>CAWJOB010000003.1:0-1187568 GCA_963844445.1 uncultured Gemmatimonadales bacterium
CGGTATTGGCCCGCAAGTGGCGGCCGCGGCGCTTTGAGGAGCTCGTCGGCCAGCCGCACGTCGTTCAGGCACTCGCCAATTCACTTGCCAACGATCGCCTGCACCACGCGTATCTCTTTACCGGCACGCGCGGTATCGGCAAGACGACAGTAGCCGGGCCGGCTGCTCGCGAAGGCGCTGAACTGTGAGACAGGGATCGTCGCGGAGCCGTGCGGCGTATGCTCCGCCTGCAAGGCCATCGATGAAGGAAGGTTCGTCGATCTCATCGAGGTCGATGCTGCCCTCCCCGCACGAAGGTCGACGATACGCGCGAGTTGCTCGATAACGTTCAGTACGCGCCGACACGGGGCCGGTTCAAGGTGTACCTCATCGACGAGGTGCACATGCTCTCGAACCACTCGTTCAACGCACTCTTAAAGACGCTCGAAGAGCCTCCGCCGCACGTCAAGTTCCTATTGGCGACGACGGACCCGCAGAAGCTGCTGGTGAAGGTGCTGGCCGACCACTGCAATTCAACTTGAAACCCTCACGGTGGCGCAGGTCCAGGCGCAACTCGAAAAGATCTGCCGCGCAGAAGGCATCGACTTCGACACGCCCGGTGTGAAGGCGATGGCGCGCCGCCGCGGGCAGTATGCGCGACGGGCTCAGCCTCCTAGATCAAAGCATTGCCTTTGGCGGCGGCAAGTGGAAGGGCCGCTGGTTGCGGAGATGCTCGGGAGCATCGATCGAGATCATGTGCTGCGGCTGCTTGCGGCGTTGGCGAAGCACGACGGTGCGGCGCTGCTGGCCGAGGTTGAGAAGCTCGACGAAAGCGCGCGCCGACTACGCGGCCGTGCTCGACGAGCTGCTCGAAGCATTGCAGCGGATCGCCGTGTTGCAACTCGTCGGCGGGCGAGTCGACGACGAAGAGTTCGCGGCCGTGATGCCGTTCGTAGCGCAATTTTCGCCGGAGGATGCGCAGCTCTATTATCAGATCGCGCTGCACGGTCGCAGAGACTTGCCGATTGGCCGTGAGCCGCGCATGGGTTTCGAAATGACGCTGCTGCGCATGCTGGCATTTCGCCCGCCGCCGAGACGGCGGTCGTGACGGGCCAGCCCGCGCGAACCGTAGTGGTTGCGCCGCCCGACGCGCCGCCGCGCGCTGCGCAAGCGGTGTCGCAAGCCGAGCCAAACCGCCGCCGACGGTCGATCGCACTGCGGACAGCGACCCGACGAAAAGCGAGCGGCGTTGCGCCCGCGGCGCCCGAGTGGGCTGCCGTCGTGCAATCGCTCGATCTACGCGGGCCGGCGCGCCAATTAGCCGATTGTTGCGATCTCGGGCGAACACCGGCGGCGCTTGGCAGCTCGTCGTGCCGCCGACAAGGAGCACTTGAACACTCAGCGCTACGCACGCGTCTCGAAGCGGCGCTGCGCGAGCAGCACGGCCGCGACCTGAGGCTCTCGATCACTGTTGGTCAGCCGTCGCGTCCGACGCCGGCAGAGCTGCGCCGCAGCAACGAGAGTGCGCGTGCCCGCGAGGCACGCGAAACGATCGAATCGGATCCGAACGTCAAGGCCTTGCAGGCTGCGTTCGACGCAACGCTCGAGCCGGACAGCATCCGTTCGAGTAAGTGACCATGAGCAGATTTGCCAACGCGAAGCGCAGAGGTAACCGATGAAGGGTTTGAGCCAGCTGATGCGGCAAGCGCAGGAAATGCAGGCCAACATGCAAAAGGCCCAGAGACGAGCTCGCGGCCACCGAGGTCGAGGGCGTCGCCCGGGCGGCGGCATGGTCAAGGTCGTCGTCACTTGCAAGCACGAGGTGCGGCGCGTCACGATCGAGCAAGCGTGCTGAAGGACGACAAGGAGATGCTCGAGGACCTCGTCGCTGCCGCGTTCAACGACGCAAACAGCAAGGTCGAGCAGACCGTTCAACAGAAGTGTCCTCGGTTACCGGCGGTCTCGGGACTGCCGGCCGGACTGAAGTTGCCGTTCTAACGACGTGTCCGACGTTTACTCGCCGCTGCTGAACCAGCTCATCGAGGCTTTCCAATGCCTGCCGGGCGTGGGTCGAAGACCGCTCAGCGGATGGCGTTCCACCTGCTCGACAAGGATAGCGAGGCCGGCGGACGACTCGCGGCGACACTCAGCGCGCCTTGCGCTCGATCCGCAATTGCGAGCGCTGCCGCATGTTGACCGAGGAGCCCTGTGCCGGTTTTGTGGCAACGAAAACGTGATCGCAGTCAACTGTGCGTGGTCGAGACGCCTGCCGATTCTTGGCGATCGAGCAATCGGGCGCCTACCGCGGAGTTACTTCGTCCTCAGCAATATTGGCCATGGCCTGGGCCACCTGGTTCGGTTCGGTATTTGTTATCCCCCGCTAACTGGCGAATTTACCGCCTCGCTGGAGTGGTGGCCGAGTGGCTGAAGGCACCGGTTTGCTAAACCGGCATAGGGGGTCAACCTCTATCGAGGGTTCGAATCCCTCCCGCTCCGTGAGATTCCCGCAAGGTCCATGGCCCATCCCCGCGTCCGCTTCGCCCCATCGCCCACCGGCTACCTCCACGTGGGCGGCGCCCGCACCGCGCTGTTCAACTGGCTCTTCGCCCGCCACACCGGCGGCACGCTGGTCCTCCGGATCGAGGACACCGACCGCGAGCGCAGCACCGAGGCCCACACCCAGGTCATTCTCGACGGTCTAGGCTGGCTCGGGATCCAGTGGGACGAAGGGCCCTTTCTTCCAGGGCGAGTACGGGCCCCGCCACAAGGCCGACGCCGAGCGACTCGTCGCCGAGGGCAAGGCGTACCGCTGCTTCTGCACCCGCGAGGAGCTGGACGCCCAGCGGAAGGAGGCGGAGAGCGCGGGCCAGGCCTTCCGCTATGACCGGCGGTGCTACCGGCTTGCCGCGCGAGGAGGTGGACCGCCGTCGCGCCGCCGGGATGCCGTCCACCATCCGGTTCCTGGTGGGCGACGAGGAGATCGCCTGGGACGATGCGGTGCACGGGCGAATCAGCTTCCAGGGCCGTGATCTCGACGACTTCGTCATCCTCCGGAGCGACGACTCCGCCATCTACAACATGGCGGTGGTGAGCGACGACATCGCGATGGACATCACCCACGTGATTCGCGGCGACGACCACATCTCCAACACCCCGAAGCAGATCGCGCTGTACCGGGCGCTGGGCCACCAGCTCCCGGTCTTCGCCCACGTGCCCATGATTCTGGGCAACGACGGCAAGAAGCTCTCCAAGCGGCACGGCGCCACCGCGGTCGGCGACTACCAGGACCAGGGCATCCTGGCCCCGGCGATGCGGAATTTTCTCGCGCTGCTCGGCTGGTCGCCGGGCGGCGATCGGGAGATCGTGCCCGAGGAGGAGATGATCGCGCTCTTCACCCTGGAGGGCATCCAGAAGAAGGCCGCCGTCTTCGACACGACCAAGCTGGAGTGGATGAACGGGCAGTATCTGAGCGCGTTGCCGGCGGAGGAGCTGCTCCCGGCCGTCCGGCGACGCCTGGAGCAGATGGGCGTCTCCGACGACGGCCGCGACCTCCGGCCGCTGATCGACTCGGTGAAGGCTCGCTCGCGAACCATTCTTCACGTGGCCGATCAGGTGGCGGTCCGGCTCGATCCGTCGCGCTCGAAGCTCGACGAGAAGGGCCTGGCGCTGATTCGGAAGATGGGGCCGGGCTTCTCGACCAACCTGGAGCGGGCGGTCCAGGCCCTCGAGCCGCTCCGCAACGGAGCCTGGACCGCGGAGCGGCTGCTCGCTTCCCTCAAGGGAATGGCGGAGTCGAACGGTCTCAAGCTGGGTGATGCGATGCAGCCGATCCGGGTCGCCCTGACCGGATCCACCGTCTCCGAGCCGGTGAACGAGCTGCTCGAGGTGGTGGGTCCCGAGCGGAGCCTCGCGCGCCTGCGTGAGGTGGCGGATCGCGAGCGAGGGAGCGGATCCTCCACGTGATGAAGGCCCGGCTCGGGCTGATTCTGCTAGTGTCGGCGCTCGGGGCATGCGCCAAGACACCGCCCGCTCCACCCGCACCGGTGCCCTCTCCCGACCGCGCCCTGCCGCCCGAAGCGCGGCCCCCGCTGCCGGTCAATCAGCCGCCTCCGCCCCGTCTGCTCGCGCCGGTTCGTCTCGCCTTCACCGGCGACATCAACCTCGGGACCCTCACGGTCCCCGGAGGTATGCCGCCGGAACAGGGCCGCGGGCTGCTCGACGCCTCACGTGAAGCGCTGACAGGCGACCTGGTCGTCGGCAACTTCGAGGGTGTGCTCGGCGACAGCGGTACCACCTACAAGTGCGGCCGCCAGGGCAGGCACGTGACCCTCGCCGACACCGCACCTCCGAAGCCGGAGCCGAAGCCGGCGCCAAAGCCGGTGAAGCCGAAGCGCCAAGCCGACCCTCCGCGCATGTGTTACGCCTTCCTGACCCCGACCTCGCTGGCGCCGCGGTTGGCCGAGGGCGGGTTCACCCACCTCAACCTCGCCAACAATCACGCAAACGATTTCGGGGACGAGGCGAGAACGGCCACCGTCCGGATCTTCGACTCGCTCGGCCTCGGAACATACGGGCCGATCGGACAGATCGCAGTCGACTCGGTCCAGCGGGGCGACAGTCTGACCGTGGTGGGCCTGGTGGGTTTCACCACGTATCCCTACGCCTACGACCTGCTGGACATCACGCGCAGCGCGGCCGTGGTGGACTCGGTCCGGGATCTCGTCGACCTCCTGGTGGTCACCTTCCATGGCGGCGCCGAGGGGTCGAAGGCGCTGCACGTGCCGGAGGCCGCGGAGTCCCTCGGCAGTGAGCCGAGGGGTGATCTGAGAGCCTGGGCCCGGGCGGTGATCGACGCCGGGGCCGATGCCGTGGTCGGCCACGGACCGCACGTGCTGCGCGGGATCGAGTTCTACCGGGGGAACCCGATCGCGTACTCGTTGGGGAATTTCCTGACCTACCGCGGGTTCAACCTCGCTGGACCTCTCGGCCTGACGGGCGTGCTTCAGCTCGAGGTGGGTCCCGACCTCGCCTGGCGCCGGCTGCGCTTCGTTCCCATGGTGCAGCTGCCAACACGAGGTCCCGCCCCGGACCACGACGGCGCCGCGCTGGAGTTGATGCGGGCCCTCTCCCGCGAGGACTTCGGGGAGTCCGCCGCGCGCTTCCGCGAGGATGGCGAGATCCTGCCGCCCGATTGAGTGCCAGGGGTTACTTGCCACCCACGCGTGACCACCCTACTGATTCTGCATGACGACTGAGCCGATCGAGCCGGAATCGAACGGCGGCGGGCCCACGCCCGCCGCCATCGCCACCACCGAAGACCCGGTACAGCTGACGGTCGGGCTGGTGGACGACCAGCGCGTGCCCGACGGGATGGTCTGCATGGGCAGCTACCGAAACGGCCGTCTCGTCGCACGCTCGGTGATGCCGCCGGAGGCATGGGCGCAGATCCACGAGTACGGGATCTTCGACGATCCGGTGCAAGTGGTACTGGTGGCGCGCGCGGCCCCGCCCGGCGTGCAATGCCAGCTCTACGCCATGGTGCCGCTGCCCGAGGAAGAGGATGAGCCCGAGGAGCCCTGGGCGGCGAGCGTGCCCGGGTCGTCGTACGAGGCTTCGCTGGAGGAGTCGGAGGAAGAAGAGGAGGAGGAGGAGGAGCCCCGAGTGGCGCCGATTCCCCTTGGCCACATCGTCCGCTACGAGCGGGACCGGCTGCACCCCGACAGCCTGCCGCTGGAGGCGGTGGATCTGCTGCGGAAGATCATCGACGGGAAGACATCGGAGGTGGTGGACCGGGCGCTGGCGGATCTGCTGGGCTTGTAGGGGCGGGCCCTACACGAACACCCCCGAGCGAAATCTCCAGATCCTTCCCAGCAGGTCGTCCAGCAGTCCTTGCGTCGCGAAGATTTCCACCGCCATCGCGGTAGCGGCCGCGTTGGCGCCCCAGAGGGCGGCGCGCTTCACGTCGCCCTCGAAGTCCGCCTGGATGAACACCTGATCGGCCCCGTTATACACCGTGGGCAAGGTCTCCGACAGCTCCTGCGCAACGCCGTTCGCGCCGGGGCCCCCGATCGTGACCGTGGGATTCAGGTGGAAGATCCGATTCTCCATGTACCAGATGTCGGCCACGACTACCGCGCGCCGGTAGGCGTGCCCCGCGCCGCGGCGATCGATCTCGGCCTTCAGGAGATAGGCGAGCGGGCGATCTCGCTCCTCCGCCGTGATCGACGCGCCGGTCACCAGCACCACGGTCTCCTCGGTGTCCACCAGCTTCATGTGATCACGGGGTGGGCGGCGTCTCGGGAGGTGGCGCGGTGCGCTGATTCCGCTTGAACTCCTCCTCCCGTTCCTTCCTGAGCCGCATGTCACGGATCATGTTCTTGAACTCCTGCAGGTTCTGCGACCGCTGCGCGGCGTATTGGAGATCGGCCCGCATCGACATCAGATGATTGTAGGCCCGGTTCTGGTCGATGTTCCCGCCGGGTATCGACATCAGGGCCAGGACCGCCGCGGGGATCTTGAGCCCGGCGATGTAGATGTTGGACGAATCGAGCCCGAACTTGGCACCCGCCACGTTGGTGGTCCAGCTCGGCAGCCCTGCACGTCGTGACGAGGGATCGGCCGCAATGGAGTCGAGATAGCCCTGCACGATCGCGGTGACGGCGCTGTCCACCAGCTCGGCATGCGTCTTCCGGGTCAACCGCCCCGCCAGCTCTTTGGGGGGCAGCGGGAGCGGCCGAACCCAGAGCCGTCCTGCCGCCAGGTCCGGCCCGATCCTGCCGATAGCGGCCGGTCGGCGCCGGACGGCCGGCGTGATGCCCGTGTCGACCGGCTGGGGCGGCTGGTGTACCACGATCGGAGGCTCCGGGTCCCGCCGGGGCGGGGCCGGCGTGGGGGCCACTCCCCGGCCGGTCTGCCCATCCGCCCTCCTCCCCTCGCGGTACGGCATCGGCACTTCCCGTGGGCCCTCGGCCGGCGGGGCCAGCACAACGAGCCGCGAAGGCCGGGTGGGGATGTCCGGCGGGCGTCCTTCGATGGACCCGAACACGAGCAGGACCGCGTGCGCGGCGGCGCTGACCGCGATCGCGAGCCACGGCCACCTGCTCCGGCGGCGGAGGCGCTCGAGGTCAGGCGGAGGTCGCAAGCTCCCCTCGTCGGGTCGCCGCGAGGATGCCACCCAGTCGCTTCGCCGCCTCCTTCAACCGGTCCGGGCCAACCGTGAGCGCGATCCTGAAGTACCCTTCGCCCGCCGGACCGAACGCGCTCCCTGGCAGGACCAGCGCCCCGGTCTCCTCCAGTGCCCGGCGGGCGAATTCGGCGGAAGGAACCCCGGCCGGTAGCGCGACCCACAGGTACATCGCCGCCTTGGGCGATTCCAGCGCGAAGCCGGCATCCCGCAGTGCGGGCACCGCCGCATCCCGCCGCCGCTTCAGCTCCTCCCGGATCGGCGCGACCACCTCTTCGGCCCGATCTAACACCGCCGCTCCGGCCTTCTGCACGGCCAGGAACGGGCCGGTGTCGGTGTACGACTTCACCCGCGTGAGGGCGCCGATCAGCTCGGGCCGGCCCGCGACGAAACCCAGCCGCCAGCCGGTCATCGAGAAGCTCTTGGAGAGGGAGAAGAACTCCAGCGCGACGTCCGCGGCGCCCGCGATCTCGAAGATGGTGGGCGCCCGGTAGCCGTCGAACGTCAGGTCGCAGTAGGCGTTGTCGTACGCCAGGAGAATTCCGTGGCGCCGGCACACCGCCACCGTCCGCTCCAAATACTCCATGGTGGCCACGGCGGCCGTGGGATTGTTCGGGTAATTGACGAACGCCAGCTTGGCCCGCCGCAGCACCGCCTCGGGGATCCGCTCCAGCTCCAGCAGAAAGTCGTGCTCCTGCCGCAGCGGAGCGACGTATGCCTCCGCGCCCGCGAGGAGGGAGCCTCCCAGGTAGGCCTGGTAGCCCGGCTCGGGAACGATCGTGGCATCGCCGGGATTCACCACCGCGAACGGCAGATGCGCCAACCCGTCCTTCGAGCCGATCAGTGGAAGAATCTCGGTGACCGGGTCGAACCGCTTGCCGAAGCGCGCCTCGATCCAGCGACTCGCCGCCTGGCGAAAGGCCGGAAGCCCCTGCTGGAACCCGTACTTGCTGTACGCTGGATCGGCGAGCGCCTCGGTCATCGCGCTCACCGCGATCGCCGGTGGGGGCGTGTCGTTGTCGCCCGCGCCGAGATCGATCACGTCCACGCCGGACTCGATGAGCCTGCGCTTGATGGTCGGGATCTCGGCGAGCGGGTAGCCCGGGAGGGATTTCACCCGGGCGCTGATTTCGATCATTGCGAGTCGCCCTTCACTGGGTTGGAGAGCACGCCGACCCCGGGGATCTCGATCTCGATCCGATCGCCATCCTTCAACGGCCCGGTACCGGCCGGCGTGCCGGTGGCAATGAGATCGCCGGGCTCGAGCGTCATGATGCCGCTCAGGAACGACACCAGGTCGGGGATCGGAAAGTGCATGTCGGTGGCCCTGGCATGCTGGCGCTCCACCCCGTTCACCCGGCAGAGAAGCTCGAGGTCGCGCCAATCGAGCCCCTGCGCCACGCGGGGCCCCATCGGGCAGAAGGTATCGAATCCCTTTGCCCGGCCCCACTGGCCGTCCACCTTCTGGAGGTCGCGGCAGGTGACGTCGTTGACGCAGGTGTAGCCCGCGATGGCGCGCACCGCCTCGGCCGGGTTCAGGTTCCTGGCCCGTGACCCGATCACCACGCCGATCTCCGCCTCGAACTCCACCCTCTGGGAGACGCGCGGAAGCCGGATAGCGTCACCGTTCCCGATGAGCGAGGTGGGCGGTTTGAAGAAGATGATCGGGATCGCCGGCATTTCGTTGCCCAGCTCCTTCGCGTGCGCGACATAGTTGCGTCCGATCCCGATGATCTTGGACGGGCGAAGGACCGTCATACGATGGCTCCGATGCCGTACCGGGCGAAGAAGTCCTCGCACTTGGTGCGCACCTGCGCCCAGGAGCCGATGACCTGTTCCGCTGGAGGAAGCCCGTCCAGCAGCATGGGACCGTATCGCTTGGTGACCGCCCGGCTGTCGAGCAGCACGACGACGCCAAGATCCGTCCGGCTGCGGATCAGCCGGCCGAATCCCTGCTTGAGCTTGAGGGCCGCGTGAGGAAGCAAGTAGTGGTAAAAGCCGTCCATCCCCTCCTCGGCGAGCCGCTCCAGTCGTGCCGCGGTGAGCGGCTCCGATGGGACCTTGAAAGGTAGCTTGTTGATTACCAGGGCGCGGAGCGCGCGTCCCGGCACGTCCACCCCCTCCCAGAATGAATCCGTGCCGAGGAGAATCGCGTTCTCCGCCTGGCGAAACCGCCGCAGCAGGACGTCGCGGGGCGCCTCTCCTTGGACCAGGAGAGGCCAACGGGTTCCCAGAGCCATCCGAAGCTCCGTCGCGGCCCGCCGGAGCGAAGCGTGACTGGTGAACAACACGAACATCCCGCCGTCCGAGGCATACGCCAGGTCGGTCACGATCTGGACCACCGCCGCGCCGTGGCCGATCTCGTCCTCCCGGGGCTCCGGCAGATCCGTCGGGACGCCGAAGAGGCACTGCGACGGATAGTCGAACGGCGAGGAGAAGATCTGGCGCTCGGTCACCGGCGACCCCTCGCCGCCCAACCCCAAGCGCCCCTCTAGAAATTCGAACTCGCCGCTCGCGGCCAGCGTCGCGCTGGTGAGAACCACGGTGTCCAGGCGGTCGAAGAGGAGCTCGCGCAGCATAGGGGCGAGGTCCAGGGGGACCGCCGACAGTTGGACGGTTTGCCCGCGCGTCGTCCGCTCCATCCAGCGGACCGTGGGCGGACCGCCAGGGCCCGGCCGGAGGGTTCGGTTGAGTCCGTCCGACACCGCGTCGAGCCGCCGAAGCGCGCCACGCAGCTCCAGCAGGAGCTGTCCCCGGCGCTCCGTGTCGTCGGTCTGAGCGAGCCGATCGGCGACCGTCTCCACGCTCTCGCGCAGTGCCCGAAACGCCGTGAGCGACGCGTCCAGATCGAAGCCGAGTCCCTCGTCCCAGATCCGGTCCACGGCGAAGTCGTCGCTCAGCCGGAGTTGCCCGCCCGGGGCCTCCGCCAGGCGCTCGTACAACCGAAGGAACAGGGCGTCGCTCGCGCGGCGGGCATCGGTCAGCGCGGGGAAGAGCCGCTGTTGCAGCACCTCGAGACTCTCCCGGCTCGGCGGATCGCCCCTGGCCGCCAGCTCGTGCGACAACGTCGGGGCGAGCCCGCGGCCGTTCCGCTCGAACCGTGACAGCAGCCGCCGCACCGACCGGCTGGTGACCTGCACGCCGAGGTGGCCCGCAGCGACCTCCTCGAGGTGATGCGCCTCGTCCAGGACCAGACGCTTGTAGGGCGGGAGGACCGCGGCGTCCTCCCAGTTGTCCTGCGCCCGCCGCACCGAGAGGTCGGCGGCGAGCAGGTGGTGGTTCACCACCACCACGTCCGCCTCGGCCGCCCGACGGCGCGCCCGGAAGAGGAAGCAGCGGTCGAAATGCGGACACTTGAGTCGGGGGCACAGGTCCGCCTCCGCGCTCACCTCGTCCCACACCTCGGGCGTCGGCGTCACGGGGAGGTCGCTCAGGGTCCCGTCCCCCGTGTGGCCGGACCATTCCGCCAGGGCGATGAGCTCGTCGAGCTTGTCTTGTTCCAGCAAGGTGCGCTGGGATCCGACTGCCTGGTTCAGTCGCGCCAGGCAGAGATAGTTGCGCCAGCCCTTGAGCAGCGCGAAGCTCGGCACGTAGTCCTGAGTGGACAGCGCCTCGCGCAGCAGCGGCAGGTCCTTCCCGACCAGCTGCTCCTGGAGGTTGATCGTGTTGGTGCTGACGACCGTCCGCTCCTGGTTGGTCCGCGCCCAGGCCAGCGCCGGCACCAGATAGGCGAAGGACTTCCCCACCCCGGTGCCCGCCTCCAGGAGCTGGATGCCTCCGTCGTTGTACCCGTCGGCGATGTAGGCGGCCATGTCGCGCTGACTGCGGCGATCCTCGTACTGGCCGAGATGCGCGGCGATGGGCCCGCGCTCGCCCAGGGTGTCGATCACGTCGAAGGGATCGATCCGCGCGATCACGCGGTCGCGGGGGACCTCCACGACGATATAGATGTCGGTCGCCCCGTTGTCGATGATGCCGAAGCCCACGCCGCCGTCGTGCAGCCGGGCGGCGACGTTCAGGTCCGCTGGGGAGGGAGCTAGGTGCCCGCTCGGGTGATTGTGGAGCAGCATCTCGCCCCGCCGGGCGGTGCCCGGCAGCGCCAGCACCATGTCCACGGTGCCACGCGCCACCACCCGCGCCCCGGTCACGACGCCGTCGCGATCCACCTCCGCGACAAAGGACACCTCACGTCCCCCCGCTGCGGCGATCTCACCGGCGAGGAGGGCCCGGATACCCGGGGCGATGCGCTCGCTCAAGTCTTGAGTTCTTTCTTTTTCGCCGCCGGGAACAGCACGTTGTTGAGGATCAACCGGTAGCCCGGGGAATGCGGGTGCAGGGACAGGTCGGTCGGGGCGTCGCCGATCTGATGCTGCGGATCTTCCGGATCGTGTCCCCCGAAGAAGGTCCAGGTCCCCTGCCCCCGCTCGCCGTGGACGTACTTCACCCAGGGGGCGCCGGTCTCTTCCGCCAGGATCGTCACGCCCGGCTTGAGCCGATTCCGGGAAAAGCTGGTGGTGAGTCCGTAGAAGTCCGGGATCACCTGACGGTGGTTCTGCACCAGCATGGTGGCGACCGGATCGATCTTGGCGCTGAAGTTGAAGAGCGTGAACGACCCCAGCGGCTGGCGTCGATCGGGCGAGTTCACCTGGTGCCCGTCGATGTCGGAGTAGACCGGCATCGTCGGGCTGAGCTCGAGCCGGGCGCCCTGAAACGCCAGCGAGCGTTCCCACCGCATGCCGGCCGTGGCATCGGGGTCCATCGGGGAGCCGTCGGCATACGCGGCCGCGATGTCCACCCCGTCGGCGGCCAGCGCCAAGTCGAGCGTTTCCGTCGCCGTACACATCGCGAACAGAAACCCGCCGCGCTCCACATACTCGCCGATGGCCAGCGCTACGGCCCGCTTCTCCGCGGGCACCGACGAATACCCCAGCGAGCGCGCCATGGTGCGGTTCTG
Organism: uncultured Gemmatimonadales bacterium; assembly: GCA_963844445.1. Taxonomy (GTDB): domain Bacteria; phylum Gemmatimonadota; class Gemmatimonadetes; order Gemmatimonadales; family GWC2-71-9; genus CAVVWJ01. The sequence goes on from CAWJOB010000003.1 coordinate 12,117, forward strand.
CTCCACCATCTCCACCAGCCAGGGCGCCCCGGCGTAATTGAGGAAGAACTTCGAGTACTGGCCGGTGAAGTCCTCGTGGTGAAGATGCAGCCAGTCGTAGCTCCGGAGCCCCTGCCCCACGACTTCCGGGTCCCAGATCTTCTCGAACTTGATCCCGGCGTAGTTGAGCGCCATCGTGACCGCGTCGTCCCACGGAGCGGCGTTGGGCGGGGCGTACACCGCGACCTTGGGGGCCTTCTCCAAGGGGACGGCATCCATGTTCCCGTTCTGGATCTCGCCCCGGACCTCGACCAGCCGCCCGTCGTCTATCGGCTCCGTGGTGACGCCCGCAAGCGCCGCGTCGCGGCTGGTAGCCCCGTCGGCCGGCATGAGGAACGCGCCTCCGCGGTAGTTCAGGAACCACTCCGCCTTCCCACCGCGCTCGAGCAGCCGAAACGCCAGCCCGTACGCCTTGAGATGGTCCGACTGGGCGTCGTCCATCGGCACCAGCAGCCAGGGCGCGGCTCGCCTCGGCAGCGGCAGCCGCGACAGGCCCGGTGTCAGCGCGACCAACCCCGCGGAGGTGCGGGCCACGAACTCCCGGCGCTTCATGTCCGGGGCACCGCGCCGCGCGCCACGTCGAGCGCCCGCCGTGCCTGCGGGACCAGCGCGCTCTCGGGATAGGTCAGGATGAGATGCTCCAGCCGCTCGACGGCCTCGGCGTTGCGCCGGGCGCCCAGCAGCAGTTCCGCCAGCGCCAGCTCCGCCGCGGGTCCGGTGGCCGGCGCCTCGTTCGACGCCGCCTCGCGGTACAGCCGCTCGGCCAGCGCGGGGTCGCCCTTTGCCGCCGCGAGCCGTCCCGCCAGCAGTCGCAGCTCCGCGCCACCCTTGGCCGGCGGAAGCTCGCTCGCGACGCTCTCGAGCTCGGCGATGGCGCGGGTGGTGTCTCCTTGCTCCAGCCGGAGCAGTGCGGCACCCAGCGCCCGCAGGGTGTCGGCCTCGATCGGCTGCAACAGCGCGAGCAGCACCGTGCGCCGAGTGGCGTCGGCGCGGTCGCCCGCATAGGGACCGGCTTCCTTGAAGCTCTCCACCGCGCCGTCCAGGTCTCCGCGGTAAAGCCTGATGCGACCGGCCAGCGCGAATCCTTCGATCGTGCTGTCCCGGCCCAGGACCGAGTCCGCGCGGTCGAGCTCGCCCAGACGGATGTAGGCCCCGACCAGGGCGTGCGAGAGCTCCGCCCGCTCCTCTCCGCTCAGCTGAGGCCGAAGCTCGGTGAGACGCCGGGCCGCCTCACCCAGCTTGCCCTCCCCGATGAGCACGGTGACGAGCGCCGTCGCCGCGCCGGAGGAGACCGCCCCGGGAGCCGACCGGTCGTCCGCCAGTCCGGAGAGCATGCGACGGGCGGCGTCGCGGTCGCCGGCCGCTGAATAGGCTTGTGCCGCCTCTAGCCGAGTCCTTGCCGCCTGGCTTTCGGGCAGACGCGAGGCGATTGCCTCGAGCGCTCGCCCTTGCGCCAGCAGAGCGTCGCGGGTGCGCTGCGTCCGCAGCTGCTCCACCAGGCTGCGCAGAGCCTCGAGGCCTTGAACCCGAGCCTGCGGCAGCCCGGATTCGAGCGCCGCCAATCCCCCGATCGGGTCGCCCCACTTCACCCGGAGCTCCGATTCCAGCCGTCGCGCGGTGAAGTCGGACTCGGCCGTGAGGATTCGCAGGATCTCCGGGCGCTTGGACAAGGGTGCGTGGCCCAGTGTCGCCACGGCGGTGACCCGATAGCCGGGCAACCGGCGCACCGCGGGCAGCCATTCGCGGGCCGCAGTGGCATAGTCGCCATCGGTTACGGCCAGCTGGGCCATTTCGGCGGCCAGCACATCATCTCGCGCCAGGCGCTCGCGCCCCAGCCGATACGCTTCGACTGCCCCCTCCCGGTGACGGACGGCGAGGGCGGCCGCGCCCCACTCCCGGTATGGGGCCTCGTCCTGAGGCGCAATCCGCGCCCAGCGCTCCGCCACGGCGCGCATGCTGTCCGGCTGATCCGCCGCTCCCCAGGCTCGGAGCGCGATTCCGTACAGGGCCGGATTCGACGGGCTCACCGCCAGTGCCGCCCGAATCGCGGGCACGACCTCGGCGCTGCGATTGAGCGGCAGCAGCACCCGCTCGAGGCCCAGCAGGGCGGAGGCGTCGGCCGGGGCCCGGGCCAGAACCCCGCGATACTCCGCCGCCGCCGACTCATAGTTGCCGCGCCGCTCCAGCTCGAACGCTCGCGCCATCGTGGCCTGACGCGGCCAGCACACCGGGCCCGGCCCAGAGCGCGATCAGCGCCAACGAGAGACGATCGAGACGGATGAGATGCATCGGCTTACCTCGCGGGGGACTCGGACAGGCGGCGGAAGTAATCTACCACCAGCCTGCGCTCCTCCGGCGAGAGTCGCTGGAGCTCGTCCCAGGTCGGTACCCGGAGCCGACCGGCGTCGTCGGTCAGACGGGCGCGAAGCGCGGGCGGGAGCCTCACGCTGTCGTCGGCCGCGGTGGTGCTCTGCCGCTCCTTCTGGTCGTCCTCCTCTTTTCCTTGAAGCGTACGGCCGGCATCGAGCATCCGACGGAAAAGCCGCTCCTGCCGCTCGACCACCTGGCGGTCGAGCCGCCCCGCGTCGAGTCGGCGCGCCAGCTCGTTCGCTTCTTCGGCCAGCTCCCCGGCGCCTGGCATGTTTCCCTGTCCCTGCATCCGCTGAAGCTCCTCGGCCAGCGCCCGCTGCTGGTTGGCGATCCTGCGGAGCTCCTGCTGGATGCCAGCGGATCCCGCCATCGGCAGCATGCCGGCGGCCTGCTGTCCGAGCCCGCCCTGCTGCTTCGCCAGCTCCGCCATCCGCTCGATCGCCTCGGCGAGGCCCGACCCCGAGGACGCGCCCGAGACATCTCCCCGCGCGCGCAGCAGCTGGTGCGCCGCCACGTTGAGCGCGTCCACCGCTCCGCCGGCCTGCTCCACGCCTTCCCGGACATTGGGCACCGCCGAGGCGATCGCCTCGCGCGTCTTCTGCATCTGCAGCTGCGCGCCTCCCAGCGCGCCGCCGATCTGCGCCGGCACCAGGGCGTTCTTCCCCGCCGTCTTGCGGACCTGCTCGAGCAGGCGCTGGACACCCTCCTCGATCGCGCCCTGCTCCGCCCGGAGTTGCGCTCCCGCCTCGGCGCCGCTCCGGAGGGCGTCCTGGACGGCGAGCTGGCGCTCGGCCAGGCGTCCGGTCTCGGCGAGCGCCTGGTCGATCGCCTCGACGACCTCCTCCCGCCACTGCTGCTGCATCTGCTCACGCTGGCGCTGGAGCTGGTCGCCGACCGGCTCCAGCAGCTTGGCGGCCCTCTCGCCCTGCTCCTTGGCGGGATCGCGCCGGCCCTGCTGCGCGGAGCGGGCCGCCTGGCTCATCTCCCCGGTTGCCTGCTGGGCCTGCTGGGCGGCGGACTCGATCTGTTCCTGCGCCGCCTCGCCCTCCATCTGCTTGCCCAGCCGCTCGAGACCCTTCGAGAGAGAGTCGGTGCGCGCCGCCAGCTCGCGCTCCGCCGCCGCAGCGCGCGAGCTGTCGGCGGCACGAACCTGCTCGTTCCACTGGCGCTGCTCCCGCGACAGCTCACGGGTTTCCTGGGTGAGATTGGCCAGGTGGCCTTCCATCGCGGCGCGCTTGAACAGCTCCCGGCTGCGCTCCAGCGTCTCGCGCATCTCCCGCTGTGCCTCGGCCAGGCGCTCGAGCGCTTCCTTGGCCTGCTCCGCGTCCAGGTTCTGGAGCGCACGCTGCAGCGCGGCCAGGCGCTCGCGCAGCTCCGGCGAGAGCGCCCGCTCCAGTTGCTCCCGGATCTCCTGGAGCTGCCGCTGCCACGCCGAGTCCCCTATGCCGGCCGCCTCGGCGCTCTGCCGCAGCGCCTCGAGCGACTGCTTCAGCTCTTCGGCCTGCCGGAAGAGCTCCTGCTGGCCTTTCGCCACGGCTTCCGCCCGCTTCGACCGCTCGAAGGACAGCGCCTCCTCGCCCCGGTCTCCGGTCGAGCCGGCGCGCGGTCGCTCGCGGGCGAGGTCCTCCGTCAGCCGCTCGAGCCGGCGGCTGCTTGCCGTGATCGAATCGAGCTGACTGCTCACGTCCTCCGAGGCGACCCGCTCTGCCGCGCGAACCTCGCTCATCGTGGGGAGTCGCAACACGAACTCCCGCGAGCGGCCGGCTTGCCGCTGCGGCGTGTTGTCCGTCGCCACCGCGTGGTAGCGCACCGTGTCGCCGGGCAGCAGCCCTCGGCGGTTGAGATCGAGGATGTGGGTGAGGATCGCGCGGTCGGGGCGCTCGCGAGGAACGGCGAGGGTATCGCGGCGGGCGGAGTCCACCGTGCCGAGACGGCTGATCCGGCGGCTCACGACCGCCACGGAGGTGATTCCGTAGTCGTCCCTCGCGTCTACCACCAGCGCCACCTTGAGGCTCAGCGGCGCCAGTGTGTCCGCGCCGGGCACCGGGATTTCGACTGCCGGGACACTGTCGGCCACGACCCGCACGGGGAGACGGACGGTGTCGCCGGCCAGGGCCGCGCCGTTCGCGCTCGCGAGGACGAGGCGGTACTCACCCGAGGCGCGCGGAACGAAGGCCCCCGAGAACGTGCCCCCGTTCACCTCCAGTGTCTGCTCCTGCGATCCCGTCTCCCACGCGGCGGAGGACAGCGGCGCCGTGGCCTCGCCCTTGGTCTCCAGCCGCGTCCCGGCGGGCAGGAGCAGCGTGTCGCCGTCGGTGGGGACGGGCTCGGATTCGAGATCGAGGTATGCGGGGTAGTGAGCGGTGACAGTGAGCGCGCCGAGGAACACCGGCAGGCGGACCCTGACGAACACGGTGTCCGAAGTCCGGCTGCCGCTGGTCAGGCGGGCGTAGACGTCGCTGGCGAGCGGGCCACTCGACAGCATGGCGGCCCCGGTCGAATCCAGCCGGACGGCGCGCGGGCGCCATTCCTCGCCCGGCGCCCGCAGCCACAATGTGGCGAGGCGCCGTCCGACGGCTTCGACCGCGAACCCGACCGAGTCCCCGCGATCCACCACGCTCCGGTCCGCGGCGAGCCGAACCGGAGCCACCATCGCTCTCCAGGCGCGCGCCGGATGCCAGAGCGCCGCGGCGGATCCTCCAACCGGTCCCGCCGAAGTGAAGGCGACCAGCCCCAGCAGCAGCACGGCCAGACCGCTCAGGCCGATGACCCGAACCGGCCGCGCGATCGGCTCGGCCGCTTGGGCCCCACGCCGCTCGACCTCGCCCGCCTGCGCCGCGTCGGCCTGCGCCAGGAGCGAGCCGCTGGTGCCGGGCGCCGGCTGGTCCAGGAGTGCGGTGAGCGTGCCCCGCCGCCAGGCGCCGAGCTCTTCCAGCCGCCGCGCGACCCGCGCCTGCGAAAGCGCACCAACCGCGTTCCAAGCGAGGTACGCCACGGCCAGCATCGCCACGCTCACCGCTAGCCACGCGATCAGGACCCACTGCGGAGCCGCGACCCATCCCAGGCGCACCGACCAGGCCGCGACCCCGAGGAGAAGCGCTGACGATCCCAGTCCGAGGGCCAGCCACCCGGCGCGGGCGCGGATCCGGAGCGGACGGGAGAGCCGGTGCAGCGCGCGGCTGGTCGCGACGCCGCTCATTCTCCGTATCCCACAGCGTAGGCGAAGAGGTTCACGCCCATGCGCAGCGCCGCCTCGCGTTTCGCGGGCGGGTCGCGATGCACCTCGGGATCTTCCCAGCCGTCCCCGAGGTCGGTCTGGTAGGAGTAGAAGGCCACCAACCGGCGGTCGAGGAAGATCCCGAAGCCCTGCGCGGGTTTCTTGTCGTGCTCGTGGATCTTCGGAATGCCCTTGGGGAATGCGTAGACCAGGCGATAGATCGGGTGGTCGAGTGGCACCTCGACCAGCTTCTCGCCTGGAAATAGCCGCGCCAGCTCGCGCCGCAGCGAGACGTCCATGCCATAGTTGTCGTCGGCATGAAGAAATCCGCCCTGCCGGAGATAGCGTCGGAGCGTGACCAGGTCGTCCTCACTCCAGCGGACGTTTCCGTGCCCGGTCATGTAGAGATAGGGGAGGTTCCACAGGTCGTCGTCCCGCAGCGTGACGACCCGCTCCTGGAGAGCGACCCGCAGACCGGTTCCGGTTCTGATCGCCTCGAAGAAGATTGGGCAGGCTGGAGGGATTGGCGTACCAGTCGCCTCCCCCATCGTAGTGCAGCCGGCCGATCGTCATCAGCGCGCCGGCGGCCGGCGTCGCGGCGGGCCCCTGCGCGGCGGCCGAACCGGTGACGACCAGACCCGACAGGAGCAACGCCGAGGCACGCAGCATCTAGGGCAGTCCCATCACCAGTCGGTAGGCGTCGTTGCGCGGCATCCCCAGGGTCTTGGTGAGCCGCCGGGCGACCTCGCGCCGCGAGAGCCCTTCCGCCAACAGCGCCGTGGCCTCATCGACCGCCTCCGCCGTCCGGTCCGGCGGGGCAGCGGGGGTGCGGGTCCCTTCCATCACGATGGTAAGCTCCCCCTTCGGGGGAGTCTCCGAATAATAATCCGCCAGCTCGGCCAGAGTGCCGGCCCGCAGCTCCTCGTGCAGCTTGGTGAGCTCGCGGGCGATCATCGCGCGCCGGTCGGGGCCCGCCGCGGCCGCCAGGTCGCGGAGCAGGGCCGCCAGCCTCGGCGGCGCTTCGAAGAGAACGACGCTCCACTCCTCCGCCGCCGCACGGGCCAGCAGCCTGGTGCGCTCGGCTCCCTTCCGGGGGAGGAATCCGACGAAGAGATAGCGATCGGCGGGAAGTCCGGCGGCCGACAGGGCGGTCGCGACGGCGGACGGGCCGGGGATGGGCACGACCGTGAACCCCGCTTCGCGCGCCGCGGCCACCAGGTCCATGCCAGGGTCGCTTACCCCGGGGGTGCCGGCATCGGTGACGAGCGCGACGTCGCGCCCGTCGCCGAGGATCTCGAGGAGGGTATCCACCCGGTGCTCGCCGGAGTGGGCGTGGAAGCTCATCAATGTGGGGGAAGCCGCGAGATGGCTGAGCAGTCCCCGGGTCCGGCGGGTGTCCTCCGCCGCGACCACCGCGACTTGCCGCAGGACCTCGGCCGCCCGCGGGGCGAGGTCGCCCAGATTGCCGAGCGGGGTGGCTACGACGTAGAGGGTGCCGGTCATGGGCGGGGCAGCCGGGGCGACTGCCTCGCCGCCCCGCGACTGCTCAGGTGAGGTGCTGCTTGATCTTCCCTTCCAGGGTGGCCTTGGGCACCGCACCGATCACGGTGTCCACGTGCTGCCCGTTCTTGAAGAACAGGATGCTGGGGATGGAGCGGACGTTGAACCGCATGGCCGTGCGCTGGTTCGAGTCCACGTCCACCTTGGTCACTTTGGCCCGGCCGACGTACTCGCCGGCGAGCTGCTCCAGAATCGGCGCCACGATCTGGCACGGACCGCACCACGTTGCCCAGAAGTCTACCAGGACGAGGCCGTTCGCCTGCTCGATCTCGCTCGCGAACGAGGCGTCGGTGACGTGGACGGTCGGGTGGTTCGTCGCGGCCATGATGTTATTCTCCTAAGGTTAAAACCACTTCGCGCATTCGTTTGGAGGGGCCGCTTGGCGGATCTTCCCCACATCGCTCACGTCGGGATCGCGGTGCCGGACATCGACGCCGCCTTGGCCTTCTATCGCGACGTGCTTGGCCTCCAGCCGCATCCCCCGGAGATCGCCGACGGCGCGGTCATCGTCTCCCTGCCGTTCGGCGATTCCGAGGTGGAGTTGCTGGCCCCACGCGACGCCGATGGTCCCATCGCCAGGTTTCTGGCCAAACGGGGCCCGGGTATTCACCACGTGTGCTATCGGGTTGCGGACCTCGATGCGGCGCTGGCCGCCTGCCGCACTGCCGGCTATCACCTCATCGACGAGACTCCGCGGACCGGGGCCGGAGGGCGTCGGATCGCCTTCCTGCACCCCAAGGCGACCGCGGGCATTCTGCTCGAGCTGACCGAATAAGATAACAACCGGCGGTTCCGAAGGTTCCCGCCGCTCACTCCTGGCCGCTGGTGTCCTTTTGGGCGCCGGGAACGCACGCCTGCGCCGGGTTTCCGGCCGCCGTCACGTCCACCTGGCTGACGATCCACGTCCCATCGCCCAACTTGATGGCCGTGAAGGGGACGACCCAGGAGCACAGCTGTCGCCGGATCTCGACCTGAAGCGAATGGCGCGCTTCACCCCCGTCGGGAGCGTCCGAGACGATGCGGTGGGATTCGTTGCGGAGATAGGCGCGCATGATGGCGATGCGCCGCTCGTAGTCCGGCGGCTGTTTGGTCCGGGCCGCCGGGCCTCCCGTGGAGCCCCAGAAATTCGCCATCTGAGTGAGATTGCTGTCGGCAACCGCTTGCATGAAGCTCTCGACCGCGCCTTTGGCCGAATTGCTCGGTGCCACGGTTGCGGGAGTGGAGCCCCCGCCGCACCCGGCGAGGACGACGGCGAACAGTACGCAGCGCGGCTTGATCACAAGTCTCTCACCTGGCATATGTTGGCCAGCGAAGCTAATCTCTCGCCAAACCCCGGGCAATGACGGTGACGATGCGGCTCTACATCAACGTGGATCACGTGGCGACCGTGCGGCAGGCGCGGCGAGCCGACGAGCCCGACCCGGTCGAGGCCTCGCTCCTCTGCGAAGCCGCCGGCGCCGACGGCATCACGGCCCATCTCCGGGAGGACCGGCGGCATATCCAGGATCACGATCTGGAGCGCATGCGGCCCGCGGTAAGGGTGCTCAACGTGGAGCTGGCGACCAGCTCCGAGATCGTCGGCATCACCTGCAGGCTGCGTCCCTATCAGGCGACGCTGGTTCCCGAGCGTCGCGAGGAGATCACCACCGAGGGAGGCCTCGATCTTCGGCGCCACGCGACTCGGCTTCGGGACAGCATTCGCCGCCTCGACGAGGCGGGAATCCGGATCAGTCTCTTCGTCGATCCCGATCCGGCCACACTCGACGCCGCGAAGGACCTCGGCGTGCCCGCGGTCGAGCTGCACACCGGCAGGTACGCCAACACCTGGCGTCAGAGCGGCCAGGCCCTCGAGGAGCTGCGGCGTGCCGCCCGGCACGCCGCCGACATGGGCCTCTTCGTCCACGCCGGCCACGGTCTCACCTACCAGAACGTGGCGCCGGTCGCCTCGATCCCCGAAATCGAGGAGCTCAACATCGGCCACAGCGTGGTGAGTCGCGCCCTCATGGTGGGGATGCGGGGCGCGGTCGAGGAGATGGTCGGCTTGGTGAAGGGTGCCCGGGGTTGATACTTTACCGGCAATGACCAACCCTCTCGCGGCCGCGGACTTCTTCGCGCTCGAAGCTGGCGAGTGTCTCGACCGGCTCGAGAAGCTCGCCGGCCATGAGGACACGCCGCCCGCGGAGGATTTCCTCCGGGCGAGCCGGGTGCTCCGGGGCTCGGCCCTGATGGCGTCGCAGCAGGCCATCGCGCGGGCCGCCGGCGGGCTGGAATCGGTCGCCCGCGCCCTGCGTGAGGGCCGGCTGGTATGGGATCCCGACTGTCGGGAGCAGGTCGCCCAGGCGATCGAGGAGTTGCGCCTGCTCGTCCGCCGGGTGCGCGAGTGGGACGACGGCGACACGGTGCGCGCGGGCCGGCTGGCGCTGTCCCTCGAGGCCCTGGCCGGGCGGCCGGCGGCGGAGCCCGCCGAGCGGCGCGGTGAGGACGGCGAGCTCAATGCCGGCGTCCGGGCCTTCGTCGGCCGGGAAGGCGCCTTGATCGCGAGCGCGCTCGACCGCGCCGCCCGGGCGCTCCAGGTCGCGCCTGGCGAGCGGGAGCCGCTCTACACCGTGATCCGCCGGATGCAGTCGCTCCGCGGATTGGCCGAGCTCGGCGAGCTGGTTCCGCTGCCCGAGATCCTGGACGGCATCGAGCTCGCGGTGGGCGACCTGACCCGGCTCTATGCGCCCCCTCCCGGTGTTCACGAGGTCATGGCCGCCGGGGCCATCGCGCTCACCCGGCTCTCTCGCGACATCGCCGAACACGGCCGGCCCGACCCCGAGGCCGATGAGGCGCGCAACTTCACCGATCTCCTGCTCCGAGCCTTCGCGGTCGAGCGCGATGTCGTGTCCGATCGAGACCTTGTACCACGAGGGTGATCCCGCGCCCGTCACACCGGCGCCCGGGCAGCCGCAATTCGAGGCACCCGGGCCGCTCGGTCCGCTCGAGCTGGTGAGCCACGGGGAGCATCTCTGCCAGATCGCCGATCTCATTGCCCGCTCCCGATCGGCCACCGAGCGCGACCTTCGACTCTACCATCTGGTCGGCGCCCTCCGCGCCGCGACCGCGCCGGGGCCGGACCCGGTCGCCGGCGCGCTCGCGGTTTTCGCCCGATCGACCCGAGAGGCGCTGGCGGCGGGCATAGCGAGCCGGTTTGCCGACGAGCTGGTCGCGCATCTCAAGGCAGCGGGCGAACTGCTGCGGTCCGTGGCCGACGCGGGCGACCGGATGCAGGTGTCGCGGCGGATTCTGGACGTGGCGCACAACCTCGATCAGGTTCGCACGGGACCGGTGGAGGCCGAGTCGATGGCGGCCGATGCCGACGTCGTCCCCATCGAGTCGCTGCTCGACACCGTCGAGAGCCTCGCCCCGGACCCCGAACCCGCCACCACGGGCGATGCGTTGGAGGCCAGCTTCCGGACGCTGGAACGGCTGCAGCGCGAGCGGGGTCCCGCGGCGGCGTCGCTCGAGACCCTTCTCGGAGGGGCCGCGCCTGCGGCCGACACGGTGGCGATCGAATCGCTGTGCTACCGCGGCCGTCCGGCGCTGGAGCGCGCGGCCGCGGTCCGTCGGACGCTGGCCGCCGAGCTCGCCGGTGTCTCCGACCTCGCCGCGATCCGCCCCCTCCTGCAGGAGCTGCTCGACCTGGTTCCCCTCGCCCTTGACGAATCCTGAAGTGACGGCCGCCCCGATGGGGGGGCGGCGAATCCTGGCTGGCCTCGTCGGGGCCGCGCTGGCCGTCGCGCTCCTCCTCTGGGCACTTCGGGGAGTGCACCTCGGCGAGGTCGTGCGCCAGATTCGCGACGCCAATCCCTGGCCGCTCGCGCTCGGCGTGGTGCTGGCGTCGGCGACATTCCCTCTGCGCCTTATCCGCTGGAGACTCATCCTTCGGGACGAATCCGGGCGCCCGCTGCAGGCGTGGCCGCTCTGGCATGCCATCGCGATCGGCTTCATGGCCAACAACCTGCTGCCGTTTCGCGCGGGCGAGCTGGTGCGGGTCTTCGCGGCGACTAAGCTCTCGGGCGCCCGCTTCACCGCCACGCTGTCGTCGATCGCCGTCGAGCGAATCTTCGACGGGCTGGCCGTCATCGCTCTGTTGGCCGCGGGCTTGCTGACCTCGGATCTCCCGGCGGCCGCGGTGGTGGGAGGCGTGTCACTCGCGCGAGCGGCGCAGGTGGCCGGCCTGCTTTCCCTTGGAGCGCTGGTGATGGCGGCGGCCTTCGTGGCCTTTCCGGAACCGGCCGAGCGCCTGGTTCGGGGGCTCCTCCCGCCAGGTCGTTTCACTGAGCGCGTGATCGCGATGATCGAAGGCATCCGCCACGGGCTCGCCTCGCTGCGGTCGCCTTCGCTGCTGGTGGGGGTCATCGCCTGGTCGCTGGCGCTGTGGACGCTGCATGCGCTCGCCCTGTGGGTCAGCTTCGCGGCCTTCGACATCCCGGTCGGATTCGGAGGAGCCTTGGTGCTTCAGGGCGTCCTAGTGATCGGCGTTTCGGTCCAGCTTACGCCGGGCTTCGTGGGCCAGTTCGAGGCCCTGATCGTCGCGGCGTTGGCCCTCTACGGCATCTCGAACGACGTCGCCTCGTCCTACGCGATCGCGTACCACGGCGCCACCTTCGTGCCCATCACGCTAGCCGGCGCCTGGTCTCTGGCCCGCACGCCTGTGGCGCTCAGCGACCTCCGGGGCGCGCCGGGATCGTGACCGACACCGCGGTCTGGCTGCCGGCACACGCCAAGCTCAACCTGTTTCTCCGGGTCCTGGCTCGTGAAGCCGACGGCTACCATGGGCTGGAGACGGTGTTCTGCCTGGTGGATCTCGCCGACGAGCTGCGGGCGGAGCGACGGGAGGCGCGGGGAGTAACGATCGAGGTGCAGGGAGCGGACGTTGGACCAGCCACGGACAACCTCGCCCTTCGCGCCGCCGCCGCGGTGCTCGCGGCGACCGGCGACCGGTTCGGCGCGCACCTCACGCTGACCAAGCGGATTCCGGTGCGCACCGGTCTCGGGGGCGGATCGAGCGATGCGGCGGCGGCGCTGCTCGCGGTGAACCGGCTGGCCGGCGGCGCGATTCCCCGGCACGAGCTGCTCCAGTTCGCCGCGAAGCTTGGCAGCGACGTGCCGTTCTTCGTCGCGGGCGCACCGCTCGCCCTCGCCTGGTCCCACGGCGACCGGCTCATGCGACTCCCCGCCTTGCCCTCCGCTCCCGCGCTCCTGCTCGTGCCCGACGTCTCGATCTCCACCGCGGAGGCCTTTGCCTGGGTGGACGAGGCTCGGCCGACGGAAGTCCGGCGCGGTGCGGTCGCGCTCGACCTGGACGCGCTCTCCACCTGGGGAGACATCGGCCGGATGGCCGGCAACGACTTCGAGTCCGTCGTCTTCGGCCGGCATCCACCGATCCGCGCCGCATTCGAGGCCCTCGCCGGCACCCGGCCGCTGGTCTGCCGGATGAGCGGCTCGGGCTCGGCGCTCTTCGCCGTCTACCGCTCGGCCCGTGACCGCGAGGACGCCCGCATGATGCTGGGCCGAAAGCACGGGACGCTCACCGCGGTCGAGACTCTCAGCGGCCCGCCGCGGGGCCCGGAGCCGGTATAGATTCTGGGGCGCTCTGGCCTTCGGCCATCCACATCCTCCCCGCGTACCGGCGGGAGGCAGCCGACGTGCTGGCGGCCCATCTGGAGAAGGCGCAATGAAAACTCACTTGCAGGTGGCGGTGCGAACCGTCTCGACATTCGTGATCTCATCACGGTGCGCTCGCCCTCACTCATGGACGGTCGCCGCCCTGCTCGCCGCCAGCGCCTTGAGCTGCGGCGACGATGACCCCGTCGACACTTCCACGCCCACCACGCTCGAGATCGTCGCGGGCGACGGCCAGAATGGCGTGGTGTCTCAGGCGCTCGCCGAGCCTTTGGTAGTCCGCGTGCTCGACCCATCGGGTGTTCCGGTCGCGGGGGTCACCGTGACGTGGGCGGCCCAGGGCGGGGGTAGCGTCTCCCCAGACACGGTGCCGACGGACTCCGACGGCCTCGCCTCAACTCAGCGCTTCCTCGGCCCGACCGTGGGGGACCAGACCACGACTGCGGCGGTGGACGGGGTGGAGGGCTCGCCGGTGACGTTCACGAGCAGGGCGGTTGACGAAGGGGGCCCGCCGAACCCGCTGTGAGTGGGAGCGCGGAAGGGACCTGACCAAAAAGGTTTGCGTCCTTGCGGAGAGAAACGGCAAGTACAATACAAGTACGGAAATCTTGTTCGACACTGTAATCATTGACTGGCCCTTCGTCCAATGGCAGGACAGCGGACTTTGGATCCGTTAATGGAGGTTCGAATCCTCCAGGGCCAACTGCACTTAGCGATTCGTGGTGAGTTGTCCCAAGACCAGCCTTGACTTCTTCCCAGGTCTTGGCGCAGTTTCCGTCCGCGAGGCATTGTGGCAATGAGATGGCGCTTATCCCGGCGCCATTCGCTCGCCCTGGGGTCCCACTCTAGTTCGTTCCAGCGAACACCCAAGCAGACAACCTAGGTCAGCTCCCGCTCGGCTGCGCGGCGAGTCCCGCGTTCCTCCGCGTCCGGATCTCCTCGCGCTGCGCCAGCGTCCCGGCTCTGCCGTGCACCCGGCTCCCGCTGTGGTGAGCGAGATGACCGTGATCATCACGCAGGGGATTCAAGTCATGAGACGCATGCTCGTTGCCGCTCGCGCAGCCCTCCTTCTCGCAGTCGCGCTCGTCGCCACATCGTGTGGCGAGGTGGATCCTCCCAGCTCACCGGAGCCGGCTGCGCCGGAGCCTTCGAGTCCCGGTCCGACCACGCCGGCGCCCGCGGTGAGCCATACCGGCATTCCGTACGGTCCCTACAGCCTGTACGCGAACACGACCGAGTTCGAGTGGGGCCCGGCGCCCTTCAGCGCGAGCCTCGACAACTCCGGCTTCCCCAACGCCATCGTGCGACGCATCGACGCGGCCAGACGGCAGCGCCATCGCCTCGTGCTGGCGATGACGGCCGATAGGAGTAAGTACATCAGAAACGGCAAGTTCGACCTGGGGAGGTGGAAGGCCGAGATGAACACGCTCAATACCGCGGCGATCAAGAAGGCCGTGGCCGACGGCGTGGCGGACGGGACGATCGTCGGCAACAAGCTCCTGGACGAGCCCGAGTCTGCCCAGTGGGGCGGCGTAGTGACCAAGCCCTTGATTGACCAGATGGCGACCTACGCGAAGAACATCTTCCCGACGCTGCCGATGGGTATCACCCATGGTGCGCCGGGGTTCCGCTGGCGCACGGGGGAGCGGTACAAGGTGCTGGACTGGGTGGGTGCCCAATACGTATGGAACTACAATCAGGGCGACATCATCGCGTGGCGTGATGCGGTCCTCAGCCGGACCCGTGCCGACGGGGTGACGCCGGTGTTCAGTCTGAACATTCTGAACGGTGGAGTCCGCGACAAAGTCGGCGCCTGGGATTGCCCGGGCACGGGCGGCAAGGGAACCGGCTCGGGGTTCTGTCGCATGACGGCCGACCAGGTACGGACCTACGGCCGGGCGATCGGCCCGTCCGGCTGCGCGATGCTCATGTGGCGCTACGACGACGCGTTCATGTCGAAGTCCGTCAACAAGTCGGCCTTCCAGGACGTCGCGTCCCTGCTCAGCTCGAAGCCTCGGCGCAGCTGCCGGCGGCCCTAAGCTCGGGTGCTTGTGAGGAGGTGCCGGGCGGCCTCACTCAGCGTCGCGCCGGCAAAAGGTTTCTGCACGAACAGCCAGCGAAGGCGATCCAGATCCGACGGCGTGGGGTGCGCTTCGGGCCACGCCGAGATGAAGAGCACCGGGATGCGGGGGTACCGCGCGTGGATGCGGAGGGCGAGCTCCGGCCCCGAATGGTCCGGCAGTCGAACGTCGAGCACGGTGAGATCGGGGATCCGGCCCCGGTCCAGCCAAGCGAGCGCTTCGGTGGCGGTACCCGCCTGGATACACTCGAAACCCGCCTCCTCCAGATAGCGAGACGTCACCAGCCGGACATGCGGTTCGTCATCGACTACGAGCACAAGAGGCGGCATGGTGACGGAACGTACCTTTCGCTGTGGCGTCCGCCAGGGTGGCTCGGAGCCTACTCAGGAGACCGGCGCTATATCCGAGCGGCGTTCCCGGCGCTATGATTGGAGAGGAACAGCAGCGTGCGAAATGCTCGGCCGCCGGGCGATCCCGAGGCGGTCCTCCCTGCTGACCACAGCCCCCAGGTGGGATCAGGAGTAGGTAAAGAGGTGAGCATGAGGCATCGTCAGCGCTCCGTGAGTTATGCCGGGGAGCCATTCAGCTTCGAGCGGATCGAGAGGTTGGAGTCGGCCTCCACACGTGCCGTCTGGGCGGTTTCCCACCGCGGCGAGTTCATCGGCACCATGACGAGTACCGATGAGATCACCACCCGGGACTTCGACGTCCGGTGCGCCCGATGGCTCGAAGAGTTGCTGGGAGCTTCTCCCTCCATCTGAGCCGCCTAGTTGCTGAGCGTGATACTGCGCTCGACCGAGCACAGGCTGGTCCCCGCCAAGCAGACCTTCACCCGCCAGGTGGCCGTCCCCTTGAACAGGCGGACGGTAGTGTGTCGCCCGTCGTTGGGTGTATTCAGCGCGAAGGCCCCGTTCCGGTAGAGATCCACGGTCGTCCCGGTCGCACCGGACCAGAGATGCGTGACCAGGTGCCGCTCGGCATCGGTAGAGCCCGAGATCGTCAGCGTGATGGTCGCCGCCGGCGGCGCTGTCACCGTCACCGGCGCAGTCCGCTGATGAGTCGCGCCCAGGTTGTCCGTTACCGTGAGGGTCACGCTGTAGGTGCCGGCCGATGTGTAGCTCCGGCTCGGGCTACTGGCCGTCGACGTGCCCCCGTCTCCGAAGGTCCAGCTCCATCCCGCTATGCTGCCGTCCTGGTCGGTGCTCGCGTCCGTGAAGGCGCAGGACAGACCCGTGCAGCTCGAGCTGAAGGCCGCGACGGGGTTGACGTTCGGGATGGGCGGGCTCACGGTGACCGGGTTCGAGACGGACGTCTGGTCACCATCGTCGTCGGTCACGGTCAGGGTGACCGTGTAGCTGCCATCGGTCGAGTAGTTATGCGAAGGATTCCGCACTTCCGCCGAGGAGCCCTCTCCGAAGTCCCAGTGCCACCCCGTGATATTGCCGTCCGTGTCGGCGCTCTGGTCCGTGAAGCCGCAGCCGAGGCCCGTGCAACTCGAGGTGAAGGCCGCTGTCGGCGCCGCGTTCGGCGGCGTGCCGGCCGTGACCTGCTTCGAGACTGAGGCCTCCGCTCCATCGTCGTCGGTGACCCTCAGGGTGACCGGGTAGACGCCGTCCCCCGCGTAGGTGTGCGAGGGATGCTGCAGGTCGGCGGATGAGCCGTCCCCGAAGTCCCACTGCCAACCGGCGACGCTCCCGTCCGAGTCGGTGCTCCCGTCGGTGAAGCCGCAGTCCAACTCCGTGCAGGTCGAGCTGAAGGTCGCCGTGGGTGCCAGGTTGGGTGGGGGACCGGCCGTGAGCCGCTTCGACGCGGAGCCCTGCGATCCGACATTGTCCGTCACGGTGAGCGTCACGGTATACTCGCCACCGGCGCCATAGGCATGCGAAGGATTCCGGTCGCTCGAGGACGAGCCGTCTCCGAAGTTCCACTGCCAGCCCACCACGGTCCCGTCCGAATCCGAGCTGCCGTCCGAGAAGCGGCAGGTGGCGCCGGTGCAGGTGGGAGTGAACGCTGCGTTGGGCGGCGCGTTGTCCGGCGGAGAGCCGCCGCCGAAGGTTGCCGTGGCCGGGTTGGAACAGATGGTGGTCCCCGCCTCGCACACCTTGAAGATGTAGGTGGCGGCGCCGGTGAAGGTGCGCCCGACGGCCTGCTTGCCGTCGTTCGGCGTGCTGAGCAGCACCTGCCCGTTCCGATAGATGTATACCGACGGCCCCTGGGCCCTGGTCCAGGTCAAGGTCGCGATCTGCTTGCCGGATTCCGTCTTCGTGGTCAGGGTCAGTCCGAGCGGATACTGCGGTCCCGGCACGGTCACCTGCTTCGACAGCGCACCCGTCGCGCCGTCACCATCCCGCGCCGTCAAGGTGACCGTGTAGGTGCCCCCCGCCTGGTATGCGTGGCTCGGATCGCGCGCCGGCGAGCTTTCGCCGTCCCCGAAGTTCCAGCTCCAAGCGGACACATTGTCGTCCGGATCCGTGCTCCGGTCAGCGAAGGTGCAGGTGAGCCCGCCGCAGCCCGCGAGGAACGCGGCGACCGGGGCGGAATTGGGACCGGGAGCGGGCTCGGAACTGGATCCGACCTTGACGATCCGCCCGATCGAGGGCACGCCGTTCTGCCCGACCAGGAACAGGAGGTAGTGTCCCGGGGGTGCCCGGGTTCCGCTCGTGGGGGCGGTGATGGTGAGCGCGTCGGTTTGTCGCACGAAGGTGAGCCACTGGAACCGCTGGTTCATGTCGAAGGAATGCGTCACCGAGCCCAGGCGGATCAGGCTGACTTTGGCGATGCCGGCCGGGTCCGGCGTGGCGACGCTGAAGGAGGTGCCGTATCCCACGAGCGAGGGGGCGTCGGTAATGGTCGGGCGCGGGCCCTTGGAGAGGTACGGAGGTGAGTACAGCTCCGCGTTCCGCTCGTCCGGCATGTCGGCGCCATCGCCGCTCCCGGTGTGCAGCACGCGTCCGTCGGGCAGCAGCAGGGACGTCGAGTGGTAAGTCCGCCGGATGGCATTGCTCGCCATGGTGGTCCAGATGCCGGTGGCGGGATTCCAGATCTCCGCCGCCCGCACCGCCTGGGAGACGTTGTTGAACGCGCTGGCGCTGCTGCCTCCCGTCACCAGGACTTCGCCCGTGGGGAGCAGGGTCGCGTTGAGATTTCGTCGGGCGAACGCCATCGATCCAGTCCACTGCCAGGTCGGCGAGGCGGCGTTCAGGTCGATGATTTCTGCCGTGTTGGTGCTGCGGCCCCCGCCGACGTAGAGAATCTTGCCGGTCTCGTACATCACCGCCGCGCCGTAGGGGCGGGTGGCGTATCGCCGCTCGCCGACGGTGGTCCACTGGCCCGTGCCGGACGTGTTCAGGTAGCGGGTGGTCTGCTGCTCGCCCGCGTAGAAGATCTGGCCATTGGGCGCCAGGAATGTCCGGGGATAGTATGGCAGCACCAGGCTGGCCCCGGTCAGCTCCCGCACACCGCCCGCCGACCAGATCTCGGGCTCGGCCACCTCGTCGCCCACTTCGTCCCGGCCGGCGATGATCAGGACCGAGCCGTTGGCGAGCGTGGTATTGGTGGGATACCAGCGCCCGCGGCGCATGGGCGTCGAGGCGGTCCAGCTCTCCGTGGCCGGTGAGAAGATGCTGATGTCTGGGATGCCCCGGTCGCTGGCGATGTGCCCGCCGGCCACCAGCACCCGTCCGTCCGGCAGGAGCGAGTGGCCCGCGCAGAACAATTCGACCGGGCTGGCGATCTCGGTGAATTCGCCGGTGGTGGGATTCCAAACCTGGGGTTCTCCGTCGAGTCCCCAGGTGAGCACCCGCCCCGTCGGCAACAGGCTGGCATGCAAGGCCACCACCGGCCATGGAAAGGGTGCGGTCCAGCTGCCCGCATCCGCCGCGGTGGCGGACGCGAGCCCGGCCATCGCCGGCGCGCCGCACGGCAGCTTCAGATTCCTCCGCCGAACCAGGCGCAGGCCGTCCTGGTACAGCTCCACGATCCCTTCCCGCTTCGTCTCCAGCTCGCTCTCGCTGTGCCCGGGATCCTCGACCGGGCCGGGAGGTAGCGTGACACCGCCCGTCTCTGAAGAGCCGACGACTCCATAGGTCAGATGGACGGTGCGTCGGGTCGAGTTGGTGGCGATGAACTTGTTGCCGCAGACATAGACCAGGTCGAGCGGCGCCAGATTCCCGCCTTCCTCGGCCAGCTGCTTCAGCGGGATCTCGGGGCGGTCGGTGGGCGCTTGGGAGCCGTCTTCGCCGCAGGCGGCCAGCAACAGGACCAGGCCGAGGCTGAGACCGGAGTGGAGCGCCTGCCGATTGAATTGCATTGGAGCTCCATCCACGCGTTCTCGGCTCGGTGCCCACCCCGGGGGGGCGTAGGCCGGGCTGCTTTCGGGGAGCGGCGAGAGGGACCCGGGTCTTCACCCGGGGTCGAAATTCTGGATATTGGCGGACTTACCGTATGCCCGAATCGCTGTTACGTCAAGAAAGTCTGGGCTTAGGCCCGAATCTCTCAGTGGTCGGCAGGTTCAGGCGGATCAAGGAGATCCGCAGGCGTCGTGCCCCAATGGGCCCCAAGTAACTTCAAGCCTATATCTGGCTAACATATGTGACTAATTCATAATAGCTTAGACATGCTCAGGTAATGTTGTACATCAGGCTGGACGGCGACGATCGGTTTGCGCCTGGCCGAACGGGACTTCAATATTTGCAGCGGTAATGCAACCACACCTGCTGTGAGATGATGGCAACGTCGCTGACCTGTGCCACCTGCAGCGAAGGCGTCCGTCCCGGCGATCGCTACTGTTCGCGATGCGGGGACGAGCTGGTGTTGAGCTCCCACCCCACGGCCCTCCTGGACAGCGAAGCGCACCTCGACGACGATCCGGATTCGCCCTGGGCCGAAGTGGTTCAGCGGCTGAGGCGCGCCACGTTCGGCGAGTTCGAGATCGGCCGCGAGCTCGGCCGCGGCGGGATGGCTGCCGTGTTCCTGGCGCACGAGCTCTCGCTCGACCGAAAGGTCGCGATCAAGGTCATGTCGCCGGGGCTGCTCATGGGCGACGGGATGATCGATCGCTTCAAGCGCGAGGCGATTACCATCGCCCACCTGAATCACCCCAACATCGTTTCCTGCTATTCGGTGCGACAGGCGGAGGGTCTGCACTTCTTCGTGATGCGGTACATTCGCGGCCGCTCCCTGGAGCAGTTGATTCTCGAGGCCGGCAAGCTGCCGCTGCCGATCGTCCGCTCCATTCTCTGCCAGGTCGGATCGGCCCTCACCTACGCGCACCGCTCCCGGGTGGTGCACCGCGACATCAAGCCGGCCAACATCCTCATCGACGAAGACGGCAACGCGGTGGTCACCGACTTCGGGATCGCCAAGGTGGCCGAGCTTCCAGGTCATACCCATACCGGCGCCCTGGTCGGCACGCCCGCGTACATGAGCCCTGAGCAGTGCAGTGGCGCCGAGGTCTCCGGCGCCTCCGACCAGTACTCGCTGGGCGCCGTTGCGTACGAAATGGTGGCCGGCGTGGCGCCGTTCACCGGGTCCACCCTGACCGTGATGCAGGCGCAGGTGGAGCGCACGCCATCGCCGATACGGGATCGCTGCCCGGATTGTCCGGCCGAGTTCGAGGCGGCGATCCTCCGGATGTTGGCCAAGGATCCCGCCGACCGGTTCGCCAGCATGGCGGAGGCGAAGGCGGCGCTGGGCGCGACGCCGCTCAAGGAAGACGACCCCCTGCTGGGTGAGCTCTGTCGTCTTGCCGCGGCCGGAACTCAGGAGCCCGTCTCCGGGCTGGCGGTTTCGACCGGTGCGGCCGCCGTCCAGCGCTCCTCGGCGTCGCGGTCCGCTCTGGCCGGGCAGGCTCGCAGCATCGTGATCCTTCCGCCGCCTGCGGAGCTCGCGACGGGAGACGGTTTCGCGTTGGTCGCCCTGGTGCGGGGCGAGCGCGGTGTTCCCCTCCCCGGCCGAACCGTCAACTGGAGCACCGACGCCCCCCACGTCCTTCACGTCGACCAGGCGCGGGGCGTGGCGACGGCGGTGGCGCCGGGCTCGGCGCTGCTGACCGCGAGCTGCGACGGCATCCAGACCCGAGTTCCGGTTTTCGTCCCTCCGATGGCGGAGCCACTCGCTCTCGAGACGGGTGATCCAGCCGCTGCCATACAGATCTCCTCCCCGCCGAAGTCGGTGCGGGCCGGCGACTCGTTCGTCCTGACCGCCACTCCGCTCGACTCGGCGGGTCACCCTCTCCCCGAGCCCAACGTTCTCTGGAACACCAGCGACGTGCGGGTGGCCGTGGTCACCGCCGGAGGATGGGTGGCGGCGCTCGGCCGGGGACACGTGGTGCTGACGGCCACCCGCGGTGGTGCCAGCGCCTCGGTCAATATCGACGTCGCGCAGGCGATACCAGCGCAGAGGCCAGGGAAGCCTCCGGCCCCGCGAGCGGAGCCCATCGACTTGGCGCCTTCCCACCGCTCCAGCCGCCGCCGCCGCGGCAGTCGCCTGCACCGAGCCCTGGTCAAGGTCGCGGTGGCGGCCATCGCCATTCTGGCATCGGCATGGCTCTTCGGAGGGATGCGTGACTTCCGGGGCGATCGCGGCCGGACGTCGGGGCTTGTGCCCGACACGGTCCGGACCGCCGCCGACACGACTCGTCGGGCCGAGTCCGGTGACTCGATCGCGCCGATCAACCAGGGGGCAGCCGCCCCGGCTGGCGCGAGACCCCGTGTGCGGCGCGCCGCACCCCGCCCCGCGCCAGTACCCGCTTCGCTCTCCATCGCCTCTCACGACCCGGTTCGTGTGGGAGACACCATGACCTTGTCCGCCGTGGTGCTCGACTCGCAGGGGGAGCCGATCGGGGAGGCGGGGGTGACCTGGAGATCGACACAGCCGAGGGTGGTCGCGGTGGACAGCGCGACCGGCAGGATGCGCGGGCAGGCTCCGGGAACCACGCTCATCGTGGCCCGCAGTGGCGGCGAGACGGCGACGTCCGAGGTCGTCGTACTCCCGACGGTCGAGCCGCCGGTCGAGCCCTCGGGCTACGTGCCGTTGACCCCGGAGCTGGACCGGCCGGAGCCTCCGGAGCAGGTCGCGTTCGTGCCCCCGGCGAAGCGGTCCGAAGCGGAGCCGCCGCTGGATCGCCGTGAGCTCGAGTCCAAGATTCGAGAGGGCGTCGAGGATTGCTACGGCGCGGTGCGTTCCAAGGATCTGGACCACCTGGAGAGGATGTACCATCCCAAGACCTATGCCGACGAAGACAAGTTGAAGCGCCTCACCCGGATCCTTCGGACCGAGCCGTGGAAAGCCGTCGTCGGCAAACGGGTGGACGGCGCCCGGGAGATGAGCGCCAGGTCCGCGGCCGCGGAGTTCAGTTTCCGGCTGGCCTGGAGAGACGCCCACGGGGGGCGCCTCAGCAGTCAGCCGATCTTCAGGGCGGAGTTCGCGCGGGACCCCGACGGTTGGGTCATGTCGAGCTGCCGGATCGTCGGGTCGCCCAAGCTCTGACCGGGCCCTTCCCGGACCTCGACGATTCCCGTTCGTTCGTACACGATGAGCTGCAGCGCCGCTCGGCATGCGCCTGGCGCGGCGAACGACACCACTAGGCGGCGCCTGGGAGCGCTCCCCCGCATCTCGTATGTGACTTGCCCTCCACCCAGCCGATCCCGACCAACCTCACCCAGAGAGAGACGGTTGTTCTTGCCTCCCTGATCTGAGCGGGTGCCGAACCTGACGAAACCATCGGTGGACAGGTCGAAATGATCGTACCGCGCCCCGAGTCGCTCGAACTCGAACCCCACGGGGAGCGGCCCCGTGGTCTCGTGCTCGCCGAGTAGGATGGCGTTGGCTGTCGCGTCGGGCTCCGGCGCGATGGTCGTGAAGGACCGAATTGGCGTGACCATAGGTCTTACTCGCTTCTCCCTGGGCCGCAGGGTGTTGTGGGCGCGGCTATACTGCCGTTTCCCGATCAAGCCGAAATCAAGTCGGTGATCCCCGGGCTCTTGGGCCCGATCCAGTGAGGTCCGCGTGATCCTCTGTCGCACACTGGGACCGGTCGATGTGAGCGTGGACGGCGGTCCCGCCGCCCCCGACCTCATCTGGCGGAAGCACCTCGCGCTTCTGATCTACCTGGCGCGCTCACCTCGGCGTGCGCGGAGCCGTGACCACCTCGTCGGCCTGCTCTGGGGCGACCGGACCGAAGCCGCCGCGCGTCACTCTCTCAGCGAGGCTCTCCGAGTGATCCGGCGCAGTGCCGGCGAGGCATCGGTGGAGACGGCCGGGGGACAGGTCCGCCTCGCCCCGGGGGTCGTCGAGGTGGACGTGGACCAGCTGGAGGCGCTGGCGGGTGCCGAGCACTGGGAGGCGGCGGCCGAGCTGATCGCGGGCGAGTTCCTCGAGGGGTTCGCGGTTCCGGGAGCGTCGGAATTCGAGGATTGGCTGGCCGCTGAGCGGGAGACTTGGCGCCGCCGGAGCGTCGAGATACTGGTGCGCGGTTCGGAGACATTGACCCAGACCGGAAGGACGCACGACGCCTCTGCGCTCGCCGCGCGGGCCCTCGCGCTCGAGCCGACGTCCGAGCGGGCCCTTGGGGCCACCCTCCGTTGTCTGACGCTGGCGGGCGATCGTGCCGGTGCGCTCGAGCTGTTCGAGCGCTTCCGGACCCGGCTGGCGGAGCAGGTGGGCGCGGAGCCGGGCGAAGAGACCCGGGCGCTGGTGGAGCGGGTACGGCGCGAGCGGGGCGTGCGGCCCGAGATCGCCGCGGCATGGCCCGAAGGCGACTCGATCGTCAGACCGCCGCTGGAAGGGCGGGCCGCGGAGCTGGGACGGCTGCTGGAGGCGCTGGGCCGCTCGGCCCGCGACCATCAGGCGTCCCTGCTCCTCCTGGAGGGCGAGTCAGGTGTCGGCAAGACCCGCTTGCTACAGGAGCTGCTGGCACGGCTTCGTCTGGACGGCACCTCGATCGCAGCCGCCCGCGCGGTCGAGGCGGATCGCGCGCAGCCGTGGAGCGGAGTGCTCGCCATCGCTCGCGGCGGTCTCGTCGATGCGCAGGGCGTCGGCACGGCTCCCCCCGAGGCCCTGGCCGCACTCGCGGCGATGTTGCCGGAATGGAGGGAGCGGTTTCCCGGCGCGCCGCTCGCGGGCACCCACCCGCTCAGCCGGGCCCTGATGGAGACCCTGCAGGCGGCGGCAGAGGAGCGGCCGATCGTCATCGCGGTGGACGACGCCCAGTGGCTGGACCGCGATTCCGCCTCGGCGCTCAGCGCGATCCTCCGCGACTTGTCCGCTGCCCCGCTGACCGTCATGCTGGCGCTGGTGCCCCATCCGCCCCGGCCGGAGCTGGACGAGCTTCGCTCCAGGATCGGCAGGGATCTGGCCGGCGAAGCCGTCCGGCTGCGACCGCTCGACCGGACGGCCCTGCGCCGACTCGCTGAACGAATGCTTCCCGGCTACGAGCCGGTCGCGATCGATCGAGTGACCCGGCGGGTCGCCACCGATTCCGCGGGCATGCCGCTGCTCGCCGTGGAGCTGTTCCGGGCCGTCGCGCTCGGACTCGATCTCAAGACCATCTCGGAAGCCTGGCCGGAGCCGCTGCGCACCTTGGATCAGACCCTCCCGGGCGAGCTTCCCGACGCGGTGGTGGCCGCCATCCGGATCGGGGTTCGGCGGCTGAGTCCGGCGGCTCAGCGGGTGCTGGCGGCGGCCGCCGTGCTGGGCGATCTCGTACCCGCGCCAGTGCTGGAGCGCGCGGTGTCGCTTGGACCCGATGAGACGGCGATCGCGCTCGACGAGCTCGAATGGCACCGGTGGCTCGTGGCGGAGCCACGGGGGTATTCGTTCGTCGCGCGGATCGTGCGGCGGGTAGTGGAGCGTGACATGATCACCCCGGGCCAGCGCCAACGCGTGCTCGGGGCGACCGGAAGAACCGAGACGCCGGCCCGGCCATCGCCTATTTGACCTGCACGATCTTCGCCACCGAGGGCACTCCCGATCCATTCAGGATGAAGAGCATGTAGTGGCCCGGCGGGGTGTGCTTCCGTGTGGTCAGGCTGACCGTGAGCCCGGTCCCGTCGGCCGTGAAGGACAGCGCCTGGTACCGCTGGTTCATGTCGAACCCGTGGGTGACCGACCCGAGTCTCACCAGACTCACCTTCCGAATCGAGGAGACCGCCGCTGTCAGCACCCGGAACGTGCTGTTGTAGCGGATCACCGACGGCGCGCTCGAAATCGTGGGGCGCTGTCCCCGGAACAGGTAGGGGGGCGAGAAGAACTCGGCGTTTCGCTCGGCGGGGAGGCCGGCCCCATCCCCGCTTCCCGCGTTGAGCACCCGGCCGTCCGGCATCAGAATCGATGTCCCATGGTACCCCCGCACCACGGTGTTACTCGCCAGTGTGGTCCATCCGCCCGTCGAGGGATTCCAGATCTCAGCTGCGCGCACCGGTTGGGTGAGATCGTTGAAGGCGGTCCCGGCCACGCCACCGGTCGCGAGAACCTCCCCGGTGGGCAGCACGGTGAGGTTGTGCTGCCGCCTCGCGTACGCCATCGATCCGGTCCACTGCCAGGCCGGCGCCGCCAGGTTGAGGTTGATGACCTCGGCGGTGTTCGTGGTTCGGCCCCCGCCGGCGTACAGGATCTTGCCTCGTTCGTACATGACCGCCGAGCCGTACTCCCGATTGGCGAACCGCCGCTGGGCCACCGTGGTCCAGCTGCCGGCGCCGGTGATGTTGAGATATCGCGTGGTGCGCTGCTCTCCGGCGTAGAAGAGCTTTCCGTTGGGCGCGAGGAACGCCCGGGGGTAGTACGGGAGGCTGAGGCTCGCGCCGGTCAACACCCGGAGGGTGCCGGCGGTCCACACCTCCGGAAGCGCGACGTTGAGGCTGGCTTCGTCCCGCCCGGCGAGTATCACCACCTCGCCGTTCGCCATGGTCGTGTTCGTGGGGTACCACCGGCCCCGCTGCATCGGTGCGGCCTGGGTCCAGCCGGCGGTGGTGCCGTACAGGTTGATGTCCGGGAGGCCGCGATCGTCATCGATATGGCCGCCGGCGACGTGCAGTCGGCCGTCCGCCAGGAACGAGTGGCCGCTGCAGAACAGGAGATCGGGACTCGGCACGGAGGTAAAGGTGTTGGTAGCCGGGTTCCAGATGCGGGGGTCCCCGACCTTGCCCCAGGCGAGGACCCGGCCGTTCGGCATCAGGTGCATGTGCACCGCGACGATCGGCCAGGCGAACGGCGCGGTCCAGGCGCCGGCCTCGGCGCTGGTGGCCGCGGCCAGCGAGGCGCCCGGAGTCGAGGGCGTGCAGGGCACGCCGCCGTTCTCGCGCGCCCGTATGGGCATCCCCTCGAGCAGGAGCTCGACCGTTCCCCGGCGCCGGGTCTCGATCATGGCCTCGCTGAACGCGGGATCCTCCGCCGGCGCCGCCGGCAGGGTCGCGGAGCCCTCCTCCTCGGTGCCGGTGACCCGATAGACGACCGTGATCGGCGCCGTATAGGCGTTGGCGATGAGAAAGCGGTTACCGCAGACGTAGGTCAGTCGGACCGGCTGGTCGCTATCGTCCTCCGAGGGCGGCGGAGCCGGGAGGTCGGAGCGCGGACCGGGGTCGGGACCGTCCGTGCAGGCGGACAGCCAGAGCGTTGCCGCGGTCAGAGCCAGTAGATGAGCAACTCGCATGACACCTCGAGCCCGGGGAGCGATGTAAACCCGCGTCGCCAGTTCTGTCGGACGTTCTACCGATGCGGCGCAGGCGTCAAGCGAGCCTTGGAAACGCATTCGACCCCGCCGATAACAGCGACGGGGCCGAATGTTCCATCCTTCGTCGGCGACTACGGTTGCGGGGTCGCCGTGATCTTGATCACCAGGTCGTTGAAGTCCGGCTCCGGCGGCGTGGCATCCTCGCCATCATCGAACTCCAGCGTCCACACGGGATACGCCCCAAGCACTCGCAGCGCCGGCGCGACTTCCTGCTTGAGCGAGCCCGAGATCACCTCGGCATTGAGCTCGGTTCCGGCCGCGTAGGCATCCCCGTTGTTGAGATCCCAGGTGGTTCCCACATCGGGTTCGTAGCACCCGTCGGTGATCAGGACCTCCTCGGCCGGCTGGGTGATCCGGAAGGTGTTGTTCCGGGCGGTGCACTCCCGGCTCTCCAGCGTGACGGTGACGGTGGCGTCGTCCTCCAGCCTCAGGACGCAGGCCACCCCGTTGCAGGTGAGACTGGCCGAGGGCGAGACCGTGAAGGTGATGGTCTTGGTGCTCTGGAGACCGTCGTTATCGGTCACGGTGAGGCTCGCCGCGAACTCGGTGAGCTCGGTGACGGCGTAGTGGTGGACCGGCGGATTCTGGGCGTCGCTGGTCGCGCCGTCCCCGAACACCCAGTCCCACGACACGATCGTGCCCCCGTCCGAATCCTCGCTGTCGTCCACGAAGGTGCAGTCGAGGGAGAAACAGGTGATGGTGAAGTTGGCCACCGGGGCGCCGGGGGCCGGCTCGCTGACGTCCACACTCTTGGTGACCGTGCCCTCGGCGCCGTCATTGTCGGTGACGGTGAGGGTGACCTGGAAGTTGCCGGCCGCCTCGTACGTGTGCGACGCGCTCTCCGTGGCCGCGGTGGCGTCATCCCCGAACTGCCAGACCGACGACTCGACCTGGCCGTCACTGTCGCTCGACAGGTTGGTGAAGCTGCACTCGAGGTCGGTGCACTCGATGGTGAAGTTCGCCGTCGGAGCGTCGTTGTCCGGTCCATTCGAGTCGCCGCAGCCGGCGGCGGCAAGGCCGAGCAGCAGCATTGCCACATGCTTTCCACGCGTCGCGATCATAGGCTCCTGCCAGGGTTGCGAGTGATCCACCGGCCAGCAGTCCTGCACCGGGGGTGTCCGCCGGGCCCGCGAGGGCCCGGCGGTGGGGTACTTCCCCAGTTGTTACGGCGTTATTCGGTCGCGGCGACCGTCATGATGATGTCGTTGAAGTCCGGCTCACCCGGCCCGGTCGGGTCTTCACCGTCATCGAACTCGAGCGTCCACGTGGGGTACCCTCCGCTAACTCGCAGCTGAGGTGCAATGCGGTTCGGATCGTCGGATCCGGAGATCATCTGGGCGCGAAGCTCGGTGCCGGCGGCGTACGCAGCGCCACCGTTGAGATCGAAGAAGTCACCGGCGGTTTGGCTGCAGCCGTCGTTGAACACCTCCTCATCCGGATCGGGCGAGGTGATGACCAGCGTGTTGCCGTCCGCGGTGCAGTCGAGGCTGGTGATCGTCACCCGCACCGTCGCGGCGTTGGTCAACACCAGGCCGCACTCCACGAAGGTGCCACTGCCGTTGTCGCAGACGGTCTGCGCGGGCGGGGCCACGGCAACCGTCTTGGTGACCGTGTTGGTGCCGCCGTCGTCATCGGTGACCGTAAGAGCCACGTCGAAATCGGTCAGCTCGGTGATGCCGGTGTAGGTATGCACCGGATCGGCCTCGTCCGAGGTCGTGCCGTCGCCGAAGTCCCACCCGTACGTTGCGATAGTGCCGTCGCCGTCGGTGCTGGCGTCGGTGAAGGTGCACACCTCGGCGTTGCAGATGAAATCGAAGTCCGCCGTCGGGGGCACGTTGGCCGTGGTGGTGACGGTCACGTCCTGGGTGACGGTGTTCGTGGCACCGGCCGCGTCGGTCACCGTCAGGGAGACCTCGTAGGTGTTCGCGGCGCTGAAGGTGTGCGTCGGGTCGGCTACGTCGGCGGTGCCGTCGCCGCCGAAGTCCCAGTCCCATGCGGTGATGTCGGCAGCGCCATCCGGATCGGTGCTGCCGTCGGTGAAGGTACAGGCCAGGGCGTTGCAGTTGAATGTGAATGCGGCTACTGGATCTTCGTTGGTCGGGGGAGTCCCGCCGTCGTCGTCGCCACAGCTCGCGCTCGCCAAGGTGAGCGCCGCCATGATACACAAATTCCAATGGAACGATCGCATAGTGGTGACCCAGCCTCGCATGAGAGTCAGGAAAGATGGGAGCGGCGTGAGAGCCGATCCCGGGGCGCCGCGGGTGCGAGAGACGTGCCACCCGGCAATCGTCAAGTCATCAAACAGTGCCAAAAATGGCAATGACCTGCGTCACAACGTCATAGGCGGTGTACGTGACGAGAACAGTAACACGTGCGGTGCCTCTACAGCTGTGGCGGGGCGACCATACTCCAGCGCGGGCCCTGAAAGCGGCCTGGACCGTTGACGTAACCCCGTGGTGGCGACTAGGTTTGCGGGCTCGGATATGACGGATCTGTCGCTGTCGCGCAGCCAGATGCTGCTC
This sequence comes from uncultured Gemmatimonadales bacterium, assembly GCA_963844445.1. Taxonomy (GTDB): domain Bacteria; phylum Gemmatimonadota; class Gemmatimonadetes; order Gemmatimonadales; family GWC2-71-9; genus CAVVWJ01. Next base: position 41,301 of record CAWJOB010000003.1, read on the forward strand.
TTGAGCGGGTCGGCCAACCGCCCCCTAGCCGAAGAGGTGGCCGCTCATCTAGGGCAGCCTCTGTGCCAAGTCACGCTCCGCCGCTTTGCCGACGGAGAATTGTTCGTCAAGATCGACGAGAACGTCCGCGGGCGGGATGTCTACATCATCCAGCCTACCAACCCGCCGGCGGAAAACATGATGGAGCTGCTGCTCCTCATGGACGCGGCCAAGCGGGCCAGCGCCGCCCGGGTGACGGCCGTCATTCCGTACTTCGGGTATGCCCGGCAGGACCGGAAGGATCAACCCCGGGTGGCGATCAGCGCCAAGTTGATGGCGAACATGGTCTCGATGGCGGGTGCCGACCGGGTGCTGGCGATGGATTTTCACCAGCACCAGCTCCAGGGATTCTTCGACCTGCCGGTGGACCACCTGTACGCGGCGCCGGTCTTCACCAGCCACTACCGGCAGAAGGCGCTGCGCAATCTCGTGATCGTCGCACCCGACGTGGGCTCGGCCAAGATGGCGCGGGGTTTCGCCAAGCGGCTGAACGCGTCGCTCGCGATCATCGACAAGCGCCGCCCGTCCGCCAACGTCGCCGAAGTGCTCAACGTGGTCGGCGAGGTCCGGGGAAAGGACTGTCTGATCCCGGACGACATGATCGACACCGCCGGGACGATGGCCGAGGCGGTCAACGCGCTGAAGCGGCTGGGAGCCGAGGACGTGTACTGCTGCGCTACCCATGCCTTGCTCTCTGGGCCCGCGGTAGACCGGCTCATGGCCTCGCCGGTGAAGGAGGTGGCCGTGACCAACACGATCGCCATCCCCCGGGAGCGCAGTTTCGACCGGCTCAAGGTGCTCTCCATCGCCGGCCTGCTGTCGAAGGCGATCGGATATACCCACAGCGATCAGTCGGTGAGCTCGCTGTTCGATTAGGCTTCGGGACATTCAGGTGACCGCGGGACCGTCATCCTGAGCGAAGTGATAGATCGTGCTCGAAACACGGGTGACACAGGACAGTCGTTGGCTTTTACACGGAGTTCCGAATGGCTCAGCAAGCGAATCTCCACGCCGCCACCCGAAGCGACACCGGGAAGGGCGCGGCCCGCAGCCTCCGCCGCGATGGCAAGGTGCCCGGCGTGATCTACGGACACGGTCGGGCGCCGGAGGCGCTCGCCGTGGAAACCGCGGCGCTCAACAAGATGCTGATCGGCATCAGCGCGGCGACCACCATCGTGGACGTGGCCATCGACGGCCGCGCGCCGGTCAAGGCGCTCATCCGCGAGATCCAGCGCGACGCGCTCCGGCCCGCCCAGATTCTCCATCTCGACCTTTACGAGGTGCAGGCCGACGAGAAGATCACCCTGGAAGTGCCGGTCCACCTGGTGGGCATTCCCGACGGCGTTCGCAACTTCGGCGGCGTCCTGGACCACTCGCTCCGCGATCTGGAGATCGAGGTGTTGCCGGCCGACATCCCCGAGCACGTCGAGCTCGACGTCACTTCGCTGACCATCGGGCACTCGCTCTTCGTGCGCGACATTACGATCCCGAAGGCGCGGATCCTCAACGATCCCGACACGCCGGTCTGCACCGTCGTGGCGCCGCGCACCGAGGAGGCCCCGGCACCCGTCGAGGAGGCCGTGGTCGCCGAGCCGGAGCTCATCCGGAAGCCGAAGCCCGAGGAAGGCGAAGGCGAGGCCGAGACCAAGCCGAAAGCCTGAGCGCTGCGCGCGATCGTGGGGCTGGGAAATCCCGGCCCGGAGTACCTCGAGACCCGGCACAACGCCGGGTTTCGCCTGGCCGACCACCTGGTCGCGCGCTGGCGACTGGGCCCGTTGCGCCGTGGCGACCGCGCCCGGGTAGCCGAAGGCAGCTGGAACGGGCACCTCGTTCGAGTACTCGAACCGCAGACCTACATGAATCGCAGTGGCGCCGCCGTTGCGCCCCTCCTCGCCCTGCCCGACTTCGACCCCAGCCGCGACCTCATGATTCTGGTGGATGACGTGGCGCTGCCCATCGGCCGGTTCCGTCTCCGTGGGGCCGGCTCCGCCGGCGGCCATAACGGCCTCAAGAGCGTCGAGGGCGTCCTCCGCCGGCAGGACTACGCCCGGCTCCGGATCGGCGTGGGGCCGGTCCCTCCGGAGCTCGACGAGCTCACCGACTTCGTTCTCGATGTGTTCCCCGCGGAGGAGCGTGACATGCTCGACTCGCTGCTCGACCCCATGGCCGACGCGGTGGAGACCTGGCTCGACGCTGGGATCGAGCAGGCGATGACCGGACACAACCGCTAACCCATGCTACGCCTCGGCATCGTCGGCCTTCCCAACGTCGGGAAGAGCACGCTCTTCAACGCCCTGACTTCGGCCGGGGCACTGGTGGCCAACTATCCGTTCGCCACGATCGAGCCGAACACCGGAATCGTGCAGGTGCCCGATCCCCGGCTCGACGTGCTCGCGGGGATCGTCTCGCCTGAGCGCACCGTTCCTGCCGTGGTGGAGTTCGTCGACATCGCGGGCCTGGTGAAAGGTGCCAGCGAAGGCGAAGGCCTCGGCAACCAGTTCCTCGCGAACATCCGCGAAGTGGACGCCATCGTTCACGTAGTGCGCTGCTTCGAGGACCCGGATGTGCAGCACGTCGTGGGGGCGGTGGAACCCGCGCGCGACCGCGAGATCATCAACATCGAGCTTGGCCTCGCCGACCTCGCGAGCGTCGAGAAACGTCTGGACAAGACCATACGCGTCGCGCGCTCGGGCGATCCCCAGGCCAAGCTGGAGCAGCGGCTGCTCGAGACCGTGCGGGACGCGCTGGCCGCCGGCCGGCCCGCCCGGTCCGTGCTGCCTACCGAGGAGGAAGCTCCAGCCTTCCGTTCGTTCAATCTGCTGACCTCGAAGCCGGTCCTGTACGCGGCCAATGTCGGGGAGGCCGAGATCGCCGCCGGTAACCGATTCGTCGAAGCGCTGGGGGCAGCCGTCGAGCGGGAAGCAGAGAGCGCCGAGATCGTCATCTTCTCCGCGAAGGTAGAGGCGGAGCTGGCCGAGCTCGCGCCGGGGGATCGGAAGGACTTCCTCGATTCGCTCGGCGTGAGCGAATCGGGACTGGACCGACTCGCCCACGCGGCATATCACCTGCTCGGTTTGCAGAGCTACTTCACCGCGGGCGAGAAGGAGGTCCGGGCCTGGACCATCCACCGGGGCGACAGGGCGCCGGCCGCGGCCGGGGTGATTCACTCTGACTTCGAGAAGGGATTCATCCGGGCGGAGACCGTGGGCTACGAAGACTTCGTCAGGGTGGGCGGCTGGAAGCCTGCGCGCGAGCAGGGCCTCTCTCGGGCCGAGGGCAAGGAATACGTGGTGCAGGACGGCGACGTGCTGTTGTTCCGCTTCAGCTCGTGATCCGGATCGTCTCGCTCCAGACCGGCACGCCGAGGAGCGTCGGCACTCCGCGGGCAGAGGACCCGATGGAGCGGGCGTTCACCAGCGCCATCTGGAAGTCGCCGGTGGCCGGACCGGTCTTCGCGGGCGCGTTGGGCCTCGCGGGAGACGCCGTCGCGAACACCAAGGTCCACGGCGGGGTGGATCAGGCGCTTCTGATGTACGCGGTCTCGCACTATCCCCGCTGGGAGGCGGAGCTCGGACGCCCCATGAGCCCCGGCGGGTTCGGCGAAAACATCACCGTGGAGGGACTCGACGAGGAGTCGGCCCGCATCGGCGACGTGCTCGCGATCGGGACGGTCCGGCTGGAGGTGTCGCAGCCCCGGCAGCCGTGCGCCACCCTGGCTCGCCGCCATCAGGTCCCCGAGATGATCGCGATCGTCCGCGGAAACGGGCGGAGCGGCTGGTACCTCCGGGTGCTGGTGGAAGGCGTCTTGGAGGCCGGTCAATCGATCGAGGTCGTCGAGCGCCCCAATCCGGCATGGCCGGTCCGCCGCGCTGCTGCCGTGATGCACGCACGCCGGCTGGAGCCTGCCGCCGCCGCTGACCTCGCGCGGTGCCGGGGGCTCTCGGAAGGATGGCGGGCCCGGCTCGGAGGCGGCTGACTCCCATCCCGTCTGCCCTACCGCACCGCCCGGTCTCCGCCTATACTACGCCCCTCACAAACCATCCTCCCCGGCGCCCACACCAGGCCCGGGGCGACTCAGACCGAAGGAAGGTGTCATGACCCGTCAGTACGAGGTCGTCTATATCTTCGATAGTGCTCTCGAAGAGGCGGCCATCAACGAGCGCCTCGCGCGCTTTCAGACCCTCATCCAGCAGCCCGACGCCGAGCCTCCCCAGGTGAGTCACTGGGGCAAGCGGACGCTCGCCTACCCCATCAAGAAGCACGAGACCGGCTATTACGTCGTCGCGAAGTTCGACGCCGCTGCCACCGCATTGCCGGAGTTCGAGCGGGCGATCAAGCTCGACGACGGTGTGCTCCGCTTCCTGGTGGTGGTGAACGAGGGCGCTCAGCCGGTGCCGGTCATCGCGGGCAAGAGCGATGAGGAGGACGACGAATGAGGCGGCCCCAGAAGACCTGCGCCATCTGCGAGTCGGGCGTCCGGGTCGTGGACTATAAGGATGAGCGCACGCTGGCCCGGTTCCTCACCGAGCGTGGCAAGATCCTGCCCAGCCGTCTCTCGGGCACCTGTGCCCGGCACCAGCGGCAGCTCAGCACCGCGATCAAGCGCGCCCGGCAGCTTGCGCTGCTGCCGTACATCAAGGGCTTCACGGGCTGAGCGCCCCGGCGCAGGTCGGCGCACCCGCGGGCGGGCGCTGGGGCCAGGTCCTGGCTCTGGCGGGGTTCCTCCTGCTCGCCCCTCCCATGTTTCTGTTCGGCCCCCTCGCCGCGCTGCTCCTGGTATCCCGCCCTGCCACGCTTCGGGAATGGGTGTGGCTCCTGGCGGCGCTCGCGTGGTCGGCGCTCTGGCTCCAGCAGGCAGGCGGCCTGGGGGCTCAGTTCGCCCGAGCGGCGGCGGTTCTCGTGTCGGGGGGTTTTCTGGCCCTGACCCTGTGGCGACCCTCGAACCGGTTGTCCCACGCGCTGGCCGCGACCGGGGGGCGGCCGTGGGGCTCACCATTTGGATGTATGGCCTGGGACTCAAGTGGAGTGCTCTGCGCGCAGCGGTGGAGGTCGAGCTTGCGGGGTTGCAGAGAGGAGTGCGAGGCGGTTGGACGGGCATCGCTGGATCGTCCGACTTGTCCGCGCAGATGTCCGCCATGGCGGACACGGTGTCCATCCTGTACCCCGGGCTCCTGGCCCTCGCGGCCATCGCCGGCCTGCGGCTGGCCTGGGCTTGGTACCACAGGATTGCCGATCGGCCGGTCGGGCCTCCACCCGCTCCCTTCTCCGCCTTCGGCTTCAGCGACCAGCTGGTGTGGGGCTGGGTGATCGGCCTCACGATGGCGCTGCTGCCCGAGCCTGCCGCGATCCGGCTGGTCGGGGCGAACATCCTCCTGGTCTGGAGCGCCCTCTACGCCACCCGGGGGATGGCGGTGTTCGTCACCGGCGCGCGACGGACGCCGGCGTCCGTGCTGACGGTTCTGGCGCTGGTAACCCTGATCCTGCTTCCCTTCGTGTTGTGCGGGCTGATGATGGTCGGCCTTGCCGACACCTGGCTAGATTTCCGGCGTCGGCTGACGCCGTCCACCGGAGGGTACGACCGATGATCGATGTGATCCTGCGTGAAGACATCAAGACCCTCGGCAAGGCCGGCGAGATGGTCCGGGTGAAGCCGGGCTACGCTCGTAACTACCTCCTGCCCCACGGTCTGGCCTACGAGGCTACGGAGGGCAACAGGAAGCGGATCGCCGCGGAGACCCGGGCGCGGGGCGCCAGGAGCGCCGCGGAGAAGACCGAGGCGGAGAAGACCGCGGCTACGCTCTCGGCGGTGAGCCTGACGATCGCCGGCAAGGCGGGCGAGGAGGGCAAGCTTTTCGGCTCGGTCACCGCGCAGGATGTCGCCGACGCGCTCGGCCGCCAGGGCCACACCGTGGACCGCCGGCGGATCGAGCTGGACCATCCGATCAAATCACTGGGCGAGCATCTCGTGACCGTCCGGCTGCATCCTGAAGTTCACGCGGAGGTGCGTGTTTCGGTCGTCGCGGAGTGAACATCCCCGCATGAGCGTCGGGATCGCGTACGTCGACGGTCCCCGGCTGGCGCGCTCGGTCTTCGCGGCCGCCGATTGGGTCGCCGCCAGCCGCGACGAGATCAACCGGATCAATGTCTTCCCGGTGCCCGACGGCGATACCGGCACCAACTTCAGCCTGACGCTCCGCTCCGTCGCCGACGCCCTCCGGGCGCTCGGCGACGCGCCGCTTCCGAACACCGCCCGTACCATGGCACGCGCCGCGGTGCTGGGTGCCCGAGGGAACTCGGGGATGATGCTGGCCCACTTTCTCCTCGGCTTCAGCGAGTCGCTCGGCGACCGGGCCACCGCCTCCGCCCGGGACGTCGCCGTGGCGCTGCGGGCCGGCTCGAACCGACTCTACACCTCCCTGGACGACCCTCGCGAGGGGACGATCCTGACCGTCGCCCGGGATGCGGCCCAGGCCGCCGAGCGCGCGGCGGCCGACTCACCCGACATCGCCGAGTTCATGCGACGCCTCCTCGAAGAGGGAGAATCGGCGCTCGCGCGGACGCCGGAGCTGATGGCGGCGCTCCGCGAGGCGGGCGTGGTGGATGCCGGCGGCATGGGATTCGTCCGGATGCTGGAGGGCGTCGTCCGGTACATCGAAGGCGACCCCATTTTGGCGATCACGGACACCGACCTGCGTCCGGCCGAGGTGCCCGCGGCGCTGGTCGAAGTCGCGGCCGAGCGGGACTTCCAGTTCTGCACCGAGGTCCTGGTCCGCGGCGAGCAGCTTCCGCCGGCCAACGAGGTTCGCACCGCGATGCACGCCTTCGGGGGCTCGGTGGTAGTCGCGGCGGCCGAGGACATCCTCAAGATCCATGTGCACACCGACAGCCCCGAGGCCGTCTTTACCTATGCGGCGCGCTGGGGACGGGTCGAGACCACCAAGGCCGACGACATGCGGGCCCAGCACCGCCGCCTGGCGCACGCCGACCGCCGAGCCGTGGCCATCGTGACCGACACCTCGGCCGATCTCGCCGACTCGGTGCTCGACCGTCACCACATCGCCCTGGTGCCGCTGCAGGTGGTCTTCGGTGACGAGACCTTCCGCGATCGCGTCGAGCTCAGGCCCGAGGAGTTCTACCGCCGGCTGCGCGGCGCGCGGGAGCTGCCGACCACGTCCCAGCCGGCGCCGGCGGAGTTCGTCCGGGTGCTGCGCGACGCTCGCGCAGAGGCCGACGAGGTGGTCGCGGTCCTCCTCTCAGCCACCCTGTCGGGGACGTTCGCCTCGGCCCAGGCGGCGGTGCGGGCCGCGGGCATCAGCGGGGTGCATCTGGTGGACAGTCGGTCCGCCTCGCTCGGCCTCGGCATGCTGGCGCTGAGGGGCGCGGAGCTCGCCGGCTCGGGCTGGCGCGCGGCCGACATCGCCCGGGAGCTCGAGCGGGTCCGCGGGCAGGCCGGGATGCTGCTCACGGTGGACCGCTACGACAACCTGCTGCGCTCCGGCCGGGTCTCCCGCGGCAAGGCCTGGATCGCCGGCATGCTGGACGTGAAGCCCATCCTGTCACTGGATGCGGCCGGCCGAGTCCTTCCAGTGGATCGGGTCCGCGGCAAGGAAAACGTGGTGCCCAGGGTCCTGGCGTTGCTGGAAAAGCGTCTCACACCGCGCCCCAAGGTGGTACGATTCGGTGTGGCGCATGCCGAGGCCCCGGAGATGGCCGAGCGGGTTCGAAACGCCCTCGTGGCGGCCTACGAGCCCCGGGACTGTTTCGTCACCCTGGCCACCGGCGTGCTCGCCACTCATGTGGGGCCGGGGGCCTGGGCGATTTTTTACCAGGTCGAGGACGGTCCCACGGGAGGAACTGGCCGCCGTGACACAGGGAACGACGCAATGACGCAATACCCCCGAGGCGCTGCGCCTCGCGTTGGACGCCATACAGGATCTGAAGGCGAACGAACTCGTGGTACTCGATTTGCGAGGGCTGACGGACGCCACCGACTACTTCGTGATTGCCTCGGGCACCTCCGACGCCCACGTCCGCGGCATCGCGGAATCGGTCATCGAAAAGCTCGGCCGCCGGGGACACCGCACCCATCATGTTGAAGGGCTCAACGGCGGACGATGGGTGCTGCTCGATTTCGTGGACTTCGTGATCCACCTTTTCCACCCCGAGACCCGGTCGTTCTACCAGCTCGAGCGGCTTTGGGACGATGCACCGGAGCTGTTGATCAGCTCCACCTAGCTGAGGTCGCCATGCTTCGACGCACCGCTGCTGTGCTAGTCCTCCTGCTGCTAGTCGGCCTCCCGGCCTGCTCTCCGCCCAGTATTTCGGCCGGAACAAGGTCCAGTACACCAACTTCGATTTCAAGGTCATCCAGACCGAGCATTTCGACGTCTACTTCTACGAGCGCGAGCGGGTCGCGGCGATGGACGCGGCCCGCATGGCGGAGCGCTCGTACGCCCGGCTCTCGAAGGTGCTGAACCACGAGTTCCGGGAGCGGAAGCCGATCATCCTCTACGCGTCGCACTCGGACTTCATGCAGACCAACGCGACCGAGGTCGGGCGGCGAAAGCACCGGCGGTGTCACCGACTTCGCTCGGAACCGGGCGGTCATGCCGTTCACCGGCTCGTACTCCGACTTCGAGCACGTGCTGATGCACGAGATGGCGCACCAGTTCCAGTACGACATCTGGTCTCGGGGGCGGGCCGGCGCGGGCTTCGCCACACTGGTCGCGATCGCCCCGCCGCTCTGGTTCGCGGAGGGCATGGCCGAGTACCTGTCCACCGGCCCGATCAACGCCGAGACCGCGATGTGGCTCCGCGACGCCTCGCTCGAACGGGAAGCTGCCCACCATCGATCAGATGACGGTGGACCCGTACGAGTTCTTCCCCTACCGCTTCGGCCACGCGCTCTGGTCCTACGTCGCCGAGCGCTGGGGCGACGAGGCCGTCGGCGCCATCCTCAAGGCGACGCTTGCGGGCGGGGTCGAGCCGGCCTTCCGGCGCACCATCGGCCTCACCCTCGACCAGCTGTCGGAGCAGTGGCGCGACGCGGTGCAGAAGCGGTATCTGCCGGAGATCGGCGCGCGGGCGCGCGCTCGCGCCGTGGCCGACGAGCTGCTCACCGAGAAGCGGTCGGACGGCACCCTCCACCTGGCCCCCGCCCTCTCGCCCGACGGCTCGCAGGTGGCCTACTTCAGCGAGAAGGACTTCTACTCCGTGGATATGTACCTCGCCGACGGCGTCACCGGCGAGGTCAAGCGGCGGATCCTGAAGTCGGGCATCAGCAGCAACTACGAGACGTACCGGTTCATCAACTCGCAGGCGAACTGGTCGCCCGACGGCAAGTTCCTCGCCTTCGCGGCCAAGCGAGGCCCGAGAGACGACATCCTCATCGTGGACGTCGACCGCAACAAAGAGGTGAAGCGCATCGAGCTCGAAGCTGAGCGGGGTCACCACGCCGTCGTGGAGCCCCGACGGCAAGCAGCTGGTCTTCACCGGCTACGAGGGCGGCCTCAGCGACCTCTACGTGGTGAACCGCGACGGCAGCGGGCTGCGCCGGCTCACCGAGGACAAGTACGCCGATCTCCACCCCGTGTGGTCGCCGGACGGAGGCAGCATCGCGTTCGCCACCGACCGGGGGCCGGAGACCGATTTCCGGACCTTGGCGTTCGGCAACTTCCGCATCGCGCTCTACGATCTGGCCACCGGCTCGGTTCGGGTGCTCGACCGGATGGACCAGGGCAAGAACGTGAGCCCGCAGTGGAGCCCCGACGGCCGGTCGCTGGCATTCGTGTCCGACCGGAACGGCGTGAGCAACATGTTCCTCTACGATCTCGAGGCGAACGACATCTATCAGCTCACCGACTTCTACACCGGAGCGCAGGGCATCACCCCGCTTTCCCCGGTGATGTCCTGGGCCCGCGAGGCCGACCGGCTCGCGTTCGTCTACTACGAGGACAGCCAAGTACGACGTCTACAGCATCACCAACCCGCGCGCGCTCAAGCGGCAGCCGTACCAGGAGCAGGCGCAGGACAGCGTCGGCATCCTGGCCCGGGCGGTCACCCCGCCGCTCGACACGGCCCGATCCCTCCAGGTCAAGGAGGAGGTCCGGCCCCAGGTCGGTGAGGGCGGCTCGATCTACCGGACGCCGTCGGGCTTCCGCTCCTCCAACGAGGTGGTGCGCTCGGGCGACACCACCCGCCCCGTCGAGCCGGTCTCGATCGTGGCCCTGCTCGACTCGGCCAACTACAGCCTGCCCGACACCAGCGAGTTCACGCTCAAGCAGTACCGGACCAAGTTCACCCCCGACTACGTCGCCCGGCCGTCCATCGGCTACGCCCGCGACAACTTCGGCCGCGGCTTCTTCGGGGGATCGGCGATCTCGCTGAGCGACATCCTGGGCAACCAGCAGCTGATCTTCGCCGGCTACGTGAACGGCCGCATCAGCGAGGCTCAGATCCTCGCCGCGTACGCCAACCTGAGCCGTCGGATCAACTGGGCGGTCGGGCTTTCCCAGGATCCCTACTACTTCCTGGAGCCGAGCCAGATCCTGCCCGGTGACGAGCCCCGGCGAGAACGTCTTCGTCACCAACATCCGCCGCTTGGTGGTGCGCTCGGCCTTCGGCTCGGCCTACTATCCGCTCAGTCGGTTCCAGCGGATGGAAGCGGGCGTGCGTTTCGCCAACGTGGACGACGCGATTCTCAAGATCAACGAGCCCTACAACCCGTCGACCGGTTTCGCGACCGACGACCCGTTCCTCGAGACCGACAATCTCCCGGGCGTGACCTACGCGCAGCCGTCCGCCGCGCTGGTGTTCGACAACTCGCTCTTCGGCTACGTCGGCCCGTTCTACGGCCGGCGCTACCGCTTCGAGCTCGCGCGGACGGTGGGTGACTGGAGCTTCGCGCAGGTCACCGCCGACTACCGGCGCTACGACCGGATCATCGGGCCGATCGTGTTCGCCAGCCGGCTGCTGTATTTCGGACGGATCGGCCGCGACGCCCGCGAGTTCCGGATCTTCGCCGGCAGCACCGACCTCATCCGCGGCAACACCTCGGGCTCCTACCGTCGCAACGAGTGCCTGAATGCCAACGACCCCGGCTCCGAGACCGGATGCTCGGAGCTCGACCGGCTGGTCGGCACCCAGATCGGCGTGGCCTCCGCCGAGCTTCGCTTCCCGATCCTGAACCCGTCCTTCGGCATTCCGGCGGCGATTCCGCCGATCGAGGGCGCGATCTTCTACGACATCGGTCTCGCATGGGACGACGCGAGCACGCATCCGGTGGCAGCGCGCGGCGGGCGACGATCCGGTCCGCGTCCGGACCCCGCTTCGCACCCTCGGCTTCTCCGTACGAACCAACCTGTTCGGGTTCGCTGTGGCGCGGCTGGACTATTCCATCCCGCAGGAGCGTCGGCAGGTAAAGGGCCTCTGGACGTTCAGCCTGGGCCCGACGTTCTAGGTCGGAGCTGCGGTCGCAGGCCGTCCTCAGCAACCCCCAGCGAGGGACCTTCTCACCGGCATCGTGACCGCGTGGGAAGGTCCCTCGTCTCGCCTGCTTCACTGCCCCGTGGACCCGCCGGCTAACTATGTTTCCCAGCGTGAACCTGACTCATGCCGTCGTGGCACTCGGCTTCGCGCTGGGGCTGTCCGGGTGCGAGAGCGAGCCCGACCTCGCGGCCGGCAATCTGCCCGCCGTCGGGCGAGGCCCTGAGCTGACCACCGTCCTCCGCATCCCGCGTGAAGGCGGCACCGCCCGGCTCTATCGGGTGCCCAGTCTCGAGCCCTCGGCTTGGAAGCTGGAGGACAAGCTACCGCCCCTCCAGCGCACCGTGGGAGCCGATCCCGAGCAGGGATTCGTATTTCTGCTCGACAAGAAGCGAAACGTGTTCGCCCTCGATCTCGAGACCCGGCGCGTGCGGCAGTCGCTCGAGCAGGTGCGTCACGCGGCTGTTGGCCCCGACGGCGCGCTGTACGCGGTGGACACCGGGAGCGCCGTCACCCAGCTGGTGCGGCGGACACCGGTCCGCTTCCGCTCCAAGCTCCAGGGCTCTCCGGGCGAGCTGCACGGCACCATGAGCGGCATGCTGGTCGCCCGCCTGGCCGGCAAGCAGCCCAAACTTGAGGTCCTCGGCTCCGACCGGCCACCGACATCGTTCGAGGTGCCGCAGGGTCAGGAGGCGCTCGAGCTTCTGGGGCGATCTCGTCGCCGTCGCCGCCGACAGCGCGGTCGTGATCTACGAGACCGAGGGCGACAGTAAGGGCGACCGCGACCGGGTGTCGATCCCGGTCTCGGGCTGGCGCGAAGGCGGTCATGTTCTCCCCCTCCGGCCACCGGATTTACGTGGCGCGCGCCTCGGATGGCCTGCTGGTGCTCGACCGGGTGAGCGGCCAGGAGCTCCAGGAGATCGACCTGCCCGGCCCGGCCGTCGGGCTCAGCGGAGATCTGTTCGGGCAGTGGGTCCTGGTTCGACCGGTCGTCGGGCGACTCGGCCTGGGTGGTGGACGTCGGCAAAGGCGGCTTCACCGGCACCGTCGATGTCGAATGGGACGAGGATCTCCCGGCCGTGGTGTCGCCCAACACACTGCTGACCCGGCGAGGCAAGGATGTCGTGGCGGTGGACCTGGCCGCCGAGGGCTTCCCGGTGCGCGCGAACGTGGAGGGCGGGGCCGCCGACACCTGGCTGCCGCTCGCCTGGCACCCGCCGCAGGAGGAAGGCGTCCCGGTGAACGCCGATTCGGCGGCGCTCGCCGCGGCGGCCGATTCAGCCGGGAAGGCGGCGTCGGTGTACCTCCAGGTGAGCAGCTCGCAGAACCCGGTCTGGGCGGAGGAGCTCTCCCAGAAGCTGCGGGCGGCCGGCCTGCCCGCCGCGGTCCTCAAGCCGGCGCGCGAGCGACGAGGCGTATCGCGTGGTGCTCGGTCCCTACGCCACCCGCGAGCAGGCGGAGGAGACGGGCCGAGGGATCGGCATGCCGTCTTTCATCGTGACGACGCAGGAACCTCCATCCCAGTAGGGTCCGAGGCCCGCCGGGCTTCGAGTCACGCTCCATCACAGGAATGCGCGCATGAAGCTCACCAAGCTGGAGCTCTCCGGCTTCAAGTCCTTCGCCGACACCGTCGACCCTCACCTTCGAGGAAGGGGTCACCGCCATCGTCGGCCCCAACGGCTGCGGCAAGTCCAACGTCTCCGACGCGGTGCGCTGGGTGCTGGGCGAGCAGTCGGCCCGACTGCTCCGCGGCGGCAAGATGGAGGACGTGATCTTCCAGGGCTCCGCGGCCCGCCGCCCGGTGAACGTCACCGAGGTCTCCCTCTTCCTCGACAACAGCGACGGCGACCTGCCCATCGCCTACCGCGAGGTGGTCGTCACCCGGCGGCTCTCGCGCTCGGGCCAGAGCGACTACCTGCTCAACGGCTCGCCGGTCCGGCTCCGCGACATCCAGGACCTGCTCCGCGGCACCGGCCTCGGGCAGCGACGCCGGCGTGGTGATCGAGGCGAAGATGATCGACCTCCTGCTCTCCGACCGCGCCGACGAGCGCCGGTCGCTCTTCGAGGAGGCGGCGGGGATCGGGCTCTATCGCGACCGGAAGCACAGCACCGAGCGCCGCCTGGAGGAGACGGCGGTGGACCTCCAGCGGGTGGAGGACCTGATCGCCGAGGTCCAGTCCCAGATCCGGAGCCTGGCCCGCCAGCGCGGCAAGGCGGAGCGACACGCCAAGCTCACCGAGGAGCGGTTCGCGGTGCAGATCACCCTCGCCCGCCGGCTGCTCGAGCGGCTGACCGAGGACGTGGCGGGCATGGAGACCGCGCTTCGCCGAGCTGACGCGACTGCTCCCCGCCGCGCGGACGCCGGGTGGCCGACGCCGAGCACCGGCGCGAGGACGGTCTCCCGGTCCCGCTCCGCGGCCGAGGGCCAGCGGACCGAGATCGCCCGGCGGCTCGGCGAGCGTGCGGGTCGAGCTCGGCAAGCTCGACGGCGATCTCGCCGCTCGCGGCCGAGCGGCTCGCCAACGCTCACGCCCGCCGGGTGCGGGCGGAGGAGGAGCGCTGCGCAGGCGCAGCTCCGGGCGCAGCAGGCCAGCGGAGAGCAGGAGGCCGCTACCGCCGACCGGGGCGCCGCCGGCGGCGAGCACGAGCGCATCCGAGCCGAGCTGGCGGGACGCGGCAAGCGCCGAGGAGGACGTGCGTCGCCGGCTCGACCGAGCAGCGTGGCGTGGTCCGCGAGCGGGAGCAGGAGCTGCAGCAACAGGCCCAGACCCTCCGGTCGCTGGAGGGTGAGCGGGCCGCGCTGGAAGGCGAGCTCGCCTCGCTGCGCGAGCGGGTCACCCAGGCCGCGGCCCACCGGGCCGCGCTTCAGATCGAGCTCGCCAACGCCGAGCGCCGGCGCGATCACGCCATCGAGCGGGCCGGCTTCCTGAGCCACGAAGCCAAGCGCGCCGCCGCCGAGGCCGAGCACGCCCGCCATCTGGTGGCGGAGGCCCGCGAGCGGGAGGCGATGCACCGCGCCGACCGCCGCCAGGCCGAGGAGGCGCTGGCGCAGGTCGACCGCGCGCCGGCATGCCCTCGAGGAGCTGGAGCGGGACCGCGTGGGCCTCGCGCCCGCCGCCGCCGCGCTCCTGGCGGCGCGGGACCGGTTCGACGGCGGCGTACTCGGCCCGCTCAGCGACTACGTGAGCACCGGCCGGGAGGACGCCGAGCTGGCGGAGCGGCTGCTGGGCGACTGGATGCACGCGGTGCTGGTGCGGGACGGCGCGACCGTCGACGCGGTGCAGGAGTGGCACGCCGAAGCAGCAGCCGGGCGCGCTGGTCCTGCTCCCGCTGGACCCCGGCCCGCAAGCCGGCGGCGACGCTCTCCCCGCAGGATGACCGTCTGCAGGGTGGAAGGCCCCGCGGCCGGCTGGGTGCGCGCGGCGCTCGCCGGCTCCGAGGTGCTCGACCCCTCGGGGCGGGTCCTCCGCCGCGCGAGCGGCGCGATCTTCCTGAGCGGCGCCGCGGCCCCGTCCGGCCCGCTGCGCCGCCGCGCCGAGCTCGCGATCGCTGGTGCCAGGACGTCGAGCGGACGGAAGCCGCGGTGGCCGCCGCCGAAGCCGCGCTGGAGGAAACCATCGGCAGCCTCGCCGAGCGGGAGCAGGCGCTCGCCGAAGCCATGTCGGCCGTCGGAACAGGCCCGCGAGGCCGAGCGACAGGCGGCGGCCGGCACGGGAGGACGCCGTCCGCCTGGCCGGCAACCTGACCCGTGAGTCGGCGGACTCCGAGTCGCAGCTCGCGCGGCTCACCGAGCGGCTGTCCCGCTCGGAGCAGCGGATGACGGAGATCGACGCCGCGCTGGTCGAGGGCGAGCTGTCGCGCGGCCGGCTCGATCAGGAGCTGGGGACGGGCCGAGCCCGCCTGGCGGAGCTGGAGAGCGAGCAG
This sequence comes from uncultured Gemmatimonadales bacterium, assembly GCA_963844445.1. Classification (GTDB taxonomy): domain Bacteria; phylum Gemmatimonadota; class Gemmatimonadetes; order Gemmatimonadales; family GWC2-71-9; genus CAVVWJ01. The sequence goes on from CAWJOB010000003.1 coordinate 56,748, forward strand.
GAGGCGGCCCGGGAGCAGCGGGTGCATTGGCAGGTACAGGAGGCCCACGTAGCCGGCGGCCTGCGCTCGGCGGAAGAGCGGCTCGCGCGCGCCGCGGCGATGCGCTCGGAGGCCGAGGCGCGCCGGACAGGCGCTCGCGGGCGAGCTGGCCCAGCTCGACGGCGACGAAGGCGTGCTGCTCGGTCAGCAGGCCGAGTGGCGTGAGGCACGGGCCGAGCGCGAGGTCGCGCTCCATGAGCTCGAGAGCGCCAGCGCCGACGCGGAGGACGCGCTGGCCGAGCGCGGAGGCGGCGCTCGCGGCGGCCGAGCGGGAGGTCGCGGAGTCCAGGGCCACGCTGGAATCGGGAAACGAGGAGAGCCACGTGCTTCAGGTCCGGCTCACCGAGGCCGCCGGCACCCGCCGGAGTATCGTCGAGCGGGTCGAGGCGGAGTGGCACCGGCCCTTCGACCAGCTGATCGAAGGCGCCTCCCTGCTCGACCTCGACCTCGAGACCCTGCAGTCCGAAGCGGCGCGCATCACGGAGGCGCTGGAGGCCATCGGCCCGGTGAACGCCCTCGCGGTCGAGGAGCATGCCGAGGAGGTGAAGCGGCTGCAGTTCCTCACCACCCAGCGCGACGACCTGGTCGGCGCGCGCCAGTCGCTGATCCAGGCGATCCGGGAGATCGACGGCACGGCGCGCACCATGTTCCTGGAGACCTTCACCGCGGTCCAGGGCAACTTTCTCCGAGTGTTCCAGACCCTGTTCGGCGGCGGGGAGTGCGAGCTCCGCCTCGCCAACCCCGACGATCCGCTCGAGAGCGAGATCGACATCCACGCGGCGCCGCGGGGCAAGCGGACCCAGCGCATCCATCTGCTGTCCTCGGGAGAGCGGACGCTGGTGGCCGTCTCGCTGCTCTTCAGCATCTATCTCACCAAGCCGAGCCCCTTCTGCCTCATGGACGAGGTGGACGCGCCGCTCGACGACTCCAACGTGGGCCGGTTCACCCGGCTCCTGGACGAGTTCAAGAGCGGCACCCAGTTCCTGGTCATCACTCACAATCCCCGGACCATGCAGGCCGCCGACGCCGTCTATGGCGTGACCATGCAGGAGCCGGGAGTGTCCACCATCGTGGGGGTGAAGCTGGGGGAGCGGGAGCACGCCTAGGGGAACGGCCCTGGCCCGGAGCTTGCTCTGAGGCAGAGTATTTGTCATCCCGAGCGCAGCGAGGGATCTTCTCAGCGGGCATCGAGCGCCGCCCGGCAAGATCCCTCGTTGCGCTCGGGTGCCAGCGTCCACCAGGAGACTGAATGCTCGTCGTGATGCGCCACGGCGCCGCCGAAGAGGACATGCTACGGGTCGTCGCCACCATCGAGGAGATGGGGTATCAGGCGCGGCCGATGCCCGGCAAGCAGCGCACCACTGTCGGCCTCGTCGGCAACGACGGCCGGGTGGACGGCTCCCGGCTGGCGGCGCTGCCGGGCGTTCAGGAGATCCTCCACGTCACCAAGCCGTACAAGCAGGTGTCGCGCGAATGGAAGGCCGAGTCGACCGTGGTGCGTCTGCCCGGCGGGCTCAGCATCGGCGGCGACGACGTGGTGGTGATGGCGGGCCCCTGCTCGGTGGAGAGCGAACGGCAGATCCTGGACGCCGCCCATGCCGTGCGCGAGGCCGGCGCCACCGTGCTTCGCGCCGGCGCCTTCAAGCCGCGCAGCTCGCCCTACTCCTTCCAGGGACTGGGCCGCGCGGGCCTGCGGCTGCTGGCCCGGGCGCGGGAGGAGACCGGACTGCTGATCGTGACCGAGGCGATGGACGCCGAGGGGCTCGACTACGTGCTCGAGGTGGCGGACATCGTTCAGATCGGCGCGCGCAACATGCAGAACTACTCGCTGCTCAAGCAGGCCGGTCGGGCCCGGAAGCCGGTGCTGCTCAAGCGCGGCCTCTCCGCGACGATCCAGGAGCTTCTCCTCTCCGCGGAATACATTCTCGCCGAAGGGAATTCCCAGGTCATCCTGTGCGAGCGCGGCGTGCGCGGCTTCGACACCGCCACCCGGAATCTGTTCGACCTGAGCGCGATTCCCGTGGTGCACGGACTCTCGCACCTGCCGATCGTCGCCGATCCGAGTCACGGCACCGGGCACCGCGACATGGTGATCCCGATGGCGCGTGCCGCCGTCGCCGCGGGCGCCGACGGGCTCCTGGTCGAGGTCCATCCCACGCCCGATCGCGCGCTGTCGGACGGGGCGCAGAGCCTCTATCCCGAGCAGTTCGAGCGCCTCATGCGGGAGACCAGGCTCATCGTCGAGGCGATCGGGCGGCGGCTTCCCGAGCCCGCGGGGGCTCGCACGTGAATCCCCTCCGTTCGCTTGGCTCCCTCGGCGTGACCACGCTGACCCTCCTCGTGCTTCCCGCGATGCCGGCGGTGGCGACGCGATCGCTCCACGCGCAGGACGCCCGGGCCATTGTCGGCCGTTCGTCCACGGTGTACCGGTCTCTCGCCAGCCTCAGCGCCGACTTCGTCCAGATCATCGACAATCCGATGATCGACAGCGCTGAAAGCAGAGGCACGTTGATCCAGGCCGGCCCGTCCAAGCTCTCGATGCGGTTCACCGATCCGCCGGGCGAGGCGGTGGTGATCGATGGCCGCTATGTGTGGGTCTACACTCCGAGCACCGTCCCGGATCAGGTCCTGCGACTCTCGGTCCCCAGCGGCGGTCCGGTGTACGGCTACAATCTCCTGGCCTGGTTGCTCGACCGACCCGCCGAGCGGTACACCGCGAAGTACTTGAGACAGGAAAGGGTGGGAGGTAGAGCGTTGGACGTCATCGAGCTGGTGCCGGCGGTGCCCGACCTGCCTTTCGACCGGGCCGTGCTCTGGCTCGACCGGGAGGACGCCCTGCCTCGCCGGCTGGAGATCACCGAGAAGAGCGGCGCTCTGCGAACCCTGGCGCTGTCGAGGCTGAAGGTGAATCGAAGGATCCCCGACAGCACCTTCAAGTTTCAGGTGCCGCCTGGGGTACGCGTGGTCGATCAGTGACGCCCGCCCTGTTCCCTCCCGCCTAAGCCCAGCAACGCCCGCGGCGATGTCATGCCGCGCACCAATTCGACGGCTCGCTGAATCTGGGGATCGGTCGACGCACGGCGGCGCCGCTCCGCGGCAGGCCCGAAGGAGTAGCGGGCGATCTCGTACCCCAGCTGTTCGTCCACGATTCGCGTCGCCCCGCCGAATACACTGTCGGCGATCGATACCCCGCGGTCGCGAAGCCTCCGGAGAACCTCCAAGCGCATCGCCCCGGTCACCTGGAATTGTTCGCTTCGGATGGCCGTGTCTCTTCGGACCTCCAGCGCGTACGCCGTCAGCACGTCCCGAAAGACGGAAACCGCTCCGCCCAACGACTGGGCGAACGTCGATTCCGACGTCGTGAGGGTATCCCGTCCCAACACCACGTCCGGAACCAGCCCACCCCGCGCCAGTCCGGCAGCCGCCGCGGTGTCGAGGGCGACTCCCTGAATCGATCGTCCGCCCGGGGTATACCATCGAGCCGTTGTCATTCGCAGCGCCAGGTCATGCGACAGCGTGAATACCGTTTGGACGATGCCCTTGCCGTAGGTGGTGTCGCCGACGATCAGCGCTCGATCGTGGTCCTGCAAGGCGCCCGCGATGATCTCGGCCGCGCTGGCCGTGCCCCCGCTGACCAACACCACGACCGGGAGGTCGGGCCACCGCTGCGGCCGATCGTCGCTCCAGCGATGGTTGTCGCCCGGCGCCCGGCCGCGGCTCACCAGGATCTGCTGGTTGGGATCGAGGAAGAGGTCCGACACCGCCACCGCCTCGTCACGCAGGCCGCCGGGGTTGGACCGGAGATCGAGCAATAACACTCGCATCCCTTGCTGCGCCAGCGCCGCCACCTCGTGCTCCAGTTCACCGGCGGCGTTCTCCCGCACCATCGTCATGCTGAGATAGCCGACGCCGTCGGGGAGCAGGAGTCCTGGGGGCACCGCGCGCTGGTGAACCCGCTCCCGAACGAGGCGGAACCGCAGCGGATCGACCGCGCCATCCCGTTGGATCGCGAGGTCGATCGCGGTCCCCGGACTTCCGCGCATCGCCTGCACCGCCCGGTCGAGCGTCCATTCCTTGGCCGAGAGGCCACCCACCTCGAACAGCCGGTCGCCGGTCCGGATGCCTGCTCGCTCCGCGGGTGAGTCCTGCATCGGCGTCACTACGGTCACCCAACCGTCCCTCGCGTCCACCAGAAGGCCGATGCCCGCGTAGTCCCCGGTGGTGCGCTCGACGTGTCGCTCGAGCTCCCTCCCCGAGAGGAGTGCCGCGTAGGGATCGCGCAGCTGGGTGAGCAGGCCGTCGGCTGCTCTGCGGTAGAGCTCCGGCTCCGGGATGGAGTCCACATGGTAGTCACGGACGTGAGCCAGGACGTTCTCGAAGAGACGGGCCTGGTTGTAGACGTCGCCGCCGGGCCCGAGCTGCCGCTGGAGGAACCAGCCGCTGGTGAAGCAGGAGACCATCGCGGCCGTCGCGAGGACCTTCCATCGTCGGGGCATGGGGCGACCTAGGTGAGGGAATCAGCGGAGGGGCTTCTCGGTCGGTCGGAATACTCTCAGTAAGGATGGGCGGGCACGAAAGTTTCGACCGGAGTCCTGCTACTCTGCTGCTCCCGACTCGCCCAGCACCCGTCCCATCCGGGCGGCGGCCGCCGGCGCGAGTCCTGCGTCGCGGGCCAGTCGGAGCGCCTCACGGGCGAGCAGGAGGTACAGCTGGCGGTCCTCCGGGCCCAGAGCCGCCAGATGGGCCACGACAGTTTCGACATCTCCCCGGCGAACCGGGCCCGTCAGGGCGGCGGCCGGGCCCGCCTCCAGATTGGCGGCCGCCCCCCGGATCAACGGCAAGTAGAGCCGGCGCGCGACCTCGGGGGTGATCCCCGCGGCGAGCGCGAGACGCTCGGCCACGGCGACCAAGGCGGTCGTATAGTTGGCGGCGAACGCGGCACCGGCGTGGTACGCTGCCTTCGCCCCGGCCGGTATTCGCACCGGAACCATGCGCAGCGATCCGGCGAGTGCCTCGGCCGCGGGGAGGGCGCGATCATCCCCTTCGACGCCGGCGTACGCCCCCGCGAATCGGGCGGGCGCGGTGGCAGGATCCGAGACCGTCTGAAGCGGGTGCAGGGATCCCAAGGCCGCACCGGTCGCCGCAAGGGGGCGAAGAGCCCCGCGGTCCTGCAGACCCGACAGGTGGAGCACCACGTGGCGAGGCGTGATGCCGCCTTCGGCTGCGAGCTCCGCGGCGAGGGAAGGGATCGCGCCGTCCGGCACCGCCAGCAGGACGATCGCAGCGCCCCGCAGGGCTTCTTCTGAGGACCGCGGTGCAGCTGAAGCGGAGGAACGACCGGATGGGATGACCGCGAGACCAACGTGATCCGATGACCCGCCTCGCCGAGAGCGAGTGCGAGCCCCTGCCCCATCCTCCCCGCGCCCACAATCGCCACGCTCGGCTGCGCCACCGATGGCTCCGAAGAAAGCTGCCGCAGATACCACTCGGGCCCGGCCGCCCCACGGGGCGGGCCGGGCCCGGGGTCAAGGTCGCGCGACCGGAGAGCCTAGTTCTGCGCCGGCCCCGCCCCGCGGGCTGCGACCGCGAGCCCGAGCAGCTCCTTCGGGCTCTGGGCCTGGCGGAGCAGCCCGAGCGCCGTCTGGACCTGGCGGTCGTCCCCCACTCGGCGCCGGACCTCCGCGGGCCGTCCGAAGACGTACCGCGCGATCTCGTAGCCGAGCTGCTCGTCGATCAGCCGGGTCCCCTGCCCGAATTCCTCCGGTGTGAGCTTTACGCCCTTCTGCCGCAACCGCTGGAACACCCGCTGGCGCATCTCTGGAGTGACGGTGAACGTCTCGGAGGCAATCTTCTTCGCGGTCTTCTGCTCCAAGGCGAACCCGGTGAGCACGTCGCGATACTGCGGCAGGTTGGTACCGAGCGCCTTGGCGAACTCGCGCTCCCCTTCGGTCAGGGTGTCGGAGCGAATCACGATGTCGGGTACGATGCCGCCGCCGCCGCGGACGACCCGGCCGGCACCGGTACGATAGACTGGACGGGCGCGGATCGCGGAGTCGCTGGCCGAAGGGTTGGGCTCTCCGAGCATCGTATCGGTGGCCTCGAGCGCCGCCTGTTCCAGCTGGTCCTCTTCGCTGTCGACCGTGCGCTGGATCGTGCGGCCACTGGGGGTGAACCAGCGGGCGGTGGTGAGCTTGAGCGCCACCCCCTCGCCCAGCGGGAAGAGCGTCTGCACCAGTCCCTTGCCGAAGGTCGGTGTGCCGACCAGGACCGCGCGGTCATGGTCCTGGAGCGCGCCCGCGATGATTTCCGCGGCGCTGGCGCTTCCCTCGTTCACCAGGACGACGATGGGGAGCTCCGGCCAGGTCTGGCGCGCGTCGTCGAAGAACTGCTTCGTCGAGCCTCGCGCGCGGCCGCGGGTGGAGACGATCTCCTGTTTCGAGTCCAGGAAGAGGTCGGAGACCTCGACCCCCTGGTCGAGCAGGCCTCCCGGATTGAAGCGAAGATCGAGGATCATGGACTTCATCCCCTTTCGCTTCATCGCGATGATTTCCTGGCGCAACTCACCGGCGGAGGTCTCGCTCACCGGGTTGAGGGAGATGTAACCCACCCCGCCGTCGAACATGGTGCCCGTCGGCACCGACCGGATGTGGATCTGCGCGCGGGTCAGCGGGTACTTGAGAGGCTCCGGGATTCCCGCCCGGCGGACGGTGATGACGACCTTGCTGCCGGCCACGCCCCGCAGCGCCTTGACCGCTTCGTCGTTCTTCCAACCCTCGGTCGATTTTCCGTCCACCTCGATGATCTGGTCGCCGGTCTGGACGCCGGCCCGCTCCGCCGGGGTCTCGGGTAGCGGTGCCACCACGGTGATCCACCCGTCGCGCACATCGATCTGAATGCCAAGCCCGGCGTAGTTTCCGGAAGTCTGCTCGGTGAGGGCCTGGTAGTCGTCGCCGGTGAGGAGCACGGAGTAGGGATCCTTCAGCTGTTCCAGCATCCCCTCCGTAGCCTTCTGATAGAGGTCGGTCTCTCCGAGGGAGTCCACGTAGTAGGCGCTCACGTGACCGAGCACGTCATCAAAGAGACGGGCTTGCTGGTAGACATTTCCACCCACGGCGGTGCCCCGCTGCAGCAGCCAGCCGCCGCTCAGGAAGGAAATGACGGATACCGTCACGATCACACCCCAGCGCTGCTTCATACCTGCCTCCGCTTCCCGCAGAATGACCGGGGCCGGCCCCTCGCCGAATCCCGTGCCTGCAACTTAACTCGCCACGACGCCGAACCTCTCTGGCGCCACTTTCAGGATCTCCGCCCAGGCAGCGTGCAAGAGCCGGTCCGGCGGGAGCCGCCCGTCCAAATGTCGCACGCCGTCTCCGCGCATCGCCAGGTAGTACTCACCGACGCGGCGGTGGAATTCGAGGCTTTCCCGATCCAGTCGGTCCAAGCGCTTTCCCCCCGCAACCTGCCGTGCCTGTCCCACTTCGGGGTTCAGATCGAGAATCAGGGTGAGGTCGGGTACAAGGCCGTCGGCCGCCGCGCGGTTGGCTGGATGCACCACGTCCGCAGGGAGCCCGCGGCCCACCATCTGGTAAGCCTCTGTGGACATGGTGAAACGGTCAGAAAGCACCACTCGGCCCTGCGCGAGACCGGGACGGATCAAGGTTTGCACCAGGTCGGCGCGAGCCGCGAGGAGGAAGAATAGCTCCGACACGGCCCCGATCGGGTGCTCGGGATCGAGCAGTGCCGAACGGGCGATCTCAGCGGCACGGGTGCCGCCCGGCTCCCTGACGACCACGGGATCGAGGCCTGCCTGCCGCATCCGTTCCCCCAGTCCGGCGGCCAGGGTGGACTTTCCCGATCCCTCCGGCCCCTCGAGGACGATGAACAGCCCGGGCAGGTTCATCCCAGCGTGATGATACTGCTGGTGGCCCCCTTTTCCATGCCCTCGCTGATCTGCTGGTTCACCCGCGCCATCAGCTTCTCGAAGTTGGAGCGGGCGACGACGTAAGCCTGCCCAACGGAGCTGGTCTCCAGGTCCCGCACAGCGCTCTCGTAGGCGTCCGCCGTGGTCGGATCGGGCATCTGTCCCTGCGCGATCGCCTGGTCCACTTTGCGGGCCAGCGTCTGGATCAGGTCCAGCTTGGTGACCGTCTCCTTGTCCTCGCGCAATGTCGATTCGGCGCGCCTGAGCGCCTGGTACTCCGAAGTCTGGCCGATATGACGGCCCAGCTCCTGTGCCTTGTCCCAGATCACGGTTTTGCGCTCCTCCGAGCGAGCAGAAAGCGCTCGCGCCCGAAAAGGTCGGCGTGAATGGCGATGTCCATCCAGCCCAGTGCGCCCGCATGGGCGGCGACTGCCGCCGCCCGCGTGCAATCGACTTCCAGCGCTAGCCACCCTCCTCCACGGAGGACGTGCCGCGCCTCCTCAAGCAGCCGGCCGATGGCGTGCAACCCGTCGAGACCGCTCACCAGCGCCGCCGCCGGCTCCCACCCCTTGACCGACGGATCGAGAGCCGCGTATTCCCCTTCCGTAAGATAGGGGGGATTGGAGACGACCGCGTCGAGCGAATCGGGACGGAGCGGGCGGCATAGATCGCCGCGGACCAGCTCCACTCGCGCTCCCAATCCCGCGCGGTTCTCTTCGGCCAGCGCGAGCGCCTCGGGGGAGAGATCCACTGCCGCGATCTGGGTGAATCCGCCCTCGGCGGCAAGGCTGAGCGCCAGGCATCCGCTGCCGGTCCCGATGTCGGCCACTCGCCCCGTGCGTACCCGCTCGAGCAGCAGGTCGACCAACCCTTCGGTCTCGGGACGAGGAATGAGGGCGCGGTGGTCGCTCCGCAGCACCAGACTGCGAAATCCGACGCTCCCGACCGCGTGCGCAAGCGGCTCTCCAGCCGCCCGACGGCGGACAGCGGCGCGGAGCGCGGCGGCGGACCCGGGCCCCTCCCGAGCGTCCCCCTCGAGGAAGATCTCGGCCGGGGCGATGCCACCGAGGCCGCACCATAGGCGCAGGGCCTCGCGCCGCGGCTCACGCACACCGGCCGCCGACAGCGCGGCTGTCGCCTCGGCCAGCAGCGCTCGCCGCGACGGGAAGACGTCAGACGGCATCCTGCTCCTGTCGGCTGGCCATCCGGAGCGCATCCACCAGCTCGTCGAGCCGGCCATCGATCACGTCGGCGAGATTGTGGACCGAGAGGTTGATGCGATGGTCGGTGACCCGGCTCTGGGGAAAGTTGTAGGTCCGGATCTTGGCCGACCGGTCACCGGTGCCCACCATGGCTCGGCGGTCGCGCGACCGCGCCGCCTCCTGTTCCGCGATCATCCGGTCCAGCAGCCGCGCGCGCAGCACCTCCATCGCCTTGAGCTTGTTCTGCTGCTGCGACTTCTGATCCTGCTGGCTGACCACGAGCCCCGACGGCAGATGGGTGATCCGCACCGCGCTATCGGTCGTGTTCACGCTCTGACCGCCAGGGCCGGAGGAGCGGAACACGTCCACCCGGATGTCCTTGTCCTCGATCTTTACATCTACGTCTTCGGCTTCTGGCAACACCGCGACGGTGGCAGCGGAGGTGTGGATCCGTCCCTGGGTCTCGGTGGCCGGCACCCGTTGCACCCGGTGCACGCCCGATTCCCGTCGCAACAGGCCGAAGGCGCCTTCCCCGCGAACGGCCACGATCGCCTCTTTCAGCCCACCTAGTGTTCCATCGCTGAGCGACATCGGCTCCCAGCTCAGCCCGTTCCGCTCGCTGAACCGCTGGTACATCCGGTAGAGATCGGCCGCGAAGAGCGCGGCCTCGTCCCCGCCGGTGCCGGCGCGGATCTCGACGATCGCGTCGCGGGCATCATGCGGGTCCTGCGGGAGCAGCAGCTCGTGCAGCTCCTCGGACAGTGCGGAGATTTCGGGGGGTAGGCGGTTCAGGTCGGCGCGGGCCAGTGCGGCGAGCTCGGGATCGGCCTCGTCGGCCAGCTCCCGCGCCTGGGCCAGCTCGTCCTCCAGCCGAGCGAGACGCTCGGCCAGACGCACCACGGGCGCGAGCCGCGTGTGCTCGCGCCCGAGCGACCTGAGCTGTGCGGGGTCCCGGGCGATGAGTGGGTCGGCGAGGGCTTTGCCGACCTCCTCCGCCCGCAACAGAGCCTGGCGGAGCCTGCCCTCCACGCGTTACGCCTTGGGCGCCGCGGCCGCCGGCTCGCTCTGGTACTTGCGCCGGAAGCGGTCCACCCGGCCGGCCGTGTCCACCAAGCGCTGCTTGCCGGTGAAATACGGATGGCACTGGGCGCAGACTTCCACGTGAATGGAAGCCGAGGTCGACCGCGTCTGGAACTGGTTTCCGCAGGCGCACACGGCGGTAAGCGTGCGGTACGGGGGATGAAGATCGGCCTTCACTGCCAACTCCTGTTCTCGGTTAGCCGCGAAATCTAGACCGGCGTGAGACCGGAGGATAGGGGCCGATGGCCCCCTGCGACCGGGCGTTCGAAGCGACTCACCTGCCGCCCCATCGCCGCCCCTCCGCGTCCGTTGACATGCCTACCATGCGCAAGTATGCTATCGCCAACCACTTCCGCTTCCGAGAGGCGCCCCGTGCCGCTGTCCCCGACCGAGGTCCTACGCAAAGTCCCGCTCTTCTCCGGCCTTGGTGAGGCCGACCTGGCGGCCTTCGCCGAGCTGACCCGCGAGCGCAGTTATCCCAAGGGGAGTGTGATCGTCTTCGAGGACGACCCGGGCGACGCGCTATTTCTTGTCGCCGCCGGCCAAGTGAAGGTCGTGTTGATCGCCGAGGACGGCCGCGAGGTCATTCTATCGGTTCTCGGGGAAGGCAGCTTTTTCGGCGAGATGGCGGTCATTGACGAGGAGCCGAGATCGGCCCACGTGATCGCGATGGAGGACTCCAGCCTCCTCGTCCTCCGCCGGGAGGACTTCCACGCCCGGCTCCGCCATTCGCCGGAGGTGGCGATCTCTCTCCTCAAGGAGATCTCCCGCCGGCTCCGCCGCGCGGACGAGAAGATCGGCAGCCTGGTCCTGCTCGACGTCAACGGCCGTGTCGCCCACCTCCTGCTCCGCATGGCCGACGACGAAGGCGGAGACCACATCACCAGAAAGCTCACCCACCACACCATCGCGCAGATGATCGGCTCGAGCCGGGAGACCGTGTCCCGCACTATGCGGAACCTGGTCGAGCGAGGCATCATCGCGGTCACCCGCAAGGACATAACGCTTCGAGACCGCCGCTCGCTCATGCTCGCGGCCCGGCGGGCGTGAGCACAGTCACGAGCGGCCGGTGATTGTGGCCGTAGCCGCGGGTGGCCGGGACGGGAAACGTTCGAGGATGTCCCTTCCCGTTCCGGGGCTCCTCTCGTGACTTATAGATTGAAATTCTGGGGCACCCGCGGCTCCATCCCCACCCCCGGACCGCAGACGGCTCGCTACGGCGGCAACACGGCTTGCGTCAGCGTCTCGGGGCCGGACGGCCGCCTCGTGATCCTGGACGCCGGCAGCGGCCTGCGACCGCTGGGTCACGAGCTGATGGCCGGTCGGACAGGGACGATCTCGGCCGATATCCTGCTCTCGCACACCCACTGGGATCACATTCAGGGCCTGCCGTTCTTCAAGCCGCTCAGCGCGCCGGGGAACTCCTTCTGCATCTACGGCGCCGCGCAGGAGGGCGTCGCGCTCGAGGAGATCCTGCGCCGGCAGATGGACCCGATGGTGTTTCCCGTACCCCTGACGGCGTTGGCCGCGGCGATCCAGGTGCAGGAGATCACGGAGGGCGAGGTGAGCCTGCCCGACTTCGTGGTGCGCGCCTTTCGCCTGCGTCATCCGGGCACCACGCTGGGCTACCGGCTGGCGACCGCCTCGGGCGGCCGCGAGATCGCCTACCTGACCGACAACGAGCTGGGCGACGGCGCCGGGTATCCGGTGCGCGCGGACTGGCGCTCGCGCCTGGTCCAGTTCCTGTCTGGAACCGACACCCTGATCCACGACGCGATGTATCCCGAGCAGATCATCCAGGCGCGATGCGGCTGGGGGCACTCGACGCCGCGCCAGGCGGTCGCCCTCGCGGCCGAGGCGGGGGTTCGCCGGCTGATTCTCTTCCATCACGAGCCCGAGCACGATGACGACGCCCTCGACCGGTTGCTCGAGGATACTCGGGCCCACGCACTGCGAACGGCGGGTAGCCTTCAGGTCGAGGCGGCGGCGGAGGGCATGGAGTTTCCGCTGTGAGGTGGCGAGCCCTGCCGAGCGCGCCGCAATCCCACAGCCAACCCCAGGTGGATGGGAAGCGCCAAGGCAATGACTTCCCCATTCACCTGATCGACGCCAGGCAATGCCTGGAGCAGGAATCCCAGCAGGGATAGCGCGGCGAGCCCGACGACGAGCGCGCCGGCCCACCGCATGGCCCGCCCGGATTTAGCCAGCCCCAACGGGACCAGCACCGCGAGCGGCAGCGCCAGCGGATTCACCTGGAAGAGATTCTCGTTGCGGTAGGCCATGGCGTGATCGGTAAAGCCCCAGAGCCCGGCCAGGATTACCCCCGCCACGCCCGCGACTGTTCCCCACGACACCGCCACCACACCCAGCCCCAGGCGTCCGGCCGGACGACGCCCCGCCAAACCACCGAAAGCAGCCGCGAGAGCGCCCACCGCCGCGCCCACCAGCAGGTACCATTTGACCCACGACGGGGGCCGGTCAGGTGGCGGGGCGGCGGTGGATTCGAAGAGAGTGCGCTCGCTCGCCACCAGCGGTACCTGCGCCCCGTTCGGGCCGGCCACAGTCACCTGGCGAACATGCTCGCGCAGCGCCATGGGCAGGAACATTTCCTCCCACGCCGATATGGGGCGGTCCACCCGCGGGCCGAGCGCAAGGAGGAGCCCGGTGTAGACCAGCGGATCGTTGGCGGTGAGCCGCTGGGTGTGGAAGCGATAGGTCGTACCGGTGGGAAGCGTGTCGGTCTTCGCCTCGATGGCTCCGCCGAGCACGCGGTCGATAGCGTCGCGCACCCGGGTCGAGCAGTTGTCGTCGTAGTAGTCGTAGTGGTAGAACTTGTTCTCGGGGCGCTCGTTCCAGCGGAGAAAGTCGCGGAGCTCGAGACGGGCGCGCGGCGTGAGGTTCAGCTCCTGCAGCCAGATGGAGCGATTGTCTCGCACGTACGTCGCGGCGTACGGCTCGGCGGGAAAGCCCGCCATCCAGTACCACATCTGCCCGCGAATGAAGCGAAGCAGGAAATTCTCCTGCCGGAAATCGAAGAGGCCGTAGTTGTACGCGGTGTCGGGTTGAACCGCGGGGTCGTCGATCCAGATCGCGTTATGTCCGAACCGCTCCCAGACGGCGGCGCCCGGCCCCATGGTCATGAGATAGACCCGGAGCTCGGAGCCTGCCGGGCCCTTGGGCCGCGAGGCCGTGGACTGGCACTCCGCGACGGACAAATTCAGGCAGGAGGCGGTCGTCGCGGCCAGCAACACTCCAATCCAGCGAAACCGCCTCACAGCTCCACGTCTCGCCCATCCTGCGCCGAGCGGTAGATCGCGTCCACCACCTTGTGCAGCACCAGGTGGTCCTGCAGTGACGGAACCTTCGCTTCACCGGCGAGAGCCGCCTCGAAGTGGGCCCACTCCGCCCGATACGACGCGGTGAAGGCGTTCTCCCGGCTTCCCGACCCCGTGGGCGATACGTCCATCGGCACCCCGTGCAGCTCCTTCCACACCGTGAGCGGGTTGATCGCGGCGGTGCCCTTGCTGCCGCGCAGGCCGACGCCGAACCGCTCGCCTTCGCCGAGGTGGTGCCAGGTCACGTCGACGAAGAGCGACATTCCGTTCTGGCAGACCACGAAGGCGCTGCCCGACTGCTCGACCGCCCGTTCCTTGCCGCTGACATCCAGGCTCGCGCTCACCCGGATCGGGGCTGGGCTTCCTCCCAGCCAGAGGCCGAGATCCAGGATCGAGAGTCCCAAATCGAGCATCGCACCGCCGCCCGCCTGGTCGCGCTTCTGCCGCCATCCGAGCTGGGCACGGCTGGGCCGGAAGATGTGCCAGCTCCCGCGAACGCTTTCGATCGTGCCGAGCTCGCCACTCTGGATGAAGCTGCGGACGATCTGGACGTCCGGCCGGTAGCGGTGGTTCATCCCGACCATCACGACCCGGTCCCGCTTCTCCACGGCGCGGATGATCCGGTTGGCGCTCGCCGCCGACATCGCCAGCGGCTTCTCCACGAGCACGTGAAGGTTCGCGGAGAGCGCCGCGAGGATGTGCGACTCGTGCAGGTGATTCGGAGAGCAGATCACCACGGCGTCGAGCGTTTCGAAGCGAAGCAGGTCCTCGATGTCGTCGAACGCGTCCTTTACCGCGAACCGATCGGCCAACGCCCGGGCCTTCGGCAGATCGGTATCGCAGATCGCGTGGACTTCGATGGTCTTGAGCTTCTTCAGCACCGGCAGGTGGGCGACTTGGGTGATCGCGCCCCCACCGATGATCCCGACCTTGAGCCGCTCGCTGCCGGACCGGCTGGCGGTCATGCCGACCTCCTCAGTAGACCCGCTGGAGCGCGGCGCCCGGATAGTACGCCGCGAGGATGCGCTGGAAGTCGTGGCCGGCGCGAGAGCGCCCGACGGCCCCCCACTGACAAAGCCCCACGCCGTGCCCTGCCCCACGGCCCTCCGCCACCAGCCGGGTGATCCCGCTGCCCGCGCCGGTCGCAGTGAGTGTGAATGCGGCGCTCCGGAGCAGCTCGCCGGAAGCGGGACGGAGGACTTGGCGGACGACGGGGCCATCCACCATCACCTGGTTCGACCGGAGCGTGATCGCGAGCCGGGCGACTCGACCCGAACCGGTCCGTTGCGCCACCCAGACGTCTCGGACCTCGCCTACCCGGTCCACCGGAACGCCGGTCGCCGCGGGAAGCGTGCGCTGGAGCGTGGATCGGAGAGCATCACCGGTCCATTCTTCCCGCCAGCGATACCGGGGAGAGTGCCGGCAGAAGGCGGCGCCGGTCTCGTCCACGTCGGGGAACGATCGCAGGTACGGTCGCGAGGCGGCGCGGAACGCCTCAACCCCGTCGGCGGTCTGCCCGCCGCAGGTCGAATAATAGAAAGCGTCGATCGGCGATCCCTGGTAGGTGAGTACCATGCCGCGGGTCGATCGCACGGCTTCCAATCCTTCCGGGGTCTCCGCGCCGGTTCCGGCGTACACTTGGTCTGCGACACCCGCGTGCAGATCGAACCCGAGAGCGGCGCGGCGCCGGAGATTCCGTAACGCATAGGTCCGAGAGACGACCGCCTGGGCCTTGAGCGCCTCGAATTCCGCCAGGTTCCGCCGCCCCATCTCGGCGGAGACGACGCCCAGCAGGTAGGACTCGAGGGGAAGCCGGTTGACCAGCGTGATGCCGGCGGTATCTCGCACGATCTCGACGATGCCGCGGTAGGTCCGCCCGTTTATCGCCACCATCCGGGAAGGATCGGAGGCGATCACCGCGATCATGTCCGAGGAGGTGGACCCGATTCGGCCGGGAGGCTGAACCGTCACCCCGACGCCGGAGGGAACTACCCGCCACTGTTCGCCCGCGGGGATCACCGCCAGCCGCGCGCCGCTCGGATCGGTCACCACCAGGTCGCCGCTGCCAGCGACCCTCGCCGAGGGCAAGCCCACCGCCAGACCGATCCGCAGCTGGGGCTCACCCGGCTCGGTGGCTCGCTCCGCCGCCCGGTCGGCCGGTCGCAGCGGGTCGAGCTCGGGAGCCGGCTGTTCCGTCGGCGGACCCGCGGGAGTGCAGCTGCCCAGCGCCGCGAGCCCCGCCGCCACGGCCAGCGCCACGCCCGCGAGGACGCGGCGTTCAGCCGCGGTAGTTGCCAAACTTGAGCTCGATCCCGAAGTCGCCACCTCGCAGCAGCGAGATGACGGACTGCAGCTCGTCCTTCGACGGGCTGGTCACCCGGATCTCGTCGCCCTGGATGGATGCCTGCGTCTTCTTGAAGCCGCCGTCTTTCACGGCCTTGACGATCTTCTTCGCGGCGTCCTGCGGGATTCCCTGGGTAAGACTCACGGTGCGGCGCACCGACTGCCCCGTTCCCTGCACCAGGTCGCCGACCTTCAGGTTCTTCACCGGGACCCCGCGCTTGATCATCCGGGTCTGCAGAACGTCGAGCAGCGCCTCCATCCGGAACTCGTCGTCCGCCGCGAGACGGATCTCCGCTTTGGGCCGGTCGAACTCGATGGTGCAGTGGGTCCCCTTGAAGTCGTATCGCTGGGCGATCTCCTTGAGGGCCTGGTTTACCGCGTTGTCGACCTCCTGGAGGTCGGCGCCTGTGGAGATATCGAAGGAGGAGTTGCTGGCCATGGTTCGGTGGTGGATCGGGTGTGAGAGCGGCGTTGGGACAGAAGGATTACCCCGCGGCCTCGGGTGGGCAAGCCGCGGTGGACGATCAGTGATCAGGGGTGCCCGGCCGGCGATCCAGACATGCCGGTGAACACCCCTGATGGACCCTCGGCGGGAGCTCCCTACGCCAGGAAGCTCTCCAGCGCCCTGGCCCGGCTGACGTGTCGGAGCCGGCTGAGGGCCTTTTCCTTGATCTGCCGAACCCGCTCGCGGGTGATGCCGAGCAGGCTCCCGATCTCCTCCAGGGTCATCGGCTCGGGGCCGTCGAGCCCGAAGTACAGCCGCAGGATCTTGGCCTCCCGCTCCTTGAGGGTCGAGAGCACTTCCTCGATGGACTCGGTAAGGGCGTGCTCGAAGGTCTCGGAGTCGGGCCCCGGGTTCTGGGTATCGGGCAAGTAGTCGAGGAGCTTGTTGTCTTCGCCGGGAGTGAGCGGCGCGTCGAGCGAGAGATGGTTCTGGGAGATGGAGAGGGTCTTCTGGACCTCTTCCATCGAGATATCCATCCCCTCCGCGATCTCCGACGGTGTCGGCTCCCGCCCCAGCTCCTGAAGCAGCGCGGAGGAGCGCTTGCCGATGCGGTGGAGCGTGCCCGCCCGGTTGAGCGGCACCCGCACGATCCGGCTCTGCTCCGCCAGTGCCTGGAGGATCGCCTGACGAATCCACCACACGGCGTACGAGATGAACTTGATGCCCTTGGTCTCGTCGAACTTGTGGGCCGCACGGATCAATCCGAGGTTGCCCTCGTTGATCAGGTCGGCGAGCGACACGCCCTGGTTCTGATATTTCTTGGCGACCGATACGACGAAGCGGAGATTGCTGCGGACCAGCTTGTCCAGCGCCTCACCTTCTCCCGTGCGGATGCGCTGCGCCAGGTTGACTTCCTCCTCCTGGGGAATCAGCGGGTACTTGCTGATCTCACGAAGGTACTGGTCGAGCGATCCCTCGTCGAACGACGGGCCTCGCCTGCCGGAACCGACCTGCATTGGACGCATGCGACTCGACCTCGTACTGGACATGGGGAGCGACTCGACAAGCGACTTCGAAACGAAGGTCCCCATGATGACGCCCGGCGGACCGCGATTGGGATGCTTGAGGGAACCTTACTCGCCCGATTGGGAGAGCGCAATGGACGCGACGAGCGGTCACCTCGATGGTGACCCCCGGGCTGCAGCTTGTCTCACAACTGCACCGCGTCGATCTGCGCCCGCTGCAGCTTTCCCGAATAGTCCACGTAGCACACCTTCGTCTCGGAATAGAACTCGTAGACCTCCCATCCCCCCTCGCGGTGTCCGTTCCCAGTCGCCTTCACCCCCCCGAACGGCAGATGGGCTTCGGCGCCGATGGTCGGCGCGTTCACATAGGTGATGCCGTTGTCGAGATCCTGCATCGCCCGGAACGCGAGCTCCACGTCGGCCGTGTAGATCGAGCTGGAAAGGCCGTAGCGCACGTCGTTGTTTACCTTCACCGCCTCGTCGAAGGAGCCCACCCGGATCACGCTCAGTACCGGGCCGAAGATCTCCTCCTGCTCCAGCCGGCTCCGGGGGCGCACTCCGGCGAAGATCGTAGGACGGTAGAACCAGCCGTCCGCGAGCCGGCCGCCGGGCGCCTTGCCGCCGAGCACGAGATCGGCGCCTTCTTCCCGCCCGATCTCCACGTACCGCTCCACCTTGTCCCTCGACGCCTCGTGGATCAGCGGACCGACGTCGGTCTTGTCCTGCCGCCCGTCGCCCAGGCGGAGCCCTTCCGCGGCGTCGCCCAGCCGGCGCAGGAAGCGGTCGTGAATCTTGCGGTGGAGGATGAGCCGGCTGGTCGCGGTGCATCGCTGGCCGGTGGTGCCGAACGCGCCCCATAGCACGCCCTCGAGCGCGAGGTCGAGGTCGGCGTCGTCCATCACGATCATCGCGTTCTTCCCGCCCATCTCCAGCGAGAGCCGCTTGTGCATGCGCCCGCAGGTCTCGCCGATGAGCGAGCCGGTCTCGGTGGAGCCGGTGAACGAGATGACCGGCACGTCGGGGTGCTCGACGATCGCCTTGCCCACCGTCTCTCCCCTCCCGTGCACCAGCTGGATCACCTCGGGCGGCAGCCCGGCCTCGAGCAGGATCTCCACCAGAAGGTGGACCGTGTGGGGCACGTCCTCCGATGGCTTGATGATCACTGCGTTCCCACAGACCAGCGCGGGGAACATCTTCCAGGTCGGAATCGCCAGCGGGAAGTTGAAGGGAGTGATGAGGCCGACGACCCCGATGGGACGCCGGTAGTTCATCGCCCACTTGGACCGAAGCTCCGAGGGCACCACGTGCCCGAAGAGCCGCCGGCCTTCCGTGGCCGCATAGTACGCGGTGTCGATGCCCTCCTGGACGTCGCCCCCCGTCTCCGCGAGTACCTTCCCCATCTCGCGAGTCATGGCGTCGGCGATCGCGTCTTTCCGCTCGACCAGCAGATCGCCCACCCGACGCAGCACGTCCCCGCGGACCGGCGCAGGAGTTCGGGACCAGATCGCAAACCCGCGCTTGGCCGACCGCACCGCGGCATCGACGTCGCGCCGGTCGGAGTCGGGAAACCGGCCGATCAGGTCGTCGGTGTTGGCCGGGTTGCGGTTTTCGAAGTGCGCGCCGGTGCTGGGGGCGACCCACTCGCCGCCGACAAAGTTCTTGAAGGTCTTGGCCATGTCTGAGGTGGAAGAGTAAGAGTGAAGGCGCGAGCCTAGGGCCCGGCCGCCGGGGGGGCCGGTGCGGCCGAGGGGGCCGGCGCGGGTGCCGGTTCTGGCTGCGTCGGGCAGAGCCATGGCTTCGACTGAGCGGCGTACCCGGTGCGGGGCAGGATCTCGCGCGCGCCCAGGGCACCGGCCCAAACCACGACCGACAGTGAGAGGACGTGCGCCAAGCCCCGCCGTGTGGCCCAGCTGGAGACCGCGCCGGCCGCACCCGCGAGCAGGGCGAGCGAAGCGGCACCGAGATAGAAGAACAGCTGAAGGCCGCACTCCTTGCCGTAGGGCCAGAGCGGCAACGCCACGGCGAGCAGCAGCGCCAGCACGGCCCAGAACCAGGTCATGGCGACCGAGCCTTTCGGGACGAACCCCGTGGTGGCCGGCGGTCCTCCGGGAGACGGCAGCCTGGCCGGCATGCCTGCCGGGGGCGGCGTCTTGTCGATCACCCGATCGATGTCGGCCAGCTCCCTGTCCCAATCACGTGGCTGCTCGGTCATGCCGGCTCCCGGCTGAGGCCGTATCGCTCGATCTTCTTGTACAGGTTGGACCGCGGCATCTTCAGCGCGCGCGCGGTCTCCGACACGTTCCAGTCGTGCTCCCGCAGCTTCTGGATCAGGAAGTTCTTCTCCGCTTCCTGCTTGAAGGTCTCGAACGTCTGGGTGCCGCCGGGGGCGCTGGAGAGACCGCCCGAGCCGTCGGCGCCGGGGAGCAGCCGGTCGATGTCCACCGGAGCCACCACCTTTCCGGAGGCCAGGATCAAGGCCCGCTCGACGGCGTTTCGGAGCTCGCGGATGTTTCCGGGCCAGGGCCTCGACTGGAGCCGCCGCACCGCGTCCTCGGAGAACTTCTTGCCCGGAACCCCGGCGCTGGAGGCCAGCTGCTCGGCGAAGTGCCCCACCAGCGCGGGAACGTCCTCCAGCCGCTCGCGCAGGGCCGGCACCTCGATCGGCACCACGTTCAGCCGGTAGAGCAGGTCCTCCCGAAACCGTCCCTCCGCGATCTCCGATTCGAGGTCCTTGTTGGTCGCGGCGAGCACGCGCACGTCCACCTGGATCGACTTGGAGCCTCCGATTCGGGTGACCACGCCTTCTTGCAGCACGCGGAGCAGCTTGGACTGGGCGGGGAGCGACATATCGCCCACCTCGTCCAGAAAGAGCGTCCCGCCGTCGGCCTGCTCGAACTTCCCCGCCCGGTCGGCGAACGCGCCGGTGAACGAGCCCTTCATGTGGCCGAACAACTCGCTCTCGATCAGCTCGGAGGGAATGGCCGCGCAGTTGACCTCGACGAACGCCTGGTCGCGTCGGGGCGAGGCCTCGTGCAGCGCGCGCGCAACCAGCTCCTTGCCGGTCCCGTTCTCGCCGGTGATGAGGACTCGGGCGGCGGTGGGGCCGACCTTCGCCACCAGCTCGCGCACCTGCTCGAGGGCCGCGCTCGTGCCCACCATCTGATAACGGCTTTCCGCCGCCTCCCGCAGCCGCGCGTTCTCGCCCACCAGCTCGGCGTGGGCCAGTGCGTTCCGGACCGTCAGCAGGAGGCGGTCGGTGTCGAGTGGCTTCTCCAGAAAATCGAACGCGCCGCGCTGGGTGGCCTCGACGGCGGTAGCGATCGTCCCGTGTCCCGAGATCATCACGATCTGGGGACCCGCGTCGAGGTCGCGCAGCCTGGTGAGGGTCTCCAGCCCGTCGAGTCCAGCCATCTTCACGTCGAGGAAGACCAGGTGGGGGCGGAACTCGGTATAGAGGGTGATCGCCTCGCCGCCCGAGGCGGCGACGCGTACCTCGAGGTCCTCGTACTCAAGGACCTGCTTGAGCGCCTGGCGGATTCCCTGCTCGTCGTCCACGATCAGCACCCGGTGGCTCATGAGCGCTTCGCTCCGTAGAGAGTGGCGCCGTCAGGCCGGACCCGGATCGCCCTGATCCCCGCCGGAACCTTGACCGGCACCGTTTTCCTCTTGGGGTCGCCCAGCGCCAAGCCCACGAGGTCGGGCACCATCTCGTCCGGCACCGGGAACTCGCCGATGCGGAACGACCGGACGCTCCACTCGCCGACGCCGGGGCGCGTTACCCGTACCGGGCCGGCCGCGCGCACCGGCTCCGTCGGCCGCAGTGCTCCCCCGAGCGGGCCCATCGCCTCACGCGGCAACCGGTCGGTTCGGAGCCGAGCGCTGACCTGGATCTCGCCCTCCAGCAGCTCGACGCTCAGCGAATCGAGCTGGCCGCGAAGCTCGGAATCCATACCGCTCCCCACCAGTGAGGCGAACTCCGACGCGGTGAGCACGACGGAGTCGGCCCGCCAGCCGTTGAGCGAGTCCACCTTGGCCTTGGCGGACTCGAGCGAGCTGACGCCCGGCCGCCCACTGGAGGGCGGCACGACCCCCTGGATCCGCTCGATCAACTGGCGACCCTCCTGCTTCAGACGGTCGCGATAGATGTATCCCACCGCGAGGGCGAGGATCAGTCCGAGGCAGCCGAGCAGTTTGAACGGCGCCGTGAGGCAGCCCATCATGAAGCCAGCTCCAGGGTGAGCCTCGGCTCGTAGCGAGGACCCACGCGGTCGAGCACGCTTTCGTAGAGTACCAGCTGGGAGGCGAGGAACGGCACCGGTTCGTACGCTCCGGCCAGGCTCTCCAGGGCGCCCGGCGGGAGCCGCTGTCCCTCACGGACACGCGCAAGGGTGACATGAGGACGGAACGGCGCGCCCTCCGGCGCGAAGCCGATCGCCTCGGACATGCGCTCCAGCCGGTCCTGGAGCAGCTCCAGCGCCGGCGGCGCGTCGAGGCCGACCCAGATAATTCTCGGTCGCCGCAAGTTGGGGAAGGCCCCGATCTCCGCCAAGCGGAGTGACAGCGCACCCGTGCCCGGCACCGCCCCGCGGACCGCCTCCTCGATCACCTCCAGCCTGCCCGGTGGGACCTCGCCGAAGAATTTCATCGTCAAATGCAGCCCGTGATCATGTACCAGCCGCAGTGGCCAGCCCGGCTCGCGCAGCCGGACGAGGAGGCCGGCGATCTCCCCCCGGGCAGGATCGGGGATCGGAACGGCCGCGAACAGACGCATCACGCCGCGCCGTCGGGGGCCAGGGCGAGCAGCCGGCCCCGGCGATATCCCCGCGGGTCGAGCTCCACGCTGTCGAAGCCGAGCTCCGCGAAGAAGCGACTGACGACGTTCCAGCGAGGCCTCAGGAGCGTCATCTCGCCTTGGGTGACCTCCACGCTCGCATGGCGCCCGTGATGGCGAACCCGCAGATCCCCGGTGACCCCCAACGAGCGGAGGAATGCCTCGCCCTCCTCCACCTGGCGCAACCGTTCGGCATTGATCTCCAGGCCGTAGCGCACTCGGCTCGACAGACACGGCGCGGCGGGAGCATCCCAGGTGGGCAGGCCCAGCTGCCGGGAGGCCGCTCGCACCGCGTCCTTGGTCCACCCCAGGTCCGCCAGGGGGGAGCGGATGTTTGCTTCCTGACCTGCTCGCAGCCCCGGCCGATGCTCGTCAAGGTCGTCGACGTTGGTGCCGTCGATCACGGTGTCGAAGCCCCGCCGCCGGGCGACTTCTACCAGGCGGCTCCACAGCTCGGACTTGCAGAAGTAACACCGGTCCGTGCCGTTCCGGAGATATCGCGGATCTTCCAGCTCGCGGGTGTCCAACTCGAGCAACGGCAGGTGGAACTGGGCGGCCAGGTCGACAGCGGCGCGCCACTGGACCTCGGGATACGACGCACTCCGTCCGATCGCCGCCAGGAACCTCCCGGCTCCGAGCGTCTCGTTCGCCACCACGGCGAGCAATGCGGAATCGACCCCGCCGGAATACCCGAGGAGCACCTTGCCGAGCCCGGCCAGATGCCGTCGCAGGACATCGAGGTCTGTCATGGGGGAGAAACGTAAACGAATTGTCACCCCGAGCGAAGCGAAGGCGCCTGGGCCCGGCTAATTTTTGCCCGTGCCGGACGGCTACCTCGAGATCACACCTGAACTGCTGCTCCCCGTGTCGGAGCTGGACTACCGGGCCACGCGCTCCGGCGGCCCGGGCGGCCAGCACGTCAACACCTCGTCCACCCGCATCGAGCTGTGGTGGAATGTCGGGACCTCGCCGACGCCGACGGCGGCGCAGCGCGCCCTGTTGCTCGACCGGCTGGCGGCTCGTCTCGACGGCGATGGCCGGCTGCGGATCGTCGCCTCCGAGTCGCGCAGCCAATTGCGGAACCGCGAGGCAGCCACCGAGCGGCTGTGCGAGGTCGTCGCCGCGGCGCTGGTGGTCGCGAAACCGCGGAAGCGCACCAGGCCCAGCCGCGCGGCAAAGGCGGCTCGTCTGGAGGCCAAGCGCCGCCGCTCCGCCACGAAGCGGGAGCGCCGTCATCCGCCACACGACGACTAGGGGGAAACCGGTTTTCCAGGCCGGTCGTAAGGCCTCCATGCCCGTCCAGCTGTTCATCGCCCTCGCGGTCGCGGCCGCCGCGGTGCTCTCATCTCCGCTCGTCGCACAGGGAAACGTCGATCGCGGCGGCTTCGTGGTCTGCCTCGGTGACGACACGCTGGCCGTCGAGCGGTATTCGCGCTCAGCGACGACGCTGCAGAGCGAGATCATCCTCCGGGTTCCAGCGGCCAGGCGCGTCACCTACACGGCTGCGCTCGACTCGCGGGGCGAAGTGCGCGGCTTCAGTCTGTGGATGAACCCGCTGGCGCCGGGCCCCATGGCGTCGACTCCCAGCCGGGGCAGCCTCTGGTTCCGGGGCGATACGGCGGATGTTTCGTTGACCCTGGGCGACAGCACGCGCACGATCAAGGTCGCCGCGCGGGCCGGGTCCATGCCGTTGGCGGCCTTCTCACACGCGCTGGTGGAACAGGCGATCCTCCAGGCCAGGCGCACCGGAATGGACAGCGTCGAGTTCGACTGGGTGGGCGTCGGAGCGTCCAAGGCCTACCCCACCTATGTGGCGCGCAGGGATGACGGCACCGTGGTGGTCGGGTTCTTCGACGCGCCTGCCGTGGTGACGCTGGACGACGAAGGCCGCATGCTCACACTCGATGGTCGAGCCACCACCGCGAAGGTCGAGGTCCAGCGGGTGAGCGCGCCGGATCTGGAGCACTTCGCGCGTTCCTTCGTCGCTGCGGAGACGGCCGGGGGGCCGGTGGGGCAGCTGTCGCCGCGCGACACCGTCCGGGCCGAAATCGGATCGGCCCACCTGATGGTGGACTATGGCCGGCCCCGCAAGCGGGGCCGCGTCATTTTCGGCGGCGTGGTTCCTTGGGGGCGGGTGTGGCGCACCGGAGCCAACGCCGCCACTCAGCTCGTCACCGACACGGCGCTCAGGGTTGGGGGTCGGACGATTCCCGCCGGCCGGTATAGTCTCTGGAGCATCCCCACGCCTCGGGGCGCGACACTCATGGTCAACCGGCAGACCGAACGGTGGGGCACCGAGTATGACCCGGCCCAGGACGTAGCTCGCCTCGAGCTCATCCGGGAATCACTGCCGGAGCCCGTGGACCAGTTCACCATCGCGATCGAGCCCTCGGACGGCGGAGGTGTGCTGCGGTTGAGCTGGGACGAGACGAGCTATCTTGTACCATTCACCCTCGGGATAGCTCGATGATCTCCGGCATTCCTTTCTACACCGCGGACGTCTTCACCCATGAGATGTTCGGCGGCAATCAGCTTGCGGTGTTCCCCGCCGGTGGCGCGCTCGATGCCCGGCGGATGCAGGCGATCGCCAGAGAGCTGAACCTCTCTGAGACGGTGTTCGTATTTCCCGCCGACGACCCTACTCACACCCGCAAGCTCCGAATCTTCACACCGGGAACGGAGCTCCCGTTTGCCGGGCACCCGACCCTGGGCACGGCATTCGTGCTGGCGTCGATCGGGGCGGTGCGGCTCGCTGGTGCGGACACGTCGGTCGTGTTCGAGGAGGGAGTCGGGCCCGTCCCCGTGACGATCAAGGCGGAGAACGGGCGCCCGACCTACTGCGAGCTCACCGCGGCCCGGCTTCCGGAATTCGGACCACCTTCCCCGCCGGTGGAGGAAGTCGCGGCGGTGCTCTCTCTGCACCCCGACGATATCAGACGGGATGACCTCTCGCCGCGCGCGGCGTCGTGCGGTCTCCCTTTCTTCTTTGTACCGCTTCGCGACGAACGGGCGCTCGCCCGGGCCCGACCGGACCTCTCGGTCTGGCAACGATCGTTCTCGGGCTGGTGGGCGCCTCACCTGTATCCCTTGGTGGAGACCGCTGGGCGAAACGGCGCCGACGTTCGCGCCCGGATGTTCGCCCCGGAGATGGGCATCGTGGAGGATCCGGCCACTGGGGCGGCAGCGGCCGCGCTCGCCGGCTATCTGGCCGAGACCCGGCCACCGGGAAACGGGACGTTGCGCTGGATCGTCGATCAGGGCATCGAAATGGGGCGCCCCAGCCGGCTGCACGTCGAGTGTGACCGCGACGGCGGCAGAATCACAGCCGTTCGGGTGGGAGGCTCGGCGGTGATGGTAGCGGAGGCCAGGCTGGCGGTACCGTCGACGCACTGACGAAGAGGCGCCCCGGAGGTTGTGCGCCGGCCGCCAATTATGCAAATTTGTGCGGTTGGGTTCCCCTCCCACCTCGAACCGAGTGTCACACCGCCGCCCGCCGGCGGTCCAGGCTCCGGTACTGCACAGCTTCGCCGACGTGGGCCGTCGTCAGGTCGGCGGAGTCGTCCAGATCGGCGATGGTCCGGGCGATCTTGAGCACGCGGTGGTAGGCCCGCGCCGAGAGGCCCAGGCGCTGGACCGCGTCGCGGAGCAGCCCCTCGACCGGCCCGCTCGTGCGGCAGAGGCGCCTGAGATCGCGTGGGCTCATATGGGCGTTGGCGTGGACGCCGGGACGTTCGTGGAAGCGCTGTCGCTGGATCTCGCGGGCCCGTTCCACTCGCGCTCTAATGGCGGCGCTGGGCTCCTCGCCCGGACCGGCTATGAGATCTCGGTAGGCGACGGCCGGCACCTCCAGGTGGATGTCGATCCGGTCTAGCAGCGGGCCGGAGACCCGAGATCGATAGCGTTCGATCTCCAGTGGCTCACAGCGGCAGGAATGGACCGTGTCGCCCAGGTAGCCGCAGGGACACGGATTCATGGCCGCGGCCAGCATCATGCGTGCGGGATAGGTCAGGCTCATTGCCGCCCTGCTCAGGGTGACCGTCCCGTCTTCCAACGGTTGGCGCAACACCTCCAGCACGTTCCGCCGGAATTCCGGCAGCTCGTCGAGGAACAGGACGCCCCCGTGCGCGAGACTGACCTCGCCTGGCCGGGGTGACGAACCGCCGCCGATCAGGCCGGCATCACTGACCGTGTGATGCGGCGCCCGAAAGGGCCGCAGCACGCACAGCGACTGGCCTGCTGCCAGCAGGCCTGCGACGCTGTGGATCCGGGTGGTTTCGAGAGCCTCCTCCAGCGTCATCGTCGGCAGGATGGTGGGGAGGCGCCTGGCGAGCATGGTCTTCCCGGCGCCGGGCGGCCCGATCAGGAGGATGTTGTGAGCGCCGGCGGCGGCGACTTCCAGCGCGCGCTTGGCGGCGGACTGACCCCGAACGTCGGCGAAGTCCACCGGATTCGGAACCTCGCCGGACCTAAGGGCGTTCAAGTCGACGCGACTGGCCGGGATCGGCTGGTCGCCCCTGAGATGAGCGCAGACCTCCGCCAGGGTCCTGGCGCCCCGGACCTCGAGATCCTGGACGACCGCGGCTTCGGACAGGTTGTCCGCCGGCAAGAGCAATGTGTTGCACCCAGAGGCCCGGGCGGCTAGAGCTATCGACAGGGCCCCTCGGATCGGGCGCAGGTCGCCCTCCAGGCCTACCTCTCCCAACACCATGGTGTGTTTGAGGTTGGCTTCCGGGATCTGGCCGCTCGCCAGCAGGAGGCCCAGCGCGATCGGCAAATCCAGAGCGGAACCATCCTTGCGTATGTCCGCGGGAGCCAGATTGACCGTTATCCGCCTCAATGGGAAGTGAAAGCCGGCGTTGGCGAGGGCCGCGGAGACCCGCTCCCTGCCCTCCTTCACCGCGCCATTGGGCAGACCGACGGTGGAGAACGACGGCAGCCCGTTGCTGATATCGACCTCGACTTCGACCGGGAATGCGTCGATGCCCAGTACGGCGGCGGATTTGATGCGAGAGAGCATTGGCCCGCAGAGTGAAGGTGCCGCCAAGGTATGAGTGAAGGGCCGTCGGATGGGTACCGGCGGCGAGCAGCCAAGGACCCGAAAATCGCAGAACCGTTCTGGAGCCCCATGATGCGTTTCGCCCGCTGGCATGTGTTGCCATTCCTCGTCGCCGCCTGCGCCATGCCCAAGGCCGGCGCGGCCCCTGTCGCGCCGGTAGAGCGCGCCTGGGCCGTGCCGACCCTCGAGCTGTATCAGGCGTGGTGGACCAAGACGGAGGAATGCTCCGGCCTTCGGGGCGACATGTCGCAAGTGACCTTCTATGCGGTGGACTCCCCCTCCGGCGCCATCTCGCTCGGTACCGAGGTCGCGCACGGGTGGTGGATGCGGAAAGGCAACCGGGTCTATCTCCCCGCCAACGCGCTCGGAGAGGAATGGCTGGTCCGCCACGAGATGCTCCACGCACTCCTCCAGCGGGGCTCGCATCCGTCCGAGCCGTTCGTGAAGGCCTGCCACCTCGCGTCCCTCAAGACCTGGCGGGATTCCAGCCTCGTGGCCGATCCATTCAACCCTCAGGGTCGTTAACCCGGCCCTAGCGGCCCCTCTTTTGCTGCAAGTTTTGGCGGTTGCTCGTCGGTTCCACATCCCTTCTCAGAGATTGCATCCGGCAGTCTGCCACGCAATCTGCGGGAGCCAGTGGCGATGAAGTTCTCCCGGGCGCGTTGGGTCGCGCTGACTTCGGTGGTGGCGATCTCCTTCCTCAGCGGGGCGTGGCTCACCCGAGCCAAGCCGTCGGTCGAGGGCGGCGTGTATCAGCAGGCCCGTCTCTTCGAGAACGTGGTCGGTACGATCCACCGCCACTACATCGACTCGCTGGGTGAGGGCGACCTGTACCAGCGCGCTGCCGCCGCACTGGTGACCTCCCTCAACGATCCCTACGCAGAGCTCCTGGTTCGGGAGAACTATCGGGAATACCAGCGCCAGATGACCGGGACCAAGCTGGATCTGGGCGGCCAGGCAGGGCCGACGGAATCGGGTTCCGGCCTGGGAGAAACGAGGGGGTTGGGGCCCGGAGACGAAGTCCTGAGCGTCGATGGCAAGAGCACCGAGGGTTGGAGCTACGCGAGGGTCGAGGATGCGCTCCGGGGCGGAGCCAGACCCACCGTCACGGTGGTGGTGCGGCCCCTCGGATCGGACCGGCCGGTGGTACGTCGGATCACCCGAACCGCCGTCCACGTGCCGGCCGCATCGCCGGGCGTCTTACTGGACGGCGGCGTGGGATACGTGGTGCTGCACCGGATGAGCGACCGGGCCGCCGAAGAGCTCCGGGCCGCGGTGGACCGTCTGAAGATGGACGGGATGAATGCCCTGGTGCTGGACCTGCGCTCCAACCCGGGCGGTCTCATCCGCGAGGGCGTCAAGGTGGCGGGGCTGTTCCTCCAGCCGGGCGACACCGTCGCCGTGAGCCAGGGCCGCTCGGCCAAGACACCTCGGGTCTATGTCGCGGAAGAGTCGGCCGATTGGGGTGATATCCGGCTGGTCCTGCTGGTGAATCGGGGCACGGCGAGCTCGGCCGAAGTCATCGCGGGCGCGCTCCAGGATCACGATCGCGCCGCCTTGGTGGGCACGCCGACTTACGGCAAGGGCGTGCTCCAGACCACCTACCCGCTGGGCGAGGAAGTGGCGCTGAAGCTCACCACCGCGAAGTGGTTCACGCCGAGCGGCCGGTGGGTCCAGCGTGCGCCCGTCCAGGCGGTCGGTGGGGCCGGCAACCGCACGCCGTCCCTCGAGCCCAGGGTCTTCCGCACCCAGGCGGGACGGCCGATCCCCGACCAGAGCGGCATCCTTCCCGACCTCACCGTGCGCTCCTCGTTGCGCTCCGACGGTGAGCGGGTGCTGTACTCGGCGCTGGGAGATGACCTCGAGCGATTCCGCCGGGTGCTCGGCACCTACGCGGCGGAGCTCCGCGCCCAGGGCGGCGTCACGGACGAGGCGTTCAAGGTGACGACGGAGATGCGGGAAGGACTGTACCTCCGGCTGGTGGAGGAGGGGGTCTCGCTGAGCCCGGAGACCTACGAGGACGCCTCAGCCTACGTCGCCGACCAACTCGGCTACGAGATCGCGCGGGAGCTCTTCGGCACCGAATCGGTGGTCCGCCGCCAAGCCGGGGCCGATCGCCAGCTCCAGGCGGCGCTACGGCTGCTGCGGAGCGCCGAGTCGCAGCAGGAGACCATCACGTCCGCAGTGGCGGCGCAGGCGGCGGGGCGGTCACGGTAGATTCACCGTAATCGTCGTTCCCCCACCCACCTCGCTTTCCACTTCGATCCGCCCGTCCCAGCTTTCCACCAGCCGCTTGACGATCGCCAGTCCCAGGCCCGAGCCGCTGGTCGTAGTCGAAAACTTAGGCTCGAAGATCCGGGGCAGCAGATCGGGCTCGATCCCCGATCCGTCGTCCGACACTCTGATCCGCCGCGGCCCCACCCGGACCTCCACCCGCCTCGCCCCGGCGTTGCGCGCGTTCTCCAGCAGGTTCACCACGACTTCCTTCACCTCGTCCGGGCGGGCCGCGCCGAACGCGAGCGGCTCCGTTACCAGCTCCACTTCGCACCCCTCCTCCGCCAGCCGGTAGAGCTGCACCACTTCGCCGACAGCGACGCTCAGGTCGATCCGGTCGAGGGGTTGATCGTCGCCGGCGGGCGCGCCGAATCGGCTGAAAGCGCGTGCGATGGTATCGAGCCGGTCGATCTCCGCCAGCATCCGTTGCGCGGTCTCCTCCAGGGTCCGATCGAAGTCGCTCCGGCTGTCGCGGTACACCCGCCTCAGATGTTGCATGCCCAAGCGCATGGGGGTAAGCGGATTCTTGATCTCGTGCGCTACCTGCCGGGCCATCTCACCCCACGCCAGCACCCGCTCGGCCCGCGACAGGTCGGTGACGTCGTTGATGGCGATCACCACACCCCTGACGTCGAGCCCCAAGGGCGTGACCTGGAGGGTGAGTCGGCGGCCGCCCACTTCCAGCTCCGCCGCCGAGTCCGCCTCCGGATCCCGCAGAAACCTGTGGACCACCACGGCGAGCGGTGCCCACTCGGAGCTGAGCCGCTCGAGGAACGGCTCCCCCTCATGCAGGCTCGCGCCGAGGATGTCCACCGCCTGAGGGTTTGCGATCAGGACCCGCCCTTGGGGATCGAGCCCCACGACGCCGGTCGCCACCGTCGCCAGCACGGCCGCCGTCCGCTTGCGGGCATCCTCCAGCGCGTTCTGGCTGGACCTGACGTCGGCAGCCATCCGCTCGAAGGCGCCGAACACCGGCTCGAATTCCAGCGGCGGGCCGCCGGACCGCGGCGGCATCGCGTCGCCTTTTCCCAGGGCCAGGGCCGAGCGCCGCAGCTCCGCCACGGGGCGGGACAGCGCGCGCGACGCCCGCCCGGCGCCGGCGAGAGCGGCGCCCACGCCGGCCAGCGTGGCGAGAAGCAGCACCAGCGCGAGGTCGAGCCGCCGCACCGCCAGGGAGGCATCCTCCGCCAGCTGAGGCGTGGCGAGGACGCCGAGCGCGGCCGGGAATCCCGGCTGGACCACCCGGTAGCCGATCCGCTCTCGCAGCTGAGGAATCGAGCCGTCCCGGGTAACCTCGAGCTCCCCCTCGAGCGCGAGCACGCTGAACGCCTCGGGATCCATCAGCTGCGGCATCACGCCGAGGTCCTCCAGCACCTGCGTGCTCGTGCCGACCAGGCGGCCGCCCTGATACAACGCGAGGTCGGCGTCGATCCGCCGGCTCAGCTCCCGGAGCCGCTCAGCGACGCCGGGCCCGCCGCCGCTCAGCGATCCCCCCGCGGTGATCGCGGCATCTCGCAGCGTCTGCGCGATGAGCAGATCGCGGCTCCGTTCCACCTCATCGGCAAGGCGGGTGAAGCTCCAAGCAGCGAACCCTACCGCGGGCAGGATGAAGAACGCACCGAGAGTGGCCGCGAGCCGGATCCGGAAGGAGCGCGAGAGGCTCCTCCACCTCGGCCTCGGCGGCGGGGCCCCCGCCACCAGCTCGGCCAGGAACCAGAGGGCGGCGAGGACCGCAGCGTCCAGCAGTACCACGAGGATGCCGCGGACGAAGAGCGGCACCGGCCCCCGGAGGTCAACGGCGGCGTGCACCACCCGGGTGCCGCTGGGAAGCAGGAGCGGGTACTCGTTGCGGACGACCCAACCCTCCCGTCGCCACCGCGGGCGAGGCAGTTGAGTGGATGGGCCCGCCGGGGGTGACAGCGTGAGTCGGTACAGCGGCGACTGGATTCTGCCCCTCTCCAGAAGCCTGCCGACGCGCCCCGGCGTCACCAGTTGCGAACGGGGACCGACCGAGACGGTCATGACCTCATCGGGGCTGACCCGCACCAGCAGGACGTAGTGCACTCCCGGTACGCGGGAGATCTGCGCGACCCGCTGGGATTGATCGGCGCCGAGCTCACGCACCATCGTGGACAGCAACGAAGGCGGGAGATCGAGCGAATCGAGCGGCAGCTCGTCGAGCAGCCCGCCGGCGCGGGACCACAGGGCGAGATGCCCGGGATAGCTTTGGTTCCCCAACGCCGAGCCCTGCCACAGCGCGTACATCTCGGAGGCGCTCGTCGGGGGCGGGGCTCTCGACACCTGTTCGCCGAAACGCTCCAGCAGGGGGACGGCGAGCGGGTCCGGCTCGACGCCGAGCCGCGCAATGTCCCTCCTGGCGACCTGGATCTTTCCGGTGAGCTCGGCCCCCCATGTCACCAGCGCGGCCGAGCTCCCGGCAACCAGGGCGATGCCGCTGATCGTCGCCCAACGGGGCGCGGGCAACGCCACCAGGAGAAGGGCGGGCGTCCAGAGGAAGGTGTACCAATCGGGCCAGCCACCGCGGGGACTCCAGACCAGCACCCCGACCGCCGCGGCGGCCACCGCGATCGCCACGCCGGCCGCGAGTCGCCGAGCCGACGGATCCTGGGGTCCCGAGCCTCGGAAGAGTGCGGCGGTGGGGACGATGAGTGCCGCGGCCGATACCAGAATGGCCAGGTGCCAGCTCAACCAGAGTCCGACCGAGACGCCGCCGGCCGGCGGTGTGATGCCACGGCCGAGACTGCTGATGAGGTAGGGCGAAACCAGGAGCAGCGCGGCCCCGAGGGCCACCCCGTACCAGCGCCGCGGCAGCCGCCGGCGCCAGAGCCAGACACCGGCGATAGTGAGCAGCGCGCCCGCCAGCGCGAGCGCGCCGGCCGAGCCCGAGAGCGGGCCCAGCAGCGGGCGAAAGAAGGTCGCCGGGGAGAAAAACGGCTGGAGGTTCAGCGCGCCGCCGGCCGGCGAGCGGACCGCGAGCCACAGCAGGCCTCCGAGCACGACGAACCGCTCGGCCGGCCGCACTGTCAGTGATAGGGCGAGGCCCAGGGCGAGGAGGATGAGCCACGTGGCCATCCGGCTTCCACTGGCGTAGGCGCGCTGCTTGGCGGTTCCCTGCTCAGGCGGAACGGGTTGGACACTGAACAGCAGGCGCGAACCGGCGGTGGTTGGCTCCACGTAATCGAACACATCCACGCTGTCCGGCGCCGATCCCGGCGGGTACACCGTGAGTCCGACCTCCGTGCCCTCTCGGAACAGCTCCGCCATGCTGCGGGAGCGGTCGGGCACGGCGGGGTGGGCCCAGATCAGCACACCGGCCACGGCGGTGCGTCCCTCGGCGGAGTGGCGCCGCGCCTCGAGCACCACGTAATATCCAGTCGCCCGTGACCCGATGGAGTCGCCTTCGGCGGTGGGCGGGAGCCGGTGGCGACCGGCCCATGCCCACACGTCTCCCTCCGGATCGAACAGGGTGACGCTCATCTCGGCGCCACGGGTGGGCACCAGACGTCGCAGGAGGCGGAGGGCGGTGCCGCGGTCGTCCTGAGGCGCGCCCAGGGCCGACTGGGCCAGCCTGTCGGCGCGGTGGAGCGCCGCATGGAGGTCGCCCGACAGCCGCTCGGACGCGGCCTTTACCCGCCGCTCGCGCTGCTGGCCCCAGTCCGTCTCGATCGCCGTCAGGCGTGCCTGCGTGACGGCGATCGCCGCGATCAGCCCCAGCAGGGTCAGAGCGAGACAGCGCCTCCGCCAGCCACGAAGCGGAGCCAGCGTCACCAGGCAGACGGCGGCGGCGAGCGCGGCGGCCAGAACCCAGGGCAGCGACGGCCGGCGCAGCCACTCCGCTGCGGCCACTCCGGCCGCCACTGTCGACCACAACCACCATGGCGGACGATGACTCAAGCCGTACGCCCCTGGCGGATGAAGGAGATGACCCCGGTCGCGATCGGGGAGCTGCTGCTCAAGCGGCCCGTGCTGATCGTGCCGGTGGGCACCACGGAGCAACACGGTCCGCACCTGCCGCTCGGGTGCGACACGATGATCGTCGAGCGGCTCGCCGACGACCTCTCCGCCGCGTTCACCGTACTGCGGGCCCCCACCGTCGAGTTCGGAGTGCACTCCACCTCTCGGCCTTTCCCCGGGGGCGCCGCACTGCGACGCCGGACGTTGCATCGTGTCATGAACGAACTTATCGAGTCCTGGGAGGAGGGGGCAGGCGTCCGCGAGTTCATGATCCTGACCGCGCAGGCGAGCGAGGCGCACCTGGAAGCGCTCAGCACCATCCGCACCGAGCGGGCCACGGTTCAGGTCTTGGACGTCTTCAGCCTCGATTTCGGCCCGCTGCTGGATCAGCCGGGCGCACCCATCCAGGGCGGCGAGCTGGACACTTCCCTCCTGCTCTACCTCGCCCCCGAGGCGGTCCGCATGGACCTCGCACTCGATTTCGCCCTGACGCCCAAGATGTTGGCGCGCTATCGTCCCGGGGCACAGCCGACGGCTCCCCGAGGGGTCACCGGGCTCGGTGGGCTATCCCAGCCTCGCCTCCGCCCAAAAGGGGGAGATCCTGTATAAATTCATCCTCGATCGAATCAGCAGCCATCTGGCCGGCACCTGAGGTGAGCCGAATGGGCTTACGCGCCGCGGCGCTTCTCCTCCTGTTGGCATATCAGGCGTCTCCTGTGCTGGCACAGGCCGACGCTCCAGTCACCCTGAGCGTTAAGCAGGATGGCAAGGAGATCGGTCGGGAGGACTACACCCTGGTCGCCGGTCGTGGCCGCGGCGCGGCTGGGACCACATTGAGCGCGACCGCCCGGTACCCTTCGGTCGGTCCCACGACACGCCTGACCGCCGTTCTCGAGCGGACCGCGGAATTCGCCATCGCGAAGTTCCAGCTCGACGTCGAGAGCCCCGGTGGCACCACGGTGATATTGGCGGCAGGGTCCGGCGCGCGGCTCATCGTTCGGACGGTGGCGACGGGGTCCGAGTCCGGGCGGGAGTTGCCCGGAGGCCCCGACGTCGTGCTGCTGGACGACCAGGTGCATTCGCTCTACTCCGCCGTCGCCGATCTTGCGACGCCCTCGGGCAAGAGACTCACAGCGATCTTTCCGCGCACCGGCAAGCGCGCCTCGTTCACCGCCCGGCTCGAGACCGCGGGCCAGGGAGAGACGAAGCGCATCACCCTCACCGGGGACATCGCCGGCACGCTGTTGACGGGTCCCGAGGGAGGGCTGCGGCGGCTGGAGCTGCCGTCGCAGGGTACGGTGATTTCGCGGTCGGAATAGCTCCTCCTCACAACTCGTTTGCCGACAGCCTCGAAGCCGACCTTCGTCGCAACCTGAAACCCGTGCGACGAGGCTGCCGTATTGGCCCCGGTCACGTCCCCAGCACAAAGGGCATAGTCCATGAATCGCTGGCTCGGTTTCCTTGCGGTCGCGTGCCTTCTCCCCACACCCGCAGGGGCACAGGACACCACGTCCGCCCGGAGCGCGGACAGCACCACTGTGAGTCCTCCGGTCCCCGCCGTGACGCTCTCGCTCCAGGAGGCGGTCGACCAGGCGCGGGCGAACAGCCCCGCTTATCGCCAGGTCCTCAACGACGCGGCCCCGGCGAAGTGGGGCGTGAGAAACGCCTACGGCGAGCTTCCTCCCGACGGTCAGCGTCGCCGGCGACCTGGGATACGTCGGCTCGGGTCAGACCAATTTCGGCGGCGGCTTCACTCAGCCGACCTCCGCCCTGCTGACTTCCGGGTACAGCCTTGGCCTGAACTGGCAGCTGGATGGCCGGGTGCTCTCCGGTCCGGGACAGCAGAAGGCGCTGCAGAAGGCCACCGACGAGGATATCAGCGGCGCCAGCGTCAATCTCCGCGCCGATATCACCACCCAGTACTTGAATGTGCTCCAGGCCTCCGCGCAGGTGGGAGTCGCCCGGCAGCAGGTGGTTCGCAACGTCGATTTCCTCACGCTGGCGCAGGCACGCTTTCAGGTCGGTCAGGCAACCCTCCTCGACGTCCGCCAGGCCGAAGTGGTCAAAGGACAGTCGGACGTCGCGCTGCTCCGGGCGACGCAGCTCGAGAACGAGGCGAAGCTCGAGCTGCTGCGGCGCATGGGTGTGGAGCCCCCGGTCGCCATCGAGCGGATCGGGCTGAGCGATTCCTTCCCGGTGACTCCGCCCCAGCTCCAGCTCGACGACCTGATCGCCATGGCGGACGAGCAGAATCCCCTGCTCCGCTCCCTCCGTGCCCGCCAGGATGCCTCCACCTGGAACGTGCGGGCCGCGCGTTCCGAGTTCCTTCCGACGCTCTCAGTTCAGGCGGGATGGAGCGGCTTCACCCAGGAATTCACCGACGACGGCGTGCTGATCGGCCAGACGCTGAATAGCGCCCGGTCGGATGCGGACCGCTGCCAGTACGACAACCAGGTGCGGACCGCCCTGGATCTCGGCGGACAGACTCCGGACTGTTTCGGGAGCTTCGGGCTCAACCCTTCGGGGACCGCATTGCTCGACCCGGTGGCGCAACAGATCCGGGACGCCAACAATGTCTTTCCGTTCGACTATACCGGCCAGCCGTTCCGGGCCAACCTGACGATCTCGCTTCCCATCTTCACCGGCTTCTCCCGCTCGCTCAGGGTGTCCCAGGCGAGGGCGCTGGAGCAGGACGCCGACGAGGACGTGCGTGCCCGACGGCTCCAGGTCCGGAGCGAGGTCCACGCGCGATACCTCGGCATGCAGACCTCCTACCAGGCGATCGCGGTCCAGGAGGCCAACCGCGGGTCGGCGCGAGATCAGCTCCGGCTGGCGCAGGACCGCTACCGCCTCGGCGCCGGCACCTCGTTGGAGGTCTCCGACGCACAGAATGCGGTACAGCGGGCCGAGGGCGACTACGTGAACGCGGTATACGATTACCACAAAGCCGTCGCCGCGCTGGAAGCGGCCGTCGGGCGACCCCTTCGCTAACGAGGAACGCACATGTCGCGTGGGATGAAGGTCGGGCTGATCATCGGGGTGCTGGCGCTGGCTGGGGGCGGGGGGATCGCCTACAGCATGAACAAGAAGAAGAACGCCGGCACCGAGGTCCGGATGGAGCAGGTGCGCCGCCGGGACCTGGTCAGCGCCGTCACCGCGAGTGGGAAGATCGAGCCCCAGACCTCGGTGGACATCTCCGCCGACATCACCGGCCGCATCATCCGGATCGCCGTGGCGGAGGGCGACCTGGTGACCAAGGGCCAGTTCCTACTGCAGATCGACCCCGCCCAGTACCAGGCGGCGGTCTCCCGGGCGGAGGGCGTGGTCTCGTCCACCCAGGCGACCCTGCTGCAAACCCGGGCCAACCGCGACCAGGCAGAGCGGGCCTGGAAACGGGCCAACGAGCTCAGCCGACTGGGCCCCAATCTCATCGCGCCCGCCACGGCCGAGGAAGCCCGGACGGCGCTGGACGTAGCAGAGGCGACCTACTCGGCGACCCGAGCGCAGCTCGACCAGTCGCGGGCGAGCCTTCAGGAGGCCAAGGACAATCTGGCGAAGACGCGCCTGGTCTCTCCCATCGCGGGACGGGTGGTCCGGCTGGCGGTCGAGGAGGGCGAGGTCGCGGTGCCCGGCACGTTCTCGCGCGAAACCGGTCTGCTCCTCACCATCGCCGATCTCTCCGTGATACTGGCGAAGGTGCAGGTGGACGAGACCGACGTCGTGCGTCTCACCCACAACGACTCGGTGGAGGTGACGATCGACGCCTATCCCGACTCGGCCTTCGTCGGCCGGGTGACCCAGGTGAGTCAGAGCGCCAAGCTGACCAACACCGAGACCGCCTCCGGCTCCAGCGACCGCGCGGTGGATTTCGACGTCGAGATCACGCTCGAGACCCCGCCGCGCGACATCCGCCCGGACTTGAGCTGCACCGCCCGGATCGTCACCGACACGCGAGGCAACTCACTGAGCATTCCGATCATCGCGCTCACGGTTCGGGACCACGAGCGGCTCCCGAACGAGAACAACCCGGCGCTGGACACCATGACCCGGCGGCGACCCGGTGAGCGGGAAGAGGAGGGCGTGTTCCTGGTCCGGAGCGGCGTGGCCACCTTCCGACCGGTCAAGGTGGGGATCGCGGGTGACGAGTACTTCGAGGTGGTGGAGGGGCTTCGCGGCGGGGAGACCATCGTGGCCGGCACCTACCAGGCGATTCGCGACCTCAAGGACGGCGCCAAGGTCCGCGCGGCGGACACCACCAAGCAGGAGACCCGCAAGCAGGCCGCCTCGTGAGCGCCATCATCCGGATCCGCGATCTCACGCGCGAGTATCGCATGGGGTCGGAGCTGCATCCTCGCGCTCCGCGGCGTGACGCTCGACATCCATCGCAACGAGTACGTGGCCATCATGGGGCCATCGGGCTCCGGCAAGTCCACCATGATGAACCTGCTCGGCTGCCTGGATACCCCGACCGCCGGCGAGTACTGGCTCAACGGCGAGGAGGTCTCCCGGCTCACCGACGACGCGCTGGCGCGGGTGCGCAACCGGGAGATCGGGTTCGTGTTCCAGACCTTCAATCTGCTGCCCCGAGCCACGGCGCTGCACAACGTGGAGCTGCCGCTGGTCTACGCCGGCGTGCGGGGGCGCGAGCGCCGGGAGCGCGCGGCGGCGGCGCTCGACCGGGTGGGCCTGGCCCATCGGATGGACCACCGCCCCAACGAGCTCTCCGGGGGCCAGCGACAGCGCGTGGCCATCGCCCGGGCGCTGGTCAACCAGCCCAGCATCCTCCTGGCCGACGAGCCGACCGGGAATCTCGACAGCGTCACCAGCGAGGAGATCATGGAGGTGTTCGCCGACCTTCACGCGGCGGGCCAGAC
This sequence comes from uncultured Gemmatimonadales bacterium, assembly GCA_963844445.1. GTDB lineage: Bacteria > Gemmatimonadota > Gemmatimonadetes > Gemmatimonadales > GWC2-71-9 > CAVVWJ01. The sequence goes on from CAWJOB010000003.1 coordinate 95,148, forward strand.
CGTGATCATGGTGACCCACGAGCCGGACATCGCGGCGCGCGCGGCGCGGATCGTGGTGCTGCGGGACGGCCAGGTGGAGATCGATCGCGTCACCCAGGGGGCCGCGGCCTGATGCCCCTGCTCGAAGCCATCCGCCTCGCACTCCGGACCATCCGGGCGCAGAAGCTCAAGAGCTTCTTCTCCCTGGTGGGCGTGCTGATCGGGGTGACGTTCCTGATCGCGGTGGTGTCGATCGTCCAGGGGATGAACCGGTACATGGTGGACCGGTTCGCCAACACCCTGGTCGGCGCCAACACCTTCGAGCTGCGCCAGCGGCCGAGCATCAACATGGGGCACGTGACCCAGGAGACCTGGCTCGCCTGGCGCCGCCGGCCCCGCGTCAGCTACCAGGACGCCGACTTCGTGCGCGAGCGAATCCGCACGCCCGCAACCTTCGCCAAATTCTGCGAGGACCGGGTCTCGGTGCACTACGACGGCAAGGTCGCCAAGGACATCGATCTGGTCGGCACCGAGGAGACCTATTTCGGGATCCGGAACTACGAGTTGTCGGCCGGCCGGGCGTTCACCGCGCAGGAGGTCCGGACTGCCCTGCCGGTGCTGGTGATCGGGCACGAGCTGGCGCGAGAAGCTGTTCCCCGGGGTCGATCCGGTCGGCAAGGTGGTGCAGATCGGCGGTCTTCCATACCGGATCATCGGTGTCGTGGCCCAGCAGGGCAACCTCTTCGGGATCTCGCTCGACAAGTTCGCGGTCATGCCGTTCAGCGCGCAGGCCCGGCGCCTCATCTGCCCCATCAACATCCTGGACGCGCTCATCGTCAGCACCGACGACCCGACGCAGATGCAGCTGGCCCTGGCGGAGGCCGAGGCCGCGATGCGCAGCCGCCGGCAACTCAAGCCCACCGAGGAGAACAACTTCGACTTCCAGACCGCGGAGGGCGCGCTCGGCATGTGGCAGAAGATCTCGCGGATCCTCTTTCTCGCCCTGCCGGGTCTGGTCGCGATCTCGCTGGTGGTGGGCGGCATCGTCATCATGAACATCATGCTGATGGCGGTGAGCGAGCGCACCCGCGAGATCGGGATCCGCAAGGCGCTGGGCGCCCGGCGGCGCGACATCCTGGCGCAGTTCGTGGTCGAAGTCGGCCACCCTCTCCGCCGCGGGTGCGGTGATGGGCATCGGCTTCGGGCCTTGCATTGGCGTTCGTGGTCAAGGCGCTGACTCCGCTGCCGGCCGCGGTGGCGCCCTGGTCGGTGGCAGTCGGGGTGCTCCTGGGGGTGAGCGTGGGGATCGTCGCCGGTGTCTACCCCGCGAGCCGGGCGTCACGGCTCGATCCGATCGTGGCGCTGAGAGCCGAATGAAGACGCGCTCGGCCACCCTGCTCTCCCGCATGATCGAGGGCGCGGGCATCGCGCTCGACTCGCTGCGCTCCAACAAGGTCCGGGCGGCACTCACCATCCTCGGCGTCGCCATCGGGGTCACCGTCGTGATCGCGATGGCCTCCGCCATCACCGGGATCAACCGCAGCATTACCGGCATCCTGGAATCGGCCGGCCCCAAGACCTTCTACGTCGTGCGCTACTTCTCAGGTGGGCTGGAGATCTCCGACGGCTCCGATGAGTTGTCCCCCTGGCGGAGGATGCCGGAGCTGTCGGTGGAGGAAGCCGAGTTGATCCGGAGCCTGCCGGCGGTGCGGGACGTCAACGTCGGGGAGTACGCCGAGGGGCCGGTGAGCTATGGAAGCACCAACCTGACCGGGGTGAGGGTCGCCGGATTCAGCTGGACCTGGCCCCAGGTCAACGGCGGCGACATTCTCGCCGGACGCAACTTTACCGCGATCGAGTATGCCGCCGGCGCCCGGGTGGTCGTCATCAACGACAAGATGGCGGAGTCGCTCTTTCCCGGCCTCGATCCCATCGGCAAGCGCATCAAGATCTACGGCTTGCCGTTCGAGGTGGTGGGCATGCACGCCGAGGCCGCCTCGCTCTTCAGCGACGCCGACGACCCCCGCCTCGCCATTCCCCACACCACGTTTCGCAAGGTGGCGGAGTACTGGCCGGGGTGGATGGAGATCGCCGTGGTCCCGACCGAGAGCGCCACCATCGCCGAGGCCCAGGATCAGGTCACCGCCGCGCTGCGGAGCCGGCGCGGCCTCCGGCCGGGCGACGACAACAATTTCGCGCTGGTCACCTCGGACCGGGTGCTGGACGCGTTCAACAAGATCACCGCCGGCTTCTTCGTCGCGATGATCGCCCTCTCGAGCGTCGGTCTCATGGTGGGCGGTGTCGGCGTGGTGGCGATCATGATGATCTCGGTGACCGAGCGAACCCGCGAGATCGGCGTGCGGAAGGCGCTGGGAGCGACCCGGGGCGAGATCATGTTCCAGTTCCTGGTCGAGGCCGCGACCCTCACCCTGGTCGGTTGCCTCATCGGGATGGCCCTGGGCGCGGGGGTTGCCTGGGGGGTCCGCTCGTTCACGCCGGTGCCGGCCTCCGTGCCGCTCATCTCCGTCGTCGCTGCGGTGGTCGCCTCGATCCTGACCGGGGTGCTGTTCGGGCTCTATCCCGCCAACAAGGCGTCCAAACTCGATCCGGTGGAGGCGCTGAGGTACGAGTAGGTCAGGCTTACCTCTATCTTTCTGCATGCCCCTCACCGAAGCCCTCCGCCTGGCGGTCCAGGCGATCTGGACCAGCAAGCTCCGATCCTTTTTCACCCTGCTCGGCATCCTCGTCTCCGTCGCCTTCCTGATCGTGGTCGTCGCGATCATTCAGGGGATGAACTCGTACGTGAGCGGCACCCTGACGGCGAGCATGATCGGCACCAATACGTTCCAGGTCCGCCGCGGGCCGATCTCGGTCGGTCTGCTGGACGACGAACAGGTCCGCGCGATCGCCAAGCGGCCGCTGGTCACGGCGCAGGACGCCGAAACCGTCGCCCAGGCGGTCCCCGATGCGGTCGCGGTGGCGCTCCAGTCGGGCTGGCCCACCCCGGTGGGCGAAATCGCCTACCGCGATCGCAACGTGATCAACGTGACGATCTTCGGCATCACGGCCGCCGTACCAGGTGGTGCAGGACTACACCTTTCTCGCCGGCTCGCCGCTGACCGAGCAGGATGTGAGCGGGCGGCGGCCGGTGGCGGCGCTCGGCCACGAGATCGCGGAAAAGCTGTTCGACCACCCGCTCGCGGCGGTCGGGCGAGCGGGTGCGGCTCGACGGGCACGAGCTGCACCGTCAAGGGGGTGATCGCGCCCAAAGGACGGCTCCTGGGCCAGTCGTTCGATGCCTTCGTCCTCCTTCCGTTCAGCACCTTCGAAGCCGCCTACGGCCGACGGAAGACGACCGTCGTCTCGGTCAAGATGCCGAGCGCGGACGCCATCGAGGGGGGCATGCGGCGCGCCGAAGAGGCGATGCGGATCGCGCACCGGCTGCGCCCGGGCGAGGAGAACGACTTCACCGTGGACAAGGCCGACGCGTTCGTGGCGTTCTGGAAGCAGCTCACCAGCCTGCTGTTCACCGCCATCCCGGCCGTGGTCGCGATCGGCATCGTCGTGGGCGGGATCGTGATCATGAACATCATGCTGATGACGGTGAACGAGCGCACCCGCGAGATCGGCCTCCGCAAGTCGCTCGGCGCCACGCGCGCCGACATCCGGCGGCAGTTCCTGGTCGAGGCACTGGTGCTGACTGCCGCCGGCGGGGCGCTGGGCGTCCTGACCGGATGGGCGCTGGCGTTCGGCGGTCTCGACCTTCACGCCGCTGCCCGCGCGGATCACGCTCTGGTCGGTCGGGCTCGCGCTGGCCGTGGGGACCGGCGCCGGGACGCTGTTCGGGGTCTATCCCGCCTCGCGGGCCTCGCGGCTCGACCCGATCGCCGCGCTCCGGGTGGAGTGAGCTCGGTGATTCTCCGCAACATCGGCGAAGGGGTGGCGATCGCCCTCGACGCGATCCGCTCCAACAAGCTGCGCTCGGCGCTCACCATCCTCGGGGTCGTGATCGGGGTGACGACGGTGATGGCGGTCGCGTCGCTGGTGCAGGGGATCCGGCGACAGATCTTCAACGCGATCGAGGTCGCCGGGCCCGACCACGTTCTACGTCATCCGCTACTTCTCCCAGACCCCGGTCAATCCCGACCGTCTGCCCTACGAGGTGCGGATCCGGCCGGTCCTCCAGCGCAGCGACGCGGAGGCCCTCCGCCGCCTGCCGGAGATCCGCTACGCCGGCATCTGGGTGCAGGTCTTCCAGAAGGTGGAGTACCAGGGCGTGCGGACCCAGCAGGTCATCATCTTCGGCGCCGACGACCGGTACATGGAGATCCAGGGCGGGACGCTGCTCCGCGGCCGCTTCTTCAGCCGGGCCGAGCTGACCGGCGAGCCGGTCATCGTGCTGGAGAGCGCGGTGGCGGACCGGCTGTTCGGCCGGCTCGATCCGCTGGGCGCGCAGGTCCGGGTCGGAGGCGTCTCCTTCCGGGTGATCGGAATCTTCGAGAAGCCGTCCAACATCTTCGAGCCGCCGGGCCAGGCGACGGGCGGCGTGGTGCCCTTCGCGACCGCCCGGGAGAGCTTTCAATACGACGAGACCAACGCGCTCTTCATGGCGGTCAAGCCGACGACCCGGCGTGGAGGTCGGAGCGGCGATGGACGCGGTGACGGTGGCGCTCCGCCGGGCGAGGAACCTCCGACCCGGCGACCCCAACACCTTCGACCTCATCACCCAGGACCAGATCCTCGATGTGGTCGGCAAGTTCACCTCCTACTTCTTCCTCGCGATGGTCGCGCTGTCGAGCGTGGCGCTCCTGGTGGGCGGCATCGGCGTGATGGCGATCATGATGGTCTCGGTCAGCGATCGGACCAAGGAGATCGGGCTGCGGAAGGCCTCGGGAGCGACGCGGCGCGAGGTGCTGTGGCAGTTCCTGGTGGAGGCCGCGACGCTGACGCTGGTCGGCGGGGCTCTGGGGATCTTGCTCGGGCTGGGCGCGGGCGCCCTCCTCAAGGCCGCGCTGAGCCTCGACTCCGCCGTGCCCCTGTGGAGCATCGTGCTGGCGTGCGGTGTGAGCGTCGCGATCGGACTGGTGTTCGGGCTGCTTCCGGCCAACCGTGCCGCCCGGATGGATCCGGTGGAGGCGCTGCGGCACGAGTAGCGCGCCAGAGGCCGTGCCATCCGATGCACTGTGCAAGCCCCCCTGCCCTCCGCATCTCCTGTGCTCCCCGAGGAGGTGACATGCGAGTCCAGACGATGGTGGTGGGCCTGTTGCAGGCGGTTCTCCTGACGGCGTGCGAGCGGCCCGGCGACGATTCCCGAGTCATCCGCCAAGGCTGTCGACGCGGTCGGTCGGCCCTCGAACGCGGCCAGGGACGAGGCCGAGGCCATATCCATCGGGTCGGTCGGCGAGCGACAGGCCGCTCCCGCAGCGGCCCCGGCCCAAGAGCAGTGGTCCCGCCCGTTCGAATTCGACCCCGCCACCCGCCTGATCGTTCGCACCGGCCAGGCGAGCATCGAAGTGGACTCGCTCGAGACCGCGATGGCCGAGCTGCGGCGGATCGTCCAGCGCGCCGGGGGCTTCGTGGCCGATGCCTCGGTGCAGAGCGGTCGCAACCAGCTCCGGCAAGCCACGCTCGAGCTGAAGGTACCGTCCCTCCGATTCGACGAGCTGACCGAAGGACTGCAACCGATCGGCCGGCTGGAGTTCGTCAATGTCGGCGCGGAGGACGTGAGCGAGGAGTTCGTGGACCTGACCGCTCGCGTCGGCAATGGGCGCCGACTGGAGGATCGCCTGGTGGAGCTGCTGCGAACCCGGACTGGCAAGTTGCAGGACGTGCTCTCGGTCGAGCGCGAGCTGGCCCGGGTGCGGGAGGAGATCGAGCGGATGGAGGGTCGGCTGCGCTACCTCAAGACCAGCGCGCAGCTGAGCACCCTCTCGGTCAGCCTCCACGAGCCGGTACCGATCGTCGCGACCCACGGCCCCGGTCCCATCGTGGAGGCATTCCGCGCGGCCTGGCGCAACTTCGTGGGCGTTCTCGCAGGCGCCATCGCTTCACTTGGCTTCGTGGTGCCCGTGCTCGGCTTCGGATGGGGCCTGGTGGTGGTCGGCAAGAGGTGGAGGCGAGCAGCGCCAGCAGCATAGAGAGGTGCAGCCGGAACAGCGTGAAGGGTGAAAAGTGAACGGTGAAAGGGAGACGGAGCCCGCGCCCTTTCGCTTTTCACTTTTCACCGTTCACGCTTTACTCTTCTTCACGCCTTACTCTTCATCGTCCTCACCGGATCCTCCATGCCCGTAGACATCCTGGCCATCGCCGCCCACCGCGATGACGTCGAGCTCACCTGCGCCGGCACCCTGCTCAAGGCGGTGGATGCTGGCTACCGCGCCGGGATCCTCGACCTGACGGCCGGAGAGACCGCGACCCGCGGCAGCGCCGAGCTCCGGGCCGAGGAGGCGAGTCGGGCCGCCGAAATCCTTGGTGTGGCCGAGCGGCGGAATGCCGGTCTTCCCGACGCCCATCTCCAGAATTCGGAGGAGGCGCGTCGGCTCGTAATCGCGGAGATCAGGCACTTCGCACCCCGGGTGGTCATCCTGCCGTTCCCGGTCGGCCGGCACCCCGACCATCGCATCGCCTCCGAGCTGGGCCGCGACTGCTGTTTTCTCGCCGGTCTCGCCCGAGTACGACGCGCCGGGATCGCCCCACCGGCCCCACAAGATCCTGTACGCCCTCTCCTATCGGGAGGACCCCCTCAAGCCGACCTTCGTGGTGGATATCAGCGCCCAGTTCGAGCGCAAGCTGGCGGCCATCCGGTGCTATGCCAGCCAGTTCGACGGGGTCAAGGCGGCGGGCGAGATCTTTCCCACCGGCCAGAACCTCTATTCCCTGGTCGAAACCCAGAACGCCCACTATGGGTCCCTGATCCGGACCCGTTATGGGGAGCCGTTTTACACCCATGAGACCGTGGCCGTAGAGGACGTGCTCAGCCTCGGCGTGCAAAGTCTGTAGCAGCCGCCAGCTTGGACCCGCCTCCCCGGACGGGTATTTTTCACCGGCCATGACACGCGCCCCGGTCTATCTCGATCACGCCGCCACCACCCCGGTCCGTCCCGAGGTGCTGGAGGCGATGCTTCCCTACCTCACCAACCAGGCGTTCGGCAATCCTTCCAGCTCGCACCGGTTCGGGCGCGCCGCCCGGGCCGGCATCGAGCAGGCCCGGCGGGAGATCGCCCAGGCGGTGGGTGCCGAGCCCAACCAGGTGATCTTCACCTCGGGCGGCACCGAGGCCGACAATCTCGGCATCATCGGCGCGGCGCTCGCGGCGCGAGATCGGGGCGGCAACGTCTGCGCGGTCGTGAGCGCGATCGAGCACAAGGCCGTGCTGGCGGCCGCGCACGCCGTCTGCCATCTCGGCGGCCGCGAGGTGGTGCTTCCGGTGGATGGTGAGGGGCAGGTCAATCTGGACGCCTTGGATGAGGCGATCGCCGAGCGCCCTGCGGTGGTCTCGATCATGTGGGTGAACAACGAGGTCGGAGTGGTTCAGCCGGTCGTGGAGATCGCCGGGCGCTGCCACGCGGCCGGGGTAGTCTTCCACACCGACGCGGTTCAGGCCTTCGGCAAGGTGCCGGTGGTCATGGGCGACCTGCCCTGCACTCTGCTCACCCTTTCGGGGCACAAGATCGGCGCGCCCAAGGGCATCGGGGCTCTGATCGTGCGGGACCGCAAGGCCGTCGAGGCGATCATCCACGGTGGGGGCCAGCAGTACGGGATCCGGCCCGGCACCGAGAACGTAGCCGGAGCCGTGGCGCTCGGGCGGGCCGCCCTCCTGGCCGCTCGGGAGCAGCCCGAGGAGGCCCCGCGGCTTCGCGCGCTACGCGACCTGCTCGCCGAGCGCCTGCGCGCCGCCGTGGCGGACCTGGTGGTGAACGGGGGGAGCGCCGAGGGCGCGCCGCACGTCCTCAACGTGTCGGTGGCCGGCGCCGACAGCGAGGCGCTCCTGATGCACCTCGATCTCGCCGGGGTGGCGGCGTCGAGCGGGTCGGCATGCTCCACCGGGGCGGTCGAGCCGTCCCACGTTCTGGTGGCGATGGGCGTGCCCCGCGAGCTGGCCCTGAGCACGATCCGGTTCAGCTTCGGCCATGAGAGCACTTCGGAGGACGTGGAGCGCGTGGCCGAGTTGATGCCAGCAGTCGTGGCCAAGGTGCGGAAGTTGTCCGGCGTGCTGGGACGGGCGGCGTCGTGACCTCGCGGGTGCTGGTGGCGATGTCGGGAGGCGTGGACAGCTCGGTGGCCGCGGCGCGTCTCGTCGAGCAGGGTTACGACGTGGTCGGGGCGACCATGAAGCTCTTCTGCTACGGTGACGAGGTTCCCGACCGGCCGTGCTGCTCCCTCGACTCGATCAATGACGCGCGCGACGTCGCGCATGCGCTTGGCATCCCCCACTACGTCCTCAATCTCGAGGACCGCTTCGCCCTGCACGTCATCGAGAACTTCGTGAGCGAGTACAGCCACGGCCGCACGCCCATTCCGTGTGTCCGCTGCAACTCCTTCACCAAGTTTCGCGACCTGCTGGCCCACGCCGATGCCCTCGACTGCGCGTACATCGCGACAGGCCACTACGCCGTCGCCCGCGAGGGCGGGCTTTATCGCGGGCTCGACCGGGCGAAGGACCAGAGCTACTTCCTCTGGGGCGTAGACCGGCAGGTGGTGGGTCGCATGCTCACGCCGGTGGGCGAGATGACCAAGGCCGAGACCCGAGCCTGGGCGCGGAAGCTCGGTCTGGTGACGGCCGAGAAGCCCGAGTCGGTCGAGATCTGCTTCGTTCCCGACGACGACTACGTCGGTGTGCTGGAGCGTCACCTGCCGGCGGATGCCCCCGCGCTCTCCCCCGGTCCACTGGTCACCACCGGCGGCGACGTCGTCGGGGAGCACCGCGGGTACGCCCGGTACACCATCGGCCAGCGGCGCGGGCTGCCGGGCGGGTTCGGCCAGGCGCGCTACGTGGTGGCGATTCGGCCGGAGCGGCGCGAGGTGGTCATCGGTACCGTGGACGAGCTCGCGGGACACCGGGTTCGCCTCGAGGAGCTGAACTGGCTCGCCGATCCGCTCGAGCCGGGCGACGAGTGTCACGTCCAGGTTCGGCATCGCGCGCGTGGGGTTCCCGCGACGGTGACCGCCACGGAGCCGGGCGCTCTCGACCTGGTACTCGCGGCTCCGATTCGGGCGATCACCCCCGGTCAGTCCGGCGTGCTCTACTCGCCTGAGGACCGGGTGCTCGGCGGCGGAGTGATCGGCTGATGCGGTCACTGCTCCTCCACTGGCTGCTGAACGCGGCCGCGCTCTGGGCGGCGGCGTGGCTGCTCCCGGGCCTGGAGTTCCATGGCACCGTGGTCCAGCTGCTCCTGGTTGCCGCGGTATTCGGCATCGTGAACAGCCTGGTGCGACCGATCCTCACCGTGCTGACCTGTCCGCTCATCGTGGTGACGCTGGGTCTCTTCACCCTGGTGATCAACGCGCTCATGCTGATGCTGACCGGAGCTTTGTCGGAGCGATGGGGGCTGGGGTTCACCGTGACCGGCTTCTGGGCGGCGTTCTTCGGCGGGCTGGTCGTGGGGCTGGTGAGCGTGGTGCTCTCCCTGCTCCTGCCCGGCAAACGAGACAATGCATAGCACGGCGGAGCCGCTGCACACGTTACCGGTCCGTTACGTCCGGCCCCTCGCTTCGCAGGATACATTCCCGTCGTGACCGACCTTCAGCTTTCCGTGCAGACGCCTCGCGCGCTGGATCTCCGGGATCCAACGCTCTATATCAACCGGGAGCTCTCCTGGCTGGAGTTCAATCGCCGGGTGCTGCACGAGGCGCTCGACCCCCGCACACCGCTCCTCGAGCGGCTCAAGTTCCTCGGCATCTTCAGCAGCAATCTCGACGAGTTCTTCCAGGTACGGGTCGCCGGGCTCAAGCGGCAGGTGTCCGCCGGCATCGTCGAGCGCACGGCGGACGGCATGACTCCCGAGGCGCAGCTCCACGCGATCACGGAGATCGTCCGCGACCTGGTACGGCAGGACCGCCGCTGCCTCCACGAGGAGCTGCTACCCCAGCTCGCGGAGGAGGGGCTGGTACTCCACCGCAGCGTTGCCGACCTTCGGCGGGAAGAGCGAGAACGGCTCGATACCTACTTCCACGCCAATGTCTTTCCGGTGCTCACCCCGCTCGCGGTGGACCCCGGCCATCCCTTTCCCTACATCTCCAACCTCAGCCTGTCGCTCGCCGTCGTCCTGCGCGGCGCCGACGGCGAGGAGCGCTTCGCGCGAGTCAAGGTGCCGAAGATTCTCCCTCGCTGGGTCCCGCTCATCGCGCCCAACGAGTTCGTCTCGCTGGAGGAGGTCGTCGGAGCCAATCTCGAGTCGCTGTTCCCCGGCGTGGAGATCCTGGGCTGGTACACCTTCCGGATCACCCGGAACACCGACCTGCAGATCGCCGACGACGACGAGGCCGACGACCTCCTGAGTCTGATCCAGGAGGAGGTGAGGAACCGCCGCTTCGCGGAGGTGGTGCGCATCGAGGTGCATGCGTCCATGCCGACCTCGCTGCGCCAGCTCCTGTTGGCGGAGTTCAGCGAGCAGCAGGAGCCGCCGGCAAGGCCGCTCACGACGGACGATCTCTACGAGGTTCCCGGGCTGCTGGACACAGCCGACCTGCTCTCCCTGGCGACGCTCGACCTGCCCGAGCTGAAGGACCCACCCTTCCATCCCGGGACTCAGGCCCGCCTGACAGCGCCGCGCAACATCTTCGACGTGATCCGAGAGGGCGACATCCTCCTGCACCACCCGTACGACAGCTTCGCGACCTCGGTGGAGCGCTTCATCCAGACCGCCGCGGACGACCCCGATGTCCTCGCGATCAAGCTTACCCTCTACCGAACCGGCGGGGACTCCAGCCTGGCGCGGGTGCTGGCCCACGCCGCCGAGCGGGGCAAGCAGGTGGCGGTGCTGATCGAGCTGCAGGCGCGATTCGACGAGGAGAACAACATCATCTGGGCCCAGCGGCTGGAGGATGTGGGCGTTCATGTGAGCTACGGGGTCGCCGGACTCAAGACCCACGCCAAGGTGGCGCTGGTCGTGCGGCGGGAAGGCGACACCATGCGGCGTTACCTGCACATCGGCACCGGGAACTACAATCCCAAGACCGCCAGGATCTACGCCGATTTCGGCATCCTCACCGCGAACGCCGAGCTGGGCGCCGACCTGACCGACCTGTTCAACGTCCTGACCGGCTTCGCCTCGCCGACGGGATATCGCAGGCTCATCGTGGCCCCGCGCGGCATGAGGGAACGCTTTCTCGGAATGATCCGCAGGGAGTCCGAGCACCATCAGGCGGGCCGCCCCGCCCGGATCCTCGCCAAGATGAACTCGCTGGTGGATCCGGACATCATCGTGGCGCTTTACCAGGCCTCGCAGGCGGGGGTGCCGGTCGACTTGATCGTGCGGGGCATCTGTTGCCTTCGTCCCGGCCTCCCCGGAATCAGCGAGACGATCAGGGTGATCAGCATCGTGGGGCGGTTCCTCGAGCACAGCCGAGCGTTCTATTTCCTCAACGGTGGCGAGGAGGAGGTGTATATCGGCTCTCCCGACTGGATGCCGCGTAACCTCGATCGCCGGATCGAGGCGGTGGCTCCGATCGCCGACACGGCCCACCGCCAGGCGCTGCGCGACGTCATGCTGCTGATGTGGCAGGACAACCGTCAGGCGTGGGAGCTGGAGACCGACGGCACCTACCGGCAGCGGCATCCCGCTCCTGGTGAGCCCGAGCGGGCGACGCACAGGTTGTTGGGGGAACGGGTGGTCCGGGCGGTGGTGGAGCCGAGGGTCTAACTCAGTAGGTCATTCCCGCCGATTCGGCGAACCTCTTCATCAGATCCTGCTGGTCCGGGGTCAGCTCCTGGGGCACGCTGACCTGGATACCCACCAGCTGGTCGCCTCGGCGACCGTTTTTCTCGATGCCCTGCCCCTTGACGCGGAACTTGCGCCCGGGCTGGGTGCCTGGCGGGATCCGAAGCATCACCTTCTTTCCGTCGAGCGTCCGCACCCGGAGCCGGGTACCCAGCGTCGCCTGCGCCAGGTTGAGCGGTACCTCGCAGACCACGTCGAGCCCCTCGCGACGGAAGAAGCGGTCGGGCTGCACCTGGAAGGTGATGATGAGGTCTCCCGGGGTGCCGCCTGGCCGGGTACCCTCACCCTGGCCGCGGAGGCGGATTCGCGAGCCGGGTTCGGTGGCCGGCGGCACGGTGATCGCAACCCTCCGTTCGGTCCGCACGTCGCCCGCCCCGTGGCAGGTCCGGCAGGTCTCCGACGGGATCCTTCCTCGTCCGCGACACTGCGGACACGGCCGATTGACCGCAAAGCCGCCCTGCCCGAACGAGATCGTCCCGCGGCCGCTGCACTCGGGACAGGTGGACCACGTGGCCCCGGGCGCGCCGCCGCTCCCGCCGCACGTGGGACAGCTCTCGGTGACCGGAATCGTCACCGTGATCTTGCCGCCGAGCGCGGCGACCCGGAACGGTACCTCGACCACCGCCTCGAGCGACTCGCCCCGCGGCTCGGGCTGGCGCCCGCCGCGCCCGAAGATGGATGAGAAGATGTCACCCAGGCCCCCGAAGTCTCCGAAATCGAAGCCCTCCGCCCCCACGTCGCCGGGCGCGCCGGCCGGGCGCGGGCCGCCACTGGAGCGCCGCGGCCCCCCGTCGAACGCGCCCAACCGCCGCATCTGATCGTATTGTTTGCGCTTCTCGGAGTCGGAGAGCACACTGTGCGCCTCCGAGATCTCCTTGAACCGGTCCGCCGCGGCCGCGTTGCTGGGATTGGCGTCGGGATGGTACTGCTTGGCGAGACGACGATACGCTTTCTTGATATCGTCCTGACTCGCCGCGTCGGAGACGCCCAGGACCTGATAGAAGTCCTTGGCGGCCACTGTCAGGCCTGACCCTGCGCCGAGTAGACCTGGACCCGGGCGGGACGAACCAGCGCACCCTTGAAGCGATAGCCCGTCTGGAACGTCGCGCTGACCGTGTGATCCAGGTCGGGCCGGGGCGGCGGCACGACAGACACCGCCTCGTGAATGCTGGGGTCGAACGGCTCGCCCACTGGGTCGATCCGCTCGACTCCCGCCGTTTCCAGCTCCTTGCGGAGCTTGCGGTCCACCAGGCCTACGGCCTCGCGAATCGATTCCACCGAGGCGGCTCCACCTTCGGCGCTCAGCCGGTCCATGTCGTCCAGCACATCCAGGAGCCGGGTGACCAACGACGCCTGGGCCCGGTCGCTCTGCTCGACCCGCTCCCGAGACACCCGCTTCCGGTAGTTGTCGAACTCCGCGGCGAGGCGGAGCTGCCGGTCGCGCGACTCCTCGACTTGCGACTCCAGCCGGCGGATCGCTTCCGACTCCGGCTCGGCAGGAAGGGTTCCATGCCCTTCACCGAAGATTGGTTGGGTATCCTCGTCGCGCGAGCTGGGCTCGACGGACATGTCGGTGGAAGCCAGATCGGCGCCGTCTCCGCTCGGTCCGGCCTTGGAGGCAGGCTCGGCCATCCCACCGGGGGTATGGATGGGATCGGGGCGGGCGCCGTAGTCAGTTCTAACTCGTCGCTTATCAGTCACTTGCACTCTCGCAGGAGAGGTGATGTTCCCAAAGATAACAGCAACCTCCGTTCCCGGCGGAGGTGGTCATAACGGCAGATCGGGAGCCGAGATTCGCCGCGGGGACAAGTGAGGTCGCTCAGTCGGCGAGGAGCCGGCGGTGGATCAGAAAAAGTGCTGTCTGGGCGGCACGCTCGCGGATCTCCTTGCGCGATCCCAGGAAAATGACCCGTCTCGACTCCGTTCCACCGGCAGAGGCGACCGCGAACCACACCGTGCCGACCGGCTTCTCCTCCGTGCCGCCGGAGGGGCCGGCAATGCCGGTGACGGCGACTGCGACGTCGACTCCGATCCGCGCTCGGGTCCCGTCGGCCATCGCGCGCGCCACTGCCTCGCTCACCGCGCCGTGCGTGGCGATGAGGGCGGGTGGGACGCCGAGCAGCTCGACCTTGAGCCGGTTCGAGTAGCAGACCACACCCCCAGCGAACACTTCCGAACTGCCCGGCACTTCGGTGATCCGCCCACCCACCAGGCCGCCGGTACAGGACTCGGCAGCGCCGAGCGAGAGCCCGGCCCGGCGCGCCGCCTCGAGCACGACGGCCGCGAGATCGGTGTCCCCTTCGCCGTAGGCGTGTTCGCCTGCGCGCTCGCGGGCCAAGTCCGCGGCCGCCCGGAGCCGGGCGTCGGCCTGGCCAGGGTCCATGCCCCAAGCGGTGACCCGCAGGTCCACCCCTTCGATCCCCGGCAGGTAGGCCAGGGTGAGCGGCGCGATGTCGCGCTCGATCTCGCCCATCCGTTCCGCCAGGGTGGACTCGGGAATGCCGGTAGTCCGAACGAGGAGCGAGCGAACCACCGCACCCGACGCGCGCGCGACAAGCCGCGGGACGACCTCGAACTCGAGCAGCTTGCGCATCTCGGTGGGTACGCCCGGGAGCATGATGGTGAGTCCGAGCGGACTCTCCAGCCACAGGCCCGGAGCGGTTCCCCACCTGTTGCGGAGCACCGTCGCGCCGCGCGGCACCTCGGCCTGGCCGCGATTGCTATGCGCCGGCGCGCGCCCCACCCGGCCGAAGCGGGTGACGATGTCGGACCAAACGCTGTCGTCGAACTCCAGCGGCATTCGGTAGAGATCGGCGATGGCCTTCTTGCTCACGTCGTCGCGCGTGGGGCCCAGGCCACCCGTGGTGAGCACCGCGCCGGTGCGCTGAAGGGCGTCCGCCACGGCGGCGGAGATCACGTCTGGGCGGTCGGGCACGGCGGTCCGCCGGACAACCTCCACGCCAAGCGCCGACAGGGCTCGCGCGAGCTCGGCCCCGTTGGTGTCCAGGGTGAACCCGAGCAGCAGCTCGTTGCCGATGGTGACGAGCTCGATGTGCATCTGGGGGAAAGTATCTCCCCTTTGGTCAGCTGGGGATGGTCCTGCCCGGCGGATTCGCCACGCCGGCACTCCCCGAAGTCACCGTGTGCGATCCGAGAAGAGCGCCCGGTTCCGGTAGAGATAGAGGAAGAACGAATACACCGTGAGCAGCGTCGCCACCCCGAGCGCCACGGCCACGAACCCGCCATGGAACTGGTTCCAGTAGTCCGCCCACGCGCTGTGCTCCCAGCCCATCGGCTTCCGGGCGTCGCGGAAGGCGAACCAGAGAATCACGGCGCCGATGAAGACGTTCTGGAGCGCGGTCTTCAGCTTGCCCGCCCCGGCGGCGGGGATCACCACGCCACGGCGCTGGGCCCAGTGGCGGAACCAGGTCATCGCCAGCTCGCGCCCGATGAGGAGGAGACAGACCCAGAGCGGAATGCTGCCCCAGATCGGGATGTCGTAGAGATCGTGCCGCCAGCGCGAGATGAAATAGATGGGAATGAGCGAGGCGAACAGCAGCAGCTTGTCGGCCACCGGATCCAGCATCTTGCCCAGGTCGGTGACCTCGTTGCGGCTGCGGGCGAGGTGGCCGTCGTAGACGTCGCTGATCGCGGCCGCGAGGAAGATGAAGAACGCGATCAGCTTGGGCCAGTATCCCTCGATGAACGGGAGCAGCGCGATGACCGGTGTGAAGCAGATCCGGACCAGCGTGATGACGTTCGCGAGAGTCCACATGCGAGCGCCTACCCCAACGTCTTGACGACGCTCTTGCTGATCGCCTTCAAGGTGTCGAACACTCCATCGCCGGTGACCGCGACGGCCTCGAAGTACGGCGCCCGCTCGATCCAGTGGCCGTCCTCCTGCCACACCAGAAACTCCGACTCGTGATAGGGGTCGGCGACCTGGCGCTGTTTCACGGGATCCTCCAACGCCCATCCCGGATTGACGGCGGCCTGCAGCTCGGCGATCGGCGCGGCATTGGGAAGATCGCGCTTGTTGTACTGGACGGCGAAGGGAATCTTGGTCAGGTCGTACCCGTGCTGGGCCATGTTCTCGTAGAGATTCTGCATGGCCTCGATATTCGCGTCCATCCGCTCGATCTGGCTGTCGGCCACGAACACGACGCCATCCACACCTTTGAGGATCAGCTTCCGAGAGGCGTTGTAGTACACCTGTCCCGGGACGGTGTAGAGGTGGAACTTGACCTTGAATCCGCGGATGGTCCCGAGATCGACAGGCAGAAAATCGAAGAACAGGGTCCGCTCGGTTTCGGTGGCGAGAGAGATCATCTTCCCCCGCGACCCCGGAGCGACCTTGTTGTACACAAACTCCAGATTGGTCGTCTTGCCCCCCAGCCCGGGGCCGTAGTAGACCAGCTTGCAGTTGATCTCGCGCGAGGCGTAGTTGATCATCGACATGCGGTGCGGCTCTCCTCAGGACCCGAACAGTTTGTCGATCTCGTCTTCCGCCTCGCCGAGGAACGCCGACTCCACGCCCGGCGCGCTGGTGCCGTCACGGTCGAACATTTCGGTGAACACCTGGTTCAGCTGGACCACTGCGGGCTTCACCCGCAGCTTGACCAGCCCCAGGGTGGTGCGATTGTCGAACAGCACGACCAGAATCACCCGGCGGGCCACGTCGGCCAGGTACATGGACTCGCGCTCGCCCTGATGGAACAGGGCCCCGAACTCGGCCTCGCCCAGCATACGGGCGAGCTGGTCGTTGGCGCTGAAGTCGGCCGCGGTGAGCGAGGCGAACGCGGTGGGATCGAAGGCCGGCGCCTCGCCCACCGTGGCGACGAGCTGACCGGTGCGATCCACGATGAGCGCGGTCCGCGCGTTGGTCTCACCCAGGAATCCGCGGAGGATGCCGTGGATTCGGCGGGAGTCGTCTTCCCGGAACGACCAGCTGGAGGCACCCGTCAGCGGTGACCTCTCATGCCAGGGTGGACTCCAACCGCTTGAGAATGGCCTCGGCACGGCGGCGCAGCATCGGCTGCCGCTCCCAGGCCAGATAGTCGCGGAGCAGCCGGGCCGTCTCCACTCCATCCTGCCCGGCCAGAAAGCCCAGCGCCGCCAGACGACGCATCGGCCGGGGATGGAAGAGATCGCGGCGATGGAAGGTGAACCGGCGCTGCGCCAGCACCCAGCCGGCCGCCGCCCCCAGCACCGCACCACCGCCGAAGAGCAGTCCGCGGCTCCGCATCAACCGACCTCCTGCCGCGCCACCAGGGCGTGGGCCAGGGTCACGCCGTCCACGTATTCCAGGTCGCCGCCCATCGGGAGGCCGCGGGCCAGGCGGGTGATCCGCACTTGGTGCCCCGCGAGGAGCTGCTGGATGTACGTCGCCGTCACCTCGCCCTCCATGGAGGGGTTGGTCGCGAGAATCACCTCGCGCACCGAGCCCTCTTCGACTCGCCGGACCAAGCGGTCGAGACGCAACGCCTCGGGACCCACGCCGTCCAGCGGCGAGAGGCTGCCGCCGAGCACGTGGTAGCGGCCCTTGAAGTCCGTCGCGCGATCCACCAGCCCGACCGCCGAGGCGTCCTCCACCACGCAGAGCACGGCAGGATCGCGCCGCGGATCCCGGCAGATCCCACAGGGCTGGTCCTCGGTGAGATTGCCGCACTCCTGACAGGGCCGCACCCGCTCTGCGACGGCCACCAGCGCCGAGGCAAGCCGGCCGACGAGTTCTTGGGGTTGCTGGAGCAGATGAAAGGTGAGACGCTGTGCCGTTTTGCGGCCGATTCCGGGCAGCCGGGCCAGCTCGGTGATCAACTCTTCGATCGCGCTCACCGGTCAGAACGGCGGCGCGAAGGGAAGCGAGGGCACCTTCCGCATTTCGGATTGCAGCAGCTCGGCCGCCCGCCGCTGCGCCTCGGCCACGGCGGCAAGCACCAGGTCGCCCAGGAACTCAGCGTCGTGTTTGCCGAAGACGTCGGGATCGATCACGATCGAATGGACCGTGCCCCGGCCGTCGGCGGTCACCTTGACCAGGCCGCCGCCCGAGGACGTCTCGATGGTCCGGCCCGCCAGCTCGGACTGCAGTTGCTGCAGCCTGCCCTGCACCTGCTGGCCGAGCTGAAAAAGCTGCTGGAGATCCGCCATGCCTTCCGGTAATCCTGCCATTGCCGCCAATGGTATCGGGGGGTGATGAGGATTGCAACGACCGTCAGTCCACGATCTCCAAATCTAACGCATCCGCCGCAGTGTCGAGGGCGGGGTCCTTGGCCCGGAACGACCGCAGACGCTCGGCCCGGAGTGAGGATTCCGTGATCGGTTTGGGCGTCGGAGCGCCCTCCCCTTCGGCGACGGTCACCCGGACCCGCAGCGCCTGGCCGGTGTGCCGCTGGACCACCTCCTCGACCACCGCGGCCTGCGCCTGGATCCCCTCGGCGAAGAGCCGGTTCGACTCGGCGAGTACCAGTGGCAGGGACGAGCCCTCCACCGGTCCCGGGGTGGTGCCGGCCAACGCCTCGCCCAGGAACCGGCTGCGGAGCCTGACCTCCGTGAGAATCTCGGGCCACGCGTCGGCGAGGGCGGACGGGCGGACGGGCGGACGGGCAGACGGGGGAGCCGGGGAGCTGGCGGAGGGCACCGACGGGAGCCCCGCGGGGGCCACGGCGTCATGCAGAACGCGACCGGCCGGCACATTTGCCGTAGGAGCGGTGGACTCCGTTCGGGAGCCTGACCCTCCGCCGCCCCCCGGTGAGCCCGTCCGCCTGTCCGCCCGTCCGCCTTCGAGCACCTCACGGAGATCCACCATCCGGTCCAGCATCGCCCACCGCAGCAACAGCGTCTCGACCACCAGCTTGGGGTTCGCGCTCCGCCGGATCGAGGCCTCACTCTCGGTCAGGAGGCGCAACATCCGCACCACGTCGCCGGCCTCGAAGCGATCGCGGTACAGCTCGAGCGCCTGTCGGACCGTCTCGGTGAGTCCCTCGGGCGCGTGACCCAGCCGGAGCATGAGCAGGGAGCGGACCACCTCCCCGGCGCCGCCCATGAACTCGGTAAGGTCGACGCCCGCATCCAGCAGCCGGTCCACCAGGGGGAACACGGCTTCGGGGCGGCGGTCCGCCACCAGGGCCAGCACTTCGGCATAGAGCTCGTCGCCGACCAGTCCGAGCACCTCGCGCACTCGCTCAGCGGTCACGGTGCCCTCCCCGAAGCTGAGACACTGGTCCAGCAGTGACAGCGCATCCCGCATTCCGCCGTCCGCGTGCCGCGCGATGAGCGTCAGCGCGTCGTCGTCGGCCGCGATCCCCTCGGCGGTGAGCACTTGCCGGAGCCGGTCGCGGATGCTGGCCGGCCCGATGCGGCGGAAATCGAATCGCTGAAGCCGCGAGAGCACCGGCGCCGCGGTCGCCGCGATCTTCTGCGGCTCGGTGGTCGCGAAGACGAACACCACGCCCGGCGGCGGCTCCTCGAGAATCTTCAGGAGCGCGTTCCACGCCTCGCGGGTCAACATGTGGGCTTCGTCCACGATGTAGACCTTGTGATGCCCGGCCTGGGACGCCGCGTACATCGCGCGCTCACGCAGATCGCGCGCGTCGTCCACACCGCGGTTGCTGGCGGCGTCGATCTCGACCACGTCGAGGCTGGCCCCGCCGTTCCAGATGCGGAGGCAGTTCTCGCACTCGCCGCAGGGGTCTCCCGACGGGTCGCGATTGGGGCAGTTGAGCGCCATCGCGAGGATCCGAGCGGCGGTGGTCTTCCCCACTCCGCGGGGTCCGGTCAGCAGGTATCCGTGACCCACGCGTCCGCGGGCGACGGCCCCGCGCAGCACGGCGGCGACGTGATCCTGCACCAGCAGGTCGGCGAAACGTTTCGGACGGTAGCGACGGGCGAGGGCGATCATGGCAGTAGGATAGGACCGGCGGAAAAGAAAAGTGCCCCAGGCACCCCGAAGCGACACCGGACATCGCTTAGCGCTGCTACCGGCGAGGTCCTGACGCGGTTCACGCGCCGGCGCCCTTCGGACCTGGGGCACCGGCAATATAGTCCTCCGTCCTCGGCGATGGAAGTCTCCACGACCGTCGCCAGCAGGGGGAAGCCGCGACCTACGCCAAGCTCGCCCGTTGTCGCTGCTGCATCTTGCGCAGCTCCCAGGTCTCGGCGACGACGCCGCCGAGGAGGAACACGATCGCCGTGTAGTTGATCCAGAGGATGAGGAGGACCGCGGCGCCGATGTTGGCGTCCCCACTGGGCCCCTCGAACGAGGCGAAGTTCGCCAGGTAGAGGCTGTAGAGTCGCTTGGCGACCTCGAACAGGGCCGCCGTGAACGTCGCCGCCAACAGCACGGTCCGCCAGGGAAGCCGCCGGGGAGAGGCGTAGGCGTACGTCAGGTAGAAGAGCGATACCGAGAAGGAGAACGCGAGCAGCTCGCCGAACAGCCGCCCCACGGAGGAGACGAAGAAGGCGAGCTCGGGAACCCGGGCGACTCCGCGGCTCTGGAGCAGCGCCAGCCCGGTGGTCAGCAGCGTGTTGGCGAGGAAGAGCACCACCGTCGCGAGCACCATGCCGATATCTCGCAGCTTCGCATCGAGCAGCGTCAACAGGAAGTGGCGCCGCGGGGCGGGGCGCGCCGAGATGTCGTAGATCTCGTTGAGCGAGGTACGGATCCCGGCGAAGAGCCGGGTGCTGAACCAGACGAACGCCGGGATGGCGTAGAGCGAGATCTGGCCGCGGTTCCGCGATACCCGGACCAGCAGCCGCTCGATGGTGCCGAACGGATCCTGCCCCGGCGTGGAGGCGTGGGGCGGGAAGAAGCGGTGGAACAGCGCGGCGGCGTCCACCGTCGAATTGCTCTCCAGGGCCTGTGCCAGGTGGGTCAGGCCGATGAGCAGCAGCAGCACGAACGGGATGGCCGCGAGCAGCGCGTCGAAGGTGAGCGCACTCGCGAGGAACGGCAGGTTGTATTCGTCGGCGGCTTGCAGAGTCCGGCGGATGAAGCCGGCGGGCGAGCGATGCCACCCGCCGGGTCGGACGCCGCTCAGGCGAGCGGCTCCTCGACGTCTCCCGATACCCGCCGCCGGGCCCGGGCCTCGGCGAGGCGGCGCTCCAGCTCCTCACGCGCCGACGGACCGGATGGACGCGAGCGGGTCGCTGGCACCTCGCGGGGCTCGAACAGCTCCTCGTCGTCCGGCTCCTCGTCGTCCAGGTCTCGCAGCGAGTCCTTGGCCCCGCCGAACTGCTGGGCGAGCTCGTCGAACTTCTCCTCAGTCATCGCCCGAAGCTTCCACAGCCTCCGCTGCAACACCCGCCGGGTCTCCTCCCCGCTCCGCGGGGCGTACATGAGGGCCAGCCCCGCGCCGAGCACCGCGCCCCAGAAGAGCCATTTGGCGGACGAGTCCCCCCGCTCGACGTAGACCACTTCCCTGCCCTTGTGACGCATGCTTCCCCCTATTCCCCGGCGTCGGGGTCATCGGCCGCCGCCACCAGCACCGGCTTGAGCGCCGCGTGGTGCTGCACGGGGGCCTGGACGAAGCGGTTGATGTGTTCGGCGGTGCCGTTCACGTTGAGCTGCTCGAAGAGGAACGCGAAGGTCCGCTCGAGGTCGCCCGCGATCGCGGTGCGCACGTCCTCGGGCAGCGACCACAGCTCCCGCTTGAACGGTCCGATCGCCTTCTTGCGGGCCTTGTAGTAGAACTGCTCGTTGGTATCGCCGCTCTTCCGCTCGCCGGCGGCATTCTCGTCCAGCCAGGCGCGAATCCGGTCCCGCAGGTCGGCCGGAAGCCGGGGATGATCGAACACGATGTTCTGGAAGTTGGTGGCGAGGTGGATCTCGGCGGTCTCGATCCGGGGAAAGTTGCCGAAGGCGTTCGACGGCAGCGTGCTCGCCCCGTGCTGCACGGCGCCCGCGAGGCCGTATTCCTCTCGGGCCACGCGGGAGAGCGCCGCCAGCGCCTGGAGGTCGAGCTTCACGTCGGCGATGGAGCCGTCGGGCAGCACCACACCGCCGTGCGAGGTCCCGGTCTGGACCGAGATCTTGCTGATCCCCTCGTGCTTGCCCAGGCCCGCGAGGCTCCGGTTGTAGCCCTGCATGAAGGCGTGCAGCTCCTCCACGGTGCTGTTCTTCATGCCGACTTCGCCGATCTCGGCGCCGACCGAGACCGTCACGCCGTCCGGCTCCTGGGCCCGGATGAACGCGGTGATCTCCGCCGCGCGCTCGTAGTTGGCGCGCTGCTGCTCCTCGAGCGTCGGCTGGTCGAGATCGACCAGCGTCGAGGTGTCCACGTCCACGTTGTAGAAGCCGGCGCCGATCTCCTCGGCGATGAGCTTCTTCACCTCGCCGACCTCCCCCTCGGGGTCGGCCTGGTACTTCTTGTGGTTGACCTGGCAGTGATCGCCCTGGATGAAGAGCGGCAGCGTATAGCCTTCGCGCAGCGCCGCGCCGATCATGACCGAGACGTATTCCGCCGGGCGTTGCTCGGTATAGGCGATCTCGGAGCGGGCGATCTCGAGAATGATGGCGCCGGCCTTCCCGGCCAGGGCCGCACGGAAGATCGCCCGGGCCGTGTCGTAGGCCATCATACGCACGTTCATGGCCGGCACGGTGAAGCCACCCAGGTCGCCCCGCCCGCGGGCCAGATACAGGCCGTTGATCGAGGCGGGGCGGGCGCCCGTGGCCTGGCCGAGCTCCCACAGGAGCCAGCGTGCCGCCTCCCGCTCGTCCCCGTTACCGAACACGGCCTGCCGGACCACCGTGTCGGTCGCGGCGGAGCGGAGTCTGGCCGGGTCCCGCACCACCACGCCTGCGGGAGACAGCCCTACCGCCCCGCCGTAGAGATCGACAGCTCTTGGGTTGCGTCAGCCATGCCGTGCATTCCTGGTAGAAGCGCCGGAAACGGGTCACGAACCGTCAAAGGTAGGGCGGGCGTCGGGGAGCGTCAAACGAATCGGCTCAGACCTCGTCGGCCGGGCTCGGCGGCCGGGCCTTCGATTCGTAGCCTGGCCGACCCATGGCCGCGTACGTCAGTCGCTTGCCCAGCTCGACCCCGGGCTGATCGAACGGATCGATGCCATACCAGGCGCCGGCATATCCGGTCGCCAGCTGATAGAACATGATGGCCTCTCCGAGCGTCTCCGGCGGTGAGCTCGGGAAGGTGGAGGGTGCAGCTCATCCGGCCCATCTCGGCCAGAGCCGCGGAGGTCGCCTCGTATTCGGCGTTGAGCAGCTCGCCCAGCGTGTGTCCCGGGAGGTAGGCGAGATCGGGAGGCAGCTCGGGACCGCCGCCGGGCGCCGCATCCGGGCGCGCGGGGATGTCGAGATCATCCCCGAACCGTTCCAGCCTGACGAAGGTGATGACCTTGTCGAAGGGCCCCTCCATGAAGAGCTGGACCTGGCTGTGCTGGTCGGTGGCTCCGACCGCGGCCACCGGCGTGGCCCCGACGTGCACCGTTCGCCCCTCCCGGTCGGTCCGCTTCCCCAGGCTCTCGGCCCAGAGCTGGCGATACCACTCGGCGAACTCGCGGAGCCGGTCGGTGTAAGGCATGAGAACATGGATCCGCGCGCCCAGGTCGGTGTCGGCGGCCCAGTGAAGCGCGGCGTACAGCGCGGCCGGATTGCGCAGGAGGTCGTCGGACTCGGCCCGCTCGATCGCGCGCCGCGCGCCCCCGAGCAGCGCCGCGACGTCGATGCCGACCAGCGCGGCGGGCAACAGTCCCACCGGCGAGAGGACGCTGAACCGGCCGCCGATGTCCGGCGGCACGTCCAGCGTCACGATGGCCTCCCGGCTGGCGAGCTCGCGAAGGGCGCCCCGCGCGGGATCGGTGGTGAAGACCAGGTGGCGAGACGCCGCGTCGCCGAGTGCCTCCTCGAGCCACGCGCGGACCACGAGATACTGCGCCATCGTCTCCGCGGTGCCGCCGGACTTGCTGATGACGTTGACCAGCACCCGCCGTGGATCGATGCGCGCCAGCGCGGCCCTCACGGTCGTCGGGTCCACGTTTTCCAGCACGGTGAGCCGGGGATAGAACTCCCGGCCCTCGTCGTCCCACTCGTTCCAGGCCGGCCGGCGAAGGGCGTTGAGCAGCGCCTTGGTCCCCAGCGCCGATCCGCCGATACCGAGGACCAGCACATGGTCGTGGGCCTGGCCCAGCCCCTCGGCGAAGGTAGTGATCTGGCGGACGGTCTCGCCCTGGTCGACCAAGCCGTAGAACCCATACTCGCCCGCGGCGCGCCGGCGGCGGACCTCGCTCTGCACCGCGCCGAAGCGCTCGGCGAGCTCCGCCAGCCGGGCGCGCGGGAGGCCGTGTCGTCCATCCAGTCCGTCCTGCAACATCCGTCCGTAGGCCAGCTTCATCAGGGAATCTCCAGGCTGAGCCCGTCGTAGGCGGGCTTGACGCCGTCGGGCAGCTGCGCCGCCAGCTCGGCATGTCCGGTCTCGTGCGTGAGGTGGGTGAGGTAGGTGCGGCGCGCGCCCAGCGCCCGGGCGGCCTCGACCGCCTCCCCGATACTGAGGTGGGTGGGGTGGGGCCGCCACCAGAGCGCATTGATGACCAGCACCTCGAGGTCCTTGAGCTGATCCCGCTCCGCGTCGGGGATCGCCTTCACGTCGGTCAGGTAGGCGAGCTTGCCGAACCGGTAGCCGAACACCCGGAGGTGGCCATGCCGGAAGGAGAGCGGCAGCGCCTCGACTCCCGCCATGCTCACCGCGCGACCCGGCTCGACCTCGTGGATCTCGAGGGTCGGCTTCGAGGTCCCCTCGTAAGGCAGAACCGCTTCGTCGAAGATGTAATCGAAGGAGCGGCGCAGGCGGTCGAGGGTCTCGCGGGGGCCGTAGACCGGCAGCGGGCGGCGGCGGCGGACCGAGAACATGCGCAGGTCGTCGATGCCATTGATATGGTCGGCATGCTCGTGGGTGTAGGCGACGGCGTCGATGCTGGAGAAGCCCCCGGCGATCAGCTGGAGCCTCAGCTCGGGAGGTGTGTCGATCAGCACGGTGGAGCCGCCGTCCTGCACGAGGGCCCCGGAGCGGGTGCGCTTGTCCCTCGGGTCGGGCGACCGGCAGACCGGGCAGTCGCAGCCGATCTGGGGCACGCCGAACGACGTGCCCGTCCCGAGGAAAGTGAGCCGCATGCCCTAAACTGCTTCGATCTTCAGGAGGTTGGTAGTGCCCGGCATGTCGAAAGGGACACCGGCGGTGACGACCAGCCGTTCGCCCGGGCGGGCAAGTCCGCGCTCGAGGATATGGCGTCGCGCCACGGCGAGCATCGCGTCGTAGTTGGTGGAATGCTGGATCAGCGCGGAGGTGACGCCCCAGACCAGCGAGAGCTGCCGGAACGTCTCGGGCTCCGGGGTGCAGGCGAAGACCGGCACGACGGGCCGGCAGGTCGCGACCTTGCGCGCCGTGAACCCGCTGCTGGTGAAGCAGAGAATCACCGGCGCGCTCAGCATCTCCGCGGCGGCGCAGACCGCCACGGCGATGGCGTCCTCGGTGCGTACCGGCCCTGCCTGCCCCAACTGGTGGTTGGGCAGCGATCCCCCTTCGCCCGACCGGCGGCCGAGCGCCGCGTCGAGGGTGACACCACGCCCCTGGCGCTGCAGCTCCATCTCTCGCGCGATCCGGTCCATGGCCCGCACCGCCTCCAGCGGGTAACGCCCCACCGCGGTCTCCGCCGAGAGCATGACCGCGTCGGTGCCGTCGAGGATGGCGTTGGCGACGTCGGAGGCTTCGGCCCGGGTGGGCCGCGGCGCGTGGATCATGGACTCGAGCATCTGGGTGGCGGTGATCACCGGCTTGCCGTGCAGGCCGGCCTCCCTGATGATCTGCTTCTGCATCAGCGGCACTTCCTCGAAGGGCAGCTCCACGCCAAGATCGCCTCGGGCGACCATGATCGCGTCGGAGGCGTCGAGGATCCCGCACAGATTCCGGAGCGCGGTGTCCTTCTCGATCTTCGCGATCAGCTTGGTGCTCCGTGGAACCAGGCGGCGCAGCTCCTCCATGTCCTCCGGCCGGCGCACGAAAGAGAGCGCGATGTAGTCCACGCCGAGCGCCACGGCCTGCTGCACGTCCTCCAGGTCCTTCTCGGTGAGCGCCGGCGCGCTCACCTCGAGCCCGGGGAGATTCATCCCCTTGTGCGACTTCAGATCGCCACCGTAGTGCACTACGGCTTCCACTCGCCGACCCTTGATGGCCGTCACCTCCAGGTTCAACAGGCCGTCATCGAGCAGGATCCGCGCGCCGGGGCTCACGTCGGCCGCGAGGGCGTCGTAGGTGGTGGGAATATCACCGACGCCGGCCTCCGCCTCCGGCGCGATAGCGACGCGCTGGTCCACCTCGAGGCGCAGCGGCTCTGCCAGGGTGCCCACCCGGATGCGCGGCCCCTGGAGGTCTACCAGGATCGCACACGACTCGACGCGGCTCTTCATGATGCCCTGGAGGTCTTCGATCCAGCGGGCCCGGGTCTCGGGCGTGGCGTGAGAGGCGTTGATGCGCACGACGTTCACCCCGGCATCGAGGAGCGCCGTCACCTGGTGGGACTCGGCCCAGGCGGGACCCAGCGTCGCGACGATCTTGGTGCGTCTTACCGAGTTCGGCATCCGGGGATTCTAACGTCGCCGGTTCAGCGACGCATCACGACCCTCCCGCCGACTACGGTGAGCACCGCGCGACCCGCGCGGAATGCGGCGCCGTCCCCACGCTCCACCGCCGGATCCACCGCCCACGCGACGAGGTCCGCCTCGAGGCCGCGCGCGAGTGTTCCGAGTCGGCGCGAGGTGCCCGAGGCGCGCGCGGGCGCCGTGGTGTATCCCCGGACCACGTTTTCGAAGTCGAGCTTCTCCTCCGGCCTCCACCCCCCATGCGGGGTGCCGCCGAATCCCTTCCGCTCCATCGCCGCGTACACGCCCTCCCGGGGATCGATCGAGGCGACCGGGACGTCGCTGCCGAAGACCACGGCGGTCCCACGCCGCAGCAGTGAGCGGAAGGCGTATGCGCCCCGCCCCCGGCTGCCCCAGTGGCGGTCCACCAGCGGTATGTCGGTGAGGAGGTGAGCTGGCTGCATGGACGCCACGACGCCGCCGCGAGCCGCCCTTGCCAGGTCGGCGGGGTGAACGCACTGGAGATGCTCGATGCGGTGCGGGAGCGCCGTCCGCGGCAGTCCCGCGAGCAGGTCGAGCGCCCGTCGCACTGCCGCGTCCCCGATGGCATGGACCGCCACCGCGATGCCGTTGGTCGCAGCGGCGCGCATCGCCTCACGGGCCTCGCGCTCACCCGCCACGGGCATGCCCCGATCGCGGCCGCCCTCGTAGGGCTCCAGCATCCACGCGGTGCGGCTGCCGAGACTGCCGTCGAGGAAGAGCTTCACGCCGCCCATCCCGAGCCAGGCGGTTCCCGCCCCACTCCGGGCCCCGCGGCGGATGAGGTCCGGAAGCGACCCAACCGGGGGGTGGAACAGCACGCGCAGCCGCAGCTCACCCGAGTCCTCCAGGCGTCGGAAGGAACGCCAGGCCCGCTCGTCCTCGACGTCGTGGATACCCGTCACGCCCATGCGATGCGCCTCCGCCTGCGCTTGGCGCATCGCATCGTCGAGAATCTCCGTCGACGGAGCGGGCACCACCTTGGCGACCAGGTCCACGGCGCGCTCCAGCAGCAGGCCGGTGGGCTCGCCCGACGCGTCGCGCACGATCCGGCCACCCGGAGGATCCGGCGTCTCCTGGGTGATCCGGGCGACCGCGAGCGCGGCGCTGTTCACCCAGGCGGCGTGCACATCGAGGGAATCGAGATAGACCGGGCTCGCGTGGACCGCGTCGAGGGCATCCCGATCGGGCGGGTCGGTCCAGCCGTTGGCGTCCCAGCCGTGACCCACCACCCACCCCTGGGAGGGAGCGCCGGCCGCCACCCGGGCCACCGCTTCTGCCCTGGTTGGCGCACCGGTCAGCTGGACCCGCCGCCGGCCCATCGCCCACATGGCGAAGTGGGTGTGCCCATCCACGAAGCCCGGGGTGATGAGCGCCTCGGGATAATCGAACCGCGGCAGATGTTTCGGAGCCTGGCGGTCGATCGTGCGGGCAGTCCCGACGCCCCGGATCCGACCGTTCTGCCACCAGAGGGCATCGCCCTGTACACCCGGGACCAGGGTGAGCAGTCGACGGCCGCGCAGCATCCCACCTGAGGAAGCGCCGCCCTGATCGGTCATTGTTCGTGACCCACGGACGGGCTCCGAGAGGCCCTCGGGCGCGGTTTCCACATGTTGATAAGTGCCGTACGTGAATATCTGGATGGAGGCATTCGGGGAGGGAAATTCATCACTCACACTTGCTAAACGACATGATTAGTCTAGTTGTATCACAATAAATTTCAGTGGCTTACTGATCTCACTAAACCTCGCAACGGAGCAAGGCGACAGTGTCGCCACCCTGCCTGTATTTATTCAGAGTCCTTGATTATGAACATCTTCGACATGCGCAAGAAGAGCGCTGCACCCATCAGCGTCCAAAGGCGAGCGCGCCCCCTCCACCCTGCATGGCCGGGCCGACAAATCGAATGGGCGAGGCCTTGATCGCCTTCGCGAAGGCATCCTTGCCTTCCACGCGCAACGACCCCGCCATCGCCTTGGTCCATTCGGGGGTGAGGGTGAGGCGCGCGGTTACCTGGCTGCCGCGGCGGCTCTCCGCGCGCCATTCGCTCGACACCGGACCATTGGCGCGGGTGCTGTCGCTGACCGGGCTCTCGTCCCAGGTGAGCGTTGTCTTGCCCAGTTTGAACTGGTAACGGAGCCCCATGGGCGCCCCGCTCTCCTCATCCAGGATCGTTCGCACCGTGCTGCGCACGGTTCGGATATTGAGGCCGGCCACCTCGCCGGCTCGCTCGAGCCGGCCGGCGTTGGTGAAGAGGCGGAGCACGACGTCCTTCCGGGCTCCACCCCCGACGTCCGCGGCGGCGAGGGCCCAGACACCGATCATCGGTGCCTTGTCGGGATTCCGCTCCGACACTCGCTGCGGGCCCGCGTCTACCGTCTCCATGTAGTACAGACAGATGGTGGACGGAGTCCAGGTGGCGAATTCCGGCTGATTGGAGACAACCGTGCGCAGCACGGGGCTGAGGTCCTCCATGGCGTCGGCCCGGAGCAGGCGGGCCTCGGGGGGGACGGTGAGACCGAGCTGCTGTGGGTCGACCAAGAGCTGCACGCAGAAGCCGGTGCGGAGCCCTTTCAGCTGCCATACCCGATCCAGCGGCTCGTCCTTCTTCTCTTCCTGAGCCTGAAGGCGAGGCGGGACGACGCCGGCGATGGCCGCGATGGCCGCGAGCGCGGCTAGGCGAGTGGCGGGCATGCTGCCCTCCGGGGGTGAGGTGCCGAGCGGCTCAACCGCCGCGTGCCGCCTGGACCGCGGAGCCGAGCTCCGTGTAGTGCTTGGGGTCGAGCGCGTTGAACTGCAGGTTCCGGTACTTGACCCGGCCGTCGGGTCCCACCACGAAGACCGTCCGTCGTGGCCGGCCTCCCTCCCCTTTGCTGCCGTACTTGCGCGCCACCTGGAGCTCGGGGTCGCTCAGGAGCCGGAAGGGAAGATCGAGACTGGCGGCGAAGCGGCGATGGGTGTCCAGCGAATCGGCGCTGATTCCCAGCACCACCACGTCAGGTCCGAAGAGGGTGTCGTACTGGTCGGCGAAACTCTGCAGCTCCGCGGTGCAGCCCTTGGTGAAATCGGCGGGGTAGAAGGCCAGAACCACGGTCTTCCCCCGGTCACGCCACAACTCGTAGGGAGACTCGGACGGGCCCACCATTTCGCGATTGGCCCAGGGAAGTGAGAACTCCGGTGCCTTGGAGCCCTCCCGCGGACCGCCGACGATGACGGCCGTGGGAGTGCTCGCCTGCGCGGCGAGCCCGGAGACGTGGGAGGCCAGGAGACATCCGGCCAGCCCGAGCAGATGCAGTCGCATGAACGCGAGCCTCAAAAAAGAAAGGGTGATCATGGCGCGGCCACCCGCCGGAGGGCACCGAGAAAGTCCTGGTCCCCTCCGGTACCGGTATACGCGACGCGGCCGGCGCGATCCACGATGACGACGTACGAAGTGGTGGGAGCGGCGTAGGCCCGGGTACTGGTTCCTTCGTCGTCGTAGAGAGTACGGAACGGCACGTCGTTGGATTCGACGTACCGGCGGACGCGCTCGGGCGACTGGTTGACGGCGACGTTGATACCGAGGAACTGAACCCGGTCGCCCACCTCGGCCTGCGCGGCCCGCACGCGGGGCAGCAACGCGTCGCACTGCTCGCACCAGGTGGCCCACCACTCGAGGAAGAGCGGCTGTTTGCCCAGGTATCGCGCGAAGTCCACCGTCTTACCGTCGAGGTCGCGGACGGTGACCGCCGGTGCGCGGGCCCCGACCGCGAGCCCGGTTTCCTGCGCCCGGCCCGGCGAGACCGCGAGCGCCGCGAGAAGACCCAAGACCAGCCCGAAACGCTTCACAGCACGCTCCCCATGCGGACGAAGTAGTACTCGGCCATCAGCAGGAGCAGCGCCCCTCCGGCGCGCTTCACCCAACGGGTCCACCTGCCGGCGGCTGGCAGTGCTGCCAGGAGGCCGCTGGAGAGACCGACGGCCACCAGCAACGCGGTCAGGCCGAGCGAGAAGACGAACAGGTAGACGAATCCGAGAATCGCGCTGCCAGTGGAGGCGACGAAGGTCAGCACCGCGGCGAAGGCGGGGGCGCCACACGGAGCCGCTACCAGGCCGCTCGCCGCTCCCATGGTGAACGCCCCGCCCGGGGAGCTGGCCCCGAGCCTGGCTGCCCATGCAGCGACCCGCTGCGGTGCGTTCACTGTAAAGACGTCCAGGAAGGCCAAGCCCAACACCAGGAGCAGATTCCCGGTGACGAAGTAGGCCCAGGGGCTCGAGGCGACCGATCCGAAGAGTGACCCCGTGAGTCCCGCCAACAGGCCGAGCAGAGCGTACACCAGAGCGAGCCCGCCGACATAGGCCGCCGTCAGCACGGCGGTCCGGCCCCGAGAGATTCCGGAGGCCCCTGCTCCGCCCAGGATGCCGGCGGTGATCGGGATCATGGGATAGACGCACGGCGTCAGACTGGTGGCCAACCCGGCGGCGAAGAGCAGCGGCACGGCCGCGAGGGGCTCGTGGCGCAGGGTAGCTTCGAGGGTGGATTGGAGAACCAGCGGCACAGGGTGGAGTATAACGGGGGGTCCTGTCATAGCGCCGAGAGGATTGGGGCGGCTGGGGCTCAGGAACGCGCGGCGACCGCCTCGATGCCGTAGTGCGAGGCGACATACTCCTCGAGAATCTCGAGAAACTCGGCGACGATCCGATCGCCCTTGAGCGTCACCAGGAGGCGCCCGTCCACGTACACCGGCGCCTTCGGTTCCTCGAAGGTGCCGGGAAGCGAGATGCCGATGTTGGCGTGCTTCGACTCCCCCGGCCCGTTCACCACGCAGCCCATGACGGCAACCTTCATGTCCGCCACGCCGGGCCGCTCCTGGCGCCACACCGGCATCTTCTCCCGCAGGTAGTCCTGGATCTGTTGGGCCATCTCCTGGAAGAAGGTGCTGGTCGTCCGTCCGCAGCCGGGGCAGCTGGTCACCTGCGGGGTGAAGCTCCGCAGCCCCAGCGACTGGAGCACCTGCTGGGCGACCTGGACCTCCTCGGTGCGGTCGCCTCCCGGCGCAGGCGTGAGAGACACGCGGATGGTGTCGCCGATCCCCTCCTGCAGCAGGATGCTGAGCCCCGCGGTGCTCGCGATGATCCCTTTCGCACCGAGGCCCGCCTCGGTCAGTCCGAGGTGAAGCGGGTAGTCGCAGCGCCCGGCCAGCATCCGGTAGACATCGACCAGGTCCTGGACCCCAGACACCTTGGCGCTCAGCACGATGTGATCGTGGCGCATCCCCGCCGACTCGGCCAGCGCGGCGGAGCGAAGCGCGCTCTCGACCATGGCCTCCATGGTGACGTCGCGGGCGTCCGCTGGGATTGGTCCGGAGCGCGTTGGCGTCCATCATCTCTGTGAGAAGGCTCTGGTCGAGCGACCCCCAGTTCACGCCGATTCGCACCGGCTTCCCGTTGGTCAGCGCGACGTCCACGATGGCGCGGAAGTTCTCGTCCGCGCGCTTGCCGCCGACGTTGCCGGGATTGATGCGGTACTTGGCGAGGGCTCGCGCGCAGGCGGGATGCCGGGTCAGCAGCAGATGGCCGTTGTAGTGGAAGTCCCCGATGATCGGCACCGCGATCCCGCGGCTGTCCAGCCCCTCGGCGATATGCGGGCACCGCCGCCGCGGCCTCGTCGTTGTTCACCGTGACCCGCACCAGCTCGCTTCCGGCGCGCGCCAGGGCGGCGACCTGGCTCACGGTCGCGGCGACATCGGCGGTGTCGGTGTTGGTCATCGATTGGACCACGATGGGGTGCCCCGATCCTACGGGCACGCCGCCGATGCGGACGGTGACGGTGGAGCGGCGGATGGTGGTCGGCATGGCCGGGAATATAACTTCTTGCATGCCCGACACCTCCCAGGAAAATCCGCGCCGCGCCGCCATTACCGGGGTTGCGACCTACGTCCCCGACCGGGTGGTCACCAACGCGGAGCTGGCCCGCACACTCGATACCTCCGACGACTGGATCGTCACCCGCACCGGGATCCGCGAGCGACGGATCGGGGCGCCAGGGGAAACGACGTCCACCATGGGGGCCGAAGCGGTGCGCCGGCTGATGACGGCGACGGGACTAGGGCCGGAGGATGTGGACGTCCTCATCGTCGCGACGGTGACCCCGGACATGCTTTTTCCCGCAACAGCCTGCCTCATCCAGGATCTGGTGGGCATGAGAAACGTCTGGGGCTTCGACCTTTCGGCCGCGTGCTCGGGCTTCCTCTACGCCCTCACCACCGGGGCGCAGTTCGTGGCCTCGGGGATGCATCGCCGAGTGATCGTGGTGGGCGCGGACCTCATGAGCGCGATCATCGATCCTCTGGACCGCACGACGGCGGTGCTCTTCGGCGACGGCGCCGGGGCCGTCCTGCTGGAACCTGCGGAGTCCGGCTTCGGGATCCTCGACTTCCTGCACCGAGTGGACGGGAGCGGTCGCGCCGACCTGATGATGCCCGCCGGCGGCAGCCTGAGACCGGCGAGCCCGGAGACCGTCGCCGCCCGGGAGCACTTCCTCAAGCAGAACGGCCGCACGGTATTCAAGTTCGCGGTGTCGCAGATGGCCGACAGTGTCGAGCGGCTGCTCGACCGCAACGGCCTCAAGGCGACCGATCTGGCGGTGGTGATTCCACACCAGGCCAACCAGCGCATCCTCGACGCCACCGCGGATCGCCTCGGCCTGCCCCACGACCGGATGGCCTCGGTGATCGCGCGCTACGGGAACACCACGGCCGCGACGCTGCCGCTCGCGCTCGAGGACGTGCTCCAAGCGGGAAAGTTGAAGCGAGGGGATCTCGCGGTTTTCGTGGCGGTGGGCGCCGGATTCACCGTGGGAGCGACGCTGGTGCGCTGGCGTTGATGGTCAGGCCCGGGAGAATTGCGCCCGGTCGATGGCGGCGAGATCCTCGCTCGATAGCTCCACCGACCCCGCCCCGACGCTGTCGAGCGCATGCGCGACGCGCCGCGCGCTGGGAATCGCGATCACCGAAGGCCCCTGCGCCAGCACCCACGCGAGGACGAGCGCGTGGGCCGAGACGCCGAGCCGCGCCGCCATCGGCCGCAGGACCGGATGCTCGGGCAGCTTCCGGTTGAGACGACCGCCCCCGGTTGGGCTGTAGGCCAGGAAGCCGATCCCCCGCTCCGTGCAGTACCGCACGACTCCCTCGACCAGGGCCTCGCGAAAGAACGGGTTCAGGCGATTCTGTACCGAGGCCACCGGCACGATCGCCTCGGCGGCTCGAACCTGCGCGACGGAGACGTTGGACAGGCCGGCCCAGCGTGATCTTGCCCTCGGCCCGCAAGTCGGCCAGCGCGCCGACACTCTCCTCGAAGGGAACCTGGGGATCGGGGGCATGCAGCTGGTAGAGGGCGATCCGCTCGACGCCCAGCGCTCGGAGGGAGCGCTCGCAGGCCGCTCGCAGATGCTCAGGGCGGCCGTCCCGCTCCCAACGGCCTCCCGGCCGGGTGAGCCCGCCCTTGGTGGCCACGAGCACCGCCTCGCGATCGCCGCTCCAGCCACGCAGGGCCTCGGCGACGAGCCGCTCGTTGTGGCCGATGTCGGCGTCGTCGAGGCAGTAGACATCGGCGGTGTCGATCAGTCTCACGCCGGCCTCGAGCGCCGCCCGAATCACCTCCAGGGCCTGGCGCTCGGGTGGACGGTCCTCCAGCGAGAGGTGCATGCCCCCGTAGCCGACCGCCGGGACCGCGGGCGCGCCGGCACCCATGACCCGGACCGGCACTAGGCACCCAACGCGTCGCGCAGGTGGCCGAGCAGGTCGTCGCGAACGGCGAAGTAGATCGCCATCCCGTGCCCGGCGCCCGGGACGATGCGGGCGCGGGCGTGCTCGAGTCCGCGGGTCCAGGCTTCGACGCTGGCCGCACCCTCGAACGGATCCTCCTGGGACGATGCGAGAAAGAACCGAAGACCGGCGGCGCGCTCGATCGCCTTCCGGATCCGATCGGGTCCGTCGGGTCCGAACGCCAGGGCCCCCGCGGCGCCAAGTGTCGCCACGGCGCGAACACCCGGAAGCGCCGGCGCGGCGAGCAGGACGGCGCTCCCGCCAATGCTCGCGCCGACGAGCGCGAGTCGGTCGCCGGCGATGAAGTTCTGGGACACACCCCAGCTGGTGACTCGAACCACGTCGTTCTCGATCCGGGGAAATCCCACCTTCGCGACGCTGCTCACGAACGCCGCTCCGAAGGCCTCCAGAGTGACACCCTCGGGTGTATCCACCACGACCGGGCCGCGCGGCGAGATGATGGAGTCGCCGTGACCGCGCTGGTCGAAGGCCAGCGTGGCTACGCCCGCGGCGAGCAGGTCGGCAATCAGTGGCGCGTAGCTGTCACGGGTGGCGGGATACTGGTGGGCGAGAACCGCAAGAGGGTAGCTGCCCCCGACTGCCCCCGGAGGGTAGGTCAACACGCCCTTCAGGATCAGTCCGTCCGAAGCCGGGACGGACATCTGAAGCGGCGCCAGGCTCACGCCAGTCCGAGCTGACGCGTGAGCCGCCGCCAATCCTGGGCCGACACGATGCCCTGCTCGAAGAGCGGGGTGAGGGTGGCGAGGATCTCCGCCCGCGAGCCGTCGATCCTGCGATCGCGAAGCTCGCCGATCATGCGGGCGAAGCGGTGCTCGTACTCGTCGGCATCGAGCTGGCCTTCTTGCCGCTGCGAGCTGAGCTTTTTCAGTTCCTCCGCCACCCGGGCGGGAGCGATTGGCTTGAGAGCGCCTTCCTGCTGATCAGCCGACATATCGTGTTTCCTCGCGAAGGCCGGGTTGGATGACGAACCGCCTGTCGTCTCCATAATGGCCCTCACCGGCTTGCCGCGTCCAGGGCTCGGCGAGATCGGCGACTAGTTGTGCGGATGCTGGATGGTGACGATCAGGAGGCGCCGGCCGCCCGAAGAGCGGATCTCGGTCCGAGCCTGGATCAGCCGGCCGCGGCGGAACAGGAGACCCGTCCGGCCGCGGCCGCGGCGGCGCTGCGAGCAGCCTGCCCCACCTCGGCGACCCCGGCCCAGGCGACCGCTGCGGGGACCACCCGGGCGGTGACTTGCATCGTGCCTAGTGCCTGGGCGGAGGACGTGCGCGGGAGGGTCGATGCGCAAGGCCCCCGTGAGGGCCAGCAGGCGGAGAATTCGCCGGGCCGGGGCGGCACACCCAGGATGGACGGAGGGGGCCGCGTTCCGCCCTCCAGGCAGGAGGACGTAGTGGGTACCCAAGCACGCCGTGAACATTTGGCCTTCCTGTTACTTACGGGGGCGGCTCCAAGCTCCCTGGAGCGACGTCAGATCGTCTATTTTTTTGACGCCCATTCCATGACCTTCTGCCAAGTGCCACAACGAAATATGGCGTGTTGAGCTCGGCCCAATTTCACGTTCTAGCCACTCCGCAACACTTGGCACGCGCATTGCCCCTCCCCCCACCGCCGGGGAGCACGAACTCCCCTGAAACGAACCTCGAAGCGGGACCAACCACTTCAACGACCGGGGAGAGAAGCACATGCGTATCGCAACAGTACTATCGGCCGTCCTGGCCGCCGGCTTGAGCCTTGGCGCCGCTGCGCTCGAGGCCCAGACCAGCGCCAACATCCAGGCGACCGCCACCGTGCTGTCGGCCGTGACGGTGACCGCCGGGAACGACCTGCAGTTCGGCAACGTGACGCCGGGCGTCAACAAGACCGTTGCGATCGGCGACGCCGGCGCGGGTAGCTTCAACGTGACCAAGGCCGCCAACGAGGGAGTGACGCTCGCCTTCACCCTCCCCACCAACCTGACCGACGGGGTCAACAATCTGCCCATCGGCAGCTGGACCGGCGGCTGGAACACGTCGGCGACCCCGGCGGGTGCCACCACCTTCACCCCGAGCGCGGGCGGCAGCAATACCACCGCGACCGCCGGCACCGGCATCTTCGTGTACGTCGGTGCGACCGTTTCCCCCGCCGCGGCGCAGGTGGCCGGCAACTATTCCGGCACCGTCACCATGTCGGTGGTTTACTTCTAACCAGCGGTTCCTCCCGACAGACCGGCCCGACGCGCCGGTCGGGGGTGGTAACCGCCTCCCCCGACCGGCGCGCTCGCGACCGGCGCTCCGTGGAGCAACTGGATGAGATTCACCCTGTCGCTGCTCCTGGCGGCCATCGTCACCGGGGGGCCCGCCGCCGCCCAGATCATCGTGACCCCGGTTCGCGACCTCGCGTTCGGGACGGTCATCGTCGGCGTGCCGACGTACATCCCTCCGAGTCACCCGGTGCGCAGCGGGCAGTTCCGGGTGAGCGGGCCCCCAGGCTCGAAAGTGCAGCTTCGCTTTACCCTCCCGACGCGGCTGGACGGCCCCGCGGGCGCGACGCTGCCGATCGACTTCGCCAACAACGATGCGCTCAACGTGTCCACGGAGTCGGGCATCGTGCCCGCCGCCTTCAACCCGAAGGCGACGCGGAACATACAGATCACCGCCGGCGACGTCCTCGTCTTGATCGGCGGCACCGTCTCCCCGGCCGGGAATCAGCCACAGGGCAACTACGCCAGCACCATCACCCTCACCGTCAACGTCCAGTGATGCCGCAACTTCGATTCAGCGCCCTGCTCGCCGCACTCGCATGCCCCACAGCGTCCGCGATCGCTCAGGGGGTGCTGGTTGCACCCCACGCCATCGTCATCGACCACCGCACCCGGAGCGGCTCCCTCAGCCTCTACAACCCCGGAGACGATCCCGCCGAGGTGACCCTCTCCACGTTCTTTGGGTACCCGGTCACCGACTCGACCGGCGACTTCGAGCTGAAGACAGTCGAACAGCCCGGTCCCGACGCCCCCTCGGCCGCGGGGTGGGTCGAGGCCTTCCCCAAGAGAATGCTGCTGGCTCCGAAGGAGCGCCAGACCGTCCGCCTGCTCGCCCGGCCGCCCGCCCGCCTGCCGGACGGGGAGTACTGGGCGCGGCTGGTGGTGGCGGCGAAGGGCGGCAGTGTCCCGATGCCCGGTGTGGGCGACAGTACCGGCATTACGGTCGGCCTCAATCTCGAGGTGCGCACCGTGCTCCCGCTGCAATACCGGAAGGGGGCGGTGGCCACCTCGGTTCGCTTGAGCCGTCTCGCCGCCGCCGTCGAAGGCGATTCCGTCGCCGTGCGGATGCGGCTCGACCGCATGGGCACGGCGGCGTTCATCGGCACCGTGCGCGGCGCGCTCTCCGACTCGGCGAACCGCACGGTGGCGACGTTCAGCAGCCCGGTGGCGGTCTACTATGACATGGAGCCACGGGTCACGGCGGGACTCCCCCGCGGCGGGCTTCCGCCCGGCCGCTACCGCCTCCGTGTCGAGGTGTCGGCCGAGCGCGAAGATCTGGCGCCGGAAGTCCTGCTCCCCGCCCGGCCAGTGCGTGACTCGTTGGAGGTCCGCCTGCCGTGAGCCTGCGGCGGGCCGTGCCCCCGTTTCTCCTGGCGGCGCTCCTGGCGCCGGCAGGTCTCCACGCCCAGGCGGCGGCCGACTCGGCCGGCCTCGAGCCGGTGATCGTGGAGCTGGCCATCGGGCGCTACGGTTCTCGCACGATCTCGGCCTATCGGTCCAGCGGTGATGCCTTGCTCCCGGTGCTCCAGCTCGCCGACATGGTGGAGTTGCGCTCGCGGCCCATCCCGGGAGGCGCGGTCGAGCTTCTGCTCGAGCCGGGCCGGCAGCTGGTGACGCTGGATCCGTCGCGGTGGGAGATCCGGACCGCCCAGGGTCGCGTGCTGGCGCTGACGCCGGCCGATCGCGTCATCAAGCCGGACGAGCAGTACCTGAGCACCCGAATCCTCAGCCACCTCCTCGGCGTCACTTTCGCGGTGAACTGGAACGAGCTCACCGTCACTCTGCTGGATGCCAACAGCCTGCCGGTCGGCCGTCGGGTTGCGCGCGAGCGGGCCCACGCGCTGTTTCGAGGCGCGGCCGGAGAGGGCGGCCCCGACCTCGCGCTGGGCGCGGACCGCACCCGCTGGGATGGCATGGTCCTCGACTATTCGATCCTCGCGCCGAGCCAGGACCTCCTCGGCGGTGGCGCCTATTCGGCCGGGCTCGGCCTCAATCTGTTGAGCGGCTCACTGGAGGGCCGGATCGCCAGTGCCGGGCCGCCGAGAGACGGCGCGGTCAGGGTGGACGCATCGTGGACCGGCGTCTGGCGGCGGAGCCGCTACGTGAGGCAGTTCCGACTGGGTGACGGACTCTCCACCGGACCGCGGCCGAGATCGGTCCGCGGGTTTTCGCTGTCCAACGCCCCATTCCTGCGGGCGTCGTCCTTCGGGGACATCGGGTTCCAAGGCGCGCTGGGGCCGGGGTGGGAGATCGAGGCGTATCGAGGCGGGCGGCTCCTGGCGCTCGACTCCGCCGACGCGATGGGCCGCTTCTCGATGGACCTGCCGGTGGAATACGGCGAGAACCCGGTGGATTTCGTCGCCTACGGCCCCTTCGGCGAAGTGCGCCGCTTCAACCAGAACTACCGGGTCAGCACCGACGTGATTCCCCGGCGCAAGGTCGAATACGGTCTCGCGGTCGGCGGCTGCCGCACCTCGGAATGCCAGGCCAACGCGAATCTCGATCTGCGGTACGGCCTGACGTCCAGGTGGACGGTCCGCGGCGGTGTAGATCAGTTCTGGCGCGACTCGCTGCCGGGCCTCTTCCATCCGTATGTCGGTGTCGGAGGCACGCTCGGCAACGCCTGGGCGGTCGAGGTGGAGGGGGTGGCCGCGGCCGTGCTGCGCGGCGCACTCCGCTTCGAGCCGTCGCAGGATGTCAGGCTCAGCACGGAGTACCACGACTTCGCTGCGGGCACCGTCGCGCCCCTTCTGACGCCCGCCGGCCGGCGGACGCAGTGGACCACCGACGCGCTGGCGCGGCCGTTCTCCAACCGGGACGACATCTACCTCGAGGCCAGCCTCGACCGGATCACGGCCGACAACGGCGGGACCACGAGCGGGCGCCTTGGGCTGTCGCTCTATGCCTCCCGATTCCGACTGGCCCCGGCCGTCCGGCTAGTGCGATTCACCAATCCAGCGGGCGTGAGGACGACCGAGTCATTCGCCTCACTCAACACCTTCTCGCTGCCCTTCCCCGAGCTGGGCCCCCTGCTGGGCAAGGTCTCGAGCCGGACCACCTGGGAAATTGACGGCCACGGACGCATGGCACTGGCGGGCGGCTACCTGTCGCGCGAGCTCGGCCCGAGCCTGCACGTCGAGGCCGGCGCGACCTGGGCCCGCGGTCAGGGCGCGATGCTGTCTCTCTTCATGTCTACCCAGCTCCCGTCGGTCCGGGCTACCACCAGCGTCATGGCGCCGGCGGGCGGAGAGGCGATGGTCAGCCAGTTCGTGCAGGGCTCCGTGCTGTACGATCCGGCGCGGCGTCAGGTGGCGTTCGCCAGCGGACCATCACTCGAGCGCGCCGGGATCAGCGGGCGGGTCTTCCTCGACGGCAACGGCGACGGCCGGTGGCAACCGGGGGAGCAGCCGGTGGCCGGCGTCCGGGTGCGCGCCGGCTTCAATACCACCCTCTCGGATTCCTCCGGCCGCTATCGGATCTGGGACCTGCCCGCGTTCGAGCCGGTGCTACTCGCGGTGGACACCACCACCTTGGCCTCCCCGCTCTGGGTGCCGACATACGGCTCGGTGAGCGTCGAGACCGGCCCGAACCGGTTCCGCAGCGTGGATATTCCGATCGCGCCAGGCGGCGTCATCGAGGGCCGCGTCATCCGCCAGAGCGTGGACTCGACGGTGGGAATACCGGGCGCACCGCTGCTGCTCCGGCGACACGGCTCCAGCCAGACGGCGCGACTCGTCACGTTCTCGGATGGCGGGTTCTATCTCATCGGGGTGAAGCCCGGCGAGTACGAGCTCTCGGTCGAACCTTCGATCCTTGCCCGCCTCGGGCTCTCGGCGTGGCCCATCGGGTTCACGGTGCCTTCCTCCCCTGAAGGGGCTACGGTGGACGGACTGGAGCTGCGGTTGGAGTGAGCGCACGGAACGGCAGCGGCATTTGGGCGTACTTCTGGTCTGGGTGAGCAAGTGCAAACCACGATTCCGTGCGCCAACCCCAGCCTCCCAGGGCCGCGCGTTTCGCTCACCCGTCTTACGGCCCGACGCTCACCATGCTCGCGACCGAAGGCACACCCTGCGAGTTCACCAGGAACAGCATGTACGGGCCCGGGGGCGCCAGGTTGGCGTTGTCGGGGGCTTCCGCACCGAGCGTGGTGGGACCCGTCGCCGAGAAGGTCAGCGGATAGACGAGCTGGCTCTGGTTGAACGTGTGGGTTACCGAGGAGAGCCGGATAAGTGTGCCGCGGGCGACCGAGCCCGCGTCCGGGGTTTCAACGGTAAACGGCGCGCCGTAGGTGATCCGCGACGGAGCCGAGGCGATGCCGGGCCGCTGGGCCAGCGAGCCGTCCGCGTTGTAGAGGTACGGCGGGCTGAATACCTGCGCCGAGAACTGGCTTTGCTCGTGGGACACGCCTCCCCCCTCACCGCTGCCGCTGGAGAGCACCCGCCCGTCGGGCAGCAACAGTGCCGCGGAGTGGTACGTCCGCACTATCGATTCGCGCGCCAGTGTCCGCCAGGACTCAGTCGCGGGGTTCCAGAGCTCGGCGTCGTATACCGGGCGCGTGATGTCGTTGAACCCCGGTCCGCTTGTCCCGTTGGTGACCAGCACCTGCCCGTCGGCGAGCAGGGTGGCATTCATCTGGCGCCGGGCGAACTGCATCCCGGGCACGCTGCGCCACGCCGGTGCGGTCTGGTTGAGGTCGATCACCTCGGCGGAATTCGTCGGCGGGTCGCCACCACCCGCGTACAAGATCTTGCCCGGCGCGTACATGACCGCGGACCCCAGCCTGCGGTCGGCTACGATCCGGTCCCCGACCGTGGTCCACTGACCGCTGCCCGTCACGTCCAGGTACC
Organism: uncultured Gemmatimonadales bacterium; assembly: GCA_963844445.1. Taxonomy (GTDB): domain Bacteria; phylum Gemmatimonadota; class Gemmatimonadetes; order Gemmatimonadales; family GWC2-71-9; genus CAVVWJ01. The sequence continues at coordinate 136,601 of CAWJOB010000003.1, forward strand.
GCGTGGTCGGGACGAAGCCGGCCAGGAACACCTTGCCGTTCGGCGCCACGAACATCGCCGGGTAGTATGGATTGGGGATCGACAGGCTGGCGTTCGTCAGCCGGCGCCAGGTGTTGCCGTCCCCGATCTCCGGAACGGTGACGACCGCGCCGCTCTGGTCGGAGCCGGAGATGGCCAGGACCTCGCCGCTCGGCAAGGTGGTGGTCGTCGGATAGTAGCGGCCCTGCGCCATCGAGTTGGTGGCGCTCCAGGCGCCCGCCGACGGGTCGAAGACCACCGCCCTGGGGTCGCCATGTGTGCCGGTGATGGTCCCGCCGGTGACCAGCAGCCTGCCGTCCGGCAGGAAGGTGTGCCCGCTGCAAAAGATCCTGTAGGTCTTGCTCAGAGGGGTGAAGCCGTCTGGGTTCGCGGGATCCCAGAGTTGGGCAGCGCCCTGGTCACCCCACAGCAGCACCGTGCGGTTCGGTAGCAGGTGCAGGTGGATGCCCACTACGGGTGTCTGGAAGGCCGGGCCCCAGGTGCCTCGAAGGGCCGCCGAGGTGGACGTGATCGGGGAGAAGGTGGCGCCGATGGTGCGGGCCTGAATGACGGCGTACTGGCAGGTGCTTAAACCGATGCAGGGCGGGCCCCAGTGGCTGAAACCGTGGCCCGCGGCGGGTGTGGCCGTGAGCACGAGGGGCGTGTTGGCCGGGTACGTGGCCGAGCAGCCCGTGGCGGCGGCGATTCCATTGGTAATGACGCAGTTTATCGCGGGGGTGAGACCGGATTGACTCCTCACCCTGCCGCTTCCCGCTTCCGAGGTCCCGCCCGAGATCTTGATCTTGAACGGCCCCTCGTAGAACCGCGCGCCCACGGTGCGACTCACCGTCATCGTCGGCGTGCAGGTTCCCAACCCCGAGCAGGCGGTAAACCACCCGCGGAAGGCATGCGCACTCTTCGGGGTGGCCGTCAGGCTGACGGTCACTCCCTGGTTGAACTGTGCCTTGCAGCCCGTGGCCGCTGCGACCCCATTGGTCACGGTGCAATTGATGCCGGTCGGGCTGGAAGTCACCACCCCGTCGCCCGTCCCGTCGCCGCGGACCACCAGGGTCCTGGTGACCACGGCCGATGCAATCACGTCCAGCTCGGTCGGTTTAGGCGCGTCCTGACAGGCGTGGAGTACAGCGAGCGAGAGGGAGATCGTGATCAGGAGGGCCACACCGGGGACCACACGGGGCTTGTGCATAGGACGACTCGGGATGTAGGACCGACATCAACAGCCCTGCTCTCAACTTCCGCGCCGAATTGTCGCGGGCACCGGTCAAGCAGACGTCAAGAGCTTCGAGCGTAGATCAGGCCAGGCTCTCCCGAGTAGCCCAGGCCGTCGAAGAGCTGGTTGACTTCGGAGTAGGATCGAGATGGTTAAGTAGGCCGCAAAGCTGGCAACGAGTCGACGCGAGCACAGCCACAGCACTGCAAAGGAGTCCGCCTTTCATCTGTCGCTCGGCGGTCTATTCAGAAGCAGCGTCCCCGGTGTCGGCCGGCGGGAGCGGCTCGCGGACGGCGTCGCGCAGCGGGATCGCGGTCGTATTGGGCAGCCCGAGGACGACCGTGTTGCCCCCCTGCTGGCCGAGCACCTGTAGCAGGCGAAGCTGCATCAGCGCCGGGCTGCGCTCAACCATCTGCGCAGCGTTCGCCAGATTGCGCAGGGCGGCCGTCTCGCCACGGGCCTTCTCCAGTGCGGCAAGTCCCTCCTGACGAGCCTTGACCACCTGAGTGAAGATCTTCTTCAGCTCACCAGGGAACGTGATGTCGCGCAGCGCAGCGTCTTGCAGGTCGATCCCAAGCAGGCGCAGGCGCTCCGCTGCGGTGGTCTTGAGGCTAGCGGACATGTCGGCTCGCTTGGCCAGCAGCTCCTCGATGGCAAGCGCGCCGATAGCGCCGCGTAGCGCGAGCTGGAGCTCCGAATAAATGGCAGCCTGGTAGTTGCCCGTCTCGAGCACGGCGCGGTCGGGGGCGGCGATCTGATAGGTTGCGGCGACACTTGCCTTGACCGCGACCCCATCGGCGCTCAAGACCTCCTGGCCGGGCACCGCGAGTTGGGTTGGACGGACGTCCACCTTCTGTATCCGGGTGTACTGCGGCATGTGCCGGTACAGTCCCGGGCCAAGCACGCGGTCGAACCGTCCACGATGAAACCTTAGCCCACGCTCGTATTCATAGATGGTGACGGTGGCAACCAAGCGTGAATACGCGAGTGCGCCGAGCACGAAGACGAGTAGTCCGAGCCAGAACAATTCCATAATGGCAAGGAGGACGTGGAAGGGGTGTCCCGCCCTGAGAGACCACAGGGTACTTGCGGGGATCTAATTCCGCAGGGCAAGTACTCTGCTGCCGCGAGGCCGACCTCTCAGGGCAGAACGGTGCGGGAGTCGAACCCGGTTGACCAGGATGGGAGGGCAACCCGCAGCAGCAGCAGGGCTACGCCAAGCTGCCTGCTTCCGTCTCCCGAGGAAACGCTAACGCGTGGGCGCCTGTGACGCCAGTGATAAGGCGACTAGTCCGGCGACAAGCACTCTCGATCACGGGCTAACTGCGGATGACAACGATCACCCGCACTCGCTATACCCACACACGTGACACTTCACGCACCCTTCCGCATACTCGAGCTGCGACCCGCAATCCGGGCACGCCCCCGACAACGTCTCCTGCATCCCCCCGAACATGATCTGCTCCCCACCGCTCCCCTCGAACCCCGAGGCCCGCGCGCCCGCGACCACCGGCGCGATCTCCACCTCGGCGCCCCAGCCGATGCTGCCGACCCCGGCAGCAGCTCCTGCTGGATCCCCTGCTTCTCCTGCATCCACCGCTCGATCGCGATGCCCACCGCGTCCGGCACCGAGAGCACCTTGTTCGGCCCGAGCCCGATCACCTTGTCGGAGCTGATGCCGCGGAGCTGGCGGTAGATCTCCTGCATCGGGATGCCCGAGCGCAGCGCCAGGCTGATGAGCCGGCCCAGCGCCTCGACGTCCGCCATGAGCGCCCCGCCCGCCTTGCCGAGGCTCATGAACACCTCGAACGGCTGCCCTCGCTCGTCCTCGGTGATGGTGACGTACAGGGTGCCGAGCGGCGTCTCGATCCGCCGCGTGGTGCCGCGCAGGAGTCTCCGGCCGCGAGCGCTTCTGCCGCCGCTGGAGGTTCTCCGCCTCGAGATCCATGACCGCCTTGCGCAGCCGCTCGTTCTCCGCCCGCACCTCGGCCAGCTCGCCGTGGAGGTCGGCATATGCGCGGGCCCCGGCCGCATGTGCCGCCGCGAGGTCGGCCCGCGCCTCGGCCTTGCCGGTCGAGGTGGCCTGCTCCTGCACCTTCTTCGCCGTGCTGCCGGTCGAGAGCACCTGCATGTCACGGCTGCCGTCGCGGTAGACCGTGACGCCCTTGCAGTCGAGCTTGTAGGCCAGCCGGTAGATCTCCTCGACGTACGCCTCGGTGGCGTCGTTGGCGAAGTTGCAGGTCTTGCGAGATGGCGCAGTCGTTGAACTCCTGGAACGCGGCCTGCATCCGGATGTGCCACTCCGGCTTGATGTGGTTGGCGGTGACGAACACCCGCTGCCACTGCTCCGGCACCTCGGCGAACTCGATGTGCCCCGCCTCCGCGATCCGCCGCATCAGGTCCTCGGAGTACCAGCCCTCGCGCTTCGCGATGGCGACGAAGTCCTCGTTCACGTCGGGCATCAGCACGCCGGCCTGGTTCCGCATGAACGCCACGGCGAAGAGCGGCTCGATGCCGGAGCTGCAGCCGGCGATGATCGAGATGGTCCCGGTCGGCGCGACGGTGGTGACGTTGCAGTTCCGCAGCCGGCGCATCGGGCGGATCCGCTCGCCCTCGGGTCCGCGCGCAGCGGTCTCGTCCGGGCCCCAGATGCTCCGCTCCCACTCCGGGAAGACGCCCCGGATCTCGGCCAGCCGCTCCGACTCGACCTTGGCCTCGTCGTCGACGAACTGCTGGATCTTGCGGCCCAGCGCCACGCCCTCGTCGGAGTCGTAGGGGATGCCGAGCTTGACGAAGAGGTCGGCCAGCCCCATGACGCCGAGCCCGATGCGGCGGATGCGCTGGGCCAGGTCGGTGATCTCGTCCAGCGGATACTGGTTGGCGTCGATCACGTTCTCGAGGAAGTGGGTCGAGAGGTGGACGACCCGGCGCAGGCCGTCCCAGTCGACCTCGCTCCGCTTGGGGTGACTCTGGATCACGAAGGCGCCGAGATTGATCGAGCCGAGGTTGCAGACGTCGTAGGGCAGGAGGGGCTGCTCGCCGCAGGGATTGGTGGCCTCGTAGGCGCCGAGATGCGGGACCGGATTGTAGTAGTTGGCCTTGTCGACGAAGAACACACCCGGCTCGCCCGTCTTCCAGGCGCCGTGGATGATCCGCTCCCAGACCTCGCGCGCCTGGAGCTGCCCGGTGACCGCGCCGGTCTTGGGATGGATCAGGTCGTACGTCGCGTCGGCCTCCACCGCCGCCATGAAGGCGTCGGTGACCGCGACCGAGATGTTGAAGTTGGTGATCTTGGTCGTGTCGTCCTTGCAGGTGACGAACTCCATGATGTCGGGATGGTCCACCCGCAGGATGCCCATGTTGGCGCCCCGGCGGGTCCCGCCCTGCTTGACCACGTCGGTCGAGGCGTCGAACAGGCTCATGAACGAGACCGGGCCCGAGGCCACGCCCATGGTGGACCGGACGATGTCGTTCTTGGGCCGGAGCCGGGAGAAGCTGAACCCGGTGCCGCCGCCCGACTGGTGCACCAGCGCCATGGCGCGCAGGGTGTCGTAGATGCCGCTCTTGCCGTTGGAGAGCGCGTCGTCGACCGGCAGCACGAAGCAGGCGGAGAGCTGCCCCAGCGGCCGGCCGGCGTTCATCAGGGTCGGGCGAGTTGGGCATGAACAGCCGGCTCGGCCATCAGGCCGTAGAACGCCTGCGCCGCCTCGCTCCACCGCGCTCGTCCGACGCGCCGTACCGGCGGTCGGCCTCGGCGACAGTGCGCGCCACCCGCCAGAACAGGTCGCTCGGTGCCTCCACCGGCTTGCCGCCGTCATCCTTCACCAGGTACCGCTTCTCCAGTACCGTGACGGCGTTGGGCGAAAGCTGAACCGCGTCCCGTGGGGTGGACGAATTCATGGAGCTCCCCGCTTGAGATATGGATGCGACGAGAGTGGAGCGGCAACCGGTGCGACCCTGCCTTCAATCCGCGAACAGCGGAAGGCCAAACTAGGCCAACGGGTGATGGGGCACAATAGCACGAAAAAGCCGCGTCCCTGCGTGCGATCCTGATTCCCACATCACAAAAATAACCGCATTCCCGGGTTGTGCGCGGTGTGGAAAAAGTGCACAGCTGTGGATGGGGCGCAGGGTCTACTCCGACCCCCGCTGGAGCGGAAATCGCCCGGCCCGATGGGCCCGCGCCTGCCCGACGTAGTGCGACCAGGTCTCCGCGATCCGGAGCGTCAGGCGCTCGTCCACCGCGCGCACGATGCGCCCGGGCACCCCCATGACGAGCGACCGCGGCGGCACCTGCATTCCCTCGGGGAGCACCGCCCCCGCGGCCACCACGCTGCCGGCCCCGACGCGCACATCGTTGAGCAGGACACTCCCCATGCCGATCAGGCAGTCGTCCTCCACCATGCAGCCGTGGAGGATCACCCGGTGCCCCACGCCGACCCTGGAGCCGATGAGGCAGGGCACGCCCTCGTCCACGTGGACGATGGTGCCGTCCTGCAGGTTGGTCTGCGAGCCGATCACGATCGGCGCCATGTCGCCGCGGAGCACGGCGCCGTACCAGACGCTCGACTCCTCCCCCAGCGTCACGTCTCCCATGACGGCGGCGGTCGGAGCGATGAACGCGGTGGGATGGATGCTGGGCAGTGGGGCTACTGCGGCTGCGGCGGGAAGAGCATCTGGGTCCACGCTTCCACCGCCGCACCGTCCTTGAGGGCCGGGTGCCAGGTCACGGTCCAGACGAAATCCCGGGCCGCGCGCTCGAACGTCGAATCGTCCGACGGCCGGAGGCGCTGGAGGTCCACGGTGCGGCCCTCGGCCGAGACCTTGACCCAGAGCAGCGACGGCCGAGGGGTGCCGGTCGACACCGTCCGGAAGCGGCACGAACGGGGGGATTAACCGGCTTGGGCCGCTCGTCGAAGCAGGTGCCGTCGGCGTTGTAGCCCGGCCCCGGCGAGCAGCGGGCGGCGGCCCGCGCCGGACGCGTGGGCGACTGTGGGGACGGCGCGCCGAAGCGGCCGGCGTCCGGCGCGCCGAGCGGCTGCAGCTGCGGCGTCAGCTCGAGCGTCTCGCCCGCGCGGATCACGATGGTGTCGGTGAAGAAATTGAAGCGGGGAGCCGAGACCGCGAGCACGTGCCGGCCGGGGGTAAGCCGGGTCGTCGGGTCGGTGACCGGCCGCTCGTCGATCAGGACGGTGGAGCCCCGCGGGAGTCCGACCAGGCGGACGCTCCCGCTGTCGCCCGAGACCGGAGCGATGGGTGGTCCGCCTGCGGTCGCGGAGCGGGGCGCCGAGCCGGGCTCGGCGAGGGCGCAGGAACGGCCGCCGGCGGCGGTGAGGCAGGCGCCGTCGCCGCCGTGGGCAGGCGCGGTCGCCCCGCCCGGATCCGCCGGCGTGGCGGCACCCCGCGGAGACTGTCCCCGGCGCGGCGACGGAGTCGGCCGCCACCGAGTCGGCGGCCGCGGCCGCGGCGAAAGGCGCGAAGCCCCGCTTACTGTAGTAGTAGGCGGCGCCGCCCACCCCGCCCGCGATCGCCAGCACCAGCCAGAGCCAGCCGAGCCCGGAGGACGCGGCCGCGCCGCATCGCAACCGACCGGTCGGCCACCCGGCGCGGAATGTCGCGCCGCTCCCGCGGCGTTGTCCGCCGGTTCACCAGCGGCGAGTCGATCGGGGTAGTCGGCTGGCTGACGATCAGCGCAGGACCGCCTAGCGCCGGGCTCGGCACCGTGGGCCCGACTCCCACGCCGACACCCGCCGCAGCGACTGACGCGCGACGCCCGCACGCTCCCGGCGGGCGGCGATCGGGCTGCCCCTGAAGCGACGCGACCAGCTCCTCGCAGCTCTGGAACCGGTCCGCCGGGTCCTTCATCAGCATCCGCTTGATCACCTCGAACAGCCGCCGCTCGTCCGCGGTGATGAGCTGAGGCGTCGGCACCGGCTCCGTGATGTGCTTGTAGCCGATGGAGAAGCTGTCCTCGCCGTCGTAGGGCACCGTGCCGGCGAGCGCCTGGTAGGCCACCACGCCCAGGCTGTAGATGTCGCTCCGGCCGTCGATGGACTGGGCGCGGGCCTGCTCGGGGCTCATGTAGTGCGGCGTGCCGATGGACATGCCGGTGCCGGTCAGCCGCTGGCCCGACGCGGCCTTGGCGATCCCGAAGTCGGTCAGGACGCACTGCCCGAACTCGTCGAACATGATGTTGTCGGGCTTGATGTCGCGGTGGACGATGCCGCGCTGCGCGGCATAGCCCAGCGCGCTGCCGGCCTCAATCAGCAGCCGGCGGATCTCCGGGGGCATGAGCCTCCGCCGCTCGCCCAGCACGGTCGCGACCGAGCCGCCCCGCAGGAACTTCATGACGAAATAGATGACCCGTCCGGACCGGCCGACCCGGTAGATCGGGATGATGTTGGGGTGCTCCAGCTGCGCCGCGGTGCGCGCCTCGCGCTGGAACCGCTCGACGAACTCCGAGTCGAAGGCCAAGGAGAACGGCAGCACTTTGATGGCCACCTCGCGCTCGAGCTGGCGATCGCGCGCGCGGTAGACCATGGCCATCCCGCCCCGGCCCAGCTCCTCGATGATCTCGTACTCGGCCGTGAGAGCCTCGCGCACGAGGTCGGTCTCCTCAAGAGCCCCGGTCGCGATGGCATGGACCGGGGTGGTGGCCATCAGATCGAGACCGCAGGAAGGACAGAACTTGGATTTGCCGGTGATTTCGCTGCCGCAACGGGAGCAGAACATGCGCGGAAGCTACCGACCCGCCGGGGGGAGTCAAGCGCCGCGGAGCGTGGCGTTGTGCGAGACGAAATGCAGAAGGCAGAGCAGCGCGGCGTAGGCCGAAGAGGCGGGAAAAAACATCGCCAACCGCATTTCCCCTATGAGATTCCGCCTCCCAGCCCCGCCGCCACGCTGGCCCGGCCAAATGGCACGTCATGTGCAACGGTTCGCACTCAATTCCTTGCCAAATCCGGAGGGTCACCGTGGTTCCGTACCACACGATCGCCTTCAGCCAGCAGAAACTGCGCGCGCGCGCTGCGCCGGGCGGCCGGCCAGGACCCGGGCTTCAACTACGGGTTCGTGGTGCACTCGCGGCGGCACAACGAGCGACCGACCCTTGGGGTGATCACCCTCCAGGGTGAGAGCCTGGCCCTCAGCGAGCACCTCCTCAAGGGGCTGGACGGGCTACCGATCTGGCTCTTCGGGCACGCCAGGATCACCTTCGGGGCCGGCGAGGCGATCGAGACCACCGAGGCCGATTCTCCCGCCGCCCTGCAACGCCCACTCTCCTCGTTGGTGATGCATATCTCGACCTTCGACACCAGCGCCGGCGTCACCCAGCATCTGGTCCAGGTGGAGGCGCTGGTGAAGGCCGAGACGCTGGTCCAGCCGCTGCTGGTGCTGACCCACGAGCGGCCGGGGGCGTGGCCGCTGTAAGCCGGAACGGCGGAACGGCGGAACGAGGTCATCCCGAGCGAAGCGAGGGATCTTCTCCAACGGGGTTCGACGCCCGCCGAGAAGATCCCTCGCTTCGCTCGGGATGACACCCGGGCTCCCCCCTGCCCCAGCTACTCCTCTTGCACCACCTGGAACGGCCGCACCCGTTTGTCCGACCGTCCGGAGTCGTCCTCCACCGAGACCTCGAGGGTGTAATTCCCCGGCTTGAGCTTGTCGAGCTTCAGGCTCCGGCTGGTGCTGGTGACCGGAAACGACGCCGTCTCCTCGAACTTGAGGCTGATCTGGGCCGACCCGCCACCGAACACTTTCCTGAGTAGCCCGCCTCCCCCGCCCTGCTTCCGCACCGCGATGCGCACCGTGTACTCGGTTCCGGCGCTCAGCCCCTCGACCTCGTAGTACAGCTCCATGTCCTCCTTCTTTTTGAAGGTCCGGAGCGGATTGAAGACGACGGTGTCCTCCGCGGTGCGCCGCCAGAAGAGGTTGGTGTTCCGGCTTCCGAGGACCAGGTCGCTGAGCGCGAGCGAGGTGGACGTGGGCCGGCCCACCCTGATCGTGTCGGTGGGGAGCAGGATGCCGGCCTCCTCGCCCTGCTGGATGGCGAGGCGATAGTTGAACCGACCCGGCGGCAGCGGGACCGACACCCGGCCGACCAGGTGCTCGCCATCGGGCACCGGCGCCGGCGCCACGAAGTGGCGCGTGGTGTCGAGCGAGGCCACCACGCGATCCAGCCGATCGGTGGCCACGAATCGCACTCGCACGGAATACAGGTAGCCTCGGGTCACCATCACCGGCTCGAGCGTGGACCCCGCGACGGCATACGCGATCTGCGCCTGCGTCCCGGTAGAATCCCGCCCGACGGCGAGCACCTCGGAGCTCACCTTCAGCTCGTTGGGAAAGCGCAGCTCGTAGCTGTCGCTGGTAGTTCCCAGCGCGATGCTCTCCTGCCCGACCTGACGCTCCTCGGTCTGGTACCGGCCGGTGCTGATCCTGCCCGCCGCCTGGAGCCGCCCGTAGATCGGGGCGAGCTGCTCCCGCGACAGCAGCAGCTGCTGCGCCATGGGATCGCCTTCCGACCCTGCGAGCCCGCCTCGCAGCGCCAGCGCGTTGCTGAACCCGAGCACGTCGAACAGGCTTTCGACCAGCTTGAAGTCCTGCACGTCCTCCCGCGCCATGAAGTGAAAGATCATGTCGCCGTCGGGCCGGCTGTACCGCCACGATTCGTTGGGCTCGAGCCCGGGCGCGGCGTAGCTCGCCCGGCTGGTCGGCTCGCCGTGGCGGATGTAGATGATGCCCCGGTCGTCGAAGTCGCGGCTGCCGGACCGGTAGCGTTCGACGATGTCGTAGTGACGGTTGAGGGAGGTGAGCTGGAAGTTCTTGCGGGCGTAGAAGAGGCGGCGGTAGTGCTCCCTGAGGCGTTCACCTTCCCCGCGGAGCTCGATGCGGTCGCGCTCACTCCAGAAGCGCTTCACATAGTCGGCTCGCCGGCGCCCGGAGGTGCGGTCGAACTCACCCATCACGCTGTCCGACGCGATCGTCGCCAGATCGGCCCGGTACCCCGCGACCGTGACGGAATCGTCCGAGGCGGCGCCTTCGAAGTAGGGAGCGAGGCCGTCGAATCGACCCAGCAGAAAGAGCGTTCGGGCCACCTCGAGCTGCGCCAGGCTCCGATTGGGTCCCGCGGCCATATAGCCCTGGAACGCGGCGAGCGCCGAATCACCGTCGCCCACCTCGCGCTCCACCCGACCCCGCGCCAGGAGGACATCGGGATGGCTGCCCGATTCGGTCGCGGCGGCGCGGCGGAGGGCTTCCAGCGCCACGCCGAGCTTGATATTGACCCGCTGCCGCAACGCGGTGTTGGCGAGGTCCACCAGGCCGCGGTCGAACCCGGGATCCACCTCGGCCGACTTGGCGAAGGCCATCGCCGATCGGGTGAGCGCGTCCTTGCCGAGCATCGTCTTGATGCCGGTGACGAAGGAGATCTGGGAATCGCCGACGCCGTATTCGGCGGCTCCCATGCCGTACCAGCTGTACGGCCAGGTGGGCTGGAGGTCGATCGCCCACTGGAATTCGGAGGCCGCGTCCTCGTAGTGCGACTGCCCGCCGAGCTCCCCGAGCCTGAGGGACAGGAACCCCAGTCGGAGATGGGTCATCGCGTTGTTGCGCTCGGCCTTCGCCTGATCGATGAGTCGCCGCTCGAGCGCCAGAAGTCCCGTCGAGTCCAAGGTGGCGGCGATGGAGTCGCGGAAGCGCTCCAGCTGCACGCGGTCGGCGGGCTCCTGCGCGCGAAGCGCCGGGGCGATCGCCAGCACGGCGACGGACAGCGCCGCGACCAGATGTCGCGGCCGGGAACGGACTCCGCGGTTCGCGGTGGGACAGCCTAGCGGGGCGGGCATCTGCGGATCCTCATTCCGACTCATCCTGAGGCACGACGGGCGGTTGGAGATTCGACCTAGGAGACGCCCCGGCCCGCCGCCGGCCCACACCCGGAAGCCTATGATTCGAGGGCACGGTCACGCAAGAAGCGGCGGATGCCCTCCACCACCCCCTCGGCGTAAAGCCGTTGGCCCTTGGGCGCGCGCAACGCTGCCTCCTGCTCGGGCACGATCATGAATAATCCCTCCGTGAGTATCGCGGGCATCCACGTCGTCCGCACCATCGCCAGATCGCCCCGGCCAACGCCGAGGTCGCGCACCCCCAGGCGGCGGACCAGCGCCGTTTGCACCGCCTTGGCGAGGGGAACACTCCGGGGCTGGTTGTAGTACACACTGGTCCCGCTGTTCGTCAGCGGGTTCACCCCGTCGGGTAGCGCGTTGTTGTGAATGGACACGAGCAGCTCGGCGCCAGAGCGCTCGGCCAGGTCCACCCGGGGCCACAGCTCCAGCGGCACGTCTTCGGTCCGAGTCATGAACACCCGCGCGCCTTCCTGCTCGAGCAGGCGCTTCACCTCGAGGCCGACGCCGAGGTTCGCCTCCGCCTCGCGAAGTCCGGTGGGACCACTGGCACCGCCGGGCGGGTGGCCCGGATCGACCGCGATCAGTCGGCCTTTCAACGACCCGCTCTGGTCCAGAGACGGCGGGCGACGGATATCGAGAACGAGGTCGCCCCGCTCCCAGTGGGTATGATAGCCCCACAGGCTCCGGGCCAGCTCCACCGTCAGTGTCACCTCATCGCGATCCTCCTGGTCCCAGGCGACCCGGCGAATCAGGGTGTCGGCCGCGCCGTACTGGATCCAGTTGACGTCGCCCAACGCGTCGTAGAGGCGCAGGGTCAGGCTCCGCTCGGACTCGGTCACCTTGAACGGCACCCGATGGCTCAGCGGCACTCGCATTCGGACCCGATCCCGCATCGGCGTCAGCCTCACCGATCCCACCACGGCCGGGACCGCGTTGATGCCGAGTATGGGGCGGGCCTCGGCCGCGGAGATCCAGGCTTCGGACCGCGGCGCCAAATGCAGCCTGAGGTCGTCATTGATCCGGCCGCTCACTCGCGCGCGGGTGCCGGTGGGGAAGAACCAGTGATAGGTCCCACCGGGGACCGCGCGGCCTATCGTGAGGCGATCGGTAAGACCGGTTCCGGCGGTGTCGTCATCCAGCTCGGCGATTACGGGGAGGGTATCGAGAACCCCGACCTGCAACGGCCAGCGCGCGCGCACGGTGTCGAGGCCCCGGATCGCCTCGACCACGCCCCAAGCCACCGAGTCGGGCAACAGCCCCACCGCCACCGGCGGAATCCATGGCATGGGGAGCACAGGACCGGGATCGGGGCCCATTGCGCGACCCCGCAGCACGCCGAAATAGCGGTCGCGGCGGACCGGAGTGACCAGATTGGCGGTGTCACGGTCGAAGGCGCGAATCCCCTCGGGGACCTCCTCCAGACGCGACTCGGCCAGGAGCGGCACGATCGTCCCGTCAGGAAGCCGCAGGCGGACCTGAGAGCCCTCGCTGGCCCGGACGGACAACGTCAGATATTCCCCGGCCGGCCACCAGACGCGGCCGCGCGGCGCCAGCGACGCCGAATCGAGCCACAGCTCGGGACCGGGCGGTGGCCGCCAGCCGCTCCGGCGCAGGGTGTAGTCGAGCACCGACGAGTCGGTGGCCGTGCTGGCGGCGATATGAAACTGCATGAGGCTGTCGTGCGGGAGGGGAATCCAGGCGAGCCACCCGCCGTTGGGCCAGACGCGGACCGGATATCCGTTGACGGTGAGGCGGGCCGCCCCGGTCCCTACCGAGCCCAGCAGAAAGCTCGAATCCCTGGCGCGCACCGTGCCACCCGGTGGCGGATAGACCACCCGGATGGCGAGGGGACCGCGCGCCATGGGAACCTCGGGAAGCGCCGAGGCGAGCGGTGTCGGAGCGGCGGTATCGGTGAGGATGCCCGCGGCGGGTGGCGAGGCGGGCTGGGGGCCGGTGGAGCGGGCGCACGCCGCGAGCCCCAGCAGCAGGGCGAGCGCGCCAGGGCGGCGAACGAAAACCATGGTTGCAAGGTACATATTGGCTATGACTTACGCTACGCGGACGTTGACGCTCTCCATACCTCTCCCTAGATTCGTGACACCTCACCACCAAATAAGAACTCTGGAGGGCTTCACTCGAGTGACTCTCGCCGTCGCAAGCCGCACCCACGCAGACGGTGCCGAGAAGTGTCGCTCTCCGCAGGGGGACGTGTGACCGGCGCACCGGTCCGCGTGTCCGTCTTCGGCAAGACCGACCTGGGACTCACCCGCGAGCACAACGAGGACACCTTCCTCGTCGCCGATCTCAGCTCGGGCCACGCGAACCTGCAGCCCGACGTGCGCAGTCACGAGGTAGGGCCGCGCGGCTCCCTCTTCATCGTCGCCGACGGCATGGGCGGCGCCGCGGCCGGCGAGATCGCGAGCGCCATGGCGGCCGACAGCATCTACCGCCACCTCTCCACCGCCTGGGCCGAGGATGCGGAAGTCTCCGCGGCGCGCTTCGCCTACCGCATGAAGGAGGCGGTGGAGTTGGCGAATCAGCAGATATACGCCTACGCGCGGGAGCATCCCGACGTGCGGGGGATGGGCACCACGGTCACCGCCGCCGGAATCTTCGGCGACGAGCTCTACCTCGCCCAGATCGGTGACAGCCGGGGTTACCTGGTTCGAAACGGCGTAGCGTTCCAGCTCACGCGGGACCAGTCGCTCACCCAGCGCCTGGTGGACGCCGGCGAGCTGACCGAGGAGGAGGCCGAGCAGAGCGAGCGCCGCAACATCATCCTTCAGGCACTGGGACCGGATCCGCGGGTGAAGGTGGACCTGAGCCTCCAAAAACTCCGCCGAGGAGACACCCTCATCCTCTGCTCCGACGGTCTGTCCGGCGTGGTGAAGCGGGAGGAGTTCTCCCAGATGGTGGCCGATAGCGCCGATCTGCCGTCGCTTTGCAGCGGCCTGATCGATCTCGCGAACGAGCGCGGCGGGCCGGACAACGTGACCGTGGTGGCGGCGCGATTCGACGGCGACGGGCTGCCCGAGCCTGACTCGACTGACGGGGCCGGCTACCAGGTGTACGAGGTCCCGGATGAGGAAATCACCGAGCCCGTGCTGACCTCGGAGCAGTTGACGCCGGCTCCGCTCCCGCTTGCCCCGGCCCCCCACCCATCCGAGCCGGCGAGCCGTTCCACCGACCTGCTGATCGTCGCCGCGCTGGTCGCCCTGATCGTACTGATCCTCACCGCCCTCCTCTGACGCGCGAGTGACCGTCGCTCCGCTCCGAGGCCGCCTGGCGTGGATCGGGGCGCTCTCCTTCGCCTCGGGCCTGCCCTACTTCTTCTTCAACGAAACGATCCCCGTCTGGCTGGCGCAGGAGGGAGTGAGCCTGGCTGGCATCGGTCTCGCCACCGGCGCCTCAATGCCGTGGGTGCTCAAGTTCCTCTGGGCTCCCTTGGTGGATCGCATCGGCAGCCGTCGAGTCTGGATCAGGGCCTGCCTGGTCCTCCTCGCGATCGCGACCGCGATCCTGACCGCCGCCGATCCCACGCATCACGGCGCCTGGCTCGGCGCCCTCCTCGTCCTCTACGTGACGCTCTCCGCCACGCAGGACATCGCGATCGATGCCTACACCATCGAGACGACGTCGGGTCGCGAGCTCGGTGTGGCCAACTCGGTTCGGATCGGGGCGTATCGGGGAGCGAGCTTCGTCTCCAGCGCGCTGTTGGTCTACGTCGCGGCACGACGAGGATGGGACGCGGCCTTTCTCGTGGGAGCGGGCATCACCGCGGCGCTCGCCGCCGGATCGTTCATCCTGCCCGAGACAAGTCGCGGGTCCCAGCATGCCGAGGCGCTGGATGAGCCGATCGTCGCGCTGCTGCGCCGGCCGGGCATCTGGGCCGTGATCCTCTTCGCCCTCCTCTTCAAGCTCGACATCTCGGCGATGGACCCCATGACCAAGCCTTTCTGGGTGGACCGGGGACTCTCGCTCGACCAGATCGCCGCGCTCACGACCGGGCGCCTGATCGCCACGCTCGCGGGCGCGGCCTTGGGCGGCGTGCTCGCCACGCGCATCGGAATCTTCCGGGCGCTGTGGACGATGGGCCTGGTGCAGCTGCTCTCGAGCCTGGGGTACGCGATGGCCGCGGCGGCGCCGGCACACCGGGGCCTGATCTCCGGTGCGGCGCTCTTCGAAAACTTCGCAGCGGGACTGGGAACGGCTGCGTTCCTGGCGTTCCTGATGTCGGTCTGCGAGCGCCGTTACGCGGCCACCCAGTTCGCCCTTCTCACCGCGGTCTACGCGTTGAGCCGTTGGGCGGTGGGTCTGTCATCGGGGTTACTGGCGGAGCGGCTCGGGTTTGCTCAGTACTTCCTGCTCACTTTCGCGCTCGGCGTTCCAGCCTATGCGCTGCTGCCCTGGGTTCGCCATGCCGGCGACGCGGTCGAGGACCGGGAGGCTACCGGAGCCTAGCCCGGATCCACCTGGCGACGGCTTCCTGCATCAACCGCTGTCGATGCCACGCGAGCAGGACCGGCGCCTCGCTGGGAAGTTGCTCGACCAGCCGCGGGTGGCCGAAGAGCACGATCAGGTCGGCATCCGAGGCGTAGCTCGCGAGGGCATCGCGGGAGCTCTCGCCGAACCCGGCCCTTCCCTTCCATGCCCGCGGCTCGGCGAAGACCAAAACGATTCGCGAGCCCCCGGTGTAGCGGCTGGCGAGCTCGGGCCCCAACGCTTTCGCCGTGTAGTCGCTCGGACTTGGCGGGTAGGGCCCGCCGACGTCGTCGTCCACCACCACCAGGTCCACCGGCCCCGAGAGCGTCGGCGCGTCCCCCCGCACCATCCCTTGCTGAAGCAGCGCGTCGGCCAGGCCACCGGCCGAGTCGAACGGCCCACGGCGCACCGGCGGCGTCGAGCGCGTCGCCGCCGCGACCGCGCGCTCGTACCGCCGGAGGGCCTCCTCGATTCGCCCAGGCGTCAGCGCCCCACCCTCCAGCCCGCTGATCAGCGCATCCCGCACCCGTCTCGGATCTTTGGGGTAGAGCAGCAGGTCTACGCCCGACTGCACGGCCTCAACCGCCGCATCGGACTCACGGCGTCCCACCAGCGCGCCGTCCATGATCAGCGCGTCGGTCACCACCAGGCCA
Organism: uncultured Gemmatimonadales bacterium; assembly: GCA_963844445.1. Classification (GTDB taxonomy): domain Bacteria; phylum Gemmatimonadota; class Gemmatimonadetes; order Gemmatimonadales; family GWC2-71-9; genus CAVVWJ01. Next base: position 152,884 of record CAWJOB010000003.1, read on the forward strand.
TCGAAGCCGAGCGAGTGGCGGAGCCCGTCCATGATCCCGCGGCTGAGCGTGGCCGGCGCTCCCGAGGGATCGAGGGCCGAGTATGCGACGTGGGCCGTCATCATGGCGGCGACTCCGCACTCCGCCGCCACCGCGAACGGGATCATGTCGCTCGCTGCCAGGCTTTCGCGGCTCGCATCCACGACGGGAAGACTGATATGAGAATCAACGGCTGTGCGCCCGTGCCCAGGATAGTGTTTGGCGCAGGCGAGGGCGCCCGCGGCCTGGCATCCCTCGATCCAGTTGCGCACCAGGGTGGCCACCCGATGGGGGTCGTCACCGAAGGCGCGGGTTTGCACGATCGGGTTCTCCGGCAGCACGTCCAGGTCGGCGACCGGTGCGAAGACCCAGTTGATCCCGACCGCGCGGGCCTCCTGCGCCGTCACCGCCCCTGCCCAGCGGGCCACCGCCGGGTCGTCCAGCGCCGCCAGGGCGAGCGGCGGCGGGAACTCGGTGAGCCCTTCCACCTGTTGACCCGCGCCGCGCTCCAGATCCGAGGCGAGGAGCAAGGGCCGCTCGGCCCGGCGCTGGAGATCGGCGGTGAGGCGGCGCACGGTCTCCGCGTTGCCACCGAAGATGATGAACCCGCCTACGCCGAGATCGAGGGCGTCGGCGATGGCGCCGGCCTCGTGGCCGAACGTCCCTCCTAACCCCGCGCGCAGCGCCGGGAGAATCAGCCGTCCAGGATCGGGGAAGTCCGCCATCATGCCGGGGTGATGGCGCCGAGTACCCGGGAACCAGCGGCCCCGGTGGCGGCGGGAACGTTGCCCGGCTGGCCATGCAGCGTGAGATAGCCGAGCAGGGCAAAGGCGACCGCCTCCTTCGCGTCGCCGGGAAAGAACAGCTCCTCGAAGGCCCGCAGCGGATGACGCCCCGGCAACGCGTCGAGCCCACGCCGCAGCGCGGCCATCAGCCCGGGGTGATGGCAGCCACCTCCAGACGCCACGACCTCAGCGTCTCCCGGGACCCAGCGTCCCACGGCGCCGGCCACGCTCCTGGCGGTGAGCTCCACGGCCGTCGTGACCCCGTCGGGACCGGGAACGCGCCGGTGGAGCTCACGGGCGTACTGATCCCCGAACCGCTCCCGGCCGGTGCTCTTGGGTGGCGGTGCGGCGAAGAACGGATCGGCCAGCAGCTCGGCGAGCACCGCCTCGCTCGCACTGCCCTTGGCCGCGATGTGACCGTCGCGATCGTACGAGCGGCGTGCATCCACCAACCGGGCCACGCCATCGACGACGGCGACGCCGGGGCCGGTATCGAACGCGAGGACGCCCTCCTCCTGCGCCCGCCGGGGGACGTAGGTGAGGTTCGCCATCCCGCCCAGGTTGAGCAGGACCCGCGGATGATCCGCCGCGGCGAAGAGCAGCACGTCGGCCATGGGGACGAGCGGCGCTCCCTGCCCCCCCGCCGCCACGTCGCGCGGCCGGAAGCCGCTCACCACCTTCACGCCGAATCGTTCGGCGAGCACGGCGGGCTCGCCCAGCTGCCAGGTGACGGTGGGCGGCTCGTGCCAAACCGTCTGGCCCGGGAAGGCGATGAAGGTCAGGTCGGACGCCGGGGTCCGGGCCTGGGCGAGGAGGATCTGGACCGCGTCCGAGGCCCATTCGGCGATTCGGACATGGAGCCGGGCCAGCGCGGCGGGGCCCGCCTGGCCGCCGGGGTCGAGCGCGGCACGCAGCTCGGCACGCTCCCCGTCGTCATAGGGGCGGGTGACGAAATCGAGCAGGGTCGCGTGGGTCGGTCCGTCGATCCGCACCAGGGCGGCATCCACGCCGTCGAGCGAGGTGCCCGACATCAGGCCGACGCCGAGCATGGGACGCTCGGTCATGCGCCGCGCACCGGCGGGGGATCGCCGACGATTTCCCGAAGCCGGCCCCCATGATCCTCCAGCAGGCGCTCCGCCTCGTCACGGGAGACCTGGCGCCGAGCCATCACGATCGCGGTCTTCACCTTGCCGTCCGCCGCCTGGATCACCTCCCGGGCCTGCTCGCGGCCGAGCCCGGTGGTCTCCATAACGATGCGCTGGCTGCGATCGATCAGCTTGTCATTCCATGCCCGGAGGTCCACCATCAGATTGCCGTAGGTCTTGCCCAGCCGGATCATGGCGCCGGTGGTGAGGGTGTTGAGCACCAGCTTGGTGGCCGTACCCGCCTTCATGCGAGTGGACCCGGTGACGATCTCGGGACCCACGGCCACCACGATGCAGACGTCGCAGGTTTCGCGCAGTAGCTTGGGCGGCTCGGAGCAGGAAACGATCGCGGTGCGGGCGCCGAGCGTCTGCGCGCGCGACAGGGCCGCCCGCACGAAGGGCGTGGTCCCGCTGGCGGCGATGCCGATCACCACGTCGTCCGGACCGATGCGGCGCGCGTCCATCTCGCCGATCGCGGCGTTCACGTCGTCCTCGGCGCCTTCCACCGACTTCACCAGGGCGGGATAGCCGCCGGCGATCACGCCGACCACCATCTCCGGCGGTGTCCCGAAGGTCGGCGGGCACTCCGCGGCGTCGAGCACGCCCAAGCGTCCGCTGGTGCCCGCGCCGACGTAGACCAGTCGGCCACCCGCGCGGAACGCGGACTCGATCAGGTCCACCGTGCGCGCGATCTCCTCCCGGGTCCGGCCGACGGCACCGGGCACGGTCGCGTCCTCGGCGCCGATGAGATCGACGATCTCCAGCGAGGAGGCGGTATCGATGGTGGAGCTTCGGGGATTGCGCCGCTCGGTCAGGCGCGAGTCGAGGTAGTCGTCAGCCACGCGGAAAGGTCTTGTCATCCCGAGCGGAGCGAGGGATCTTCTCCGCGGTCATCGGACTCTGCGAGCAAGATCCCTCGCTGCGCTGGGGATGACAGTTGACGAGTGAGGACGTGTAAGCGACTAGGTCGAAGCGGATTAAATTAGACCGCGTCGAACATCCGGGGCAACTCCCGGCTCCTCCAGCATTCCCCCATCGACGAGGTCTCCGTGCGTCGTTGCCGACCGGTTCCGGCCCTGTTCGCTCTCGCCCTCGCGGCCGGCTGTGCCGGCCGCCCGACCGACTCGCCGGCACCGGCCGCGGGGATCTCCGCCGATTGGCCGTTCACCGGCAATGCTCGGGTGACGGAGGCGCCGGCGGCGATGGTCGTATCCGGCCACCCACTGGCGAGCGAGATCGGCCGGGACATCCTGCGGGCTGGCGGCAACGCGGTGGACGCGGCGGTCGCGGTGGGCTTCGCTCTCGCCGTGGTGCACCCGGAAGCCGGCAACATCGGCGGGGGCGGCTTCATGGTCATTCGCGCCGCGGACGGCACCGTGCGCTCTCTCGACTACCGGGAGACGGCGCCAGGTGGCGCGACGCGCGACATGTACCTCGACCCGAACGGGGAGCCGACCGAGCGCAGTGTGACGGGGCATCTGGCGGCCGGCGTTCCCGGCGCCGTCGCCGGCCTGACGGCGGCGCACCAGCAGCTCGGCCGGTTGTCATTCGATTCGGTGATCGCGCCGGCGATCCGTCTGGCGCGCGAGGGATTCGTGGTCGACGAGTACCGCAGTGAGTCGATCCGGAGCGACAGCGCCCGCCTCAGCTCATTCCCCGCCTCGCTCGTAAGCTTCCTGCCCGCCGGGCGTCCGCCGGTGCCGGGCTCCAGGCTGGTCCAGCCGGACCTCGCGGCGACCCTCGAGGCGATCGCCAGGGAGGGAGCGGCCGGATTTTACCAGGGTGTCGTCGCCGACCTGATTGTAGCGGAGATGGCGCGCGGCGGCGGCCTCATCAGCCGTGCCGACCTGGCCGGGTACCGGGCGATCTGGCGGGAGCCGATCGCGATCCGGTACCGAGGCCACACGATCTACTCGATGCCTCCCGCCTCGTCGGGAGGCGTCACGATGGGAGAGATCCTCAACATCATGGAGGGGTACGATCCCCTCCCGGCATTCGGAACGCCGGCGCTGATTCACCGCGAGGCTGAGGCGATGCGGCGGGCCTTCACCGACCGCAACCGGCACCTGGGAGATCCGGACTTCGTGCGGAACCCGATCGACCGGCTGCTCTCCAAGCAGTACGCGGCCACGCTTCGGAGCGAGATCGGAGATCACGCCACGCCCACCCCTCCCTTCGATCCCGCCGTGACGGGTGGGTCGTCCACCACCCACTATTCGGTGGTGGACGCGGAGGGCAACGCGGTGAGCTGCACCACGACGCTCAACGACAGCTACGGCAGCGCGGTGACGGTGACCGGCGCCGGTTTTCTGCTCAATAACGAGATGGACGATTTCGCAACCGCACCGGGCAAGCCGAACATGTATGGCCTGGTGCAGGGCGAGGCCAACGCCATCGCGCCAGGCAAGCGGATGCTGTCGGCGATGACGCCGAGCATCGTGCTGAATCCGAGCGGGCAACTCCACATGGTGGTCGGGACCCCGGGCGGGCCGCGCATCATCACCATGGTCTACCACGTGATCTCGAATGTGATAGACCACCGCATGCCCCTTGCCGAGGCGGTGACGGCGCCGCGGATGCACCACCAGGCGCTGCCCGACAGCCTCCGGGTCGAGGAAGACGGCTTCACCACGACGACGCTGGACAGCCTTCGCTCGCGAGGGCATGGGATCTCCATCCGAGGTCATTGGGGTGACGTCGAGGCCATCATCCGCACTCCATCCGGTTGGCAGGGTGTGAGCGATCCGCGGGGAGGAGGCGGGGGGGCGGGATACTGACCTGCCGAGGGCGTGGGGGAAGGACAATCCTTCATCCCAAGCGAAGCGAGGGACCTACCCACCCAGTCTGGATGACCGGGGCGTAGGTCCCTCGTACGCGGAGGATGTGGTGGAGCCGCCGGCTAGGTCAGCTCGACGCCATCAGTTTCTGGTCCAGCGTAAGGGTCACTGAGGTGCCCTGCGGCAGGACCACGTCGCGATCCTTGGTCTCGACCGCGCGCTGAGTCCCGACCGCGCCGCCGATGATCCCGCCGATGATGGCGCCCTTGCTGCTCCCACCGAGGACGCGACCGACGATGGCGCCCGCCGCGGTTCCGCCGGCGACCTTGGCGATGTCGTTGGCATCGGTACCGCTTCCCTGGAGCTTGGTCTGCACACCGGAGATCGTCGCCACGATCGGAAGCTCGGTCCCGTTCACCTCGACCCCGACCGCGTCGAGCGTCAGCGTCCCGGTGGTGTCGCTCCTGCTGTCCGAGGGTTTGATGGCGGTCACCTTGAGCACCACCTTCGATCCCGCCGGTATGACGACGCGGCCGCTGGCGTCCTTCACATCACTCGCCACCGTCGCCGTGACCTCGTCGCCCACCTTGTTCTTCCGAGACCGGATCTCGGCGTCGGTGGTAGCCGAAATCGCGGTACCCGCGGCCAGGGAAGGCGCCGCGGCCGGAGCGGGAGCCGGCGCCGGTGCCGGCGCCGGTGCGGCCGGCTTCGGTGCCGCAGGCTTCGGCCTGGGCGCGGGCTTCGGTGCCGCGGGGGCCGGAGTGGGCGTGGGGTCCGCGGACGGGGTCGGCTCCGGCGCGGGTTGGTCGTTCAGCTCCGCCGAGGTGTCCACCGGAGCAAGCTGGAGATCGCGGCTCAGGCTGTCGGCCGTGGCGACGTCACGGCGCTCTCCACCACCGCACGCCGCCACGCCCACGACAGCCAGTACCGTGAGAAGCGTTCTCGTCATCAGTCCCTCCTTGCAGTGTGACTTGCCCGGGTCACTCTGGTCAGTGACATTGCACTCAAGCATATGCACGAACTGCGGTCCCTGCTGCCCTTCCTGAGGCCCTACCTCCGAACGTACGCCCTCGGCCTCGCCCTGGTCGTCATCTCCAACTTCTTCGTCACCCTCGGCCCCCGGTTCCTGCAGCATGGGATCGACGCGCTGCGAAGCGAGGGTGCCTTCCGCGAGGTGCAGGTCGCCGTCGCCCTGCTGCTCGGCGTCGCCCTGATCGGGGGAGTGGCCCGTTACGGCATGCGTGAGCTGCTCAACAGCGGCAGCCGCCGTGTCGAAACGGATCTCCGGGACCGGCTCTACCAGCATCTTCAGCGGATGTCGGCCGAATTCTACGACCGGTACCCGACGGGCGATGTGATGGCCCGCACGACCAACGATCTGTTGGCCGTCAGGATGGTGGCCGGACCGGCGCTCATGTACCTGGTGGATACTAGCATCCGTGCCCTCCTTATTGCACCCGCGATGCTGGCGATCAGCCCTCGCCTGACTCTGATCGCCTTCCTGCCCCTTCTGGGCCTGCCGGTGATCATGGTGTCCCTGGGCGGCCTGGTTCACCGCAGGTCCCAGGCCATTCAGGCCCATTTCAGCGACCTCACCAGTCACGCTCACGAGAACCTCTCCGGCGTGCGGGTGGTGCGGGCGTACCGCCAGGAGGACGCGGAGATCGCCCATTTCCGCAGCCTCAGCGAGGAATACCTGCGCCGAAACCTCAGCCTGGCCCGGGTGCAGGGGCTCTTCTTTCCACTGCTCACGCTGATGGGTGGGCTCAGCGCCGTCGCCGTCCTCTATATGGGTGGCAGGCTGATTATGGTCGGCCAGGTCACCGTAGGTGAGTTCGTGGCGTTCGGGGTTTATCTCGCCATGCTGGTCTGGCCGATGATCGCCCTGGGGTGGGCGGTAAACCTGGTGCAGCGGGGCGCGGCCTCGATGGCTCGCATCAACCAGCTCTTCCGGGAACGGGCCGCGATAACCAGTCCATCCGTATCGGCGTCCCTGCCCCCGCCCCGGGGCGGACGGCACCTCGAGTTCGACGGGGTCTGGTTCCGATATCCGGGCACGCAGGAAAGAGGCTGGGTCCTTCAGGATGTGAGCTTCAAGGTCGAAGCCGGGCGGTCGCTGGCGGTCGTCGGTCCGACGGGGTCCGGCAAGTCCACTCTGGTGGACCTGATCGCCCGCGCTCACGACCCGACCCGCGGCACCGTTCGACTCGACGGGATCGACATCCGCCGGCTGGAGCTCGGCGACCTGCGGCGCACGGTGGGCTTCGTGCCGCAGGAGACGTTCCTGTTCGGTGAGTCGCTGCGCGAAAACGTGCTGCTGGGCGCGCCCGACGACGGCCGTCTGGAGCGGGTGGCCGAGGTGAGCCAGCTGGCGGAAGCGCTTCCGCAGCTGCCGCACGGGTTCGATACCGTGCTGGGAGAGCGGGGCATCAATCTCTCAGGCGGGCAGAAACAGCGCGCGGCAATCGCCCGGGCACTGGCGCAGGATCCGCCGATCTTCGTCCTGGACGACGCCTTGAGCGCGGTGGACGCGCATACCGAGGCGAAGATCCTGACCGCCCTGCGTGGAGCGCTCAGCGGGCGGACCAGCATCATCGTCTCCCATCGCCTCGCCGCCGTGCGCGACGCGGACTGGATCCTGGTGCTCGATGACGGGCGCATCGTGGAGCAGGGCGTCCATTCCGACCTCATCGCCCGCGGCGGGCGCTACTGGGAGCTTCTGCGGCGGCAGCAGCTGGAGGAGGAGCTCGAGCGGGAGAGCGTGGGTGGGGGGTAGGATCGGAGTTCTCTGTGCGACGGTCGCGTGCCTGCTGGCGCTGGGAACTCCCGGGTGCACCGGTCTCAAGCTGGATTACCTCCGCACGACCGAGAAGACCCCTCGCTCTGCCCGGGATGACCGGACTCTCGGCTCGGACAGCGCCGATTGGGTGCGCCTCGCCCGGGACATTCACGCCGAAACCAATGCCGTCCGCCGGGACCCATCCGGCTACGCCGAGCATCTCGAGCGGATGCTTTCCCGGTTCGACGGGAAAGTCCTCCACCGCCCCGGCCGGCCATATCTCCGCACCGATGAAGGTCCCGCCACAGTGCGCGAGGCGATCGCCGCGCTGAAGGCCCGGCGGGGGATCTCCCCGCTCCGCTGGTCCGAGGGCCTCGCGGCCGCCGCCGCCGATCACGTGAGGGACCAGGGCCCGATCGGGTGTCTCGAGCATCGGGGGACGGACCGCAGCAACCCGGCCGGCCGGGCGAGCCGGTACGGCCGCTGGATTCGGGGTGTCGCCGAGAGCATCGCCTACGGAGAGAATCCCGCGCGGGCGGTAGTGATCCAGCTGCTGGTGGACGACGGCGTGCCCGATCGGGGCCATCGCGACAACATCCTCGACCCGCGCTGGGGCGCCGCAGGGATCGCGTGTGGCCCGCACCGGGGGTACCAGCAGATCTGCGTGATGGACTATGCGGTGAAGTACGTCGAGCGGTAGCGGCTCAGATCTGCCGGCGGAGGAGCTCGGGCGTGAACCCCTGGAGCCATCCAGCCAGGCGGGTGAACTCACCGGTGAGCAGCAGCACACCCACCAGCACCAGCAGCGCGCCGCTGACGCGCATCACCCACGGCAGATAGGCGCGGAAGCGCTGAAACCAGTCGAGGAACCGCTCGAGTGCCACCGCGGCGATGAGGAAGGGTACGGCGAGTCCGGCGGAATAGACGGCCAACAGCATCATCCCGCGCGAGAGATCGGCGGAGGTGGCCGCCAGCCCGAGGATCGCCCCAAGCACCGGGCCGATGCAGGGTGTCCACCCCGCCCCGAACGCCATCCCGACCAGCGCCGACCCGAGAAACCCGACAGGCTTGTGCTCCAGATGCAGTCGCCGCTCGCGAGTGAGCCACTCGGATTTGAAGACGCCGAGACAGATCAGACCGAAGGCGATGATGAGGACACCGCCCAAGCGCTGCAGCCACACCTGGTAGTAGTTGAGGGCCCGGCCCAGCGCCGTCGCGCTGGCCCCGAGCAGGATGAAGACGAGGGAGAAGCCCGCCACGAAGAGCAGCGCGTGTAGCAGCGCGACCCGACGGCGGCCTCCCACCTCGGGCAGCGTCATGCCGGTGAGAAACCCCACGTACGACGGCACCAGCGGCAGCACGCAGGGCGAAAGGAAGCTCAGCAGCCCGGCGGCGAATGCCACCGCGAAACCCAGCGCTGCCGGCTCGTTCACGCTCCCTCCTCGGTGCCCACTACCAGCTCCCGGCGTCGGCAGTCACGGCAGACTCCGTAGATCTCCACCCGATGGCGCGAATGCTGGAAGGCGTGCTCGTCCGCGATGACCGGCAGCATCCGCTCCAGCCGCTCGTTCTGAAACTCGACCACGCTGCCGCACCGCTCACAGATGAGATGCTCGTGGTACGCCTGCGCCGGCATCGGCTCGTAGCGCTTGAATCCCTCGCCGAAGTCGTGGGCGCGTACCAGCCCGCTCTCCACCAGGACGTCGAGCGTCCGGTAGACGGTGGCGGTGCCCACCGCCTCGTTCCGCTCTTTCAGTCGCCGGATGATGGCATCGACGGAAGGGTGATCGTCGGACAGAAACACCACCTGTGCCACGAGGTCGCGCTGGCGGGTGACCGGCTGGTGGTGATCGCGGAGGTATCGGCGAAAGCGGTCGAGGAGCGCGGCTCCTTCCGTCCTACCGAGCCGGGCCATCGGTGGTCCCGGCGGCCGGGCCATCGGGAAACCACGACTCCGGTGGGACCGGCGTCGGCGGCTGCTCGTCGTCGATGCGCTTCTGCGCCTCGCGCAGCAGCTGGGCGAGCGCCGCGACCGGCCCGCTGCCGACTTCGCGAACCGACGCCTCGAACTTGCCGCGCTCCTTCCCCTTGATGGCAAGCACGTAGCGCGCCGTGTAGATCCGCCGCCGATCGCCGTCGAGACGGGAGAGCACCGCCGTGCCCCACTCTCTGCCGTCGTGCCTGAGGGGGCTGAAGACCCAGACGCCGTCCACCTCCGCGGGAGGCAGCACGTCCGCCACGGCGCCGGCGAGGCGGGCCCAGCCGGAGTCGGGAGCGACACTCATTGCGCCGCCTGCTCCCACCGCTCAGTGTAGAAACGCAGCACGTGCATGAAGTCCTGCGCGTTGGTGACCACGCCGTAGGCCTGGTGGGTGCCACGGTCCTTGAGCTTGTTGACGACGAACTCGGTCTGATCCACGCAGATGGTCATGAGCGGCGCCGGGGCACCGTCACACAGGTGGAAGGCGGGGAGCATGTTCCCCACCGCGATCGCGTGCAGCGCGGTCGCCACGAAAATGGCTCCCGTCGCTTTCACCGTGACCTCGCGCATCGCGTCCTGGGCCTCGAGCGTGTCGCTGTAGACCCCGGGGAGGGGGCCGTCGTCCCGGATGGACCCGGCCAACACGAACGGCACCTTCTGAGTGACCAGGGCGTGCATGATCCCGCTCTGGATGACGCCGGTCTCCACCGCCCGCTCGATCGAGCCGGCCGCCCGCACCCGGTTGATGGCGCGCATGTGCAGCCCATGGCCGCCCTCGGTCGGCTGCCCGGTGTTGCTCATGCCGAGGGTGGTTCCGAAGATCGCGGCCTCGATGTCGTGCACTGCGACCGCATTGCCGGCGAGGACCGCCTGCACGTAGCCGTTTCGGATGAACCACTCGAAGTCGGCCCTGGCCCGGGAGTGCACCAGCGCCGGGCCGACGACCCACACGAGATAGCCCCCGCGACGCTTCTCCTCGCCCACCCGCGCCGCCAGCTCCTCGTAGTTGACCGGCCGCTCGCGGCTCACCTCGGTCGACATGAAGCGGAATTCATTGGCGCCATGGGTGCCGCCCAGGAAGCCCTGGGCGTGAACTACGATCCCCTCGGTGCCGTCCTCCGCCTCGCCCATGGCGATCAGGTCACCCTTGCGAAGGCGCCGCGGCTCGATGGTCTCGAGCGCGCCGCCCCGCTTGACCACCACGCAGTCCATCCGGGGACGGGTCGGCGCGACCCAGCGGCCCTCGATGTGGATGTAGGTCGGCAGGTTCGAGGTCGAGAAGAACCCTTCCGGCAGCACGCCGTCGGCGGGCAACGCCTGGAAGCGCGCCTCGGGCGCGCCGGCGAACGGTGGCCGGCTGAAATCCGGCAATGTGCTGGGGGTGTCGGTCATGTGCGGGTGGAAGGTAGAGGGGGGGTCGGGGGCTTTCAAGCGGCGTGCGCGCCCATCGGGGCGGGTTAACTTCCCCTCAACCCCGAGGAGATGTCTATGCGCCGATTCGCGCCCCTGTTCGCCGCTCTCGTCGTCCTCGCCGTCCCGGCATCAGCCCAGGAGCCCGTCGCCGGCGATACGGTCGGCCGCGACACAACTGACGTCACCCGGCTTCCCGACCTCAACGTCACCGTCACCCGGAGCCCGGAGCCGCTCGCTCGGGTTCCCTTCGCGGTGGGTGTGCTGAACCGGGACGATCTGGTGCGCGGTCAAGCCACCCTCGGCATCGACGAGGCGCTCAACAACCTGCCGGGAGTCGTCGTCGCGAATCGGTACAACTTCTCCCTGGACCAGCGGATCTCGATCCGCGGCTTCGGCAGCCGGTCGAATTTCGGAGTCCGCGGCCTCAAGATCCTGGTGGACGGGATCCCGCAGACCCTTCCCGACGGCCAGAGTCAGCTCAGCAACGTGGATTTCGCCGATCTCGAGCGCGCCGAGGTGCTGCGCGGATCGAGCTCGTCCCTTTACGGAAACGCGTCCGGCGGCGTCATCGCGTTCCAGACCCAGGGGGCGGAGCCGGGACCGTTCGCCCAGCGGATTCGCGTGCAGGGCGGCGACGGCAAGCGGGCCGGCGACGGATTCTACAAGTGGCAGAGCTGGACGTCCGGGCGCTCCGGCGACGTCAGCGGCACGCTTTCGGTGTCGCAGTTCAAGGCTGACGGATTCCGACAGCACAGCGCCGCGGAGTTCCGCCAGCTCAATGCCGGTGGTGACTGGGTCGTGAGCGGCTCCACTATCGCGACGATGCGCCTGAGCCTGGCGGACAGTCCGGAGGCGCAGAACCCGGGGGCGCTTACCAGGGTCGAATACGAGACCAACCCCGACTCCGCCGCGGCCAACAACCTCCGCCGTGGCGCCGATAAGGACGTGCAGCAGCACCAGCTGTCCTTCGGCCTTCGGCATTTCGACGCGACCGGCAACGAGTACAGCGTGTCGCTGTTCGGGCTGCTGCGGGATCTGGAGAACCCGCTGGCGGCACCCCCCGATATCGGGGGCGGCCCGACCAACGGCACCTACATCCGCATTGACCGCCAGGTCGCCGGTATTCGTCTCAGCGCGGCGCGCGCACTCGGATCCGAGGAGCCGTCGCCCCGGCTCACGGCCGGCGTCGACCTTCAGCGGATGCGGGACGACCGGGAGAACCTGGTCTCGGACGCCGGCGTCCCGACCAGCGTCCTCTTTCTCGACCAGCGGGAGAAGGTCACCGAGCTGGGGCCGTTCGCCCAGGTGCAGTGGAGCCCCAACGAGCGGCTGCTGGTGAGCGGCGGCGCCCGGTTCGACTGGGTCCGCTTCAGCCTGGGCGACCGCTTTCTCGACGACGGCGACGACAGCGGGGACCGCTCCATGTCGGCCCTGAGCGGAAACGTCGGCGCCAGCTGGTCCTTCGACCAGCGATTCGTGCCCTATGTCAACGTCTCGACGTCGTTCGAGACGCCCACCACGACGGAGCTGGTGAACCAGCCCGACGGATCGGGTGGATTCAACACCCAGCTGGGCCCCCAGCGCGCGGTCAACTACGAGGTCGGCGCGCGGGGTCAGCCGGCGCCGGAGCTACGGTATTCCGTCGCCCTGTTCATCGGCCGGGTGACCGACGCGATCGTGCAGCAGGAAGAGATCGGGGGGCGGGCATTCTTCCGCAACGCGGGGAGGACCCACAACGACGGCGCCGAGGTCGGGGTCAGCGTCTCACCGGTCCCGGGGTTCACGCTGAACGCGGCCTACACCTACGCCCGCTACCGGTTCGTCGAGGAGGTGGCGGGATCGGGACTCGACGGGAAGCGGCTGCCGGGAGTTCCCGAGCATTTCTGGCGGTTCGGGCTTCGCACCGGCCTGACCAACGGACTGTACCTGGACGCCGACCACACCTTGAACTCGTCGGTCGCCTCGGACGACGCCAACACGCCGGAGGGGATCGTGGACTCGTGGGGCGCCGGCGTCACCAATCTCCGGGTGGGCTGGCAGGGTGATCTCGGTGCGGTACAGCTGTCCCCGTTCGTCGGCCTGAACAATCTGTGGGATCGCCGGTACATCGGGTCGGTGACGCTGAACGGGGTCTTCGGCCGGGTGCTCGAGCCGGCGCCGCGGCGGGTGCTCTACCTGGGGACGGAAGTGGGATATCGGGTGCGGTAGGGGCGGACCGGCGGACCGGCGGACCGGCGGACCGCCGTTACAGCAGCGACACCGGATCCCGGTCGATCACCACCCGCGTCTTACCCTCTCTCGGCAGTCGCCGCGCGGCGTAGCGCACGATCCGCCCCAGCACCTCCGATGCGCCTTTCAGCAGCACATGCCAGCGCCAACGGTCCTTGATCCGAGCCAGCGGGCATGGCGCGGGGCCGAGCACCGTCACCGGAAGCTCGTGCCGAGCGACGAGGGTATTGCACCAGTCCGCCACCTCGGCGGCACGATTCGCCGTGTCCGCCTCACTCTCGCCGGACACGATCAGGTTCACCAAGTGCAGCTCGGGCGGATAGGGTGGCGCGCGGCGAAGCGCATGCTCCTCCCGAAGAAAGCCTTCCGCATCGTGCATCGCTGCTCGGACCAGCGCGTGGTGCTGCGGATGCCGGGTCTGCACCACCACCCGGCCGCCTTTGGGTCCTCGTCCCGCCCTGCCGGCCACCTGGGCGAGGAGCTGGAAGGTGCGCTCCGCCGACCGGAAGTCCGGGAGATACAGCCCGGTGTCCGCGTCCACGACGCCGACCAGGGTCACGTTGGGAAAATCGAGCCCCTTCGCGATCATCTGCGTGCCGATCAGCAGATCCACCTCGCCTCGCTCCACGGCGCCGAGGATCCGTTGATGCGACCATTTGGTGCTGGTGGTGTCGAGGTCCATCCGCGCGACTCGCGCACCAGGATAGCGCTCGCCCAGGACCTGTTCCAGCTGCTGAGTCCCCACGCCCCGCATCTGCTGCACCGGGTTGGCGCAGGCTCGGCAGGTGTACGGCAGCGCTTCTTCGTGCCCGCAGTAATGACACCGAAGCGCGGCCGGAGCCCGATGCACCGTGAGCGAAATGGTGCACCTCGGGCACTGCCAGACCTCGCCGCAGTCGGGACACTGCAGGAACGCCGCGTAACCCCGGCGGTTGAGCAGGAGGAGCGCCTGCTCGCGGCGGGCGAGCGTCTCGGTGATCGCCGTGTCCAGCGCCGCGGACCAGGCGACCGATCCGGTTCCAGACACCTTCGGCGCGACGCGAAGGTCCACCGTCTCCACCGGCGGCATGGGCCGGGCCCCGATGCGCTCCGGGAGCCGGAGTAGCCGGAGCCGACTGCCGGCCCGGGCCATGGTCTCGAGCGACGGCGTGGCGCTGCCCAGCACCAGCGAGGCGCCTTCGATCCTCGCCCGTACGGCGGCGACGTCGCGGGTGAGGTACCGCGGGGTTTCGCCGTTCTTGTAGCTCGCCTCGTGCTCCTCGTCCACTACGATGATGCCGAGATCCTGGACCGGCGCGAAAATCGCCGACCGCGCACCGACCGCCACCCGCCGGTCACCGCGGCGCAGCAGGCGCCAGGCGTCGGCCCGCTCGCCATCCGAGAGCGCGCTGTGCAGCACCGCGACCTCGTCGCCGAACGCGCCGCGAAGGCGGCTCACCGCCTGAGGGGTGAGGCCGATTTCCGGCACCAGCACGATGGCGCCTCGGCCGCGCGCCAGCATCCGCTTCACGGCCTCGAGATAGACCAGCGTCTTCCCGCTGCCGGTGACTCCGAAAAGGAGCGCGCCTTCGGCTGGCGCCAGGGACTCGATCGCGTCGAGCGCGGCCGTCTGGGGAGCCGTCAGGGTCTCCGGCGGCGGGGTGCCGGGAACATCGGAGAAGGGGTCGCGCACCCGTTCGGCGGCCATGACCCGCGCGAGCCCCTGGTGCACCAGGCCACGGATCACCGCCTCGCCGAACCCGAGCTGGTCCACCACATGCCGGACCTGCGCGTTTCCACCCAACGACTCGAGCGCCTCGTAGAGCTCGCGCCGGCGGGCACGGCGCTTGAACAGCGACCCGCGCTCGATCAGTGTGGGCGGCTCGCCAACGATCGACACCACGCGCTCGGTGGTGGCGGACCCCGCGGTGTCCGGCGGCTCGACCCTGAGCTCGATTGCACCGACCGCCGCCAGCCGATGGAGCGCGTCCCACACCGGCCGCTTCAGGGCACGGGCCACTGTCGCGGCCGGAGCCTCGCCGCCGCGTTCCGCGAGCCAGTCGAGGATCTCGCTCGCGAATCCGCCGACCCGCCACTTTCCGGGGGCGCGAGTGGCGATCACTTGGGACTCGCCCCAGAGGCCTCCGGGCAGCATGCACTTGAGGGTGAGTCCCAGCGGCGCGCCGTAGTACTCGGCGATCCAGCGGGCGGTGGCCAGGAGGCCCTCCGGTACCGCCGAGCG
Organism: uncultured Gemmatimonadales bacterium; assembly: GCA_963844445.1. Taxonomy (GTDB): domain Bacteria; phylum Gemmatimonadota; class Gemmatimonadetes; order Gemmatimonadales; family GWC2-71-9; genus CAVVWJ01. The sequence goes on from CAWJOB010000003.1 coordinate 168,232, forward strand.
CTCGTCCGGGGCGGCGAGGATATCTCGGGCGGTGGCCTGGGGGGCCGCCGCGTCGCTCTCCACCACGATGCCGATCAGCTCGCGGCGGCGGACCGGGACGACCACGCGCGCGCCGGGAGCGACCCGATCGCCCAGCGTCTCGGGAATGCGGTAGGTGTACGACGAGGCGAGCGGGAGGGGGAGCGCGACGGTGGCGAAGCGCTCCGTCATCTCCGCCGGAGACCGAGGCCCGGACCGGACGGCAACGAGACCTGCCCGCCGTCGATGGTCGCCCCGACGAACGGGTCGCCGGCCAGGAGCGCGGCCCCATCGAGATCCACGATGTCCACCAGCGGCGTAAAGTGGGCCGCGGCGGTGATGCCGATCGAGCTTTCGATCATGCAGCCGACCATGACCATGAGGCCGTGGGCCCGCGCGACGGCGATCATCCGAATCGCCTCCCTGAGGCTCCCGCACTTGGCCAGCTTGATGTTGATGCCGTCCACCTTGCCGACCAGGGGCGGAATGTCGACCGCCGTCTCGCAGCTCTCGTCCGCGATCACTGGGATCTCCGCCCGCCGGGTCACCTCGGCGAGGCCATCGAGCTCGCTGGGAGGGAGCGGCTGCTCCAGCACGGTAACCCCGAATTCCTTCAGCACCGGAAGCATCAGGATGGCCTGCTTCAGCGTCCAGCCGCAGTTGGCGTCCACCCGGATCTCCTTGTCGGTGGCATCGCGAATGGTCCGGAGGATCTCGACGTCGCGGTCGGTACCGAGCTTGATCTTGAGGATCGGATACTCTCCGGCTTCCAGCACCTTCGCCCGGATCCTCTCCGGCGTGTCGAGACCGATGGTAAAGGTGGACCGAGGTGCCTTGGTCGGATCGAGACCCCAGAGCCGGTACACCGGGATGCCGAGCCGCTTGCCCACGAGGTCGTGCAAGGCGGAGGAGAGGGCGGCGCGCGCCGCAGGGTTCCGGCGCAACAGAAGCTCGCAGCGATTCTCCGTCTCGTCGAGATCGAACGGGTCGGCCGGCAGCAGGCCCGCGTAGAGGTCGAGCGCCGCGAGCACCGATTCCGTGGTCTCGCCGTAGAATTTCGTAGGTGCGGCCTCGCCCCAACCCTCGTGGCCATCCCCGTCCCTCAGCCGGACCCAGACCGTTCGATAGTCGCTTTGTCCGCCCCGGGCGATGATGAACGGGTGCCGGGTGCGCAGTTGAAGCACCTCGGTTTCCATGCGGATTTGATGGCTCAAAAGAGACCTCGAGAGGGAAAGGGCCTACGCCATGGCGGCGAGATGCGCCATCGCGCCATCGGCGATCCGGGAGGGAGTGTATCCCCCCTCGAGCAATCCGACGATCGGCGTCCGGGGCAAGCGCTCGCGAATCCGCAGGGTGAGATCCGTGTAATGGTCGGGCTCCAGGGTGAACCCGCCTAGAGGGTCGCCGGTCATGGCATCGAATCCCGCCGACACGAGCACCATGTCCGGCTGCCAGCCGGTCGTCGCGGCCACGATCGCCGCCCACAGATCGCTCACGTACATCGAGGCGGCCTGGCCCGGTCCGCGTGGCACGTTGAACACGTTGCCGACACCCCGCTCATCCGCCATGCCGGTACCCGGATACCACGGATGTTGGTGCAGCGACACGTAGCGCAAGGTCGGGTCGGTCTCCATCAACCCCTGGGTTCCATTGCCGTGATGAACATCCCAGTCGATGATGAGCACCCGGGCCCGCCCTGCCCGCTGTGCGAAGCGAGCGGCCACCACCACGTTGTTCACCAGGCAGAAGCCCATTCCCTTCCCCGCGAGCGCGTGGTGGCCCGGCGGACGGACTGCCGCAAAGGCATGTCCCCGTCCCGCGTGCGCGTGGTCAACGGCCGCGAGCACGGCACCCGTGGCCCCGAGGACCGCGTTCCAGCTGGCGGCATTCAGGATGGTGTCGAGAAAGAGCACCCCACCACCGCGGGCGCTCATGGATTCGAGCGTCCCCAGGTAGGAGTCAGTGTGTACCGCGAGCAGCGGCGCCCGCGTTGCCGCCGCAGCCTCGACCAGGCTTACGCCGTCCGTCTCCCGCGCTCTCGCCAGCAGGGTCCGGAGCCGTGCCGGCGTCTCCGGATGGTCCGTCCCCGGGTCGTGGCGAAGACAGTCGGCATGGGTGAAGAGGGAAACCGCCATCTCACCCTCGCAGCAGCCGGCGCAACTCTTCGGCCTCGTCTCGGAGGTCACGGCGGGCCTGGTCGATCTCATGGAGCCGGCGCAGGTGCCTCCGCCAGAGTACCAGGACCAGCATCGAGGAGAGAAAGAGCACGACCCCCGCGACCAGCAGCGCGTCTCGGCCCGACCAGAGGCCGAGCCCTGCGAGCGCGGCACCGTCGAAGGCGAGGAAGCCAGCGGCCAGCAGCGTCAGCGATCGAAACGCCAGCGGGGAGACGGGCATGTCGGGTGCGGCTACCGCATCGGGCGGCGCCGTCGAGGAAGCACGATCACGGCACCGTTGGCCACCAGACCCGCGTCGGCCAGCGACCGCGACTCGTCGTACAGCTCGGCGCCCCGGAACTTGAGGACGTATTCGCCGGGGTCCCGGATCACCTTGGTCGCCTCGAGCGCGCGCCGCTTGAGCTCCGCGAGTGACGCGGCGGCCGGGAGATCCAAGTGAATCTCATCCCAGGCGTCCTGCACCATGACGCGAACCCGAAGGTTGGACGTCACGCGGCGCCCTCCGCCGGTGGCGGGAGCGTGGAGAGAAACCGGTCGAGCGGCTGGTCGAAGAAGAGCGTGCTCGCTCGGATCATGGTTCCGCCAGATCCCGGCCGTACCGAAAGGGCGATCTCTTCCCCACCCTGCCCCCGGAGCGTGAGATAGTTCGGGCCTTCCTTATCGGGAAACGCGGCCTGCATCGGAATGCGCTCCCCGAAGAACGTCTTGGCTCGGCGGAGCACTTCGGCTCCATCCAACGCCGTCACTACCTCGAAGACCATCGTGGGCTCATGAGTTGGGGAAATCGGCCGAATCGCGGGAGAAATATACCTCGACCGCCGGGACGGTGGCCTGCGAGGGCGGGCGCGCCCGCAGCAGGTCGCGAAGGCCAGGCCTACGCCGCAGCACGAGCACCAACTCGCCGGGCGGTGGGTCGGCGACCCCGTCGAGCGTGAGGAAAGCCGGGAGATCCGTCGTCGCCGGCACGTCCACCCGGTAGGAACGCCCCCGCCATTGCACCGTCGCGGCGCTCGGCGCTTCGGCGACGACGCGATCGAGGAAGACGTCGTCCTCCACCCGGTAGGCGGCTTCGCCGGCCGGCTCACCGTCGAGGAAGAAGAGCGGGTCGAACGCCTCGCCGTCCTGGCGGGCGAAGTTCTGTTCCACCGCCCGGTCGAACGCCTCCAGTGCCGGCGCGCGAGCGCGCCACTCGAGATGATGTCTCAGCTCGTGGGTCAGGGTCTCCCACGCCTCATCCCGCCAGTCGAACCCCTCCTGCTGCCTCGCCAGAGCGGCAAAGGAGCCGTAATACAGCACGACGCGGCTCTGGATCCCTTCGCTGGCTCCACCTTCGGCCGCCGGCAGGGGGATGCACTCGCCGAGCGTGTAGATGTCGGCTCGGTCGGGATGGGGCACGGTGCGGGGTGACACCGCGATCTCCGCGATGCCTGCCATGAAATCGGCCGGAACCTCGTCGGCGATGCGCCGAACCATGGCTTCGAAGTCGGAGATGCGCATGGCTGTGGTCCAGGACAGACCCGGTATCACTCACCCCCCACCCGCTCACCAATGAACTCCGCCACCCGATCCACCGACACCCGCTCCTGCTGCATCGAATCCCGATCGCGGACCGTCACCGTCCGTCCCGCTGCGGTCTCCCCGTCCACCGTGATACCGAACGGCGTGCCCGCCTCATCCATGCGGCGGTAGCGCCGCCCGATGGCCCCGCTGTCGTCGTAGAAGGCGGGAAATCGGCGCTTGAGGTCGAGGTAGAGGGACGTGGCGAGCTCGGGCATCCCATCCTTCTTCACCAACGGGAAGACACCCGCCTTGATCGGCGCCACCGCCGGGTGGAGACCCAACACCACCCGGGTTTCCCCTTCGATCTGCTCTTCTCGATAGGCGTCTGCCAGGAGGGTGAGCGCGACCCGGTCCGCCCCGGCCGACGTTTCCACGATGAATGGAAGGAAGCGCTCGTTGGTCGCCTGCTCAAAGTAGTCGAGCTTCTTGCCGGAGAACTCCTGGTGCCGGGCCAGGTCGAAGTCGCCCCGGTTGTGAATTCCCTCGATCTCCTGCCACCCGAAGGGAAACTCGTACTCGACGTCGAAGGCGGCGCGGGCGTAGTGGGCCAGCTCCTTCGGGCCGTGCTGGTGCCAGCGGAGCCGGGCCGGGTCGAGCCCCATGTCCCGGTGCCACTGCATGCGCCAGTCCCGCCACCGCTCGAACCACTCCCCGTCGGTCCCCGGTTTGACGAAGAACTGCATCTCCATCTGCTCGAACTCGCGGGTCCGAAAGATGAAGTTCCCGGGAGTGATCTCGTTGCGGAACGCCTTGCCGATCTGCGCGATGCCGAATGGGATCTTCTGGCGCGAGCTCTGGAGGACGTTGAGGTAGTTGACGTAGATCCCCTGCGCGGTCTCCGGCCGAAGGTAGACCACCGCGGCCTGTTCCTCCACCGGCCCCATGAACGTCTTGAACATGAGGTTGAAGAGCCGCGGCTCGGTGAGCGTTCCCTTGCTGCCGCAGACCGGGCACTGAGCGTCCGGCTGGCCGGGAGTGCCTTTGATCCGGGGGTCGTCCGACCGAAAGCGGTTCTTACACTGCCGGCAGTCCACCAGCGGATCGGTGAATCCGGCGACGTGGCCCGAGGCCTCCCACACCCGGGGATGCATCAGGATGGCCGCATCGAGGCCTTCAATGTCGTCCCGCGCGTGCACCATCGCGCGCCACCAGCGGTCCTTGACGTTTTTCTTGAGCTCTACGCCGAGGGGACCGTAGTCCCAGACCGATCCGAGACCCCCGTAGATCTCCGAGGATTGGAAGACGAAGCCCCGTCGCTTGCAGAGGGAGACCAGCTTGTCCATCAAAGTGGTGTCGGCCATCGAGTCTGTCGTTGCTAGAGAGACGAGATTGAAGAACCGCGGAAGATAGGGTCGCCGGGGGGGCGCAAGGAAGCGATCCGAAGCGCGGCTCCCACCGCACCGAGCTAGGGCGTTCTGCCCGCCGGCAGTGCATCCCTCGCCACCCCCTGGGCATCGACCGCTCCACGACTCGGCACCAGCCTTCATATCAGTATATGCACCAATTACTTACGGTGGCCTCGGCGGCGGCGAGAATCTTGCCATTCGCTCCCCATCGACCTCTCGATCCAGGTGCCCGTGAGCGACCGCCCGGAAGCGCAGGACATCTCCACCCATGGCCCCACCGGGACCGCCGTCCCCTCAGTGGGCATCGCCACGCTTGCCCGCGATCTGGCCGATTTCCTGGTCGAGTTCTCGATCGTGCTCCATAAGCGCGCGATGTATCCCCACGGGCACCCCCACCTCCAGTCCACCGCCGAGCGGTTCGTGAGCCGGCTCGAGTCGCTGCTCGAGCGCCGGGAGAGCCTGGTCATCGGCGTCGCGCGCCACCAGCTCATCATCGGCGGGGTCGCCACCGATTCGCGCAACGCGCTGCTCAGCGACCTGGCCCGCCGGCTGCATCGCCAGCGCATCGCCTCCGTCCGGTTCCAGCGAGGCGTGTCACTCCAGGAGATTGACGAGCTGCTCGGCAGCCTGACCGCCGAGCCGGATGCGGTCGCCGGTCCACTCGGACTGCGACTCGAGCGCACGGCCTCGTGGCGACACATCCAGATTCAGGCCCCCGAGCTCGGTCGCCTGCTCTTGGCTCAGACCGACGAGGGAATGACCGACGATGTACCAGCGGGCCCCGCCGGCGAGCTGTGGATGGGGCTGGCCAATCTCGCGCTCTCCGCCGACGGCCAGGGCCCACCCGACGGCGCCGATCCGCTCATCGTCGCGCGGGCGATCGACGATCAGGTCGGCCAGGTCGCGTACGATCGCGTGGTGCTGGACTACCTCGGTCAGTTGGCGGAGGAAGTCTCGGGCCGCGCCGGAGCATGGGAGCCGAGAGCCCGAGAGCGCGTCTCGCGACTCATGTCCAGCCTCGACCCCAGCACCCTCCGAAGCCTTCTCCAGGCGGGCGCCGATCACGCCGAGCGCCGCCGGTTCGCGCTCACGGCGTCGGAGGTCTTGGCGGTGGACGCGGTGGTCGAGGTGGTGGAGGCGGCGGCGGTCACCACCGGTCAAAGCATCTCCAGCCACCTGCTCCGTCTCCTCCACAAGTTCGCCCACCACGCGGAGCGGGCGACCGGGACCGCCCGGGCCGAGGCGGAGTCGGTCCTCCGCACGAACGTCGCCCAGCTGATTGCGAACTGGGAGCTCGACGATCCCAACCCGACCGAGTACACCGCCGTCCTGGAGGGGATGGTCCGGCAGGCACCCCAGGCGGCGGCGGTGGACGCGATCGCCACCTCCTGTGAAGCGGAAACGGTCCTCCAGATCGCGCTCGAGACCGGTTGCACCGGTCCGAGGGTGTTCGTCGCGCTCGACAGCCTCCTCGACCAAGGGCGTTTCGGCCGGGTGACGGCGCTGCTGACGACCGCACCCACTGCCGAGTCGGCCGAGGCCTTCTGGCTCCACCTGGCGACCCCGGACCGGCTCCGGTCCGAGCTGGCGACGAGCCCGGTGGATTTCACCGCCGTGGAGGGATTGGCCGCGCGGCTGGGACCGGCGGCCGCCGAGCCGCTGCTCGACTACCTGGAGGTGGCGGACGATCAGACCAGCCGGGCGCGGACCCTCAAGATGTTGATCGGGCTCGGGGATGGGGCGGCGATTCCCGCGGCGGCACGACTGAGCCACGCCCCCTGGTACGTCCAGCGAAACATTCTCGTGCTGCTCCGCTCCCTGCACGCGTGGCCCGCGGGCTTCTCTCCGGTGCCCTGTGCCACCCACGCGGATCCACGAGTGCGGCGGGAAGCGTACAAGCTCCTGCTGGACCATCCTCATCACCGCGCCTCCGCCATGAGCCGCGGACTGAACGATGCCGATGAGAGCATCGTCCGGCTGGTGCTGCTCGCGGCGCTCGATTCGTGTCCACCTGAGATGATGAAGGCCGTGGAGCGATTTCTCGGCGAGCGTCGCCGTGCACCGGAGCTGCGGGCGCTGGCCGTTCGAGTCTTGGCGCGCGCGCCCGAGCGGGAGGCCCTTCCCCGACTGGTCGGGCTCGCGGGCGAACGGCGGATGTTCCGCGGCTGGCGGCTGGCGCCCAAGTCGCCGATCGTACTCGCCGCTCTGGGATCCCTGGCGCAATATTGGGCCGCCCACCCGGAGGCCGCGGGCCTGCTCGCACTTGCGCGGGAGCATCCGGACCCGGATCTCCGACTCGCCGCAGAGGCCAAGTTCTCGTGAGCGACCCAGTCCGCTTCCTGACGGCGTTCTCCCAGGCCATCTCCACTCTCGGGCTGTACGGTGACCAGCATCCCGCCGCGGTCCGAGCCTGCGAGACGGCGTACCGCCACCTCAGCGACCTTCAGCCTGCCTCCGGCCAGGTCGAGTTCACCTTCCTCCCCGGCGAAGTGCTGTTCGGCCACGACCTTCTCCCGGAGCTGGAGGGATGGGAATGGAGCACCCGGTTCGCCCAGAGCGGCATCGAGCGACTCGAGGTGAGCGGCCCGGTAGCGCTGGATCACTTCGAGCGGTTCCTTGGCCAGGCGGCGAGCGCCGTCGGAGTCCGGGCCGAGGGGTCGGCCGGTGTCTGGCAGGCCGGGGCGGCGACGATCCGGTTCGGCCGGGTGCGGGTGGGCGGGGCGGAGCTGTCGGTATCATCCGAGCCGCTGGCGATCGCGAGGCTGACGTATTCACTGCGTGAGGAGCGCGACGCGGTCGCATGGCTGCATCAGGAGGCCAGCAGTGGGAGCCTTCAGATCGCCGAAGCCTGCGCCGTGGTACAGTCGCTGTCGCTCGCGATGAGCGCCGGCCAGGCGATGGTGCTTCCGCTGCTCCAGCTCAAGGAATTCGACCAGTACACCACCACTCACGCGATCAACGTGGCCGTCCTGACCATGGGGCTTGCAGAGTTTCTCGCCCTGGGAACGGGAACCGTGCGCGCCTTCGGTCTCGCGGGATTGCTGCACGATCTGGGGAAGATCAGGATCCCACGGGAGATCCTGACCAAGCCGGGGAAGCTCACGCCCGAGGAACGCACCATCGTGGAGGCCCATCCCGCCGACGGCGCCCGGATGATCCTGGAAGGGGAAGAGCAGCTCGACATGGCCGCCGCCGTCGCCTACGAGCACCACCTCTGCGTCGACGGCCGCGGGTATCCGAAGCTCCATTATCCCCGGGAGGCGCAGTACGCGAGCCGTTTGGTGCACGTATGCGACGTGTACGACGCACTGCGCACCAAGCGACCCTACCGCGACGCCTGGTCGTCCGGGGAAGCGCTGGAGTACATCCGGGGACGGGCCGGCTCGGAGTTCGACCCCGACGCCGTCGGCGCGTTCCTGAACATGATGCAGAGCTGGGATGACCGGATAGCGGTACAGCAGGGGTGAGCGCTGGCTCGGTCAGCGGCCGGTATCGAGACGACGGCCGCGCGCGAGCAGATCCCGCACGATGAGCTCCCCATGGCCCCGGGAGTTCTCGATGAAGAGCCGGTTGGCATCGTTGCCGCTGGCGATGACACCGGCCAGGTAGACCCCCGGCACCGGCGTCGCCATGGTCGCCTCGTCGTGCGCGGGGATGCCCGTGGCCGCGTCGACCGGCACACCGAGCCGCTGGAGCAACGTGGTGTCGGCGTGATAGCCGGTCATGGCGAGCACGGCGTCGGTCGGAAGGCAGGCGACGTCCCCGGCTGCGGAGACGATCTCGACCTCGGTCGGCGTAATCGCCCTGACCCGGGAACGCCAGCGGACCGCGATGCTCCCCTCCTTCACCCGGTTCACGATGTCGGGCAACACCCAGGCCTTGACCGTCTTGTCGAACCCGTCGCCGAAATGCACCAAGGTGACGATCGCGCCGGCCCGCCAACACTCCAGCGCGGCGTCCACGCTGCTGTTCCCGGCCCCGATCACCACCACCCGCCGGCGCCAGTAGGGGTGGCCCTCGGAGAAGTAGTGCGCGACGTGGGGCAACTCCTCTCCCGGGACGCGCAGGTAGTTGGGGTTATCGTAGTAGCCGGTGGCGAAGACGACGGCATCGGCGTGGTAGGCTTTCTCGTCGTGCTGGCGCCGCACGTCCACCCGGAACGCACCATCCGCCTCCCGCACCACATCCACCGCCTCCTCCGCGGGCCGGATATCCAGTCCGTAGTGCTCGGCGACCCGGCGGTAGTAGATCAGCCCGTCGCGCCGGGTGGGCTTCTCGTGGCTGGCGATGAACGGGATCTCCCCGATCTCGATTCGCTCGGGAGTGGAGAAGAACGTCATGCTCAGTGGATAGCGCTCGATGGTGGACACGATCGTTCGGCGGTCGAGGAGCAGGCAGGTTAGTCCCGCCTTTTTCGCCGCCACCCCCACCGCCAGCCCGCAGGGGCCGGCGCCGACGACCAGGAGGTCCGCCCGCTCACCCATTTGCCGTCTCGATGATCTGATCCCGGCGGGTTCCCACGCTCACATACCGAACCGGCACGCCCGAGAGGTCCTGCAGGCGGTCCAGGTATGCTCGAGCTTCCTTCGGAAGATCGCTCAGCTTGCGGGCGCCGCCGGTCGGACGGCTCCACCCTCGGAGCTCCTCGTATTCCGGTTCCACCCTGCCCAGCGCATCCACCTCGGCGGGCATCTCCCCGCAGGCGTCGCCGTCGAGCCGATAGGCGGTGCAGACCGGGATCGTCTCGAACCCGTCCAGCACGTCGAGCTTGGTGACGGCAAGCCCGGTGAGCCCGTTCACCCGCGCGGCGTAGCGGACCACGGTGGCGTCGAACCAGCCGCATCGCCGGGGCCGGCCGGTGACCGCGCCGAACTCACCCCCCAGCTCGCGCAGCCGTTCGCCGTGCGGACTCGGCGCCTCGGTCGGCAGCGGCCCGTTGCCCACCCGCGTGGTATACGCCTTTACCACGCCCAGCACGCCGTGAATGAGGGTGGGGCCGATTCCGGCACCGACCGCGGCGCCTCCCGCCGTCGTGTTCGACGAGGTGACGAACGGATAGGTGCCGTGGTCCACGTCGAGCAGCGATCCCTGGGCTCCCTCCAGAAGCACGCGCTTCCCCTCGCGAACGGCGCGGTGGACCATGAGGCCCGTGTCCGCGGCCAGCGGGAGGATGCGCGGGGCGAGCCGCTCGAGCAGCTCCGCGTGCTGATCGAAGGACGCCCGCTCCGTGGAGCCCATCATCTCGAGTAGCCGGTTGGACCTCTGCACCCGGTCGGTCAGTAGGGCTCGGGCGCACTCCAGGCGGCGGAGGTCGGTGACTCGGATTCCGCGCCGGCCGTACTTGTCCTCGTAGGCCGGACCTATACCGCGCCCCGTCGTCCCCAGCTTCTGGCTCTTCTCGCTGGCGGCGTCCAAGAGCTTGTGATACGGAAGCACCAGGTGGGCGCGATCAGACACGAAGATCCTGCCGGCGGTCGAGATGCCTCGCTCGGCGAGCTGGTCGAGCTCACCGAAGAAGGTCTCCGGCTCCAGGACCACGCCGTTTCCCACCACACAGGTGACGCCGGGGTGGAGAATTCCGGAGGGAATCTGGCGCAGGATGAACTGGGTCTCGCCGATGACGACGGTGTGGCCGGCGTTGGCACCGCCCTGATAGCGCACGACCAGGTCGGCCCGCTCGGCGAGCACGTCCACCAGCTTTCCCTTGCCTTCGTCGCCCCACTGCGCCCCGACCACCACCAGACACGCCGTCCTGCCGTCGAACATGTGCCCCCCAAGAGCAACGAAAAGAGCCCCTCGCGGGGCTCCAGCATCCTCGGGCAAACGTATGCGAGACCGCGCCAAAGGTCAATTCACGCGAGTGCCCGGCCGACGCGTTCCGCCGCCTCCAGCGAGAGACCCTCGAGAACGTCGGCCGGGGTATGGATCACTCGGAGTGTCCGCCAGGTCAGCCGGCCGACGGTGACTGCGGCCGCGCCCGCCCTGGCGAGCGGCAGGCTGTCCACCAGAATGCCGAGCGGGAGACGCCGAGTCCGGACCGGAGGCCCGACGGACCTGAGCCGTGCCGCCAACGCGGTGGCCAGCGCCGCGCCGCGTGGATCGTGGCTCACTACGAACAGCGACCCTTCGTCGTCGATGGTGTCGATGTTGACCACCTCGATGCCCTCGAGGCCATTCTGAAGCCGCGCGAAGACGCGTGCGCCAACCAGGCCGAACTCCTCGGCACCCGTGATCAGGACACCGGTCTCCCCATCGGACGCCACCTCGGCGAAGGCGAGCGCCGCGACCACGCCGCTTCCGTTGTCCCGCGCGCCTCTCGACGTTCCCTTCAGCCTGCCTCTGCCCGTCAGTGCCCCCGCCACCACACCGAGCAGCACCTGGGCCGCACCTAACCAGAGCGGAATGGGTCCCCACAGCCGCGCGACTGCCAGCGCAGCGGCACCGGCGATCGCCGCGGCGAGCACCCAGATGGCGACCAGCCGTCCGGCCATGGACTGCCCCTGGGCCTTGGTGTCCAGGTGCGCCACGATCCAACGGCGAATCGGTCCCTCGGACCTCACCGCGATCAGATTGGCGTCCTCGCGCGACTCCCCTACCGGAAGCCACCCGGCGGCGATTCCCGCCGCGAGGCACACCGCGGCACCGACCATGGTCGACCAGACGGCGAGCGCGCCTGCCGCGGGCACCTCGCGCAGCGTGAGGAGGGGGAGCGCCAAGAGCCCGGCCGCGCCGATGCCCGCGCCGAGAACAGGAAGCCCGAGCAACGCGGAGGGGTGGAAGCGAAAGTGCTGGAGGGTAACGCGAAACCCCAGCGAGGCGAGGTGGTCGGCCACGATGTCGCGCGCCTGCTCGGCCTCGGAGGTGCCGGCCTCGCGGTGGAGGCTCAGGATTCGGCGCGCGGCATCCTCGAGCGGGGTCACCGGCGGTCGCGAATCAGCCGGTGCCCTGCTTGCCGCCCCGCTTGCCGCCGGGCGAGGGCGGCGGCATGGTGAGCGCGAGGGCCGCCTTGGCGATGTCGGACGTGATGAGATTGGCCTCGACCAGCTCGTCCACATGCTGCTGGTAGGTCTGGCTGCCGTACTGCTTCCGTCCCTCAGCCATCTGTTTCCGGAGCTCGCCGGTGCGGCCCCGGTCCCGCAGGATGTCGCGCACCGCCGGCGTGGCGATGAGCACCTCCACCGCCGGTACCCGGCCCTTGTCCTTCTTCTCGGGAAGCAGCTGCTGGGAGACGATCGCCCTGAGGGACTCGGCGAATCGCATCCGGCCCACCTCGCGCTCCTGCGCGGGAAGGGTCGCGATCACGCGGTCCACGGTCGCGACCACGTCCGCGGTCGGCATGGTGGCGATGACGAGATGCCCGGTCTCGGCGGCCTTGATCGCGGTATCGATGGTCTCGGCGTCGGCCATCTCGCCCAGTACCACGACGTCGGGATCCTGGCGCAGCGCGGCCCGGAGGCCTATTGCGAGGCTCTCCGTGTCCACCCCGACCTCTCGCTGGGTGATCGAGCAGCTCAGGTCGCGATGGAGGAACTCGATCGGGTTCTCGATGGTCACGACGTGCTTGTGCTGGGTCCGGTTGATGTGATGCACCATGGCGGCCACGGTGGAGCTCTTCCCGCTGCCGCTCACCCCGGTGACCAGGATCAGCCCCCGCTCCGACTCCGCGACCTGCTTGAGGGCCTCGGGCAGGCGCAGCGACTCGATGGTGGGGACGGTGAAGGGGATCACCCGCATGACGATCATGAACGACGAGCGCTGGCGCAGGACGTTCACCCGGAAGCGGCCCACGCCCGGCATGCCCCAGGAGCAGTCGAAGTCGCGCAGGCGCTCGATCCGCGAGCGGTCCTCGTCGCTGCTGATCAGCTTCATGGCGATCGCCCGGGTCTGGTCCGGCGTGAGCCGCTGCTTGGTCAGCGCCACCAGTTTTCCGTTGATCCGCGCGCGGAAGACGTCGCCGGCCTTGATGTGAAGGTCCGACGCCCCGCGCTCGACTGCGGCTTTGATGATCTTTTCCATGGATGACCGTCAGTATGGGTACGTCACGGAGCGCCCTGTCAGCGTTTGCCCTTCGGGACGACAGCGTCTACTCTGACACCTGACTCACCCGCGCGGATCCTGGAAGAAACCCCATCCGGTCTCGAACCTCCCTCATGGTTTCCGCCGCGATCCGCCGCGCCGAGGCCGCGCCGTCGGCCAGAATCTCGTCCACCACGCTCGGGCCGCTCCTGGAGCGACAGGGCCCGCTCCCGGATCGGGGCGAGCGCGGCGATCATGTTGTCGGCCAGCACCCGCTTGCAGTCGAGGCAGCCCCACTTCGCCCCGCGGCAGTTGTCCGCCACCGTCGCGATGGTCGCGGGCGGCGAGAAGTACCGGTGGAGGTGGAAGATGTTGCAGATCTCCGGGTTGCCCGGGTCTTTCCGGGTGACTCGCGCCGGATCGGTCTTGGCCGGACGGAGCTTCTGCCAGATCTCGTCGGGCGAGTCGAGGAGCCCGATGGTGTTCCCCAGGCTCTTCGACATCTTGGCCTGGCCATCGAGGCCCATGATCCGCTTCGCCTCGGTCAGCAGCGGCTGGGGCTCGGGAAAGTAGTCCACGCCATCCGCCGAACTCGGCGTTCCACCGTCGGGCGATTTCCCGGGCCAGCTCGAGGTGCTGGGTCTGGTCCTCGCCCACCGGCACGAGATCGGCCCGGTACAGCAGGATATCAGCGGCCATCAACACCGGGTAATTCAGCAGTCCCGCCGGCACACTTTCGAATCGCTGCGACTTATCTTTGAACTGCGTCATCCGCTCCAGCTCGCCGATCGGCGTGACGGTATTCAGCAGCCATTGGAGCTCGCTGTGCTCGGGAACGTGCGACTGCACGAACAGCACCGAACGCGCAGGATCGATGCCGCAGGCAAGCAGGCCGATCGCCATCTCGCGGGTGCGGGCCGCGAGGCTTCCGCGGTCGTACTTCCCGGTGATCGCGTGCAGGTCCACGACGCAGAAAATGCAGTCGTAGGTGTGCTGAAGGTTGACCCAGTTCTGCACCGCCCCGAGCCAGTTGCCGATGTGCAGCTCGCCGGAGGGCTGGATTCCCGAGAATATGCGTGCCATGCCCGGCAAGGTACCCGGTTCCTCCAGAGGCCAGCAAGATGGTGTCCTCCTTAGACTTACTACATCTGGCCAGAACCGCGGCCGAGCGGGCCGCGAGCTACCTCCGGGGCGTCGAGCGGCCGGCCGATCCCCGCCGGTGGACACTCAAGGGGAGCCGGGATTTCGTGACCGAGGTGGACCGCACGGCGGAGCGGATCATCACGGAGGTGCTGCTACGCGGCGGAGCCGGGCAGCCGGATCGTGGGCGAGGAGCTGCAGCCCGAGGTGGTGACCGAGGGCTTGGTCTGGATCGTGGATCCGCTGGACGGCACCACCAACTTCCTGCACGATTTCCCGAGCTATGCGGTGTCGATCGCCGGCGCCGTGGATGGCGTGCTGGAGGCGGCCGCGATCGTCAACGTGCCGATGGGGGAGACCTACACCGCCTCGCGCGGGGGCGGTGCGTGGCACGGTGACCGGCGACTGACGGTCTCCGCGATTCGTGATCCCGGGTTCGCGCTCATCGGGACCGGGTTTCCCTTCAAGGAGCACCAGTCGGATCGGGGAGTATCTCCAGCAGTTCGGCCGCGTCGCGGCGTCAAACCAGCGGCATCCGGCGCCCTGGCGCCGCCTCGCTCGACCTGGCTCATGTCGCCGCGGGTCGGTTCGACGGGTTCTGGGAGCAGCGACTCTCCGCCTGGGACATCGCGGCAGGCACGCTGCTCGTTCGCGAGGCTGGCGGGCTGGTGACCGATCCCGGCGGGCGTGATCTCGGGATCGAGCACGCGGCTCTGGTGGCGGGGAATCCGGCGATCCATGCCTGGCTCTGATACAAGTGCTCGACTCCGCCGGGAGCTCCCGATGCCTGACACGTCCCCAACGCGCGACCTCCTCGATCGACGACTGGGCCCGGGCCATCGCCCGACCGACGATCTCTCCAGCGGGCGGATCGGCCGCGGCCCTGGCAGCGGCAACGGCCGCGGCGCTGGTGGAGATGGTCGCGGCGCTCACCGCCGCAGCGTGAGGCGTACGCCTTGGTCCACGAAGAGGCGCGGGCGGCCCGGGCGCGCGCGGAGGGGCTGCGACAGGAGCTGCTCACCCTGGCCTCGGCGGACGCCGAGGCACTTCAGCGGTTCGTCCAGGCCCTCGCCTTGCCGCGGGGAAGCGATGCGGAGCGACAGCTTCGGCAGCGTCGCAAGCGATCCGCGCTTCGTGAAGGCGCCGAGATTCAGCGCGACGTGCTGGGGGGATGCGAGGAAGTGGCGGGCCTGGGGCTCGCCATGGTCGAGCGCGCCCTGGAGAGCGCGCGGGGCGACGCCGGAACGGCGGTCTTCCTGGCCGCCGGCGCTGCGAGGAGCGCAGCGTGGGCCATCCGGATCAACCTGCGGGATGAACCGGCGGAGTCCGAGCTCGCGCGGGTTACTCGATGCCGCGGCGGAGAAGCTGGCCGGCGTGGAGGAGGCGGAGCGGCTGGCCGGACGGCTGCTGGACGGGCAGCCGGGGTAAGTATCAGGCCGCGGTGAGGATCCGCGGCCCGTTGGCGGTGATGGCGACCGTGTGCTCGAAGTGGGCGGACAAGCTTCCGTCCGCCGTCACCACCGTCCACTTGTCGCTCAGCGTCCGGGTCGCCGGGTTCCCCATCGTGATCATCGGCTCGATCGCCAGGGTCATTCCCTCGAGCAGCCGCGGTCCTCGGCGCGGCGAGCCGTAGTTGGGGACCTGGGGCTCCTCGTGGAACCGGGTTCCGATCCCATGCCCCACCAGCTCCCGCACCACCCCGAATCCCGCGCCCTCCGCCACTTCCTGCACCGCGTGACCGATGTCGCCCACGTGGTTGCCCACCCGAGCCTGAGTGATGCCCGCGGCCAGTGCATCCCGGGTCACCTGCATCAACCGTTCGGCCGTCGGCGGAATGCGGCCGACGGCCAGGGTCGTGGCGGAGTCGGCGTGGAGTCCCTCGAGCTGCACTCCCACGTCCACGCTCACGATGCTCCCTTCGGCCAGCACCCGGCGGGAGGAGGGGATGCCGTGAACGATCTCCTCGTCGATGGAGGTACAGAGCGTCTTGGGGAAGCCGTAGAGGCCCTTGAACGACGGCACCGCGCCATCGTGGCCGCGGATGAATGCCTCGGCGGCCGCGTCGAGGTCCTCGGTCGTCATCCCGGGCCGTATGATCCTGCCCATCAGCGCGAGCGTGCCGGCGACGATCCCGCCGGCCCGTGCCATGATCTCGATCTCCCGGGACGACTTCAGCGTAATCATGCCTCCAGCGCGCGCCTCACTCTTGCCGCAATCTCGTCGATCGTACCCAGCGCCGGGATCCGGCTCACGCCGCCTTTCGCCTCGTACCAGGCCAGGACCGGGGCGGTCTGCTCCCGATAGGCACGGAGCCTGGTGGCCACGGCGGCCGGATCGTCGTCCGCGCGGCCTTCGATGGCCCGGCGCCGCTCCAGGCGGCCGAGGATCTCCTCGTCGCTGACGTCGAAGAACAGCACCCTGTCCATCCGGCGCTGCCTTTCCGCGAGGATCTGCTCCATGCCCTCGGCCTGAGGGATGGTCCGGACCACGCCGTCGAAAATCACGCCTTTCGCGGCCTCCGACTTGCCCACCTCCTCGCGAACCACGCCCAGGATGATGTCGTCGCCCACGAGGTGGCCGGCCTCCATCACCGCCTTGGCCTTCCGGCCCAGGGGCGTGCCGCGTCTTGACGGCATCGCGCAGGAGGTCGCCGGTGGCGAATTTCGGTAGACCCAGCGCCTGTCCGAGGATCGCGCCTTGCGTTCCCTTCCCGGCACCGGGCGGGCCCATGAGCAGAATATCCATGCATGGCCTCATAGAGCGTGAAAAACGAAAAGTGAAAGGTGAAACAGGAGCGGCGATGCGCACCCTTTCACCTTTCACTTTTCACTCTTCACGCGGTCGTCACATGTACCGCTGTTGCCGGCCCCGGAACTTGACGCGCCCCGTCTTCATGAAGCCGTCGTACTTGCGCAGCGTGCGATGCTGCTCCACCTGGGCGATCGTGTCGAGCAGCACGCCGACCACGATCAGCACCGACGTGCCGCCGAAGCCCGTGTTGGGGATGTTGAACCATCTCGACACCAGGATCGGCAGGATCGCGATCCCCGCCAGGAACAGGCCGCCTGGCAGGGTGATCCGCCCGAGCACGCCGTCGATGTAGTCCGCCGTGCTGGCCCCCGGCTTCACGCCCGGGATGAAGCCGCCCTGCTTCTTCAGGTTCTCGGCGAGGTCCACCGAGTTGAAGATGATCGACGTGTAGAAATAGCTGAACACGAGGATCATCGCCGCGAAGGTCAGGTTGTAGGGCCAGTCTCCCGGATTGAAGAAACCGGCCAGGTCCTGGAGCACGGGATTCTGGGTGAAGCTGGCGAGTGTCCCAGGCACGATGATGATGGTCTGGGCGAAGATGATCGGCATCACGCCGGCGGTGATCAGCCGGATCGGGATGAACGTCTTCTGGCCTTCCCGGATCCGGCCGCGTCCCATCACCTTTCGCGGGATCTGGATGGGGATCCTGCCGCGCCGCGATCGTCATCGCCACGACGGCCGCGATGACCAGCACCAGGATCCCCAGGAAGACGACGGCGCCGACCGCGGTCACCACGCCGGTGCGCACGAACTGGAGCAGCTGGAGGCTGCCGGGCCAGAGCCGCTCGAGGATCGAGAAGGTGATGAGGAGGCTCATCCCGTTGCCGATCCCGCGCTCGGTGATCTGCTCGCCCAGCCACATCACGAAGATCGCCCCGGCCGTGAGCGTCACCACCATGATGAGGCGGGAGGCGAAGCCGGGGCTCGGCACGGCGCCCGGTATCGACTCGGTGAAGAGCGCGAAGGTGTAGGCCTGGGAGAGCGCGATGAACACGGTGAGGTACCGGGTCCACTGCGTGATCTTCTTCTTGCCCTCCTCGTCCTTCTGCATCTTGCCGATGGACGGGGCGATGCCACCCGCCAGCTGGAAGATGATGGAGGCCGAGATGTAGGGCATGATCCCGAGCGCGAACACCGTGGCCCGAGACAGGCCGCCGCCAAGCGCGTCGTACAGCCCGAAGAACCCGGCGGCGGCCGAGTTCCGGATGAAATCGGCGAGGGCGGTGACGTTGACACCCGGCGCGGCGATGTGGGCGCCGACCCGGTAGATCACCAGGATGCCGAGCGTGAAGAGGAGCTTCCGCTTCAGCTCGTCGTCGATGGCCAGATTGGGGACGCGGGGTGTGGTCATTACCCCTCGATCTTACCGCCGGCCGCCTCGATCTTCGCGCGCGCCGACGCGGACAGTGCCACGCCTCGAACCGTATAGGACCGGTCGGCGTCACCGGTGCCTAGAAGCTTCACCGGCCGGTCCAGCTTGCCGATCAGTCCCGCCGAATACAGCGTCTCGGGGCTCACCTCCGTCGCGGTCACCTTCTTGAGCTGCGACAGATTCACCGCCTGAACGGTCACTTTGAACGGGTTGGTGAACCCGCGCTTCGGCAGCCGGCGGTACATCGGCATCTGGCCGCCCTCGAAGCCCGGATTGGTGGCCCCACCGGTGCGCGCCTTGTGCCCCTTGTGGCCCTTGCCCGACGTCTTGCCGAGCCCCGAGCCCGGGCCGCGCCCCACCCGCTTGCGCGGTTGGGTCGAGCCCCGACTCGGAGCCAGCGACGAAAGGGTAATCTTGTCAGACATGTAGCACTCCCAAAAGCGGGAACAGTAAACAGTAAGCAGTAAGCAGTGAACGGTGAACGGGACGCTCGATCCCCTGTTTACTGTTTACTGTTTACTGTTCCCGCTTTCCTTGATGTTTCTGCTGCCGCCGCCTTCACCTCCACCATATGCCGCACCTTGAACAACATCCCTCGGGCCGAGGCGGTGTTGGCCAGACGCACGGTCTGCTGATGGTGGTGCAGCCCGAGTGCCTCGAGCGTGCGCCGCATGGTGTCGGGGTGGCCGATACTGGACCGGATCTGCTTCACCTCGAGTGCCTTCGCGGTGTCCTCACTGGGGATCACGGCAGCGTGATGCCGTGGGCCTTGCCGTCCGACCGCAGGATTGCGTCCCATGATCAGGCCCCCTGCCTCGGCTTGTAGGCGATCTGGTCGAGCTCGACCCCCCGTTCCCGCGCCACCTGCCGGGCCGAGACCAGGCTGGTGAGCCCGTCCATCGTCGCCCGAACCATGTTGTGCGGGTTGGTTGAGCCGAGGCTCTTGGTCAGGATGTCGGTGATCCCGGCGCACTCCAGCACCGCGCGCACCGGCCCGCCGGCGATCACGCCAGTACCGGTCGCGGCGGGTTTGAGCAGCACCCGCCCTGCGCCGTGCTGGCCCACCACCTCGTGCGGGATGGTCGAGCCGGTCTTGGGCAGCTCCACCATCGAGCGTTTGGCCGCTTCCACCGCCTTGCGCACCGCCTCGGAGACCTCGTTGGCCTTGCCGGTGGCGATGCCCACTTTGCTCTTGCCGTCGCCGACGGCCACGAGCGCGTTGAAGGAGAACCGCCGCCCGCCCTTCACCACCTTGGCGACGCGGTTGATGGCGATGACGTTCTCCACGTGATCGCTGGCGTGGTCCCGGTCGCCGCGGTCGCGACGGGGGCCGCCCCGGCCGCCGCGCTCGCCACCGCCCCGCCCGCCCCGCCCGCGGGGCCGGTCCGAGCCGCCGGGTCGTTGCTCGGGCGCTGCGGGTGCCGTGGGTGCCGTGGGTGCCGTGGGTGCTGCGGGTGCGTCCGGCGTCGCCGCCTGGCCGCCGCTCTGCGTTCCTGTCGCCTCGTCCGCCATTAGAACTCCAATCCGCCTTCGCGCGCGCCCTCGGCCACCGCCTGGACGCGACCGTGGTAGCGGTAGCCGGCACGGTCGAACACCACCCGGCTGAATCCCGCCGCCTTCGCCTTTTCCGCCAGCAGCTTGCCCACCGCCTTGCCGCGGGCCACTTTGCCCGTCCCATCCACCGCGATCCCCTCGCTCCCGTCGCCGACCCCCAGCAGGGTCATGCCGCGGTCGTCATCCACCAGCTGGGCGTAGATGTGCTTCAGCGAGCGGAACACCACCAGCCGGGGCCGCTCCGCGCTTCCCGAGATCTTGCTCCGCACCCTGAGATGGCGGCGATAGCGAAGCTGGGTTCGGGTCTTGGGCGCATGAATCCGACGCATGCTTACTTGGCTCCTGTCTTGCCCGCCTTGCGGCGGACCTGCTCGCCCTGGTAGCGGATGCCCTTCCCCTTGTAGGGCTCCGGCGGCCGCACGGAGCGAAGCTCCGCCGCGACCTGTCCCACCATCTCCTTGTCGGCGCCCTCGATCTTGACCACGGTGTTGTTCTCCACCGAGATCTTGATCCCCTTCGGCGCCTCGTACTTCACCGGGTGGGAGTATCCCACGATCAGGTTCACGCCGTACGGCTTGGCCTCGGCCTTGTAGCCGACGCCCTGGATCTCGAGGGTCTTACTGAAGCCCTTGGAGACCCCGTCGACCATGTTCTGGACCAGGGTCCGGGTGAGCCCGTGCAACGCCTTGTGGCGCTTGTCCTCGCTGGGGCGCTCGACGGTGAAGCTGCCGTCGGCCAGCGCCAGCTTCATCTCCGGATGGAGGGTGCGGCGCAGCTCGCCTCGCGGGCCCTTGACCGCCACTATGCTCCCCTGGAGGTCGATCGCGACGCCCTTCGGCAGCGTCACCGGCTTCTTCCCGATTCGCGACATGCCCCCTCCTACCAGACGAGGGCGAGCAGCTCGCCGCCCAGGTTGGCGCTGCGCGCGTCGCGGTCGCTCATCAACCCCTTGGGGGTCGAGACGATGGCCATACCGAGACCGTTTTTCACCCGGGGCAGCTCGCGGCACTTGACGTAACGCCTGAGCCCCGGGGTCGAGACCCGGCGCAGCTCCCGGATGACCGGCAGCTCGTTGTGGTACTTCAGGTACAACCGCAGCACGCCGTGCGCGCCGTCATCGAGTAGCTTGTAGTCCACGATGTAGTGGTTGTCCCGAAGCAGCCGGGCGACTTCGGTCTTTACCTTGGACACCGGAATGTCCACGCGACGGTGCCCCGCGGAGCACGCGTTGCGGATGCGGGTCAGCATGTCCGCGACGGGATCTGTCAGACTCATTCCTTCGTTCCCCTTACCAGCTGGCCTTGCGCACGCCTGGGATTTCTCCCCTTAGGGCGAGCTCACGGAAACAGATACGGCAGAGGCCGAACTTCCGCAGTACGGCGCGTGACCGCCCGCAACGCTGGCAGCGGCGGACCCCACGGACCTTGAATTTCGGCGTACGTTTCGCCCGCTCAATCCAGGCTGTCTTTGCCATGTCCCCTCAACTGCGTGAACAGTGAAAAGTTTCGATCCTCAGGCTACTCGTTGGGGCGTCTCTCCCCGGAACGGCCACCCCAACTCCCGCAGCAGTGCCATGGCGAGGTCGTCGCGCGTGGCGGAGGTCACCAGGGTGATGTCCATCCCGTGGATCTTCTCCACCTTGTCGTAATCGATCTCGGGGAAGATCATCTGCTCCTTGATGCCGAAGGTGTAGTTCCCGCGGCCGTCGAAGCTCCGGTTGGGAAGCCCGCGGAAGTCGCGAATCCGCGGGATTGCCAGGTTGATGAAGCGATCCAGGAACTCGTACATCCGGGCGCCGCGCAGCGTCACGAAGGCGCCCACCGGCATGCCGGCCCGGAGGCCGAAGTTCGCGATCGCCTTCTTGGCCTTGGTGATCACGGCCTTCTGGCCGGTGATCGCGCTCAGCTCCTCGACCGCGGCCTCGAGCTGCTTGGGGTTCTTGCTGGCGTCGCCCATGCCGACGTTGAGGATGATCTTCTCCAGCCGCGGCACCTGGTGCGGGTTGGTGAGACCGAACTCCTTCGCCAGCTTGCCGCGCACCGTCTCCTGGTAGAACGCCTGCAGGCGCGGCGTGCCTTCGCGGGCCTTGGGCTCGTGGTCCACCGCCGCGGCGGACCCGCCCTTGTCCTTGCCCTTGCCGCCACCTTTGCCGCCCTTGGGCGCGCCCTCGGGGCCCTTCGGGGCCTTGGGCGCCTTCTCCTTGGTGTCCGCCATCGTCACCGGCTCCTGGGAATCGGCTGGTCCGACTTCACGGCGATCCGCTCGACCGTCCCGTCGGCGTCGATCCGGCGACGGACTCGGGTCGGCTCACCGCTCGACGGGTCGAGCAGCATCGCCTTCGAGTGATGGATGGCCGCCTCGCGCTCCACGATCCCGCCCTCGGTCGTCGGAGTGGAGCGCAGATGCCGCTTCACCAGATTCACGCCCTGGATCTTGATCCGGCCGGTCTTGGGGAAGACCTGGAGCACCTTGCCCTGCTTCCCCTTGTCGTCGCCCGAGATCACCTGGACGGTGTCGCCCTTGGTGATGCGCAGCCGCAGCCGCACCGGCGGCTTCCGGCGGATCCGCTTGGCCTTCTTGTACACGAGCGGCTTCATGCTACAACACCTCCGGCGCGAGCGACACGATCTTCATGTAGCGCTTCTCGCGCAGCTCGCGCGCGACCGGGCCGAAGATGCGGGTGGCCCGCGGCTCCCCGGCGTCGTTGATCAGGACCGCGGCGTTCTCGTCGAACCGGATGTAGGAGCCGTCCTTGCGCCGGGTCTCCTTGGCCGTCCGCACGATCACCGCCTTGGCCACGTCGCCCTTCTTCACCTGGCCGGTCGGGATCGCGTCCTTGATGGCCACCACCACAGTGTCGCCCAGGCCCGCGTAGCGCCGCTTGCTGCCGCCCAACACCCGGATCACCAGCGCCTTGCGGGCGCCCGAGTTGTCGGCGATGCGGAGAATCGATTCCTGTTGCACCATGGCTACTTGGCCCTCTCGACGATCTCGGTCACCCGCCACCGGACCGTCTTGGCCAGGGGCCGGGTCTCCATGAGCCGCACGGTGTCGCCCGCCTTGGCGGCCCCGTCACCCTCGAGATTCCGCGCCTTCACCTTCTTGGTGCGGGTCACCTGCTTCCCGTAGACCGGGTGCGCGTAGCGCCGCACCAACGACACGGTGACCGTCTTGTCCATCTTGTCGCTGGTCACCGTCCCGGTGCGCAGCTTGCGCCGGGCGCGCGCCGCCTTCGGAGGGGCCTTCGCCTGTTCAACCATTGGCTTCTTTCTCCCGCAGGATCGTCTGCATCCGGGCGATGTCGCGCCGGAGGTCCCGGAAACGCATCGGGTTATCGATCGATTCGGTGGCCGAGCGGAAGCGGAGGTTGAACCGCTCCCGGGTCAGCTCGTCGATCTTGGTCTTGAGGTCCTCGACCGACAGGTCCCTGATCTCGTTCGGCTTCACGGCTCAGGTCTCCTCGCGCTTCACGAAGCGGGTGGTGACGGGCAGCTTGGCCGCGGCGAGGGCCAGCGCCTTCTTGGCGAGATCCTCGGGGATGCCCTCGATCTCGAACATCACCCGGCCCGGCTTCACCACGGCGACCCATCCCTCCGGGTTGCCTTTGCCCTTCCCCATCCGGGTCTCGGCCGGCTTCTTGGTGACCGGCTTGTCCGGGAAGATCCGGATCCACACCTTGCCGCCGCGCTTCATCTCGCGCGTCATCGCCACCCGCGACGCCTCGATCTGTCGGTTGGTGACCCAGCCCGGATCCAGGCTCATCAGCCCGAACTCGCCGAAGGCCACGGTGTTGCCCCGGGCGGCGATGCCCTTGGTCCGACCCTTGAACGTCTTGCGGAACTTGATCCGCTTGGGCGCCAGCATTGGACTCAGGCCCCCGTGCTGTAGGTGCGGCCGGACACGTCCTCGATTACCTCACCCTTGAAGATCCACACCTTGATGCCGATGGTGCCGTACGTGGTCTTGGCCGTGCTCGTGGCGTAATCGATGTCCGCGCGCAGCGTGTGCAGCGGCACCCGGCCCTCGTGGTATCCCTCGGTGCGCGCGATCTCGGCGCCACCGAGGCGCCCGCCGCGCGGACCTTGATGCCCTGCGCGCCCATGCGCATGGCGCTCTGCACCGCCCGCTTCATCGCCCGGCGGAACGAGATCCGCTGGGTGAGCTGGTGGGCGATGTTGTCGCCGACCAGCTGCGCCGAAAGCTCGGGCCGCTTGATCTCCTCGACGTTGATCGCGGCTTCCTTCCCGGTGAGCTGGGCCAGCTCGTCGCGGAGCTTGTCCACCTCGGCGCCGCGCTTGCCGATCACCACGCCCGGCCGCCCGGTGTGCACCGTGATGGTGACCTTGCCCGGCCGGCGCTCGATGTCGATCTGCGCGATCGCGGCGTGCCCCAGCCGCTGCTTCAGGTACTTCCGGACCAGCTCGTCTTCCTTCAGCAGCGCGGGCATCTCCTTGGTGGCGAACCACCGGGACGACGGCTGCCGCACGATGCCGAGCCGAAGCCCGATCGGGTGCGTTTTCTGACCCATTACGCGCTCTCCTTGCTGTCCGCGCTGTCCACGTGGATCTCCACGTGGCTGGTGCGCTTGCGAATCGGGGTGGCACGCCCCTGGGCGGCCGGCGAGAACCGCTTGAGCGGCTGGCCCCCGTTCACGATCGCCTTGGTGACGACGAGCGCGTCGGGATCGAACCGCTCGTTGTCCTTCAGCGCTTTCTGCTCCGCATTGGCGACCGCCGATTTGAGCGTCTTGGCGATCTGCTTGGCCGCGAGCTTCTTGTTGAATTTGAGGATCGCGTAGGCCTCGTTCACGTCCTTGCCGCGAATGAGGTCGATCACGAGCCGCATCTTCCGGGGCGACTGGCGCACCAGCCGCTGAATCGCATGGCCGCTCATCGTTACTCCGGCTTCGCCTTCTTGTCGGCCACCATCTTGCCGCTGTGGCCACGGAACAGCCGCGTCGGCGCGAACTCGCCGAGCTTGTGGCCCACCATGTTCTCGGTGACGTAGACCGGGACGAACTTGTTCCCGTTGTGCACCGCGAACGTGTGGCCCACGAACTCGGGAAGGATCGTGCTCGCCCGGCTCCAGGTCTTCACCACCCGCTTCTCGTTCTTGCTGTTCAGGATCTGCACCTTGAGCATCAGGGCGTCCTGTACGAACGGGCCCTTCTTGACGCTTCTCGCCATGCCTTACCTCGTCGCCTTTCCGCGCTTGCGCCCGCGGACGATCAGCTTGGTGGACGCCTTCTTCCGATGACGGGTCTTGCGGCCCTCCGGCTTGCCCCAGGGGGACGTCGGGGGACGACCGCCCGAGCTCTTGCCCTCGCCGCCGCCGAGCGGGTGGTCCACCGGGTTCATCGCGACGCCCCGGACCTTGGGCCGCTTGCCCAGCCAGCGGCTCTTCCCGGCCTTGCCTACCGACAGCAGCTCGTGCTCGGCGTTCCCCACCTCGCCGACGGTCGCGAAGCAGCGGCCATGGATCAGCCGCATCTCGGTCGAGCGCAGCCGCAGGGTGACGTAGTCGCCTTCCTTGGCCACCACTTGGGCGCTGGAGCCGGCGGTGCGGCAGAGCTGGCCGCCCTTCCCGATCTTGAGCTCGATGTTGTGCACCGTGGTGCCGAGCGGGATCTCGCCGAGCGGGAGCGCGTTGCCGGTCCGGCTGTCGGAGCCGGGCCCGGAGATCACGGTGTCACCCTGGTTGAGCCCCTTGGGGTGCAGGATGTACCGCTTCTCGCCGTCGGCGTAGACCACGAGCGCGATCCGGGCGGTCCGGTTGGGGTCGTACTCGATCTCGGACACCCGTCCGGGAATGCCGACCTTGTTGCGCTTGAAGTCGATCTTCCGGTACTGCCGCTTGTGCCCGCCGCCCCGGTGCCGCGAGGTCAGGTGGCCCTGGTTGTTCCGGCCGCCCGACTTCTTCATCGGCTCGAGGAGCGACTTCTCCGGGGTGTCCCGGGTGATCTCGTCGAACCCCGACACCGAGCGGAACCGGGTGCCGGCCGTCATCGGCCGGAATTGTCTGATGCTCATCTCAGCCCTCGAACACGGCGATCGAGTCGCCGTCTTTGAGCGTGACGATCGCCTTCTTCCACCGCGCGGTCGTGCCGCGGGTGCGCCCGCGGGTGACCCCGTGGCGCCGCATCTGCATGGTGCGGACGTCCGTCACGGTGACCCCGAACAGCTTCTGGAGCGCGTCCCGGATCTGATACTTGTTGGCCTCCGGGTGCACCTCGAACGTGTACTCCCGCCGGGTCTGGTAGGCGGCCGAGCTCTTCTCGGTCACCACCGGCCGCACGACGATCTGATGAAGGGCGGGCATCACTTGCTCCCTTTCTTCTTCTTCGGCGCGGCCTTCTTGGCGGGCTTCGCCGCCGACTTCTTGGCCGGCTTCGCCTTCTTAGCCGCCTTGGCCGCGGACTTCTTGGCCGCTTTGGCGGCCTTGGCGCTCTTCGCCTTTGCCTTGGCCGGCGACTTGGCCGCGCCCTTGCCTTCGCCGCCGCTCGGCGCGGCCTTCGTGACCGGCCGCTTCCGCGGGGTGGCCCGCGTCGGCCCGACTTCCTCCTCCGGCTCCTCGGGCAGCGGTTCCGGCATCACGCCGGTGAGCGCGCCCTCTTCCACCACGACCGCGTCGGACCAGAGGACGTCGTACGCCGAAGCCTCGAAGTAGGGGAGCACCTCCACGGTCGGGAGGTTCCGGCCGCTCAGGTACACGCTTTCG
This sequence comes from uncultured Gemmatimonadales bacterium, assembly GCA_963844445.1. GTDB lineage: Bacteria > Gemmatimonadota > Gemmatimonadetes > Gemmatimonadales > GWC2-71-9 > CAVVWJ01. The sequence goes on from CAWJOB010000003.1 coordinate 194,943, forward strand.
TTCGCGCCGGCGGTCAGCACCAGCACCTTGCGCCCATCGAGGCCGAGGCTGCCGAGCAGCCCGGCGAGCCGGGCCGTCTTCGGCGCCCGAAAGGCGAAGCGCTCGACCACGTGCAGCGCGCCCTCGCGGGCCCGCGCGTTGAGCGCTGACTTCCGGGCCAGCTGCTTCACCTTGCGCGGGATCTCGGTGCGGTAGTCGCGCGGATGCGGGCCGAAGACGACGCCGCCGCCCCGCCAGTGCGGCGCACGGGTGGAGCCTTGCCGGGCGCGGCCGGTGCCCTTCTGCTTCCAGGGCTTCTGGTTCCCGCCCGACACGAAGCTCCGGGTCTTGGTGGCGGCGGTGCCCTGACGCTGGTTGTTCAGGAACACCTTGACTGCCTGGTGCAGCACCGGCTCGTTCACCGTGCCGTCGAAGTATTCGGCCGGGAGGGCGAACGCGGCATCGCGCTTCGCGCCGGCCGGCGTGTAGTGTGGCGCCTCAATCATGACGGCTGGGCCCTCCCTGCTTCGCCACGGTGACGATCCCGTTCCTCGCGCCCGGAATGGCGCCCCGGACGAACAGCAGATTCCGCTCGGCGTCCACCTTCACCACCGTGAGCCCGAGCTCGGTGTGGCGGGCGGCGCCCATGTGCCCCGGCATCCGCTTGCCCTTGATGACGCGGGACGGGTCGGTGCCGGGGCTGATCGAGCCCGGCTTCCGGTGCCGGGTGTTGCCGTGGGTGGCGGGCCCGCCGCCGAACCCGTGGCGCTTCACCACGCCCTGAAACCCGCGTCCCTTGGTCGTGCCGGTCACCTTGACCCGCTCACCGGGGGCGAAGATGTCCACCTTCACTTCGGCGCCGGGCGCCGGCGCGTCGCCCTTCACCGGAAAGACCCGGAGCACCTGGGGCGCCACGTCGAGGCCCGCTTTCTTGGCGTGACCCAGCTCGGCCCGGGTAGCCCGCTGCTTCCGCCGCGCCCCGAAGCCCAGCTGCACCCCGCCCTCGCGAACCTGCACCACCCGGCAGGGCCCGGCCTCGATGACGGTGACGGGCACCGCGGTGCCGTCCTCGGAGAACACCCGGGTCATCCCGAGCTTGCGTCCGATCAGTCCGCTGGTCATCGCTATTCGACCTTGATCTCGACGTCCACGCCCGCCGGCAGGTCGAGCTTGGTCAGCGCGTCCATGGTCTGGGGGCGGGAGTCGTTGATGTCGAGCAGCCGCTTGTGGGTGCGCAGCTCGAACTGCTCACGGCTCTTCTTGTCGATGTGCGGGCTCCGGAGCACCGTCCACCGCTCGGTCTTCACCGGCAGCGGGATCGGTCCCGAGACCTGCGCGCCGGTCTTCTCCGCGGTGCGCACGATGTCCGCCGCGGCCTGGTCGAGGACGACGTGGTCGAAGGCCTTGAGCCTGATCCTGATTCTCTGCGCCATTGGAACTCCTCGTTCATGATCGGCGGAACGGCGGACCCCCGCCGCTGCCCTTCACCACCCGCTACTTCAGGATCTTCGTCACCACGCCCGCGCCCACCGTCCGCCCGCCCTCGCGGATGGCGAAGCGCAGCCCCTCGTCCATCGCGATCGGCGTGATCAGCTCGATCGTCATCTGCACGTTGTCCCCCGGCATCACCATCTCCACCCCCGCCGGCAGCTCCACCGACCCCGTCACGTCCGTCGTCCGGAAGTAGAACTGCGGCCGGTACCCCTTGAAGAACGGCGTGTGCCGCCCCCCCTCTTCCTTCGTCAGCACGTACACCTCGGCCTCGAAGTGGGTGTGCGGCGTGATCGACCCCGGCTTCGCCAGCACCATCCCCCGCTCGATCTCCGCCTTCTCCACCCCCCGCAGCAGCAGCCCCACGTTGTCCCCCGCCTCCCCCTGGTCCAGCAGCTTGCGGAACATCTCCACCCCCGTCACCACCGTCTTCTTGGTCGCCCCGAAGCCCACCAGCGCCACCTCCTCCGACACCTTCACCACCCCCCGCTCGATCCGCCCCGTCGCCACCGTCCCCCGCCCCGTGATCGAGAACACGTCCTCCACCGGCATCAGGAACGGCTTGTCGATCTCCCGCTTGGGCATCGGGATGTAGCTGTCCAGCGCGTCCAACAGCTCCTGGATCACCTTCCCCTGCTCCGAGTTCGGGTCCCCGCTCTCCAGCGCCTTCAAGGCCGAGCCCTTGATCACCGGCGTGTCGTCCCCCGGGAAGTCGTAGCTGCTCAGCAGCTCCCGCACCTCCAGCTCCACCAGCTCCAGCAGCTCGGGGTCGTCCACCATGTCCACCTTGTTCAGGTAGACCACGATGTAGGGCACGTTCACCTGCTTGGCCAAGAGGATGTGCTCCCGGGTCTGCGGCATCGGCCCATCGGCCGCCGAGACCACCAGGATCGCCCCGTCCATCTGCGCCGCCCCCGTGATCATGTTCTTCACGTAGTCCGCGTGCCCCGGGCAGTCCACGTGCGCGTAGTGCCGCTTCGCCGACTCGTACTCCACGTGCGCCGTCGCGATCGTGATCCCCCGCTCCCGCTCCTCCGGCGCCTTGTCGATCTGGTCGTAGGCCGTGAACTGCGCCAGCCCCTTCTTCGCCTGGATCGCCGTGATCGCCGCCGTCAACGTCGTCTTCCCGTGGTCCACGTGCCCGATCGTGCCCACGTTCACATGCGGCTTCGTTCGCTCAAATTTGGCCTTGGCCATGTCCGTCTTCCGGTGTCCGGGTTGGTTCCTGGTTGAGGCGGTCGGGCGGTCCCCCGCCGCCGCCCTCCACTGCCACCGGCGGTCAGGCGGTCAGCGGAGCAACCGACCGCCTGTCCGCCGTTTCTGCCGTTCCGCCCCTCTAGCTCTTCGCCTTGCTGATGATCTGTTCCGCGATGTTCTTCGGAACTTCCTCGTAATGGTCGAACTGCATCGAGTACACTGCCCGCCCTTGCGTCATGCTGCGGAGCGTGGTGGAGTAGCCGAACATTTCCGCCAGCGGCACGTCGGCCGCGACCACCTGCGCGTCGCCGCGCTGGGTCATGCCGCCGATCTTGCCGCGCCGGGCGGAGAGGTCGCCGATCACGTCGCCCAGGAAGTCGGACGGGGTCACCACTTCGACCTCCATGACCGGCTCGAGCAGCACGGCGCTCGCCTGCCGGGCCGCCTCCTTCACCGCCATGGACCCGGCGATCTTGAAGGCCATCTCGGAGCTGTCCACGTCGTGGTAGCTGCCGTAGGTGAGCGTCGCCTTGACGTCCACCATGGGATAGCCGGCGAGGACGCCGTTCTCCAGCGCCTCGCGGATCCCGGCCTCGACCGGCTTGATGAACTCGCGGGGGATCACGCCGCCGACGATCTTGTCCTCGAAGATGAAGCCGGCACCGGCCTCGGCGGGCTCCAGCGAGATCACCACGTGCCCGTACTGGCCCTTGCCGCCCGACTGCCGGATGAACTTGCCCTCCACGTCGGTGACCTTCTTGCGGACGGTCTCCCGAAAGGCCACCTGCGGCTTGCCGACGTTGGCCTCGACCTTGAACTCCCGCTTCATCCGCTCCACCAGGATCTCGAGGTGCAGCTCGCCCATGCCGGCGATGATCGTCTGGCCGGTCTCGGCGTCGGAGCGCACTCGGAAGGTCGGATCCTCTTCCTGGAGCTTCTGCAGCGCGGTTGAGAGTTTGTCCTGGTCGGCTTTGGTCTTGGGCTCGATGGCGACGTCGATCACCGGATTGGGGAACTTCATCGCCTCCAGGATGATCGCCTTGTCTTCATCCGACAGGGTGTCGCCGGTGCGGGTGTCCTTGAGGCCGATGGCCGCGGCGATGTCGCCGGCGAGCACCTCTTCGATCTCGTCCCGCTTGTTGGCGTGCATCTGGAGGAGCCGGCCGATCCGCTCCCGCTTGTCCTTGGTGCTGTTGTAGACGTAGCTCCCGCTCTTGAGCGACCCCGAGTACACCCGGAAGAAGGTGAGCCGGCCGACGTACGGGTCAGTGGCCACCTTGAACGCGAGCGCGGAGAACGGCTCGGTGTCCGAGGCACAGCGCTCGACGTGGGTGTCGTCGTGAAGCGGGAGGTGACCCTTGATGGCCGGGATGTCGATCGGGCTCGGCAGGTAGTCGATCACGGCGTCGAGCAGCGCCTGGACACCCTTGTTCTTGAAGGAGGCGCCGCAGAGCACCGGCACGATGGAGCCGGAGGTGGTCGCCTTCCGGATGGCCCGCTGGATCTCGTCGTAGGAGAGCTCCTCGCCGGCCAGATACTTCGCCAACAGCTCGTCGTCGTGCTCCACCGCCGCCTCGATCACCTCGTGTCGTGCCGCCTCGACCCCCTCGCGGTACGCCTCGGGGACCGGCATCTCGGTGAAGGTCTTGCCGAGAGTCTCGTCGTCGAAGATGATCTCGACCCGCCGAAGCACGTCGATGTGGCCGGTGAACATCTCGCCCGAGCCCACCGGGAGCTGGATCGGATACGCCTTCTTGGTGAGCCGGTCGCGAATCATGGCGAGACAGCGATCGAAGTCCGCCCCCACCCGGTCCATCTTGTTGGCGAAGATGAGCCGGGGCACGCCGTAGCGGTCGGCCTGGCGCCAGACCGTCTCGGTCTGGGGCTCGACGCCGGCCACCGAGTCGAGCAGGGTGACGGCGCCATCGAGCACCCGGAGTGAGCGCTCCACCTCGACGGTGAAGTCCACGTGGCCCGGCGTGTCGATGATGTTGATGCGATGCAGGGTACCGTTCCGGTTCCAGAAGCAGGTGGTGGCGGCGGAGGTGATGGTGATGCCCCGCTCCTGCTCCTGCTCCATCCAGTCCATGGTGGCCGCGCCCTCATGGACCTCACCGATCTTGTAGTTCTTGCCGGTGTAATAAAGGATGCGCTCGGTCGTAGTCGTCTTCCCGGCATCGATGTGGGCCATGATGCCGATGTTGCGATACTGTTCGAGCGGGGTTTGCCGGGCCATTGCTTGTCCTCGCAAAACCACCAACTAAAAAGCGGGGCGACCGATCCCGGGATGACCCGGTGGTCTCGCTCCGCGCGCATCCGGGCCTGAGGCCCAGGATGGAGAGACCCACAGGGTCTCCTCGCGTTGTCGTTCAGAAGATGAGAGGTGAGGGCCGGGGACCGTCACGTCATCCGATGTCGTCGGGGAAGAAGGCGAGCCGGAGCCAAACCTCCCAAGCCCGGCAAACCTAACGGGATAGCTATGGGTGTCAAGGGCAACCCTGGGGGTGCCTCGTACGGTCTACAGAGGATGCCTCGCTCGGGCGCATCCACGCCATGCGAACCCCATTCAGGATCTTCGTGGGAACTGAGCTCCACCGCCAAGCCCTCCACTCGGACCCCAATTCTGCCATCCCTGCCACGTCCTGGACTGGTCCAGCGCGTTCCCTGATGGGCCGACCCGCGATGGCCCCGCAGACACGGGGTCCACGAAGGGCAACGCTTCCTTTGAGGAAGGCGATCGACATGAGGCGGTCTCGAGGGAAATCGGGCGTGTGGTACGGAGCAGCTTCACCGATCCCAGACCCCATCCGCCCTCGACCTCGGAGCTATCCATGTACCCGTGGCATGCGCGCCCCCTCCACGCCACAGCCCTCTTGGGAGCCGCGCTATTTCTGGCCGCCTGCGGCGAACAGGGCCATTTGAGCAGGCCCAGCCCGACGCTCCGGCCTTTCCGGTATCCGAGCCGGGGACGCCGGCCGCCGCCGTCGCCGTCACGAATCTCTGGTCGTTCAAGGCGCCGCTGGCGACCGGTCGCCAGTCGCCCGGCGCCGGCGTGGTGAACGGGGTGATCTACGTCGTCGGCGGGTACAACGGCGGAGTGACGCTCAGCAGCATGGAGGCCTACACGCCGGGCACCAATAGCTGGGCGCCGAAGGCCGCCCTGCCCGCGCCGCGAGGCAGCCCGGCCGGCGTTGGGGTGATCAACGGCAAGCTGTATGTGGCGGGGGGAACCACCGGGACATCGGGAGTCACCAACACGTTGTACGCCTACACTTTCTCGACCAATACCTGGGCGACGAAGGCCCCCATGAACACCCCGCGCGGCTGCGGGGCGAGTGCGGTCATCGCCGGTCAGCTCTACGTCTATAGCGGCGACTGTAACACCACCGCCAGCAGCAGCTTTCAACGCTACAATCCGGCCAGCAACAGCTGGACGGTGCTACCGAGTCCGAGGTTCCCTCGCCGGCTGGCCGCAGGGGCCGCCGTCGGCGGGAAGTTCTATCTGGTCGGGGGCTTTCTTACGACCGGCTTTGCCAGCTCCGTGCTGGAGGTCTTTGATCCCGCGACCAGCACCTGGAGCCTCAAAGCGGCCGGGCCGACTCAGCGCTATGGCGCGGCGGCAGGAGCAGTCAATGGACTCCTCTACGTGGTCGGCGGCGCTCTACAGGACTTCACGCGGGTGCGTACGCTGGAAGTCTATGACCCGGGCAGCGACACCTGGCGCATCAAGCCGCCGATGACCGTCGAGCGTCAAACCCCCGCCGCCGCCGTGGTGAACGGTTCGCTCTATGTGATCGGCGGCCTCAGCAGAATCGACTACTCCAGCATCAACGAAGCCTACCGCCCGGGCGACGTCTGGGTCACCAAGAGCCCGATGCCCACCGGGAGGGGCGGGCTCGTGGCCGGGGTCGTCAGCGGGAAGATCTACGCCGCCGGCGGCTTCGCCGGCATCCACCTCGCCGTCAACCAGTCGTTCACGCCCGGCACCAATCGGTGGACCAGCCGCGCGCCCCTTCCTCAGACCCGAATGGACGCGAACGGCGCCGGGGTGATCAACGGGGTCATGTACGTGCCGGGAGGCGTCGGCAATGGGCTCATGCAGCGGACGCTGTACGCCTACGCGGCGTCGAGCAACACCTGGACGACCAAGGCCGCCATGCCTGCGGTGGGAGGCCGGGGAGCCTCGGGCGTGATCGGAGGGAAGCTCTACGTGCTGAGCGGCGCCGATGCTGGGTTTATAACGGCCAAGCGCCTCGACCGCTACGATCCAGCCACCAACAGCTGGACGACCCGGGCGGCGCCCGTGTCTTTCCACGACCAGCCGGCCGCAGGGGTGATCAACGGGAAGTTCTACGTGGCGGGCGGCTTTACGCCGAACGGCAACACGGCGGCGTTGGAGGCATACGACCCCGCGATCAATGGCTGGATTTCACTGGCGCCGATGCCGACACCGCGAAGAGCCGCCGCGGGCGTCGTGCTCAACGGGCAGCTCTACGTCATGGGCGGGCTCGGCGCCGGTGGAAACCCGCTCTCCACCGTGGAGGTATACAACCCCGGAAGCAACAGTTGGCGGACGCTGAGCCCACTGCCGACGCCCGGCTACACCATGGCGGCCGCCGCAATCAACGGGGTGGTCTACGTGGTGGGCGGGTACGGTGGCGGCGGCTCCTACCTCACGACCACTCAAGTGTACACTCCATAAACGGGGTGATCGACGGGGTGCTCTACCTGGCCGGGGGCCTCAACATCTCCGGCCAGCTCGCCCGGCCGCCTGGTCTCCGTCACGGCGGTGATCTGGAACGGCGCCGGCGGCATACGTCGGATGGACCGGCCCGAAGCTGAAGCGGGCGCCCCGCGTACGGAGCGCCCGCTCGACACCTTGCAGCGCCTGTCCGCCTACCAGCGATAGTGCGCAAACGCCCGGTTGGCCTCTGCCATCCGGTGCGTGTCTTCCTTTTTCTTGATGGTGTTCCCCTCGCCCTTGGAGGCGAGGATCAGCTCCGCCGCCAGCCGCTCCGACATCGTCTTCTCGGTCCGGGCGCGGGCAAAGGAGATGAGCCACCGCATCGCCAGCGCCGTGCGCCGGTCGGGCCGGACTTCCACCGGCACCTGGAGCGAGGCCCCGCCCACCCGCCGGCTCTTCACTTCCAGCGTCGGCTTCGAGTTGTTGACCGCCTGCTTGAAGACCGCCACACCGGGCTGACCGGTACGCTCCTCGATCAGGTCCATGGCCGAGTAGAAGATGCCCTCCGCCACGCTCTTCTTGCCTTCGAACATCAGATTGTTCACGAACTTCGAGACGGTCTGGCTGTCGTACCGCGGGTCGGGCGGCACCGGACGCTTGACCGCCTTGTTGCGCCGGCTCACTTCGTCCCTCCCTTGGCCCCGGCCTCCTTGGGCCGCTTCGCGCCATACTTGGACCGGCTCTGGCGGCGGTCGTTCACGCCGGCCGAATCGAGTGTTCCGCGCACGATATGATACCGGACGCCCGGCAGGTCCTTCACCCGGCCGCCCCGGATGAGCACGATCGAGTGCTCCTGGAGGTTGTGGCCTTCGCCCGGGATGTACGCCGTGACCTCGAAACCGTTGACCAGCCGCACGCGCGCGACCTTTCGGAGCGCCGAGTTCGGCTTCTTCGGGGTGGTGGTGTACACCCGGGTGCACACGCCGCGCTTCTGAGGATTGGAGCGGAGGGCCGGCGCTTTGTCTTTCGCTTCGACGTCTTTCCGGCCGCGCCGGATGAGCTGATTGATGGTCGGCATAACCCTGGAGCTGAAGAACGGTACGCCCGTTTCGGGCACAGACTGCAAAATGTAGACTGTGAAGGAGTTCGGGTCAAGCTGCCGACCGATCCCCACTCCTTATAGGATGAGGGATATATGAAGCCGTCGATGAGCCCTCGGGGCCTGGACCGATGACCACCCGCAGCCTCACCGCGTCGCTTAAGGGATTCGGGGCTCCCCCGAGCGCGGCTGCGGTTGTGATAGAGAGTTTGACCCCTCGGCAGCGCCTCGCCCGGGCCGCGGCCGTGACCGGGTTGGGCCTCGCGGGCGCTGCTGTAGCTTTGCCCATTCCCCTGGTGCACTTCGTCCTCGTCCCTGCCTCGCTCCTGATCGGCATCACCCTCGGGGCCATGCGCTTGACCCAGCGGGAAATCTTCCGCTCGGCGGAAGGCCCCTGCCCTTTCTGTGGCACCCAACAGCGCCTGGGGCTGGCGGGCAAGTCGTTTCAACTCCCTCGCCGAACCCATTGCACCAAGTGCGGCAGAGAGCTGGATCTCGAGGAGGTCCGCTAGGCCCACAGGTCACCACCCAAGTCGTCCCCCTCCGTTCACCTCTGGAACGCCTCTGATCTAACCGCTAGCCCGAAACCGGTTTCACCCCCCCTCGCACCCGTGACAGTGGCCACAGCAGCCGATTCGAGGCAACCGGTACATTGGGCCGCGACCCATGAACTTGCTCCGCAGGCGATGGGAGGTCGCTGGTCTCAGACTCGCGGGCTCGAACGCACGCCTTGCGTCCGGCTCAGCGCACGGAGGTCGAGCGATGACGGACAAGGACCGCCAAGTCGCAGCAGAGAAGCACGAGCCGGGATTGCCGAAGCCGCGCTTCGGCTGGCTGGCCCTGTTCCAGATCGTGATCATCGCTCTCGTGGTCCTCATGGCGCGGGAAACCCGGGCGTTCTCGGGCCCGCCCATGCTGGAGGATCAGCTCGGGTCCCTTGCGGAATCAGCCGGCGGGGACGCGCCGGGACCCTGGGGCGGGCGCGGCTGGCTGGCGGCGCTGGTCGCGATGACCGGCGCACTGCTGCTGATGCTGCCGGTCGCATGGGCGTATGTCGCCACCCGGATACGACGGGAGATGGACGCCTCGGTCGTCACCACGATCGTCCTGCTGCCGATCGCGGTATCGGCGATCCTGGTGATCGTGCAGGACAGCCTGGCCGTAGCGTTCAGCCTGGCGGGCATCGCGGGTCTGGTGCGCTTTCGAAACGCGCTCGACGACACCCGGGATGCGATGTACGTCGTCATCGCTATCGCGGTGGGACTCGGCGCCGGCGTCGGGACGCTCGAAGCGTCCGCCGCGCTGACCGGCCTCTACAACCTCGCCGTCGTCTCCCTCTGGAAGTGGAATACCTCCCAGCCGAAAATCGCCGACATCGCGTTGGGCGAACAGACCGTGCCCGAGGGTCAGACCGTGCTGCAGGCGTTGACCAAGGAAGGCGAGCGCCACCCGAAGCCCGTCGCCGAGTGGCTCCAGCCGGAGAAAGCCGTTCCCCTCGACGAGCAGGCACCGAAAGCGGAGCCCCAAGCGACCAAGCGCGAAGGCATGCTGCGGGTACATGCCGCCGACGACATTCCCACCCGTCGCGCCATCGAGGAGGTGCTCGACAGCCACACCAAGCGTTGGGAGCTGGAGACGGACGACCCCGGACCCGACAACCTTCCTACCCTCACCTACTGCATCCGGCTCAAGAAGCGGATCCCCGCCGAAGCGCTGCTGGAACTGCTGCGCCAGCGACTCGGCCCCAAGCTCGCGGAGTACACTCCGCAAGAGGCGACGGGGAACGGCGCGCCTGCCGCGGGATGACGCCTCCCCGCGGCGCGCTCGCGCTTCTGCTGCTCTTCGCGTCCGTGGTGACAACCACGTCCGCGCAGACCGGGCGCGCGTTGGCGCACTACGATCTCGCGGGGGCCGCCGCCTGGCAGGAAGGGCTGCCCGCGGAGCTCGCGGAGATCTCAGGGCTGGCTTTCGCGCCGGATGGTCAACTGCTCGCTCATGGTGACGAGCGCGGGATCGTGTGGCGCTACGACCTGGAGAGCCGCCGCGCCGCTGGCCGGTTCGGACTTGGAGATGACAGGCGCGTGCTGCAGGGCGACTTCGAGGACATCGCCGTGGTGGGCGAACGGCTCTTCCTCGTCACCGGGGCCGGCGCGATCTACGAGGGGCGTCTGGCGCCCGACGGCCAAGTCGGCCCGGCGACTCGCCGGATCCAGGGGCTGGGCCGGGGGTGCGAGGTAGAGGGGATGACGTGGGATCCGGGCACCAAGTCCCTGCTGCTCCTCTGCAAGAGCACCCACAGCAAGCTGTGGAAGGACCAGGTGGTGATCCTCGCCGTCTCACCCGACACCTGGCGCTTCGAGAGGCGGCCGCGGATCCTGGTTCCCCAAGACCGGCTCCAGAAGGTCACCGGCGAAAAGCGATTCAGCGGCTCCGGACTCACCCGGCATCCTCGCACGGGGACCTACCTACTGGTCGCCGGTCCGCAGCGCGCGTTTGCGGAGATTTCGGGGGCCGGCGACGTGCTGGCTGGGGGACGTCTCCATAAGGATCGCCACCGGCAGCCGGAAGGGATCGCGGTCGCGCCGGATCTCACCCTGCTCATCAGCGACGAGGCCTCCGGAGGGACGGCCGCCATCACCGCCTATGCCTACCGTCCGTAGCCTGGCCTTCGGCAAGTGGGCGGCAGTCGCCATCGCGGCAGCCCCCTGCCTCGCGTCGGCGCAGGCGAGCCCCGAGGCCGCCGCAGGCCTCCAGGCACAACCCGAGTTCGTCACCGTTACAGCCGGGGAGCGGTACGCGGCTGGTGACTTGACCCGGGCGCTTCTCGGCGCGCACTACCGGGACCTCTGGACCTCGCCGATCCAAGTGCCGGTGCTCGATCTGGAGAGCTACGCCGGCGGGCTCACCGTGAAGGAGTTGGGCGGGGGACAACAGACCACCTCGCTGCACCTCAATTCCGGGGACGGAAGGGAGTTCACCTTCCGGTCGCTCGACAAGGATCCCACTCCCGCGCTGCCGAAGCCCTTTCGGGGCACCGTGGTCAATCGACTGGTGCAGGATGCCATCAGCTCGATGAACCCGGCCGGCGCGCTGATCGCGGCGGATCTGCTGGAGGCGGCCGGCGTGCTCCACGCCGAGCCCCGGCTCGCGGTGATGCCGGACGATGAACGGTTGGGCGACCACCGGAAGGAATTCGCCGGGATGCTGGGCATCATCGAGCTGCGTCCCGGCGACGGGTTCGCCGGAGCTGACGAGGTGGTCGACAGCAAGGATCTGCTCGAGCGCTTGCGGGAAAGCCCCGACCATCGGGTGGATGCGGCGGCATTTCTGAAGGCTCGGCTGGTGGACCACCTCATGGGGGACTGGGACCGTCACGAGGACCAGTGGCGCTGGGCGGCGTATCCCTCGGATGCGGGGAAGGTGTGGCGGCCGATTCCGCGAGACCGCGACCAGGCCTTCGTCCGGTTCGACGGGGTCGTCACCAGCCTCGCGCGCACGGCCCACCCCAAGCTGGTGACGTTCGGGCCGAAGTACCCGGGCAAGCTGGTCGGGCTGACCTGGAACGGCCGGGAGCTCGACCGCATCCTCCTGGCCCCCCTCGGCACAGCCGACTTCGATTCCGTCGCCGCCGCGCTTCAGACGGCGCTGACCGACTCCGTTATCGTCGGTGCGGTGGACCGGATGCCCGCCGCCTACCGGAACCTGTGGGGCGGGTGGATGGTGGACGCGCTGCGCCAGCGGCGCGAAGCGCTCCCCGAGCATGCCCGACGATACTACCGGTTTCTGGCGAGCGAAGTCGATGTATGGGCCACCGATGAGCCGGAGGTCGCGGAGGTGTTGCGCGAGGCGGGCGGCGGAATGGTCGTCCGGCTGCGGGCCGAGGAGGCCGACGCGCCTTACTTCGAGCGCCGATTCCATGCCCGCGAGACCGGCGAGGTGCGGCTCTTCCTTCGGGGCGGCGAGGACCGCGTGCGGCTCGAGGGGAACGGGGTCAAGGATGGGCCCTCACTTCTCGTCGTGAGGGAGCCGGACTCGGACAGTCTCGTCGGGTCGGAGGACTTCGGCTCTCTCGCGATCCACGATCACATCGAGGAGCCCCGGGAGCAGGAGGAAGACCAGGAGGAGGTGGAGAAGGAGAAGAAGCAAGCGAACCAGGACGAAGAGCCCGAGCCGGAGATGCCGCGTGACTGGGGTGGAGGCCTCTCGATCGGGCCTCGGGCGGGATATGACGCCGACCTGGGCCTCCTCATCGGCGCGCAAGTGGCGAGAACCGATTACGCGTTCCGGCGCGCGCCCTACGGATCGCGGGTCAGGCTCGCGCTGGTCTACGCCACTGGCGCTGACGGCCTGCGCGCGGATCTGACCGCCGACGCGCGACGTCTCGACCCGCGGACCCGATTCGATTTGCTGGCACGCGCCTCCGAGATCGAGTTCGTTCGATTCAACGGCTTCGGCAACGAGACCGCCGACCGAGGGGAAGCCGGCGAGGTGGACGAGTGGCAGTTCACTTTGGCTCCGGCGGTCGAATACCTCGCGACCGAACGGCTCCGACTGCGCGGCGGCCCGATGCTTCGCTATACGACAAACGGTATGGGTCGCCTCGGCTTCGCGGGCGCGATTACTGTCGGTGCGGAGGCACCGGATAGCGTAGTTCGATACGGGAGTGTCACCGCGGGTGCCGGCCTGTTCCCGGTGACGTGGAGCGGAGGCGGGACCTTCGGGGAGCTCCATGCGGATGCGACGGGATTGTTGCCGCTGCCGATACCCGCATCGCCGATTCTGGCGCTCCGCGTCGGAGCGAAGCGGGTGTGGGGATCGTTTCCGGTCGACGAAGCGGCGTTCCTCGGTGGTCAGGGAACGCTGCGCGGCTTCGATTATCAGCGGTTCGCCGGAGACGCGATGGTAAACGCCAGCGTGGAGGTCCGCGTTCCGGTCGCGCGGGTTCTGCCACGAGTGGTTCCGACGCAGATCGGAGTCTTCGGCTTGGGAGACGCGGGCCGGGTATGGGCCGAGGGGACGGAGTCCAGGCGGGTGCACGCCGCTGCCGGCGCAGGCATATGGCTCTCGTTCTTCGAGCCGCGCAATCGAGTGAGCCTCGCCTGGGCGTCCGGCCGCGAGGGGGACCGGTGGTACCTACGGTGGGGGCTGGGATTGTGATGCGCCCGCTGCAGCCGTGCGTCGCCTTGCTGCTAGTGGAACACGAAGCCATAGTGCGTGCCTACCTCACCCTGCTCTCGCCTGCCGAGGTTCCCAGGGATGCTACGCCGCTGCTGATGGCTCACGAGGAGCCGCTGCAGTTGGTGATGGGTACGGTGACGATGCCTTTCGTCAGCGGCAGGGAGCTGGCGGCGGTGTTGGAGTCCGTCCAACCCCGGGTGCCGGTGTTGATCGTCTCAGGTCGGGAATGGTACCGGGCGCTCCGGAAGGGTCGGCTCGTGGGAAGTGGACCGCTGGTCGAGGTCCCATTCGACCCTGAGCTGGTTCGGGCCAGAATCGGCGCCCTCCGCGAGGACCCGGCGGCAGCGTAGCTCACCTTATCGCCTTTTGCCCCACGGTTGGCGTTTTGACAGGCGAACCCCCTGACAACCTCCAGGCAAGATTGCGGTTAGCGGGTCGATAACCGCGGCCCCGTCCTTGCCAATTCCGCACGGCGTCGGACCATCTCGTCCGGCCGCAACCCCGTCGTGCGGAGCCGGTCGTGCACCTTTCTCGCGTCATCGCCATCTTCACCTCGCTCGCCATCATCGGGTCGGGCGCCGCGGCTGGCCAAGAGACGCCCTGGAAGGCGTTCTCGGAGGTCACGGCAGGCTCCGACGCCGCCAGCGGCATCTTCTCCGTCTATTACAAGCGCGACCAGGTCCTCCTCGGCCTCACCTCCGGGCAATTCGACCGCGACTATCTGTTGGTGACCCAGCTCTCCCAAGGCATCGGCGAGCTCGGGCTCGACGGCGGGGCCTCGATCCGATCCGACCTGGTGCGTTTCCATCGCGAGGGCGACCGGGTCGAGCTCTGGGTCGTGAACCCCCACTTCGCCGCCGCGCCGGGCTCGCCGATGGCCCGGACGGTGAATCAGTCGTTCGGACACTCCGTCGCCCACTCGTTTCCGATCGCGACGGTCCGCGATTCCCAGCAGAGCCAGGTCCTGATCGATCTGGCTCCCTTTCTCGTTTCGGATTGGGCCGACGTCGGGGCCACGCTTCAGAACGCCGCCACCCAGCGAAAAGTCGTCGCGACCATCGCCCTCGACGACAAGCGCTCCAGTCTCCAGGAGCTGCGCCTCTTCCCCACCAACCTCGAGGCCGAGGTTCGGCTCACCTTTCAGAGCCCCCGCAGCCTCGGGCTCGAGACGGTCTCCGACTATCGCTCGATTCCGATCGGCGTGCACTACTCGCTCCTGGACCTGCCGGCGTCCCCGATGCGGCCACGCTATGCAGACCAGCGGGTGGGCTACTTCATCTCGGCGTTCAAGGATTTCTCCCGGGACACCGCGGAGAGCTTCTTCGTGCGCTACGTGAACCGCTGGCGGCTAGAAAAGCGTGAGCCGGGCTCCGCTCTCAGCGAGCCAGTGCGGCCGATCACCTTCTATATCGATCATACGGTGCCGCTCGAGTGGCGGCCCTACGTCCGGGCGGGAATCCTGGAATGGAACCGCGCGTTCGAGGAGGCCGGGTACCGGGGGGCCGTCGCGGCGCTCGATGCGCCCGACGACTCGGTCTACAGCGCGGCCGATGCCCGGTACTCCACGGTGCGCTGGACCGCCACCAACCGCTCGGTCTACGCCGTTGGACCTACCAACGTGGATCCGCGGACCGGGGAGATCCTGAATGCCGATGTCCTGATCTCCGCCGCGTGGATCCAGACCTGGCGTGGCGAATCCCGCGAATACGGCTCGCCCCTCGCCTCGGTGCAGTCGGCCTTCGCCCCCGATTCGGCGGCGATGTCCGGCGCCGACCCCTCGCTCCTCTGCCGTTTCGGCGAGGGACTCGACCGCCAGGGGACGATGGCCCGCGCCCTGCTCGCCTCCCGGGGCGCGTTGCCCGCCGGAGGCGCCGCACCGCGCGAGTACATCGGCCAGGCGCTCAAGGCGCTCGTCATGCACGAGGTCGGGCACACTCTCGGCCTGCGCCACAATTTTCGCGGCTCGGCCGGCGTGACCGCGGAGGAGTTGTCGAATCGCTCGTACACTGAGCGCCACGGCCACGGCGTCTCCGTCATGGACTACACCCCGCCGGCCCTGGCGCTCGACTCCAGGCGCCAAGGCAGCTTCTACTCCCCGACCGTCGGCAGCTACGACAGCTGGGCCATCACCTACGGGTATTCCGAGGCCGATGGCGCGACCACTTCTCTCCGGCGCGCCGGCAAAGGCGCCGGAGCGGACAACGCCGGCTGGACGCCCGACGTCGAGATCAATGCGCTTCGCGCCATCGCCTCCCGTGCGGCGGAGCCCGGGAATCTCTACGCCAGCGACGAGGATGCCGGGTTCGGCGGCGCCGGACTGGATCCGACCGTCTCCCGCTACGACATGACGGACGATCCGTTGGGCTGGGCCAAGGACCGGGTCACCTTGGTCGACCGCCTGTTCGATTCGCTGGAAACCCGCGTCGTGGCCCCCGGTCAGGGATACGGACGCCTTCGCTCCGCCTTCACCGACCTCCTGTCCGACCGGTGGTATGCGCTGTTGGTGAGCACCAAGTACCTGGGCGGTGCGACCACCGCCCGCGACCACCGCGGAGACCCGGACGCCCGGCCTGCGCTCGCCACCGTACCGGCTACCCGGCAACGGGAGGCGCTCGCCTTCATCGCCGACGCGGCCTTCGGGGAGCGCGCGTTCAATTTTCGCCCCGAGCTGCTGAGCCGGCTGGCGCCCGAGCGGTGGATGCACTGGGGTGCCTCCCCCTCCGCGCAAGGGAGGGCGGACTTCCCCCTGCACGACTGGGCCCTGGCCCATCAGGGCTCGCTGCTCAACCAGCTGCTTGACCCCGTGGTCCTCTCCCGGGTTCGCGATGCCGAGCTTCGCGCGCTGCCGGGCGAACCAACGGTCGGCATCCCCGAGCTGTTCGGGACGCTTACCCAGTCGATCTGGACGGAGCTGGGCATCCGGTCTGGATCGAAGCAGGGTACCGCCCGCAACACCGGGTCTGTCCGCCGCGACGTGCAGCGGCTTCACCTCAACGCAATGGTCCGGATGGTGGTGACTCCCGCGGCCGGAACGCCGGAGGACGCGCGGGCGCTCGCCCGCGCGACGCTGGTGGACCTGGAGGGTTGGTTGGCCCACGCCTTGGACGACGACCGAGCGTCTCTCGACGCCTACACCCGTGCCCACCTCGCAGATTCGCGCGAGCGCATCGCCCGCGCCCTCGAGGCGCAGATGATCCAGACTCCCACCGCCCTCAGGTAGACTACGATGCTCCCCATCTCCGCGAGCGATCCTTCCCCTCTCCTGCTGACCGCGCTGTATATGGCGGGGATACTCGGCGGCTACGCCCTGTTGACCGCTCCGGAGGAGTGGCAGCGGGCCTGGCAGACGGTGCGGCAGGCCTGGACCCGGCCGCGCCGGGGGTAGCCTCTCGTCCCGAGGCACGTAACCTTCCCGCATGACGGGAACCGCCGACTCCGCACCATCGCTCCTGGTTCGAGGGCTCCGCAAGCGATACGCCGACGTGGTTGCCGTGGACGGACTCGACCTCGAGATCCGGCCCGGCGAGTGCTTCGGTCTGCTGGGGCCCAACGGGGCAGGAAAGACCACCACCATCGAGATCTGCGAGGGACTCACCGAGCCCGACGAGGGCGAGGTGCTTGTCCTGGGCCGTCGCTGGGGCGAGGACGACCGTGAGCTCCGCGAGCTGCTCGGGATCTCCCTCCAGGAGACTCAGTTCTCCGAGAAGCTCACGGTGGAGGAGACGGTCCGGCTGTTCCGCAGCTTTTATCAGCGGGGGCCCTCCACCGAAGAGGTCATCGGGACGGTCCAGCTCCAGGAAAAACGGACCGGGCGGGTCGGCCAGCTCTCCGGCGGGCAGCGCCAGCGCCTAGCCCTGGCCTGCGCCCTGGTGGGCGACCCCTCCCTGCTCTTCCTCGACGAGCCCACCACCGGACTCGACCCCCAATCCCGCCGACAGCTTTGGGAGCTGATCGAGAGGTTCAAGGCCGACGGTCGCGCCATCCTCCTCACGACGCACTATATGGAAGAGGCCGAGCGGCTCTGCGACCGGGTCGCGATCGTGGACCACGGCCGGGTGATCGCGCTCGGCACGCCGCGGGAACTGGTCGCCTCCCTCAGCGCCGAGCATGTGGTCGAGTTCGCGATGGCGCCCGGAGCCCCGGTGCGGGAGGAGGGGCTGCGCCGGCTGGATGGCGTCGAGGCAGCCGTTCGGCGGGAAGACACCTATCGCATCCGGGTCGCCGAGCTGCACCGGACCGTACCCGCCCTGCTGGCCGAGCTGCATCGGCAAGGCGTGCAGCTCACCGAGCTGCGCACCCACTCGGCTACACTCGAGGACGTCTTTGTGGAGCTGACCGGGAGACATCTGCGTGAAGAGTGAGATTCGGGGCTGGCGGGATCACCCGCTGGTTCAGCTGACCCTGGTCCGCTACCGCGAGTTTTTCCGGGAGCCGGAGGCCGTCTTCTGGGTCTTCGTGTTTCCCGTGCTGCTCACGGCCGGGCTCGGGATCGCCTTCCGAAACCAGGCGCCGGAGCGCACGCCCGTGGCCGTGGTCGAGGGCGCTGCGGCCTCCCAGGCAGTAATGGAGGCGCTGGGCCAGAGCCCGGACATTCTCGCCCGCGCGCTCGCCGAGCCCGCGGCTGCCGACGCTCTCCGTACCGGAAAAGTCGCCCTCGTGGTCCTCCCTGTCGCCGGGTCCAGCGTCGAATACCGCTTCGATGCCGAGCGGCCCGAGAGCAGGACGGCCCGGCTTCTGGTGGACGACGCCCTGCAGCGAGCGGCTGGGCGGGGCGACCCCATCAGCGTGACCGACCGGCAGGTGCGGGAGCCGGGGTCGCGCTACGTCGATTTCGTGGTACCCGGACTTCTGGGGATGAACCTGATGGGAAGCGGGATCTGGGGCTTGGGATTCGCCATCGTGGATGCCCGGCGGAAGAAGCTGCTCAAGCGGCTCATCGCGACCCCGATGTCCCGGATCCAGTTCCTCGCGTCGTTCGTGCTATCGCGGCTGACCCTGCTCGTGATCGAGGTCGGGGTGCTGGTCGGATTCGCGGTCTTCGCGTTCGGGGTGCCGCTCAGAGGCTCGGTGGCATCGCTGTTCATCCTCTGCCTCCTCTCCTCCCTTTCGTTCGGCGCCTTGGGGCTCCTGCTGGCCTCACGCGCCCGGACGGTAGAGGGAGTGTCGGGGCTGATGAACCTCGTGATGCTGCCCATGTGGATTTTCTCCGGGGTCTTCTTTTCCGCCGCGCGCTTTCCCGACACGCTCCAGCCGTTCATCCAGGCGCTGCCGCTCACGGCGGTGAACGACGCCCTTCGGGCAAGCATGCTCGAGGGGGCGGGTTGGCGCGACCTGTCACCCGAGCTCGGGATCATCGCTGCCTGGCTGGTCGCGAGCTTCGCGCTGGCGGTCCGCCTGTTCCGCTGGCGCTGAGGAATGGGGGGATGTTGCGCCGACGGGGCAGCGCGGCTGAAACAGGCGCGTCACCGCGGGCTGAGTGCAGTCCAATGCACGGGTCTTAAGTTGTATCCATTACCCCACTTACAGTGCCCAACCAATGAGCCGCTTGGCCGCTGCCATTGGCGCGGATCGTGCGTACCGTCAACCCGGCAGTCCACCGGTGATTGACCAATCGATTCGGCCCCACGGCAGAGACCCCAATGTATCTCGTGGAGATCGAAACAGGTCGGGAAATGCTGTACGATTCGGTCGAGGCCCTTGGGGCGGCCATTCGGCGGGGCGAGGTCGGCCCCCAGTCGCGGATCTATCACCGCACCTCGTCGAGTTGGATCTCGATCACGCTCCATCCCGAGTTCAGGAAGGCCATCGCCATCAGGGAGAGCGAGCCGCTGCCGCCACTGGCGCGCACCCAGTGGACGTTCTTCGGGGCCGAGCTGAAGAGCCGGGAGATCGACGAGACGCCCGCCGCCGGCGGGAAGGTCAAGCAGCCCGCCGCCAAGCCGCAGGAGAGCCATGGCGGACTTCGCGGCCTCCTCGCCCGCGCTTTCCGTGCCCGCGACCCGATTCCCGGGCCCTCCGGCTCCTGACCGTCCGCTCCACCGACTGACCCTGGCGGTGCCTGCTTCGCGCCTTGACAGGCGCGGACGGGTCTCGAACATTTGCCCGTACCTGTGAAACGCCATTCCAAATCTGCGTCGGTCCGGCAGGTCGCCGGAACGCAAGCGGTAGTCCGCGCGCTCCGAATTCTGCGCGCCTTCTCCGACGCACGCCCGGCCTGGAGTCTCGCCGACGTTTCCCGCGAGCTCGGGCTCAGCAAGCCCACCGCATTCCGGCTGCTCCTCGCGCTGGAGCACGAGGGGTTCGTCGCGCGCCCCGAGCCGGCCGGCCCGTTCCGGCTCGGCCCCACGGCGATCGAGCTCGGAGCGCGGGCCCAGCGCGCCAACGGCGTCGCGGTCACCGCGCGTCCCGAGCTCGAGGCGCTGACTCGCGCGACGGGCGAGACTTCGAGCGTGGAGATCCTCGCCGGCGACGAAACGCTTATTCTGGACGAAGTGCAGGGAGGGCATCTGGTCGGCAGCTCGGCCAGTGTTGGAACCCGCTGGCCCGCCCATGCGACATCCACCGGTAAAGTCCTGCTCGCGGCGGCAGCCGAGCAGGACCCGGATTTGATCCGCCGGCTCACCCGGCCCACGGGAGGACGGCTGCGCGGCCTCACCCCGTCCACCATCCGGTCAGCGTCGCGCTTGAGCGCGGAGCTGGCCCGGGTTGCCCGGCAGGGCTACGCGACGGCGATCGGCGAGCTCGAGGCGGGGTATGTCGCCCTGGGGGCACCGGTCCGATGGCACGACGGACGCGTCGTGGCGGCGATCTCGCTTGGTGGGCCCAGTACCCGCTTCACCGACGCCCGGGTTCCCGGCCTCCTCAAGGCGCTTCGGGAGGCCGCCGCACGGATCTCCCACCGGCTCGGGTGGGTCCCGGTGTCCGTCCCCTCCCCGGCCCGTCGCTCGGTTTCTTAGACAACTTCCGCTTCCCATGCAATCAAGGCGACGGCGACTGGCTTGTTGCGCAAAGCGGGAAGGCGAATAATTATAGGCCATCTCCTTTCCCCAGCGGTTCACACCCGAAAGCGAGGTGCCAATGCCCCACCATCTCGATGGAGGTTTGACCGACGTTCGACGAGGCGCCCGGGTGCTCTTGGGTCTGGCACTCTGTCTTGCCATCGCCGGCTGCAGTGACGACGACAACGATGACGACGGAGGGGTGGGACCCTCAGGCAGCGAGGAGCTCCCGAGTCACGACGACCTCTTCACGGCACTCGACGCCGTGGTTGGCAATCCGCCGGCGGGCAACGGCGGCCTGAGCCTGAACATGTGGGCCACGGTCGTGGACCGGAGTGGGATCGTCCGCACCATCGCCTTCACCGGCACCAAGACCGGCGACCAGTGGCCCGGCAGCCGCGTGATCTCGGCCCAGAAAGCCAACACCGCCAATGCCTTCAGCCTCGATGGCCTGGCCCTCTCCACCGCCAATCTCTTCACCGCCACCCAGCCCGGCGGCAGCCTCTTCGGCCTCCAGGAGAGCAACCCGGTGAACACCGAAGCCGCCTACGGCGGCAACGCGGACGATTACGGAACCGAGAGCGATTTCATGCTGGGCAAGCGCATCGGCGGAGTGAACGTCTTCGGTGGAGGACTGGCGCTCTATGACGCCAGTGGCGTGATCATCGGTGCCATCGGTGTCTCGGGAGACACCAGCTGCGCCGACCACAACATCGCATGGCGGGTTCGCGACGCCCTCGGGCTCGACCTGGTGCCGGGCGGCGTAAGTGCCACCGGTGACGACAACATCATCTACGACATCGGCGGCGATGGGGTGAGCGAGAGCGGGTTCGGGCATCCGGAGTGCGCGGACGCGGCCACCGCAATCGGCGTGGCGCTCCCAACCAACTTCCCGATCGGCCCCTGAGTCGGCAAGTGCACTAGCGGACCCGGCCCGGCCGGAGTCACTGACGCCCGGGGAAATCTCCCGGGCGTCGTCGTTCGGCATATGATCGAGGTATCGAAGGCCGGCTGGCTCTCCGGCTGGCGTCGCTGGCGGTCAGGTCTTAACGTGTGGGTGGGTTCAGTCTGCAACCCTGAAAGGTGCCCTTCCACACGTCGAGGCCCGTCCTTATGCACCGAAGCACGACACTCCAAACGATCGCTTTCGCGGCCGTCTTCCTCGCCGCCGGCTGTACCGATCAAGACCAGCCCACCGCCCCAAGTGACCAACCCGATCCTCTATCCCCCTCCCTCCGGCAAGGACCTGGGGACAATCCAAACGCCCTAGCCCGGGGTATCCGCGGTTTCGGCGGCTTTTTCTTCGATGCTCACGGCACGCCGACAGTCTATTTGAAGGACGCGGCGGAACGGAGCAATACGGAGCGCGCACTCGTCCCGTTCTTCCGGGCGCAAGGCCTGAGCCCGGCCGCGGTACAGGTGCGCCGCGGCGATTTCGACTGGGTCCAGCTCGAGCGCTGGTTTGCACAGGCGTCGACAGAGATACTCGGCCAGTCCGGCGGGGTCTTCGTGGACGCGGACGAAGCGTCCAACCGGGTTCGGATCGGCGTCGAGCGCGGCGCGATCGGTCGGGCCCGCAGCCTCGTCGCGCGGCTGGGGATTCCCGCCGATGCCGTCATCGTCGAGGAGACCGAGCCGATCGAGTTCGCTGCGACACTTCGCGATCGGGTGCGGCCGGTCGTGGGCGGACTCCAGATCAACTTCCCCGGGTTCCTCTGCACGCTCGGCTTCAACGCCGTGCGGAGCGGGCAGAATTCGTTCATCACCAACTCGCACTGCACCAATACCCAAGGGGGAACCGAGAGTACGCCGTACTGGCAGCCGCTGGAGACCGTGGATCCGGTGCGGATCGGGACCGAGGTTCACGACCCAGCATACTTCCGTCGGCAGAACGGCTGTCCCAGCGGGCGGCGCTGCCGCTTCAGCGACGCGTCGCGCGCGGCCTACGCACCGGGTATCCCGTTCACCCTCGGCACCCTCGCCAAGACCACCGGCGCGAACAACAACTCGATCACCATCAACGGGAGCTTCACGATCACGGGCGAGGGGGGCGCCGCAGTAGGACAGACGGTCAATAAGGTCGGGCGGACAACGGGATGGAGCCAGGGCCTCGTCACCAACACCTGCGTCAACACCGGGGTGTCGGGCAGTAACATCGTCCAACTGTGCCAGACCTTCGTTTCCGCCCGCGTGGGAGGCGGCGATAGTGGCTCGCCCGTCTTTCGCGGGACAACCAGCGTAACACTGGTGGGAATCCTCTGGGGTGGTAACTCCTCGGGCTCCCAGTTCGTCTACAGCCCGATCGGCAACATCGAGCAGGAGCTGGGGGCGCTGACCACCCAGTGAGCCTCGCGGAACGCCGGTCGCCGGGCCTCGCTCGGCGGCCGGCATTCCAGGGCCTCTATGATCGCTCTCTTGACCCTCGCCCTTTCGCTCGGCACCGTCGCGGATTCGATGCGCCTCGAGATCGTGCTGCCCGATTCGGTCCGCGTGAGCGAACCGGTGCCCGTCACCCTCCGGCTGACGAACACCGGCCGCGAGCCGCTCACCGTCTACCTGCAAGGGCGGCCGATCGCGTTCGACCTGACCGTTCGCAACCTCGACGGCACCATCGTCTGGCGGCGACTGGAGGGCGAGGTGGTGCCGGCGATCCTCGCCGTCCGCCAGTTGGAACCTGGAGCCTCGCTGGAGTTCGAGGAGGTCTGGCGACAGGTGTCAAACGCCGGTGAAACCGTCCCGCCCGGCGACTATCGGGTCACCGGTGCGCTTCCGACCGACGCGCCGGAGCCGCTTCAGACCTCGCCAGTGGTGCTCAGGATCGTTCCGTAGTCACGCCCCTCGCGCGCCGCTGAGGGAGTCTCCTGAATGTGCCTCGTGCTCATCGCGCTGGATTCCCACCCTGACTATGCCCTGATCGTCGCCGCCAACCGGGACGAGTTCTACGACCGCCCCACGTCGCGGGCGGCGTTCTGGGACGATGCGCCCGCGATCTTGGCCGGACGCGACCTGAAGGCCGGAGGCAGCTGGCTCGGCATCAACCGACACGGGCGGTTCGCCGCGGTCACCAACTACCGGCAGGGGCGGCGCGAACGCCCCGCGCCGCGCTCGCGGGGGCAACTGGTCAGCGGCTTCCTGACGACACCAACCGGCGTGCGCGTCTACGTCGATCGCGCCCAGGCCGACGCCGCGCTCTACAACGGCTTCAACCTGATCGTCGGCGACGCCCGCGAGCTGCTCTACTACTCCAATCGTGGGGGCCGGGTGCGGGCGCTCACGTCCGGGGTGTACGGACTCAGCAATCATCTGCTCGACACGGCCTGGCCCAAGGTGACGGCAACCAAGAGCGCCCTTGGTGCCCTGCTCAACCGTAGGGATTCCGCTCTGATCGACGACCTCTTCGCCCTATTGGCAGACCGGAACCGATCCGCCGACGACCAGCTGCCGGACACGGGTGTCGGACGCGAGTGGGAGCGCCTGTTGTCCTCGGCCTTCATCGCCTCCGGCCACTACGGTACGCGCTCCTCAACCGTCCTGCTCATCGGTCGAGCCGGCAACGTCGTTTTCGTCGAGCGTGAGTTTCGTTCCGGAGGGGCGCCAGGCGAAGAGAGCCGCTTCACATTTCAGCTGGAGCGAGCCCGACCAGGCGACGACCTGAGTCGAGTCGGTGTTCGGCCTGGGACCTCCGAGCGCGCCCCCAGGTCCTCCTCGCCAGCCTCCTCAGTGGACGGCCAAGAGTCGCTCGGCCTGCGCAAGTGCACGCGCGGCCGCGGACACCCGGCCGGTATCGACCGGACTCACGAGACCCCGGCCACTCAGATCGGACCAGATCTCGTGGCTCTTGCGGTGCTGCTCCCTGGCCGCCAGCCGATACTCCCGACGATCCGCAGCAGCGGTGGCAGGTCGGCCGGCAAGCGTCTCGTATGCCATACCCACGTCGGTCCCGGTCGCCGCGAGGAACGCGCGCGGCCACGCGTGGCTCGGCTCCACGGAAATCGCTTCGGCGAAGGCCGTGCTTCTGGCGCAGGCAGCCGACGCGTCCGGTCGGCCGAGCACCGCGAGGGTCTTGCAGATGCGTCCCAGATCCTCCACCACCGCCAAGCGGTTGAACAGGCTGGCTGTATCCGCCCGGAGCTCCCGCTGGTGCCCGCGGACCGCCCGCGTGAAATATCCCAGCGCTTCCTCGTGCCGGCCCAGCGCGGCGAGCGCTTCGCCGAGTCGACACTGGAACGAGCTGGTGGTGTCCTCGGCGAAACCCTCACGATGGAGGACGAGCGCCTCCTCCCATCGACCCATCCGGCCCAGCACGGTCGCCTCGTAGTAGCGCGCGCTGGAAGCCAGCTCCGCATAGGTGGCGTTGTCCGGGAACTCGGCGCTGAGCTCGCGGCGGAGAGCCCGGCTCCGGCGGTGGCTCTCCAAGGCGCCGAGCCAGGTCGTCCGACTCGACCTGGGCATCGGCCAGATACCCGTAGGTGACCGAAATGGCATGTCGCACCGCGGGCCGCCGCCGCTCGGACTCGGGCGCGGCCTCGAATTGCTTCAGGTCGGTCAGGTGGTACTCGAGCGACTGGGCGATCTTCCCCTCTTCCAACGAGATCTGCCCCAGGAGATTGTTGGCGGCGCTCAGTTGCAGCCGCAGGTCGGTGTCAGTGGGAGCGGAGGCGACCAGCGGGTCGAGCAGGGCGCGGGCGCGGCGGGCATGGGCCAGTCCGCCCGCCAGGTCACCCCGTCCCCAGACCACGCGGCCGAGAGCCATGGCCGACTCGGCCGCGTCTCGGCGCAGGCGCGTATTCCCGCTGTCGGCCCGGAGCAGCATCTCCAGGATGCCGAGCCCCTTGCCGTAGCTCTTTGCAGCCCCTTCCGTGTCGCCGAGGCTCGAGGGCTCTCCGCCCTGAAGGTCTCCGATCCGCTTGTACGCCCCGGCCAGCTCCTGCTGGAGCGACGGGTCCTCGCCCGACTCCCGGGCCAGCCCATCGAGATAGCCCAAGCGCGTCACGGACCATCCGCTCCCGCACCGGCCTTGCGCCGCGCAGGTCACGGATCGCGTCGTGATAATCGAAGAGCAGCGCGTTGGCCAGCTTGCGGACGTCGGCGAAGCGGCGCTCCGCCCGTGCCTGGGCCGCTCGGGCCTGTTGCGCCTGGTATGCCGTCGCAACCGTCCCGCCCAGGAGCGCGAGCGCCAGCAGGACGCCGGCAGCCACCGGCATCCGGTTTCGCCGCACGAACTTGCCGGCCCGGTACCCGAAGGTGTCGGGCCGGGCGCGGACCGGCAGGCCGTCGAGGTGCCTCCGCACGTCGCCCGCGAACTGCTCGACCGACTGGTAGCGGCGGGCCGGCTCCTTGCGCAGGGCGGTGAGCAGGATGGTGTCGAGGTCGCCCCGGAGACGGCGCCGGAGCTTCTCCGTGCCGCCGACGGCGCTGGGCCGCTCGGGATCGGTCGTCCGGACGGCCTCGACTACATCCAGAGGTGTACGGCTCCGGAGGCGATATGGTGACCGCCCGGTGAGCAGCTCGTAGAGCACCACGCCGAGCGCGTACACGTCACTGACGGTAGTGGCGTGCTGTCCCTCGACCTGTTCGGGGCTGGCGTACTCGGGGGTCAGCAGCCGCATCCCTGTAACCGTAGACGTGGCCTGGTCGGCTTCTTCGTGCAGCACCTTGGCGATGCCGAAGTCCAGCAGCTTCGGCGCTCCCTGCGGCGTCACCAGGATGTTGAGCGGCTTGATGTCGCGATGCACGACCAGATGCTGGTGCGCGTAGGTCACCGCGCCACAAACCTGGAGGAAGAGGCGGAGGCGATCGTCGACCGAAAGCTCCCGCCGGGCGGCCCAGGCGTCGATCGGCTCCCCCTCGATGTACTCCATGGCGAAGAACGGCGTGCCCTGGTCCGTGCTGCCGCCATCGAGGAGCCGGGCGATGTTGGGGTGATCCAGCGAGGCGAGGATCTGGCGCTCGGCCCGGAAGCGCGCGAGCACATGTTCGGTGTCCATGCCGCGCTTGATCACCTTCAGTGCGACCCGCTGCTCGTACTGGCCGTCCGCGCGCTCGGCGAGGTAGACGGCGCCCATCCCTCCCCGGCCAATCTCGCGAACCAGCCGATAAGGTCCGACCAGGCGTCCCACCAGGCCCTCGTCCGCTCCCACACCCTCGCGCACGGCTGCGATCGCGGGTGAGGAGATGAAGTCACCCGCCCGGTCGTGGGCGGCGAGAAGCCGCTCCACGTCGGCGCGGAGCTCGGGATCCTCGGCACAGCTCCGCTCGAGAAAGGCATCGCGCTCCTTCTCGGCGAGCGGCGCCGCCGCGTGGAACAACTCCTCGCAGCGCTGGAATCGATCGCTACTCATCACCGGTTCCCGTCACGACTTGCCTTCCGACCCTTCGATCGCGTCGTAGAGCCAGGCGCGGGCGAACGCCCATTCGCGCTCGACGGTGGCGCCGGAGATCCCGAGCACCTCGGCGATCTCCTCGATCGTGAGGCCTCCGAAGAACTTGAGCTCCACGACCTTGCTCTTCCGCTCGTCCAGCGCCGCCAGGCGCTGGAGCGCGTCCTCCAGCGCGATCAGCTCGACCTCCGGGCGGCCGGAGGGTGATTCCACCAGGCTCAGCGACACTCGCTCGGGATTGCCACCCCGCTTCCGGGCTGCCCGGTCGCGGGCATGGTTGACCAGGATCCGGCGCATCATGCTGGCCGCGACCCCCAGGAATTGCGCCCGGTTCCGCCAGTCCACCCGCCGCTGATCCACCAGGCGGAGGTAGGCCTCGTGGACCAGAGCGGTGGGCTGGAGGGTATGACCGGCGGCCTCGAGGCCCAGGTAGTGGGACGCGAGGCGGTGCAGCTCCTCGTAGACCACGGGGAGCATCTGGTCCAGGCCCGGCTTGTCGCTGCGGCCCCAGTCCAACAGCCACTGGGTGATGGCGCCCTTGGGCGAGGGAGGTTCGTCGGGCATGGGAGGTGGAGTCGGGTTCGCCTGGCCGGAGACGGAGGCTGATGAGGGATTGTACGCCCGAATTGGGCGTTCCTCAATGGCCGCTATCCTCTGCGGAGGGCGGCCCGTCCGGGGCGAGAAGCGCCCGCGCCCCCAAATGCCGAATTTGTGATGCACGAACAGGATGCCAGATCGAATGGCGATCGCGGTGGCTGTGGCCGAATGACTCCTACGATGCCCGAACGCCGAAGACCTCCTCCAGGAACCTGGCGGCCTTCCGAGCCTCGATCGCGAATCCGATGAAGGGCATCAGGAGGCCCAGCGCGAACATGGCTCCGGTGTGCCGCAGGAACCGCATCTCGCCCGTGGCGACGGCTTCCTGCATGGCGGTCAGGACCTGCATGAACGCGATCCCCAGCCACACCGCCACGAAGGCCACCACGATCGGGTGAAGCCGGAAGCTCACAACCGCCCTGGCTCGGCCGGTCGGAGTCGCCTCGATGCGCCCGTGCAGCTCGGGACGGAACGAGCTCCGGCCCCGGACGATCCGGTGGATCCGGAAGGTGTCTCCCTCCAGTACTCCCTCGAAGGTCCGCTCGGTGGGTGCGTGCCTGGGTCGTGACTCGGGTTCCACGGCATCCCGCAAACGGGCGCTGGCCTGGGTGACCTGGAGCGTCGACTCGAAGATCCGTGTCTGATAGGGCAGCATGGTGTTCCCCCCGATGGTGCGAGCCACCTCCCGTGAACGCCCCATTCGCCGCCAGCGACCCTCATGAGGGATTCCGCCGCGGATCCGGGCGTAGCTGAAGGGTAGGACTGAAGGGTCCCCTCCCTCTCGCCGCAGGCAGCCTGGAGACAACGAATGCCGCCATGCCGCGCCTCGGAGAGGTCATGACGACCTGCACGCCGCGTGGGCCGCTTAACCGCGGAATTGGCTGCCCCGAGGTGATCCAGCGCCTGGCCATTGCCGGTACCCGGCCGGGACTTGGCGACTCCCCGATTCAGACCACTCGTTCCTGGAGAGACGGTATGCCTGAACGCATGCGGTGCTTGTTCCTGGTCCTGCTCGTCGGGCTGCTTCCGGGGAGCGCCTCGACCGTGCAGGGCCAGGTACCCGATCGCATTCCGTCCGATCAGGAGGCGCAGATCTTCAACCTTATCCGCCGGGTGACCGCGCTGGAGGAGAAGCTGGCGGCGATGAACAGCGGCACGGTCAAGGCGCCGTTCAAGGTCGTGGATGCAGGGGGAGTTCCGATCCTCCAGGTCATTGGGACTCAGGCCTCTGCTGGGGGCGAGGCCACGGGGCTGGTGATAGCAGACGACCCAAAATCGGGTACCGCCGGCCTGGCCGTGTACAACAAAGCGGGAACGGTGGTGGCCCTGCTGGGAACCAACGGCGAGGCGGGAGGCCTGGGACTCGCTGACGGCCAAGGCAAGGTCCGGGCGAGCATCAACGGTATCGGTAGAATCGTGCTTCTGGATGAGAATGACAACGCCTTCCTCACTATGGCGGAGGACATCTCCAAAGCGGATTCCGACATTCGGATCGGCGGCGACGTGGACGGGTACGCGGTCGAGGTCGGCTCCGGCAAGGGAACGGCCACTCTCGGCGTCGACGATGAGGGCATACCCGAGGTGTCGCTGGTCGACGCTGGGGACCGGGAGCGTGCGTCCATGAGTGCTGGGGGAACGCTCCAGGTCTCGGACGAAACGGGATCGGACATCCTCACCGTCGCGGAAAATGTCGACGGGGAAAAAGCCAGCGTGGCGATCGGAGGTGGAAAGAAGGGAGGAATCGTGCGCGTGGCGGATGCCGCCGGGAAACCGGCCGCCGGCATTCTCGGGGAGAAGCGGGCGGTCGTCGTCGCGAACGCCGCGGGCAAAGTTGTGTCCGAGATGACAGTGAAGAGCCCGGGGGATGGACTGCTCCAGGTATGGGGGAGCGGAGCGATCCCGATCGGGGTACTCGGCAAGGGTCCGGGTGAGGGCGGCATCCTCCAGATCTCCAACGGCAAAGTCCCCGTCACGAGCCTCTACGCCTCCGAGGATGGCTCCGGACGTTGGCAGGTGAACGATCAGGGCGGCAATCCGGTGATCGAGGCCGGGGCGTCGACGAGGGGGACGGGGGTCATCCGTGCCGGCCCGAAGTTCATCTGCGGCCCGGGCCCCGGGGGGCCGATGATGCCGGCTCCCTTGCCCAGCTGCATCGTCGGGATCATGAAGTGAGGCCCCCACATGAGCGGGAGTGGCGCAACTCGGTGAGGGAGTTCGACCGCCGTCGGGGCGTTGCTGATTGACGGGGCGCTCGCCCGCGCCGTCCGTATCCAGCCCGAGCGAGTCGAACGGCTCTCACAGGAGGTCCACATGGAGATCGCGGTCCGGAAGTTTCCCAGCCTGGCCCTGATACCCTTTGCGCTGGCGGCGGGAGCCGGCGTCGGCGCCGCGCAGGACACGACGAATATGAGGCGCATCTGCCTGGCCCCCGCCGCAGTCGAGACGAGCGCGAGCTCCGACGCGGCGGTGAATGCCGTCCGCGAGGCCTTCACGACCTACCTCACCGGCCCGACGCTCCAGGCGCAGGCGCTCCAGGCGAGGCTCGCATCGCAGGTGCGTCTGGAGGCACGGCAGGCGGGATGCCCCTTTCTCCTGCTCACCACGGTCAAGCACGAGAAGAAGCGCGGCAGCGGCCTGCTCGGCCGGGTGGCCGCCGGCGCGGCACAGCAGGGGGCGTGGGAGGCAGGGGCGGCGAGCGGCTCGACCGCCGGGCGGATCGCGGGCCACGTGGCGTACGGAGCCGCAGGAGTGGCGGCGTCCAACTATGCCGCGACGTTCCACGCCAAGGACGAGCTCACCCTGAGCTACCGACTCGAGTCGCCGGAGGGGAAGGCGCTGGCGGAGGGAAAGGAGAAGCGGAAGGCGAAGGCGGACGGGGAGGACATGCTGACGCCCCTGGTGGAAAAGGCGGCGGAGGCGGTGGCGGAGGCGGTGTCCCGTTGAGTCCGCGAGGGGGCGCATCGATCTACGCGAACGCGCCCCGGAAAATCCCCGGGGCGCGTTTCCTTGAGGGAGCCCGGCGCCGATCCGGGCGTTGAGTGTGAACGCCACAAGGAGGCTCGCCGTGCAGATCGGTCCGCTGCTCGCCGCGGCTTCTAGCCGCGCCTCCGTCTCGGACGCCGTCGAGATCACTCGCCGACGAGACCCGACGAGCTCCGGGAGGAGCGCCGAGTCGCCGGGGACCATGGCCCGACAGGCAACCACCAACGAGGAGGTATGCGCCATGCACGGCACGTCGCGTAGTACTTCAGCGACACTTATCGTGACGCTCGCCTTGGCACTCATGGCCTGCGCCGAGGGTGCCGCAGACGAGCCGCGGCACAAGGCCGCGGGTGTCGGCATCGGCATGGCGCCCTGCCCCACCCCTGCCGAGATCGAGACGGCGATTGGGTTCCCGGTCAAATCCCGCCTCATGGTCGCCGACAGATGCATGTACGAGCTCACCGGTGAGTATCAGGGCGCTTTTGTGACCCTGAGCTATCAGCCCGCAACCCGAGCCACCGACGTCTTCGCGGAGGTCAGGCAACGGGTGAAGGGAGCCAAAGGAATGAACGCGCAGCCGGACCCCTGAGCGTCGGTGAGGGGGGCCTGGCGTACAGACAGCCGCGGAAAGAAGGAGGCGGCCACGGTCTCACGAGGGACGGTTGTATCACGTCGAGATGGATTATGACCTCTTCGAGAGCCTGAAGTTGCAGGAGGACGCCGCGGTCCGGGTCATCGAGCTCGCGATGCGAACGGCTCCCGCCGGCGAACGGCGCCGCGTCGTTTGATGCGTGCCAGCTCGCCACGAACGCCGAGGTCAGCGAGATCGCCGAGGAGAGGCCCGATCTCGCCAAATACTGGTCGGCCCCCACAGCATCGCTCGGAGGTTCGCACTGCGACTACGACGGTGGTTCGATCCGGGTCTACCAGGGCAAGGCGTCTGCGGCCGCCTTCGACGCGACGCTGAAGGCATACAAGGCGGACCGGGAGCCGAAGACGCCGGTGGCAGGCATCGGCGACAAGGCGTTCTTCATGATTCCGATGCCGGGCAACAAGTACAACCGCCTCGGCTTGCTTGCGGTTTACTCGGGACCCCGAATCGTACAACTCACCCTCGACGCGCAGGGCGACGAGCCGATCGAGGCGACGCGGCCACGGCTCAAGCGTCTCGCCCGGCTCGTGCTGCCGCGGGTCCGCTGACGGAAGGACGTGCCCATGAATCCTCGAAATCTGCTCGCGGCCGCGGCTATCGCCTCCCTCGCTGCCTGCGGCTCGGACCCCGAGCGCGCGTCCATTGAACCGGCGGGCAGTGCAGTGAGCGCCTCGACCGTGAGCGCCTCGACCGTGAGCGCAGCGACGCAGGCCGCCGCCAGGGAGAACACCGTCGTGGGCACCGTCGTCCCCGCCGCGTGCGACCTGGTCCCTCGCGCGGAGATCGAGCGGCTCGCCGGACCACTCGACGGGGAGCCGAAGCGGGAGGATAGGGGCTGCTGGTACTACGTGGCCGTGGACACGACGTCCGCGGAGTGGACGCAGCTCCGCGCGAACGCGGAAAGGGCCCGCGCAGACGGCATGGATGCCCGGGCGATCGAGCTGTACCACCCCAGCCGCGCCGGGGTCTACGTCGAGGTGAACGTGGGCAGCGAGGGCCAGGCGCAGACCGGCAAGCAACCGGCAGGATGGGACGAGGCCAGCGCGTCGCGCAGCGGCGCGGTCTTCAACGGCCGCGCGGGCCACGTGAGGGTCGCCGTCCGGCTGCAGCGACTCCGGCTGCCTCCCGATACGGTCGTCGCCATCGCGAGCCGGGTGCGCGACCGCATCCCCGACGGTCCGATCGCGCACCCCGCCGCGGACCGCTCGCAGCGACCGCCCCCCGGCCAGAATCCCTGCAGCGTGCTCACCCGCGAGGATGCGGAGGTTGTACTCGGCAAGCTGGTCGTCGCGCCGTTCCGGACCAAGGAGCGGACGCCGCTGGCCGATCCGGCGGGGAAGAGCTGCGCCTACCTCACACCAGGGCACCGGGTGCTCGTCCTGACGCCGACGTGGGAATACGGACACATCGAGCTCAACGCCGCGCGCATGGTCGGGGGCATCGTGCGTCAGGTGGCGGATCTCCCCGGCATCGAGGGGGACACCCTCGAAGGCCCGTGGGACGATGCCGTCGTGGACCTCGAGGGCGAGCTCCTGCTGCGCAAGGGCGCGCACGCACTGGGTATCCGCTACCAGGTGTCATCGACCGACGCCGCCGGGGCGATCCGCCTCGCGGGGCCGGCGCTGGCGCGGCTCGCAGCCGCTCCGGAGCCGGAGCGGCCGCGTGTGACAGCCGACGGCTGTCTCCCCGAAGCGACGGTCGGCGCGCTGGTCGAGTCGCCGGCGCGGCTCGTTGTCAACGCCATGAGTGCGTCCGGAATGTGCAACTACACCCTCCGGGAGGATCCCACAGTGTCGATCGAGCTCGCGGTCCAGCCGGCGCAGAGGGCCGACGACATCTTCGCCGAACTGCGGCAGCGGGTGCGCCTCGCGCGCGGTGAGTCGGCGGAGGCGGAGCGGATCAGCATCGGCGAGGGCGGATGGGCCTACGGCGCCGGCTCCCAGTCAGAGGCGGCGGCCCGCAGCGGCGGGAAGGTGTACCGCGCGCGGATGACCTACCCCATGAGGACCACGAGCCCCGATCGCAAGAATGCGATGGTCCAGCTCGTTACCCAAATGATGCAGTGAGCCCCACCCATGGAGGAATACCATGCACACGCTCATCCGCGCGGCCGCGCTCGCGCTCACCTTCCAGCAGGCCGCGTCGCTGACCGCGACACTCGCCGCTCAAGGCGCCGGCGGCGCCGCGAGGCCGCCCAATCCCGCCTGCGCCCTCGTCGCCGAGAAGGAGGTCGAAGCCGCTACCGGCCTGGACTACGGACCAGGTGAGGACCTCGTCGAGCTGGACGAGGGGGTTGGCGGCAAGGCGACGTGCGTGTGGGGCGGTCCCGGTTTGGTCAATGATCTGCCTGAGATCGGCGTCTTCTTCTACCCGGCCAGCGCGCGCGGGAGCAACACCGAGGGGCGGGCCAAGGTGAAGCTGCGGGCGGAGTGCACCCGCGAACCGGTGCGCGGGGTCGGCGATGGTGCCTTCGTCGAGATCTGCGGGGGGTCCATGTCGAGCGCGAGCGTCTATGCCCTGACGAGCGCGAGCGTCTATGCCAGGACGGGAAAGAGCGACATCGCCGTGCAGGCGTACCTGAAGCGGGGCGAGTCCATGGCCTCCCCGATCAAGTCGGTTGCGATCGCGCTCGCCAAGGCGGCGGCGGCACGGGCGAAGGGCAAGTGAGGATGAGCTGGATGCTGCGATGCCTTGCCGCCTGCGTCGTCGCGGCGCTTGCCGGCTGCGATGGGGGTCAGGCCGAGGCCGAGCTTCGCGTCCCGCGGGGCGAGGCAAGGCCGAGGTCCGGCGCGATGCCGGAGGAGACCGCGACGCAGCCGGCGTCGCCCTGCGACTGGATCCCGGCCAGCGAGGTAGAGGCAGTGATCGGCAAGCTGAGCGGCGCCCCGCGGAAGCACGAGGGTGGCTGCTTCTATCCCCTGCCGTTGGACTCGATCACCATCGCACGGCGTGCCAAGGCCGAGCAGGTGCGGGGGGCGCTCGAGCGGGCGGGAATGAAGTCCGACTGGCCGGCCGAGCCGGAAGACACCGCCGGCGTGTTCATCCAGGTGACCGTCGGCGTGGGCGCGGAGGAGCGGCCGGCGGAGCTCGGCTTCGCGACCCTTGGCTCGTGGGCGGGCAACGACTCGCTTCTGGCGGCGGATCGGCCCGCCGACGGCTGGGATTACCGCCGCAGTCTCCCCGGCAAGCCGAACCTCTGGGGCCGCGCCGGTACGATCATCGTGGTGGTGGAGGGCGGGACGTACGGGATGGACGACGACCTGCTGGCGGCGCTGGCCGGCCGGGTCCGCGAGCGCATCCCCGACCTTCCCTTCAAGCATCCCAACGCGGCGGCCGGGCTGCCGCCGGGCCCCGATCCCTGCAGCGTCCTCTCGCGGGACGAGGCGGAGGCAGTGATCGGTGGGCTGGTGGTCGCGCCGTACCGCGTACGCGAGGGCGGCGCGCTCGCCGACCCGGGCGGCCGGAGCTGCGCGTACTACACCGGCAAGCACCGCGCGCTCGTGCTCACCCCGCACTTCTCGGACGGCGCGGGCGAGATGCGCTTCATCCGGTCGCGGGGCGGGCTGGGACTGGCGGGGGTGGTGGACCGCGCCGCCGACGCGGCGGACACGCTCGAAGGACCCTGGGACGAGGTCGCGATCGGCGTCTACGGCCAGCTCGCGATGCTCAAGGGCGACCGGATGCTGGAGATCGCCTTCCTCACATCGTCCACCGACCTCAGCGGCGCGATCCGGCTCGCCGGACCTGCGCTGCCAAGGCTGGCGGCATCGCGATGACCGCTGCCGGCGCCTCGCACGGCGTCATGCCGCCGATATCGGGGCCCGCCGACCGCGAGCTCTTCTTCGCGGCGCAGGCTCGGAACCGGCGCGCCGCCTGGCGACTCACCGCGCTCGCCGCGCTCGGCGTGGCGCTGATGGGCGTGCCCATGAGCGCGGTGATCTCGCCGCTCGTCTACACCGCCGTGATCATCCTCAACGACCTGGTGAGCCTCGTCGTCCCCTCAGCCGACATGCTCCACCTCATGGCCCATGTCGACCGACAGCCGGGCGCGAGTGCATTGCCGGACGCCCTGCTGGCCCTGCTCCTGGTGGCCGGGCTGGTAGTCCCCGGCTCGATCGTCATGCTGCTGGCGTGGCTGGGCGCGCGCGCCCTGTTCCTGAACACCGGGGTCGAGAGTCTCCTGCGCTCCCTCGGCGCCCGCGAACCGCACACGGGTGACCTGGAGGAGCGGCAGCTTCAGAACCTGGTCGAGGAGATGGCCATCGCGGCGGGCGTGCGGCCACCCCGGGTCAGGATTCTCGACGGCGCCGTGGCGAACGCCGGCGCGGTAGGCTCCGGGCCGGACGACGCCACGCTGATCGTCAGCCGACGCCTCCTCGACGAGCTCGATCGCGACCAGAGCCAGGGAATCATCGCGCAGCTGCTCGGCTCGGTCGGCAACGGCGACCTGCGCGCCGCCCTCGTGATCGTCTCGATGCACCGCGCGTTCGGCCTGGTGATGGCGGTGCTCGGCGCCCCGTTCGGACCGCATGCGCGGCGGACGCTCCTGCGGCTGGTGCGGCTGGGCCTGCGGCGCGGCATGCCAGTCGACGCGCAGGAGCTGGAAGCGATCGACCAGATGTTGTCGAAGAGTGTGGACATGCCTGCCGGCGATGTGGACCCGAGCAAGAAGACGACGCCCGCCGACCTGCTTCGACTTCCCTTTCTGATGGCCTATACGGCATTCTGGATGGCCCGTCTGGCATTCATCGGGTTCATCGTGGGCCCCCTGCTGGCACTGGCGTGGCGGTCCCGGCGATACCTGGCGGACGCCACCGCGGTGCAGCTCACCCGCAATCCCGACGGCATCGCGAGCGGACTCGCGGCGCTCGCCTCGCGCGGGGGCGTCATCCCCGGTGGAGGCTGGGCCGCCCCTCTCTTCGTCGTCGGCCCCGAGCGGGGCCCCGCGGGCGGGTTTCGCGGCGACGACTTCGGCATCGTGAGCTTCAGTCCACCCGTTGTGAGCCGGCTCGCCCGCCTGAGGCGCCAGGCGGCGGCGGTGGAACTACGGAAGCCTGGGACCCTGCACTGGGCCGCGCAGGCGTGCATCGCGCTGGCCGTGATCCTGCTGGGCACTGCGCTGATCGGCTGCGCCCTCGCGCTCACCGGCGTCGCGCTCGCGATCGACCTGTTGATCCTCACGCCCGTGGTTGTGGTGACACACGGCGTGC
Organism: uncultured Gemmatimonadales bacterium; assembly: GCA_963844445.1. GTDB lineage: Bacteria > Gemmatimonadota > Gemmatimonadetes > Gemmatimonadales > GWC2-71-9 > CAVVWJ01. The sequence goes on from CAWJOB010000003.1 coordinate 231,390, forward strand.
TTCGCTCCTGGCTGCCGGGCTGAGACGGTGGTGAAGGCACTCACGGCTTGGCAACCCCTCTTATGCAATCCGGAAGCAGTGCTACGCCCACCATGGCGGTGCCCACTGGCGGCGTGCACAGGTAATGTGGGCCGGCCCTGACGAGCCCTCGGCCGCTCTTCTCGGCCCCGGCGTCCACCACCGGGTTGCCGGCGGGATCGGTGAGTTGCCAGTATCCGCCTCCGTCCACTGCCGTCATGAGGTGCGCGACGGGAATGCCCGCGCCGCTCTTGATCTGAAGCAGACCACCATGGGCGTCTTCCGTCAGCACGACCAAGGACTTGCCTCCGGGGTGGAAGACCTGGACGAGGCCCCGATTGTCGGCTCCCGAGGTCATACTGACAACGCCCTGCCCGCTCCCGTTGCCGACGATCACTGCTCCGCCGTCCTTGGTCCCCGCGCCGGTCACGTTGGCGACGATCTTGTCCTTTGCATTTGAGACCGACAAGTGGCCCGCACCAGTCGACATCCCCAGCGCTGCACGCAACTTGCCCTTGTGCATCACCCCCAGCTGTGGTTCTCCTGCGTCCGATGTTCCCAACTCCACCTCGGAGTACCCCTTGGGATCCAAGGTGGCCACATAGCCGTTGCCACTCTCGACTCCCATCTGGGCCACCTCCTTTCCCTCCTCGTCGCTGATTGCGAGCGATCCCCCATCGTCGCTCCCGTCCAGCCTGGCAAGCATCTTGTCACCGCGAATGACAGCAAACCGCCCATCAAACGGTGATTCATCCATGGCTAGCATGGAAGCGACCACATTGCCCCCACCGTTTAGCACTCTGACACCTCCCTCGGGAAGGATCTCGGCCCGGGGTGCGCCATACTGATCGGCGATAAAGAGGAGCCCGCCTTTACCGTCGTCCGCCGTACCCAGGCCCGCGATATCCTTTCCGCCCCGGTTGATCGTGACGCCAACCACGCTCCCTCGCTGGAAGATCGCGACCCCGTCGTTGGCTGTTGGCGTCCCCTGGGTTACCTGCAGGACCACGTTGCCGTTGGGACCGACAACCTCGAACGGCGCCCGGATGCGGGTGGTGGTGCCGGGGCCGCTGGTCAATCGGGCCTCCAGGGCGCTCACCCGCTGCTCGAGATCGTCCTGTCCCGTAGGGGCCTGTGCGGACAGCAGCCAGGTGCCGAGCAGCAGTGCGGGCACGGTCGTCCAGACCCTGGGCGATTGAAGCCCGCCAGGGGTGCGGCCTCCGGGTCTGGCCTCCTGGAGCCGCGCGAGCTCTCGGCGCACCCGCTCGAGCTCCCCCGTGAGATGGGCGACGGTATCGTTGCCGGCGTGCTTCATGGCAGGCTCCCGTTGGTTTTGCGGGTGGACGACTAGGCCCCAGAAGCGGTTCCTCATTAACGCCCGGGTCGCGCGAACATTGCCTCAATCCCTGCCGATCGTCCTGTGGGCACCGAGCGCTCGATGGGCAGGCCGGCGAGTGAGGGGAGACGTGCGCGATCGGTGCGCTACTGGCGTGCAGCTTCGGCTCGGCGATCCCCCCCACAAGCATTCAGGAGTGACTCCCATGAGGTCGACCACCGCCTGGGCACCGTCGATAGTGCTTCTCACCTTCTTGGCAGCCTCGCTCGCAGCCTGCGGCGAAAGCGGTGGTGCCGGGGAACAACGAGCGAACGCCGCTACGCTCGAGCTCGACTCGTCGGAAGCCGCGGGATCGATCAGAGCGCGCGATCAACAGGCTGGAGAGGACCAGCCTCCCGACACCCGAAGCGACGATCGTCGGCGTCAGGACTCCGTTCTGCGGACGCCAGGTGACCGGCACCGGAAGAAACTGGGATCGGACTCCACCTATCCGCCATGAGGACGACGCCCGGGACTGGTCCTCGATCTCCACGGTAGAGGTGCGCCACCACAGCGATTCCTGCGTTTTCGCTCACCGACCCTCGGCGGCCGGGGAACCCCGCGGTCGATCATCTCCATGTTCACGGACCCGGTATCTCGATCGAGAGCAACACCGACCCGGTGGCGAGCGAGCGAACGCTACAACCGGGAGCTGTCGGGTCGGCGCGCGGACGCAGTGAAGGACGCGCTCGTGGGCACGTTTCCGAGTCGCGGACAGCCGGCTCACGACCGCGGGCCACGGCAGTCACGGCCGCAGGATCGTAACGACACGGTCGAGGGGCGCCAAGAAACGGTGGGTGGAGCTGGTGTGTCAGTGAACCCGGGACCGACAGGCCGTGAGGCAGGATCGGGGGGGACGGGGCGTTACCTCGCGAGAACAGGCTCGACGACCCGAGGCGCCGACTTACCTGTGCGGAGGCATACGATGTCGAAACAGCAGTGGGTCTCCCGGTACGCCGGAATCGCGCTCAGCGTTCTCGCGGCCGCGGGATGCGGCGATTCCGGTAAGGACGAGGCGGAGTCGGCGCCGGCGACATCATCCCCGACCACGGCGCCGGTGCGCACCGCCTCCGCGCCCGCCGATGCCTGCGGATGGATCCCGGCGGCAGAGGTGGCCGCAATCGTGGGCCCGCTCGAGGGCGCGCCCGGCGTGGTACGGTCGCTGGAGCGGCCGGATCCGGACCCATATGGCCCGGTCTGCCTGTACCCACTGGCCAGCCAGCCCCGGGTGGGCCGTGGCGCGGTCCTGCTTCAGGTGGACCTCTCTGGTGGCATCATCGAAGAACGCGTTAGCGGAAGCATGAAGGAAGGGTTCCGGCAGGTCATCCAGGCGGGCACACCCGCCGAGGGCAGTCCGGCGCCGGCCGCGGCTCCTCCTCCCCCGGGCTGGGACCGGGTGGGCAAGCACTGGATCGGCTTCAACTCGTTCACCGGGCGGATCGGACATGTTGCGGTCTCGGCGATGGCGCTCACACCCGAGGTCCCGCCGGAAAAGACGGCCGCCCTGGCCACCCGGGTTCGCGACGCGCTTCCTGATCTTCCCTTCCCGCTGCCGCGGGATCCGCAGCTCGAGGCCTTGGCCCGCGCGGCCGGTCGGCCGCTCGACGCCGAGCCAACGGGACCCGATCCCTGCGCGCTGCTACCCGCCGAGCAGGCCGAGGAGGTGCTCGGCAAGCTCGTGGTGCCGCCGTATCGGTCGGCCGGTGACGCACCGCTCGCCGTAAGGACCGGCACGAGCTGTAGCTACTTCACCGCGGGGCACCACGCATTCACCATCACGCCCCACTGGAACACGGGGAAGATGATCTTCGGGATGGCGAAAGGCGTCGGCGGTGTAGTCGGCAGCGTGGCCCCGGACGACACGGCGGCCGCGGCCGACACGCTGGAAGGTCCGTGGGAGGAGGCAGCCGCAAACGGCACGACCGGCCAACTGTACTTCCTCAAGGGCGACCGGATGCTGGAGGTGGGCTACCTCACGAGCGCGACAGACCGCGCGGGTGCCGTGCGCCTCGCACGGAGCGCGGTGGAGAAGCTGTGACCCGGACTCGACTGGCCGGCGTAATGATCCTCTGCACCATCGGTGCATCGGCGTCGTGGGCCCAGAGCCACCCGATCCCGCTTCCCCTCCCCACCGGCGCCGTGGTGGTCCAGACCCTGAGCTTCACGGGCGGTGAGCGGGAATCGTTCATGTCGCTCGACGAGGTGTCGGACAAGGGGTTCAGGTACGGGTGGCAGCTCCGCGAGGTGAAGGAGTCCGGCGACACGATTCAGCAGCGGTACGGATTCCTCGAGGGCGCGCCTGACCTCCTCACCGCGACCCGTCTCTGGGCCTACCACTCGCTAGAGGGCCCGGGCGAGCACCCCGGCTACACCATGATGGCCATCTCGCGGGCCACCTATCGCCGTCTGCTTGCCACCCGCTCGGACACGTTTCAGGTGATGACCCTGGAATCGCCGGGCGGTGCCGCTCCCGCGGCGTTCGGGTGGCTCGGAGGGCGGCGCGCCGCACCGGTCCGGTATCGCGGCACCCTGTCGCTCGCCGGGACCGCTCCGGCGGGCTTCCCGCTACTGGTGAGCGGCCGGCGGGTCGAGGTGCCCGTCCTTCACCTGAGGGCGAACCTCACCGCCCGGGGCCGAACGTGGACGCCCGAGTTCTGGGTGCTCGCGGATACCACCTATCCCCTGCTACTCAAGTGGGTCGGCGCGGCGGACGCGCCGGAGAACGTGCTGCAGACCGTGCGCATCGACCTGCCGGTGGGCGAGAGCGGGGAGGGCGGGCGCGGCCTGATAGGGGGCATGATGTCGCTGGAAGGCGCGCTGGCCTCCGACTGCCGCGTCGAGCTCCCGGGCATCTACTTCGCCTTCAACAGCGCCGACCTCGAGCCCGCGTCGGACCCCGCCATCGCCGGGCTGGCGGAGGTGCTGGCTGGCCATCCGGATTGGACCGGCACTATAGAGGGGCATACCGACAGCGTGGGCACCGCGGCGGCCAACCTCACGCTTTCCGAGCGCCGCGCCGCGGCGGTGCGGACCCGCCTGGTCGGCGCCCATCGGGTGGATCCGGCCCGGTTGGCCACCCAGGGCTTCGGGAGCTCGCGGCCTCGCGAGCCGAACGCCACCATCGAAGGTCGGGCACGCAATCGCCGGGTTGAGCTGGTCCGCTCCTGCCCCGGGCGCTGACAGGATCGGCAGGAGGCTTGGGGCTCGGGAGACAGGGGGGGCGTGAGGCACCGGGCGGTATCCCCGTGCGTCGTAATCATCGGTGCCGGCCAGTCCAGGCGGGCCGACCGTGGATTTCTTTCGCCAGGGGTGAGCGATGCCGAGACGGCGCCGCCGTGTCAGCCGCCTGAGTCTCTTCTATTTCGTGGTGACGCTAGGCCTTCTCGTCGGAGGGTCGATCTGGCTCGACCGCCGGGGTGAGGTGACCACGGCCCGGGTGGCGTCAAAGCACGAAGAAATCACGGTGCAGCAGGTGCCGGTAGGAGGATGGATCCGCTGGTATCGCGTCGGCGTCGAGTTCGATACCCGCGACGCCGGCCGCGGCATGGCCACCGTGACCCTGCCCCAGCCGCGCTACGATGGGCTCCATCCGGGCGACACGATTCAGATCCGGTACCTACCCTTCTTCCCACTCCTCGCCCGCGCGGCCGAGCGCTCCACCGGACAGGCGGCCCTCGACGTCGCGGGACACTTCGCGAACGACCCGTGGCTGCTGCCGTTCCTGTTCTGGCTCATCGGAGGTTTCGTCGCGCTGTGGATCGCATCGCGCGTGGCGACCTTCGCGATCGTCGTCGCGGGGCTCGCCTGGATGGCGCTCGCGTTCCCCCTGGAGTTCCCGGCGCCCCGGCAGCTCCCGAACGCTCCCGTCGAGGCTACCGCGCGCGTCACGGCGGTCACCCTGGTCACCAAGGCGCCCGCACGAACCACGCCCCGCCGGTCGCGGGTCGGTCGCGGCACATCCGAATCGGTCCGTCGGCTCGCAATGCCGTACGAGGTCGTCCAGCTGCGATTCGCACCGCCAGGACTGCCCGACTCGGTCGTTGCGGTGGACGTGGTCGATTCGGCGAGCGTCGCCGGACTCACGGCCGGCGCCATCGTGCCCATCGCGTACGACCCGAGATCGCCGCGGGACGCCCGGATGACCCTCGGCAGCCGAACCTACCGGCATCGCAACCGCTACCACTTCCTGGTGCCGATGATGGGGCTCGGCGTCCTGGGGATGCTCGGCGCATGGGGAGTGCGACATGGGCGGGTGCGCCGGGAGAGAACCGCATCCCCGGGGAACGCCGCGCCTCTCGCGACACCATCGGCGAGAACGGGCTGACATGTCGGCCGCCATCCTCGCCGTTCTAACGCTGACCCTCCCGGTTCAGACCCCGGCCACCATCTCGGTGGTGCCGCAGCGCCCGGGACTCACGATCGTGAGTGCCGTCGCCGGCGACACGCTCCGGGGCAACCGGCGCGGCGACTACGAGATCGCGGTCACGCTCACCTCGCTCTCGCCGACCGGCGCGGAGCTGCAGGCGTCCTCGTTCGTCCGCAACTACGCCGGGAAGCACGAGTGGCTGCACTTCCGCCGCAGCATACCGGCGAGCGATCTGCGCTCGGCGCGCACTCAGGTGCTCGGCTTCGCGTCCGAGGACACTCCGACGGTCCCGGGGACCACGTCGCTCGGGCCGTCGCTGCTGGTGATGGGTGAAGCACGCGACATGGGACGCGTCGAGTTCAAGGTGCGGAACTACGCGGATCGCTCGGACAATCCTGGTACGCTGCGGCGGATCGGCGTCGACAGCCTTCCGGTGCTGCTGAACGGCCGACGCGTCACCCTCCCTGCGGTGCATCTGCGGGGGCAGCTCGGCCAGCCCGGCCACCTCCGGCCGTGGTCCTTCTGGTTCTTCGACGATCCCTTCCAGCCGATCACGCTCAAGGTGTCCTACGCCGTCGAGGGCGCGTCCGAAACCGCGCCCGCCGAGTGGATGCGGCAGGTCATCCGAATCGACGTGCCCGATCCGGCAGGAGGCACCCCAGGCGGCGTGGCACTGGGCCCCGCTGGACCGGGCGGACGCCCGGGTGCCGTCGCGGTCGTGGGTTCGGACGGTCCGCTCGAGGACGCGGGCGGGCTCCCTCCCGATGGCGGTGGACGCGGCAGCCCGATGACCGGAGGTGCTGGAAACGGCAGCGGTAACGGTGACGGCGAGGGCGACGGCGAGGGCGACGGCGAGGGCGACGGCGAGGGCGCGGGTGCCGGTGCCGGGCTTGAAGGAAACGGCGCCGGCGCCGGGAGGATGGGCTCGGGCGCCGGCAACGGTCGCGGCGCAGGCGGGGCCGGCATCGGCAGCGGCAGCGGCGACGGACTGGGAGCGGGCCGGCTCGGCGCCATGGCCGGCATGACCCGCGATCTCATCGAGGTGTGCCGGGTCGCCGTGCCCGGGGTGTACTTCGAGTTCGACAGCGACGAGCTCAACCCGGCGTCCACTCCGTGGATCGGCCTGGTCGCCCAGGTGCTGCGACGCCACCCGGACTGGACGGTGACGATCGAAGGGCACACCGACAGCATCGGCGGCGCCCGCTACAACCAGGGCCTGTCCGAGCGCCGGGCCGCCGCGCTGCGGCGCGAGCTCGTGGCACGCCACGGAGTTGAAACGGCGAGGCTGGGCACTCAGGGCTTCGGGGCGAGCCGCCCCCTGGAGCCGAACACCACCCTCGAGGGGCGGGCGCGGAATCGTCGGGTAGAGCTCGTCCGGCCGTGCGACAAGGCAAAGGACGCCAAGCCGCGGTAGGGGGACAAGCATGACATCCAGGTGACCGCTGGTGCGATCACAACACCAGGAGATTCTCCCATGATGGTGCTCGCCAGAGCGGCGGCGTTCACCGCACTGCTCACGCTGACCGTCGCCCTGCGCCTCGAGGCACAGGTCGGCTCGGTGCGCTTCACCATTGTCGGCGGGCCGCACGCCGGGAGCTATCGGTTCGACACTGGCCAGTGCGACGTGCTCGGCGGCAGGGGAAGCCCGATGTCGATCATCTCCATGTTCACGCCGGGGATGCAGAAGGGCGGGCAGGCAGATCCGAGGTCTCCGACGAGCTTCGAGCTCTACACCGAACCTGGTAAAGGAAAGCCCGACGGCCTTGCCCTGCGGGTGGAGTTCCACTCCGGCGCATCCAGCGAACGGACCCGGTACAGTGTCTACGCGATTCCGCCGGAGCTGCAGGCTCCTGGGCCCGGAACTCCGCTTCGAGGGACGCGGTGACGTCACCGTTCGACAGACGGGGACAGCCACCACCGCGTCCTTCCGGGGCGAAACGAAGAGTGGGGTGCGGCTCGAGGGCAGCCTCGAGTGCCCGGCCAAGCGCGACGACTGAGACCTGACCAACATTTGGTGCAGCGGTATCAGGTGGGCGGACGCCGTGGCAGGAGGATCGTGGTTATCAGAGTGAGCACGACCTCGCCCCGCTGATTCCGGGTCGTGACCCGCAGACGGGCCGTGCCGCGATCGGCCTTGGACGAGGATGGGCGCACCTCGAGCACCTCCCACTCTACGCTGAGCACGTCGCCCGGGAACACGGGCCGGGGCCACCGCAGCTCGTCCGCGCCGAGCCCGACCAGCCCCCAGAGCGAGCGAAGCTCACCCTCGACCAGAAGCCGCATGGTCAGCGCCATCGTGTGCCAGCCCGACGCCACCAGCCGGCCGAAGATGCTCGCCTTGGCCGCGGCCTCGTCCAGATGGAACGGCTGCGGATCGAAGGCGGCGGCGAACGCCTTGATGGCCGCGAGATCGAGCAATGCGGTGCCCCCCGCGTATCGCTGGCCGACCGCCAGATCCTCGAGGTAGCAGGGCCGGGCCCGCACGGCGTCGGGCCCTTCGAACTGGGGTGGGTCAGGCGACATGTCGATCACCGGCCCTCGAGGGCGTTGAGCCGTGCACGGGCGCGGCTGACCGGGCGCACGACGAAAACACGAAGCGCCCGTGAGCATAGCTCCCGGGCGCTTCGCGTGTCCGACGACTTCGGCCTACTCCTCTTCGCCGACCAGCACCGCCGCCAACGGCTGCGGCACCGGCTCCTCCACCCGCGGCGGCGGCGCCTCGTAGCCCGCCGGCGGCTCGATGTCGATCTCGGCGTACCGGTAGATGCCCCGAACCCGCCGGGATCAGGTGCCCGATGATGATGTTCTCCTTGAGGCCCAGGAGATCGTCCTTGGCCCCGCGGATCGCCGCGTCGGTCAGCACCCGCGTGGTCTCCTGGAACGACGCCGCCGAGATGAACGACTGCGTCGTGAGACTCGCCTTGGTGATGCCCAGCAGCACCGGCTCGGCCTGCGCCGGCGTGCCCTTCCGCTTGATCACCCGCTCGTTCTCGTCGCGGAAGGTCAGCTTGTCCACCGTCTCGCCCTCGAGGAAGTCGGTGTCGCCCGGATCGGTCACGCGCACCTTCTGCAGCATCTGGCGCACGATCACGCCGATGTGCTTGTCGCTGATGCGCACGCCCTGCAGCCGGTAGACCTCCTGCACCTCGTTGAGCAGGTACTCCTGCACCGCTCGCGGACCCTTGATCAGCAGGATGTCGTGCGGGTTGACCGGGCCTTCGGTGAGGCGGTCGCCCGCGCGCACCCGGTCGCCCTCGTGCACCCGGAGGTGCTTGCCGGCCGGCACCTCGTACAGCTGCGGCTCCACGCCTCCTCCGCCACGCCGGCCGTGGTCTCGGGATAGACGTAGATCTCGCGCTTGCCGCGCTTGATCTCGCCGAACTTCACCACGCCGTCCACTTCCGAGATCGTGGCCGGATCCTTCGGCCGCCGGGCCTCGAACAGCTCCGCGATGCGCGGGCAGGCCGCCCGTGATGTCGCGGGTCTTGTACGCCTGCCGCGGGATCTTGGTGACCGTGATGCCCTTGGTCACCTTGACCGGCGGTCGAGAGGAAGACCGTCTTGTCCTTGCTCTCCTTCTTGGTCTTGCTCGGCCACGCCTCGTTGATCGGGCGCTCCTCCACGTGGAACTTGGTGCTCCACGGGTTGGCCGCGTCCGGGATCTCCATCGCCCGGCTCACCTGGTCGGTGGGCGAGCCCAGGATGACGCGGCTGCCCTCCGCCAGGGTGTACTCCTGCGGGTCCTTCCGGTTGGCGATGTAGACCAGCACGCTCGGATGCAGCTCGCGGTCCGGATCGGCCATCACGACGAGCGACCGGAGGCCGGTGCCCTCGTCCAGCTCCTCGCGGAGCGTGACGCCCGGCACCAGGTCCTTCCAGCGCAGCTCGCCGTCGGCCTTGATGATGCTCGGGTCGTTGTACGGGTCCCAGGTGTACAGGATCGTCGCCCGGCGCTCGTTGTCGCCCTTGGTGACCAGGTCGCCTTCCTTGACCGCCAGGAGGGCGCCCTCGGGCACCGGGTAGCGGTTGAGCACCCGCTTCGGATCCTTCGGATCGACGACCAGGATCCCTTCCTTGCTCTCGTCCGAGGCCGACTCGTCCTCGCGGGTCAGCACCACCCGGTTGATGCCCTTGGTGCCGTCCTCGAACTCGACCGGCACGTCGGCCCACTCGAGGCCCTCGGTGTACTTCACCTTGCCGTCCGACCGGGCCCGGCGCTCCGCCTCTTCCGCGATGCGGCTGGACGTGCCGCCGATGTGGAAGGTCCGCAGCGTGAGCTGCGTGCCCGGCTCGCCGATGCGACTGCGCGGCCAGGATGCCCACCGCCTCGCCCATGTCCACCATGTCCATGGTGGCCAGGTTGCGGCCGTAGCACATCCGGCAGATGCCCCGGCGCGCCTCGCAGGTCAGCACCGAGCCGGATCTTGACCTTCTCGATCCCGGCGTCGTCGATCGCGTTGGCGACTTCCTCGTCGATCAGCTTGCCGGCCTCGACCAGCAGCCTCGGGATCGCCGTCCTCGTCGAGCTCGTGCGGATCGAAGACGTCCTCGCTCGCGACGCTGCCGAGAATGCGCTCCCGCAGCGGCTCGATGATGTCCTCGCCCTCCTTGAGCGCGGCGATCTCGAGGCCCAGAATCGTGCCGCAATCCTCCTCGGTGACCGTGACGTCCTGCGCCACGTCCACCAGGCGGCGGGTCAGGTAGCCCGCGTCGGCCGTCTTGAGCGCCGTGTCGGCCAGGCCCTTCCGGGCGCCGTGGGTCGAGATGAAGTACTCGAGCACCGTGAGCCCTTCACGGAAGTTCGACTTGATCGGGCTCTCGATGATCTCGCCGATGCCGCCGGTGAGCTTCTTCTGCGGCTTGGCCATCAGGCCGCGCATGCCGGCGAGCTGCCGGATCTGGTCGCGGCTGCCGCGGCGACCCGGAGTCGAACATCATGAACACCGGGTTGAACCCGCCGCGGGAGACCCGCATCGAGTTGATCATCGCCTCGGCCACGTCGTTGTTGGCGTGGGTCCAGGCGTCGATCACCTTGTTGTAGCGCTCGCCGAACGTGATCTGGCCGGTGTTGTACGCCCGCTGGAACCGCTTGACCCGGGCGTCGGCCTCGGAGAGCAGCTCGGCCTTCTCGGCCGGGATCTCCAGGTCCTCGACGCCGATGGACACGCCACCCATGGTGGCGAAGCGGAACCCGAAGTCCTTGAGCCGGTCGAGGAACGTGACCGTGTCGGCCAGGCCCGCCCGGCGGTAGCTCTGGAGCACGAGCTCCGAGAGGTTCTTCTTCTTCATCAGGTCGTCGCGGAAGCCGAGCTCCGCCACGACCCGCCGCGGCAGGATGCTGTTGAACAGCACCCGGCCCACCGTGGTGCGGAGCCAGCGCGGCCGCCGGGCTTCCTCGTCGGCGGTCTCCGCCGGCGGCACGTACCAGAACTGGATCGCCGTGTGGTAGCCGACGCTCCCGTTGAGCAGCGCCATCTCGATCTCGGCCAGGCGAGCCGAAGTACTTGGCGTCCTTCCAGAGCCGCGCCCTGGTGTCCTCGGTCTTCCCCGCCCCGGCCTTCCGGAGCTCCTCCTCGAAGCCCGGCGGCAGCTTGGTCAGGAAGTAGCTGCCCAGCACCATGTCCTGCGACGGCTCGGCCACCGGCCGGCCGTCCGACGGCTTGAGGACGTTGTTCGAGGAGATCATCAGCAGCCGCGCCTCCAGCTGCGCCTCGAACGAGAGCGGCACGTGCACCGCCATCTGGTCGCCGTCGAAGTCGGCGTTGAACGCCGCGCAGACCAGCGGATGGATCCGGATGGCCTTGCCCTCGACCAGCACCGGCTCGAACGCCTGGATGCCCAGGCGGTGCAGCGTCGGCGCGCGGTTCAGCAGCACCGGGTGGTCCTGGATGATCTCTTCCAGGATCTCGTACACCTCGGGGCTCTCGCGCTCCACGATCTTCTTGGCGCGCTTGACCGTCTCGGCGATGCCCTTCTCCACCAGCTTGTGGATGATGAACGGCTTGAACAGCTCGACCGCCATCGCCTTCGGCAGGCCGCACTGGTGCAGCCGGAGCTCCGGGCCCACCACGATGACCGACCGGCCCGAGTAGTCCACGCGCTTGCCGAGCAGGTTCTGGCGGAACCGGCCCTGCTTGCCCTTCAGCATGTCGCAGAGGCTCTTGAGCGGCCGCTTGCCGCGGCCCCGGATCGCCTTGGAGCGGCGGCCGTTGTCGAACAGCGCGTCCACCGCCTCCTGGAGCATCCGCTTCTCGTTCCGGAGGATGACCTCCGGCGCCTTGTGCTGGATCAGCTTGGTGAGCCGGTTGTTCCGGTTGATCACCCGCCGATACAGGTCGTTCAGGTCGGACGTGGCGAAGCGCCCGCCGTCGAGCGGCACCAGCGGCCGCAGATCGGGCGGGATCACGGGGATCACGTCCAGGATCATCCAGGCCGGGTTGTTCGGCAGGTCGCCCGAATCGCCCGAGCGTGAGGAACGCGTCCACGATCTTGAGCCGCTTGAGCATCTGCTTCTTGCGGTGCTGGCTGGTCTCGGTGGCCACGCCCGCGCGGAGCTCTTCGGCCAGCTGCCGGATGTCGATCCGCTCGAGCAGCTTCCGCACCGCCGGCGCGCCGATGTCGGCCTGGAAGGCGGTGTCGCCCTCCTCCCGCGCCTTGGCGCGCAGGGTGAGGTACTCGTCCTCGTCCAGGAGCTGGTTGGCCTCGACCTCCTGCTTGCCCCGGCTCGATGACGATGTAGCTGGAGTAGTAGATGACCCGCTCGAGGTCCCGGAGCGTGATGTTGATCAGGTTCCCCATCGGCGACGGCAGCGTCTTGAAGAACCAGATGTGCGCCACCGGCACGCTGAGCTCGATGTGGCCCATGCGCTCGCGCCGGACCTTGCTCAGCGTGACCTCGACGCCGCAGCGGTCGCAGATGACGCCGCGATAGCGGATCCGCTTGTACTTGCCGCAGTGGCACTCCCAGTCCTTGACCGGACCGAAGATCCGCTCGCAGAAGAGGCCGTCCTTCTCCGGCTTGAACGACCGGTAGTTGATCGTCTCCGGCTTGGTGACCTCGCCCCACGACCACCAGGACCGCTGCCCCTGGAGCTCCAGGCGCTCGCGCTCCTTCGGATCGCGCGGGCCCCGGATCTCCTCGGGGCTCGCGATGCGGATGCTGATATAGTCGAAGCTCGAGCTCTTGGGCTCGCGCCCGCTGCGAAAATCAATCATGAGTCCCTCTTATTCGTCGCCGGCTTCGGTGGTACCGAGCGTGACCTTCAGGCCCAGCGCCTGCAATTCCTTCACGAGCACGTTGAACGACTCCGGGATCCCCGGCTCGGGCAGGTTCTGCCCCTTCACGATCGCCTCGTACACCTTGCTGCGGCCGTTCACGTCGTCCGACTTGACCGTGAGCATCTCCTGCAGCACGTGCGCGGCGCCGTAGGCCTCCAGCGCCCAGACTTCCATCTCGCCGAACCGCTGGCCGCCGAACTGCGCCTTGCCGGCGAGCGGCTGCTGCGTGACCAGCGAGTACGGTCCGATGGACCGCGCGTGGATCTTGTCGTCCACCAGGTGGCTCAGCTTCAGCATGTAGATCGAGCCGACCGTGACGTCGCCCTCGAAGAACTGGCCGGTCCGGCCGTCCCGCAGCCGGGCCTTGCCCGCCGGCGTGAGGCCCGCGCGCTGCGGAGCAGCTCGTCGGCCGCGCGCGTCCACGTCGCCCTCGCCCTTGCCGCCGAGCAGCGCCGGCCAGGGCCGGCTTGCCCGGCCGCCGCGAGCGCCTCGGCCGGAGTCGCGCCCGGCCGCCTTCTCCAGCTCCTTCTGGCGCCTTGGCGACGCCTTCGCGTCCTTGACGTCTCTCGCTCGGCCGCCGCCTGTGGAAGGCCGACCTCCTGCCGCCGCTGGGCCAGCTCGCGCTCGGCCAGCTCCTTCGCCGCCTCGGTCAGGAAGGCGCGCACCTGCTGGAACAGCTCCTTGGTCTCGGCCGAGGCGCCCTTGCGCGCCCAGCATGCCGATGCCCGCCGCGCAGCACGGTGGCGTGCTCGCCCTCGGGCGCCACCTTCTTGAGGTCCGCCACCATCCGGGTGATGGCCGCCGCCGCCAGCCGCGGCGCCGCCTGCCGGAGCCGGAGGCTCTCGGCCGCCCAGCGGAACCCGGCCAGGCGCAGCAGCACGCCGATCTCGGCCTCGTCCGCGCCCCGGAAGACCGGCGTCTTGGCCTCGAATCCGAGGATCCGCGCCGCCCAGCCGAGGTGGGTCTCGAGGATCTGGCCCACGTTCATCCGGCTCGGCACGCCGAGCGGGTTGAGCACGATGTCCACCGGCGTGCCGTCGGGCAGGAACGGCATGTCCTCCTCCGGCACGATCCGGGCGACGATGCCCTTGTTGCCGTGGCGGCCGGCCATCTTGTCGCCCACCGAGATCTTCCGCTTCTCGGCGATGTAGACCTTCACCAGCTGGATCACGCCCGGCGGCAGCTCGTCGGGCTGGAGGATCTTGTCGATCTGGTCCTCCGCCTTCTCCTCGACCTTGGCCCGCTCGCGCGCGGCCATGTCGATGGTGGAGCGGATCCGCTCGTTGGCCGTCTTGTTGGCCACCCGGAGCGTCTTGAGGTCGACGTCGCCCAGGTCGAGGTCCTCGAGCGATGGACGCGGTGAGCTTGGTGCCGGCCGGCAGGTACTCCTCCACCGTGCCGGCCTTGAGCATCAGGGCGACTTCCTGCCCCTGCGAGCAGGTGCGCTCAGCTCCTCCAGCATCACGGTGTTGATGCGCGCCTTCTCGTCGTTCTCGATCCGGCGCACCTCGCCGATCCGCTCGCCCCGGTCCTTCTCGACGACCTGATCCTCGATCCGGCTGAAGATCTTGACGTCGATCACCACGCCGGCCATGCCGGGCGGCACCTTGAGCGAGCTGTCCTTCACGTCCTTCGCCTTCTCGCCGAAGATCGCGGTGAGCAGCTTCTCTTCCGGCGAGAGCTCGGTCTCGCCCTTCGGCGTGATCTTGCCGACCAGGATGTCGCCCGGCTTCACGTGGGCGCCGATCCGGACGATGCCGCGCTCGTCGAGGTCCACCACGCTCTCGTCGGAGACGTTGGGGATTTCCCGGGTGATCTCCTCCTGGCCCCGCTTGGTGTCGCGGACGTGCAGCTCGAGCTCCTGGATGTGGATCGACGAGTAGACGTCGTCCTTCACCAGCCGCTCGCTGAGGACGATGGCGTCCTCGAAGTTGTGCCCGTACCACGGCATGAACGCCACCAGCACGTTGCTGCCGAGCGCGAGCTCGCCGCCCTCGGTGGCCGCGCCGTCGGCGATGATCTCGCCGGCGTCGACCCGCTGGCCGAGCTGCACCAGGGGCCGCTGGTTGATGGCGGTGTCCTGGTTGGTGCGCCAGAACTTCTTCACCCGGTACCGGTCGTGCTGGTGCAGCCGCGCCAGCGGCTGGTCGCCCGCGGGGGCCCCGTCGGCGCCGGCGTCGACGATGATCTCGTCCGCGGTGACCCGGGTGACCGTGCCCGGCCCGGCGCGCGATGATGACCGCGCCCGAGTCCCGCGCCACCTTCTCCTCCAGCCCGGTGCCCACCAGCGGCGCCTGCGGGAAGAGGAGCGGCACGCTCTGCCGCTGCATGTTCGAGCCCATGAGCGCGCGGTTGGCGTCGTCGTGCTCGAGGAACGGAATCAGCGCGGCCGCGATGGAGACCAGCTGCTCCGGCGCCACGTCCATGAAGTCGATCCGGTCGGGCGGCAGCAGCGGGTAGTCGTCGCCCTTGCGGCACAGCACCAGCTGCGTCGGCGAAGGTGCCGTCGGGGTTGAGCGGCGCGTTGGCCTGGGCGACCGCGTAGTCCTCCTCGTCGCTGGCCGAGAGCCAGCGGATCTCGTCGGTCACCTTGCCGTTCTTGACCACGCGGTACGGCGTCTCGATGAAGCCGAGATCGTTGATCCGGGCGTAGGTCGAGAGGCTGGTGATCAGGCCGATGTTCGGGCCTTCCGGCGTCTCGATCGGGCACATCCGGCCGTACTGCGAGTAGTGCACGTCGCGGACCTCGAAGCCCGCGCGCTCGCGCGTGAGGCCGCCCGGGCCCGAGCGCCGACAGCCGGCGCTTGTTGGTCAGCTCGGCCAGCGGGTTGGTCTGGTCCATGAACTGCGACAGCTGCGAGCTGCCGAAGAACGCCTGGATGACGGCGCTCACCGTCCGGGCGTTGACCAGGTCGTCGAGCGAGATCTTCTCGGGGTCCGAGTTGATGCTCATCCGCTCCTTGACCAGCCGCGCCATGCGCGACAGGCCGACCGAGAACTGGTTGGCGATCAGCTCGCCCACCGACCGGATCCGGCGGTTGCCCAGGTGGTCGATGTCGTCGGTGAAGCCGCGCCCGTCGTGCAGGTCGATCAGGTAGCGGATGATCGCGACGAAGTCGTCCTCGGTGAGGACGGTGTGGTTCGCGTCGGTCTTGAGCTTGAGCCGCTGGTTGATCTTGTAGCGGCCCACCCGCCCCAGGTCGTAGCGCTTCGGGTTGAAGAACAGCTTCTGGAGCTGCTGCCGCGCGGTCTCGAGGTTGGGCGCGTCGCCCGGCCGGAGCAGGGCGTAGATCTGCTCCAGGGCCTCGGCCTCGCTGTGGGTCGGGTCCTTGGCCAGCGTGTTCTTGATCAGCGGCGACTCCGAGCGGCCCGGCGGGCAGCAGCACCTCGACCTTGTGCACGCCCGCCTTGATCAGCTTCTTCCGGAGCGCGTCGGTCAGCTCGCTGCCGCCCTCGGCCAGCACCTCGCCCGTCTCCGGGTCGGCCACGTCGAACGCCAGCACGTGGTTCGTGCCGGTCGCGGGTGGTGGTCGGCTGCTCCTCGTCGCGCAGGTCGAGCGTGGTGTAGCCGGCGAACACCGTCACCGTCTTCACGCCCTTGTGCCGCATCTCGTTGAGGCGCTCGGGGGTGAGCTCGTCGCCCACGCCGCCGAGCGGCTCGCCCTTCGGGTCCTCGGGGTTCGGCACGTCGACCGGCGAGCAGCGCGCCGATGACCTCGCGCTTCTCCTGCCGGCCCTCCAGCTTGCCGGTGATGTTCGAGCTCCTTCGTCGCGAAGAAGAGCTTCAGGATGTCGGCGTTGGTCCCGTGGCCGAAGGCGCGCAGCAGCGCCGTGGCCGGGAACTTCTTCTTCTTGTCGATGTGGACGTAGATCACGTCGTGGATGTCGATCGTGAACTCGACCCACGAGCCCCGGAACGGGATGATCCGCGCCGAGAAGAGCCGCTGGCCGTTGGGGTGGGTGTCCTCCTCGAACACCACGCCCGGCGAGCGGTGGAGCTGGCTCACCACGACGCGCTCGGCGCCGTTGATGACGAACGTGCCGAGCGGGGTCATGATGGGCAGCTCGCCCAGGTAGACCTCCTTCTCGATCGCGTTCTTGAGCCGCTTCTGCCCCTCGACCTCCTCGTAGACGTCGAGGCGGAGCTTGGCCTTGAGCGGCGCCGCGTAGGTCATGTCGCGCTCGATGCACTCCTCGACCGCGTACTTGGCCTCGCCCAGCGCGTAGCCCAGGAACTCGAGCTTGTACTTCTCGTTCACGTCCGTGATCGGGAACAGGTCCCGGAAGACGCGCTCCAGCGAGACGTCCTGGCGGTCGCCGTGGACGTCGTCGGGGACCAGCAGCGTCTGGAACGCCGCGCGTCTGGATGTCGAGGAGGTGCGGCATCGGCATGCCGCCCTCGCGCTTGCTGAACGTGATGCACGGATCTGGGTCTGAGGCATCAGTGGCTCACTCCCAGCGCAACACAAATGGCCCCAACGCGGATCCCCCGCCGGAAGGCGGGGTGACCTACGGGGCTCGGCAGATTCGGGAACTTCCGAGAGCTTCGAGCGTGCATTCGTCTCACTGAAATAGGTTGAAGACTGCCGGCCCCTGCGCCGCAGCCGGGCCCGAACGGGCCCGGCCACGGCTCGGGGTAGCGCTTCGCGCCCTACTTCAGCTCGACGACCGCGCCCTGCTCTTCCAGCTTCTTCTTGATCTCTTCGGCCTCCGCCTTGGAGACGCCTTCCTTGACGTCGCTGGGCGCGTTGTCCACCGCATCCTTCGCTTCCTTCAGGCCCAGGCTGGTGATCTCGCGGACCACCTTGATGACCTGGATCTTCTTGGCGCCGCCCTCCTTGAGGACGACGGTGAACTCGGTCTTCTCCTCGACCGCGGGCGCCGCGCGCCGCCGCCGCCCCGCCGCCGCCGCGGCCGGGCCGCCGCCGCGATGGTGACGTTGAACTTGCGTCTTGAACGCCTCGATCAGCTCCGCCAGCTCGACGACGGTCTTGTTGCCGATCGCGTCGAGGATCTCTTCGTTGCTCAGCGTGGTGGTGGCCATGTTCGTCTCTCTCCGTCCGGTTAAGAAGCGGCACTGCGCTGTGTCGCGGAGCGCCTCGAGGGCGCCGACCATCTGATACAGCATGCCGTTCATGGCACCCGGCGAACTGGGCCATCGGGCCTGGAGTAGCCTCGCAGCTGGGACAGCAGCACCTCGCCGACGGCAGCTGGCCAGCGCTTGACCTGGCCGGCGTCGACGGGCTTGCCGTCGACCAGCCCGACCTTGATCGCCGGCTTCTCGAACTCCTTGGCGAAGTCGGCCAGGACCTTGGCCGCCGCGAGCGGATCCTCGCCCGACGAGCACCAGGCCGGTCGGGCCGGCCAGGTGCTCGTCCAGCGCGCTGATGCCGTTGGCGGCGCAGCGCCCGCTGGGCCAGCGTGTTCTTCAC
The DNA here is from genome assembly GCA_963844445.1 of uncultured Gemmatimonadales bacterium. Classification (GTDB taxonomy): domain Bacteria; phylum Gemmatimonadota; class Gemmatimonadetes; order Gemmatimonadales; family GWC2-71-9; genus CAVVWJ01. The sequence continues at coordinate 249,859 of CAWJOB010000003.1, forward strand.
CACCACGTACTCGACCCCCGCGGCGCGGAGCCGGCGGCGGAACTCGGTCATCCGCAGCACGTTCAGGCCGGTGAAGTCGGTCACGTAGACGTTGCGGCGAGCCCTTGAGCTGCTCGGTCAGGGTCTCCACCGTCGCCTGCCGTTCGGTCTTGCTCATCGGTACACCGCCGTCTCGAGCCGGACGCCCGGCCCCATGGTGCTCGAGAGCGTCGCCGAGCGGATGTAGGTGCCCTTGGCCGCCGACGGCTTGGCCCGGACGATCGTGTCCATGAAGGCGCTGCACGTTGTCGGCCGAGCTGCGCCGGCGAGAACGACACCTTGCCGATCGGGGCGTGCACGTTCCCGGTCTTGTCCACCCGGAACTCGATCTTGCCGGCCTTGATCTCCCGGACCGCCTTGCGCGACGTCCATCGTGACCGTGCCGGCCTTCGGGTTCGGCATCAGGCCGCGGGGGCCCAGCACCCGGCCCAGCTGGCCGAGCTGGCCCATGACGTCCGGCGTGGCGACGATGACGTCGCACTCGAGCCAGCCGTCCTTGATCTTCTGGATGTACTCGATGCCCACGAAGTCGGCGCCCGCGGCCTCGGCCTCGCGGACCCGGTCGCCCTGGGTGATGACCAACACGCGAACCGACTTGCCGGTTCCGTGCGGCAGCACGACCGTCCCGCGCACCACCTGGTCGGCGTGGCGCGGGTCGACGCCGAGCCGCACGGCGACGTCCACGGTCTCGTCGAACTTGGCGAACGACGGCGCCCTTCACCAGGGCGACGGCGTCGGGGATCGGGTACTCGCGCGCCCGGTCGACCTTGGCGACCGCGGCGCTTGAACTTCTTGCCTGGGCCGGCATCAGTCCACCACCTCCAGCCCCATCGAGCGGGCGGTGCCGGCGATCATCTTCATGGCGCTGTCGAGGTCGGAGGCGTTGAGATCGGCCATCTTGATCTCGGCGATCTTCTTGACCTGCGCGCGGCGTGACCTTGCCCACCTTGGTCCGGTTGGGCTGGCCGCTCCCCTTCTCGATCCCCGCCTCCTTCAGCAGGAGGTTCGGCGCCGGCGGGGTCTTGGTGATGAAGGTGAAGGTCCGATCGGCGTAGATCGTGACCACGCACGGGATCACCATCCCGCTCTGGCTCTGGGTCCGGGCGTTGAACTGCTTCACGAACTCCATGATGTTCACGCCGTGCGGACCCAGGGCCGTGCCCACCGGAGGCGCGGGCGTCGCCGCGCCGGCCGGGCACTGCAGCTTGACCAATGCCTGGATCTTTTTTGCCATCGTTCTCCTCGTATCGGTGGGCCCGCGGTCGGGCCTCCTGCCGCGATACCCGCGCGGTCGCGGGTGAGCCGCGACGTCGCCGCGATCGGCGGAGCGCGGACTCATCGCGTCACTGCGCCTGCCGCTCGACGCGCGTCCGCTAGTGCCCCCTCAGCTGCAGGTAGTCCAGCTCCACCGCCGTCGGCCGCCCGAACAGGCTCACCGACACCTTCACCTTGCCCTTGTCCGCCAGCACCTCTTCGACCGTGCCGCTGAAGTCGGAGAACGGCCCCTCGGTGATCTCGACCACCTGGCCGACCATGAAGGGGATCTCCTCCTTCGGCTCCGCCTCCGCGACCGCCTCGGCGATGCCGAGCAGCCGGTTCACCTCGTCCTGCCGGAGCGGCTGCGGCAGCTTGCCGGTGCCGACGAACTTGATCACGCCCTGGATGCTGTTGACGACGTGCAGCGCTTCCTGGCTCATCGCCATCTCGACCAGCACGTAGCCCGGGATACAGCTTGCGCTCGACGTTGACCTTCTTGCCGTTCTTGATCTCGATCACTTCCTGGACCGGCACCAGCGCCTGGCGGATCAGCTTCTGCTCCGCCGGACGGGGATCGTCCTCGATCCGCTTCTGGAGCAGGTTCCGCACCTTGTTCTCGTGCCCGGCCGTCGTCTGGATCGCGTACCAGCGGTATTCCATAGTCTCTACCGCGCGAGACGCGCGATCCCCTCGACGAGGATCAGCTGCAGCAGCCAGTCCATGAGGCCGATGACGATGCCCAGCACGATGCGACAGGATCACGATCATCCGGGTGGCCTTGATCAGCTCGTCGCGGGTCGGCCAGGTGACCTTCCGCATCTCCTCGCGCACGCCGACCAGGAAATCCCGGGTCCGGCTCCACCCAGCCGACCACGCCGGTTGGCGCGGCTGCGCCACCTGCACCCGGTCCATGGCTACTTCGACTCTTTGTGCGTCCGGTGCGTGTCGCAGCGGGGGCAGTACTTCCGCCGCTCGACCCGCTCCGGGTGCTTCCGCTTGTTCTTGTCGGTGAAGAAGTTGCGGTTCTTGCACTCGGTGCACTCGAGAATGATCTTGTCTCTCGGCATCTCGTCCTCGGATACGGCGGACGGCGGGGTCGAGGCGGAGGGCTCATCGGCCTCGCCGCCGTCGACGCCTCCTACTTCAAGAATCTTGGTGACCACGCCGGCGCCCACCGTCCGGCCGCCCTCGCGGATCGCGAACCGCAGCCCCTCGTCCATCGCGATCGGCGTGATCAGCTCGATCGTCATCTGCACGTTGTCCCCCGGCATCACCATCTCCACCCCCGCCGGCAGCTCCACCGACCCCGTCACGTCCGTCGTCCGGAAGTAGAACTGCGGCCGGTACCCCTTGAAGAACGGCGTGTGCCGCCCCCCCTCTTCCTTCGTCAGCACGTACACCTCGGCCTCGAAGTGCGTGTGCGGCGTGATCTACCCCGGCTTCGCCAGCACCATCCCCCGCTCGATCTCCGTGCTTCTCCACCCCCCGCAGCAGCAGCCCCACGTTGTCCCCCGCCTGCCCCTGGTCCAGCAGCTTGCGGAACATCTCCACCCCCGTCACCACCGTCTTCTTCGTCGCTGTTGAACCCCACCAGCGCCACCTCCTCCCCCACCTTCACCACCCCCCGCTCGATCCGCCCCGTCGCCACCGTCCCCCGCCCCGTGATCGAGAACACGTCCTCCACCGGCATCAGGAACGGCTTGTCGATCTCCCGCATCGGCTGCGGGATGTAGCTGTCCAGCGCGTCAACAGCTCCTGATCCATCTTGCCACCTACTCCGGTTCGGGTCCCCGCGCTCCAGCGCCTTCATGGCCGAGCCCCGGATCACCGGCGTGTCGTCCCCCGGGAACTCGTAGCGCTCAGCAGCTCCCGCACCTCCAGCTCCACCAGGTCCAGCAGCTCCGCGTCGTCCACCAGGTCGCACTTGTTCAGGAACACCACGATCGACGGCACGTTCACCTGCCGGGCCAGCAGGATGTGCTCCCGGGTCTGCGGCATCGGCCCGTCCGCCGCCGCTCACCACCAGGATCGCCCCGTCCATCTGCGCCGCCCCCGTGATCATGTTCTTCACGTAGTCCGCGTGCCCCGGGCAGTCCACGTGCGCGTAGTGCCGCTTCGCCGATCTCGTACTCCACGTGGCTGGTCGCGATCGTCAGGATCTTGTCGCGTCCCGCCGCCCTCCTCCGGCGCCTTCGCCACTGGTCGTAGGCCGATGTACTGCGTCCCCAGCCCCTTGTCCGCCTGGATCTTCGTCATCGCCGCCGTCAACGTCGTCTTCCCGTGGTCCACGTGCCCGATCGTCCCCACGTTCACATGCGGCTTCGTGCGCTCAAATTTGGCCTTGGCCATGTCCGTCTTCCGGTGTCCGGGTTCGGTGTCGCTGGTGTGCAGGCGGTCGGTGCGGTTCTGCCGCCGCCGCCCGTCCACTGCCACCGCCTTCAAGCTCGCGACCGGGATCGAACCGGTGACCTCATCCTTACCAAGGATGCGCTCTACCGACTGAGCTACGCGAGCGACATCTCTGCTCGATGCTTCAAGCGGGCGACGGGACTCGAACCCGCGACCCTCAGCTTGGAAGGCTGATGCTCTACCAACTGAGCTACACCCGCGATCAGTCCGTCAGACCCGTCTGCCCGCCTTCATGGTGGGGGTAGGATTCGAACCTACGTAGGGCGTTAGCCCGGCAGATTTACAGTCTGCTACCATTAGCCACTCGGTCACCCCACCCAGCCTGCACACACCCTCATCTGAGACAGAACCCCGCCGCAAGGAGCGGGGTCCCGCGGATCGATTCGAGTGTCGGCGCTGACCTCGGCGTCATGCCGAGCTGACGAGGGGAATCGAACCCCTAACCTCCTGTTTACAAAACAGGTGCTCTGCCAGTTGAGCTACGTCAGCCTAAAAGAGGCCGAACCAAGACAGACTCGTATGATAGAGGGCAAGTTGGGGCTAGTCAATGGGGTGGTTGATGTTGCGGGACTGTCATCGGCGCCAATGTCAGGCACGGCGGTGGCGCCTCCCGGCCGCAGCACCCGCCGCCGACCGCTCCGCCCGCCGGACCACCTCGATCGACGCCGTCCCGCCGGTCCCGGATCTCCCAACCGGCCGCCTCGAAGCAGGTCCCGGATGCGGTCCGCCTCGGCGAAGTTCCGGGCCCGCTTTTCCGCGGCCGCGGACCGCCCGCCCAGCGCAGCGCCCATGCCTCGGCGTCGGCCGGGTCGTGCGGCGGCACCTCCGGTGGCCGCACCGGAATGCCGTCTTCTTCGGCCACGAGCACGCGTCGGCAGTCACGTCCGGGCCACGCGCGGACGGGGCCACGCCGAGCACGTCCTCGGCCAGCGTCCACGCCGCCTCGAACGCCGGACCCAGCCGGTCGGCCCTCGTCCAGCAGCCGGTTGCCCTCCGCACGCAGCTGAAGAGCGCCGCAGCGCCTCGCGGGGCGTTGAGGTCGTCGTTCAGGGCCTCGGCGAACGTCGGCACGGAACCGGGCGGTCGGCCGCCGCGGCTCCGGAGCTCGTCCTCCGGGCCGGCGGCGAGCGCGCAGCCGGTCGCGAAACTCCCCCAGCCGGCCGAGCCCTCGCGGGCGCGCGTCCAGCGCGGCGTCGCTCAGGTCCAGCTTCTGCCGGTAGTGGGTCTGGAACAGGAGGTGCCGCACCGCGCCGGGGTCGACCCCCTGCTCCCGCAGATCCCGCGCGGTGAGTGATGTTGCCGTACCGCTTCGACATCTTGGTCGCCGGCCAGGTCGAGAAACTCGCCGTGCACCCAGACCGGGCGAACTCATCCTTGCCCGTGTAGGCGCAGCTCTGGGCGATCTCGTCCTCGTGGTGCGGGAAGATCAGGTCCACCGCCCCGGCGTGGATGTCGAGCACGTCCACGCCCACTTGCGCCGGATCAGCTCCAGCGCCATCGCCGAGCACTCGAGGTGCCAGCCGGGGCGCCCCCGGCCGAACGGCGCATCCCAGGCCGCGCCGACCGCCTCGTCCTCCGGGCGCGCCGCCTTCCAGAGCACGAAGTCGCGCGCGTCCTCCTTGGCGTACTCGTCGGCGCTCACCCGCTCGCTCGCGCCGGCCTTGCAGCTCCCGCCGGTCGAGCTGGGAGAGCCGGCCGTACGCCGGAAAGCGGGCGATGGCGAAGTAGACCGAGCCATCCTCGCCCTGGTACGCCACGCCCCGCTCCAGCAGGCCCTGGATCAGCTCGATCATGGAGCCGATGTACTCCGTCGCCCGGGGCTGGGCGTGGGGCGGGCGGATCCGCAGCCAGTCGCGATCCTCCTCGAACGCGCCGGGCGAACGGATCCACGTGCTCCCGCAGCGAGACGGCCCTTCGCCACGGCCGCCGCGATGGTCCGGTCGTCCACATCGGTGAGGTTCATGATATGGAAGACCTCGTACCCGCTCGCCTCCAGCCAGCGGCGCAGGAGGTCCTCGAACAGGAAGGTCCGGAAATTCCCGATGTGGGCGTAGTTGTAGATGGTGGGACCGCAGGTGTAGAGCGACACCCGGCCCGGCGGTGAGGGGCACGAACGGCTCGATCTGGCGGGTGAGGGTGTTGTAGAGCCGGAGGGTCATCCGCCGGCTGCCCCGGCGGCCCTGAGGCGACCGGTCGCGGCGTGGACATCGTCCACGTGAACGTGGACTCTGCGCTGCGGGAACGGAATCTCGATCTGCTCCCGGTCGAAGCGGATCTTGAGCCGGCGGCGGAACTCGCGGGCGGCGTTCCACTGGGACCCCGGCTGGGTCCTGATCAGCGTGCGGATCACCATCGCGCTGTCGCCCAGGGCCTCGATCCCGGGCACCTCGACCGGCCCGTCGAGCTGGGAGCCCCAGGTCCTTGTCGGTGGAGAACTGCGCCGCCTCGTCCCGCACCACCGCCAGGGCCCGGTCCACGTCCTCCTCGTAGGCGACCCCCACGTCCACCACGGCGCGGGACCAGCCTCGGGTCATGTTGCTGACCACCTTGATCTCGCTGTTGGGAATCACGTGCATGCCGCCCTCGAGGTCGCGGAGCACCACGACCCGCAGGGTCATCTTCTCGACCACGCCGCTCTTGCCGCCGGCCTCGACCACGTCGCCGATGGCGAACTGGTTCTCGAACAGGATGAAGAAGCCCGGAGATCACGTCCTTGACCAGGCTCTGGGCGCCGAACGAGACCGCCAGGCCGAGGATGCCGGCGCCGGCCAGGATCGGTCCGATGTCGATGAAGACGTTGAAGGTGAGCAGGAGGGCGATGACGAACACGACGACCCGGCCGACGCTCCGGAGCAGCTGGGAGATCGTCTGGCCCCGGCGCTCGCGGAGCGTCGTGATCGAGTCGTCGCCGTCGTCTACCGCGGCCTCGATCCGCGCGTGCGGCGAGCCGGACCACGCGATAGGCCAGCCAGGCGAGCAGCCAGATGCCGGCGACGCGGGCGCCGTTCCGCGCCAGCGTCTCGCCATTGATCTCCGAGGATCTGGAGGCGAGGACGTGTCGTGAGAGCGGAGTAGTCGACGGCATAGGCTGGTCACGGCCCTAACCTAGAGACCCGGGCCGGACGGCGTCAACGCTTGTCGGTCGAGATATGCGATTCGCGTAGCGGCGACCGGCAGACGCTGGACGGCGCACACGGCCAGGGCCTCTTCTGCGGAGCCGAGGCCGATGGGCAGGGAAGCCACGCCGTCCGCGAATGCGGGCCGTGGGAAAGAGCGCGCGGAGCTGGTCCGGTGCCGGGCAGATAGGGTGCGCCCAGCACGATTTCGAGCACCCGCCATCCGATCAGGACGCCCGTGGGCACCGGCCTCAGCCGCTCCTCGTCCCGGACCACCACCTCGCCGCAGCGGCGCAGAAGGTAGCCGAGGTCGTCCGCGGCGAGCAGGTGCCGGAGGCCACTCGGACCGCGGCACCGGATGGCGGCGGGCCGGCGGCATCCGCGCAACCAGATACCCAGCACGACGCCGGGCCGAGCGAGGGGCAGGAGCGCGTGCAGCGGAACGGCGGGCCGGAGCCGCGCCGGAGAGCCGGGGAACATGGCGCATCATGCACGCCTGCCGGCTCGGCAGTTGCCGTATCAATCACGCGGCAGCGCGAGGCGCGAACCGCCGCGAGTCAGCGGATCTCGAGCGGAGTCAGCGTCCCGTCCCGCCGAACGCCGAGCCGGATCGGCCGGGGCGGGCCCCGGCGGGGAACGGTGACCTCGGCCCAGAGCTCCTCTCCGGTCGGACGGATGGACGGATCGGGAATGTGCTCGGGGATGAAGAACGCCACCGGATCGTCCAGCGCCGGCCACCAGGCCCTTGGCCGTCGAATCCAGCCGGACGCGAAGCGGCCGCGTCGTCCGCCAGAACGCCCTGCAAGCGGTCTCCAGCCGTCGCAGCCTCGCCTGACGATACTCGCCCGGCGCGCACCCGCTCGGAGCCGCCCGCCAGCGGGACCTCCAGCCGAAGCCGCACGTAGCGGCCGCGGATGGGGAGGTCGGGATCGAACGGGACGGTGCGCGCCCAGGCGCGCGGCAGCCGGGCCCGGTCGGCCAGCAGCTTGAGACCGAGGGTGCCGACCAGCAGCACGTGGACGATCGCGAGCAGCGATCCCCGCCCGGCGCCGCGTCACGTCGCGGGCTCCGCGGACGGTGGCGACCAGCCGCCGCCGCGCCTGCTCGAGCAGGTAACCGCCCCCGAGGAAGAGCAGGCCGAGGCCGATGAGGCTGGCCGAGCGCCCCAGCTTGTCCATGACGTCCGAGAAGTAGAACACCAGCACCGTCAGCGCGAATCCGGCGATCCCCGAGGTTGATGCGCTCCGCGCGCCGGTCATGGACCCCCCACGCGATGACGCCGACCGCGAGGACCGCGCACCAGAGATACGGCGCCGACGCCACGGTACGACGCGAGAACGGTCCCGGCCACCGCCCAGGCGGCCGGCGGCGGCGAGCGGCAGCGAGATTGGACCTGCGCAGCGCCACCCCGACTCGCCACCGGCAACCCGACCGCGACGATCCACCCGAGCGACGGCGAGTCCGGCCGGCAATCGGCTCGTCCAGTCGCGACCAGCCGGAGTCTGGCAACACCACGAGCGCGAGGGTGCGCCGGAATGAGCGCGAGCGCCGCCGATCCACACGAGCGCTCGGCGCACGCGCCGCCGTGCCGTCCGGCGTCGGGCTCGGCGCCCAGGTACGCCAGGGCCAGTAAGGAGCACGAAGGTCCCGAGCACTGCCACGCCCGCGCCGGTCCTCGGCCGCGACGATCCATTCGCCGGCGAGCCAGGCGGGAGTGAGCAGCGCGGCCATCGCGGCCTGCGGCCAGCTGCGCGGAGCAGCGCCCAGCCGGCCCATGCGCCGAGGGCCCAGAGCAGCAGACCTCCGGGCCAGTGCTCCTGCAGGTGGAAGATCTGGCCCGAGAGGAAGATCCCGCCGCCCAGCGCCACCGTGCCGCAGGCGTGGAGCGTCACCGCAAGGCCGGTGAGCGATCCGCGGCGAAGGCGCCGGCGAGATGCAGCCCGCCACGACGGTCAGCACGAGAGCAGGAAGCGCTGAGCCGGCCCCAGCCCGTCCCAATGGGCGGCGACGAAGAGCAGGATGCCGGCGCCGAGCAGGAGCCCGCCGAGCCCGAGCGCGAGCCATGCCGGCCATCGCAACGACCAGCCCGCCTGGCCGCTCGCTCTCCCAGGCGCGGATCGCGGTCGGCGGCCGTCTCGATCGAGCAGCCCGGCCTCGACCCAGCGGCGGAGCGGCGACTCCCAGGGAGCGGCCATCGGCGGCCTCTGCTGCGCCTTGCGGGCCTGGAGGTAGCGGTTGCGCTCGTCGGCGATGGCGTTTACCAGCGGGGCGGAGTCGAACCGCACCGGGTCGGTCGCGGGAAGACCGGTCTCCTGCTCGGCGCGGTCGCAGGCGCGCCGGGCCTCGACGTCGCTCAGGTCGTAGGTGTTGAGCGAGATGCCGATCACCCTGGTCGGATGCACCGCCGCGCCGATGGACTCGTACAGCCGGACGTATTCCGCGAGCGGCGGGATCCGGAGCCAGGCGGCCTCGCGGTAGTCGCCGATGAACTCGCGGCTGGACTGGTGGCAGAGGATCATCGCGTCGGGGCAGGAGCCGTGCAGCAGGCCGAGCGTGACGCCGGAGTAGCCGGGGTGGTTGATGCTTCCCTGCCCTTCGACCAGCACGACGTCGGCGTTCTTGCTGCCCTCCAGCGTCAGCCACTCCGCCGCGCCGGCGATGAAGTCGGCGACCACGGCGTCCACCGCGATGCCCCAGCCCTCGATCATGATGCCGGTCTGGCCCGTGGGCACGAAGCGGGTGCGGACCCCGCGCTCGTTCAGCTTCCGGGTGAGCTGGAGCTGCGCCGTCATCTTGCCGACGTTGCAGTCGGTGCCGACGGTGAGCACGACGAGCGGGTCGACGCGTCTTGGCGAGGCCCGACGCGATCGGCAGGTCCGCCGGCGGCCGCCGGAGGTCGTGCAGCGTGCGGCCCTTGGCCCGCGCCTTCGCCGGCGAGGGTGGGATCGTCGGCCAGGAAGGTGTGCAGCCCGCTCCAGATGTCGCAGCCGGCGTCGAGCGCCTCGCCCAGCCAGGCGCGCCACTCGTCGGGCAGCTGGCCGCCCTTCGGCGCGATGCCGATGAGCACGGCGGACGGCCTCAGCGCGAGCCCTTCCCGCATGGACCCCACCACCGGAATGCCGCCGCCGAAGCCCAGCACGTCCTGCACGGTCTCGTCCGGCATGCTGGCGGTCGAGCACGCCGACGGTGCGCTCGGGGTGGTATCGGATGACGGAGTTGGCGGTCTTCGAGGTCATGGGCCCGAAGTCGCCGTCGGCGACGATCAGGTGGCGCGGTGCGGTCATTGTCCGTGGGGTAAGAGGGCGTGGGAATATAGCAAAGGCGTGTCACCATGTCAGCGAGCCACGGCTGACACCCCGGCTCCCTCGCCCGATCGGGGCTCAGGACTTCCCGGTCTCGCCTTCCTCGATCACCTCGGCGTCGTGGATGTCCTCGGCGCCGCGGTTGAGCTGCCGGTTCTGACCGCCGGCGCCGCCCGGGCAGCAGGCCCATCCGCTGCTTGAGCTCGAGCAGCTGCTGGTCGGAGCTGCCCTTGTACTCCAGGGCCTCGAACTGCGCGCGCGAGGTGGTCGCCCGAGAACTCCTCGCTGGATCTCGGCCGCGGCGATGCGCCTTGCGCTCGTTGGCCTCGATCTTCTCCGTCATGCGCTCGAACGACTCGAAGGCGCTCTTGTCCGACATGCCCGACATCGTCTCCTGGATCCGCTGCTGCGCCTCGGCCCGCTTGGCCCGCGCCACCAGGATGTTCTTCTTCCGCTTGGCCTCTTCGATCTTGTCGTTGAGCTGGCGGAGCGAGAGCTTGAGCGCCTCGGTCTCGGCCTTGTGCTTGAGCCAGGTCTCGTGCAGCTGCTGGGCGCCCTGGAGATGCTCGTTGTAGCGGCCCAGCGCCTGCTTGGCCAGGTCGTCCCGCCCCTCCTGCACCGCCAGCATGGCGCGGCGCTCCCAGTCCTCGGCCTGCTTCTTCATCGCCTCGGCGTCGGACTGGAGCTTCTTCTCGTCGGCGATCGCGGAGGCGACCTGCTGCTTGGCCTTGGCCAGCTGCGTCTTCATGTCGACGATGAGCTGGTTGAGCATCTTCTCGGGATTCTCGGCCCGGGAGATGAGGTCGTTGATGTTCGACCGGAGCAGGGTCGAGAAGCGATCAAAGAGTCCCATGTAGGGTCACCTTTCGCGGTACGGAGCGAGCGTCGCCGAGGTGCGAGGCCAGCGCCAGCGTGATCGAGTCGAAGCTGGCCTCGAACTCGCTGAAGTCCAGGTTCTCCAGCTCGAGCGTGTCGGTCAGCACCACGTGGTCGCCCTCGAGGCCGTAGGAGCCGTGCACCAGGTCGCGGGCGTTGTACTCCAGCAGCTGGCGGAACAGCTCGCCGCGTCGCGGCTCGCTGGCCGGGCAGCTCCATGACCCGGACCCGCAGGATCACCACCGGCGGCGCGTAGTGCACCACGACCTCGGCGTCGTCGGGCGTCCGGGCGAGCCAGAGGTTCGGCTCGATCTCCATGACCGTCAGGCTGCCGCCGTCGAGCCGGTCGAGCAACGACTGAATGTCTTCTCGGGTGATCATTGCTGGGCTCCCCCGTGGCATCTGGTCGGCCTGTGCTCCTACGCGCGAGGAGCCGCTCGGCGAAATCTAAACGCTCCTCCACCTCGGCCAATCGAGTCCGCAGCTCGTCCAGCCTCCACGGAGAGCCGATGGTCCGGCGCGCTGTTCCGGCCTCCACGGATCCGGTCGGCCGATCGCGACCGCCGATCGGGCCCGTGAAGATCTTCACGATCACGATCGCGAAGGCGACGAGAGCGAGCGCTTCCGGCTATGTTCACGCCTCCACCCTCCTATCGCTGGAGCCGGTCGGGCTCCCGAGTCTGGGCCAGCGATCCGCTCGGCGAAATCGAGCCGCTCCTCGAGCTCCGCCATGCGCGGCTGGCATTTCTTCGAGCTGGCGCACCCGCTCGCGCATCCGTCCAGCTCGGCCTGCATCTCGCGTCGCTCGGCGCTGCCGCCCTCGATCCGCCGGGCGAGCGCCCGGATCAGCGGCCAGATGCAGCGCGGCGAGGATCAGCCCCACGCCCAGCAGCAGCACCACCGCCGCGATGCCCTCCAGGCTCCCCGCCGACGGACATCTCGGAGCCTGGCGGGTACCGGAGGCGGCGCCTGGAGCGAGCGTCATCTGGGCGCGTCCCCGCGGCAACGGCCGCGGGGCCTGGCGCGCGCGCCAGCATGCCGCTCGGTGAAGTCGATCCGCTCCTCCAGCTCGGCCACCCGCTGCTGCAAGCCGTCCACCTCGCCCAGCCGGTGCTGGAGCTGCTCGATCTCGGCCTGGAGGGCCGGATCGCGGCCGCCCTTCCCTTCCAGCCGGCGGGCCAGCGCCCGCATGATGGGCCAGAGGATGACCGTGGTGGCCAGCAGCGCCGAGGACCACGATCATCACGATGGCCGGCGGCCCACCATCGTTCATCCAGATCAGGTTGGGATCGAACGGAGGCGGCTCCGGCGGTAAGCGGTATCTGCCCTGCTGCATCATGACTGCGATCCCTCCCTTGGCCACCTGCGGCCGCTCCTGATTCTGCGAGAGGAGCCGCTCGGCGAAGTCCACCCGCTCCTGCAGCTCGCGAGACGTCCCGCCTGAGGCGCGTCCACCTCGGCCAGGAGCTCGGGATCCTGCATCGGCACGGCCCATGGCGACCGGATACGCTCGGCGATTGCCCTGCCGATCGGGACTGATCGAGAGGAGGAACAGCGGTCCCCCCTCCGAAGATCAACGTGATCGCGAGTATGCCTTCCATATCCATTCCTGGTTGCCTCCGGTCGGCCCTACGAGCACGGGCCCCGATTGTGTTTCAATGCGAAACGGCCCTGGCAAGGTTGGCACTGCGGTAGGGAGACCGGGCGAGAAGTCAGACCAGCTCCACCGCCTCGATCGCGCCGAGCGAGACCGCGATCTCGGTGTCGTCGCTGCCGGCCGGCCGGAGATAGACCTCGTGAGCCGTGACGTGGGTGTCCACGCTCATCGGAATGCCGACGACCTCGGTCCGGTCGGTCGTGGTGATGCGGACCCTCTGCTCGTGCCCACCGGCGTAGCCCAGCAGCGCGACGATGTCTTCGTAGGTCATGGGAGACCTCCGGCGGGGGTGGACTTCGCAATGTAGGGCCGCTCACCGCCGGTCGCCATGCGCCGGCCGCTATTGCCCCGCGGCTGGCGCGCTCCGGCAGCCGCCGGGCCGGGCGTCGCGTGCATCAGGTTGCGATCGAGGAACCGGGTGACAAGGTCGAAGAGATGGACCTGCGTGCCCTTCCCCTGGCAGATGCAGTGGGTCCGGTTGGGGTACTCCATCATCTCGAACGGCCGGTTGGCCGCCACCAGGGCGTTGATCAGCATCTCGGTGTTCTGGTAGTGCACGTTGTCGTCGCCCCCGCCGTGGACCAGCAGCAGGTTGCCCCGGAGGCCGTTCACGTAGCTGAGCGGGGAGCCCCGGTCGTACCCCTCGCGGTTGTCGGTGATCAGGCCGTTGAACCGCTCGGTGTAGACGTTGTCGTACAGCGACCAGTGGGTCACCGGCGAAACGGCGACGCCGGTCCGGTAGAGGTCGGGATGCTGGAACAGGGCGTTGAGCGCCATGAAGGCACCGTAGCTCCAGCCCCAGATGCCCACGCGGGCGGAGTCCACGTAGGGCCGCTGCAGGAGCGTCCGGGCCGCCGCCGCCTGGTCCTCGGGTCTCGAGCACGCCGAGCTGTCCGTAGATCGCCTTGCGGAAGGCTTGCGGCCGAGCGGGGCCGGCGTGCCGCGGTTGTCCACGATGGCCACCAGGTAGCCCTTCTGGGTCAGCATCGTGTGCCAGAGGTAGTACCCGCCCCAGACGATCGTCGGCCTCGGTGTTCGCCCGGCCCGCCGTAGACGAAGAACAGCAGCGGGTACTTGCGGGTGGAGTCGAAGTCCGCCGGCTTCAGCAGCACGCCCGGGCATCTTCAGCGCCAGCTTCGGCTTCGATCGTGAGCCACTCGACCGGGCCCGCGCCGGAGCGCGTTCACCTTCGAGCGCGAGCCGCTGGTTGTCCACCAGCGTCCGGACCGGTTGGTGGCCCGGCAGGCGGACCAGGCGGATGATCGGCGGGTTGCCGAGGCTGGAATAGGTCTCGATCGCGTACCGGTAGTTGGGCGCGACGTCGTAGGCGTGGGTGCCCGACTCGCGCGCGGGGCTCAGGCGCTCCGGCTTTCCCTTGCCGTCGAGGCGGGTGCGGAAGAGGTAGCGCTGCGCCGGGTTCTCCGGCGACGCGACGTAGTAGAGCCACCCGCCCTTGGCGTCGATGCCCTGGACGTCGAGCACGTCGAAATCGCCCTTGGTGACGAGCCGGGTCTTCTTGCCGTCGCGGGAGACCACGTAGACGTGGTTCCACCCGTCCCGGTCGCTCACCCAGGTGAAGCTCCTTGCCGCCGTCGAGCCAGACGAGGTCGTCCACCACGGTCCACCCAGGTGCTGTCCTGCTCGACCAGCACGGTCCGGACCTGGCCGGTGCGGGCGTCGCCCAGCATGACCTCGTTCCGGTTCTGCAGCCGGTTGAGTCGCTGGAGGATCACCTCGTCGGAGCCGGCGGCCCAGTCCATCCGCGCGATGTAGTGGTTGCGCGGATCGCCCTCGATCTCGAGCCAGCGGGTCGGCCCGCCGGCCGCGCTCACCACGCCGACCCGCGCGGCGGAGTTGGTCTCGCCGACCTTGGGGTACTGGATCGGGATGACGCGGGAGTAGAGCGAGTCGGTGTTGTTGACCAGATCGAAAGTTCTTGACCGGAATCCGCGTTGAGCTGCCAGTAACGCGATGCTGCGTCCCGTCGGGACTCCAGCGCCAGCCGTCGGCGTAGTAGTTCATCAGCTCCTCTTCGTACACCCAGTCGAAGGTGCCGTTGATGAGCGTGCGGGAGCCGTCGGTGGTGAGCGCGGTGATCGTCGCCGGTCGCCGAGGTCCTCCACGTACAGATTGTTCTCCCGGACGTAGGCCACCCGGCCGCCGTCGGGCGAGAACTTGGCGAACATCAGGGTCGAGGGCTTCGCCTCGGCGCCGCCGAGCTTCCTGAGCTCGCCGCTCGCCCGGTCGAGCACCCAGTAGTCGCCCCGGGTGTTGAGCCGCCAGACCGGCTGGGTGTTGGTGAAGACGAGCAGCCTTCTTGCCGTCGGGCGACCAGGCGTAGTCCTCGACGTCGAGCGGGGCGTCGGCACCCTTGTGGCACTAGCTGCCGGGCCGCCACCAGCACCTCGCGGCCGCCCCGTTCCACGTCGTACCGGACGATCTCCGGCCCCTCCCCGTCCGGCGGCGGCTCCACGCGTGGTGTAGGCCGAGCCGTCACCCAGCCAGCGAGACGGCCCGAACGGCTGGGCGGCGAACTCGGCGGAGCCGTAGACCCGGTGCACCGTGAGGCGGGACGGGTCGGTCTGCTGGGCCGCTGGCAGGCAGAGGTGGCCGCGAGCGGTCGCGAGGTGAGCAGGAGCAGGAGAGGGAAGCGCTTCACGGTAGAGACTCGGGTCGAGGTTAGAGCCGGCGACCGGGGCGAAGGATACCTACTTCCGCGGGGATCCCTGTAGCTTTCACGAGAGCTCGTTGCGGCGGACCATGCGCCGCACACCTATTCGGACGACGGGCGGCCGCGAGGTTCCACGGCCCCCTCGGTCCGACGTACTCCGAGGGCCGCGGATGGCCCGATCACTGCAGGCTCGCCACCCCGCTGCTCGCCCTGCTGCTGCTGCTCGTCGCCGGCTCGCGGCGGCCCAGGACTCCCCATACCTCAAGTGGGATCCGGCCACTAAGACGGTAACCTTCGAGCTGATCGCGGGCGCAGAGGGGCCAAAAGCCCCTTCAACTTCAACGGCTACACCGACGGCGAGGCGAACCTGGTGGTGCCGCCGGGCGCCAACGTGGTCATGAACTTCGTGCAGAAGGACGGCACGCCGCACAGCGCCGAGCTCATCGCGGACAAGGATCCGATGCCCAACATCGGCGGCGAGCCCGCGATTCCCCGGGCCTACACCAACAAGGTGGTCGAAGGGTTGCCGCAGGAGGCCACGGACGTCATCCGGTTCACCGCGCCGGACAGCGGCAGCTACCGGATCTTCTGCGGTGTGCCGGGCCACGGGCTGAGCGGGATGTGGATCCGGTTCACGGTGGATCCTGCGGCCAAGGAGCCGAGGTTCGAGACGCAAGTGGCGACGCGCCGGGTGACGTAGCGGCTGAGCACCCGCCGGAGGAATGCGCGCGGTGTGGCTGCTCCTCCGACCGTCGGCCACCTCCTCCGGCGTCCCCTCCGCCACCACCCGCCCGCCCCGCTCCCCACCCTCCGGACCCAGATCCACGATCCAGTCGGCGGTCTTGATGACGTCGAGATTGTGCTCGATCACCACCACGCTGTTGCCCTTGTCCACCAGCCGGTGCAGCACCTCGAGCAGCAGCCGGACGTCCTCGAAGTGCAGGCCGGTCGTCGGCTCGTCCAGGATGTAGAGCGTGCGGCCGGTGTCCCGCTTGGCGAGCTCGGTGGCCAGCTTGACCCGCTGGGCCTCGCCGCCCGAGAGCGTGGTGGCCGCCTGGCCCAGGTGGATGTAGCCCAGGCCGACGTCGTTCAGCAGCTCGAGCTTCTCCGCGATGCGGCGCTGGTTGCTGAAGAAGTCGAGCGCGTCGGCGACCGTCAGGTCGAGCACGTCGGCGATGCTCCGGCCCTTGTAGCGCACCTCCAGCGTCTCCCGGTTGTAGCGCCGGCCCTTGCACACCTCGCAGGGCACGTAGACGTCGGGCAGGAAGTGCATCTCGATCTTCACCAGCCCGTCGCCCTGACACGCCTCGCACCGCCCGCCCTTCACGTTGAACGAGAAGCGGCCGGGCCCGTAGCCGCGCAGCTTGGCGTCGGGCAGCTGGGTGAACAGCTCCCGGATCGGGGTGAAGAGGCCGGTGTAGGTGGCGGGGTTCGACCGCGGCGTGCGGCCGATCGGGCTCTGGTCGATGTCGATGACCTTGTCGATCCGGTCGAGCCCCTCGATCCGGGTGTGGGCCCCGGCGATGACCTTGGCGCGGTAGAAATGGCGGGCGAGTGCCTGGTACAGGATGTCGGTCACCAGGGTCGACTTGCCCGAGCCGGACACCCCGGTGACCGCGACGAACAGTCCCAGCGGGATGTCGACCGTCAGGTTCTGCAGGTTGTTGGCGCGGGCGCCGACGACTCGCAGCCGGTGGCCCCGCGCCGCCTCGCGCCGGCCGCGGCGGCACCGGCACCCGGAGCTCGGTCCGGAGATAGCGGCCGGTGAGCGAGGTCGGGTGCTCGCCGGATGTCCTCCACGCGTTCCCTCGGCCACCACCTCGCCGCCGAACCGCCCCGCGCGCGGCCCGAGGTCGATCACGTGGTCGGCCGCCTCGAATGGTCTCGGCGTCGTGCTCGACGACGATGACGGTGTTGCCCAGGTCGCGCAGCCCGCGCAGCGTGCCGAGCAGCCGCTCGTTGTCGCGCTGGTGCAGGCCGATGCTCGGCTCGTCGAGGATGTAGAGCACGCCGACCAGCCGGGAGCCGATCTGGGTGGCGAGCCGGATGCGCTGCGTCTCGCCGCCGGAGAGCGACGTGGCGCCCCGGCCCAGCGTCAGGTAGTCGAGCCCGACGTCCCGCAGGAACCGCAGCCGGTCGCCCACCTCCTTGAGGATGGGCCCGGCGATCTCGGGATCGAGGCCCTGGCGGCCGTCCGACCTGAGCGGGACGTCCTCGAAGAACTCCAGCGCCCGTTCCACCGGCAGGTCCACCACGTCGCCGATGCTGCGCCCGTGACACCAGCACCGCCAGGCTCTCCGCCTTGAGCCGCTTGCCGCCGCAGGTCTGGCACGGCTGCTCGATCATGAACTCCTCGAGCGCCGCCCGGACCGCGTCGCTGGAGGACTCGCGGTACCGCCGCTCGACGTTCCGGAGCACGCCTTCCCATTCGCTCTCGTACTCGCCGTGCCCGCGCGCGCCCTCCGTCTGGAACTTGAACCGCCCCGGCGCGCCATGGAGCAGCGCCTGCTTGGCGGGCTCGCTGTGCTCGCCCCACGGCGCGTTGAGGTCGAACTTGAACGCCTTGGCCGAGCGTAGGGAGCACCACCTTCCGCAGGTATCCGGACGGCTCGCCCCACGGCAGGATCACGCCCTCGAGAATCGAGATGCTCGGGTCGCCCAGGATCAGGTCGGCGTTGACCTCGCGGCGGGTGCCCACGCCGTGGCAGTCGGGACAGGCGCCGAACGGCGAATTGAACGAGAACTGGCGCGGCTCCAGCTCGGGGAGCGACAGTCCGCACACCGGGCAGGCGAAGCGCTCGGAGAACACAACCGAACGACGGAGCGGCGGAACGGCGGACGCGACCGGCCGAGTGCCTTCCGACGTTCCGACGTTCCGACCTTCCGCCGAGTCATGATTCACGATCTCGACCAAGCCATCCGCCGTCTTCAGCGCCGTCTCGATCGAGTCGTTGAGCCGGCCGCGGTCGGCGGCGCGGACCACCAGCCGATCCACCACCACCGCGATGTCGTGATTCTGCCGACGATTGAGGGTCGGGACCTCGCCGAGGTCGTAGGTCTTGCCGTCCACCCGGACCCGAACGAAGCCGCGCTTGCGAACGTCCTCGAACAGGTCGCGGAACTCGCCTTTGCGGCCGCGCACCATCGGCGCGAGGACCTCGATCCGGGTCTCCTCCGGCCAGCCGAGAACGGTCTCGGTGATCTGCGCGGCGCTCTGCCGGGTGACCGGGGTGCCGTCGTTGGGGCAATGGGGCACGCCGACCCGGGCCCAGAGCAGCCGCAGGTAGTCGTAGATCTCGGTGACGGTACCGACGGTGGAGCGCGGGTTCTGGCCGGTGGTCTTCTGCTCGATCGAGATGGCGGGCGAGAGGCCCTCGATCGCGTCGACGTCGGGCTTCTCCATCAGCCCGAGGAACTGCCGGGCGTACGCCGACAGCGACTCGACGTAGCGCCGCTGCCCCTCGGCATAGATCGTGTCGAAGGCGAGCGAGGACTTCCCCGAGCCCGAGAGCCCGGTGATGACGGTGAGCCGGTTGCGGGGGATGGCGACGGAGATGTTCTTGAGGTTGTGCTCGCGGGCGCCCCGCACCACCAGGTATTCCTGAGCCATAGCCCCGAAAGGTACCCGAAGCCGGCGCCGAGGGTCAACGGGTTCCGGTTTGCGTTGCCCTGCTTCTACCATACACTTGCCCTCATGACCACCTCCCCAGAACGAACACGCTGGCGCCGCGACCGGACTGCTGCTCGAGCGCGCGGGCTGCCGCCACGTCGCCAGATCAGGCCGCGGCGCTCTACCGCGAGCTGCTCGCGGCCGAGCCCGGAGCACGTGGAGGGCCGGCTCCTGTTCGCCCGCCTGCTCGAGCGGCGGGGAGCAGCTGGAGGAGGCGGTCAAGACCCTCTCGGTCGGCCTGCGCTGGACTCCGGACCAGACCGAGCTCCTCCTGCTGCGCGGCGCCTTGCTGGGCCGCCTGCGCCGCTACGGCGAGGCGGAAGCCGACCTCCGTGCCGTCCTGCGATTGCAGGCGATCCCATGGTCCGGCCCACTTCGAGCTGGGCCAGCTCTACTGGCGCAAAGGCCTCGCGTCGGAGGCGGCGACACACTTCGCCAAGTCCCTGGAGCACCAGCCGGACAACGGGCGGGTGTTCTACTACCTGGCCGAGGCGCTCAACCTGCTGGGCGACCTCGCCGGGGCCAACGCAGCGCTGGATCGTGCACTCGAGGCCACACCGAGGGACGGCAGGGTCTATCACTTGCGCGGGCGGGTGCTCGACCGTCTCGGGCGGCCGGACGAGGCGCGCGAGATGTACCAGCGGAGCAGAGAGCTGCAGGACTCGTGATCACAGTGGTGGTGGACGATCTCGCCTCGCTCCGGGTGGATGCGGTGCTGCGGCCGGCCGGGGAGGCGCTCGAGCCGCTGGCAGCGGCCGCCTCGCGGCTCGACCAGTTGGCTGGGGCCCGGTTCGCCGACCAGCACCGGGTGAGCACGCCGCTGGAAGCGGGGGCGGCCGTCGTCACCGGAGGCGGCGATCTCGTGGCGCCATTCGTGATCCACGTCGTGATCCGGCGATTCCACCTCGTCCGGTCGAGCGGACCACCGTACGGCGCGCGCTGGTTTCCGCTTGGCAGCGCGCCGGGGCCTGGGGTCTGGGGCGGATCGGCGCCCCTCTCGTCGGCGCCGACGCCGGACAGCTCAGCCTGGAGGAGTCCGCGACCTTGCTGGTAGAGACCTTTCCGCGGCCCGGCGCCGTGGACAACCCATCCGAGCTCTGTATCGTGGTGGAACGACAGGAGGATCGGGACGCGGTGGAAGCCATCGTACGGAGGACGGCGTGATCCGGCTGACCGACCTGACTAAGCGTTACGGCAAGTTCACCGCGGTGGACGGGATCTAGCTCGAGGTTCCGAGAGGCGAGCTGTTCGGGCTGCTGGGGCCCAACGGCGCCGGCAAGACCACCACCATGCGGATGATCGCCGGCATCCTCCAGCCGACCAGCGGCATCGGTGCACGTCGGCGGGGTGGACATGCTACGCCACCCGCTCGAGGCCAAGGCGCGCATCGGATTCATCCCCGACCGGCCGTTCGTCTACGACAAGCTCACCGGCGGCGAGTTCCTCCGCTTCGCCGCCGCGCTGTACGGCCAGGACGGCGCCGGAGTCGAGCGGCGGATCGACGAGCTGCTGGAGATCTTCGATCTCGCCGCCTGGAAGCACGAGCTGACCGAGTCGTACAGCCACGGCATGCGGCAGAAGCTCATCATCTGCGGGGCGCTGGTCCATCGCCCCGAGCTGATCATCGTGGACGAGCCGATGGTCGGGCTCGATCCGAAGAGCGCGCGGCTGCTGAAGGACCTGTTCCGGCAGTTCGTGGACCGGGGCGGCACCGTGCTCATGAGCACCCACACGCTGGAGGTCGCCGAGGTCATGTGCGACCGGATCGCGATCGTATTCAAGCGGGAAGATCGCGGCCAACGGCACGATGGCGGAGCTGCGGCAGCAGACCGAGTCGGGCGACATGAGCCTGGAGGACCTCTTCCTCAAGCTCACCGGGGGCCACCGGGCCCATCGGCTCGACGCCGTGCTCGAGCGCTGAGGTGGAAGCGGAGCGGTCACAGCCGGGCATCTGGACCCTGCTCACGCCGAAGTGGCGGGGCGCGCGGTGCCCGGCTCCGGGAGGAGCGGAGCGGGTCCTGGGTCAAGCTGCTCCTGTTCGTCGTCGCCGGCGGGCTCTTCTGGGCCGCGATCTTCGGCATCGCCTTCCGAGTGCTCAGCTACATCCAGCACGTGGCGGACATCGGCGACCTGCTCGCCGGCAAGGTGCTCGGCATCATCCTCCTCGCTTTCCACTCGATCCTGCTGCTCTCCAACATCATCACCGCGCTCTCGACGTTCTTCCTCGCCAAGGATCTCGACCTGCTGGTGGCGGCGCCGGTCGGCGGTCTCCGCCTCTACCTGGCCAAGCTGGGCGAGACCGTCGTGCACTCCTCCTGGATGGTCGCGCTGCTGGCGATTCCGATCTTCACGGCCTACGGCATCGTGTATTCAGGGGGGCCGCTGTTTCCGTTCGTGGCCCTGGCGGCGGTCGTCCCGTTTCTGATCCTGCCGGCGGTGGTGGGCACGATCTTCACAATGGTGCTGGTGAACGTCTTCCCCGCCCGGCGCACCCGCGAGCTGCTCGGCCTGGTCGGCCTCGGAGGGCTGGTGACGGCGGTGATTCTGCTTCGGTTCATGCGACCGGAACAGCTGGCCCGCCCCGAGGGCTTCCGCAATTTCGTGGACTACCTGGCCGAGCTCCGCACCCCGACCAGCCCGTTGCTGCCGAGCGAGTGGACGGCGGAGATGATCATGAACTGGCTCCTCCGAATTGCGGACCCATGGCCGGTCGTGATGCTGTGGGGCGCCGCGCTGGCGGCGGTGGCCGTCGGCGCGCTGGTGCATCGCCGCCTGTTCCACTCCGGGTTCTCCAAGGCCCAAGAGGGCGCGGGGCGAAAGGTGCGCCGGCCGCTGCGCGGCCCCCTCGGCGCGGCGCTCAAGAGTGTGCCCGTGGCCAAGCGGGAGTTCATCTATAAGGACCTGCGGCTCTTCTTCCGCGACAACACCCAGTGGAGCCAGCTGATCCTGCTCGCGGTGCTGCTCTTGATCTACATCTTCAACATCAAGTCGTTGCCGATTCACTCCGGCGAGCGGATCCCGTTCAGCCTCGTCATCGTGATTTCGTTCCTGAACCTCGGTCTTGCCGGCTTCGTGCTGGCCGCGGTGGCGGCCCGCTTCATCTTCCCCGCCGTTTCGCTCGAGGGGCGGCAGATGTGGCTGCTCCGCTCCAGCCCGCTCGATCCCGAGGCGATGCTGTGGAGCAAGTACTGGACGGGGACCGTGCCGCTGCTGGTGCTCGCCTTCATCATCACGGTGTTGACGAACTGGCTGCTGCAGGCCGGTGCCTTCATGATGGCGGTGAGCGTCGGCACCATCCTGCTGTATACTCTCGCCTCGAGCGCGCTGGCGCTCAGCTTCGGCGTCTTCTACCCGCAGTTCGGCACCGAGAACGCGGCGCAGATTCCCACCAGCTTCGGCGGGGTGATCTACATGATGGCCAGCCTGAGCCTGCTCGCGCTGGTGATCATGCTCGAGGCTCAGCCGGTTGCGGCACAGCTCCGGGCCTACCACCGGGGCCAGGAGCTCGGCCTCACGCCCCAGCTCCTCGTCTCGGGCGGGGCGGTGGTGCTGATTCTTGTCGGTGCCACGATCCTGCCCCTACGCCTCAGTGCGCAGCGGATCGAGCACATGGAGATCACCTCGGGCGGCGTGGAATGAGTGTGGCCGCCATCGCGGTGGACCTCTACAGCGACACCGTCACCCGCCCCAGCGCCGCGATGCGGCGCTTCATGTGCGACGCCGAGGTCGGCGACGAGCAGCAGTTCGAGGACCCCACCGTCAATCGCCTCCAGGACATGGTCGCGGACCTGCTCGGCAAGGAGGCCGCGCTGTTCCTGCCGTCCGGCACGATGTGCAATCAGGTGGCGTTCTCCGTCCACTGCCGCGCCGGCGACGAGATCCTGCTGCACGAGACGGCGCACCCGATGCTGTACGAGGCGGGCGGTGCCGCCGCGCTCATCGGGGCCATCTTCCGGCCGCTCTCGGGCCCGCGGGGGATGTTCACCGCCACCCAGGTTCGGCAGGCGGTGCGGCCCGCCGTCCACTACATGCCACGGACGCGGGTGGTCTCCATCGAACAGACGGCCAACATCGTGGGTGGGGTCTGCTGGCCGATCCGCGAGGTCGAGGCGGTGTGCGCTGCGGCGCGCGAGGCCGGGCTCGCCCGCCACATGGACGGCGCCCGGCTGATGAACGCCGTAGTGAGCAGCGGCACGTCGGCGCAGGCCTTCGCGGCGCACTTCGACTCGGTCTGGATCGACCTCACCAAGGGACTCGGCGCTCCGGTGGGCGCGGTGCTGGCCGGGTCGCGCCCCTTCATCGACGAGGCATGGGTCTTCAAGCAGCGGCTGGGCGGCGCGATGCGACAGGCGGGCATCATCGCGGCAGCGGGGATCTACGCTCTCCGTCACAATGTGGACCGGCTCGCGGAGGACCACGAGCGCGCGCGGCGCCTCGCCACCGGGCTGGCCGAGCTGCCGGGGATCGCGGTGGACGCGGGCCGGGTCGAGACCAACATCGTGATTTTCGACGTCCGTGGCACCGGGCTGAGTGGAGAGGAATTCGCGGCCCGCACTCTGGCGTCGCACAGTGTCCGTTTCAGCGTCATCGGCCCCACCACGGTGCGGGCCGTGACCCATCTCGACGTGCCGCCGGGGGGTGTCGAGCGAGCTCTCGAAGCCGCCCGGGCCGCGACGGCGGGAGCCGTGCGCCGCTAAACACCGGGAGCCTTGCGGGCTCGGCGGTGGGGTGCGCATGTTGGGCCTTCCGCTATCGTGGTGGTCTCATGCATCGGCTCATCCTGCTGCTGGTTCTTCTCGCTGCCGCCTGCCGCCCTCAGGAACGGCCCGCTCGCGCGGCGCCGCCCGATTTGCTCAGCACGGGCACCTGGGTCGACCTGTCGCACGATTTCTCCTCCGAGACGCTCTACTGGCCCACCGCGAAGCCGTTCACGCTCGAGGTCGTCTCGGCCGAGACCACACCCGCCGGCTTTTACTACGCCGCCAACAACTTCTCGACTTCGGAGCATGGGGGCACCCATCTGGATGCGCCGATCCACTTCGCCGAGGGCAGGCACACGGCGGATCAGGTGCCGCTGGACCGGCTCGTGGGGCCTGCCGTGGTGGTGGACGTGGTCGCGAAGGCGGAGGCCGACACGGACTACCGACTGGACGTGGGCGCGCTCGAGGAGTGGGAGCGCAGTCACGGCCGGATCCCCAACGGCACGATCGTGCTCGTCCGCACCGGATGGTCGACCCGCTGGCCCGACAAGGCGCGCTACCTCGGCACGACCAAGACCGGTCCCGCCGGGGTGGCGGAGCTCCACTTCCCCGGCATCGACTCGTCCGCCGCCCGCTGGCTGGCGACCGAGCGGCAGGTAAAGGCCGTAGGGATCGACACGCCCAGCATCGACTACGGGCAATCCCAGACGTTCGACACGCACCGGATCCTCCTGGCCCAGAACATTCCGGCGTTCGAGAACGTGGCGAACCTCGAGCGCCTGCCTGCGACCGGCGCATTCGTGGTGGCACTGCCGATGAAGATCAGGGGCGGCAGCGGCGGGCCATTGAGGATCGTCGCGCTGGTTCCGCCGCCGGCTTCACCCTGACCCGGATCGCCGCGAGCAACGTGGCCTGACAGCCAAGGACACATCCCCGCCCTTTCCAGTTCTCCCTCGCATAAACCCGGTCCCGGCACTCCACAACGCACGGCCTACCTTGGGCGCGCCATTGGAACCTCGCGCCACGTTCGCGCGCGAACCCCCAAGGAGGATCCATGTCCCGCACCACACGCATTACGGCGGTCACCGCGGTTCTCGCCCTCATCGGCTGCACCGATCGCACCAGCCCGGACCCTCACGACGATGTCGCCCTCGCAAGTCGCGACGCGCCGGCGGCCGCGCGGGAGCGGCTGGCCCGACGCATCGCCCTGGCGCTGGCCGACAATCGATTCCGCGCCCAGCTCAAGCAGGATCTCGACCATTCTCCCGTCCGCGAGGGCAAGCTGCATCTCCAGCGCTACCTCACCTCGTCGCACGGCCGCGCCACCAGTGAGGTAGCACGATTGACCGGCGAGAGCCGCAGCGTCGTGCAGGTCGACGCGCGCCGCGCACCAGCGCTCGAGCTGTATCTACCGGTGCCGGCGCACCGCGCGGCCTGGACTGGAGACGACCGCATCCTGGTGGCCACCACCGGCGACGAGCGTCAGCCGCCGGTCGCCTTCTCCCCGAAGGGCGAACGCTTCGTGCTGAGCCCCACGAGCCCGCCCACCGTTCCCGTGCTCGCCCTGGTGCCCGTAGAGACCGATTTCGACCGAGCCGCGGCGGGGCCGGACCTGCTGGGTGGTTCTTCCGGCGGAGGTTCCACGTCGCCACCGGGGCTGTACATGACGAACTCCCACCTGGTCGAGACCTTCGAGAGCTGGGTCAAGGGCGCGCCCGAGATCGAGATTCACTTGCTCGGCCAGGCGGGCGCCACCGACTCGCTCACCTCCTACTCATGCGCCGCGGAGCCCTCCGCCGGCTACTACCGCTTCGACCAGAACTCGCTTGACTGGAGCGGCGAGGTGCTGCTCATCAACCAGACCCAGCTCAACAACTACAAGAGCGCGCATCCCAACCAGAACCTCCGCGTCTTCGTAATCGAGGACGACGATACCTCGTGCCAGATCAAGACCGATCCGGCCCGGTTCTCGAACCTGGTGAAGGCGGTCGAGGCCGCCTACCCGTTGTTGACCGGCGGACGGGACAGCACCGGTGGGACGCTGCAGCGGATCTGGAAGCGGGCCAACGCGCTTCAGCGGATCCTCAAGGCGCTGGCATCCCTGATCAAGACCAACGACGAGCTGGTGGGAAACGCGGTCGAGAGCAGCGTCGTCGGTGAGACGTATCCCAATAGCAATTGGATCATCAAGGGCGACGGCAACAAGACGAACGGCTGGATCAAGCTGGTCATGAAATAGCGCTGCCCTCCGGTTGACGATCGGTTGACGGTCGTGTCGCACCTTGCGCTCCACCACCTACCCGGGACCGTCCATGCGGCTCCGCCCCTCCATCCTCTTCTCCCTCCTGGCGGCCGCTCCGCCCATCGCCGCCCAGACGCCAGCCGAGAGCACCGGCTGGCACCTGGGCGGCGGGTTGGACGCCGTCCGATTCGGGCACATCGCGGTCAGCGAGGCGGTGCCGGGCGTGGCCGCCGAGGTGCGGCCGGCCGGGCGGCCGGCAGTCCAGCTCTCGGCAGGGCGGACATACGGCACCTGGGCCATCGGCCTCGAGATCGGCTGGGCGGGCGGGCACATCGAGGCGGCAAACGACGCGATCTCCATTCAGGATCGGACGTCCGACGTCACCCGCTACCGGCTCGCCCTTGGCATCGCCCGGCAGGTCGCGGCCGCCGGGAGCGGGATCATCGCGATAGCCCTGGCGC
This sequence comes from uncultured Gemmatimonadales bacterium, assembly GCA_963844445.1. GTDB lineage: Bacteria > Gemmatimonadota > Gemmatimonadetes > Gemmatimonadales > GWC2-71-9 > CAVVWJ01. The sequence continues at coordinate 276,259 of CAWJOB010000003.1, forward strand.
CCACGCTCGACCTGTGGGCGGTGGACGGCGATACCCGAATACGTGGCGGCGCGGAGGGACGGCTGGTGCTTCGCGTCCCATTGGGGAGGGTAGAGCTGGAGAACAGGATCGGCGTGGGCTTGTCGGGAAATCCGATCGACGCCACCGACATCGGGGAGGTATCGGACCTGCGGGGGCTGCGGACGGTCTTCGTGGGCGTCGGGCTACGGTTTCGGATCTGAGCCGGCGGCGCACCGCCGAGCTGGCCGCTCAGGCAGCCACTCGGCTCCCACAGCCCTCGCAGAAACGACTGTCGGCCATGAGCGCCGCGCCGCAACGAGCGCACTCGGTCGGGGCGGGCAGTGTGCCGCCACAGGTCGAACAGAACAGCGCGTCGGGCTCCGGTCGCGGGCCGCACGAAGGACAGGTCGGCGCGCCGGGCGGCGCCGCCGCCACAGCGAAGCGAAGGGCCTGCACCCGATCAGCTATAAGGGCCTCGACATCTCCGGCCACTCCCGGCCCATCCTCGGTTCGAAGTGCCTCGAGCGCTTCGGCGGTGTACTTCTCCTTGAGATACCCGTAGTCGGCGTCGGAGAGCTTGCCGGTCTCGCGATCGAACTCGATCTCCTTGAGCGCCAACAGCGCCACGCCCTTCGGGGTCTCGTCCTGCTCCACCGGCTCTTCCACCAGATCGGGCAGCGGCGGGGGCCCCAGCAGCGGGCGCAGCACCAGCCAGAGCGCCAGCACGCCTACCAACGCCGCGGCAACCGCCTCAGTGAGCATCAGTCCTCCACCTCGGCCAGCGCGCGCCGGAGGCGCTCCATCTCCTCGGGCGACGCCGAAGCCGAGGTCGACATGGGCTCGGGCCTTCCGACGTTCGGCTGCGGCTCCCTCGTCTCAAGAGGTCCCCCACCAACCACTGCGGCGCGACGGCGGGAAAGCACCGCCACCAGGGCCCCACCCGCCACCAGGATCGCCGATCCAGGCAGGAGGTAGCCCCAGAGATTGAAGCCTTCGGCCTTGGGCGCCATCAGCGCCTTCTCACCGTACTTTTCCACGAAGAGGTCGAGGATCTCCCGCGCCGTTTTCCCCGCTCGGTCCAGCTCCACCACTTCTCGGTGCAGCTGAGGCGAGTAGGTGCAGGTGAAGTCGGTGGTGCGGCAGGTGAAGATGTCGAGGGTACAGCCGCAGCTGCACGCCAGGCGGTGCTCGATCGACTTGATCCGCTCGTCGTAGTCCGCCAGCTCGGTCGGCGCGCGCGATCGTCCCGCCGCTGCGGGATCGCGGAGCGTGCCGAGCGCCCCCCTGCCCGAGAGCGAGTCCTGCCCCTGGATCGGCAGCACCGCCGCCGCGCCGAGTCGGCCGAGGAAGCCGCGCCGCGACAAGGCGCTCATTCGGTCGCACTCATGCCCGCGAGGACCCCGTGGCGCCCGGACTGCACTCGCCGAGGCTGCGCCAGCGTGGCGCCACCGCCGGGCCACATGGTGACCACGCCGCCGAACGCCAGCACGAACCCGCCAAACCAGACCCACCACACCAGCGGATTGATGGTGAAGCGGTACACGGCCTCCTCGGTCCCGCCCACCGATCCGGCGAAGGTGATGTACAGGTCCTCCTGAAGGTTGCTTCGGATGCCGACCTCGGTGGACGGCTCGAACGTGGGGCGGCGAAAGCTGTCCACATGCTGCCGCTTCTCCGACGTGAGCAGGCCCATCGACCGGCCGTCCTTCGACACGGAAATCGTCGCCGCGCTTACGATGCGGTTGAGCGCTTCGAATTGCGACACCCCCATGTGGGTCAGGGTGTAGGTGTGGCCGAACGGGCTCGCCAGCGTGGCCGACTCGCCGGGCTTGAGCGTCGCCTCGATCTCCCGCCGGAACGCCATGCCGGAGAAGGCGACGAAGTAGATCAACACGCCCGTGTGCACCAAATAGCCGCCGTACCGGCGTCGATTCCGGCTCACCAGCCGCGCGAAGGCGATCGGCGCCGACTCACCGTGTATCCGCTGTCTGGCGCGCACACCGCGGTAGAACTCCTGCGTGATCGTGCCGGCCACGAATCCGGCAAGGCCCAGCGCAATGAGCGCATAGAAATCCCGGGCCCCCGCCCCGAAGAGGACCGCGAAAGTCACGACCCCGGACGTCACCGGCCAGGTGAACTGTCGCCTGAGATTCGCGGGCGACGCCTTTCGCCAGGCGATGAGCGGGCCGATGCCGGTGAGCCCCAGGAGCAGCAGCCCGAGGGGCACGTTCACCTGATTGAAGAACGGCGGACCGACGGTGATCTTGCTCCCACGAACCAGCTCGGAGAGGATCGGGAAGAGCGTTCCCCAGAGCACCGAGAACGCGATTCCCACCAGCAGGAGATTGTTGAACAGGAACGCCGCCTCCCGGCTCAGCACCGACTCGAGCTGTACCTCTGCCTTGAGCGACGGCCAACGGGTGTAGAGCAGCGTGAACGAGAGGATTCCCGAGACCACAAGGAAGCCGAGGAAGAAGTACCCCACGCTCGACTGGGTGAAGCTGTGCACGCTCGCGATCACACCCGAGCGAGTGATGAAGGTGCCGAAGATGCTGAGCAGAAACGTGCCGATGATGAGTCCCAGGTTCCAGCGCTTGAGCATCCCGCGCTTCTCCTGGATCATCACCGAATGCAGGAAGGCCGTCATCGTGAGCCAGGGAAGCAGGCTTGCGTTCTCGACCGGGTCCCACGCCCAATACCCACCCCATCCCAGCTCGACGTAGGCCCACCACATCCCGAGCGTGATCCCGATCGAGAGGAAGAGCCAGCTTACCAGGGTCCATTTACGGATGGCATGGATCCAGCTGGCATCGAGGCTGCGTGAGAGGAGGGCGGCCACGGCGAAAGCGAACGGGACGGTGAGGCTGATGTAGCCGAGGTAGAGCATCGGGGGATGGATCATCATCCCCGGGTTTTGCAGCTGGGGGTTCAGTCCCCGGCCATCCGCAGGGGTGAAGGCCAGCCGCTCGAACGGGTCGGCGGCGAAGAGCATGGTGCAGACGAAGAAAGCGATGACCGCCGAGGTGACGCCGCCGACGTACGGGAGCAGCGACCGGTACCGCCGTGACGTCAGCAGCTGGGCCAGCGCCCCGAACAGCGACAGCACGACCGCCCAGAAGAGCAACGACCCTTTCTGGCCCGCCCAGAACGCGGAGAAGATGTAGCCCGGGGGCAGGTTGCGGGAGGTATAGGCGGCGACGTATTCGATGTTGAAGTCGTGACCGGCGAGACCCTTCCACAAGGCCAGGGAGGCGACCGCCAGTGCCGCGAAGATGCCGTACACCGCCCCCGAGACGCTGTCGGCGAGCTGCGGCCGAGTCTGCCAGCGGCCGGAGAAGGAGACCAACGCGGCCCACACCCCCAGCAACAATGCGACCCAAAGCGAGAATTGTCCCAGGAGCGTCATCGGGCGCTACGCCTTCGCCTCTTTGTAGGCGGCCTCGTAGCGGGAACCGCACTTGGCGAGCACTTCGGTCGCGTGAAACACACCGTCCCGGCCCAGCCGACCTTCCACAATGACCTCGATGTCGTTCGCATCGGTAAACGTGTCGGGCACCAGGCCGCGGTAGGTCACGGGATAGCTCTGAACACCATCGCTGACCTGAAAGTCTACCTGACGGTTTCCGTCGTCGCGGCGAATCGACCCGGGAACCACCTTGGCGCCCATCTTGAGGCCGACGTCGTAGAACGTCGGGTCGGCCGTGGTCTTGGCGGCCAGCTCGCTGGGGGTGAGGAAGTAGACCCCTGTCTCCTTCACGCCCTGCGCAATCAGGAGCACGACGCTGGCAACGATGATCCCGGCGCCGATCAGGAACTTGTGACCTGCCTTCATGGACTGTCCCCCGCGAGGGTCGAGGTACTCAAGGTGAAAGTTCTCCTGCCGCGCCGCTGGATCAAGGCCCGCTCGGCTCCCGGCGGGCCCAGGCCAGCGCTGTCCCTACCGCACGCTGCCAGTCGTCCAGCCGGCGACGCCGCTCCCCGGCGTCCATTCGCGGCTCGAACCGGGTGAATCGGCGACCGGCCAGGAACTCGACGCTGCTGCTCCAGACACCCAGCGCGAGGCCGGCGAGGCCGGCTGCGCCGAGCGCGGTTGTCTCCACCATGTTGGGTCGCTCGACCGGAATGCCGAGGATGTCCGCCTGGTGCTGCATCATCCAGTCGTTGGCGGCTCCACCCCCGTCCACCCTGAGCACGGGGATTCGCACCCCGTCGGCTTCGGCCATGGCCGCGAGCAGCTCGCCACTGCTGTGCACGATCGCCTCGAGCGCGGCTCTGGCCAGATGCGCCCGTGTCGTCCCGCGAGTGATGCCGGTGATGGTCCCCCTCGCCTCCGGCTCCCAGTGCGGTGTGCCGAGCCCCACGAAGGCGGGCACGAACGTGATCCCTCCAGTGTCTGCCACGCTCCGGGCGAGGGCTTCGGTCTCCGCCGCCGAGCCGATGATGCCAAGCCCATCGCGCAGCCATTGGACCGCCGCGCCCGCGATGAAGACGCTGCCCTCGAGCGCGTAGGCGGGCTCTCCGCTGGGGCCACATGCCGCGGTGGCCAGCACGCCATCGGGCGGCTGCGGCAGCCGGTCACCGCGGTACACCAGGAGGAACGCGCCGGTGCCGTAGGTGTTCTTAGCCAACCCGTCACTGCAACAGCCTTGGCCGAAGAGCGCCGACTGCTGGTCGCCGGCCAGCCCGGCGATCGGGAGCCCGATGCCGAAATGGGAGGAGTCGCACTCGCCTACCACTCCGGACGACGGCACGATCTCGGGAAGCAGCTCACGCGGAATCCCGAAGATCCGAAGCAGGTCCGGATGCCAGTCGCGATCCCGCAGATCGTAGAGCAGGGTGCGGCTGGCATTGGTGTGATCGCTCACATGGACCAGGCCGCCGGTGAGCCGGGCGACCAGCCAGCTTTCCACGGTGCCCGCGGCGAGCTCGCCCCTGCCGGCCCGGCGGCGAATCTCCGGTTCCCGCAGAAGCCACTCGAGCTTGGTCGCCGAGAAGTAGGGATCGGCCACCAGCCCCGTGCGCTCCCGCAGCACTTTCTCAGCGCCCGACTCCCGGAGCTCGCGGCAGCGGACGCTGGTCCGCCGGTCCTGCCAGACGATGGCCGGCGCGACCGGCGCCAGTGTCCGGCGGTCCCACAGGACCACGGTTTCCCGCTGGTTGGTGATACCCAGCCCAGCAGGTCGCTCCCCAGCCGAGGCCAGCGCATCGGCCACTGCCTCGAGCGAGACCCGGAGGATCTCCTCGGGGTCGTGCTCGACCCACCCGGGCTGCGGAAAATATTGGGTGAACTCTCGATAGCCCCGGCCGAGCACCGAGCCGTCCTGATGGATGACGAGCGCGGTAGTGCCGGTGGTGCCCTGGTCCAGGGCCAGGATCGAGGGCATCAATCCATGAGGCGGGAGATCTGGCCCGGAGGCACCACCCCGCGGTCGGTCACGATCGCGGTGACCAGCTCGGCCGGCGTGACGTCGAAGGCGGGATTCCAGACCGAGACGCCCTCGGCCGCCGCGCGAATGCCACGCCACTCGGTTACCTCTTCTGGCGCGCGGAGCTCGATCGGAATCGAGCCGCCGTCGGGAACGGCGGGGTCGATCGTCGACGTGGGAGCCAGGACATAAAACGGCACGCCGTGCGCCTTCGCCGCGAGGGCCAGCCCGTAGGTGCCGATCTTGTTGGCGACGTCTCCGTTGGCCGCGATCCGGTCGGCGCCCACGAGCACGCAGGCGACGTCTCCCAGCCGGAGGCGGCTCGCGATCATCCCGTCGGCGATGAGGGTACAGTGCACCCCGGCGCGGCTCAGCTCCCAGGCGGTGAGCCGGCTGCCCTGCAGCAGCGGTCGGGTCTCCGGTACCACCACGCGCGGACCGCGCCCCAGACGGTGGAGATGGTAGATGGGCGCGAGCGCCGTGCCGATCCCACCGGTAGCGAGCGCGCCGGCATTGCAGATCGTCCCGACTGTGGCGCCGTCGGGAATGAGCGGAGCGCCGAGCGAGCCGATTCGGTCGCACATCGCGCGGTCCTCGTCCCAGATGGCCTGTGCCTCGGCACGAAGGGCATCCGCCAGATCCTCGCCCGCCATCGTGGCCTGGTCGGCGCGGCGCTCCATCCGGCGAAGCGCCCAATGCAGGTTTACGGCCGTCGGCCGGGTCGCCGCCAGCGCCCTCGCGGCCGAGCGCACCTGTTCCCGGCCGCCGCCCTGCGCCGCCGCGAGCGCGACGCCCATCGCGGCCGCGATGCCGATCAGCGGCGCGCCCCTCACCCGCAGCGCCTTGATCGCCTCGGCCACCGATTCCACGGAATCCAGCGTCAAGTAGCGTTCTTCGGCCGGCAGGAGCGTCTGGTCCAGCAGTCGAATCGCGCCGGCGGAGGTCCAGGCGATGGGATTGGGAAGTTGCATGGGGGGAAGATACTCTTATCCGGTACGCGAATCCCTCCGACCCGAGCCCCGACGATCATGCCCTACACGACCCTCCTTTTCGAGATGCGAGATGCCGTCGCCACCGTCACCGTCAATCGCCCGGAGAAGCTCAACGCCCTGAACGCCGCCGTCATAGCAGAGCTGGGAGAAGCGGCCGGCCGGATCACGAGCGATCCGGCGATCCGCGGCGCGATCCTTACCGGCGCCGGTCCCAAGGCGTTCGTGGCCGGCGCGGACATCGGGGAGATCGCGGCGCAAGGACCGGTGGACGGCAAGGCGCGCGCGCTCCAGGGGCAACGAGTCTTCCGCAGTCTGGAGCGGTGTGGCAAGCCGGTCATCGCCGCCGTGAACGGATTTGCGCTCGGTGGCGGCTGTGAGCTGGCGATGGCCTGCCATCTAAGAGTCGCGAGCGAACAGGCGCGCTTCGGCCAGCCCGAGGTGAAGCTGGGCATCGGCCCGGGCTACGGTGGAACCGTCCGATTGCCCCGGCTGGTCGGCAAGGGCCGGGCGCTGGAGCTGCTCCTCACCGGCCAGATGATCGACGCGCAGGAGGCCTACCGGATCGGACTGGTGAACCGGGTCGTGCCGGCGGACCGGCTGTTGAAGGAGTGCGAAGAGATCCTCCACTCGATCCTCGAAAACGGCCCGCTGGCGGTGCGGGCTTGCCTGGAGGCGGTAGACACCGGCCTGGATGTCGGGACGGACGAGGCATTGCTGCTCGAGGCCAACCTGTTCGGCCTCCTCTCCGGAACGGCCGACATGCGGGAGGGGACTGCCGCGTTCGTGGCCAAGCGAAAGCCCGACTTCAAGGGGGCGTAAGTCTAGTTCCGGACCTGCATTTCGCCCCCGCTCCCGGTTATTTTTCCCAGATGCCAGAAAAGTTCGTGTGGGGGATTCTGGCCGTGCTGCTCCTCGGGTGCGATGAGCGGGAGCGGCTGGTGTTCGAGCCCAATCCCGAAGATCGATTGGGGCCGATGAGCCGCATCAGTCCGCCTTCCACTGATACGACGCTTACGGAGGGAGATCCCTTCGTGATCGGCATCCGCGCGGTGGACACCACCGGCGTGGATTCCGTCTTCATCGACCTCGAGGGCGCGGACCTGAGCTACCTCCCGCACGAGGGCGCGGGCGCCGACACCGTGGCTTTCTCGATCAGCCTTCCGACATTCGGGCTGAGCGGTCGGACGATCACGGTGGGGGTGTTCGGCGTGGACCTGATCGGCAATGTCGGTCTGACCGTCACGCGCCGCCTCACGATCCAGTAGTGCGCCTCCGTCGTCTGGTGGCTCGGGGGTTCAGGAATCTGGCGGATCTCGACTGCGCCGTTCCCGAACGGGGACTCGCGCTGCTCGGTGCCAACGCGCAGGGCAAGACGAACTTTCTCGAGGCGGTGTACTACCCGGTGCTCTTTCGGTCGTTCCGGGGCGCGCCCGATCAGGAGGTCACCGGCTTCGGCTCTCCCGGATTTCAGGTCGAAGCATGGGTCGAGCAATGCGCAGTCGCGACGCTCGCCGCCGGGTACCTGCCGGCCGGGCGCCGGAAGCGGATCCTCCTGGATGGCGGCGAGCCGGAGCGACTCACCGAGGCGGTTGGACGCTGGCTAGCGGTGGTATTCCTTCCCGGTGACGTGAGCCTCGCGTCGGGTCCGGCGGTCCTCCGCCGGCAGTACCTGGACCGGCTGCTGTCGCTGGCCGATCGGGGATATCTCCGGGCGCTGGCCCGCTATCGCGCGGCGTTGGCCCAGCGGAACAGCGCGCTCCGCCAGGGCCGTTCCGAGCTGGCCTGGGCTTTCGACGGTCCACTCGCCGCGGCGGGCGCGGAAATCGTCGCCTCGCGAGAGCGCTGGGCGCGGCATGCCGGAGAGCGGTTCGCCGCCGAGTTCGACTGCCTGGGCGAGCAGGGGGTCGCCGGTCTGACCTACCGCGGATCGCCGGAGCTGGCCGATCCGGGCGCGTGGACCCAGGCGCTGGGCCAGGCGATGGCGGCGGACCGCGCCCGCCGCGCCTCGACCGTGGGACCCCACCGCGATGATCTCGTGCTCGAGATCGGGGGACGACCGATTCGGGAGTACGGGTCGACCGGCCAGCAACGGAGCGCCGCCGTGGCTCTCAAGCTCCTGGAGTTGGCGACGCTGTGCGAGGCGCGCGAAACCGAGCCCGCGCTCCTGCTCGACGACGTGTTCGCCGAGCTGGACGACGAGCGCCGGCGCCGCTTGGCGGCGCGCTTGCTCGGCCCGGAGCAGCGGCAGGTCTTCCTCACGGCGCCCCGGCGGGAGGAGCTGCCACGCGGGTTGGGATTGGAGGTCTGGTCGGTGACGGACGGCAGAGTGGCGGCCCCCCGCCCCCTCGCATGACCGACAAGCGCCCGCCTTCGCCGATCGCCGACGCGCTGGCGAGCTACCTGCGCCGCTCCGGCTTCTCCAAGCGGATTCAGCAGGCCGGCGTGATCGAAGCGTGGCCCCAGCTGGTCGGGCCGCAGATCGCCGCGGTGACCGCGCCCGACTCGGTGACCCCCGACGGCGTGTTGCGCGTCAGGGTCGCCACCGCGGCCTGGGCCAACGAGCTCAGCCTCATGACACCCCGGATCCTGGCCCGGCTCAATGACGGCCGGCAGGGACGGGTGAAGGAAATCCGCTGGATGCCCGGTCCGATCGACCGGCCCCAGCCCTAGACGACGGAGCCCTATGGCCAAGCGAGACGCCGCCCTCCTCGAGGGCACACTGGAGTACAAAGCCGACGCGATCCAGGTCCTCAAAGGCCTGGACGCGGTCCGCAAGCGCCCCGGGATGTACATCGGGTCCACCAGCGAGAACGGGCTCCACCACCTGGTCTACGAGGTGGTGGACAACTCGATCGACGAAGCGCTGGCCGGGCACTGCGACACCATCAACGTCACCATTCACGCGGACAACTCCATCACCGTGTCGGATAACGGCCGGGGGATTCCGGTGGATATACACCCGACCGAGAAACTGCCGGCGGTCGAGGTGGCGCTCACCGTGCTGCACGCGGGCGGCAAGTTCGATAAGAACAGCTACAAGGTGTCGGGAGGCCTGCACGGCGTGGGCGTCTCGGTGGTGAACGCCCTCTCCGAGCGGCTCGAGGTGGTGGTCGAGCGGGACGGCAGCAAGCACCACATGGCGTTCGTCCGCGGCAAGACCACGAAGAAGCTGAGCATCCTGGGCAAGACCAAGAGCACCGGCACCACGATCCGGTTCAAGCCTGACCCCGAGATCTTTACCGTTCTCGAGTTCCACTACTCCACCCTCGCCGACCGGCTCCGCCAGCTCGCGTTCCTCAACCGAGGCGTCACCATCACGATCAAGGACGAGCGGGAGCAGCCCAAGACCGAGACGTTTTTCGCCAAGGGGGGGCTGATCGAGTTCGTCGGGTGGCTCAACCGGAACAAGAAGGCGCTGCACCCGAAGCCGATCGCCTTCACCGCGACCAAGGACGACGTCGAGGTGGACATCGCCCTCCAGTACGAGGACGGGTACAACGAGAACACCTTCACCTTCGTCAACAACATCAACACCCACGAGGGCGGGACCCACCTCACCGGCTTCAAGTCGGCGCTGACCCGCACGATCAACGATGTGGCCAAGCGGCGCGACTTCCTCAAGAAGGAGGACTTCACGCTCTCGGGGGAAGACATCCGCGAGGGGCTCACTTGCGTGCTCCACGTGAAGGTGATGGAGCCGCAGTTCGAGGGTCAGACCAAGACCAAACTGGGCAACTCCGAGGTCGAAGGGATCGTGAAGACTGTGGTCAACGAGCACCTCGGCAACTACCTCGAGGAGCACCCTCCGGTCGCCCGCAACATCATCGAGAAGGCCGTGAGCGCCGCCCGGGCGCGCGAGGCGGCCCGCAAGGCGCGTGACCTCGTCCGCAAGAAGTCGGGCCTGGAGAACGCCGTCCTGCCGGGCAAGCTGGCCGACTGCTCCTACGACGACCCTGCGCTGTGTGAGATCTACCTGGTGGAGGGCGACTCGGCCGGCGGCAGCGCGAAGCAGGCACGTAAGCGGGAGTTCCAGGCGATCCTGCCGCTCCGCGGCAAGATCCTCAATGTGGAAAGGGCCCGGATCGACAAGATCCTCAGCAACGAGGAGATCCGGTCGATGATCACCGCGATCGGCACGGGCGTGAAGGACGACTTCAAGCTGGAAGACGCTCGCTACCACAAGATCGTGCTGATGACCGATGCCGACGTGGACGGGGCCCACATTCGGACGCTGCTGCTCACCTTCTTCTTCCGGCAGATGCAGGAGCTGATCGAGGCGGGCTATGTCTACATCGCGCAGCCGCCGCTGTTCCGGGTCGCGAAGGGCAAGGAAGTGTTCTACGCCTACAGCGAGGCGGAGCGGGAGGAGTACAGCAAGCGCCTGACCGGCAGCGACGGGAAGGGCACCGTCAATATCCAGCGCTACAAGGGTCTGGGTGAGATGAACCCGGACCAGCTCTGGGATACCACCATGGATCCGGAGAAGCGGACCATCCTCCGCGTGACGATGGAGGATGCGGTGGAGGCATCCAAGCTGTTCGACGAGCTGATGGGCGACGAGGTCGAGCCGCGGCGGCAGTTCATCGAGCGGAACGCGAAGTACGTGACTAATCTGGACGTCTGATCGGACCGGGGCAGCGCGCCGCTGCACTGCCGCGTAGACGCGACCGCCTCCCCGTAGCGAAGCGGGCGGCCCCCAACGGAGGCCGCCCTCTTCGTGTCGATTCTGGCCTCGACCAAACGACGCTATTGTAAGCGGCCACCCCGGGGGGGAGCCGGCTACGTCCATGATCACTGCCTAGCCGGGTCGCCGAGACTTGCCCAGAGGTGCTGAGCCGCGTACGCCCGCCAAGGCCGCCAGGACTCCGCCGCGGCGCGAAGCCGGGCAGGGGCGATGCCGCCCATCGCCTTCCGGAGAGCGATGTCGCCTTCGGGAAACGCATCGGGACAATGGAGCGCCCGCATCAAGACATATTCGGCCGTCCATGCGCCGACCCCCGGCACTTGCCGGAGCCGCCGCCCGAACGACGCCGGGTCCTCAACGGGATTATCGCTCACGAGCTCAGGCATCTCACCGTCCGCCACGGCGCGGGCGAGCGCAAGAACGCACTCGGCACGCGCGCGAGGGAGACCGATCCCGATGATGGACGCGAGGCTCGCGCCGGCCACGCGCTCGGCCGAGATCGGCAGGTAAGCGAGCGCCGGTGGAGCGCCCGGCAAGGGCTCGGCGAGAAGGCGGGCGAGCCGCCCGGCGAGCGTGGTCGCGCTCCGCACCGTGACCTGCTGGCCCAGCACCGCTCGCATCGCGAGCTCGAAGCCGTCGGCCGCGCCCGCGACTCGGAGCCCACGCCGCCGCGCCACCAGCGGTCCCAGCACCGGATCGCCACCGAGGTGCTCCGAAACGGCGATCGGGTCCGCGTCGAGGTCGAACAGCCGGCGCAGGCGCGCCAGAAGCGGAACCAGGACCGGAAGTAGCGCCGGCGAGAGCTCGACCAGGAGGCCGTCGCCGGCAGCAGCGGGACTTACCGCGACGTATCCCAAGTGGCCGTGAAGGCGGATGCTCCGGCAGTAGCGGCCGCCGGCGTCGACCGCCTCGATCCCAGGTGTCGCGCGCGCGGCCAGGTAGCCGACCAGACTGCCCCAGTCGAATGGAGGGCGATAGGCCAGGGACCGCCGAGCAGTCACGCGGGAGAGGTGGTCGTCTTCGAGCTGAAGCATCGGCACAACCTAGCGCGTATAGCCGGAATAGGCTCGCCGGTTTGGGACTTCGCCCTGCCGGTTTACCCTTCGACCTTCACAGCAACCTAGAGTGCGCCTGATGCCTGCGTTGCAATGACGGACGTCACCTCTCCGGCCACCCCCCAGGGCGCCGACGCAAATCCGGAACCTCCCGGCCCTTCGGACAAACCGCGCTACGACCGCTCCATCGTCGAGGGCCCGCTTCGCTCGGCGGTCTGGAAGCTCGCCTGGCCGACGATGATCACCAACGTCATCGGCGGGCTCCAGGGTATCGTGGACCACGCGCTGGTCGGCCACCTGGTCGGGTTCACCGGCAACGCCGCGATCGGCGTGTCGTGGCAGATCATCATCGTGGTCATCATCTTCGTCAACTCGCTCTTCACGGGAATGAGCGTGCTCGTCGCCCGCTTCGCCGGTGCCGGGGAAGCGGACAAGGTGGACCGGACGGTCTATCAGGCGTTCCTCACGGCGATCGGCATCTCGCTGCTGGTGCTGGCGCCGCTCGGTTACTTTCTCTCGCCTTCGCTGCTCGATCTGGTGAACGCCGCGCCGGAAGTGAAGGCCGAGGCCCTGCCCTTTCTCCGCATCATGTTCCTGTTCATCAGCGGCATGCTGGTGTTCTACATGCTGAGCGGCGCGCTGCGCTCCGCCGGGGACGCGCGGACCCCGATGGTCCTCGGCATCGCGATGACGGTGCTGAATCTGGTGCTGAACGTCATTCTGATCCGCGGGCTCGGCCCCATTCCGGCATTCGGCACCGCTGGTTCGGCGATGGGCACGGTGATCGCTTCCGGGCTCCTCGGGCTCTACGCAATGGTCAAGCTCTGGCGCGGCGGATGGGTGGTCTCGTTCCCGCGCGGCCAGGGCTTCGGTCCGGACTGGACGATCATTCGGTCGCTCTTCCGGTTCGGCCTCCCCTCGGGCATCCAGGGGATCGCGATGAACGTGGGTGGGGTGCTCATGCTGGCCTTCATCGGCTCGCTGGCGCAGAGCGCAGCCGCGCAGGCGGCATTCGCTATCGGATACACGCAATTGTTTTCGTTGATCACCTGGACGTCGGTGGGGCTCATGGGCGCGGCCGCGGCGGTGGCGGGTCAGAATCTCGGCGCGGGGCATCCCGACCGGGCCGAGAAGGCGGTACACCTCGCGGCCCGCTACGGTGTCGCGGCGGCGGCGGTCATCGGCAGCTTCTTCCTGCTCATGCCGCGGCAACTGCTCGCCATCTTCGGCATGAACGACCCGGCGGTGATCGAGATCGGCGTGCAGCTCCTTCGGGTCCTCAGTCTTTCCGGACTGTTCATCGCCGCAGCGCTCACCTACACGGGCGGCCTCCAGGGCACCGGAGACACCAACAGCCCGCTGTACATCTCGATCGTGTCGCAGGTCATCGTGCCGCTCGGGATCTGCTTCGTCATCCAGCAGACGGGCACATTGGCCGCCATCGACATCTGGATCGCGATCCTGATCGGCCATGCCACCCGATGCGCGCTCAGTGTCCTGCGTTTCAATCAGGGGAGGTGGCGCACCATCGCCGTGGACATCGACCGGCCTCCGTCCTGAACGCCGGGTCGCGGCTCAGAGATCCGCGTTGGGATAGAGCGCCTTGTAGAGCCAGGCGCGGGCCTTCACCCAATCCCTGCGGACGGTGCGCTCCGAGATGCCGAGCGCCGCCGCGATGTCCTGCTCCTCCATGCCGCCGAAGAAGCGGCACTCGATCACCTGGCGCTGCCGGGGGTCGAGTTGTTCCAGCGCCTCGTCGAGCGCCAGGAGGTCTTCGGCGGAGGCGTCGGCGGGCTGCGGCTCGTCCCCCAGGGTCACGGAGATGACTCCGCCGCCCCGCTTCGCCGCCTTCCGCCGGCGGGCATAGTCCACCAGGACCTGGCGCATCGCCCGGGCGGCGATCGCGAGGAAATGCGCGCGGCTGCTGGCGCTCACGGACCCGCCCCCGGACAGCTTGATGTAGGCCTCGTGAACCAGTGCCGTGGTCTGGAGCGTGTGGCCGCCGCCCTCTCGGTCGAGCTGCCGGTGGGCCATGCGCCGGAGATCCTCGTAGACCAGCGGTACCAGGCGGTCGAGCGCGTCGCTGTCCCCCGCTTCGGCGGCCTCGAGCAGTCGCGTGACCTCGCCTGGCGGCAAACTTCCCGGGATCTCCATGAGCCAGTCCTCCGATCAGAGCCGGGTGGGTGGACGGGGCCGGCCGGTCCCCGGCCCCCAGTCATCCCCCAGCCTCTCCTGGTCCGGCATGTGTCCCGCTTCGAGCTCCCGGACCTCGCGCTCGGCCTCCGCCAGCTCCTCCTCATCGACTTCGTCCGCGCCGTGCAGCCGGGGCCCCGGATAGCGGCGGTCTCGCCGCAGCCAGAGCACCAGCGCCACGATCAGCACTCCCGCGAGGATGATGGTGGGCACTGGGCCGGTGAACAATGGCATCTCAGCCGGCCGCCGCTTTCGATTCGACGCCCCGCGACGTGATCCGATGGGTGATCAGCGGGGTGAGGCGCCCTTCGTCGCCGATCGAGATCGCCTCGCCTAGCGCCAAGAGGCCATCGGCGATGCCGGCTGCGTCTCGCGCGAAGACGGACGCCACCGGATCGCCCGCGCGTACCACATCACCCGGCTTCACGGTGATCACGAATCCCACCGATGGGTCGACCTCGTCTTCGATCCTCACCCGGCCACCCCCCAGCGCGAGGATGCCGCGCCCGATCCGTCGGGGCTCCACGGTCTGGATCACGCCACCGCGCGGAGCCCGAAAGACTTCGACCGCGCCCGCCTGCGGAAGGATCGCGGGATCGTCGATCACGGCGCGGTTGCCACCTTGCGCCTCGATCACTCGGCCGAAGGTCTCGAGCGCGCGGCCCGACGAGACCGACTCCTCCAGCCGGCGGCGGGCGTCGCCGACGTCGGTGGCCGCGCCGACCAGCAGGAGCATCTCGCAGCCGAGCGCATAGGTGACCTCCATCAGGTCCTCCGGTCCCCTGCCCTGCAGCCCCTCCAGGGCCTCCTCGACCTCGAGCGAGTGTCCGCACGCCCGTCCGAGGGGCCGATCCATGGCGGTGAGGAGGGCGACGGTGGGACAGCCGCGGGCTTCACCCAGGGCGATCATCGTGCGGGCCAGCTCCACCGCCCGGTCCGGATCGGGAATGAAAGCCCCGCTGCCGGTCTTCACGTCGAGCACCAGCCCGTTGAGGCCCTCCGCCAGCTTCTTCGACATGATGCTGGCGGAGATCAGCGGGATGGACTCGACCGTGCCGGTGACGTCGCGCAGCGCGTAGAGCTTCCGGTCGGCGGGCGCGATCTCCGGAGTCTGACCCAGCATGGCGCAGCCGAGACGCTCGACTTGCGCCCGCGCCTCGGCGAGCGAGAGGCCGGTGCGAAACCCGGGGATCGATTCCAGCTTGTCCAACGTGCCGCCCGTATGCCCCAGGCCGCGACCCGACATCATCGGGACTGCCACGCCGCAGCTCGCCACCATCGGCGCCAGAAGCAGCGAGACCTTGTCGCCGACGCCGCCGGTGGAGTGCTTGTCCACCCGGGGCATGGCGAACCCCTCGAACCGGAGCCGGTCGCCGGAGGCGAGCATGGCGTCGGTGAGCGCCGCCAGCTCGTTGGGCGCGAGACCGCGGAACACCACCGCCATGAGCAGCGCCGAGATCTGGTAGTCGGGAATCCGGTCCGCGGTGTAGTCCGCGACCAGGCGCGCCCAGTCCTCGGGAGCGATGGCGTTCCCGTCCCGCTTGTGCTGGATCAACGAGGGAATCACCATTCGAAGTCTTCTCCCGAAACGGTCGCCCGCATGCTCGCTCGGTTCTTCGCTGCCGGTCTGCTCTGGCTCGCTCTGCCCGCCCATCTGGCGGGTCAGTCGGTCGCGGACCACGTGGCCATGGCCACCGCGGCGATCGACGCGCACGACCTCCGGACGGGACTGGCCCACCTCGATGCCGCGCTCGCGATGGATTCCACCGACTATGCGGCCAACTGGCGGGCCGCCATCGCGCTGCTGGATCAGGGCGAGCAGATCCCCGACAGTCTCGAGAGCGCGGAGCGCGACTCGCTCTACGCCCGGGCCGAGGTCCTGGCCCGCCGAGCGGTGGCGGCCGACTCGATGGGCTCCGAGGGCCACTTCGCCGTCGCCGCCACCGTCGGCCGGGCCTCGCTCACCATGGGGAAGAAGGAGCGGATCCGCCGCGCGAAGGTCATCCGCGACGAGGCGCTCCGGACCATCGAGCTCGACCCCGACCACGATGGCGCGTACCACATCCTCGGCCGGTGGAACGCGGAGATCATGCGCCTCTCCGGGCTGAGCCGCTTTTTCGCCAAGAGCTTTCTCGGCGCCGGCATCTTTCGCCAGGCCTCGTGGGAGGCGGCGATCACCAATCTGCAGCGAGCCGTGGAGCTCGACCCCGCCAGGATCTATCATCGCCTGGAGCTGGCCAGGGTCTACGCCGACCGAAAACGGTACCAGGAAGCGCGCGATCAACTGGACCGGATCGAGGCGCTGCCGGACCGGGAACTGTTGGATCCGGTGTATCGAGAGCGAGCAGCCGCGCTGGCCAAGCGGATAGCGGACAAGACCTAGGCCGGCTCCGGTGCAACCTAGCCGGGCCGGAGGTGGCGTCAACCATCGTGACAGCCCAGGGATTTGACACCCGGACTGCAGGTTGATTCACGGCTTTCGCCCCGCCGCCAGAGCCTTATTATCAGCCTAGACCATCCTACCCTGGATACTCTTATGACGGCGGTACCGGCATTCGATGAGGTCGAACGGCTGCAGACCCGGCTCAGCGCGCTGGAGCAGGAGCGAAAGCATCTCCTCGCGGTGATCGAGATTCTTCAGGAAATCAGCGGCACGCTGCACTTCGCGGACATCGTCCAGTCGGTGGCGCTCCGCCTGGGCGAGACGTTCGGCCTCGACCGCTGCTCGATCTTCCTCGCTGAACGCGGCGGCCGCCGCGTCCGCCTGGTGGCGAGCTATGAGGATCCCGGCATCCGGAACTACGTGGTGGACCTCGAGCGCTACCCGGAGCTCCGCCGGGCGATCCAGACCGGGGAGACGGTCTACATCGCCGACGCCGCCACCGATCCGTCGCTGAGCCCCGCACGAGGCTCGCTCACCGCCCGCCGGGTGAAGGCCATTACCGCGATCCCGATCTCCTGGCGGGGCACGGCCATCGGCGCAATTCTGCTGCGCACCTTCCGCGACGGGCCGGCCTTCTCCGCCGCGGATCTCCAGTTCTGCCAGGTCGTGGCCAACCTCACCGCCAAGGCGCTGCGGAATGCGCACCGCTTCGAGAAGCTGCGCCAGCAGCGGGGCGAGAATGGCGCGCTTCGCCGTCGTGAGCGGGAGCAGGCCGCATTGATCGGATTTCTCCGCAACCTGCTGTCGGCCTACCCCCCGCGGGCGGGATTCGAGGACGACCCCGACCAGACCGCGGACACCTCCGCGGAGATCAGCCGGCTCTCCGGCGTGGCGCAGGCCGTTCTCAGCCAGGAGGCCGCCTCGCGGTGAGCTCTCGCGCGGCCGACCAGGCGGCCTCGCTGCGGCAGCAGATCGAACGCGCCAATTACGCGTATTACGTTCTGGACACGCCGGAGATCACCGACGCCGAGTACGACGGGCTCTTCCGCGAGCTGCAGGCGTTGGAAGCGGCGCACCCTGAAGTCTTCTCCCCGGACAGCCCCACCCAGCGGGTAGGCGCCCCCGTCGCCAGCGCCCTCGCCAAATACAGCCACAAGCGACCGATGCTGTCACTGGCGAACGCCTTCTCGGCCGACGAGCTCGCCGCCTGGGAGGAGCGGAACGCGCGTCTGGCCCCCGAGGTGCGAGCGGCCGGATACACCACCGAGATCAAGATCGACGGCGCCGCCGTGACCCTGACCTACGAGGCGGGCCGGCTGACCGTCGGCGCCACCCGGGGTAACGGAGAGATCGGCGAGAACGTCACCGCCAACCTCCGCACCATCGCCGACGTCCCGCTCACGCTCAAGGGCCGGGGATGGCCGAAGCTCATGGAGGTGCGGGGGGAGGTCTACCTGCCCTACGCCGGCTTCACACGGGTCAACGAAGCTCGGGAGAAGGAGGGCGAGCCGCTCTTTGCCAATCCGAGGAACGCCGCCGCGGGCGGCCTCCGCCAGCTCGACCCGGCCCTCACCCGCAAGCGACGGCTGCGGATGTTCGCCTTCTCGGTGGAGCCGATCGAGGGCGCGCTTCCCGCGAGTACCCATTCGGAGGTCCTCGACCTGCTCGATGCCTGGGGCTTCCAGGTGGAACCCCACCGCGAGCGCTTCGAGACACTGGAGGGGGTACAGCAGAAGGTCGCTTCGTTCGAGCAGCTCCTGCCCCACCTCCCCTTCCAGGCCGACGGCGTGGTCGTCAAGGTGGACCGGCTTCGGCTGCATGCCGAGCTGGGCGTCGTC
The DNA here is from genome assembly GCA_963844445.1 of uncultured Gemmatimonadales bacterium. GTDB lineage: Bacteria > Gemmatimonadota > Gemmatimonadetes > Gemmatimonadales > GWC2-71-9 > CAVVWJ01. Next base: position 294,830 of record CAWJOB010000003.1, read on the forward strand.
GGCGGCCGGGAGCCGCGCTGGGCGATCGCCCGGAAGTTCGCGCCGGAGGTGGCGGTGACCCGGGTGAGACGCATCGAGATCAACGTGGGCCGCACCGGCGCCCTCAACCCCTGGGCCTCGCTGGAGCCGGTCCTGATAAGCGGCGTCACCGTGAGCGCGGCCACACTGCACAACGAGGAGCTGATCGCCCAGAAGGACATCCGGGAGGGCGACCGGGTCGAGGTGATTCGCGCCGGGGAAGTGATCCCCCAGGTGGTCCGCCCGCTGCTGGAGGGCGTGGATCCCAAGTCGCGATCGGCACCCTGGCGGATGCCTGACCGATGTCCTGCCTGCGGCACCGCAGTGGAGCGCCCGCCGGACGAGGTCATGCGCTACTGCTCCAACGCGTCCTGCCCAGGGCGGATCCTGGAGTCCATCGTCCACTACGCCTCGCGCGGTGCGATGGACGTCCGCGGCCTGGGTTACGAGCGGGTGCGTCAGCTGCTGGACGCCAAGCTCATCGGCAACGTGGCGGATCTCTATCAGATCCGGAGCGAGCAGCTGGTCGAGCTGGACCGGTTCGCCAAACAGTCTGCCGAGCAGCTCGTCGCCGCGATCGAAGCCTCGAAGAGTCGCCCGCTCTCGAGCCTCCTGTTCGGACTCGGGATCCGCCACGTCGGCAAGACGGTCGCGGTTCTCCTCGCTCGCCGGTTCGGCACCATGCCCGCGCTGATGCTGGCGTCGGAGGAGGCGATCAATGCGGTTCCCGGCGTCGGCCCGACGATCGCCGCCGCGGTCGTGGCCTTCTTCGCCGAACCGCGGAACGTCGAGCTGGTCGGCCGGCTGGAGCGCGCCGGGCTCACCTTCAGCGAACCGGGCGCCGCCGGAGGCGACGGAGCGCTCACGGGACGCACCTACGTGCTGACCGGCACCCTGCCCACCCTCTCGCGCACCGAGGCGGCCAGCCTCATCGAGGCCGCGGGCGGCCGGGTGGCGGGAAGCGTCAGCAAGAAGACGGACGCGCTCGTGGCGGGAGAGGAGGCCGGCAGCAAGCTGGAGAAGGCGAAGGAGCTCGGCATAGAGGTGATCGACGAAGGCGAGCTCTTGCGTCGCGTCGGTCGCGGGTCCTAAGATGCAGCGTCCTCAACCCCATCGCCCATGACTACCGATCTTTCCCGTCCCCATCACGGTGGCCTCCGGCTCGGACGCCGCGTGCTGCACCAGCTCCGCTCCGCGCTGGAGCGGGACACCGGACTCCAGGCCTCGGCCTACCTCCAGGAAGCGGGCTTCGCGGGGGGCGAGGAGCTGTACGGCGAGTTCCGGGAATGGCTGGTCGCCACTCGTGGCGTGGAGGACCCCGGCGAGCTCGACGCCGCCTTCCTCAGCGAGACACTGTCCGCCTTCTTCTTCGATCAAGGATGGGGCCGGCTGGAGGCGAGCCCGCTCGGCGACTCGGTCCTCGCCCTGGATTCGGCCGAGTGGGCGGAATCGGTCGAGACGGGGGGCGGCGAATTCCCGTCCTGCCATCTCACTTGCGGGATGTTGGCGGACTTCTTTGGACGCCTGTCCGACGGCTTGGTGGCCGTGATGGAGGTGGAGTGCCGGTCGCGGGGGGACGCGCGCTGCCGCTTCCTGGCCGGCTCGCCCGAAACCCTGAGCACCCTGTACGACCGGATGGCTCAGGGCGCAGGCTACGCCGAGGCGCTGGGCATCAGTTCGGGCTCTTGAGCAGGCGCACATCGCCCGACCCGGTCTCGATCGCAACCCTTCCGGTGCCGGCGCCGATCTGCCCGACGATGTGATCGCGGGAGTGCCGGGTCACCTGAAGCGGAAAGTCGGTCTCGATCCCCCCGCTGGCCGTCTCGATCTCGATCTCCGCCGCCAGCGATGCCGGCGCCCGCACCGAGACGTCGCCCGAGCCCGTCTCGACCGCCAGCTCCCGCACCAGGCCCCGCAAGTCGGCCCCCACGCTCCCACTTCCCGTCTCCAGCGTGAGCACCGGCGCGGTCACGGCCGTCAGCTCGATATCGCCGGAACCGGTGTCGATCTGGATCTGGCTGGCCCGCAGCTCGCTTCCGGTGACTCCGCCGGACCCGGTATCGATGGTGAGCTCGCCGCCGCGGAAGCCCGAGACCTCGACCGGCCCGGAGCCCGTGTCCACGTTCAGGCTGCCTTCGGCCCCCGAGACTTTGACCGATCCCGACCCCACGTCGAGCACCAGCCGACCCTTGGTCCCGGAGGCGGTGATGGGGGCCGAGTGCCCGTCCACCAGCAGCTCTCCGTTCACGTTGGTAATCGAGACCTTGCCCACGGCGAGATACAGCGAGACCCGATCCCCCACCGGCATCCGCACCTTCAGATCTGCGTGGGCCCGGAGCCCGTCCCCCTGACCCGAGACCCTCACCTTGCGGCCGCGGTGGTATTCGTGGGAATCACCGTCGCCGAAGGTCCCGTCCTCGCGGACCCTGAGCGTGGTGGACGAGCCGGACTCCATGCCGGCGTAGACGATCGACTCGGCCGGGTAAATCACCCGCAGCGTCTCCCCCCCGTCCAGTTCGCCGCGCTCGACCCGCAGTTTGGCGGCGTCGGCTCCGCCACGCGCCACGTCCACCGAGACGGCACCGGTGCCAGGCTCCACGGTGAGGGTTCCGGCCACGTTGTAGACGGCCACTTCCTCACCTTCCAGGGTATATCGCTCGCCCTGTTGGGCCGGGGCAGTCGTGGGAAGGATCAACAGGCAGCCCAGGACCAGTGTCGGCAGGACCTGCATCGGAGTCTCTCCGGAGTGAGGTTCCTGCTTAGACGGTCTCAGACCCGCGGGGGTTGCAGTTGGATCAGAGTCGGGCCGCGTAGTCGGGCCGCATGACCAGCTCGCCGCCCTGGACGATCTCGCGGTCCCACGGGAGGATGATGAAGTTGTCGGTCTCGAAGGCGTGGAAATCGGGGGCATACTCCCCGGTCTTGAAGGAGACCGCAGAGCGGACCTCGGCGGGATGGAGCGCGCGGATCTCGCTCAGGGCAAGCTTCATGGTGCTGCCGGTGTCGCAGGTTTCGTCGACCACCAGTACGCGGCGGCCACGGATGGTGGGCGGCGGTCCCGACACCAGGACCGGCTGGGCCCCTGCCTCCTGCCGGGTGACCGCCATGGACGTGAATTCCGTCTGGAGGATCGACGCCACCACGACTCCGGGAATCACGCCGGCCTTGGCGATTCCCAGAACGATCTCCGGCTCGTAGTCCCGGGCCACCCGCAGCGCCAGGGCCCGACACAGTTCACCGAAGAACGGCCAGTCTACCTCGAGTACGCCCTTCGATGCGGGCGGTTGGCTGCGGCGCATGCCTGCCTCCTGATTGAGCTGTCCCCAACCTACGCCGGATGCCCAGGCGCGGCAACCGCCGCCGCGCGTTGCGATGACCGTTGGTGATCACTAGATTCGCCGGGAGCCCAACGCGTTGTCCCCGTTTGACTTTGCTCGGAGAAGCCAACGTCCCATGAGTTTCTGGCGACGCATGTTCGGCAAGGAATCCCGCGAGACGTTGCAGCCGCAGCGGCTCGACTATCTGAACGAGGGGCTGGCGCTGGAACGGCAGGGCGACTTCGAGGCGGCACTCACCTCGTACCGCCTGGCCTTCCGGGACAACCCCAGCGACTCGCGCATCCTGCTCAACATGGCCATCGCCTTTACCAAGACCAGCCAGCCGGAGGAGGCCATCCGGCATTACAAGCGCGCCCTCGAGCTGGACGCGAGCCTGGTGGGTGCCCATTACGGGGTCGCCTTCCTTCTGCTCAAGCGGGGGGACGTTCAGCAGGCCGCCGAGCACCTGAGAGCGTTTCTGGCGCGACCGCCCAAGGGCCCCGACGCAGAGCGGTGGATCCGACACGCGGAGGGCGCCTTGCGGGACATCGCGAGCAGCCCAGCCCAGGAGACCTTGTGAGGCGCTGGGCGCGCCTGCTCCCGCTCCTCGCGGCCGCGGCTTGCAGCAGCCTGGAGGAGGGTCAGGGCGGTGTGGTGGCGCTGGAGATCCAGGCCCCGGAGCTCCTGACTCTCGAGATCGGCGAACAGGCCCAACTCTCAGCGCGCGCCCTGGACGCCGATGGCCAAGCGGTGGACGCCGCGATCGAATGGCTGGCGAGCGCCGCCGCGCTCAGTGTGGACGCGACGGGTCTCGTCACCGCGGTCGCACCGGGAACCGGCGACGTGCAGGCCGCCGTCGGCTCCCTCACCTCCGAGCGGATCACCTTCACTCTCCTCGCTCCCGCCGACACGATCATCGTCGTCGGCGACTCCGTCTTCGTCATCCCGATCGCGGCCGACCCGCCGGTCGTCGCCAACCTGGTGGTCCGGTTGGAGAGTCGCGCTCCGGTCGGCCCCGTCGGCTCCCGCCCAGTGATCTACGAGATCACCCAGCCGGTTGCCGGCGCCGTTCCGGTCGTGCAGCTGGCGGGCGGAGTGCAAAGCGACACCATTAGCACCCTCGCCGACGGCACCGCCGCCATCGCGCTGAGCATGGTCACGGGGCAGATACCGCCGGACACCGCGATCGTGGAGGTTCGGGCGAACCGTACCCGCGGCGCGGCGGTGCCCGGCTCGGGCCAGCGTTTCATCGTGCTGTTTCAATAGGAGGCGCCACGCCGCGGACCCTGAATCACCTCTATTTCGAGGCGATGGACCGCCTCGGGAGCCGGCCAGCGGCGCTTCGGTCCAAGCGGGCGGGCCGGTGGATGACCATCGGCTACCGGGACATGGCCGAACGGGTGCAAGACCTGAGCATCGGCCTCCAGGAGCTCGGGGTCCGCCGGGGCGACCGCGTTGCGATCCTCTCGGAGAACCGGCCCGAATGGGCGATCGCGGACTACGCTTGCCTCGCGGCACGCTGCACCGACGTCCCCATCTACCCCACCCTCCCGGCCAAGCAAGCCGAATACATTCTCCGCGACTCCGGTGCTGCCGCGGTGCTGGTCTCGAGCGCGGCGCAACTGGAGAAGGTCACGCAAATCCGCGACCGCCTCTCCGGACTTGCCCACGTCATCGCCTTCGACGACTCCGCGACCGGCGCTGGCGTCATCCGCTTCGAGCAGGTGCTGGAGCGCGGGCGCGCGGCCCGCGAGCGGCACCCGGACTGGCGGGCGTCGGCGCTCGAGGTGGTCGAGGACGATCTCGCGACGCTCATCTATACGTCCGGCACCACCGGCGATCCGAAGGGCGTGATGCTGAGCCACGGGAACATCGCCTCCAACGTGACGAACTGTGTCGCCCTCTTCAGCTTCACCGACGAGGACGAATGCCTCTCCTTCCTGCCGCTCTCCCACATCTTCGAGCGGATGTTCGGTCACTACTGCATGTTCCACGCGGGCGTGGTGATCAACTACGCCGAAAGCGTCGACACGGTGCCGGCCGACATGCAGGAGGTCCGGCCGCATCTGATGGCCTCCGTGCCACGGCTCTACGAGAAGATCTACGCCAGAGTGCTGGACAACGTGCGGACGGCGTCCCCGCTTCGAAAGCGGATCTTCGCCTGGTCGCGGGAAGTGGGCGAGCGGTGGGCCGAGGCGACCATCGCGGGGCGGCCGGTGTCTCGGGCCCTCCGGCTTCAGCGGGCGCTGGCGGACCGGCTGGTCTTCGCCAAGCTCAGAGCCCGGACCGGGGGGCGCATCCGCTTCTTCATCTCGGGCGGGGCGCCGCTCTCACCCGACATCGCGCGCTTCTTCTACGCGGCGGGTCTGCCGATCCTGGAGGGGTACGGCCTCACCGAGACCTCGCCGGTGATGGCGGTCAACACCTTCCAGAACCATCGTCTGGGCACCGTGGGGAAGGCGATTCCGGAAGTGGAGATCCGCATCGCGCCCGACGGGGAGATCGTGACTCGGGGCCCCAACGTGATGTGCGGCTATTTCAACAAGCCGGAGGCCACGGCGGAGGCGATCGACGAGGAGGGGTGGTTCCACACCGGCGACATCGGGATCATCGACGCGGACGGCTACCTGAGCATCACCGACCGGAAGAAGGATCTGATCGTCACCGCCGGCGGCAAGAACATCGCCCCCCAGCCGATCGAGATCCTGGCCAAGACGAGCAAGTTCGTCTCCAGCGCCGTGATGATCGGCGACCGGCGGCCGTTTCCGATCATGCTGGTGGTGCCCAACCCCGCGCAGGTGAAGGGCTGGGTAGAGCACAAGGGACTCCCCGACGGCGATCTGGCGCAGCTGCTCGGCCACCCCGAGGTGCGTCAGAAGATCGAGCGCGAGGTGCGGATGACACTGCGGGACCTGGCGCAGTTCGAGATGCCGAAGAAGCTGCTGATCCTGCCGAAGGACTTTACGGTCGAGGCGGGAGAGCTGACCCCGACGCTGAAAGTGCGCCGCCGGGTGGTGGAGGAGCACAACCGTCCCGCGATCGAGGCCCTCTACCTCGAGAAGTGATCGGCCGGCGGTCAGTGCCGGGGGGTGCCCACCCACACCCCGCCCGCCGTCGCCATCAGATCGATCTCTGTGGGCTCGGGGACTCGGCCTTCGCCAGCCACCCGCAGGCCCGGCAACACCACTCTCGCTCCATCGCTGACCCAGCTCGGGTCGCTCCCGTAGGGACTGCCCAGCACCACGCCCCGCATCGAGCGTGACTTGAGCGGAAGCGAGCCGCTTCGGAGCACGCTGATACCCGGTTCGTCCACCACCTCCGCGCCCGGGTTCACCGCGACCAGCCCGACTCCAGGATTGAGCTCCCCCACCTCGCGCCACCGCGCCGCCGGCCTCCCCACCAGCACCAGGTAACCGCCCGGTCCGCTCAGGCCCACCAGCGCCGTAAGTGCCTCGGGCTCGAGGAGCGTCGAGGCCGGCGGCTGGGGTGCCCCGCCCCCCAGCTCCAGAACTCCCTCGGTCAGCGAGTAGGTACGGCCGCAGACCGGACAGCCCAGCCGGCCCTCGAGCACGGAGCGGTGCTCCATCCGGCCGGGGAGGAGAACGAGATAGCTCTCTTCGTGATCGGCGGGGCAGCGGAGATGATCGGTCAGCTCGATGAACATCAGGGCGTGAAGACCACCCAGGTCAGCTTGCCGGGAGCGACGGTGACACGCCGGAGCACCCGCTTGCCGCCGATCTCGGTGCCGACGACGTAAGTGCCGGACGGCACGTCGCCCACTGCGAAGTGTTCGCCGTACAGCGGGTGCGAGTGGCCTTTGTCGCCGTACGTCTCGGCAAAGGAGAAGGGAGTCTCGGTGGGCGCGCGCTTCACGAGGCCATAGATCCTGGCCTGCCTCACGGGCGCGCCGTCCGCGCCGAAGACCTGGCCCGCGACGATACCGGTGCCCGGCAGCGGCTCGATCCAGAGCTCGGCATTGGTGGTGTACGGTGGGAAGCGCTGCGCCGAATCTACGATCGCGCGCAACGAGTCGGTGGGCGACGCCGACAGCTCGAGGTGGAGGTGATCGTTGGTCGCGCGACCGGTATTGCCGACCCTGGCGATCTCCTGTCCCACGCGAACCCGTTCCCCCGCCCTCACCGTCAGTGCGGAATTGTGATAGTAAGTAGAGTAGAGCCGGTACCGGATCCCGCCGCTGGTGACCGTGGTATCGTGGCGGATGGTGACGGTGAGCGCCCCTGCCTCCGCCCGGCCGGCGAGGACGACCGTGCCGGGCCCGGCGGCCAGCACCGGAGTGCCGTCGGGATTGTTGAACTCGACACCTTGATGCTGCTGGAAGTTCCCGCCCATGGTGGAGCCGTAGCGGTAGGTCTGATCGATGAGCGCGTTGTCGCGTGGGGAGATCGGCCGCTTCAGCCAAATGGTGAGGGGCGAGGCCGGGGACACCCCGCTCGTCGCGTTGCCGCGGAGACAGGGGGACACGTCCCTCGCCAGCACGAGGCCGCAGGGGCCGCCGCGGTAGGGGCGGCCGCCTACCATCACCGAGTCGGGCAGAGGAAACATCGCGTGCCCGGCCGGCTCGGCCACCCACCCTGCGCCGCCATGCCGCAGCCGCTGCTCACCCCGAAGGGTGGAGACGATCCATCCGCGCTCGTCGGTGCCGAGCCGCCGGACGTACTCGTTGGCGAGGAGCGGGAGTGCCCTATCCGCCGGGCCCTTCGCGGCGGGGCCGACCGAGTCGACGATCGCGGTCCAATGCCCGCCGTCGTCGGTAGTGATCTGGAGCCCGTCGGCGGTCGCGATCACCGTGGTGTCGCCCTTCGTCGCGATCCCCCCCGCCGCCACGTATTGCCACTCCGGTCCGAGCTGGTCGTAGGTCCAGCTCTTCCAGGTCTTCCCGCCGTCCAGAGAAACACCCCATCCGTTCCCCACGGTGCCGTACCAGATCTGACCCCGCGACCCGAAGCCGAACGCCTGCACGAAGTCCCAAGAGAGCGCGCCGGGAGTGGTGTCGCTTCGAATCACCTGCCAGGTCGTGCCGCCGGGGGGCAGCCGGTAGATCCCCTTCCCGTAGGTGCCCAGCCAGAGCGCTCCGCTCGGATCCCGCGCCGCGGCCAGGACATGGACGCCCCAGCCTCCGCTGTCGGGGAGCGCGGGTACCGCGCCCTGTGAGGCTGCGGTGCCGATGGGCACGGCGGCGAGCGATGCGATGAGGAAAGGCGCGCACAGATATCCGCTCATGCGCGCGGGCAGGCTTCCCTCATGAGCGGGACACCGCCTACCCATCGATGCGGGACGTGGTGGGGTCGGCCGACGGTCGCCCGGAGGGTTGCAGCCGGATCCAATCGACGTGCACATGGTCGGGCCGGGTGGCGGCGAAGAGAATGGCGTCCGCCACATCCTCGGGTCGGAGCATCACTGCCCGCGCGGGGAAACCCGGGCGGCTCTCCGGGGTGAAGGGATCCCAGATCGTGGTGTCGGTCGCTCCGGGCGAGACCAGCGAGAGGCGAACCCCCGTACCGGCATACTCGGCGGCGAGCGTCTCATGAAGCCCGCGCAGACCGAACTTGCTCGCGGCATACGCAGCGTTCTCGGGAAATCCGGTGTGATCGGCGACGCTGCCGACGCTGATGAAGCTGCCGCCGCCGGCGTCACGCATCGCGGGCAGGAATGCCCGGGCGAGCAGGAACGCTCCGCGGAGGTTGAGCCCGATCTGCGCGTCGAAGTCGGCCGCGGTGGTGCGCTCGAGGGTTCGAAGCAGGAAGCCGCCGGCGTTGCTGACCACGACCGAGGGAACGCCCTCGGCGCCGATAACGCGGCGGGCGAGTCCTTCGACCTGCGCCTCGTCCGTCAGGTCGCAGGGAAGGTCGAGGTACCGCTCACTTTCCTTTTCGGGGAAGCTGCGTGCCACCCGTACGACCCGAGCGCCGGCGCTGGCGAGCGCCCGGGCCGCGGCGGCACCGATGCCCCGGGACGCGCCGCTGACCAGCGCCAGCTGCCCCACGAGCGCGGTCACTCGTTGGTGCGCCCGCCATGGGCCAGGCGGAGGAACTCGACCCGAGTCTTGGAGTCGTCCCGGAAGATGCCGCGCAACGCGCTCGTGACCGTGCGCGAGTTCTGCTTCTCGACTCCGCGCATCATCATGCAGAAGTGCGCCGCCTCGATGACCACGCCAACCCCGGTGGGGTGCAGCACGTCCATCACGGCGTCGGCGATCTGGTCGGTCATCCGCTCCTGGACCTGGAGTCGGCGGGCAAAGACGTCCACGATGCGCGCGACCTTGGACAGGCCCAGGATTTTTCCGTTGGGGATGTAGGCGACGTGCGCCCGGCCGAAGAACGGGAGCAGGTGGTGCTCGCACATCGAGTAGAGCTCGATGTCGCGAACCATGATCATGCTCTGGTGAGATTCCTCGAACACCGCATCGCCCACGGCGTCCTCCACCGACATCCGGTAGCCCTGGGTGAGCCAGCGGAGCGAGGACTCGACCCGCTCCGGCGTCTTGACCAGCCCTTCCCGGTCCGGATCTTCGCCCAGCGCCGCGAGGATGTCGCGCACTTTCTCCGCGAACGGCTCGGCCTGGGCCGCTGGGGGCGTCGGCCTATGCACCTTGATAGTCGACATAGTTCCTCGGCGTCTCCCACAGCCGCAGCCGCAGGGTCAGGTGTTCGGGAAGCGCTGCCCGCAGCTCTCGCCAGCATACCAGGGCGACGTTTTCCGACGTGGGGATGAGCTCCCTGAACCAATCCACGTCGAGGTTCAGGTTTTTGTGGTCGAGCCGCCGGAGCAGCCGCTCTTCGGCGATCTGCTTCAGGCGGTTCAGGTCGAGCACGTACCCGGTCTCGGGATCGATCTCACCCTCGACGGTCAGCTCCAGCTCGTAGTTGTGGCCATGATAGTTCGGATTGTTACACGCTCCGAACATCTCTCGATTCCATTGGTCGGAAAATTTGGGGTTGTGCACCCGGTGGGCCGCGTTGAAGTGGACCTTGCGGGTGACGCTGGCTCTGGGCATGGGTGGGAAGATGGAGGGTCTGGCGAGGGGAGGCTAGGGCGCGACCGACACGCCGCCCGTGCGACAAAAACGCCGACCTCGCGAGAGATCGGCGTCTAGGACGGCAACGAAGAGGGTTATTGAAGCCCAATGAGAATGCTCGGCGCCCTCACCTTGACTTCTGCCTTCCCCCGAGGGGCATGGCATCCGCCACGGCATTCGGACCCATCATCGGACCTGTTGGCTCAATAACGTGGCTCCCCGCTACCGCGAGTGATAAGATAGGAACCGGGGTGTTGGCCGTCAACGTGCGTGCAAGCACGACATGTCCAGTGGGAGGAGTCGATGTCGCTGACGCTGCTCGCCGCGATCGTGTCGCTGGTCGCCTGGATTGCCCTGGTCTTCTTCACGTCGGTGAATGCCGGCGCGATCCACCTGCTGCTCGCGTTGGGCGCCACGCTGGTCGTGCGCTGGTGGGCGCTGCGCGTGTGAGATTGTCACCGCACGCGACCAGGATGTAGGCGATTTACCACAAGAGAAGGGATCGACCGCCTCGAAACCAGATAAGGTGTAATCCGTAATCGAATGCCTGATAATGCTTTATATGATGTCACGGAAGCCATTTCACACCCCCGGTTCCGGGGCATGGATCGTGCGAAAATCTGCCGGCAGCCCCGGTCCCGCCGAGGGGCCTGGCACCCCGTACTTCCGCGTCGCGACGCGGGCACCAATCCCCGAGCTTTCAGGAACCGGACCACTCACGTGATGCGATGGATGGAAGCGCTGGCGGAACGCGTGGGATCCACCGCGGAGTCTTCTCCGACACTTGGGGTCGAAAGCGACTCCGATACGAGTGCGAGCGCCGCCGAGCTCGGAATTGGCGCCCGAGTCACTCACTGGGTGAACTTCCTCCTGGCGGCGCTCGCGCTCGTGGCTCTGCTGCCCATCCTTCTCCTGATCGCCATCGCCATCAAGCTGACCTCGCGCGGCCCGGTGCTCTACCTGCAGGAGCGGGTCGGGCTGGATCGTCGCGTTCCCGGCGCTGAGGCAGGCAATCATCGCCGCACTCGCGACATCGGTGGCCGGCCCTTCACCATCTACAAGTTCCGCACGATGCAGGTGGACGCCGAGCGCGCCACCGGCGCGGTCTGGGCCACCCAGCACGATCCCCGCATCACCCCGGTCGGCCGCTTCCTTCGCCAGTACCGGCTGGACGAGATCCCCCAGCTGCTGAACGTCATGCGGGGCGAGATGAACATCGTCGGCCCCCGGCCCGAGCGACCCACCATCTTCGCCGAGCTGCGGGAGCACATCGCCGAGTACCCACTGCGCCAGCGGGCCAAGCCGGGGATCACCGGGCTGGCCCAGATCAACCACCACTACGATCGCTCGGTGGACGACGTCCGGACCAAAGTCCGCTACGACCTGGAGTACATCCGGCGCCGGAGCCTGGGCGAAGACATCCGCATCATGCTGCGGACCATCCCCGTCGTGCTGTTCCGTCGTGGCGGCTGGTAGTTGCGCCTGCATAGGGCGGCGACCAGATTACCCAGCCATCGGCGCGGGCCACCGCAGATGCTCTACTGAGACCCCTGCATCAGCCGCTGCCTCCCTCGACAGCGTGTCTCATCTCCGAGGTTCGGGAATCACCGCACATGCCGAGCGTCCTTAGACGGTTCATCGAATGGAATCGTCGCTTGTCACGTAGGGAACGAGCCCTCGCTACGCGGCTGGTGCCTCAGAGTGCCAAGGATGGCCCGGTCGATTTCCGGGACAACGTGCTCCCGAGCCTCCTGGCACCGGGCCTGCGCGTTCTGGATGTCGGTGGGGGCAAATACCCCGCGATTTCGCCTCAGATAAAGCGGGAAATGGACCTCCATGTGGTCGGTCTCGACATCTCCGAGACGGAGCTTACCCAGGCCCCCGCCGGCGCGTATGACTCGGTCATCGTCGGCGACATCGGCCGCGTTCACATCCCCGGGAAGTACGACCTCGTGTTCTCCAGAACGCTCCTGGAGCACGTAGCCGATACTCCTGCCGCGATCGCCAACCTGGCCGGTGCCCTGATGCCGAACGGGCTGATGGCCCACGTCGTGCCCTGTCGGAACGCTCCATTCGCCATCCTGAACCGCGCACTGGGCAATCGGCTGGGCCGAAGAGTCCTCTTTGCGGTATTCCCGGAAAAGAAGGCCAACAGCGGCTTTCGCGCCTACTACCGTGATTGTACCCCCGCAAGGCTATCGCGGCTCTGCCGGGACAGCGGCCTGGACGTGGTCCAAGTGATCCCGTACTACAACTCGGACTACACCTCGTTCTTCGTGCCGCTCTACACCGTCGAGATGCTGCGCCAAGTCGCGACTTGTCGGTTGGGATTGGAGAATTTCTGTGAAGGCTTCACGATCGTCGCACGGGCGCCGGACAGGAGCCGTGCCGCAGACTCGTCCGCAACCCTGGCTGCGGGAGGGGCCAATGTACTCGCGGACCGAATGACGGACGGGGGCCGCGGCTGATCCGCGGCCCCCGCCGCAACCACCACTGCAATCTCTCGCTCGACGACGCGCGTCGCACGGCGCGCGATGATCGCGGTGGCTGGTAGCCTCCCACGACACACGGGGGTCGCAGAATGATCTGCGACCCCCGCTGGCCACCTTGCCCTGAAGGGACTCAGCCCGAACAGCTCCGGGACGACCGGCTCTGGGCCTTTCGCCGCAGCTTGCTCATCGCATCCTTCATGGCGCTGGAGCCCAGCTTGTCGGAGCTGTACTGCCAACTGATGAACGCGCAAGGATAGTCGCTGCTCAACAGGGCGGAGCCCCAGTTCTCGACCTCGCTCGGCGTCATCCAGGTGCCGTTCGGGGTACCTCCGCCGACGATGTTGAGCCCGATGATCAGCCCCAGGCCCATCTGCTTGGCGGCCGATACGTTCTTCTGGATGTAGTCGCCCGCATTGCCCTTGCGCGAGAGATACTGGGCCCAGGCCGCATCCAGGGCTCGGTAGGTCCCGCTCCACTTGATTTCGTACGGCTCCGCGCGCACCACCGTCTTGAGGCTGGGCCAGATCGACTTGCTGTAGCGCGCCATCTCTTCGATCGTCGAGCCGGGAACCTCCCTGCCGCCGAAGTTGCTCGCATCGTACGGCTCGTCGATGAGATAGTGGGCGATGATGGTGCCATCGTTGATGAACGACGAGAAGTTGATGTTGCGGTACCGATCGATGCGGTCCTTCCACTTGGTGAGGCTGAAGCTACCGTCGCTGTTCTTATAGTGTTTCTGGCTCCCCGCCATCATCAGCACGATCTTGCCGCCACGGGAGCGAATGGTCGAAAGTTCGCTGGTCAAAGCGAAGGGCCCGATGTTGCGGTGTGCGCCGTTGTACAGGCTCCCGAGCGCGCTGGTCGGTAGGGCAAAGGCGCCCATCGGGATGCCGCCGGAGAAGGAAACCGCAGCCTCGGACGGAACAGCAGGGACCGCCTGGACTTCGCCGCCGCCGGTGAGTGTCGTCCCCGGTTCGGCTGGGTCAGTCGCCTGCTCGGCCGGGTCAGCGGTAATGCTGGGATCTGGATTGAAGGTGTCGGCGCTGTCGCAGGCAAAGAGGGACAACAGGAGGGCGGCTGCAACGGGCGCTCGAAAACGCGCGATCCGACGGGACAACTTGAAGCTGTGGGGCATACGCGGGCGTTTCCTCTCTCGTTACTGAATTGAGAAGACACAGTTGTAGCGCCAGGGCGAGGGGCCAACGCTCGGCTCGGCCGAAGCGGCGGCTCGTCGCGCATGTGTCCTGACGCAACGGAAAAAGGCAGATGACTGCCGGTTTCCTACGGGTGTGTTTTTGTGAGGAGGTACGGTTCCGCTGGGACTAGGGAACTAGTCGTGCGGGGCGCGAAGGAATGCACACCGGAGTGGTGCCATCTCGTCGTCTTGAGCTCGCGCCGCGTGCAGGATGGTGATCCTGGTCACATTTGTCAAGGGTTTCTCTTTTTGTTTGGTGCCAAGTCCCTGTGGCAATTAAGATTCTCGCCGCTCAGGCCAAGGACACCTCGGTCCACTTCAGGAGAGGTTCATGGGTCCGCAAGTACGACAGTCGGGCGGCATCAGCGGCCCTTCCTCCGAGAGAATGGCGTGGCTGCTCCTCGCGGCGTTGACGCTTCTCGCGCTGGTGCTCCGCTTCTGGCACCTTGGCGACTGGAACTTTCAGGCAACCGAGATCTTCACCTACCGTGACTCGCAGCGGCCTCAGTTCGGCAACGCACGGCCGCTGGTATACCTGCTCAACTTCTTTCTGGTCCGCCCGCTGGTCTCTCTGGACGAGTTCGGAATGCGCCTCGTCCCTGCGCTCGCTGGCACCATCGCCGTCCCCGCCATGTACCTCGTAGGGAGGCGGATGGTGGGAACTCGCGAGGCACTCTTCGCGGCCCTGCTCGTGACTCTCAATCCCACGCAGATCCTCTATTCCCAGCTGGCCAGGTATTGGAGCCTGGTGTTCCTCTTCTGCAGCATTGCGCCGTTTGCACTCTTCCTCGGCGTGCGCGATCGGAGCGGACGGATGTTCGCTCTCGGTGTGGTCGCCACTATCCTGGCCGGTCTCTCCCATCCGACCGGTGTCGTGTCCGTGGGGGGACCGGCGCTCCTCCTGCTCGCCAGCCTCAGACGGGAGCAGCTGGCCCAGCTGTGGCGCCACCCGGCGGTGCGCTGGGGTGCCGCAGTTCTACTGGTGGTGTTTGCCCTGGCGCTGTATCGGTTCGTCCCGCTCCTTCACGGCTGGATCTCGATGCACGACGAGATGCCCGGCTACGGGCAATTCCTATTGCCGACCCAGCGCCCCCCTGGGATCAGGCAACTGGTGAAGCTCACGGCGCTGGCCGACAGTCTCACGGTGCCGGTCGTCTTGGCGGCCCTATCCGGGGTCTATCTGGTGTGGCGCGCAGGAGTGCATCGCCCGGTTGCACTGCTTCTCGCGAGCGTTGCCGTGTTTCACATCGGCTTCCTGCTCCTGGTTTCCTTCCGCACCTCCGTGTCGCTCTACTACCTACTGCCCTCAACGCCTGCGTTTTTCCTCGGCGCCGGATTGTTCCTCGGTTGGCTGTGTCGGGTGGACTGGGAGGTACCCCCCACCTGGCTGGTGCCCGCCACGGTCACCCTGATGATGCTGGCGGCGGGCGCTCCGACGCTGATCTCGGATTATCGGGACGGGCGGCGATTCGATTTCCGGGGTGCGGCGCAGTGGCTCACAGAGCAGATCAGGCCGGGCGACGTCGTGTTCTCCGACCAGCCGATGGTGCTGCAGCATTATCTGCCGCAGGCCAAGGTGGTCCACTTGCAGCAGAACCCGGCACCGCTTGCCGATTCGCTGCGCCTCCGAGAGGCAGGCCGCTCGCGCCTCTGGGTGGTGGCGCCCGCCGCGTCGCACGCCTTCCGGACCACGCTCAAGGAGGGCGGGCTGCGCCAGTGGATCTACGGCAACTGCCAACTGCGGAACACACTGGGCCGGGGACGGGTAGATCCACGGCAGCACTACCTGCAGGTCTACAGTTGCCCGCCCGACCGGCCGGCAGGACCATAGCTCAGGAAGAGCGCTCGGCCCCGCCCAGGCGGCCTTTCTTGCTGAGCACCGCGCGGTAGATAGCCTCGTACCGATCGACCACCCGCCCGAGCCCGTAGTTTCGGCGCACGTGGTCGTAGCCCCGCGCTCCCATAGCCCGACGCTCGGCCTCCGGGAGAGCCATCAGGCGCAGCATCGCGGCCGCGAGAGCCTGGTCGTCGCTCGGCGGCACCAGATAGCCGCTCACCCCCTCCTGCACTACCTCCTGGTTGCCCCCGACTCGGGTCGAGACAATGGGGAGCCCCGCGGCGCCCGCCTCGAGCAACACCATGGGCATCCCTTCCCATGCCGAGGACATGACGTAGCCATCGGCCACCGTCAAGAACTCCGGCACGTCCTCACGGGTCCCCACAAACCGCACCGGGCCATTCAGACCCATCGTATTGGCCAGGGCTTCAGTCTCGGCTTGAAGCGAGCCACGCCCGACCAGGAGGAGGACGGCATCGGGGCGCTCGGTACGCACTCGGGCGAAGGCGCGCAGCATGTTGGGATGGTCCTTGGCCGCTTCGAACCGCCCGACTGCCAGCCAGGCGAATTCGCGGTCCAACCCGAGGCTCTGCCGCAGGCGGTCTCGTATGCCGACGGGCACGGACCGGTAGCGTTCGGTATCCACACCGTTCGGCACCACCTCGAGGAGCGCGGGGGGCACGATGCCGTCGCGGATGAAGCGGTCCGCGGCAGCCTGGCTGATGATGGTCATGTGGTCGACCAGCCCGTTGGTGAGCCGGTAGCCCAGCATGCGCAGCCGTCCCCCTTCGTAGATGTTGTGAATGGTGGACACGACCGCCGGAATTCTGACGAATGGCCGGAGCGCGCGCGCCAGAAGGTTGGCATGCAGCATGTGGCTGTGGAGCACGGTTGGGCGCCAGGCGCGCACCAGGCGAACCAGCCGCACCAGCCCGCGGGGATCGGGAACGCCCCGTCGCATCTCGAGCGATTCCGTGTGGAGCCCCGCATCGCGCGCCCGCGCGCCCATCTCGCCCAGCGGGGTCAGCGAAACGATGCGCACCTCGTGCCCGCGATCCTGGAGTCCCAAGGCCGCAGACAGCAACTGCTGATCGGCGCCTCCCATCCCCAGGCTGGTCGAGAGGAGCAGGATCCTCACTGATCCCGCTCCCGGGACCTCCCCGCCCCGCGCCGCAGGAGGCGCTTCAGCGCGGGCGGAACGTAGGCGTACACGTGGCGCCCGAGCGAGTAGAGGTACATCCACCGGGGCAGCCCGAGCTCTCGGACGCTCTGGGCCTGAACCCGGGCGAGATCGCGTTGCCGCTCGACATAGCGGTGTCGCCGGTGGAACCAGCTGGTGTCGTGCACGTAGTGCTCGCCCAGCACTTCCGGCACGTTGGCGAAGTGCCAGCCGAGCTTCGCGACCCGGAGATAGAACCGGAGATCGATCAGGTTTTCCACCAGGGGATAGCCGCCGGCCTCCACCCAGGCTTGGCGGCGGAAGGTGGCGACGGTGTGGGCAATGGGAACGTAGCGCGCCATGGCGGCCAGCAGCGCCAGGTGATCGGTCGGGGGCATCCGGACGTAGCGCTCGCCCCGGCGCTCGTCCACCAGGAGGTAGGCGCCGCCGACGATCCCCACCTCGGGCCGAGCGTCCAGCAGGCCCACCTGGAGCCGCAGCCGGTCAGGGTAGCTCCGGTCGTCGAAGTCCTGGCGTGCGACGAGCTCCCCGCGTGATTGCTCTACGCCGTAGTTGTAGGCCCTCGCCGCGCCAAGACGCCCGGGAGCGAAGACCCGAATGCGGGGGTCACGACGTGCCAGCTCCCGCAGCAGCGGGAGCGTCTGGTCGGTCGAGCCATCATCGACCAAGATGAACTCGAAGTCCTCGAAGGTCTGGGCCAGGATGCCGGGAACGGCGCGGTCGAAGTAGGGCTCACCGTTGTAGACGGTGGCCACCACGCTCACGCGCGGCGTCACGCGCCGGCGTCCCGACGCCAGGCTCCAGCGGGGCCAACGGGCCGGCGCGCCGTGGAAGACCCTACCGGGATCGGGCCAGGCCGGATGCGGCTGGCCAGGCGATCCGCAGGCATCGCCCTGAGGGCCTGAGAGAACCCCACAAGTATCGCCAAAACGAACCAGACTGCCTTCTTGGCCTCCCAGGTGAGCGGGAGCATCGTCACCACGAGCGTGGCCATGAGCACGAGGCCGAATCGTCGCTCCAGCAGGGGGAGCCGCCGCACGCCGCGGTAGGCGGCGACAAACATGAGCAGGAACAGCGTCACCCCGATCAGCCCCTGCTCCACCAGCACGGAGACGAACGAGTTGTGAGCCACCTGGGAAGCCGAGCCCATCTCCGGGCTGATCGCACGGATGAAGCCGGAGGTGCCGTACCCCAAGAGCGGGTTCTCCGGGAGGGCGCGTAGGCCGGCCTTCCAGAGCTTGAACCGCCCACCCACCCTGAGCCCCTCCACTTCCGTCGAAGTGGTCGCCAGCCGCTCCACGATTCTCTCCGGGACATAGGCGATCGCTAGCGCGCCGGAGAGGAACAGCATCGCGATCGTCATCGCCAGCCGACTGGGGGAGAGCCGGGTCATACTCAGCGGGACGATGGTAAGCGCGACGATGCCCGCCAGCATGCCGCCGCGGGAGCCGGTCAGACCTATGGCGACTACAGCGACCGGCAGGTATCCCCGGCAGATCCAGCGGAGCAGCGGCTTACGGTAGGTATTGCTCAGGTACCAGGCCATCGGCAGGGCCAGTGACAGGGTCATCGCCAGGTCGTTGGGATCGACGCCCCCCGCGGCATAGCGCCGGAGACCGCCCCCGGTCTGGCGGAAAACCAGCAGTGTCTGGAACGAGGCCAAGTAGGCACCGAGAACGTAGGCACAGAGCAGGCCGAGCACCTGGTTCCGGGACGGCGCGAGCTCCCAGATCATCCAAATCATGAGAAAGAGCTGGACGTACGTGTAGAACTTGTCCGGGAGCCGGGTGCCGGAGTGATAGACCAACAGTTCGAACCCTGCAATCAGCACGAAGAGCAAGGCCGCGATATGCAAGGCGTTCCACCGGCGAAGCCGGCCCGAAGACAGCACCGCGAACACGGTACAGCCCATCGCGAGAATGCCGGTGGCCCGGCTCATGATGGCCATGTTGTTGACGCGGACGACTCCCTCCCAGGGGAGGACGAAGACGAAGAGCCAGAGCGCGGCGTAGGCGATGGATTTCATTCACGCGCTCTCGATCAGGCGGAGGTAGTGATCGACCGCGGCGTCCAGGGTGAACGCGGCAAGGGCGTCGGGAGAGACCGGCGGGTCCGTGTGATCGAGCGCACGCTCCATGGCGCTCGCGAGTGAGGACGCATCGCCAATGGGAACCAGGGCGCCCAGCCGCCCCTCCTGGAGGATCTCCCGGGGCCCGCTGGGGCAATCGGTCGAGACGACCGGAGTGCCGACCGCCAGCGCCTCGATCAGCACGGTCGGTAGTCCCTCCCAGGCGGAGGAGAGGACGAACAGCGCCGACCGGGCCATGTAGGCCGGCGCGTTGTCGCGGAACCCGGGAAGCGACACGTCGTCGTGCAGCCCCAGCTCGGCCACCAACCCCTCGAGCGCCGGCCGATCCTCGCCCTCCCCAAGAATAACCAGCCGCGCGCGGCGCCGGCGGCGCACCTCGGCGAAGGCCCGAACCAGGGTGAAGAAGTCCTTCTGGCGGGTGAGCCGGCCCACGCCGAGGATCACCGGAGGACCACCCGGAGCGTACCAGGGATGATCGGGCGGGCACTGAGACAGCGCGAGAACCGCCGGCGTGATCACCGGGTTGTACACCACCTCGACCCGGGCGCGCGGCACGCCCGTGGTGCGGGCCAGGTCGTCCGCCGCGCCTCGCGACACCGCGACGATCCAGGTGGCCCACGGGTAGAAGGTGCGCAGCAGCCGCCGTTCCAGCCCGCCGTTCGAGCCGGTGGACTCGGACATTGTGTTGTGCACCGTGACCATGACGGGCGTGGCCCTCCGGGCGAGCTTCGCCGCCCACAGCGCCACGAGATTGGCGTGGCTCATCGACGAGATCAGCACCCGGGGGCGCTCGCGCCGGAGGTAGCGAATCAGGGGAGCGATGCTGCCGATCAAGCGACCACCGCGGAGGTCCACCACGCGAGCCTCGCGAGGCAGTTGATCGAGGAACGCTCCCTCGGCGACGGCAAGCGCGAGATCCACCGGCTCGCCTCGCTGAACGATCCCCTGCACCAGATTGACGATCACGCGCTGGGCTCCCCCGCCCCGGACTGAGGGGAGGAAAAAGGCGATGGGACCGGGCCTCACGTTGCACTCCCCGGCATGACGCGCTTCCGAAGTGCGGGCAGAAGACCGAGGAGCATGTCCCGGGCGCGGACGCCTTCGTGCCCCAAGGCGAGGGCCGGCGCGACCCACGCCGCCACGAGCCCGGAGCCGACCGCCGCCAGCACACCCGCGGCGAGGCCGGCGGCCGCGGGCAATCCCGTCTGCCGCATTCCGAGCATGGTCGCCATGGTCACCGTTCCCACCACCAGGCTCAGCCGGGCCGCCGGCAGCTGCACCTGGACGAAGCGACCCCAGGAGAGGTGGGTGATCGCCAGGCTCAATTGGGACATCGATACGTAGTTGAGGAAGAAGGCCAGCAGCACGCCGCTCGCGACACCCACCAGCCCCTGGGTCTGCCCCACCAGCGCGCCGAGGAGGACCAGGAGGGCGAACAGGCCCTGGCGCCAGGCTCGGCGGTACACCTTGCCTGTGGCCCGCGACAGTGAGTCGCTCATCCGGTAGCAGGTCCGGAACATCATTCCCAAGGCCAGCACCTGGAACGGAGCCACCAGGCCGGCCCAGCGGCTACCGAACGCCACCGCCACCAGCTCCGGAGCCAAGACCGCGGTCACCACCCCCACCGGCATGGTGACAAGAGCCATGACCGCGGTGCCCTGGAGAAACGCCGCCCCCAGTCGGCGGGAATCCTCCTGCACCCGCGCCATGGTGGGAAAGAGCACCTTGTCGAGCACGTCGCCCAGAAGATTGGTCGGCACCGATATCAGCTGGTAGGCTCGGCTGTACTCACCCAGCCGAACCGCACCCAGCCAGCGGCCGACGACGAGGTTGTCGGCCTGATTCGCCATGATGACCCCGACCCTTGAGATGCTCTGGCCCACCCCGTATTCCATCAACTCCACGAAGCTGCTCCAGGTGGGTCGCGCCGGGATCAGGGTGGGTGATGCGCGCAGCAGGATCGCCGTGCGGAGCACGACGTGAGTGAGCTGGGCCGCGACCAGGGCCCACACCCCCCAGCCGAGCAAGGCCAGGCTGACGCCGACCATTCCGTATCCGATGCCATAGGAGAAGACATCGCGATTGGCCAGTAGCCGGAAGCGGAGGTCGCGCTGAAGCAGGCTCTCGGGCACCGTCGCGATTCCCGTGATCGGGAACGCCAGCGCCAGTGCACGCACCACCGTCGTGAGGTGTTCCATTCGGAAGAACTGCGCGATCAGCGGAGCCGTGAGCCAGATGATCGCCGCGACCAGGAAGCCGAGGCCGGTCGAGGCGTAGAACGCGGTGCTCACGTGTCGAGGCTGGAGGTCGGGACGGTGAATCAGCGCCGGGCCCAGGCCAAGCTGCGAGAAGTTGAGGGAGAAGGTGATGACGACGAGCGCGGCGCTCACCAGGCCGAAATCCGCCGGCGCCAGCAGCCGGGTGAGTATCACCAGCACCATGACCTTGAGCAGGGCGACTGCCCCGCTGCCCCAGGCCACCCAGGCCATGTTGCCTGCGGTCCGCCGGGTCAGGTCGCGCTCCCCGGTGGTCACTGAATCTCTTCGCGCATGGGGATGCTAGCGAGCGATGGGCTCAAGAGTCGGCACGGTCCGGTTCACGGGATCATAGCCGTAGCGACGCAGGTCGTCGGCCAGCAGCTCATCCAACACGGCCTGCTGAGCCGGCATCAGGTCGTCCCGCCAACGGTCCCGCATGCTTCGGATGGAGGCAGCCTGGACGTGGCGATCGAACTCCGCAGACGGCGGCAGCTCGGCGAAGTCCAGAACCCGCCGGAACGTCTCCATCGGCTGCTCGCAGAAAGACTCGTACTTGATCTCGAGGAACCGGGCCGGATCGAGTTGCTGCCGCGCGGCCTCGATGGCCCGCATCTGGAGCCGCCACTCGAGCCCTGCCAGCGCGACGAAGGACCGGTCGTACGCCTCCCAGGTGGCCTGGTCCTCAGGCGAGAGCAGTCCCGCGCGCCAGCCCTGGGGGCCGTACCATCCGCGCCAGAAACCGACGTGCAGCAGCGAGCTCGCCACCGATCGGCCGTCCCGCAGGATGTGCACGAACCTTGCATCCTCGAAGATCTCTTCGAGAAAGCCGATGCGGGGCCACCCGGTGATCTTGACCAGCAGCCGGTCTCGCCTGGCGGTCAGCATCGAGCCGAAGGCCGTCAGGACCTGCTGCTTCATCCGCGCCGTCACGTCGCCCCGCGTCAGATCCCGGCACGGCTCGGAGAAACACCCGTGGGTGTACTGGTTCCAGAAGCGATAGTGCTCGTTGGGCCTGACCCAGCGGCCGAACAGCCGCCGCAGCAGTGGATTGCCCATGGCTACCACCGCACGCCGGTTCCAGCTCGGTCGGGAGGGAAACTGGTAGGCGAATCCCGAAAGCCACATCAATCGCGGATGGGTGGCCAGCAGCCGGTGGAACACCGTCGAGCCGCAGCGGCCGGTGCCGACCAGGATGATGGGTTTGGTGATCGGTCTCATCAGCGGATGGGCGACTCTCCACAGGGTTCAGCGGCACAGATCAGGGCCGAATTAGCACGAAGCATGCCGTAAGGTGGCCGCTTGACAGCCACTTCGGGCCCGGGCAATCTACCATCCCCTAGGCCGGGCTGAAGCCCCTGACCGCGCCCCATCTAGCCGGCTACCGAGCGCGCATGTAGCGAACCCGCCACATCCGGCGGAGCCCGCGGCAAGGAGGGTGACGAGTGGCGGTCAAACCCAACTTCTTCATCGTTGGCGCCCCCAAGTGCGGCACCACCGCGCTCTATCGATATCTTCGGCTCCACCCCAACATCTACATGCCGGTCAAGAAGGAGCCGCACTTCTTCGCCAAGGACCTGGGCTCCTACCCGGCGATCAAGACGATGGAGCAGTATTCGGCGCTCTTCGTCGACGCCAAGGAGTGGCATCATCAGGTGGGCGAGGCATCGGTCTACTATCTGCTGTCGGCGGTGGCGATTCCCAACATTCGGGCGTTCAACCCCGAGGCCCGGATCATCGCGATGTTCCGAAACCCGGTGGAGATGGCTCACTCGTTCCACTCCCAACTGCTCTACTGGTCGGAGGAGGTCGTCGCAGATTTCGAGGCCGCCTGGCGGCTGCAGGAGCCGCGGAGCCGGGGGCTCGATCTGCCGCCGGGATCGCGGGGAGCGTTCCTCCTGCAGTACGCGGAGATGGGACGGCTCGGAAGCCAGGTCGAGCGGCTCCTCACTGTTTTTCCGGCCGATCAGGTGAAGCTGATCCTTTACGACGATTTCGCCGCCTCGCCCCGACAAGTGTACGACGACGTGATCGCTTTCCTGCGGCTGCCCCACGACGGGCGCACCGAGTTCCCCCGGATCAATGAAAACAAGCGCACGCGGGTGGACTGGCTGCGGAACCTGATCCGAAAGCCCCCGCCCGTCCTGCGGCAGGCGTATCGTGAGGTCAAAGCACGGGTCGGACGCAAGCGGCTGAATGCGGTCCGGCAAGGTGTCATCGAGCGCCTGACCATGAACGAGCGGCGGGAGCCGCTGTCACCGGCCTTTCGGGCGGAGCTGGTAGAGGTATTCCGCGACGAGGTCGCCCTGCTCGGTCGTCTGCTTGGCCGGGACCTGAGTCACTGGGTGTAGCCGACGGCCGGCGCCAAACTACAGCCAGTCGTCCAGGTGAATACTTCAGGGTGCTCTCCGAGGTACCAGTCCAGCGCGGTGGTGCCTGCCTTGTGGCGCCGATGAAGTTGGGGGGTCATGCCTCAACTTAAAGGATACGGATGAAACCACGCGTACTCTACGTCCTGGGCTACGGTCGCTCCGGCTCGACCGTGCTAGGCATGGCGCTCGGGCACCACCCCGATCTCGTCAACCTCGGCGAGATCTCCACCCTTCCGACCTTCGTGCCTGGCCCGACGTACATCCCGCCGCGGGCCTGCGGCTGTCTTCTCCCGCTCGATCAGTGTCCCTACTGGGTGGGCGTGGCGCGGCGGCTGGGGTCCCTGACGATGCTGGCCCAGAACGGAACGACTCTATCGCCGAGCATGGGGTGGCGCCGCTACGCCACCTGGCTACCGGAGCCCAGTCATGAACTGCCGCGCTGGGCCGATGCCGCGGGGGCTCTGTATCGCGCCGCGATCGACGAGGCGGGGGCCCAAGTTGCCGTGGATACCTCGAAGGGCGCGCCGCGAGCCTGGTGGCTCTGGAAGTCCGGTGCGGTCGATCTCACGTTCGTCTGGCTGACCAGGCGACTGGAAGACGTCGTGCGCTCGCAGATACGGCACGGCAATTCGTCGCTCAGTACTGGGATTTCCTGGCGGCTCGCCCAGCGCCAAGTGGGCCAGCTGGTCCGCCGGGCGGAGGAGACCGGCCTCAAGGTGCCACGGATCAGCTATGAGCGACTGACTCGGGACCCCAGGACGGTACTGGCGGAGATTCTCGCCCACGTAGGGCTGCCCTGGCATGACGCGGTGCTGACACCACACCCGCAGCACACCATCGGGGGCGAGCATGAGGGCAAGCACGGGGGCAAGCAGAGCATCGAGCCGTCGAATCGTTCCCGTCCGCCCCTGCCATTTCACGCTCGGCTGACGGTGAAGCTGCTCGACAGCCAACCGCGCAAGCCGAGCGGCTAGAGCCAGTGATCCAAGCTGCGGCCGATGAGTTCGGAGGTCTTGCCGATGTCGTCCTCGAAGGGGCGCGTAAGCTCCTTCCTAAGCTCCTTGGGAAGCGGGGGCGCGGGCCGGAAGGTCCGGGTCCGGAGCCGCCGGACCCAGTTCGCGGCCGGTTTCGGCACCCAGGGCTTGAGTGCTGATTTGCCGCTGCGCAGGAAGAGCCTCTCAAGCATCGGGCTCGCGGGTATGCCACCGGGCGCATGGGGGGTGGCGAAGTCGGGCACGAACGCCGGATCCACGTTCAGAAACCGATACACGTCCTGGGTAAATCGCAGCGGGTTCCGCTTCAGATCATCGAACAACACGACACACATCTGATCCCGAGGGAAGGCGTCGAAGTACCGCGACAGCTGCTCGTGATATCGGCCGATCCGCATCCAGCGGGAGTCGGGGCGAGCCCAGTCGGATGTGGCAGTCAGGTCGCGGGCGGGGTCGAAGTGCCGGCTTCGATGCCGGAGATCCATCACATAGTCGGAGTAGGCCCGGTCGACCGGATGGCGAATGCTGCAGATGATCCGTGCAGCGGGGAGCAGTTCCCGAATGCGAGCGGCCGACTGGGGACATTCGAGATACATCGTCGAAGCCTCCCCGATCGCCGGAGCATTGCCTGCCTCCGCGAACAGGCGTTCGTATTCGCCCAACGACCTCACCGGGAAGCCGTGAAATTCCGGCTCGCCCCAGAGCAGCCGCCCCTCAGCGTCCACGCCATAGGCGAAGTAGCTCGGGTCCTTCGCCGGAGTCATGAACACCTGCGGATGCTCCGTCAGGTACCAGTGCAGCGAAGTCGTGCCTGCCTTGGCAGCGCCGATGACGATGAAGTTGGGAAGCATCGAGATGTCTCCGCGCGACAGTGGAGTTTGTCGAGAAGCCGCCTCCGGACCGTAGAACCGAGGATCGGAGCCCCCACGGTGGCGGTGGCCGGCCGGATTGAGCCGTTCCTCAGTCAGCACGATCCATGCCCCCCCTACAACCCCCAACCGGTGCATGGGAGGACTGTCGCAGGGCGGCTTCCCTCTACCGGCTAAGACAAAGTATCGCAATCAGATCTGAAAAGGCATCCGGGTCAGGCGGCCCGCCCGCACCGGCCCGCGTCGAAGGCTACCGCCTGGTGCCCGACTTGGTGTTCCAGCCTCGAGCCGCTTGTACTCCATCCGGCACGAAGTGATAGATTAGGCCGCTGCCGATGTAACCCCACAATCCCTCAGGGAATGGAGCCGACATGCTTCGGAGTCTCCGTCGGATCGACCACAGGCCCCCGGCGCTGGTGCGCCAGCACTACGAGGTCGAGAGGGAGCTGGCCGATCGCCTGCGGCATGCGACCCGGGAGGAGCGCCGCGAGCTGTACGGCGCGGTCTACGATGAGCTGTACCAGCGGGTGCCGCACCATCCTCAGCTCACGCGCAAGTCCTCGCCCGAGCTGACCCGTGCAGCCCTGCGTCCGCAGCTTAGGATTCTGCGACGGTATTTGCGGGCCGAGACCGTCCTGCTCGAGGTCGGGCCGGGAGATTGCTCACTTTCGATGGCCGTGGCGCCGCTGGTCCGGCAGGTGTATGGCCTCGACGTATCCCAGAAGATCACCGAGCGGCTCTCGCTCCCGGCCAACTTCACTCTGATCCTCTCGGACGGGAGCAGCGTCCCGCTACCGCCCGACAGCGTGGACGTCGCTTACAGCAACCAGCTCATGGAGCACCTCCACCCCGACGATGCACTGGCGCAGCTTGAGGGGATCTGCCGGGCCCTCCGCCCGGGTGGAGTGTACATCTGCATCACCCCCAGTCGACTCAACGGTCCACACGACGTATCGCAGTACTTCGACTCGGAGGCGACGGGATTTCACCTGAAAGAGTACACGGTCGGGGAGCTGACTCGGCTGTTCCGGAGAGTGGGATTTCGGAAGGTCCAGGCATTGCTCGGCCGGCGCGGCGTCTTCGTGCCCGTGCCGGTCGCGCCGGTGATTGCAGGCGAGCTAGCGCTAGAACTGCTGCCGCCGAACCCTCAGCAAGTGCTCGCTCGCACGGTAGGTCGTGCGTTCCTCGGCGTTCGCCTCGTCGGCACGAAGTAACTCGCGCGACGCACCGCAGCATCCCGGATGGGGGTCGCCGGATCTCATTCGTCGCGCCGGAGAATCTCCAGCCCACCGCTCCCAATGTTGAGCTCGGTCCAGTGGGGCGGCGACCTCGCCGCCCCACTCGGTTTGCAGGCGCCTAGTTCGATTCGTGGAGATCTACCTCCTCGTACACGGGCGTCTCCCCTGCGTGGCCAACCGCCTCGCGACTTCCCCGAAGGCCTGCTGGTTGTCGGTATTCGCCATGAAGGCATCGTCATACCGCCACATCATCATCGCACAGCCCGCCGGCCCAAGCAGGAGGCCGTAGTCCCGGACCTGAGCGGCTGTCATTCGGCAATTCGGGTCGTAGGTGCCCCGCCCGCCGGTCGTCGTCAGTGGGCAATTCCACAGCCCATCTCGGGGGGCCTGAATCCCGCCGTTGATGATGTTCATGCTGAACGCGATCGCGATCCCATCGCGATAGCCCATGGCGAGCGCGTCGTCGCGAAACTTTGTGACGTCGCCGTATCGGTGAGAGTACTGACTCACAATGAAATCGCAAACCTGATACGACTTGTCCGGCTCGAACATGTTGTGTTGGTGTACGACACCGACCGGCAGGGTAGGAAAGATTGCCTTGACGTAGGCGCACATCTCATCCACCCGAGCCTTGGTCATCGTGCCCTTCGGTCCCCACGTGTTGCCGTCGCCGAGCCCGTAGACGTGCGGCTCGTCCATCACCGAATTGCCGATGAGACCGCCATCGGCGACGGCGGCCGCCACAGCCTGCTTGATCGTCGCCGTGTTGTAGGTATCCATCTTGGCCTTCCACTTGGCCATGTCGAAGACGCCGTTGGTCAGGTACGGATCGTGGCCGCCGGTCATCGCGGTCATGAGCTTGACGCCCCTGCTGCGTGCCTCATCGATGCGGGCGACCAGCGCGCTGGCCGAGACACTGCCGATAGAGCCGGTGAAGACGGCGGTATTGGTTTTGAGCGTGGCGGTCTCGCCCCATGCTCCGTAGGGACCGAACGGGATGCTGCCCGAGATGGGGACGGTGCCACCGGAGGCGGCGCGGGCCAGAGTCACCACTGCGGTGTCGGCGAACTGGTTCGACAGCGCGATCACGCGAAACGTACCGGCGGTGGCGCCCGCGGTGTACAGACCGGTCTCGGTGATCGTGCCCCCGGTGGCTCTGAAGGTCACATCCACCGACACGCTATCGCCGACGGTATTCCGGCCGAACGACGCGAACTGGTGAGTGGCGAGGGTCGCGAGGGCGAGCGAGGCCGGCTTGAGCACCACCCGGGCAAGCGCGGGCGTCGGATCCGGAGTGGGCTCGGGAGTTGGATCGGGAGTCGGATCGGGCGCCGGATCCGGGCTCGGATCCGGCGTCGGAGCGGGGATGGTATCGGACATCACCCGGACGCCGACCGTGTCGGCCACGGTGCCACGCGTGTTCGTCGCGATGACGCGGTACGTGCCCGGAGTGTTGCCGGCCTGGTAGACGCCCGCAGGGTCGATAGTGCCGCCGGTCGCTGACCAGTTGACCCCGATTACCGCGGTGGTTCCTTTGGCGAGCCGGCCCAGGGCCGTGAAGGTGCGCGTCTCTCCGGTGAGAAGCGTTGGCTCGCGGGGCGACACCTCGATGCCGACGAGCCCGGGTCTCCGGCGCACGACGACGACGACCGAAGTGTCGGGCCGGTGAAGCGCCTCCCGCCCACGGCCTTCACCCCGGCCGACCACTCTATAGGTGCCCGGCTCGGGAGCCGAGAAGGTGCCGTCGGACTTGATGCTGCCGCCGCTCACTTGCCAGGTGAGCGAAGGGGCGTACACCTGACCCCGAACCGTGCGGACCTCGCCGCGGAAGCGGATCCGCTGGTCGGTCTCGATGGTCACCCTGCCCGGCAGAACGCTGAACCCGCGGGGCGCGCTGGGTACGGCGGGCACACTGGGGGTGGAGGAACTCTCCGGTGCGGTCGTCTCGCCTGCGCACGCAGCGAGCAGAACGAGAACGCTGAGCATGGCCAAGTCTCGCGAGATCGCCAGTCTGCGCGCAAGCTTGTAGGTGTACGTCATTGGTGGTGGATCCTTGCGGTAAAACCACGCGGAGCCCAACCATCCCGTCAGTCCACGTCCACCCTTGGGCTGGCGGCAGTTACGGCATATTTTGGGCTACCCTCAGTGTCAGGTATGATACAGTTGAAATTACCAACATAATTCCGCAGTTTCATAAAATGAACAATGACTTAGTAATACGATTGCTAATGTATCTAGATTGTAACGAAAATTGGTATATTTTATTGACAGTACACATCGGCTTGACACCCGGCTTTCGCCTTCGGATCACCCTTCCCTTCACCAGAGCGCGCGAGGTGCCGCCCCGCGGCATAATGCTCGCCGGCCGTGAGACTTCGGCCCCGAGTCGAGCACTGTGACCATCCACGAGCCGCGATCCTTGACCCACGGTCCGCTGCGAAGCGTTGCATAGACTCCGTGACCGCAACACTTTGCGCGCCCAAGCATTGTGCGTTGGCGAAGGCACCCCGCCTAAGGATCGCCGCCGGTCGGAAGGGAGCAGATTCACATTAGGGAAGCGATGCGGGCCGGCCTACTGGAGGTGGCGTCGGTCGGAGGGATCGACGAGTCGGCGCGGGACAACTCGGAGGCATGGGTGCCACCGACACTTGCCACCGCGGCTGCGTCGCGGGGCACTTCGTAAAAACGTCGTGGCTAAGGAACGTCTACCGGAGAGCGTCGCCAATGCTGCGGGGTGCCGTCCGGGGCCTCAAGCAGGCGCGGGAGGGCAGGACAAGAAGAAGATCGTGGAGGCGAATCGTGTGAGCGGAGCTGAGTGGAAGCCTTCCGAGGGGAGGCGGGGCCCGCCTCCCCTGCCCCGCGCCTACATGTACCCGTCGCGCCGCAGCGTCTCCAGCCCGCCGCCGTCGGCCTTGTCCTGGGCCCGACCGGAGCGCTCCGCGATGTTGGCGAACTTGCCGGACTGCAGCTCCAGGATGATGTCGTCCACGTTGGCCGAGTCCGACGTCACCGCGTGGGTGCAGGGGTAGCAGCCGAGCGAGCGATAGCGCTTGCCGTCGCCCTGGTTGTAGTAGAGCGAGACGGTCGGAATGTTCTCCCGCCGGATGTACTCCCAGATGTTGAGCTCGGTCCAGTCCAGCAGCGGGTGGATCCGCAGGTGGGTGCCGGGCGCGAACTCGGTCTTGAACTGGTTCCAGAACTCGGGCGGCTGGTCGCCCACGTCCCAGCGCGACTGGGCGTTCCGGGGGGAGAAGTAGCGCTCCTTCGACCGGCTTCCCTCCTCGTCAGCCCGGGCGCCGACGATCACGCCGGTGAACGCCTCGGTGTTCCGGTCCAGCTCGTAGACTTTCTTGGCGTGGTTGAGCCGGTAGCGCGGCCATTCGCCGCTCAGCGTGTGCTTGAGCGCGTCGGTCTTGAGCGCCTTGCAGCACGCGATACGGTCCACGGCCCCGTCGGGAAAGGTCCGCTTCTCCTCCAGCGCCTGGCGGTTCTGGCCGTAGATCATGGTCAGATTCCACTCCAGGGCCAGGCGGTCCCGGTACTCGATCATCTCCGGGATCTTGAAGGACGTATCGATGTGAATCAGCGGGATCGGCACGTGGCCGAAGAACGCCTTCCGGGCCAGCCAGAGCAGGACGGTGCTGTCCTTCCCGATGGACCAGAGCATGCCCAGGTTCTTGAAGTTGGCGTAGGCCTCCCGGAGGATGTGCACGCTCCGGTTCTCCAGTTGATCGAGATGATCCATTCCGACTGCCATCAGGGTTGCCCTCCATGTCGCTCGAGTACCCGGGCGACGCATTCCTCCACGCTGAGGGCGCGGGTGTCGAGCGTCAGCTCGGGATGCTCGGGCGTCTCGTACGGGTCGTCGATGCCCGTGAAGTTCTTGATCTCACCGCGACGCGCGCGGGCGTAGAGTCCTTTGACGTCCCGCCGCTCGCACTCGTCCAGCGGCGTGGCCACGTAGATCTCCACGAACTCGCGACAGTGCTCCCGGACGAAGTCGCGCGACTCGCGATACGGCGAGACGAACGACGCCACCACGGTCACGCCGTGTGCCGCCAGGCGGCTCGCCATGTATCCGGTCCGGCGCAGGTGCTCCTCGCGCTCGGCCCGGGTGAAGCCGGTGTTGGGAAACACTTCCCGCAACGCATCGCCATCGATGTACTCCACCTCTACTCCACGCCGCTGCAGCTCCTGGTGCACCCGGGCGGCGATCGTGCTCTTTCCCGAGCCGGAGAGCCCGGTGAACCAAAGCACGGGGGCCGTGGTCCTCGCCGGTGACGCGGGCGCCGATCTCATCGGGGCACTCACAGGCCGATGACGAAGCTGGGGTTCCGAAGGTCCGGCTTGTTGTAGGTCAGGGGCGACGGCCGCTCGCCCTCCCGTCCGGACTGGCGGTAGACGCAGTCCCCCGCAGCCACGTCCCACTCCATGGTGGGCCCCAGGCGAGGATAGAGATCGGCCCGGCCTTCGGCGACCCAGCAGAACTTGAGGGAGCTGCCCGCCTTGACCCTCCGCCCGACCGGAATGGTCTGGAGGTACTCCTCCAGCTCCGGCGACGGGTGGGAGAGGCTCTCCACCACCGTGAGCGGGGTGCCCGCGGCCGGCGCGCTGGAATAGATCCGCTCCGCGGGGCCGCCCTTCTCCTCTCGCCACGCACCGCCACCCTTCACCGCCCAGTACAGCAGGTCCAGCGCCGGCGCCTCCACGACGCCCAACACCGGCTCGCCATTCTCGATCAGCGCCACGTTGACGGTGAACTCGGCCCGCCGCTTGATGAATTCCTTGGTGCCGTCGAGCGGGTCCACCAGCCAGAACCGGCGCCACTCGCGGCGGGTCTCGAACGCGTCCGCCTCCGCTTCCTCGGACACGACCGGCGTGGCGGGATCGAGCCGGCGGAGTCCGTCGACCAGGATGCTGTGGGCCACTTCGTCGGCGAGCGTGACCGGACTCCGGTCGTCCTTCTCCCGCACGCCGGCCGCCACCGAGCCGTCGTAGTAGACCATGGTGGCCCGGCCGGCCTCGCGCACCAGGTCGACCACGCCCGATCGGAGATCGCCGGTCACCATGGGCGGAAGATGACGCCCTTGTCCTGCAGGTGCGCCTTGAGCCGGTCCACCGCTTCCGGCACGGCGCCGCCCGGCAGTTGGAGGTCGCAGGAGATGTCGGTGGTGATGTTGTCGCCGGCCCAGATGGTCTCGATCCAGTCCGGCTGGACCGCGGTCTTGATGACCTCGAGGTCGTCCTGGGTGAGCTCGGCCGCGGCCACGAC
Source organism: uncultured Gemmatimonadales bacterium (assembly GCA_963844445.1). GTDB lineage: Bacteria > Gemmatimonadota > Gemmatimonadetes > Gemmatimonadales > GWC2-71-9 > CAVVWJ01. The sequence goes on from CAWJOB010000003.1 coordinate 326,992, forward strand.
CAGGATGATGCCGGCGTCGAGCATGAGGTTGGCGACCTCCGCCAGGCGGCGCATGTGCTCCAGCCGGTTCTCCTGCTTCCGCTCGATGTCGGCATCGACGCCGTAGAGCACGTTGCCGATGCCGAGGAAGTAGACCACCTTGCCGTCCTCGAACAGCTTGCCCTCGAGCGCCTTGGCCACGCCCTTCCGGTCGGTCTCGTGCTCGCCGGTGACCAGGATCAGCGCCGCCTTCTGATTGTACTTCTCCGCCCGGTGCTCCGGCTGGATGATGCTCGGCTCCCACTTGTAGTTGCGGAGCAGCACCTGGTCGCGCACGACGGTCTGGCGGTCCGGCATGCGCCTCGCGGACGATGCCGCCGCCCCGGATCTCGAAGTCGTCGACGATCACGAACCGGCTGGTGGCCGCGATGTCCGTCGGCCATGTCGCAGGCGATCGCGCGGTCGAGCTGCAGCACGCACTCGGCCACGTCATGCCGCTGCACCGCGCTCCGCTGCTCGGCCGTGTCGAGCGTCGACGCGTCCATGACCCGGAGGACCTCCTCGATCCGGGCGGTCACCCGGGCGCTGCCCAGCTTGAGCAGATATTCCTTCCGCTTGACCATCGGCTCCTTGCCGAGCCAGAACAGACTGACCCGCAGCCGAGTGGTGACCTGCGGCCGCGGCTGGCTCTCCAGCGTCGCCATCTCGCCGCGGGTGATGTAGATCTGCTCCTGCAGGGTGAAGCCCACCGACCACCCCGCCTCCACCCTGCCCTGCACCGGCCGATTGAAGGCCTCGATGGTCTTGACCCGGCTCTTCTTGCCCGAGGGGTAGAAGACGACGGTGTCGCCCACGTTCAGCGTGCCGGAATCGATGGTGCCCGCGACGATGCGCCGGTCGTCGCCCTGCTTGGTGAACTTGTAGACGTCCTGGACCGGCATGCGGAACGGCAGCGCTCACCGGCGCGGGCTCGGTGTGGAACTGCATCCAGGGCGTTCAAGCACCGTCGGACCCTGGTACCAGGGAAGCTGGGGCGAGCGATCGGCGATGTTGTCGCCGCCGCGGGCCGAGACCGGAATGAAGCAGGCGGGCCGGATGCCGACCTGATCGAGGAACGCGCCGTACTCGCTGACGATACGCTCGTAGACGCCGCGGTCCCATCCGACCAGGTCCATCTTGTTCACCACGACGGCGAGCTGCTTGATGCCCAGCAGCGAGACCATGTACCCGTGGCGCCGGGAGTTCTCCTGGACGCCCTCGGCGGCGTCGATCACCAGCAGGGCGGCCTCGGCGCGCGCGGCGCCGGTGATCATGTTCTTGAGGAACTCGATGTGGCCGGGGGCGTCGAGGATCAGGTAGTGTCGCAGGTCGCTCTTGAAGAACACCCGGGCGGCATCGATAGTGATGCCCTGGGCCTGTTCGTCCTTGAGGGCGTCCAGCAGGAAGGCGTACTCGAACGGCTTCGAGTTGAGCTCGCACTGGGCCCGGATCTGCTCGAGCTTGCCTTCGGGGAGCGAGTGCGTGTCGGCCAGCAGACGCCCGATCACCGTGCTCTTGCCATGGTCGACATGGCCCACGATCACGATGTTCATCCGCTGCATCGCGGCGGTGGGCGTGGCCACGAGAGATTCCTGGGGGGCGATGGAAGACGACATCCTAGTGTGACCTGCCTCCGTAAGCATCAGGAAATCCAAAGGGCCGGGTCCGCGGTGCCCAGTCTACACACGTCGCACCCGGGCGGCAACGGCCTTCGAGCGGCCTTGTCGCCGGGTGCGCGATGATGTCCTTCAGGATCCGCAGCGCGCGCTCAACCGCTATCGGGCACCGAGGGATGTCACTGTTCCTGGGCGGCGTAATCGTACGGGTAGTAGTAGTCGCCTTCCTTGGCGACCTCGCCCCCCGGATCGTTCAACACGGTTCCGACCACACGGGCGCCGACGTTGGCGAGCTGCTGGTAAGCCCGCTGCGCGGCATTTCGATCAGTGGTGCCAGCCCGGACGACGAGGAGCACCCCATCCGTGAGCGAAGCCACGATGCTGGCATCCGCAGTCGCCAGGACCGGCGGCGTGTCCAGGACGATGATGTCGTACTGCTCGCGAAGCTCGCCGAGCAGGACCCGCATGCGGGTACCACTCAACAGATTCGCGGCGTTGACCGGCAAGGCACCGCAGGTCAGGACCGAGAGTCTCGCCACCGGGGTCTCCCGGATGGCGCGAGGAGGGGCCACGTCGGGATCGCCGGAGGCGCGCAGCAACTCCATGAGTCCCGGGGCGCGCGGCAGCTGAAACAGGCCGTGCACCCGCGGCCGGCGGATGTCGCAGTCGACCAGCAGGACCCGTAGCCCGTCGTACGCCAAGGTGACCGCGAGATTCGCGGCGGTCATGGTCTTGCCTTCTCCCGGCGCGGCGCTGGTGACGACCAGCGTCCGGAGCGTCTCACCCCCATCCGACCAGATCAGTCCGGTCCGCAGGTTTCGAAACGCCTCGATGCCGATGGAGAAGGTCTGATTGCCCGTGAGGGGCGAACCGACGCTGGCGTGCGCGGCTTTGCCGGACCCGAGCAGGCGGCGGAAGTGCGATTGGGCACTGCGTGATCCGTCGGTGATTCGCGGGATCACCGCCAGCCCGGGGACATGGAGCACGGCCTCGAGGTCCTCAGGACGGCGAATCGAGGTGTTCAGCGCCTCGAGGATATAAGCGATCACCATGCCGAGGGCCAACCCAAGGAAGAGTCCCAGCCCCACCTTCAGCACCGCACTGTTCAGGAGTGGCGTGGACGGCAAGGGCGCCATGGCCACGACATCGATGTCACCGGCCTCGACCGCCTCGGCCATCCGGGCCCGCTGGAAGTCTCCACGAAGCTCATCGCCCATGTTGGCGAGCGCATCGACCCGCCGGGTCAGCCGCATTTCCTCCTCCGCCATGGCGGGCAGGAGCGCCATGGACGCGCCGGTGCGCTGGCGCAGGGCGCCGAGCGCATCGACCCTGGCTCCGAGCGCGCCGATGTGGCTGCTGACCGCCTGCACCAGCTGATCCTGGGTCGAGCGAGCCAGCCCGTTCAGCTGGACCAGGTCGGGATTGTTCGGTGAGCTGCGCCAGGGTCCGGTCGTCATCGAATCGATCCGGTTCTGGTATTTCAGGAGCTGCTGGTAGAGCCCCCCGATCGCCGGATTGTCGGCCATGGCCGGCGAGGTGGCCAGGGCGCGGAGGCCCTCCTGCCGGGAGGCCTCGTCGTTCGCCTTCAACCGCTCCATCAGGGTGGCGAACGTGCGCCGGTCGGCGTCGAGCTCCTCCCGGCGCGAGTCGAGGGCCAGCAGGGCCGACTGCTCGGCCGCCAGCTTGTCCCGGGAGCTGGCGAGCTGTTGGCGGCTCCGGAACGAGCTGAGCTCGGCCTGGGCGCGCTCCAGCATGCTGTCCGTCTGGGCCAGCTGTTCCGCCAGGAACACGCCTCTCCGGCGGGACCGTTCGCGGGCCCATTGCACGTTCAGCGTCTGGAACGCATGCACGGAGCTGTTCACGATGCGCTGGGCGGTGCGCGGATCCTCGGCGACGAATCCGACGTCGATCACGTCGGTCAGCTCCCTGCGCGTGACCAGCAGGCCCGCGAGGAGGGCGTCGATCGCCGCTTCCCTGGAGCGGATGCCGAGCGTGACAGCCTCGACGGCGGGCCGGGAACGCACCACGAACTGGACCACACCGAGGTTGACGAGCTGTCCGTAGGGTACGGTCAAGGCGCGCTCACCACGACGGGCGCTCACCGCGTCGTCCCGGAAGACCATTTGGACCGAGTCGCCCGCCGCACGCGGATCGACCTGCACCTTGGTCAGGTCTTCTACGGAGAACTCGGGCGTCAGGCTGACCAGCTGGAGGCCGAGGCTGTCCACGGCCACGCCGGCCACCGTGCGGCTGCGCAGCAGCTCGATGATCGACAGCATCGGGTCGGCGGTCCGACCGAGACTCGGGTCCACTTCCTCGGCGACGCCGGTGAGCGTCTGGCGTTCTCCGGCAAGCCGGAGCATGGCCGACGCCTTGTAGGAGGTCGGCTCCCTCGACGCCAGGAACATGCCGAGCGCGGCGCCGCAGGCGGTGACGGCGAGAATCAGCTGGAAGCGCCGGCGAACTACGTTGAGGGCCTGACGAAAAGAGACCACCCCTGCGCTTTCACCAGGCTCCATGGGCCGGAGAGGAGGCTCGAAGCCGCCGGGAAGCAGGCGGTCGTTAGGGGGCTGAGGGCGCATGGGCATCTAGTTGTTTCTGCTGACGCGGTCGATGAGCAAGCCGAGGGAGGCGATCGAGCCGATGACGCCGAGCGTCGGCAACAGGATGTCCTTCATGAACGACTTCCGGCGATCGACGATGATCTGGTCTCCCGACTTGACCGGAACCTTGCCGTACCCGGCGGTCGGGTCCGTGAGGTTGACGATGAGCTGTTCCTGCCGCCCGCTGGCGTCGAGGCGGACCACGCGAACCCGGTCCCGAGCGCCGAGCTGGGTGGCGCCGCCGGCGCGAACCACCGCCTCGGCGATGGTCGTCTCGGGGCGGAGCGCGAAGACCTGGGGCCGACCGACTTCGCCGGAGACGGCGACGCGGATGAGCGGCTCGATCACGAATTCCGGATTCTGCTCGAACTGGGACAGGTATCTACGCAGGTTGGCCTCGGCGGTGGCAAAGGGCACCCCGGCCACCTGCACCGAGCGAAAGAGCGGATGGGTGATAGTCCCGTTGGGTGCCACCACGAAGTCCCCGCTGAACTCCGGCTTCCGCCACACCACGATTCGCACTGAATCTCCTGGCGCCAGGACCGACTGCTCACTCGAGGCGCGTGCTTCCTGGGCCGACGCTGGGGCTGAGAACATGACGAAAGCGAGGACGGTAAGGGCGACCAGGGTGTGCATAAGCCTCGAGAGCGAAAGAGATGGTTATGTGCCCAGCCCATCGGGGCATTCCGGTGCAACGTCCGCACAATCCATGCCCCCGGCCGAGGGCTCTTGGACCGATAGCCATTGCCCCAGCTGGTGGCGCAACGCAATCTATCACAGCCAGATCACAAGGTCACCCCGGACGCCGTTCAACTCCGTGTTCCCGAACACACTGCCGGTAGTGAGCCGAACGAGGCCGATCACGCGAGCCCGCAGTACCCGCCCCTTGCACCGGTGTTGCGCGAGAACCACACTTGGTATACTTCTCGCCGGTTTTGAGGCTTGGGCCGCATCACACGGCTAACCCAGCGCTCCTCCAACACCTGGCGCCTTGACTCCATCGGCCGCTTGCATCGATCTCGTGACCGCAGCATCGGGCCCGCGAAGAATTCCGGGTCGCCGGAGGCGCCCCGCTTGAGGATCGTCTACATCGTGACCACGGCGTCCCCGATCGGGGGTGCCCAGATCCACGTGCGGGACCTCGCGGCCGCGATGTCGGCCCAAGGCCACTCTCCGGCAGTGATCACCGGCGGTAGCGGGACGTTCATCGATGACCTCCGGAGGCTCGGGATACCGGTCGTGGTCCTTCGGCACCTCGCCGTGCCGATCCATCCACTCCGCGATTTGCGGGCGCTCCGCGAGGTCCGGGCGGCACTCAAGGGTCTGCGGCCCGAGCTCATCACCGCCCACTCGTCGAAGGCCGGATTTCTGGGCCGACTCGCGGGGCGATCGCTCGGCATTCCCGTAGTGTTCACCGTGCACGGCTGGGCCTTCACGCCGGGCGTCCCCTCTTGGCAGGCGGCGGTCTATCGCCAGGCGGAGCGGGTCGTCGGACCTCTGGCCAAAAGGATCATCGCGGTTTCGGAGTTCGACCGGCGGCTCGGGCTGGCCGCCAGGATCGCGGGCGAGGACCGGCTGGTGACGGTTCACAACGGCATGCCCGATGTGCCGCAGAGTCTTCGCGCCGAGCCGGGCCGGAACCCGGTCCGGCTGGTGATGGTCGCGCGCTTCGGGGCCCAGAAGGACCACCCGACCCTCTTTCGCGCTCTCGCGGGTCTCCAGCACCACGACTGGGAGTTGGACCTGATCGGCGACGGTCCCCGGATGTCGGAGGTCGAGTCGCTCGCGGCCGCGCTGGGCCTCGCCGGTCGGGTGCGCTTCCTCGGTCAGCGGAGCGACGTGGACCAGATTCTGGCGAGCGCGCAAATCAGCCTGCTGGTGACCAACTGGGAAGGCTTTCCCCTCAGCATTCTGGAGTCCATGCGAGCCGGGTTGCCGATGGTGGCGTCTTCCGTGGGCGGAGTAGGCGAGTCGGTGCGGGACGAGGAGAACGGTTTCCTCATTCCGCGCGGCGATGTCGAGCAGCTTCGAGACCGGTTGGAGCGCCTGCTGACGTCTCCCGGCCTGAGGGTGCGCATGGGTGCCAGCGGCCGAGCCCGCTACGAACAGGACTTCACGCTCGACCACAGCGTGAACCGAACCCTCGCCGTCTACCGGGATGCCGTCTCGGGTGAGTAGTGACGGCCGTCACGGTCAGGCGACCGGCGGTCAGGTAAGTAACACATCCCACTCCCCCCATGGTCGAACCTTTGCCACAGTCCGAGTACGCTTCCCCCTGGCCGCGCACGATTCTGGTCGTGGACGATGAAGACGTGGTCAGAGGGTTGGTCGCCCGGTCGCTTCGGGAGGGCGGGTATCGCGTGCTTCAGGCGAGCCACGGTGCGGCCGCCATCGGCCTCCTCGAGCTTCGGGCCGAGGCGGTCGACCTGGTGATCTGCGACCTGGTGATGCCCGTGCTGGGCGGGCGCGAGGTCTCCGACTGGATGAAGAAGCACTGCCCCGAGCTTCCACTCCTGTTCATCTCCGGCTATCCGAGGGCCTACCTCGAAGCGCACCACCTCTACGATCCCAGTGTGCCGATGCTTCGAAAGCCGTTCCTTCCCTCCCGCCTACTCGAGACCGTGGAGCAGCTGGTGGGCGGCGACCCCGCTCCGGATCGGCGCCGCGCCGAAGGGGGCTGAGCGGGTCAAATCTCCCAGTTCGACATCACGATCCCCTGGCTCGGCGTGCGTTGCTCGAAGCCGTCGAGCGTCATCCGCAGGTCGGTCCAGTGTACCCGATATCCCCGCGTCACCAGCCGGAGGTACGCGGTGGCGAACTCCGTCTGGCAGCGGACAGCGATCCGCCCCACCCGCTCCCCGGCTGCCGCGGCCGGCAAGGCATCGAGCAGCCGCTCGAAGGCGGCCGGATCGCGCGCCACCAGCTTCAGCACCCGCAGCTCGTCCTTGGGGCGGCCGGCCGCGAGCGGCGTCGAGTGCCACAGGGCGAAGGCGACCAGCTCGCTTGCTTCGCGGATCAGGGTGGTGTCTCCGATGGCGAGCTCCCGGGTCAGCGCGATTTCGCGGGTGAAGTCCACGCCCGGGACCAGTGAGCCGGCGAGCGTCCGGCACTCCTCGATGACCCGATCGGTGGCACCGCCAGCCCTCGAGAGGAGCTCCGCATCGGCGCTGGCGCGGCGCGACACGTCGTGCACCAGGGTGACCGTCAGGTGCCCGGGCACCAGGCCGATCCGGCTGTAGAAGCCGATGTTGTCCACCGTCCGCGGCATGGTCTCCAGCCCGATCGTGGTCGCGCCCAGCGTCCGCAGCCAGTCGATGCCGGTTCGCACCATCAGGGAGCCGAGCCCCTCTCCCTGGCGATCGGGCCGAACGGCGAGCGGTCCCATCCAACCCTCGGTGCCGGAGCGGTGGACCATGTTGAACGCCACCATGTGGCCGTCGACGTCGCGCCAGACCATCGCCCCGTCGCCCGCGTCGTCGATCGCGTAGCGCCAGACCAGCGGGTTGAGCTGCGGGACCCGGACACCCACGAGCCCGTCGCGGCTGTAGCGGTCGGTGAACGCCTCGGCGAAGACCCGGTTGAGCGGGTCGATGTCCCGATAGCCCGGGCGGTCGGGCCCGCGCACGCTCCGGTCAGGCCGCCACATCGTGCCCTGGCACCGGCTCGTCTCGCGCCGTCGCGACACCCTGCGCCAGGTCCAGCCCGACCCGGATCACCCGGTCGAACCCGTCCCGCACCGAGTCGATGTGGGTGATGAGGATGACCTGCGGGAAGCGGTCGGCCAGGCTGCGAAGCAGGTCCACGACCGCCGCGCGCCGGTCCTCGTCGAGCGAGCCGAAGATCTCGTCCAGCACCAGGAGCGAGAGCGGCTGCCCGGCGCGCTCGGCGATCATCTGGCTGATGGCGAGGCGCAGGGCGAGGTTGGCGACGTCCTCCTCGCCACCGGAGATGACCGCCTTGGGATCGCCGTCGTCGAGCAGGGTGGTGCCATAGTCCTCGTTCAGCTCCAGCTCGGTGTAGCGCCCGTTGGTGAGGTCCCGCAGGAAGGCCGACGCCAGGTCGGAGAGGTCGGGCCGAAGGGTCGCGTTCAGCTCGCCCCGGAGATCGGAGAGGGCGCGGTCGAGCTCCTGGTGCAAGCCGAGGTCTCGTGCGGTCGCGGTCGAGTCGCGCTCCCGTGCGGTCCATTCCTGGCGGCGGCGCTCGGCGACCTGCACCGCCTCGGCGGCGGCGCCGCTCTCCCCTCTCGCCCGCGCCAGCGCCACTTCCGCCTCGCGCCGCACTCGCTCGGCCGCGTCGGCCGCCTCCTGTGCCTCGCGATGCGCCTCCTCGCTGTAACCCAGGTCCGTCAACCGCATCCGCAGGGTGGTTGCCGCCTCCATCGCACGGGTGCGCTCGCGCGTGGCCGCGGCCAGCTCTTCGCGGATGACGGCGGTACGCTCGCCCACCACGCGAAGGCGCTCGGCCTCGAGCGCCAGCGGCTCCAGGGCGCGAATCCCGCTTTGGAGATCCCGGTGGCGGCGCTCGTCATAGTCCGCCGGGTCGCCACCGATCGCGGCCTCGAGCTCTCCGACGCGAGCCAGGAGACCCTTTCGCTCCTCGTCGAGCGGGCCGGCCTCCTGGAACTGCGCCTCGAGGCGGCCGAGCTCGGAAGTGGCGGTGGACAGGTCGCGGTCCAGCTCGACGCGACGCCGGTCGAGCTCGTCCAGCTCCGGTGGCTCGTTCTGGAGCTGCTCGATCCGCTGCTTGTAGTAGTTCCCGTTGGATACGACCTCGTCCATCTGGCGGTCGAGCAGGCCGAGGACGTTCTCGTACTCGGCGCCCAGCGGCCGGGTGCAGGTGGGGCAGTCGCCGGTGGGCCCGGCCTTCACCAGCCGCTGCCGCTGATCCCTCAACTCCTGATAGTGGTCTACCAGGCCCTGTCGCTTGGTGCGTGCGTCCTGCGCGTCGCGAACCCAAGCGGTTCTGGCGTTCTCGGCGTCGATCGCCACGACGGTAAGCGAGGTCCGCAGCTCCTGAGCCCGAAGGTGGGCTGACGCGATGGCCGGCGCCGCCGGCAGGCGGGACTGTCGCTCCTCCACCGACGCCAGGTAGTTCCTCACGTCGGCGAGTTGCGCGGCGAGCCCCCGCCGGCGGGCGTGCACCTCCGCCAGGGCGTCGAGCGCCGCGGCCTCGATCCGCATGGCGGGCAGGGGTGCTAGCTGCGCGGCAACCTCCACCAGTCGAGCCCCGGCCGTTTCGGCCTCGGCGACCTGCCGCTGGAGTCCACTCACCCGCTGCTCCAGCGAAGTGGCCTCGTGATCCGCGACGCGGATTTCGGCCTCGAGATGCAAGGCCGCTTCGCGGAGCTGGCCGAGGCGTTCGGCCCGGGGGCGCAGCTCGGCGAGCCGGCGCTCCACCCCGGCCCAGACCTCCGCCGTCGCCGACTCCGCCGCCGCCGCCGCGGCCCGGCGCTCGCGGGCGCGGGTCTCCCCCTCCTCCAGCTCGGCCGGATCGCCGAGGCTGGAGCGCAGGGCATCGAGCCGCGCGCGCAGCGCGGAGCGCTTTTCCTTGAGCCGCTCCTGGGCGGCGCGGATCCGGTCATAGCCGAGAACCCGCGACAGGAACTGCGCTCGCTCCGGCGCGCTCATCGCGGCCATCACCGCAAGCTCTTTCTGTCCGGTGAAGTAAGTGTTGAAGAACTCTTCCCGGGACATCCCGAGCAACCGGGTGACCCGCTCGGACACCGAGCCTAGGCTGTTCGCGATGGGGGCGGAATCGCCGTCCTGGTAGAGCTGGGCGGCGTTGAGCGACCGCACGATCCGGAAGTGGTGCGCGCCGAGGGTGAAGTCCATCTCGACCTCGACCCGGTCGCGAGGGCCTGCCCCGCGGCGGCGGATGGTGTCGCGGCTGCCCCGGGCAGCGGGCATGCCGTACATCGCCCACGCGATGGCCTCGAGGATGGTGGTCTTCCCCGCCCCGTTCGGACCGATGATCCCGGTCAGGCCGGCGCCGAACTCCAGCTCGGTGTCCTCGTGCTGGCGAAAGTTGCGGAGATGCAGGCGGTTGATCCGCATCAGGCGCCTGCCAGGTCCCGTTCGACGGCGTCCATCAGCTCACCGCCAAGGTGCACGAACTCCTCGCGGTCGAGCTCGGCCGGGAGCGGCCGCCCGCTGAGATACGTTCGAACCAGCTCCGGAAGCGTCTGCCGCCTGCCGGGAGCGCCGACGCCCACGACCCGATGGATCTCCGGCCGGCGGATATCGAGATGGAGGTGAAGCGCCTCGGACTTGTAGCCGCGGATCGCAGTGTGGTCGAGCTCGCGCGCGACGTGACGGGGAACGTCGTAGACCCGGAGCCGGACGATGCGGTCGGCCACTCCCCCGGGAATGGCACGCAGCCGCTCCTCGATCAGCTTGTTGAGCGCCTCCGGGCCGAGCCCTTCGCCGCGCACGGGCTCCAAGTCGATGATCGGGCGGGCCGCGGGGACCTGCTCCCGGTTCACGCTGCCGCTCTCGAGATCGGCGAGCAACCACCCCTTGCCCCGAATCCCCTGTTCGGCCTCGTCGGCCAACTCGCCCCAGACGTTGGTGCCCACGTACTCGAGCGCCCCCGAGTACCAGGTGTTCGACGCCACCTCGTGCTGGACATGATAGTGGCCGAGGGCGACGTAACTCCACTCCTCGATGCCCAGCTCCCGAAGGCCGACCAGTGCGCCGCCGTACTCGACGGTGTGCCGCTGGGTGGGGAGCACCCCTTCGATCTCCCCGTGCAGCACCATGACCCGATGGCGAGCTGTCCCTTCCGGCCGCAGCGACGGCCGCTCTCCCGACACGAGCGCCTGGTGGGGCACGGCCAACACCGAGAGATCGAGCGCGGGATACTCCAGGCGCCGCGCGTCGTCCACGGCGACATCTACTGCCAGCTCCTCGAAGAGGCGGAGAATGGAGCCGGTCTCCGCCGAGCGCGGGGTGTCATGATTCCCCGCGACGAGCACGATCGGAGCCTTGGGCAGCGCCTCGCGAAGCCGCTGAAATTGCTTGAAGGCGAAGACGATCGCCGCGTTGGTGGGCCTGACGGAGTGAAAGAGATCGCCCGCGACGACGACCGCGTCCGGGCGCGCGGCGACGACCCCGTCCACGGCCAGACGGAAGGCGCGGGCAGCGTCCGCCTCTCGCTGGTTGATGCCGGACGGGGTTTGACGATGGTACTGCCGAACTCCCAGGTGGGGATCGGCGAGGTGAGCCAGTCTCACACTTGAAATGTCATGTGAGATCAGGATTTATCAAGCGCCGTAGCCGTCGTCGCCCCGCCTGACGGCAGGAATGCCGCGCCGGGGAAGAACGACTTCCCCAGCCACCCGCTTGCCGAGACAGGCCACGAAATAGGTGAATGGATCCTTCGGCCGCTCGCGACGGGTGGCGGAGATGGCCCGGCGGACATCGTCCTCGCGGCGGCCGTCGATCGCCTCGTACACTGCTTCGGCCGAAATTCGCCGGTCGAGCGACCGAAGCCGGCGCGCGACGGCCTCGGCGAACGGGACGTCACCGGAGGGGGGATAGCGCTCGATCCCCTCGCGTCCGCCGAGGACCGGCGGCCGGGGGAACTTCACGAAGATCGGCTGCGTGAAATGCGGGTGACGGACCATCAGCTCGCCCTTCGGCAGGGTGGCGAGCTTGATCTTGGTGGAGGGTGAGATCGTCGCGTAGCCGGGAGTGGCCAGCTCGTCGGCATCCATCCGGCCGTAGACCCCGGTGCCCGCGTTGCCCACCACCCGCCGCTGCACCTGGGACCTGAACTGCTGGGCGGAAAAGAGAACCAGGCCGAGGTAGCGCCCGCGCTCGGAGAGGTCGAGCAGCATCTTCCGCACGTAGGTCTCGGGGCCGTCACCCGGCGCGTACTTGTTGAGCTCGTCTACGAAGACCACGACATGATCCACGCCGAGGTCGCGGCGCTCGAGATGCTCCCGGAGCTTGGACACGATGCGCGCGAAGACCAGGTCCTGGGCCAGGGGGTCCAGGCCGGCGACGTCCACCACGTAGACGCCGCGGTCGGCGAAGTCACCCCAGGGCAGGTCGTTGGCGGTGCCGTCGTCGGTCACCAGCCCCTTCGAGCGGGTCGAGATGTTGCTGAGCCGGTTGCGCACTTTCCGGATGGTCGCCAGGTGGTGGGTCTTCCAGACCTCACCGCCCTTCCCCAAAGCCTCCATGAAGTCGAAGATGGCGCGGAAGAACTCCTCCAGGTCGGCGAAGCTCTGCACTTGAAACGGCCGGCCGCGCAGCTCGCTCTGGTACTCCCGGCCGACCACCCGCTCCGCCAAGAAATCGATGAACGCGTCCGCCTTGGCGTCCACGTCGTCCCGATTGAGCACGACCTCGGCGTAATCCAGCACCTCGCGCAGCCCCCAGATGAGGGGCTCGGTGTTCCCGGCGAGCGCCTCATTGGTGCGAAGTGTGTTGAGGTTCACCCCGTCGGGCCGAAGCGGAGCGTAGTAGTGGACGTCGGAAAACGGCTCGGGGCGAAGGCCCAGGCGGTGGTAGAGCCGGAGATCCTCCTGCGAAAGCGCCACCGGCTGGTCCAGAAAACAGAGATCGGGGCCCTTCACGTTGAAGCACAGCGCCGCCACCGAGCCCTTGTGGCGGGGGAAGGTCTGAAAGATGCTCGTGAGGAGGAACTCGACCGCGCTCGTCTTGGTGGCGAGGCCGGAGACTCCGGTGATGTTGAGGTGGGCCGCCTCCGGGCCGAGCAGGAAGTCGGCGTCGAGGTAGACCGGCGACTCGAGACCGCCGGCCGCGTAGAGCCCAACGGGAACTCCGCTGGGGCGCTCCCCGCCCGTATAGCCGTCCATGCGGAGGGCGAGCAGCACGTCGGCGTCGTCGGCCAGCCAGACGGGACCGAGCGGCACCGGCTGGAGCGGCTCCTCCGGCATCTGCCGCAGCACTGCCGCGGTAAAGAGTCGAATCTCGGCGCGCGCGGTGGGCTCCAGGCCGGCGGCGACAGGATCGCCGTCCGCGCCGATCACCGCGTGCATGGGGGTCACCAGGTCGGAGTAGGCAAAGCCGTCGGTGACGACGCCGTACACGGTTCGGCCGGCCTCCTGCACCCGCACGATCGCGCCGATCCCGATGGGCGATTCGCGCGCGGTCCAGAAGTGAAACTGGTGCGGCGTCGAGGGCTTGAGCTCGGTGGCGACGACTCTGCCGACGGGCGGTGCGGTCACGGCGACACCTTGCGCGCTCACCGGCGGCGGAACGGAATGCGGTCGCGCACCTCGCGCAGCTCGCGCTCGCGCCGCGCGGAGTCCCACCCCAGCTGGGCGGCGACGAGATCGGCGCACTCCTCCAGCTCCGCGCTGCCGGGATCGCCAGCCGTGGCGATACCGGTGCGGCCGAAGGCGGCGTCGGACAGCTTGCAGACCATCTCGCTCTTGGCGGCGTGCACCACCTCGGCCCGGAGGATGTCGGTGCCGCCGATCGTCACGCCCAACTCGGGACGCTCGCGCGCCAGGCGCAGCACCTCGCCGTAGGCCGACCCGTGATCCCGGGCCAGGCGGTCGGCGATGGAGCGGTCGACCCCTTCGGGGAGCGCATCCGCCACTTCGCGGACGAGGTCGGCGAACCGGAAGAAATCGGCGCCGTGGATCCGGGTGACGTCGGTCCGGCAGGGGCGCAGTTCGCGGCCGAGCTTCTGATAGACCAGATCCACCGCCCGTTCCGCGACGCCGCGGGCGACCGTGTAGCGGTTGGAGATGGCGGAGACGAGCCCCTGGATGCCGTCGGTCTTGGCGTTGTCCACCACCAGCGGACGCTTGCCGAAGCTCACGTTCCCACCCTGCTCGTCCCCCTTTTCCACCGGCAGCAGGCCCGCCATCACCAGCGCCACATCGTCCATGGTGAGACCCATCCGCGGGTCGGCCTCGGCGATCTCGGCGACGAAGTCGGAAACCTCAGCCTCGGTGACGCGGAGGCTGTCGGGTTCGTCGCGCCAGATGAGACTGTTGACGCCGACCAACGTCTTCCCACGCCAGGGAACCAGGAACAGATGGCGCGCGCCGCGGGTCAGCACGGCGGAGGGGTCGCGGTAGCGGGTCTGGAGGGCGAGGGCGCGGCCGTTCACGAACTGGCGCTTGAGCACGAGCGCCATGTCCCGGGAGAATGGAACGTTGCGCCCGGCGCGCACCCCGGAGCGCACCAGGAGCGCCTCGGCGTAAGGCCCGGCGGCGTTCACGACGGTGCGCGCGCGCACCTCGAATTGCTCGCCGCCAAGACGGTCTTCCGCCCGTACCCCGGTAACCCGTCCACCCTGAAGCAGCAGCGTGGTCACGTCGCAGTAGTTCGCCACCGCCGCGCCGGCCCGCGCGGCGGTCCGGACCATGGCCCAGACCAACCTGGAAGGGTTGAACATCTGCCCATCGTAGAAGACCCCGGCCCCCGTCAATCCTTCCTGATTGATGTCGGGGAACCACTCCAGGACCCGGGCGCGGGAGACGATCCTCGCGGCGGGCACCCGCCTCGAGGGGTCGGTCAGTCCCCGATTGCGATCGGCGGTGAGGGTGTTGAGCAGGATGAAGGCGGCGGCGAGGATTTCGGGGCCGCGCATCCCGTGCCCGTAGGTCGGCACGACGAAGGGCATGGGGTGTACCAGGTGCGGCGCCATCCGGAGCAGCGCCCGGCGCTCGCGACTGGACTCACGCACCCGCACGATGTCGAGATGCTGGAGATAGCGGACGCCGCCGTGCACGACTTTCAGCGACTCGGCGGAAGTGGCGCCGCCAAAGTCGCCCCGCTCGAGCAGGGCCACGGAGAGTCCGCGCTGTGCCGCGTCCCAGGCGGTCACCGCGCCGGTGATTCCGCCGCCGACGACGAGCACGTCGAACTCCCGACCCGCGAGGGCGGCGAGTGCCCGCGCCATCAGGCCAGCGCCCCCGCGCGGGCTCGAAGATACTGTTCGACGGAGTGAATGCCGTAGAGCAGCCGATCCCACCGGGGATCGGGGGTACTGATCGGCGCCCGCTCGGCCAGGAGTCTGCGGGAGACGAGGTCCGCAGTGGCGCCGATCCCGTTCGAGGGCGCGACCTCGACCCGCACCAGGCCATGAAAGAGGTCCTTCGTCTCCCAGTCCCAGAGCCGCAGGGCCCAGGCGTGTACCGGGGCGACGCATCGGGTCTGGGGCGCGAAAATGGAAGTGCGATGTCCGAGTGGAAGGCGGAGGTACAGATCGAGGTCGTCACCCTCGAACGGCAAAGTGGCGTGGCTCTTGGAGACGCCGATCGTACGCGGATCCGTGGCCCACTCCGGGCTCTCGGACAGAGAGCCGTCCACCAGGAGCCAGCTGTCCGAGCGGAGCCTGAACCGGCGGCCGAGATCCAGCTCCAGCTGGCCACGGGCCCGGTCGAGCGCCCGCGAGGCCAGATTGAGATCGCGGACCGGATGCGGCGGCTCGTCCTCGGGCAGTGCCAGCGTGGCGAGATCCCCGAGCGCATCCCCCGCCGCCGCGAGAGCACGCGGCCGGGCGATCACCAAGCGCCGCCGGTCTTCCACTACCGTGCCGAGACGAGCGCCACGCCGCTCGCGCACCGCGGCGGCGATCTCCCCGACGTAGATCGGGGCGGCGCCGGCGTACGCCACGAGATGCATGCGCTGCACGCCGTCGAGGAACGCCAGCGGGTCGGGCCACGGCTCGGCCTTTCCCACCGGGCGGCAGCACAGCGTCGAATCCTCGATCAGCCGCGCCGGGCGGATGCACGCCTCCTCCGTCCGTCCGCCGCTGGATTCAGGGACGGCGGACGCGGGCGTAAGGCCCTTGACGGCCAGTCGCCGTCGAAGCGCCGCGAGATTCGAGATGTGCATGGGAGTAAAGTAGCGGTGGACCTGCGAGAACGCCTCGGGAATCACTCCTCTTCGAACGCCGCGAACGGCGGCACGTTCGTCATCCAGAAGCCGGCCAAGGCCCCTGCTGGTCCACCTCGACGTAGAAGTTGTCGGCAGCGCGCACAACCTCCACTGTCCGGCGCGGGCCGATCCGCAGGTGGAAGACGCTCTCCGTCCCATTGGTCTCGACCGACAGGCTGGTGTCCACCTCGACCGAGGACACGGCGGCGCGCGACCCTCCCGACGGCAAGACGACGCGGCCGTCGGTCAGCTGCGCCGGCACCTGAATGTCGGACCGGGTGGACACCTCCGGCCAGACTACCACGTCGATCCCGCAGATCACCCCGTTGTTCACGTCGAGCACCGCCACCGATCCTTCGGCGTCGGTCAGCTCCACCGTGCCGGTGAGCCCGCCGGATTTGCGATTGCCCTTGAAGGCGCCGGAGAGAATGTCGGTCTCCGGATCCCACCGCCACGAGATGGACGGCAGGCTTCCGCCCAGCGGCTCCACCCTGGCTTCCATATGCGACCGCGTGGCCTTAGGCGGCACGGGCGGACTCGAGCCGATGAATGAGGCGAAGGACGCGGTCCAGCGCGGCTTCCAGCTCGGCGTCGGACACGGCGTAGCTCAGCCGGACCCAGCGATCGTCGGCGAAGGCGGCTCCCGGCACCAGCGCGACACCCTCCTGCTTCATCAGCTGCTCGCAGAAGGTCGTCCCGGTCACCGGATCCTTCTCCCGGATCCCGTCCACCCGGAAGAAGAAGTAGAAGGCGCCGTGCGGCTCGACGAACTCGATGCCGGGCGCGGCCGCGCGGAACCGCTCCACCAGGTAGTCCCGCCGGCGGCGGAACGCGGCCACCATCCGGGTGACCTCCGCGTCCACCTTCTCGTCGGTGAAGGCCGTGGCCGCCGCCCACTGGGCCGGATGGTTGGCGCCGGTGGTGGTGTGCGACTGGAGCGCCGCCATGGCCTTGGTGAGGTGCGGCGGGGCGAGCGCGGCGCCGATCCGCCAGCCGGTCATCGCGTACGCCTTGCTCGCGCCGTAGATGACGACCGTGCGCTCGAGCAGCTCCTCGGGAGGTCGAGCAGCGACGGCGCGGGCCCGGAGCCGTAGTTGATGCGGCGGTAGATCTCGTCGGAGATGATCCAGACCTCGTTCTTCTTGGCCCACTCCGCGATCGAGCGCAGCTCGGCGAGGGTGTACACCGCGCCGGTCGGATTGCAGGGCGAGCAGAGGATGAGACCGCGCGTGGTCTTGGTGTGGCTCCGGTCGAGGTCCTTGGCGCTGACCTTGAGGCCCCACTCGATGTCGCCCGGCACCAGCACCGGCTCGGCGCGACAGAGATGCACGATCTGGGGATAGGACACCCAGGCCGGGGCCGGGATGAGCACCCGGTCCTTGGGTCCGAACAGGGTGAAGCAGGCGTTGAAGATGGACTGCTTGCTGCCGGAGCTCACCACGATCCGGTCGGGGTCGACCGGCCGTCCGCCAGACATCCGGCTCAACTGCCCCGCGATACCGCGCCGCAGCTCGGCGATGCCGACGTTGGGCGGGTAGCGGGTCAGGCCTTTCTGGATCGCCTGGATGCCGGCCTGCGCCGCGGGCGCCGGCGTATCGAAGTCGGGCTCGCCTACGCCGAGGTCGTAGACGTCCTCGCCCGCGGCCTTGCGCCGCTTGGCTTCGTTGCTGATGGCCACGGTCTCGGAGGCCTTGAGGTGCTGCACGTTGGGCGACAGCGGATCGGGCATGCGTGGTTCCGGAGGTGGTGAAAGTCGTCGTGAGGGAGAAAGTTCTCCTCCGGCACGGGGAAGTCAACCGGCGGAGATCGGCTTCGCCGGGCGGATGCCTCGCGGTGCTCGGGATGACACCGGTGCGCGTGGGTGCTACGTTCCCCGCCGGCAGCCACGCCAACCCGAGGTATCCGTGACGTCGTACCAGGACCATCATCTGACTCCCCCCATCGCCGCGGCCCTGGAGCGGCTGGGGTGGAGCCCCGACGATTCCGCGCTGCGCGAGACGGCGCCGACCGCGGCGCGGGGGCACAACCTGGTGGTTGTGGCGCCCCCGTCGCCGGCGTACGCGGTTCCCGCGCTGGCGGGTATGTTGAGCCGCCTGGGTCCGGACGCCCGCGGGCTGCTGCTCTGCTCCGAGGCCCAGCTCAGCGAGTGGGGCGCGCTGGCCACCAGCCTCGGCGGCGACGCGCTCCGGATCCAGGTCGCCCGCGGGACCGCTCGCGCCACCCGCCGGCTCAAAGCCGCCGAGGTGGATCTGGTCGTCACCTCGCCCGATACCGCGCTCGCCCTCCACCGCCGCTCCGCGCTCGGCCCCGAAGCCGTGGGCGCAGTCTTCCTCGCCTGGCCGGAGAGCTGGGAGAGCGGAGACAGCCTGGCGCCGCTGATGCAGGACCTCGAGCAAGGACGCGCAGCGCATCATCTGCACCGCCGCCGCCGACCTCGCGGCCGATCTGGTCGAGCGCTACGCCCGGCGCGCCCTCACGGTCGGAGTGCCTGCCCCCGACACCGCGCAAACGGCTCCGGCCGGGTCGGTTCGAACGGTGGGAGTATCCTGGGATCGCCGCGTTCAGTCGCTGGCCGAGCTGGTGGAGGTCTTGGATCCGGCCTCGGTGGCGGTCTGGACGGCGGACCGCGCGCGCCACGAGCGACATCGCCCGGGCGCTGCGCCGGCGGGACCCGACGGTGAAGGTCGTCACCGGCGACGCGCCCAAGGCCGCGGTGGTGATCGCGTTCGACCTGCCGGCCCCGGATCGCCTGCGCCAGCTCCTCGCCGCCGGCGAGGTCGTGCTGCTGGTGCCGCCCGGCACCGAGTCCTACGTCGAGCGGCTGGCGTCGCCCCGCCGGCCGATCCGGCTGCCGGGGCTGGTGGACGCGATCGGCACCGCGGCGGCGGCGCGCCGCGCGACGATCGTGCGCTCGATCGAGGAGCAGCGGCCGGAGGCGGCGCTGCTCACCCTCGCTCCCCTGTTCGAGCGCTACGACCCGGCAGCCGTCGCCGCGGCGGTCTACCAGCTGTGGACCTCGTCGCCGCCGGCGCGCGGCGGCGCCACCCCGGCCGCGGCTCCGGCCACGGCCAAGGTCTACGTGGGGATCGGCAAGAAGGACGGCGCCACCGTGAACGACCTGGTGGCGGTGCTGACCAAGGACATCAGGGTGGACCGGGAGAAGATCGGCCGGGTGGAGCTGCGAGACGCCTACTCGCTGGTGGAGCTGCCCGCGCAGGAGGTGGAGCGGGTGGCGAGCGCGCTCAACGGGGTGACCATCCGGCGGAAGCGGATCACCGCCCGGGTGGACCGCGGGCCCACCAAGCCGCGCGGCGCGAAAGTAGGCTCAGCGCTTCCGATTACCAGCTCCCGCAAGGCCTTGGCGGCCCGGAACGCCGGGACGATCGAGGCCTTGATGGCGAGCGCCTTCCCGGTTCTGGGATTGCGGCCCTCGCGGGCCGCGCGCCGCCGGAGCTCGAAGCTCCCGAACCCGGAGATCGCGACCTTGCCGCCCCGCCTCAGCTCCGAGGCGATGATTCCGCCCTGGGCGAAGAAGAGATCGGTGATCTCCCCGGCGCGCGCGCGAGTGACCCCCAGCCGCTTGGCGACGGCCTCGACGACATCCTGCTTGTTCATGGGGGCTCCTTGGGGGCAGAGGGGCACGAATATCGCCGACCGGACGAGCGGCGCCGCAAGGTGGGTGGAAGTTGCGCGGGAGCGAATGCATCTTGCCTGACCGCACCGCCACCGCGCAACGGAGAAGTGATGAACTACGGCCAACACCCCGGCTGGATCGAAGTGATCTGCGGCGTGATGTTCAGCGGCAAGAGCGAGGAGCTGATCCGCCGGGTGCGCCGAGCGATCATCGCCCGGCGGAGGGTGCAGGTGTTCAAGTCCCACCTGGACGCCGCTACGCCGGGCTCTACAGCGTCTCGAGCCACGACGGCACCGAGCTGGAGGCGACGCCGGTGGATTCGGCGGCGGAGATCTTCCGGCTGGTGCGGCCCGGGGTGCCAGCTGGTCGCGATCGACGAGGCCCAGTTCCTCGATCCCGAGATCGTGACCGTCGCCACCCTGCTCGCCTCCCGCGGGCGTGCGGGTGGTCCTGGCCGGCACCGACACCGATTTCCGGGGCGAGCCGTTCGGCTCGATGGGCGAGCTGATGGCGGTCGCGGAGATGGTGGACAAGCTGCAGGCGATCTGCGTGGTGTGCGGCGACCCGGCATGCCGCAACCAGCGGCTGCTCGACGGCAAGCCGGCCCGCTACGACTCGCCCACCATCATGATCGGCGGCCGGGAGAGCTACGAGGCGCGCTGCCGGCATTGCCACAAGGTGCCCCGGAAGGACGAGGATCAGACCCGGCTGCTGTAGCGAGCGAGGCAACGCCATCGGTGTCGAGCACAGAACGGGGAATGCTGAGCGTCGCCCTCACCGGCAACATCGCCTCCGGCAAGTCGACCGTCGCCGAGCTGTTCCGGCGCTGGGGCGCCACGGTCATCGATGCCGACGAGATCATGCGGGAAGTGCAGGCGCCCGGTAGCCAGGTAATGCGGGCCATCTCGGCGAGGTTCGGGGAGGCGGTCGTGCGGCCCGACGGCTCGCTGGATCGCCCGCGCTCCGCCGCCAGGCGATGGCCGACCCCGAGGCCCTGGCCGCACTCAACCGGATCGTGCATCCGGCGGTGCACCGCCAGACGCACGGAGCTGATGGCGGAGGCGGCATCCGGGGCGACCGGCTCGTGGTGAGCGACATCCCCCTGCTCTTCGAGGCCGCGGACCCGCCGCGAATTCGACGTGGTCGTCCTGGTGGACGCGCCGGAGGAGACGCGGCTGGCCCGGCTGATGGAGCACCGCGGGCTCGAGTCGGCACGAGGCGCGGCCGGATGATCGCGGCCCAGATGCCGTCGGCGGGAAAAGCGCGCGCGGAGCGACTTCGTCATCGAGAACGACGGTGACCGCGCGGCCCTGGAGCGCGCCGCGAAGGCGGTGTGGCTGGCGCTGCAGTCGCCGCGCTTGACCTCTCCCGCGACTCCGCCTATCCTCCCACCCGCCACCACACTGCGGAGCCCGCCTTGTCCAATGTTCCGGACGATCTGGTCTACACCACAGAGCACGAATACGTCGCCCGAACCAGCGACCCGGCGGTCGTCCGCATCGGCATCACCGACTACGCCCAGGGCGAGCTGGGCGACGTCGTCTTCGTGAACCTGCCGAAGCCCGGCGAGCAAGTGGACGGCCACCAAGCCTTCGGAACGATCGAGGCGGTCAAGGCGGTGTCCGAGCTGTATGCAGCCCCGTGGCGGGCGAGGTCGTCGAGGTCAACGGCGCGCTGGAGAGCGACCCTGCCGTGGTGAACCGCGACCCTTACGGCGACGGCTGGATGATCACGCTCCGGGTCGGGAACCCGGCGGAGCTCGACGGACTGCTCTCGCCCAGCGCCTACCGGGCCCACATCGGGGAGTGACGCGAGTCGTGGGAGTCGTCGGCGTGAGCGTGAATCGGTGTGCCAGCAGAAGTCGGAACCAGCGATGCCCCGGGGTCGTGTCCTCGGGGCGTTTTCATTACCTAAAGGCCCTAGAGTCATGACCAGCGTCCGAACCGCCTCTCCCACTCCCGAGCTGCACGTCCTTCATCCCAGTCATTTCGCCTACCGGCACATCGGCCCCCGGAGATCCGACGTGGGCGAGATGCTGGCGGTGCTGGGCTACGACTCGATCGAGGCCTTCATCGACGCCGTGGTGCCGGAAGAGATCCGGCTCCGCCGTCCGCTCGCGCTGCCGCCCGGCCGGAGCGAGCGCGAGGTGCTCCAGGCGCTGCGCGGGCTGGCCGGCATGAACCGGGTGTTCCGCTCCTACATCGGGATGGGATACGCCGGCTGCTTCACTCCCCAGGTGGTGCAGCGCAACGTGCTGGAGAATCCCGGCTGGTACACGGCCTACACGCCCTACCAGGCGGAGATCTCCCAGGGCCGGCTCGAGGCGCTGCTCAACTTCCAGACGGTGGTATCCGACCTCACCGGGCTCGAGGTCGCCAACGCCTCGCTGCTCGACGAGGCGACCGCGGCGGCGGAGGCGATGAGCCTGACGCTCGCCGTGAGCAAGGTGACCCGCGATCCGGTGTACCTGGTGGACGAATACTGCCACCCGCAGACGATCGCGGTCGTGCAGACCCGCGCCGAGGCGCGGGGCATCCGCGTCGTGGTGGCCGAGCCCGAGACATTCAGCTTCGAGCCCGGCGTGATCGGCGCGCTGGTGCAGTATCCCGCCACCGACGGCGCGGTGCGCGACTTCCGCTCGCTCGCGGAGCGGGCGCACGCGGCCGGGGCCCTGGTCACCGCGGCGACCGACCTGCTCGCGCTCACCCTGCTGACGCCGCCGGGCGAATGGGGCGCCGACATCGCCGTCGGCAACAGCCAGCGCTTCGGCGTGCCGATGGGCTACGGCGGTCCGCACGCCGCCTTCTTCGCCACCCGCGAGGCCTACAAGCGGTTCATGCCGGGCCGGATCATCGGCGTCTCACGCGACCGCGACGGCCGCCCCGCGCTCCGCATGGCACTGCAGACGCGGGAGCAGCACATCCGGCGCGACAAGGCGACGAGCAACGTCTGCACCGCGCAGGTGCTGCTCGCCGTGATGGCCAGCATGTACGCGGTGTACCACGGGCCCGGCGGGCTCCGCCGCATCGCCGAGCGGGTGCATACCCGCGCCGTGCTGCTGGCCAACGCGCTGCGCCGGCTCC
Organism: uncultured Gemmatimonadales bacterium; assembly: GCA_963844445.1. Taxonomy (GTDB): domain Bacteria; phylum Gemmatimonadota; class Gemmatimonadetes; order Gemmatimonadales; family GWC2-71-9; genus CAVVWJ01. The sequence continues at coordinate 349,813 of CAWJOB010000003.1, forward strand.
GCTACCGGATCGTGCACGACGCCTTCTTCGACACCCTCTGCGTCGAGGTGCCCGAGTGGGCCCTGCCCCGCCTGCTCGACGCGGCCCGGGTGCGGCAGATCAACCTCCGTCCGCTTCCGCCGACCCGACTCTGCATCGCGCTCGACGAGACGGTGACCCTCGGCGACCTGGCCGACCTGATCGCCGTCTTCTCGCTCAACGAAGCGCTGCCGTTCATGCTGGACGACATCGGCATCAAAGCGGAGCGCGCGATCCCCGCCGCGCTGGCCCGGACGACCTCCTACCTGGAGCACCCGGTCTTCCACCGGCACCACTCGGAGACCGAGATGCTGCGCTACATCAAGCGGCTCGAGGCGCGGGACCTCTCGCTCACCTCGGCGATGATCCCGCTCGGCTCCTGCACCATGAAGCTCAACGCCACGACCGAGATGATGCCGGTGAGCTGGCGCGAGTTCAACCGCCTGCACCCCTTCGCGCCGCGGGATCAGGCGGCGGGGTACGAGCTGCTGTTCAGCCAGCTGGAGTATCAGCTGGCCGAGATCACCGGCTTCGCGGCGGTGTCGCTCCAGCCCAACGCGGGCTCCCAGGGCGAGTACGCCGGACTGCTGGTGATCCGCGCCTATCATCGCGTCGCGGGGCGAGGCGCACCGCACCACCTGCCTGATCCCCCAGTCGGCCCACGGCACCAACCCGGCGAGCGCGGTCATGGCCGGGATGCAGGTGGTCCCGGTCAAGAGCGACGCCCAGGGCAACATCGACCTCGACGACCTCCGGGCGAAGGCGGCAGCGCACCAGGACACCCTGGCGGCCCTGATGGTCACCTATCCCTGTACCCACGGCGTGTTCGAGGGCTCGATCCGGGAGATCTGCCGGATCGTTCACGAGCACGGCGGCCAGGTCTACATGGACGGCGCCAACATGAACGCGCAGGTCGGCCTCTGCCGTCCGGGCGACATCGGCGCCGACGTCTGCCACCTGAATCTCCACAAGACCTTCTGCATTCCGCACGGCGGCGGCGGGCCGGGGATGGGGCCGATCGGCGTCATGAAGCATCTCGCGCCGTTCCTCCCGGGACACCCGATCGTGGACCTGGCCCACCCGCAGGCCTGCGGCACCGTCTCGGCCGCGCCCTGGGGGAGCGCCGCGATCCTGCCGATCTCCTGGGCCTACATCGCGCTGATGGGATACGACGGCCTGACCGAGGCGACCAAGATCGCGATCCTCAACGCCAACTACGTCGCCCGCCGGCTCAAGGGCCACTACGAGGTTCTGTACTCGGCGCCCAACGGGCTGGTGGCGCACGAGTGCATCATCGACACCCGGCCCTTCAAGGCCTCGGCCGGCGTGGACGTGGAGGACATCGCGAAGCGGATCATCGACTACGGGTTCCACCCGCCGACGGTCTCGTTTCCGGTGGCGGGGACACTGATGATCGAGCCGACCGAGAGCGAGTCGAGGGAGGAGCTCGACCGGTTCTGCGACGCGATGATCGCGATTCGGGAGGAGATCCGGGAGATCGAGGACGGCCGGGCCGGCCGGGAGCGCAATCTCCTCACCAGCGCCCCGCACACGCTGGAGCAGGTGATCGCCGACAGCTGGGACCGCCCCTACCCGCGGGAGCGCGCAGCCTACCCGAGCCGGGCCGTGCGGGAGCACAAGGTGTGGCCGACGGTGGGCCGCATCGACAGCGCGTTCGGCGACCGGAACCTGGTGTGCGTGTGTCCGCCGATGGAGGCGTATGCCGGGTGACTACATCCTGTGGCTCGATCTCGGCGGGCGCCCCGGCTGGCAGAACATGGCGATCGACCAGGCCCTGCTCGAGCGCGCTGGCGCGGGCGAGCGCTGGCTTCGACTCTACCGCTGGTCCCCGCACTGTCTTTCCTTCGGGCGGCACGAGCCCGCCCTCCGGCGCTACGACCGGCCGAAGATCGGCGCGCTCGGGCTCGATGTGGTGCGGCGGCCGACCGGCGGGCGCGCCGTGTGGCATGCGGAGGAGCTGACCTATGCCCTCGCGGTGCCGGCTCAGACGTTGGGCGGACTGCGCCAGGCGTACGAGGAGATCCATCGGATGCTGCTCGCCGCCCTCGGCCTGCTCGGCGCGCGGGCGGAGATCGCGCCGGCGCGGGGAGCGGCCGGACTCGACGCCGGGGCCTGCTTCGCGTCGCCGGCCGGCGGTGAGATCGTGATCGGCAACCGCAAGGCGGTGGGCAGCGCGCAGCTCAGAGAGGGCGCGGGGCTGCTGCAGCACGGGTCCATTCTCCTCGCGGGACGGCAGACGACCGTTCGCGAGGTCACCCTCGGCGGCGGCCCTCCGGATCTCTCGGCACCGCTCGCCGAAGTGATCGGCCGCTCACCTGCCGTCGAGGAAGTTGCAGAGGCAATAGCCGGGGCCGCGGCCGACCGCTGGGGCGGGTCCTGGAAGCGGACGTCGGTCTCCCCCGAGCTGCTCGGCGGGGCCGCGCGGCACGAAGCGAGGTTCCGCTCCCCGGAGTGGACCTGGAGAAGCTGATCGAGGCCGTTCCTTCCCGCCCCACCCCGTTTACATTGTGTTGGCCCCTCCTCCATCGCTCGACCCGGAGCTCCCGTGATGTCCTGGACGGCACCTTTCGTCCTCGCCGCGGCTCTTGCCGGTGCGTCCGCGGCCCGGCCGGCGCTCGCGCTGGCCCAGCGCGAGCCCTCCAGCATCGTGATCGTCACCGGCCAGCAGGCGACCATGCCGGTGCCGACCCTGATGGAGGGCCCCCAGAACACGCTCGCCAACTACGAGATCGCCGACCACCTGTTCCTCCGGCTCGCCGGCCTGGGACCCGGGCTGGTCACCGCGGGCGACGGTGGATTCGTGCCGCTGCTGGCGAAGAGCTGGAGCCGGCGGGATTCGCTCACACTGGTCTTCGAGCTGAACCCGCGCGCCCGCTGGCACGATGGCGCGCCGGTCACCTCGCGCGACGTCGTCTTCACGTTCGGCCGAGCCCGCAACGGCACGATCGCCCCCCGGCTGGCGAATGTCACCCGGCGCATCGCTAGCGTCGAGGCCGAGGGCGATCGCCAGGTCGTGTTCCGATTCACCGAGGTGTACGCGGAGCAGCTCTACGACGCGACTTTCCATGTCGCGATCCTGCCCGCCCACCTGCTGGCCGGCCTGCCGGCCACGGCGCAGGCATGGGCCTCGTTCGTGGCCAGCCCCGTCGGCAGCGGGCCCTATCGCTGGGTGCGGCGCGAGGAGGGGCAGTTCGTCGAACTCGCCGCCAATCACGACTTCTTCCTCGGACGGCCGGGCATCGAGCGGGTGATCGTCCGGGTGGCGGGAAGCGCCGACGCCAGGCTCAATCTGCTGCTGTCGGGTCAGGCCGATGCGATGGACAATGTCCCGCCGCCGACGACGAACCTTGCCCGCGTAGAGGCCACGCGGGATGTGAGGCTGGTGTCGGTTCCCTCGAACAATCTGGGCTACCTGCTCTTCAACCAACGCGCTCCCGGACATCGCGACCGCCCCCACCCGATTCTCGCCGACCGCGACGTGCGGCGCGCCCTGATCCTCGCCCTCGACCGGGATCTGGCCGTGAAGGCCGTGCTCGGCCAATACGGCTACGTGCCGTTCGGGCCGGTCTCGGCGCAGCTCTGGATCCGGCACGGCGCGCCCGGTCACTCGCTCCAGGACCAGTCGGCGGCGCGCCAGCTGCTGGCAGGACGAGGCTGGCTGGACCGGGACGGCGATGGTATCCGGGAGAGCCCGACCGGCGAGCCGCTCTCGCTCCGCATGCTGGTGAGCACCTCCAGCCTGACGCGCACCCAGATGGCGGTGATCGTCCAGGAACAGCTACGCCAGGTGGGCGTGCGCGTCGATCTGGTGCGCCTAGAGGTGGCGGTGTGGGCCGAGCGGCGCTCCGCGGGCGACTTCGACATCGACTTTTCCGCCGCCATCCAGGACCCTTCTCCCAGCGGCCTCGTGTTCAGCTGGTCGTGCAGCGGCCCCGGCAACGTGGGAGGCTATTGCGACCCGGGCGCGGACTCCCTGCTCCAGCGAGCGATCGCGAGCCCCAAAGCGGATCGCGAACTGTGGCATAGCTTCCTTCGCCGGGTCGAGGAAAGCGCGCCCGCCGCCTTCATGTACACTCAGTCGTTCGCCTACGCGGTCAACCGCCGGTTCTGGGATGTGACGATCCGCCCCGAATCGTCGTGGATCGCGCTGTGGCGCTGGCGCGCCCCCGGGTCCTGACTTGACCGCGTGGCTGGTCCGCAGAATCGCGCAGGCGGTCGTCACGTTCGCGATCGCGGTGGTGCTCATGTTCGTCCTCATGCGTCTCGCGCCGGGCGATCCACTGTCGCGGATGCAGGAGGATCGGGCGGCGAGCCCCGCGGAGATCGCCAAAACGCGCGCCATCTTCAAGCTGGATCAGCCGATCCACCGGCAGTTCGCGGCGTTCGTGGAGGGCGTCCTCCAGGGTGACCTCGGCCTCTCGATCGAGCACGGACTGCCGGTCAACACCCTCCTCGCGTCACGCATCGTACCGACCCTGCTGCTCGGCGGCGCGGCGATCCTGCTCAATTTCACCCTGGGCCTGTGGCTCGGCGTCAGGCAGGCGGTCCGCCGCGGCAGCCGGGAGGATCGGGTCCTGACCGCGCTCTCCCTCGCCGGTTACGCGACGCCCTCCTTCTGGCTCGGCCTGGTCCTCGCATGGCTGGTGGGGATCGAGCTCGGCTGGCTCCCGGTCGCGGGCATGAAGAGCCCACTGCTCGCCCAGGACGCTCCCTGGCTGGCCCGCGCGCTCGACATCGCCGCGCATCTCGTCCTGCCGGCCCTGACGCTGTCCATCGTGACCATCGCCGGGACGATGCGATATCAGCGGACCGCGGTGCTCGAAGTGCTCCGCCTTCCTTATATAGGGACCGCGAGAGCCAAGGGGCTGCCGGAGCGCGTGGTGATCTGGCGGCACGCCTGGCGCAACGCGCTCTTCCCCGTCATCACGCTGTTCGGCCTCTGGCTGCCGCTGCTGGTGACGGGCTCGGTCTTCGTGGAAATGGTGTTCGCCTGGCCCGGACTCGGCTCGCTGGCCGCGACGGCCGCGTCGAGCCGGGACTATCCGCTGGTGATGGGCGCGGCGTTGCTGGCGGCCGGCCTGGTGGTGACGGCGAGCCTGCTCACCGACCTGGCGTACGCGCTGCTCGATCCGCGGGTCCGCTCCTCGTGACGCCGCTGGTGAACGCGCTCGCCAGGGCGTGGCGCGACCCCCGTGGCCGCGGGGGTGTTCTGATGCTCGCCGTGATGGGGGCCGTGGCCGCCGTGGGGCCGATGCTCCTCCCCGATCCGCTGGCGCAACCCTGCGTCCTCACGTGCAGGAATCTCGCGCCCAGTCTCGCTCATCCCTTCGGCACCGACGACCTGAGCCGGGACATCCTGTCGCGGGTGGCGAACGGCGGGCGGATCTCGCTCTCCGTGGCGATCCTGGCGGTGGGATTGTCGGTCACGCTCGGCGCCGGGATTGGCCTCGTGGCCGGCTATTGGGGTGGTGCGGTGGACGCCGCCTTGATGCGCCTGGTGGACGCCGCCCTCGCGATCCCGCGTCTCTTTCTGCTGCTCCTGGTCCTCGCGGTGTGGGAGCAGGTGCCCGTGGCGGCGTTGATCCTGTTGATCGGCGCCACCGGATGGTTCGGGACGGGGCGCCTGGTACGGGGCGAGGCGCTCAGGCTGCGCGAGGAGTCGTACGTGCGGGCCGCCGAGGCACTCGGCGCGAGCCGAAGGCGGATTATCATCCGTCACCTGCTGCCGAACACGGCGGGGCCGCTGCTGGTCGCGGCGACACTCGGCATCGGGGACGTCATCCTGCTGGAGGCGGGCCTGTCCTTCCTGGGCCTCGGCGTGCAGCTGCCCACCGCGTCCTGGGGCGGGATGATCTTCGACGCGAAGTCCGTCCTGGTCGCGGCGCCGTGGGCGGGGATCTTTCCGGGCCTCGCCATCGTGATCACCGTCCTGTCGGCCAACCTCTTCGGCGACGCGCTCCGTGACGCCGTCGATCCCCGAGGCGCATGACCCGAGTCCTCGACGTCGAGAATCTCAGGATCTCCTTCCCCGACGGGGGAAAGGGTCGAGTGCACCCGGTGGACGGGGTGAGCTTCTCCCTCGACCGGGGCGAGACGCTCGCGCTGGTAGGCGAGTCCGGATGCGGGAAGAGCCTCACCAGCCTCGCGCTGCTCCGCCTGGTGCCGCCGCCGGGCCGCATCGAAGACGGCAGCACCATCCGCCTGGGGGACACCGACGTGCTCTCGCTCGAGGGCGACGCGCTCCGCCGGATCAGGGGCCGCCGGATCGGGATGATCTTCCAGGACCCGATGACCAGCCTCAATCCCGTGTTCACCGTCGGCGACCAGATCGCCGAAGGGGTGCGTGCGCACTTCGACGTGTCGCGGGCCGAGGCGCGGCGGCGCGCGCTCAAGCTGCTTCAGGAAGTGGGCATTCCCGATCCGGCCGCCCGGCTCGACGCCTACCCGCACCAGCTCAGCGGCGGCATGCGGCAGCGGGTCATGATCGCCATCGCGCTGTCGGCCGAGCCGGAGATTCTGGTCGCCGACGAGCCGACCACCGCCCTCGACGTCACCGTCCAGGCGCAGATTCTCGAAGTGCTCGACCGGTTGCGCGACAGCCACGGCATGGCGGTGCTGCTCATCACCCACGACCTGGGCATCGTCGCCGGGCGGGCTGACCGCGTGGCGGTGATGTACGCCGGCCAGATCGTCGAGGAGGCGCCGACCGAGCGGCTCTTCACCCGACCCATCCCATCCCTACACCCAGGGGCTCTTCGCCTCGATACCACGGATCACGGGTCCGGTCGAGCGACTCACGCCGATCGGCGGCAGCGTGCCGCCGCCCGGCGCATGGCCGACCGGGTGCCGGTTCCGGCCGCGCTGTCCCAAGGCGTTCGACAAGAGCGAGGCGATGCCGCCGCTGTTGCCGCTGGGCCCGGATCACCGGATGCGGTGCTGGCTTGCGGAAGCGGAAGCTGCCAGCCCCAGCCGCGGGGGCCGGCCGTGAGTCTGCTGCAGGTGCGCGATCTCGTGAAGCACTACCAGGGCGGCGGACTCTTCCGGGCCGGCGCGCCGCCCGTGCGGGCGGTGGAAGGGGTGTCGTTCGACGTGGAGAAGGGCGAGACGCTCGCCCTGGTCGGCGAGTCGGGATGCGGAAAATCTTCCGTGGGTCGCACCATTCTCCGGCTGCAGGAGCCGACCGCGGGAAGCGCGATCTTCGAAGGCAGCGAGCTCTTCTCGCTGGATCGCGCGGCACTCCGGAAGATGCGGCGGCGGATGCAGATCATCTTCCAGGACCCGTACAGCTCGCTCAATCCGCGCATGACCATCGGCTCGGCGGTCGCGGAGGGCATCGAGATCCACCGCCTGGCCACGGGCAAGGACGTGGGCCGGCGGGTCGGCGCGCTGCTGGAGGAAGTCGGTCTCGACCCGGCCTACGCGCGGCGATATCCGCACGAGTTCTCCGGCGGGCAGCGGCAGCGCATCGGCATCGCCCGCGCACTCGCGGTGGAGCCGGCGTTCATCGTCTGCGACGAGCCGGTATCCGCGCTCGACGTGTCGGTGCAGGCGCAGGTGCTCAACCTGCTCGCCGACCTCCAGCGCGAGCGGGAGCTGTCCTATCTCTTCATCGCCCACGATCTCGCCGTGGTGCGCCAGATCGCCCGCCGAGTCGCCGTGATGTATCTCGGCAAGATCGTCGAGCAGGGGCCGACGGAGGCGCTCCTCCGGGCGCCGCGCCATCCCTACACCGTCGCGCTCCTTTCCGCCGTGCCCGAGCCCGACCCAAGACGCCAGCGCTCGCGGATCGTGCTCGGCGGTGACCTGCCGAGCCCGAGCCACCCGCCCCCGGGGTGCCCGTTTCATCCCCGCTGCTTTCACCCTCGCCGCGACGAGCGCTGCCGGAGCGAGGCGCCGCCTCTCCGTCAGGTGGGGTCCACTATGGCCGCGTGCCATTATGCGGAAAGCACGCCCTCACCCGAGGCGGCGTGAGCGCAGTCACGGTCGCCCGCGCTGGATTCAGGCATCTTGGCGATGTACTCAACCTCGAGGCTAAGATGAGTGATCGTAAGGACCTGGCGACTGAAGGCACGGAGGACCGCGTGGAGGGGACAGCGGACGTGGTCGAGGGAAGGGTTCGCAACGTCGTGGGCGGCGCAACCGGCAATACCGGCGAGCAGCTGAAGGGCAAGGCCAAGGAGCTCGCGGGTAAAGCCAAGCAGGCGATCGGCAAGGCCAAGGAGAAACTCGATCCAAACCCGGGCGTCGACGACGCCTGAGCAGCCCATAGCAGCTACATAACAAGGAGCCCGGCACGCCGCAGGATGGCCTGCCGGGCTCTTAGCTCAGCCTCCCGAGGCCGCCCGGGGATGGTTGAGTTTGTTCCGCAGGGTTCTCTCGCTGATGCCGAGAAGCCTCGCGGCCCGGGTACGATTGCCGCCGGTAGCGGCGAGCGCGCGCCCGATCGCGACCCGCTCGAGCGCATCGAGGTTGTAGTCCAGGGTGGCCACGCTGTCTCGCGCGCCTACGGCAGAAACCATCGCAGGACGCGCTCGATGGGCGGCGTTCTCCCGGATCTGTTGGTCGAAGTCTTTCGGCTGAAGCACGTCGCCTCGGGAGAGCATGACCGCGCGCTCCACCGCGTTGGCCAGTTCTCGAACATTGCCGGGCCAGGAATACCGCTGGAGCATTTCCAGGGTTTCAGGGGCGATCGTGGGCGGCGGCCCACCGTGGAGCTCCACCGAACGGGACACGAAGTGGTGGACCAGTCGCGGGATGTCGTCGACCCGCTCCCGCAGACTCGGGATCCGGATGGGGAGGGCGTTGACGCCGTAGTAGAGATCGCTCCGGAACCGTCCCGCGTCCACCTCGCCCTTGAGGTCGCGGTTGGTCGTAGCGATCACCCGGACGTCGACCTGGACCGGCTGGTGACCGCCGACGCGCTCGAACTCTTGCTCCTGGATGGCCCGCAGCAATTTCGACTGCAGGTCGAGCCGCATCTCTGAGATCTCGTCGAGCAAGAGCGTGCCCCCGTGGGCCCGCTCGAAGGCACCCGCCGACCGGACCGTGGCGCCGGTAAAGGCCCCCTTTTCGTGGCCGAGGAGGGTGCTCTCCACGAGGCCTTCGGGAAGCGCCGCGCAGTTGACGGTGATGAACGGCTGGTCGGCGAGGGGGCTCTGGTCGTGGATCGCGCGGGCGAAAAGCTCCTTGCCGGCGCCCGATTCGCCCTGGAGCAGCACGGTGGCACGAGACGCCGCGACGGTCTCCACCTGCTCCATGGCGCGGCGGAAGGGCTCGCTATCGCCAACCAGGATGCGGCGCGCGCGAATGGCCACGATCTCGCGGCGAAAAGTCTCGTTCTCCCGCCGGAGACGCGCGACATCGAGAGCCTGGTGCACGGCGATTTCCAGCGTCCCGGCCTGAATCGGCTTGGTGAGATAGTGGATCGCCCCCGCCTTGATCGACATGACCGCGTGCTCGATGCTGGAATGCCCGGTCGTGATGATGACCGGGATCTTGTACCCTTCCTTGTCGAGCTGCGTGAGGAGATCGAGTCCGGTGGGCCCGGGCACGCGGTAGTCGGCAACGATGAGGTCCACCGGAGTGCGTGCGATTACACGCATCCCTTCCTCGACGCTCGTCACCAGGATGGGCCGGTGGCCGGCTCGGGTGAGAGTGTACTCGAGGATGGCGCCGACTGCGGGCTCGTCGTCGATGCAGAGAATGGACGCGGTCACATCCTGCTCAGGGATGCAGGGTGCCCACGGACCGACGCGGTGCGCAGGTACCCATAATACAGTCTCATGCTCCCCTCATGATAGGGTGGCCTCGCGAGTTTGGCGGACTTCCGGGGGTTCAGCCCCAGGCCTATCTTGTCAGGGGCGAGCCACTTCGGCTTCTCATACCCTCGAGGAGCACGGTTCTTGACTGACAGCGACGACTTCCGGCCCGTGATCCTGGTGATCGACGATGAGCCGACGATCCGGAAGAGCGTCGGCCGCGTACTGGAGCGCGCCGGATACCGGGTGCGCACCGCGGGCACCGGGGACGAGGCGGTAGCGCTGGTGCGAAGCCAGCACTTCGACGCCGCGATCTGCGATCTGCGCCTGCCGGGAGTGAGCGGCGTAAAGCTCTGCGAACAGATCTGGCACGCCGCGCCGGCCCTCGCCGGCCGACTCATCGTCGCCAGCGGGGATCTGTCGGGCGATGGGCTGAACGAACTGGCGCAACGCGCCCACCTGCCGATGGTCGCCAAGCCGTTCACGGCTGCCGATCTTCTCCGAGCGCTCGGAGCGATCTGTCCCCTCCCCCGAGCGACACCCCCGCCCGACGACCGAAAAGCAGCCTCCTGACCTTCCCCCATCACATTCGATCGACGCGGCCAGATACCCGAGGGTCCTCCATGGAACGACAGCTCATTGCCAGTGGCGCGCCCTGGGAGTCGATCGTCGGCTACTCCCGAGCCGTGCGGGTCGGAAACAGCGTGCACGTCTCGGGCACCACGGCAACCGGTCCTGACGGCAAGCTCGTGGGCGTGGGGGATGCCTACGCCCAGGCGGCCCAAGCGCTCAAGAACATCGAGGCGGCGCTCCAGCGAGCCGGCGCGGGCCTGGCGGACGTCGTACGCACCCGCATGTACGTCACCGACATCTCGCGGTGGGAGGAGATCGGCCGAGCGCACGGTGAAGTGTTCGGGGCGATCCGGCCGGCCACCAGCATGGTCGAGGTCCGCCGCCTCATCTCCCCCGACATGTTGGTCGAGATCGAAGCCGACGCCGTGGTCGCATGAATCCGATCGAGGCGTTCGAGACGCTGGACCTGCGGGTCGGACGAATCGTACGGGCAGAGCCCAACGAGCGGGCGCGGAAGCCGTCGCACAAGCTGTGGATCGATTTCGGGCCTCTGGGCGAGAAGCAGTCCAGCGCCCAGTTGCGCGCCCGCTACCGGGCCGAGGAGCTGGTCGGACGGCTAGTGGTTGCCGCGGTGAATCTGGGGACCCGCAACATCGCGGGGTTCAGCTCCGAGGTGCTGGTGCTGGGACTGCCCGACGAGGCGGGTGAGGTCGTGCTGCTGGCGGTGGAGCGAGAAGTGCCGCTGGGCGGCCGGGTCTACTGACCCTGCGCGGGCTACTCGGTGCCCACCACCGGCCGCAGCACCAGTCCCGTCACCGCCCCGTCTTCCGCCATGGTCCATTCGAGCAGCATCTTGTGGGTCGAGCGGTCGAAGGTCGAGGTCCGGGTGTAGATCTTCAGCGGGCTGTCGGCCTCGACCTTTTCGTCCACCTGGCCGCGCTCCCGGCCGAGCCGGGTGACGGCTTTCCCGGCGAAGCTCGCGAGATCGGTAACGCTGCCGAAAGTCTGGCGCATGTCGGGCGAGAACCGGTCCCACAGCTTCTGGTACTGGCTGCCGTACAGCCAGGTGGTGTACTGCCGACCCTGTTCCAGCAGGCTGCTGGTCTGGGAATCACCACCGGGAGCGCAGGCCAGCGCCGCCGCCAGGGTGAGTCCATACATCCATCCGCGCATCGTTCGCCTCTTGGTTCCGCCGTGCGCCGGAAGTCCATCACCACAGGAGAGGTAATGCGGGTCTACATCTCCGTAGACATGGAAGGGGTGGCCGGCGTGGTCCACGAGGACCAGACCGACCCCATCGATCCCCGGCATGCCGGAGAGTATAACAGATTCCGCCGGCTCATGACCAGCGAGGCCAACGCCGCCGTCGAAGGGGCTCTCGCCGCCGGGGCCACCGGCGTCCTGGTGAACGACAGTCACTGGCTGATGCGCAACCTGATCGCGGAGGAGCTCCACCCGGCGGCGGAGCTGCTGAGCGGGGGGCCCAAGCTGCGCTCGATGGTCGAGGGAGTGGAGCTGGGCTTCGACGCCGCGATGTTCGTTGGGTACCACGCCATGGCCGGCGCGGCCCGGGCGGTGATCGATCACACCTACACCAGCATCGTCCACCAGGTCCGGCTCAACGGCCGCCCGGCCGGCGAGCTGGCGATCAACGCCGCCCTCGCGGGGACCTACGGCGTGCCCATCGTGATGGTGAGTGGCGACCAGGCGCTGGCCGCGGAGGCGAAGGAGCTCCTGGGTGACGGCGTCGAGGCGGTGGTCGTCAAGCACGCGGTGGGGCGGTTCGCCGCCCGGAGCGTGTCACCCGCTGAATCGTGCCGCCGTATTCGGGAAGGCGCTCTCGCTACACTCCGCCGTCAGCACAAGCCGCTCGAGCTGGATCCGCCGATCAGGTTGGAGGTGGAGTTCGCGCTCACCCAGATGGCCGACATGGCAGAGCTGGTTCCTGGGTCGGTGCGGACCGGCGGGCGGACATTGGAGTACGTCCACGACGAGTATCGGGAGGTGTTTCGCGCGTGGCGGGCGTTGTACAATCTGGCGGGAGTGCAATAGCCCGACCGGCGTCGTGCCTCGGCTAACCGATCTCGAGCGACAGTACCCGTCGCACGTCGATCGGCATTCCGACATCGCACACGGTCCCTGATCCCTCCGCCGGCTGTCCCACCACGCTGACCCTGGCCCCATCCCGCAGCAGAGACGCCGGCGCCTGATCCGGCTGGAGCTCGTAGTGGCGGCCGTTCTCCGCCGCCAGCTGCCAGCATCCGCTCTCGACCAGCAGGAAGTGAACGGTCCCACTGATGCGCAGCTCGCCGGTGCCGCTCTCGGTGGAGATACGGCAGCGGTCCGTTCCGGCGCCCAGCGTCACGAGAGCGACGAGCGAGGCGTCCAGCGCCCGAATCATGCTCATACCGAGCTCCGGTGGAGCTCGAGCAGCTCCTGCACTCGGACCACCAGCTCATCGGGGTGGAACGGCTTCTGGAGGAACGGCACCGAGGAGTCCAGCAGCCGCCGGCGCGCGAGCTCATCGCCTGTATGACCCGACATGTACAGAATCGGGAACCCCGGACGAACCTGCTTCAGCCGCTCGCCCAGCTCCCGTCCGCCCAGCCGCGGCATGACGATGTCGGCGATCACGATCGCAATCGTGTTGCCCCCTTCCGCCGACACCTGGCGCAGCGCGTCTTCTCCGTCCTCCGCTTCCAGCACCGAGTAGCCGTACATCTCGAGCGTGCGTTTCGCCAGCGCGCGGATCAACGGCTCGTCGTCCGCCACCAGCACGGTCTCGCTGCCGCGCTTGAGCGTCGCCAGCGGCGGCTGGACATCGGGCTCCCCGAGCCGCCCGCCCGCCTGCGGCAGGTAGACATGGAAGCTGGTGCCGCGATCCGCGGTGCTGTCGCCCCACACGTAGCCGTTGGACTGCTTCACGATGCCATACACCGTCGCCAGGCCGAGGCCGGTTCCCTCACCGACCGGCTTGGTGGTAAAGAACGGCTCGAACACCCGCTCCAGGGTTTCGGCATCCATCCCCACGCCGGTGTCGGAAACGGTGATCCGGGCATACTCACCGGGCCGGATCTCGACGCCGGGATATTGGGAGGCGAACTCCTTACCCAGACGCTGCAGCGACGTCGACAGCGTGAACTCGCCGCCGCGGGGCATCGCATCCCGGGCGTTGAGCGCGAGGTTGAGGATGACCTGCTCGAGCTGCCCTTCGTCGGCGTAGACCAGCCCGGCGTGCGGCGAGAGGTGGAAGGTCACTTCGCGGTCGGCGCCCATCAGCTGGGTCAGCAGGCGGCCCGCCCCGGCCAGCACGCTGTTCAGATCGAGAAGCTTGGGGTGCAGCATCTGCCGCCGGGTGAAGGCGAGAAGCTGCCGCGCCATGTCAGCGCTTCGGCTCGCGGCTTTGCCGATCGCGACCATATCGCGATGAACTGAGTCGGAGAGCTCACCCGAGCGGGTCATGAACTCGGTCAGACCGAGGATTACCGTCATCATGTTGTTGATCTCGTGTGCGATGCCGCCGGCGAGCTGGCCCGCGGCCTCCAGGCGCTGCGCCTGCTGCACCCGGATCTCGGCGGCCCGCTGCTTGGTCACGTCGGTCATCACACACACGGCGCGTCCGACGACATCATCCGCGGCGGGCACCGGACGCGCCGAGACTCGCACCCGCTTTCCCGCCAGCTCCAACTCCGTACCCAGGAGCGGACTACCGTCGGCCAGCGCCAGGTACGGCGACTCGCCGGTCACGCCCAACGCAGGTACCAGGTCGGTCAGGCGCCGCCCCCGTAGCTCGTGAGTGCCCACCAGGCTCTCGAACGCGGCATTCCAGCGCTCGATGCAACCCGAGCCATCCACTACGCAGACGCCGTCCCCGATGGCCTCGAACGTGGCCCGCCACGCGCCTTCGGCGGCACGGGCCTCTCGCTCGGCCACGCGCGCCCGAAGCAGTGCTCGCACACTGGCCAGCAGCACCATCGGCTCTACCGGATGCGTCAGATAGCCGTCCGCCCCGCCGTCGAGGCCCTGGGCCTGGCTGGCAGGGTCAGTGAAGCTGGCGGAGACGTGGAGGATCGGCAGGTGGGTAGTCCGAGGATCGGCCCGGATGCGTCTGACCACCTCGAAGCCGTCCATGTCGGGCATCCGGATGTCTAGGATCATCAGGTCGGGCGGTGTGCCGGCGACCAGCGCGAGCGCCTTGCGGCCGTCCGTCGCCTCGGAGACCGCGTACCCGGCTTTTCGCAGGTGCCGCACCACGGCGTAGCGATTAGCCTCGGTGTCGTCAACCACCAGGATACGAGCCTCATTAGACATGGCTGCGCTCCTCCGAAGCGAGGCCGATCGACCGAGTTCCACTGGGCAGGCTGGACCGAGGTGCGCGGTAGATGCGGGGAAGGCGCAGCTCGAAGCAGGACCCCACGTCCAACGTGCTCTCCACCTCGAGCGTGCCGCCCAGCAGGCCGGCCAGCTTCCTCGACAAGGGGAGGCCCAACCCGGTCCCCCGCACACGCCTCTGAAGCGGGCTGTCCACCTGGGCGAATTCCTCGAAGATCCGCACCCGGTCGTCGGGGTCGATGCCGATGCCGGTATCGCGGACCGAGAATACCAGGAAGTCGTCCGGGCCGGTCTCGGCGGAGACCTGGATCTCGCCCTGCTCGGTGAACTTGATGGCGTTGGAGATCAAGTTTCGAAGGATCTGGGAGAGTTTCCCCTCGTCGGTGTGCAGGGTCAGCTCGTACTCCGGCATGGAGAAAGTGAGACCGACTTCGTCGCCGGTGAGGAGCGGCCGAAGCATGCCACGGAGCGTGCCGAAAATGTCGGACACCGTGAAGCTCGCCAGCCGTACTTCGGTCTTGCCGGCCTCGATCCGGGCCAGGTCCAGCAAGTCGGCGACGAGGTCGGTCAGCGTGGTGGCGGCCTTCTGGATCAAGGTGACCTGGAGCTCCTGCTCCGAGGTGAGCTCGCCATCCATCCGGCCGAGCAGGATCCGGGTCATGTTGAGGATGGCGTTGAGCGGCGTGCGGAGCTCGTGGGTGATGCCGGAGAGAAACGCGGACTTCAGCTGCGACGCCTGGCCCAGCTCGGCCGCACGATCGTCCAGCTCGGCGTAAAGCGCCAGCACGCCCCGATTGGTCTCCGCCAGCTCGGCGTTCAGCCGGTCGGCCTCCGCCTGGCGCTCGGCGAGGGTCGCCAACGCGCGCACCAGTTCCTGGTTCCGGGTTTCCAGCTCGGCCATCGAGTCAGTCGGACGGGCCACGGCAAGCACCCGACTCAGCTCGGCCACGGACACCTTCGAGATCCGCCGGTCCGAGGGCAGCAGCTTGCCCAGGCCGACGGAGGTGCCCTGCCCCGGGGGTGCCACGATGGTGAACCGGTCGGTGAGTCGCCGAGCTCCTACCAACCCGACACCCAAACCGGTGGGAGACTGGTACTGCCCGGCGAGCACCTGGTCGAGGTGGGGAATGCCGGGGCCGTGGTCCTCGATACGAATGAACAGCGTCGGCTCGACCTCGGTCTCCAGCTCGAACTGGGCCCATCCGCCGCCACCGTACTGGACCGCGTTCCGAGCAATCTCGGACACCGCAGTGGCGATGCGCGCCTGATCGTGGACATCGAACCCGAGGTGCTCGGCGATCTGCCGCGCCCTCCGGCGGGCCAGCACCACGTCCTCGTCACGGCGGAGCTGAACCCGAAGCAGCGGCGTGTTCATGCGGCTGTTTCGGTGAGCCGGCAGACGACGATGCTCACGTCGTCGCGGCGGCGCGCGTGATCGCGGTAGAGCATCGCGCCGATGATCGCAGGGTCCTGGCGGAAGAGTCCGGGATACTGATCGAGCTTCCAGCGGGTGGCAAGCCCGTCGGAGTGGAGAATCAAGAGGCTTCCGTCCTGCCAGGGGTAGACGAACTCCTGGACCTTTCGCACCTGGTGGCCGACGGTGCCGTTGTGGGAGACAAGGCTCCGCGTGCCGTCCCCGGCGACGATCGTGGCGCTGATGTTTCCGATGCCGGCGTAGCGGATTTCGTGGCGGCGCGGATCGATGGCCGCCACGGCGGCCGCGGCGCCGCGGGTGCTGCGGAGCCCAGCGTGCAGGATGCCCATCAGCTGCTCCGGAGGTAGCGCGCTCTGTTGCTGGAAGATGCTGACCGCCGCGTCAGCGGCCTGTTCGGCGGCGGGGCCGTGTCCCAGCCCGTCGGCGACCAGCAGGGCCCGGCCGTCCGGACCCTCGACGGCACTCCAAGCATCCCCGCAGGCGGTCTCACCGGGCAGGGGCACCGCGAGACCCGCCAGCGGCGGCGGGCCGTTCGTCGAAAGCGGAGCGCCCCGCCAGAAGCGGCAGACCAGCGCGGTGCCCACGCCGGGCGCGGAGTAGAGGGCGAAGGTCTGAGCCAGGCGTCGCATCGCGCCGAACCCGCCTCCCATCGTCCCGACGCTGGAGAACCCATCCGTCATGCAGGCGTCAACATCGGGCATTCCGCGACCCCTGTCGACGCAGAGCAGCTCGAGACCGCTGTCTCCCCGGCCCTCCAGCTCCCGCAGCAGCACCTCGCCCCTGCCTGCGTGCTTCACCAGGTTGGTCGCCGCCTCGGTCACGACGATGCCGACATCGCTGGTGGCGCTCTTGTCGAATCCGGCGTCCGCAGCAAGGCCCATGGCCACTCGCCGAGCCTCGCCAATCCCGCTCTGGTCCTCCACCGCCACCGCCACCGAATTCCATTTACGCATCATCGCTCCGACGATCACCGCTCATTAGTGCCACCGGGCGACCTGCACCGTGGTGCCCTGGCCCACCGCCGACTGGATCCGAAACTCGCTCATGAGCCTGCGGGTGCCGCTGAGGCCGAGGCCGAGACCGGTCCCCGTGGAATAGCCGTCGGTGAGCGCCAGGCTCACATCGGGAATCCCCGGCCCTCGATCCTCGAACGTCATGCGGAGCCCCCGCCGGCCCTCGTCGTTCACCATCTCGATCCGCACCTTCCCGCCGCCGCCGTGCTCCACCGTGTTGCGCGCCAGTTCGCTCGCGCCGGTGACGAGCTTGGTCTGATCCACCAGGCTGAACCCAAGCTCCGAGGACCAGGTGCGGACCACTTGGCGCACTCTCACGACGTCGGCGCTGCAGCGAACGTCGAGGGTCTCATCCCTCAGCGTCGCCATTGGCCTCCCTGCGGCGGAGGAGCGCCATGCCGCGCTCGATGTTGAGCGCGGTTCGCACGCCGGGCAGGGTGAGACCCAGCTCCACCAACGTGATCGCGACCGCCGGCTGCATGCCGACGAGCACCGTCGTGGCGTCGAGAATGCGCGCCATGGCCGCGATGTTCGCGATCATCCGCCCGATGAACGAGTCCACCACCTCGACGGCGGAGATGTCGATCAGGACGCCGTGCGCGCCGGTCCTGGCGATCTTCGCCGTGAGGTCGTCCTGCAACGCCATGGCCAGCTGGTCGTGCATGTCCACCTGGATGCTGACCAGGAGGAATTCGCCCATCTTGAGGATTGGAATCCGCTCCATAGCGATCCCGCTCAGGCCCGGGGGCCGGCGCGCTCGACCTTGAGGCCGGCTTTGGCCAGGGCCACCTGGAAGGCGTCCGCCAGGGTGGCCTTCGTGATCACGGTGCTCAGGTCCACTCCGAGGTGGACGATGGTGGCGGCGATCTGCGGCCGGATGCCGCTGATGATGCACTCGGCGCCCATCAGCCGGGCTGCCGTGATCGTCTTCAGGAGGTGCTGCGCGACGAGGGTGTCGACCGTGGGCACGCCGGTGATGTCGATGATGGCGACGTCGGCGCCGGTTTCCACGATGCGCTCGAGCAGGGACTCCATGACGACCTGGGTGCGGGCACTGTCGAGGGTACCGATCATCGGCAACGCGAGCACACCCTCCCACAGCTTCACCACCGGCGTAGACAGCTCCAGCATCTCCTGCTGCTGTCGGTTGATCACCTCTTCCCGCCCCTTCTGATACACCTCGGTCGTGTGGAGGCCGAGGCGGTCGAGGAACACGCTCGTCTTCCAGATTTCGTCGGAGAGCCCCGCGCCGTCGTTGCCATACTCCTCGCGAAGGGCGACGAACAGAGGCTGCTTGAGCGAAAAAATGAAGGTCGCGGTTTCGGAGGCCGAGAACCCCTTGGTCGCCCGGGACCGTGAAATGTCGGCCACCAACTGGCGGACCGGGTCCCATGCGGGGGCGTCCAGATCGCTCAGCGGCGTCTTGGCCACCGCCTGCCGGACCTGGGACAGAAATTCGCGAGACTGCTCGCGAACCTGGGCTTCCGAGAGAAGGTCCCCTCGAAAGTTCCTGGAGCCGAGCTGCTCCTTGAGCCAGCGATCGAGAATATCGGCTTCGCGGCGGGCCAGGATATCCGGCAGACGATCTTTCGCGGCGGGGGTCACGACAACCTTCCGGTTGAGGGGTAGGGAGGGTGATATCGGCGGATGATTTTCATACAGCGCGACCAGGGCGAGTTTCGCCAACAGCAGGTGGACAGAAGGTACGCGCTTCCCGAGAGATGGGCAACCGGAATTGCGACATCCGCGGCACCAGCCTGGGCCCGGCGCCACCATGCTGCCGACACGGGAGGATTACTATCCATCCACATCGCCGATCGCGCGCCTTGCATGGAGGAACGAGATGAATCTCGAGGAACAACTGCTGGACGTTGAAAAGCAACTCTGGAGAAACGACGCCGAGCTCTACCAGCACCACCTCATCCCCGAGGCCCTGCTGGTCTTCCCCGAAACCGGCGTCATTACCCGGGACGTGGCCATAGCGGCGATACGGGGCGGAAAACGCGGAAGGTCGACGGTGGGGCGATGTCAGGTTCGACGGGGTCCGCGGCGTCCGGCTCTCGGATGATGTCGCGCTGCTGACGTACAAGGTCATCGCGCGATGGCAGCATCAGGAATCGGAGTACCCCGCGCTCGCCACCAGCGCATACGTCAAGCGCGAGGGCGCCTGGAAGCTGGCGTTCCATCAACAGTCGCCGCTCGGCGCCGGGTGATCGTCGAGCAGGCCGCGGCCAGGGTCTGGACTGTCGGACACTCGACTCGCTCGCTGGAGCAGTTCCTGGAGCTGCTCGACGGCCACGACATCGAGGCGGTCGCCGATGTCCGCCGCTTCCCGGGCTCCCGTCGGTGGCCGCACTTCGCCGGCGAGCATCTGGCTCGGGCACTGGATGCCGGCGGGATCGACTACGCGTGGCTCCCCGAATTAGGGGGCCGGCGACAGCCCCGACCGGACTCGCCCAACACGGGATGGCGCAACGCGTCGTTCCGCGGCTACGCCGACTATATGGAGACCGAGCTGTTCGCGGAAGGGTTGGAGCGGCTGGCGAGCCTGGCCTGCGGCCTCCGCTTGGCCATCATGTGCGCCGAGGCGCTCTGGTGGCGCTGTCATCGGGGGCTGATCGCCGATGCGCTGCGCTGGGCAGGCTTTGACGTACATCACATTCAGGGGGTGGGCTCGAGCGTTCCCCACCCGTTCACCGCCGCCGCCCGGCTGGAAGAGGGGCGACTCAGCTACGCCCCACGGTGACCCTAGGCGAAGCTACTGCTTCACCCAGGTCGGACGGAGGTCGGCTGTCACGTCCGTCACCAGTGAGCGAACCACCTCACCGTAGGCTTCCTCGGTATCCCGGATCGCGACCGACGGCAGGCCGCCCGCGAGTGCGACACGGCCCACCGTCCCGTTGGCGGCTGAGCTCGAGCGCCACAGAGTACCGCCGGCCCGGGTGGAGAGGAGCCGGACCCGAAGCTCCGCGGATACCGACGCCCGCAGGTTCAGGTCGCTGATCCCGAGCCGGGCCCGTGGCCTCACGCCCGAGAGCTTGAGGTCGCCTACGAACACGGCGGGAATGTCCTTGGCCTGGCCCAGCGCCTGGGCCAGCACCACGGGATCGGTGCCCGGGGGAAGCGTCCTGAGCACCGAATCGGAGCTGGTGATCTCCAGGATCTCCACCCCCGGCTGGCTCGCCAGCAGCGCTTCGGCAAAGCGCTGGGTGGCGAGCGAACTCATCGCCTGGCTCTCCTGGTCGGCGACGAAGGTGACGAGGGCGATCCGGCCGTACCGCTGGAGATCGAGCCTGGGGGGCACCTGGGCGTATTTCGAGGCGCAGGCGGAAAGCGCCAGCGTGCCGCAGACCGCGAGGGCGTACCGTGCCAGGCGAGGGCGGTTTGCGCTGTCCATGGCCATTTGGGCGACACCTGATGGGGGAGTCTCCCAGAAAGGGCAAGAGGTGCGCCATCGGACGCCTGGATCACGTTCGCCTCAGGAATCTGTTCTTTCTCAGCCCAGTCGTGCACATTTTTCGAGTTCCGCGGTGCGGCCTCGCCCCGCTCGTCGGCGGGTGGATCCACCACGCCCTCTCAGATCCGGAGTCCTGACCATGACCCTTCGATCCCCTCGCGGCCTCCGGCCGGCCGCGTTCGCTGCCCTTACCGGGGTCTCCCTGATCCTCGTCGGCTGTGCGGGGGTCACCCCGATCGGTGAGCTGCTCGACAACCCGGCCCGATACGACGGGAAGACCGTGCGTGTGGAAGGCGAAGTGAAGGAATCCGCCGGTGGGCTTGGGCTGGGGGCCTATCAGGTGAGAGACAACACCGGCACCCTGACGGTGGTGAGCGAAAAGGGCGGCCCTCCCCGCAGCGGATCGAAGGTGGGCGTCAAGGGGAGATTCGAAGCCTTGATCACCCTCGGCTCCAAGAGCCTCGCCGTCCTCCGAGAGGAAAGTCGCTCAACTCCCTGAGATCGCTGGTGAACACCGAGATCAAGGGCTATCAGGCGTCATCGGGAGACCTGTTATCGATGACGCCTGCCGGTCGTGATGGCGGCTACCAGGACAGCAGGCCGACCTCGTCCAATGAGGCGGCGACCAGCACCAGCGCCGACATGCTGGGATCTTTCCGGAAGGCACGGGCGGCGTCCCGGACGACCGGAAACGGCGGCTGTCCCGTCTGGCGGCGAGCCCTGCGCTGGGTACGACCCATCTCGCGGAAAACCCGGCGAAGGGCCCGCACCTCGCGCGGCGGACCGGACGCCAGCGTTTGCACAGATTTGGCACCGCGGCGCTCGGGGCGCCCCCGCGCGCCGAGGCTCGCTGCGGCTTTATCTACCCGCTCACGAACCCGCTCGATCAGAGGGCGGGTCGGAGACGAGGGTGTCTCAGGGGATCCAGAGGGGATGGCCATACGCTCCTGCCGGTGGCGAGAGAGGAGCCGACTGGCGGGACAGCGCGCGGCTCCACTAGTAAGATAGCCGGTGTCGGGTCCGATTGCCGAAGGGGAAAAGGAGGGCATCACGCGTGCTCGGTCTCGCGGCCTTTTCGCTCGGTGTGGCGGTGGCGATCGCCCTCTGGGTGCACGGGGTCTACTGCTATGTCCAGATGGTGCGTCACCGCCGGAACGGCGTGAGTCCGCTCGAGGTCGCCTGGTCGCCCGATCGACTGACGCCCGCGGGTCTCGAGTATCGGCGCCGCGCGCTCCGCAGCTACGCGGCCTTCGGGGTCCTGGCACTGCTGCTGATGATTGCCGGCAGGCTGCTCGCGCGGGTGTGGCGGGAGCAGGCATCTTGAGCGGTACGCGGCCGGACTCGGGAACGACGCCGCCAGGCTGCCGTGGGCAGGCACAAAGCGCTACTATGTCCCCATCCCTCCTCGTCACACGGCAGGGACATGCCTCTTGATGGGTGGTACAGCCCCGGGCTGGTCATCCTCTCCATACTCATCGCGAGCGCCGCCTCCTACACCGCGCTGGAGCTCGCCGCCCGGGTCACCGCGGCGCGGGGACGCGAGCGCCTGGCCTGGCTGGCCGGCGGCTCCGTGGCCATGGGCGTCGGCATCTGGAGCATGCATTTCGTCGGCATGCTCGCCTTTCATCTCCCCGTGCCGATCAGCTACGGCCTGTGGCTCGTGCTGCTCTCCGTGGTGGTGGCGGTCGGTGCATCCGCGCTCGCGCTGTTCGTGGCCAGCCGCCGAGGCTGGGCCTCTCGCCCTGGTCGTGGGCGCGCTTGTGCATGGGGCCGGCGATCGCGGGCATGCACTACATCGGGATGGCCGCGCTGAACGTGCGACGCGACGATGCGCTATTCGACGCGCGGCTGGTGGTGGCGTCGGTGGCGATCGCGGTGCTGGCCTCGTTCGGCGGTCTCGGCCTGGCCTATCGGCTTCCGGCTCGGACGAGACGCCGGCGGACTCGCCTGGCGCGAGTCGGCGAGCGCACTCGTCATTCGGGGCTGGCGATCGCCGGGCATGCACTACACCGGCATGGCGGCCGCCGAGTTCACGCGTGCCGGGACAGACCGGCGCATCCCGGCGGCGGGCTGCTGGCGACCCGGCGAGCTCGCCATCGGGGTCGGCCTCGGCGCGCTCGCTGATTCTCGGCCTCGGGCTCCTCGGTGCGATGCTGGATCGCCGGCTGCGGCGCCCGCGCCCTGCGCTGGAGCGCCAGCGCGACGCGCAGAAGCTGGAGGCCATCGGACAGCTGGCGGGCGGGATCGCCCACGACTTCAACAACCTCCTGACCGCGATCCTGGGGCATGCCGCGTTCTCTCAAGCAGGACGCCGGCTCGGGGAAGCCAGCCGCGAGGACATCGAGCAGATCGAGGCCGCCGCGTCGCGAGCGGCCGAGCTCACCCGCCAGCTCCTCGCCTTCGGCCGCCGCCAGGTGCTGGAGCCCGGCCCTTGACTGCTCAACGAGGTAGTGCGCGACACATGCGCATGCTCGGCCGCGTCGTGGGCGAGAACATCGAGGTCAAGGTGCTCCCCGCCCCGGACCTCGGCCGGGTCACGATGGCGGACCCGAGCCAGGTGGCGCAGATCCTGATCAACCTGGTGGTCAACGCGCGGGACGCGATGCCGGACGGCGGCCTGCTGACCATCGAGACCAGGAACGTGGAAGTGGACTCGGTCACCTTCGGCCAGCACCTCGACGCGCCGCCGGGCGCCTACGTGATGCTCGGGTGTGACCGACAACGGCATCGGCATCGCCCCGGAGACACCAGCCCCGCATCTTCGAGCCGTTCTTCACGACCAAGGCCGCGGGACGCGGCACGGGTCTGGGGCTCTCGACGGTGTACGGCATCGTGGCCCAGAGCGGCGGCTCCATCTCGGTCTACAGCGAGCCGGGGCACGGCAGCACCTTCTAGCGTGTATTTCCGCCAGCTGGCCGAACCGGTGGCCCGACGCCCACGCGGGTCACGCACATCGCCGAACGAGCTGGGCGGCAAGGAGACCGTTCTGGTGGTGGAGGACGAGGACGCGGTGCGGGAATTCGCAGCCCGTGCGCTCCGCCAGTATGGCTACTCGGTGCTGGTCGCCCGGCGGGCGCAGGAGGCATTGCTCATCGCGGCGGAGCATCCGGGGACGATCGACGT
Organism: uncultured Gemmatimonadales bacterium; assembly: GCA_963844445.1. GTDB lineage: Bacteria > Gemmatimonadota > Gemmatimonadetes > Gemmatimonadales > GWC2-71-9 > CAVVWJ01. The sequence goes on from CAWJOB010000003.1 coordinate 373,543, forward strand.
CGTGCTGGCCGACGTGATCATGCCGCACACCAGCGGCCCGGGACTCATGACCAAGCTTCACGAGCTGCGCCCTGCATCACGCGTCGTCTTCATGTCGGGATTCAGCGAGAACGCTCTGGGCCACCACGGAGTGCTGGAGTCGAACCACCCCTTCCTGCAGAAGCCGTTCAGCCCGGAGACGCTGGCGAGGAAGATCCGGGAAGCGCTGGCCTCGGGGGCCGCCACGAGCGACTGAGTGGCCTCACGGGCCGCTGCCCGGTCGCGCGGCGGTAGCCTATATTGGTCGCACCCGTTCACTTCCCCTCGGCTCCCGCGAGAGAGCGCCCATGTCCCTCGGCTCCAGCTTCCTCGAGCAGGTCAATCGGGCCTTCGATCACGCCGCCGCATTCACCAGGCACGACCCGACTCTGCTCGCCAACATCAAGGCCTGCAAGAATCTCTTCTACACCAGCTTCCCCATCAAACGCGACAACGGCACCATCGAGGTGATGCACGCCTGGCGCGCGGAGCACAGCCATCACAAGCTGCCGACGAAGGGCGGCATCCGGTATGCCGAGGCGGTGGATGCCGAAGAGGTCCAGGCGCTGGCCGCGCTGATGACCTACAAATGCGCCCTGGTGGACGTGCCGTTCGGCGGAGCCAAAGGAGGCATCAAGCTCAACCCAAAGCGCTACTCGGCCGGGGAGCTGGAGCGGATCACGCGGCGATACGTCTTCGAGCTGGTGCGCAAGAACTTCATGGGACCGGGGCTCGACGTCCCCGCCCCCGACGTCGGTACCGGGCCGCGCGAGATGGCCTGGATCGCCGACACCTACACCCAGCTCCGCCCCGGCGAACTGGACGCACTCGGCTGCGTGACCGCGAAGCCAGTGAGCGCGGGCGGCATCCGCGGGCGGGTCGAGGCCACCGGCCGCGGTGTCTTCTTTGGGGTCCGCGAGATCTGCGGGGTGAAGGAGGACATGAAGACACTGGGTCTCACGCCCGGTCTCAAGGGCAAGCGGGTGGTGCTCCAGGGACTCGGCAACGTAGGCTACCACGCGGCGCAGTTCTTTCAGAAGGCAGGGGCCGTGCTGGTCGGCCTGTCGGAATCCGAGGGCGCCGTGGCGAACCCGAAGGGACTCGACATCGAAGCGATCATGGCGCACCGCGCGCGAGCGCAAGAGCATCCTCGATTTCCCCGGCGCCACCAACCTGGCCCGCCGGGAGGACGCGCTGGAGCTGGAGTGCGACATCCTGATTCCCGCGGCCCTGGAACGCCAGATCACCGCGGAGAACGCGCCCCGCCTCAAGACGAAGATGGTGGTCGAGGCCGCCAACGGTCCCACCACTCCCGAGGCGGACGAGATCCTGGGCCAGCGCGGGATCATGGTGATCCCCGATGCCTACATCAACGCGGGCGGGGTCACCGTCTCCTACTTCGAGTGGGTCAAGAACCTGGGCCACGTGCGCTTCGGCCGGATGCAGAAGCGCTTCGAACAGGGGGCCTATGGGCGTCTGCTCGAGGCGGTGGAGGGCGTGACCGGCCGGCGGTTCACGCCCGAGGAGATCGAGCGGGTGACCCAGGGCGCCAGCGAGGAAGACCTGGTGAACTCGGGGCTGGAAGAGACCATGATCGGCGCCTATCACCCGATCCGGGAAGCATGGAAGCAGCGGGGCGGCAAGGAGAGTATGCGGACCGCGGCGCTGATCGTCGCGATCGACAAGGTGGCGGTGAGCTACGAGCAGCTTGGCATCTTCCCCTGACCACGAGAGGGCTCATGAACAAGCGCTTTCTGACGGCCTGGATCGTCGTCTTCATCGCCTGGATGGCCGGCAGCTTCGTGGTGCACGGCACCTTGCTGCACGACGACTACATGACGCTCCCCAACCTCTTCCGTCCCGAGGCCGAGGCGCAACAGTACTTTCCGCTGATGCTGCTGGCCCACGTGATCCTGGCGGGGTCGTTCGTGTGGATTTATTCGCGGGGCGTCGAGGACACGCCCTGGACCGGCCAGGGGATCCGCTTCGGGCTGGCGGTGGCGTTACTCACGATCGTGCCCACCTACATCATCTACCACGTCGTGCAGCCCATCCCGGGCAACATCGCGGTGAAGCAGATCCTCTTCGACGGCGTTCTGCTGCTCGGCCTGGGACTGCTGGTGGCGTTCCTCTATCGAGGCGCCCGACGAAACTAGCCGCACGAACCGTGGGTTCGCCCGGATCGGCGCGAGGTTGGGGTCGATGCCGAAAAAGCCGCTGGACTTGAAGCCGGGCTCGTCCACCAGTGCCTCCAGCCGGTCGAGCGCCGCTTCCGGCTTCCCCGCGAGGACGTGGATCCGGGCGACCACGTAGCGGACGTAGGACGCCTGGGTGTTCTGGTCCTTGGGCTGCTCCACTTCAGCCCGGAGGCCTTCGGCCACCGCCTCTCGCTCGCGCCCGGCGTAGGCCAGCGCCAGTCCCCGGAGCGCGACCAGCTGGTGGCGGTCCACCTGGTCGCCGTACCCCGCCAGCAAGGCGGTGAACGCTTCGACCGCGCTGTCGCCGTACGCCCGGCTCCGTTCCGGGTCGCCCCGCAGCCAATGGACCTCCGCCTGGGCCAACGCCCAATCGGCGCGCCCTCCGTCCAGGTCGGCCGGAGTCAGGTTCAGCAGCTCGCGCCGGCCGAGCTCGTCCAGCGCCCAGATCAGATCCTCTCTCAGCGCCACGTAGGCCACCACCCGGCGCCGTCCCACGATCTCCTCCATCGAGCGGAACGCCTCGCGAACGCCGTCGAGGTCGCCCTCCATCGCGGCGAGGCGGGCCCGCGAATGGGCCAGGCTCATGCTGGACGGCCGGAGTGCGCGGGCCCGATCGAGGGTCGCGCGAGCCTCCGGATACCGGCGCACCCTGGTGTACGCGGCGCCCAGATCGCCGATCACCTCGGCGGACTGCGGATCCAACCGCGCCGCGTGCTCCAGGTCGGCCACGGCATCGGTCCAGAGCCCCAGGTCCATCTCCGCGCCGGCCGCGGCGTCGAGGAGATCGCTCCGGCCGGGGGCGGTACGCAGCGCGGCCCGATACTCCGCCAACGCGGTTGCCGCTTTGCCTCGCACCACGTGGGCGTAGCGACCGCGAGCCTTTCGGGTGTCGGGCGCTTCGGGCGCCAGCTCGGCGGCACGGTCGACGGCGCGACGGGCCTGCTCGGCATCGTCGGTCCGCATGCCCCCCAGGCGGAGCGCATCCACGTGAGCGACCGCGAGCTCGGCCCAGGCGTCGGCGAACGCCGTGTCGATCTCCACCGCCCGCCGGAACGCCGCCAGCGCGCCGCGCAAGGCCTCGGGAGCCACCTCGCCGGCCCGCAGGGCCTTGCCATGGAGGTAGAGGGTGTATGCCTCCAGGCTTCGAGTGGGTCGGGCCGCGAGCCCGCGCCGGGCGGGCTCGGCCAGGGCGAGGTTCAGCGCGTCGGCCACGTCCCCGGCGATCTCCGCCTGGATCTGGAACACGTCGGTGAGGGCGGCGTCGAAAGACCGCTGCCACCGCGTCGTGCCGGTCCGGACGTCCACCAGCTCGGGGCTCACTCGAACACGGGTGGCCTCCCCCGGCCGCTTTTCCCAGCGCACGGTGCCGGTCAGCAGGTACTTCACGTCCAGGTCCTGCGCGATCTCCCGGGGTGACTTTCCGGTCTCGCGGTATCGGCTAGAGCTGGAGCGGGCGATCACCTCCAGACCGGACAGTACCGCGAGCTTGCCGCGCACTTCGTCGGCGATGCCATCGGCGAAATAGGCGTCGGCCGAATCGCCCAGGTTTTCGAAAGGCAGCACGGCGAGCCGGGTCGCCTGGACCGGGCGGCCAGCCTCGACGCCGCCTCGTGTGAGATTGCGGGAGAGGAAGAAACCGGCAGCACCGAGCAGCGCCAGGAGCGCGGCGGTCCCCAGCACCGCCGGAACCTTGCCGCGAAGGCCGCGAGACCGAATGGCGGGGGCACCGGCCGTGGTGAAGCCGCCGCCACCCAGAGCGGCGCCGAACTCCGCGATGGTGTCGAAGCGATCCGCGGCCTTGAGGGCGAGTGCCCGACGGAGCGCGGCAGCCACCCCTTCGGGCACCTCGGGCCGCGACGCGCGGACGCTGGGGACCGGCGTGGTAAACCGCCGCACGATGAGATCATGGGACGAGGCGCCGGTGAACGGCGGCGCCCCGGTGAGCATCTCGTGGCAGGTGGCGGCCAGGGCGTACTGGTCGGCGCGGGCGTCTACCGGCGCATCACCCGAGGACTGCTCCGGCGCCATGTACGCCGGGGTGCCCAGGGCGACGCCGATCTCGGTCAAATGCTGATCGTGCTGGATGTCCACCGGGCGGGCGATCCCGAAATCGGCGACCTGGGTCGAGCCGTCCTCGGTGAGCAGCAGGTTCTCCGGCTTCACATCGCGGTGGATCACGCCTTCCTTGTGGGCGTAGCTCAACGCCTGGACGGCCTGGCGCGTGATCCGGAGCGCCTCCTCGATGGGCAGAATGCCTTCGCGGCGAAGCCGGTCCCGTAGGCTCTCACCGCGAACGTAGGGCATGCTGAACCAGAGATGGCCGGCTGCCTCCCCGGAATCATGGACCGAGAGCACGTGGGGGTGGTGGAGCCGCGCCGCGAGCCGGATCTCGCGCTGGAAGCGCCCCGGCCCGAGGGATTCCGCGATGTCGGGATCGAGTACCTTCAGGGCGACGTGGCGGTCGTGCTTGACATCGCGGGCGAGGTAGACGGTGGCCATCCCGCCCCGACCCAGCACGCGCTCCAGCAGGTATCGGTCCCGGAGTGCCTCGGCCAGCGGATTGGACATGTCGGCCACTGAGATGTCGGGCGTGGAGATGGGTGGAATGTGCCGACCCTCGCAGCGCGGCGCCAGCCTCGACGGCTGTGCTCCTCGCTTCGAATTGCCCCCTCCGAGCGAGTGCGCTAGCATCCTGCCCATGACACTCACGCCCCCCACACCCGAGCCTCCCGGCATCGTTCGGGTCGGCTCCTTCGCCGGATTCGTTCCCCGGTTCGACGAGCTCATCGGCTCGTCCAGCTCCATGGTGCTGTATTTCATCCATTCGCGGCGCTGGCGGGAGAATCACGACGCCGCCATCAAGACGTTCCTCGGCCGTGAGAGCGCCAGCCTGGAGGTCTTTCTTCCCGACCTCGAGAACCACGAGCTCATGTTTTCCCTGGAGAAGCACTTCGACGACGGGCCGCTGATTCCGGCGATGGTCGAGGACGCCTACCGGTACTTCGCGCGGCTCGCGCGTGAGTACCAGAAGCCGATCCAGATCTGGCTGTTCGGCCGCTACCCCACCTATTCGTTCTACAAGTTCGACGAGCGCGCCGTGATCGCGATGTACTCCAACAGCGTCGCGAAGAAGGAGCTGCCGGCGTTCGAGATCACCACTCAAGGATTGCTGGGGAGCTTTCTCTCGGCCGACATCGACGACCTCAAGCGGGAGTGCCGGCGCCGCGCCCCGGACGACCTGGACGCCGTGATCGGCAATGCGACGGGGGAGCACCGCTAGAGGATCTCACCAAACCGGGCAACGATTCCGCGCCCACACCCCGATGGTCCCACGCCCAGCGCCAGCGCCAACAGATACGCAAGCGAAATGTTGAACGGCCAGAAACAGCAGGGATCGTGCAGCAGAGCTAGGCGTGTTCCAGCGCGGTCTCCTCCAGCGCCGACGACTCCGACAACTCCTCGATGATGAGAAACCGGGTGATCAGCCCATTGCGGACGTGCAGCAGCAGCGCGAACTCACCGCCCAGCGTAATGCCGTACCTCGGTATCGTGAAACGTTCGGCGCCCACGGCCACCACTCGGTCACCATCGCCAAAGCATTGGACCCGCCAGAACGTCACGATGTCACCGAGGCTGGTGAAGTAGTCCAGCACTTCCTGCTTGCCCCGGCCCTCGGGTGTGGTGGGCAGGCCATCGGGTGGCGTGACCTCGAATACGACGTCTTCGGCCAAATGAGCGGCCAGAGAATCGAAGTTCAGGGTCGCAAATGCTTCATCCAGGATTCGTTGCAGCAATGCGGAATTGTTCATAGAGCGATGCCGTCCGTCGGAACGATGTCATCGAACGACGCGTTTTTCGCGCGAGTGGTTTCCCGGTCTCGTGACCTTGTGCTGAAACCTGTGGCCCTCAAGGCGCCCTTCCCTAGGTCCGTGACCCGACTGTTACGTCCGTCCGAGGTTCTGCCGAGCCAAATCCAGGGGTACCGAACATAAGCCGAAGCCAGCTTGGCCGCAAGAGAGCCCTCCTGCGGATCGAACCCGAGAGGATATGGGATTCCCTGTTCCGATTTCAATTAGCTGCGAGGTCATGCCGGCAGACCACTAGGTCCGGATGAATTCCGCGATCGCGGGATCCGCCCGGAGACCGGCCAGCGCCGCTCCATCCGGCCGCTCCGGCGCGTCCCGCTCACAATCGACCAGGCAGAGAAAGCCGAAGGGTTCGTCGCCATCCGCCCGAAACTGGTGCCAGGTGAGGGGTGGCACGTTCACCAGGTCGTGCGTCGCGAGGTCGAAGATGCGGTCGCCCACCAGCGCCCGACCCCGTCCCCGGACCACCATGATCGCATGCGCGTGGCGGTGGCGCTCGAGCGAGGAGTAACCGGCCGGAGCCACTTCGAAGTAGCGAAGCTGACAGCCGAACCCTTCCCCGCCGGCGAACAGCAGCTGGCGGGTGATGCCGGCGAAGTGGGTGCCGCCGGGCTTGTAGGCGGATACCGGGATGCCGTCCCAGCGAAACATGCCGGTCCGTCGAATGTGGGTGGTCATACTCGCTCCACTGATGCCGCGTGAGTCACCCTGGCCACCAGCGCACGGGTCCGCTCAGCGAGTTGGTCGCCCGCCTCGTAGAGGCTGCCGCCGATCAGCAGGATGCTGTCCAGGCCATAGAACCCCACGACGTTATCGACCTGGTCCACCTGGATCCCGCCGGCCGCGACCGGGAGGCTCGGCCGGATTCTCGGGTGCGGCGCCCGCAACGTCTCCGCGAGCTCCCGGCAGGTCTCCATCCCGAAGCTGAACCTTCCGCCCGCATGAGGGAAGATCACGGCATCGGCGCCGTACCAACGGAACAGCTTGCCCAGCAGGACGGTCGCCTCGGCGCGGAGCAGGCCGGCCAGCGCGGGGTGAGCCAGGATGGGGAGACCCCCGGGCATGGAGGCCATGTGGTGGAGCTGCGGAAGCCCCACGACCATCGGCGAGAGCATCACGGCGCGAGCCCCCGCGTCGCGGGCAAACTCGAGCTGCCTTCCGATCCGCTCGGGCGTGCCGATCAGGTTGGGCACGTACACCGTCCGGCTGCCCTCGGTCGCGCGCAGGCAGGCCTCGACCCGGGATTCGAAGGGGCAGAAAGAATGGTCCGCCAGGCCGTGATCGTCCTTCACCAGGTCGACGCCCGCGGACGCGAATGTTCGGCAGAGCGCCGCGAGCTGGTCGGCACCGAGGCCCATCGGCTTCAATGCGACGGCGAGGAGCGGTCGCTTCGAGACTCCGGTGAGCGCGCGCAGACCCTGCACCCCGGCGCGTGGCCCCGGGAGCCAGTCGAATGCCGTTTCCGGAAGCTCGACGTCGGCCAACACGACGTCGGGCTGAAGCGAAGCGTTGCCGAACAGGACGTTGAGCAGCTGGGCGGGATCGTCGGCCGTGGCTGCCAGCGGCTGAAGCAGTGTGACCCGATGGATCTCCTTGGACAGCTCCTGGACGTCCTCGACACGTCCGACCATCCGATGCGCTGCCGGTGTATCCCGCAGGGCCGACCGCCCCAACTCTACCGTCTGCTCCAGCAGGAGTGCATCCGCCCGCCGGCCGATGTCCGCGCTCGCGGCGCGAACGAGATAGACGGCCCGCAGCATGGTGTCGGTCACGCTGAAGCTCGCATTAGGCGGGAATGATGGGAAACCTCGGGGACCGGTCTCGCCGGCTCTCCTGAATGCGGACCCCTAACGCGTTGCGATTCAAGCCTCATTCGTCCTGGCCCGTGACTTGCCCCCGGTGCGCCCGCCTGCGCCCAGCATTCCGGGCATCCAATCCAGCCCCACCAGAAGGAGAGGTTCGATGAAGTGTGCATCGCGTCTGGCCCTTGCGGCCATCGTCACCCTGACGGTCTCCGTGTCCAGCACTGCCTCCGCGCAGATCAGTCAGACCCGTCAGGGCCTGTGGTTCAACGGCGGCCTGGGCTATGGGAGTCTCGGCTGCCAAGACTGCAGCGGCCGCGAGGGTGCGATGAGCGGAGGGTTGGCCATCGGGGGCGCGCTGAGCCAGAAGGTGCTCCTCGGCGCTGGGATGAATGGGTGGACCAAGAGCGAGAGCGGGGCCACGCTGACCGTCGGTACTCTCACCGCCCTTCTCCGCTTCTATCCGTCGGCGACCGGTGGTTTCTTCCTGGTCGGCGGGCTCGGCCTGGGCTCGATTCGCGCCGAGCTCGAGGGATTCGGAAGTGACACCGAGACCGGGGTAGGTGCTCTGGTTGGTCTGGGCTACGACATCCGCGTGGGTCAGAACGTGAGCCTCACGCCTTACTGGAACGGATTCGCCGCGACCACGTCGAACGCCGACGCCAACGTCGGACAAATCGGACTCGGCGTCACCGTCCACTAGACCCGAACCAGCAGCCTGTCCGCGAGTCGGAGGCGCCCGCCGTTCACTCGGCGGGCGCCTCGCTCTTCCAGAAGTCGATGCCCCCTGCCTGCTGCCCCACATCCACGCTGGCGACTCGCGCCAGCGCCCGGAGATCGATCACGTCCACCGTGCCCGGCTCGGAGCCCACGCCTTCCTGCGTGACGAAGGCGTAGCGGCTGTCGGGCGAGATCACCAGCCCGCTCGGCAGCCGTCGGGTGGTGGGGACGCGGGCGAGCTCACGGCCGCTCGCCGCGTCGATCACCGACACCGACTGCCCTCGCTTGTTGGTGCCGACGATCAGCCGTCCGTCACGGCTCGCCGCCAGGTTGTAGATCCCATCCCCCGCCGGAACCCGGCGCACGACTCTCCAGGAGCCGACGTCGATCTCCACCAGCTCGTTGGATTTGTTGCACGCCACCCAGACGGTCCGTCCGTCGGCCGATGGCTCCGCCCAGGTGGGCGAGCAGGTGACGCCGCCTATCGAGTGAGCGTCACCCTTCCCGTCCGCCGCCATAGGGTGCGATCGGTCCGTCGAGGCCCTGCTCGCCGCCGGCGCTCAACACGAAGTGGCGGGTGACCTCCATCCGGTCGGCGTCGATCTCGACCAGCGCGTCGTTCATCATGCACGCCGAGTAGTGCCGCTTCCCGTCCGGCGACAGTCGGGAGCCGTGCGGCATCACGCAGGTGGGGATCCGCCGCACCTCGAGCATGTCGTCGGTGTAGACCACCGACACCGAGGAGGGCGTCATCTCGCCGTAGAGATTGAAGTTCACCACCCAGGCGAAGTGTCCGTTGGGCGCGACCTGGACCGTGGCCGGAAAGAGGCCCAGCTCCACCCGACCCGCCTGCTCGCCGGTGGCGGCCGAGAACTTCCAGAGCGCGCCGTTGGGCGTCCCGTGCGCGGTGGAGACGTAGTACCACCGGCCGTCGGGTGACACGTAGAGGCCGTGCGGGCCGGCCAGCTCGGTGGGGTTGATGCCGATCTTCCGCTCCCGCTCCACCCGGCGCCTTGCCCTGGCCGAATCGCACCAGGGCGATGCGGTCGTTCCCTTCGCTCGCGACGAAGACGAGGTAGTCCTGTCGGGGGGCGTCACCCTGAGCGGCGGCGAGCGAGTACCGGCCACATCCGACCGCCGCGTCGGGTGCGCAGGCGGCGAGGAGCCGCCAGCGCGATCAGCCGCCTTGCGCTCACGGAAGCATCGGCGGCCGGTGGACTTCCTCGGATTCACCCGGACGACCCACAGCCCGTTGTTGAAGTCGTTCACGTAGGCGAGTCCGTCCTTCGGGTTCACCACCACGCCCCAGGTGAAGGCGGCGTTCTGCACCACGCCGCCCATGTCCGCGGTGTTGAGCGACGCGATCTCGCGGTTCTGCGCGCGGAGATCGCCCTTGAGATCGCCGGAGATGTCGAACACGTGGAAGCCGGCATCGTACGCGCCGACGTAGAGCGTGTCCGCCACCTGCCAGACGTTGTGGGCGCCGCCGTTCTCGGGCGTGTACCAGGCCACCGACCTGGGATGCTCGATGTCGCTCACGTCCACCACCTGCAGGGTGCCGTACATGCGGCTCGACGAGGCATCCTTCGCGCCCTTGATCGTGCCGTTGAGGTACACCTCGTCGGCGATGAAGACGTACTTGCCGCCCCGCTGCCGCCAGGCGGTGTGGGTGCCCCGGGTGAAGCCCGGCCCGCTCACGTCCTCGACCTCCTTGTACAGCGAGTCGAGGTCGTACTTGAACTGCGAGACCAGGACCGGCTTGTCGGGCCGGCCGCCCCACTTGCCGTTGCCGATGTCCAGAATCACCAGCCCGTCGTTCCAGTAGCTGGCGTACATCAGGCCGTCCACGATATCGATGTCGTGGACGTAGCGCGCGGCGTCGGGCCGGTCGGTGCGCCACTCGCCGGCCCGGGTCGGCTTCGCGGGGTCGGTGATGTTGACGATGTCGATCGCGCCGGTGCCGTCGTTGGTGATGAAGACGTAGCGGCCGTACTTCGGGTTCTCGTAGATGTAGACCGAGTGCACGCCGGCGGCGACGCCGTCCACGAACTGGGCGATCTCCTTGGGGTGCAGCGGATCGCGGGTGTCGGCGATGACGATGCCGTTCTTGCGGTCCGCGGCGCCTTCCCGGGTGAAGACCATGTAGTTGCCGTCGGCGGTGGTCTGCATGTCGTTCACCAGCCGGGTATTCGCCTGAAGCGAGTCGACCACCACGGGCTTGCCCGGGTCGCTGATGTCGAGTGCGTATACCCGGTCGCCGCCCCCGTGGGTGCCGAGGTAGGCGACCTTGCCGTTGGGGTGGATCCACACCTCCGAGGTCGGGAAGGCGGTGCGCGGCAGGCGGCCGACGACGGTCACCGAGCGGCGCACGTCGCGCTCGCGCCACCTGGACCGTGGTGGTCGCGGAGCGGCGGCCGAGCGACGCGGTGACGGTGTAGGTGCCGGGACGATAGGCGACGAAGCGGCCGTCGGCGTCGAGCTGGCCGTCACCCGGCGCGAAGGTCCAGGTGGGCGTGAGCCCGGCGATCGGCTTGCCGGCGCATCCCTGGCGTCCGCCTCGAACGCGACGACGTCGCCCTGGCGCACGTCGGGCTTGGCGGCGGCTGAGCGTGAGCTTGGAGATGTTGCCCGGGACCACGCGCACGTCGACCGCGGCCGACGCGCCGGGAACCGACGCGGTGACGTCGAGCCCCGGCCGCTGCGCGAGACCGGTGATCGACGCCGTCGTCGTCCACCGACGACGACCTTCGGATCCGCTCGACCGCCACTTGACCGGGTCGGTGCGTGCGGTCGTTGGCCTTGGAGTAGGGGATGGCGCTCAGGCGGAGCGACTGGCCGTCCACGATCGTGGCCGCGGCAGGCGCCAGCTCCATGCGCACCGCCGGACCCGGCACCGCCTCGAATTCGACCGAGGTCGAGTCCACGAAGGGCCGGCTGCCGGGGACGACGGCGCTGAGCCCGAGCGGGAACTTGCCTACCGAGCTGGCGACCAGCCAGAAGCTCTCCGGCCGCACGGTGCCCTGCCCGCCGCCGCCGAGCAGCTGCACCCAGAGCACTGCGTTCGGGATCGGCTTGCCGTCGGCGCCGAGCGCCCGCACGGTGAGCTGGACCGAGTCGCCCGCGGTGATCGTCCGGGTGGACGGCCGGACCTCGATGCGCTTGACCGGTGAGGGCGGCATCGTGGTGGGCTGCTGCACGGCGAGGGCGAGCGCGGGAAGAACGGCAAGAAGCAGCACGGGATCCTCTGGTGGACGCGGGAAACGCGCGCCGCTCCATGCGGCGCGCGGGCCAATACTAGAAACACCGACCTAGTGGGACAAGGGAAGGTACCCCATGGTTGCACCCCGCCCAGGAGGGATCCTTCGGCTAGATTCTCCTCCCCCACTGCTCGCTAGCCGGATTCGGTCCCGGAGGGAACATTCAGGTCCGCCGCGTGGCGACAATCGGAGCCGGGGCCGCCGGCACCATGGCGGCGATCTTCGCGGCTTCCTGCGGCGCCGAGTCGCTGCTGCTCGAGCGCACCAAGGACGGCGGACGCAAGATCCTCATCAGCGGCGGGGGGCGCTGCAACATCCTCCCGTCACGGGTGGACGAGCGGCGCTTCGTGACCGATTCCTCTCCCCACACCCTCCGCAAGATTCTCCGCTCGTGGCCGCTGGCGGAGCAGATCGCCTTCTTCGAGCGCGAGCTGGGGATGCCGCTGGTGGAAGAGGCGGAGACCGCCAAGCTCTTCCCCGCGTCGAACCGGGCGCGCGACGTGCGCGACGGTCTTCTCGCGCTCGCGGCACGCAAGGGCGCGCGCTTCCTCCCGGGAACCGCGGTCACCGGTTTCAGACCCGTGACGGGCGGGTGGGAGGTGGAGCGCGAGGGTGGGGCACCGCTCGCCGTGGATGCAGTGATCGTGGCCACCGGCGGCCTCTCGGTACCGACGACCGGCAGCGACGGGATGGGGTTGGCGATCCTGGAGGCGTTGGGACACACGATCCATCCCACCTACGCGGCGTTGACCCCCATCGTGGCCGATCCATCGACCTTCGGATCGCTCTCCGGCGTCTCGCTCCCGGTCACGATCACCGCGCGGGATGGTGGCCGGAGCGCCACTTCCGCAGGGGGATTTCTCTTCACCCATCGCGGCTACAGCGGACCATCGGTGCTGGACGTCTCTCACATCGCGGTGCGCTCGCGGCTGGAGGCGGACGCCGGCGCGAGACTCACGGTGCGCTGGACCGCGCTGGATGCGGAGGACTGGGAGGCGGCGCTGCGACCGGAGGGAGCCCGCACCGTGGCCGGCGTGCTCCGGCGGGAGCTGCCCGAGCGGCTCGCCGACGCGCTCGCGGGCGCGGCCGGTGTGCCGCCGTCCCGGCCGCTGGCGCAACTCCGCCGACCGGAGCGGCTCCGGCTGATCGACGTACTGGTCCGTGGCGAGCTGCCGTGGACGGGGGACGAAGGCTACAAGAAGGCGGAGGTGACCGGCGGCGGTGTGAGCCTCGCGGAGATCGACCCGCGGACGATGGAGAGCCGCCGCCACCAGGGGCTCTTCATCTGCGGTGAGGTCCTCGACGCATTCGGTCCGATCGGCGGGTACAACTTTCTCTGGGCCTGGGCCACGGGCCGGGCGGCGGGAGAGGCCGCCAGCAGGCCCGGGTAGCCTTCACGGGACCCTTGGGAAACGGACCGGAGAGTGATGCAGGCTGAAACATCCGGGACGCCCGGTGCGTATCGCGCAGGTAGCCTGCCCCCTCTCTCCGCGCGAGGCTCAAATGTCCCGATTCCTGGCTGAGATGCGTTTCGGCTTCCGCATGCTGGCCAAGAACCGAGGCCTTGCCACCATCGGGGTCATAGCCTTCGCACTCGGTATCGGCCTCACGACGGTCACCTTCAGCATTGTCTACGGCGCCCTCATCCGAGGGCTGCCATTTCCCCGGTCCGATCGCCTGCTGCATTTGGAGGAGAGCCGCCCCACCGACGGAGTCGAGAGCCGGCCGGTCTCGATTCCCGATTTCGTGGACTGGCGCGCGCAGCAGACCGCCTTCGAGGACCTCTCGGCGTTTGCCCTCGGGACCGCCAACCTGGCCGGGGCCGGCGACAAGCCGGAACGCTATTCGGCGGCCTACACCACCGCGAACATGTTCGATCTGGTTCGGGTGCGGCCCCACATCGGCCGCGGCTTCAGCGGCGCCGACGACGCGCCGGGCGCGCCTCAGGTCATGCTCCTGAGCTACGATCTCTGGCGCAACCGTTTCGGAGCGGACCCGGGCGTGCTGGGTCGGGCTATCCGTCTCAACGGCGAGCCGACGGCGATCGTCGGGGTGATGCCGCCCAACTTTCGCTTTCCGTTTCTCCAGGACCTGTGGGTCAACCTGCGCCCCGATCCGAGCGCGGTGACTCGCGGCGAGGGGCGGCTGCTGGAGGTGTTCGGGCGACTCAAGGACGGCTGGTCCCGGGAGGGCGCGGGCGCAAACCTGGCAGCCGTCACCCGCCGGCTGGCCGATACCTATCCCAAGACCAACAGTGGCGTCGTGCCCATCCTCAAGCCCTATACCGAAGAGTTCATGGGCCGGGAAGTGTCGGTGATGCTCTATACGATGCTCGCCGCTGTGTTCGGAGTGCTACTGATCGCCTGCGCCAACGTGGCCAATCTGCTGCTTGCCCGCACCGCGCTCCGAAGCAAGGAGATCGCGATCCGCACGGCGCTCGGCGCGAGCCGGGCTCGGGTGGTGACCCAGCTTCTCTCGGAGACGATGGTGATGTCGGTCGTCGGGGCGGCCCTGGGAATGGTCATCGCCGAGGCCGGCATTCGGATGTTCAACAACGCGATGGTGGTAGCCCGGCCCCCGTTCTGGATCGATATCCGGCTCCATCCTCCGGTGCTTCTCTTCGCTCTCGTACTCGCGCTCACCGCGAGTCTCGCGGCCGGTCTGGTGCCGGCCCTCCAGGCGTCAGGAAGCCAGATGCACGATGTGCTCAAGGACGAGTCCCGCGGCAGCTCGGGTTTCCGGCTCGGTCGGTTCAGCAGGGGACTCGTCCTGGCCGAGATCGCCTTGAGCTGCTCGCTGCTGGTGGCGGCCGGTCTGATGATCAAGGGTGTCGTGAAGCTGAGGAACGTCGACTTCGGGTTCGTGTCCCAGCAGGTATTTACCGCCGAGATCGCCATGTTGGAGAGCGCCCAGCCGGACACGGCGGCCCGAGTGCGCTTCCTCGAGGATCTGCTCCCGAGACTGAACGCAATTCCGGGGGTCCACGCCGCGGCGATCGCCAGCACCATTCCCGGCGAGGATGGAAACTTCGACTACGTGGCCGTCGAGGGCCGCGACTACGCCGGCGAGCAGGACTATCCCGAGATGCGCTACTCCGCCGTCTCGCCGCGGTTTTTCGAGATCTTCAATGCGCGGCCGACCCAAGGCCGCGTGATCGAGGCGTCCGACCGGCTGGGGACGCTTCCCGTGGCCGTGGTCAACGCGAGCTTCGCGCACACGCACTTCCCCGGCCAGAGTCCCATCGGCAAGCGCATTCGGTTCGGGCGCTCCAGCTCGAAAGAGCCCTGGCGCACCATCGTCGGCCTGGTGCCGGATCGGCACATGGACGGCGTGGAGAACGAGGAGCCTGAAGGACTGTACATCCCGCTTTCGCAGCGGCCGAACGAGCTCCTGTCCCTGGTCGCGACGGCGGCGGGCAATCCGATGGCCGTGACCGCGCAGGTCGCCGGAGCCGTGGCCCAGCTCGATCCCGACCTGCCGGTGTTCAACATCATGTCGCATGCCGAGCTGGTGTCGCGACGGACGTGGTATTACCGGGTGTTCGGCACGCTGTTCATGGTATTCGGCTCGGCGGCGCTGTTCCTCGCAGCGATCGGGCTGTACGGCGTCATGGCGTTCTCGGTGAGCCGGCGGCGGCCGGAGTTCGGGGTGCGGATGGCCCTCGGCGCGTCGGGACAGGCGATCCTGCGGCTCGTGCTTGGCCAGGGACTGCGGCAGCTCGCCTTGGGGATCGCGCTGGGACTGGGAGTGGGGATGCTCCTGGGGCGCGGCCTGCAGCTGGTGCTGTTCGGGGTGAATCCGTCGGACGCCGTGGTGTACGCCGGCATCGTCGCGGTACTGGGGCTGACCGGGATCGTCGCCTGTCTGGTCCCGGCGTGGCGCGCAACCCGCGTCGAGCCGGTGATCGCGCTCAGGTCGGAGTAGCAGGCAGCGGTTTCGAGAGTCCAGCCGTCGTGGCCGTGCCTGCTGGACCTTTCGTCCTCCATCCCTCGCGACTTCGTGGATCACTACAGCGAGTCGGACCTCAAGCTCCGGAGCTACAACGTGGGGCACCCCAGCGCCTCGGAGTGATCCGAGGCGCTGGCTTTTCGGATATTATTATTCCGCCGGATGACCCCTGCTAATTTCCTCCGCCACCGCCTTCACCATCAGCGCCTAGCGGCGACGAACTTCGAGGATCCCGCCGAACCGGTGCGGTGGCTCGGCGCCGTCCAGGCTCAGGACTACCTGGGCTCGCTCTGGGCGATAGCGCTCCGGACCCGCACCGCGACGGAGAGCTTGGTCGAGCGAGCGATCGCCGAGCGCGCGATCGTGCGCACCTGGCCGATGCGCGGCACACTGCACTTCGTCGCGGCGGAAGACGTCCGCTGGATGCTCGAGCTGATGACGTCCCGCGTTGTGGCCGCGAGCGCCGGCCGCCTCCAAAGGGAATACGGCTTGGACGAGAAGGCCGTCGGCCGGAGCGGCGAGGTCGTCGCCCGGGCGCTGGAAGGCGGCAGGCGCCTGACCCGCGACGCACTGTACCGGACGCTGGAGAATGCGCGCGTCTCCACCGCCGGCGGACGCGGCCTCCATATCACCTGGCGCCTGGCGCACGACGGGTTGATCTGTTTCGGCCCGCGCGAGGGCCGGCAGCACACCTTCGTCCTGCTGGACGAATGGATTCCCGCGGCCAAGCGCATGGCGCGCGAGGAGGCATTGGCCGAGCTGGCGCGACGCTACTTCATCAGTCGCGGGCCGGCCACGGTGCACGACTTCGCCTGGTGGTCGGGACTTCTTCTGAGTGATGCGGCCGAGGGCCTCGGTATGGCAGGGAGCGAGCTCGCCTCCTTCGATCTGGCGGACCGGAAGTACTGGGCTTCTCCTGCCATCCCCCCGGGCGGCTCCTCGCCGCGCGCCCTCCTGCTGCCGGCGTTCGACGAGTACACCGTCGCCTACCGGGACCGCGGCGCGGTCGTGCAGCCAGGCCATGCCCGGTACGCCAAAGGCATGGATCTTCTTCGGCCTGCGGTCGTAGTGAACGGACGGGTGGTGGGAACCTGGGCGAGGAAGCTGGCAGGCGGCTCGGTCGAGGTCGGTCTGACTCCGTTCACCCCGCTTGGCACGACGGCGCGGCGCGCGGTCACTGCGGCGGCGCGTCGGTACGCCGCGTTCCTGGAGGTCAACGCCGATGTCTGCTGAGCTGACCCCGGCACGGCGGCGCGCGCGGAAACTGTGGCGCCGGATCCGGAGCGTGGTGGCACTCCTGCCGCCGATCGCGTTTCAGTGGGTCCGTCATCTGATCTGGCACGGATCCCTCCTCCCGGTGTCCGCCCCCCGCACCTATACCCATCGCCTCTTTCTCAAGATGGCTCGGGACCGCAATCCCCTGCTCCAGCGGACGTCGGACAAGTTGGCGTTGCGCGGCTACGTGAAGGAGACGCTCGGCGAGGGCTACCTGCCGGAATTGTACGCCGTGCTCGAATCCCCGGAGGGCTTGCTCGAGCTCGAGCTGCCTTCGCGCTATGTCGTCAAGGCCACCCACGGCAGCGGGATGAACGCGATCGTGGTGGTCGATGATCCGGCCAAGCGAGCCGCCATTGCCGAGCGGGCACGGCGCTGGCTGGCCTATCCCTATTGGCGAAAGAACGGCGAATGGGGGTACCGCGGCATCAAGCCGCGACTCATCGTCGAAGAGTTTCTCGACCAGGGCGACGGTGAGGTGCCGCCCGACTGGAAGTGGCTGTGCTTCGGGGGCCGGGCCGCCCTGGTCCAAGTGTTCTTCAACCGGTTCACCCAGCAGACCCGGAATTTCTATCAGCCCGACGGCACGCCGGTGGACCTGAGCCTGCATTACCCGGCGGGCCCGGTGATCGAGTTGCCGCCGTCGTTCGGCGCCATGCGCCAGGTCGCCGAGCGCCTGGCGCGCGAGCTGGATTTCGTGCGGGTGGATCTCTACTCGCTCGGCGAGCGAGTCGTGGTGGGAGAAATGACCCACTACCCGACCGGCGGGAACAAGCCGTTCAAGCCGCCGGAATGGGACGCCAAACTGGGCGCACTCTGGCCGGAGCCGAGGTTATAATGCGCGACGGTCGCGTAGCCGGCGTGGTGCTGGCCGCGGGATCCTCATCCCGGCTCGGCGCCAACAAGCTCCTGGTCGAGATCGATGGAGAGACGATCGTGCACCGCGCGACGCGCCGCGCCCTCGAGGCCGGGCTCGCACCCGTGATCGTCGTGCTCGGATTCGAGGCAAATCGCGTGGCGGAAGCTCTCCAGGGACTCGACGCGATCCTGGCGGTCAACCCGGATCATGGCGGCGGCATGCACCGCTCGCTGCGGGTTGGCATCGCGCTGGTGCCGGCCGACTGCGAGGCGGCGGTGGTGATTCTGGCCGACATGCCGCTGGTGACGTCCGCCATGTCCGCCGGCCTCGTCGCCCGCTTCCGGAGCGGAGCAGAGCCACTGGTCATCTCCCTCTACGGCGACGTGCAGGCGCCCCCGACATTGTACTCCCGAGCCCTGTTCCCCGCCCTCGGCGCGGCAGGCGCGCAGGGCGGAGGTGGCGTGGTCGGTGCCCACCGCCACGCGGCCGCCGCGGTGGCCTGGCCGCCGGCCCTGCTGGCCGATCTCGACCTTCCCGAGGACCTCGAGCGGCTCCGCTCGTCGACGCCCGAATAAGCCATGCCGACGCCGAAGCTGATCGGCCGCCTGGCCCGCGATACCGCCACCGTGACCAAGAGCGTCCCGGGCCGGGTCCGCAGGCTGCCCGACGACCTGCTCCGCCAGGCGTCCCGTCGCGTCGAGATCATGGCGCTGGTGGCGGCTGGGCTGTGGACCTCCGCCCCCGCGCTGGGCCATCTCGCGCTCTTCCTCACCGATCCCGGCGACCCCCGGTGGGCCCAGTTCAACACCGTGGACATCATCGCCACGAGCTGTGTCGGCATCTCCCTCGCGCTCTACTTCTATCTCCGGACCGGACAGCGCGACGCCGGGTTCGTGATGGATCTCGCCCTGGTCTACATGGTGGTGATGGCGTTCGGCATCGGCGTCCTGATCCACTGGGGAGAGGCGTCGTTCGTCCCCACGGATGTGCGGCCCATGATCACCTGGGTCGGTCCGATCATTCTCATCACCGCGGCAATCGTCCCCGCCAATCCCTGGAAGATGTTGGTCGCCGGATTCATCGCGGCCTCCATGGACTCCCTGGGGATGATCGTTGGAAAGGCCGCCGGACTGTACGAGTATGGGCCGTTCCGCAACGTGCTGCTCATGCACTATCCCAACTACCTGATGCTCGGCGTCGCGGTGGTGATCTCGCACGTGGTGGCCCGCCTCGGCCAGCAGGTGACGAAAGAGCGGGAGATGGGGAGCTACCGCCTGGGCGAGCTGCTCGGCCGGGGCGGTATGGGCGAGGTGTACCGTGCGACCCATCGCATGCTGGCCCGGCCGGCGGCGATCAAGCTGATCCGGCCCGAGGTGCTGGCTTCGAGCGACGACTCGATGGCGCAGACCGCCACGGCCCGCTTCCGGCGCGAAGCCGAGGCAGCGGCCAGGCTGCGCTCGCCACACACGGTGGAGCTGTACGACTTTGGGGTGACCGACGATGGGACGCTCTACCTGGTGATGGAGCTGCTGGAGGGAACGAACCTGGAGCTGCTGGTGCGGCAGCATGGACCTCTCGACCCCAACCGGGTCGTCCACATCCTCTCGCAGGTGTGCGAATCGCTGGAAGAGGCCCACACCTACGGGCTGGTCCACCGGGACATCAAGCCCGCGAACATCCACATCGGCCGGCTCGGGCTGCAGGACGATTTCGTGAAGGTGCTCGACTTCGGGCTGGTACGATCCATCGCTGGACCGAGCGAGGAGTCGCTGACGGGCGCTGCCGGAACGACGCCGGGCACGCCGGCCTACATGGCGCCCGAGATGGCGCACGACCGCACCGTGGACGGGCGGGCCGATCTCTACTCGCTCGGCTGTGTCGCCTACTACCTGCTCACTGGCCACCTGGTCTTCGAAGGAGATACTCCGCTCCAGACCATTCTGAAGCATATCCAGCAGCCGCCGGAGCCGCCGTCGGAGCGCACTGACCGCACGATTCCCGCGGAGTTGGAAACGCTGGTGCTCGCCTGCCTGGCGAAGCGGCCGGACGATCGACCGCCAAGCGCGGGGGATCTGGGGCAACGGCTCGCTGCCATCTCCTCGATCGTAAGCACGCCTTGAAAGTACTTTAATTCGTGATCGCAAGTCGCTGGTTTAGTGCAGTTTAACAACATCATGCTGACTCGATAGTCGAAGGTGGCTTCCGACTCTCCTGCGCGGTGCGAAGGTCCCTTCCTCAGCCGTCTTCTGGTCGGAAATCCGCTGGCGAGGTACGCCTTCGCACGGGAGCACTGAACGCAGGAGACATCACGCGATGATGGAACTTCCGGCTGCGCTTGTCCATGCTTTCGGATGACCGTAAGTTGGCATCGCACCTGCCCCGCGCGACCCGATCTCCTTCGCGGACCGCTTCATGGATTCACTCCCACGAGCCGGCACCACGCCGAGCGAGCCCGCCAGCCCGTCCGCCGATCCGGCCCAGCTGCCGCGGCGCCGATTCCTGACCCGCGTCTCCCTCGCACTTTCCGCCGCGATCGGTGCGATCGTGGGACTGCCGGTGATCGGGTTCCTCCTCGCGCCGCTGACCCGAAGGGCGCCGCGGGTGTGGCGGCCGGTGGGCCGGGTGGACGAGTTCAAGATCGGTGAGACGGTGAGCGTGCGCTTCGAGGACGCGTCGCCCCTGCCCTGGGCCGGAGTGACCGCGCGCACGGCCGCGTGGCTCCGGCGCGAGGACGAATTCCGGTTCACCGCCTACTCTGTCCACTGCACCCATCTCGGCTGCCCGGTGCGCTGGATCTCCCAGGCCGAGCTGTTCCTCTGCCCGTGCCACGGCGGCGTGTACTACGCCGACGGAACGGTGTCCGCGGGCCCGCCGCCCAAGCCGCTTCCCACCTACCCCGTGCGGGTGCGCGGCGGTCAGGTCGAGATCCGGACCAGCCCGATCCCGATCGCCTGAGCCCGCCGTGATCAAGCGGTTCCTCGCCTGGATCGACGACCGCAGCGGCCTCCTGACCGCCACGCGCCGCGTGCTCGAGCATCCGGTGCCGCCCCGGACCGGATGGTGGTACGTCTTCGGCAGTGCCACCTTGCTCGCCTTCGTCGTCCAAGTCGCCACCGGGATCGCGCTCTCCACCGCCTATGTGCCGTCGAGCGGCCAGGCGTACGACAGCCTGCGGTTCATCTCGGAGCAGGCGCTCCTCGGCCGATTCCTGCGCGGCATGCACTATTTCGGCGCATCCGCCATGGTGCTGCTCATCGGCATCCACGTGTCGCGCACCTACCTGATGGCCGCGTACAAGTTCCCTCGCGAGCTCAACTGGCTCACCGGCGCGGTCCTCTTGCTGCTCACCCTCGCGCTGGCATTCACCGGCCAGCTGCTCCGGTGGGACCAGACCGCCGTCTGGTCGGTCATCGTGGGCGCGGCACAAGCGGGACGCATGCCGGTCGTGGGCGATGAGATCGCGCGCTTCATCCTCGCGGGCGAGACCATCGGCGGCGCCACCTTGAGCCGGTTCTTCGCCTTTCACGTCTTCTTCATCCCGGCGCTGGTGTTCCTGCTCATCGGCCTGCACCTGATGCTGGTGTTGCGCCATGGGATCTCCGAGCGTCCCCGGGCAGGAGACCCGGTGGATCCGGCCACGTATCGCGGTCGCTACGACGAGCTGCTCCGCCGGGAGGGAGTGCCCTTCTGGCCCGACGCGGCCTGGCGCGACGTGGTCTTCGGCGCGGCGATGGTCGCCACCGTGGCGCTCCTCGCCGTCATCGTGGGGCCGCCGGAGCTGGGGCCACCGCCGGACCCGAGCCTCCTCGAGGCCTACCCGCGGCCGGACTGGTACTTCCTCTGGTACTTCGCCGTTCTCGCGATGGCGCCGCACCACCTGGAGACGATCATCATCGTCGCCGGGCCGCTCGTGTTCGGCGCGCTCCTGCTGCTGGTCCCGATGTTCAACAAGGGCGAGCGGAGCGTGCGCCGGCGCCCGATGGCGGCGCTGCTGGTGGTTTTCATCTGGACCATGATTCTGGTGTTCTGGGTCGCGGGCGGACGGGCCGATTGGTCGCCTGACTTCGCTGCGGCGCCGCTCCCGGCCCAGGTCGTTCGCAGCCGCGATCCGGCGGTGGTGGAGGGGGCGCGGCTGTTCCACGCCAAAGGCTGCGAGTTCTGCCACGCCGTGTCGGGGTACGGCGGGAAGCGTGGCCCGGAGCTCTCCGACGTCGCCGCGAGGATGTCGCCTGATCAGATCACCGCGCGGATCACCAACGGCGGACCAAACATGCCGGCCTACGCCCGGGTGCTCACCCCCGAACAGACCCGGGCGATCGTGGCGTTCCTGAACACCCGGCGCTGAGTAGGACCTCGCCCAGGAGGAGACACCATGGGAACCATGCGGCTGGTGGTGGACGCACCCGATGGAGGAGCCCCCGCCGAAGTGAACGTGGACCGGCTGGGTGAACTGCTCGGTGACAGCCGGAACCGGCTCTGGCTCGACATCAGCGATCCGGGCCCGTTCGAGGTGGCGCTCCTGGAACGAGTGTTCGGCTTCCACGAGCTGGCGCTGGAGGAGGTGACCAAGCCGCACGAGCGCCCCCGCTGCGAGGCCTACGGCCGCTACTACTTCATCGTGGTCTACGCGGCGGAGAGCGCCGGCGACACCTTCCTCGCCCGGGAGCTGAACCTGTTCTGGAGCGACAACTTCCTGGTCACGATCCACCGGCGGACACCGGCGGTGCTGGCGGTGCTGGACGAGGCGCGGCGCCGCTGGGAGCACCACGAGAGCCGGCAGGCCTACGGGGTGGCGGCGCTGGCCTACACGCTCTTCGAGAGCCTGGTCGAGGGGTACTTCGTGGTGCAGGACCGGGTGCGCGAGCGAATCGAGCACATCGAGGTGGAGATCTTCAAGGGCGGCGACCGCGCCGCCGCCGACCTCTTCAGGCTGCGGAAGGAGCTCCTCCGGGTGCCGCGGCTGCTCGCGCCCACCAGCCACGTGCTCGCCGAGGTGCTCCGCCGCGAGCGGGGCATCCCCGACGGGCTGCGGCCGTACTTCGCGGACGTGCAGGACCACGCGGTGCACGTGCTCGCCGAGCTCGACACCTATCGCGATCTGCTCGGCACCGCGCTCGACGTCCAGACCTTCTACGCGTTCAATCGCCTGGGGCGCATCATGCAGCGGCTGACGGCCGTCACCGTGATCATCCTGGTGCCGAACTTCGTCGCCAGCATCTTCGGAATGAATTTCGGGCAGATCCCCTTCGGCCACTCGGAGTACGGCTTCGTCCTGGTCGTCGCGTTCCTGGCGTGCATGGTGGCGTGGGGGTTCATCCACTCTCGCATTCTGGGGTGGCTCTGAGCGAGACGGCCGGCCGATACGCGTGACAAAGTCGTGACACGACGCGGTACCGGGATCGATAGCTTGCACCGGAGCGAACGCCGCCGCTCCACCTTCCTCCACGAGGACACCATGCATCGTCTCGCAGCGATCCCCGCACTGATCGCGGCTCAAGTTTGTGTCACCAGCTGCACCGGACTGGTGGCGGGCCCGGAGGTGAAGGCCTCCACTCCGGTTCCCGCCTCCCGAGACTCCGCCTACGCGCGCACCCGCCGCGCCCTGCAGGCCGAATCGTTCACGCTGGACGTGGTGGACTCCAGCGGCGGCCATCTCACCGGCACCCGTTATCCCAGCGCCGACGCGAAGCTTGGGACGGCGTCCCAGTGCCGGGTGGCGGTTGCACTCGAGGTGCACGGGAGCGAGGGGCGGGCCGCGGTGGCCTCTTCGAGCCGGTGGATCGCGCCAGGCGCCATGGCGGACAAGGCAACCACGCTATGCGAGCAGGAGCGAACGGATGTACTCGATCGGATGGCTCAGGTTCTGGTGCCGCCGGACTCGCAATGAGAGATCCGACCGCCCCCTCCGGGCGTAGGTGAGAAGTCAGACGCACTCACCTCACACCGGAGACGGACAATATGTGGAAGCAGAGCAGACCGGCCTTCGCCGCGATCACGCTGATATTGGCAAGCGTGGCCACCGCCGCGGCGCAGGGCAACGGAACGGGCGACATGGCGATGGCCGACAAGACCACGATGGTAGGCGGCCAGGCGATGTTCCGCACCAGGGATATCGTGGACAACGCGGTGAACTCCGCCGATCACACCACGCTGGTCGCCGCGGTCAAGGCGGCCGGCCTGGTCGAGACCTTGAAGGGCTCGGGTCCGTTCACGGTCTTCGCGCCGACCAACGCGGCGTTCGCGGCACTGCCCGACGGCACCGTGCCGTCGCTGCTGAAGCCCGAGAACAAGGAGCAGCTCACCAAAGTGCTGACCTATCACGTCGTGCCCGGCCGCCTCGACGCAGCCGCGCTGATGAAGGCGATCAGGAAGGGCGACGGAAAGGCCACCCTTACCACCGCGAGCGGCGAAACGCTCTGGATCATGATGAACGGCGAGCGCAACGTGGTGGTGCGGGACGCCAAGGGCAGCGTGGCCGCCATCTCGACCTACGACGTGGTGCAGTCGAACGGGGTGATTCACGTGGTCGACAGAGTGCTGCTGCCGAGCTGAGGCTCGGCTCGCCTTACCGTCGCCGGCTGCGTGGTCGTCAGGGCTTTCTGCGGAGGTGCCCTGCGGCGGCTTCGATGCGGCGGCGGTAGGCGCCGGCCCGCTCCCCCGGCTGGCGCTCCGGCGGGACGAACGCGGGGTCCTGCGGCTGGGGCGAGCCGATTCGATCCACGAACAGGTCCCCTCCCCTCGCCTCCACGGCCGTCTCGAATCGCTCGATCGCGTCGAGCAGATCCGCCACCTCTTCGTCGGTGTCCGCCGGTGTCACCTGAATTCCCCGCTCGCTCAAGCGAAACTCCGCCTCCTGACGCGCGTGGCGCTCCTCGTCGACCCGATTGGGGTTCAGGTCGCGCTGTTCCTGCTCCTCACGCTGCACCTGCTCGTAGGGCTCTGGCATGGGGCCACGCTAGCATCGCGTCCCCGGGATGTGATGTGCCGCGGATCACCGAACCGAGCTCGGAGACGGACCGGTGATCTCGGTCAGCTCGAATCGCTCGCTGCCGTCGGCCGGCCCTTCCAGCGTGAGGCCGATCCCGGAACAGTAGTGCTTATGCTCCACCGCTCCCTGCTCGAGCGGATTCCGGTCCTCGGTCCGGAGGCAGCCGGTGAAGCTGCCGTGGGGCACCTGCACACTCTCATCCAGCGCCATCACGGTGGCCACATCTTCCGCCACGCCGGCGTAGTACTCCTGCTTGTACTCCTGGTGCAGATGCGCGGCGGGATCGCCCCACATGATGATGCCGGGCTTCGCCCCGTCCACGCCCGCTTCCCAGGACCCCTTGGTGCTGACGACCTCGCCGTTCTCGACCTCCTTCGAATCCTCGCCCAGATACCAGACGTCCCCATCGTTCTCCTGGGCGTACCAGTCGAACGTGTCTTCGATCAGGTCGCCGTCGAGGTAGACCCGGTCGTGCACGATCGTCGCGGTGATGCCCAGGATCGTCTTGGTGTCGGTCAAAACCTCGGTGACGATCGTTTCCACACCTTCGACGGTTTCCCCTCGATAGTGGTAGATGGTTCCCGGGGTGAGCGGGAAGAAGGGGTTGGATACCGCCGCCACGAAGTCGGCTGGATCGAGCTGAGGATCGTACGCCGGCTGCGTCGGGCCGCCATCGCAGGCGGCCGGGATCGCGAGAATCGCCAGCGCGGCGGCGGCGCCGCACACTCGGTTCATGCTGCCTCCCCTGTGGGTGATGGCTGCCATGCCTGGGGAGCAGCCGAAGGAGGGATTTTGTGACGCTAGGGGGCCGGGGAGGAGAGTGTGAGGCGGTAGCGTCCGTCGGCACCGGGCTCGGCGTCGGCGACCACGTCGCCGTTACGCTTCCGGAACACCGGGGTGTCGCCAGAAAGCACCTCGACCCAGGGCGCCGACCGCGGGATGAGAATCTCGAACCGCGCCGGGCCCGGGCTTCGAACCAGGAGCCGGTTCACATCGGAGCTGAAGGTGGCGGCGCCTTCCACGGCGTGCACCACCGCCTCCTTCCCATCGGTCAGCGACAGGATGGCGACCGCGCCTCCGGTCTCCACCGCGAACCGGATCGCCAGCCGGTCGCCCGGGAGAAGCGCGACTCCGGCCCCCAGCGGAGCGGCGTCGCTCGCCGCTGGGTCGTTCCCGACCTGGGGCCGCGAGGGAGCGAGGATCGCCGCGAGCCGATCGAACGCGGCGGGCAGCGGTGATCCCGGGGCGGCGTATGCGGCGCCGGCGGCTGCGGTCGCCAGCAGGACTCCAGCGGCCCAGAGCTCCCATCGAGAGCGCGGGCTGCCGGCGGCGGCGAGAATCACCCGCGGATCGGCGGCCGGCAGTGGGTGATCCACTTCCCGAAGCAGGCCGAAGATGCGAGACTCGTCGGCGCGCGCCTCGTCCACCATCCTGCGGCAGACATCACAGCCCGCGAGATGCTCTCCCGCCAGCCGCTCCCCGTCCGGCTCGAGCTCGCCGTGCAGCAGGCGCTGAACCCGCTCGTCGTCAAGGTGCATCGACGTCACCCCCATACGCGTCCCGGAACGCCCGCTTGGCCCTGGCGAGAAACGTCCCGATGCTCGCCTCGTTCAGATCGAGCGCAGCGGCGAGGTCTCGGTACCCGTACCCCTCGGCGCGCAACAGGAGTATCTGGCGCTCCCGCTCGGTCAAGCGATCGATCGCGGCACGGACCCGGTCGTGCTCCTCGCCCCCCTCGAAGCTCTGTGACGGCGACGGCATCGGATCGCCCAGTGTCGCCTCCGCCCGGGCAGGTGTGAGGAGCCGGCGGCGCCGGGCGGCGGTGGATCTTGCGTTGCGGAACAGGTTCATGGCCACCGTGATCAGCCACGCCTCCGGGCGGTCGGGCATCGAGCCGCGCTGGTACAGCTTGATGAACGCTTCCTGTGCCAGGTCAGCGGCCAGCTCCGGGTCGCCCGAGAGACGATCCAGATAGCGGACCAACCGGTGAAAGTGAGCGTGGAACAGCTCCACCACGCGGTCCTGGAACGGGGGCGTCTTCAAGGTCAGGATCGCGAGCTCCGGAGTCGTCCGGTAGGTGGAGCAGATGGGGAGGCCGAGTTGTGACAGTCGCGCACCACGGGTCAGCCGGCCGTGGAGTCCTACCGTCGCCCTAAAACCGCCAGTCCAGCCCGACGACAAGCGGCGCCAGCGGACGCAGCTCGATTGCGGTCTCTTGTCCGGTGATCTGATCGGTAGCCACCGCAAGGATGTTTCGGCGGCCGAGAAGATTGGTCACCGTCCCGAAGAGCGCCAACTCGAGATCCCGGCCCGCGACCTGCAGGTGCCAGTGCTTGCGAAGGCCGAGGTCGAGCCGGAAATATGCCGGCAGCTTCGTGGCGCCGAGCCGGCCGCTGTCGTGCATGGGGGTTCCGCCGAACTCACACCCCCGGTCGAGGAGGTTGCACGACTCCCACTCGAACGCGCCAAGTATGCCGGTGGCGCGGCGTCCGACGGCCCCGTTCAGGCCAAGGCGGATGGAGGCGGTGGGCGCCGGAAAGACGATGACTCCGGCCTCGATCAGGTGGCTGGTCCCGTATCCGGGGGTAAAGCTCGAGTCTCCGTACGTCACCCGCACCCTCTGCCAACCGTAGCTAGCTGTGACCCCATAGCGCGCCCGGCTCATGGCCATGATGAGAGAAAGTCCTCGCGAAGCCCCGCCGCCGATGCGGAGCCCTCCGGTCGCGAAGGGGTTGCCTCCTTGAGGCGCCACCAGCAGCACCCCGTCGAATGCGCTGAGGTAGGCCTGCGCGCCCAGGCGGACACCTGCCCGCGCCAGCAGCTCGGCGCCGATCACAACCCGGTCGCTTCGGGCCACCGGTATGCCCGGGGCGCCGGCCCCGATGTACAGATCCGCGGGAAAGATGCCGCCGACGACCGATTCCGAGTTCCGCAGCGACTGGGAGAACTGGTGCGACCGGACGTAGCTGCCCGAGATCGAAGCGGCCGGCGAAGGCCGCCAACGCAATTCCGACTGCAGCCCGAGGTGTACGTCGCCCGTTGCCCCGGTGGCGGACAGGGCGAGATCGGCGCTGAGCCCCGGCGCCACTGGCCGCCGGTGCCGAGCGAACACCGCCGCGATCGGCGTGCGAGCATCGAGCGAGGTCCCGCTGCCGGCGCTGTCCCGAACGGCCGCCCGGTAGAATGTCCGGCTGCGCTCCACCCGAATCCCTGCGCCGGTGAACCGTCCCGGCGGACTCCGCTCTACGGCGGCGAGGAAACCCTGGTCCTCCCGGTCGGACTCGAGCCGAAAGCCGGAGGGCTCCGCTGGGCTCCACGCCGCCTCCGCCTCACCGCGCGCATTCCAGCCCTGGACTCGGAGGGTGAAGCCGTTGCCGACAGGCCGGCTCCAGTGGATGCCGAGCGAGCGGCTGTGCCACTCGAACCCGTTCCGTGTGTGCCCGGTGGTCGTGGAATCTGGTCTCTCGCCCACGGCGGAGGCGTCGAGCTCGTTTCCACTGTCGTATCCGAGAACCCTCAGCCGCCCACCAAACGCAGGCGTCTCCACCTTCGCGAGGAGGTCACCGGTATGGCCGCGGAGATAGGAAGGATCTCTCCGTGGAGCAACGATTCCGGGGAATCCCGATCGCGCGCTAAGTAGGAAGCCCGCGCCGGAGGTTCCGAGCGGGCCGTGCATAGTCACGCCCCCATGGCTGGTGCTGAGGGTGCCCTGCGAGCGGAGCTCGGTGCCCGGCGCCCGGGTGGCCGCGGCTACGGCCCCTGCCAAGGCGTCGGTTGGCGCCAGCGACGGCGTCGTGGCGAGCACCTGCAGCCGATCCAGCGCGTCGGGATTCCAGGCGCTGAAAGTGCCCGCCGCGTGGTATGGGCTGAAGACCGGAACGCCATCGAGCAGATACGCCGTTTGGTCCGGAGCGCCGCCTCGGATGTGGACACCGCTCGGCGCCTCCGGGGCCATCGCGATCTCGCCACCGCTCAGGGCCAGGAAGCCGTCCGGCTCGGCCAGGAGCGGATGATTGCGCAGCGCGAGGGCGGAGATGCCGCGGTCCGGAAACGGCGTGCTGTCGCCTGGCTCGAGCCCTCGGACGGGCACCGACGATCGCACGACGATAGTGGGCAACTGGAGCGGCACGGGGTGGAGCGAGAGATCGATCTCCAGCTCACCACCACCTGGAACCAGGGCGTGAAGGGTTCGGGGAGAGTACCCGATGCGTTTGACGGAGAGATGCTGCGGACCCGACGGCACCTCGGCGAGCCGATAGCGGCCAGCGCTGTCGGACACCGTCGTGCGGCCTACATCGGTGAGCGTGATTGCCGCGCCGGCGAGCGGCTTGCCGCTCTCACCGTCACGGATGGTACCCGCGAGGGCGGCCTGGCTCGCCTGCACGGCGAGCAGCAGCTTGAGCGCTCCAACGAGCTCGGCACCCATACCGTCTCTGTGCTCAAGTTGGGCCTCGCCCGCGGGGGCGCAAGCCCGGCCTCCTACCCCCGCGATCCGGCCAGCAGCTGGTCTGCGGCCCGGCGGCCCGAGCGCACCGCGCCCTCCATGGTGGCGTTGAGCCCGTCACCGCACGTCGCCTCACCGGCGAAGCACAGCGTGCCCGCCACCGGCTCGGCCAGCGTCCGGTAGGCCTCGACCCCTCCGACCGTGACGTAGGTATACGCCCCACGGGAGAAGGGGTCCGAATGCCAGTCGTGGAACCGATGGAACTCGAGCCGCCGGCTGACGTCACGGGGAGACATGCCCAGCCCGTGGGCCAGCGATGCGAGCGCAAGGGTCAGCAGCTCCGCCTCGGCGAGGCCGGCGAGCCGAGCCGCTGGCGGTCCGCCGGCCCAGCCCGTGAGGATCGGCAGGCGAGGATCCAGCGATGTCCACCAGGTGGGGAGCGGCTGGTCGAAGTCATGCAGGAAGAGCATCTCCTCGAGCGCGCCGATTTCTCGCCAGAATGCGTCGCGGAAGCCGAGCACGACCTTTACTACCTGCCCCATCTCGAGCAGCCGTGCGGCGTCGGTCTTCTGGCGCAGACGGGGAGTGAACCGAACCGCGGCGGTCTCGTCGGAGCTGGGGTCGAAGAGGGAAAGCGGAATCGAGATCACGGCCGACCCGGCGCGGTACCTGGCGCCATCGGCACACTGGACCTCGACGCGGCCTGGCGCCCACCGGACTTCGCGTGCGACCGTCCCGAGACGAACGTCGCAGCGGCCGTGCAGCCGCGCCGACAGCGCCTCGACCGCGCGTCCGACCCCGCCGGGTGCACGAAACTCGGAGGCTTCCGCCGGCTGGTTCGCCTCCACCTGAGTGAGCCATCGGGTGCTGAGTCGTGAGGGGTCGGCGGCGTGGAAGCCTTCCACGTATCGGAGCAGGCTCACCCGAGCCTCGACGGCCTCGGGTCCGGTGCAGCATTCGTCGAGCGCGGAGAGAAGCGATCGGTCGGCCCCGCGCAGTCCACCCGCCCGCCGGACCAACTCGCGGTTGCGGTCGCCCAGGTCGGAGATATCCTCCCACCGGCCTTCCACCCGCCGCACCTGTCTGCCTCGTGCCTCGACCAAGGGTGCGCCGGCGCGGATGAGCAGGTCGTGCATCGCACCGTCGTTCCCGAGCCACTCAGGGCCGAGCTCCACGGCGACGCCGGCCTGCTGAGACTCGGTCCACACCCTGCCACCGAGCCGCGTGCGGGCTTCGAGCAACGTCACCGCCGCACCGGCCGCAACCAGCCGCTCCGCGGATGCGAGGCCGGCCAATCCGGCACCGATGACCAGGGTGTCCACGGGTGGCGAGCCGGTCAGGAGAGCAGGTCGGCGTGCTCCGGATGCTGTCGCATCCACTGGGCGACGTACCAGCAGCTGGCGATGATTTTGAGCCCCTCGCTCCGCGCGTAACCGACCGCCTCCTCGACCAGCAATCCGGCGACGCCCTTTCCGCGGTCGGCGGCCGGCACGTAGGTGCTGTACAGCTCGATCACACCCGGGCCGGCGGGCGTGTAGGCGAGTACGGCCGCTCCGGACTGCACACTGGCAGTGAACCGGTGGGCCTTTCTGTCGTGTTCGATGGGCATGGAGGAGAGCCTAGTTCGATGCGGTCAGGATGGCCACCCTGAACGCTGGCCCACGCCCGGGGAATCGGGCAATGTTCCGAGATGTAACGATGTCGCAAATCGGCCCCATTCTGGCGCAATCTGGGCCTTACGCCGGGCGGACGGTGGATGCCAATATCGTATCCGTCCGCTGAACAACCAGGAGGCAAGCATGCGCGCCGGCACGTGGGGAGTCGTCCTCGCGGTGGGCGGTGCCCTGACCTCGCTGCTGGGTGCCTGCGGAGGGGGGAGCTGCGGGACTGGAGTGGCCGCGAGCGACCTTTGTCCCGGCCCGACCTATGGATACGCCGCAGTGGAGGGCCGGGTCCTCCGCCTAGACGGAGCGCCCGCCGTGGATCGCCAGGTGTTCGTGAGTTGCGGCGAGGTGATTGGATCATACGGAGAGCACACGGATCGAGCAGGCCGATTCGTGGTGCGACCGGTATACGCCAACGCCGACACCCTCTTCCACCCCCATCCCCCGCGAGGGCCCGATGGCGGTTTCCTGGTGACCTGTGGCATCAGCGCCGAAGTCAGGCGCGACGTGGTCGCCCGAGACTCGGCGGTCGTTCCTTTTGCGCCCACGCGTCAGAGCGTAACCGCGGTGATTGTCGAGCTGCGCGAACCGGCGTTCTGAGAACCCTGATCGCCCTCCCTCTCATCTCGCGAACCAGTACGAGAGCTTCACCAGGAACGTATGGTTCGCCCGCTCCCGAAAGAGGTCGCCGAGGTCGCCGGAAAAGGATTTGCCGCCTTCAACCTCCGAGGAGCCCTCCCGCCCCTGACTCCACACCAGGAACAGCGTCGAGCCCGGACGGTACTCCCAGCGGAACACGACGTTGGAGCGGAACTCCTGCACGTTGAACCCACCGGGGTCGTCGGCCACAGCCGGGTCGCCATAGGGCCGGTAGCGCGCGTCATACGATTCGGCTTTGGCTTCGGCCACCTCGCGCACATCGGTGTAGGTGCCCTTGGACACGAAGGGGGACGCGTAGATCTGAAGTGAGGTGCTGGGCGTGAAGGTATAGCCCAGCCGCCAGGTGAGGCTCAGTGTCTTCTGCTCCAGGTGCGCGAAGGTGAAGTGCGGCGTCCCGGACGAGTCGGTGAATGTCTCGAAATACTGGGTGTCATTGCGATTGCGCTCGTAGGAGGCGCTGAGCGACGTGGTGAACCTGCGTCGACACCTTGAGCGCGAGCTCCGGCTCGACTTTGATCGACTCCGACCTGCCTCTATCCCCGCGCCAATAGTTCACCCAGAAGGCAGGCACCAGCGGCCGCCGGTCATCGCCCTCGATGCCGGCCCACGGCGCAATGTAGGGGTCCTGCCGTATCGCCGGCCCGCCCCGGGCGCAGCGGTCGCACCAAGTGGTGCCGACCTGGCCCAAGGTTCCGCCCATGTGCAGCCACCAGCGGTTGTTGAACTGGGTGTGCACGTTGGTATTGAAGGCGCGCTCGGTGGGCAGCCCCGCGACGCTCCAGTAGTCCCAGTTGTTGAAATTCCACCTAAGCTCTCGGAAGACCCGGTTGGGGGTCCGGAACGCCAGGGCGGCCCAGGTCGTCCACGCCTGCTGATCGGCCTGACGAAGAAATCCGAGGTCGTTGATCTCGAAGCCCGGCGAGCGACGCTGATAGGCCGTCTCGAACACGAGCCTCTTGCCGCCGACCTTGGCGAACCGGAGCTCCAGGTTGGTCCCGGTCAGCGACGTCCGGGTCGAGTCGTACGCCAGCGGACCATCGGGACGTTGATAGAGGTGTACCGGATCCCGCTGCGTCCGGGCGATCGCGGCGGCACTTCCGTCTACCCGGCTGACGTCGAAGGACCCGGACACCTCGAACCGGCCGGCGAACCGTCGCCGCCCATCGATACCCCCGGTGTACGCGCTGCGATGCAGGTGGGGCGCGCTCGCCGGATCGAGGGAACGGTTCACCGCGGTCGCGATGAACCCCACGCTGCCGTCACCGTTGTGGGAGTCCTGATTTCCCCGGGCCACCGCGTAGTTCGTCGCCGGCTCCAGCGTGGTTCCGCCCGGGCCGGAGACGTTGTCGGTCACCGCGTCGAGCACTCCCAGGGAGAACCCGCCAGGGAGGCGGCCGGTGACCTTCGCCGCTCCCAGAATGCTGGTGGAGGTGGGAGACGATTCGTCTCCGTAGGTATCGGCCAGTTGTGGCGAGCGCCCGATCCGGCGGGGATAGAACAGTCCTTCGCCGGTATTGCAGTCCACCACGATGACACAGTTCACATTGAAGGTGAAAAGGCCCTTGCCCTCGACGAAGAACGGCCGCCGCTCCTCGAAGAAGGTCTCGAAGGCGCCGAGGTTGAGCACCGAGGGATCGGCCTCGACCTGGCCGAAATCGGGATTGACGGTGGCGTTGAGGAGCAGGTTCGAGGCGACTCGGTACTTGAGATCGCCTCCGACGGACACGTCCTGCTCCCTCGAATAGCCGGTGGAGGCGGCCCCGGGCACGCTCTTGGTCACCACGTACGGCGTCACCTCGGCGTGGCCCGGACTCGCCAGCCCCTCGAGCCCGGTCAGCGAGCCGAACTGCGAGGTGAAGCCGGACCTGGAGGTGCGGTAGAGAGGCCAGGTGAGGGTGGCGCCGTAGCGCTGGATGACCCGCCAGAACAGCAGGCCGAAGGTGACGTTTCCCTTTGCCGAGTAGTGGAGCTGCGACAGCGGGATGCGATACTCGGCGGTCCAGCCCAGCGAGTCGATGCGGGTCTCCGCGTCCCATACCGCATCCCAGGCGACGTCCTCGTTCCCATCGTTGTAGATCGCGTAGTCCGACTTGACGCCGGCGGGGTTCACCACGAACTCGTACCCCGTGCGCCGGTCGTAGTAGGGGTCGAGCATCAGAATGATGTGATCGGATGCGGTCTGGTCGTCCCGCCGGGAGAGCAGGCTTACGATGCTGTCGGGCCGGTGGTCGAAGGCGCGGACGAAGACGTACAAATTGCGGGCGTCGTACGCCACCCGCGCTTCGGTTCGGAGCTTGGGCGCCGCCCCTTCGCTGGGCTTGGCCTCGAGAAACTGGTCGATGGCGGGAGCGGATCGCCAGACGGCGTCGTCATCTCGCCCGTCCAGGACCGGGGGATCTGCTGCCTGGGTAGCCCGGACCGTTGTAGGAGTCGGAATCGGTGCGGCGGTGGCTGTCGCCGACTGTGCCTGGAGGACCAGCAGAACGCCCAACCATGTGGCCACGTAGACGAGCTCCCGGTGAGGTTACCGCCTTAGACAATCGAATCAGCTCCAGGGTTGGATCGTGCGGCCAGAAAGGGCGAGGATCCGCCCTCGCTGTCCCTCCAGGACCATGTCTCGCGAGACCACCTCGCGCGCGATGCGAGCCGCGAATGCGTAACCTCGCGCGTCGGCGGCGAGCCATCGGTGCCACTCCAGCTCATCGAGGGCCTCTTGCACCTCACGTTTGGGAAGCTCGGTGGCGAGTGTCAGCAGGTCGGCCCCCGTCCGATCGCCCAGCACCGACGCCGCCGCCAGCACCGACTGCGCGCTCGCGCTCAGCCGGCGGAACGTGACCCTGAGGGCGGCGACGACCGCCTGGGGCAGGTCGCCCGGAAGGGTCTGATCCAGGGTTCGGAATTCCTCCGGCCACGCGCCGGAGACGCTCGCCAGGTCGAGCCCGCTGGCCACGGCCCGGAGCAGCTCGACCGCGAGGAACGGCACCCCGGCCGAATCCGTGGCGACCCGCCGCACGACCCGGTCGAGCTCGACCTCGGTGTAGCCGGGAAGGAAGTGCGACGCCAGCGAGCGCAGCGCATCGCGACCCAGCGCGGCGAGCGAGACCGACGCGCCACGGAGGTCGCGGCCGATGTGTGAGCGGATCTCATCGAGCTCGGCCCGGGGAAAGCCCGGCTGCAGGGCGATGGCGAGCACGAACGGGCTCGCGTCGAGGTCGCGGAGGGCCGCGCCGAGTGCGAGCACCGATTCCCGGTCGAGCCAATGCGCGTCGTCCAGCGCCAGGACCACCGGCCGCTCCTCCGTGGCCGCTCGGACGACCTCGAGCAGCGCCCTGACCAGCGGAAGGGGCTCGCCCGGCGCGATCAGGCCGGGAAAGCGCTGCTCCCACTCGGGCAGCGCGCCGGCCAGCGCCGCCAGCGCACGCGCGGGCGCTCCGGCGATGCCCGGCGCCTCGAGCAGCCCGCCCCGCAGGAGGGCGAGCACGCCTCCACAGGCATCCTCGCGATCCGCTTCCACCGCCCGCGCCGAGACGACCGTCATGCCTTCAAGCCGGAGGCGTGCCGTCAGCTCTTCGAGCAGACGGCTCTTTCCGTTGCCCGCGTCGCCCTCGACCACCAGCGCGGCGGCGCGGCGCTCGCTTCGGGCCGCCGCCGCCGCCAGCCACAGGCGGGCCAGCTCGGTTTCCCGACCGACCAGCGGCGCCTGGGACTCCCACCGACGGATCGAGGCGGACGCTCCCGCCGGGTTCTGTGGGCGGCCGTCCCGAGCCTGCCGAATGCGCTCGACCAGCGCGGCCGACTCGCCGTCCGGCCGGGCACCGAAGTCATTCGCCAGCCGCCGGCGGAACTCCTCGAAGCACTCCAGCGCGCTCGCGCGATCGCCGGCCAGCGCCAGGCACTTGAGCGCCGACCGCAGGGCGCGCTCGGAACGAGTATCCAGATGCAGGGCTCGCAGCGCGTGTTCGGCGCCCTCGGCGGCACGGCCCGCCCGTTCGAGCTGATCTGCGCGCTGGAGCAGCGCCTCGACCGATTGGCCGCGCCAGTGGGTGCGCTCGGCTGCCATCCAGTCCTCGAACTGGGAGGCGCTGGGAACGGTGAATCCCTCCATGAACTCGCCGGAGACCAGTCGGGCAGCCGCTTCCCAGTCGCCCCGGCGCATGGCATCGGCGAACTCGTCGAGGTCCAAATGCACCGCACCGGGCGAGAGCCGGACTTGGCCCGCCACGGTCTGCACCGCCGCCTCTCCGACATGGCGACGCAGCACGCGAGTGGCTTCGACCAGCGAGTGGCGTGCCGCTTCGTCGGGCTTGTCGGGCCAGAGCAGGCCGGAGAGATGCTCGCGGGTGCGGGGGCGCGGGACGGATCGGGCGAGGTAAATCAGCAGCGCGAGGTGCTTGCGCCACAGCAGCTCGGGCATGGCGGCCGCATCGTTCACCATCACCTCGACTGGCCCGAGCGTGCGGCAGGCGATCATGTCCGGCAACCCCGCGCGCGCCCCCGCGCATCCGTGAGTTCCCCGACCTCCGTCAACAGGGGAGCGAACGCCGAGTCGGCGCCGCTCCACAGCTCGGCGACGCGGCGAAGCCAGGGACAGGCGGCCGCCGTGTCGCCGCGCGCCAGCGCCAGCCGCGCCCGCCGCAGCCGGGCGAACGCGCTCAGCATCGCGTCCACCTCGCCCGGCTGGAGCGCGTTCTGGATCCAGCCTTCGATGCCCATGTCGGAATTCTCGTACCAGAGCAGCTCACGGTCCGCCGCCGCACTGTCACCGAGCGCGAGCGCCCAATCGGCGCGCTTCAGGTGGAGCACGGCACGCGCGAACGGGGCCTCCACAACGCCGGCGGAGTCGTATGCCAAGAGTGGCTCGGAGAGCGCGCGGGCGGAGTCGTACAAGCCGCCATTCGCCGCCGCGATCGCATCGAGCAGCAGCCCGAGCCGCCGCGCGCCCCGGTCCCGTTCGGCGGCATCGGCCGCTATGGCACGCCAGCCATCTAACGAGGTACCGCCCACGTTCGCGCCATCCACCGCGAGGGCCCAAGCCGCCCGCGGGCTCGGCGTCGCGCCGCTCGCGAGTGCCTGGAGCCGGGCTCGGCCCCACGCTCTCGCCGCAGTGTCAGAGACCGGGAGACCGAGGGCCGCCGGGATCACCCGCCACTCGGCTCGCTCAATCGCGCTGTCGGGAGCGCGACCGAGCAGGATGGCCGTATCGAGCTGCCGAAGTGCCTCGGTCGGCCGGCCGAGCAGCATGAGGGCGAGCCCCTGGGCCCGATGCCCTCCCGCGCGGGCCAGAGGTGACGTCGCTTTCCGTGCCAGGATGCGACCCAGAGCAAGCTGGGTCTCGGGGATCTCGAATGCGTTCCCCAGCGGCGCGTAGCGCTGCACGGCCTCCAGCGTGGCCGAATCGGAGAACATCGAGAGGTGACGGAGCTTGAGGCCCGTCAGCCCGGTGCCGAACCGGGCGTCGTGGGCCAGACGGAGGAAGCTTCGCCGGCGGCGCTCCTCTCCGGTCTCGTGGGCCAGCGCGATGTCGAGACGGCTCCGGAGGCTGGCGCCGGCGTCGGCTCTTCGGCCGAGTCGAAGCTGGCCCCAGAGCAGATGGTCGTAGGCCGGCGCCTGCTCCAGGTAGGGATGCAGCTCGATCAGCCGGGCGAGCTCGACGAGTGCGCTGTCGAGCGGAACGCCGACGAGCGGGGCGC
This sequence comes from uncultured Gemmatimonadales bacterium, assembly GCA_963844445.1. Taxonomy (GTDB): domain Bacteria; phylum Gemmatimonadota; class Gemmatimonadetes; order Gemmatimonadales; family GWC2-71-9; genus CAVVWJ01. The sequence goes on from CAWJOB010000003.1 coordinate 410,932, forward strand.
GGTGAAACAGCTCGTCGGCGTACACGAACCGAACCGTCGCATCCCGGGGAAAGGCGGCCACTGCCGCGCGGTAGAGCGCAAAACGCCGGGTCAGGTCGGGCTCCAGCAGCGCCTCGATCAGCAGCCGATGCTGCGGGGGGAGGTCGGCGGCGCGGCGCTCGTAGAGGGTCTTCAGATCGGCTTCGAACGCCACTCGGCGAAACCGCCGCACGATGGCGAGGCGCAGCGCGGCTTCGACGAATCCCGAATCGCGCTCCAGGGCGCTCGTGTAGTGGCGCTCCGCCTCCTCGTAGGCGTCGCGCTGAAACGCATCTTCGCCCTTGAAATACTCCTGGTAGGCCCTGGCATCGGCGCTCGCATGGCGACCCAGGTCCCTGAATTCGTCGGCGAATCTGGGAAAGAGCCGGGTGACGATCGAGTCCGCCACCGCGCTGCCCCATGCGGGCATGTCCTCCAGAGTACCGGCCACGCGGATCGGCGCGACGTTCAGCGCCTTGCCCACCGAGTCCCGGATCGTCAGCTCCAACGTCTGGGAGCCCGCGGCCGACACGATCCTCCCGACGACGTAGTGCGCGGCCATGAGCTCGCGCTCGGCGCGGTTCTCCCGCTGCGCCGGCGGCACGTTCGCCGCCCACTCGAAGACCTGCCCCGTCGGCTGAAGCGTCCAGCGGCCGAACCAGCCGAGCCGGTCGGCGGTGTAGCGGGCCAGGTGATCTCCGGCGCCGGCGACCGTGGCCGCCTCGAACGGGAGCACCGCGAGGTCGGCGGGCCGAAATACCCGCAGGGGGCGCGCGCCTGTCACCCAGAATACGAGCGCGATCACCATCAGCGCACCGACGCCGAGGCCGCCCCGGCGGGCGTCCACCAGCGGACGGGCGAGGAGCGCCTTGCGGAAGCTCGCGGCGTTGGGCCAGCGCTTGCCGGGGTCGGCATGAAGCGCACGGCGAAGCGCGGACCTGAAGCGCATCGGGATCCTCGCCCACGGCATGCTGTCCCCGTAGGTGGTGGGAACAGGCGGCAGGTCTCCGAGCAGGGCCTCGCACAGCACGACGCCCGCGGAGTACAGGTCCGCGCGATGATCCACGCGCGAGCGCGCCAGCTGTTCCGGAGGCATGTAGCGGATGGTGCCGACGATCTCTTCGGCGCCGGTCAGGTCGGTGTCGCGCGCCGGCTGGGCGATCCCGAAGTCGGCCAGCACGGCCCGGTCGGGCAGGAGGAAGATGTTGGACGGTTTGACGTCCCGGTGAACGATTTCGAGGGAATGGACCGCCTGAAGTCCCGCCAACATGTCGGCGCCCAGCCCCAGCACCTCCGCAGGCGACAGGGGGCCGCGGCGGAGCCGATCCGCCACGGTTTCCCCGGGGAGGTACTCCATGACGTAGAAGTACAGCCCCTGATTCTCATGGACCTGGTAGATCGGAACCACACCGGGCTGACGCACCTTGGCCAGGACCCTCGCCTCGCGAAGGAAGCGCTCAGCGGCATGGGCGGTGGCCAGCTCGGGTCGGAGAACCTTGATGGCGACGGGACGGTCGAGGGCGGGGTCGTGTCCGAGGAACACGACGCCCATGCCTCCCGCGCCGAGCGTTCGCTCGACGGTGAAGGCCGGAGCGACCGCTTCGCGCAGGCGTTCCAGCAGCGACGACATCTGCCGCGTGTGCCCCCGAGGGGGAAGACAGCCGTTTAAGGGGATCGCGATAAACATACATCCGACATTTCATTTCGGCCCCCTCCCCTCCCCGGCGGGGGCGCGAAGCAGGGCCAGCAGACCGGGCTGGCAGACCCTCTGCCCAGCTTCCATTGTTCAGCGACCACCATGCTTCCCACGACTTGCGAAACGCCATGCGACCGCCGATCCGCGCCGGCCAGGCGCGCCCTCCCATTCTCGCCCTCGGACGGAGCATGCTCCCTCGCGCTGTGCTGAGGGTGGCGATGGGCGCCATCGTGCTCCAGGTGGCGGCATGCGGCTGGGGGGGAGACCGGCCGAAGAGCGGCGTCGACGGCCCCGCCGATCTCCTGCTCCGCGGCGGTGCGGTCTACACCGTGGACGCCCCGCGGAGCTGGGCGACCGCGGTCGGCGTGAAGGCGGGCCGCATCATCTACGTCGGGGACGACACCGTCCCCGGCGATATCATCGGCACGAGGACCGAGGTGGTGGACCTGCACGGCGGGATGGTGCTCCCTGGGTTCCAGGACGGGCACGTGCACCTCCTCGCCGGCGGGGTGGAGCTGGGCGAGTGCGCCCTGTTCACGCTCGAAAGCGCCGCGGCGATCGCCGATTCGATCAAAGGCTGCATGGCCTCACGGCCAAACGCCCCCTGGGTGCGAGGTGCAGGGTGGGAGCTGACGGCCTTCCCCGACGCGAACCCGACCAGCGCCTTCCTCGACCAGATCATCGGGAACCGGCCCGCCATCTTCGACGCCGCGGACGGACACTCCGCCTGGGTGAACACTAAGGCGCTCGACCTCGCAGGAATCACTCGCGATACCCCCGATCCGCCGGACGGACGGATCGAGCGCGATCCGCGATCCGGCGAGCCGACCGGGACGCTCCGCGAGAGCGCCATCGAGCGGGTCTCCCGCCTCGTCCCGAGCGCACCGACGCCGAGCTCGCCGCCGGGCTGGGGCGCGCGCTACGGCTGGCGAACGAAGCCGGCATCACGACCGCGCACGAGGCATGGGCATCGGAGAGGTATCTCCGCACCTACGTCGCACAGGAGCAGGCGAAGCGGCTGACGGTCCGCATCATCGCGGCAGTCGATGCCGCGCCGGATTCGACCGGTATCAATGCGCTGGTCAGCCGGCTGGGCGATTGGCGCCAGCGGTACACCACGCGCCTGGTCCGCCCGACCGCAGCCAAGCTTTACCAGGACGGTGTGATCGAGTCGGGCACCGCCGCCCTCCTCGCGCCGTATCTCGATCGCACGAGCGACGCCGGCAAGCCGATCTACACCCACCACCGACTCGACAGCCTTGTGGTCGCGCTCGACCGCCAAGATTGGCAGGTCCACGTGCACGCTATCGGCGACCGCGCGATCCGGATGACCCTCGACGCCTTCGCGCACGCCATGGAGGTCAACGGTCCGCGCGACTCACGGCACACCATCACTCACCTCCAGCTCATCGATCCCGCTGACCTTCCCAGATTCCGGGGACTCCGCGTGATCGCCAACTTCGAGCCGCTGTGGGCCAACGGCGACGAATACCTCACCAGGCTCGCGGAGCCCGCGCTCGGCCCGTCCCGGTCGCGCTGGCTCTATCCCATCGGCAGTGCGGTCGACGCGGGGGCGGTGGTGTCGGCGGGGAGCGACTGGTCCGTCTCATCGTTGGCTCCGCTCGATGGGATCCAGGTGGCGATCACCCGCCGGCCGCCCACCGCGGGCACCACGACCACGCCGTGGCACCCAGAGGAAGTGGTGGACTTGTCGGCCGCGATCGCGATGTACACCATCAATGCCGCGTATCAGAATCACCAGGAGCGGGAGACCGGATCGATCGAGGTGGGCAAGCTGGCTGACCTGGTGATCCTGGAGAAGAATCTCTTCGAGGTCGCGCCGCGTGAGATTCACGCAGTGCGGGTGCTGCGGACGATCCTGGAGGGAGTGACGGTGTTCGAGCGAAAGAAGTGATGGTGATATTTCAGTTCAGCACCTAATTACTATCACGTTTTCCTGCAACAGCTTACAGTAGTGCACTTGAAGTTAATTCACCCGCGTTCACGACTTCGCGGACGAATTCTCGCGCTGCGACCGGAGAAAACTTTGCGACCCCGATAGGTTTTCAGCCGCTGCGACCGAGGGTAAGCTCACCGATCTTCCCGGCGAGGGCGCGCCCCCTCGGGCACCCCTCCTCGAAACTCGAAATGCTCGCCTGGAAGCACCCGGGCGCACCATCCCATCGGCGACCCCCGGAGCAGCCCACCCGCGAGCACCCGATCGCAGAGCACGGCGGCCGACTCCCACACTCCCGCCGGGATGCCGGGATAGCGGACGGCATGCTCGGGGCGGAGGCGGGCCTCACGGCGGCCGGCCGACGACAGGGTCGCTGCAGCGGAGGGCAGGCGCAGACCTGCCAGCGGCATTGGCTGCGGCATCGATATCCTCACATGTGGGAGACTACGCAATACACCTTTATAGCCTCTCGCGCCCCCGTCAAGGTGTCGAGCAGGAGCTTCCAGTTCTCCAGCCCCCGCACCGGGTGGGTCAGCAGCCGATTCAGCCAGCCCGGATACTGCGCCTCGGCGTGGGCCATGTCCTTCACCCCCATCTCGAAGTATTCCCGGTTGGCGTTCACCGTTCCCACCATCACCTTGTTCCCCAGGACGAATTCGAGGTTGATCCGGTCGGCCGGCACCTCGATTCGGCCCTCTCCGCCGGTCACACTGGACAGGACCAGCACCCCGTTCTTGCCGAGCGCCTGCATGCTCTCGAAGGCGACCGGGGAGGCGCCGGTGGCCTCGAAGATCAGGTCGAACGGCCCGAACCGCGCCGCGCCGTCGAGGATGGAGACGTCCGACGTGCTCTCGTAGCGCGCGCCCAGCGCCCCGATCAGGTCGGCGTTGAGGTAGGGCTTGGCCGTGCGGCCGAAGACGGTGACCCCCAGTCCCCTGAGCCGAAGCGCGAGCGCCGCCAGGAGGCCGATGGTCCCGGCACCCATCACCGCCGCCCTGCGGGGGCGCCAGACCCTGAGCCGCCGCTGAATTTCGTACGCCTGGGCGATCCCCTTCTCTACCACGCTGGTCGGTTCCAGGAGCACCGCGACCTCGCGGAGCGCGGGCGGCACCTTCACGATGTATTCCGGGTCGTCGACGTAGTACTCGGTCAGGTAGCCGTGCCGGAGGTTGATTCCCCGCTCGAAGTAGACGTCGTCGGTACTCATGTCGTAGGTGCCGATCCGGTCGTAGATACTGGAGCCCGGTCGCCGGACGGTCGCGACCACGTAATCGCCGGGTCGAAGCTCGGTCACGGTCGGTCCCACCGCCTCCACCCGGCCGAAGCTCTCGTGACCGATCACCAGGAAGTCGGACCCCGGAGGCGCCGCGCCATACTCGGCCGCATTGATCTCCTGGTCGGTCCCGTCCACTCCGACCTGGAGGACTTTGACCAGCACGCCACGCCCTTCGGGGATCTCGTCCAGCGAGGGCTTCGGGATGGCGGCGAGGTGCATCGAGTCCGGCTTCCCGGGGAAGACTGCCACGGCCTTCATCGGCGAAAGGATTCCACCACGTCAGGACGCGTCCGCAGCCACCTGCCGGAGGCCTCCGTATCGGCGCTCCCTGGTCTCGAACTCCCGCACCGCCGCCGCCAGGTCCTCGGGGCCGAAGTCCGGCCACATCCGCTCCACGAACAGCAGCTCGGCGTAGGCGGCTTCCCACAGGAGAAAGTCGCTGAGCCTGCGCTCGCCCCCGGTGCGGATCAGGAGGTCGAGCTCCGGCACCGGCGTCCCGTGATCCACGATCGCCAGGAGGCGGGCAAAGGAGTCCCGGGTGGGTACCGTGTCGGGCCGGAGGCACTGCGCGGCACGGAGGATCGCGTCCCTCGACGAATAGTCGAGCGCGACCCGCAGATGCAGCCGGGTACCCTGGGCGGTGACCCGCTCGCTGGTGTCGATCCGCCGGCGGAGGCGGTGATCGATGCGATCGCGGCGGCCGATGATCTCCAGCTTGACGCCATCCTCGATGCACCGGGCGGTCTCGCTCCGCAGGTACTCGCGGAAGAGCCGCATGAGGGCGGCCACTTCCGCCGGCGGACGGCGCCAGTTGTCGGCGGAGAAGGCGTAGACGGTCAGCACGCCGATGCCCAGCTCGGGGGCGGCCTCGACGATCTGGCGGACCACGCGCGCTCCCTGGCGGTGGCCCGCCGAGCGGGAGTGACCGCCGCGGGTGGCCCATCGACCGTTGCCGTCCATGATGATGCCGACATGAAGAGCGCTTTGCTTCATAAAGTGCAACTCCCCAAAAAAAGCGGACCTACCGCTCCCGGGTGGCGCGGATCAACGCCTCCATGTGGGCCAAGTACCGTTCGAGCGCCTGGCGACCGGGGGCGCTCAGCTTGTACTCAGTGCGCGGCACCCTGCCCTCGAACGACTTGGTGCATACGATGTAGTCGGCCTCCTCGAGCTTGCGCGCGTGCACGCTGAGGTTGCCGTCGGTGGTCTCCAGCAAACGTTTGAGCTCGTTGAAGGTGAGCGAGTCGTTGACCGCGAGGGCGCTGACGATCGCCAGGCGCATTCGCTCGTGGATCAACCGGTCCAACTCCAGCGGGCCGTGACCCGCCGCCTCGCCGCGCACACCCTCGAGGCGACGCCGACCGGCGCTGCCTCCAGGAGGGTCGCGGGGTGCCAGGTTGGATTTAGCCACCGTACCTCCTCGCGATCAGCAGACCGAACGTGATGTGAAGCCCGCCGAATCCGGCCGCCATCAGGGCATTGCCCCAGCTGGGAGATCCGAAGAGCGCGGCCACGCCCAGGAGCACGAAGCAGATCCCCATGATCGGCACGACCCGGATCGAGAACGCACCGCCCGTGAGGACGCCGGCTCCGTAGAGCAGCAGCCAAGTGCCCGGCAACGCCTGGTGCAGGCCGGCTCGGGCCAGCGCGGCCGTGAGCAGCGCGCCCACCACGAGCGGCGGCAGGAAGCCCAGCACGAACCGGCGTCCGGAGTAGGAGAAGACCGTGGTGCCGGCGCGGCGCGCCTTCATCGCCATGGCCCACCCGCCGATGACGAGGGCGACGACCGAGGCTAGGAGCCACGGGATCAGCCGCTGGCTCGGCGTCACTCCCCGATCGGCGAGCGCGGCGGCCACCAACGCCGTGGCCCCCATGGCCACCCCTCCCCACCCGGACACCGCCGTGAATGCGGTGGCGTGCTCCATGGTGCGACGGATGAACGAGAGGTCGTCCATCGCACGCTCGTGTAGCGGCTCGGCCGGCGGGCGTCGGACGCGCTGTGGGAAGGCCATGGATTCCAATCTAAGGGTTGCGGTCTCTGACAGCAAGTACTTTGTGTGGTAAAGTAGGCCTTACCCTGGCATCCGGAGCTGCCCCGCCCGCTCCCCTACCGCAACTCGGAGGTGCACTCCGGGCAGCGCGTGGCGCCGACGGGAATCGGCATCCTGCAGTACGGGCAATCTTTGGTGCTGGGCGCGGCGGCCGCTTCCTGCGGCTGGAGCCGGTTGATCGCACGAACCAGCAGGAACACCGCCAGGGCGATGATCAGGAACGTGATCACGCTGTTGACGAAGAGACCGTAGTTGATGGTGACGGCGCCGGCCGCTTGAGCCTCGGCGAGTGTCGAGTACGGCGCCGCCGCCTTGGTGCCTTCCTTCAGCATGAGGAAGAGATCGGAAAAGTCCACATTGCCGAGCGCAAGGCCGATCGGCGGCATGATGACGTCGTCCACCAGCGACTTGACGATGGTACCGAACGCTCCGCCGATGATGATGCCGACCGCCAAGTCGACGACGTTCCCCCGCATGGCAAACGCCTTGAATTCCTTGAGCATGTTGCGCGCCTCGTTCGAAGTGGTGGGGTCGACTCCTTTCCCGATATAAGCGGCGCAGGCTCCCGGCGCTAGACAGCGACGGCCATCTCTCCGACTGGACGCTGCCCCTTGATTACGCCCGTATCGCACCTGCGTTCGAGGTCAGGAGGCGCTCGTCTCCCTCCTTTCGCCCAGCGGCAGGCGCAGGCAGGCGCGAGCCCCGCGCCTGCCCTTCCTCGGCTCCAGCGACACGGCGCCGCCGTGCGCCTCGGCGATCTGGCGGCTGAGCGCCAGGCCGATGCCGGACCCGCTCGCCTTGGTGGTGAAGAAGGGAACGAACAGGTTGCCGGGATCGGGGAGGCCAGGACCCTCGTCCTCCACGGTCACCTCGAGCACGCCGGCAATGGTGCGCCAACCGACTTCCACTCCCCCGCCGGTCTCGAGCGCGGCGTCAACGGCGTTCCGCACCAGGTTGATCAGCAGCTGGTCGAGCTGGTCGCCGTCGGCGGTCACCGACACCACCGGTCCGCCCCGCACCTGCACCTCGAGCCTGGTCTCCAATGCCGCGACCCGGCGTACCCAGGTCGCCACGTCCACCGAGCCGGGATGCGGCTGCGGCAACCGGGCGAGCCGGGCATAGGAGCCCATGAATCGTCCCAGCGCCTCCGACCGCCCCTCGATCACCTCGAGCCCCGAGCGGAGGTCGTTCTCCCAGTCGGCCGGCCGGGCGGGCCGGGCGGCCAGGCTGCGCAGGCTTCCGGCGATGGATTTGATCGGCGCCAGCGAATTGTTGATCTCATGGCCCAACACCCGGACCAGCCTCTGCCACGCCGAGCGCTCCTCGGCGCGCAGCACCCGGCTCAGGTCGGAGATGACGAGCATCTGGTGCGGCAGTCCGTCCTGGCGGAAAGTTCCGCTCCGTACCTCCCAGCGGCCCGCGCCGCCGGGAAAGGTGGCGTCGAAGCTGCGCGGACTCTCACCGGTCAGCAGATCGCTGAGTCCCAGCGCGTCCGAGGGGCGCCCCATCAGCCGCTCGGAGGGCTGGCCCAGCAGCCGCTCGCCTCCCCGGTTCACCAGGCGAAGCCGGCGGTCGCCGTCGAAGGCGAAGACGGCCACGTCGATCTCCTCGATCACCCGCCGGAGCAGCGCGGTGGCCTCCAGCTCCCGGAGTCGCTGCCCCCTGAGCGTCTCGCTCAGCGCGTTCACTTCTAGCAGCGCCAGACCGAGCGCGTCGTCGGCATTGGCGCCGCGGGCCCGGATCGAGTAGTCGCCTTCGCGCAGCGCGGCGAGGAGGTTGGAGATGGTCTGGAGGGGACGGATGACGCGCTCGCGGAGGAGGAGCCCGCCGAGCAGCCAGGCCCCGGCCGCCAACAGGGTGAAGGTGAGCCGAACTCGCAGCGGGTAGTCACCGGTCCAGAGCAGCCAGCCCGCGACCGCGATCGCCGGCAGGCCGGCGGCGAGGGCGGCGGTGAACACGCGCGATTCGTGACTTCGGGGCCGCTTCCGGCTAGAGCCCATAGTGCTGGAGCCGCCGATAGAGCGCGCTGCGACTCAGCCCCAGCGCCTTCGCCGCCTGGCTCACGTTGCCGCCGTGACGCTCCAACGCCTTTCGGATGAGGAGGCGCTCCACCTCTTCCAACGGAAGGTCCTCCAGCCGCGGGGCCGTTCCCGGCGCGAGCCGAAGTCCGAGGTCCACGGCGCCGACCGCGCCTCCCTGGGCCATGAGCACGGCGCGCTCCAGCGTATGGTCCAGCTCGCGCACGTTCCCCGGCCAGGCGTGCGTCTCCAGCGCCTCGAGCGCGTCGGCGTCCAGGCCGACCAGTGCCTTCCGGTAGCGGGAGGCATAGCGGCGAAGGAAGTGCTCGGCCAGAGGCCGGATGTCCTCCCGGCGCTCGCGCAGCGGCGGCAGGCGGATCTCGATGGTGTTGAGCCGGAAGAGCAGATCTTCCCGGAAACGCCCTGCGGCCACCTCCACCGCGAGGTCCGCGTTGGTGGCCGAGAGGATGCGGACGTCGATGCGCCGCGACCGCGAGGCGCCGACTCGCTCCACCTCACCGGTCTCCAGCACCCGCAGCAGCTTGGCCTGCTGCCTCATGGCCAGCGTGCCGATCTCGTCCAGCAGAAGCGTGCCGCCCTCGGCCAGCTCGAACCGGCCGATCCGGTCGGTCCGCGCGTCGGTGAAGGCGCCCTTCACGTGGCCGAACATCTCGCTCTCGAAGAGGCCCTCGGAGAGCCCGCCGAGGTTGACCGCGACCAGCGCACGGGCGGCACGGGGCGAGGCCGCGTGGAGCCACTGGGCGACGACTTCCTTGCCGGTGCCATGCTCGCCGCTGATCATCACATTCGCGTCGGACGCGGCGACCCGGTCCATGAGCTGGAGCACGGGACGCATCGCCGGGGACGAGGCGATGAGCTCAGGCGCGCCGTCGCTGCGGAGCAGCCGGTTCTCGCTCTCGAGGCGGCGGGTGTTGCGAAGCGCGCGCCCCAGCTCGATCTGGATCCGCACCGTGGCGAGGAGCCGGTTGTTGTCCCACGGCTTCTCGATGAAGTCCCGAGCGCCACGGCGCATCGCCTCCACCGCCTTCTCCACGCTGCCCCAGGCGGTCATGACCACTGTAGGCAGGGTGGCGTCGAGGGCCTGGAGCTGGGAGACCAGCTCCAGGCCCTCGCGGCCGGTGGTGGTGTCGCGGGCGTAGTTGAGATCGAGAAGCACGGCGTCGAAGTCGGCGGCCTGCACGGCGGAGAGCACCCCGGCCGGGGAGGCCGCGGTCTCGATCGCATAGCCCTCGCCCTTCAGCAGCAGCCGCAGTGCCTCACGGACGTGAGGCTGGTCGTCCGCGACGAGAACGTGTGCTGTGGGTGACGCGGGGGAGGTCGGCACGGGTCTCAAGAATGTAGCCCGGCGGTCCAGGAACTGCGTGCCTTTTCAGGTCGAGGCTCCGCCTGCTGTCCTTGCGGCGGCCGGCTCGACCACCCACCCGTCGTGCAGGTGGATCGTCCGGTTTCCGTAGGACGCGTTGCGCTCGGAGTGGGTCACCTGCACGATCGTGGTCCCCTGCTTGTTGAGCCGGGTGAAGAGCTCCATGATCTCCTCTCCCTGCGCGCTGTGCAGGTTGCCGGTCGGCTCGTCGGCCAGCAGCAGCTTGGGACTGGCGATCACCGCCCGTGCCACTCCGACCAGTTGTTGCTGGCCGCCGGAGAGCTGGCTCGGGTAGAGGTCCTTCTTCCCTACGATCTGGAATCGGTCGAGCGCCTCGGCCACGATCGCGGCGCGCTCCTTGGGCCTGATATCCCGATAGGAGAGCGGAATCTCCAGGTTCTCGTAGACGGTGAGATCGTCGATCAGGTGGTACTTCTGGAACACGAAGCCGATGTACTTCTTGTTCAGCTCGATCCGCTTCTTGGCCGGCAGCTCGTGGACGGCTTGGTCGAGAAACCAGTACTCCCCGGTCCAGGCGTTATCGAGCATACCGAGGATGCTGAGCAGCGTGGACTTCCCCGCCCCGGAGGGCCCCATGATGGTGAGGAACTCCCCCTGGCGGATCTCCAGGTCGATGCGCCGGAGCACGTACGTGCGGGTCGGACCGGCCTGGTAATAGCGGTCGAGGTTCGCGAGTCGGATCACAGGGGTCGTCCTCAGAAGGGGGTATTCGCGAGAGGTGTCAACCTCCCCCGCGCGGGATGACGCGATGCCACGCTCATTCGCTGCGGAGCGTTACCGCCGGGTCCACCCGGGTCGCGCGGCGGGCCGGCAGATAGCACGCGAGCAGCGCCACGAGCGTGAGTAGCAGGCCGACGCCCGAAAGGGTGATGGGATCGGCTGGCTTCACCTCGTAGAGCAGTCCCGCGATCAACCGGGTCACGACCAGCGAGCCCAGGAGACCGACCGTTACACTGACTAGGACCAGGCTCACTCCGCCCAGCACGACGCTCCGCATAGTCCGCCGAGGGTCCTCACCCAGCGCCAGGCGGATGCCGAACTCGCGGGTTCGCTGGCTCACCGAGTAGGAGATGACGCCGAAAACGCCCACCGCCGTCAAGAGGAGCGCGACGCCGCCAAGCACGGTCATGAGCACCAGGCTGAACCGCGCATGGGCCAGCCCTTCCCCGACGTAGCTCTCCATTGGCATGAGTCGGTACACCGGCAGGTCCTTGTCCAGCGACGTCACCGCTCGGCGGACCTGGGCGACGAGGCTCCCGGGCGGGATCGACGATTCTACCGCCACGGCCATCGTCGCTGGTGTCCAGATGCCGATCGGCCCGAAGATTTGAGGGAGTGCAGGACCAACCAGATCGTGGATCCGCTGGTGCTCGACAACACCGACTACTTCGGCATACATGTCCGGGCTGCCCGTGGGCGCGATCTGGAGCCGCTGTCCCACCGCGCTCCGCCCGGGCCACGCGAGCTTGGCCAGGCTTTCGTCGATGATCATCACGAGTGGCCCACCCGCTCGATCCCGATCGGTGAAGTAGCGGCCCTGGAGCAGACGCGTGCCCAGCGCGGCGAAGTAATCGTTGGACACGTTCCGGAAGTCGGCGGTGACACGCTCGAAATTGCGGGCCGTCTCCTCGTCATAGGCGAACGGCTGGAGTGTCCCACTGCCCGTGAGGGGAAGTTGCGACGCCTCCCCGACGCGCCGCACTCCCGGGATGGCCAGGAGCCGGGTCTCCAGCTCCTTCAGGAAGGCATGCCGATCCGTCGGCTTGGGATACGTGAGAGACGGGAAAGAAAGATGGAACGTCAGCACATCAGTCGCATCGAAGCCGGGACGCACCTGTTGGAGCGCGATGAAGCTCCGGATGAGCAGACCAGCGCCCACGAGCAGCACGACTGACAGCGCCACTTCCCCGACGATCAGCAGCTCGCGGAAGCGGCGCCGCCGCCCGCCAGTGCCCCGGCCAGCAGCTTGCAGCGGACCACGCTGGTCGGCGCGGGACGCCTGGAGGGCGGGCGCCATGCCGAAGCCCACCGCGGTCGCAACGCACAGGAGCGCGGTGAAAGCGAGGACGCGCAGATCGGTGCCGATCTCGGCCAGTCTAGGCAGGTTTGCCGGATGCAGGGCGCGCAGCGCCGCGATCGCAACTTCCGCGACGCCAATCCCCAGGATCCCCCCACCGACCGCCAACACCAGGCTCTCCGTGAGGAGCTGCCGAGCGACGGCCCACCGGCTTGCGCCAAGCGCGGTACGGAGCGCGAACTCGGCGTTGCGGGTGGTGGCTCGCACCAACAGCAGATGAGCGACGTTGGCGCAGGCGACGAGCAACACGAGGCCGACCGCGCCGAAGAGAATGAGCAGCGACGGTCGGGCCTGCTTCACGACATCGTGCTGGAGGGGGATCACTCGGATCCGGAGATTCGACGCTTTATGCTCGGGAAACTCCTGCCGGAATTCGGCGGCGACCCGGCTCATGTCCGCCTGCGCCTCGGCGAAGCTGACACCCTGCTTCAGGAGACCGAACACCGTGAAGAAGGTCCAGTTCCGCGGCGGCGATTTCCCGTAATCGTACTGAAGCGGCGTCCACACCTCGGCGTCCGTGACCAAATACGCCTCCGGGGGAAGCAGTAGGCGAAAGCCCTCCGGCAGCACCCCCACCACCGTATGGCCGACACCATCGATCTCGATCGTTCGCCCCAGCAGCGTCGGATCGCCAGCGTACCGGCGCTTCCAGAGGCCGTTGGTTATCATCGCCACGTGCGGCCCGTTCGTCGTCTCTTCCGCCGGCAAGAAGGCGCGCCCGACGGCAGGGCGCACCCCGAGGAGGTCGAAGAAGTTCGCCGTGATCGTGTTCATCGTTACCCGCTCGGCAGCGCCACTGCCGGTCAGGTTGCCGCGTAGGTCGACGACGTCGCCATCCGAGGCGGCCGCGAACGCCTCGAAAGTGCGGGTGCGCTGTTGATAATCCCTGAAATCCGCCGGCGATACGGCAGGCAGCGACTGAGCACCGTCACCCAAGTCATTCCAGATGTTCGCGAGACGATTCGCATGGGGGTACGGCAGCGGCTGCAGCAATACCCCGTTCACTACGGTGAACATCGCGCTCGTAACGCCGATGCCGAGGGCCAGCGTACCGATGGCAAGCGCCGCGAATCCGGGAGAGCGCCGCAGCGAGCGCAGTGCGTAGCGCAGATCGTATCCCGGGTCGAACATCATTCGCTCCGGAGCGCCAGCGCCGGGTCCACCCGCGTTGCACGCCGGGCCGGTAGATAGCACGCGAGCAGCGCCACCAGGGCCAGCAGCAACCCGATCCCCGCAAACGTGATCGGGTCGGCGGGGCGCACCTCGTACAGCAGCCCCGAGATCAGCCGGGTGACCACCAGGGAGCCGAGGAGCCCGAGCCCGATGCTCACCAGTACCAGGCGCATCCCGCTCAGCACGACGTTCAGCTTGGTCTGCCGCGGGTCTTCCCCCAGGGCCAGGCGGATGCCGAATTCGCGGGTCCGCTGGCTCACCGAGTAGGAAATGACGCCGAAGACGCCGACCGCCGTCAGCAGAAGCGCCACCGTGCCGAGCACCGTCATCAGCACCAGGCTGAATCGTGCCTGGGCGCGGCCTTCGGAGAGATAGGTGCTCATCGGCGTCAGCCGGCTCACTGGGAGGTCGGGGTCCATCGACTCGACCGTCCGCCGCACGACCGGGATCAAGGTCACCGGGTCCAGCGCCGTCTCGACCACGAACGTCATCACCGTCGGGGTGCCCTGGCCGATCGGGTAGTAGATCTGGTGCAGGATGTCGCGGGTCAGATCGTGCTGGCGCATGTGCTCCACGACGCCCACCACCTCCGAGAACCCGTTCTCCTCGCCGGTCGGGGCGAGCTGAAGCTGCTTGCCGACCGCGTTCTCCCCAGGCCACGCCAGCTTGGCGAGCGTCTCGTCGATCATGATGACCGGCGGTGTCCCGGCCGAGTCCTGGTACGTGAAGGTGCGACCCGCGAGCAGCCGCGCGTCCATCGCCTCGAAGTATTCGGGTGAAATCTGGCGCCCGTCCGCCGTGACGCTCTCGAAGTTCCGCGCGGTCTCCTCGTTGTACGCGAAGGGCGACAACGGTCCACTGCCCGTGAGCGGCAGCTGGGAGACCATCCCGACCTTGGTGACACCCGGAAGCGCCTCGAGCTTGCCGGTAAGGTCACGGAAGAACGCCCGGCGGGCCGCGCCACCCTGGTATTTGGCGAACGGCATCGAAAGCTCGAAGGTGAGCACGTCGCCCGCATCGTACCCCGGGTCCACCCGCTGGAGGGCCAGGAAGCTTCGTATCAGCAGTCCGGCGCCCACCAGCAGCATCACCGACAGCGCCACCTCGGCGACGATGAGGAGATGGCGAGCCCGCCGGCGGTCACCGGCGCTCCCGCCCCGCCCGCCGTCCTTGAGATGCTCCTGCGGGTCGGTCGCCGCCGCGCGAAGCGCCGGCAACAGCCCGAACAGCACCGAGGTGGCCGCACAGATCGCGGCGGTGAACCCGAGCACGGTCGCGTCCAGCTGGACGTCGGCCAGCCGAGGGAGATTGGCCGGAACGAGCCCCCGAAGTACCGCTAGGGCGGCCACTGTGATGCCGAGTCCGAGCGCGCCGCCGGTGAGCGCCAGGAGAAGACTCTCGGTCAGCACCTGCCTCACGATCGCCCAGCGGCTCGCCCCGAGCGCGACACGAAGAGCGAATTCGGCCCGGCGGGTCGTGCCCCGCACCAGCAGCAGGTTGGCCACGTTGGCGCAGGCGATCAGGAGCACCATTCCCACCGCGCCGAGCAAGATGAGGAGCGCCGGGCGGGCGTGCTTCACCACGTCGTAGTGCAGCGGCACGGCGCGGATGCGGAGTTTGGACGCCGCATGCTCCTTGAACTCGGACCGGAACTGCTCGGCGATGAGGTTCATCTCCGCCTGCGCCTGCTCGAACGTCACCCCCGGCGCCAGGCGGCCGAACACGGTGAAGAACGTCAGGTTCCGGGGCAGCGGAGTGCTGTAGTCGAACTGGATCGGCGCCCAGAGGTCGCCGTCGGTCACCTGAAACGCCTCCGCGGGGAGCTGAAGGCTGAAATCCCGCGGCAGCACTCCCACCACCTCGTGGGCCACGCCATCCACCTGGATCGTCTTGCCTACCAGCGCCGGGTCCCCGGCGAAGCGGCGCTCCCATAGCCGGTGGCTCAGCATCACTACGTGCGGCCCCTTGACCGCCTCCTCCTCCGGCAGGAACTGCCGGCCGAGCATCGGCCGCACGCCCAGCAGGGGGAAGAAGTTGGCGGTGACGGTCACGATGTCCACCCGCTCGGGCTCCCGGTCCCCGGTGAGGTTTCCCCGCAGGTTGGCGACGCTCCCATCGGCGGCCGCGGCAAAGTCCTCGAAGGTGCGGCTCCGCCGCTGGTAGTCGCGAAAGTCGAGGGGCGACACCGCCGGGAGCGACTGGGCCCCGTCGCCGAGATCGTTCCAGATGTTCGCCAGCCGGTCCGGAGCCTCGTACTGAAGCGGCCGGAGCAGCACCCCGTTCACCACGGTGAAGATCGTCGTGCTGGCGCCGATCCCGAGCGCCAGCGCCCCGATGGCGGCGGCGGTGAAGCCGGGGGTGCGCCGCAGCGCGCGCAAGGCATGACGCAGGTCGGGGCCGAGGTTGCGCATCATTCGCTCCTGAGGGCGATCAGCGGATCGACCCGCGTGGCACGGCGGGCGGGAAGGCAGCTCGCCAGCGCCGCCACGCCGGCGAGGATGACGGCTGTCGCCGCGAAGATTCCCGCGTCGGTCGGCGCCACCCCGAAGAGAAGTCCCTGAAGCAGCCGGGTGAGTGCGAGGGCGCCCACCAAGCCCAGCCCGACTCCGAGCATCGCGAGCGCGACGCCGTGCCCCACGACTTCGAGGACCAGCCGGCCGCGCGGTGCGCCGAGGGCGAGCCGGATGCCGAGCTCGCGGGTGCGCTGCACCACGGCGTACCCCAGCAGCCCATGGATGCCGATGCTCGCCAGCAACACCGCGAGCGCCGCGAACAAGCCGAGCAATACAGTCGTGAACCGGGGCCGGGCGATCGAATCCGAGAGCGTCCGGTCGAGCGGCTCGATTCCCGACAGCGCGAGCTCGGGATCGAGGCCCCAGACGGCCTCACGAAGCGCGGGCACCAGCGTGGCCGGTTGAGCCGTCGCGCGGACCAGCAGCGTCGCGGTGGTCATCGGCACCTGGGCGATCGGCGGATAAGCGGCGGGCGGAGCATCCTCGCCGAGGCCGCGGAAACGCTCGTTCGCGACCACGCCGACCACCTCCCGACTGCGGCCCCAGAACGAGATCCGCTGCCCGACCGGGTCGCGCCCGGGGAAGAAGCGCCGCGCCGCGGCCTCGTTGAGCAGCAGCACGTCGGGCGCGCCGACCCCGTCGCGCGGCTCCAGCATCCGGCCGCGCCGGAGCGGCACCCCCATGGTCGCGAAGTAGCCGGCAGTGACTGGCCGGATCGGGATCTCGGGTTGCTGCTCGTGCTCGTTTTCCCGGCCCTCGATCACGAAGCTGTTGGTGAATCCCGGAGCCAGCGGATGATACGCTGCGATGGCGACGTCGATGACGCCTGGCAGGCCACCGATCCGGTCGACCAGCCCCGCGTGAAAACCAGTCACCTCGCTCCAATTCGGGTAGTCGGAGAACGACTGGGGGTAGCGCGCCTCCGGGAGCCGAAAGTCGAGCTTCACCACCCGCTCGGTCCGGAATCCCGGGTCCACGGCGCGCAGGTTGTGCAGGCTTCTGAGCAAAAGGCCCGCGCCGATCACGAGCAATGCCGAGACCGCCACCTCGGCCACGACGAGCCCATCGCGCAGCCGGCGGCGGCGAACCCCTGCCGACCCGGAGCGCCCGCCCTCGCCTTGCAGCGCGGCGTGCAAGTCGAGGCGCCGGGCCTGCGCCAACGGCACCAGACCGAAGGCCAGGCCGACGCTCATCGCGAGCGCAAGCGTCGCGGCGAGGACCGTACCGTCCACCCGCACTTCCGCCAGGCGGGGGAGATCGGCCGGCGCCAGGTCCAGCAGCAGCTCGAGCCCCCAGATCGCCAGGAGGACGCCCAGCAGACCCGCCACGGTGGTGACGAGCATGCTCTCGAGCAGGAACTGTCTCCCCAGGCGGAAGGTGGACGCGCCGAGCGTCCGCCGCAGGGCGAACTCGCGGGCCCGGGCCCACCCCTGCGCCAGCAGCAGGCTGGCGACGTTGACGCAGGCGACGAGAAGCAGCAACGCGACCGCAGCCAGAAGCAGCATCAGCGCCGGCCGCACATCGCCCACCACCACCTCGGTCATCGCCTCGACCGAGATCCCCCTGCCGCGGTTGCTCTCAGGGTACTCCGCCTCGAGCTGGCGGCCGACGGCACCCACCTCGCGGCCGGCAGCCCCGATCGAGACCCCCGGCGCCAATCGCCCGATCACCGCCACGTTGTGCCGGGACCGCGGTGTCGAGGTGGGGCCGAGCTGCAGAGGGAGCCAGACGTCGGTCGCTGGACCCGGCAGATCGAGGCGGGCGGGGGCCACGCCGATAACGGTGTACGCGCCGTCGTCCAACCGCAGCGTCCGGCCGAGGATCGCGGTATCGGCCAGGAACCTGCCACGCCAGAGCGCGTCGCTCAGAATGGCGACCTTCGGCCCTCCGGGCACGTCCTCCGTTTCGACGAAGCCGCGTCCGAGCGCAGGCGGGCCGCCCAGCAGCGCGAAGAAGCCGTGGGTCACGCCGGTGGCGTTCACCCGCGCGGGTTCGGTGCCGTCTCGGCCCAGCGTCATCGGCATCCCGGCGTACGCGGCGAGGCCTGCGAAGGAGCGGCCGCGCGCCGTGAGGTCGTAGTAGTCGGGCACGGAAAACGCCTCGCGCTTCGTTCCCGTGACCCGGTCGTCCTGGTACACCATGACTATCCGGTCGGGATCAGCCACCGGCGACCCGCTGAGCAGCACACCACGGACGACGCTGAAGAGCGCGGTGTTGGCGCCGATCCCCAGCGTCAGGGTGAGGACGACCGCCAGCGAGACGCCCGGGCGCCCCCGGAGCGACCGCAGCGCGAAGCGGAGATCCGCTAGGAGACCGGCCGTGCTCATTCGGCCCTCAGCGCATCTACTGGGTCGGTGCGGATGGCCCGCAGCGCCGGCAATAGCGAAGCGATCGCGGCGACCGCGGCGAGCGCGCCCACCGTTGCGATGAAGGTGGTCGGGTCGGTGGGTCCCACGCCGAAGAGGAGACCGGCCAGCAGGCGTGTGGTCGCGAGCGCGCCCAGCAGACCGGCGAGGATGCCGAGCCCCGCGAGCCAGGCACCCTGCGAGAGCACCAGCCCGAGAATCTCCCGCGGCACGGCGCCGAGTGCCATCCGGATGCCGATCTCGCGAGTCCGCTGGACCACGAGGTGAGCCATCACGCCGTACACCCCCACCCCACCCAGGGTGAGCGCCAGCAGGGCGAAGCCTCCGACGAGCAGCATGGTGAGCCTCCGCTCCGCGGCCCAGACGCCCAGCGCCTCCTCCATCGTCTGCACGTCGGCCAAAGGAATGTCCGGATCCATCTCCGCCAGGGCCGCGCGAAGCGCGCCGGTGAGGCGGGCGGGGTCGCCGTCGGCGCGGAGGGCCAGGCGGAGCGTGCGCAGGGCGACTCCATCGCCAGCCGGGAACTGTGCGTGTGGCAGGTAGATCTCGGGCCGGGGGTCGGCATCGAGCCCGCGATGCCGCACGTCGCCCACGATGCCGACCACGGTCCGCCAGACCGAGTCGGTGGCGCCGCCGCCCATCAGGATGCGCTGGCCCAGCGCGTCGCCGGCGGGCCAGACCTGCCGCGCGAGGGTGCGGTTGATGACCGCCACGCCGGGTGCGCCGATCCGATCGGTGTCCTCGAATCCGCGACCCTGGAGGACAGGGATCCGCATGGTCTCGAAGTAACCGGCACTCGTCGTCTGCCAATACGCCATGCTCCATTCCGACGGCCTGGGCGGCAGCGAGTACCGTCCTTCCCGCAGGAACGACCAGTCGCCCAGCTCGAGCTGCGTCATGGGCAGCGCCTTCACGGCCGCGGCCGAGCGGACGCCGGGAATCGTCTCCAGCCGGCGGATGAATCGCTCGTAGAACACCCGGATCTGCTGGTTGCTCTCGTAGCGCACCGGCGAGAGCTCGATACGGGCCGTGAGCAGCCCCTCCGGTACGAAGCCGGGATCCACGCCCCGCATTCGGGCAAAGCTCTGGATCAGAAGGCCCGCGGCGGCGACGAGCACGAGCGCGAGCGCGATCTGGCTCACCACCAGGCCGCGGCGAAAGCGCTGCCGGCCGATGCCCGCGCTGCCTCCCCGGCCACCCTCAGTCAGCGCGGTGGACAGGTCCGGGCGCGCGGAGTGGAGCGCGGGCGCCAGGCCGAACAGCATCCCGGTGGACAAGGTGATCGCCGCGGTGAAGATGAGCACCCAGCCGTCCATTTCGATCGCCTCGAGCCGCGGCAGCGTCGGCGGGGCCGCCGCGACGAGCGCCCGGATGCCCCACATGGCGAGGAGCAGGCCCAGGAGGCCTCCAGCCGTCGCGAGCGTCGCGCTTTCGGTCAGCAGCTGCCGCACGATCCGCCCGGACCGCGCCCCCAGCGCCGCCCGCACCGCGATCTCCCGCTGGCGCGCTTCGGCCCGCGCGAGGAACAGCGAGGCCACGTTGGCGCAGGCGATGAGGAGGAGCAGTCCGACGGCGCCCATCAGCAGGAGGATCACCGGGCGGATGTCGCCCACCAGCTCCTCGGAGGCTGGGCCGGCCGATCCGCGCGAAGTCCACGTCGTACTCGTTGGGATAGCGCTGCAGCATGCCCGCCATGAGGGCCGCCACCTCGCGATCGGCGCCACCGGCATCCACGCCGGGCCGCGCGCGCGCCATCGCCGTCAGCCAGTGCCAGCCGCGCTCGCTCCGGTCCACCGCCGGATCGAGGCGCAGCAGAGTCCAGAGCTCCATACCGGATCCGGCGTAGTGCGTGGGAAGCTGGAAGCCCGGCGGCATGACACCGAGTACCGTGGTGGGCTCGTCATCGAGGATGAGCGTCCGGCCGACGATCTCCGGGTCGGCGCCGAAGCGGCGCCGCCAAAGGCCATCGCTGAGCACCACGACGGCCGGGCGGCCCGGCAGATCTTCCTCCGCCGCGAACCCACGGCCCCGCACAGGCGACACGCCGAGCAGCAGTAGGGCATCCGCGGTGACGAACCCGGCCTGCAGTCGCTCCGGCGTCCCGCTTCCGGTCAGGGTGAGCGAGCCGTCGCTGAAAGCCGCGAGCTGAGTGAACGCCCGGGCTTGCTCGCGCAGGTCCCAGTACTCGGGCAAACTCAGCTCGCCCTGCGGATTCCCCTCGAGCCGGGTGTGGATCATCATCACTTCGTCCGGCCGGTCGTACGGCAGCGGCCGAAGGAGAACGCCGTTCACCACACTGAAGATCGCGCTGGTGGCGCCGATGCCGAGCGCCAGGGTGAGCACGGTCAGCGCGGTGAAACCGGGGCGCTGGTGCAGGCTCCGGAGGGCATACCGAAGGTCGTGCCGGATGACGTCGATCATTCGGACCTCAACGACGTGACGGGATCCACGCTCATCGCCCGGCGTGCGGGGAGGTAGCTGGCGAGCAGGACGACGCGCAGCGAGCAGCAGCGACATCGAGACGATGATCGTGGGATCGGTGGGGCTCACGTCGTAAAGCATCCCGCCGATGAGCCGTCCCGCCCCCAGCGCCGCGAGCAGACCCACGCCCACGCCGAGCGCGGCCAGTCCCAGACCCTTGCCGAGCACCAGCCGAAGGACGTCCTCCCGGCTGGCGCCGAGCGCGACTCGGATGCCGACCTCGCGGGTGCGCCGGGCGACGGAATAGGAGACCAGGCCGTAGATGCCGACCATGGCGAGGAGGAGCGCGATGGCGCCAAAGGCGCCGGCGACAGATCGCCGAGCTGGTGGCGAGGTTGAGTGCGTTGTCCAGGTGCCGGTCCATGGTCATCACACCGAACGCCGCCATGTCGGGGTCGATCCGGTGGACCACATCGCGGACATTCGGGATGAGGCCTGCCGGATCGCCCCTGGTGCGCACCACCAGCGTGAGCCACGAGCGCGGGATGCTGCGAGAGTGGCAGGTACATGTACGGGACGAGGCCCTTCCCCGAGAGTGCCGTAGCGGGCGTCCCTGGCCACGCCGATCGACCCGGACACGCTCGCCGTCGGGGCCGCCCAGCCGGAAGTGCCGGCCCACCACTTCATCGCCCGACCCGAGCTGCGCCGCCAGCGTCTGGTTGACGACGGCGACCTTCTCGGCGCTGGCGCTGTCCGCCGCGACCGAACTCCCTTCCCTGAACCAGCGTCGTGCCGACCGTGCCGAAGTAATCGGCGGCGCGCGATCGTCACCCCGACATCGAGGCCCTCCGCCCCGGACGCGGATCCCTCGAGAAAGACCGACCGGCTCCGTCCGTAGGTGTCGAGCGGGAGCGGGAAGCCGAGCGTGGCCGAGGCGACCGTCGGTATCTCGCGGATCCGCTGGATGAGCACGCGGTACAAGCTCTCGGTACGAACCGAGTCGTAACCCTGGAGGCCAGGGTCCAGCGAGAGCAGCAGCCGATTCTCCCGGGCGAGGCCTACGTCCATGCCCCGAGCCTTCAGCAGGCTCTTGAGGAACAGCCCGCCTCCGATGAGCAGGACCAGCG
This sequence comes from uncultured Gemmatimonadales bacterium, assembly GCA_963844445.1. Taxonomy (GTDB): domain Bacteria; phylum Gemmatimonadota; class Gemmatimonadetes; order Gemmatimonadales; family GWC2-71-9; genus CAVVWJ01. The sequence goes on from CAWJOB010000003.1 coordinate 433,030, forward strand.
AAAGCGAGACCTGTCCGATCACCAGCAGGCTCCGGAGATCGAGCCCCCACCGGGGCGGGCGCGTCCGCGGCTGGCTGTCCTTGAGCATGGCGACGACATCGTGCCTGGTCGCCCGGAGCGCGGGAGCGAGCCCGAACAGCAGCGAGGTGAGAAGCGAGATCGCGAGGCCGAAGAGCGAGGACTCGCCGATCCAATGAGACATCGAAGCCCGACGGGGAACTGGAGCCGAGGCACCATCAGCGCCTGGATTTCCGGGTTCCAGGAGGAGACGGCGATCCCCGCCGCGCCTCCTGAGACCGCCAGCAGCATTCCCTCGGTCAGAAACTGGCGCACCAGCCGGCCCCGGCTCGCGCCGAGCGCCAGACGCACGCCGATCTCGCGGCCTCGGGCGGAGGCCCGGGCGAGCAAGAGGTTCGCGACGTTGGTGCAGGCCAGGAGGAGAATGAGCCCGGCGGCACCCATGGCGAGAGCCGCGCTCAGCACCAAGGTCTGCACCGGCGCGAAGTCGGGATTGTCGAAGCGGGTTCCGCCCGGCAGCAGGCGCGCGCCCCGGTCTCGATGGGTCTCGGGATAGATCTGCTCCAGGCGGGTAGCGAAGTCCGAGACCATGACCGACGCCGCGTCCAGACCTAGCCCCGCTTTGAGCCGGCCGGCGACGGTGAGCCAGGTGCTCTCGCGATCGTCCAGAATCCCTTCCGCGTCGCGCATCACTTGTGCGTACATCATCATCGGAACCCAGAGATCGGGGTGAAACCCGAACCTCCGGACACCGGTGTAGCCGACCGGCGCCACGCCGACCACTGTGAAGGGATGGCCGTTGAGGCGGACGGTGCCGCCGATCACGCCGGGATCGCCGCCGAACCGGTCCAGCCATAGCCGATGGCTCAGTACCGCCATCGGGTCGGATCCCGGGCCGGCCGCGTCGGCCGGCCCGAAGCTCCGTCCCAGCGCCGGCCGAAGGCCAAGAGCCGAGAAGTAGTTCTCGGTGACGATCTCGCTCCACACCATCTGCGCGCCGTCTCGTCCGCCAAGGCTCAGCGGCAGGCCCTGTTGAGCCACCAGGCCCGCGAAGATCCCGCTGCGGTCGCGGTAGTCCAGGTACTCGGGATAGGACAGGCTCCGGGTGTCGGCCGCTCCGGCGATCGGTGGCGTAGAGCGCGACCACGTCCTGCGGCCGATCGACCGGGAGCGGCCGAAGCAGCAGGCCGTTCACGATGCTGAACATGATGGTGTTCGCGCCGACGCCGAGCGCGAGGGTAAGCCCGGCAGCCAGGGCGAAGCCGGGGCTTCGAAGCAGCTGCCGGATCCCATAGCGCAGGTCGCGGATGAGCCAGTCAATCATTCGGATCTCAGGGCGACCAGCGGGTCGAGCCGGCCGGCCCGGCGCGCGGGAATCGCGCAGGCCACCCAGGCGGAGGCGAGGAGGATGCAGCCGACCACCGCGAACGTCAGCGGATCGTGGGGACTCACCTCGTAGAGCTCGGGCGCGAGCACACCGCCGAGCAGCCACGCGACGAGGCAGCCCAGCGCCACGCCGATGGCAGCGAGCCCGACAGCAGGACGGATCACGGTGCGCCGGATCTCTCGGCCCGCCGCGCCGAGCGCCACGCGGATGCCGATCTCGCGGGTCCGCTGGCCGACCGAATACGCGATCACGCCGTACACCCCGACGGCGGCGAGCAGCAGCGCCAGCGCCGCGAAGCCACCGAGCAACAGCAGGACGAATCGCTGGGGAGAGACAGAGCCGCGAATCAGCTCGGGAAGCGTGACCAGGTCGTTGAGCGGCTGGCGAGGGTCGAGGCCGTAGATCTCCGCCTTGATCATCCGCGCGAGGCCGGCCGGATCCCCCGAGGCCCGTACCACGATCGTCATCCCCCCGTGGGGATACTGTCGAAACGGGACGTACAGCTCCGACCGCGGCCGGGCCGCGAGACTCCGGTGGCGCACGTCGCCCACCACACCGACGACCGTCGCCGCGTCGATCCCACCGCCGACCCAGACCTTGCGACCGACCGGGTTCTCGCCGGGGAAGAACCGGTTCGCGAGAGTCCGGTTCACCAGCACCACGCGCGCCGCGTCCTCGCGATCGGTGGCGTCGAAGCCCCTTCCCGGAGTACCGGAACGCCCAGCGCGCGGAAGTAGTCGCCCGCCACCACCCGGAAGTCCACCTCCTGGCGGTCGGCGGTCGCGGGCGGGGGATTGCCATCCGCAGAGAACGGCAGGTCGTAGTCGATGCCGACGGGGTTCAGGGGGAGTGTCGTCACCGCCCCGGCCGCCACGACGCCTGGGCGCCGCCCCAACCGCTCGACGACGTCGCCGAAGAATGCGATCTGCTGCGCGTCCGACGCGTACCCCGCACCGGAGAGAAAAACCGTCCCCGCGACGGTCCGGCTGGCGTCGAATCCGGGATCCACCCGCTGAAGGCGCACGAGACTCCGGAGGTGCAGTCCGGCCGCCACGAGAAGCACGACCGAAAGCGCGACCTCCCCGACGATGAGCCCGCGCCGAGCCCTGCCTCTCTCTCGACCTTCGGTCAGCCGGGTGCCGGCCACCGTGAGCGGCACCCGGCGGCCAAGCCCGACCGCGCGAAGCGCCGGAAGCACGCCACAGAGGAACGTGACCGGCAGCAGGAGCGCGACGGTGAAGGCCAGCACTCGTCCGTCGAGCGAGGCTTCGCGCCAGCCGGGTAGCAGGCCCGGGTCGAGACTCTGGACGAGCGGCACCGCCCATGCCGCGAGGGCGATGCCCACCAGGGCGCCGAGGACGGCGACCACACCGCATTCCAGCACCAGAAGCCGAAGAAGACGGGCCGGCGCGCCGCCGAGCGCCATCCTGATGCCGAGCTCGCGCTTCCGGTCGAGCGCGCGGGCGAGAAAGAGATGCCCGACATTGGCGCACGCGAGCAGCAGCACCAGGGCAACCGTGCTCAGCAGGAGCGTCACCGAGTCCCGGCCGCCGGCGGCGACCGCGTCGGCCGCTGTGATCGCGGCCACGGTCCATCCTGTGTTGGTCTTCGGATGCTCCCTCGCGAGCCGCGTGGCCAGCAGGTCGAGCTCGGCGGAGGCATCGCCCAAGGTGGCACCCGGAGCGAGGCGCCCGAGGACATTGAACCGCCGCTCGGCGCGGGTGGTCAGCTCGGAGGCGTCGAATGCCAGGGGATTCCACAAGGACACCGAGGCGTCGTCCGGGAAGCGGAATCCCGCCGGCATCACGCCGACGATCTGGTGCGGCATGCCGTCGAGCGTGAGCGTCCGCCCGAGCGCCCCCGGATCACCACCCAGCCGGCCGAGCCAGAAGGCGTGGCTCACCACCACCACGCGGTCGCGTCCAGGCGTCTCCTCCTCCGGCAGAAATCCGCGCCCCAGCGCGGGTGAAACGCCGAGCGTCCGAAACAGATTGGCCGACGCCCGCACCGAGGCGAGCTCCTCCGGCTCGCCCCGGCCGGTGAGCGCGAAGCCCCAGGGCGCCCAGGCCGTCATCTCGCCGAACGACCTGGATTCGCGCCGCCAGTCGAGGAAGTTCGCCGCGGACGCCCGCTCGCGTTCCTTGCCCGCGCTGGCCTGCCGCTCCCACAGCATCACCAGGCGGTCGGCGGCCGGGTACGGCAGCGGCCGGAGCAGGGCCGCGTCGGCAAGGCTGAAGAAGGCGGTGTTGGCGCCGATGCCGAGCGCGAGGGTGAGGACGGCGGCGATGCTGAAGCCCGGGCTCCGGCGCAGGCGGCGGATCGAGAGGCGGACGTCGGCGACGAGCGAGCCCATCATTCGCTCCTGAGCGCGCGCATCGCGCGCACCAGCTGTCGCAGGGCGAAGCGGAGATCATGGCGGAGTGTATCCATCACTCGGACCGCAACGTCGTCGCGGGATCCACGCGCATTGCGCGCCGCGCGGGTATGACGCAGGCCGCCAGCGCTACCGCGGCGATGAGTGCGGTGATTGCGGCGAAGGTGGTCGGATCGTCGGGCCGCACACTGTAGAGCAACGAGGCGATGAAGCGGGAGAGCCCCACGGCCGCGAGGAGTCCGACGGCGATGCCGATGCCCACCGTGAGCATGCTTTCGCCGACCACCAGCCGCAGGATCTCGGCGCGCCGCGCGCCCAGGGCCACGCGGATGCCGATCTCGCGCGACCGCTGGACCACGCCATAGGAGATCACCCCGTACACGCCGATCGCCGCGAGTGCGAGCGCCAGAAGGGAGAACGTGGCGAGCACCAGGGTTCTGAACCGGTCGGTCGCGATCGAGGCGCTTCGGACCTGGGTGAGGCTCTGAACCTCCGACACGGGAACTCCAGGATCGATCTGCCGCACGGCGTTCCTGATGGCGGGGACCAGCGCGGCCGGCTCCATCGTGCTCCGGACCAGGAGGGCCATCTCCTCCAACCCGACCTGCGCGTGTGGGGCATACATCTGGGGCCGCATCTCGGAGGTGAGGGAGCGCTGGCTCACATCGGCGACGACGCCGACCACCGTCATCCAGGCGCCCTCATCCGGCTCCCCCAGAGTGACCCGCTTGCCCACGGCGCTTTCGCCGGGCCAGAACTGCCGCGCCAGGGTCCGGTTGACGAGCACCACCGCGGGGGCGTCCCACCCATCATGTTCCCCAAGGTCGCGGCCCTGCAACAACGGGATCTCCATCGTCGCGAAGTACCCCGGAGTGACGACGTTGAACTCGGCACCGGGCCGAAGCTGCGGCTCGAGGAACGGCTGGCCCTCGACCAGAAAACGGTAGCGCGCCCCGTCCCGGCCCAGCGGCAGATAACTGACCGCGGCAGCGCTGGTGGCGCCCGGCAGAGCGCCGGCTCGGGCAACCAGCTGCTGGTAGAAGCCGATCACACGCGCGGTGTCGGAATTGGCGCGAGGCAGAGACAGCTGCGCCGAGACGATACCCTCCGGATTGAACCCGGGGTTCAGCGCCTGAAGCCGGCGGAAGCTCTGGACCATGAGCCCGGTGCCGATGAGAAGAAGGAGGGCCAGTGCGATCTCCGCGACGACGAGGAGGCGCCGGGTCCGCTGCCGCCCTACGCCGCCCGAGGTACGGCCGCTCTCGCGGAGCCATGCCTCCGCGTCCCGGCCCGCGGCGTGGGCGGCGGGGACGAGCCCGAACACCAGGCTGGTGACGACGGAGATGCCGAGGGTGAAACCGAGCACCGTCCGGTCCAAGACCACCCCTTCGGCGGCCGGAAGCTCCTCGGGCCCCAGGGCGAGCAGCGCGTCCACGCCCCACGCCGCGAGGACGAGACCCAGCGCTCCGCCCAGGAGCGCGAGGAGGACGCTCTCCGTCAGCAGCTGACGCACCAGCCGCCACCGACTGGCGCCGAGGGCGGTCCGGACCGACAGCTCGCGGCGCCGCGCGGCCCCACGAGCCAGCATCATGTTCGCGACGTTGGCCGAGGCGATCAGCAGCACGAACCCGACCGCGCCCAGGAGAACGAGGAGCGTCGGCCGGACATCCTGCACCAGCGAGTCGTGGAGCGGCGCCAGGAGGACGCCCCATCCCTTGTTGGTCGCGGGGTACTCGCCGCCGAGTCGGGAAGCGAGTGACTGCAGGGTCGCCGCCGCCCGCTCTTGCGACACGCCGGGAAGCAGCCGGCCGACGACCATGTATCCGTGGAGGCCGCGATTGTCCAGAAGACCGGCCACGTCATGCGAGACCGGAATCCAGATCTCGGCCCGCTCCGGAAAGCTGAAGCCGGCGGCCGCCACACCGATGACGGTGAGCACGCGACCGTCCACCATGAGACTCCGTCCGACCACGTCGGGCTCGCCGGCGAACCGGCGGTGCCAGAGCGCATGGCTGATGACCGCCACCCCGTCACTGCCGGCGCGGTCCTCACCCTCGGCGAAGTACCGGCCTATCGCCGGGTCGATATCGAGCGTCCGGAAGAAGTCCGCGCTCACCAGCGCGCCGGCGATCCGCTCGGGCTCGGCGGGCCCGGCGAGGTTGAATGCGAGGTCTCGGAAGAGCGCGAGGGATCGGAAGGCGCCGCCGTCCTTCCGCCAGTCGACGAAGTTGGGGTAGGAGGCCGCGTTGGAGCTGCCGTCCGGCCGGGTCTCGCTCACCTGCACGAGGCTGGACGGATCCTCGTAGGGCAGCGGTCGGAGCAACACCGCGTTGACCACGCTGAAGATCGCGGTATTGGCGCCGATCCCGAGTCCGAGCGTGAGCACCGCGATCGCCGTGAAGCCGGGCGACCGAACCAGCTGTCTGAGCGCGTAGCGCGCATCGCGCCAGACCTGTTCCATCACTCCGTCCTCAGTGAGGTCATCGGATCGACCCGGGTGGCTCGCCGCGCCGGGAGCCAGGTCGCCCCCAGCGCAACGGCGCCGAGCAGGAGCGCCACGGTCACGTAGGTCACCGGATCCTGGGCCGTGATGCCGAAGAGCTGGCTGGACAGCACCCGGCTCAGCATCCAAGCGCCGAAGAGCCCGGTGCCGAGACCGATCACCACCAGCCGCATCCCTTGCCCCACCACCAGGCGGAGCACGTCCGACCCGCCCGCGCCGAGCGCCAGCCGGATGCCGATCTCGTGGCGGCGCTGGGTCGTGGTGTACGCCATCACGCCGTAGATGCCGATGGCCGAGAGCAGCAGGGCCATGCCCGCGAAGAGGAGCAGGAGCACCATCGAGATCCGCCGCTCGGCGCTGGCGTTCTCGATCACGCGCTCCATGGACATTACCCCGAATACCGGCTGCTCCGGGTCCACGCTCCGGATGGCGGCGGTGACTGCCGCGCCCAGCCGCTCGGGGTCATCGTCAACGGTGCGCACCACCATGGACATCTCCTGCGATGAGACGGTGTGGTGCGCGCTGTACAGCTCCTCTTTCGGTGGGTCCACGAGTCCGATCTGGCGCACGTCGCCCACGATGCCGGTCACTGTCAGCCAAGGGCCGTCACTCCCGAACCTGACCCGCCGCCCGATAGGATTCGCGCCTGGCCAGTATTTCTCCGCCATGGTGCGGTTCACTACGATGTGGCGGCGTGAGAGCGAGTCCGCCACCTCTGGCAGGCCTTCGCCGGAGAGCAACGGGATTCCCATCGTCTCGAAGTAATTCGGGCTCACCAGCCGGCCCTCGACGATAACCGGAGGTTCGTCGGGCCCCACGGGACGGCCCTCGATCGTGAGCCGCGCGTCACTTTGGCCGCGGAGCGGCAGCTGCGAAATGAGCGCCGCGCTCCGCACGCCGGGTACCACCTGCACTGCAGCCAGCGCTCGCTCGTAGAAGCTCAGGCGCTGCGCGTGGGTCCGGAAGCGCCCCTGGGATCGATCGTTCGGCACCGGCAGCCAGACCTGCAGTGTGAGCAGCCGGTCGGGGTCGAAGCCGTACTCCACCGCCATGAGCCGCTGAAAGCTCCGCAGCATGAGCCCCGCGCCGGCGAGGAGGATGAGCGCGACGGCCACTTCCGCGACCACCAGTGCGGCCCGCAGCCGGGTGCGCGGCGCGCCAGCGCTTCCCCGCCCGGAGTCCTTCAGCACGCCTTGGAGATCCGTGCGTGAGGCCTGGAGCGCCGGAATGAGGCCGAAGACGACACCGGTGAGGATGATCAGGAATGCGGTGAAGCCGAGCACCGGCAGCGAGAGTTCGATCTCGCCCGCCCGAGGGAGGTAGAGGGCCACCAGCCGGCCGAGCGCGCTCGACCCCCAGGCCGCCAGTAGCAGCCCGAGGCTGCCGCCGAGGACAGCGAGCACCAGGCTCTCGGTAAGGAGCTGCCGCACCAGGCGCCCGCGGCTGCTCCCGAGGGCGGTTCGGACCGCGATCTCCCGCTCACGCACGGTGGCGCGGGCGAGCAGCAGGTTGGCCACGTTGGCGCACCCGATGAGCAGCACGAAGCCCACGGCGCCCAGCAGCACGAGCAGCGCTGGACGGACGTCGCCCACCACCTGCTCCGCGAGCGGCTGGGCCACGGGATGCCATCCCTGCGCGGCCGGGTAGACCTGCGGATACTGCTCCCGCAACCGGGCCCCGAGCAGAGCGAGCTCCGCGCGCGCGTCCTCGACCGTGCGGCCGGGCTTGAGCCGGCCGATCAGGTCGTAGACTCGGGCGGTGCGCGAGTTCAGGAAATCGGGGTCGGGGTTGTCCAGCGCGATGGGGGCCCACACCTCCATCGGCGACGTCCCGCTTTCCAGCACGTGGCGAAACTCCCGGGGCATGATCCCGATGATCGTCATCGGGTCGTCGTCCAACCGCACCGTCTTCCCGATCACGCCCGGGTCGCCGCCGAAACGCTTCTGCCAGAGGTCGTGCGAGATGATGACGACGTAGCCGATCTGCCCGCGGTCATCGTCCGGCGTGAAGTCGCGGCCCAGCGCCGGCGCCACGCCCAGTAGGCGGAAGTAGTTGTCGGAGACGACCGACGCCTGGATCCGCTGGGGCTCGCCCAGCCCGGTCAGGTTGATGCTGATCGGGTAGACCGCCGCGAGATCCTGGAGCGCGCTCACGCCATGGAGGTAGTCGTGGTACTCCGGCTGGGAGCCCGGAATGTCCTGGGCCCCGGTCGCGGAGTATGCGGCCCGGATCGAGATCAGCCGCTCGGGCTCGGCGTAGGCCAGAGGGCGGAGCAGGACGGAATAGACGACGCTGAAGATGGCGGTGTTCGCACCGATGCCGAGCCCGAGGGTGAGGACGGCGATCGCGGTGAAGGCGGGACTCCGTAGCAGGCTCCGCACCGCGTACCGCACGTCGCGCCAGAAGACGTCCATCATGCCACCTCCCGGTCGAGCGGTCCGCGAGGGACGATGCGGCCGTCGAAGAGAAAGACGTTGCGGCCGGCCCGGCCGAGGTAGCGCGGGTCGTGGGTGACGATCACGATGGTCGCGCCCTCCCCGTTGAGCTCGTCCAGCAGCTCCATCACCTGGGCGCCGTTCCGCGAATCGAGATTGCCGGTGGGCTCATCCGCCAGGAGCACGAGCGGCTTGCCCGCCACCGCCCGCGCCACCGCGACGCGCTGCTGCTGACCGCCGGAAAGCTGTGCGGGATAGTGGTGGATGCGGTGCAACAGGCCGACTCGCTCCAACGCCTGGTGCACCAGGGCCCGGCGCTCGGGCGCAGTCATGCCCCGGTACTTGAGCGGCAGCTCGACGTTGTGGTACACGTCGAGATCGCCGATGAGATTGAAGGACTGGAAGATGAATCCGATGGCCCGGCTCCGGACCCGGGCCCGCTGTGCCCCGGAAAGCGTCGCCACCGGCTCCCCCGCGAGCACGTAGCTGCCCTCGCTGGGCGAATCCAGCAGGCCGAGGATCGACAGCAGCGTGGTCTTGCCGCAGCCCGACGGCCCGCAGATCGCCACGAACTCACCGGCCCGGATCTCGAGATCGATCCGCGACAACGCGTGAGTCTCCACCTCTTCGGTGTGGAAGATCTTGGAGATGCCATCCATCCTGATCAGGGGATCGATCGCGAGGGCCATGACTATTCGTTCCGGAGGGCGATCATGGGATCGGTTTGCGCGGCACGGCGCGCAGGGAGTGCCGCCGCGAGCACCGCGACCGCCGTCAGGACGACCGTCCCGGTCGCGAATGTCGGCGGATCGGTGGCGCTCACCTGGAAGAGCAGGCTGGAGACCAGGCGGGAGAGCGCCAGGGCACCGGCCAGCCCGACGGCCAAGCCGACCGCGGCGAGCATCGCCCCGTGCCGCACCACCATCGTCAACACGTCGGTATCGCGGGCGCCGAGCGCCATCCGGATACCGATCTCCTGGGTGCGTTGCGCGACGCCGTACGAGATCACGCCATACACGCCGATGGCAGCGAGGATCAGGGCGATCGCGCCGAATACCGTGAGCAGCATGGTGCTGAAACGGGCCTGCGCCATGGAATCCGTCAGCCGCCCCTGCATGGTGCCGAGATTGTAGAGCGCCAGCGCGGGATCGACCTCGGCCACGACACGGCGGAGCGGGGCCATGAGTGAGAGCGGATCCCCCTGCGCCCGGACGGCCAGCGTCATCGTCCGGTCGATCCAGTTCCACGCGGCCCCCGGCGCCTGGACCATCGGGAGGTAAAATTCCGGAATCGGCTCCTGCTCGAGCCCCTGGGCGTGGACGTCCTTCACCACGCCGACGACCTCCTTCCAATTGGGCGAGCCGTCGGGCCTCGACTCGCAGCAGGCGATTCGCTTGCCGATCGGGTCCTGACCCGGAAACGCCTCTCGCGCGAGCGCCTGGTTGATCACCATGACGAGCGGCGCGCCGTGTTTGTCGTCCGCGGTGAACATGCGGCCTCGGACGAGCCCGATCCGCATGGTGGCGAAATAGCCGGGCGTCACCAGTCGCATCAGCGAATTGATCGACGAGGAGATCTCGAGAGGCCTGCCCTCCGGAACGAGGCCGTTGCTGCTTCCGTCCTCCAGCGGCGCCGACGACACCAACGCTCCGCTCGCGACGCCGGGTATTGCCACGAGCCGCTGTTCGATTCGCTCGAACGCGCCGGTCACCTGGTCCGGCGTCTCGTAGGCGACGGCGGGCAGCGAGACCCGTCCGGCCAGGACCCCGCGCGGGTCGAACCCGGGATCCACGCCGTTGAGCGCGATGGCGCTCCGGATCAGCAGCCCGGCGCCGGTGAGCAGCACCAGTGCCAGCGCGATCTCGCTGACCACCAGCACGTTGCGGAGGCGGTCGCGGCTGCCGGCCTTCGAGCCGGTACGCCCGCCTTCCTTGAGGGCCTCGTGGGGAAGCCGGGAGGCGGTTCGCAGCGCGGGCGCGAGCCCGAACACCAGCCCGCTCACCACGGTGAGCGCGAACGCGAAGGCGAGCACCGGCCAGTCCAACCGCGCCGACGCCAGACGAGGGACGTCTTCCGGCCCGAATGCAGCGAGAGCGGTGACACCCCAGTAACCCGCCAACACCCCGAGGAGGCCCCCGCCGACCGCGAGCACCAGGCTCTCGGTCAGCGCCTGGCGGAGCAGGTGCCCGCGCCCCGCGCCGATCGCCGCGCGGATCGCCATCTCGCGGGAGCGCCCCGCTCCCCGGGCGAGCAACAAATTGGCGATGTTGGCGCACGCGATGAGGAGCACGAATCCCACCGCGCCCAGCAGCACGAAGAGGCGCGGCCGGTAGTCGCCGACCAGCTCTTCCATCAACGGCGCCATGATGATGCCACGTTCCCGGTTCTCCTCGGGATACGTCGTCTCCAGCCACCGGGCGAGGCCTTGCATCTCGGCTTCCGCCTGGGTCTGCCCCACTCCGGGGGCGAGCCGGCCGAGCACCGTGAGGAAGTGCTCGTCGTGCTCCGCCAGCTGCGTGGGCGTGAAGGCGGTCGGCACCCAGAGCTCTTCGTCGAACAGAGCGTAATCCATGGAGGCCGGCATGACGCCGATCACGGTATGGGCCCGTCCGTCGAGCCGGACTTCCGTGCCCACGACCGCCGGGTCCCCGCCGAACCGCCGGCGCCAGAGTCCGTCGCTCAGCACGACCACGTGGGCCCGCCCCGGCGCGTCCTCGTCGGCCCGAAAGCTTCGCCCGAGCGCCGGCGTGACGCCGAGCATGGTGAAGTAGTCGCTGCCGACCCGGGCTCCGTCCACGTTTTCGGGCGCGTCGGTGCCCGCAAGGTTGAAGCTCTCGCCGTGCGCGGGCACGAAATACTGGAAGGTCTTGGTCTGACGCTTGACGTCGGCCCAGTTGCCCACCGAGAACGAGCTGGTCAGCTCCCTCCAGGTGGTCCGGACCAGCAGGATCTCACTCGGACTGGCGAACGGCAGCGGACGGAACAGCACGGCGTAGACCACGCTGAAGATCGCGGTCGTGGCGCCGATGCAGAGCGCGAGCGTCAGCACGACCGAGGCGGTGAGCGCGGGACTCTTCCCGAGCGAGCGAAGGGCGAAACGGATGTTCTGGAGCAGGGAGTCCATGGTCAGTCGTTCCTCAGGGCGATCATCGGATCCGACCTGGCAGCGCGCCGAGCCGGCACGTAGATGGCGGCGAGCGACACGCCGGCGAGGAAGAAGGTCACCGCGGCGAAGCTGAGCGGGTCGGTCGACTCCACCCCGAACAGCAGGCTCCGGAGGACGCGGCCGCCGGCCAGCGCCCCGGCGAGGCCGAGGAGCATGCCGACGAGCACCGGGACCATGCCTTGCCGGATCACCATGGTCAGCAGGGTGCTCCCGCCGGCTCCGAGCGCCATGCGGATGCCCAGCTCACGCGTCCGCTGCACTACGCCGTAGGCGACCACGCCGTAAATCCCGACCGCCGCCAGCACCAGAGCGGCCAGCGCGAAGGCGCCGAGCAGCGCCGCGTTCACCCGCGGACGCGCGAGGGAGACGGCCTTCCGCTCTTCCAGGGTGGCGATGTCGGCGAGCGGCAGGCCGGGATCCAGCTCGGCGAGGGAAGACCGGATCGCCGGCACCAGCGCCGCGGCGTCGCCCTGGCTGCGCACCGTCAGCACCATCGAGCGCGAAGGGGACTGGGCGAAAGGGAGATAGATCTGAGGGTACGCCTGTTCGCTGAGCCGCTCATGGCGCACGTCGCCCACGACGCCGACGATCGTTCGCCAGGACTCGGGGTCGGCGGGGTCCCCCAGCGTAATCCGTGCGCCGAGTGCGCTTCCTCCGGGCCAGAATCGGCGTGCCAGTGCCTGATTGACGACCGCCACGCCCGGGCTCCCCGCCCGGTCAGCGGAGCCAAGCAGCCGTCCCTGGACCAGAGGAATCCGCAGCGTCTCGAAGTACTCCGGGGTCGCGGCGAACACCTCCGCATCCTGCACGGTACCGTCGGATCGCTGCGGCGTGCCCTGGATCTCGAAGCTCAGGTAAGGCGGGGAGTCACCCAATGGGGCGTCGGACACGAGCGCGGCGGAGCGCACGCCCGGCCGGGTCCCGATCCCGAGGAGCAGCTGCTGCCCGAAGGCCGCACGCTGCCCGTCCTCCCTGTACTTGGCGCGCGGCAACGCGATCCGCGCCGTGAGGACTCGGTCCGTCGAAAAGCCCGGATCCACCTGTTGTAGACGATCGAAGCTCCGGAGCAGCAGTGCCGCGCCCGCCAGCAGCACGAACGCCAGCGCGACTTCGGCCTGCACCAGCGCCGACCGCGCCCGGCGGATACCGCCGCCCCCCGCGACGCCGCGGCTTCCCTCGGTGAGTCCTTCGCGCAGGTCCCCGTGCGCGAGGCGCCACATGGGAGCGAGCCCGAAGAGGACGGCGGTCAGCAGCGAGAGACCGAGCGCGAATCCCAGCACGCGGGGATCGAGTCCGATCTCATCGATGCGAGGGATCGTCCCCGGCTGGAGCGACCGGAGCGCCTCGATGCCCCAGACCGCCAGGATGAGACCGAGCACGCCACCGGTCAGACCGAGCACGACGCTCTCGAGCAGGAGCTCGCCCGCGAGGCGCGCCCGGGAGGCGCCCAGCGCCGCTCGGATGGTCAGCTCCCGCCCGCGTCCGGCGACTCGCGCCAGCATCAGGTTCGCCACGTTGGCGCAGCCCACGAGGAGGACGAGGCCCACCGCGCCCATGAAGACCAGGAGCGCGGGCCGGATCTCGCCCACCATCTGCTCCTTGAGGCCCACGACCTCGGCACTCCATCCCTCGTTGGTCTCGGGATACTGGCTCTCCAGGCGCCCGGCGATCGTCGTCATTTCCGCCTGCGCCCGATCCAGGTCCACGCCCTCGCGGAGCCGGCCGAAGACGGTGAGGAAGTCAGACCGGCGGGGAAGCGTCGTATCGGTGGCGAGCGGCGCCCAGATATCCACCGGCTGCGCCAGCTGAAGCGTGGCGGGCACGATCCCGACGACGGTGTAGGGAACGCCGCCCAGCTGGACCTGCCGTCCCACGATGTCCCGGTCTCGGCCGAAGCGACGCTGCCAGTAGCCCTCGCCAAGTAGAGCCACCCGGGGCGCCGCGCTGCGCTCCTCGTCGTCGCGGAAGCCCCGGCCAATCGTCGGCACGACCCCGAAGGTGCGGAAGAGTCCGGCGGTCGCGAGCGCGCCACGCACCACCTCGGGCTCTCCCGACCCGGTGAGATTGAATCGGGTGTTGGTCATCGCGGACAGCGATTCGAACGAGCGCGCCTCACTCCGCCAGTCGAGGAAATCCGGAAGCGACGCCGTCTCCTGGCCTATCGCCGTATGCCTGCCCCAGACGATCACCAGCCTGTCGGGGTCGGGATAGCGAAGTGGATTGAGCAGCACGCCATCGACCACACTGAAGATCGCGGTGTTCGCCCCGATGCCGAGCACAAGCGTCGCGATGGCCGCCAGGGTGAACGCGGGCGCGCGCCGTAGCGAGCGGAGGGTATGGCGGAGGGAATGCGAAGCGGTCATGAGACGCTCATTCCGAGCGGATGGCAACCATCGGGTCCACCTTGGTGGCCCGGCGTGCAGGCAGATAGCCGGCCGCGGCACCCACGAGGAGCAGCAGTACGGTGATCGCGACGAAGATCTCCGGATCGGTCGCGCTCACCTCGTAGAGGAGCGCCGAGAGCACCCCGGACAGTGCGGCGGCTCCAGCGATCCCGGCCGCGATCCCGCCGGCCACCACGAGCAGCGCGCTGCGGAGCACGCCCCACAGCACATCCCGGCCGGTGGCACCCAGAGCGAGCCTGATCCCGAATTCGCGGGTGCGCTGCACCACGCCATACGCGGTCGCGCCGTAGAGTCCGATGACGGTCAGCACCAGGGCGAGTCCGGCAAAGCCACCCAGGAGGAGCATGCTGAACCTGCGGCGAGCGACGGCCCCACCCAGCCACTCATCGTAGGTCTTGAGGTCGGCCACCGGCTGTTCCGGATCGAGGGCGCGGACCTGCTCGACGACCGCGGTGGCGAGTCCCGTCGGGTCTCCGGTGGTGCGGACCACCAGTGTCATGAAGCTTTGGGGGAACTGCGGCAGCGCCCAGTAAACGGTGGGGGAGGTGGCCGAATCCACCCCGGTGTGTTTGATGTCCGCCGCAACGCCGACCACCGTCCCGACCAGGGTATCACCCCACTCCATGTGGATGCGGCGGCCGAGCGGATCGCCGGAGGACAGATACCGCTTCACGAACTCGTTGCTCACCACGACGGCGCGTGTCGCGTCGGCCCGATCGCGCGCGGTGATGGCGCGACCGCGCAACAGCGGGATCTGCATGGCGCGGAAGAATTCGGGATCCACCGCGCGCACGTCGGCGCCGGGCTCTTCGCCCGGAGGAGGTGCCGGCTCTCCCTCGATCGTCATCCGCGTAGCGGAGCGCTGGCCCGACAGTGGCAGCCAGTTGATGGCGCCCACGGTCCGGACGCCGGGCAGCCCGCGGACCCGCTCGATCAGCTCCTCGAAGAAACGCACGTGCGTCGCGTCCCCGTCGAAGCTGCCCGCCACGAGCGACACGCGCGCGGTCAGCACCCGATCGGGATTGAATCCGAGATTCACGTCCTGGAGGCGGGCGAAGCTCTTGAGCAGCAGGCCGGCACCGACCAGCAGCACCAGCGATCCGGCGACCTGCGCGGCGACCAGCAGGTTCCGGGTGGCGACGCCGCGACCCGAGTGCCCCCGTGCCCCGTCCTTGAGGTCTTCGGTGAGATCGCCCCGCAAGGCGTGCGCGGCGGGCACCATGCCGAACCCGATCCCAGCCGCGAGGGAAACGACGAGGGTGAACGCCAGCACCCAGGGGTCCACCGCCACCTCTTCCATCCGGGGGATGCTGGTGGCCGCGAGGGCCGACAGCGCATCGGTGCACCACCACGCCAGGAGCACGCCAAGCACGCCGCCCGCGGCGGCCACCAGGACGCTCTCGGCAAGCAGCCGGCGCCCCAGCGCGACGCTGCTCGCCCCCAGCGCCGCGTGCACCGCGATCTCGCGCCGGCGCGCGGTGGCCTGCGCCAACTGCAGGTTTGCGACGTTGCCGCAGGCGATCAGCAACACCAGGAAGACGACTCCGCCCAGCAACACCAGCGGGCGCCGCACCGGGCCGACCACCTGCTCGGTCAAGGGAACCAGGTTCACGGACCAATGGGTGTTGAAGTCCGGATACTGGGTCTCGAGGCGGCGCGCCATCGTCCTCAGCTCCGCCTGCGCCCGCTCGAGGGTGACACCGGGCTTGAGGCGGGCGGCCGCCCGCAGAAACCGGCCCGACGTCTCCCGGTAGTTCTCCGCCGGATCCAGCCCCAGCGGGATCCACAGGTCGGGCCGCGGCTGGATCCCGATCGTCTGGGTCTCCGCCGGCATCACGCCGATCACCGTGAGTGGCTTCCCGTCGAGCCTGACCGTCCTGCCCACGACCGCCGGATCGGCGCCGTAGCGCCGCACCCAGAGCTGGTGGCTCAGTACGGCGACTTCCGGTGCGCCAGGAGCGTCGTCGGCTTCGGAGAAGCCACGCCCTAGCGCTGGGGCGAGCCCGAGCAACGGAAAGAGGCTCGCCGTGGCGCGCTGAACCGGGACTTCCTCCGGCTGACCCGAGCCCGTGAGACTGGCGCTGATGTCCTGCACCGCCGACATGGCGGAGAAGACGGTGTTGTCGGACAGCCAGTCGAGGTAGTTCGCCGGGGCGACCGTGTTGCGCTCGCTCCGCCGGAGGCTGTTGGCCTCCCAGACGCCGACCAGCCGCTCGGGCTCGGCGAAGGGCAACGGCCGCAGGAGAACGGCGTTGATGACGGTGAAGATGGCGGTGTTCGCGCCGATGCCCAGCGCGAGGCAGATCACCGCGGCGGCGGTGAAGCCGGGGACGCGAAGGAGCCGGCGAAGTGCAAAGCGGAGGTCACGGAGCATGGCGAACTCGAGACCTCAGCTCACCGCGGTGAGCTGACGCTCCTCGACGACCTTGCCGTCGAAGAGGTGCACCGAGCGGTCGGCATGCCGGGCGTAGCGCGGGTCGTGCGTCACCATGCAGATGGTGGCGCCGGCCTGGTGCAGCTCGCGCAGCAGCTCCATCACCGCCTCGCCGTTGGTCGAGTCGAGGTTGCCCGTGGGCTCGTCGGCGAGGAGGATGGCGGGATCGCCCGCCACCGCGCGCGCCACCGCGACGCGCTGCTGCTGGCCGCCCGAGAGCTGCGCCGGGAAGTGCTTCATCCGGTGCGACATCCCGACCCGCTCGAGCGCCGCCTGCACCCGCTTGCGGCGATCGTCGGACGCCATGCCGCGGTAGGTGAGCGGAAGCTCGACGTTCTCGTACACCGTGAGGTCGCCGATCAGATTGAAGGCCTGGAAGATGAAGCCGATCTGCCGGTTGCGGACCCGGGCCCGCTGGGAGGCGGTGAGCTTCGCCACCGGCTGGTTGTCCAGGGTGTAGGAGCCATCCGTCGGCGTGTCCAGCAGGCCCAGGATCGAGAGCAGCGTCGTCTTGCCGCAGCCGGACGGGCCCGCGATGGCCACGTACTCGCCCGTGCTTGATGTCGAGGTGGATGTCCGACAGCGCGTGGGTCTCGACCTCGTCGGTGTAGAAGACCTTCTTGATGCCTTCGAGTCGGATCAGGGATTCGGCCATGGACGGTCTCGGTTTGAGTGAAGGCTGTGAGCTATGCAGCTATGGGCCAAAGCGGTACTACGAGTGGTCACGTCCGTGAGTTGACGCGCGCGCTCGAGCTCATCGCACATAGCCCACAGCTCAATTCACCCTCACCCGGTCGTGGCCGTCCCATCGCGACATGTCCGAGATGATGACCTTCTCGCCCGGCTGGAGCCCGCCGAGGATCTCGACGGTGTTGACCGAGGTGCGGCCGAGGCGGACGTTCACCCTGGTTGCCTCGGTGCCGTCCGGGCTGAGCTTGAACAGGCCGACGGCGCTGTTGGCCTGGCCGTAGGCCGGCCGGCCGACGTGCAGCACGTTCTCCAGGCGCTCCACCTGGATGGTGCCGTCCACCGAAAGGTCGGGGCGCGCGCCGCGAGGCAGCTCGCCTTCCAGCGAGACGTCCACGGTCACGGTGCCGTTCTGGACCGCCGGATCGATCCGGTAGACCTTGCCCTTCACGATGCCGTTGCGGGTGTCGATCGCCGCCGGCTGGCCGATCGTGACGTCCTTCGCCTGTGTCTCCGGGATCCGGAGCACCGCCTTGAGCTTGCCGGGCTCCACCAAGCCGGGCGAGCGTGGCACCGGACTGGGCCCACTGGCCCGACCTCGAGCGGAAGCTCCTGGAGGATGCCGTTGGCGCCCGCCAGCACCTTCATCGAGCGGATCCGGCCGCGCTGGAATTGGGTCACCGCGTTGAGCCGGCCGACCTGCGCCTTCTGTAGCGCGAGCTGCGAGTCGGTGGCGCCGACCATCACCGCGAGGCGCTCCTGCTCGACTTTGTACCGCGTCTCCAGCTCTTCGACCCGATCCTTCGCGCGGCTCGCCTCCATCGGCGGAGATGAGCTCCTTGGTGGCGAGCCCCTCCGCCGCCTCGGCGTTGCGCTTGGCGTCCTGATAGGCGGCCTTGGCGGCGGCGACGGCCGCCTCTTGATCCAAGCGCTGGGTGACGAGATTGGTCTGCAAGATCCACCCGGTCGGCCTGGGCGACGGTGAGCTGGCGCTCCGACTCCAGCGCCTCGAGCTGCACGTCGGGATTGCTCAGCTCCAGCAGCACCGTCTCGGGGTGCACTTCCTGTCCCGGCTCGGCGAGTCGGCGCTCGACCCGGCCCGCGGTCACGGCGGAGATGTAGCGGATGCGCTCCGGCACCAGCGTGCCGGGGCCCCGGACTTCGATCACGAGCGGGCCCTTCTGTACCGAGTCGATCCAGACCGACGCGCGGTCCACCCGAGGAGCGGCGGGCTTGAGTCCGCGGAGGCCGAGTGTGGTCGGCCACCAGTGCCACCAGGGCGATGCCGCCGTAGATCAGCCGTTTTCGGTTGCGGTTGGCCGGTGCCCGAGGAATGTCCACGCCTATTCCTTATTAGAGGGTGCGGCCGACTGCCCTCGCCGTGGCTCGCTGCCCGGCAGTCGCCGTTAGCTATAGGGAAGGACCGTGCCGGCGGCGGGCTTGCATCACAAATGACTGGAACGGCGGCAACTTGCGCGAAGCCAACGGGGCCACGACACTCGGCTGAGTGTTCGGTCGCGGGATGCCCGAATCCCGGAATCGAACACTCGCTGTGCTTGCCGGTGTCACTTAGTCGTCCCCACGCGATCCCGCCATTTTCCAGGTCCCGAATGACACATTGCCGGTCGGCGACACCCACCAGGTGGACTGCGCGCGCCATGCTCGCCTTGGCCTGTCTGGCCGCCGCCTGCAGTCACAGCGACCCGTTCTCCAATCCCCAAGGCACCGACGCCCCATTCGATCCCGGCCCGCCCGCCCGGCTGACGCTCAACGCCGCGCACGACGGCAACCCAGCGTGGCTGGCGGACGGATCCGGGATCCTCTACTCGGCCCAGCAGCTCGACCGCGAGGACGGCGACGTCTGTCTTGCCGAGCTGCCGCCCACCGGCGGAAGCCAGCGCCGGCTGGCCTGCGACATTCCGGGCGGGAGGACCGACGAGGGACGCCGCACAGTCGCGGCCGCGGGCGTCGATGGGAAGCTCGCCTTCCTCAGCGCGGGGAACGGCGGCCTCGGCGGCACCAGCCCCGTCTTCATCGGGATCGCGGTGTCATCCACCTTGGATGCCTCCAAGGCCCAAACGGTTCGCACGCCTCCCCTTCACGCCGCGCCGGCGGCACGGTCCAGGACTACGCCGGGTACCTCCGTTGGCTCACGCCGGACCGGTTGGTGTACGTCGGCCAGCGAGTTCGAGTCTTCAGGCCCTGCGGCGATCCGACAGTGCCCATTCGACACGCTCATCTACGGCACAGAGGTCACCCTGCTCGACCTCGACGGACGAGGGCGGTCCCGGCGACGGCGGTGCCCGGCACTGCTGAGGCCACGGGCGTTGCGCCTATCCAGGGCGGCGCGGCGATGCTCTACACCCTGCCCAACGACACCCGGATCTATCGCCGCACGCTCTCCAGCGGCGAGGTCGACCGTGTTCCACGACTTCGGTGCAGCGGGGGTAGTCCGGGACGTGAACGCGGCGGGCGATCGGGTCGTTGCGGTGGTGGGCGGACGGGTGGCGTTCTCGGTGAATCCACGATTGGGCCCGACCCAGTGGGATAGCGGGGGTGTGCTGCACGTGCTGGATCTTGAAGGAAGCGATGAGGTGGTGCTCGAGACGCCTGAGCGACTCTATCGCCGGCCAGCGCTCTCGCCCGACGGCACCGGGTCGTGGCAGAGGGGTTCGCGCTCATCGTTGGGCTCTCTGATCGCCGACACGACGGTGAGCAAGAACGGCGACATCTATCTGTTCGGAGGCGAGTGATGACCCGAACCGCGGATCCTCCTCGCCCTCCTCGCTCGGTTCGCCTCGGCGAGTTCACCCGAGCCGATTCGGTCGCCGCGCAGGCCGAAGGCGCCGTCGCGGGACAAATACGCCACGCCGAATCGGGCGCCGGCCTGGCCGGGGCGCAGGTCCTGGTGGACAACAGGATCGGCGCCGTGAGCGATACGGCCGGCCGCTACCGCGCCAGGGCAGTGCGCACCGGGTGGCACCGGGTCGCGGCGCGGCTCATCGGCTATCGCGGGGTCGTGCTCGACAGCGTGTTCGTCCCGGCGGGCGCCACCGTGACGGTGGACTTCGACCTCGAGCCAATCCCGCTCGAGCTCGAGCCGCTGGTGGTGACCGCGCCATACGACGCCGTGCTCGACCCGCTGGCCACCAGCACCGAGCAGAAGATCAGCGCGGAGGATCTGCGCGATCTGCCGGTCAGCACCCTGGAGGAGGCGCTGGCGCTCTCCGCCGGGAGCGTGGGCACCAGCTATCGCGGCGGGCGGATCGGGCAGGAGTCGTTCATCCTCGACGGCCTCGGCGTGAAGAACCAGCTCGACGCGCGAGCGGCGGGCTCGGGCTCCAGATCCCGCCCGACCTGCTGAGCGAGGCGTCGCTGGTGACCAACGGCTTCTCGGCCCGGTACGGCCAGGCGCTGTCTGGGCTGGTCAACGTGGTGACCCGGGAGCCGCGGCGAGACGCTGGGAGGGCCGGGTCGCCTACGAGGGCGACCGGCCGTTCGGCGGCGGGCTCGATCGCGGGCTCGACCGGCTCGCGCTTCGCGCGCGGAGGGCCCGCTCGTCGGGCCGCTTCGGGTCTGGTCGCGGCCTTCGACGTCGCCGGGCCGGCTGGACGCCGATCCGGTGAACGCGCCGGCGCCGGAAGAACCCGCGCGATCCCCGCTCCGCGGCGCCGTACCCTCTGCCCCACAACAGCGGCGAGCAGTGGACCGGCGCCGCCAAGCTGGTGGTGCCGATCACCGAGCGGCGCGACCTTCCGCGCGCTCGGCCTGCATTCCGAGGACCAGCGGCTGCTCTACGATCCCGCCTACAAGTACGATCCCGAGTTCGGACCGGCGCAGCGGCTTCGCGGGCGACCTGGTGAGCGGGCACATGCAGTACACCAGCGATCCCCGCGTCGCGGCATGCCGCTGGTGCTCGACCTGCGGGCGGGCCGGTACGTGCGCGAGTTCGTCCGCGGCGAGCTGGTGGAGCAGCCGGACTACGCCTTCGGCGCCCTCACCGGGTCCCGCTTCCACTTCGTCGGCGAGGATCTGGCCCGGGCGCAGAGCACCGTCGCCCGCCCCGATCCCGGGACTGCGCGAGCCGGACGCCGAGCGTCCGCGACGCCGTGGGGCGTGCCGGCCTTCTTCCAGGGCGGCGGCTCGCGCGGTGAGCTGGCGCTGGAACCGGTTCGGCGAGACTCGGTTCCAGCTCGACGGCACGATCGGCGGGATGCCGGGCCTGGATCTGTACGCCGGCGGCGAGTACGTCGGCGCAGCAGGTGCGCACCTATCAGCGCGCGTTCGGCTTCCTGCCGGTCGGCGACACTGTGCCGGCCGCCGGCGCGGTCCGCCTTCTCGCCCGCGCAGCGCCGCGGCGTACGTCGAAGGCGCAGATGCGGATCGAGGACATCGCGGTGACCGCCGGGCTGCGTTACGACCAGTTCGACGCGGGCAGCGAGCCTGCCCGGCGAGGCGCGCGGCGCCCAGAGCTCGGTGAGCCCCCGATTCGCCGTCAGCACCGTGCTGAGCGGCGCGACGGTGGTCGCGAGCTACGGCCGCTTCAGCCAGGCGCCGGACTACCAGTTCCTGGTGGATGCGGCGTTCGACGACACCACGCGCACCGGCCGCTTCCGCCGGGGCAATCCGAACCTGGGCTTCGAGCAGGCCACCCAGTACGAGCTGAGCGTCCGGGTGCGGCCGAAGGAGGAGCTCTCGGTGCGGGTCGGCGTCTACGTCAAGCGGCTCGACCGGACTCGTCGCCTCGGTGCCGCTCGGGCGTGAACCCGGACTCCACGATCTTCGGCAATTCCGACGCCGGCACCGTCGAGGGCGTCGAGCTGCTGCTGGAGCGCGAGCTGCGTGGCGGCGTCGGCTTCCGCCTGGCGTACACGCTGCAGGAAGCGAAGGCCACGGCGACGGACCCATTCCTGCTCAACCGGCTGATCGTGGTGGACCCGATCACCGGCGACACCACCCGCCCGGCGCGGGCCGAGTTCCCGCTCGACTT
The DNA here is from genome assembly GCA_963844445.1 of uncultured Gemmatimonadales bacterium. Classification (GTDB taxonomy): domain Bacteria; phylum Gemmatimonadota; class Gemmatimonadetes; order Gemmatimonadales; family GWC2-71-9; genus CAVVWJ01. Next base: position 455,429 of record CAWJOB010000003.1, read on the forward strand.
CGACCAGCGGCACACGCTGACCGCCATCGCCCGCGGGCAAGGTGCCCGACGAGCCGGCCCGGCCATCGCCGGGGTGCGGCCGCTCGCCGGGCTCGAGGGCGCCGTCATCCTCCGGCTGGCCTCCGGCCTTCCGTTCTCGATGAGCGACAGCACCGGTGATTCGCTGGTCAGGCCTGCCCAACGGCTCCCGGCTGCCCAACACATCCTCGCTCGACCTCCTGGTCCGCCGCTCGATCACGGCTCGGCGGCACCACGGGCGGCATCTACCTGGACATCCGGAACCTGCTCAACCGGCGAAACGTCGTCGCGGTGCGGCGCGATACTGGCGAGCCTCTGGCCGACGAGGTCGCGATCCAGCGCATGGCGGAAGCGGCATACGCGGCGAACCCGGATCCGATTCCCTTCGAGTCGGCCCGGTACCGGGCTGCCGCGGATCTCAATGGCGACGGATTCGTGGCGACGCGCGAGGAGTTGTTTCCGATGTATCTGGCGGCCGCGAGCGACTACGCGCAGCCGATCTTCGCCTACGGGACGCCGCGGCTGGCGCGGCTGGGGGTGGAGCTGCTGTTCTGAACCAGGTCCTCCTCCATCAGCGCTTTGTGGATAGCCATTCCGGCCTCGGCGCCCTCGGCCGCGGCCACGACCACGAACTGTGCCTCCTTCGACGCATCCCCCGCGACGTAGAGTCCGGACACGTTCGTGGCCTCGCATTTGCCGGTGTCGACCGCCCCCCTCTCGGTGAAGCGGCAGCCCAAACGCTCGGCCAGCGGGCTCCGCTGCCGCTGGCCGTTGCAGATGAAGAGGGCGCGCCGGGAGACCGCGTCGCCGCCGGCGAACACGATGCGCTCGAGCAGCCCGAGCCTCCCCTCGAGCCGGAGCACCGGCTCGTCCCGCACTTGAACTCCCGCAGCAGCCAGTCGAGCCGTCGCTTCCTGGGGAAGCGCGGAGCCGCCGGTGCACAACAGCACGTCGTCCGACCAGGCGGTCAGGTTCAGCGCGAGGCCAGGCCCCTGCTCGGCCCCACCGTACACGGCCAGCGGCTGATCGCGCCACTCCCAAGCGTCGCAATAGGGACAGTGGTGCACGCTGATGCCGTAGAGCTCCTCGAGTCCATCGAGCTCGGGGAGCTCGTCCACGACACCGGTGGCGAGTAGGAGCTTACGGCTGGAGAGCCGGGTGCCGTCGGCGGCGCAGAGGACGAAGCCGCGGCCCTCTTTCGTCGCCTCCACGATCTCGAGCTCGCGACACTCGATGGTGTCATAGCGCCCGAGCTCCGTCCTGGCCTTTCGCAGGTACTCGGCCGGCGGGGTGCCGTCGCGGGTGGGATAGCCGTGGATTTCACGGGCGAGGATGTTGCGTTGCTCTCCGACATCACACAGCAAGATTCGGCGGCGACACCGACCGAGCATGAGCGCCGCGCTCAGCCCGGCGGGGCCGCCGCCCACGATGATGCAGTCGTAGGTCACCCGGCTTCGCCGGCCTCGACGACCTGCTTGAGCCTCCGCAAGTCCTCCGCGACCTGGCGGGACGGATCCTCCCCGAAAAGGCGCGCGACGGCGGCGCCGAGCTTGCCGGCGGGAGGGTCGTACCGCAATACCACCCGAACTTCGGTGTCGCCGTTCTCGGTGGGCATGAAGTGCACCGAGCCGGCGTTGTCCACTTCGGATCCCTCCAGCGAGCGCCAGGCGATCATCTCGTTGGGAATCTCGTTGTGGATCACCGCATCCCACTCCACCCTGCTCCCCGCAGGCCCCTTCGCGGTCCAGTGGGACCGGTGCTCGTCCACCACCGTGACGGCCTCGAGATGGTCCATGAAGCGAGGCAGGTTCTCGAGGTTGCGCCAGAATCGGTAGACCTCGCCTCTCGGCCGGTTGAGTATCATGCTCTCGTCCACCCGTACTCCTCCGCCCCTGCGCACGCTGGTGACCGGGCTCGACGGGTCGTCACCCCGAGCGGAGTTCCGCCCCAGCATCCCGTTCACCGGACAGCGCCCACTCACCGCCCGTCCCAGGAGGGCCCCGGCGATCGGCAGGAGGAGGCGGCGACCGCGCCGCCGGCGGAGCCCGTACGCCACGACGGCGGCGGCCGCGGCGGCCGAGATCCAACGCTCGCGTCGACCCACGTTGACCTCGGCGCCGGCCGGCGGCGGCCGGCGAAGATGCTCCCATTTCTCGGTGTGGCCGATCCCGTTGTACGTCGCCGTCATCTCGAATCCTCTCTGCCCGCCGACATCCGGCTCATGCGCTCGAGCCCTCGGCGGGCGCAACCTGGTTGTATCGTCGCGCGGCCTCGTCCCCCCGCCTGGTGAGCCAGGAGGGAGAGAAGCCGGACTGGATGTCCTTGCCGCTCTTGCGTTCGGTGCTGCCTCCCGGCGCGTCCGGCAGCAGGCGGTCGGCGAGGGCGAGTGCGGAGGCGGTCAGGTTCGGTGCCACCGCCGACGCGATCACCGCGAGCCTGGCCGCGGCGGGGAAGAGCACTTCCGCGTCTCCCCGGCGCGCGGCGGAGAGAATCCGCCGCGACGCCTCGTCTGCGCTGACGGACACACCGGGCAGCGAGTCAGCGATGCTGAACCACGCATACTCGGCGCGGTGCCTGCCACGGAAAATCGCATTGCGAGGGCTGCCGGTCCGCATCAGGCCGGGAATGGCGGTCGTCACCGCCACGCCCTCGCCTCTTGACTTCCGCGCGGAGTCCCTGGGAGAAACCCAGCGGCGGCGAACTTGCTGGCGCTGTACGGCAGCAGGTGCGGGATGCCGAGCTTGCCGCCGATGGAGGTGATGTTGACGATCCGTCCGCCGCCGCGCTCGCGCATCGAAGGGAGGACCTGGAGCGTGGGATAGACCATGCCCCAGAAATTGGTCGCCATGGCCTCCTCGTAGTCGGAGAGGGCCATCGTCTCCGAGGGGCCGACCTCGATCACCCCCGCATTATTGATGAGCACGTCGATCGGCCCCAGCGCCTTCGCCACGGTCTCCACCAGGGCGCGGACCGATTCCCGCTCGGTGATGTCGGCCGGGACGGCAATCACGGTGGCTCCGATCCGCTCCAGCGCGGCGGCGGCCCGCTCCAGGGCCGCCACGATCCCGTCCGCAGATCGCCACCCTGGCCCCTTCCGCCGCCGCATCGCGGGCCAGAACCAGCCCGAGCCCACGCGACCCACCCGTGATCAGCACGGTCTTGTCCTGGAAGGAGAAGGACCCCCGCTGCGGCGGAGCTTGACCGCCATCCACCCGGCGAGGGCCCCGGCCGCCAGGACGGTGAGCCGGGAGCTCAATGCTCACTCCCCTCGAGCAGCGCCTTCAGCCGCCCGAGATCCTCGTTCAGCTTGGCCCGCGGGTCGGCGCCCAGCAGCTCGGCCACTGCCTGTCCCGCGCCGCCCGCGGGCGGGTTGTAGCAGAAGCGGAGGTCCACCCGGGTGCCCGCGCCGTCGGGGCTGAACCGCACCGCGCCCGCGTTCTCCAGCATGGACCCCGGACGGCTGCGCCATGCGATGGTCTCGCCCGGAACCTGTTCCGTCAGCACCGAGTCCCATTCGATAGGCATGCCGCCGGGCCCGCTCACCACCCAGTGCGACCGGCCGCCGCCGAGATCCTGCACCTCCCGGACGTTCGACATGAACAGGGGGAAATTTTCGTAGTCCGACCAGAACTCGTACACCCGCTCGACCGGCGCCGCGACGAACACGGTCTTCTGGATGTCCACCGTTCTGCGTCGCTCGCGGGTTGGCCGCGGGGCCGGGTCCCGCGACTCGCGGATCTCGCTCCACAGCATGCCCGCGCCCACGGTCCTCGCCGCGGTCCCGATGATTCCCCGGCGAGCGAGCCCGTAGAGCGTGAGCACGCCACCGGCGAGGGCCACCATTCGGTCCAAAGCACTCGGGCCCGACCTGTGCTGCAAGGTCGCGGATTGCAGTCCGAGAATGTCGCCCGTTCCTCGATCCGTAGCGGCCGATCGGGGTCTCCGTCGAAACGGCCGGTCCCCTCATCGCCGCCCAGGCGATCCTGGAGCCGCGTCCGCAGCCGGTCCCTCCGGCGCTCGCCCGACTCGGGGTCGAGGAGATAGACCAAGCCGGCGCCGATCGCCATGCCGACCAGGAGTCCGCCCTTTCGCATGTTCGACTCCTCGGACTTGTAAGGTGGGGCGCGATGACCCTTTCAGGCTCGCGCAGGGTTGGTGGAACCCTTAGAAAGCTGCCGATTTGCCGTTCCAGTTCTGTGAGCCCGCTCACGTTGTCGAACGCGCTGCTGCCTCACGATTGGCAAGTGGACCGCGAATGCTAGCTTTCCCGGCAACGGCACGACCCACAGCAGCGTGGGCCCATGGTGGCAATTTGAAAGGGCAGTCACATGACCGCACCTCGCGACGATTCGCCGACGCGGCACCTGGCCCTTACCAGCGCCGCCTTCCGCGACGGGGAGTCGATACCCGTCCGGCACGCCTGCGACGGGGAGGATCTCTCGCCCCCGCTCGCATGGACCGGCGCGCCGGTGGAGACGCGCACCTTTGCGCTCATCTGTGACGATCCCGACGCTCCGCGCGGCACCTGGGTTCACTGGGTCCTCTGGAACCTTCCGGCCGACACCATCGAGATAGGACTGGGCATGCCACCCCGACCCGAGCTGCCGTCCGGTGCCAGGCAGGGGCTCAACGACGGCGGCAACCTCGGCTACGCGGGGCCGTGCCCGCCGCGCGGCAAGCCGCACCGCTACTTCTTCCGGCTGTACGCGCTGGACACGGCGCTCAACCTTCCTCCCGGCGTCAACCGCTCCGATCTCGATGCGGCGATGGCGGGCCACGTCCTGGCCCAGGGGACCACCATGGGAACCTACGAGCGGCGGAAGGGCTAGGCCCCGCCGTCCGGCACACAGGAGTCCGACATGCTCCAGCATCGCGCCGCGGCATTGCTCGCGGCCATCGCGCTCGCCGCCTGCGGCGGCCAGCCGCGCGGGCCCGGCGGGGCCAAGCTTCCCGATCCGATCGCCAGCGCGAGCCTCTTCGACACCTCGGGTACGCGGGTTGGGCTGGCGACGTTCTCCGAGTCGGGCGGCAAGGAAGAGATGGGAATCAGCGTGTCCGGGCTTTCACCCGGGCAGCATGGCATGCACATCCACGAGACGGGTGCCTGCACTCCTCCCGCGTTCGAATCCGCCGGCAGCCATTTCAATCCCGCCTCGAAGCAGCACGGCATGTTGAATCCGAAAGGGCCGCATGCGGGTGACCTTCCGAACTTGAACGTGGAAGCCGACGGGAGCGCCGACACGACGTTCACGGTGCCGGCGAATCTCCCGGTTCAGGGCTCGGAGTCCATGATCGGGCCGCAGAAGCGGGCGCTCGTCATCCATGCCGGTCCGGACGATCAGAAGACCGATCCGAGCGGCAGCTCGGGCGCACGGCTCGTGTGCGGGGTGATCGAGCGCGGCTGAGCGGGACGCCCCGGCCCCATGACCTTGCTCCGCCTGACCGATAGCGGCCTCTACTGCGAGGCGGGCGAGTTCTACGTGGATCCGTGGAGCTCCGTGGACCGTGCCGTGGTCACCCACGCCCACGGCGACCACGTGGCCTGGGGGTGCCGGGCCTATCTCACATCGGCCGAAGGGGCGGGCGTGTTGCGAAGCCGCCTCGAGCCCGAGGCCCGGGTCGCCGCCCTGCCGTACGGTGAGCGCGATCTCCATTCACGGAGTCGGCGTCTCGCTCCATCCGGCCGGCCACATCCTCGGCTCCTCCCAGGTGCGCGTCGAGCACGGCGGAGAGGTGTGGGTCGTTTCGGGCGACTACAAGACCGACCCGGATCCCACCACCACGCCGTTCGAACCGGTCCGCTGCCACACCTTCGTCACCGAGTCCACCTTCGGTCTCCCGATCTACCGGTGGCCGCCGCAAGAGGAAGTGCTCGGCGAGATCAATGCGTGGTGGCGCGGCAACCAGACGTCGGGGAAAGCCAGTCTCCTCTATCGGCTACGCGCTCGGGAAGGCCCAGCGGCTGCTCGCCGGCTTGGACCCCGACTTTGGGTCCGATCCTCACGCATGGCGCGGTGGAGCGGATGACCGCGGTCTACCGTACCGCGGGCGTACCACTCCCGCCCACGACCCACGCCGCCGCCGTCGATCGGCGCGCCGATCGGTCGCGGGCCATCGTCCTCGCGCCCGCCGTCGGCCGACGGGTCGACCTGGACCCGCCGGTTCGGCACCCACGCCACGGCACTCGCCTCGGGATGGATGGTGGTGCGCGGCGCGCGGCGTCGCCGGTCACTCGACCGCGGCTTTCCGCTGTCGGATCACGTGGACTGGCCGAGCCTGCTGGCCGCCGTGGAGGCGACCGGCGCGGAGCGGGTGTGGGTGACGCATGGGTTCACCGGCCCAGTGGTTCGCTGGCTGCGGGAACGGGGCCTGGATGCGAGCGCGGTGCAGACCAGGTTCGAGGGCGACGTGGACGACGACGCCGCGAGCCAAGAGGATGAGACGACCGGGTGAGAGAGTTCGCCCGCCTGTACACAGCGCTGGACGAGACGACGGCCACCAGCGAGAAGATCGCGGCGCTGGCGACATATTTCCGCTCCGCGCCTCCCGCCGATTCTGCCTGGGCGGTGCACTACCTCATCGGGCGGCGACCCAAGCGCCTGGTGTCCGCACCCAAGCTGGCCGCCTGGGCGGCGGAAGCGGTGGGAATCCCTCCCTGGCTGTTCGAGGAGAGCTACGCCGCGGTGGGCGATCTCGCCGAGACGATCACCCTGCTGCTCCCGGACACCGGCGGCCCGAACGATCGGTCGCTCGCCCACTGGGTGGAAGAACGACTCCTGCCGCTCACAGGACAGGAGGACGCGGTGCAGCGAGAGGGAATGCTGCGGGCCTGGGGCGAGCTCGGCAGGCGGGAGCGGTTCGTCTGGAACAAGCTCATCACCGGCTCGTTCAGGGTCGGCGCCTCGTCTCGTCTGGTCGAGCGGGCGCTGTCGCTCGTCAGCGGCGTACCCGAGGGCGCGATCGCGCACCGGCTGATGGGTGGGTGGGACCCGACCCCGGAGTTCTTCGCCCGTCTCCTCGCACCCGACCTGCGCGATGCCGATGTGAGCCGGCCCTACCCCTTCTGCCTGGCGTATCCGCTGGAGGGAGCGCTGGAGGAGTTGGGCGCCGCCGAGCAGTGGGTCGCGGAATGGAAATGGGACGGCATCCGGGCACAGCTCATCCGGCGGGCAGGCAGAATCTTTCTCTGGTCCCGAGGCGAGGAGCTGTTGAGCGGGAGATTTCCCGAAGTAGAGGAAGTCGGCGCCCTGCTCCCCGAAGGCACGGTGCTCGACGGCGAGCTGCTCGCGTGGGTCGGCGACAAACCTCTGCCCTTCGCGCAGCTGCAGCGGCGGATCGGCCGGAAGGCCCTGACCCGCAAGATTCTCGCCGAGGTGCCGGTGGTGCTCGTCGCCTACGACCTGCTCGAGGAGGCGGGGCAGGACATCCGCACCGCCCCGTTCACCACGCGGCGCCGCCAGCTCGGCGCTCTTCTCGCCGCGACGCCGTCGGCCGGGCGGCTCGCCCTCTCCCCGACGGTCGACGCCGCGACGTGGGACGAAGTGACCGGTGCCCGGAGTCGCGCACGAGAGGTCGGAGCGGAAGGCCTCATGCTCAAGCGCCGGGACAGCGAGTACGGAGTGGGGCGGCGGAAGGGCGACTGGTGGAAGTGGAAGGTGGCGCCCTACAGCGTGGACGCCGTGCTGATATACGCCCAGCCGGGAAGCGGACGCCGAGCGGGGCTCTTCACCGACTATACCTTCGGCGTCTGGGAGGGCGATACCCTGGTCCCATTCGCCAAGGCCTATTCCGGCCTTTCCGACGAGGAGATTCGCCGGGTGGACGTCTTCGTGCGGCGGAACACGCTGGAGAAGCACGGGCCGGTGCGAGTGGTGAAGCCCCAGCTGGTCTTCGAGCTCGCCTTCGAGGGAATCCAGGCCTCGTCGCGCCACAAGTCGGGCATCGCGGTACGCTTTCCGCGCATGGCTCGGTGGCGCGCCGACAAGCGGGCGGAGGACGCCGACACCCTGGCGACGGTTCGGGCCCTCCTCACTCCGCCCTGATGGCGGCCATCGGGTCGCTCCGGACCGCCCGGAGCGCCGGAAAGAAGCACCCTGCGATTGCCATCGCGAGACACAGGCCGCCTACCGCCGCGAGCGTCGCGGCGTCCGCCGGGCCTACGCTGGCGAGCAACGCCGCCATCGCACGCGCCGCGACGTAGGCCAGCCCCAGACCGATCACCACGCCGCCGGCTGCCAATCGAATGCCCTGCACCATGACCATCCTCATGATGTCACGCCGCTGCGCGCCCAGCGCCATGCGGACGCCGAGCTCCCTGGCCCGGTTCGAGACCGTGTACGACAAGAGCCCGTGGATGCCCACCCCGGCCAGCAACAGCGCCAGCGCCGCCAGCGATCCGAGCAGCCGCACCTGCACGGCCCGGGACGCGGTCACGTCGGCGACGATCTCCTCCATCATTCGCACGCTGGAGATGGGCTGCTCGGGATCGACCCTCCGGACGATGTCGCGAATCGCCGGGACCAGGGCCGCCGGATCGGTCGAGGAACGGACGACCAGATCCTTCGGGATGTAGAAGATGATGGAGCCGTCGGGAACCTGGGTGGCCGGGAGATATACCTGCGGCTCGCTGGTTTGCTCGAGCCCTCGCACCATTACGTCACCCACGACGCCCACCACGGTCCGCTCCTGGAGCGCGAAATCAAAAACGCGGCCAAGCGGATCCGCACCCGGCCAGTAGCGCCGCGCGAAGGACTGACTCACGACCGCGACGGACGGGCTGTCGAACCGGTCCGCCTCCGCGACCAGCCGTCCGGCGCGAAGCGGTATCTCCAGCGTCTCGAAGAAACCCGGCGTGACGTACCGCAGACTGGCGGAGTTGTTTCCCTGCCGTTCGATCGGCTGGCCCTTTACGGTCACCGACCAGATGCCGCCCCCCATGGCCATCGGCAGGAAGCTGATGTAGCCCGCGCGCTCCACGCCCGGCAGCGCGCTCACTTCGGTCAGCACCCGCCGGTAGAACTCCACCCTCCGCGCGGTGCTGTCGTACTTCGGGAGCGGCAGTGCCGTCCGCAGCGTGAGCACCCCTTCGGACCGGAAGCCAGGATCCACCGCCTGGATGCGCCAAAGCGCCCGGAGCAGCAGCCCCGACGAGACCAGGAGCACGACCGAGGCCATCACCTCGGCGACGACCAGCACGGAACGGAGTCGCTGCTTCCTTCCGCCACCCGATCTGGCCCCTTCGCGGAGCCCCTCGAACCCGGTGTCGCTGCCGGCGCGGAGCGCCGGAAGGACGCCGAAACAAATGGCCGTGATGCCCGTGATCAGCCCGGCGAAGAGCAGCACTCTGAGGTCGAGGGAAGGCGCCTGGCCAATCGGCAGGATTCTGGGGACCAATCGCGCCAGCAGCGGGACCACCGCTACCGCGGCCAGCACGCCAAGTCCGCCCCCCACCATCGCGAGGAGGACGCTCTCGGTGAGGAGCTGCCGCACCAGCCGCTCGCGGCCGGCGCCCAGCGCGGTCCGAAGCGCCAGCTCCTTCTGGCGCGCGAGCGTGCGGGCCAGGAGCAGACTGGCCAGGTTGGCGCAGGCGACGAGGAGGATGCAGAGGGCCGCCCCGCAGAGCGCCAGAAGCAGGAGTCGAGACTGCTGGGGCAGCTCGTCGCGCAGCCGGATGACCGTGGCGCCGGTCTGCTCATTCTCCTTGGGGTACTCCCGCTCGAGCCGTCCGGCGATCACCGTCATCTCCGCCTGGGCCTCCTCGAACGACACCCCAGGGCGGAGCCTCGCCAGCAACTTGAGGTAATTGTCGTCCCGGTCCTCGAAGGCGTCCTGCCGGAAGGCGAGCGGCGTCCACAGCGAAACCCCGCGGTGAGGAAAGTGGAAGCCGCGCGGCATCACGCCGATCACGACGTGGGGCGCGCCGTCGAGCAGGATCTTTCGGCCGAGGACGCCGGCATCACCGCCGAAGCGGGACTGCCACAGCCCATGACCCAGTAACACGGTACCGGGCGCACCGGCGCGATCGTCGTCAGGGGTGAAGGTCCGGCCCAGCACGGGCTCCACCCGCAGCAGTGGAAGGACCTCGGATGTGACGGTCGCGGCTTCCAACCGGTCGGGCTCGCCCTCTCCCACCATGTTCAGCTCGATCGCGTTGTACGCGCCCATATCCTGGAACGCGCTGCTCGCCGACTTCCAGTCGCGATAGTTGGCCGGAGAGACCTCGATCCGCGGGTAGCCGGGCACCGCCTCCCAGAGCTTCACCAGCCGGTCGGACTCCGGGTACGGCAGCGGCCGCAGCAGGACGAAGTCGGCGACGGAGAACGCTGCGGTATTGGCGCCGATGCCCAGCGCGATTACCAGCACCGCGGTGAGAGCGAAGCCCGGCGTGCGCCAGAGGGAACGGGTGGTGAACTTGAGATCCTGCCGCGCGAGGTCCCAGTGAGTGGCGGCGGCCGTTAACAGCAGGTCGCCGGCCGCGCTGAGCCGGACGAGCGCCCGATCCGACGCGCCTCCCGCGGCGCGCAGGCGCTGCTCGAAGATGGCGCACATCTCCCCGCCATACTCGGCGCGAAAGGACTTGGGGCAGAGCAGCAGGAGGGCGCGGTAGAGGCCCATCACGCCCTTGCCGGCATGACGCCGTGCGCGCGGGCGAGCTTCACCAGCCGTTCCAGTCGCCGCGCCTCGGCGCCCGCCGCGCCGCGGCCGCGCGGGGTGATGCGGTAGTAGCGCCGGCGTTGGTCGTCGAGCTCGGGGGCAGGCCGTTCATCGGTCTCGAGGATGAGGCCCTGCTCCAGGAGGCGCTGAATCGTGCGGTAGAGCGTGCCCGCGCTGAGCGTCACCTCCCCTCCGGTCCGCGCGGCGACCTCCTGGATGATCGCGTACCCGTGGCGGTCATCATCGGCGAGGGCGACCAGGATGTGGAAGGCGGCGGGAGCGAGCGGGAGGAACGGATCGGTCGGGTCGGCGTCGCGCATCCCGCGATTATACCCGTGGTGGATATAATGTCAATGGGTATAGTCACCGCCTCAGCAACGGAATCCATTCTCCCTTCGCCGAGCAGCCCAGCAGGATGGTGAACCGCCGGGCGCGGGTCGCCTCCCGCTTCGCTTCCATGACCCAGAAGACGCTGGTCCGCCGGTACCACGGGGGCTGCGAGGTGAAATAGCGCCAGGCCTCGCGGTCGCCCTTGAGCTCCCGCTGGAACGTCGGGTCGAGAGTATGCGGCTTCGACTCGTAGGAGTATCGCTTCGAGCCCCGCTCCATCCGCGCTGCGAACGCCACTCGTCCGGCCGGCCGCATCCGCCCCGCGGCCTCGAGCGCGGCCGCCTTTCGGATGTTCACCTTGCTCCAGACACTCTTCGGCTTGCGGGGGGTGAACCTGACGCTGAAGGTATCGGCATCGACCCTTCGCCTCACCCCATCGATCCAGCCGAAGCACAGCGCCTCGTCCACCGCCTCGAGGTAGGTAAGACCCTTTTGCTTCGCCTGCGCCTTGAAGCAGCGCACCACGACTTCCCGTCTCGCCCCGTGATGCTTGGCGAGCCAGGTGCGGAACGCCTGCGGGGACGGAAACGTCGCGAGCTTCATCGGTCAGGCGTGATCGGCCACCGTCGTGACGCCCTGCCGTCGCGCGCAGTGCGCGCAGCAGTAGAAGGTGCCGTTGGCCTCGATGCCGTGACCCACGATCTTGCAGCGGCAGTGTTGGCAGACCGGTGCCAGCTTGTGGATCGCGCACTCGAAGCTGTCGAACGTATGGGTATGTCCAGCGGCGACGACCTGGAACGCGAGGTAGTAGTCGTTGCCACAGACTTCGCAGACGGCCATGGTCTCCTCCGGATTGGGGCGGCCGTGTGCCGCCCGTCGAAGAAACCTATCGCCTTCGCTTACCTTTCCGGGCATGTCGAACTTCATCTGCACCACTTGCGGGGTTCAGTACCAGGACTCGTCCTCCCCACCGACATCGTGCGTCATCTGCTCGGAGGAGCGGCAGTACACGGGATGGCAGGGACAACAATGGACCACGCTCGACCAGCTTCGGAGCGACCACCGCAGCCGCCTCGAACCCGAAGGCCCCGGCCTCACCGGAATCGGCATCGATCCTTCCTTCGGCATCGGCCAGCGGGCGCTGCACCTGCGCGGCATCGGTGGCGGCTTCGTGTGGGACTGCACCAGCCTGGTGGACGACGCGGTGGTGACGCGGCTGGGTGAGCTCGGAGGGGTACGCGCGATGGCGATCTCCCATCCCCACTTCTACGCGTCCATGGTCGAGTGGAGCCGGGCCCTGGGTGGGATCCCGATCTATCTGCACGAGGCCGACCGCGCGTGGGTGATGCGCGACGATCCGGCCATCGTGCACTGGGGCGGTGATTCACTCCAGGTCGATCCCGGCATCACCCTGATCCATTGTGGCGGACACTTCGCGGGGAGCACGGTGCTGCATTGGGCCCAGGGCGGCGACGGACTCGGCGCGCTCCTCACCGGCGATTCGATCATGGTTGCGCAGGATCGGCGCACCGTCAGCTTCATGTACAGCTATCCCAACCTGATCCCCCTCGACGCACGGGCGGTCGGTGCAATCGTGGACGCGGTCGCGCCGTTCGAGTTCGAACAGATCTACGGTGGCTGGACGGGAAAGAACGTGCTGGAGGCCGCCGGGCATGCCGTGCGGTATTCGGCCCGGCGCTACCTCAGGGCGATCGGCCACCGTGAGCGGGACTGACGGACGCCGGGGCCCTGGGGCTCGGGGCGCTGGTGCTGGCGCCGTCGCTGGTCTATCTCTTTCGAGTGTTCAAGCGAGGGCCGGCCGACGGGCTGGGAGCGGGGCTTTGGCGGAGGTCCGCCTCAGCATGAAGATTGTCCAGGCATCTTTCCTTTCGAGGTGATCCCATGCCAGATCCTTCCGTCAGCACACCCCGCCTCGACCTCACTCCGATGGGCGTCGACGCGATCGAGGCGCTCATCGCCGGGGACGGCACCCGTCTCACCGCCCTCACCGGTGCCCGGTTCCGCCAGCCGACGGCACCGCCCTATATGGCCGACGCGCTACCTGTCGTCCGCGACCGCCTTCGGGCACGGCCCGCCGAGGCGCGGTGGTGGAACTGGCTGATCGTGCATCGGGAATCCGGTGAGGCGGTGGGCTCGGTGGCGTTCGGTGGCCCGGTGAGTCATGACGGTGCGCTGCTGGTGGGCTACGCCATCTACGGCGACTATGAGGGACGCGGCTACGCCACGGAGGCGGTGCGGGCGTTGGTCTCGTGGGCGTTCGGCCAGCCTGGTGTGCGGGAGGTGCGCGCGCTCGCCCCGGTGTGGAACACCCCCGCGCTCCGGGTGGCCGAGAATATCGGCATGCGCCCCGTCGCGGCCGACGAAGACGACGACGTCGGCGAGGTGCTGGTCTATGCCGTCACCGCGCCAGCATCCGTCGGATCGGCCTGATGAGGAGCGCCAGCACCAGGGCCGCCGCGGCCGCGAACAGCGCCACGGCGCCGAAGAGCTGCGGCAGGGAGAACGACTCGTACAGTCCCGCTACTCGCCCGCCAAGATAGTTGCCGACTGACAGGGCCAGGAACCAGACCCCCATGGTGAGTCCCACGATCCTTGCGGGCGCCAGCCTGGTCATGGCGCTGAGGCCCACCGGGCTGAGGCAGAGTTCCCCGATCGTGTGCAAGAGGTAGGTCGCAACCAGCCAGAGAGGGCTGACCCGGATCCCCTGCTCCGCCGCCGCTCCCGGGAATACCAGAATGGCAAAGCTGAGCGAGACACAAACCAGTCCGATGGTGAACTTGGTCGGGCTCGAGGGATCGCGTTTGCCCATCCGGATCCAGATCCAGGCGAACACCGGAGCCAGCACGACGAGTGAGAACGGCGCCACCGACTGCAGCCAGCTCGGCGGGAAGGGGACGCCGAACGCCTCGGTGCGAGTGGCCCGCTGGGCGAAGAGGTTGAGCGTGGAGCCCGCCTGCTCGAACACCGACCAAAAGATTATGGCGGCAACGAACAACACGAGGACGACCAACAGCCGCTTGCGCTCTTCGGTCGTCCACCGGCCGGCGAGAAAGAGCCAGAGGAAGAAAGCCACGGTGGTGAGCAGCAGGACGACGCCGAGGGCGTTGCTGACACCCTGCGCGGTGATGTTCACGACGCCCGCCCGCGAAAGGATCGCCAGGAGGACGCCTCCGCCGGCGAGAACCGCAGCACCGACCCGGAGGAGCCGCCGCTGCGCCGCGGCCGCCTCGGGCGACTCGGCCGGGGCGGGGTACATGCCCGCGCTGCCCAGATGCTTCCACCCGCTCAGGTACTGCACCAGCCCGAAGAACATCCCTACCGCGGCCATGGCGAAGCCCCAGTGCCACGAGCTCTCGGGAGCCATACCAAAGCTGCCAAGGACACGGCGGAACTGCTCGCTCTGGGCAAACCACCCGCAAACCAGCGGCGCGATGAATGCCCCGGTGTTGATCCCCATATAGTAGAGGGAGAAGCCCGCGTCACGGCGCTCGTCTTCCGGGGTGTAGAGTGCGCCCACCATGGTGCTGATATTCGGCTTGAGCAGGCCGGTTCCGAGCGTCACCAAGCCAAGCCCGGAATAGAAGGAGGCCAATGTCGGAATCGCGAGGCAGATATGACCCAGCATGATCAGCACGCCGCCGTAGAGCGTCGCGCGCCGCTGGCCGAGGAAGCGGTCGGCGAGCCACCCACCGGGGAGCGAGGTGATGTAGACCAGGGAGACGTACGTCCCGTAGATGGCGCCGGCCTTCGCGGTGTCGAAGCCCAGCCCACCGCTCGCGACCGACGCCGTCATGAAGAGGATGAGGAGCGCGCGCATCCCGTAGTAGCTGAAGCGCTCCCACATCTCCGTGAAGAAGAGCGTCGAGAGCCCGCGCGGATGCCCGAAGAACCGGGTGTCGCGCTGCCCCTCGGCGGGTGTGGCGGGGTGAGCGGCGGGGGTAGCCAAGGTGATCTATCGCTTTCTCTTCTTGAGTATATCGTCCAGCACGACTCGGTCGATCTTCCCGTCCATCCTCACCCGCACGTCGTAGTTCTCCCAGTACATGAAATTCCGGAGCGCTTCGAGAAACCGGCGATCCGCCCTGCCTAGTTTCCCGGTCAGCCACTTCTGAGGCTGTCCCGCGGGCTCGGCGAGCAGGATCGGTTCCAGCTGCGCGACGATTTCCGGTGTGATCGGCATCAGGTCCCGCGTCTCGCTGGGGAAGAAGTGCAGTTTGTGCAGGGCCAGCAGCCGCTCCAGCTCCGCGATGGGATCGGCGGCATCATACACCCGGATATCGATGAAGCGGTCGTTGGCGCCGAGGTATCCCCCGTTCTTGCGGACGACGAGGAGCGCGGCCGACTGCATGCCACGCTTGTCGCCCCCGCCTGCCTGGCCGGCCTTGAGCGCCGCCACCAGCCGGTCCGCGAGCCCGCCGCTGGTCCGCTCGAAAGTCTCCGCGAGATTCTTCACCGTCTGGCCGGACACGATGATGTTGCCCTGGGCGCTGTATCCCCGGCCCACGAGCACCTGCTCCTTTCCTCCCGCGAGGCTGCCCCTGCCCCCGGGGGCGCCCACCCGGCCCCCGCTCCAGTCGAAGGTGTTCGCGCCACTGAAGCTGGCGGCGTTCCCCCGAGCATCCACGATGCCGACCTGCCGATCCTGAAGCATCGTGTCCGATCGCATCACCGCCCGGAGCGCCTCCTCCGCGGTCGCGCCGTCGGCCAGCAAGTCGAGCCCCCGCTCCCCGTAGGCGGTGTTGCTGAGGCTCTGCGTGGCCACCGCGCCGACGCCCGCCCGCGCCCACGGCACGATGCCGCCGACGTTGGGAAACTTCGACTGCACCACGACGCCGAGGTCGCCAGTGGCGGAATCCCAAGCGACGATGCTGTAGGTGTGAGCCAGCTTCAGGAAGTGCGCCGGAGGCGTGGTGGGGGATTGGGCAGAAAGGCGTGAGAGGTGAACGGTCAACGGTGAAAAGGAAGCGAACAGGAAGGCCAGCGTACATGCATTCTGCTTCACGCTTGCTCGGCTCACGGCTTGTCCCTCCCCATCTTCTTCTTCAAGTACGCCAGCTGGGCCTCGATCGCTTCGTCCCGTTTCCGCCGGTCGAGGTCGGCCGCCATCCGGTCGGACTCGTCCGACGAGCGCACACCGCCCGCCGCCTCCAGGTCCCGCCACGCGGCGTCGAGCGACTCCGAGCGAGGCCCGCGCTGGGACGCCTCGTGCCACTGGACGGTCATCTCCTGCACCTCCCGCTCCGCGAGCGCCAACTCGTCCCGCTGGACCACGATCTTCCGCTCCAGCACCTGAATCCGCTCGCGGTGCCGGGTCGCGAAGCGCTCCGCGACCGCGACGGTCTCCGCGTCGGGAACCGCGGCGGCCAGGCGCCCCCTGCGCTCCGCATCGGCGAGCTGCTTCCGCTCCGACTGCAGCTCGGCTTCGGCCGAAGCGAAGGCCCGGCGCATCTCGGTGATGCCGAGCCGCGCCTCCACCAGCGCCTCCCGCAGGCTGGCGGCGTGGGCCCGATGGTCCGCACCGCCGCGATCGCGCAGAAGGCTGTCCAGCCGGGCTTTCAAGCCATCGAACACGGCCGGCTACCACCTCTCATGGAACCTCGGGGATCGGACGCCGGGCCCGGCGTCCGCTGTCGGGAATCGAATGCTAGACCCGGCATCCGGGACCGTCAAGCGAGCCCGGCCACCCGGTGCACTTCCCCGGCGGCGCGCCGGCGGATAGCCTACGGGCGTACTCCATCAAGGCTCCCGCCGAACATGCCCACACCGTCATGCAGCATCTGCGACCAGGTGGCCGGCCGCGTCACCGCTCCCGGCGGCCCCATCTATGATGACGGGCTCTGGCTGGTCAGCCACCACACCGGCCCCCAGACCGATCCCGGTGAGCTGATCGTGCAGGTGCGGCGTCACTGTGAGTCGCTGGGCGAGCTCAGCGCGGCGGAGGCCGCGGCGCTCGGGCCGGTGTTGCAGTCCGCCGTCGCCGCCATCGAGAGGGTGGTGCGGCCGGAGCGCACTTACGTCGCGACCTACGGCGAACGGGTGCGCCACGTCCACTTCTTCCTCTTGCCCCGGACGCGGGCGCTCCCGGCCGGCCATGTGGTCTCCGATCTCTATCGCAAGGCGCGGATGTTGCTCCGACGCACGGGGCTGGCCCGCAATCCGACCGTCGCGCAGCGCGCCCAAGCCGCCGCACGCATCCGCGAGGACGAGGCATGGAGACGGTCGAACACCTGATCGTCGGCGCGGGACCGGCCGGCCTGCGCGCGGCCCAGGTGATCGCCGACGCCGGACGCGAGGCGCTGGTGGCCGACAAGCGCGCCGAGATCGGGCCCAAGACCTGCGCCGGTGGGCTCACGCCCAAGACCGTCGCCATCCTCCGCGGCCTCGGTCTGCCGGAGGGCGCGGGCCTCGCACGGATCGGACGGATTGCCTTCGCCTCCGAGCATCCGGTTACGCTCGATCCGGACACCACGACAATCGTCACCCTTTCCCGCCGGGAGCTCGGCCGGTACCAGGCCGGGTGGACGCGCGCGGCAGGAGCCGAGGTCCGAGCGGGCTGCCCGGTCCGCGAGCTGGACCTCGCGGGCAAGACCGCGGTCGTCGGCGGAGTGCGCCTGCGATGGCGACACCTGGTCGGCGCCGACGGCTCCGACTCCGCCGTGCGCCGGGCGCTCAAGCTGCCCTCACCCCGGGTCTACTTCGCGGCGGAATACAACCTCCGCGGCATGCGGCTCGAGCCTCTTCGGGTCGAGTGCGACGGTGCACTCGGCGGCGGCTACTTCTGGGTGTTCCCGCACGGCGACTACACCTCGGTCGGCGCCGTCGCCTCAAAGCACGTTGTCCGGCCGGCGGCGCTGCGCGAATACCTGGACGCCCGGCTGCAGCGCATGGGCCTCGCGGGCCATGGTGAGCCGCTCGAGGGCGCGACGCTGGAGGTGGAGTTTCGGGGGCTGCGCTTTGCCGGGGGCGTCCACCTCGCTGGAGACGCAGCGGGTGTCCCCTCGTCGCTGACGGCCGAAGGGATCTATTCGGCGCTCCTGACGGGCGAGCACGTGGCCCGCGGAATCATCGATCCGACGTACGCGTCTCCCCGCTTCGCCCGGTGGCTTCGCGTGAAGCACCGCCACGACAGGTTCGCGGCCCTGTTGCGGCGGTCGCCGGCGCGCGCGGTGGCGCTGCCCGTGCTGCACCGGCTGGCGGGCTGGCGGCTGGCGCAGGGGCCGATGGCGAAGTGGTTCCTCGCGGGATGAGCGACGCGCAGCTTCGCGAGCGCTTTGGCGGCCTCTGGAGACGGATGGGGGCCGACGAGGGGCGCGGCGTCTTCGATCAGCTACTTCACGCCTACCGGGAGCCGCACCGACGGTATCACGGAGTGGACCACCTCCGGGATTGCCTGGAGCAACTCGACGCCGCTCCGGCCGCCGGGCAAGCTCGCGACCTCGCGGAGTGCGCGCTCTGGTTCCACGATGCGGTGTACGTCCCGGCCGCCGGCGGCAACGAGGCGCGGAGCGCGGAATGGGCGGCCGGTGCCCTCGTCGAAGCCGGGGCCCCCGAGGTGCGGGCTCGGGAGGTGGCGCGCCTCATCCACCTCACCGACCATGCCCGGCCCGCGGACGATCCCGTGGGCTCCCTCGTTTGCGACGTGGACCTGTCCATCCTCGGCCGGCCGCCGGAGGAGTTCGCGGAGTACGAGAGGCGCATCCGAGCCGAGTATGGGCAGGTCCCCGAGCCACTCTTCCGCACCGGCCGGGCCTCGCTCCTGGCGCGACTGCTGGCCCGGAAGCCGCTCTACCGCTCCGAGCATTTCAGAGACCGCTACGAGGCCACCGCGCGGCATAATCTGAAACGCACGCTGGATGAGCTGGGGGCCGGACGGAGGCCAACGTGACGTGCATCACCACGGACCCGCGGAGCCGTTCTTAGGGTGGTGGATTCGCAGCAGTGGACGGCACTTGTAACGACGTCATACACTCAACCCCGAGCGGTGACCTGCGCGGCTCCGCCGTGGTGGAAAGGGACATTCACCATGAAGCGTACATCCTGGATTCTCGGCAGCCTTACTGCCGTGGTGCTGGGCGCGTGTGGAGGCGGCGCCCCTGGTGGCGACGCGGGTTCCGCGGGTGGGGCCGGCACCGAGACCGGAAGCCCCGGCATGACGACCGACACCGCTCCGGCTCCCGGCGCGATGGACACGGCCCTGACCGACACGACCAGCATGACCACGGACACCGCTCCGAAGCCATAAGACCTACCGGCGCGCGGTCGGTCCATCGGGGACCGACCGCCGCCTGGCGTCCACCTCCCACTCATCATCCCCGGGTTCCTGGTCTCGCCGCGAGGCGGAGCAGGTTGCGCACATCCGCATCGCTGGTCTGGCTGAAGTCGTCGTACCACTCGCCCACAGCGAGAAAGGGCTCGGGGGTGACGGCGCAGATGACGTCGTCCATGAGGTCCCGCAGCGCGTCGCAGGTCTCCTTCGGGGCGACCGGCACCGCAGCGACGAGCCGACCCGCCCCCTGGGCCCGCAATGCCGCTGCGGCGGCGCGCATCGTGGAGCCGGTCGCCAGACCATCGTCCACCAAAATCACGGTGCGGCCGCGTACCTCGGGGAATGGGCGGCCCTCACGGTAGATGCGCTCGCGACGGTCGAGCTCCTGCTCCTCGAAGGCGGCCACAGTGGCGATGACGCGTTCGGGGATGCTCAACGCCTCCACGACATTCTCGCTCAGAACGCGCACCCCACCCGACGCGATCGCCCCCATGGCAAGCTCCTCGTGCCCGGGAACGCCGAGCTTGCGGACCTGCATGACATCGAGTGGGACGCCGAGGGCCCGCGCCACTTCGTACCCCACCGGCACACCACCACGGGGAAGGGCGAGGACCAGCACGTCCTCTCGACCGGCGTACGGCCCGAGGATGGCAGCCAGGCGCCGTCCCGCATCGTGCCGGTCCTTGAATCGCTCCTCCATCGTCTCTCCCCTTTCCGAGCCGGGTATGCTCGGGTTCATGCATAGAGTAGCATGGAGACCCCAGATGTGATGCGCCTCACTCCCCGACATCGTTTGGACTCGCGCGACACGCAGCGTATCTTTTGGACATGGCGTCCCGGATCTGGCTGACCACACTGTTCGCCCTCGCGGCGGGCTGCGATCGTCCCGCAGGTGGCGTGCCTCCGACCTGCGGCATGGCCGCGCTGGCGGGTGCCACCAACCTCCTCGAGCAGTTCACCATTCCCAATCAAACGCTATCGGCGCCACCCAGCTCCCTACCGGAGCGGACTGTCGCCCGGGTAGTCGCAGACGGGGCGTTCCCCGCCGTGGTCGGCCGGACCGATTCCACACTCGTAGTGGGGATCGAGGGGAACCCGCCCCCCTCCACCAAGGCCGGCTTCGGCGTCCTGGTGGTGGACACGCAGGAACGAACGATGGGGGTCATGGTGTACGAGGGCGATCCGATTTCCGGCGCCCCGCGACTGGGCGAAGTGTCGGTGGCCGGCCGTTCCATCCCTCTCATCGGCGTTCAGGTGGATCCCGCGAAGATCATGGATCCCAACTGCCCTTCGATATTTCCGGACTCGATTCTGCGGTGAGAACCCCGCGAATCGCGCTCGGCGGGGTGGTGCGCACCTGGGATGGAGGGGAGCGAACTGGCCTCAACTCCGCATACTTGCGCTCGGTGATCGCGGCGGGGGGCGTACCGCTCATCTTGAGTCCGCTGATCGGCGCGTCGCAAGCCGCCCGCGCGCTCGATGGGGTGGATGGGCTGGTCCTCACCGGTGGCGAGGACATCGATCCCGCCTGGTACAACGCCGACCGCTCTCCCCTGCTCAATCCGCCGAGCCGCGAGCGGGATCTGTTCGAGCTCGCGCTCTTCGCCGCCGCCCGCCAGCGCGAGCTTCCGATCCTCGGCATCTGTCGCGGCATCCAGCTCGTCAACGTTGCGCTGGGCGGCACTCTTTACCAGGATCTGCCGTCCGAGCGGCCGGGTCCCGTGGACCACAATCGGGCCGGCACGCGCACCGACCGCAGCCACGCGATCCGGCTGCTGCCCGAGAGCCTCGCCGCCGGGGCGCTGGCGCGCTACCTCGCTCCGGGTCAACTCCTTCCATCATCAGGCCATTCGCGAGCTGGCTCCGGGGTTGGTCGCCACCGGTTGGAGTGAGGACGATCTGATCGAGGCGGTGGAAGGGGTAGAGGGCCAGCCATGGATGCTCGCCGTGCAGTGGCACCCGGAGGAAATGCACGCCGACGACGCCGCGCCGGACCGCGGGCTGTTCAGGGCGCTGGTTGAGCGGGCAGGAGGCTGCGGCGGCTGTCTCAGTGGATTCCTAGATCGCGGAGCGCGCGCTCGGTCGCCTTCGCGCCGGGAAAGAACACCCGGTCGCTCACCCCATTGAGCGCGCTGCGCACCGACGGAAAGCGCTCCGCGGCGGTACGTAGAACGGCCACCAGCCCGTACTCGTTCGCCAGCGCATGATCCGACGCCATCCCGAATCCCCGCCGCCCCAATGCGTCGTAATAGCTGACGTCCGGTCCGGCTTTTCGCAGGTGGCGCGCCGCGATATAATCGGGAAACAGGCCCGCGAGCCAGAGGGAGTAGTTGCCGAGGTGCACCATCACTCGGAACCGGCGGTCGCCCTCGGTCGCCTCGAGGTCGCTCAGGATGTCCACCAGGTACTGGTGCCGCTGGTCGTCGTGCCAGTCGATCCGCCACGCCCGGTCGCGCTGCCCGAAGTCGAGGAGGAGTGCCGCCAGGTAGTCGGCCAGGTCACGGTCGTCGATCCCCGCCCGGCGCAGCGCGTGGCGAACCATCACGTAGAAGAAGAGCGTCTCGGACGGCACCAGCATCGTTCGCACCGTGAGCAGCCGTTCGAGCAGCTCGGGCGCGTCGAGCAGCGGATCCGGGCCCTCCGCGACCAGGCGTCGCTCCAGCGACGCCCGCCGATGCGCGGAGCCCCGGCTCAACAGCAGGATCACCAGCTGGAGGTCCGCCGCGGTCAGGCGGCCCCGCGCATTCGCCCGGATCATGACTAATCCTCCTGCGGTAGACGACTTGGCCGTGCTGCGCCGGGTGATCGGGTTCGGCCAGGAGCTGGCCGGTACGCTGCGCCGTGCCTCGGTGGTGGACGCGCTGCTGCGTCACGTGCGGGAGAACCTAGCGCCCACCGAGATCGCGCTCTGCCTCTTCCATCACGACGTGGACGCCCGCGACACCATGCACGTCTGGCCGGCCCGCGGGCCCAATCGGCAGCCCCTGCTGGAGCATGCCTCGAGAAGCGGGGCGCTCCTGCTCCCCGACGGGCTCGACCCACTGCTTCGCGACGGGACCCTGTCTCCCCAGCCCGAAGCACAGGGCAGCTGGCTCTTCGCGCCGTTGATCGCCAAGGGTAGAGTAACCGGGACGATCGCCGTCCGCGGTGAGCCCGGTCGCTATACGCCCCCAGACCTCGCCCTGCTCGAAGGCCTGGTGAGCCAAGCCAGTATCGCGCTGGAGAGCGCTCGCCTCGTGGATCTGCACGACGACGGCCGGCGGTCCTGGCAGGAGGTGGTGGACGCCATCTCACCGGCGATCTGCATCGTGGATCGTGGCGGCCGGATCCGGCGGGCGAACTGGGCCTTCGCCGACCTGGTGAACGCCCCGCCGGCCAGTCTGATCGGCCGTCCCTGGCAGGCGTTTGCCCCACCGGAGTGGGCCACCGAGCTCCAGAGGGCATTGGATCAGCAAGGAGCGGGCCGCGAGGTGGAGCTGCGCACCGGAGAGCGGACGTATGCGGTTACGGCCGTGCCGATTAGCAGCACGGATCGCTCCACCGTCGTGCTCCTGTTCGACGACCAGACGGAGCGCCGCCGCCTGCAGGACCAACTGATCCAGTCGGAAAAAATGTCCGCCATCGGGCAGCTCATCGCCGGGATCGCCCACGACCTGAACAACCCGCTCGCCTCGGTGGTCGGCTTCGCCGACTACCTCACCGAGGTGCCCAACGTCCCGCCCTCGCTCCGCGAGCCGCTCACCGTCATCCAGGAGGAAGCCGAGCGGGCGTCGAACATCGTGAAGAACCTGCTGAGCTTCGCCCGGAAACAGGAGCACCAGCGACGCCCGACCGCGCTGAAGCCGCTGCTCGACGCGACGTTCCTCCTGCTCCGGAACAATCTCATGGCGTACCGGGTCGAAGCGCAGCCTCGAGATCGAGCCCGACCTGCCGATGCCGGACATCGATCCCAACCAGATCCAGCAGGTCTTCGTCAACCTCATCAACAACGCGGCCCAGGCGATCGCCAGCACCGGCCGGCCCGGCAAGGTGGTCGTCCGCGCGAGGCGCTGGCTCGACGGCGTGGCGGTGGATGTGGCCGACGACGGCCCCGGGATGTCGGAGGCCCTCGCGGCGCAGGTGTTCGAGCCCTTCTTCACCACCAAGCCCGAGGGCGAGGGTACCGGCCTCGGCCTCTCGATCAGCCAGGGCATCGTGCGCGAGCACGGCGGCCGCATCATGCTCTCCAGCGAGGAGGACAACGGCTCGGTCTTCACCGTGCAGCTTCCACTGGCCACCCACCCCCCGCCGCCGGTGCAGGACGCCCATCCCGGCGTCCCGACCAAGCGCCTCCGGGTCCTGGTGGTGGACGACGAGCCCCACATTCTCCACTACATGCGCGCGACGCTGGAGGCATGGGGCCACATCCCCGTGGTCGCCAGCGACGGTGCCGAGGCCCTCGCCGTGGCGGCGGACGAGGCCTTCGACCTGGTGATCTCCGACCTGAGGATGCCGCGGCTCGAGCGGCCGGGAGTTCTACGAGGAGCTGGTCCGCCGGCGGCCCGAGCTCGCGGCCCGGCTCGTCTTCAGCACCGGCGACACCGTACGGGGCGACACCCTGTCGTTCCTCGAATCCCTCGACCGACCCTACCTGCACAAGCCGTTCAGCCTTGCGGAGCTCCGAAGCCTGCTCGGAGAGGTCGCCCGGCACAGCGGTCCCTACGTTCGTCTGTGACACCGACTGTCGTGCACGTCGCGTCCGGTCGGGAATGGCGCGGCGGGCAGCGTCAGGTGTTGCTGCTCGCCCGCGAGCTGCAGCGAGGAGGGCTCACCAACCAGGTGGTGGTGACCGGCCCCGGCACCGAGCTTGGCTTCCGGCTGAAGCACGAGGGGGTCAGGGTGCACGAAGCGTCCTGGGGCATCGGCCTCGATCCACGGGTGCTCCTGCCGATCATCCGGGAGATCCGCGGCGGCGGCGCGCTGCTCCACGCCCACGACGCCCACTCCGTGACTCTGGCGGGTCTCTGCGCCGTGACGACCCGGGTTCCGATGGTGGCGACCCGGCGGGTGGATTTCCACCTGCGGCGCCGCGGGCTCTGGGGCCACGCGGCGCGCATCATCGCGATTTCCGCCGCGGTCGCCGACGTGCTCTCGGAAGACGGAATACAGCTCGAGCGAATCGTGATGGTGCACTCCGGCATCGATCTCGAGGCGGCGCGAGAAGCCAGTCCCCTGGGCGTCCGGGAGTGGCTCGGCCTGCGGCCAGAGACCACCCTCGCCTGCACGGTCGGCGCGTTGGTGCCCCACAAGGATCACGTCACACTCCTCCATGCGGCCCGCCGGGTGGCGGGCCGCTTCCCCGACCTCCACTGGATCATCGCCGGTGATGGGGAGCTGCGGCCGGTGCTGGAGTGGCTGGCCGCCGAGCTGGATCTCACCAGCCGAGTGCACTTTCTGGGACAGGTTGCCCATCCCCTGCGGGTAATCGCCGATGCCGACCTGTACGTCATGAGCAGTCGGGAAGAGGGGCTGGGCACCTCCGTGCTCGATGCCATGGCGCGTGGCATTCCGGTTGCGTCCACCTCCGCCGGCGGCCTCCCCGAAATGCTGCACGATGGGGCGGGGATCCTGGTCCCGCCCCGAAATCCCGAGGCCCTGGCGGGGGCGATCCAGCGGATCCTTTCCGACGCGGAGCTGCGTCGCGGCCTGGTGGAGCGAGCCTCGCGCGCGGTCGCGCGATTCAGCGCGGATCGCATGGCAGCGGAGGTGCGATCGGTGTATCGTTCGTGCGCCCCCTCTATTGACGGATCATGATTTACGTCTGCATACCGAGTCACAACGAGGCGGCAACGGTCGGCCTCCTCCTCTGGAAGATTCGCCAGGTGTTCGCGGGGTTCCCCCGCGAGTACCAGCTGCTCGTTCTGGATGACGGCTCCACCGATGCGACCAGTGAGGTGCTCGAGCCCTACTCACGGGTCCTGCCGCTGACGCTGGTGCATCACGCCGAGCGCCGGGGGTACGCCGCGTCGGTTCAGGAGCTGTTCCGGGTCGCGATCGAGCTGACCGATCGGCCCAAACGGGACGCCGCCATCCTGATGCACGCGGACTTCACCCACAATCCCCAGGTCATCCCCGACCTGGTCCGCCGGATCGAGAGCGGCGCCGACCTGGTAGTGGCCGAGGGGACGCTGGAGGGTGAGCCGTCCAGGCCGCACCGCATGCTGCGCCGCTTCGCGCCCCAGCTCCTGAGGGGCGCGGTTGCTGTGCCGGGCGTGCACGACGTGGTCTCGGGATTCGCCATCGTCCGCCTGGTCGCGCTTCGGAACGCGATGCGGAGCCATGCAGAACGGGTTCCTCCTCACCGACGGCTGGGCCGCAAACGCGGAGCTGTACTGGCGAACCGGGCGCTACGCGCGCCGGGTGGAGTCGGTGCCCTCTGTCGAGCGGCACGATTTGCGGCAACGTCCCAGCCGGCTCCGGCCGGCGGAGGAGGCGCTGAACCTCTGGCGGGCACGGTCCACGTTCCGCGCCACGCCGATCGCGCCGCCGGCGGAACCGGCCACTCGTGACCAGGAACGGCAAGCCGAGGCAGTGTCCTGATGATGAGATCGTTGGCCCTGCTGGCGGGGCTGTTGCAGGGAAGCACGCCGCCCACGACACCGTCTACGACAGGCGGAGTACCCCTTCACGGTGGGAGAGACCCTCACCTACAGCGCCAAGCTCGGCATGCTGACGCTCGGCTCCGGGACGCTCGCAGGTCGCCGGGATGGATTCGGTGCGCGGGGTGGAGACTTTCCGGCTGCGGTTCCGGCTCCAGGGAAAGACCGTCGTTCTATTCCCTGGACGACGTGCTCGAGTCGTGGGTGGCGACAGCCGATTTCTCCTCCCACCGCTTCGTCCAGAACTTCGTGGAGAACAACAAGACGAGGCACCGGACCTTCGAGATCTTCCCCGACTCCGGCTTCTATCGGGAGAAGGGCCGCGACACCACGTTCTCGAGCCCATCGGACCCGCTGGACGACGCCGCGTTCTTCTATTTCGTTCGCATCACGCCGCTCGAGGTGGGCAAGAAGTACGTCTTCGACCGGTACTTCAGGAAGGAGAAGAACCCCGTCACCATCCAGGTGACTGAAGCGGGAGAAGATGGAGCTTCCCGACGGGAGCAAGGTGCCGTGCCTCGTGCTTCACCCGGTGATCGACACCAAGGGCATGTTCTCCAAGCGCTCCGACACCCGGATCTGGCTCACCGACGACGAGCGCAGGCTCCCGGTCCAGATCCGCAGCAAGTTCCCCTTCGGCACCATCACGCTCCGTCTCAAGGACATGGTGATGCCCCCCGGCGCCGCCTCGACATCCGGCGGCTGAGCGTGGCCTACCAGGAGGCCGACCTCGGTCGCGTCCGGACGGTCCCGGTCGCCGCCAGACGCAACAAGGTGGATCCCTCGCTCCTCGCCGCACCGCCCGCCGGCGACCAGTCGTTCCAAGCCTTCCTCGACAGCCTTCCCGACGTCCTCGCCGCGCGCGACCTGCGCGCGGTCATCGCCGGCGTGGCCCGCGCCGCGCGGCAGCGCCGCGGAGTCGTCGCTGCTGATCGGCGGCCATGTGATCAAGGTGGGACTGGGTCCGCTCATCGCCGCCTGGTTGCGCCGGGGCATCGTGACCCATGTTGCTCTGAACGGAGCGGCGGCGATCCACGACTTCGAGCTGGCGGCGTTCGGAGGCACCAGCGAGGACGTCGAAAGCGGTCTGGCGGACGGCAGCTTCGGCATGGCGGAGGAGACCGGGGCGGAGATGAACGCGGCGATCGCGGGCGCCGCCGCCGCCGGCCAGGGGATGGGTGAGGGTCTGGCTCGAGCGCTGGCCGAGCGGTCACCCGCTCCCCGGCGCCGCGAGCTCCGTCATGCTGGCGGCGCTGGAGCGCGACGTGCCGGTCACCGTCCACGCCGCGATCGGCGCGGAGATCATCCACCAGCACCCCTCCGCCGATGGCGCGGCGCTGGGCGCCACCAGCCACCGTGACTTCCGCCGCCTGGCCGGCTCCCTGCCGGCCCTCGACCAGGGCGGCGCGGTGCTGAATCTGGGCAGCGCGGTCGTGCTGCCGGAGGTGTTCCTCAAGGCGCTGACCATCGCCCGCAACCTGCACGGGGGCGCGCCGACCCACTTTCTCGCCGCCGATTTCGACATGCAGCGTCACTACCGTCCGCGGGTGAACGTGGTCCAGCGGCCGACCCGCGCCGGCGGTGAGGGCTACATGCTCACCGGCCATCACGAGCTGATGGTGCCTCTGCTGGTCTGGGGGGTGCTGGGGGAACTGGGGAGCGAACGACAGGCTTCACCCTGAGCAGGCGAAGGATCTTGTCGAGAACGGCTCGATCTCGGCGGGCAAGATCCTTCGGTTGCTGCGCTCCCTCAGGATGACATCGCCAGGCTGACTACCTACCCGCCACCATCTCCCGTACGCGAGCGGCCGTGTCGGGCGCGAGGACCTTCAGGATCAGGTAGATCACGAAGCCCACCAGCGCCAGCCACACTACCGTGCCGATTAGACCGAGCACCAGACCGAAGAGTCCGAATAGCACTTTGACCAGGAAGATCGAGATCACCGCGAAGACCGCGAATCCGAGCAGACTCCTGAGCATGGTAACTTCCTCCTGACGACGAGATGGTGCGCAGTACGCCCCTACGTTTCAAATAGTTTCATAGGAAATATAAGTGACTGCTGCCTACGATGTTATCGTGGTGGGTGGTGGGCCGGTAGGCGCCGCCTGCGCCCGGGAGCTGGCACTGGCCGGACGGCGGGTGCTGGTGCTCGAGCCCGAGGGCGAGCACGGGCCAGGGATGGAAGGCGGCCGCGGGGATGCTGGCGCCCGCAGCTGGAAGCCGAGCCGGAGGATCCGCTGCTGGAGCTGGGCCTGGCGGCGCGTGAGCACTACGGCCCGCTTGCCGAGGCGCTTCGGGAGACCACGGGCAACGATATCGGGCTCTGGCGCGAGGGCATCGCCTGGGTCGCGGCGCGACGAGGCGGAAGCGGGAGGGCTGTGGTCGAAGGTCGCCTGGCAGCGGCAGCAGGGACACCTCGCCGACTGGCTGGATGCCGACGAGGTAAAGAGCCGGTGGCCGTGGCTCGGACCGACCCACGGGGCGCTCTGGGCCCCGCACGAGGGTGCGGTGGAGCCCGAGCGGCTGGTAGCCGCTTTGCGACAGGACTGCGGCCGGCTCGGCGTCGCGGTGGAGCAGGATGCGGCGGTGGCGATCGAGTCCCGGGGCGAGCGGGTGACCGGGGTATCGGGCCAGCGTGGCCGCTACTCGGCTGGAGGCGTGGTGGTGGCCGCGGGCGCCTGGTCCGGGACGATCGGCGGGGTGCCGCGACCCATTGCGGTCGCCCCGGTGCGAGGGCAGATGGCGGCGCTTCCCTGGCCTGCCGGGACCCGGCGCGCGATCGTCTACGGCCGGGGTGGGTATCTGGTCGCGCGGGGTGAAGAGGCGATCGCGGGCTCGACCATGGAGTATGCCGGCTTCCACCCCGAGGTGACCTCGGCGGGTTTGGCCCGCGTCTTCGCCGCGGCCACCGCGCTCTGTCCGACCCTCAGCGGTGCCCAGGTGCGCCGGACCTGGGCGGGGCTCCGGCCCGTCACGCCCGGATGGCCTGCCCATCATCGGCGCGGAGCCTCGGATGCAAGGGCTGTGGTACGCCACCGGACACGGCCGGAACGGGATTCTCCTCGCAGGACTGACCGGGCTGCTCATCAAGCAGCTGGTGGGAGGAGAGCCGGCGGCGGAGGACCTGGCACCGTTCTCGCCGGCGCGGTTCTGGAAGTGGTAGTGCGTAGGAATGCTCGGTTGGCGCGTTCGTAAAGCGTGAATGGTGAACGGTGAAAGGGGGTGGCTGATCTGCCCTTTCACCGTTCACCTTTCACGCTTGTTCATGCACATCTCCCACCGCCCGCCCTCAACTTCCCCCATACATCCGTTCTCCCGACCCGGGCGTAAGCGAGTCAAGGACGCGCGACATCCACGCGCCGTTTCGCCACCCCGTCAAGGAGAACGAAGGTCATGAGCGTCAGAACCACCACACGGCGGCGCACGCTCGCCGCCGGGCTCATGGTGATCGCCGGCGCTGCCGGCGCCGCCGGGCTCGCCATCGGATCCGATCACCAGGACACCGCCGAAGTCGAGATGAACCCCAAGATGGACATGACGGACGTCTATGCGTTCCCCGGCTCGGCGCCCGGCCGCATCGTCCTGGTGATGAACAGCCGGGCGTTCCTCACGCCGGGCGCCGCCGCCGGCGGATGCCTCGTTCGACCCCGACCTGCTCTACCAGTTCAAGATCGATAACAGCGCCACGCCCGACGCCCGGGAGGACCAGGTCATCCAGGTCACCTTCAGCGGCACTGGCGCGAACCAGCAGGTCGAGGTGCGCGGTCCCGTGGCCCCGCCAGTGCAGGGCGCGACCGACAACGAGGTGGCCGACGTTTCTCCTGCGGTGACCGGCGGCGATCAACACGCCGGCGGGCAGCAGCGACGACATCCAGGTCTTCGCCGGCGCCACGGGACGATCCGTTCTTCCTCGACCTCGAGGCCGCGTTCTGCATCCTGCCCGACCGCCGGCCCGAGGAGGGCGCGCTCGGCGAGGCACCTGCGCGCTGCGCCGAGCCGAGACCGCCGCGCCGTTCTTCTTCCGTAACCCGGGCGTCAACTACGTCAAGGGCTTCAACGTGCTCTCGATCGTGATCGAGCTGCCCAGCTCGCTGATCGAGAACGGCGGCGCCCGGCAGGCTGGGCATCTGGGGCACCATCAGCCGCTGACACCGACCATCGCACACACCATGGAGACTCCCATGCAGCGCACCACCCTCGGGCAGCGTCTCCGCCGCCTGACGCTCGGCGCCGCCGTCGCGGCGCTCGGCCTCGGCCACGGCGGCGTGCAGCGACGACAACGGTCCCAGCACGCCCCCGGAGGTTCAACCAGATCCAGCGGCTGGGCAATCCGCTCATCAGCGAGGTGCTGCTGAGCAAGGCGCAGCCACCCGACGCACGGCACCATCGGTCCCGATGAGGACGCCGCGCTGATCGGCGCCGGAGATCCTTTCGTTCATCACCGGTTCCGGCAGCGTGGCGGGGCGCTCGGAGGCCTACGCCAACACGCTCGGCAGCGTGCTGCTGCCCGACGTGCTGGTCGTTCAGACCGACAAGGATCCCCGCGGCCGGCGCCGGCTGGCTCACCTGGCTCCCGCTCGCGCCGTTCGCGAACGGATACGGCGGCCGCAAGCTGACCGACGACGTGGTGGACCTCGCACTCCTCGCGGTCTTCGGCGACCCCTTCGGCGCCGATCCCGATGGCGCCGCGGGCAAGGAGGCGCTCACCACGGACAACGTCGCCAACGACTCACCGATCACGCGGAGCCTTCCCCTATCTCGGCGCAGCCCAACTGACCCGCGACCTTCGGCTGGTGGCGTCTGGGACTCACCGCGCTGTTTCTCGGCGCGGTGAGCGCCGCGTTCGCTGCTCGCTCGCGTCGCTCCAGACCGCCGAGGCCTCGCCCGGACCGCGCTTCACCGAGGCCGAGGTGCTGGAGCATGGACATCGAGTTCTACCAGAGCACGAGTGGCTGCGGGACTCGCTGTCCGCGCGGGACTTCGCCGAGCTCGTCGCGGCTCTACCTTCAGCGCGCCGCGAGCGGGGGCCGGCGACGAGGACCTCCGCCGCGCGGAGGCGACATGCGCGACATTCGCTCGCGGCTGCGCCAGGGACGCAACGACGGAGGCGTTCCAGGTGCTGGCGTCGAGTCTGATGGGTCAGCACCGTTTCGAGGAGGCTCGCTCGGTGGCCGAGCGGCTCGTGCCACTCGACTCGACGTACCGGCCGGCCCGGGCGATCCTGGGTGAGATCCAGCTCGAGCTGGGAGCCTACGACGAGGCCCGCCGCACGTTCGGGATGCTGGTCACCTCTCGGGGCGACCTGGGCGTCGCTCCGCGCTTCGCCCGGTGGGAGGAGCTGCGCGGCCGGCCCGCTGAGGCGCGGCGGCTGCTCCGCGATGGCGCGCGACGAGGCGTGCCGGCGGCACGGCATGCCCGCCGCGCAGCATCGCGTGGTTCCATCTGGCGCCTCGGCGACCTGGCGCTCCGCCAAGGCAGGCTCGACGAGGCCGAGAGGGAGCTCGAGGCTGGGCTCGCGGTCGTGCCCGACGATCACCGGCTGCTGGGCGGCCTGGCTCGCCGGCCGCCGCGCGGGGCACGACTGGCGCGGGGCCATCGACGTACGGCGAGCGCGCCATCGCGCGGAACCTGGACCCGGCCACGCTGGGTCTGCTGTACCAGGCCTATGCCGCCTCGGGCGACAGCGCCAAAGCCGAGGAGTACTACAACGCGCATGTCGGTCAGCGGTGCTGCGGCCAGCCGGATCACGTTCCACCGTGCGTGGGGCCTCTTGCTGCTCGACCACGGCCGCGAGGTGCCCGGGTGCTCGCGCGCGCCGAGCGGGAGATCGCGTCCGGCGGGACGTCTATGGCTGGGACCTGCTGGCCTGGGCGCTCTACCGCTCGGGCCGGCCGCGGAGGCCCGCGAGAAGATGCGGCTCGCGCTCGCGCTGGGAACCCGCGACGCGTCGCTCTTCTACCATGCGGGGATGATCGAGGCGGCGCTGGGCCGGCACGGCGGACGCGCGCCGCTACCTCGAGACCGCGCTCGCGATCAACCCGCAGTGGCATCCCTTCCAGCCCGCCGAGGCGAGCGAGTGCTGGCCGCGCTCGCCGGAGGGGAGGATTGATCGTGTCCGAGCTGCTCGCCTTCCTCCAGCTTGGGTTCCGTCACATCGCCGACCCGGCGGCACTGGACCACATCCTGTTCCTGCTCGCGCTCGCGGCCATCTACCGCGGGCGCGACTGGCGGACGGCGGCGTGGGTCGTGACCGCGTTCACCGTCGGGGCACTCGGTGACGCTGGCGCTGGCGGTGACCGGCGCGTTTCGCCTGCCGACACCGGTGATCGAGTTCCTGATTCCGGTGACGATCGTGGCGACCGGGATCGAGAACCTGCTGGTGCGCGATCGCGCATCGGCGCCGCTGGGCGGACGTTACCGGCCGGTGTTCGCGGGCGTGTTCGGGCTGGTGCACGGCGCCGGCTTCGCGAACTACCTGCGTGACTTTTTCAGTCGGCTCAATCGCCGTGCCGCTGCTGGGTTTCAACCTCGGCATCGAGCTGGGCCAGCTTCTCATTCTCGCTGCGGCTGGCATCTCACTCGCCGCCGTGGACCTGGCACTGGGACATCGAGTCAGAGTCGTGGCCGTCTCGGCGATGGTCGTGGTCGCGGCGACCTCGATGGCGCTCGAGCGGACGCCGTGGTAAGCGGGACATGGCTTCTCGGGGCGATGGTGGGCTGGCTGGCTCTCGCCGGCCGACACCCGACTCACACCTCGGCGGCCGAGCTGTCCCAGGAGCCCGGCGGGAAGGTGAGCGTCGTGATCCGTCTCTTCGCGGACGACATCGCGGAGACGGTGGGCTCCCCGCCGGGGCAGAAGCCGGCGGCGGCAGTGGTCCGACGTTACCTCGCCGAACGCTTCGCTATCCTGGACAGCTCGGGCGCGCCGGTCGCCCTGGGCTGGGACGACGGCGTGATCAGCGGCGACGTCCTCACGCTCCGATCGCGGACCCCCATCGCTGGCGAGCTGACCGGCGCCAGGGTGACCAACCAAGTGCTCACCGAGCGGTTCGCCGACCAGGTCAACCTCGTCCGCGCCACTTACGCCGGCCGCTCGGCCACGTTGATCTTCACCCGAGGGGACGGTCCCAAGGCGCTTCCGTGATCGCCGCGGCGGGGCGGTCTTCTTGTGGAGCTCCCCGGAGGCGTGTAGACTCCTGCCCGAGAGCCCGCACCCAACGAGCGAACCATCCAGAACTCCCCGCAAGACATGGCTGATGCGTAGTACCGCCCCCGGCAGCCACGCCCCCCAGCGACACCGATCTCATCGCTCGGGCCGCGGGCGGGGACGAGCGCGCCATGGCGGCAGCTGTACGACCGATACGGCCAGGTGCTCTACGCCGTGGCGTACCGGATCGTGGGCCAGCGGGCCGACGCGGAGGAGGTCGTGCTCGACAGCTTCGCGCAGGCCTGGCGCGAGGCGACGAGGTTCGAGGCCGCCCGCGGGTCGGTGGCGGGCTGGCTCACGACGATCGCGCGGAGCCGCGCGCTCGATCTGGTGCGGGCCCGGAGCCGTCGGGAGCGGATCACCGCCACCGCGGCCGCGGAGCGCCCGATTCGTCTCCCGCGATGGGCGGCTGGCGGGCGGACCCGTCGAGCGGGGTGGACCACGCCGAACGGCGGAAGCAGGTGCAGCTGGCGCTCGAGGCGCTCTCACCGCCCCAGCGACGCGCGATCGAGCTGGCGTTCTTCGAGGGACTCTCCCAGTCGGAGATCGCCGAGCGGCTTCAGGAGCCGCTCGGCACCATGAAGACGCGGGTGCGCCTGGGCATGCAGAAGCTCCGCGAATGCCTGCGACCGTTCTACTTCGAGCGCGGCACATGAGCCGGCCCGAGCAGGAAACGCTCCAGGATCTCGCCGCGGCGTACGCGCTCGGCGCGCTCTCGCCCGAGGAGGCGCGGCGGTTCGAGGCGTACCTCGCAAGGCTCGCCGGAGGCGCAGCGCGAGGTGGCCGAGTATCGCGAGGTGGCGGCGCTGCTGGCGCTGGGCGGCCCGGAGACGGCGCCGTCGCCCGACCTGCGGGAGCGGGTGCTGGCGCGGATCCACGGGCCAGGCCGGGCGCTCCGGCGGCGGCGCGGCGGCAGTCGGTTTCGTGGGGCGCCCTCGCGGCCGGCCTGATCGCCGTGGTCGGTCTTGGCTTCGGGTACGCGCAGCGCAGGGAAGTGCGGGAGCTCCGGGCGGAGCTGGGCCGCACGGCGCAGCGCCTGGCCCAGACCTCGGAGTTGCTGACGCGCGCGGGAGGCCACGCTCAACGCGATCTTCGAGCCCGGCGTCCAGATGTTCCAGCTCACGGCCAGCGGCGACCCCGACCCGCTCATCCAGCTCTTCTGGGATCGGGAGCGCCACCGCGCCATCATGCACGGGTACAAGCTCCAGTCGGTGCCCGAAGGCCGAGCCTACCAGCTCTGGTTCATCAAGGACGGCGCGCCGGTGCCATCGGTCACCTTCAAGCCCGAGCCCGACCGGGCACGTGAAGCTGGAACAGATTCCCGTCCCCGACGACGGCAAGGTGAGCGCCGCGGCCGTGACGGTGGAGCCGGAGTCGGGCTCGACCCAGCCCACCTCGCCCATCCTGCTCCTCGGACCGCTCGAGCGCTCGTGATCGGCCGTCGGATTTCCGCGGCGGCGCTGATGGCATCGGTCGCGCTGGCCGCCCCGCTCCCGTCGCAGGCACCCCCGCCCGACATCGCACAGGAGCGCTCGGCGTATGCCGAGTGGCTCGCCAAGGCACCCAACTCTCCGCTTGCGGCGCTGGCACAGCAGCCGATCGGGCCCGGTATCAGGCTGGGTCCGACCGACGCCGACGTGCCGCTCGAAGGTGTGGCGGAGCATCGTGTCACCGAGCGCAACGGGGTCGTGATGCTCGAAGGGCCGGACGGTGCGCGAGTCATTCCAGGCGCGCGCCCCGTTCCATTGGGCGCGTACTCGGTGACCTCCGGGGGTGTCTCCGGCCGCCGTGTGGTCACGGTGTACGGGCCACGCAGGGGCACCGGCGCGGCGGACTACTATCCGTACGACCCGAAGCTCGTGTTCGTGGGACCGATCTCGCCGGCGGACCGGCCGGGGAAGGTTCGCGTGCTCGCCCTCGACGGAGTCGAGACCGACGCCGCGGAGGCCGGAACGGTACTCGTGCCGATCGGCGGGCGGCCGGTACGCCTGCGGGTGCGCCGGATTCCAACCGGGATCGAGGACGAGGCGGAGCTGGAGATTTTTTTCCGGGATGGGACCAACGCGGAGGGCACCTATCCCGCCGGCCGATTCGTCACCCTCGTGCCCATCGGCGGCGCCCGCTACCGCCTGGACTTCAACCGCGCGCGGAATCCGTTCTGCGCCTACAGCTCGGCCTTCGCCTGCCCGGCGCCGTGGCGGGGCAATACGATCGAGGCGAGGGTCGAGGCCGGCGAGCGATATCTGGGCGGTGGGCTGAGCCTGCCGCCGGGTGGCCAGGAGGCGAGGTGAGAGTCATCGTCTTGATGCTCGGCTTGACCATGGCGCTCCCCGCTCCGCGGGCTCCGTCGGCCGCGGGTGAATGGCGGGCGGCACTGGACCTCGCGGGCGGTGAGCTTCGGTTCGGCGTGAGGCTCGAACGACGCGGGTCGGCATGGGGCGGTGAGCTCTGCAACGGCGCCAAGTGCCAGGCGTTTTCGGCAGTGCGCCTCGCCGGCGACAGCGTGGTGCTGGAGATGGCGGACTATGCCGCCGCGATCACCGCGAGGTTGGCGGGCGACTCGCTGACCGGTGCCTACCGGAACGTCGGCAACCGAGGCCCCCGGGTGATCCCCTTCCGCGCTTCACGCGGTCGCTGGGCAGTGAGCCGAGGACCGGAGCGGCTCATCGGACGGTGGGACGCCATGTGGACGGGGGACTTCGGCACCAGCCCGCGGGTGATCGAGCTCCGCAACGGAGAGGCCGGGCTCGAGGGCACGATCATCTCGAATACCGGCGACTACGGACATTTCGCGGGCCGGATGACCGGCGACAGCTTCGCCCTCGCCCACTTCGACGGCGCCTACGTATACCTGCTCACCGGTGCCTTGGGCGGCGGAGGCGGCGCGCCGGATACGCTTCGAGGGCTGTTCCACGCCGGCCTGCGGACCCAGACACCATGGATCGCCGTGCGGAGCACCGGCGCGCCGCATCTCAAGGCGGTCACGGAGAACACCCAGGCGGACACCACCGAGCCGTTTCATTTCGCTTTTCCCGACCTCGACGGACGCCTGGTCACCGAGCGGGATCCGCGGTTCAAGGGCAAAGTTGTGGTGGTGGACGTCTTCGGCACCTGGTGCCCGACCTGCCATGACGCGGCCCCCG
Source organism: uncultured Gemmatimonadales bacterium (assembly GCA_963844445.1). GTDB lineage: Bacteria > Gemmatimonadota > Gemmatimonadetes > Gemmatimonadales > GWC2-71-9 > CAVVWJ01. The sequence goes on from CAWJOB010000003.1 coordinate 491,706, forward strand.
AGCTGGTCGAGCTGTACCGAAAGTATCGGGCGCGCGGGCTGGAGATCGTTGGTCTGGCCTACGAGGTCTCGGGCGACACCGCCGTGGACCGGCGGCAGGTGCGGCGCTACCGGAAGAAGTTCGGGATCCGGTTCCCCCTGCTGCTCGCGGGCGTCAACGACACCGAGGCCGCGGGGGCTACGCTGCCACAGCTTCGTGGCTTCACCTCGTTCCCGACCACCATCTTTCTTGGCCGGGATGGCAGGGTACGCCGGATTGCACGCGGGGTTTTACGGCCCGGCCACCGGGGCGCAACACGCGAAGCAGGTGAGGGACTGGGAGGGGGAGGTGGAAAGATTGCTGCAGGAAAAGCGTGAACGGTGAACGGTAAAAGGTGAACAGGTAGTGAACAGGTGAGGTTCTCGACTCCCCTCTTCACCCTTTACCGTTCACCGTTCACGCTTTTCCTTGACCGAGGCCGTCCTCGCCTCCGGATCCACCCTGAGCCCGATCCATTCGCCGGCGATGGCGTGGCCAGGCACGCCGCAGAGCAGCCAGAACCAGCCCGGTTCTTCGGCCTCGAACGTCGTGCGATCGGACTGACCGACCGCCAGGCCGGCCGTGAGGCCGCGGCTCATCGCGTTGATGAATGCCGGTCGCCCACCCTCGGTGGGCAGCTTCTCACGCTCGGCCATCACCACCATGCTGTGCTTGCCCGCCGAGTCGGCCGACTTCCAGTTCCAGGTCACGGTCCAGCGGAGGGGAACGACGATCTGAACGCCGCCCTCCCGAAAGCCGTTGAGCAGCGCCGAGGGTGAGCCGGCCGGGGCGGTGACTTCCAAGGTGATGGTCGCGGTGCGCCCTGCCGAGTCGGCGACGACCCACGGCGCGGGCGCGACGGGCTCCGCGGTTTGCGCCGAGAGGGATGCCCCGGTGAGAAGCGCGACGAGCGCGGGGAACGGAAGGAAGTGTGATGGCCTCATGCAGCCTCTGGCCTCGCTCATCGGTGACCGGTAGCTTCAGACGTCCCAAAATTTACACCCAGGAGACTCGTGATGGCGGGCTTACTCTCGCGGGAACGGATCATCGCGAAGCCGGGCTTCAACCGCTGGTTGGTGCCGCCCGCGGCCCTCGCCATTCACCTCTCCATCGGCATGGCCTACGGGTTCAGCGTCTTCTGGCTGCCGCTGAGCCGGGCGATCGGCATCACCAGGCCGGTCTCCTGCCCCGACGACATGAGCTTCTTCCAGCTGCTGACCGCGACGTCGTGCGACTGGCAGATCAGCATGCTGGGCTGGATGTACACCCTCTTCTTCGTCTTCCTGGGCTCGTCGGCGGCGGTGTTCGGGCGCTGGCTGGAGCACGCCGGTCCCCGGAAGGCCGGTGTAGTCGCGGCGTTCTGCTGGGGTGGCGGCTTCCTGCTTTCCGCCCTCGGCGTGCACCTGCATCAGATCTGGCTCATGTGGCTCGGCTCCGGCGTCATCGGCGGATGCGGCCTCGGACTGGGCTACATCTCGCCGGTCTCCACCCTGATCAAGTGGTTCCCCGACCGACGCGGCATGGCGACGGGCATGGCGATCATGGGCTTCGGTGGAGGCGCCATGATCGGGGCGCCGCTGGCCGACATCCTCATGAAGCATTACGCGACGCCGACATCCGTCGGGGTGATGGAGACCTTCCTCACCATGGGGGTGATCTACTTCTTCGCCATGATGGCCGGCGCGTTCGGCTACCGGATTCCGCCACCCGACTGGACCGTCGCGCCACGGATGCCGAAGCACCGGGCGCTCACCACCGAGCATGCCACGCTGCGCGCACCGATGATCACCACCCGGCACGTGCACGTGGATCAGGCGTGGAAGACGCCCCAGTTCTGGCTGCTTTGGGGCGTGCTGTGCCTCAATGTGAGCGCGGGGATCGGGGTGATCGGCATGGCCTCGCCGATGATCCAGGAGGTGTTCGGCGGGCGGCTGATCGGCTTCGACGGCATCGCGTTTCGCGATCTCAACGGGGACCAGAAGGCGCAGCTCGCGACCATCGGCGCCGCCTTCGCGGCGCTGCTCAGCCTGTTCAACATCGGGGGGCGGATCGCCTGGGCCTCCTTCTCGGACTATCTGGGCCGGAAGCGCACCTACGCGATCTTCTTCGCGCTGGGCACGGCGCTCTACGCGGCCGCTCCGTTCGCGGGCCGGATCGGCAGCGTGACACTCTTCGTGGGCCTCTTCTGCATCATCCTCACGATGTACGGCGGCGGCTTCGCCACCGTGCCCGCCTACTTGGCCGATATCTTCGGCACCCAGTTCGTCGGGGCCATCCACGGCCGGCTCCTCACGGCCTGGTCGGCGGCAGGCATCTTGGGCCCGGTGCTGGTGAACTACATCCGGGAGTATCAGATCCAGCAGGGGGTCCCGGCCGCGCAGGCCTACAACGTCACGATGTACGTCCTTGCGGCGCTGCTGGTGGTGGGATTCTTCTGCAACCTGGCGGTCCGTCCGGTGGCGGACGGCTGGTACATGTCGGAGGCGGAGCTGGAGCGCGAGCGCGCGTCGCTCCGAGGCGTACCGGCCGGCCGGGGGCCGGGACGGATTGCATAAAATCCCTGCCCCCCGAATATTGTTTCAACAGGCAACCCCGCGATCGGAGCATGCTCAATGACTGCGGACGGGTCCGAGGCGCCCTCCTCGGGCAGCTGGCTTCTTGTTGGGGTGGCGTGGCTCCTGGTGTCGGTGCCCCTCCTGTGGGGTATCTGGACGACTCTGGTAAAGGCGGCGGTCCTTTTCCGGTAGGACCCGGGTCCGGCTCTGAGGGCCATCTCCGAGCGCGCAAGTTTTTGCACTGCTTGAGTTTGAGTCAACTCGACGAGCCCAAATCGGCCAGCCGTCGTAATTTCGGGGGCTTGACGTCGGGACCCGGTCAAACAGATTGTAAGCCGTTCATTCACTTAATGCTTCCCGGAAAACACCCGGCGCCGCACCCCGGGCGCCGATCCCGCGGCCTTACGGGCCGCGCCTTCGATATCGCACATGCACTGGCTACGCGGGCGCCCGCCCGCCGGTCCTAAGCAGCCGATCGGCCCTGAGGCCGATGGCCCACTCATTCGGAAGGTTCCGCTCCAGCGGCCCCGGTCGGGGGCGCAGGAGCCAGTCGCCGGCTTCATCAGCCGGCCGAGGCAAAACTTTGACCCCCGAGGGAGCGTGCGTATGACGATGAGGCCGGGTTGGTCGGTGGTCCCCTTGCTCCTCGCCCTGGCCGGACCCCTCGCCGCGCAAGGCGGCGACTGGACGACCTACGGCGGCAACGACTGGAATCAGCGCTACTCCACCCTGAAGCAGATCAACACCAGCAACGTCGCCCAGCTGGTGCCCCGAAAGATCTTTCAGACCGGCATCGCCCGGCTCGGGTCGTTCGAGAATACGCCGATCGTTCAGAACGGCGTCATGTATGTCACGACGCCGTACAACACCGCGATGGCGTACGACCTGAATACCAACAAGGAGCTGTGGCGGTACGATCACAAGCTGGGCACGACCATCTTCTGCTGCGGCCCGAACAATCGCGGTGTCGCGATCCACGGAGGGGCCCACGTCTACATGGGGACCCTCGACGCTCACCTCGTCGCCCTCGACGCCAAGACCGGCAAAGTCCTCTGGGACAAGGAAGTCGCCGACCCCGCCTTCGGCTACAGCATCACCCACGCCCCCCTCGTGGTGGGCGACAACATCATCGTCGGCGTGTCCGGCGGCGAGTACGGCATCCGGGGGCACGTCACCGCCTACAACGCCGGCAGCGGCGAGCAGGTGTGGCGCTGGTACTCGATCCCGGCGCCCAAGGGCGATCCCACCTTCGACGACAAGGCGCCCAACGGCTGGTGGGGCACCTGGGCCACGAAGGCCGAAGAGGCCGACCTGCACCGCGACATCGCCAAGGAGAAGGCCGACAGCGGCAAGTACGCCGACGCCTGGCAGCGCGGCGGTGGCGGCGTGTGGATGACGCCGGCGTACGACAAGGCCTCCAACACCCTCTTCGTGACGGTGGGCAACCCCTCACCCGACCTGGACGGCAGCGTGCGGCCGGGCGACAACCTCTACACCGACGGTGTGGTGGCGATCGACGCCGCCAGCGGCAAGACCAAGTGGTACTACCAGACGGTGCCGCACGACATCTGGGACCTCGACGCGGTCTCGCCGCCGGTGGTGACCAGGCTCGGCGGCCAGACGGTGGTGGTCCACGCGGGCAAGACCGGCTGGGTCTACGTCCTCGACGCGGCGACCGGCAAGCTCATCCGCAAGAGCACGAACTTCGTGCCGCACGAGAACCTCTTCGCCCTGCCGACGCCGGAAGGCACCCGGATGCTGCCGGGCGCCAACGGCGGCGCCGAGTGGTCGCCGATCGCGATCGATCCCAAGCTGGACTACGCGTACGTGGCGGCGCTGCACCAGCCGATGCACTACAAGGTGCACACCGCGCCCTGGGAGAAGGGCCGCCTGTGGCTCGGCTCCGCATTTGTGGCGATTCCGGGCGAGGAGCAATACGGGCTCTACAGCGCCGTGGACCTCAAGACCGGCAAGATCGCGTGGCAGAACAAGGTGCCCCAGCCGATGATGGGCGGCGCGCTGGCCACGGCCGGCGGGCTCAGCTTCACCGGCGAGGGGAACGGCAACTTCAACGCCTACGACTCCAAGACCGGCAAGCTGCTGTGGCAGTTCAATGGCGGGGCCGGCTGCAACTCCGCGCCGATGACCTTCACCCACGGCGGTGAGCAGTTCGTGGCGGTGGCGTGCGGCGGGAATTTCCAGCTGAGCTTCCCGCTCGGCGACGCGGTACTCGTTTTCGGCCTCCCGAAGGCTCGGAAGTAACCCGTTGAACCCGGCCGGTGGGGCTCCCGAGCGACGGGGTCCCTGCCGGCCACTTCGTTTCGCATGATGACTCGCTGGTGGTGGATGGCTCTGGGGGCAGTGGGCGTGCTCGGTGTGCAGGCGTGGTCGGCGCAGGAACCGGTCCGCCACTGGATCGAGCGCGACGGCACCGATTGGGGCCGGATGGGACATGAAGCACAGACCGCATACGTGGAGGGATTCCTGGCCGGTGCGGCGTTAGGCCAGGCGGCGGAGCAAGCCTGCTCCCAGCAGGAGCTCCGAGCGCAGCGACAGGGCTGCGAATGGACCGGCGACTCGGCCGGTCTCACCCGGGCGATCGGGGAGCGCCGCCGGACCGGCGGGTTCCGCTTCCCGTACGGCGCAAACGTCTACGCGAGCCGGCTGAGCGACTACTACTGGTGGCACAACCACCGACCGTTGCCGACCTGGTACGCGTTTTGGGAGGTGAACGCGATACTCACTCGCCCGAATTGACACCCGCGCCCGAGCGCGGTCCGAGTTGCAGGTGCAGGAATTCGTCCCGGAGGTTGACTGTCGTTGGCGGTCATTTCTTCACAGAGGGAGACGCACCTATGAAGCGAGTCGCACTGTTGTGTTTGGGTCTGGCGTTAGGGGCGGCATCGGTCGCCGAAGCCCAGCTCACGATGCAGATGAGCAATGGCTGGAGCTTCACTTTCGCCGGCAACGTGAACGCGTTCGCGATCTATGAAACCCAGAGCGAGGACGGCGCCACGGCCGCCCCTGGAGGCCTGGTCGGCGTCGGCGGGAAGGGCTTCAACATCCGCACCGGCCTGCTTCCGGCGTTCGCCGTGTTCGACGCGAAGGGCAAAGAAGGCGAAACCGATCTGGGCGTGCATTTCGGGTTCGCGCCGCAGATCCAGTGCGGCGGCCAGGCCCACGATTGCTTCGGCGCGCAGATCGACATGCGTCAGGTGTTCCTCACGGTGGGCGGCACCTGGGGTCAGATTCTCGCCGGCCGTGAGATCGGCCTGTTCAATCGGCAGAACATCCTGACTGACCAGACGCTCTTCGGGGTCGGTGCGACGGGTGGCATCAACGGCGGGGGCACCACGCTCGGCCGCATCGGTTTCGGATACATTTATCCGAACTTCGTCGCGCAGATGACGTACTCGACACCCGCCGGCCGTCCGACCCAGATCTCGATCGGTCTCTTCCAACCCTCCTCGCTCTCCGGCGACGCCGGTGCGTTGTACGACGAGACCAAGATCCCCCGGCTGGAAGCCGAAGGCGTCTGGAAGGGTGGGAGCAACATGGTTTGGGTGAACGGCACGGTTCAGAACGCCAAGTCCACAATCATCGACGAGAGCAAGACCGCCGTCGGCGTGGGCGGGGGTGTCAAGTTCGGAACGGCCCAGTTCGCGCTCACCGGGTCGGGCTACTGGGGCAAGGGCATCGGCACCACGCTCGCGTTCAACGGCATCAACTCGGGCGGGGCCGTGGCTGGTGGCGTCCTCGACGGCCTCGGCGTGGGTGACGACGGCGAGCTCCGCGACTCGTATGGGTTCATCGGCCAGATCGCCTTCACCCCGGCCAATAGCAAAGTCACAGTGGCCGGCAGCTATGGCTCCAGCTACCTCAAGGCGAGCGACGGCGAAGCAGACTTCAAGACCGAGAACACCCTGATCTCGGGCGGGATCTACTTCCAGGCCACGAAGTCGCTCAAGGTCGTTGGTGAGGGCAACTACGCGTGGACCAAGGAGTCGGTCGCGGATGCCGACAAGAACAAGACGTTCGCGCCGACCTTCGGGTTGATGCTGTTCTTCTGAGCTGATCCGCTCACGCAGTCGCACCACAGCGGCTCCCTCGCGGGAGCCGCTGCTGTTTTCCGTCCTTCCCCCGGTATAGATTGGGCCTTCCGTCCACTTGCCGATCCCCTTTCTCGAGGCGTCGAGCCGATGCGCTCTGATCGCTGGCCTTCCTCCCGTCTGCTCGGCTCCGGGCTCTTCGCGCTAGCCCTCGGCGCCTGCGTGGGCCGAACTCTGACCACCAGCCTGAACGCGCCCAGCCCGCAGCCTGCCCCCGACAGCTTCGCATGCGCGCGGGCGCAGCTCAAGACGCTGGGCTTCGCCCAGGTCTCCTTGGACGCGCCTGAGAATCGGGTCGAAGCGAAGCAGTACGACGAGACGGTCCGCCGGCCCGACGTCAACTTTCGCCGGCTGGTGGACCGAATCGAGGTGAAGGCGGCTCCAGGTACGGAGGGCGCCATGAGCGATCTCACGGTGACCGCCCGCACCCTCGCCGAGTTCACCACCCAGCGGGGCCCCACGGAAGTGCAGGAGCGCACCTCCCCGCGTGCCACCGCGGCGGCGGAGACCATCATCGACAAGTGCACTCAGCCGGTGGATTCCCTCTCCGTCCCGGGCTAGCTTTCGCCCGATCAAGGTCGATCCGCGATTCCGGAGAGTGAGAGAGTGGCGGTTCCGCTGGTACAACTGACCCGCTCGGCGCCCGACGCGCCGGGCGGCCCTTCCCCCGCCGCGCCGGCACCGGCGCGCAAGCCCTCGTGGCTCAAGGTCAAGGCACCCGGCGGCCCCAACTACGCGCACATCAAGACCATGATGCGCGAGCTGGGGCTGCATACGGTCTGCGAGGAGGCCCGCTGCCCCAACATCGGGGAGTGCTGGGAGCACAAGGCCGCCACCTTCATGATCCTGGGCGACGTCTGCACCCGGAACTGCACCTACTGCGCGGTCTCCCACGGCACGCCCAAGGCCTTCGACCCGCTCGAGCCGATCCGCCTGGCCGACGCGGTCGAGCGGATGGGGCTGGAGCACGTGGTGATCACGTCGGTGGACCGCGACGATCTCCCCAACGGGGGGGCCGAAGCGTTCGCCGGGTGCATCACGGAGATCCGCCGGCGGCTGCCGGAGACGACGGTCGAGGTCTTGATTCCCGATTTCAAGGGCTCCGAACGCGCGCTGCGACTCGTGATGGACGCGCGCCCCGACATCCTGAACCACAACCTCAAGACGGCCGACCGGCTCTACCGCCTGGCCCGGCCCGGCGGCCGCTACGACCGCGCGCTGGAGCTGCTGGCGCGGGCCCGCCGGATGGTGCCGGGCGGGCTCACCAAGTCCGGGATCATCCTGGGCATGGGCGAGGAGTGGGACGAGCTCGTGGTCTGCATGCGCGACCTCCGGCGAAGCGACGTGAACATCCTGACCCTCGGGCAATACCTGCGGCCCTCCGCGGGACATCTGCCGGTGGCACGCTACTACATGCCGGCCGAGTTCGCCGAGTTGCGCGAGATCGGACTTAGCATGGGCTTTACCCACGTGCAGTCCAGCCCGCTCACGCGATCGTCGTATCACGCTTGGGACCAGGCGCGGGCCGCCGGAGCGGGAGCCTGATGGCGACCGCCGCGCCCACTCGCCCTCGACCCCGATGGGGGCTCGACCCCGAGCGCGCCGACCGCTATCGCGACTGGCTCCGGCAGATGCTCCTCATCCGCCGCTTCGAGGAGAAGGCAGGGGAAGCCTACAGCCTCGGCAAGATCGGCGGCTTCTGCCACCTGTACATCGGGCAGGAGGCGGTCGCGGTGGGCAGCCTGGCCGCGCTCGGCCCCGACGACTACATCACCTGCTCCTACCGGGAGCACGGACACGCCCTGGCGCGCGGCATCACGGCGCGAACGGTCATGGCGGAGCTGTTCGGCAAGGCGCCGGGATCGTCCAAGGGTAAGGGCGGCTCGATGCACCTGTTCGACGCCTCGCTCGGCTTCCTCGGGGGCCATGGGATCGTGGGCGGGCACATTCCGCTGGCCACCGGCATGGCGTTCGCCGCGAAGTACCGCGACACCGAGCAGGTGGCGGTCTGCTACTTCGGGGAGGCGGCGGTCAACAATGGCGCGTTCCACGAGGCGCTCAACATGGCGGCGCTGTGGAAACTGCCGGTGATCTACCTCTGCGAGAACAACCGCTACGGGATGGGCACCGCGCTCGAGCGGGCCAGCGCGATCTACGACATCTCGGAGCGTGCCTCCTCCTACGACATGGCGAACGAGGTGGTGGACGGGCAGGACGTGCTGATCATGCACGCCGCGATGGAGCGCGCGGTGGAGCGGGCGCGGGCCGACAAGGTCCCTACCCTGCTCGAGGTGCGCACCTACCGGTTCATGGGGCACTCCATGTCGGACCCGATCCACGGCCACTATCGCACGAAGGAGGAGGTCGAGGACCAGCGAAAGCGCGACCCGATCTCGGTGTGGTCGCAGCGTCTCATCGCCGAGGGGCTCACCGACGAGGCCGCGGTCAAGGCGCTGGACAAGGAGATCGTGGCCGAAGTGGAGGATGCGTATCGATTCGCCGACGAGGCGCCGGACCCGGAGGCGGAGGAGCTGTATCGAGATGTGTACGCGGAGGAGGAGACGGAAGAGGAACAGCGTGAAAGGTGAACCGTGGCGACACTGACCTATCGCGACGCCTTGAACCAGGCTCTCCGCGAGGAGATGCAGCGTGATCCCGACGTCTTCCTCATGGGTGAGGAGGTCGGGGTGTACCAGGGCGCGTACAAGGTCAGCCGCGGGCTACTCGAGGAGTTCGGGCCGATGCGCGTGGTGGACACGCCGATCACCGAGCTCGGCTTCGCGGGCGTCGGCGTCGGGGCCGCGATGGTCGGCCTGCGTCCGGTCGTGGAGTTTATGACTTGGAACTTCGCCCTGCTCGCGATCGACCAGCTGGTGAACTCCGCGGCCAAGATGCGCTACATGTCCGGCGGCCAGGTCGGGGTGCCAGCCGTCTTTCGGGGACCGGGCGGCTCCGCGCTCCAGCTGGCCTCGCAGCACTCCCAGGCCTTTGAGAGCTATTACGCCCACATCCCGGGGCTCAAGGTGGTGATGCCCGCCACGCCCGCCGACGCGAAGGGCCTGCTCAAGAGCGCGATTCGTGACGACAACCCGATCGTGTTCATCGAGGGGGAGATGCTCTACAACACCAAGGGCGAGGTGCCCGAGGGCGAGCACGTCGTCCCGCTGGGCCAGGCGGACGTGAAGCGGAGCGGCGGCGACGTCACCATCGTCTGCCACTCGAAGACCGTCTCGCTCGCGCTCAAGGCGGCGGAGGAGCTGGCCGGCGAGGGCGTCGAGGCCGAGGTGGTGGATCTCCGCACCATCCGTCCCCTGGACACGGAGACGGTGCTGAATTCGGTCGCGCGGACCCACCGGTGTGTGGTGGCGGAAGAGGGTTGGCCGTTCGCCGGGATCGGGGCGCAGGTGGTGGACACCATTCAGCGCGAGGTCTTCGACGAGCTGGACGCCCCGGTGCTCCGCGTCACCGGCGCCGACGTGCCGATGCCGTACAACAAGCACCTGGAGCGCGCCGCGAAGGTGGATGCGGGAAAGATCGTGGCCGCGGTGAACGAGGTCCTGTACCGGGAACGCGACGCATGAGCACCAAGGTCGTCATGGAAGCGCTGTCGCCTACGATGGAAGAGGGGCGGCTGGTCGAGTGGAAAAAGCAGGAGGGCGACGCCGTGGCCGTGGGCGACGTGCTCGCCGAGGTGGAGACGGACAAGGCGGTGATGGAGCTGGTCGCCCGGTCGGGAGGTACCCTCCTCAAGCAGGTGGTCCAGGCGGGCGCCACGGTACCGGTGTCGGAGCTGGTGGCGGTGATCGGGGAGCCGGGGGAAAAGGTCGAGACGCCGGCCGGCTCCAAGGGCGAGGGGCAGCCGGCTCCGGCCACGAAGCCGGCACCGAAGCCGTCTGCGGCGCGGGGTCCGGTGGCGGAGGGCAACGGCCAGCCGGAGCCAGCACCCAAGCCCGCCTCGGCTCCTCCAGCGGCCCGGTCAGCCGGCCGGGTGAAGGCGTCCCCGCTCGCCCGCCGGATGGCGGCGGAGCGCGGCATCGACATCGGCGCGGTCGCGGGTTCGGGACCGGAGGGACGAGTCGTCGCGCGCGATGTCGAAGGCTCGCGTCCCGCGGCGCCGGCCCCCGCCGGCGCTCGCATGGCCCGCATCCAGGTGCCCGCCGGCCAGCCGTACGAGGACGTTCCCCTCAGCCAGATCCGCAAGACCATCGCCAAGCGCCTGGTACAGTCCATAGGCCCCATCCCGACCTTCTACCTCACCACCGAGGTGGACATGGAGCGCGCCCGGGAGGGCCGGGAGGCGCTGCTGGCGGCGGGAGGTGAAAAGGTCTCGTTCAACGACATCATCCTCAAGGCCGTGGCGCTCGCCCTGCGGCAGCATCCCGAGTGCAACGCCTGGTGGCAGGATGATCACATCCGCTACTGGAACGAAGTCCACGTCAGCATGGCGGTCGCGATCGACGAGGGGTTGATCACGCCGGTGATCCGCCACACCGATCTCAAGAGTCTGCGAGAGATCGCCGCCGAGTCGCGCGATCTGGCCGGCCGGGCGCGCGAGCGCAAGCTCGCGCCGGAGGAGTATACCGGCGGCACATTCTCGGTCTCCAACCTCGGCATGCTCGACATCGACGAGTTCACCGCGGTCATCAACCCGCCCGAGGCGGGGATCCTGGCCGTCGGGCGCATGATCGAGCGGCCGGTGGTGCACGAGGGAGCAGTGGTGAGCCGGCGGCGGATGCGGCTCACCATGTCGTGCGACCACCGGGTGATCGACGGCGCGACCGGCGCGCGATTCCTGCAGACGTTGACGCGGATGCTGGAGAACCCGCTGGCGCTCGTGTACTGAACTGCGTGAACGGTGAAAGGTGAACGGTGAAAGGGCCGACGCCTTGACACCCGGTTCACTTTTTACTGTTCGCTTTTCACGTTTTCTGGAGGTCGTCCTTGGCCAATCAGTTCGACGTCATCGTCGTCGGCGGCGGTCCGGCCGGCTACGTCTGCGCCATCCGGGCCGCGCAGCTCGGGCTGGCGACCGCCGTGGTCGAGCGGGACAAGCTCGGTGGCGTCTGCGTCAACATCGGCTGCATCCCCACCAAGGCGCTGCTGCACAGCGCCTACGTCGCCAACCTGGCCGCCCACGACGCCAAGGAGCTGGGCGTCGAGGTGGGCGCCGTCAAGACGGACTATGGCGTCGCCATGCGCCGTTCGCGCAAGGTGTCGGAGCAGAACTCGCGGGGCGTCGAGTTCCTGATGAAGAAGTACAAGATCACGGTCATCAAGGGCACCGGCATTCTGGGAAAGAATCGGACGGTGAAAGTAGGCAACGACGCCTACGAGGCGCGGAAGGCGGTGGTGATCGCGACCGGTTCGCGGGTGAAGGGGATTCCGCAAATCGGGCTGGAGATCAACAAGACCACCGTCATCAGCTCCGACGAGGCGCTGTTCCTCGAACAAGCGCCGAAAACCATGGCCATCGTCGGGGCCGGAGCGGTCGGCTGCGAGTTCGCCGACGTCTTTAACGCGTTCGGGACCAAGGTGACGCTGATCGAGGCTCTGCCGCGCATCCTGCCGCTGGAGGACGCGGAGTCGTCCGACGTGCTGACCAAGAGCTTCCGGAAACGCGGCATGGCCGTGCTGGCGGGCGCGCAGGTGAAGAAGGCCACCGTCGCCAAGGACAAGGTGACACTGGAGGTCGCGGCCGGGGGCAAGACCGAGACGGTCGAGGTGGAGAAAGTGCTGATGGCCGCTGGGCGGGCGGTGAACACGGAGTCCATGGGGTTTCAGGAAGCGGGAGTCCAGCTCACCGATCGGGGGTTCGTGAAGGTCGACCTGGAGACGCTGGCGACCACGGCGCCGGGGGTCTACTGCATCGGTGACGTCGCGGGCCCTCCGATGTTGGCCCACAAGGGGAGCCGCGAGGGGGTGACCGTCGCCGAACGGATCGCCGGCCACAAGCCGCATCCGATCAAGTACGACAACGTCCCCAGCGTCACCTACTGTCATCCCGAGGTGGCGAGCATCGGAATCACCGAGGAGCAGGCCAAGGAGCGAAAGCTCGACTACCAGATCGGCCGGTTTCCCTTCAGCGCCAACGGCCGCGCCCGCACCGCCGGGGAGACCGAGGGATTCGTGAAGATCGTCCGCGACAAGAAGTACGGCGAGATCCTGGGGGCGCACATCGTCGGCAGCCACGCCTCGGAGATCATCCATGAGCTGACGGTCGCGCGGGAGAACGAGTACACGGTCGAGGAAGTCGATCTGGCGATTCACGCGCACCCCACCCTGTCCGAGGCGATCGCCGAGGCGGCGCTCGACTCGATGGGGCGGGTCGTGCACATCTGAGCGTGGACCCGGTCTCGCTGGCCGCCACGGCGCTCGGTGCCGGCCTGTCCGCGGGACTCGCGCTGGTCGGGGCGACCGTCGCGGCGCTCGACGTCCTGCGCCCGCCGCCGGGAGCCGCCGACCCGGCCCTCGGCGCCCCGCTGTATCTGCTCGCCGCGGGCACACTCGGAGGCCTGGTGCTCGCGGGGGTGGTCGCCTGGCGCCTGCTCGCTCCGCTCGACTCCACCTACCGCCGTGGCGGACTCGCCCTGGTGAGCTCCTTCGCGACGGTCCCCACCATGCAGCTCTATCAGCCGCTGGATGTCGCCTTCGGCACCCCGGCGCTGCTCGCGGCCGCGGCGCTGGCGGCCGGCGCCGCGTGGCTCCTCTCGCGGCGCGCCCGGCGGATCGCGGCGACGTGACGATGCCGCTTCGCATCGAAGATCTGGGCCGTCGGCCCTACGGCGAGGTACTGGAGCTGCAGCGCGATCTCCGGCGCCGCCGTATCGATGGTGCGCTGGGCGAGGACGTGCTCCTGCTGGTAGAGCACCCTCCGGTGATCACCCTGGGCCGCGGAACCCGGCCATCGAGCCTCCCGCTGGCCCCGGCGGAGCTGGAGCGGCGCGGAGTCGAGGTGTTCGAGGTCGAGCGCGGCGGGGACGTGACTTTCCACGGCCCCGGCCAGCTCGTCGGCTATCCCATCCTCGACCTTCGGGAGCACCGTCAGGACCTGCACTGGTACCTGCGAAGCCTGGAGGACGTCCTGATCCAGGCGCTTGGAGGACTCGACATCGAGGCCGATCGCAATCCCGGGCTCACCGGGGTGTGGACCGCGGGACGCAAGATCGCGAGCATCGGCATTCACGTGAAGCAATGGGTCACTCTGCACGGCTTCGCCCTCAACGTGACGACCGACCTCGATCCCTTCGACCTCATCGTTCCCTGCGGCATCCGGCAGGTGGTCATGACCAGCGTGGCGGCGGAGCTGCTGCGGGCGGACTCCGAGGCGCTGATGGCGGAGGTGCGCGGGCGCGTGGTGGGGTCGTTCTGCGAAGTGTTCGGGTTCTCCGTGCATGCCGGCCAGGGAAAACCATGACCGACACGAGCCGGACCCGCCTTCCTCCTGGCCAGATCATCACCCGCAAGTGGCCAGTGCTGCACTACGGCGCCGTGCCGAAGGTGGACCTCGACCGCTGGCGGTTCGCGGTGCGTGGCGCGGTGGAGCGGCCGTTCGAGATCGACTGGCAGGAGCTACAGTCGCTCCCCCGCCGTGAGACGGCCTGCGATATCCACTGCGTGACGCGCTGGAGCCGCTACGACAACGTGTTCAGCGGCGTGCCGGTCCAGGACCTGCTCCGACGGGCCGGCGTCCGCACCGAGGCCCGCTTCGTGCTGGTCTCCGCCGAGCAGGGATTCACCACCAACCTTCCGCTCGAGGATCTCGACCGGCCGGAGAACCTGCTGGCCCTGGCGCACGACGGCGAGCCGCTCACGCCCGAGCACGGCGGGCCGGTCCGCCTTCTGATCCCCCATCTCTACTTCTGGAAGAGCGCGAAGTGGGTGAGGGGGTTCGAGGTTCTTGACCGAGGACTACCCCGGCTTCTGGGAGCAGAACGGGTACCACATGCGGGGTGATCCGTGGGCGGAGGAGCGGTTCGGGCGGCCCGATCCGGTACGGATGCGGCGGGGAGTGCGCTAGGGGTCGTGGTCTCCTTCCAACTCACTTGCCTTTCCCCTTCGACCCGGTTTTTCTGTCTATCATGGCAGAGTCATCTCGCCGCCCTACCCCCGAGGCGCAGGCGGAGCAACGGATCACGGAGATCCTCCGGGCAGCGGACAGCTGGGCGAAGGAGGCCCCGGGGGCGCTGATGCCGGCCATCCGGGCGGTCTGCATCAGGCTGGCTGAGATGGTGGCCGATCAGCGGCACTACCTCGCCCCGCTGCCGGAGCCGCAGGAGACCGAGCGGCGGACGGTGCTGACCATGATCGCCGACAGGTTGCGGTCGAAGGATGTGACCGCGGGGGTGGAAGACCACCTGAAGGGGCTCGAGGAGCTGGAGCTGCGATCCACGGGATCATGGGCCACGGTGGCCACGGCCCAGAGCGAATGGATCACGACCGCCATCCGATATCTCGAGGGGTGCGCCGCGAAGCTGCCGGCGGGCGACCGCCCCGACTCCTACTGGGCCGACGACGTCGTCGCGGGGATCATCGCCTCGGCCCGGGCGCTCATCGGGGTGGACGAGCTGCACGCCCGCACCGAGGCGCGCTACTCCGGGCCGATCAAGCGGGTGGCACCCGAGGAGGAGATCTAAACCGCCTCGACCTCCTCGCGCTCCTCCTCGCCGACCTCCTGCATCGTCCCGCCCCGCTCGGCGAAGAGCTCGAAGAACCTGCCGAAGACCTGAATCCCGCTCCATAGCTGCGCCAGATCGAGCTTCTCGTTGGGTGAATGCAGGCCGTCGTCGGGCAGGCCTATGCCGGTCAGGATGACGGGCGCGCCGGCGAGGCCCAGCTCGGGAATGATCGGGATCGAGCCACCGGACCGAACCGACACGGCGCGCCGGCCGACCACCTCCTCGAACGCCTCGTCCAGCACGGCGAAGGCGGGGTGATCCACCTCGATCCGTATCGGGTCGCCGCCGTGCAGCATCGTCACCTTCACCTCGGCCCAGCTTGGGCGCGAGATCGGCAACGGCACGCTCGAGCTGACGGCCCACCTTCTCGTAACGCTGACCCGGCACCAGCCGCAGGCTGACCTTGGCCGTGGCGGCCGCCGGAATCACCGTCTTGGCCCCCTCGCCCACGAAGCCGCCTCGAATGCCATGGATCTCGAAGGTCGGCAAGCGCCCAGGTGCGCTCGAACACTGAGTGGTCCTCCAAGCCGGTGAGCGCCTGGGCCGGTCACCTCATCGCGGAGGAAGGTCTCCTCGTCGAAGGGGAGCTTCCGCCAGGCCTTGAGCTCCTTCTTGGAGGGCTCTTCGACCGCCTTGTACAGCTTGGGGATTCGGATCTCGCCGTCGGCGCCCTTGAGGCGACTGAGGATGCGGACCAAGCGTCTCCAGGGCGTTGGGAGCCACGCCACCGTAGGAGCCGGAGTGAAGATCGCGCTGCAGGGTGCGGACGGAGATCTCGGCGTAGCAGAGGCCGCGGAGCGCGGTGTAGACCGCCGGCCAGCCGGGCGCATAGAACGAGCTGTCGCAGACCAGCGCCGCATCCGCCCGGGTCCGCTCGGGCTCGGCGCGAAGCAGATCGAAGACCACCCGCCCGCCGCACTCCTCCTCGCCCTCGAAGATGAAGCGGACGTTCAACGGCGGCTGCCCGTTCGCATCCATCACCGCCTCGTACGCCTTGAGCAGGCAGAAGACCTGTCCTTTGTCGTCCGCGGCGCCGCGGGCGTACAGCTTTCCGTCGCGCACGGTGGGCGTGAAAGGCGGGGAGTCCCATTCCTCGATCGGGTCGGGCGGCTGCACGTCGTAGTGCCCGTAGATGAGGAGCGTAGGGCGGCCGGGAACGACCGGCCCCTCCGCCCAGACCACGGGGTGCCCGTCGCCCTCGATCAGGTCCACCACGGGGCAGCCCAGGCGGGTCAGCTCGGCCCGAAGCCAGTCGGCCGCGCGGCGGGTATCCGCGGCATGGGCGGGCAGCGTGCTGACACTGGGAATCGAGAGGAAGTCGGAGAGCTCCTGCAACAGTCTCGGCTGCTCGCGATCGACGAATGTGGTATCCATGGAGCCCGGTCCGTGTAACGGTGGGTGAACGGTCAGTTGGAAACCGGAAGTATACGCTCGCCGCTGTCCCACGGGAGGGCCTCCCCGTGAGCTATCTCACGGCGGAGGGTCGTCGCCGGAGATAGCCTGCGGTCCACCGAATCGATCAGCGCCCTTCAGCGACCAACACACCGCAGTGGAGGAACGATGCAGCACATATTCGGCAAGCGGGTTCTCGCCCTCGTCTTCGGTCTGGTGACCGCGGCCGCGGGCTCGGCCTACGCCCAGGACACCACCGAGACCGGACAAGCGGCCATCGATACTGTCGCACCGGAAGCCGGCGCGATCGACACCGCGGGGGTGGATACCGCGGCAGTGGATACCGCGGCCACCCGCGATACCACCGACACCTCGGGTGTGCAGAACCCGCCGGGGTACCGGGGGATGGAGCGCGACACCACGATCTTCCCCGATTCGGGCCGGGCGGCCGGGGACACCGGGACGGCCGTGGACACCGGGACCGCCGCAGATACCGGGGCGGCGGCGGACACCGGAGCCGTCGAGGACCAGTCAACCGGGCCGGCAAGCACCGATACCAGCACAACGGGCGCCGATGAGCCTTTCCGCGAAAACCCCGAGGGGTGTACCCCGCGCCGGACAGCACGCGGTAAGCATCGCTGCCAATGGTGTCACGAGGGATCTTCTCGGGGGTCGATTGCGCTCGGAGAAGATCCCTCGCTGTGCTCGGGATGACAGGATCTCGCGCTCGGGATGGCAGGATGTCACACGGCCCCATAACCACCTACTCCAGGGCCCGTTCCAGTCTGGCGAACGCACTGTCGCCTTTCACTCCCCGCATCAAGTCCTCCAAGGCGCTGACACTCGATCGCACGTCGCGGCCGTGGCGATCGAACCACTTGTCGAACAGATCCAGCCTGGTGCGGTAGATGGTCGCCCCTATCAGCCTCGCGTTGTTGACCGGTCGATCGGGCAGGCGCCCCACCCGGATGCTCCTGAGGTTGGATCCCACCGGGCCCTCGAGCTGCGCCCGGGCCCAGGCCCCTGCCTCCGCCCGCCCTGCCTCCAACGCCGCCGAATCGGGGTGGGTGGCGTACAGGGAGTCGAGCCGCGCGATGAGGCCGCTGTAGAACTCGCCGAGGACCATCTCGTCGTGCAGCCGGTCGGCGGCCTGGCGTGCGCTCGCGGTGTCCGACCGCTGGGAGAAAAACGACTCGGCCGACCGATAGCCTACGAACTGCGCGAAGCTCTCGTTGAACGGCGTCGCGCTCCGCACGTACAGCGTGTTGTGTGCGATCTCGTGGAATACGGTCGCGGCCAGCTCCACCGAATCGCGCGTCAGCGCCGTCGAGAGCAGCGGGTCGTTGAACCAACCGAGCGTCGAGAAGGCCGACGACGGGCGGAGGTAGACATCATAGCCCTGGGCCGCGAGCCGGCCACTGGCCCGCCGCGCCGCTTCGAGATCGAAGAAGCCCTTGTAGGGGATCCGGCCCACGATCGGATACTTCCAGGTATACGGGCAGATGCAGTCCTTGGGCGCGGCCTGGAGCACCAGCAGGAGCGTGTCGCGACCGACGTCGGCGTAGGTCGTGTAGGTCTCCTTCGCCTCCAGTCCCATCGTGGCCGCATAGTCGCGGCTCTCGAGCACCAGCCGCAGCGACTGCCGCACGGCGGGATCGGTAGTGCGGTCGGCCACCAGCTCGGCGATCGGCTCCCGGGCCTGGAGGATCCGGGTCTCCTCGATGCCGGCCCGGGTGACGTACCGGACGTCGTCGCTCGCGAGGTACGCGGTGCCGTAGCCCGCAAAGATGGTGGCGACCACGATGAGAAAGATCATTCGCTTCACCGGAGACGCAGGAGAATGGTGCGGGGAGCGACGTCGGGCGAAAGCGCGTTCGTCTCGTCGCTGGTGAGTCGGAGGTCCAGCGCCTCGCCCGACGCGGCCTGCTCGACCAGCACGTGCTGTCCGGAGCCCGCCCGCAGCACACCGGTGCGGATGTAGTCGTCCCCGGCGAAGATATCGGGTACGACCGGATAGGCCCTCGGGTAGGATTGCGGCAGCTGCTGATGCAACGAGGCGAAGACGTCGCGGAGGGGCCAGCTGCTGTACCCGAATCGGGTGCCCGCCGTGAGGGCCTCGAAGGCCGGATCATCCTCGAGATAGTTGGCCAGCTGCCACTCGCCGATCAGCCGGTCGAAGGACATCCCGGTGACGCTCTCGACGTTCTGGGCGCCCGTGCTGGCGGACTGCACCAGCGCGCGGGTGAGATCGGGGCCCAGGGTCGGCTCCTCCGCGAAGTGATCCGAGAGCCAGCGCACGAACAGCCAGGTCGCGCCGTACTGGGTGAGCGGCAGTGGGGGCCGCCGAGGGCCGATCAGGTAGGCGCTCTCCTGCTGGGAGAGGTAGTTGTACGCGTTGGAGAAGTTGTCGCCTTGGAACTGGGTCACGCAGTCGTTGGCGAGGCAGCGGTCGGCCGGCACCAGCCTGGCACCGAGCTCCTCGGCAAACCCCGAGAGCCCCTCGTCCAACCAGGTGTCCTCCGCGTCGCCGTCGCGCTGGATCACCCGCTGGCCGTAGTTGATCATGTGCTGAAACTCGTGGATGAAGACGCCAGGCAGCCGGCTGGTGGCGTAGTCGCGGTCCACGCCGCACTCCGCGTCAGGCGTCAAGCCGTAAAAGAGCTCGGCGTTGTTGGAGCCCACGAGATCCTCGAACAGATCCACCGCGAAGAAGAGTCCCACCACGACGCTTCCGCCACCGCATCCCGCGAGCCGGGTCACCCGGTCGGTCAGGAGTACCAGGACCAACCCGTCGCCGTTGACGTCGCTCTCGTCCCCGAAGGCATTCACATCGATCGGATGCAGATGCTCGTCGAACAGACTCCCGATCGCGGTGAGGTCCTCCTGAGTGTATCCCCCATCGGTCGGGGCTGCCTGGTCGAGGAAAATGGCGGCGCGGGTGCCCACGTAGCGTGTGACGCCGGTGACCTGTACGTAGTCCTCCGGCTCGGTGCCGGACACCTCGGCGCTGCGGAGCACATTGAACGTCCGCTCCTCCCCGAGCCGCACGGTGTTGGCCGTCGCGGCTGCCCGGGCGCTCGCCCGCCGCGCCGGACGGCGTCGCGCCAGATCTTGGCCCAGCACCCGCAGCTTGTCGTGGAACCGCTGCGCCGGTGTCGGCTCGAGCTTGGCGGGGTGGGCAGCCGACCGCACCGCCGCTGCTGGCGCCGGAACGGCGGCCGTGCCGGTCAACCGATAGTCGGCCGACGTGCCGTCGCGGGTCTCCTCGCCTGCCGCGGAGTAGGCCACATACAGGTAGTCGCCCCCGGCAGCGCCCCCCTCCGCCAGCCGCACGCAGGCGGTCTCAGAGGCGTCCACCAGGGCGACCTCACCGGGCGATAGAGCAGTCGGCGCGACCTCGTCGCAGTTCACCACCGCCTCGCCGGGCCCGCTGCCGCACGCCGTGGCGGTGGCCAGGGCGAGGGCGGGAAGAACGCGCGCGGGCATGCCGGTCACGAGAGGCGCTCCGAAGGCTGCGGAATGGCGGGGCACGAATGGAGCAAGATAAGAAGCGACAACGGTTTTTGACAATCGCCGGAGCCGCCGGTAGCTTCTCCACGTGTCTGAGAACAATTGGCTGTCGGCGGTGCGGTTCGGCCCCGATGGATTGATCCCCGTGGTGGCCCAGGAGAGCAGGTCAGGGGACGTCCTCATGGTAGCGTACGCCGACCGCGAGGCGCTCGAGCGCACCCTCTCCACCGGCTTCGCCCACTACTACAGCCGCTCCCGCAAGACCCTGTGGCGCAAAGGCGAGACGTCGGGCCACGAGCAGCGGGTGGCCGAGGTCCGGCTGGACTGCGATGGGGACACGGTCCTGTTCCGGGTAGAGCAGACCGGTCCGGCCTGCCACACGGGGACCCGGACCTGTTTCTCGAGGTCGGTAGTGCCGGGAGACGGGCGGGCGGGTTTGCCCACGACGCCGGGTGTGGCGAGCGAGGACCCCGGCGGACACCTTCTGAGCCGGCTGGCCGCCACCATCGCGGCGCGGGCGGTGGAGCGGCCGGAAGGCTCCTATACCGCCCGGTTGCTCGAGCGCGGGATCAACAAGGTGTCGCAGAAGGTGGGAGAGGAGGCGGTCGAGCTGGTGGTGGCGGCGAACGCGGAGGACGATGCCCGTGTGGCCGCCGAATCGGCGGACCTGATCTACCATCTCCTGGTATTGTTGCAGGCTCGCGGCGTCACCTTGGACGCGGTCTTGCGCGAACTCGAACAGCGAACCAAGTGAGCCGCTAGCCCTCAATGTCCTTCGTCCATCTTCACACCCACAGCGAGTATTCCCTGCTTGACGGGGCCAACCGGATCCCGGAGCTGGTGGCGCACGTCAAGAAGTTGGGCATGGACAGCCTGGCGGTCACCGACCACGGGAACATGCACGCCGCCTGGAGCTTCTACGAGGAAGCGAAGGCCCAACGGATCCGCCCGATTCTCGGCTTCGAAGCGTATCTCGCCTATGGCCCACGGCAGGCTCGGGAGAAGCCGTCGTGGGCCCCCGCGGCGTACAGCCATCTGGTCCTGCTGGCCCGGAACCGCGCCGGTTACCGCAACCTGGTCCGGCTCACCTCGATCGGCTTCACCGAGGGTTTCTACCGGCGGCCGCGCATCGACAAGGAAGTGCTCGCGGCGCACGCAGATGGTCTCGTGTGTCTGGCGGCGTGCCTGTCGGGTGAGGTGGCGATCCACCTGCGGCAGGGGCGATACGAGGAGGCCCGCAAGAGCGCCGAGTGGTTCGCGCGCACGTTCGGCACCGACGGCTTCTGGCTCGAGATCCAGCAGCACGGCATCGGCGACGAGCGGATCGTGGCGGACGGCATGCTCCGGCTGGGACGGGAGCTGGGGCTCGGCGTGGTCGCCACCAACGACGCGCACTATCTGCGCCGGGAAGACGCCGAGGCGCACGACGTGCTGCTGGCCATCGGCACCGGCAGCGACCTCGACGACCCCAAGCGGTTCCGGTTTACCGGCCAGGAATCGTACGTCAAGTCCGAGAAGGAGATGCAGGCGCTGTTCCCGGACCAGCCCGAGGCCCTGGCCAACACCCAGCGGGTCGCCGACCGCTGCGAGTTCGACTTCGAGAAGCGGTACTTCCTGCCCGGATTCCCCCGCCCTGCCGGTTACGCGACCGACGAGGCGCTGCTCGACCACCTGGCGCGTGAGGGCGCCGTGCGCCGCTACGGCTCACCCCTGCCCGCGCCGGTCTCCGAGCGGCTGGAGTACGAGCTCGGGGTGATCGAGAAGGCGGGCTATGCCGGATACTTTCTCATCGTCCAGGACTTCATCGCGGCGGCACGGGACCGGGGTATCCCCGTCGGCCCGGGCCGCGGTTCGGCCGCCGGCTCGATCGTGGCGTACGCGCTCGGCATCACCAACGTTTGCCCGCTCAAGTTCGACCTGCTGTTCGAGCGGTTCCTCAATCCCGAGCGGGTGTCGATGCCCGACATCGACGTGGACTTCTGCTTCGAGCGCCGGGGCGAAGTGATCGAGTACGTCCGCGAGCGCTACGGCCGGGACAGCGTCGGGCAGATCGTCACCTTCGGAACGATGAAGGCGCGAGCGGCGGTGAAGGACGTGGCCCGGGTGCTCCGAATTCCACCGGGCGAGGCCGATCGGATCACCAAGCTCATCCCCTCGGGGCCCGCGTACAGCCTCAAGGTCCACGAGGCCAGAGAGAGGGTGGACGAGCTGCGGGACCTGGTGAAGGGGAACCCGGCGTACGAGCGGCTGCTGGACCTGAGCTCGCGGATCGAGGGGATCTCGCGGCACATGTCGGTGCACGCCGCCGGCGTCGTCATCGCCCCGGGTCCGCTCGCCGAGTACGTGCCGGTGTGCACGGCCCCGACCAAGGGCGCGGGCGCCGCCGCGGACGGCGAAGACTCCATCATCACGCAGTACGAGATGGGCGCGCTGGAAAAGGTCGGCATGCTCAAAATGGACATGCTCGGCCTCAAGACGCTCACCGTGATCCACGACGCCGTGCTGATGATCGCGGCGCGGACCGGGGTGGATCTGGACATGGACGCGCTGCCGTTCGACGACCCCAAGGTCTACGAGCTGCTGCGGCAGGGACGCACGGCCGGCGTATTCCAGTTCGAATCCCCGCTCGCCACCGACATGCTGCGCGCCATGAAGTGCGACCGCTTCGACGACCTGGTCGCCTCCAACGCCCTGATGCGACCGGGCCCGCTCGACGCCGGCATGCACACCGTTTTCATCAAGCGGAAACTGGGACAAGAGAAGGTCGTCTACCCGCACCCCTCGCTGGTGGAGGTGCTGGAGCCTACCTACGGCGTCATCACCTATCAGGAACAGGTGATGCGGATCGCCAACGTGCTCGCCGGCTTCTCGCTCGCGGAGGCGGACGTGCTCCGGAAGGCGGTCGGCAAGAAGGACGCCGACCTCATCAAGAAGGAGCTGGGAAGGTTTCGCGAGCGCGTGGTGGCCCAAGGCCACCCGAGGCGGCTGGCGGACGAGCTGGCCGCGCAGATCGAGACGTTCGGCCGCTACGGCTTCAACAAGTCGCATTCGGTCGCCTACTCGATCCTGTCCTACCAGACGGCGTGGCTCAAGGCACACCACCCCGCCGAGTTCATGGCGGCCTTGCTCTCGTCGGAAATCGGCAACACCGACAAGGTGGTGCAGTACATCAACGAAGCGCGCGAGCTGGAGCTCGAGGTGCTGCCGCCGGACGTGAACGAGTCGGGCTTCAAGTTCACCGTCGTGGGCGACCGCCGGATTCGGTTCGGCCTCGGCGCGGTTCGCAACGTGGGATGGGGGGCGATCGAATCCATCCTCGCCGCGCGACGCGACGCGCCGTTCTCGATCCTCGCGGATTTCGTGGAGCGGATCGATCTCCGGCTCTGCAACAAGCGCGTGCTCGAGTCGCTGGTGGCCGCCGGCGCGTGCGACTCGCTCGGCGGACACCGCAAGCAGCTCATCGAGGCGCTGGAGTCCGCGCTCGGCGAGGCGCAGCTGCTTCAGCAGGAGCGGGAGGCGGGACAGGCGTCGCTGTTCGGGGAGTCCCAGGTAGGGGACGGCGGGACGGCAGGGCAGCGAGGCGACACCGCGCTGCCCGATATTCCCGCCTGGACCGAGGCCGAGCGGCTCGCCAAGGAGAAGGAGGTCCTCGGCTTCTTCATCTCCGGCCATCCCTTGCAGCGCTTCAAGGACGAAGTCGAGCTGTTCGGCACTCGCACCACCGCCACACTCGGTGAATGGAGCGAGCATCAGGCGAGCATCGGCGCGGTGGTAACGGCGGTGAAACGGCAGATCTCCAAGAAGACCGGCAAGGAATACGCGCGGCTGGTGCTCGAGGATTTCCACGGGACCGCGGAGGCGATCGTCTTCCCCGACGCCTGGGCCAAGCTCAACCAGACGATCGCCGCCGACGCGGCGCTGCTCCTCACCGGCGGATACAGCGACCGCGACCGGGGCGAGGATCACGCGCCGTTCATCGTCGAATCGGCGCGGCGGATGGACGAGCTCAAGTCCTCGGGCGCCGTGGCGCTGAGCCTCCGCTGGCGGGCGCCGACGGCGCCGCGCCCGGACGCCCTCCAGGCGGCCGCGGCGCTGTGCTCGGCTCACCCGGGCCCCACGCCGCTCTATATTGAGTGGAGCGACGGCAACGGGGAGGCGGTTCGGCTCCGTTCCCGTCGCGTCCGCGTCGCGGCGGAGGAGGATCTCGTTCGGGCCCTGCGCGATCTCCTGGGTGCCGATTCCGTCCACTACGTCAAGGCGGGATGACCCCGATGGCCTCAGCCTATACGCTGGAGTTCGAGAAGCCGCTCCTGGAACTGGAGCGCCAGATCGACGACTTGAAGCGGATCGGGAGTGAGCGCCAGATCGACATCGACGGAGAGCTGGAGGGACTGCAAGGCAAGCTCGAATCGCTTCGAGCCGAGATCTACCGGAACCTGACCCCCATCCAGCGGGTCATGGTCGCCCGTCACCCCCGCCGACCCTACACCCTCGACTACCTCAGCACCATCTTCACCGACTTCATCGAATTGCACGGCGACCGGCTCTACCTCGACGATCCCGCCGTGGTGGGCGGCTGGGCCCGGCTGGCGGGCGTCTCGGTAATGGTGGTCGGCCACCAGAAGGGCCGCGACACGAAGGAAAACCTGAAACGCAACTTCGGGATGCCGCATCCCGAGGGGTATCGCAAGGCGCTGCGGCTGATGAAGCTCGCCGCGAAGTTCTCGGCGCCCTTGATCACCCTGATCGACACGCCTGGCGCCTACCCCGGCCTCGGGGCCGAGGAACGGGGCCAGTCCGAGGCGCTGGCCCGCAACATCCTGGAGATGTCCATTCTCCCCACTCCCGCGGTCGCCGTCGTCATCGGGGAGGGAGGCTCGGGCGGCGCGCTCGCGCTGGGGGTGGCCGACCGGATCCTGATGCTGGAAAACTCGGTGTACTCGGTGATCTCGCCCGAGGGATGCGCCGCCATTCTCTGGAAGGACGCGAGCCAGCGCGAGCGCGCGGCGGACGCGCTCAAGATCACCGCGGACGACCTGCTCCGCCTCAAGGTGATCGACGAGATCGTGAAGGAGCCGGTCGGCGGCGCCCACGTGGATCCCGATGCCGCCGGCGAAGCACTTCGCGAAGCGCTGATCCGCCACGTCACCGAGCTCAAGAAGCTGCGCCCGGAAAAGCTGGTGCGCCGGCGAGCCGAGAAATACGGCGCGATGGGCGTCTATTCCGAGGCCTGAGTGAGCCAAACAATCGAGGTGCGGTTCAAGGGAACCCGGAAGGTCTACTTCCTCTGGTCGGGGGAGGAGCCGCTGCGGGTGGGTGAGGCCGTCATCGTGGAGGTCGAGCGCGGCCGCGACCTCGGCCGCGTCACCGCGATCGGCGACCTGGCGGAAAAGAAGTGCGGCGGCGGCTGCTCCGGCTGCGCCGTTGGCGGCGAGGCGGAGGAGCCGGCGCCGCTCAAGCAGGTCCTGGCGCGCGCCACCGCCGAGGAGCGGAAGGCGCATGACGAGATCCGCCGCTCGGAGGAGGACGCCCGCCGCAAGGTGGTGCAGCGGGTGCGGGCCCACGACCTGGTCATGAAGGTGAGCGACACCGAGTGGCAGTGGGACCGCAACAAGCTGACCATCTACTTCACCGCGGAGAAGCGGGTGGACTTCCGCGCGCTGGTGCGCGACCTCGCGTCCACGTTTCGTACCCGCATCGAGCTGCGGCAGATCGGCGTCCGGGACGAGGCGGCCCGGCTCTCGGGAGTGGGGCGCTGCGGGCGGGAATACTGCTGTTCGTCCTGGCTCAAGGAGCTTTCACCGGTCAACCTCGGACTCGCCAAGGACCAGCACCTCTCCCTCAACCCCACCCAGATCTCCGGGGGATGCGGCCGGTTGCTCTGCTGCCTCAAGTACGAGCACGAGTTCTACGTGGCGGCCCGCAAGCGCTTTCCCAAGGAGGGGAAGACGATTCGCACGGCGCTCGGCGCGGAGCGGGTGGTCGCGGTAGACATCTTCCGCGAGCGGGTCTTTCTTCGCAGCGAGGAACAGGGCTCCCGCATCATTTCCCTGGTCCAGCTCAAGGACGAGGTCGAGCAGCTGGGCGAAGTCCTGGTGACCGCCGAATACCGCGCCAAACTCGCCGCGCAGGAGGCGGAGGCACTGGGCAACGGCGGCACGGCGGTCGGTGAAGCGGCGGAGGCCGATGACGGAGGCGCACGCCAGCGGCCGGAGCGCCGCCGCCGGCACCGCGGCCGCGACAGCGGGGGGACGCCCTTAGGGTGAGGCGGGAACAGTGAACAGTAAACAGGGAACAGGAAGTTCAATCACCTGTTCCCTGTTTACTGTTCACTGTTCCCGCTTTTCATGACCGACAACTACCGGCGCGATTACCTTTCTTCATGCCCAAGTTCTACGTCACCACGGCCATCGACTACTCCAACGGCGACCCGCATCTGGGGCACGCCCTGGAGAAGGTCGGTGCCGACTGCATCGCCCGCTACCGGCGGCTCCGGGGAGACCAGGTCCATTTCCTGATGGGGATGGACGAGCATTCCCAGGCGGTCGTGCAGGCGGCGGAGCAGAACGGCCACCCGCCGCAGGTCTGGGTGGACCTGATGGCGATCCGGTTCGCGGAGTTCTGGAGCCGGCTCGAGGTGAGCAACGACGACTGGATTCGGACCTCGGAGCCGCGCCACCGGGAGGCGGTCACCGAGCTGCTCCGGCGCATCGAGCGCCGCAATCCTGACGATCTCTACGTCGGCGACTACGAGGGCCTCTACTGCATCGGATGCGAGGAGTTCAAGCAGCCGGCCCAAGTCGCGAACGGGCGCTGCATCGAGCACCCGACGCTCGAGCTGGTTCGCACCAAGGAGCGCAACCACTTCTTCCGGCTGAGCCGCTATCGCGACACGCTGCTGCAGCGGATCATGTCGGGCGAGTTTCGGGTCGAGCCGGCCATTCGGCGCAACGAGATCCTCCGATTGCTCGAGGACGGGCTCCAGGACATCTCGGTCTCGCGCCACCGCCTGTCGTGGGGGATTCCCTTCCCCGACGATTCCGATCAGACCGTCTACGTCTGGTTCGACGCGCTCATCAATTATCTCTCCGCCACCGGCTTCCCCGCCCCGGGCTACGAGCGACTCTGGCCCGCCGATCTGCACGTCGTCGGCAAGGGGATCACCCGTTTCCACTGCGTGATCTGGCCCGCGATGCTTCTGGCCGCCGGCGAGCAGATTCCGAGAGAGGTCTGGGCCCACGGGTACGTGCAGTGGGAAGGCACCAAGATGTCCAAGACCGCGGGCACCGCGGTGACGCTGGACGAGGCGATCGAGCGGCATGGCCCGGACGCGCTCCGTTATTTCCTGCTTCGGGAGGTCGGCTTCGAGGCCGACGGCAACTTCAGCTGGGACCGGTTCGACGAGCGGTACACGGCGGACCTGGCGGACGGTCTGGGCAACCTGGTGTCGCGCTCGCTGGCGATGATCGCGAAGTACCGCGAAGGCGTGGTGCCACCGGCGGAAGACGACACCACGCTCGACCAGGCGGGGCGGGACGCGATCCAGGCGTACGCCCGCGCGATGGATGCATACGACCTCCGGGGCGGCGCCGAGGCGGCTTGGGGCCTGGTCGGGACCGCCAATCTCTACATCCAGCAGGTAGCCCCCTGGAAGCTGGCAAAGGAGGGTCGGGACGCCGAGCTGGATGTCGTGCTCGCGGCGCTGGCGCGCGCGCTCTACCGACTGGCGGTCTTGGCCGGCCCGTTCATGCCGGGGAAAGCGGCGAGCATCCAGCAGTCGTTGGGTGCGCCCCCTCAACCCGCGGATCGGGCTTGGAGCGCGGTTGGCGCACCCCGGGTCGGGGGCCTGGAAACCCGCCGGCCCGAGACCCTTTTTCCCAAGCCCGCGAGCGTCTAGAAGTTAGACTGTCGCCGAGCAAAACTATTTGACAGTAAAAGAGTTATGCGATTGTTTGCGGTCTTGACATACCCGTCGTTGAGGCCCACCTTGATTTTGATCCGTGACTTCGGTCACCCCAAAGCGAGCCCGATTGCAGCAGATTGGGTCCGGAGGGATTGTAGCGTGCTCTGGAGTGTTGTCGGGACCGTCTAATCCGAGGTGAGTCAAGGAATGGCCAAACGCCGCTGGACCGTCGTATTCGTGCCGCACGGCTCGGAGCCCTCGAAGATCGTCGAGGTCTCGTACCGGGCCATCAAGGCGGCCATCGGCGGTGCGGTATTGGCGGCGGCCGTGGCGCTCGGTCTGGGCTATGTGACGTTGTCGCACACGGTGGATTTCTCGAAGTCGGCGCGGTTGGCTCAGGAGAATGCCCGCCTGGAGCAGCAGCTCGGCGAGCTCAACGGGCGCCTCTCCGGCCTGGCCGACACTCTCTCCCGCATCTCCCAGCGCGACGCCCGCATCAGAGTCCTCGCCAACCTCGACCCCATCGATCCTCAGGTTCAGGCAGCGGGCATCGGCGGTCCGATCGTGCCCGCCGGCGGGATGGAAGGCGGGAGCGCGATGCGCCGCTCCAACGAGATCCGGGTCGACCTGAACGGCCTGATCCGGCGCGCCAACCTGCTGTCCTCTTCGTTCAAGGAGGCGGCGGACAGCTTGGCGGTCCACTCCGCACGGCTCGCGGCGACCCCGTCTATCATGCCGACGCAGGGCTGGCTCACCAGCGCCTTCTCCTCGATGCGCTCGCATCCGATCCTGCATCTGGCCCGCCCCCACGAGGGCATAGACGTCACCGCCCCGATGGGCAGCACGATCGAGGCCCCCGCGGCCGGAGTGGTGCGGGACGCCGGCTGGGAGTCGGGCTATGGCAACACCATCGTCATCGACCACGGTTTCGGGACGGTGACCAAGTTCGCCCACGCCTCGAAGATCCTCGTCCGCGAGGGCCAGCGCGTCTCGCGCGGCCAGCGGATCGCGCTGGTCGGCAACACCGGCCTCGCCACCGGACCTCACCTGCACTACGAAGTGCACGTCAACGGCCGGGCGGTGGATCCGCTCAGATACGTGTTGCCGGAGCACGTGGTAACCGACTGAAAGCGCGAAAGGTGAACGGTGAAAGGTAAAAGGGGGAGCTCACCTGGAGCTCACCCTTTTTACTTTTCACCGTTCACTTTTCACGCTTTTTAGAACTTCACCTCGGGCGCTTCCGCCGCTCCCGGCTCCGCCTCGAAGTACTCCCTGGGTCCCTGGCCGAAGATCTTGGCTGTCAGATTGTAGGGAAACCTGCGGATGTACCCGTTGTAGCTGCCCACTGCCGTGTTGTAGTCCTGGCGCGCCACGGAGATCCGGTTCTCGGTGCCCTCCAACTGGTCCTGCAGAGCGCGGAAGCTCGCGCTGGAGCGGAGCTCCGGGTAGTTCTCGACGATGGCGAGGAGCCGTCCGAGACCCTGGGTCAGCGCCTGGTTGGCCGCCGCCATCTCTCCCACGTCGCCCGATTGCACCGCTCCCGACAGACGGGCCCGCGATTCCGCGACGCTGATGAAGATCGTAGACTCCTGCTTGGCGACCCCCTTCACGGTCTCCACCAGGTTCGGCACCAGGTCGGCCCGGCGCTGGAGCTGGGTTTCGATCTGACCCTTGGCCTGGTTGACCTGCTCGTCCATCGTCTGAATCGTGTTGTAACCGCACCCGCTCGCGAGCAGCACGAGCGCGAGCAGGGATGTCGGGGCCGCCGCAAAGCGCGTCATCGCTGATCTCCCAGCTGAAGTTGGTCGAGAAACACCGCCGCGCGGGCCACCGAGTCCATATAGCCCTCAAACTCGACGGGCGAGGAGCGCCAGCCTCGCTCGGCGCGGTGCCGGATCACGTTGAGGAGAGGCTCGCCGTCCATGCCCATAGCCGCGGCGGCCGCCGCCGCGAGCTCCACGGGCTCCCGCGGCACCGACCTGCCCAGCAGGACCAGGAGCGCGCGCAACAGCACCATCACGGTCCCGGCACTGCGGCCGGCCAGGGTCCCCAGAGCCACCGGGTCGCCCGCCGCGGCGACATAGCCCTGGCGGAGACGGAGCAGCTTGCCGCGGAACTCGCGCTCGAGCGCATGCCGCAGGTCAGCCTGCGCGACGGCGAGGCCGGCGACCGGATCCGCGCCGCGCAGCACCTCGTAGCCGCAGCGCATGTCGGTGATCTCGATGGGAAAGACGTCGGTGGCGCGGGCCCACTCCGGGCGGCCGATGATCAGCGGGGGCTCGTACCCCGACTTCCGCCACAGGCCGAACGCCGGGGCAAGCCCGCCAAGGGTGCGCGGGGAGAGGTCGTCCAGGATGAGCATGAGATTGAGGTCGGAGCGTCCCGGCACGAAGTCGCCCCGTGCCGCCGACCCGTAGAGAATCGCGCTGTACCCGCTGCCGAGCGCCGCGTCCACTTGCGCCAGAAACGGGGTGACGACCCGGTCTACCGCTTCGCGCATCAGAATCTCCCTCCCGCACCACCCCCGCTGAACCCACCGCCGCCCCCGAACCCGCCAAAACCGCCGCCGCCTCCGCCCCATCCTCCACCACCCCATCCACCGCCGCCCCCGAAGCCTCCGCCGATCCATGGGCCACCCCAATATACGTGGCGGCGGCCACGCCTTCCGCGACCGCCGCTCATCGCCCGGGAGATCAGGAGGAAGACGACGAACAGGATGATCGGCAGCGCGCCCGCCAGCGGACTGCCGCCTCCTCGCGGGCGGGCCACGGGGCGGGCGTTGGTGAGCGCGGTGTCACTGACCCCGAACCCGCGGGCGATGAGGCCGGCCAGTGCCTCGGTGCCGTCCAGGAGCGCGCCGCTATAGTCCTCGCGCGCGAGCCGCTCGCCCATGAGATCCCGGATGCGGCCCGCGGTGATGTCGGGGATGATGCCCTCGAGGCCCCGCCCGACCTCCACCCGAAGCCGGCCGGTGCCGGGTCGGCCTTCCTGGCGCGGCACCAGCAGCAGCACCACGCCCGCGTTTCTCGTCTGGTCCCCGATCCCGGCAGCCGCGCCGACGCCCCATGCGCGTCCGATCTCGAGGGCCACATCGGCCTCCTCGCGATCGCCGATCGTCGGCAGGGTGACCACCGCGATCTCGGCGCCCGTGGCGGCCTTGAGCCGCTCCGCGAGGTCGGTGATCCGTTGCTCGGCAACCTGATCCACGACCCCGGCAACGTCGGTGACGAATCCGGTGGGGCGCGCCGGGAAGAGCGCCCTGACCGCGGTGTCCTGCGCGACGAGCCCCCCGGCGGTGAGTTGAAGCGCCGTCAGGAGCGCGATAGCTTTGGCTGGTGTCCCGCTCAATAGCTCTCCCGGTGCTGGCCGCGGCGCTCGTCGCCCTCGCCGGGCTCATCGCCTGCGAGCGGTCCCGCGACGTAGCCGTCCGTGTGTCCATACCGGGGCCGGACTCGGTCGAAACGCCGGTCACCGGGGTAGGACTGATTGCGCTGCCCTACGACCGCGACAGCGTCCTGGCCGCCCTCGAGACTTCGGCCGGCTCGCCCCGCCCGGACACGACCGCCCTCGACAGCCTGTTCCGCGCTTTCCGTGTCCCCTTCGCCAACTATACCGGGACGCTGCAGCGAACGGAGCGCCTGCGCGATTCACTCGACCAGCTGCGCACGCGACTCGACTCCCTTCCACGAAACACGCCCGAGTACCGGGAGCTCTACGCCGGCTTTTCACGCCTCGACGACTCCCTGAGCGCGGCGCAAAAGCGAACCCAGCGAGCCCGCCAGGACCTCGATCGGGCCCGCGCCGATTTCATCGAACGCAGCGAAAGCCTGAGGACGAAGATCCGGAACTGGGAAGATAGCACCTACCGAGGGTATGACAGCATCACGAGAAATCTCGCAACTCGGCGGCGGCAGGACCCCCGCACCGACACCACCGGCGGCGACGGCTGGGCCCGGTTTCACCTTCCCGGGGGCGAGTGGTGGATCTACGGCCGGTCATGGGACGCGACCGATCCCAACGCCGAGTGGTACTGGAATCTGCCCGTCACTGCCGACACCCTGCTGCTTTCCAGCCGGACCGGCCGGCAGCGACGGAGGTACTGAATGCCCCGGAGAAGACCTGCCGCGTTCCTCCTGTGCGGCCTCTGCCTGATCTTCTGCGACCTCGCCGCTCAACAGCAGTCCACCGCCACCACCACCCGGGCCAAGGGATCCCCGACGGCCCCGGTCACGGTCTACGAGATGTCGGATTTCCAGTGCCCTTACTGCCGCAGTTTCGCCCTGGAGACGTTTCGGGCGCTGGAGACGGAGTACATCTCCCCAGGTAAGGTCCGCTGGGTCTTCGTCAACTTTCCGCTCACCAGCATTCACGCCAACGCGGTGGCGGCGGCGAGCACCGCGCTCTGCGCCTCCCGACAGGACGCCTTCTGGCCGGTGCACGACCTGCTCTACGCCCACCAGGAGACCTGGGCGCCGCTCAAAGAGCCGGGCCCCTTCTTCCTCTCGCTGGCGGACTCAGCCGGGATCTCGAAGCCGAAGCTGCTGGCGTGTGTGAGGTCGCCCGCGACGGTGTCGGAGATCCGCGCCGAGGCCGAAGGGGCCGAGCGGGCGGGCGCCGAGAGCACGCCGAGCTTCTATATCGAAGGCGGCCTGCTGACCGGTGCCCAGCCGCTGCCGCTGTTCCGCCACGTGCTCGACTCGGTCTACGCCGTGAAGACCCGCCGGCCCCCCGGGGCCAAGTAACCCACACAAAAAAAGGGGCCGCTCGTGGCGGCCCCCCCAGGTAAGTGTCGCCTGGGCTCGTCGTGCAGCGCTAGGTCAGCGGCCGCAGGCGACCCTTGACTCTGTAGACAATGGATCACCTCCTCGGTAGCAGGTGGAACATGACTTCGTGCCGAATAGTAGCAATTAGATTGCCGCCATGCCATCCACCCCCGCTCTCTACCGGGTCGCGGCTCGGCTGGGCAGCGCGTTGGTGCCGGCCCTCTCGCCGCTGAGCGCCAAGCTCGCTGCCGGGCACCGGGGACGGCGAGACGCGGGCCGGAGACTCGCCGCGTGGGCCGCCCATTCGAGGGACCACTCACGGCCGCTGGTCTGGCTTCACGCGTCGTCGGTGGGCGAGGGGCTGCAAGCGGAGAGCGTCCTCCTCGAGCTGCGCCGGCTCCAACCCGAGGCCCAGTACGTCTACACCCACTACAGCCCCTCCGCCGAGGCGCTGGCGCGCAGGCTCCCGGTGGATGCCGCGGACTATCTGCCGTACGACCTCCCGGCCGCTGCCGATCTCCTGCTCGACAGCATCGTCCCGAATCTGATCGTCTTCTCGAAAGTGGATCTCTGGCCCGAGCTGGCGACGCGCGCGGCGAACCGCGGAGTGTCGGTCGCGATGGTGGCGGCGACGGTCAGCCCGGGAAGCGGGCGCCTGCGGTGGCCCACCCGCGCCCTGTCGCACGCGGGTTATCGAGCGGTGGGGTTGGCCGCCGCCGTGTCCGACGAGGACGCCGTGCGGCTGGCCCGACTGGGGGTCGCCTCCGATCGCATCCGGGTCCTCGGCGACCCGCGGTTCGACAGCGTAGTCCAGCGGCTCTCGACCGTCGAGCGGAACGAACCCCTGTTGGAGCTGGGTCGTGGCGCGCCCACGCTGGTCGCCGGCTCCACCTGGCCGGGGGACGAGGCCGTGCTGCTGGACGCCTTCGCGCGGATCCGCGCCAGACGCCCGGACGCGCGCCTGATCCTGGTTCCCCACGAGCCGACTCCCCGTCACCTGGCGGCCGTCGAGAGCGCCGCACGGGCTGCCGGGCTGCCGGCTCCGGTTCGGTTGAGCATGGCCTCGGCGCCCGCACCCCTGATTCTGGTGGATCGGGTCGGTGCCCTGGCGATTCTCTACGGCGCGGGGACGATGGCCTTTGTCGGCGGCGGATTCGGGCGGGCGGGACTGCATTCGGTGCTGGAGCCAGCGGCCTGCGGCCTTCCGGTCGCATTCGGGCCGCGCTGGAGGCAGAGCCGGGACGCGGTGCTGCTGCTCGACGCCAAGGCCGCGGTGGGGCTCAACGGGACCGGATCGCCCGGTGACGAGCTGTATGAGGTCTGGCGGGGTTGGATGGAAGACGAGGCGGAGAGGGTGGCCCAGGGCGCGCGGGCCAGGAGCGTCGTGGAGCGCGGTCTGGGTGCGTCCCGGCGGTCGGCCGAGATGCTGGCTGAGGCTATTTCGTCACGACCCCTTCGAACGTCACCGTCCGTGGGATGACGAGCCCCAGGGTGAGCCCGGTGATCAGCACGTCGCTCCACCGGCTCCGGACCCTGATCCTGAGATCCGCGATGCCGCTCCCACCGGCGAGCTGAGACGCCAGCGCCTTTCGGAGCGAGGGCTCCTTGAGCCTCAGCAGTCCCCAGAAGCTGAAGACCGACTTGCTGCTGACGGAGAAGCGGGAGCCCTGGGGCTCCTGGCCCGCCGGCGAGGCGACGGTGACGGGCACGCCCAGGGTGGTAGCGTCGAAGGTGTGAGCGCATCCAGAGAGCAGCACCAGCAGGAGCAGCGTGGGAAGCGCCCGGCTCACAGGCCGGGCACCCTGAAGGTGTAGTGGGCGCCGACGCCGAAGACGCCGGGCGTCCCGGTCTCGTCGAAGATCGCGTCGTAGGTGGCGTGCAGGCCGAATCCGCCCAACGTGTTGAGCTCGAGGCCGCCGCTGAGGGCGAATTCGCTGTTGGTATCGGGGTCGAGGCCTTCACCCGATTGGCGAACGAAGTCCAGCCGGGGGGCGAGCCAGGGCTTGATCGCGAGCACGGGATTCGGAATGGTGAGGGCCAAGCCGACCCCGGCCTGGTATCGCAGCTCGGTCACGTCCACGGGCAACACGCCGTTGTCCGGCTTGGAGTAGCCGAGTCCGCCCTGTAGTGTGACCGCGAGCGGGACGAGGGGCCCGCCGAACACCCGGTAGTTGAGGGTAGTCCCGACCGACAAGTAGGAGTCGGCAGGGCCGTCCGGATTGTAGGTGGAGAGTATCGCCGTCGCACCGAACGGTCCGAAGCCGGCGCGGCCAGTCAGCGCATACGCGGTTCCGCCGCCGGCTTCGTCGTTGGAAAAGCCGACGTCACCATAGACTCCGATGCCGCGCGGCACGCCCGCGTTGTAGACCGGGATCCCGCGCACCTGAGCGCCCACCGACGCGGTCCCGCCCGCGAGGGCGGCCGCGCCGATGATGGCCCCGAGCACAGCATGTTTCATACAGGATCCTCCGGCGAGCGCGAACTGGTCATGAGGCCCCACGAAAGGCGCCGCAAGCTACTCGGGGGCTTCGAACGATGTCAACCGATCGGAACACGGACGCGCGAACGCCCGGCCGCGGAGATCCGCAGCCGGGCGTTCGAACTCCGCGCTGCTAGCGCACGTAGGCGAGGCTGACGCCTACGCCCTCGATGTCCCCGAGGCCACCGCTGGCTCGCACCGCCCACCGCTCGCTGAAACGGATGTCCACGCCGAGGCCGAGGGTGAACTCGACGTCGTCATCGCCGCCGCCGAAGACCGGCACGATGTTCGGATGGACGTACGGCACAAACGTGGTGGACGAGCCTTCGACGTCGAAGCGCCGGCCGAGCGAGATGCCGATGGGGAGGAGGAAGACGTCGTCGCCCTCGCCGAAGAGGCCGCCGAACCCCAGGGTCAGAGCCCCGTCCAGCGGAAAGCTCTCGCTGTAGCTCACCACCTGGGTCCGGAAGTCGCCCCCGAGGAGGAAGATGGTGTCGCTTCCATCGGCATCCGCGAAGCCGCCCCGCACGCTGAAATCGTTCTGTCCCTTGCCGAACCGGTAGAAGCCCTCGAGTGCGAAGCCGATCCCGGTGCCGGGATCGGACAGCGAGGCTCCAAACTCATGGCTCTCGAACGCACGATAGGGCGCCTTGAAGATTGGTGTTCCAGTCTCCTGCGCGACGGCCGATGCGGCCGAACCCGCGAGCAGGGCAAGCACTAAGATCCCACCGTATACGCTACGTTGCATGAGCCTCTCCTTTGACGTGTTCGGCCACGACTCGAACCCGGTTGTCCACGACCTGGAGAAATCCGCCTCGAACGGAGAACCGGCTGGTGCCGCCTGCCCGGCGGATGGTAAGCGTGCCTGCTCCCAGGAGAGTCATGAACGGTGCATGCCCCGGTAGAATGCCGACCTCACCGTCGTACGCAGGCGCAACGACCGCGTCGGCTTCCCCGTCGAACATAGACGCTTCGGGAGATATGACCGTGACTTGCATCACGAGCTTCCCAGCTTTTCGGCCTTGGCGACGGCTTCGTCGATGCTGCCGACCATGTAGAACGCCTGCTCCGGCAGGTGGTCGAACTCACCCGAGAGCACCCGCTCGAAGCTGGCGATCGTCTCCTCGAGCTTCACGTACTTGCCGGGGAACCCGGTGAACTGCTCCGCGACGAAGAACGGCTGGGAGAGGAACCGCTGCACCCGGCGCGCCCGCGCCACGATCTGCTTGTCCTCTTCCGACAGCTCGTCCATGCCGAGGATCGCGATGATGTCCTGCAGCGCCTTGTAGCGCTGGAGCGTCCGCTGGACGCCGATGGCGACGTTGTAGTGCCGCTCCCCGATGAACTGCGCGTCGAGGATCCGGCTCGAGCTGTCGAGCGGGTCCACCGCGGGGTAGATCCCGAGCTCCGAGATGGCCCGGGACAGCACCACCGTGGCGTCGAGGTGGGCGAACGCGGTGGCCGGCGCGGGGTCGGTCAGGTCGTCGGCCGGCACGTAGATGGCCTGGACCGAGGTGATCGACCCCTTGTTGG
This sequence comes from uncultured Gemmatimonadales bacterium, assembly GCA_963844445.1. Lineage (GTDB taxonomy): Bacteria > Gemmatimonadota > Gemmatimonadetes > Gemmatimonadales > GWC2-71-9 > CAVVWJ01. The sequence continues at coordinate 528,643 of CAWJOB010000003.1, forward strand.
TGGAGGTGATCCGCTCCTGGAGGTCGCCCATCTCGGTCGCCAGCGTCGGCTGGTACCCCACGGCGCTCGGCATCCGGCCGAGCAAAGCAGACACCTCGGAGCCGGCCTGGGTGAACCGGAAGATGTTGTCGATGAAGAGGAGCACGTCCTGCCCCTCGATGTCGCGGAAGTACTCGGCGATGGTGAGGCCGGTCAGGCCGACCCGGAGCCGGGCGCCCGGCGGCTCGTTCATCTGGCCGTAGATCAGCGCCACGTTTTCCAGGATCTTGGCTTCCTGGAACTCGAGGTAGAGGTCGTTCCCCTCGCGAGTCCGCTCACCCACCCCGCAAAACACCGACTTGCCGCCGTGGCCCTTGGCGACGTTGTTGATCAGCTCCTGGATGACCACCGTCTTGCCCACGCCCGCGCCGCCGAAGAGACCGACCTTGCCGCCCTTGACGAACGGCGCGATGAGGTCGATGACCTTGATGCCGGTCTCGAACACCTCGGTCTTGGGCTCGAGATCGGTGAACTTCGGTGTCTCCCGGTGGATCGGCCAGCGCTCGACGTCCTTGGGAAGCGGCGGCCCGCCGTCCACCGGCTCACCGAGGACGTTGAGAATTCGGCCGAGCGCCGCGCTGCCGACGGGAGCGGTGATGGCGTGGCCGGTGTCGGTGACCTTCATGCCGCGGGTCACGCCGTCGGTGGTGCTCATCGCCACCGCGCGCACCTGGTTCTGCCCAATGTGCTGCTGCACCTCCGCGGTGAGCCGCACCGAGAAGCCGCCGCTGCTGTCCTCGATCTCCAGCGCGTTGTAGATCTCGGGAAGGTGCTCGGGCTCGAACTCGACGTCGAGCACCGGGCCGATGACCTGGACGACGCGGCCCATGTTCCTAGTGGCGGCGCCGGCGGCGTTCTTCTTCTCGGTTGCGATTGCTGTGGCCATTACTGGGTTCCTCGTGAGTGCTTGGCTCCGTTTAGGCGGTACGGCGGTACGGCGGGCCGGCGGACCGGCGGACCGCCTATCCCTGCAATGCCGCCGCCCCGCCGACGATCTCGGCAATCTCCTGCGTGATGCTGGCCTGCCGCTGGCGATTGTAGGTGCGCTTCAACACCTCGAGGATCTCGCCGGCGTTGTCGGTGGCATTCTTCATGGCGGTGCGACGGGCCCCGTGCTCCGCCGCCGCCGTCTCCACCAGGCCGCGATACACCGCGTTCCGCACGTAAAGCGGCAGCAGCTGCTCCAGGATGGCCTCGGCGCTGGGCGCGAGGATGTAGTCCCGGGTCGGCCTGTCGGCCTGGCGCTCCGCGGTCTCGACCGGGAGGATCCGGGTCGTCGCCGGCGGCGTGGTGAGCGCGCTGACGAAGCGGGCGTGCACCAGGTCCACGCTCGCGAGCTGGCCGGCGGAGAACGCCGCGACCAGCGGCTCCGCGATCTCGGCGGCGTGGTCGGCGGTCGGCTTGTCACCGATGTCCAGCCGCTCCAGGGCGAACTTCCGGCCCAGGTAGCGGAAGTAGCCGATGCCCTTCTTGCCGACCGCGTGGAGGTCGACGGTATAGCCCTGGGCCTCGAGCGCCTCGATGCGGCGGCGGGCTTCCTTGATCAGGTTCGAGTTGAAGGCGCCCGCGAGCCCGCGGTTGGAGGTGAGCAGCACGACCGCGGCGCGCGTGGGGCCGCCCTTCTCCGGCGCGGCCGGCCGCCGGAGCAGCGGAAACTGCTCGGCCAGGTCGGGGGTCACCAGGTCGGCGAGCACCTCGCGGAGCGCCTCGGCGTAGGGCCGGGCCGCGATCACGCGGTCCTGCGCGCGCTTCAACTTGGAGGTGGAGACCAGCTCCATCGTCCGGGTGATCTTCCGGGTGTTCTGGACGGAGCGGATCCGCCCCTTGAGCTGCCGGCCCTTGGCCATCAGTCGGCCTTGAAGTGCGGCTTGAACGCGGCGATCGCGGCCTTGAGCCGGTTGGTGATGTCGTCGTCCAGGGCCTTCTTGGTCTTGATGTCCTTCAGCACCTGGGCGTGCGATGCCTCGAGGTACTCGAGGAAGTCGCGCTCCCACTGGCGGATCTCGGGGACCTTCACGTCGTCGAGGTGGCCATTGGTCACCGCGTAGATGATCGCCACCTGCTTCTCCACCGGCACCGGCTGGTACTGCGGCTGCTTCAGCACCTCCACCAGCCGGGCACCGCGGGCGAGCTGCCGCTGGGTGGCGGCATCGAGGTCGGAGCCGAACTGCGCGAAGGCTTCCAGCTCGCGGTACTGCGCCAGGGAGAGGCGGAGCGGGCCGGCCACCTGCTTCATCGCCTTCACCTGGGCGTTCCCCCCGACCCGGCTCACGCTGATGCCGGCGTCCACCGCGGGACGGGAGTTGGAGAAGAAGAGGTCGGTGGTGAGAAAGATCTGGCCGTCGGTGATCGAGATGACGTTGGTCGGGATGTAGGCGGAGACGTCGCCGGCCTGGGTCTCGATGATCGGCAGCGCGGTAAGGGAACCCCCCGGCTTCTTGATCCGGTCGTCGAGCTTCACGGTCTCCTTGTCCTCCGAGATCTTCGCCGCCCGCTCGAGCAGCCGGCTGTGGAGGTAGAACACGTCGCCCGGGTATGCCTCGCGGCCCGGCGGGCGCCGGAGGATCAGCGAGAGCTGGCGGTATGCCGCGGCCTGTTTGGAGAGGTCGTCGTAGACGCAGAGGGTGGCCTTCCCCTCCTCGTACATGAAGTACTCGGCGATGGCACAACCGGCGTAGGGCGCGATGTACTGCAGCGGCGCGGGCTCCGAGGCGGAGGCGATGACCACGATGGTGTAATCCATCGCCCCGGCCTCCCGGAGCCGCTCCACCACCGTCGCCACGGTGGAGCGCTTCTGACCGATGGCGACATAGACGCAGATGACGCCGGTGCCCTTCTGGTTCAGGATGGTGTCCACCGCGATGGCGGTCTTGCCGGTGCCGCGGTCGCCGATGATCAGCTCGCGCTGGCCGCGGCCGATGGGGATCATCGCGTCGATCGCCTTGATGCCGGTCTGCAACGGCTCCTTCACCGGCTGCCGGACGATGATGCCCGGCGCCACCATCTCCACCTGCCGGCTCATGCTGGTCTTGATCTCGCCCCGGCCGTCCACCGGCCGCCCCAGCGCGTCCACCACCCGCCCGAGCATCGCGGGGCCGACCGGCACGTCGAGCAGCCGCCCGGTGCGCCGCACCTGATCACCTTCCTTCAGCTTCAGGTAGTCGCCCATGATGGCGGCGCCGACGTTGTCCTCCTCGAGGTTGAGCACCAGGCCCGCCACCGTCTCGCCGGTCTCCTGCGCCGTGAACTCCAACATCTCGCTGGCGACGGCGGAGGCGAGGCCGTAGATCCGGGCGACGCCGTCGCGCACCTCGAGCACGGTTCCGACCTCGGAGACGTCGTCCGCGCTCAAGTCCGCGGACTCGATCTCGCGCAACAGGATGCTCTTCAGTTCGCCGGGACGGAGGGTAGTGTCGGTGGCCATGAGTTCGGGTGCCCTGGCTGAGTGGATTCGGTGGTAGACAGCTTGTGAAATTAATCACAAACACGGGACCGGGCAAGATGTCGGCCCCGCCGGGAGCCGGTGAGCAAGGATAGTCGCAAGGGCGGGACGGCGGAACGGCGGACGGGCGGACGACGGACGACGGGTCGGAACGTAGCCCCTCGCTTCCGCCTGACCGCCCGTCCGCCGTTCCGCCTACATCCTGCTCCGCGTATTGCCCCGCACGAACGCCTGGAGCACCCCATGCGGCCCTAGCGAGCCCAGTCCTCCGCTCGAGACGTTGGCGATGCGCCTGGCGGTGCCACTCAGGTGGCTCGATGAGGCGAAATGCAGCAGCTTGACCACGATGGGAATCGTGTAGCCGGGATTGACCAGCAGCTGGGCCGCGCAGGCGATCCGGGTCAGATCGATCACTCGTTTGAGGTTCGGCGCGCCGCCGGCGCCGAACTGGCGGGAGAGATGCTCCCGGCTCACCTCCAGCCGGCGGGCGAGGTCGGTGGTACGCACGGGGCGCTCGACCTCCCCGAGCAGCAGGCTCCACGCCGAGCGCTGAAGCGGCTCGGTGAGGCGAAGCATGCGGGGCGCGTCCGCCAGTGCCCGGCGCCGCTCCGCGGTCACCGACGCGCGGATCACCATGTCGCCCACGACCGGGTCGTCCACGCCCTCGACGGCGATCGCCACGGCGAGCCTGCGGCAGGCGAGCAGCAGGTCGCCATCGTCGGGACGGAACGCCGCGTAGGCCACGACCGGTACGCCGGGAAGCCGCTTCCGGAGCTCGGCGAGGTCCGGCAGCAGGTTCACGGTCGGCGCCAGCACCACCACGTCCACCAGTCGATTCTCCAACACCCGGCGCAGGCTGGCCGGGCTGCGACAGGTGACCAGCCGCGGTCCGCCGCGCGGCAGTGTTCGCCGCAACGCGGCGAGCGCGGTCCTGCTCTCCAGCAGCGTGGCGATCGCGGCCACCGGTCACTCCTCCCGCTGTGCCGGCCTTCCCGCGCCGATCGCGACGAGGGTGCGCACCATTTCCCCGGCGCGCTTGAGCACGCCGCGGGCGTTGTCGTAGCTCAGCACGTCGAGCGCCTCCTCCAGGGTCCGCCACTGGCACGCGGTGATCCCTTCGTCCACCTGGGGGCAGGGATCGCCATCGGGGCTCTCGAACAGGAAGAAGTGGCAGTACTTGTGGATGTGCCGGCCGCGGAAGCGGAAATGCCAGTCGATGACCCGAATGGGCCCCTGGAGCGTGAGCCGGCTGAGACCGGTCTCTTCGGCGGTCTCCCGGAGCGCGGCGTCGGCCGGCGACTCGCCGTTCTCGAGATGGCCCTTGGGAAAGCCCCAGTTGTCGTAGGAGTCCTTGATCAGGAGATACCGGGGACCCGAATCCACCATCCGGCGGAAGACGATGCCGCCGGCGCTCACCTCCAGATCGGCCTTACGCTTGCTCATCTAGAACACCGAGATCTTGAGATACTTTCGCGGCTGCGCCTGGATGTCGGTGAGCAGCTCGCGGAACTGGATCACCGTGGCGGTCGCCTCGCGATAGAGGGTGGAGTCGGTGGCCAGCATGCCGAGGGTGCCGTTGCCCTGCTGGATTCGGGTCATGAGGGAGTCGGCCTGCTGCATCACCCGAACCAGGCTCACCTGATTTTCCCGCGCGGCGGCCATCACCGATCGCATGTCGGCCGCGGCCTGGCGGAGGTCGGTGCTGGAGGCCTGGCCGTTGGCGAGGATGTCCTCCAGCTGGCCCTCGCTGGTGGCGCTGTCGAGGCGGGCGACCGCCTGCTGGAAGGTGCGGGCGACGCCGGCGAACGCGTCCGACGTCGTCGCCACGTTTCGGCTCACCCGGTCGACGCGCGAAGTCTGCGCGTCGGCGAACACCACCATCCGCTGGGAGATCGCGGCGAGGTCCTTCACGCTCTGCTGCAGGTGCTTGAGCGCGGTGCTGTCGAACGCCTGGCCGATCCGAGCGGTGATGTCGCCCACGTCGCCGGCGATACGGCTGGCCTGGGCGGTGAGCTGGCCGATGTCCGGCAGCGTGGCGCCTGGCCAGGCCGGCCCCCCCACCAGGTCGGACTCGACCAGGGCGGTGCGCACGATGGGGTCTTCCTGGAGCGCCTCGAAGGAGACGATGTTCGCGCTCCACTCGCCGAAGAGACTGGCCGCGGTCGAGACCACCGCCGGCCTGGAGGGAAGCTCGACAGTGCGGTCCACCCTGAACTCGGTCTCCACCCATCCGTTCGGCGCCAGCCGGATCGCCTCGACCCGGCCGACCCGCACGCCGCGAAGGGTGACCGGCGCCCCGACGCCGAGGCCGCCGACGGTCCGGAACCGCGCGGTGTAGGTGGCTTCCTTCTGGTTCACGTCGGTCTCGCTCAGCCAGAGCGCGCCGCCGATCACCAGGGCCAGGGCGGCCAGCACGGCGAGCCCCACCGCGAATTCGTTGCTCCGCCTCATTCGAACCTCCCGGCCGGCGCCGGAGCGGGTGATCCGGGACGGCCTTCGATGAACTGGCGCACGACCGGATCGTCGGTCGCCCGGATCTCGGGGACGCTCCCGACCTGGCGGATGGCCCCCTCGTGGAGCATCGCGACGCGATCGCCGACGCTAAAGGCGCTGCGCATGTCGTGCGTGACGACCAGCCCGGTGACCCCGAGATCGCGGGTGCGGATCATGAGCTGGTCCATGACGGCTGATGTGACCGGGTCGAGCCCCGTGGTGGGCTCGTCGTAAAGAATGTAGCGCGGCTTGAGGGCGATCGCCCGCGCGATCCCGACCCGCTTGCGCATGCCGCCGCTCAGCTCCGCGGGGTACTTGTCCTCGACGCCCGGGAGCTCGACGACCGCGAGGCTCTCCTCGATCCGCTCACGGATCACGTCCTCCCGGTGCCCCTGTTTCACCAGCCCGAGCCGGATGTTCTCGGCGACGGTCATCGAGTCGAAGAGCGCGGCGAACTGGAAGACGTAGCCTACCCGCCCGCGCAGAGCCGCCAGCCGGCGGCGATCCAGTTGATGGACCACCTCGCCGTCCACGTCCACCGCTCCCGCGTCGGGCTCGATCAGCCCGACGATGAGCTTGAGCGTGACGCTCTTCCCGCTGCCCGAGGCACCGATCATCACGGTGTTCTGCCCGTCGGGGACCTCGAGCGAGACCCCGCGGAGCACCTGCTTCGAGCCGAAGGACTTGGTGAGGTTGTTCAGGACGATCACAGCAATACCAGCGCCCAGAACGCGTCGAGCACCAGAATCGCCTCGCAGCCGAGCACCACCGCGCGGGTGGTCGAGCGGCCGACGCCGGCCGCGCCGGCCTGCGCGTCGAGGCCCTGGAGGCAGCCCATCAGCGCCACCGCGGCGCCGAAGCTCGCGCTCTTCACCAGACCGAACCAGATGTCCTTGAACCGGTAGAACTGCTTGAGGCCCTTCAGGAACTCCGGCGTCGAGAGGTCGAGGAGGTTGATCGCGGTGACCCAGCCGGCGCCGACCCCCACCGCCATGGCAAAGGCGGTCACCACGGGAAACATCAGCGTCGCGGCCAGCACCCGGGGGACGACCAGGTAGGAGTTCCGGTCGTAGGCGAGCGTCTCCAGCGCGTCCACCTGCTCGGTCACCTTCATGGTGCCGAGCTCCGCCGCGATGCTCGCGCCCACCCTTCCCGCCAGCGCCATGCCGGTGAGCACCGGCCCCAGCTCCATCATCACCGTCTTCCCCACCAGCGTCCCGACGAAATACATGGGGACGGAACCGGTGAAGATGTAGGAGGAAAGGAGCGAGAGGACGATGCCGGTGAAGATCGCGATGAAGAGCGCGATCGGTACCGAGTCCACCCCCAACCGGCGCATCTGGCCGGTGAGGAGGGGGCCCCAGGTTTTGACGTCGGCGAGTGCGCGGACGGTTTCGAGGCTGCGGCGGCCAACGTGCGCGACGAACCCGTCCCGCGCGGCGACACGGGATGCCACGGCGGGCGACACGGCTTGAAGCTAGAGAGAGTTACGAGGGGATGGAAGGGCGGAACGGCGGAACGGCGGAACGGCGGAACGGCGGAACGGCGGAACGGCGGAACGGCGGAACGGCGGAACGGCGGAACGGCGGAACGGCGGAACGGCGGAACGGCGGAACGGCGGCGCGAAGCTAGTACTTCATCCCGAGCGTAGCGAGGGACCTGCTCGGCGGTCATCGTGGGCTCGCGAAGTAGGTCCCTCGCTTCGCTCGGGATGAGGTGCCCCGGCGGCGCCGGGATCCTTCCGCCGTTCCGCCCTTCCGCCGTTCCGCCCCTAACTACGCCGCGAAGCTGGCCAGCGCCCGTCCGACCTCGCCTTCCTTGAGCCGCTTGAGCGCCCGATCCCGGAGCTGCCGGACCCGCTCCCGGGTGACGCCGAGCATGCCGCCGATCTCCTCCAGGGTATGCTCCCGATCCCCGTCGAGACCGAAGTACAGGCGGAGCACCTTGGCGTCCCGCGGCGCCAGCGTGCGCAGCGCCCGCTCGATCTCCTCCGACAGAAACTTGTCCATCGCCTGCTCTTCCGGGTCGCCCTGCTCGTCCGCAATGAAGCGGTCGATGAGTGCCCTGTCGCCTTCGGGATCGAGCGGAGCGTCGAGCCGGACATCGCTGGTGTTGAGCGCCGCCAGCGACTGCACCACGTCGATCGCGAGACCGGTCGCCGCCGAGAGCTCCTCCGGGGTGGGCTCCCGCAGGAGGTCCTGGCGCAGCGTCTCGGCGGTGCGGACGATCCGGGAAAGGTCGGCGGTCCGGTTGAGCGGGACCCTGACGGTGCGACCCTGGCGGGCCAGCGAGGCGAGAATGGCCTGCCGGATCCACCAGACGGCGTACGAGATGAACTTGACCCCCTGGTCGGGGTCGAACTTCTTGGCCGCGGTAAGGAGCCCGACGTTGCCCTCGCCGATCAGGTCGGTCAGGGCCATTCCTCGGTTCTGGTATTTCTTGGCCACCGAGATGACGAACCGAAGATTGCGCTTCACCAGCTCCTGCATCGCCTCCTCGTCCCCCGCGCGCACTTTGCGCGCGATGGCGACCTCCTGCTGGGCGGTCAGGAGCGGCGTCTTGCTGACCTCGTAGAGGTACTGGTCGAGGATGTCGCCGTCGGCGTCGTAGACCCCGAGGCCCTTGGCGGAATCGTGCTTGCGGGACTTCCGGGGCTTGGACGGAGGGGTCTGCGCCAGGATTTCCGCGGTCGTCAGGTCGGCGGACAGAGGTTCGGAAGAGGTGTCGGCGGGGCGCTGCGACGGCCGTTTGGGGGAGCCCTGTCCGTCCGCCTTCTTCTTTCTCATGATCCCATTATATCCTCATCGCGCCACAGAGGATGCGCTTGACGCTCCCGCTCCCAACGGCTAGGTTTTCGTGCTGCCGCGGCGCCTGGAGGCGCGACAATATAATAGGGGGGCGTAGCTCAGTTGGGAGAGCGCGTGAATGGCATTCACGAGGTCAGGGGTTCGATCCCCCTCGCCTCCACTTATTAGACGCCGGTCGGTTGGCGTCGGCGGGGGCGGCAGGGCGGCGAACTGGTAGGGCCTCGGCGGTAGAAGTCCCGGATCGGTTCGGTTAGATTATCCCAGCGCTCGCGGGAATAGCTCAGTTGGTAGAGCACAACCTTGCCAAGGTTGGGGTCGCGGGTTCGAGTCCCGTTTCCCGCTCTGGACGGCCGGGTAGAGGGACAGCAGGGAAAGCAGGGACAACGTCGCGGGGTGGAGCAGTCTGGTAGCTCGCCGGGCTCATAACCCGGAGGTCGTGGGTTCAAATCCCACCCCCGCTATTTGGTCGGAACGGCGGTACGGCGGACTGTCGGAACAACCTTCCGGCCGACCGCCGTTCGCCGTTCCGCCCTCCCACGGGCGGTTAGCTCAGTTGGTTAGAGCGCCACGTTGACATCGTGGAGGTCACAAGTTCGAGCCTTGTACCGCCCATCGGCATGCGCCCTTAGCTCAATTGGATAGAGCATTTGACTACGGATCAAAAGGCTGGGGGTTCGAGTCCCTCAGGGCGCATCATCAAGCACTGATCTCCCGGCGAGCCCACGGTCGTGGGCCTCGCCTTTCGTTTTGCACAGCCCACTCGCCCAACAGGACATCCGGCCATGGCTGACCGGCGCTGTGTCATCGTCGTGGGCTTCCCCCGCAGCGGCACCAGCTGGCTGGCCAAGTGTCTGTCGTTTGCGCCGGACTTCACCTACTATCGCGAGCCTGACAACTTCGACCGGGTGCGGGAGGCGGAGCAGCGCTTCGTCAACCTTTACCTGACCGCGGAGCACGACGACCCCGCTTACCGCCGTCTCATGACCCGGGCCTGCGCCGGTCAGGTGGCCACCGCCTTCACCATGAGGGAAGATCCGGGACCGCTGCTGTCCCTCTTCGGCCGCCGCGGGCGGTCGGTCGGCGAGCGCTTCCCCTTCCTGTTCCTCCGCAAGCGTCACGTCCTCCTCAAGCTGGTCTTCGCCAACCTGAACCTCGCGTGGCTCAGCGCCAACGTCCCCCACGCCCGCCAGCTGTGCGTGCTGCGGCATCCCTGCGGCCAGTTCGCGAGCTGGAGACGATTGGGATGGGAGCCGATGCCCGAGGCGCTGCTGGACAACCCGCGTCTGGTGGCCGACCACCTGCACCCCTTCGAGGATCTCATCCGCTCGGCCGATACCTTCTGGGAACGGGCCGGCGCCCTCTGGGGAGCCACCGTGCACGTCATTCACCGGCAGACCCTGGCCGACGACGGCAGGCTGATCGTGGCGTACGAATGGCTCTGCGGCGATCCTGCCGAGCGGTTCGCAGAGATCTACCGGCAACTGGGGATGACCTGGAATGCCCGGGCCGAGCGGCGGGTGCGGCAGACGGGCGCCGAAGGCGACAACCTGGTGTACTCGTTGAATCGCCCCACCTCGATCCAGGTGGACCGTTGGAAGGAGCGGGTCACCTCCGAAGAGATCGATGAGTGCCGCCGCTTCGTCGAACCCTTCGGGCTCCCGTACTATCCCGATTTCGAGCCTTACGTCGAGACTTTCAACGGAGCGTCCTCGGTCACTCCCCGCGGTTGATCCGCTCGAACCGCGGGTCCCCCCGCAATGCGTCGTAGAACGGATCCGAGTGCATGTCGTTCCCCACCGCGCTCCGCACCATGCCCGACGCCCGCGCCCGCTCCAGCAGCTCGATGGCCCGCTCGCGGTCGCCGAGCCCCGCGGCGATCCGGGAGCGGGCCGTCACGACCAGCAAGTGCGTCGTGGAATCCTCGAGCGCCGCCAGATGTGCTTCGATCTCCTCGACCGAGCCCCTCCTTCCCTGCTTCGCGGCGAGCCACCCACGCACCGCGAGGTAGTGCGGGTCGGTCGGGTCCGCCGCAGGCCCGAAGGCCAGGACCGCGACCGCCTCGTCGTACTGCCCGAGAAGCGCGTGGGCGCGGGCGAGCTGGAGCCGGTCGTAATGCCCGCTCAGTCGATCCTCGCCGCCCTCGTACCACTCCACCGACATCTGCGCCGCGGTTCGAGCCGCAGCAGTGTCGCCGTGCACTCGGAGTTCGGTGGCCGCGGTGTAGCACACCTGCCCGGGACTCGCGCTGACCGCGGAGCGAGCCGCGAGATCCGAGGGCAGGCCCATGCCGGTTCGGAGATGGTCGAGCGCCTCCTCCGATCGCCCCAACGCCGCCAGCGCGCGCGCCGCCATCATGCGGGGAGCTAAACGGGAGGGGAACTCCCGAACCAGGCGCTGGGCGTAGCCGTACTCCTCCTCATACTCGCCGAGCAGGTGGGCGCTCCCGGCGAGGTCCCTCCAGTAGATGGCCTTCGCCGTGTCCGAGAGCCAGCCGAGGTCGCGACGGGGATCGATCTGGCGGAGCAGGTCGTGCGCCTCTCGGAAGTGGCCGGTGGTGAGCGCGAAGAACCCGGCCGTGTAGACCGCGTAGGTGGACCGGGGCCGGAGGCCGGCCTGCTGCTTGGCGAGACGGAACGCTTCAGCCCAGTCGTTGCGGCACCGCGCCGCACTGATGTCCAGCGTGAGCCGGTCGAACGTGGGAAGCGACGGCCGCAGGGGCACCATCGCGGCGGCGACCGAGTCGGTGAGGTCGCAGCCCGCGCCGTTGGCGCCGACGAAGGCGAGCCAGACCTCGGACACGTGAAAGGTCGAGTCCTCCGCAATCGCCCGCTCGAAGAATTTCCGCACCTCGGGTCCGGAGCGGCCCTGCCAATACGCCGCCTGCCCATCGACGAACGACTGGTACGCGGCGAAGCTGCCCGGCGCGGAAGGGCGCGCCGTGAAGGGGCTGTACCGGACGTCGAACACCCCCGCCAGGGCCACGAGGACCAGCTCCCGAAGCTGGTCTAGCGCGCGCACGGCGGCGTCGGCCGGCACGTGCACCGGTGGCACGGTCTGGAGGACGGTGCCGCTCACCGCGTCCTCCACGGTCGCCCGGATCACCAGGGTGTCGGTGGCGAGGTAGTAGCTGCCGGACACCACCGTGCCGGCCCCGTTCCGGCGGGCGAGCTCGTGGGGATCGGTGGGCGCCCCTTCGGCGGACCGCCCCTGCACGTAGATCGCACCGACATCCACTACGTCCACCAGCTCGGTCTGGGTAAGTCCTCTCGTCACCCAGTCCGCCGCCATGCTGCCGAGGGGCTCGAGCGCGGGGTCGCCGGTGCGGTTGACGAAGACCGCGACGGCCACCCTGGTGCGCTCGGGACGGGACTCCCGCCAGGCGCGGACCGCCAGCACCGCACCGAGTCCCGCCGCCCCGGCGAGTGCCGCGGCGAGATACCATCGTCTGGAGTGTGCGAAGGACGCGAGGGACACGAGAGTAACACTGCGCTGGGCCACACGGCCCGACAAGTATTCCCCCGGAACGCGGCAGAGCCAAGGGCTGCCAAACGGGGGTCGCCCGATTACATTCACGCCTCTCATGTACGGGGCGTAGCGCAGCCCGGTTAGCGCGCCTGCTTCGGGAGCAGGAGGTCCCCGGTTCAAATCCGGGCGCCCCGACTATGTAAAGAGCTAGAGTGAAGCGAGTTACTGGTGAGTCCCACCGCAGCGGTCCGGGTGGGTGCTACAGTTTGTGCTACAGTTTGGTCCCCGCTGCCCGCACCTTCCGCGTCTCACTTACCACCGCCAACATGGTCGCCTCGTTCGCCTGCGTCGTGGTCGTTTTTGGGACCGTGCGCGCCTTGAGTAACCGACTTCGATCGGAGAGAACTTAATTAGCAAGGGATCTTGGCTGAGTTCGAGCCGTGGTTCGGACAAGATCCCTCGCTGCCGCTCGCGAGGATGCCCCAGTCAGTTGAACTTGAACTCGTCGACTAACACCCGGAACTCTCCCGTCTTAGGATGAAGCTGCAGGTACTGTTTTATCAGCAGATGATGCGGCTCGCCGTTCGGCTCGACCACCCGGGCCTGAAGCGTGTGCTGGGCGTAGGAGGTTCCATTGGGGAAAGAAGCGCCCCCCGTCTCGGTGTAATTACCCTCGCCGACCGCGAAGGGTGGCACGTCGCAGAAGGTGAAAAAGCCTTCAAAGACGAGCACGGTGAAGTCTCTTGCCTTGAAGACAACACGACTCCCGTTCGGGCCGGACACTACCTGGACGCTGGCGGGCTCAACGGTGACTTCACCGCCTGAACACATAGCATCGACCTGCTCGAGGGTTAGTCCCGTGAGCACCGTGAGGGAGGGATCGTCGGGGGTGAAGGCAAATCCGATGATGTCCTCAAATCGGATCACGAATGCCCCGGGACCATCGGGGTTCTCCGCCGTCCGGAACGTAGGTACTGCTTTCGCGGCTGGCCGACTGGCGGGGCTGGTTGGCGTATCTGAGGAACAGGCTGCGATTACCAGCGTACCGGCGACCGCGAGTGCGGCGCGACTGAAGTACAGGCGTTTGGACATACACGTCTCCTTGGGAATAGTGGCGTGAGCTCCGCTCCGAACAGACGGGTCACTATAGACGGTGGGGCTCATGCCCTCCTCACTCCCTCCTCAGCGGTCGCTCATGTGCCAGCTTGCCGGCCACGGGTCGATCTCCCACCGTGTCTCCACTGCCGCCGGGGTGGACCTGCACATCTATTCCCGAGAAGTTGGCCACCTTTGACCTAAACAGCACCTAACTAGTAGTCCTTGGGATACTTGAAAGGTGGCCATAGGGGTTGGCCATCTTTGTGGCCATCTTTGCGCTTGGCCATCTTTGATTCGGACCCCGCCCTGGCCGTCAGGTGTTGTGCCCGGGTGATCCAGTTGTTGATACAGTTTGGGGCCGATTTCGGCCGACATGGGAGGGGTGGGAGGTCGGACTAATCCCGGCATCTCCCTATGAATCCCGGTAGAATGTCGGGGATTGGACCCCCTGCCCCGTGCTTCGGGAGCGAGAGGTCCCCGGTTCAAATCCGGGCGCCCCGACTGTACAACAAACAGCCCCGCCGTCACTTAGACGAGCGGGGACTTTGCTTGCCCATCCACGTTAGGAAGACCCGTTTAGAACGTTTAGTGCGATGGTGCCCCTGCGAGTGTGAACGAATCCATTGCGAGCGGCCCCGATAGACTTAGGAGAACACTATCGGTAACGGCTTGCTGGTCACGGACGAAATCATAGACGAGGTATGCCGGCGACGGCTGGACTAGGGCAGGGACATAGACTCCTCGATGAGTATTTGTTCCAAGCCCCGCCTGGACGTAGAACACCTGGGCCAGTTCATCCTGCGAGGCGCCCTGCCGCCGGATGAGAACCGGCTCAGCGATCTCTATCCGCCAAAGGCGGGCCGCCTGTTCGGTGCAGGGCTTAAGGAGCCGTAGACAGCCGGTCGCTTGGGGTACCGACTGAATTGGAGTGCGGAGAAGAGTGTAGACAGCCTGGACTGCGGCTTCCGGACTGAGAATCCATAGCCCATAGCTACCGGGTCGATCGTGCACAGGCTTGAGAGGAATGCCGAAGGCGAAAAACTCATTTCCGTGAATAATAGGAAGCATAGGAAAACGGAGCGTTCCCTCCGGGGTAATGGTCACCTTTGTGGCGACCGAGACGTCCAGACCCACCGCCTTGATGCGGTTTCGATGACAGAACTCAACCTCATACGTGGCTGCCATCACGTTGCGGACATATTGAACTTCAGGAGGCACGGCGGACGGCAGAAAAGGCGCCGAGATGGGAATCATCCGGCCACAAGGCGTGAGCGCTGCAAAATCGATCCGTCCGCCGTGTTGCTCTTCGAGAGCGGCTCTCAGGTTGCCAGTACTGGTCGCAACTGTGGTGTAAAATGCCTTGGCCACGGTGATTGCCTCGTCTCGGGAAAGCTCATCCGATCCGGTCGGCAACGGAGCAAACATGAAGCGATTGGTGGCGTCGAGCGCTTCGGCAGCCGGCCCCGTGACCCATTCGGGCGAAACCGCCAAGCCTCCCTGATCCGGCCCGGTGGGATCGTTACACCCGACCGCGAGCAGAGCAAGAAGGGGGGAAACAATTCGTGTGGTCTGCATGCGCGGGTTAGGCGGCAAGTCGCTGCGGTGCTCCGATGTCACCTTCACCCCGCCGGATAGATGCCGATGTGCCGTCGCACGGTCCCCGAGATACTTGCTTCCCGGCTCATCAAGGAAAGCTCTTGGACAATCTGAGAGGCGCGACGGGTCTCGTCCAGAAGTCCACAGCCTGGCGCAAACGCCCGATGGCCGATCGTCACAGCAGAGCTTTCCGCGAGGCCATAGGGTAAGCCTTTCCGGCCCGCCGACGGGCGGGCCCGAATTTCAGGCGCTCTCTTCGTGGGGAGGGCCTCCGGAAACCGCCTAACCGCGGAGCTGCCATGCCCGGTCCCCACGACGTCAACTCCCCCCGCCTCGGGCGCGTCCCCACCGTTCTGCTGGCCGATGATGAGTCCGCTCCGCGAGCCGAGGCCTCCCGGCTCCTCCGTGGCGGGCTGGGGTGCCACGTCTGCGAGGCGCGCGACGGCCGGCATGCCTTCCGGGTGTTCCAGCGAAATGCCGGCAGGATCTCGCTGGTGCTGACCGACCTCATCATGCCCCTGATGGACGGAGGCGAGCTGGCCGAGCGGATCCGGGATGTCGACCCCATGGTGCCGGTCGTGCTGATGTCCGAGCCTCCCTTGGGTGAGACGGCGGACCTTCTCCGGGGCTACTCCGATCTGCCCTTCCTGCAGAAGCCCTTCAGCTATCTGGAGCTGTACCGTGTCGTCGTGCCGCTGCTCAACCGGGGAAGCCGGCTGCCGTGGCCGCAGACCCGTCCTTCGTGGCGGAACCGGTCGGGCCGTGACGGTGTGAGCCCCTGATGGCTGGTCGGCGTCAAGCCGCGTGGCGCTCCTCCACGGTGAGGGCGAACACGGCCGTGCCGACCAACCCGATGGCGCCGGCCATGAAGAATGGCAGCGTCGGCGAGATGGTCCAAAGCACGCCGCCGACGGTAGCCGCCGGGGCGATCGCCACGCTTCGGATGAGATAGTAGAGGCCGACTCCCCGCCCGCGCACCTCGGGACGCACGAACTCGAGGATGAGCGCCTTGCGAGCCGGCTCGCCGATCTCTCGCAACCCGCCCACCACGAACGCCAGCGCCAGCCCGGCGAAGGAATGCGCCGCCACCACGGCGAGCGGGAAGCAGGTGAAGGCCACGAAGGTCGCGATCACGAACGGCTTCCGACCCAGACGGTCGGCCAGGCGGGCGGCGGGAAACGAGCACACGATCACCGTGGCCATCTGCACAGCGATCAGCAGCCCGAAGGCCGGGGCACCGATCCCGATGACGTTGACGGCGAAGAGCACGAGGAACACGTCCACCATGCCGTCGCAGGTCCGGATGAAGACATCGGAGAGGAGGAGCCGCCGCAGCGGCGCGGGCAGTGAGCGCCAGACGCCGGCGATGTCAGTCGCGGGCGGCGGCGAGGGGAGGTCCAGACGCATGCGCCGGACGACCAAAAGCGTGGCACCGGCCAGCGCGATGGAGACCACTAGGCCCTCCCGCACGCCGCTGAGCACCCCGTGGGTGACGATCAGCAGGCCGCCCAGCGTCGGGGCGATCAACACGGGCACGCGGCGGAGGATCGCCTGAACGGAGAAGCCCACGGCTCGGCGGTCGCGCGGAAGGGCGTCGCCCACTACGGCGAAGAGGGTGGGACTGGCCATGCTGGTCCAGCACATCACGAACAGCAGACCCAGCAGCACCACCGGCCAGGCCGGCGCGGCCGCCACGACGGCGTACCCGACGGCGGCGAGGCCCACAAAGAGCAGCATCGCGCGCCGGCGGCCGAAGCGGTCGCCCACCCAGCCCCCGGGGTACTGGTACAACCCGTCGAGCAGGTCCTCGGTGCTGCCGTAGGCGCCGATCGCGAGGATCGGCGCGCCCAGCGCCTCCAGATACTTGGGGATGAAGCGGCGCCAGAGATTCTCGCCCAGCGCCATGAGGAACATCGCAGCCGCCACCGCCGCCGTGTTCCGCTCCAACCCGAGGAGCGCCGCCGCTCGCGCCAGACGGCCCGACCCGACTCCAACCGCCTTCGAGGACGCCGGGGCATCCGGTGCGGCGTTCACGGTGGGGTCCGTCGCACCCAGGCGTAGAGTCCGTCGTACAGGCGATCGGTGAAGGCGAGCAGCGCATGGTCGTCCGGAATGACCAGACCGAGCCCCCGCACGACGGCGTCGAGTCCCGGCGCCTCGAGGGACTGGAACTTCTCGTCGTCCAGGTCGGCGTCGTGCACCATGGCCGCGATCTCGTGGAGCGCGGGGTCGGTGAGTCGGTAAGTATGGAGGATCGTCTCGAAGGAGCAGCGGCTTTCGTGGTGCCCGAGCTCGACCCCCCGCATGTCGAAGGGTGTGCCGCCCTGCGCACGGGCTCCTTCGGCATCGGCCGCGAAGCCGAAGGTGGCCTCGGGATCGATGAACCGCCGGATCAGCCAGGCGCAGGCCGTCCGATCGATGTGCGGATGGGGCCTAGTCACCCACAGCATGCGCCGTCCCTCCCTCAAGTCCGGCGAGACGTCGTTCCTCCAGCTCGACAATGGCCGCGCTCACCACGGCGGCGGCCGGCGCCCGGCCCAACGCCCGGAAGTACTCTCGGCGACGCTCCAGCTGAAGCGCGCGCTCCAAGCCACGGAGCTGGCGAAGCGCCTGGGTCACGGTCGCGGGATCGGGCGACCAAGTCCGCCGACCCCGCCGGCGTCCCCGGAGCGCCGCGTCCCGAATGGCCTGCGCCGTGGCGCCGATCTCCTGATAGCGCGCATCCGCCTCGCGACGGAACTGCTCCACGACCTGGCGGTCCTGCTGGGGCGAGAGACTTGCGGCCTCAAAGACCCAGGCCGTTCCCCCCTGCTCCTCGATCTCCTGGGCGAGCCACTCGAGCGCTTCCCGCGTCTCGGCGCCGGCAGGGAGCACCCACAGCGAGTCGTTGAGCAGAATGGCTCCCAGACGCTTCAAGCGCCGCCAGACGGCGAGCCGAAGCCGAGTGGGGTCCCGTGGGAGACGGGAGGAGAGGAGAACCCACGAAGCGGGTGCCACGAAGGGAATGTAACCGCGGT
This sequence comes from uncultured Gemmatimonadales bacterium, assembly GCA_963844445.1. GTDB lineage: Bacteria > Gemmatimonadota > Gemmatimonadetes > Gemmatimonadales > GWC2-71-9 > CAVVWJ01. The sequence continues at coordinate 546,600 of CAWJOB010000003.1, forward strand.
TACAGCCCCGGCAATGGCCCGACCTTCGGGCGGGCGGCCGAGACCGGCCCCCGCGACCCCCTTTCGACCCGCCCGACGGGATATATTCGTGGCATGCTGGGGAGATTTCTACCCCGTCTGCAGGCCGCCCTGCTGGCCGCCGTGGTCTTCGGCGGCGGCGGCGCCATGCCCGTGCTGGACGTGGTCCTCTACCACCGCAGCACGGCCACCGACCCCTTCCAACCCCATTTCGAGAACGCCGGCATCCCCCACGCGCATGGGGACGCCTGCGGCCTGAGCTCGAGTCTCCCCTCCTGCCCCCAGGTCCCCAGCCTGGATCTCAGCATCGTGGTCGCGCCGCTGGTGTTTCGGCAGGCAACTTTGCCGACCCCCAAGGCGCGATCGGTCCCATCCGGCATTCTGCCCCAGCCTCGAGCACCGCCCAGCCTCCTGGCCTGACCTCCCAGCACAACTCACGTATGGCAAGCATCGGCGCCGGCCTGGCGTCGTGTAGTCGTTTCCATAGGGAGACCGACGATGCCTGGCGCATTCTGGGCGACCGCAGGCGGGGTCGTCATCGTCCTACTGGCACCTGTCTCGCTGGCGGCGCAAACGCCGCAATCCTCCACGGCCGACTCGTTGCGGCATGCGGTCACGCAGCTGACCGCCCGTCTCGACTCGCTCGATCGCGCCCGTTGCCCGAGCGGCGACCCGATCGTCCTCCCCGCCCGCCGGGCGGGCGAGGAGGGCGCGCTGGACACCCTCACCGCCGCCACCGAAGCGCTTCGTGACCGGGTGGAGCAACTCGTCGCTGACCGGTGTCCGGCTGGTCGAGTGACCCCGGCGGCGGAGCCGACCGACACCACGGACGAGCTCGCCGCACTGCGAGCGGCGGCCGCCGCGGCAGCCGACACGACTCCCGGCCCCGCGAAACCAGCCGCCGAGGCGACCCGCACAGCCGGACCGCGCCCGGCCAATCTCCTGAATCCGGAGATCAGCGCGACCGGGGACGTGCGGCTCGTCGCGCGCGACGAGAGCCCGCAGCAGGACAACGGGGTGGCTCGGGAGTTCGAGTTCTCCTTCCAATCGGCGCTCGATCCGTTCACCAAGACCAAGATCTTCCTCGCCGTCGAGGACGAGGAAGTAGGGGTGGAGGAAGGCTACATCTACTGGCCCGGGCTCCCGGGACACCTGCGACTCGATGTGGGCAAGTTCCGCCAGCAGATCGGCGACCTCAACCGGTGGCACCTTCACGCGCTGCCGGAGACCGAATATCCGCTGGTCTATCAGCGGTTCCTGGGAGAAGACGGTCTCGGCGGTGTCGGGTTCTCGCTCTACAGCACGCTGCCGATCTCGCTGGCGGGCGGAACCCACGAGCTGTGGCTCCAGGGCACCACCTCCGAGAGCGAGCCGCTCTACGCCGGTGGCCGCCAGCCCACGCTGTTGGCTCGAGTGCAGAACTTCTGGCAGCTCAACCGCAGCAGCTATGCCCAGCTCGGCTTCACGGCCACCGGCGGGAACAACGCCGACGCGGATCTCCGGAGCCGACTCCTGGGCCTCGACTTCAGGTTCACCTACCGCCCCCCGGAATCGGGCACTCGACGCGACGTCACCTTCCGGGCCGAGGGATATCGGCTCCACTCGACCGAAGCCGGTGAGAGCACCGACCGCTACGGCACGTTCCTGGACCTCCAGGCCCGGAGAGGCCGCCGCTGGGTCTTCGGCGTGCGGTACGATTACGCCGAGGCTCCCCGAGGGCCGGAGGACGCGGAATGGCGCCTGACACCGGCGATCACCTGGTGGCAGAGCGAGTTCGTCTACCTCCGGCTCCAGGGCGAGCACCGCAACCGCGATCTCGAGGGCGAGCAGAACCTGCTCACCTTCCAGGCGGTCTGGGCCGTCGGCCCCCACAAGCACGAGACCTATTGAGCGCGACCGGCGCGAAAGGAACACCGATGCTTCACTTCAGCCTGTGGATCGCCGCGGCGCTCGGCCCGCTGTTCGGGGCCCCGGCACCGCAACTCAAGGTGGTCGCCAGCCTGCCCACCTACGGGGCCATCGCCCGAGAAATCGTGGGCGACCGGGCGACCGTCACCGCGATCGCCCAGGGGGACGAGGATCCCCACTTCGTGCAGCCCAAGCCGAGCTTTGTGGCTCTGCTGCGCGACGCCGACCTGTTCGTCACCACGGGACTCGACCTGGAGCTGTGGGTCCCCGCGTTGCTCGACCGCGCGGGAAACCGGAAGGTGCAGGAGGAGGGTCTGGGCTATGTCGCGGCCTATCGAGGGATCGCGCTGCTCGAAGTGCCCACCTCGTTGAGCCGCTCGGCCGGCGACATCCACGTCGACGGCAACCCGCACATTCACACCGACCCGCTCAACGCGATCCTCATCGCGCGCAACATTCTCGCCGGGCTCACGCGGGTGGCGCCCAGCGACGGCCCGGCCTTCACCCAGCGGGAGCAGGACTTTGAGAAGCGGATCCTGGAGGCGACGATGGGTGCCGAGCTGGTCCGGATCCTCACACCGGCCACGGCCTTCAGCCTGCTTCAGAGCGACAAGCTCTCCGACTTCCTCGCCCGCCAGCAGTACCAGGGCAAGCCGCTGGCGGAGCGGCTGGGCGGCTGGCTGCAAGAGGCGCGGGTGCTTCGGGGCAAAGAGATGGCGTGCTACCACAAGGAGTGGGCCTACTTCAGCCGCCGGTACGAAGTGGCGTGCGTGGCATACATCGAGGCCAAGCCGGGAATCCCGCCCACCCCGAGGCACGTGCAGGAGGTCATCGCGTTGATGAGGGAGCGGAAGATTCCCGCCCTCTTCGCCGCCAACTATTTCAGCCGGAGCCAGATCCAGCAGGTGGCCCAGAAGACCGGCGCCCAGGCCGTCATCGTCCCGGAGAACACCGACGGGGCACCGGGCGTGGTGACCTATTTCGACCTGATGAACACCTGGATCAGCAGCCTCACCGCCGCGTTCGAGCACGTTGCGGTCAACGCCGGAGCGTCGTGATGGATTTGGGTCTCTTCCTTCCGCCTTTGGTGGCCTGCCTCGTGATCGTGGCGATCCACTCGTATCTCGGGCTCCACGTCCTCGCGCGCGAGGTGATCTTCGTGGACCTCTCGCTGGCCCAGATGGCCGCACTCGGGTCGGCGGTGGCGATTCTAGCGGGGAGCCAGCCGGATTCGAGCGCCTCGTTCCTCTACGCCCTGGGCTTCACCACGCTGGGGTCCGTGGTATTCGCGCTCACCCGGACCGACCAGCGTGGCCGGGTGCCCCAGGAGGCCATCATCGGCATCGTCTATGTGGTGGCGTCGGCAATGGCGATCCTGGTCGCGGATCGCACGCCGCGCGGGGGCGAGGCGATCAAGGACATTCTGGTGGGCAGCCTGCTCTGGGTCACCTGGCCGGCGATCCTTCGCCTCGCCGCTGTGTATGCGGTGATCGGGATCTTCCATTGGTTCTTGCGCAATCGCTTTCTGACCATCTCGTTCCACCCCGAGACCGCGCTGGCCAACGGCTGGCGCATCCGGTGGTGGGATTTCCTGTTCTACCTGTCGTTCGGGATCGTGATCACCTTCTCGGTGCCGATCGCGGGGGTGCTGCTGGTCTTCTCGTTTCTGGTGGTGCCGGCCGCCATCGCCTTTCAGTTCACGCAGGGCAAGGGGCTGCTCGCCGTCATCTCCTGGATCGCCGGAGCGCTGGCGTCAGCCGCCGGGTTGTGGGTCTCGTTCCGCTACGACCTGCCCACCGGGCCGCTGATCGTCTGCATGTTCGGGCTCCTGCTGTTCCTGGCCTACGCGCTCCGGCGTGCGCTCGGTGTGCGGGCGGACTCGGTGCTCGTGACGGCGGCTGAGCGCGGCTGAGGTTGGCTTGAGAGGCCGGGACTGAAGTGTCGGGATAACGTGCTGACTGGCAGTTGCGAAAAGGAGGCTGGGAACCCACTTTTCCGGACCCATAGACGGGTCCGTAGCTCAGTTGGATAGAGCGCTTGCCTCCGGAGCAAGAGGTCGCGCGTTCGAGTCGCGCCGGGCCCATGCTCCAAACACCGCGCCCCGCCGTCACTTACTGACTGCGGGGCGTTGTCGTTCCGAGGAACGGCTGAGTTCTCGTTCGCACCCCGCTCTCGGCTCCATCCCGCTCCCGCACTTGACGGCCCCCGTGGCTTCTTGAAGTCCACTTGATGCTCCCTCCGTAGGATCACTGTCGTCAGGATCACTGGCGTCGCCTCGGTGGCTACCCGAATTCGGAACCTGCATCGCCGAAAGAAGATGGCTATCATGCGATCACCCGTCCTGCTCCCCGCATTCCTCTCGCTTGGCCTTGTGGCCGCCACGCTGGGCTGCCGGGACGCCGAGTCTCCCATGGCACCGGATCCCGTACCGGCACTCGATGCCACGATGGCGAGCGCACTGGCGTTTCATCAGGTGAGCGCCGGCAGGTATCACACCTGCGGCGTGACCACCGACAACCGCGCCTACTGCTGGGGGAGAAACTCGGAGGGCCAGCTGGGCAACGGCACAGTGACCATCGCCGGTGCCACGCGACCGGTGGCGGTCGCCGGCACCCTGCGGTTCCGTCAGATCAGCGCCAGTTCGTACACGACCTGCGCAGTGACGACGGACTACCGGGCCTACTGCTGGGGGAATAATTATGTCGGCCAGCTGGGCGACGGCACCACCACTCCGCACCAGAGACCTAACCCCGTCGCTGGTGGACGCCAGTTCCGCCAGGTAGAGACCGGCGAGGAGCACACCTGCGCCGTGACCTACCCGGACAATCGGGCCTTCTGCTGGGGGAGAAACTTGGAGGGCCAGCTAGGCAACGGCACAAACGCGGGGCAGGACACCGCCGGCAGCATTCCCTACCGCAGCAGGCCGGTCGCGGTCGCCGGAGGGCTCACCTTCCGCCAGGTCAGCGCCGGCATCTGGCATACCTGTGGCACGACCACCGACGACCGGGCCTTCTGCTGGGGCTCGAATGGATACGGTCAAATCGGTGACAGCTCCAAGGTTTCGATGCGTCTCAAGCCAACCCGGGTCGCCGGCACCCGGCAATACCGCCAGGTGGACGTGGGGCTCCGGCATACTTGCGCCGTGACGACAGGCTACCGAGCCTTTTGCTGGGGCTACGGAAGCGTCGGCCAACTAGGCAACGGGACGACTGCCCTGACTCGTTGGCCGAAGCCGGTGTCCGGGGGCCTCAGCTTCGAACGGGTGACTGTCAGCACCTGGCTTACCTGCGCCGAAACCACCGTCAACCGCGCTTACTGCTGGGGAAACAACACCAGCGGGGAGCTCGGCGACGGCACGACCACGAATCGCCTGACGCCGGTAGCCGTCATCGGCGGCCTGAGCTTCAGCCAATTGAGCGTCGGCGGCGGCCATACCTGCGGCCGGACCCCCGCCGCGGTCGCGTACTGCTGGGGCTATGGCGGGAGCGGCGCGCTCGGCAGCGGCACTACTGCCAATAGTTCAACCCCGGTCCCTGTCGCCGGGCCGTGAGATCCTGGGGCAGGCCAAGCCGCGGCCCACGTCGGCTGGGGTGGTCACTAGCCACGGGAGGGAGCGGCGGGGCCGCGGCTCGACGGGCTCGAGCGAGAAGGTGAGGTGCTGTGCGATCCGAGATTCCACAACGTCCGATCGGTGGCGCGTGCCCGGGCACGGCCTAGTTCCGGTTCGCCGCCAGTCGCTCACGCAGCTCTGTGCGCCAGTTGGGCACCACCACCAGCGGGTACGCTGCCGACTGCACGCTGGGCACGACGAGGCGCGACCCGTCGCGACTGACGTCGAAGTTTGCCTGGCCGAAGCCGCCAAGACCGTTGGGTACGCCGGTGAAGGCCGTGTCGCGCGAGAGCACCCGCAATCCAGGCGTGGTGGCGAGCCGCGCCTCGACGATCACGGTGCCGGTGGAGTAGTACAGGCGGGTGCCGTCGGCTGACCACACCGGGCCGCCGCCGCCGCCCACCGACACCTGCACCTTCACCGTCGGATCCGGAAACGAGCGCACATATACCTCGCCCGTGCCCGACTCGTCGCTGTCCACCGCCGCCCAGCGCCCATCGGGCGAGAAAAGCGGGACGTAGTCGCTGGACCTGGTGGCGTGAAATGGCCGGAACTTGGGGCTCGCCTCGAGTGCGACGCTCTCCACATCCCAGTCGGAACCCCGGATGGTCTGCAGCAGCAGCGACCGTCCGTCCGGCGAGAGGTCCGCGTAGGCCGACAGGGTCGGCAGCTCGACCAGGGATTCGGCATTCGTCGCGTTCCCGACCGATTGCGCCCAGACCGCATCCTTCGGCGCGCTGCCCGGCGCTAAGTAGATCACGCGCGCGCCGTCCCGGCTCCACTCAGCGGACGTCACACTGCCGACGTTCGTGAGGCGCGAGAGCGTGCCGGTGTCGAGATCGTATATCCAGATGTCCACTCTGGACCCGTCGCCCACGAGCACGGCGATTGAGCGTCCGTCAGGCGACAGTCGTGGAGAGGAAAAGTTCCGGACCTCCCGGCTGATCGGATGGGACTTCCCATCGCGGCCAAGCCACATCAGCCTGCCCCGGTGCGCCTGCTGCGCTGTCACCAGCGCGCCCTCCCGAGAGACGAAGATGGCCGAGTTGCCGTTGAGGGCAGACACCACGGGGATCGGGTCGAGCACTGGGACCGGTCTGCCTTCGGCGTGCCGGTGTGGCACATCGAGGTCCACCGCCATCACGGCCCCGTCGGCTTGGACGTACACCAGCGTGCGGTCGACCACGGCAAGGGGTCGAATGCCCTTGAGCCCGAGTCGCGCGATCGGGCCACCGTCAAGGGACACGATCGCGAGCTCAGACCGCGGCAGGGCGCCGTACCAGATCGTGAACACGACTGCCTGGCCATCGGGCGTCCCGATCGGCCACAGGTGATCCGCCTCGCCCCGCGACGAGTCGGGGACGGTGAACGGCGCCAGCTCGCCCCCGGCGACGCTCACCCGGGAAAGTCCGTGCGCCTTGTCAGTCGCACCGACCACGAGCTCGTTGGTTGTCGTCCAGTCGGCGCCGTTGTTCCCCCCGCCCTGTGCGATGCCCACGGGCGCACTCCCGTCGAGCCGGACCTTCTTCTCCATCCCGTCGACCTCGAACGCCACCCACCGCCCATCCGGCGAAAACAAGGGCTGCGACGCGCCAAGGGTTCCCGGGATCGGGCGACCCTCCAGCTGATCGGACCGTCGAAAGAACAGCATTGAGTTAGCGCCAGCCCCTGCCACGGAGTAAACCACGAGGTCGCCGTCCGGGGAGATGGCGGCCGGCCAGGGGTAGTTCTCGACGACAGCCGCGCTGTCGCTTCCGCTGAAGCCGAACCGCACCGTCGGCGGAGGCGCCTCCGGCGCCGGGCGGCGCATCTGCGCGGCGCCGAAGCCTAGCGCCGCGGCCGTTATCGCTGTGAGCCCCATGACGAGCGGGAGTCCAAACCTGGCCCGCACACTCGCGGCCCGTGGTGCGGCTCCACGCACGCCACCGGTCGTGACCTGCCGCGTGGTCGCGATCGTCGGATTGGTGAGCGCCTCCGCGAACTGCGCCGCCGTCGCGAACCGATCCGCCGGCAGCTTTTCCAGCGCTCTGAGGACCGCCGCCTCAACGTGCGGCGGAATAGTGTGCCGCTGCGGCTGCATCGGACGTGGCACCTCGGTGACAACGCGAGCCACGATTGCCTGCGCGGTGCTGCCCGTGAACGGCGGATCCCCAGTGAGCGTCTCGTAGAGCACCGCCCCGAGCGCGTACACGTCCGACCGCCCCGTGATCTCCCGCTCACCCATCGCCTGCTCGGGACTCATATAGTGCGGCGTGCCTAGGCTCATGCCCGTCTCGGTCATTCGGGTGCCCGCCTTACTAGCGGCGAGAGCGATGCCGAAGTCGGCCACCAGCACGCGTCCGTCGTGCAGCATGATGTTTTCGGGCTTGATGTCGCGGTGGATCACACCGTGCCGATGAGCGTAGTCCAACGCCGAGGCCACTTCGGTGGCGATCCGTATGGCGTCGTCCACCGGCAGCTGCTTCTCCCTGCGCAGCCGATCACGCAGCGACTCGCCCTCGACGAAGGGCATGACATAATAGAGGAAGGAGTCGGCCTCACCCGAGTCAAACAGCGGGAGGATATGCGGGTGTTGCAGGTTCGCGGTGAGCTTGATCTCGGCCAGGAAGCGTTCGGCACCGATAACGGCGGCAAGCTCCGGCCGAAGGACCTTGACCGCCACACGGCGGTCGTGCCGAAGGTCCTCGGCCAGATAAACCGTCGCCATGCCGCCGGCGCCAATCTCCTGATCGAGCCGGTAATGACCGGACAGGGCGGCGGACATCCGGGACAGCAGGCTGCTCAAGGGTGCTCCTCGCGCCACTGACCTGGCCAGTATGAGCTTGGGAAACCGTAAGATGCAGCCCGGTTCGGCTGGAGTCGAGGGGACATGTTGCAGTGGGCGAGCTCTGCCACTTGACATCGGCTTGAAGGCCATGACACATGGTTCGTGACGTTCTCGCTGCCTGACCAGGGCAGCCGGGACTGCGTCACGTCCACAGTCCGACTCTGAGGGGGGCACCATGAAACCGCTGGCACTGCTGACCTTAGCCCTGCTCGGACTCGGATTGCTGGTCATCTACGCGTGTCAGGACGCACCTGACGTCACCGAGCCCTCGACCTCAGTCGCCGCGAGCACCGCAGCCACCACGGGGCGCTGGGGGCCAGTGTTCGCGACGCCGTCGGTCGCGGTGCACGTGCACCTGCTGCGAACCGGCAAAGTGCTGCTGTGGGGTGACCAGAATGGGGCCTACCTCTGGAGCGCGAGTGCCGGCTTCACTCCGGCGGCCCCAAAGCCGTTCAGGATCTACTGCACGGGTCACACCTTCCTCTCCGATGGCCGGCTTCTGGTCATGGGAGGAACCAGTCCGGGCACCCGAGGCCTGCGCTACGCCACGATCTTCGACCCCTCGACCAGGACGTGGAGCGCTACCGCCTCGATGGCTCAGGGCCGCTATTACCCGACTGCCACCACCCTGCCCAACGGCGACGTTCTGGTCATGTCGGGCCACGACACAGCCAGGGCGGTCGTCAAGATCCCCGAAGTACGATCCGGCGGCGGATGGCGCCGGCTGACGACGGCCCCGCTGGCCATTGCCAATCCCTTCTATCCGGCGATGTTCGTCGCGCCAAACGGCAAGGTGTTCCTCGCCGGCTTCACACCGACCTCCGCCTATCTGGACGTCAACGGGACGGGGCAGTGGAGTCCGGTGGACAAGCGGGAGGTCGTAGGCAGGAAGCTTGGATCGGCGGTGATGTATGCACCCGGGAAGATCCTCTACGTAGGCGGCGGCGTCGACAGTGTCTTGGCGCGCGACACTCTCTTTCCACCTACGGCCTCGGCGGAGGTGATCGATCTCAACCAGAGCGCCCCTGCCTGGCGCACCGTGCCGCCGATGACATTCCCACGCCGCCAGTTGAACGCCACCATCCTGGCCGACGGCAGTGTGCTGGTGACAGGCGGAACCAGGGGGGCAGGCTTCAACAACCAGGCAGCCGCCGTTCGCGCCGCTGAGCTCTGGAACCCGAAGACCGAGTCCTGGACCACCATGGCCTCGGAGAGCCGCAACCGGACCTACCACTCGTCAGCGATCCTGTTGCCCAACGGCAGGGTGCTCTCGACCGGGAGCGGCGAAGGGGGCGGGATCGCCTTTGCGAACAGCGAGCTTTCGGCGCAAGTGTTCTCCCCGCCCTACCTGTTCAAGGCCGATGGCAGCCCTGCCGCCCGGCCGAGCATCACCTCGGCACCGTCGCGCCTCTCCTACAAACAGTCGTTCACGATCCAGACCCCGAATGCGGGGTCCATCAGCCGGGCCACCTTGATCCGGCTGTCCTCGGTCACCCATGGGTTCAACCAGAGCCAGCTCCTCTTTCCTCTAGCCGTGAAGGCGACCAACTCCACGACCCTCACCAGCGTGGCCCCGGAGCGGGGCGCCTTGGCGCCGCCCGGACCGTACATGCTGTTCCTGATCAATGGCGCGGGTGTCCCTTCGGTCGCGAAGATGGTAACCGTCGGCCCGTAGAATCCGGGACGTCAGCGACCGACCCTCTGCTGAATTGGCGGCCGCCCAGCCACCCCGGCGCCCGTATCTGGTTTTCCGGTCTTTCTGCGCAGTTCTCCGTTGAGCGCCCGAATCACCCCCATAGGAGAGACTGCCCTGGGCTATCGCACAGCCCCGACGCCGCTGGGTCGCCGTTGCTGTCGGCGACGGATTTCGGTTTATTCGATCCTCCGGCCGTCGAACCGCACCCTCGGCGCAGGCCGCGAGGTCGGTTCTAGGGAGCCATATTGACCAGGCGGGCCCTTGGGCATCTACCTAGCGATCTACGCGCTGAGCGACGCCACCATCGAGCGGCTGCACGCCGACCCGCCCCTCACTTGGCGGGTAATGGACCCTGAGCGACCCGAGCGGGAGGCGGAGGCTCGCGCCGATCTGCAGCCACGGCCCGGCCTCTTTGCACGGCTCTTTCGGGGAGCGAAGGCCGAGCCGCCGCCAGTCCCCCCGCCGCTGGAGCTTGCCCCAGGAGAGGGCGATCTGGACCGGCTCGGCGACTTCGAGAAGTCCTGGCACGGGCTACACTATCTCCTGACCGGGACCTCCGAGGAGGGCGAGCCGCCGCTGAACTTCCTGATGGGTGGTGGACGGGAGTTGGAGCTTCAGGACGGCGAGCCCCCGCTGCTGACCCACAGCAGCGCTGACACCCGTCGCATCGCGGACGCGCTCATGCGGCTGGGCGACGACGAGGTGCGGGCGCGGGCGAACCCCGTCGAGATGACCCGTCTGGAGATCTATCCCGGGTCCTGGAGCGAGGAATCTTTGGGCCACCTCCTCGAGGATGTCGGACGCCTGAGAGAAACCGTGTCCGTCGTTGCCGGCAGAGGATTCGGTCTGCTCGTAGCTATCTCGTAATCCAGCACTGGCTGCGGAGTAGCGACGCCCAGGGGTCGGACCCCTGGGCGTCGCTTTTCCCGCATTCGATTCGCGTTGAGCTAGGCGAGCGTCGCAAGGTCGATCACGAATCGATACTTCACGTCGCCCTTGAGCATCCGCTCGTACGCCTGGTTGATCCGCTCCATCGGGATCACCTCGATGTCCGAGACGATCCCCCGCTCGGCGCAGAAGTCCAGCATCTCCTGGGTCTCCTTGATGCCCCCGATCGCGGAGCCTGCCAGTTGTCGCCGCGCGAGAATCAGGTTGAATGCCGTCGGGGGTGGGTGTGGCTGGTCCGGCGCGCCGACGAGGCAGAGCGTGCCGTCGCGCTTGAGCAGCGTGAGATAGGCATCGAGGTCGTGCGGCGCAGCCACGGTGTCGAGGATGAAATCGAACCGGCGGCGGTGGCGCTTCATCTCCTCCGCATTCCGGGAGACGATCACCTCGTCGGCGCCGAGCCGCCGGGCATCGTCCGCCTTGCCAGGAGAGGTGGTGAAGAGCGACACATCCGCGCCCATCGCCCGGGCGAGCTTGACACCCATGTGGCCGAGCCCTCCCAGGCCGACCACGCCGACTCGCTGACCGGGGCCGACCCGCCAGTGGCGAAGCGGCGAGTACGTCGTGATCCCGGCGCAGAGCAGCGGGGCCGCGGCTGCCGGATCCAGCTTCTCCGACACTCGCAGCACGAAATCCTGGTCCACCACGATCTGGTTCGAGTAGCCGCCGTGTGTCGAACCGCCCAGGATGGGATCGGGGCTGTTGTACGTCAGGGTGAGGGTGTTCTGGCAGTACTGCTCCAAGCCTTCGCGGCACTCGGCGCAGTGGCGGCAGGAGTCCACCATGCAACCGACGCCGACCAGGTCGCCGGCGGTGAAGCGGGTGACCTCGGCGCCGACCTGCTTCACCCGCCCGATGATCTCGTGCCCCGGTACCATGGGGAAGATGGACCCGCCCCATTCGTCCCGCGCCTGGTGGAGATCGGAGTGGCAGACGCCGCAGAAGAGGATGTCGAGGTGGACGTCCTTCGGGCCGGGCGCCCGCCGCTCGAACTCGAACGGCGCCAGCGGCGAGCGGGCGTTGGCGGCGGCATAGCCTCGGGTCGGAAGGCCCCGGGCCAGGGTCGCGGTGCCGGCCGCGGGGGCGTCATGAGTATGTGTCACGGAAAACTCCTTGGGTTCAGGTCGTGGTTCGGGTCTGGCAGGCAAGCATGTCGGCGATCCGTCGTGCGACGGCGTCCTTCCCTGCCTCCAGCGCCCTCCAGTAGCCGATCTTTCGACGTACGTAGTCCAGGTGCCGCTGCATGGCCTGCATGCGCTCCTCGAGCGCGCCTTCCTGTTCCTCCAAGAGGGCGCGGAGCTCGTGAGCGGCACTCCGCCCCCGGGCCGCCAGTGTGAAGTAGCGGCGCATCTGCTCGAGAGGCATCCCCGTCGCGCGGAGACATGCGAGGGTGCTGATTCGGGCCACGTCGTCGGCCGAGTAGCGCCGGTGACCGCTCGAGCCGTCACGGCGCACGGCGGTCAGAAGGCCGGCCCGCTCGTAGTAGCGCAGCGTGTGTTCGCTCAAGCCGGTGCGCTCCGCCGTCTCCTGCACGGTGAGTCCATCTCGTGAGGGGGCAGTGGGGCTGGGCATCGCAGGGAGCAGGCGCGGCGGGCGGCGGCGGGCAATCGGGGGTCGGGTTTGGGTAGCCATGAGGCCTGTCCTTCCTGCATCCGGGTATCGGAACAACTCGCTGGAAGCAGTATAGGAGAGTTAGAGCGCTCTAAGTCAAGGACTGGCGGGAAATGAGACCTCCCCGCTCCGACAAGGTTGTCCCTGTAGCCGGCGATGCGTTGCACTAGGAAAGCGGTCCACTATATAGTACCGGGGCACAAGAGTACCGGTGCTCGCAATGCCGGTATCGGCATGTAGGCCATGCCATTCACTCCTGTCATGCCGTCCCATCTCAGGGGACCCAGCGTTTCGAGTGTGCCACTCCACTCGGGGACCACTCGTGCATCCGGCCCGACCGCGGTGTGCGGCACCTGCCCCGACGTCAAGAGCGATGTTCTCGTGAACCGTCTCCCTGAAAGGAGCCCTCATGTCACGCTCGGCGTTGTTGTCCGCGTGCGCCGCGTTCGTCCTCCTGGCCTGTGAATCAGGGGCCGCCCCTGAATCGATGACTGGAGACGTTGCAGTGCCCCTTGAGCCCAGCTTCGCGGTGCCCAACCCGAGCTTTCAGCCCTTCGCTTTCACGGTCACGGCCTGTGGCGAGGCAGTGGACGTGAGTGGGACGTTCCACGACGTCATCCAATTCTTCGTGGGCCCGAACGGGAAGGAGCGCTTCCGGTTCCACATCAATGCCAAGGGTGTGGGAATCGGGCAAGTGACCGGTGCCCGCTATCAATGGAACGACCGGCTCTTCGACAATTCCAACATCGCGGCCGGGGGAACCGTCTCAACCATTCTCAACGACTACACCCGCCTCATCGGCCAGGGAGGGGCGCTGAACGCCCGTCTGGCCGTCCGCATCAAGCTCACGGTGAATGCCAACGGAAAGGTCGTCGTAGACAAGCTGGTCGTCCGCGACGCCTGCGGCTGAGCCTGCCGTGAACATCGCCCCGCCTTGGCTCGTTCAGCCAGGCGGGGGCGATGTCCGCCTTACGCAAGCACCTCGGCCAATGCCGCGAACCGCTCACCCCAGAATACCTTCAGTTTGTCGGCCGCGGCCTTGTCGGGCAGCCTGCCGTGTTGCACGTACACCGCGCTCTTGCCTCTGCCCTTCGACAGAAAGCCCACCACGACCGAGGTTCCATCCGGCCAGGTGATCCGCATGTACTTGTCTTTGCTGGCGGAGCGAACCGTGAGATCGACGCCGGGCAGCCATTTCGCGCGATTGCGCTTGTCACTGAACCCGCGATAGAGCCGGCCGAGAGGGACCGGGTAGGTCTTGCTCTTGTTGGCTTCGTAGCCCCCGTCCCGCCGTTGGCCGATCGCCCGGAGACCCTTGATCCGTTCGTACCCCACCGTCACCGTCTGGGTCCACCAGGGGGCCACCTTGTATTTCTCGTGGACATGGCGGGCGATCTCACGATGGGACCATTCGGAGGCCTTGGCGGAGTCGAGCGCCTTGACCCAGCGGTTCCAGTCGCAGCCGGTCCTCGCCTTGATCAGGTCGTCACTCCAGCCGGCGAGCTTGGCGTACTCGGGCCTCGCAAGGGGAGCCGTCTTGATGAAATTGGAGCGCGCGGCGGTATACGATTCGCCGGTTTTGAGCATGCGCCCGCGCACGAGACGCTTGAAGTCTTTATTGGCCGTCATTGGTGGGATCCTTTGGTCGGGCCACGAGCACGCTCCCCAGCAGCGTCGCTCGCGGCGGCGCCAAAGGCTTCACTGCGATCCGGGAGTCTGCCCCCCTTTGCCTCCCGAGGGCCTCCGCTGGGGGAAGGCCGAAGAGGTTGGGCGTGGACCTGTCGCCCGTACCACGAAAATTGGGGTGGGGCTGGACTTTTTAGCAAGAGGGGCCCTGAGTGCTCTATCTCTCCCCGGAGCCCCCATGCGCCCCACCAAGTCCCGGGCCTGGTTCACTCGATTCGCCAAGGCGACCAGCCGGGTCGCCGGAAGGCCGATCGCCTTCTTCCTTGCCGCCGGTACCGTGCTCGTTTGGATCGCGACCGGCCCTCTCTTTCGATTCAGCGATACCTGGCAGCTAGTGATCAACACGGGGACCACCATCGTCACCTTCCTGATGGTGTTCCTGATTCAGAGCACGCAGAATCGCGACAGCGAGGCGGTTCAGGTCAAGCTGGACGAGCTGCTGCGCGTCACCAAAGGAGCCCACGTGGCGCTGCTCGACCTGGAGGAGCTCGAGGACCACGAGCTCGATCGAATCCGTGCGGAATACGAGGACTTGGCTGAGCGAGCCCGACAGGACCTGCGGCGTGGCAGGCCGGACACCGGCGTGCCGCACGTGCGGCACCCGGATCGTCAGTGAGCCGCGATCGAGCGCAGGAGACAGCAGCCCAGGGGCATGACCACTTGTCGAGGAGTACGGCATGATCTGCGGCGAATACCGCTGCCTGTTCGTCCACATCCCGAAGACCGCTGGGATGAGCATCGAGGACGTCTTTCTACGGCTGGTAGGACTGACCTGGGAAAATCGAGCGCCCCTCCTGCTGGGCGGCAATGAGGATCCCAAGCTCGGCCCACCCAGACTGGAGCATCTCAAGGCCGAGGAGTACGTCGCCCGCGGGCATCTGACAGCGGAGCAGTTCGCCTCGTACTTCAAGTTCTCCTTCGTGCGCAACCCGTGGGACCGGATCGTCT
Source organism: uncultured Gemmatimonadales bacterium (assembly GCA_963844445.1). Lineage (GTDB taxonomy): Bacteria > Gemmatimonadota > Gemmatimonadetes > Gemmatimonadales > GWC2-71-9 > CAVVWJ01. The sequence goes on from CAWJOB010000003.1 coordinate 561,849, forward strand.
CGGAGTACAAGTACCGCGGGTATCCGGTCAAGATCGATTTCAAGACCTACCTCTTCAAGCACCTCCCTGCGCCGGGCTGGACCGATACCTACTCGCACGTCATCCCGCAGTATGAATTTCTGCACGACGAGGCGGGGAAGCTGCTGGTGGACTTCGTGGGGAGATTCGAGAGCCTCCAAGCCGACTTCGACCGGGTGTGCGCCCGCGTCGGCATCCCGCCGACGCCGCTGCCCAGGGTGAACCGGTCGCTGGAGCAGGCGCGCCCCGACTCCCTTCGAGAGCTTCGCAAGCAGCTCCGCCGGGCGCTCTGGAGCCGGGAGGGGAAACACACCTTCGGGCATTACACCGAGTACTACGACGACGAGTCGAGAGAGTTCGTGGCTCGGCTGTTCCGGAAAGACGTCGAGGCTTTCAACTATTCGTTCGGCGACCGGGTCGGGTCAGCCACCCCAGCGCTCTCCTGACCAGCGGCCAGGCGGCAGCCGCGGAGACGACCCTCTCCCGCATCGCGACCTTCCCGCGGACGCCCCGCCGCCACGGAAAGCGCTTCCGCCAAGTGTCCAGTTCGTCCCTCCCAAGTCGTCCCTGCCCCGCCAGCTTCTCGGTCTCGATCAGCCGGTAGTACGCCAGGAGGTCGTGCAGCTCGCCAAGATACGCGGGATCGCACCGATCGAGCAGCGGCTCGCTGGCGATCAGGGCGGGACGCACAGGGTGCTCCCCGAGCAGCGCGGAGCCGAGACTGGAGTGCTCGGTGTGGAACCAGATGCGCGGCTCCGGATCCACGTACAGCGGATGATTCATGACGAAGGTCAGCCAGAGGTAGCTGTCCTCGCCGTAGGTACTGCGGCCGGCATCATAGTACCCGCCGTAGCGCTGCACCAGCGAGCGACGGGCCACGACGCAGCTGGAGTGACAGAAGTCCACGTAGAACTTGAGCGCCTTGGGCCGGGTCTGGTGAGGGAGCCGCCAGGGTCCGCCGGTGAGCCCCATTCGCCGGTTGCGCGGGCCCTGGCTCGCGCGGGCCGGCCCGACCGCGCGGCCCGACACCCAGGCACCGCACTCCGGATGACTGTCGAGGGCGGCCACGGCCAGATCGAGAAATTCCGGCTCCCACTCGTCGTCGGCGTCGAGGAACGCGACGTACTCGCCGCGCGCCACTCCGAGGCCCCGATTCCGCGCCGCGCCCGGCCCCGCGTTCGCCTGTGCCAGGAGCCGGATCCGCCCATCCCTGCTGCCCGCCACGACCGATACACTGGAGTCGGTGCTGCCGTCATCCACCACGATCAGCTCGAAGTCGGCGTAGGATTGCCCCAGGACCGAGTCGACCGCGGCGCGGACGGACGACGCCTTGTTGTAGAGCGGAATGACCACCGATACCCGGGGCACCGGTACTACCGGCTCTCCGCCCGAAACACCGCGAGCGTCCGGCGGGCGATCTCCGGCCACTCGAGGGCATCGAGACGTGGAGCACCGGGCCGCTGACCGACCGCCCGGTCCAGCGCGCGGGCGAGGAGATCCGGAGTCAGGTCGTCATCGTAAGTCCACACCCAGTCCGCTCCGGCGAGCTCCTGGAGTTCCCCCATCGCCCCGAGAGCGGGAACCAGGACCGGCCGGTCGAACGAGAGCGCCAACAGCGCGCTGGCCGAGTTGGTGATGTCCCGGAACGGAAGCACGACGAGGTCGGCCGCGCGGAGGTAGCGCTGGACGTCCTCGTCGGGCACGTGCTCCAGACACAGCCGCACCCGCGGATCCCCGCCGGCGGCCTCGCGGACCTCGTCCGCCAAGGCGGCCGGATGGGGTGCACCGCCGACGAGGAGAACCACCTCCCCCGCCTCGCGGGGAAGGGCCCGGACCGTGCGAATGAGATGGGGCACGTTCTTGTACGCCCGTACCAGGCCAAGAAAGGCGACCACCCGGGCGCTGTCCGATATGCCGAACCCGGCACGGGCTTCCTCACGCGAGATGGTATCGGGATAGGTGCCACGAAAGTGACCCAGGGGGACCACAGCGTGCGGGCGCCGGGCCAACTCAGGGTGGATCGCCTCCACTGCCTGCTGGCCCGCCGCGCTGGGATGGATCACCGTGTCCACCCGCCGTACCACAGCCGACCAGAACCACCCCTCCAGCCTGGGATGCCGCGACTCGTGGGGTTGGGCATTGTGGGCGGTCCACGTCACCCGAGCGCCATGGAAATGAGCGGCCTCGAGGATGCCGATCGCGGCGACTGCCCCCGCCACCCTGCCCGGCAGCGACGCGGCGTTGAGCGCCTTGTCCGGCCAGTGGATGTGGAGGACGTCGTATCCGCCGCGGAGCGCGCGGGCCGGGGTGAAGTCCCGAATGCGCACGCCCAGCTCCGCCAGATGGGAGCAGAGCAGCCAGGTGTAGGGATTCTTCGCCCGCGCGCCCAGTCCCGGCCAGGCCAGCACGCGGAGTGGCGCGTCAGGCGCGGTGGGATTCACCGGGCCCCAGCCGCCGGTCGGACCGGGCGATCACCGGGGACCCGAGCAGGCCGGTCAGGGCGATTGCTCGCGCGAGGCCTTCCGCCGTGCGCGCCAACCGCACCGATCCCGCCAGGCGATAGAGCGCCATCGGAAGCAGAAACTGCGGACGGACCCGAACGACCGCGAACCCGGCCCGCTCGAACGCCCGCGCGATCTCCCCCCGCCCGTAGAGCGCGAAGGGGCGGGTGGTGCCCCGCTCGATGGAGTGCTTGAAGCGGAAGAGGGCCTGGGAGGCGACGTTCACGCTCCGGCGCGCGGGATAGTCCACGATCACCCGGTGCCGGGCGACCCGGCATAGCTCGGCGATGAGATGCCGCCAGTTGACGCTGTGCGCGATAAGGCGATAGCACACCACCGCGTCGAAGGAAGCGGCCGCATACGGCAGCGCCTGAAGGTCCCCTACGTCGAATCGGCAACGGCCGGTGGAGGTGAGAGGTGCGAGCCGCTCACCGCAGGAGGGATCGCTGCCCACGACCGTCACCCGGAAGTCCGCCTCCACCAGTGGAGGAGCGACCTGCGCGTGGCCGCCGCCGACGTCGAGAATCGTGGCCCCAGCCGGTAGTCCCGCGAGGCATTCGAGCGTGATTTTGGTCTGGGAATCGAGGAACCATCGGCCGACTGGACCGTCGAAGCGCCGCGCGTATTGCTCGGAGGACGACTCGACGTCGGCATCCTCCCGAGCCTGAGTCGCGGCCGCCGTCATCGCTGGTAGGCGGTCTCGATGTATCCGTTGGCCACGTACCAGTCGAACGTCTCCCCGATGCCGTCCTTGAGCATCACCTCCGGCCGATAGCCGAGGAGGCGCTTGGCTTTCTCGATGCTGAACGCGCGGCTCTTGGTGTAGAAATCGACCCGGCGGCGGTGGATCGGCGGCTCGATGCCGAAGGGCACGCAGAGCTTCTCGACCAGCGAGCCGAGCAGTTGGAACGGCCTGGCCGGCAGCCGCAATCGAGGGGCGGGGACCCGCGCCGCCTCCGCGATCATGGCGGTGAGCTCCGACAGCTTGAGGTAGCTTTCCCCGCCCAGGATGAAGATCTCGCCCACCGCCTTGGGGTGAGTCCCCAGCAGCCGGAGACCGCGGACGAGATCGTTCACGTGGACCGTGTGGTAGTAGTTCTCGCCGCCCCCGACCAACGGGAAGCGCTGCCGAGCCACCATCTGGAACAACTTGAGGAGTCGGGTGTCGCCGGGGCCGTAGATCGCCGTTGGCCGGGCCACGGCGAGGGGGATCCGGTCGCGGTAGGAGAGCGCGAGCTGCTCCGCCTCGCACTTGGTCTCCTGGTAGACGTCCCCCGGCTCGTAGGCGGTCTGCTCGTCCGCGGGGGGCGAGGCGATGTGCCCGTGCACGCCGACGGTGCTGCAGTGGACGTACCTGGTCACCCCCGCGCCGACGGCGGCGTCGAGCAGTTTCCGGGATCCGTCCACGTTGACTTCACGATAGCGCCAGTCGTGATGCTTGGCTTCGCGATACACCGCCGCGAGGTGGTAGACCGTCGTCACACCCTGCGCGGCTCGATCGACCACGTCGGAATCGGCGATATCACCTTCCACGATCTCCGCCGCCTGTGGCAGGATGTCGCGAGCCCTGGCCGCGGACCGGGCGATAACCCGGACCCGGGCACCATCGGAGACCAGGGCGCGGACCAGGTGGCTTCCGGTGAATCCGGTGGCCCCGGTGACCAGGGTGAGCTCTCGTCTGGACCGTTCGGTCATTGCACCTCATTACTCTTGTGGGAAACCCGGGCTGCCCTCTGCCGGAAAGAGTTGTGACGACAGTCACGCCCCATCGAAGCCGACCGCTGTAACTAAAGGGATTCGATTGGCACGAGACTACCTGCCGGTTTCGGGTGTCGCATTACTACACGTTGGGAGGTGATCGTGTCAACGGGTCCCATCACACTTTCTCAAGGTGATGCGTCACACATGGCGCCCGAGGCCGCCGTCAGGGGGTCATCCAAAGCGCGCCTGCGGATCGGGCTGATGCTCCGCGCCATCGACGACGTCGATGGCCAGGGCATCTATATCCGCAAGCTGTGCGACGCACTGTTCCAATCGGACCCGTGGAACGAGTACGTTGCCTTCTACAGCGACGCCGCGCAGGCGGGACGCTATCGCGACCGGCCCAACGTGCGGGAGGTCGTGGTGCCCGGAACGGGCAAGCTGCTCTGGGACCAGGTGCTGGTCCCGCTGGCCGCGCGCCGGGAGAATCTCGACGTCCTCTTCCATCACAAGTTCAGCATCCCGCTAGCGCCGCCTTGCCCCGCGGTGGTACAGCAGCGCGGCACGGAGTATTGGAGCCATCCGGAGTTCTACGTGGGGTGGTCGGGACGCCTGGATCGGCTCTACAATCGGCTGATGATCCCGCTCTATTGCCGGCGGGCGGTCCGCGTCCTCACCAACTCCGACACGCTGGGGGACGAGCTGGTGCGCTACGTGGGGGTTCCGCGCTCCAAGTTGCGCACAGTGTACGCCTCCGCCGACGAGAGCTTCCGGCCGGTCACGGACCAGGCGGCGCTCGCCGCGGTCCGGGCGCGCTACCGGCTTCCGGCCGAGCCGTTCCTGTTGATGGTGGCCAAGGGCCACCAGATCCTGGGACAGGCCTCCGGGAAGACGCTCACGCCGCGCAAGAACGTGGCGGCGGCATTGCAGGCGTACGGTCGCATGCGGCGGCACGCCGCCGCCGGGGGCGCGACGGTGCCGCCGCTCGTGATCCTGGGGATCGGCATCGCGGAGCGCCTGACGCCCGACGCGATTGCCGAGCACGCCGAGCCGTCCTCGGTGCGCACGCCGGGGTTCGTGGAGTTCACCGACATGCCCGCCCTTTACAGTCTGGCGCGCGCCCTCGTGTTCCCCTCGCGCTACGAGAGCTTCGGCATTCCCATCGTCGAGGCGATGGCGTGCGGCTGCCCCGTCATCACCGCGACGACGTCGGCATGTCCCGAGATCGCCGGTGACGCCGCCCTGCTGGTGGACCCCGACGACGTGGCAGGATTGGCGGCGGCCATGGAACGGGTCAGCCTAGACGACCGCCTGGCAGGGGAGCTGCGGAGCCGGGGACTGCGCAGGGCAGCGGAGTTTTCCTGGACCCGGAGCGCGCTCACGCTGCTCTCGGAGCTTCGGACCGCGGCCGAATCGCGCCTGCGCGTGCGGTCGAGTTAGCCGGCCGTGGTCGGTCACACCAAGGTGGTGGTGATCAGCCTGCCCGACGCGTCCGAAAGGCGGGCCTGGTTCGCCGATCGGGCGCGCGGGACGTCGATCGGTTGGACCTGGTTCGACGCGCATCGGGAGCTGGCGCCCGGCCTCACCCACGATCCGGACGAGGCGATCGTCGCCAAGGGCAGGCCGCTGTATCCCGGCGAGCTGGGTTGCTACTCGAGTCACTACGCCGCGTGGGGGATGTTCCTCGACTCCGGGGCGCCGCAGATGCTGGTCCTCGAGGACGACACGATCGTGGACTGGGGGTTTCTCAAGAAGCTGGTGACGGTGGACATTCAGGCGGCCGGCATTCCCTACCTGAGACTCTACGCCAAGCGTCCCTGCGCGTTCCGCGAGGTGTTGCGCGATGCCGTCGAGCAGCAGCGCACCCTGATCGAGTATCTGGACCGCCCACTGGGAACCCAGGGTTATCTCATGACGCGGGCAGGCGCCCGGCTGTTCGTGCGCCACTGCCGCGAGGTACGACGTCCGCTCGACGACGAGCTCGATCGGTCCTGGGAGCACGGGGTCGCCTGCCTCGGCATTTTCCCGTTCCCCGTGATCGAACAGTCCACGGCGTCTACCATCGGCCCGGCGCGGTTCGAGCGATTCGCCATACCGCGGCGCCTCCGGGTGCGGCGCCAGGCGATGAAGATGAAGGACCGGGTCCTCAAGCTCCGGCAGCGATTCCGCTTGCTCACATCGGGCACCCCACCCGCGCTGCGCTCGCTGGCCGCACGATGACCAGCGGCCCTGACCACGGGTTAGACGATCCGCTCGACGGGGCCTCGAGCCCCGACCTCGAGAGCACCGAGCCCGCCACCCACCGGCCGCTGTCCGACCTGAAGGAGAAGACCGCGCGGTCCATCATCTGGACCATCGTCCGGACCGGCTCCGACTACATCCTCTCCTTCGCGGTCTTCGCGGTTCTTGCGCGGAAGCTCGGCCCCGCGGCGTTCGGCGTCTTCGCCCTGGCCGTGGCCTTCGCTGAATTCGGCAAGATCCTTCCGGCGGCGGGACTGGCGACCGCGATCCAGCGCGCCAAGCGGGTGACGCCGGAGATGGCGGACACCGTCTTCTGGACCTCGCTCGCCCTGGGGATTCTCGTCGCGACCGTGCTGGCGTTGCTCGCACGGCCGATCGCGAGGGCCTTCGGGGAGCCGAGCGTGGCTCCGCTGTTGATGGCGCTGGGCGTCGTCCTGGTGATCTCGGTCGCAGGCGCGATCCACATCGCGATGACGCTCCGCGAGTTCGGCCACAGGGCGATGGCCACCCGGTCGGTGGTGAGTAACCTGGCGGGCGGCGCGGCAGCCCTCGCGGCCGCCGCGAGTGACTGGGGCGCCTGGAGCCTGGTGGTGCAGCGCGGGGTCACGGAGGTGGCTGGGACGGCGATGGCGTGGCACGCTTACCGATGGATGCCCGGGAGACGATTCTCCTTCGAGGTGCTCCGGGAGCTGGCCGGGTTCAGCGCCAGCATGACCCTGACCCAGGTGCTCTTCGTGGCGCTGGTGCGGGTGCAGGACGTCATCATCGGGCGGACTATCGGCATTGCGGCGGTCGGCGTTTACCGCACGGCCTGGCGGACGGTGGAGCTGATCGCGCAGGGCATGATCATGCCGTTCTCTCAGGTGTCCCTCCCGACCCTGGGCCGACTCCAGGACGACCTGCCCGCGTTCCGGAAGGCGTACCTCCGCATCATCGCGGTGAGCTCGGCGCTCGCCTTCCCCGCGATCATCGGGTTCGCCGTGCTGGCCCCCCACGCCATCCCGCTCATCTTCGGGGACCAGTGGGAGGAGAGTGCCAGGATCGCACAATTGCTCGGGTTCATGGCGGTGCCATTCACCCTGAATCGCTTCGCCGGTCCTGCACTCGCCACGCTGGGGCGGTCCACGTTGCTGGCGAAGATCGCCGGACTCCAACTGGCGCTGACCGTGGTCATGACGCTCGCGGCGGCCCCCTTCGGCCTGCTCGCCATCGCGGCGGCATACGTCCTCCGTGCCTATCTGGTGCTGCCGGTTCAGATGTGGGCGTTCAAGAAATACAGCGGGCTGGGCCACGGTGAGCTGCTGCGAGCGATCGCCCCGCCCCTGCTCACTTCGCTGGTCATGGCTGGGGCGCTGATCGCGCTCGATCGCCTGGTGGGCCAGCGCTTCGAGAGCCGAGCCGTTCACCTGCTCGTCATGGTCTCCGCGGGAGTCGCGGTGTACGCGGCCTCACTGATGCTGTTCGCCCGGACGTTCGTGGCACAGCAGGTCAAGGACTTCAAGCGGCTGCTGCCGGGCGCCGCGGCAAAGTTGTCGAGCGCCGGGGCCTGAAGTTCGCTGGCGCCGCGTCCGGTCCCGGTATATCCTCACCCATGCACTGCCCCTTCACGCGACGCTTCCGAGTTTCGTCCGTCAGCTGCAGGCCTTCTTCCGGCGGGATAACGAATGACCGATAGCGGAGGGAAGGCCCAGCCGAACCGCTCGCCGGCCGAGGACATGGTGGTCCACAAGAGCGCCCGGGAATGCCCCATGATCCAGCCGCATCCCTGGGCGTCCTGCGGGATCGTCCGGGCGCGCGAGGCCAACCGGGAACGGGCCGACCGAGAGCGCCGAGGCGGCGGGCCTCAGCCGGGCGCTGAGGGGTGGCGCGATTCTCTTCCACGATCGCCCCGAAAATGAAGAGGACGGCGAGAAGCGGGACGAGGTAGAGGCCGGTGTTGAACGTCCTCGGGGAGGCCGTTCACGTATCGCCGGCCCTCACCCGCGGGGCCGGCCGATCGTGAAGGAGAAGGTGGCGCCCTGTCCCACCAGACCCTCGGCCCAGACTCGGCCGCCGAGGCGATGGATGATCCGCTGCACCGTGGCGAGCCCGATCCCGGAGCCGGGAAACTCACTCGCCAGATGCAGCCGCTGGAACGGCCCGAAGAGCCGGTCAGCGTGCGCCATGTCGAAGCCCGCTCCGTTGTCGCGGACGAAGTAGGTGGACTCCCCGGCGATGGTAGTCATCCCGAATTCGATCCGGCCGGCGGGCTCCCTGGCGGTGAACTTCCAGGCATTCTCCAGCAGGTTGACCAGGGCGATGCGGAGCAGCCTCCCGTCGCCGACCACCGTCACGCCGGGACGCACCCGCGCCTCCACCGCCCGCTCCGCCTCGGCCTCGCGCAGCCGCTCGAGGATCGCCGTGGCCAGCGCGCTCAAGTCCACCTCCTGCTGACGCAGCTCCGCGCGGCTCACCTTCGAGAGATGGAGGACGTCGTCGATGAGCTGCGACATCTGCCGGCTGGACTCCTGGATGCGCTCCAGGTAGCGCCGCCCGTCCGGATCGAGCCGCTCGGCCTGGCTCTCGAGTACCGCCCTGCCGAACGCTTCGATCCGGCGGAGCGGCGCCCGGAGGTCGTGGGAGACCGCGTAGCTGAAGCTCTCCAGCTCCCGATTCTTGTGCTCGAGGTCCCGCACCAGCTCGGCCCGGGTCTCGGCCAACTCGCGCGCCGCCTGTTCCCCCTCGCGGAGCTGCTCGGCCTGGCGACGCAGCAGCTCGCTCTTCTTCGCCAGCTCGACGAAGACCGACACCTTGGACCGGACGAACTCGGGAACCACCGGCTTCACCAGATAGTCCGCCGCCCCCACGGCATAGCCCCGCACCGCCTCCGTGTGGGTCTTGTCCGCGGCGGTCAGGAAGATGATGGGCGTGTCGCGGCTCCGGTCCCGCTCCCGGATGAGCGCGGCGGTCTCGAAGCCGTCCATGTCGGGCATCTTCACGTCGAGCAGGATCACGGCGAACTCGTCGGTGAGCAGCCGCTTCAGGGCCTCGCGTCCCGACTCGGCCTTGACCAGGTTCTGCCCCAACCCTTGGAGCATCGCCTCGAGCGCCAGCAGGTTGGCCGGCTGGTCGTCCACCAGGAGGATGTTGACGCGCTCACTGTCGGGAGCGGAACCGAGGGGCAGGCGAACGGCGGACGGCTCCGCCGACGAGTACGCCCCCTCGGCGATCACGGTCGCAGGGTCCGCGATGCTGGCCCGGCCGTCCGCCGTTCCGCCGTCCCGCCGTTCCGCCTTCATCGGTACAGCCATACTCTCAGCAGCGACAAGAGCTGGTCCATGTCCACCGGCTTGGCGATGTAGTCCGACGCGCCGGCCTCGATGCATTTCTCACGGTCGCCCTTCATGGCCTTGGCGGTGACGGCGATGATGGGGAGCTGCCGGAACCGGGCGTGCTCCCGGATGGCGCGCATGGTCTCGTAGCCGTCCATCTCCGGCATCATCACGTCCATCAGAACGATGTCGATGTCCCCAGTCTCCTGCAGCCGTGCGATGCCCTCCTGGCCGCTCTCCGCGTAAGACACCTGCATCTCGCTGCGCTCGAGGAAGGTGGTGAGCGCGAAGATGTTGCGGACGTCGTCGTCCACGATCAGGACCTTGCGCCCGCTGAGGGTCGGGTCGGTGCGATGGAGCTGCTCCAGCATGCGGCGCTTGCCGTCGGGGAGGCGGGCGGTAACGCGGTGGAGGAACAGCGCCGTCTCGTCCAGCAGCCGCTCGGGCGAGCCCGCGTCCTTGATGACCACCGACTCGGCCAGCCGCCGGAGCTCGGCATCCTCCCGCCGGGTGAGCTGCTTCCCGGTGTAGACGATGGTCGGGAGCTTCCGGAGTCCGATCTCGCTCCTGACCCGGGTGATGAGCTGGAACCCGGTCATGTCGGGCAGGCCCAGGTCGAGCACCATGCAGTCGAAGTGCTCCTCCTGAAGCCGGGCGAGCGCTTCCTCCCCGCTCGCCACCGTGGTGGTCCGCACGTCCTCGCTGCCGATCAGCTCGACGATGCTCTGCCGCGCGGCCTCGTCGTCTTCCACCACCAGCAGCCGCTTGATGGGCCGGTCCACGAACTCGTGCAGGGTGGTGAGCGCGTCGGACAGGGACTCCTTGCTGGCGGGTTTCACCAGGAAGTCCAGCGCGCCCAGCCGGAGTCCGCGCTGCCAGTTCTCCTCGACGGAGATGATGTGGACCGGGATGTGCCGGCTCGCGGGGTCGTGCTTCAGCCGGTCGAGGATGGTCCAGCCGTCCGCGTCGGGTAGGCGGAGATCGAGGGTGACCGCGGTGGGCTGGTATTCCCGGGCCAGCATCAGGGCCCGGTCCGCCCGGTTGGCCACCAGACCCTTGAATCCGCGGTCGCGGGCCAGGTCGAGGAGAATCTGCGCGAAGTTGGGGTCGTCCTCCGCGATGAGCAGGATGCGGTCGCCCTCCTCGATCGAGGCCCGGTCGTCGGCGACCTCGCGCTCGACTACCGGGGCGAGGATGACGCGCGAGGCCGCGGTCGGAACAGTCTTGGGGCTCCCGGCCTCGGTCGCAACGAAGGAGTCGAGATTCGGCGTGGCCGTGGCCTCGTCCACCGGCTGGATCGGGTAGATCACCGGCAGGTAGAGTGTGAAGGTGCTGCCCATGCCGGGCTCGCTGTCGATCCTGATCTCGCCCCCGAGGAGCCGGGTGATCTGCCGGCTGATCGAGAGGCCGAGTCCGGTGCCGCCGAACTTCCGGCTGGTGCCCGTATCGCCCTGCTGGAACGCCTCGAAAATGACCCCGTGCTTCTCCTTGGGGATGCCGATGCCGGTGTCGCGCACCGAGAAGGCGACCACCGCGTTGGCGCCGTTCAGGATCTCCTGCTCGGGATTCCACCCGCCGGTCGCCAGGGACGCCTTGAGCGAGACCGAGCCCCGCTCGGTGAACTTGAAGGCGTTGGAGAGGAGGTTCTTGAGCACCTGCTGCAGCCGCTTGCTGTCGGTCTGGAGCGCGGGCGGCAGCGCGGGATCCACGTCCACCTGGAACTGGAGTCCCTTGAGATCGGCCACCTGGCGGAAGGTGCTGTCCACGAACTTCCGCACCTCGCCGAACGGCACCGTGGTGATGTCCACCGCCATGGTGCCGGACTCGATCTTCGAGAGGTCGAGGATGTCGTTGATCAGATCGAGCAGGTCCGAGCCCGAGCTGTGGATGGTCTGGGCGAACCCGACCTGCTTGGTGGTCAGGTTCCCCTCCGCGTTCTCGGTGAGGATCTGGGAGAGGATGAGGAGGCTGTTGAGCGGCGTCCGGAGCTCGTGCGACATGTTGGCGAGGAACTCCGACTTGTACTTGGAGATCAGGGCGAGCTGCTCGGCCTTCTCCTCCAGCGCCACCTTGGCCTGCTCGACCTCCTTGTTCTTCTGCTCCACCTCCGCCTTCTGGCCGGCCAGCAGGTGGGCCTTTTCTTCCAGCTCGGCGTTGGTCCGCTGCAGCTCGTCCTGCTGCTTCTTGAGCAGCTCCTCGGACTTCTGGAGCGAGCGGGTCTGCTGCTCCAGCCGCTTGTTGGTCTCGGTCAGCACGTCCTGCTGCGACTGGAGATTCTCGGTCAGCGCCTGCGACTGCCGGAGCAGCTCCTCGGTCCGCATGTTCGCGCCGATGGTGTTGAGCACGATGCCGATGCGTCTCGGCGAGCTGCTCCAGGAAGGTGAGCCGGATCTCGTCGAACTCGTCGAAGGTCGCCAGCTCGAGCACCGCCCGGACCTCGCCCTCGAAGAGCACCGGCAGCACCACGATGTTCCGCGGCGAGGCCTCGCCCAGCCCGGAGCTGATCTGGACGTAGTCGTCCGGCACCGAGTTGACGAGGAGCATCCGCCGGTCCACCGCACACTGGCCCACCAGTCCCTCGCCCACCTGGAACTCGTTGGCGACGTTCTTCCGGTCCCGGTAGGCGTAGCTCGCCAGCAGCTTGAGCGCCGCCTCGTCGCCCGAGGAGTCCATCAGGTAGAACACGCCGTGGTGGGCCGTGACCAGCGGGGCGAGGTCGGAGAGGATGAGCTGCGACACCGCCGCCAGGTCGCGCTGGCCCTGCAGCATCCGGCTGAACTTCGCCAGGTTGGTCTTGAGCCAGTCCTGCTCCATGTTCTTCCGCGTGGTGTCGCGGAGGTTCCGGATCATCTCGTTGATGTTGTCCTTGAGCTCCGCCACCTCGCCCTGCGCCTCGACCGCGATGGACCGGGTGAGGTCGCCCTTGGTCACCGCGGTGGCCACGTCGGCGATGGCGCGCACCTGGGTCGTGAGGTTCGCCGCGAGCTGGTTCACGTTGGCCGTGAGGTCGCGCCAGATGCCCGCCGCGCCCGGCACCCGCGCCTGGCCGCCCAGCTTGCCCTCGACGCCCACCTCGCGGGCCACGTTGGTCACCTGGTCGGCGAAGGTGGCGAGCGTGTTGGTCATGCCGTTGATGGTGTCGGCCAGGGTCGCGATCTCGCCCTTCACCTCGACTCGCAGCTCCTGCTTGAGATCGCCGTTGGCGACCGCCGTGACCACCTTGGCGATGCCGCGCACCTGGGAGGTCAGGTTGCTGGCCATCCAGTTCACGTTGTCGGTCAGGTCCTTCCACACGCCGGCGACTCCGACCACCTGCGCCTGGCCGCCCAGCTTGCCCTCGGTGCCCACCTCGCGGGCCACCCGGGTCACTTCCGACGCGAAGGAGTTGAGCTGGTCCACCATCGTGTTCACGGTGTTCTTGAGCTCCAGGATCTCGCCCTGCACGTCCACCGTGATCTTCTTGTTGAGCTCGCCGCGAGCCACCGCCGTCGTCACGTCCGCGATGTTGCGGACCTGGGTCGTCAGGTTGCTGGCCATCGAGTTGACGCTGTCGGTCAGGTCCTTCCAGGTGCCGCCGACGCCCTTCACGTAGGCCTGGCCGCCCAGCTTGCCCTCGGTGCCCACCTCGCGCGCCACGCGGGTCACTTCCGAGGCGAACGAATTGAGCTGGTCCACCATGGTGTTGATGGTGTTCTTGAGCTCCAGGATCTCGCCCCGCACGTCCACCGTGATCTTCTTGGAGAGGTCGCCGGTGGCGACCGCCGTCGTCACCTGCGCGATGTTGCGGACCTGCGCCGTCAGGTTGCCGGCCATCGAGTTCACGTTGTCGGTCAGGTCCTTCCAGGTCCCGCCGATCCCCGCCACCTGCGCCTGGCCGCCCAGCTTGCCTTCGGTGCCCACCTCGCGGGCGACACGGGTCACTTCCGAGGCGAAGGAGCTGAGCTGGTCCACCATGGTGTTGATGGTGTTCTTGAGCTCCAGGATCTCGCCCTTCACGTCCACCGTGATCTTCTTGTTGAGCTCGCCCCGGGCCACCGCCGTCGTCACCTCGGCGATGTTCCGCACCTGGGAGGTCAGGTTGCCGGCCATCGAGTTCACGTTGTCGGTCAGGTCCTTCCAGGTGCCGCCGACGCCGCGCACCTGCGCCTGGCCGCCCAGCTTGCCCTCGGTACCCACTTCACGGGCAACGCGGGTCACTTCGGAAGCGAACGAATTGAGCTGGTCCACCATGGTGTTGATGGTGTTCTTGAGCTCCAGGATCTCGCCCTTCACGTCCACCGTGATCTTCTTCGAGAGGTCGCCGTTGGCGACTGCGGTCGTCACGTCGGCGATGTTGCGGACCTGGGCCGTCAGGTTGCCGGCCATCGAGTTCACGCTGTCGGTCAGGTCCTTCCAGGTCCCGCCGACGCCGGTCACCTGCGCCTGGCCGCCCAGCTTCCCTTCGGTGCCCACCTCGCGCGCCACGCGGGTCACTTCCGAGGCGAAGGAGCTGAGCTGGTCCACCATCGTGTTGATGGTGTTCTTGAGCTCCAGGATCTCGCCCTGCACGTCCACCGTGATCTTCTTGTTGAGCTCGCCCCGGGCCACCGCGGTGGTCACCTCGGCGATGTTGCGGACCTGGGAGGTCAGGTTACCGGCCATCGAGTTCACGTTGTCGGTCAGGTCCTTCCAGGTCCCGCCGACGCCTGTCACCTGCGCCTGGCCGCCCAGCTTGCCTTCGGTGCCCACCTCGCGCGCCACGCGGGTCACTTCCGAGGCGAAGGAGCTGAGCTGGTCCACCATCGTGTTGATGGTGTTCTTGAGCTCCAGGATCTCGCCCTTCACGTCCACCGTGATCTTCTTGGAGAGGTCGCCGTTTGCGACCGCCGTCGTCACGTCCGCGATGTTGCGGACCTGGGCCGTCAGGTTACCCGCCATCCAATTGACGTTGTCGGTCAGGTCCTTCCAGGTCCCGCCGACGCCGGTCACCCGCGCTTGGCCGCCCAGCTTGCCTTCGGTGCCGACCTCGCGGGCGACACGGGTCACTTCCGACGCGAAGGAGCTGAGCTGGTCCACCATCGTGTTGATGGTGTCCTTGAGCTCCAGGATCTCGCCCTTCACGTCCACCGTGATCTTCTTCGACAGGTCGCCGTTGGCGACCGCCGTCGTCACGTCGGCGATGTTGCGGACCTGCGCCGTCAGGTTGCCGGCCATCGAGTTCACGTTCTCGGTCAGGTCCTTCCAGGTCCCGCCGACGCCGCGCACCTGCGCCTGGCCGCCCAGCTTCCCTTCGGTGCCCACCTCGCGGGCCACGCGGGTCACTTCCGAGGCGAAGGAATTGAGCTGGTCCACCATGGTGTTGATGGTGTTCTTGAGCTCCAGGATCTCGCCCTTCACGTCCACCGTGATCTTCTTCGACAGGTCGCCGTTCGCCACCGCGGTCGTCACCTCGGCGATGTTGCGGACCTGCGCCGTCAGGTTGCCGGCCATCGAGTTGACGCTGTCGGTCAGGTCCTTCCAGGTGCCGCCGACGCCGCGCACCTGCGCCTGGCCGCCCAGCTTGCCTTCGGTGCCCACTTCGCGCGCCACGCGGGTCACTTCCGAGGCGAACGAATTGAGCTGGTCCACCATGGTGTTGATGGTGTTCTTGAGCTCCAGGATCTCGCCCTTCACGTCCACCGTGATCTTCTTGTTGAGCTCGCCGCGGGCCACCGCGGTGGTCACCTCGGCGATGTTGCGGACTTGCGCCGTCAGGTTGCCGGCCATCGAGTTGACGTTGTCGGTCAGGTCCTTCCACGTCCCGGCCACCCCCTTCACCTTGGCCTGGCCGCCCAGCTTGCCCTCGGTGCCCACCTCGCGGGCCACCCGGGTCACTTCGGAGGCGAACGAGCTCAGCTGGTCCACCATCGAGTTCACGGTACGGCCGATCCGGAGGAACTCGCCCATGAGGGGACGGCCCTCGATGTCGAGCGCCATCGTCTGGGAGAGGTCACCCTTGGCCACCGCGCCGATCACCCGCGCCACTTCGCTGGTCGGCTGCACCAGGTCGCCGATCAGGCCGTTCACCGAGTTGAGCGAGGCCGCCCACGACCCGCCGGCGCCGGTGAGCTGGGCCCGCTGGGTGATGCGCCCTTCCTTGCCCACCGCGATGCTCACCCGGTCGAGCTCGTTGGCCATATCCTGGTTGAGCTGGACGACCTCATTAAGGGTGTCGGCCACCTTCCCCGCGAGCCCGGTGCGCGCAACCCGCATCCGCACGGAGAAGTCTCCCTTGCGGACGGCCGAGAGGACCGTCAGCAGCTCGGCGAGATCGAGGGTTTCGGGATCGACAGCAGGATCGGCCGGTTGGCCGCGTTTGGTTCGGCGACCATTACTGGCCGGGCGGGTCGGCATGGGGGCTCCGGATGTGCGGGGCTGCTGTGCACGGGATAGAGTGCGGAATGATGTCGGGTGCGCGCCAATGGTTTCCGTGACCGGCGTCACAGGCACTCACGCATGGTGCGACGACCGGGAACTGCTTGACTTCCAATATATTAGTGACACACTTCGGCGTGCCACCGACCGCAATTGTTCCCTCGGGTGCGGCGCCCACGGCCACACCCGACAGCCGAGGGGCGCGCGTGGATCCCAGTCCCCTCCGCATCCTCATCCTGGAAGACGTTCAGATGGACGCCGAGCTCGTGGAGTACGAGCTCGAGCGGGCCCGCATTCCCTTCGCCGCCCGGCGCGTGGATACTCGGGAGTCCTTCCTGCGCGAGCTCCAGGAGTTCGCGCCCGACCTGATTCTCTCCGACTACAGCGTCCCCCGCTTCGACGGGATGGCGGCGCTGTCGCTCGCCCGACAGCAGGCGCCCTCGGTGCCGTTTCTCATCGTGACCGGCTCGGTCAACGAGGAGACCGCCGTCGGCTGCATGAAGGCGGGCGCGACCGATTACCTGCTCAAGAGCAACCTCGCCCGCATCGGCCCGGCGATCGAGGGAGCACTCGCCCGGGTCCGCGCCCGTGACGAGAAAGCCCGGGCGGAAGAGGCGCTCCACCGATCCGAGGCGAACCTCCGCGCCATCTTCAACAACAGCCTGCAGGCGTTTCTCCTGATCGACCCCGACGGAACCATCCAGGCCCTCAACTCCACCGCCGTCGAGTGGAGCACGCGGCTTCTCGGCCGCCCGCTCCACGAGGGCGCGCAGGTGGCGGACTTCGTGCCCGAGGCGGTGGATGCATTCCGCGCCGCGCTGGCCGGGGAGGTCCGCCACGTCGAGCGCTGTCTGGCCGACACCGACGGGTCCGAGCTCTGGTTCGAGACCACCCACGCGCCGGTGGTGGACGAGCGGGGGTCGGTCATCGGGGTGTGCCTGAACGCGCGCGACGTCAGTACCCGCAAGCAGGCCGAGCGGGCGCTCCGGGAGAGCGAGGCGCGCTACC
Organism: uncultured Gemmatimonadales bacterium; assembly: GCA_963844445.1. Lineage (GTDB taxonomy): Bacteria > Gemmatimonadota > Gemmatimonadetes > Gemmatimonadales > GWC2-71-9 > CAVVWJ01. The sequence goes on from CAWJOB010000003.1 coordinate 579,022, forward strand.
GCGACCTGTTCGACCACGCGAGCGACCTGGTCTGCGCCACCGATCCCGAGGGACGGTTCCTCTACGTCAACCGCGCCTGGCACCAGGCCATCGGACTGTCCGACGGGGATTTGGGCCGGAGGAGATTCCTCGACGTACTCCACCCCGACAGTCGGGACCGGTACGAGCTGGTGGTGCAGCGTGCGCTGGCCGGCGAGACGCTGACGCACGTCGAGCTGGTCCTGGTGACCGACAGCGGCACCGCGATCACGGTGGAGGGAAATCTCAGCTGCACACTCGAGAGCGGCCGCCCGGTCATGCTCCGGGGGATCTACCGCGACGTGACCGAGCGCAAGCGGGTGGAGGATCAGCTTCGCCGCGCGGAGCGGATGCAGGCCGCGGGCCGCCTCGCCGGGGGCATGGCGCACGAGGTAAACAACATGATGACCGGCGTCATCGGCTTCAGTGAGTTCCTTCTGCGCAGCTTCGCCGAGGACGATGTCCGTCGCGGCGAGGTCCAGGAGATCATCCGCGCGGGCACCCGGGCGTCCGACGTCACCCGCCAGCTCCTGGCGTTCACCCGCCAGCAACTGCTGCATCCCGAGATGCTCGACGTCAACGGCGTGGTGAGCAGCCTCGAGAAAATGCTGCGCCGCTCCCTGGGCGAAGATCACGTGCTGGAGCTCAAGCTCGCCTCGGGCGTCGGCGAGATCCGCGCCGACCGCGGGCAGCTGGAGCAGGTGCTGCTGAACCTGACCCTCAACGCGCGTGATGCCATGCCCGCCCACGGCCGGGTGACCATCACCACCGGCCAGGCCACGCTCGACGAGGTCTACGCCCAGGCCCACGCCGGCATCGGCATACCGCCCGGCGAGTACGTGTTTCTCTCGGTCACCGATACCGGTTCCGGCATGACGCCCGACGTCCACGCCCGCATCTTCGAGCCGTTCTTCACCACCAAGCCGGTCGGACAGGGCACCGGCCTCGGGCTCTCCACGGTGTACGGCATCGTGAAGCAGAGCGAAGGCTTCATCTGGTGCTACACCGAGCCCCGGCTCGGGAGCACATTCAAGATCTATCTGCCCCAGGCGGGCGCCCGCGCCCTGCCGACTCCGCCCGCCGGCCCGCTCGCGGAGCTCCGAGGCGGGAGCGAGACGATCCTGGTCGTGGAGGACGAGGACGTGGTCCGAGCGCTCGCCTGCCGCGGCCTGCGGGAGCAGGGGTACACCGTGCTCGAGGCCAGGCACGGGCACGAAGCGCTGGATCGATTGGCCGAGGGCCGGCACACCATCGACCTGGTCATCTCCGACGTGGTCATGCCGCAGCTGGGCGGCCGCGAGCTGGGAGCGCGCCTGGCCATCCTCCAGCCGGAGCTGCCCATCCTGTACATGTCGGGGTATACGGGAGACGACGTGATTCAGCGGGGATTGCTCGAGCCGGGGATGCCGTTCCAGCAGAAGCCGTTTACGCCCGAGGGCCTGGCCCGGAAAGTCCGGGAGATGCTGGACGGCCGCGCGGTCTAGGCGATGGCCTCGGTGTCCGGCTCGGTGGCGGCCTCATCCCCCGCCGGGCGGAACTCGAGATGCTCGGCGCGAAGGATCACGAATCCCCGAGAGGTGCTGAGCCGGGTCAGGCGCTCACCCGCCATGTTGACCATGCGCTGGGTGACCCCGGGGAAGATCGGCGCAACCTCGTACCATTTGGACGGGTTGAGCTCGGGGTACTTCCGCTGGTGTTCCGACCGCACACGCGCCTGCACACCTGGCATCGTCTCTCCTCGCCGGCGGGCGCCGGCCGACCAAGTTTCCAATGGCCCGCGAGAGTCGCCCCAATTTAACAAATGGCCCCGATTCCACATAATCCGGCGACCGGCTTCCGCACTGTCGGCGCCGCGGCTAGCGGCGGAGCGGCCGGAAGAACTCCCTGACCTCCGCGGCCAGCAGATCGGGCTCCTCCCACGCGGCGAAATGACCGCCGCGGGGCATCGTGGTCCAACGGGTGACCTCATAGCCCCGCTCGACCCATTCGCGCGGTGGGTTCGCGGGGGTCTCCGCGGGAAAGAGGGCCAGTCCGGTCGGGACCAGTATCCGCTCGCCCAGGGCGAGGCGGAGCGGGTGCCGGCTCGCCTCGTGGTATAGCCGCATGGACGAGCCGATGGTCCCGGTCAGCCAGTAGAGCGCCACGTTCGCCAGCACCTCATCCGGCGGCAGTGTGCTCTTCCCCTCCGCCGTGTGATCGCTCCAGCTCCACAGTTTCTCCGCCATCCAGGCCGCCAGTCCGGCCGGCGAGTCGGCCAGCGCCACGGCCAGGGTGTCGGGCGCCGTGCGCTGCACGTGGGCGTAGGCGCCCTCCGCGTCGTTCCATCGGTCGCAGGCGGCGAGAAAGTCGGTCTCGGGCCCGGAGAGCGGTCGGGTTCCCGGCCCCAGCGGAGGCCGGTACGAGCCCGGCAGATAGTTGAGATGGATGCCGGCGACGCGGCCCGGCTCGCGGAGCGCCAGGCGTGTCGCTACGCTCGCGCCCCAATCGCCGCCCTGCGCGCCGAAGCGATCGTAGCCCAGCTGGTCCATCAGGTCCAGCCACAACTCCGCGATTCTCCCGGGATGCATCCCGGGAGCCGCGGGAGGATCGGAAAAGCCGTAGCCGGGCAGTGATGGCACCACCACGTCGAACGAATCCTCGATCGCGGCGCCGACGCGCCCGGGGTCGATGAGGCGGGGGATCAGCTCCAGCATCTCGAACACCGAGCCGGGCCACCCGTGCGTGATGACCAGAGGCAGCGGCCGCGGTCCTCGTCCGCGCTCATGGATGAAGTGGACCCACCCTCCGCCCAGCTTCGTCCGGAACTGGGAGTATCGGTTGAGCCGTCCCTCCGCGGCACGCCAGTCGAAGCCGTCTCGCCAGAACTCGATCAGATCGCGCAGGTCGTCCTGGACGATGCCCGTCACACCTGGCGGCCCAGGAGGTGGGCCGGGCCAACGGGTGCGCCGCAGGCGCTCCCCCAAGTCGTCCAGCAGCGCCTGCGGGACGCGGGCTTCAAAGGGTTCTAGTGACATCCGCGCGGTTTCCAGAGATCGGTGTGGCCCGGGGGCACGTCCATACAAGATGCCTGCCCCGCCCGGGACCGCAAATCGACCCCTCCGGGCCGTCCAGCCCGGCGGGCAGTGGACATTTCGTGAGCGATTGTTTACAGTGTAAGCGATTGGATGTTCGTGGCATCCATCGCCCACCTCAAGTACACTGTGAACCATGCCGACAAGCCAGCTCGCGCAGCCGGTCGTGGCCGGCTCCGCCACATGTCTCGTTGTGGACGACGAGCCCGGGGTGAGGAAATTCCTCGTCCGGATGCTCCAGGCCCAGGGCTTCCAGTGCTTCGAGGCGGCCTCGGGGCGAGAGGCGCTCCGCGTCCTCGACCGCATCGACGCGCCCCCTCTCATCGTCTCGGACATGCGGATGCCCGAGATGGACGGGATCACCTTCCTGGAGGTAGTCCGGGACCAGTACCCCGACACCTCGGTGATCATGCTGACGGGGATGAACGACACCAGCACCGCCGTGGACTGCCTGCACCGCGGCGCCGCCGACTTCCTGCTCAAGCCGATCTCGATGAGCGAGTTTCAGGCGCGCGTCACCCGCGCACTCGAGAAGCGCGCCCTGGTTCTGCAGAATCGCTTCTACCAGGAGCATCTCGAGCGCCAGGTTCACGAGCAGGCGACGCGGATCCAGGAGCTGTTCCTCCAGGGCGTGCAGATGCTCGCGAGAGCGCTGGAGGCCAAGGATGCCTACACCCGGGGGCACTCGATCCGGGTGAGCCAGTACGCCGTGGCGATGGCGACGCGCATGGGGTTCGCGGGCGTCTCGCTCGACGGGATCCGCCTGGGCGGCGAGCTGCACGACATCGGCAAGATCGGGACCCGTGAGGCCGTGCTGCACAAGCCGGGCACGCTCACCGCCGAGGAATTCCGCCAGATCACCGAGCACCCGCTGCTCGGCGAGCGGATGCTGTCACCCCTGGCGCAGGAATCGCCGGACGTCCTGCGCATCGTGCGCTCACACCACGAGCGGCTGGACGGGCGCGGATTTCCCGACGGTCTCCGCGGCGAGAAGATCCCGATAGAGGCCCGCATCGTGGCCGTGGCAGACGCCTTCGACGCCATGACCACCCGGCGCCCGTACCGCGAGTCGCGTTCTCCCGCGGATGCCCTGGCCGAGCTGCGACGGGTCGCGGGGTCTCAGCTCGATCCCGAAGCGGTCGAGGCGTTCGTGGAGGCCTACCCGAGCGAGAGGGCGGTGGAGATATACATGTGACCGCTGCGGTGATTCGGGCATGCCCTAGAGCATTCCCTTCCGCTTCAACAGATGATATCGCTCCACCAGCGCCGAGCTGGCGCCGGCCGGGAGCACATCGAGCACCATGACGCCGCGCGAGCGCATCTCTCCGAGGGCGGCCTCACGGGCGCCGAGCAGCTCCTCCGCCGCGGCCCGCTCGAACGCGTCGGCCGGCCCGGCCGGTCGGGCCGAGGCGAGCGCCTCCATCGCCGGGTCGCGCAGGGTGACGGCGAGCGGAAGATGGCGCGGGCGCAGGGTCGCCGTCTGTGCCACCAGCGCCTCGCTCGCGGTCCGGTCGATCACGTCGGTGAAGAGCACGGTGAGCGCGCGCTTCCGGCTTCGCGCGGCCAGGTAGCGGAACGCCGCGGGATAGTCGGATTCGACCAGCCGTCCCTCGGCCGCGGCGAGCCCCTCCACCACGGCGCGGAGCGCGCGGCGCCCGCGGCCGGGTGGCAGGTAGCGCTGGATGGTGTCGGCGAAGACCAGCAGTCCGACATTGTCGTCGTGCTCCACGGCGGCATGGGCCAGGTGCAGCGCCGCTGAAATCACCGATTCCAGCCGCGGCACGCCTTCCACCTCCGCGGTGAGCAGGCGTCCGGCGTCCACCACCAACATCACCTGCTGCCGCCGCTCGTCCTCGTACTGCCGCGCGATCGGCTTGCCCCGGCGGGCGGTTGCCTTCCAATCGATGGTCCGGGTGTCGTCGCCCGGCACCCACTCGCGGAGGCCCTCGAAGAGCTGGCCTTCACCCCGGTGCCGCACGCTGCGGAGCCCGGCCTCCCGCCGCCGGATCGCCTGGATGGGCAGCGCCCGCAGCCACGCGCCGCGCAGGCTGGGATAGACCGTCGCGGTCCACGGCGCCTCGATCCGGCTCTGTCGCCAGCCCAGGCCGAGTGGGCCCAGGATCCGCAGATCGATGGTCCCGCCGGTCCCGATGCCTCGCCTCACCGGCTCGAGCTCGAGCTGCTCCTCGACGGTCAGATGGGCCGGCAGCTCCAGCCGGCGAAGCGGCGAGACCGCGCCGCCGAGCGGCTCGGGCAGGTGCTCCTTCACTTCGACCCGGAGCCGCCGCCGACCGGCGTGGCGCCAGCGGTAGCGGATGATGAACCGGCGACCGAGGGAGAAGGCGACCGGCGCCTCGCGGCGCACGGCGACCTCCCGGGCACCGGGAGCGGCAAGGGCGTCCGCGGCACCGGCCACTACCCAGACAACGTCCAGCACGAGCAGGAGCGTCAGGGCGCCGGGCCACCACAGCCCGGCGGGCGCGATCAGCGCGAGCGCCGCCGCCCCAAACAGCCACCGTCGCGAGGGAACCAGCTTCACCGGGGCGCCTCGATCTTCTCGATGATGCCGCGAAGCGCCGCATCGGGCGACACGCCTTCGAGCTCCAGCTCGGGCGCCACCGTGACCCGATGCCGCAACACGGCAGGCGCCAGGGTCTTCACGTCGTCGGGCACAACGAAGGACCGTCCCTCCAGCAGCGCCGAGGCCTGGGACATCTTCAGCAGCGCGACGCTGGCACGGGGCGACGCGCCGAGCGTGAGGACCGGGGCGGTCCGCGTCGCCCGGACGATCGCCGCGATGTACGCCACCAGCGTGGGCTCGACTCGCACCCGCCGGCACGCGTTCCTCAGCCGTGCCAGTCCCGCGGTGTCCGCCACCCGATCCACCCCGTAGCTCGCCGGCGTGTCGGCTTCGAACCCGTTCAGCACCCGGTGAAGGATCCCCTGCTCCACCGGCTCGTCGGGATAGCCCACGATCACCTTCACGAGGAACCGGTCCAACTCGGCCTCGGGCAGCGGGTAGGTGCCCTCGAACTCGATCGGATTCTGGGTGGCGAAGACCGTGAAGCTCTCCGGCAGCGGGTGGGAGACGCCGTCCACGGTGACCCGCCGCTCCTGCATCGCCTCCAGCAATGCGGCCTGCGTCTTCGCCGGGGCCCGGTTGATCTCGTCGCCCAGCACCAGGTCGCCGAAGATCGGCCCCTGGCGGAAAGTGAAGGTTCCCGGACCGGCCAGCAGGTTGACCCCCGTGAGGTCCGAAGGCATGAGGTCCGGCGTGAACTGAATCCGCCGGAACTCCAGGCTGAGGATCTGGCTCAGCGCCCGGACCAGGAGCGTCTTCGCGGTGCCCGGCACTCCCTCCAGCAGCACGTGCCCCCGGGCGATGAGCGCCGCCACCGCGTCGCGCACCGCCGCCTCTTGCCCCAGCACTACGCGGCCGAGCTGTTCCACGATCGCCCGGGCCTCTCCTGCCCCGCGCAAGGCTTCCTCGGCGCCCAGCGGCGCCATTGCGGTGGTCATGTCGGCTTCAGCTCCTCCCACAGGTTTTCCACGGCATTGGCGGCCTGCAGGACGCTATCCGCGTCCGGCGGGCGGCGGGTCACGGCGGTGAGCGAGTCCAGGGCCTCCCGCCCACGCGCGGTCCGGACCGAAGGCCCGAGGCCTTCGAGCCACCTGCCGAGATCGGCGGGCGGCGGGCGGCCGCCCAGCGAAAGCCGCCGCCGGAGACCCTGGATCATGAGACGCACCGCCACGTCGTGTCCCCGCGCGGCGGCGAGCGCGGTCGCCAGCGCGCGCACGTGCTCCATGGGCGAGCGGCGCCGGCGCTGGATCGCGCTCCGCACCGGCCCGAACCTGACCCCCGAGGCGAGCAGCGCCACCAGACCCACGGCGGCGAGCTGCCACACGATCCATCCCCAGGGCGAGCGGGTGCTCCAGCCGAACGCGGCTCCGGTGAGCGAGCCGGCGGCCTGGTATCCGTGGTGGAACTCGTCCACCACCACCCGGCGGTAGCGCGGCGTCACCAGCCCGACCACCAGCTCGCCGGCCGAGGTCCTGCGCATCGTGCGGTTCCGGAAGAGCCGGTCCTCGGCCACGAGCGTCACGACCCGCCGGTCTGCGTAGGTGAGCCGCACCACCACCGGCCGGTCGGTCAAGGTCTGAAGCAGGGTATCCACCCGGACCGGCACCGGCACCTCGCAGCTCACCTTGCGTCCGTCGTCTCCGGACGAGTCCACGATTTGCCGGGCCATGTGCGGTATCAGCACGGCCCAAACCCTGGGAGACGGAAGTCGTTCTGCCCCGGCCGGAGCCCTGGTCGCCGCCGGATCAGTCCACCTTCGCACCGACACATGATAGCCGAGACAGCGGATCGCGCTGGCCGAGTTGCTGCCGGCCAGCAGGAGATCCACCGGCTGGTCGAGGAGATGCCGCGACTCGGCCGGGCTGAGCGCCGTCGCGGGCCCGATGACGGCAACGACCTCGCCGCGCCGGGCCGTGTCCGTCACCTTGAGGGCCACCATCGGCCGCCGGAAGCGCTCGACCGCGACCCCGAGTCGAGAAGCGGCCTCGGCGAACGCACTCGCGCCGCCGGGGCCGGTGAGGTAAGTGGAGCGGGACGATTCGCTCGCCGGGGGCCGTGCACGGCTGTTGCCCACCGCGACGACGACCACGCCGAGCAGGAACAGGAGACCGGCCGCGAGGCTCAGCTCAGTGCGCGGGCGCATGCCAGGGTCCCGCCCCGCTCTCCCGCCAGCGCCGGTAGTCGTCCGCGGCGATCGATCGTCCGCCGAACGCGTAGGAGTAGAGGCTCCTGACCAGGTCCCTCAGCCGCTCCCGGTCCGAGCCCGCGAGCCGGGCCTCGCGGGCGCACTCCGCCGGGGTCTTGCTGGGGTGGTATTGCAGCAGTCCCTGACCCTCCAACGTCAGGGCCAGCGCGACGAACGCGAGCTGGAGGGCTTCCGCGAAGCGGCCCTCCGCAGCCGCACGATCGGCGGCACGGGTATACCACTCGGCATCGTGACGCTCACCCGCGACGGGAAGCGCAACCGACCGTTCGGCACGGGCTGCGCCGCGGACTGTGAGCCAGACCAGCCAGGCGGCGTGCACGAAGATGCCCACCCAGGCGAGCAGGACCGCGACGAGGAAAATGCGAAACAGCAGGGGGTTGTGGGCCCGGAGCCCGTCGAGATAGCGGATCAGCCAGTCCCACCACTCGGAGATCAGGCGCAGCACCGCCGACTGCGGGGCCCACTGGTAGGGTTTGGTCGCGAAGACGGAATCGAGCACCGCCCGGTAAAGCTCGGGGCCGGCCTGTCCCTGCGGCAACACGGCGTTCAGGCGGTTTGGAGGGTCGAGGCGAGTACCTCCAGGTCAAAGCCTTCCTTGCGAACCCTGAGGTCGTAGTAGGCCACCGTCAGGACGCAATAGAGCAAGGGATACAGCAGCATCTGCATCACGCCCACCACCGCCAGCGTCAGGAGGCCGGGGGTGAAGGTTCCCGCGCCTCCGCCGGACGGGAGAACCACCGTCGCGATCGCGCCGAGGGCGATGATCGGGACGTAGAGCAGGACCAACAGTGTCACCAAGAGACCCAGCATCCGCCAGCGCGACCCCCGGGTGAGCGACCAGGAGCGGGACAGCGCGCCGGTGGGGGAGCTGCCGGGCTCCAGCACCAGCGACGGGAAGGCGAGGACCAGGCCGCACAGGAGCACGATGCCGGGGACCATGAAGAACAGGAATCCGAAGCCGACCACGATGGCGAGGAGCAACGAGCAGAGAATCAGCCGTCCCAGGAGCGGGGTCGCCCGCTTGAGCGCACCCGCGGCCTTGAGCGGCTGCCCCAGGTAGCTCGCCGAGACGATGAACACGGTCGCGGCGGTGGCGATGGAGCTCAGAACGGTGAACACCACGTAGTACACCAGCGTGAGCGACAGATTCTGAAGCACCCCGCCCGAGGCCTCGATGTAGAGGCTCAGCAGTACCGGCAGCCCGGAGCAGAGTACGGCGACCGTGCCCAGGGTGGCGAAGTGGCGGCGGTAGAGGGTGAACGACACATCGAGGATCTCACCCACCGATAGCGGTCGCAGGGTCGTGGGCACCATGGAATGCTCCGGCAGCTTGAACGGTGAGAGGATGACGGATGAGTAAGATGCTTCGCCGGTGCGACAGATGCGAGTCCTTCCGCGAGAGGTTAAAATCGCCCCATGACGAAGCGGCGTTCCTCCCCACCCGACTACCGCCAGCAGCTCGAGGTCGAAACGCCGGAGCACGTGACGCTCGACCTCGAGATCGCGGGGGTCGGCTCCCGCGCGCTCGCGGCGCTCATCGACATGCTGGTGCTGGTCGGCTCGATGCTCGGCGTGTTCATCGTGCTCAGCATCGTCGCCGGCTTCGGAGTGACGATCGGCTCGACCGGCGCCGCACTTCTCATGCTGGGCGGATTCGCCGTCTGGACCGGATACTTCATCCTGTTCGAGGGGCTTCGTCAGGGGCAGACGCCGGGCAAGCGGATGGTCGGAATCCGGGTGGTCAGCGACACCGGCAACGCGGTCAGCCTCAGCGCGGCCGCGGCACGCAACCTCCTGCGAATCGCCGACTTCCTGCCTCCTCCCTACCTGACCGGTGCCCTGCTCGTGGCCCTGCACCCGCGGGGGAAGCGGTTGGGGGACATGGTGGCCGGCACCGTGGTGGCGCGGGACCGTCCCTCCCAACTGGTCGTCCCCACCAAGCCCCGGAGTCAGACAGCCGCGGCTCCGCTCTCGCTGATCCCGGAGCTGACCGACGCGGAGTTCCGCCTGGTGGCCCAGTTCGAGGGCCGGCAGGCCCAGCTGGCCCAGCCGGCCAGGCTCCGGCTCGCGGCGGCGATAGCCCGTCGGCTGGCGGACCACCCCGCGCCGTCAGGGGTCGGCGATCTGGAACACCTGCTGGAGCTGCACCGCCGCGAGCGGGACCGGCGGGAGGGCACCGTCGCCTTGAAGGGCTCCGCCGCCGCCGCGTCTTTCGCGGCCCGCAAGCGGCCCGCTGGGCCGAATTCCAGGAGCTGGCCGAACGCGCCGCCAGCAAAGGGCTCGACAGCTTCGCCTCGCACGAGCTGCCCGACTTCGCCGCCCGGTACCGGGAGGTCGCGGCCGACCTGGCGCGGGCCCGGACCTATGGGGTGGACGAGGCCACCCTGGAGCACCTGGAGCGGCTGGCGGCGGCCGGCCACAACGCGCTGTACCGGGACGAGCGAGGTACCTGGCGGCGGGTTTGGGAGGTGCTGATCCGGGAGTGCCCTGCCGCCATCCGCCAGGCCCGAGCCTATATCCTCCTCGCCTGCCTCGCGTTCCTGCTGCCAGCCGGGGCCGGCTACCTGCTCATGCGGGAGCAGCCGGATCTGGCCGCCGACCTGCTCCCCGAGGTCATGATCCAGCGCGCGGATGCCGGGGCGGAACGCATGGCGGCGGGCCGGCGCTACGTGGACGTGGCGGTGGAGGACCGCCCGCTGATGGCGTCGGGAATCATCACCAACAACGTCCGGGTGGCCATCGCCTGCTTCGCCGGCGGCATCTTCCTGGGAGTCGGCTCCCTGGTTCTGCTCGGCTTCAACGGCCTCCTCATCGGAGCCACCGCGGGGCATTTCGCCAACCGGGGACTGCTGGGCTACCTGCTCGAGTTCATCCTGGGGCACGGCCTGCTCGAGCTGTTCGCCATCTGGGTGGCGGGGGCCGCGGGGTTTCTGCTCGGTCGCACGGTGGTGGCGCCGGGGGACCTGAGTCGGGGAGACGCCCTGGTGCTGAGCGGGCGGACCGCGGTCCGGATGGTGGGCGGGGCGGCGGTGCTCCTGGTGGTGTCGGGGTTGATCGAGGGGTTCGTGTCGGTGGGCGGAGGAGACGTGGCGTTCCGGGCGGCCGCCAGCGCCGGGAGTCTGGCCTTTCTCGCCGCCTACCTGCTGAACGGCGGGGTCCGGCGGTCCGCGTGAGTCAGATGTCCCGGAGCATGCCCCGCATCCGGATGGCCAGGGCCTCGATCTCCTTGAGACTGGTCAGCGTCTCGGCGTCGAACTGGGACTCGTTGAGCAGGAGGAGCTGGATCTCGGCCAGCAGGGCCGAGAGCGGGTTGGAAAGGTCGTGCCGGAGCCTGCTCAGACGTTCGGCTTCGACCATGTCCGCTCCGACTCGGATTGACCCGCCAAGGAGTCAGCCATAATCGTGAGTCCCCGAGACTTCTGCAAGCGGGCTCTTGACTGGACCTTCGGCGCGCTCTAAGTTGAGTCGCTTCTTGGATTCGGCAGGACAACTCCCCGTCACAACAGTACCGCCGTTCCGCCATCGGGCCGACATATACCCAGGCCAACCTCGCCGGCATCTCTCACGTCTTCCGTCCACCACCCGCCCGCACGCCGGCAGGGCCCGTCCGTCTGGAGTCATGTCCGTGGATATCGCTGAGCTGAAGCAGAAGTCGGTCGCCGAGCTGCACACGCTGGCCGAGCAGTTGAACATCACCAACTACTCCGGCCTGCGGAAGCAGGACCTGATCTTCCGCATCGAGCAGTCGCTGCTCGACTCCGACACCGTGATCCGGGGCGAGGGGGTGCTGGAGATCCTGCCCGAAGGGTACGGCTTCCTCCGGAGCCAGGACTGGAACTACCTGTACGGCCCCGACGACATCTACGTCAGTCCCAGCCAGATCAAGCGGTTCGACCTCCGCACCGGCGACACCGTCATGGGCCAGGTGCGACCGCCCAAGGAAGGGGAGCGCTACCTCGCCCTGCTCAAGGTCGAGCAGGTCAACTTCGAGGAGCCGGAAAAGACCAAGCACCGGATCGCGTTCGACAACCTTCGACCGCGGTACCCCGATTCCCGGATCCGGCTGGAGCGCAAGAACAGCGACCTCTCGATGCGGGTGGTGGACCTGCTCGCCCCGCTCGGCAAGGGCCAGCGCGCGCTGATCGTCGCGCCGCCCAAGGCGGGCAAGACCATCCTGATGCAGAAGCTCGCCAACGCGATCAGCGAGAACCATCCCGAGATCGTCCTCATCGTGCTGCTGATCGACGAGCGGCCCGAGGAGGTCACCGACATGGAGGAGAACGTCAAGGCGGAGGTCATCTCCTCCACCTTCGACGAGCCGGCCGACCGCCACGTCCAGGTGGCCGACATGGTGATCGAGAAGTCGAAGCGGCTGGTGGAGCACGGCCGCGACGTGGTCATCCTGCTCGACTCGATCACCCGTCTGGCCCGGGCGCACAACGTGGTGGTGCCGCACTCCGGCAAGATCCTCTCCGGCGGCGTGGACGCCAACGCGCTGCAGAAGCCGAAGCGGTTCTTCGGCGCCGCCCGGAACATCGACAAGGGCGGCAGCCTCAGCATCATCGCCACCGCGCTGGTCGACACCGGCAGCCGGATGGACGAGGTGATCTTCGAGGAGTTCAAGGGCACCGGCAACTCGGAGCTGGTGCTCGACCGCCGCCTGGCCGACCGCCGGATCTACCCCGCGATCGACATCCAGCGCACCTCGACCCGTAAGGAGGAGCTCCTGATGGACAAGGACGAGCTCAACCGGGTCTACCTGCTGCGCAACTTCCTGGCGGACATGCCGCCGGTCGAGGCGCTCGAGTTCCTGCTCGAGCGGATGAAGCGGACCAAGAACAACAAGGAATTCTTCGCCACGATGGCGCAATAGATACAGCCTGACAAGTGAACGGTGAACGGTGAAGGGGGGTCGTGCTGCGACCCCCTTTTACTGTTCACTGTTCACCTTTCCCGCTTTATTCCCCGGATGCCACTTCCCGTGCGGGCCGGCTTCTGGCGGTCGACTGGGGCGAGGTCCGGATCGGCCTGGCGCTCAGCGACGAGACCCAGACCCTGGCCACGCCGCTGGAGACTCTGGTACGCCGGCGGGGCAAGCGCTTTCCCATGTCGCGATTCCTGGAGCTGGTCGCGCAGCACGAGCCGTCCGGCCTCGTGGTGGGCTTGCCGCTCACCGGTGAGGGTGACGAGGAGGAGAGCGCCGTCGCCGCGCGCGAGATCGCCGGCGGCCTGGCCGGCAGGAGCGGCCTGCCGGTCGAGCTGTGGGACGAGCGGATGAGCACGGCGCGGGCGCTCGCCGCTATCCGGGAGCAGGGCGGGAGTACCCGGGGCCGGAAAGCCGACGTGGATGCACTGGCGGCCGCGGTGCTGCTGCAGCATTTCCTGGATGCCAGGCGGGTGCGTGACCGGTAGGGCGGAACGGCGGAACGGCGGAACGGCGGGAGGTGCCCGATGCCGGCGGCACGGCTCGGTACCGGCCTGGCGTTCCGCCGTTCCGCCGTTCCGCCGCTCCGCCTCCTGCTCCTCACCCTCACCCTCCTCGCCTGCGGCAGCAACTCCTCGGCCGAACGGGTCACCCTCCCGCCCGGCGCGACCTTCTCGGCGGTGACCGACACGCTGGCCGCCCACGGCGTCGTCGGCAGCCGCTTCTGGTTCAAGCTGATCGCCCGGGTGCGGGGCGCCGACCGCTCGGTGCAGGCGGGGGTCTACCAGTTCACCCCCGGAATGTCGGTCTGGAAGGTGCTCGACATCCTCGAGGCGGGCGACGAGGTGGCGACCCGGTTCACGGTCCCCGAGGGCCTCACCATTCCCGAGGTCTCGACGCTGGCACAACAGAAGCTGGGTATACCGGCCGACTCGGTGATGGCCGCCGCGCGAGACAGCGCCGCCGCCTCGGCGACACTCGGCTTTCCGGTCCGTTCGTTCGAGGGATTCCTCCGGCCGGAGACCTACTCGCTCCGGCTGGGAACCACGGCGCGCGGAGCTGGTGCGGGTGATGGCCGAGGGATTCAAGTCGGCCTGGAAGCCCGAGTGGGACCGGCGCCTCGATTCCCTGGGCTGGACCCAGGCGCAGCTGGTCACCTTCGCCTCGATCGTGGAAGGCGAGGCGCGGGCCGACGACGAGCGCGAGACGATCGCCGGGGTCTACCACAACCGGCTTCGCATCGGGATGGCGCTGCAGGCCGACCCGACGGTGCAGTACGCGATCTTCCTCGCCACCGGAAAGCGGAAGCCCCGGCTCTTCACCAAGGACTATCAGTTCCGGTCGCCGTACAACACCTACCTCAACCGGGGCTTGCCGCCTGGGCCGGTGAACTCACCCAGCCGGCGGAGCCTCGAGGCCTCGCTTCATCCCGCGAAGGTGCCCTACCTCTACTTCGTGGCGGGGCCGGACGGACGGCATCTGTTCTCCAAGACCTACGACGAGCATCTGCGGGCGATCGCGAGAGTGCGGCGAGGGAGATAGTTTCACCCTGAGGCCGCGAATCGCCGGGTGGCCCGCTCCACATCCTCCGCCCCGAGTATCCCCGATACCACCCCCACCCCAGACCCGCCGGCAGCGAGCACGAGAGGCACGTCCTCCGGCCGCACCGCGCCGATGGCGATGCACGGCTTGCCGACTCCCAGCGCCGAAAGCCTTCGAAACCCCTCCGCCCCGAGCGCCTCACCCGCGTCCGCCTTCGTCCCCGTCGCCCTCCAGGGACCGATGCCCCAGTAGTCGGCCTCGGCCGCGGCATCGGCTTCCGCCGCCGAGCCGACCGAGGCGCCGATGATGAAGCCGGGTGGCGCTATGCGGCGGGCCAGCGCGACCGGCAGATCGTCCGGGCCCAGGTGCACACCGGCGGCGCCGGCGGCGAGCGCGATGTCGGGCCGGTCGTTCACCAGCACCGGGATCCGCAGCGCGGCGACCAGCGCGCGGGCCCGGTCCACCTGCTCACGGGGCGAGGTCAGCTTGAGCCGGAGCTGCACCGAGGTCGCCCCGCCGCGCTCGGCCGCCAGCGCCAGCGCCACCAGGTCGCGCCCTTCGACCAGGCGGTCGTCGGTGACGAGCATCAGCCGAACCATCGCCGCTACATTATCTGCCATGACGCTCCCCACTCCCCGGTTGCACGGCATCCGCGGCGCCACCACCGTCGAGCGCAACGACGCGTCCGAGATCCTCGCCGCGACCGACGAGCTGCTCCGCACGCTGATCGAGAGCAACGAGCTCCAGCCCGACGACATCGTGAGCGCGCTCTTCACCGTCACCCGAGACCTCGACGCCGCCTTCCCCGCCCGGGCCGCGGAGGACTTCGGGTGGAACATCGTGGCGCTGCTGCACGCATCGGAAATTCCCGTGCCGGGGTCGCTTCCCCGCTGCATCCGGCTGCTGGTTCATGCTTACACCCGCCGCGACCGCGGCGAAATCAAGCATTGCTATCTGCGGGGGGCCACGGTTCTCCGTCCCGACCGGGCGTGACCCCTGCCCGGGTGACGGCGCGCGGCGCCGAGCGCTGGGTTCGAGGACATCCCTGGATCTATCGCAGCGACGTCGAGAGCCATCCGCCCGAGCCGGGCCTGGTGCCCGTCCAGGACCCGCGCGGCCGATTCATCGGCCAGGCGCTGCTCTCCCCGGGGTCGGAGATCCGGCTCCGTCTGCTGGAGCGCGGCGACCGCGCGGTGGACCCGTCGTGGTGGCGGGAACGGATCGAGGCGGCCGCGGCCCGCCGGGCAGGGATCGACGCCACGGCCTGCCGGTTGGTGCATGGTGAAGGGGACGGATTGCCTTCACTGGTGGTGGATCGCTACGACCGCTGGATCGTGGCGCAGATCCTCTCCGCCGGGTTGGAGACGATGCGGCAGCCGATCCTCGACGCGCTCGCCTCACTCTTCGACCCCGCGGGCATCCTGCTCCGGCACGACGTCTCCGCCCGCCGCCGGGAGCATCTTCCGGCCGAGGTCGAGGAGGTCTTCGGCTCGGTGCCACGGGAGATCGAGGTGCGCGAAGGCGGCGTGCGCTACCTCGCCGCCCCCTGGGACGGACAGAAGACCGGGGCGTTTCTCGACCAGCGCCCCAATCGCCTGCTTGCCGGAGACGTCACCCGTCAGGGTGGGCGCGCACTGGACTGTTTCACCTATCACGGCTCGTTCGCCCTGCATCTGGCGAGGCGGGCCGGCAGCGTGCTCGCCCTCGACTCGAGCGGGGACGCGCTGGAGCGGGCCAGAGCCAACGCGGCGCTCAACGGCCTGACCAACCTCGAGTTTCGCGAAGCCGACGCCTTCGAGGCGCTCCGCACGATGGCCCGAGCACGGGAGCGGTTCGACACCATCGTGCTCGACCCCCCAGCCTTCGCCAAGTCTCGGGCCACGGTCCCGGATGCGATCCGCGGCTACCGGGAGATCAACCTCCGCGCGATGCGCTGCCTCGCTCCCGGCGGCATGCTGTTGACGGCCTCCTGCTCGTTCCACGTCCGGCTGCCGGAGTTCCTCGCGATGCTCACCGAGGCGGCGGGCGACAGCGGCCGCCGAATCCGCGTGCGGCGCATCCTGGGCCAGGGTGAGGATCACCCCGAGGTGCTGACCATCCCCGAGACGGGATACCTCAAGGGGGCCCTTTTGGAGGCGGACTAGCTTGCCGCCTTGACCCGACCCACCCGATGTACGAATTTGCACCATTGTCAATCACGGTGGCCTTCGTGGGGCCATCGTCCGTCCGGAGCCCATTCCATACAGCTCACGCGGTGAACTTCGTCACCGGCCGCCCCGTTGCGCGCGGCCTCCTGCCGATCAGGGCGCCATGCTGAACGCCACCGAGATCCGTGGCGCTCAGCGGCGGCGGCGCTCGCCCTACTCCGACAAGCAGCACTATCACGAGTACATCCTCCAGCGGATCGAGGGATTCAAGAACTCGATCGGCCGGGATGAATTGATGCGACTGGGCGACGAGGCCGCCTCGGAGTTGCAGGCGACGTCCGAGGGCCAATTCGTGCTCACCGAAGTGCTCATGCTCGAGACGGTGGACCGCCTCATCATGAAGCGGCTCGCCCTTCGGCCCTATCGCCGTTGGCGCGAGCAGTTCCGGAAGCTGCGCGAGGCGCAACGCACCCCGGTGCACTGGGGTCTCGACGGCGGGTGCGCGCTCGCCCGCCTCCTGCCCCGCATCGAGTCGCACGATACCGCGCTGGTGATCGGCGCCGGTGCGGAGCCCGCCACCTACCTCCTCGCCGCGCACGATGCGGCTGTCACCTTCGTGACCTGCGACGTCGGCTGCGTCGAGCGGGTCGAATCTCGCATGGCGGCGGAGGCACTGGCGAGTCTGTTCGAGGGCTTCGTGGCGCCTCTCGGACCGGCACTGCCCGGCTTCCTCGAGGCACTGGAGGGAGTGGACATCGTCGTCCTCGACCCCAACACGTTGTCCGGGTTCAAGCCGCCCGCCCGTGCCGCGCTTCTCAAGGATCTCCAGCGGCGCAGTCGCCCCGGAGGAGTTCACGTGGTGCTGGGTGGATGCCGGGCGCTCTCGCCGGATTCGATCCGCGGGCTCTACGACGGATGGACTGTGGAAGAGGAGCCGCCGCGCCGCAAGCGCGCGATCACCGCCCGCCGGCCGGATGGGCTTCTGCTCGCCAAGCCCACGTGTCCACCGGACGCGGCGGCATCGCCGCTCGCCGCGTCCAACTGACACTTGGCCGGCTGTTCCCCGGCTCTCCAAACTTTGCTTCCATAACAGGTTAACGGCCTGCATCAGGGAGGCATGGGGCGTGCCTTCTCTCGGGCGAGACGCAGTCGTGGCTCTCTCGTCAGCGAGGAAAGTCCCGTGACCACCATCCCCATCGCCGTTCCCACGGCGCCGCTCGGCATCGTCATCAAGAACGGCGGGCCCGCCCCGAAGCCCGTGCGCTTCTGGGCCTACATGTGGGCCGCGGACGAGGAGACCTCCCAGGACCACTGGCATCAGCGGGTCCCGACGGAACACGCCGCGTAGCCGCGCGCGAAGCGGTTCACTGCGCCAGGTCGCGCAGCGAGGCACACCCCCGACCAGTCAGGGGGTGTTTTTTTGCCCGCCAGCTCCCCTTGCCCCTCCCATCTGCCGGGTCTAAACTCACTTAGATCGCCTTGTCTTCCGCCGAATATCGGTGCGCAATGGCCAAGATTGTCGTCAACGGCAGTGACGTTGCTTTCGAGCCTGGGGCCACCATCCTGGAGGCCGCCCGGGCCGTCGGCATCGACATCCCGACCCTCTGCTGGTATCCCAAGTTGCCCATCGTGGGGAACTGCCGCATCTGCCTGGTGTCGGTTCAGGGCCAGGGCAAGATGGTGCCCGCCTGCGCCACGCCGGCGGCCGAGGGCATGGTGGTGGAGACCGAGTCCCAGGCCGCCGTAGAGAGTCGTCGGGGCGTTCTCGGCCTCCTACTCGAGAAATACCCGGGCGAGCACCTCCAGAACGGTGGACGCAACCACCCGCGCAACGAGTTCGAGCGTTACGTCATTCAGTACGACGTCCCCATCCGCGATTACCACGAGCTCCCCCTCCGGTCCGGCGACGAGCGTCCCGGGGACGTGATGATCCAGCACGACATGAGCACCTGCATCCTCTGCACCCGCTGCGTGCGGGCCTGTGAGGACATCCAGGAGGTGGGGGTGCTCGATGTGGGGATGCGGGGCGAGCATGCGCAGATCATCGTCGGCGGCGACGGCGATCCCGATCACGCGGGCTGCACCTGGTGCGGCGAGTGCGTCCGGGTCTGCCCCACCGGAGCGATCTTCGAGGTCATCCCCAAACAGCGGTTCGGATCGGAGGCCGTCCGTACCCCCGACAAGGTGGTCCGCTCGGTCTGTCCCTACTGCGGCGTAGGGTGCCAGATCGATCTCCACGTGAAGGGCGATCAGATCATGCGGGTCACCTCGCCCGACATCGAGGAGCGGACGCCGAACCAGGGCTCGACCTGCGTGAAGGGGCGCTTCGGCTACGACTTCCCGATGCACCGGGACCGGTTGATGACCCCGGTGATCCGCAAAGGCTGGATGCACGACGGTGAGAAGTGGGTGTGGACCGGCGAATGGCCCCGGCACCGCGAAGGCCCCTGGCAGACGATCGAGGAGATGGGCTCTCGAAGGAAGCCTCGGCCGCCCAAGCGCAGCGTGGGAAAGCCGCCGATGACCGGCATGCCCAACGCGGACGAGGACGACGTGCGCGATCGCGTCGCCACCCCGCCGGCATGGCACAGCGCGTTCCGTGAAGCGACCTGGGATGAGGCGCTGAGCCTGGTGGCTCAGGAGCTGAAACGGATCCGCCAGGTCCATGGCCCGCGGGCGCTGGCCGCGCTCTCCTCCGCCAAGTGCAGCAACGAGGACAACTACGTCTTCATGCGGATGGTCCGGGCCGGCTTCGGCACCAACAGCGTGGACCACTGCACCCGGCTCTGCCACTCGAGCTCCGTGGCGGCGATGAGCCGCGCGCTCGCGACCTCCGCGGCGTCGGGCTCCATGCGGGAGATCGAGGAGGCGTGCGACGTCATCTTCATCTCGGGCGCCAATACCAGCGAGACCCATCCGGTCTTCGGCGCGCTGATCAAGCGGGCGGTGTCCAAGGGCGCGCGCCTCATCGTCGCCGACGTCCGGCGCACGGAGCTAGCCGAACTGGCCGACATCCATCTCCAGATGATGCCGGGCACCGACGTGGCGCTCTACAACGGGATGGTGAACCACATCATCGCGACCGGACTCACCGACCGGAAGTTCATCGAGGGACGGACCCACGATTTCGAGAAGGTAAAGGAGTCGGTCGCGGGCTACACTCCGGAGAGCACCGCCAAGATCACCGGCGTCCCGGCGGCGACTATCCGTGCGGCCGCGGAGATGTATGCCCGGGGACCGCGCACCTCGACCCTCTGGGCGATGGGCCTCACCCAGCACAACACCGGCACCGACATCGTGGCCAGCCTGTTGAACCTGATGCTCGCCTGCGGGATGATCGGGAAGTGGGGCGCGGCGATGCTCCCCATCCGGGGCCAGAACAACGTGCAGGGCGCCAGCGACATGGGCGCGATCCCGTTCGCCTACACCGACTACCGGCCGGTCACCGACCCCGCCAACCGCGCCGAGTACGCCAAGGCCTGGCGGGTGCCCGAGGAGTCCCTCTCGCTCCAGCACGGACTGATGGTCACGGAGATGGTGCAGGACGACAGCCCGATCCGCGGCCTCTACATCATGGGCGAGAACCCGGTGCTCTCCGATCCGAACATCTCCCACGCCGAGCACTGGGTGCGCGGGCTGGAGTTCCTGGCGGTGCAGGACCTGTTTCTCACCGAGACCGCGCGCTGGGCGGACGTGGTGCTGCCGGGCTCGTCCTTTGCCGAGAAGGGGGGCACCTTCGTCAATACCGACCGGCACATCCAGCTCACCGAAGCCGCCCTCGATCCGCCGGGTCAGGCGCGCCGCGACCTCGACATCCTGATCGAGCTGAGCAACCGGCTCGGGCTGCCCACCGAATTTCGGTCGCCGGGCGACGTGATGACCGAGATCGCCAGCGTGACGCCGTCGTGGCGCGGGGTGAGCTACGCGATGCTCGAGCGACTGCGCTCGATCCAGTATCCGGTGCCGACCCCCGACTCGACCGGCACGCCGTTTCTCTTCCAGGACGCGTTTCCCACGGCGGACGGCAAGGCCCGCTTCGTGCCAGTCGAGTTCCTCAAGCCGGACGAGCTGCCGAGCGAGAGGTACCCCTACATCCTCAACACCGGGCGCCAGATGTACCACTGGCACACCGGAACGATGTCGCGCCGGTCGGAAGGGCTCGACTCCCGCGAGCCGACCCCCGTCATCGAGGTCCATCCCGCCGACGCCATCGACCTCGGCGTCGGCGAGGGTGACACTGTTCGGGTCACTTCCCGCCGCGGGTCGGTGCTCATCGGGGTCCGGATCTCCGACCGGCAGGCGCCGGGCCAGGTGTTCATGCCGATGCATTTCCGGGAAGCCGCCGCCAACCTGCTGACCAACCCGCAGCTCGACCCCTACGCCCGCATCGCCGCGTTCAAGATCAGCGCCGTAAGAATCGAACCAGCGACGACCCCCGAGTTCGCCAGACCGGCGGCGATGCGCACCAGCTGACGAAAGCGGGAACGGTAAAAGGAAACAGTGAACGGGACGAACGATCTCCCGTTCACTTTTTACTGTTTACTGTTCCCGCTTTCGTCTCCTATATTCCCCCCCGACTTCATGTCAGGACTTGAATGCGCGCTCTGGTAAAAGCAGGCCCCGGACCCGGGATGGTGCTCCGCGATGTCGCCAAGCCCACCTGCGGCTCTTCCGAGGTCCTGATCCGCGTCCGGCACGCCGGGGTCTGCGGCACCGATCTCCACATCTGGGAGTGGGACACCTGGGCCAGTCAGCGGCTCAAGCCGCCGGTGGTCGTGGGCCACGAGTTCGCCGGGGAGATCGTGGAGCTGGGGCAGGAGGCCGAGACCGCCGGCCTGCTCGCAGTCGGCGACCTGGTGACCGCCGAGGGGCACATCGTGTGCGGCCACTGCCTTCAGTGCCGGCTTGGCGACGCCCACCTCTGCCAACGGACCCAGATCATCGGGGTGGACCGCGACGGCGCCTTCGCCGATTACATCGCGATGCCCGCGTCCAACGTCATGAAGCTCGACGGCATCCCCACTGAGGTCGGCGCCATCATGGACCCCATAGGGAATGCAGTGCACACCGTGCTCGAGGCGCGGGTACCCGGCAACACCGTGTTCGTCCTCGGCTGCGGGCCGATCGGGTGCTTCGCGGTCGGCGTCGCCCGCGCGGCCGGAGCCTCACTGGTGATCGCCAGCGACTACAATCCCCGCCGGCTGGAGTTGGCGCGGGCCATGGGGGCCCAAGTGACCCTCGACGCCGGCCACGACGACGTGCTGTCACGGATCAAGGAGCTTACCGGCGGGAACGGAGTGGATCTGGTCTGCGAGATGAGCGGTCATCCCGACGGCCACGCCACCGCGTTCGCCGCCGCGCGTCTGGGTGGACGGGTCAACCTGCTGGGTACGCCGAGCCGCACGACCGACACCGACTTCGCGCGCGACGTCATCTTCAAGGGCCTCACCCTCTACGGCGTGACCGGCCGGAAGATGTACGAGACCTGGCACCAGATGCGGCAATTCCTCCTGGCGGGACAGCTCGACCCCCGGCCGGTGATCACCCATCGGTTTCCGCTGGAATGCATCGGCGACGCGATTCAGGTCATCAAGGCGGGCCAAGCGGGGAAGGTGATCCTGGAGGTGGGGGTATGAGCAACCCGCTGGAACACCGGCTGGAGAGCGAGCTGGAGCAGTTCATCCGCGACGGGGTCTACAAGAGGCTCAACTTCCTCGACAGCCCCCAGGCGCCGCGGGTCCGTATGGAGGGACGCGGCGAGGTCATCATTCTCTCTTCCAACAACTACCTGGGCCTGAGCAACCAGCCGGAAGTCGTCGCGGCCGGCAAGGCCGCCCTCGACCGCTGGGGGGCGGGCACCGCCTCGGTCCGCTTCATCTGCGGAACCTTCACCGTCCATCGCTCGCTGGAGGCGGCCTGTGCTCGGCTGGTGGGCACGCCTGCCGCGCTCAGCTTCGTGAGCTGCTGGAACGCCAACGAAGCGGTGCCCGGCACGCTGCTGGGCGAGGACGACATCGTGATCAGCGATCAGCTCAACCACGCGTCCATCATCGACGGGGTCCGGCTCGCCAAGGCGATCACCAAGTGCCAGACGGCGGTCTACAAGCACTCGGACCTGGCCGACCTGGAGCAGAAGCTGGCGGCCGCGAGCGACCGGCGGGTGCGGATGGTGATGACCGACGGGGTGTTCTCGATGGAGGGCGCGATCGCGCGGCTCCCAGACCTGCTCCAGCTCTGCCGCCGGCACCAGGCGGTGCTGGTGGTGGACGATTCCCACGCCACCGGTGTGCTGGGCGCGAACGGCCGGGGAACGGCGGAACACTTCGGTATGCTGGGCGACGTGGACATCATCACCTCGACGCTGGGCAAGGCGCTGGGCGGCGGCGCCGGCGGGTTCGTCGCCGCCTCCGCGGCGACCTGCGACTACCTGACGCAACGCGCGCGGCCCCAGCTCTTCTCCAATGCGCTTCCGCCCACCGTCGCGGCCAGCTCGCTCGCCAGCATCGAATATCTCGAGGCGCATCCCGAGCGCGTCACCCACCTGCGCCAGCAGGCGCGCTACTTTCGCGAGCGGCTGCTGGAGCTCGGCTTCAAGCCCCTGCCCGGCGAGACCCCGATCATTCCCGTAATCCTGGGAGAGACCTCCGCCGCCATACGCATGAGCGACCTTCTCCTCGCCGAGGGCGTCTTCGTCACCGGCTTCGGCTATCCGGTCGTGCCCCAGGGCCAGGCGCGGGTCCGCTGCCAGATATCCGCCTCTCACACGAGGGACGACCTGGACCAGGCGCTTGCCGCGTTCTCCAAGGTGGGAAGGCAGCTCCGCCTGATCTGAACCTCGGGCCCCTCCCCAGCCATCGGCCCGCCTCTTGCACCCGCAACCCCTCCGACGGGCTGGAGAGTCCCGGTGGGGTGGTCTGCAACTCTTTATTTTATAAGCAGATACCGCCTCCAACGTTCCCCCTCCCCTCCCGCGCTTTCCAGCAAGTTTCCCGCATTTTGACGTACCGCCGACTGGGGACGCGGTAGGCGCCAGGGCCCGCCTGGTGCAGACACCTTACGGAGGCAGTCTGTGATGCGCATGCTCTCTCGCAGCATTCCGGTCGCGGCGCTGGCACTGTCATTGGGGGCGCTCTCTGCCGCCGCGCAGGAGCCCGGCAACAGCAACTTCCAGTGGTACGTAGGTGGCCAGGGCGGGGTCATGTTCTTCGATACCCCGACTCAGGACCGGACCGCCATTCCGACCTTCGGCGGCCAGACCCTGATCATCGCCCGGCGGACCGGCCTGCTCCTCTCGGTCGAAGAGGCCGTGGGCTCGGACGAGACCAGCGCCTACAGTGACCTGAGCGGGACCCAGCCGGTGACGTTCAACGACATCCGGAAGTACTCCGCGGTGTTGATGGCGTACCCGATCAAGGCCGCGGCGCAGCCCTATCTCGGCGTCGGCTACGGCATCATGCACGTGGTGAGCCCGACCCCGCAGAACGCGACCGCGTTCCAGAGCGA
This sequence comes from uncultured Gemmatimonadales bacterium, assembly GCA_963844445.1. Taxonomy (GTDB): domain Bacteria; phylum Gemmatimonadota; class Gemmatimonadetes; order Gemmatimonadales; family GWC2-71-9; genus CAVVWJ01. The sequence goes on from CAWJOB010000003.1 coordinate 603,014, forward strand.
TGCCGAAGAGCTCGGCAGCACCGGGTTCGGCACCTTCCTGGCCGGCATCACATTCCAGCTCGGTCGGCTGATGGCCTTCGGCCAATATCAGATCACCACCAGCCCGGGCAACGACGTGGTCTCCGATGCCGACGGCAATCCGGTCGCGTTCGGCCGGCTGCTCAGCGGGCCGACGCACACCTTCAGCGGCGGCCTCCGGTTCGGCCTCGGCGGCGCCCGCGAGTCGGTGAAGACCGGCGGGTACAAGTAGCCGCTGCGATACGATACCGCAGCCAACAAAACGACGGGCAGCGTGAGAGCGCTGCCCGTCGTCGTTTCTCCAGCTGCGTCACTCCGCGGACCGCTGGATAGCCTACGACCGGGCCCGCACCCGCCCACCCCGCCCCGATAGGTGCGGATTCCCCTCCACCACGAACCGAAGCGGCCAATCGGCCGCCTTGGTGATGCCGATGCGCGGCGTGGTGAGGATCTGGAAAGGGAGGGCCACCGAAGGCGGCAACACCACGACCTCCGCGTCCGGCATCATGCGGCCGTCCAGGTCACGGGTGATACCCAGCGCCTGGCACAGCTTTCCCGGGCCGGAGCAAAGGTCGCGGTCGTCCACCCTGCCCCTTCGCTCCCGCATCCACTCCAGGCCTTCCACCGGCTCCAGCGCACGCAACAGGACCGCGCCCGCCGTTCCTTCCGCACCGCACACCAGGTTGGCGCACCAGTGGATTCCATACGACAGGTAGACATACCACGAGCCCGGCGGGCCGAAGAGCGCGGCGTTGCGGTCGTTTCGGCGGTGGAGGTATCCGTGGGAGGCTGGATCGCGGTAGCCCAGGTAGGCCTCGGTCTCGACGATCTGGGCGCTGGTGCGGGCGCCACCGGCCCGCGACACCACCAGCGCCCCCAACAGCTCGCGCGCCACGGCGTCGGCGGGCCGGTCGAAAAACGCGACGGGCAGCGTCGCTGCCCGTCGTTGCCCCTTCACTCCGCTTTCTTCCGGGCCCGGGTCCGGCCTCGCTTGGCCGTGGCCACCGGAGCCGCGCCAGGGTCTTCACCCGACGCCTCCGCCTTGGCCGGCTTGTCTGCCTTGGCCGCCGTGGCGGTCGCGGCCTTCTTCTTCCTGGGCGCCCGCCGAGGCCGGGCGGGCTTTGGCTCGATAGCTTCGGTCGGCTCGGCGACCTCGACCGGCAGAGCCTCGACCGGCGCGGCGTCCATCTGCACTACGCCGATGAGCGGAATTTCTCCCGCCCGCAATCCACCGCGCGAGCCGCGCCGGAAGCGGACGCCGAAGCGCTGGCCGTTCTCCCGGACACCCGCCGGGACCTCGGCGGCCGGTTCGGTGGGCTCGGCGCCATCGGCCGGTTCCACCGCCGGGCCCGAGGCGGGAGATACCGCGGGCAAAGCGGGTGACGGAGGCGCCATTCCCGCGCCGCGACGGTCCGAGATCTCGTAGTCGTCGTCGCCGACCTTCCGCACGTCGGCGATCTCGGCATCGTTGGCCTGGCGCAGCAGCCGGGGAAAGCGCGACGGATCGAGCAGGGCGTCCTCACGCCCATGCAGCGCCGCCATGCGCAGGCGGAGCGCCTCCTGGGTGACCGGACCGCGGAGCTCGCTCAACGCCTGCGCCATGAGCTGGAACGCGCGTGCGAGGGACAGCGCGCCGTCGGTCGGGCTCGGCCGGCTCGACGGCGCGGCGCGCTCCGAAGTCTCGCGCCCGGGCTCCGCCTGGCGCTCGCCGCGGCCGCGGCCACCGCGCCGGCCGCGCCTTCCCCTGCCTCCATCCTCCCGGCCCTCGCGGGGCTCGCGGCCTTCACGCGTCTCGCCGTCCCGCGACCGGGGTGCCGGCGGCGCCGGGGGCACGGCGGCGGCCACCGTTCCCGGCGACACCTCGAACTGCCCGTTGTCGAGCTTAGTCACCGTCACGACGCCGCGCTGTCCCGCCTCGAGCACGAACTTGCTGAACCGGTTGAAGCCGGCATTGCGCTCGTCGAAGTTCGGGTCGATCTGCTGCATGACCTGCTTCAGCCGGTCCGACCGCATCACATCGCCGTTGCGGGCCATCTGCGCCACGGCTTGCCCCGCGAGCTCCCACGGATCGCGCTGGATGGACGGAGTGTCCACTTCCTTGGTGAGCCCGGCGAGATCGTTGTACGAGTAATACTCGTCGCAGTTCTGAATCAGGAGGTCACTGGCCGACTCCCGGATCCCGACCCCGATGACGTATTTCCCGTACTCTTTGAGCTTGATCACCATCGTCGAGAAATCGCTGTCGCCGGAGAGCAGGATGAAGGTCCCGATCTCGGGTCGGGTGAACACCAGCTCGATCGCGTCGATGGCGAGGCGGATGTCGGTCGCATTCTTCTTGGTGGACCCGAAGGCCGGCGCGAAGATGAGATCGATCGACGACTCGGAGAGGGAAACGATGTACTGGGGGTAGCGGCGCCAGTCGGCGTAGGCCCGTTGGACGGCGACCTTGCCCTTGATGATGTCGCTGTTGAGAAGGGTGCGCAGCTCCTTGGTCAGGTCTTTCTGGATGCCCAGGGTGACATTGTCGAAATCGATCAGCAGGGCGGCGTTCGGGGCGTGCACGGGAGGCTGGCTCAGATGCCGAGCGGGCCGGATGGGTCGGTTCACGTCTCTCTCGTTCCGGGCCTCATGCTCCCGCCCATCGCTCGCGACACCTCGCCGGACCCGGTCCGCGGCAGGTCGGTGGAGCGATGCTGGGGAGCTGAGACCCGCCATGGGGGTCACGCTGTCGCCACCATGCGTGGGGTGCCGGGCTTCGGCTGCGCGGCAGCCGGCCGGGTCGCCGGTTCGCGCAACAGCACTCGCCTCTCAGGGTGGCCAGCGTCAAGAATTTAGCGGGGGTCTTACCCGGGGGGTAGGGGCGCTACCCGAGCGGCGTCTCGCCGGCCAGCGGCAGGTCCAGCTCGAAATAGAAGCGGGTTCCCACGGATTGCTCGGTCTCGACCTGAAGGGAGGAGCCCATCGCCTCCACCAGCTTGCGGCAGATGGAGAGCCCCAGCCCGGAGCCCGAGAAGGCGTACTCGTTGTGCTTCTGCCGCCGGCGGAACGGCTCGAACAGGGTGGCCATGGACTGGGGAGGGATACCGCGGCCGGTGTCGCGAACCGAGAACTCGATGCGCCGGGCGCCGGTCTGGCGGGCGACCACTTCCACGAATCCTTCGGCGGTGAACTTGAGGGCGTTGGTGGTGAGGTTGAGCAGCACCCGGCTCAAGGCCACCGGGTGCCCGATCCGGAAATCCGCTTCGGGGGTGGCGAGCCGCACGCTGAGGTTCTTCTCCTCGGCGATCGGCTGGACGATGTCCCGTACCGACTCGAAGATATCGGTGACCGAGAACGGGATCGGGTCGAGGTCCACCAGCCGGTCCCCGCCGCGGGCCAGCTCGATCACGTCGCTCGCCACCGAGCTGAGGCCGAAGGCGGCGCTGTAGATGAGACCGAGCTGACGCTCCTGGACCGGATTGACCGGCCCGCTCCGGCCGCGCTGGAGGGTCTCGGCGAGGAACAGGATCGAGGTGAGCGGCGAGCGAAGATCGTGGGCGACTTCGACCACCAGCTCGAGCCCGTCGGGCGACGAAAGCCGGTCGGTGAAGTGCTGGGCCCAATCCGCCTCGAGCCGCTGGCTCACCTGCTCGATCGCACCCAGCATGCGCAGCAGCTGTCCGGAATCGGGCGGCGCCGGGAGAGACTGTGCCCGGTCCAGGAAGGCGCCGCGGATGAGGCCGAGCAGGCGGCGAGCGAGCGCGGTCCGGGCCACCTCGGTGGGCTCGCTGACGGGGCCGAGGAGGTGCTGCCGCACCGCGGTGGAGAGCTGGGCCAGCTGGTTGGTGACCTCTTCGGCCCCCGAGGCATGCTCGATCGCCCGTTCCCACTCCGCCTGGGTCGCAAGCACCGCTTCGCGCAGCGCCTCCCACAGCGCTGGGCCGATGGCCGCGGGCCGCGGGCCGTCGGGCTCCCACAGCCTGGCAGGTGGAGAGGGCAACCCCGACCCCACCCGGCGGCGCTCGCCGCTGGAGGTCCCGGAGATCGCGGTATCAGGCGTCAATCGGTCGATCCGGGTGTCTCGTCTCGATGAAACTCGTGCTTGTCCATCAACCGGTATAGGGTGGTTCGGTCGATACTCGCCAGCCGCGCCGCCTTCGACATGTTGCCCCCGGCGCGGTTGACCAGCCGGGTCAGGTACTCTTTCTCGAACTGCGCCACGACGCGGTCTTTCGCGGGGTGGTACGCCTCGTCCATGACTGCGGACGACACCGCGCTCTCGGCGGGCCACTCGGCTCCGTCGTCATAGACCGGGATATCGTTCGGTTGAATCACCTGATCGGGCTCGACGAGCACGGCGACGTGCTCGATCACGTTCTGCAACTCCCGAACGTTGCCGCGCCAGGGCCGGGAGCGCAAGAAGCCGATGCTGGCCTCGCTGAGCCGGGGCGCCCGGTCGCCCATCTGGCGATGACGTTGCCAATAGTAGGTGAGAAAATGGTTGGCGAGAAGCGGGATGTCCTCCGGCCGCTTGCGGAGCGGCGGGAGCTTGATGGGCACCACCCGCAGGCGGTAGAAGAGGTCGCCCCGGAGGATGCCGGAATCGACCGCCTCTTGCGGCTCGCGGTTGGTGGCGGAGACGAAGCGGACGTCCACCACCGCGTCCTGCTGCTCGCTCCCCACCCGGCGCACCACGCCATCCTGGATGACCCGTAGCAGCTTGGCCTGAAGCGGCATGGTCATCTCGGTCAGCTCATCGAGAAAGAGCGTTCCGCCGTTGGCGGTCTCGAGCAGGCCGGGCTTGTCTCGGTCGGCACCGGTGAAGGCGCCCTTGCGGTGCCCGAACATCTCGCTCTCGAGGAGCGGCTCGGGGAGGGCGGCGCAATTGATCGGCACCAGCGGCCGGCTGGCCCGACGGCTGTTCTGGTGGATGAACTGGGCGATGACCTCCTTGCCGGTACCGCTCTCCCCGCTGATGAAGACCGACGCGTCGGTTGCCGCGACCTTGCGAGCGAGCTCGACGGCCTTGCGGAACAACGGCGAGATCCCGATCAACGCGATCTTGTCGCTGTGCCCGTGCTGCTTCATCAACTGAACCCGGAGGTCCTGCGCCTCGCGGGACATCATCACCGCGTGCGAAGCGCGGCCGATGAGCACCTGGAGGTGGGTCGCCGAGAACGGCTTGGGGAGGTAGTCCCAGGCTCCTGCGCGGAGCGCCTCGATGCTGCTCGTCACGCTCGGGTTGCCCGTCATCACGACGACGATGGTGTCCTTGTAGGCGGCCAGCGCGGCCTGGAGGATCTCCAGGCCGGAGATCTGGGACATGTACAGGTCCACGAGGATGATGTCGAACTTCCGCCGCTTGACGGTCTCCAGGGCCTCCTCGCCCCGCCCCACCAGCGTCACATTGTAGCCGTCCATCTGGAGCACGCTCGCGCAGCTTTCGCGCAGCGTGCGCTCATCGTCCACGACGAGCACACGGATGCTCGCCTTGACCTCGCTGGGAATGGATAGGGGATCGCGCGGCGCCTCTGAGGCGGCCGGACCATTGCGCTCCGGCTGTGCCGGCGGGTTGGCCATCCTGCTCTCCTGGATCAGGCGGACATACTCGCCCGCTCCTCAGTTTTGGGGAGTGGCGGCGGCTGCGTTACCGGTGCCGGGACGGGGGCTAACCCGGGGCTATAGAAGGGTGTCTTTTATACAACAGATGGGGAGCGGTGTCAAGCATTTTGAGGGGGGAGCGCTACAGAGCGCCGACCGGGCGCAGCATATCGTTGTGCGATCACTACATTTAGGTCTCCCTTAGTTGGCGAATTTGGTGGGGACCTGTTCGAACGCCCGAATTCGGTCGCCCGCTTGGCCCTCTCGTTTGAGGTCGCGGAGCGCGGTCGTGGCCCGGAGGAGCAGCTCCACGGCGTCCACCGAGGACTCGGCGAAATCGGGGACCGCGCAGTAGCCGGCGCGGAGCCGCAGGGTCTTTTCGCCGCCCCGGACGGGAATCGGAGACGACTCGATGACGCCGCCGAGCCGGCGCACCATGCGTATCGCGGCCTCGGGGCCGGTGGCGGGCGCGATCACACCGTATTCCGACTGTCCCAGCCGTCCGATGGCGTCCGACGCCCGGCCGGCCTGACGGAACAACAGCGCGACCTGGTCGGACATCCGGCGCGCCTCGTCGTCCTCCTCCATGTCCGGCTCCTGCTCGTCGGCATCGGGAGCGAACACCACGCAGGCGATCGGGTCCCTCCGACGGAACGCCTCCGCGCCGATTTCCCGCGCGCGCCGTGAGAGTCCCCGCATGTTGTAGAGCCCGGTGCCGGGGTCGAGCAGATTCTCCTCGCGAAGGCCGTCCACCTCGCGCTTGCACTGAAGGAAGGTGTTCAGCTTGAGGAGCAGCGCCTCGCCGTCCAGCGGCTGGCCGAGAAATTCCCAGGCGCCGGCGCGGTATGCCTCCAGCCGCTGAGTGCGGCCCGATGGACCGGAGGTGGTGATCACGATTGGCGTGGTCGCGCTGAATCGAGGGTCGCTCCGCAGCGTCCGGCAGACCTCGAACCCGTGCATGTCCGGCATCTGGGCGTCGAGGATGATGAGATCGGGCTGGGACGATCTCGCGCGCTCCAAGGCCTGCTGACCGGTGTAGGCTCGCACGACCGAATATCCGTTGGGGCCCAGAATGCTCTCCAACGATCGGGCGGACCACTCCTGATCGTTCGCGATCAGCACCAGCGGCGCATTGGGGGCCTTATCTCGGTTCGCCATGGGGAGTGCCAGGGTGTAGGGACGGCGGGGTGGTCAGATCCGGCTTAGACCGCAGGAGTCGTGCGGGCCGGGCGTGAATTCGTAAGATCATGGAGCTGAGACACTTGGCCGCCTCGATCGGAGCGCCGGGAAGGCGGACCGCTGGAGCAGCGCCACAGTTTGGATGCTGGCGTGCCACGTCAGGTACCCCCTGAGGGCGGTGGTGGGAAGACGCATCCACCTTGTGGTTCCCAAGCAACGGACGGCCCTTCGGGCCGCCGGGTTGCACCGGGCTCTGGCATGAGTTGGTAACATTGTATAAGATAGGAGCTTAGATATCCAGATCTCGACAGGAGTTGAGCCGGCCCGGGCGCCACGAATTCGCGGCGTCATTATTGAATCACGATCGGGAAACGCCGTTGGATAGTGCAAAACATTGCAACAATGGTGCAGCATGGCTCAGCGACCAGTCCCGCAGGTTTCCGCGCCCTCGGACGCGACGACGAGCGTTTCGGGCCATAGTGGGCTCGGGCGGCCGCCGGTCGAGCTTCCGGTCGAGCGCTCGCGCTTCAGTCGTCTGCTCGCGCGGTTCGGTTTGGGCGAGCTGACCGATCCGATTCTCCGTCCGACAAAGCACCCAGCCGGGCGTGGCAACGCCGGCTGAGCAGCGGTAGTGAGACGCGTCACAGGGAAGATCGTGGTTCCCTGTTACCGTGAACGAGCGCGCCCGAGCGTCCCACCGTGACCGCGGTCGGCCATATCAGGGTGCTTCAAGGACGAGACGAATGGGCATAGCCACCTCGGGGCCGCGGCGACAGCCTTCACACGAGTTGTTGACGGGCTCGATGTCGCCGAGTCCGGCGCGCGTGCGCGTCTCCGGTGCGCACGCGCTGGTCGAGGAGGAGGCGGATATCACCGCCCATCGCGTGATGAATCTCATCGTCGCCGGCTTGGCCCTGTTCGTCGCGCTGCCATTGCTCCTCCTGATCGCCCTGGCGATCAAGCTGACCTCCCGAGGCCCGGTCCTCTACTTGCAGGAGCGGGTCGGACTCGACCGACGCGCCTCCGGGAACGACGCCGGCAACCGGCGGCGCACCCGTGACCTCGGGGGCCAGCCCTTCACCATCTACAAGTTCCGCACGATGCAGGTGGATGCCGAGCGCGCCACCGGCGCGGTCTGGGCCACCCAGAACGATCCCCGCATCACCCCGGTCGGCCGCTTCCTCCGCCAGTACCGGCTGGACGAGATCCCCCAGCTGCTGAACGTGCATGCGGGGCGAGATGAACATCGTCGGCCCCCGGCCCGAGCGGCCCACCATCTTCGCCGAGCTGCGGGAGCACATCGCCGAGTACCCGCTGCGCCAGCGGGCCAAGCCGGGAATCACGGGCCTGGCCCAGATCCACCACCACTACGACCGCTCGGTGGACGACGTCCGGACCAAGGTCCGCTACGACCTGGAGTACATCCGCCGCCGGAGCCTTGGCGAAGACATCCGCATCATGCTGCAGACCATCCCGGTCAGTCTTTCTCCGCCGCGGAGGCTGGTGAGCTTCGCCCCATCCGTCGGGGTCCCCGGAGTCATCGCTGTCGTCCCCTGGCCATATCCGTGCGATCCGCCACCTCCCGGCTTTCGGCCGGGCCCTGTCGCTTGGGCACAAATCATTGACACGCCATTGGTTGGACTCCAGGGACTAGGTGGGCGCGAGCGGAACGCGGATTGCTGGTAAGGCGCGGGTCAAGTCCATATCTTGCAACCGGTCCAACAACCGGAAAGCCTACGCGACATGGTCTCGAGTGCCCCGGCGGCGCCGGGCGACCAGCTCGATTTGTCGGTGGTCGCCCCGCTGTACAACGAGTCTCAGAACGTGGCTCCCCTCGTCGAGTGGATCCTCGAGGCCCTGGCCGGCTATTCCGGTAGCTTCGAGGTCATCCTGGTGGACGACGGGAGCCGGGACGACACCTGGACCCGGGTGGCCGCCGCGTCGGCCGGCGACCCGAGGGTTCGGGGACTCGGCTTGGGACGGAACGTCGGGCCAGACCGCGGCCATGATGGCCGGGTTCGATCACGCCCGGGGACGCGTGATCGTGTCGTTGGACGGCGACCTGCAGAACGATCCGCGCGACATCCCGGCCCTCCTGGCCAAGATCGACGAGGGGTACGACCTGGTCTGCGGATGGCGGCAGCAGCGGCAGGACAAGTTTCTCCTGCGCAAGGTGCCGTCATGGGTCGCGAACCGGATCATCCGGCGTCTGACCGGGGTCCAGATCACCGACAACGGCTGTTCTCTCAAGGCCTACCGCCGGGAGCTGCTCGACCGGATCTCGCTCTACGCCGAGCAGCACCGGTTCATCCCGGCCCTCAGCGCGAGCGTGGGCGCACGGATCACCGAGATGCCGGTTCGGCATCACGCCCGCCGGTTCGGTGAGAGCAAGTACGGCATTTCCCGGACGGTGAAGGTGCTGGTCGACCTTCTCACCCTCAAGATGATCACCACCTTCCGCTCGCGCCCGCTGCTCGGGTTCGGCACGCTGGCGGTGCCGATGGTGATCGGAGCACTGCTCTTCGCGGCGATGGCCGTGGTGGCCGCGATTGAGTTCCAGCAGTCCAAGGCCGAGGCCCTGGTCTTTCCCGGTGCCGCGCTGCTGTGTGCCGGCGCCGCGTTCTACCTCTTGATGCTGGGCCTGGTCGCCGAGGTGGCGTTGAGCAGCGAGCGGGAAAGCGCGAACGAGATTCCGACAGCCTGGGAGGTCCGTTGACATGGGGCAGGGTGTGCTGATGGAGCCGTCCCTCGAGCGGTCGCCCGCCAAGAGCGGCGCCGACGCCGGATTCATCTCGGTGGTCGTCCCGGTGGTCGAGCGGGCGGACGATCTCGTGGCGCTGTACCGGACCTTCGCCGCCGAGCTGGAATCCCGAGGCGAGGAGCACGAGTTCATCTTCGTCTTCGACGGCGGGATACACCCCTCCCCCCGAGCTCTCCGCACTGAGCCAGGAGCGGGAGCAACATCCGCTTTCTTCGCTTCGCCCGCGCCTTCGGCGAGACCGCGGCACTGCGACTCGGCATCGAGCGGAGCCGGGGCGACGTGATCCTGACGCTGCCGGCCTACTTCCAGGTGAAGCCCGAGGGCGTCGGGATGCTGCTGGACGCGTTGAGCGACGAGACCGACATGGTCGTGGCCAGCCGGTCGCCCCGGATCGACAGCTGGCTCAACCGGCTGCAGTCGGCGGCCTTCAACCGGATGATCGCCGGGGTCACCGACCGCCCGTTCCACGACATCGCCTGCGGCGTCCGGGTGATCCGCCGGACCGTGGCCGAGGGGCTGCCGCTCTACGGCGACCTGCACCGCTTCATTCCGGCGCTGGCCCTGCGCGAGGGGTACCGGGTGACCGAGGTGGCCGTGCCCCAGCACCCGAGCAACGCCCGGACCCGGCTGTACGGGCCCGGGGTCTACGTCCGCCGGCTGCTCGACATCGCCGCGTTCTTCTTCCTCGCCAAGTTCACCGAGAAGCCCCTGCGCTTCTTCGGGCTGGTGGGCTCCGGGTTCTTTTTCGCCGGCGCGATCACCTCGCTGGTGCTGCTGGTGAACCGCCTCGAGGGCCAGGGCATCGCCAACCGGCCGCTGCTGCTGCTCGCGGTCCTGCTGCTGGCGCTGGGCGTGCAGCTCCTGGGACTGGGCCTGGTCGGCGAGATCATCGTCCATCTGCGCGCCCCGCACCGCCGGGCCTATCGTGTTCGCGAGCGGACCTGAGCGGGCTGCGTGCGGCGGTCGGGCCGATGCGGCGGGATCTGAACCAGCTTGGCGGGATAAGGCACGACGTTCTGGTCATCGGGGGCGGTATCCAGGGCGCCTGCATCGCGTGGGATGCGGCGCTGCGCGGACTCAAGGTGGCCCTGGTGGAGCGGGACGACTTCGGTGCGGCGACCTCGGCCAACAGCCTACGGATCGTGCACGGCGGCCTCCGCTACCTGGCCCGCGGTGACCTCACCCGGATGAGGGAATCCATCCGGGAGCGGTCGGCGCTGCTGCGCATCGCACCGGGACTGGTCGAGCCGCTGCCGGTGCTGGTGCCTACCGGCGGGCCTGGAGTGCCGGGCAGAGCGGCCTTCGGCAGCCGCGTCTCGCGCTCACCCACCTGCTTTCCCCCACTCGGAACCGCGACCTCGATCCCAGCCGACGGATCGCCGCGGGACGCCTACTCTCCCGGCCGGAGTGCCTGAGGCTCGTCCCCGCCCTCGACTCCGGCAGCTTGAGCGGCGGCGCACTCTGGTACGACGCCCGCATGACGCACCCCGAGCGCCTCACCCTAGCCTTCGTCGTCTCCGCCGCCTGGGCAGGGGCTCAGGTGGCCAACCACGCGGAGGTGGAAGGATTCGAGGTCTCAGGCGGCACCGTGCGGCAGCGGGCCTGGTGGACCGGCTCACCGGCCGGCGCTACGAGGTGCGGGCCCGGCAGGTCGTGATCGCAGCGGGGCCGTGGACGGAGACGCTGGCCGCCCGCGCCGGCAGGAGCCTAGGCTTCGCTCCCGGCAGCGCGCGGCATGCCCTCGCGCTCAATCTGGTCATCGGACGCCGGGTGGCCGAGGTCGCCGTCGGGCTTCGCTCGAGCTCGTCCTCCGACGGGGACCCGGGCGGATCGGGCGGGCGATTCCTCTTCCTGGCGCCGCAGGAGCGCAGCACCCTCCTCGGCACCTGGTACGGCGTGGCCGACGACCGCAGCGATCCCGGCCCGGCGCTGGAGCGAGGTGCCGAGACGCTTCTCGCCGAGTTCAACCGGGCCTGCCCCGGCCTCGGGCTCTCCGGCGACCGACGTGGTCGGGCGGCAATGGGGACGCCTTCCGCTCAAGGCTGGCCTGGAGTCGGGACCTGCCGTCACTCTGGCCGAGCGACCCCGGATGAGTGTGCCCGGCGCGGTCCGGGCCCGCCAATCTGCTGGCCGTGGAGGCGGTGAAGTACACCACGGCGCGGGCGGTGGCCCAGGAGGTGGTGACTCTGGTGCTAGCTTCCATGGGTCTTCGACCGCGTGCCTGCCGCACCGCCGAGACGCCATTGGTGGGAGCGGAGCTCTCGCCGGGCGACCGGCCTCCCCTTGAGCGGCGGATCCGGCACGCGGCCAGGGAGGAAATGGCGGTGACCTTGGGTGACGTCGTGTACCGCAGGACCGAGCTGGGTGACCCTCCGGGGCCCGGACAGTGAGGCGGTCGAGCTGGCCGCCCGGATCGTCGGCGATGCGCTGGGTTGGGACGAGGGGCGGCGCGCCGCCGAGGTAGCCGCGGTGTTCGCGCGGGGGCGGCGTGAAGATCCTGCTGCTCGCGCCGCACCCGTTCTATCAGGCCCGGGGCACCCCGATCGCCGTCAAGGGCGGTGCTGGAGTTCCTGAGCGAGCGGGGACACTCGGTGGACGTCCTCACCTATTCCGAGGGCGCCGAGGTCGAGATCCCCAACTGCAAGTTGCACCGCATCGCTGCGGGTCCCGGGCCTGACGCAACATCCGGCCGGGATTCTCCTTCAAGAAGGTCGTTTCCGACGCTGCTGATGGTGGTCGCCTGCCTCGGCATGATGCGCCGCACCCGATACGATCTGGTTCACGCGGTCGAGGAGTCGGCGTTCATCGCCAGCGGGATGCAGAGCGCTCTCCGGCGTCCCCTACATCTACGATATGGATTCCTCCCTCGCGGAGCAGATGGTCGAGACCTACCCGTCGCTCGGCTTCGTGTTTCCCGTCTTCCGCCGCATGGAGGCGGATGGCCATCCGGCGGAGCATCGGGCGTGCTGACCGTGTGCGCGGCGCTGGAGGACATCGCCCAGGCGCACGACCCCGGGAAGCCGGTCGGCCGGGTGGAGGACACGACGCTGCTCGCCGAAGGTGAGCCGGCCGAGCCAGCGACGGCCGCTCGCTCCCCGGAGACCGACGGCGGTCCGGTCGCGATGTACGTGGGCAATCTCGAGCACGTATCAGGGCATCGATCTCCTGCTGGAGGGCTTCCGTCACACGCTGAGCACGGTGCCCGAGGCGAAGCTCGTGATCGTCGGCGGCCGGGAGGACGACATCGCCCGCTATCGCGGCGCGCGCCGAGCGGCTGGGCATCGGCGCCGTCGGTGCATCTTCATGGGGCCCCGGCCGATCGGCCTGCTGCCCGGGCCTGCTGCAGCAGGCCGACGTGCTGGTCTCGCCCCGGCTCAAGGGGCTCAACACTCCGATGAAGATCTACTCCTACCTCGACTCGGGATCGGCGGTGCTGGCGACCCGGCTCCGCACCCACACCCAGGTGCTCGACGACGGCGTGGCCTACCTGGTGGATCCGGAGCCGGCCGCGCTCGGCCGGGGCCTCGCCACGCTGTTGCGCGACCCCGAGCTGCGGCAGCGGCTCGCCACCAGCGCGAAGGCGTACGTGCAGCGCGAGCTCACCCCCCAGGCGGCGCGCCGCAAGCTGGAGGCCTTCTACACCACGATGGAGGCCCGGTGCGGCGGAGCCCGCGCGTGAGGCGGCTGTGGCGGTCGCCCACGCTCCGCAGCGTCGCGGTACTGGGGCTCTCGGGCGTCGGCTTCGCCGTCGCGAACCTGATGCTGGCCCGGGCGCTGCCCACGACCGAGTACGCGCTCTTCACCCTCGTGGTGGCGCTGGTGAACGTCGGCTATCCGCTCGCGCCGGCCGGCGTGGACGGCGTGGTGAACCGCCTGCCGCTCGAGGCCGGGCCCCGGCTTCTCCGACAGATCCTCCGCACGATCGTCCCCGCGGGTCTCCTCTTCGCCGCGGATCGGCGTGATAGGCTATGAGACCTCCCCCTCCGTCACCCTGATGATCCTGGTCTCCACCATTGCCGGCGGGGCGCTGATGGTCGCCGGCGGGCAATTCCAGAGCGAGCAGCGGTTCGGCATCTCGCTCGCACTCAACCAGAGCCCCAATCTCATCCTGCTGTTGTCCGCCGCCTGGGTCGTGCTGGCCGGGAACGCGAGGCGCCGAGCCTCCGCTTCTGATCTGGACGGTCGGCTTCGTCGTCCCGGCGTCGGCCGGATGGTGGCTGCTCTTCCGCGAGCGTCACGCAAAGCCCCAGCGCGACGTCGCCAGTTCCCTGGAGCGAGGCATTCGCGATGGCGGGGCTGAGCGCGGCCGGCCTGCTGCTGATCCAGCTGGAGCGGCTGCTGCATCCCCCACCTGCTCCCGCTGCACGACCTGGCGACGTACGGCGTGCTCGCGGCGATCGTCGGGTCGCTCTTCCGGGTGCTCCAGATGGGCGTCGGTTACTCCCTGCTGCCGCGGCTGCGCGCGGCGCCCGACGTGCTGGAGCGCCGGCGGCTGATCGCCCGCGAGACCCGGCTCGTCATTCGGCTCGTGGGGCTGGGCTCGGCGGCGATCTGGTTGCCATCCCGTGCGTGGAGCGCTGGTTTCTCGCCGGCAAGTACCACCTGTCGGCGGCGCTGGTGTTGGCCGCGTTGGTCACCGGAGTCGCGAAGATCCTCAACGGCTTCGCCCAATCCACCGTGTCCGCGCTGGCCGAGCCCCGGGAGCTCTCCGTGGTCAGCCTGCTCGGGTGGGTCGCCGTCGCGATCGCCGTCGCCCGCGGCAATCGCCGGCGCGAAGTGGGGCCTTCCAGGAGTGATCTACGGCGTCGGCATCGGATGGCTGGTGCGGTCCACCACGGCGTTCTACGTGACGGCCCGCCACCTCCGCCTGCCGGCCGCGGCGGCCGCGGTGACCTCGTGAGCGCCGAGCTGGCCCTGGCGCTGTTCCAGAAGTCGGTGCTCAAGCAGGCAAAGTATCGCCGGATCACCGCGCTGCTGGATGACCCGGTGGGCCAGCGGTGCCTCGACATCGGCGCCGACAACGGAGTGATCAGCTCTCCTGCTCCGGCGTCGCGGCGGCCGATGGGCCAGCGCCGATCTCGACGAGCACACGGTGGCGTCATCCGGGAGCTGGTGGGCGACGACGTGCACCAGCTCGACGGCGCCCGGACGCCCTTCGCCGACCAGGCGTTCGACCAGGTCGTGGTGGTGGACTACCTGGAGCACATCGCCGACGAGCGCCGGTTCGCCGAGGAGCTGGCCCGGATCCTGAAGCCCGGCGGACGCGTCATCATCAACGTTCCCCATCTCAAGCCGCGGTCGCTGCTCAACCGGGTCCGCCATGCCATCGGCCTCACCGACGAATGGCACGGGCACCTGCGTCCGGGCTACAGTCTCGAGGGGCTCCGAGCGCTGCTGGGGCCCCGATTCACGATCGAGCAGGTCGGTGACGTATTCCAAGGCATTCTCCGAGCTGGTGGACACCGCCTTGAACGGCCTCTACCTCGCGATGCAGCGCGGCGCGGGGGACGCGCCTGGCTCCTCCAAGGGCACGGTCGTTACCCAAGCCGACATCCGTAAACACCGCAAGCAGTTCCTGCTCCTCTCCGGGCTCTATCCCTTCCTCTGGGGCGTCTCTAGGCTCGACACCCTCCTGTGGCTCCAGCCGGGCTACAAGCTGATCGTCCGGGCGCGCTTGGCGGGCTGAGCCGCGATCCCCGGGATGTTAGCTGTGTCACGGACCCTCCTGGCCCATGGCCTACCTTCCGCCTACACACCCTATCCTGTACGATTCCTCGCACGCGGGAGTCCCCGTGGGTGCACTGTACGGCATCCTCGGGGCCGGCGGATCACACCGAGCTGCGGGCGCTGGGAGACAGGCTGGCCCATCGCGGGCGCGAGGCGGCGGAATGGTCGCCGGGGCGCGACCTGCATCTCGGCATTCGGGGCACCCGACGCATCGTGGACGTGCAGGAGCACGGGCCGGTCGCTTTCGAGGGAGCCATAGACAATCGGGGCGACATCGCCCGCTTGTTGCGCCGACGCGCCGCGGAAGGCGGTCGGACCCGCCCAGGATGCCGGCCTGGTCTTCGAGCTCATCGATTCCCTCGGGCCGGAGGGCCTCGCGCAACTCGCCGGCCAGTTCGCCGTCGCCTTCTGGCACGGCCCGGAGCGGCGGCTCCTGCTGGCTCGCGACCGGTTGGGTTACGCCCCACTCTACTTCACTGTGGCCGGCGACCGTCTCGCCTTTGCCAGCGAATACAAGGCACTGCTGGCCCTGGACGGCGTGGTGGCACGGCCCAATCTCGACGCGCTCCAGGTGGCTCACTCCACCGGGTGGGCAAGCCCCGGGCTCACCTGCCTCGAGGGAATCTTTCCGGTCGCGCCGGGATCGTTCCTCGAGGTGCGGGCCGGCCGGATCTTCGAGCCGGCGATACTGGGACATCGCCGTGCGCCCCGCGGGGGGCGGCGAGGCGGAGCACGCCTCCCGGCTCCGCGACTCGTTGCGGGGTGCGTTGCGCCAGCAGGTGGCGGGCTACGGACGGGTCGGCGTTTCGCTGAGTGGAGCACTCGATTCCGCGCTGGTCGCGGCGGGCGTTCGGGACGTGGCCGAGGACCGCGAGGTCCACACCTTCTCCGCTGGGTACGGGCTGGACGATCGCGAGCTGTCCAATGTCGCTCGGGTCGCGAAAGCTCTCGGCAGCCGGCACCACGCGATCGTGCTGGATCCAGAGGACCTCGGGGCGCTACTGCCCTGGATGGTCTGGCACCTCGAGGAACCGGTCGGCGGGGAGGAGGCCGGCTACCTGTTCGCCGCCGCCCGCGAAGCCGCACGCCACGTCTCGCTGGTCCTGACCGGATTCGGGATCGAAGGCCTGTTCGGGAGGCTCGCCCGGCATCGACTCGCCGACCTCGCGCTCAGGTACCCCCCGCTGCGCACACCGTTCTTGGAGCTCTACCATCATGCCCACCGGGGCGTGCCTCCAGCCTCCCTCGGCGGTCGGGCACTCAGGACCGCGTATTATCGCGGCCGTGATGTCCCCGCGGCGCGGCTCCGCGGGGCGGCGCCGCTGCCGGTGGTTCCGTCCATTTTTCACGGTGGAGACCAGCCGCTGTCGGAGTTGCTCCGCCGGGATCTCATGGCCTTGCCATACCAGTCTTCTTACGAGCGGCTCTACGCCGGCGCGGGCATCAGACTCTGCGCTCCGCACGCCGATCCCAGGTTCGTGGAAACGGCGTTCTCGATTCCCGACCGTTTCAAGCTCCGCCGCGAAGGCCGGCAGGACATTCTACGGAGAACCTGCGCCCGCATGCTGCCGTTGGCCGTCGAGTCCCGGCGGCACGGCGGCGACCGGGCGGCCCACCAGCTGCGCTGGTCCGACGCGCTCGAGGGTATGGCTGTGGAGCTTCTCTCGCGCGGAGCGGTCCTCGAGCGCGGGCTGTTCGAGCCCGCCTACGTTACCGGCATCCTCCGCCGGGGCGGAGGGCAGCCGTACGGCGCGGAGCGGTCGCGGCGGATCTGGTCCCTGCTGCTCCTCGAGAGCTGGGCGCGCTCGTTCCTCGACCGGAAAGGATCGGCACCGGCGCAGTCGCTGCCCGCCGTACACCGGCTGGACGACGCGTCTTCCCGTGCCGGGCCGCCGGGAAGCCCGGCGTCGGCCAGGGCGGCCGACCGACCGCCCCAGTAGTTCTTGCTGCGCCTTCTCGCTCACCTGGATACATTCGAGCTTGCCTTCACCGCTCAGAGAGGGCATCTCCGCGCCACGGTCAGCCGAGCGAGCGCAATGACGACCCGTTCCATCAAGGCCGCCCTCTCCGATGCCCCTCCCTTCCCTTCGGTCCACGCACCGCCTGGGCGCCGCGCTGGCGGTCGGCGGATTGGCCTCGATTCTCGTGGCCACTCTGTTCCCCAATCCCCGCCAGGCCGCGGCATCCGCCGCGACGCCCCTTCTCTGCATCGTGTGCGGGGAAGCGGGTGGCACCGACGTGTTTCTCAACCTGCTGCTGTTCACCCCCATGGCGATCGGACTGGGGCTGCTTGGCTGGTCCTGGCGCCGGGTGTTGCCGGTAGCGGCGCTGTTGTCGCTTACGGTGGAACTGCTTCAGTACTCGGTTGTCGCGGGACGAGACGCGGCGCTGAGCGACCTCCTCGCCAACACCCTCGGGGCCGCCGCCGCCGCGGCCCTGACGCCGCTCATCCCGGGACTCGTCGCGCCTGATCCCACAGGTGCGCGGCGGCTCCTTCCGTTCGCTCTGGCATTCTTCCCCGCCGTACTGACCCTTTCCGCGATTGGCTACCGCCCTGGCGTACTGCCAGGAGCGCTTTGGAGTGCTTGCAAGCCCTATCCGCCACCGACCGAGGCATGGACCGGGACTTTGCATTTGGTCGTGTTCAACCGGGACACTCTCCCGTGCGACCGGATACTGGCCGGCGGCGGGGCGATCCGCGAGGCGCTGCTCGCGGGTGACGCGACGCTTCGGATCGACGCCCGATCGGGTCAGCCGTCGGCCTCGCGTGCACCGGTTTACGCTGTCAGGGTGCCCCAAGCTCCATTGCTCGTCCTCACGCAGGAGGGTGCGGCAGCCACCCTCGGCGTTCCGACTGTGAGCCAGCGCCTGCGGCTCTTTCAGCTCACTGTGACGCTGCAGAAGGCGTTTCCCCCGACCCCGGGCGTCCCGGTCCGACTCGAGGCGGGGCAGGATGGCCGGCGGCTGTGGATCTCATCGAGCTACTCCGGACGGCGACGCTCCGCCGAAGTGACGCTCAGTCCTTCATTCGGCTGGACCAGCCTCGTCTGGTGGCGCCTCAGACCTGGTCCGAAGCTTCGCATCCTCACCGCGGTCTGGCTCGGCTGTCTCCTCTTTCCCGCCGGGTACTGGGCCGGGTCCATCGGCCGCCCGCTGGTGGGCTTCGGAGGGCTGTCCGCCGCTCTCGTCGCGGGACTTGCCGGGGTCCCTCTCCTCACCGGCTATCCCCCGGCTCATTGGTCGGAGTGGGCAGGCGGGGCGCTCGGGGCCGCCTTCGGGTGGGCCCTCCACAGGTTCGCGGCTTATCTTCAAAGCCGATGCGGCTCTCCTTCCATCGGCGCATACTCCTCATCCTGATCTGCCTCGGGGCGGTTCCGACGGCCGTGGCGATCCTCGGCTGGGGCATCACGATCCGCTCAGCCACCCCCGCCGCCGGGCCTCGCCGGGCCCTGGAGGAGGTGGGCGCGACCGGGCGGGTTCTGCTCCGGACTCTCGATTCGACCGACCTCGCCCCCAGCGAGAAGGCGGCGCTCTCGGCGCATGCGGCGACGCTCAACACCGCGATCGGACGGTTCCAGCGCGCCGAGACCTACGGCCGCTACTACTACGCCGGCCTGGGCTTCGCCGTCTTCGCGCTCGGCGCCGCGGCGCTCTACGCCTCGGTCAGGCTCGGCGGCCACCTGTCGCGCCAACTGAGCCGGCCGATCGAGGAGCTGATCGGCTGGACCGGCCACATCCGACGGATGGAGCCGCTGCCCGCCGACAGCCACCGGCGCGGGGCACCCGAGTTCGCCGCGCTGCGGACGGCGCTCCGGGAAATGGCCGCCGCGATCGAACGCGGACGAGCCCAGGAGATCGAGGCGGAGCGTTTGCGGGCATTCCGGGAGACCGCGCGGCGGGTGGCGCACGAGATGCGAAATCCACTGACGCCGATTCGCCTGGCCGTCGCGCAGCTCGCTCGTTCCCCGACGCCGGCCACGCAGGAGGCGATCGAGGTGCTTACCGCGGAGTCGGGACGGCTGGAGCAGCTGGCGCGGGAATTCACCGAGTTCGGACGGTTGCCCGAGGGACCGGCCGCTCCGGTAGATCTCATCGAGCTGGTGGAGGAGCTGGTGCGCACCTCGATTCCGACCAGCATGACCGCGCGGCTGGCGCTCGATCCCGCCACGCCGGTCCTGCGCGGACATTACGATCCGTTGCGGCGGGCATTGAGCAACATCCTCCGCAACGCGGTCGAAGCCTGCGGCGGCGAAGGCCAGCTCGAGATCTCCGCGCTCCCGGAGGGCGGCGGCGCGAGGATCGACATCCGCGATCACGGCCCCGGAATCCCGCCCGAGCTCGAAGAGCGCATTTTCGATCCGTACTGCACCGGCAAGGAAGGCGGCACCGGCCTCGGCCTCGCGCTCGCCAAGCAGACCGTCGAGCTGCACCACGGCACCATCGGCGTGGAGCGCACGCCGGGCGGCGGGGCGACTTTCGTGGTGAGGCTCCGCGGGCTGTGACGGCCACCGGCCAGGTCCTGCTGGTGGACGACGAGGCCAACATCCGGCGAATGCTGGGTGCGTTGCTGCGGGACGCGGGGTTGACCGTGGCCGAGGCGCCCAACGGCAACGCGGCGCTCCTGCTGGTGGATCAGGCCGACCCCGATGTCATTCTGCTCGACCTGCTCATGCCACCGGGCCCAGACGGACTGGAGACACTGGCCCGCCTGCGCGAGCGGGGCAGGTTCACCCCCGTCATCATGATGAGCGGCAAGGCGCAGCTCACCGACGCGGTGCGGGCGGTGAAGCTCGGCGCCTTCCAGTTCCTGGAGAAGCCGCTCACTCCCGAAGCGGTGCTGGTGACGGTGCGCGCCGCGCTCGAGCTGGATCGAACCCGGGCGCAGAATCGCGCGCTTCAGGCCGAGCTGGCCCGCCGGGCGAATCTCATCGGAGACAGCCCCGCGATGCAGCAGGTGCGGGGACTGATCGAGCGCGTCGGCCCCACCGAGGCGCGCGTGCTCGTCACCGGCGAGTCGGGCACCGGCAAGGAGCTGGTGGCCGCGGCGGTGCACGCCGCGAGCCGCCGAGTCAACCGCGCGTTCGTCACGGTCAATTGCGCGGCGATCCCCCGCGACCTGGTGGAGTCGGAGATGTTCGGCCACGAGCGCGGCGCCTTCACCGGCGCGACCGAGCGCCGTCTCGGCCGCTTCGAGCTGGCCAACGAGGGAACGCTGTTCCTCGATGAGATCGGCGACCTGAGCGCCGAGGCGCAGGCCAAGCTGCTCCGCACGCTGGAGACCGGCGAGCTGCAACGCATCGGCGCGGAGACGTCGCTGCGGACCGACGTCCGGGTCGTGTCGGCCACCAACCGGCGGCTGGAGGACGAGGTCGCGGCGGGCAATTTCCGGGAGGATCTCTTCTTCCGGCTGAACGTCTTTCCGATCTCGATTCCCCCGTTGCGGGAGCGGCTGGAGGACCTCCCCGCCCTCGTCGCCCACCTGGCCGAGCGGGTGCGCCCACGGCAGGCGGTGACGTTCACCCCCGCGGCGTTCGACGCGCTGAGCTCGTATGCGTGGCCCGGCAACGTGCGCGAGCTGGCGAATCTGATCGAGCGGCTCAGCATCCTCTGCGGTCCTACCGTAGACGCCGGCGCGGTGCGCGGGGTCCTGCGCGGTGGATCCTCCGTGCAGGTGCCCTCCGGCGCGCTCGGTCTCCCGCTGTCCGAGGCACTGGACGATTTCGAGCGGGGCATGATCACCGCGGCCATGGCGCAGGCCGAGGGGAACGTCGCCGAAGCGGCGCGGGTGCTGCGGACCGATCGGGCCAATCTGTACCGCCGGATGCGGCGACTGGGGATCGAGAAGACCACGGAGGGAGAGGCGTGAGATCGCTGGTCGGACTGCTCCTCCTGTTGCTGGTGCTGCCGCCCGCCCTGTGCGCGCAGGACAGCGTGATCGTCTTCGACCCCGACGCTCCGCCCGCCGACAGCCTGGAGCGGGTCGGCCCGCCGACGGAGGTCGTAGCGGAGCTCATCGAGTTCTACAACGACTCCACCACCACCCGGGTGCAGGGCGACGTTTCCTTCCCAGCCGGCAGCCGATTCGACGGCCGACTGGCGCTGCACCGCGGCAACCTCCGGATCGCGGGCCGGGTCGAAGGCCCCATCGCGGTGGCAAACGGAACCCTCCACCTGCTCCCCAGCGCGGACGTACGAGGGGACATCCTGGTGATCGGCGGCCGGCTCATTCGCGCCGCCGGCGCGCACCACACGGGGCGGCAGCGCGTCTTCTGGGATGCCGCCCCCGTGGCAAGAACCGAGGAGGGTCTGCTCGAGCTCCGCGAGCGGAGACGCCCGATCGGCGATCTGGCCGCGGCGCGCACCAGCTTCCAGACCGGTAAGGTGCGAACGACCCTGCTGCTCTCGACCGGCGGGACTTACAACCGGATCGAGGGCCTTCCGATCGTCTTCGGCCCCACGTTCGACCTGCGCACCGGCCGGCGCTCCGCGCTCAAGCTCGACCTGCGAGGCATCCTCCGCACCGCGGGCAGCGATACCAGGCTCGCGGACTTCGGCTATCAGGCCCGGGGGGAGTTCCGCCTCGGGCACTTCGGCATAGCGGGCCAGATCTACAGCGAGCTGGCGCCGATCGAGAACCATCCGCTCTCGCCCGGCGAGGCGGGCTGGTCCGCGTTTCTGCTGCAGCGCGACTACCGCGACTACTTCGACCGTCGGGGATACGGCGGGCTGGTCTGGGCTCAGATCTTCCGTCCTCTTCGGCTCACGCTGTCGCGCCGCCGGGATGAAGAGCGCACCGTGCGCGCGACCGATCCGTGGTCGCTGTTCCGCAACAGCGACCGCTGGCGCCGCAATCCGCCGATCGACGACGGGCACTACATCACCACGGGCATTCGGCTCGACCTGGATACCCGGAACGAGCGATACCTCCCCAGCACCGGGTGGCTCATCCAGGCGCAATTCGAGCATTCCAGCAGCGGCGACGTCGCCCCCGTGCTGTTGCCGAGGGTAGTGCGCCCCGAGCTGCCGGTCGGGCGGCGATACGCCTTCGACCGGCTCTTCTTCGACGTGCGGCGGTATTCGCGGATCACGCCCTCGCTCCGGGTCAACAGCCGGCTTCGCGCGGACGGGTGGGTGGGAGGCGACCGATTCCCGGTGCAGCGGCGGGTCTCGCTCGGCGGGCCCGACCTCCTGCCCGGCTATGACTTCCGCGCATTCACCTGCGCGCCCAGCGGGTTCACCGACGCCTCACTCCCCGCCCTCTGCGACCGGGTGGTCAGCGCCCAGGTCGAGGTCCGCACCCGACTCGGACTCAACCTCGGCTTTCGCATGGGAAAGAATGAAAACCAGAGCCGCCGGTTCATCGGCATCCAGGAAGCGGATCTCGTCCTGCTGGCCGACGCCGGCAAAGGCTGGCTGGCGGGCAATGGGCCGGGTCAAGTCCCGGTGAACCGGATCCCATCGTTCAGCGAATGGAAGGTGGACGTGGGCGTCGGGCTCGACGCCGGTGAATTCGGCGCCTACATCGCGAAGGGAGTTTCCGAGGACGAGTCGGTCAAGTTTCTGGTCCGACTCCAGCGCCGGTTCTAGTGGGCGGATTTCTCCTCTCTTCTCCCGGACCGCCCGCGCGGCGGCTCTGGGGTCTCCTTGGAATGGCGGCGGCGGGTGGGTTGCTCGCCCTCGGGACGCCTCGCGTGGGACAGGCCCAGGCCGGCAACTCCGTGCGCCTGGAGGTGCGGCTGACGCCCGACTCCGCCCCCAGAGGCGCACGGGTGCCGGTGGTGCGGTCGGACAACCTCCTGGGCGACGGGCGCTGGCTTTCCACGCTCCGGTCCGGATTGCCCGTGCGGCTGCACTACCGGGTCGAGGTGTGGCGCTCGCGGAATGGCTGGCTGGATCAGCTGACCCGCCAGGTCTACTGGGACGTCGTCGTGCGGCACGAGCCCCTGCTCGACCAGTACACCATGCTGACCATCTTCGGCAGCCGGGTGCAGGAGCGCCGCTACGCCACCCTGGACGCGCTGACCGCCGCGCTCGCCTTCGCCTACCAGATCAACGTGAGTCCCGCGGAATCGGGGAGCTACTACTACACCGCCACGCTGGAGGTGTCCACGCTCTCGGATTCCGACCTGGATGAGCTGGAGCGATTTCTGGAAGGGGGGCTGGAGGGGGGCCGCACGCGAGAGGGGGTCGGCGACGCCTTGGGTCGCGGGGCGACACGATTTCTGCTGCGCCTGGCGGGGCTGCCGAGCCTGAGACTGGAAGCTCGAACCCGAAGATTCGCGATCAGGTAGGCAACAAACAGAAAAAAGCGGGAACGGTGAACGGTAAAAAGTGAAAGGGGGCTTCGCGGCAGCCCCTTTCACTTTTTACCGTTCACCGTTCCCGCTTTTGTGTTTGGCGCCTTCCGTGGTTTCGACCACCCCTCCCAGCGCCTTCAGCGCCTCGTCGCCGTAGAAGAGCTTGATGTACTTCGCCTGCTGCGACGAGAGCCGGCGCACGGCCCACGAGAGGTGGACGAAATGCGGCTCGCGCGGCACGGCCCAGGGATGCATCCCGCACTCCCCGGGCAGGTGATTTCCCTTCCGAGTGTTGCAGGTGCTGCAGGCAGTCACCACGTTGGTCCACTCGTTGTCCCCGCCGCGGGAGAGCGGGATCAGATGATCGCGGGTCAGACACTCGCGGTGGCGCAAATCCCCGTGTCCCCGATGGCAGTACTGGCATCGGTAACCGTCGCGGGCGAAGAGGAATGTGTTGGTGACCTGGCGACGGAAACGGCGGGGAACGTGGACGAACTTGACGAGGCGGATGATCGCCGGTTTGGGCAGGACGAGTCGTTCGCTTCGAACGACGTCGCTGTCCGACTCGACGATCTCCGCCTTGCCCTCGATCACCAGACGCAGCGCGCGCCGGACCGGGACCATGGTCAGCGGTTCGAATGAGGCGTTCAACGCCAGGCACCGCACGCTACTTCTCCGAGGCGAAGACCGGGGGGATGGACGCACAAAACCAAAAACGCGAGTCTGCAAGGGCCGCGCCATGGTCCCATGAAATCGTAACGAGGCCCGGAATGCCCGGCAAGGGAAGTCCATCCGCGCGGCCCGGCGCTGGGCGGCCCAATGAGATAGCTTATCTCCGTGCCCTCAGCCGCCCAGTTTGTCGCCCTGTTTCTGGCCGCCCGGGCCCGGAGACGAGAACAGTGGCTTCCGCCCGCCGAGCTGAAGGTGTTGCGCGGGTCTCGCCTGCGCCGGCTCGCGATGGCCGCCGGACGGACGGCGTACTACAGCCGGGTCTTCCGTGAGGCCGGACTCGAGCCCGGGCAGCTGGCCGACGAGCGCGATCTTCCCCGCCTTCCGGTCCTGGAGAAGGCCAGTCTGCACGTCGCGGAGGAGATCGGGCTGCTGGCGGAGCCCGTCGAGAGCCTTTCCCCCGTCACCACCTCCGGCTCCACCGGCCAGCCGCTCAGAATCTTCCGGAGTGGTCGGGATCAGGCACAGGTATCCGCCCTGTGGGCCCGGGTCCTGCACGCATTCGGCCATGGTTTCTTCGACAGCCAGGTCAACATCGGTACCGGCCGGTCGGTGGCTCGTACGGGGCCGGTCGCACTGCTTCGGCGACTCGGGGTGCTCCCTGAGATCCACCACATCTCCAGCTTCGAGCCGGTCGGACCGCCAGGTCGAAGTGCTCCGCGAGCGGCGACCGCACACCTTCAGCTCCTACGCCATCAGCCTGGAGCTGATCGCGGACGCGCTGCTCGAGCAGGGCATCCGGAACGTCCGCCCACAGGTCGTCTTCAGCGCCGCCATGCCGCTCAGCGACCGCGGCAGAGCTACCGCGGAGGAAGCGTTCGGCGTCGCGCCGCTCGACGTCTACGTGGCCGCGGAGCTCGGCACGATCGGCTGGGAATGCCCGGAGGAGCGAGGAGCGCTGCATCTCAACGACGACATGCAGATCGTGGAGATCCTCGATGACCGCGACCAGCCGGTGCCGGACGGAGAGACCGGTCAGGTCGTCGTCACCCAGCTCTGCTGCCTGGCGCAGCCGCTGCTGCGCTATCGCCTTGGCGATCTGGCCGCTCGGCTTCCTGACCAGTGCGGGTGCGGGCGGGGGCTCGCCCGGCTCAGCCGGGTGCAGGGCCGGACCCGCCACGTCATTCGTGCTCCCGACGGCCGGCTGCTCTACGGAATGATGGTCTCGACCGTGGTCAAGCCGTTCCACGAGGTGCGGCGGTGGCAGCTCCGGCAAACCGCGAGCGAAGCGCTCTGCCTGCTGGTGGTTCCCTCGCCGACCTGGCGGCCCGAGGCGGCGGAGGAAATCGCCCGGGAGCTGACCGAGAAGTTCGGCCCGGGACTCCGATTCGAGGTGACGCCGGTGGAGGACATTCCCCTCGCCCCCACGGGCAAGCTGCAGACCATCGTTCCACTCGCCGACACGCCGGCGTAGGCTACTTCTTCACCAACGCCTCGATCCGCGAGGCGATCGCTTGGCGGAGCTTCAGGCTCCGGGTGATGACGAGGACCGTGTCGTCCCCGGCGATCGTCCCCATGACCTCGCTCCAGCCCGCCTGATCCAGCGCCTCCGTCACCGCCCCAGCCGAGCCGCTGGCCGTCTTCAGCACCAGGAAAGGGCCGACGCCGTCCACACTGACCAGCAGAGCCGGCAGCACCTGGGCCAGGTCCGGCCGGAGCGCCGCCCGGTGGGGATGGGCGTAATAGGCGCCGCCTTGTGGGTCGGCGAGCTTGGCGAGGCCGAGCTCCCGGATATCGCGGGAGAGGGTCGCCTGGGTCACGACGAACCCTTGTCCCGACAGCGCCTCGCGGAGGTCGTCCTGGCTCTCGATCCGCCGCTCCCGGACGACGCGGAGGATGGCGGCATGGCGCTGGATTTTCATGACCGCACCGGCTCGGCTCGGTACACGTCTTTTCCTCCCACAAAAGTGGCGATCACATCCTCGCGTCCGCACTCCAGCGCCCGTTCGGCCGGCGACCCGCCGGCCGACGCCGGCCGGAGCACCACGCAGTCGCCCCACTTACCCACCTCGAGACTGCCGGTCTCCCCGTCGAGACCGAGCGCGCGCGGCTCCGCCGAGGGTGCAGAGCCCGAGCGCCGACTCGGCATCGAGTCCAGCGAGCGCACGTGCCGCTCGCGCCTCCGCCAGCAGGTCCAGGTGGGAGACGCTCAGTACGGAGTCGGTGCCCAACCCCACGCGAAGTCCGTAACGCAGGAACTCGGCGAGCGGTGCCGTCCCGTGGCCGTGTGCCGCGTTGCTCAGGGGACAGTGGGCGACCGCGCATCCGCGATCCGCCAGGCGTGCGAGATCGGCCGCGGCGGCCTGAACGAGGTGAATGCAGAGCGTGCGCTCGGCCAGCACCCCGTGCTGATCGAGCCACTCCACCGGCGACCGCCCGGTGCCCCCGGGAATCGGGATCCCTCGCCGGCGCCACGCCTCGGCGAAACGACCCGAGCCGTGCTCCATCAGGTCCGACTCGGCGCGCGATTCCGCCAGGTGCACCGCCAAGGGGAGCCGGTCTCTCGCCGCCCACTCCGCGACGGCCGCGTAGAGCGGCCCGCTCACCGTGTACGGTGCGTGGGGCGAGAGCCCGAGCCGCACTCTCCCGACGGCGAACCGCTTGAGCGCCAGCACCCTGTTTCGAAGCCCGGCAAGCGATTCCGCCAACTGCTCCGGGTGAGGACCGAAGACTTCCTGGTACGCGATCCCCGACGCCCCGGCTTCGGCCATCGCCTGGATGACCGACCCGGAATCGCCGGTATCGGCGATGGTGGTCACTCCCGCCGAGTGACAGTCCGCCAGGCCGAGGCGGGCGGCAGCCAGGAACGTCTCGGCGCTTCGGGTTTCCTTGATCGCCCGGACCCGCCGGATCCAGTCGCTGAAATCGGAATCCGGCGGGCCGAGGTCCAGGCCGGTCAGCTCGAGATGCGTGTGGGTATTGATCAGGCCCGGCAGCAGAATGCCGTCGGCGAAGTGCTCGCCGAGGACGTCCGGCGGACGCGGTACTACGGGATCCGGACCTACCGCCGCGACCCGGCCGTCGGCTCCGAGGAGGACCGCACCGCATTCGATCGCCGGCCCGGCGATCGGAAGCACCCAGCGGGCCGCGAGGCGGCGCGCGGGCATCCTACCGCTGCGGAGTGGTTGCGGGGCCGGAGCCCCCCATCACCCCCGAGCCGCCGCCGGGGCTGGATTGGGCGGGAGCCAGCGGCGCGCCGATGGTGTCGGCTTGCGGCACGCCGATCGCCGGCGCCGTCGATGGCTGAGGGACGCCGGTGGGTGCCGGCCCCGTCCCGCCCATCACCCCGCCGACGTTCCCGAAGGGCGAGTGGATGGGGCAGAAGCCGGTCGGCTCGGTGCCGGGGATGAAGGACTCGATGTAGTGGACGTCCTTGGGGCAGAAGGGCGTCGCCTTGTAGCCGGTGGTCTTGTCGATGTCCAGCGCGGAGAGCCCGGAGGGCCGCGGCCATCGCGGCCGGAAGGGCCCGCCGCTCGTAGATCTCGCGCATCATCGCGGTCCACGCGGGAGCCGCGAGCACGCCGCCCTGCGCGTTCGACTTGATCTTTCTGGGCTGGTCGAAGCCGATCCACACCCCGGTGACGAGATCGGGGGTGAACCCGATGAACCAGACGTCGAACCCGTCGTTGGTGGTGCCGGTCTTGCCGCCGGCCGGGAAGTTGATCCGGGCGCCGACCGAGCCCACGGCGGTGCCGTGGCGAACCACGTCCCGGAGGGCGTCGGTCATAAGCCAGGCGTGCGCGCTGTCGAGCACCGCGACGCTGCGCACCGGCCGGCTGCCAGATGATCTTCCCGCTGCGATCCTCCACCCGGAGAATCGAGTTCGGCACCGTTCGCACGCCGAGATTGGCGAAGGTGGTGTACGCCGCGATCATCTCCAGCGGAATGACGTCGGCCGATCCGATGTGGATCGACGGCACCGCCGGCACCCGCGTGCTGATGCCGAATTTGGCGGCCTCGCTCACCACCGCCTGCTCGCCCAGCTCCATGCCGAGCTTGATGGCGATGATGTTGCGCGACAGGTAGAGCGCCCGCCGGAGCGTCATCGGCCCGTCGAACTCGAGGTCGTAGTTCTGCGGAGTCCAGGGCGGCTCGTCGGGCTTGATCAGGAGGCTGAGCGAGTCGTCCACCATCACGTGCGACAGGGGATACCCCGCCTCGATCGCGGCCGAAAAGGTGATCGGCTTGAAGGTGGATCCGGGCTGGCGCAGCGCCTGCGTCGCGCGGTTGAACTTGCTGTCGCCGAAGTCGCGGCCGCCGATCATGGCGCGGATCTGCCCGGTCTTGGCCTCGATCGTCACCACCAGCCCCTGGAGATAGGGCGTGGTGGTGCGATCCCGCTCGTCGCTCTCGTCGGCCTTCGAGTTCTGATACTGCTGGTAGGTCGGGTGCTCGAACTTGCCGTCGGCGCCGCTCTCGATCGCCTCGAGCCGGGCCTCGAGCGCGCGCTCCGCGGCCTGCTGGGTGTCGAGGTCGAGGGTGGTGTAGATCCGGTACCCCGAGCGGTACAGGTCCGATCCGAAGCGGGCGTCGAGCTGCTGGCGGACGAACTCCACGAAATACTCGGCGGTGCCGCTGTAGTCCGAAGTGGAGGAGAGCAGCAGCGGATAGGCCTTCCAGCGCTCGGTCTCCTCCGGGGCGAGCAGCCCATTGTCGCGCAGCAGATTGAGCACCGTGTTGCGGCGCTGGACGCTGAGATTCGGGTTCTTGCGCGGGTTGTAGCGCGAGGGAGCCTTGGGGATCGCGGCGAGCGTGGCGGCTTCGGCGACGTTCAGGTCCCGGACCGACTTGCCGAAGTACCGCTGGGACGCCGCCTCCACCCCGAAGGCGCGGTTGCCCAGATCGATCTGGTTGAGGTACAGCTCGAGGATCTTGTCCTTCGGGTACTTCTCCTCGATCTCGCGGGCCACCCTGGCCTCGCGCAGCTTTCGGCGCAGGGACTTGTCCCGCCCGCTGATGTCCTCGGTCCAGACGTTGCGGGCCAGCTGCATGGTGATGGTCGAGAACCCCTCGGCGACCCGCATCTCGAACAGGTTGTTCTTGATCGCGCCCAGGACCCGGTACCAGTCGATTCCCTCGTGCTCGTAGAACCGCTTGTCTTCGGTCGTGATGAAGGCCGACTTGACGACCGGCGACATCTCGCCCAGCGGCACGACCGTGCGCCGCTCCTGCCCGAGGTCGGTGATGAGCCGCCCGTCGGCGGCGTACACCTTCGAGGCTTGATTGGGATCGAACTGGCCCAGCTCGGCGATGGAGGGACAGCTGTTGCCGGCGCAGGCCCGGTTCCAAGCGGCCATCAAGACGGCGAGCCCGAAGGCGACCGCCGCGAGGAGTGAGACCACGATGTTTCGACGCGCGCGAGGCGAGAGCCTTACGCGCGCGCCAAGAGAGTTGAGCCGGCGGGCCATGGAGGCAAGCTAGCCTGTTGCGAGGCCCGTTTCCAGCGGGTACGATACGCGCCTATGACCGAACTGCTGACTACGCTCACCGCCCGCGGATTCGTGCAGGATTCGACCCCCGGGCTCGCCGACCGGCTGTCGCAGCGGGCCATCACGGCCTACGTCGGGTTCGATCCGACGGCGGACTCGCTCCATGTCGGCAGCCTGGTGCCGGTCATGGGTCTGGCCTGGCTGCAGCGGTTCGGCCACACGCCGATCGCGCTGGTCGGTGGGGGCACTGGGATGGTGGGCGATCCCAGCGGCAAGCGGGAAGAGCGCCCCGTCATGAGCCTGGAGCAGATCGATCGGAACGCCCAGGGCCTCGCCCGCCAGCTCACGCGATTCCTCGCCTTCGAGGGGGCCAACGCCGCCCGGATGCGCAACAACGCCGATTGGCTCCGGGGGATCCACCTCATGGACTTTCTCCGCGATACGGGAAAGCACTTCACGCTGAACTACATGCTCCAGAAGGAGGCGGTGCGGAGTCGGCTGGAGGTTGGAATCACCTACACCGAGTTCAGCTACATGCTGATCCAGGCGTACGACTTCTGGCAGCTGTGGCGGACCGAGCGGTGCGAGCTCCAGATGGGCGGGAGCGACCAGTGGGGAAACATCACCGCCGGGATCGAGCTGGTCGGCCGGCGGGAGGGCGCCCAGGTGCACGGGCTCGTCTTCCCGCTCATCACCACGGCTGCCGGCGCCAAGTTCGGAAAGAGCGAGGCCGGCAACATCTGGCTCGATGCCGCGCGCACCAGCCCCTATCAGTTCTATCAGTTCTGGGTCAACACCGACGACCGGGACGTGGAGCGCTACCTCAAGCTCTTCACCTTCCTCCGGCTCGAACAGATCGCCACCGCGATGGCCGAGCACGCGACCGATCCCGGGCGGCGCATCGCCCAACGGCTCCTGGCCCGGGAGGTGTCGGCGACGGTCCACGGCGTGGAAGCCACCGAGCAGGCGGTGCAGGCCAGCGCCGCGCTGTTCGGCGGGGAGCTGGACCTCCAGGCCTTGCCCGAGATGCCGACCAAGTCGGTGGCACGAACGGAGGTGCTGCAGCGGCCGATTCTCGACGCGCTGCTGGCGAGCGGGCTTGCGAGCTCGAAGGCGGACGCTCGGCGCGGGATCGAGGGGCGGGGGTTCTATCTCAACGGGCAGGCGATCGAGCGAGTGGACGCGACGCTTGGCGAAGGCGATCTCCACGGGCCGGCCGAGGAGCCGTTCGTGATTCTGCGGAAGGGGAAGAAGACCTACGTGCGGCTGGTGCTTTCGCCTTGAAGCCGGAGCGGCGCTTGTGCGACGGGTGGGGGTGCGGGGGGAGGTCCCTCCGGTCGCCGACGCGCCTCGGGCATGCCTGGGGATCTAGGCATGAGCGTGGGGCGCTAACGCTCCCTACGGGACCTCCCCCCGCACCTCATGGGTCGCCGCTGCGCGGCGAGAGGACGTGGAGCTCCGGCCAGGATGTAGCTCCGATGCCTGGGCGCAGCACCGGGGGTGGCATGCCCAGAGGGAGCGTTAGCGCCCCGTACTCATGCCCACATCCCAACGCATGCCCGAGGCGCGTCGGCGACCGGGGGGCCTGTCACCCCCGGTGCGGAGCCGGAGCAGCGACATCCAAAACGATCACCCTACCAGCGGCTACGTGTAGTCCGCCGAGTCCGCGGCGGCTTCACCCCCAGCAACCCGAACAGCCCCCGCACGACCTCGCGCCCGACCGTCCGCCCGATCGTGGACGTGAGCGCCCCGATCACCGCCACACCGGCCGCCTTCGCGGCTGTCCTGCCGAGACCCCTGCCCTTTCGCTCCGGCTGAGGTTCCTCCTCGTCCGGCGGCAGCGGCGTCGGAGCCTCGGTCCTAGCCATCCGCTTCGCCAGCATCTCTCGCGCGCTCTCCCGGTCCACCGCGTGGCCGTACTCCGCGAGCAGATCCGACTGCCGGATGTCCGCCTGCAGCTCCTCCGGGCTGAGCGGCGCCATCCGTGAAGCCGGCGGGATCAGCCGGGCCGCGACGACCGGCGTGGGCCTTCCCTTCGCGTCGAGAACGGTGATCACCGCCTCCCCGGTGCCGAGGGAGGTGAGGGTCTCTTCGAGGTCGTAAAACTCGGTCTTGGGGTAGGTGCGCACGGTGGCCTTCAGCGCCTTGTCGTCGTCCGGCGTGTGGGCCCGCAGGGCGTGCTGTATCCGGTTGCCCAGCTGGGCCAGCACGTCGCTCGGGACATCCTTCGGCGTCTGGGTCACCAGGAAGACCCCGACGCCCTTGGACCGGATCAGCCGCACCACCCGCTGAATCTGGTCCAGGAACGCCTTCGGCGCGTCTTCGAACAGCAGGTGGGCTTCGTCGAAGAAGAAGACCAGCTTCGGCTTCGGCAGATCGCCCGCCTCGGGAAGGTTGTGATAGAGCTCCGCCAGGAGCCACATCATGAAGGTGGAGAAGAGCGCCGGCCGGTCCTGCGCGTCCGCCAGCTCCAGGCAGGTCACCACCCCACGGCCGTCCGACGTGGTCCGCAGCATGTCGCTCACGTCGAACTCCGGCTCGCCGAAGAAGCGCTCCGCCCCCTGTGCCTCGAGCTCCACCAGCTTGCGGAGGAGGACGCCGACGGTCGCCTTCGACATTCCGCCGTAGGTCTCCAGTGCCGCCTTGCCCTCGTCGGAACTCAGGTATTGGAGCACGGCCCGAAGATCGGGCAGGTCGAGCAGTGGGAGCTGGTTGTCATCGGCGTACTTGAACACCAGGGTGAGCACGCTGGTCTGGGTCTCGTTGAGGGAGAGCGCCTTCCCCAGCAGCAGCGGGCCGAACGAGCTGACGGTCGCTCGGAGCTGCACGCCGAGCGCGCCGGTCAGGCTCACGAACTCGACCGGAACGCCCGCCGCGGTCCAGGTCCAGCCGATGTCTTTCGCCCGTCCGGAGACCCTGTCGTCGGCCTGCCCGGGCACCGCGAGCCCGCTCAGGTCGCCCTTGATGTCGGCGACGAAGACCGGGACACCCGACGCCGACAGCTGCTCGGTGAGAAGCTGAAGCGTCCGGGTCTTCCCGGTGCCGGTGGCGCCCGCCACCAGGCCGTGCCGGTTCATCATGGCGATCGGGACCTTCACCTTCGGCTCCTGGTGGACCGCACCGCCTTCGAGCGCGGAGCCGAGGGTGATCGCAGGCTCGGTGAAGCCGTAGCCGGCGGAGAGCATGTCGGTGAAGCCGGTCATCGGGATGTCGCCTCCGGAGGGATCAGATTTTCCAGCAGACCGGCGAGCCGGTCGTTGAGCCGGTCGATGTCGTATTCCATCTCGATCTTCGCGCGCCCCGCCCGGCCCATGGCAACCCACCGCCCGGGCTCCCGGGTCAGACGCTGGAGCGCGCCGGCGAGCGCCGCCTCGTCGCGCTCGGGCACCAGGAGGCCCGACACGCCGTCCTCGATCAGCTCGGGGATTCCCGCGTGCCGGGTCCCCACCACGGGCATCCCCGACGCCATCGCCTCCTTCAGCACGTTCGGAATCCCTTCCTCGTCGCCGTCGGCGGCCGTCACGCTTGCCGCCACCAGCACGTCGGATCCCTGGAGTCCGTCGCGCACCTTCTCCTGGCCGTGCCGGCCGCCCAGTGTGACGCGACCCTCCACTCCGAGCTCCGCGGCCAGCGCGGCCAGCCGCTCGCGCCGGGGGCCGTCGCCGAGAATCCGGTACTCGACGTCCACCCCGCGGTCCACCAAGAGGCGCACGGCCCGCAGGACGTGCTCGATGCCCTTCTTCTCGACCAGCCGCCCCACCGTCACCAGCCGGAGGCGTCCGTCGGGCATCGGCTCGCGCTCGCGGTACGGCCAGCGGCGCAGGTCGATGCCGGTGCGGTGAACCACCACCCGCTCGGGCGACGCGCCGAGGTCGATCAGCCGCCGGGCGAGAAAGTCGCACACCGGGAGCAGCAGGCGGGCCTGCCGGAAGGTCCGGGCGTAGACCCGCGGCCCCCTTCGAGCAACGTACTTCGTGGTGTCGGCACCCCGGAAGGCCACCACCAGCTCGCCGCCCAGCACGCCGAGGCGGCGCAGCCGGAGCGCATGGGGCGCATCCATGCCGAAC
Source organism: uncultured Gemmatimonadales bacterium (assembly GCA_963844445.1). Taxonomy (GTDB): domain Bacteria; phylum Gemmatimonadota; class Gemmatimonadetes; order Gemmatimonadales; family GWC2-71-9; genus CAVVWJ01. Next base: position 636,801 of record CAWJOB010000003.1, read on the forward strand.
GCGCAGTAGCAGATGTCGTAGGATCGGGTCGGAAGGAAGCGTGCGGTGCGGCGGAGCTGGTCGAGAGTCCAGGCGCGGCGCCAGAAGCGCGATGGGTCGAGGGTCCGGAGCAGCGCCCGGCGCTCGGTTCCTCGATGGTCGAGAACGACCTGGGCCGCGGCGCGCCACCGCTCGAGACGACCCGCGGGCCAGCGCAACGGGTACCGGGTGAGCGACTGGAGACCGAGGCGCTCCACGTCGGGGTGAAATGGTCCGCCCGCCTGCGGCCCGTCGGCGTAGACGTCCACTTGGTGGCCTCGCTCGAGGAGCCCGACGATCTGATTCAGGAACGGGATGTCCGAGAGAACCGGGAAGAGCGCGGTGAGGAAGGCGACCCGCATTCGCTCAGTCCGCCGCGAGCGCGTGGGCGACCCGCTCCATCTCGGCGACAGTGTTGTAGCAATGGGGACTGAGCCGGATGGCACCCTCGCGGAGGCTACAGACGATCCGCGCAGCCTTGAGCCGGCGGTGCACCTCCCTGACACCCTCGGGGGCGACACACAGGATGCCGGAGCCGCTGGCCCCCGGAGGCGAGGCGATTCGCGCCCCGGTCCGGGCGGCCCAGGCGATCACCGGCTGGTGCAGGGTGCGGATATGATCCCGGATCCGCTCGATGCCGAGTGACAGCAGCAGCTCCAGAGAAGCGTTGAGCCCGGCGAAATCCTGGTAAGGCAGCGTCATCAACTCGAAGCGACGGGCATCGGACCTCAGCCTGTCGTCGTACTGGGTGAGCCGGGTGAGATCGTCGGTGCCTTCGAAGGAGAGCCAACCGGTGATCGCCGGGTCCAGCGTTTCGATCAGGTCGCGGCGGACGTAGACGAAGCCCGACCCCCAGGGCGAGAGCAGCCACTTTTGCCCGCCGCATGCCAGCACGTCCACCCGAGTCCGGGAGAGATCCACCGGCACCTGGCCGACCCCCTGGATCGCGTCCACCACCAGGAACGCTCCGGTTTCCCTGGTCGCCGCGGAGAGCCGGTCGAGATCCACCAGGTACCCGTTGCTGAACTGCACCAGCGACACGGCCAAGGCTCGCACCCGCGGATCACGAAGCCGCTCCAGCAGCCGAGCCTCGTCGGGCCAGCCCTCGACCGTGGTCGGGACCAGCTCCATGGCGACGCCACGGTCCTTGAGGCGGAGCCAGGGATAGACGTTCGCCGGGAACTCCTTGTCGCTCACCAAGACGATGTCGCCGGGCTGGAGCGGGAGTGCCCGGGCCGCCATCCCGATGCCGAAGCCGGTGTTGACCGTGAGCGCGATCTCCTCCGCCGCCGCACCGATCAGCTGGGCGATCTTGACGCGGGTGTCGGCCAGCATGGCGAACAGCTCGCGGTCCGGCAGCTTGTGCGGCGCCGCACGGCCCCGGTTGAACTCCTCCAGCACAAGCCTGGTGCTCTCGGGCAGCGGGCCGATGCTGGCGTTGTTGAGGTAGATGGTATCCGAGGTCCAGGGAAATTCGGTGGAGCGGAGCAGGTCCACATCGTAACTGCGTGAAGAGTGAACAGTGAAAGGTGAATGGGCGGCCGCCCCGGCCCCCGCTGGGGAGGCCCGCTCGGCTCCAGCCACTTCTGGCCTTTTGCTTTTCACTTTTCACCCTTTACGCGCTTATCGCTCGCTTCCACGAGTGGAAACACCAAGGTCACAATGTCCCGCTAAGGGTGTCGATTCCGATCAGGGACCGGCCGGCCGCTCCAGGAGGCAGGGCGTTCCGCGGCCCTGAGGCGCCATCGACGCGTACCCCGCCCAGGCCAGGGATCAACCCCCCATTGGACGAGACGGCCCTGGTAAACCGGTCCCAGCGCCCCTCGAGCCATATCCGTCCCGTGATCTGGGTTACCCAAACAGGTGGGAACCGCGCACCGACTTGCACCGTCGGGCCACACCGCGCGCGGCGCACGATTCTTGCAAATTCTTGGGGCGTACGTTACGCAGGCCACCTCAGCCGGGGCAAGCGAGTGAACCCGGACCGACCCTTTACCCTGGTGCTCAGTGGCGGCGGCCTTAAGGGGCTCGCCCACATCGGTGTGCTCCGGGCCCTGGAGGAGCGGGGCCTGGTGCCCAGCCTTGTGGTGGGTTCCAGCATCGGCTCCCTGATCGGCGCCGCCTGGGCCGCCGGGGTGCCCCTCGAGCAGATGGAGGCGCGGGCGCGCCTGGTGCGGCGGCGGGACATCTTCCAGGTCGCCCGGGCGGATGTCGCGTTCCGCCGGCTGATGGCGCCCGCCCTCTACCGCCGGGAGCCGCTCGAGATTCTGGTCCAGAGCCTGGTCGGTGACATCACCTTCCGCGACCTCTCCCGGCGCCTGCTGGTCAACACCGCCGACCTCCATTCCGGCATCCAGGTCATGTGGGGTCTCCCCGGCCTGCTCGACGCGAAGGTCGCCGACGCGGTGGTCGCCTCCTGCGCCCTGCCGGGCATCTTCCCGCCCCGAATCATCAACGGCCGCGCCTACGTGGACGGCGCCGTGGTGGAGAACCTGCCGGTGCGGCTCGCGGCGTCGCTCGGCAGCGGGCCGATCCTCGCGGTCAACGTCGCGGCGACCAGCGTGGTGCGCTCCTCCGACGAGACCGAGGGCTTCGCCGCGACCTACATCCGCGGACTCGAGATCGTGATGCAGACCCAGATCGACGGCCAGCTCCGCGATTGGCAGGGTCCGCCGCTCATCCTGGTGCAGCCGCGGGTCGAGCACATCTCGATGTTCGCCTTCGACCGCAACGAGGAGCTGCTCCAGGCTGGCTATAGCGCGACCGCGCACGCGCTCGACAGCCTCGGCGGAAAGCTCGACGCGGTGCCCCGGGGGTTGCATCCCACGCGCAGGCTGCGAGTGCTGGTAGACGAGGAGCGCTGCGTGGGGTGCGGTGCTTGCGTGGTGCAGGCGCCGAAGGTCTTCCGGCTTGACGCCCGGGGGAAGGCGGAAGTGCACAGCCCGATCCAGACCTGGTCGCCGATCGACGGGGCGTACGTGTTGAACTGCCCGACCTACGCCATCAGCGTTCGCCCGGAGGATTCGGCGGCGTAACCTGGAACAGGAAGAGCCTGCCGCCTTTCGTCTTCCGGAAGGGCAGGCGATCGCGCACCGGGCGGCGCGCGTAGCGGAAGACATGAACCCGGCCATAGGGCGACAGCGCGCGCTTGAGCTGAGCCTGATCGTAGATGCCCCGCTGAGCCGGATCGCCGCCCTCCTCGCCGATCGGCGTGGTGCCCACCACCGATCCCCCGGGCGTCAGGTAGCCCACCAGCTCTCCCACCAGCGCCGAGTCGTCGCCCACGTTCTCCAGCGCCTCACTGCAGTAGATCAGGTCGAACTGGCCCGGGCCCGGCGGCACGTTGGTGAAGACGGGACGTGCCGCGGTCGCGCGGAACTGCTTCGCCTGCGCGATCGCGGCGGGTGAGATGTCGTAGCCCACCGCCTCCGCGCCCATCTGCTGGAGCCGCAGGGTGAACACCCCGTCCATGCAGCCGAAGTCGAGCACCCGCTTCCCTTCCGGCGGATAGCGGCGGAGCAGCACCCGCTGCCGCCACTCCAGGTGGGTGAGCCGCCAGTCGAGATCGAGCGCGCGAGGGCCGTGTTGTTCCAGCCAGGCGCGATACTGGCCGTCGTACTCGTCGGCCGCGGCCGGGCGTGCGAGCGTGTGGACCATCAGGAAACCGCCTCTCGTGCGACCGCGCCGCCGAATTCGTGTCCGATCCGGGCGAGATCTCCCGCCACCCGGTCCCAGTTGTAGTACGTCTCCACCGCGCGACGACCGGCGCCGCCGAGCCTGGCGCGGAGCGCGGGGTCGTCGAGCAGGAGACCGAGCGCCTCGCTCACCGCCTCGGCGCGCTCGGCGTCCACCAGCAGACCGGTCTCACCGTCCCGCACCGCCTCGGGGATGCCCCCGCTCCGGCCCGCGATCACGGGAAGGCCGCAGGCCGACGCCTCCGCGATGGAGATGCCGAACCCTTCGACCCGCTGTTCCATCAGCCGGGACACGCCGAGATACACTTCGGCGCAATTGTAGATCGCCGGCAGGTCGCGATCGGGGACGTCGGTGAGGAACCGCACCCGGTCCGCGACGCCGAGCTCGCGGGCCTCCTCCCCCAGCGGGCCCAATTCCTCGCCCGATCCCACCACGGCATACCGCAGGTCTGGGTACCGGTCCCGCAGATGCGCGAGCGCCCGAAGCGCGGTGTCGATGCCCTTGTGGCGCGCCAGCCGGGCGACCGACAGCAGCCAGCGGCCCTGGCCCAGGCCGTAGCGCTCCCGCGCGTCGGTGACGTCCACGCCGGGGCGAAAGAAGACGTGATCGGCGCCGAGCGGCACGATCTGCACCTGGCGCTCCGCCGGCTCGATCTCCAGTTCGCTCAGGAGGGTGAGACAGCAGTCGCGGGTCCACCGGCTGTTGGCCACCAGCACCGCGGCCGACGCGAGGAGCGCGCGCGCCGTCCTGCGCTTGAGCAGCGACTGGTGGACCTGGTGCTGGAGGATCAGGAGGTCGCCGCCGTGCAGCAGAACGCCGAACGGGATGCCGAGCCGCTCCATGGTCCACTTCGCCGGGTAGGACGCGGGCTTCATGTTGCCGCACCAGATGAACTCGACACCGCACTGCCGGGTAAGCATGGCGGCGCGCCGGGACCAGAAGAGCAGTCCCTGGAGGCTCCGGAGCCGCCGGGCGGCCAGCGGGAGCCGGTCCACCCGGTTGGGGAAGGTGGCGTCCACCTCGGAGGCATCGGGGTGCTGGCCGGTGGAGACCACCAGCGACCCGGGCGGGTACCGCTTGGCCAGCTCCCCCATCCACCGTGCGATGCCGCCGCCTATCGGAGGGAAGTCGTAGGTGAGCAGGAGCTGCGGCGCCATGCGGTGAATCTACTCGATGAGCGCGAGCAGCGCGGCCTCGTAGCCGTCGATCATCCGCCCGACCGGGAACTCGGTGGCGATCCGGCGCCGGGCAGCGGCACCCAGCCGCTCGCGCCGCGCCGGGTCGGAGAGAAGCTGCCGCACCGCCGCCGCCAGCGCATCGGCATCACCCGGCGGCACCAGGATGCCGGTCTCGCCGTCGCGGCCGAGCAGCTCGCCGGTGCCGCCAGCATCGGCCGCGACGACCGGTCGTGCGCACGCCATCGCCTCGCCGACCGCGTTGGGGAAGATCTCATTGAGCGACGGATGCACCACCACGTCCGAGGCGGCGAGCGCGCCCACGATATCCGCGGCCTCCAGCAGGCCGGTGAACACCGCTGGCAGCCCCGCGGACCGGGCGAGGCCCCTGAGCTCCGACTCCCGCGCGCCATCGCCGCAGACGAGGTAGAGGACCGGCGTCCCCGAGGCGTTCAGCTTGCCGAGGGCCGCGATCGCCACCTCGTGGCCCTTGTTCCGGGTGAGCTTGGCCGTGGTGAGCACGACCTGCGCGTCGGCAGGGATCAGGTAGCGCTCGCGGAAGGCGCTACCCCCCTCGGGGGATGGGGCGTAGCGCTCGAGGTCATAGCCGTTCGGAATCCGGAAGCCACGGATCCGCCTTATCCAGGGCACCTGGGCGACCGCCTCCTCCTGGATGTACCGGGATTGGTAGACGCAGGCGCTGACGCGCTTCAGGTAGGCGCGGTCCATCAGGTCGTTGCGGGGCCGGCGGTAGTTCAGGTTGTAGCGGTAGACGATGCGCGCGGAGTGCAGCAGGGTGGCGTAGGCGGCGAGACGGACATCGCGCGGGGTGTCCACCACCAGGGCATCGGCGCGAATCCTTCGGAGGGCCCGGAGCAGCGCCCACACTTCCCGCGGTCCGGTGTTTCGACCCGGGATCTCGGTCACGGGAAGGTCCATCGCAACCAGGCGGGACGTGAGCCGGGGCGCGGCCGTCACCAGGTGGGCCACGTGGCCGCGCTCGCCAAGACCGCGGGCCAGCTTGGCGTAGCTCGATCCGGAGCCGCGCCAGCCGTTGGCGGAGGTCAGCAAGGCTACACGCATGGCAGCTCTATAAACTGGCGGAGCGAAAGCGTGGCGCGACCTCGAAAATGAAGACGGCTGCCCCGGCCTGCCGGACCGGGAGAAGGTTCCTGAGGCGAGTTCGGTAGTAGCGGCGCAGACGAACCCGGCCCCACGGCGCCAGGGTCCGCTGAAGCAGCACCTCGTCATACACGCGCTTGTGGTCCGGATCCCAGAAATATTTGCCAACGGGCGTCGTCCCTACCACCAGACCCCCCGGCGCGAGATAGCTCACCAATTCGCCGATCAGCCTCGAGTCGTCCTCGACATGCTCAATCACCTCCTGGCAGTAGACCACGTCGAATCGGCCGCGCTCGGGAGGTGTGGTGGTGAACACCGGCCCGGCCATCGCACCGCGAAACGCCTCGGCCTGCGCGATAGCCGCGGGTGAAATGTCATAACCTACGGCGTCGCCTCCGAGCTCCTGCGCCTTGATGGTAAAGACGCCGTCCATACAGCCGAAGTCGAGCACCCGCTTTCCCCGGGGAGGGTAGCGCCGGAGCAGGGCCCGATGGCGCCAAAGGAGGTGTGACATCCGCCATTCGAGGTCGCGTCCCCGCGGGCCTTGACGCTCTACCCAGGCCCGATACAGCCGGTCGTACTTCTCGCCGGCCGCGGAGTTGCGCACGGAGTTCATCTATACGCCGCCCGTGTTAAGCGCCGCCGAATGGGGGGCCGCGGCCCGTGGACATGGCAACCCGACGGTCGGCTGATGGTGCCCCAATCTAGCCCAGGAGATGCTCGAGCAAGCCGAGAAATCGGTTAGCCGCCGCCGCGATGGTGAGATCGGCGACCAGGCCGGGGTCCGCAGGCCGGGAATCGAGCGCCTCGGCAATCGCTCCCGCCAGTGCGGCGGGATCGTCAGGTGGTGCGAACCGCGCCGCCCGCCCCACAAACTCTCTGTGCGGCGGAATGTCCGACGCCACCACAGGCACGCCGGAGGCCACCGCTTCGATCGGCGTGAGGCCGAACCCCTCGAAGCGGCTCGGACAGACCGCCACTGCCGCCTCGTGGTATGATCGGGTGACAGTCCGGTCATCGGCCGCCGTCTCGACGGTACAGGTCACGCCGAGTCGGGCCGCGAGGGCTTCGAGGTTCCCCTGCTGCGGGCCACGCCCGATCAGACGAACTCGAACAGGACGCTCCAACAGAGCAGCCGCGTGGAGCAGGGTCGCCTGATTCTTGTGGCGACGGAGACGCGACACCGTCAGGAGCGTCGGCGGAGCCGTTCCGGTCGCCTCGCCACCGGTGTCAGCCTTCGGCACGAACCGGTCAGAGTCGTAGCAGTATGGTACCCGTTGGGCGCGGACATCAAAGCGCTCCGCCACAGTCTCCTGCGTCATCTCGCTCGGCACCCAGACCGCGTCGGCCCTGGCGGCGATGTAGCGGAGCCGGCTGTAGTGCCCGCCACGGCCGTAGCCCCCCCAGGGCCGTGGGATCCGCAGGAATCTTCCGGCAAACCACCAGACCGGGTCGGGGCGACCGCGACCACTGCCTCCAGGCGGAAGGTCCCAAAGGTAGAGCAGCAGTCGGGCACCCTGGAGCCGCGCAAATCGCCAGGCTGGCACCGCCGTGGTCCCGGACATGGCAACCACCAGGCGGGCGGGGCGCTCGCCCTCGGTGGCAACCGCGAGGCCGAGCCGACGGAGGTGCGGCACGACGAGGGCAGTGTAGGGATTGGAGGCGAACCACCGCAGGTCATCCGCCACTTCCGATCATTCTCCCGGAGAGTTTTATACTTTGGCGCATGCGAGTCGTGGTGCTGGGCGCCAGCGGTGCCCACAAGACTGAAGCGTCCATCGTGCACGCGACACGCTCACTGGGGCACGAGTGCCGGCTGGTCAATGTAGTAGGCTGGTCGCGGTATGCCGGCCCGCTCGCCCGGCAGGCCATTCGCTACTGGGCCGAGGCCTTCGAGCCCGACTTTGTGTTACTGACGCGCCACGCGATCCTCGCAGGCGAGACGGCGCTCGGCGCGATCCTTCGAGGGCGCCAGGCGGCCTTCTGGTACTTCGATGCCCAGCCGAGGCCGCAGGTCCTCGCGCTGGGTCGCCTGGTGCGCCGGATGTACATCACCTATCTCGCGCAGGTCGACGATTATCGGGCCGCGGGCATCGAGGAGGTGCGATTCCTGCCCCAGGGCGTGGATCCCACGCGAGACTTCCCGGCAACGACCACGCCTCCCGGCTTCGTCTGCGAGGCCAGCTTCGTCGGCTCCGGGCAATACCCCCACCGCTACGCGGTGCTGCGCGCGGTCGCGGCCGTCTGCAAGTTGCAGCTGCGGGGACCCGGTTGGGAGCACGCGCCCGCCGACCTACCGATAACAGATGGGCCGGTCCACGGACATCGGCTCCGGCAGGTGATCAGGGGCGCACGAATCTCTCTCGGAGCGAGCGCCCAGCCGGAACAGGACGCGGACCGGGCGTCTGCCTCCAACCGCATGTGGAAGGTCATGGGATGCGGCGGGTTCTATCTCGGGCCGTACGTGCCGGACATCGAGTGCTTCGCCGTGGACCGGCGGCACTGCGCTTGGTACCGATCCACCTCCGACGCGGCCGAGCAGGTGCGACACTATCTTGCCAGCCCGACGGAGCGGTGCCGCATTGCGGAGGCGGGTCGGGCACACGCGCTCCAACACCACACCTACGCCCGACGCCTCGAGCTGTTGCTCTCCGGTAGGGAGTACGATCTGCGCCTGGTCGCATCAGACGATCGTGTAGTTCCGGAACTCGAACACCCGGACACCGGTCAGCCGCTCGATCGCCTCTGACACGTAGTAACGCAGAAACCTCCAGCGGAACTGCCTCGGGGCGATGACCCGCTCGGGATCGAGCCGTCGAGCCTCGATCCACTCGCGCGCCACCGATGGGTGTGCGCCCTGAAACGGCCGGATGCCGGGTATCCACGCGAGGAGCGGCTTGCGCTCGTCGGCATCGCGCCAGGGGTACATCGTCTTCCCCAGTTCCCGCTTCTCTCGCAGCGCCTGGGCCGGTCGAGCCCAGCCGTAGTGGAACATCTCCGCACCGGTGAGCCGAGCGCGAATCCTCCGGTGCTCCTGCCCCACCCGGAAACCCTGCGCGCCCTGGTAGGGTCGAATATCGAGCGCCGGGTCGAGGCGCACCGCACGTACCTCGCGCCGGTACCAGCGGCGGTGAGTCGCGATGGTGTCGAAGCCACCGTAGAAGTGCAGGTATCGAACCAAGAGTCCTTCGATCCGCGGGTCGCCGTCGTGCTCACAAATCGCCTCGAACAGCGCGGCTGCTCCCCGCTCGTGCAGCACCTCGTCGGCCTGGATGTAGACGCCCCAGGGATGGGCGCAGGCCCGCATCGCCCGCAGGGTCTCGTGGCCGAGCACCGTGTTGCGCCGGGTCATGTCCCAGTCGGTCTCGAGGATCCGGATCCGCGGGTCGGCGATGGAGCGGACCAGCGCGAGGGTGTCGTCCTCCGACCGGCCCACGTTCACCACGATCTCGTCGCACACCGGCAGAATCGACCGGATACTGGCTTCCACGGGGAAGTCCAGCTTGATCGCGTTCCTGACGATGGTGAATCCGGAAATCTTGACCACGCGCTCGTTCCGCTCGGGAATGAATGGGCGAGAGAATCTCACCGGATGGGAGCAGCCGGAGCAAGCGGGACGCCGGGGAGCGACCGGTAGAGCTCGAGCGTCCGTTCCACCGTGCGATCGAGACTGAAAGTGACCCGCGCGGTCTCCCGGGCGGCGGCCCCCAGCCGGGCCGCGAGCGAGAGGTCGTTGAGCAGGCGCTCGATTGCGCCGGCCCACGCCTCCGGCTCCAGCGGCGGGACGAGGAGACCGTCAGTCTCGTGGCGGACCAGGTCGAGGTTGCCGCCCGCCGCCGAGGCGATCACCGGCTTACCCAGCGCCATCGCCTCCAGCAGGGCCTGCGAGAAGCCCTCTATGCGCGATGGAAGCAGGGCGACCTCCAGCAGCCGGTACAGCGGCGCCACCTCCGCCGTAAAGGGAATGCAGACCACCGCGTGCGGGGCGCCCACTGCGCGGGCCCGTGCGGCGATGGGCCCGACGGGATCGACTCCCGCGAGCACCAGGCGCACCGGCGTCGCCACTCGGGCCAGCGCCTCGAGGACGACGTGTTGATCCTTGGGCCGTGAGAGAATCCCGATCGTACGTCGCTTCGGATCCCACCCGATTCGATCCTTCCAATCGAAGATGGCGCGGTCGGAGACCGGTCGGTCCACTCGCGCGGTCACGAGACCATTGGGGATCACGGCGAGCTTTCGCGCGGGCGTGCCCTTCCGGCGGAGCGCGGCGGCGACGGCGGTGCTCACCGCGACGACCCGATCGGCGGCGCGGGACGCCAGCCAGTTCTCCACCACGAACGTCCGCGGCATCTGCCGGCGGGTGAAGACCAGCGGCAGCGGCAGGCGCCCGGTCAGGCGAAGCCAGGTCAGGGCCTCGCGGTCGCGCGCGCTCTGCGAGTTGACCAGGGCCACCGGATGTCTCGCGATCACTTCGGCGAGTGCCGCCGCGTTGGCACGGCGGGCGCCGGGCCGAAGCGCCAGCGGCCGCACCGTAAGCTTGCCGTCCGATGCGAGGGCTTCGACTTCGGTCTCGGGCGGGCACACGAACACCACGTCCACGCCCGCCTGGCGCAACGCCAGGCTGAGGTGCAGGGTGGACGTCACCGACCCCGCTCCGCCACCCTGATGCAGGACCTGCATGACGCGAAGAGGCATCGAGGGTCAAGATGCATAGATTTGGCGCGCCATGCATATCGCTCTCTTCTTCTGGGACCGGCTTCCGGTCCCCGACTACGGCGGCACCCAGCGGATGGTCGTCTCGCTCGCCCGGGGCCTCGCCGCCGCCGGGCATCGAGTCACCCTCGTCGCGGGGCACGGGTCGGTCGTGCCGGAGGCGACGCTGGTGCCGGTGTCCATCGCCGAGGCCCGCCGGCCCGAGTTCGATATCCGGCCGCTGCTGCCGCCGAGTCTGGACATCGTGCTCGCCTGCGCGCCGCTCCGAACCCCGCCCGAGGTGCCGTGGATCCGCCGTCTCGCCGGCAACTGGAAGCCGGGGACCACCGGCGCGCCCAACACCCTCTATCTCAGCCGGAACCACGCCGAGCGGCACGGCGGCCGCGCCTTCGTCTACAACGGCGTGGATCCCGCGGAATACCGGTTCCGCGATCACAAGGACGACTACGACCTCTTCCTCGGCCGGCTGCACGGCGTGAAGGGCTACCGCTGGGCGGCCTCGGGTGCCAGGCGGCTGCGGCGGCGGATGGTGATCGCGGGCGGGTGGCGGCCGAGCCTCAGCCGGTACGTGCGCTACGTCGGCCGAGTCGGCGGAGCCCGGAAGATGGAGCTGCTGGCGGGAGCGAAGACGTTCTGGATGCCCGCGCTCTGGGACGAGCCGTTCGGCATCACGCTGATCGAAGCGATGGTGAGCGGCACGCCGGTGCTGGGCACCGGCCGCGGCTCCCTGCCGGAGATCATCTCACCGGACGTCGGCGCGCTGGGGGACACTCTGGAGGAGCTGGTGGAGCGGCGCCCGGCGCTGGATGCGATCGCGCCGGAGGTGTGCCGCGCCCGGGTGGAGCGGCACTTCACCCACCACGCGATGGCCGAGGGGTATGTGCGGATGTTTCGGCACTATCTCACCACGGGGGCGTTGCCGGAGGGGACGCTGATTGGGTAATGGAGAAAAGCGTGAGCGGTTACGCGGTTTGTGGCTCCGCCACCCCTACCGCCCCGAGCAGTACCGCGAGGCGGTGCATGTAGGTGTGCTCCGTGAGTGCCCGCTGCCGCGCGCCGGCGGCGACCTGTTCCGACCAGGCGCGGTCCTGGAGCGCTTCGGCGAGCAGTCCCTTGAAATCGGCTGCCGAGCGGGCCACCAGGATCTCGGATCCCTCGCGGAAGTGCCGGTGGATGTCGGGACGATCCTCGACCACCTGGGGAACGCCGATCGCGGCGAGCTCGAAGAGCCGCCGGTTGCAGCCCGGGTCGTCACCGGCGCTGTCCCCCGAGCACTGGACGTTGACCGCCACCGACGCGCCGGCGTAGGCGCGGATGTAGTCGCCGTGATCCAGCAGCTCGCCGCGGCAGTAGTCCCGCAGCTTGGTCTTCCGCCAACCCGGTCCCCAGACCGCGAGCCCGAACTCGACCAGCTCGGACAGCAGCCGCTCGCGATGCGGGGTCGCGGTGCCCGCGAAGACCACGTTGGCGCGGAACTGGTCGCGCGAGCGCATCGGGCGGTGGACCGACGGATCGCAGCCGGGAGGGAGGTAGTGCATGGGGGGGAGGCCGATCGTCTCGCCGGCCTCCGCCACGGCGCTCCCCGCCACGAACACGACATCGTAGGCCGCCGCGAGCGCCGAAATGGAGGCGTGGGTTCGCCGCTCGTCGCAGAACCAGTTGACCCAGAGCGCCCCGGCCTCTCGTTTCAGCTCCGCCACCAGTTCCGGCGGCAACTGGCTCCCCTCCAGCACCAGGACGAGGGCCGGGTCCGTCTGCCTGAGCGCCCGGACCATCCGGTCGTGCAGTCCGGCCCTTCGGAGACGGCTCAACAGCCCGCCGGTTCCCACCAGATTGAAGCAGCTGACTCGGCAGCCGAGGCGCTCGAGCGCGCGGCCACGCAGCGACGCGTGCGCATGCATCGCATCGTCGAAGGCGCCGACCAGCAGCACGCGAGTGTTCTCGAGATGGTTCATTGGGGTCAGAATCGCTGAAGAAACCCGGAAGCTAGCGAGCGGACGCCGGATGACAACCTCCGCGCCTCGACTTCAGGGTCCGCGCGCTCCGACCGCGACGTCGTCCTCGCGAAACTGGAGATCGTGCAGCCGCCGGTAGAGCCCGCCGGCGCGGTACAGCTCCTCGTGGGTACCTCGCTGCACCACCCGGCCATCGTCGAGCACGACGATCTCATCGGCATCCCGCACGGTGGCGAGCCGGTGGGCGATCACCAGCACCGTCCGCTCCCGCATCAGCCGGTCGATCGCCTGCTGCACCAGGCGCTCCGACTCGGTGTCGAGCGCGCTGGTGGCTTCATCCAGGATGAGGATCGGCGGGTCGCGCAGGAGGGCGCGGGCGATGGCGATCCGCTGCCGCTGGCCGCCCGAAAGCCTGGTGCCCCGCTCGCCGAGCACGGTGTCGAAGCCCTGCGGGAGCAGGCGGATGAATCCGGCGGCGTTGGCCGCCTCGGCGGCCGCCTCGACCCGCTCCCGTGAGGCCCCGGGCGAGCCGTACGCGATGTTGGCGAACACCGTGTTGTTGAGCAGCACGGTATCCTGGCTCACCACCCCCATGAGGGCGCGAAGCGAGCGGCGCTTGAGCCGGGTGAGGGGGACATCGTCGAGTCGGATCTCGCCTGAGGTCGGGTCGTGGAATCGGGGAAGGAGATCCGCGAGCGTGGTCTTCCCCGCGCCCGAGGGCCCGACCAGCGCTACGACCGTCCCCTTGGGAATGGCGAACGAGACGTCGCTCAGCACCGGCTCCCCGTCGCCGTAGCGGAAGGTGACGCGGTCGAACGCGATCTCGCGCTCGAAGCTCGCCTCGCCCTCGCCGGGTCGGTCCGCCTCCTTGGAGGGCTCGTCGAGCAGCTGGAAGATCCGCTCCGCGCTCGCCAGCGCGAGCGCCATCACCGCGGGAAAGCCGGAGATCGTCTTGAGCGGGGAGGTGAGCCGGAGCGCGGCCATCAGGAAGACGATGATCGTGGCGGGGGCGAGCGGGGCCTCGAGCCCCAGCAGCTCGGGCCGGGTCGCGGCCCAGATGATGAGGAGGACGAGAAACCCGGAGAAGACCTCGGTGATCGGGCTGGTGAGCGAGGAGAATCGCTGGGTCCGGATCACCTGCTTCCGGTAACGGTTGGTCTGGGCGTCGAAGCCGGCCGATCTCGCGGCTCTCTTCGCCATAGGATCGGATGAGCCGGATAGCGCCGATCCGCTCGGTGACGGTCGCGGTCACCTCGCCCCGCTCCTTGCTCCGGGCCCGGGCGTGGCGCCGGAGCCGGCCGACCAGCCGCTGGAGCAGCATCACCAGCAGCGGCACGAAGGCCAGGGTGAAGAGCGTGAGCCTCATCGAGATCTGGCTCAGCACCACCAGCGTCACGCCGACCACGACCAGGTTCTGGAACAGCGAGACCAGCGAGGCGGTGATCACGGCCTTGGTCTGATCCACCTCCGTCATCATCGCCGGAGATGACCTGGCCGGCGCGGGTGCGCTGGAAGAAGCCGAGATCGAGGGTGAGCAGGTGATCGAAGAGCCGGGTGCGGAGATCGCGCACCAGCCCTTCCTGCGCCCGGACGGTGATCTGGCTGGACAGATAGGACAGTGAGTTCTTGAGGAGAAGTCCCACGACCAGCACGACGACCAGCCGGCCCGCGGCCTCGGCGGGCGAGAGGCCCGCCACCAGCGGCTCGGATCAACCGGTCCACCAGCGCCTCGAGCTGGGTCGATCCGGCATGCAGCTCGCCGGCGGTGCCGAACAGGTTCTTGAGCAGCGGGATCAGAATGACGAGCGACGAATCCGTCGAGCACCGAGGCGAGGAAGGTGACGACGATTCCAGCGGCCAGCAGACCCCAGTACGGCCGCACCAGCCGGAGAAGCCGACGCTCGGTCCGCACCGTCAGGCGTTACGCGGGGTGAGCAGGGCGATGGGGAGAATGACTTCCTCGGGCGACACGCCGCCGTGGAGGAAGGCGCCGCGGTACCGCGCCTGGTATTCGCGAAGCTTGGTGGGATAGACGAAGAAGCGGTCCCCCGTGGCGAGGAGCAGCCGGGTGCCCGGCGCCCGCGCGCGGGAGTCCGAAGGCCGGCAGGTCGTCCACCACCAGCGCGGCGTCGGCATCCTGGGCCCGGAGGTCGTCGCCGAACTTGTAGCGCAGGTTCGACGGTGGTGTCCCGCTTGGCGAAGACCGTCGCGGGCGTGTGGCAGTGGATCGAGCCGTGGTCCGTCGTGAGCAGCACCGGCACGCGCCTGCGCTCGGCCTCGCGGAGCGCGTCCCACAGCGGCGAGCGCTCGAACCAGGTCCGGGTCAGGTTCCGGAGCGCCGAGGTGTCGCGGGCCACCTCGTAGAGCGTCGAGTTCTCGGTCCGCCCGTGGGTGAGCTGGTCGATGAAGTTGAAGACCAGCGCGGTGACGCCGTCCTGCGCCAGATGCGCCGGCAGCCGGCGGAGCAGGCCGTCGCCGTCGGCCGCGGTGAACACCTTCTCGTAGTGCACCGGGACCTGGCGGCCGGTCAGCTCCTTGAGCTGCTCGGTGAGCAGCTCGGCCTCGTGGGCGTTGAGGCTCGACTCCTCGTTGTCGGTCCACCAGCGGGGATAGCGCGCCTTGATCTCCGCCGGGAAGAGCCCGCTGAAGATGGCGTTCCGCGCGAACGGGGTGGCCGTCGGCAGGATCGAGAAGTAGTAGCGCGGTCTCGATGTCGAACCGGGAGCCGATGAGCGGGCGGATCATCGCCCACTGATCGAGGCGGAGGCAGTCCACCACCACCAGCAGCGCCTTCCCGTGCAGGTCGAGCACCGGCCGGAGGAACTCGGCGCCGATGTCCACCGAGAGCGGCGGCCGGTCGCTCTCCCCGTCGTGGAGCCAGCTGGCGTAGTTGCGCTGGAGGTAGCGGGCGAAGTCCTGCCGGAGGCTTTCCTGCAACGTCCGGAGCGCATCCTGCAGCCCCGGCTCGTCGGCCTGGCCCAGCCGAACTTCCCACTCGGCCAGCTCGGCCACCAGCTCGACCCACTCGCGCCAGGCCAGCGGGCCGCCGCGCCGGGCCTCCAGGTCCCGGAACCGGGTCGCGAAGTCGCGGGAAAGGCGCTGCTGGCGGATCCGGTCGCCGTCGAGCAGCCGGGTGACGACCGAGAGGATCTGCCGCGGGTTGACCGGCTTGATCAGGTAGTCGGAGATATCGGAGCCGATGGCGTCCTTGAGGGTCTCGGTCTCCTCGCTCTTGGTGACCATCACCACCGGCATGCCGTGGTCGATGGTGCGGATGGCCCGGAAGAGATCGAGCCCCCGGCGGCCGGGCATGTGCTCGTCGAGCAGGACCACGCCGTACGACTGGCGCTGGAGCAAGGCGAGGGCGTCGTCGCCGTGGGTGGTGGTCTCCACGGCGAACCCCTGCTCCTCCAGGAAGAGGACGTGGGACGTGAGGCTCTCGACCTCGTCGTCCACCCAGAGAATGCTCTTGGGACGGGGCATGAGGGAAAGATAGCGCATGCCAGAGATCGCGCATGACGGGGATGGGAGCGGGAACGGCGGGAAAGGTGAAAAGTGAACGGTGAACGGGGGGCACCTCTGCGTCGCCACCCCCGTTCACCGTTCACTTTTCACTTTTCCCGCTGTTCCTCTACATTCTCTCCCGTGACCGACACCCTCGCTCTCCCGTGACCGACAGCCTAGCCCCGGCGCCCGACATTCTCGTCGTCCGCTTCAGCGCCATCGGGGACATTCTCCTCATCACCCCGCTCCTCCGAGCCATCCGCGGCCGACTACCGGGGGCCCGGATCGCCGTGCTCACCAAGGAGCAGTACGTCCCCCTGCTGAGCGACAATCCGCACGTGAGCGAGGTGCTCGGCGTCGCCCCCGGCGAAGGGATCCGGGCGATCGCCGAGCGGATCAAGGGCGTCAGCTACACCCACCTGCTCGACCTGCACGGCAACCTCCGGAGTCACGCGCTGCGGCGGCTCGCGCCGGGTCCGTGGCGCTCCTACGCCAAGCGCCGCCTGGAGCGAGCGCTCCTTATCACCGTCAAGCGCAACATCTACGGCGCAGGTACCTGTGGCGGAGCGCTACTTCGAGGCCGCGGCCGAGCTCGACGTCGAACCCGACGGCGGCACCGCCGGACTTCTTCCTCGAGCGAGGAGGCGGACGAGCGCGCGGCCGAGAGGCTGGCCGGCATCGGGTCGGACAAGCGGCCGATCGTGGCGATGGCGCCGGGCGCGGCGCACGCCACCAAGCGCTGGCCGGCGGAGTACTGGGTGGAGCTGGTCCGGCGGATCACGCCGACCGGCGCCGATGTGGCCGTGTTGGGCGGACCCGACGACGTCGCAACTGGCGCCAGCACATCGCCGAGCGCGGAGGGGTCGTGCGTCGCGAGCGTGGCCGGAAACCTGGGACCTCCAGGAGACCGGCGCCGTCATCCGGCGCGCCGAGGTGCTCATCTCCGGCGACACCGGGGTGATGCACATGGCGACGGGCGTGGGCACGCCGGTCGTGGCGCTCTTCGGGCCCACCGTGCGGCAGTTCGGGTTCTTCCCCTACAACTCCGACGCGGGCGTCGTCGAGCTCGACCTGCCCTGCCGGCCGTGCAGCGCCACGGCGAGCGCCCGCTGCCCCTTGGGTCATCACCGCTGCATGAAGCAGATGCCGCCCGATCTGGTGTTCGCCACGCCTCGCGAAGGCGCTGGCGTGACCGGCTGGGATCCGGCCGCGAGCGCGCTGCTCACGCTGCTGCCCCAGACCGGGCGCGGGCCGAGACGCGAGGGCATCTTCGCGCTCTGGCTCACGCTGCGGGTGGCGCAGGACCTGGTGCGGGAGCCGCCCGCCGAGCGGGCGCACCGGCGCCGACTCCAGGCGCTGGAGCACCGGCTCTCCAGCCTCACGCTGCCGCCGCCGCTGCGTCGCGCGCTGGCGGCGGCGATCAGCCAGCTTCGCGACGCCAGATCGGAGACTGCCGTGCAGGTGCTGAGTCAGCTGGTCGCGCCGGCCCGCGAGGCCGGCGGCACCGAGGCCGGCGATGCCGTGGCGCAGGCGGCGCGCGCCGCGCGGGCCCTGCTGCGGGCGGAGCGCTAGGCGATGCGAGGCCCGGGAGAAGGAGGCGGATCGGTCGAGGCACTGGTGGCCCGGATCGACGCCATGGCGCCGGGCGCCCCGGCGCCGGACACGGTACCGAGCGGGTTTCCCTCGCTCGACCGCATGCTCGGCGGCGGGTTTCGGCGGCAGGACATCGTCGATCCTGGCCGGCGACGTGGGCAGCGGGAAGTCCGCGCTCGCGCTCGGCATCGCGATCCGGGCCGCGCGGGCCGGCGTGCCGACGCTGTACCTCTCCGGCGAGATGAGCCCCGACCGGGTGATGGAGCGGGCGCTGGCGTTGGAGGGAAAGGCGCCGGTGGACGACCTGCGCCAGGGCCGGCTCGACCCCGCGGCGCGCGCCGCGGTGGGCGGCGCGGCGCACCGGCTGCGCGACATTCCGCTGCTGCTCCGCCCACTTCTCGGCGAGAGCTTCGACGAGGTGCGCGAGGCGCTCGACATCGCGCCCCGGGCGCTGCTGGTGGTGGACTCGCTCCAGCTCGCGCCCGTCACCCCGGCCCGCGGCTCGGCTGGAGGAGCGGGTCGCCCTCGCGATGCGCGCCCTGAAGGCGGTGGCGGTAGACCGGGATCTCACCGTCCTCGCGACGGCCCAGCTTCCCCGCCACCGCGCGGCGCGGCCCGATCCCCGGCCGACCCTCGACGACCTGGGCGGCCTCGGCAGCATCAAGCAGAACGCGGATCTGGTGCTGGCGATCTACCGGGAGGAGATGTACCGGCCGGGCCAGGGAGTGGAGGGGGCGACCGAGCTGATCGTGGCGAAGAACCGGAACGGCCCGACCGGGTTCGTGGACCTCTTCTTCTACCCGCAGTGGCTGCGGTTCGAGGACATGCTGGACCCCTCGACCTAACCGGCCGTCAGGAGGCCGGCTTGGCGCCTTTGCCGGTGTCCGGCAGCACCGCTCCCGTCAGCTCCACCAACGTTGCCGCGCTGTCATCTGTGCTCTTGATGCGCACCCAGAGCGGCGGCCCGCTCCGCTCGGCATAGAGCGCCACCGACCCGTCCTGATTTCGCATGTCGTTCACCAGGCGCCATCCGTTCTTGCTTAGCACGGCGCGGTAATACTTCTCCACCTCCTTGGCCTTGACAGCAGACATCAGCGTGAGCTGGAGCGCGTCGGCGCCACCGCTCCGCGACACCACGCCGGCATTGGGCGGCACGGGAAGATGGGGAAAGACCTGCGAAATATTCGGCATCTGCGGAGCGTCGTCCTTGCACGCGACAAGCGCCACGCGATCGCCATGCCGACCCAAATTCTGGTGGGGATCATAGAGCGGGGAGACTAGCGGCCGGGCTCGGCGGGGTCAAGGGCTCGCGCGCCCTTTCCGATTGCCGCAAGCGGCTGTCGCGCTTATGTTTCCGCCTGCGCGACAGGTCCCCGCGCACCGGCCTCCCCGCCGCCCAAACCTCGTCAGCTTCAAGGAGTTCGGCCATGGCCGGCCACAGCAAATGGAAACAGATCAAGCGCAAGAAGGCCGTCACCGACGCCCGCCGCGCCTCATCCTGGACCAAAGTCATCCGTGAGATCACCGTAGCCGCGAAGAGCGGCGGCGGCGATCCCGGCGGCAACCCCCGGCTCCGGACCGCGATCGACGCCGCCAAAGCGGTCAACATGCCGAGCGACAACATCGAGCGCGCCATCAAGAAGGGCACCGGCGAGCTCGAGGGCAGCGTCTACGAAGAGCTGACGTACGAGGGCTACGGACCGGGCGGCGCGGCGATCTTCATCGAGGCCACCACCGACAACGCCAACCGCACGGTGGCGGAGATCCGCCACGCCTTCAGCCGCAACGGCGGCAATCTCGGCGCGTCGAATTCGGTGGCATGGATGTTCGATCGCAAGGGGCAGATCTACCTCGACGCCACCCGCCACGGCGAGGACGCCACGCTCGAGGCCGCGCTCGAGGCGGGGGCGGAGGACTTCGTCCGGGAGGGCGATCAGTACGTCGTGACCACCGTCCCCGCCGCCTTCCACGCGGTGCAGGATGCGCTTCGCGCGCGGGCGCTGGAAGTCGAGTCGGCCGAGCTGGCCATGGTGCCGAAGAATACGGTGAAGGTCGAGGGCGCCGACGCCGAGCGCATTCTCCGGCTGGTCGAGGTGCTCGAGGAGCTGGACGACGTCTCCAAGGTGTTCTCAAACTTCGATATCGACGCCGCGCAGCTGGCCGAGGCCGAGGCCTGAGAGCGGGCCGGTGAAAGTGCTCGGCATCGACCCGGGGACCGCGGTCCTCGGGTTCGGCGTCGTCGAGACCGGCGCCGGCCGGCAACCGCGACTGCTCGAGTGCGGCACTCTCACCACCCCGCCGCGGGATCCGCTTCCCTCCCGACTGCGCGTGATCCATGACGGCGTGACGGCGCTGCTCGTCCGCCACCAGCCGGACGCCGTGGCGGTCGAGAGCGCGTTCTACGGCAGGAACGTCAGGACCACGGTCGTGCTGAGTCACGCGCGAGGGGTGATCCTGCTGGCGGCCGAGCAGGCCGGCGTGCCGGTGGCGGAGTACTCGCCGGCCCAGGTGAAAAAGACGATCGTGGGGCGCGGCGCCGCGCTCAAGCCGCAGGTGGGGTACATGGTGGCCCAGCTGCTGCGGCTCAAGTCGGCACCCGCGCCGGCGGACGCGGCGGACGGCGTGGCGGTCGCGCTGTGCCACCTGATGATCGCGTCGCGGCAGGGCGTGTTCTTCCGCCAGGCGATCGGCGTCGCGATGATCGCGCTGGTGACCGGCGCGCTCGCCGCCCGCGACGGCGAGACCATCGTGGTGCAGACCGACGGCGGCGTGGGGTACGAGGTGACGGTGCCCGCCGGCGTCGCGGGCCGGCTGCCGCCGCCGGGCGGGCGGGTGAGCCTCCACACCGAGCTGGTGGTGAAGGAGGACGGCTGGGCGCTCTTCGGCTTCGACCGTCCGGCCGAACGCCAGATCTTCCAGCGCCTGCTCGGCGCCAGCGGCTTCGGACCCAAGCTGGCCCTGGCGCTCCTCTCCGCCCTCGGCGCGGAGCGCACCGTGCGCAGCATCCGCGCGCGGGATCTGGCGGCGCTCAGCTCGGTGGCGGGAATCGGACGGAAGAAGGCGGAGCGGCTGGTGCTGGAGCTGCGCGACCGCTTCGACGACCTGCCGCTGGAGCCCGAGGTGGTCCACACCGCCGGCAGCGACGAGGCGGTCCGCGCGCTGATGGGACTGGGGTACGCGGCCGGCGCGGCGGAAGACGCGGTGCGCGCCGCGATCGCCGCGGGGTCGGAGGAAGAGACCCCACAACTGATCCGGCGGGCGCTGCAACGACTCGCCGCACGCGGAGGGACCTGACTCGCGATGCCTGTGGACGCCCTGACCGCCGAGTGGAACTGCACCCGCTGCGGCACTACCAACCGCAAGCTGGTGCTGCTGGCCGAGCAGCGCTCGATCGACCGATGCACCCATTGCCGGGCCCGGCACACCATCGAGCCGGATACTCGGCGGGTGCGTTGGGTGGCACGGCAGGAGTAGACGCCTGAAAAGCGGGAACAGTAAACAGTAAACAGGAGGTAACAGGCACGACCAAGAGTCATGCGCCGCGTGCTCCCGGGAAACACCTGTTTACTGTTTACTGTTCACTGTTCCCGCTTTTCTGCAATTCAGCCCGACTGGAATCATGAACAAACTGCAGGTCACCACACCGGAGGCTTTACCCGAGGAGACCGGCGCCGACGCGGCGCTCCGGCCGTCGCGACTCGACGAGTTCGTGGGCCAGGCTCAGGTAAAGACGTCCCTCCAGATCGCGATCGACGCGGCGAAGCAGCGTGGGGAGACGCTGGATCACACCCTCTTCTTCGGTCCCCCTGGGCTGGGAAAGACCACCCTCGCGATGCTGATGGCGCGGGAGATGGGCGTGCAGCTCCGCACCACCTCGGGCCCGGTGCTGGAGAAGCCCGGCGACCTGGTGGGGATGCTCACGTCGCTGGGCCCGGGCGACATGCTGTTCATCGACGAGATCCACCGGCTCAAGCCGGCGCTCGAGGAGTTCCTCTATCCGGCGATGGAGGACTACCGGGTGGACGTGCGCATCGCCGAAGGCCCCCACGCGCAGACCATCCCCATGGCGCTCGAGCGCTTCACGCTGGTCGGCGCCACCACCCGCTTCGGGCTGCTCACGCCTCCGATGCGCGCCCGCTTCGGGCTGGTCGAGCGGCTGGGCTTCTACCCCGCCGCCGACCTGGAGCGGATCGTCACCCGCTCCGCCGCGATCCTCCAGGTGCCGATGGATCCCGCCGGCGGGGCGGAGATCGCGCGCCGGAGCCGGGGCACACCGCGCGTCGCCAACCGGCTGCTCCGCCGGGTGCGGGACTACGCGCAGGTGCGGGCCGGCGGCCACATCACCGCGGACGTCGCCAACGCGGCCCTCGCGCGGCTCAACGTGGACGAGTTCGGGCTGGACGACATGGACGCCAGGATCCTGACCACGATCATCGAGAAGTTCTCCGGGGGCCCGGTGGGCCTGGGAACGGTCGCGGTGGCGGTGGGGGAGGACGCCGGCACGCTGGAGGACGTCTACGAGCCCTATCTCATCCAGCAGGGCTTCCTCGAACGGACGCCCCGGGGCCGCTGCGCCACCTCACTGGCCTACCAGCGCTTCGGTCTGACCCCGCCGGCCAGGCAGGCGACGATCTTTGACGCCTGATCGCGAGCTCCGCACCGCCGACTTCGACTACGACCTCCCGCCCGAGCTCATCGCCCAGGAGCCGCTGGCCGAGCGGTCGGCCAGCCGGATGCTGGTGCTGCTCCGGGCAGACCGGCGGGAGGTCGGCCCGGACGACCGGCGCTTCGCCCGCCGCGAGAAAACGCCGGCCCGGCGCACCAGCGGAACCTTCCGCCGGCCGGAGATGCTGGCGGGCGACCGGCGAGCGCTGCAGGGGTCGGTGCTCATCGACTCGCATTTTTCCCAGCTCGGCTCGCTGATCTCCCCCGGCGACCTCCTCGTGCTCAACACCACCAGGGTCCGCCACGCCCGGCTGCTGGGCACCCGCCCTTCCGGCGGGCCCGCCGAGGTGCTGCTGATTCATCCCGGGACCGCCGGAACCTGGATCGCGATGGGCAAGCCCGGCAGCGCGATGCAGCCGGGGAAGCGGATCGATCTCGGCGAAGGCGTGGCGATCGAGACCGACGAGGTGCTGGCGGACGGCCACCGCATCGTCCGCATCGTAGGCGCCGCCGCCGAGGAGGCGATCGCCCGTTTCGGTCGCCTCCCCCTGCCTCCCTACATCACCCGTGACCCGACCGAGGTCGACGAGGAGCGCTACCAGACGGTCTACGCGCGGGCGGAAGGCAGCGTCGCCGCGCCGACGGCGGGCCTCCACTTCACCCCGGCCATCCTCGACGCGCTGTCCGCGAAAGGCGTGCTGATCTCCGGGCTCGACCTGCAGGTGGGACCGGGGACCTTCAAACCGGTCGAGGTGGACGACCCGCGCGATCACCCGATGCACCCGGAGCAGTACGAGATCAGCCCCCGCCTTGCGGCACTGGTGGAGCTGGTGCGGGAACAGGGCGGACGGGTCTGGGCGGTCGGCACGACGGTGGTGCGAGCGCTGGAGAGCGCGGCGAACGAAAGCGGCGCGGTGCAGGCCGGTCGGGGGGAGACCCGGCTCATGATCACTCCCGGGTACGACTTCCGCGTGGTGGATCGCCTGCTCACCAATTTCCACCTGCCCCGCTCCACCCTGCTGATGCTGGTGAGCGCCTTCGCCGGCCGCGAGCTGGTCCAGGCCGCCTACGCGCACGCCGTGGCCCAGCGGTACCGCTTCTACTCGTACGGCGACATGATGGCGATTCTCTGAACCGGAGACGACCGTGACGTTCTCCAACCCGGCGGCCACCGCCACCGCCTCGGCCAAGTCGTACGTGGAGGCCCTGCTCGGCGTCCTGGGCGACCGTGAACCGCTCGGCGTGCTGGCGGAGACCGTGCCCTGGCTCGATGCACGGCTACAGGGAGCTCCTGAGCAGGCGCTCCGGCGGCCCGAGGCGCCGGGCAAGTGGTCGGTCACGCAGGTGGTACAGCATCTGGCCGACTCCGAGCTGGTCTTCGGCTTCCGGGCACGGATGATTCTGTCCGAGGAGCGTCCTCCGCTCCAGGGCTACGACCAGGACCGCTGGGCAGCGCTGTTCCACTACAGTGAAGTCTCCCGCGAGAGCGCCAGAGCCCAGCTCGGCGTGCTTCGCGCCGCGAACTTGGCGATCCTGCGTCCCCTCGGGCCGGCCCAGCTCGAGCGGCTGGGAATGCACAGCGAGCGAGGCCCGGAGAGCCTCGGACATCTCACCAAGCTGATGGCGGCCCACGACCTGGTGCATCGGAGGCAGATCGAGCGCGTGCTGGCCGCGGCCGGCGCGTGACCTGCCCGGCGTCCTGATGTTCGAGTTCGCGATCGAGCGCGTGGCCGGCGCCGCGCGGGCCGGCACGCTCACCCTCCCCCACGGTCCGGTTCAGACCCCGGCGTTCATGCCGGTCGGCACCCACGGCGTCGTCCGCGGACTGAGCGCGGCCGACGTTCGGCGGACCGGGGCGCAGATCATTCTCGGCAACACCTACCACCTTCACCTTCGCCCGGGCGAGGCGGTGGTCCGCGACATGGGCGGGCTGCACCGATTCACCACCTGGGATCGCCCGATGCTCACCGACTCCGGCGGATTCCAGGTCTTCTCGCTCGAGGGGCTGCGGCGGATCGCGGAGGACGGTGTCACCTTCCAGAGCCACGTGGACGGCACCACCCGCACCCTCACGCCCGAGCGCGCCATGGAGATCCAGCGCGACCTCGGCGCCGATATCGCCATGGCGTTCGATCACGTCGTGCCCGGCCAGGCAGCGCACGATCTGGCGCGGGAAGGCATGGAGCGCACGCTGCGGTGGCTGGAGCGCTGCCGATCCCGGCACGCGGAACTGATGGGAGAGGCAAGCTCCCCTCAGGCGATGTGGCCGATCCTTCAGGGCGGCACCCACGACGATCTGCGGCTCCGCTCGCTCGAGGGGACGCTGGAGCGGGGACCCTGGACCGGCATCGCCGTCGGCGGCCTTTCGGTCGGCGAGCCCAAGCCCGTGATGCATCGGGTCCTCGAGCTGCTGGAGCCCGGACTGCCCAGAGAGATCCCCCGTTATCTTATGGGAGTCGGATTTCCGGCGGACCTGCTGGAGGGAATCGCCCGCGGCGTCGATCTGTTCGACTGCGTCGCCGCCACGCGAAACGGGCGGCACGGCACGGCGTGGCTGCCGACCGGGCGGGTCAACGTGCGCGGCGCGAGCGCTCAAGGGATCCACCGAGCCGCTGGATCCGGAGTGCGACTGCGAGACCTGCACCACCTATCCCCGCGGATATCTCCGGCACCTCTTCGTGGTGGAGGACATCCTCGGCCTGAGGCTGGTCTCGGTTCACAACGTCCGCTTCCTGGTGCGCCTGGGCGAGCAGGCCCGGACCCGGATTCTGGACGGGACGTTCGACGCCTGGCGCCGCGAATGGCTCTCGAGGGTCCGCAACGAGGCCTAGCGCGGCCCGACTTTCATCGAGGTCCTTCACATGCTGCAAGCCCAAACCGGCTCCGGTTCCGGCCTCACGATGCTCGTGCTCCAGATGGCGGCCATCGGACTGGTCTTCTACTTCCTCATCCTCCGGCCTTCCAGCCAGGCGAGGAAGAAGCACGCCGCGCTGCTGACCAACCTCAAGAAGGGCGACGAGGTGATGACCAGCGGCGGTCTCGTCGGCAAGGTGCGGGACATCAAGGAGGTCGACTCCGACGGCCTGAAGGAGACCCGCGTGACGTTGGAGACCGGCACGGCGACCGTCGTCGTCGAGCGCTCCCGCATCGTCCGGATCGGCGGGGCGGCGGCCCCCGGGGCGACGCCCGCATGAGCCTGCTGCCGCTGCACCTCCTCGGCTCGCCCGTGCTCCGCCGGCGCAGCGTGGAGATCGGCGCCCCCGACGACGAGGTGCGCCGGCTGGTCGAGGACATGTTCGAGACCATGGACGCCGCGAAGGGAGTGGGCCTGGCGGCCAACCAGGTCGGGGTCGCACGGCGGGTCGCCGTGGTGGACGCCGATGGCGACCGCTTCGTCATGATCGACCCGGTGATCCTCGAGTCCGAGGGCCGGTCGACCGCCGAGGAGGGGTGCCTCTCGATCCCCGAGGTCTACGGCGACGTCACCCGGCCCGAGCGCGTGATCCTCGAGGCCACCGATCTGGACGGCACCCGCTACCGTCGCGATGCCGCCGGCCTCAAGGCCCGCGCGATCCAGCACGAGATCGATCACCTCGACGGCATCCTCTTCCTCGACCACCTGAGCCTGATCCGGCGGCAGATGCTCCTCGCCCGCTGGCGCCGGGAGCACAAGGACGACACCGGGTACATCAAGGAGGTCCAGGCCGAGTCAGCCCGGACCGACTGATGCGGATCGTCTTCTTCGGGACGCCGGAGTTCGCGGTGGCCTCCTTGAACGCGCTGCTCCGCGAACGCTTCACCCTCGCCGGCGTGGTCACTCAACCCGACAAGCCTCACGGCCGCTCCCGCTCGACCCTGGTGCCGCCGGCCGTCAAGGTCGCGGCGGTGGAGGCGGGGCTTCCGGTGCTCCAGCCCGCGCGGCCGGTGGGCGACCTGTTCCTGGCAAGCCTCCGGCGGCTGGAGGCGGATCTCGGGGTCGTGGTAGCCTACGGCCACATTCTTCGCCGCGAAGTTCTCGAGGCGCCGGCCCGCGGAATGATCAACGTCCACGCGTCCCTCCTGCCGCGCTTCCGGGGCGCCGCGCCGATCCCGCACGTCATCCTGGCGGGCGACCGGGAGACCGGGATCAGCATCATGCGGATGGAGGAAGGACTCGACAGCGGCCCGGTGCTGCACCGAGTGTCCACGCCCATCGCCGAGGGGGAGACCGGCGGCACACTCACCACCCGACTCGCGACGCTGGGCGCGTCGGCGCTGGTCGAGGCGCTCGCCCAACTCTCGGCCCGCACCGAGCGGCCCGTCCCGCAGGATCCTTGCGCCGCGACCTACGCGCCCAAGGTCTCCCGGGAGACGGCCAGGCTCGACTGGACCCGGGACGCTGCCGCGCTCGAGCGCCAGGTTCGGGCGTTCGATCCAGTCCCTGGCGCGTGGACCTCGCTCGACGGGGCGCCGGTCAAGCTGTTCGGTGCCATGCCCGCGGTGGGCGGTGGAGAGCCGGGAGCCGTCCTGACCGCATCCGACCGGCTGGTCGTCGCGGGAGGCACCGGGGCGATCGCGGTGAGTGAGGTCCAGCCGGCGGGACGAAACCGCTTGACGGTGGAGGAATGGGTGCGCGGGCGCGGCATCGCCGCGGGGAGGCGCTTCGAGTGAGGCCGCTGCCCCGGCTTCACGCGGTCACCGACGCGGCGGTCATCGCGGCGTCCGACTTTGCCGCGCGCGCCGCGGCCATCGCCGCCGCGGGCTCGGCGGTGGCGCTCCATGCGCGGGACCCGGCATCGGGCGGCGCGGCACTCGCCCGCGTCGCCCTGCGGCTGGTGGCGCTCGCCCGGCCGCCGGAGGCGGCCGTGTTCGTCAACGCCCGGCCCGACGTGGCGCAGGCGGCAGGCGCGCAGGGAGTCCAGCTCGGCGGCGCCGATCTCCGGCCGGCCGAGGCGCGACGCTCGTTCCCCCGCGGATGGATCGGCCGGTCGGTCCACTCTCCTCGGGAGGCCGAGCTCGCGGCGGGAGAGGGGGCAGATTTTCTGGTGGTGGGGAACGTGTACGAAACGCCTTCGCACCCCGGCCGGCCGGCCGCCGGCCTCGCGCTGGTGCGCGACTCGGCCCGGCTCGGACTGCCGGTGATCGCGATCGGCGGCATCGACGCCCAACGCGCGGCCGCGGTGCGCGAAGAGGGGGCCTACGGGGTCGCGGCGATCAGCGCGCTCTGGTGGGCGCGCGGACCCCGCGGCGGCCGCGCTGGCGCTGCCTCGCACCCTGGACCGAGACGGCATGAGGATCTGCGGATCGTGGTGAACGGAGACGAGCGGCGGGTGCCCGGCCCCGCCACCCTGCTGGATCTACTGAGCCGGCTGGGCCTCGACCCACGGACGGTCGTGGTGGAGCTCAACCGGGAGATCGTGCGCCGGCCTCGTCTCGGCGAGACCTCGCTCGCCGAGGGGGACGCGGTCGAGCTGGTGCACTTCGTCGGGGGGGGCTGACGCCGGGCGATCCCCTTATCTTTGCCTCGATGACCACCACATTGTTACCCATCGAGCTGGCGGACACGCCGCTCGCCATCGGCGGACGGAGCTTCCGGTCCCGCCTGATGGTCGGCACCGGCAAGTACCGCACGAACCAGGAGATGGTCGCGGCGATCGAGGCCTCCGGGCGCCGAGATCGTGACGGTTGCCGTGCGGCGGGTGGATCTGGATCGGACCAAGGACGAAGGCGTCCTCCACCACCTCAGCCCCGAGCGCTACTTCCTGCTGGCCAACACGGCCGGCTGCTACACCGCCGACGAGGCCATCCGCTACGCGCGCCTGGCCCGGGAGGCGGGGTTCAACGAGTTCGTGAAGCTCGAGGTGATCGGCGACCGGGAGACCCTGCTGCCCGACACCGCGGGCCTGCTCGCCGCCGCCCGGGAGCTGGTGAAGGACGGCTTCACCGTCCTCGCCTATACCAACGACGATCTGGTGACCGCGCTCCGGCTCGAGGAAGCGGGCTGCGCCGCGGTGATGCCGCTCGCCTCGCCGATCGGCAGCGGGCTTGGCCTCCTCAATCCCTACGGCATCCGCACGATCAAGCGACGGCTCGAGGTTCCGGTGATCGTGGACGCCGGCGTGGGCACCGCCTCCGACGCGTGCCTCACGATGGAGCAGGGCGTGGACGGTATCCTGATGAACACCGCGCTCGCCGAGGCGCGGGATCCTGTCGCGATGGCTGGGGCGATGCGCTGCGCCGTGGACGCCGGCCGGGCCGCCTACCTGGCGGGCCGGATGCCCCGGCGGGAGGTGGCGGTGCCGTCCACGCCGGATCGCGGAATGCTTGGCTGAGCGGCTCGAGCGCGCAACAATGGCGCCGAACCCGATGACGCTGACGAGAGGCCTGGCGCCGCGACGCGCCGCGCTGCACGCGCTGGCCCAGGTGCGGGAGGGGCGAGCGCTGGAGGCCGCCCTCGACGGGGCGCTCAAGGGTCTCGACCAAGCCGACCGGCGTCTCGCCCACGAGATGACCGCCGGCGTCCTGCGTCGCCAGAGCGCGCTCGACGCCAGGCTCGCCCCGCTGGTCACGCGCGACTGGAGCAAGGTCCCGCCGCGGCTTCAGGACCTGCTCCGACTCGGCGCCTATCAGTTGGTGGAGCTGGACCGGGTGCCGCACCACGCCGCGGTGGACACCAGCGTCTCCCTCGCGCGGGAGGAGGGCGGTCCGCGGGCCGGAGGATTCGTGAACGCGGTGCTCCGCCGCCTTGGCGCGGAGACCGAGCCTGCGCGTGCGGTGGCCGCGGCGGACTCCGCGGAAGTGGACGCCGCCGCGCTCGCGGCGCGGCACTCGCATCCGCTCTGGCTGGTCGAGCGCTGGCTCGACCGGTTCGGGCCCGACGAGACCAGCCGGCTCCTCCAATGGAACGACCGCCGGCCGCGCCTCGTACTCCAGGCGGCCAGGGAAGGATTGGACGACCTGGAGCGCCGCTGGCTGGCGGCGGGGATCGACGACCGAGCCGGCCCCGTTCGGCGCGGGGATCATGACCGACCGCCGGCGGCCGGAGGAGCTCCCTGGATTCGCGGAAGGTGCCTTCGTGGTCCAGGATCCGGCTCAGGCTCTCCTGGCCTGGTACGCGGACCTGCCGCCCGGCGTCACCCTGTACGACGCCGCCGCGGCCCCCGGCGGGAAGACCATCGCGCTCGGCCGCGAGGCGCGCATGGTGGTGGCCGGCGACGTGAACCGGCTGCGGGTGGGCCGGCTGGCGCACAACCTCCGCCGGGCCGGCAGCGGACGCGAGTATCCGGTCGTGGCCGACGCGCATCGGCCACCGCTGCGACAGGTCGCCGCCGTGCTGCTCGACGCCCCTTGCCTTGGGACCGGCACCTTCGCCCGGCATCCGGACGCGCGGTCACGGGTGACGCGTGAGGCGTTGGAGCGGCTGCAAGGCCTCCAGGCGGAGCTGCTCGAGCGGGTTTCGGATGTGGTCGGTCCGGGCGGGCTCCTGGTCTACTCGACCTGCTCGCTGGAGCCGGAGGAGAACGAGCTGCAAGTGGAGCGGCTCCTCGCGCGGCACCCCGAGTTCCACCGCGAGCCCAGCGAGACGTTTCCATCGGGGCTGATGTCGGAGGACGGAGACCTGATGATCCTGCCTCAGCGACACGAGATGGACGGCGCGTACGCGGCGAGGCTTCGCCGCGCATGAGGATCCGGCGACACACCGCGACCGGGTTCGGCGGGGGCGGCGGCGCGGACCCGGATCCCGCCGAGGAGCCGGCCACACCCCAGGCAGACCCCTGGCGACGCTTGGCCCTCGACCTGGGCCTGGTGGCGACGGTGGCGCTGGTGGGCTACGGGATCTCCGCCTACTGGATCTCCCCGGGGGCCGTCTTCGCCTCCGAGCATGCGGTACCCCGCGTGCTCGAGTTGCCGGAGGCGGACGCGCGCCAGCGCCTGACCGACCTTGGCTTCCGGGTGCGGCTCGAAGGCGAGCGCGCCAACCCCGCGGTTCCGCGAGGCGCGGTCGTCTGGCAGGACCCGCCACCCGACATGGTGGTGCCGCCCAACAGCTCGGTACAGCTGGTACTGAGCGGCGGCCCCGCCCCGGTCAGCGTGCCGGACGTGGTTGGAATTTCACTCCAGTTCGCGGAAGGGATCCTGGAGGCGGCTGGGATGAAGGTCGGACGAGTGGACCGGGTGGCCTCCGGCCAGGAGGCGGACGTGGTCCTCTCCGTCCGGCCTCCGCCCGGCAACGGCCGGCCGCGGGGCTCGTCAGTGGACCTGCTGGTCAGCTCCGGCCGGGGAGGTGGACAGTGAGCGTGCGGATCGCACCCAGCATCTTGAGCGCGGACCTCGCCAGGCTTCGCGAGCAGGTGGACCGCGCCATCGAAGGCGGAGCCGAGTGGATCCACGTGGACGTGATGGACGGCCATTTCGTGCCCAACCTCACCTTCGGCGCGCCGATGATCCGCGCGTTGCGGCGGATCACCGACCGGCCGCTCGACGTCCACCTCATGGTTCGCCATCCGGAGGACTACATCGACGAGTACGCGGACGCGGGCGCCAACGTGTTCACCTTCCATCCCGAAGCGACGGTGCACGTGCAGCGTCACCTCTCCGCCGTGCGTGAGCGGGGCATGCTCGCCGGGCTCGCGCTCAATCCCTCATCGCCGGTCGCGCTCGTCGAAGAGGTGCTGGATGACCTCGACCTCGTGCTGGTGATGTCGGTGAACCCGGGATACGGCGGCCAGTCGTACCTTCCCGCGGCAACCGAGAAAATCCGCCGGGTGCGCGCCCTGCTCGACCAGGCCGGATCCCGCGCCGCCCTCGAAGTGGACGGCGGGATCACCACCGAGACCATCGCCGAGGCATGGCTGGCGGGAGCGGACACCTTCGTCGCCGGCACCGCCGTGTTCGGCCCGGCCGATCCCGCGCAGGCGGTGCGCGAACTCCAGCGGCGCTGCGCCGTGCTGGCCTGAGGTGCCCGTGTCGAAACAGTGGGCCGTGATCGGCGTCGTGGTGGGAGGGCTGGTTCTCGGCGCGGCCGCGATCACCTGGGTGGCGCCGGAGAGCGGGGTGGAGATCAACCGTCCCGCGCCGAACTTCCGGGCGATCGACCTCGCCACCCGCGACTCGACCTCGCTGGAGAGCTACCGCGGGTCGGTGACGCTGGTGAACGTCTGGGCCACTTGGTGCCTGCCCTGCCGCGACGAGATGCCGTCGATGCAGACGCTGTACGACTCGCTGGGCTCCCGAGGCTTCAGGATCGCCGCCATCAGCATCGATGAGGGCAGCCCCGAGGACGTGATGGCATTCGCCCAGAAGTTCGGTCTCACCTTCGACATCCTCCACGATCGGACCGGCGAGGTCGAGCGACTGTACCAGACCACCGGCGTCCCCGAGAGCTTTCTGCTCGACCGCCGCGGCATCCTGGTCAAGCGGGTGATCGGCGCGCACGACTGGAGCTCCCCCGCCAACATCGGCGCGGTCGAGCGGCTCCTGGAACAGCCCGAGGAGTAGCGTGGCGGGTTGGGTGCTCGGCATCGAGACCTCCTGCGACGAGACCTCCGCTGCGGTGCTCCGCGCGGGGGGTGGCGTCGGCTCGGTGGCGGGGCACGTGATCCTGTCCCAGGACGTTCACCGGGTCTTCGGCGGCGTGGTGCCCGAGCTGGCGAGCCGGGCACATGTCCAGGCCATCGGCTCGGTGGTGGACCGGGCGCTGACCGACGCGGGCGTCGAGCTAGCCGACCTCGATGGCATCGTGGTGACCGCGGGCCCGGGCCTGGTCGGCGCCCTCCTCGTCGGCGTGACCTACGGCAAGACCCTCGCCTTCAGCCTCGACCGTCCCCTCCTCGGCGTGAACCATCTCGAAGGCCACCTGTTCGCGCCGTCGCTGGAAGATCCGGACCTGTCGCCGCCCTTCGTCGCCCTGCTGGTGAGCGGGGGGCACACCATGCTGCTCGACGTGCCGGCATGGGGCGAGTACCGTCTCTTGGGACAGACGCTCGACGACGCGGCCGGGGAGGCGTTCGACAAGGTGGCCAAGCTGCTCGGCCTCGGCTATCCGGGCGGACCGGTGATCGAGCGGCTGGCGAAGGACGGCACGCCGGGCAGATTCACCTTCCCGAGACCCATGCTCCAGGAGCTCGATCGCGCAGGGCCCAACCGGTACGCCTTCTCGTTCAGCGGGCTCAAGACCGCCGTGCTCCGCGCCGTCCGGAAGGGTGCCGACCCCTCGGTCCCGCCGAAACCTCTCTCGGAACAGGACCAGCGGGACCTCGCCCGGGGCTTCCAGGACGCGGCCATCGAGGTGCTCACTGCCAAGACCGCACACGCCGTGCGGGCGCTCGGCTACCCCACAGCGATGATCGGCGGAGGCGTGGCGTGCAACCGCACCCTCGCGACCCGGCTGGCCGAGCGGCTGGCGGGACACGCCCGGGTCAGCGTAGCTTCTCCCCGACTCAATACCGACAACGCGGCGATGATCGCGGCCGCGGGCGCGTGGAGACTGGGCCGCGGCGAGCGCAGCGGCTGGGACCTCGAGCCACGCGACGACCTTCCGCTCCCCGGCCTTCGCGCCGCCACCGAGACCGACTGAATGACGATCTTCCCTTTCGTGTTCCAGCTCGGGCCCCTCGAGATCACCGGCTACGGACTGATGATGATGGTCGCCTTCCTGATGGGGGGCTGGCTCATCGCGCTGGAGCTCAAACGGCGGGGACTGTCGGAGGACTACGCCGCGGACATGATCGCGGCTGCCGTCATCGGCGGGATCATCGGCGCCAAGCTGTGGTATGTGGCGGTCACCCAGGACATGGGCGCGCTCTTTTCCCGGGGAGGTCTGGTCTGGTACGGAGGGTTCATCGGTGGCACCGCGGCGGTCATCCTCAACGGGTGGCGGCTCAAGGTGCCCCTCCGCTGGACCATGCATCTCTCCGCCCCGGCACTGGCGGCCGCCTACGCCCTCGGCCGGATCGGCTGCTTCCTGGTGAACGACGACTACGGGCGACCGACGGACCTGCCCTGGGCGGTGAAATTTCCCCACGGCCTCCCGCCGTCCACCGCGGCGAGCATGGAGCAGCTCTTCGGGATCCCGGTCGCGCCCGGCACCGATCCCTCCACTGTGCTCGCGGTGCACCCCACGCAGATCTACGAGGCGATCATCATGATGGCCGCCTTCATGCTGCTGTGGTCGCTTCGGAAAGGCGGTCGCCCGATCGGTTGGATCTTCGGGCTCTATCTGATCATCGCCGGCATCGAGCGGTTCCTGATCGAGATTCTGCGGGCGAAGGACGATCGTTTTCTCGGTCCGTTCACCCTGGCGCAGCTGACCAGCGTGGTCCTGATCGCCATCGGAATCTGGATCGTGACGAAGTTGCGCCAGGGGGAAGATCCGGCTCCAAGTGCGTATCTCTCAGCTGGCAGGAAGCCGAAATAGCCAGAATTTTGACAGTCAACTAAGTCATTGTCACCGTTTGACTTACCTGACCAGCCCAAAACACCGTCGAGATATTGGTCGGAATCGGCCGATGGCTGAGCCCGGGGGCTTCCACTCAAGAGCCGTACTGGTAACGACTTACCACTATGCAGCAGTTGGCATCGCGCTTGCCTATAGAAAGGCCGAGAAGCTGAAAGGCTTCTGTCTCAAGTGGTAGGTCGAAGAAGGGTGAAGCGGGCACATCGGCTCGTCTTCGTAAACTCAGGGGGCGATCTACCACAGACCAAACGGCCCGCCGATTTCTTCGGCGGGCCGTTTGGCTTCGCATCCCTGCCGCGTCAGTCCGCCGAAAGTCCCGGCTCGCCGACCACCAGACCGTCCTCGTCACTCCAGACCCGATGGCCGGGGGTGAAGGTGACCCCCGCGAAGCTCACCGGGATCCCCTGCTCGCCGGCGCCGGTCTTGGCGGGCGGCTTGGGACTGGCCGCGAGCGCCTTCAGGCCGACCGCGGCCAGTCCCAGCTCGGCGACGTCGCGAACGCAGCCGTTCACCACGATGCCGCTCCATCCGTTGCTCGCCGCCAGCGCAGCCAGCCGGCCTCCCACGAGCGCGCATCGCAGCGACCCTCCGCCGTCCACCACCAGGACGCAGCCTCGGCCCGCCCCCTCGAGGATCCGTCGGACCAGCGCGTTGTCCTCGAATACCCGGACGGTCTCGATCACTCCGGCAAACGCCGGCCTTCCGCCGAAGTCACGGAACAGCGGCTCGGCGACCGCCACCCGATCGCCGAATCGGTCGCAGAGGTCCGGTGTCGGGATCAAGCGACCGCTTCGCCCGACCTGCGCCGGTCAGCCGCCAGGGTGCGGCGCGGCGCGATGACGAAGGTCCAGCCCAACGCCAAGAGCGCGAGACCGAGCAGGACGACCTGCGCCGCCAGCGTCTCGGCCGTCGGATGGATCCCTAGCGCCGGGATCCGCGGCGCCCACGACACCGGCGTAATCGACACAAACCCGCCGCCTTGCAGCTCGGCGATCCCGGCGCCGGCGAACACGAAGGCCATGTAGTAGAGGAAGGCGCTCGTCACCGCGAAGAACGGCTTGAGCGGCAGCCGGATGCCGAACCGGTTCACCGCCGATGTAAACCCCGACGAGCAGGAGCGCCCCCACCAGCATTCCGCCGAGGATGGGCGTCAAGCCGACGGTCGGCCCGGCGGAGATGATCAGCGCCTTGTAGAAGAGCACCGTCTCGAATCCCTCGCGGTACACCGCGAGAAACGCCGCCGAAGCCAGCGCGAGCGCGGACCCGCTGGTCACCGCGTCATGCACCTTGCTCTTGACGAATTGGTTCCATTTCACCACTTCCATCTTGCTCAGCAGCCAGTAGCTCACGTAGAAGAGGACGGCGGTGGCGAGCAGCATCGTGAGCCCTTCGAGCGCTTCCTGGTTGGCCGGGGAGAGGTGGAACACCGTCTCCAGGGCGAGCGCGGTGAGCGAGACTGGCCACGATCGCGGCGAGCACGCCGGCGTTGACATGGCGCCGGCGGTCCGCAGCGCCCATCTTGGCGAGGAACGTCATCAGCGCGCCGACGATCAGAATCGCCTCCAGTCCCTCGCGCAACATGATCACGAAGGACTGAATGAAGAGGTTGACCGGCGAGGAGCCCTCGCCCAAGCACCGCGCCGACCCGGTCGAGCCCAGCGGTGAGCCGGGCTCGTGCACCGTCGAGATCCGGTCCGGCGCCCCGGGGAACCGCGACGCGAAGGGCGGCGAACTCGGCCTCGAGCTGGGCCGCCAGGCCGGCATCCTTGCCGCGGAGCTCGCGCTCGACCTGCTCGAAGGTCATATAGGCGTTGAGGGCGATGTCGTGTCGGCGCCGGGATCTCCGGTTCGCGCCAAGGCGTAAGCGGAATCCACCTGGGCGCGCACGCGAGCGAGGATCTCAGCGGCGGCGGGGGATCCCTCCTGGTGGGAGCGCACCGCGGCCAGCGCCGCCAGGCCGCCGCGCGAGCCGTCCGCCGACTGCGCCGAGCGAGTCGAGCAGCTCCGCGTCGGACATCTTCCCGGTCCGGGCGAAGCTCCGAAGCGCGGAGGGGACCTCGCCGGAGACGGGCGGCAGCCTGAGGGTCGAGGCGTACAGCGCGGCCGCCCAGCGGTCCTGCGGCCGGCAGCCGATCCTCGAAGGCCGGCATCGCAGTGCCGATCGACGCCGATGCTGACCCGGCGGTAGAAGTCGAGCGGCGACTGATCCCGGAGCGCCGTCCACTCCGCGAGATTCGAGGGCGCCGGCTCGAGGCCGGCCGCCATCGGTCCGTCGCCCCGACCGAGGCCGCCGTGACAGCCCGCGCAGTTGCGGCGGTAGATCTCCGCGCCGTGGGTGAGGTCCGGGGTTCGCGCCGGCAGCTCGTCGAGCGAAACGCCGTAGCCGCTCGGCCAGACCGGTCGCGAGGGCACGGACCCCTGCGTCGAGCGTGTCCGGCGGGGCGAGTCGCTTCACCAGGGCAAGGAGCGAGTCCAGCGTGGCGACGGGATTGTTGGCGGAATCCGAAGGCAGTCCGCCGGCGGAGCGGCGGGCCTCCTGGAGGAAGAGGCGGGATTCTTCCACCTCCGCCGGGGCCACAACCCGGCCGTCCACCACGCCGATGCGGTACTCCTGCGCGGCGAGGGTGGCCGTGGCCGCCACCCGGCGGACCACGGCGGCCCGGTCCTGTGCCACGGCGACTTGCTGGAGCGGCGGAGGAGGGAAAACCGCGAAGAGAATCGGCAGCGCCGCGCCGATGAGAGTCATTTTCATCCAGTTTAAAAGTCTGGCTTAAACTAGAGTGCGCCGGTCGGAATTGAAAGAGTCGTCGTGAACGAAGCCACTTACACCTACGCGGTACTCGGGTTCCTCGCGGTCTGTCTCGCGGTCTGGTTTTGGTTGGAACGGGACCGGGCCAGGCGGGGCGAGCGTCTGATCGCCGCTACCCGCCGTATGGCCGCGGGAGACCTGAACGCCAGGGCAGCCGTCCGGGGGCACGACGACCTCGGGGTCCTGGCCGACGCCGTCGCCCAGATGGCGACCCGGCTCAAGACGCTGGGCGCCACCTACCAGGAGCGGCAGGAGTGGTTCGGGCTCCTGGTGGAGCACTCCTCCGACCTGATCCTCACGCTGGATGACGACTGGCGAATCGGATTCGCGAGCCCCTCCCTGCCCCGATTCCTCGGGCTGGCCCATGGACCGGCTGGTCCAGCGGCCGCTCGCCGAGTTCGTCCATCCCGAGGACGCCGACGCGGTGCTGGCCGCCTTCGGCGCGATCTCCGCCCGACCGGAGCCCGGCGAGCCGATCGCCTTTCGGCTGCTGCACGTGGACGGGAGCTGGCGGAGCGTGGAGGCGATCGCCGCGCCACCGAGAAACTGGACCGGGCGCCGAGCGACTCGTGGTCACCGCCCGCGACATCGGGGCGCGGGAGCGGCTGGAGCGCGAGCTGGCCCAGGCGCAGCAGATGGAGGTGCTCGGCCGCTTCGCCGGCGGCGTCGCCCACGACTTCGACAACCTGCTCACCGCCATCCAGGGCTACACCAGCCTCATGCTCCGCGACCTCCGGCCGGGCGATCCCCAGCGCGAGGGCCTGGAGGAGATCCGCCAGTCGTCGGAGCGCGCGGCGGGACTTGACCCGGCAGATCCTCGCCTTCGGCCGGCGCCACGCGGCGGAGTCCGGGCCGGTGGACGTGAACCGGCTGATCGGCAACCTGGACCGGCTGCTTCCCCCGCTGATCGGCGACGATCTCGCGCTGGTGACGGTGCTGGCGCCGTCCATCGCGATGGTGCGGGCCGACCCGGGGCAACTGGAGCAGGTGGTAATGAACCTCGTGGTCAACGCGCGTGACGCGATGCCGGACGGCGGCCGGCTCACCATCGCAACCGCCAACGAGCACGTCAGCCGAGTTCGACCCCCGAGCCAGCCCGGAGCTGCCACCGGGACACTACGTGATGTTGACGGTGCGCGACACCGGCACGCGGGATAGACCCCGCGACGTTGGCCTCGATCTTCGAGCCCTTCTTCACCACCAAGGAGCGGGGCCGCGGCCTGGGCCTCGGGCTCGCCACGGTGTACGGCATCGTGAAGCAGTGCGAGGGGCACATCGACGTGGAAAGCGCGCCCGGCCGGGGCACCACGGTCCGGGTCTACCTGCCGATGGCCAGGGCGGAGTCCGGGTCCGGAGGGCCCGGCGCTCCCCAGCGCTACGCGGAGCTGCGACGCATCATCCTGCTGGTCGAGGACGAGGAGCCGATCCGGGTCTTCGCGAAGACGGCGCTGGAGAAGCAGGGCTACCGGGTGCTGGAGGCGGGCCACGGCCGGGAGGCGCTGATGCGCCTGGCCGAGTACGACGGCGCGGTGCAACCTGGTGATCGCCGACGTGATGATGCCGGAGATGGGCGGCAGCGAGCTCGGCCCGCCGGCTGGCGGTCGAGCGGCCCGGGCCTGCCGTGCTCTTTCTCTCCGGTTACACCGACGACGAGATGACGCTGCGCGGCCTGGGGCCGCCCAGCGCGTTCGTGCAGAAGCCGTTCACGCCGGATGCGCTGGCGCGGCGGGTCCGGGAGGTGCTCGGTTAGAAAGCGCTTCCCTTTCACGCTTTTGGACTACTGACGACCGCCACCGCGCCAGCCGACACGGCCGAGTGGGTGAGCGAAACCTGGATCGTCACCCCTCCGACCTCGGCCGCGAGTCGGGCGGCGAGGCCGTGCAGCTGGATCGCCGGGCGGCCCTCGGCGTCGCGGGTGACCTCGATGTCGCGCCAGCCGATCGCCGCGCGCGCCCGGAAGCGACTGCATCGCCTTGTAGACCGCCTCCTTGGCGGCGATCCGCGCCGCGGCGTGGCCGGTGGGATCGGGCCGCGTGGCGAGGTAGGCCCGCTCCTCGGCGGTGAAGAGCCGCTCCATCGCGTGCTCGCCCTTGGTCGTCGAGCATCCGGGCGATCCGCGCCAGGTCCACCAGATCGATCCCCACGCCGACGACGCTCACAGCCGGCTCCACCAGAACTCGGCGAATCCCTCGAGCGCCGGCGGCACCCTGACGTAGCCGCCCAGCACCAGTCCCAGGTATGTCGCTGCCGCGAGCACGACCGCGGTGAGCAGCCAGAGCGGCCAGCGCGGGAGGCGCCAGGCCCGAATCCGCTCGACGTCTACCTGCCAGCGGCGCTGCTCCTCCACCGCCGCCTGCTCCAGCGCGAGCCAGGCCGCCTCGAGCCGGCGTGCGACGGCCGCAAGTGCCCCGCGCCACGCCGCCGCGGCCGATCCTCGCCGGGCCGCTGGGCGATCCCCCCCTGCACCGCCTGCTCCAGCTCGTCGAGCGCCGCGACGAAGGGGCCGCCTCCGCTGCCGAGCCGCGCGCGCGATCGCGCGGGTGTCGTCGGGCGTGAGGAGCGCGGTGCGCAGACGCCGGCGGGGGAAGCGGGACTCCGCGGCCGCCTCCTCCAGGCAGGCGTTCACCGTCGCCGCGACTCGCTCCGCCGCGGCGACCACGGCTTTCTCCCAGAGCGCGAGCCAGGCCACCCGGCTGAGCGACGTCATGGCGCCTTCGGAGTCTCCGGCGGCGGCGAAGGCGCGGCCGGCTCCGGCCAGCTCGAAGACGCCGGTCACCAGCCTGAGCCGGATGTCGTCGAGGCGTGCGCCGAGCGGGCCCGGGCCGGCCTCCGGCGGCGGGTCACCAGCCGTCCGAGGGAAGGCCCGAGCTCCGGTACGTCCCAGGTCTCGCGAGGGATGCCGGCCTGCGGCATCATGCCGTCGCCCCTGCCGTGGGCGCCACCGGCCGCGTCGCGAGCACCGCGGCCTGGCCACTGCGCTCCTCGTATCGCCGGACGAATTCGGTCAGCGACTCGGCGGTGAACTCGCTCCGGGGAATGCCGCTCGCCGCGATCGCGCTGCTCGATGGCGGCCGGGTCTCCCTCCACCTCCAGGAGCACGTCCATGCGGGGGTAGGTCTCCAGCCGCGCGGTCGCGCCGCCGAGCCGGTAGACCTCCACGTCGCGCTCGATGGCGTGCACCGGCTGGTATCCCAGCGCGGCGAGGAGCCGCCCGGGGTCGGCGGACGCGCGCGAGACCGGCAGCTCGATCTCCTCGCGCAACTTGTAGCCGTCGGGCGAGCGCATGGTGGGACCCTTCCAGGCCAGGATGGCCTCGACGCCGTCGGGATGGTGAAAGGTCCGCACCCGCAGCACCTCGTCGCGGGTGGCCAGCTCGCCGGCGCGATCGTAGCGGCGGTCGGTCATCCGGCCGCTGAATCGCGGCACCGCCCCAGCGGCGCGAAGCCGCTCGCGAAAGGCGTCGGGGTCGGAGATGACCGCCTTGAGCTCGAGCTCCTGGTGAACCGGCGTCATCACATCGTCCTTCTCACCGAAGAATCGCCTCCATGACACGCTCCGTGTCCGACAGGTCCTCGAACACCGCGTGCGGCCCGCACGCGGCCAGGTCGCTCACCGAGTAGGAGCCGGTCGCGACCCCGACCGCGCGCGCCGAGATGCCCTGGCCGCAGTGAATGTCGGCCGGCGTGTCGCCGATGATGACGACCTCCGTCCCGCGGGGGACTCGGCCGAAGAACGACTCCGCGCGTCGCGCCGCGATCTCCGGCAGCAGCGGGCGGTGCGCCGCGTCCGATCCGTAGGCGCCGACGCGGAAGCGGGAAGGGTCGATTCCGCCGGAGCGGAGCTTGAGCGCGGCGCCCTCGGCCAGATTGCCGGTGAGCAGGCCGAGCACCACGCCCGGCCGAGCCTCGAGCCGGTCGAGCAGCGGCTCCACGCCGGGCATGAGGGTCGTGCGGGTGGTGGGTCGCTCCAGCTCGCGCGCCAGACAGTCCGACGTAGCGCTCGCAGAGCCGCTGGACCCGCTCCGACTCCCGCGGCTCGGTCTGTCCGGCCGCCTCGAGCATCTCGGCCACGATCTGGGGATCGGTCTTGCCGTCGAACCGGATCCCTTCGAACGCGCGGGGATCGTCCACCTCTTCGCCGAGCGCGGCGACGATCGCCCGGCGGCCCGCGCCGGCGGTGAGGAGCAGCGTGCCGTCGATGTCGAACAGCACCAGCTTCGGGATGCTCACCGCTCCTCCAGCCGCCTCACCGCCACCAGCCTCTCCCGCAGCGCCGCCGCGCGGGTTCCGGGTAGCCATGGCTCCGCCAGGACGCCGCCACAGGAGACGGTCGAGTGGATCAGGGTGTCGGCCTCCGCCGCGAAGGCGACGTGGGTGATGCGGTCCCGTCTCGCCGCGAAAGAACAGCAGGTCGCCGGGCCGCGCCGCGCCGAGCTCGACCACATCGCCGATCTCCGCCTGGAGCTCGGCAGTCACGCGGCAGCGGCAGGCCCCGCGCGGCGAAGGTGGTCTGCACCAGTCCGGAGCAGTCCACGCCCCACGGCGTCACCCCTCCCCATTGGTACGGCGCGCCTTCGAAGCGCTCCAGCGCCCAGCGCTCCGGCGGCGCTGGCCCGGGCCGCCGCGGTCGCGTCGGCCACGTCCGGCAGGTCGCCCGCCACCAGCTCGGCCCGGCGTCCGTCGGGGAGGCGCACCTTCGAATCTTCCAGCGCCACCCGGGCGCGGAGCGGCAGCCGCACGCTCTGGCCCGCGACCCGGAGCGTGGCGCCGAGGCTCCAGCCGCCCGCATCGCGCCGCCACCGGTCGGCCGCCACGTCATCGCTGGCTCGACCACGTACCCGGCGTGGACCCACCCCTGGTACCCGTCGTGGTCGCAGCGGATCCGGCGCCACTCGCCGGAGGCTTCCTCCACCAGGCCGGTCTCGCCCAGCACGAGCTGGCTCACCTGCTCGGCGCGGAGGCTGGGCTGCGAGAAGACTGGAGTGATCGCTGCGCGTGCGATGACGGAGGACATCTAGGCGGGGGCAGCGGCGTCAGGTGGCGGCGGGGCCGTGCTTCGCCGCCTCCTCACACGTCCTGCACAGCGTGACTCCCCGGAAGTTGCAGATCAGGCAGATGAACGTGCCGCAGTTGGTGCAGGGGTATCCCTCGGACGCGCGCTCCTCCCTCCCGCAGGCGCGGCAGGCCATCGCATCGTGCTCGCTGAAGTCTCGGCCATCGGCGACCTCACGCGGTGAGGTTGTAGCGCTTGATCTTGTTGATCAGCGTGGCGCGGGAGATCCCGAGCTCGATGGCCGCCCGGGTCCGGTTCCCGGTGTGGTGCTTGAGCGTGCGCTCGATGTGCTGGCGCTCCAGGTCCTCCAGGCTGAGCGGCGTGTGCCGCCGGTCGCCGATGCCCGGCCGCGCGCGGAACTCGCCCGGCAGGTGCTCGACGCTCACCGCCGGCTGGCTCCGGCCCAGAATCAGCGCCCGCTCCAGCACGTTCCGCATCTCCCGGACGTTGCCCGGCCAGGGATAGGCCAGCAGCCGCTCCAGCACCTCGCTGGAGAGCGTCGGCGGTCCTTCGGGCAGCTCGCTGAGCAGATCCCCGAGGATCCGGGTGATGAGCGAGAGGCGGTCCTCGCGCGAGCGGTCGCGCACCGCCGGCAGGGTGAGCGGCATGACGCTCAAGCCGGTAGTAGAGATCCTCCCGGAACCGCCCCTCCTCGACCTCGCTCTGGAGGTTCTTGTTGGTGGCGGCGATCAGCCGCACGTCCACCGTGATCTCGCGGGTCCCGCCGAGCCGGCGGAACGTCTTGGTCTCGAGCACCTTCAGGAGCTTGGGCTGGAGCTCGGGCGCGAGGTCGCCGATCTCGTCGAGGAAGATCGTCCCGCGGTCGGAGATCTCGAACAGCCCCTGCTTCCGGTCCTTGGCGTCGGTGAACGCTCCCTTCTCGTGTCCGAACAGCTCGGAGTCGAGGAAGGTGGCGTTGAGCCCGGCGCAGTTGACCTCGACGAACGGCGCCTTCGAGCGGGGGCTCAGGTCGTGGATCATCCGAGCCACCCAGCCCTTGCCGGTGCCGCTCTCGCCGTTGAGCAGCACGGTGGTGCGCTCGCTCTGCGCCAGGAGGCCCACCTGGTGGGCGAAGTCCTGCATGCCGGACGAGCTGCCCAGCGAGTCGAGCCCATGGTCCGGCGCGCTCTGCACCAGCAGCGCCTCGTTGATCCGGCGGAGCCGGGCCTTGTCGGCCACCCGCGCGGTGGCGGCCGCCAGGTGCTCCATGTCCACCGGCTTGGTGAGGAAATTCTCGGCGCCCAGCTGCATCGCGCGGACCGCGATCGAGACGTCGGCCTCGGCCGTGAGCAGGATGACCGCGGCATCCCGCTGCCGCAGAGCCTCCAGCACCTCCATGCCGTTCATGCCCGGCAGCAGGAGGTCGAGGATCACCACCTCGGGCCGGAGCCGGTCGAAGGTGGCCAGGCCGGCCTCGCCGCTCAGCTCTCGGGTGACCTCGTATCCCAGCCGCTCGAAGTAGTTGCCGATGCTGCGCAGAACATCGACGTCGTCATCGATGAGGAGAACGGATCCGGCCATGCAGTGGACCTCGGAGGAGCGCCGGCGATGCCCATCAGGGCGCCTGGAAAGGGATGCCCGCCTAAAAACTAAACAGTCCGGCCCTTCGCGCCATGCCTCACGGCACCATGATCCTGATCGCCCC
Source organism: uncultured Gemmatimonadales bacterium (assembly GCA_963844445.1). Taxonomy (GTDB): domain Bacteria; phylum Gemmatimonadota; class Gemmatimonadetes; order Gemmatimonadales; family GWC2-71-9; genus CAVVWJ01. The sequence continues at coordinate 680,182 of CAWJOB010000003.1, forward strand.
GGGCACCACGACGACGGTGAAGGGCGTCTCGCCGCCGGGCTCGCCGTCGAGCTGGACCGGCTGAACCGGGTCGGTCTCGACCCGGATCTCCCGGCCGCGGGCGTAGCCCACGAAGGTTTCCTGGCCCTCCGCGGTCGGCGCGTCGCGCAGCAGGTCCCAGACGGCCCGGACGCTCTGGCCGAAGCTGTTGGCCCGCATGACCACCACGTCCAGGAGGCCGTCGTCGGGGCGGATCCCGCCGCGGAGCCGGATCAGCGGCGGGATCACCTCGCCGCAGTTGGCCACCAGCACCATGGCCGCCTCGGCGTCGTATTCCACGCCGTCGATGGTGATGAGGTGGGTGGTGCTGCGGATCTCGGTGATGAGCCGGAGCGTCGTCGCCACGTACGCGGCCATGCCCCAGCGCCGCTTGTGCTCCGAAAGCGTTCCGGCCATGACCCGCGCGTCGTAGCCCGCCCCGCAGGCGACGGCGAAGTACTGCGCGCCGCCGGGACGCTCCATCCGGCCCAGGTCGAACGGCTGCGGCTTGCCGGCCACCAGCGCGCGCGCCGCGCGCTCGGGCGCGGCAGGGATGCGGAGGTTGCCGGCCAGCAGGTTCCCGGTCCCGCCCGGGATCACGCCGAGCGCCACGTCGGTGCCGACCAGCGCGGCGGCCGCCTGCATCGTGGTGCCGTCGCCGCCGAACACCGCCACCACGTCCACCCCGTTTTTCACGCCGTACTCCGCGAGGGTGCGGGCATCGCCCGGCCCGCCGGTCGCCGAGCACCTCGGCATTCCACCCTGCGGCGCGGAGCGTCGCGCATCACGGCTTCGACCGCCCTGGGCTGGGTCCGGGCCGCAGCGGGATTGGTGATCAGCAGCGCGCGCGTCATCCTCAGAACTCGCGCTCCCAGAGGATGTCGGTGCCGATCTGGTATCGGCTCCTGGAGTCCGAGCGGAATGACCTGCGCCGCTCCCGCATCGCTGGATGGTGGGCTCCACCGCGCTCTGGAGCCGCCACTCCTTGCTGAAGCGGAACTCGAGCCCCGCGCCGAGATTGCGGGCGCTGATCTGGCTGAAGTCGGGGCAGAAGCCGGCGTTGAAGGTGACGAACGTCTTGCGCCCGAGCTGCCAGCCCGGCCGCGAGCTGGGTCGGAGAGGTCGACCCGTTCGTGGCGGTGCCCGGCCGGATCTCGATGAGGTCGATGGGCACGCCGAGATCCTGAATGAGGGTGCGCTCGAGCTCGCTGCCCAGCGCGCTGGAGAGGTAGGCCAGACCCGTCTCCAGGGCGTTGGCACCGCCGATAGCGGTGGCCTCGTTGGCCGGGTAGCCGGTGATCAGGTAGGAGACCAGGTCGGTCTCCGAGATCGGCGGCCGGAGGGTGCTCTCCAGCCTGAGCTTCGGCGCATAGAGCGTTCCCTCGATGCTCGCGATGATCGGGATCTCCGGTCCCCGAACCGACCGCACGGTGTGTCGCGCTTCGATGTCGAGGACGGCGTCGAGGTTGCCGATGTAGCGCACCTCGCCTCGGGCCACCGTGAAGTCGCGGGTGACGGGGCCGATCTTGAGGGTGTAGCTCCCGCGCGGGGCCGCCAGGTTGCCGATGGGCTGGTACTCGCGTGCCACCTTGCTCACCAACACATCGCCGTCCAGCTGAATGTTGGCCTCCGCGGAGCGGAGCCACACGTCGGAGCCGATCGCCATCCGGAGATCATCGATCCGGAGGGAGTCCAGGAACCGGTTCTGGAACTTGGCGCCGAGATCCCCCTTCCGGACCAGGGTACTGTCCACCAGGTCGGCGATGGTGGGATCGTCGAGGTCGATCACCCGCTTGTTCACCAGGTCGGCGAAATAGAGCACGCCGCTGTTCGCCGTGAGGTTGCCGGTGAGCGTCGCGGCCAGCAGCGGGCCGCGCAACTGGAGATTCCCGGTGGCGGTCAGAGTGAGAAAGTTGCGCACGTCCATCGCCAGGAACTGCGAGGCGCGGAGGTCGAGGGAGAAGAGCGGGCGGGACAGGTCCTCCAGCCGGATGGCGCCCCCGACCAGCAGGTCGCCGCCACCGCTGGTGATCCGGACGTCGCGGAGCAGCACGGAGTCCCCCTGGAGCAGCGCGCCACCCGCGACCGAGCCGAACCGCACGCCGAGTCCGGGGACGTCCATGCTGCCGTTGCGGACTCCGACGCTCCCCTCCAGCCGTGGGTCGTCCCAGGTGCCCTCTACCTCGACGTCCACCTGGAGCCGGCCGCGAACCCGCCGGATCGCGGGGGTCAGCGCCTCCATGATGCCGAGGTCCACGCTGTCGGCCTGCGCCCGTACCCGGAGCGGGCCGTCGACCCGCCGCTGCTCCACGCCGGTGATGCCGAGATCCACCGGCAGCTGGGCCTCGATCTCGAGGATCTTCTCGCCGGTGCGCCAGAGGTTGAGCTTGGCGTCGAGCCGGCGCTCGGCGTAATTCAACTCGCCCTCCATGAAGGGCGCCCGGAAATCGCGGAAATGCCCTTCCCCGAGCCGGGCCTTGCCGCTGAAGGTCGGCGCCCGCGTCGTCCCTCCGATCTTCAGGCTCATCCCCAGCTCGCCGTCCACACCGGTGGTGTCGCGCTGAAGCAGGCCGTACAGATCGGCCAGCTCGAGCCCGGCGACCTCGAGCGTCATCGCGCCCGGCGCGTCGGAGGGGATGGTGCCCGCCAACTGTACGAGGCCGGAGCCGTCGAGCGCCTGGAGGTTGACGGGACTCACCGAGGGGGCGGCTCCGCCCAGCGACAGAGTGGCCGGCTCGGTCAGGCGGTAGGTGCGCGACGCCAGCGCGGCGCGCAGGCTGTCGAACCAGACGACCTGGGTGCTGTCGCGTCGCTGCCAGCGTCCGACCGCGTCCACCCGCGCGGCGCTGCCCGCGGAGCTGCCGACCCGCCAGCGCAGCGAATCGGCGTAACCCGCTAGGCCGGCGTCGTTGCCGGCGAAGGTCATCCCTCCCACCACGATCGAATCTGAGACGGCGGTCGCGGTGAGCTGGGGCCGCTTTCCTCCGGTCCAGACGAACTCCCCCGACATCCGGGGCGAGCGGGCCTGCTGGAACTCGAATCGCTCGATGGCGAGGTTGCCCGCCGCGTCGAGGGTGTCGAGGCTGCCGCTGAGCCGCACGGCGCCCCGCGCCCGGCCGCCGAGCGGCCGCAGGTCGGGCGAGGTGTCGCGCTTCTGCTCGGTGACGGCGAGCAGCAGCGAGTCGAAGCCGATGAGGCTGTCCGCCACCAGGGTGAATTCCATCTTGCCGGTGTGCGGGGCGGCCCAGCCCAGGCTGCCCGCGCCGGCCGCCGCCGCGCCCTGCCACTCTGCGTAGGCGGTATCCACCTGGATGATGCTGTCCCGGCTCCGGCCGCGCGCGAAGAGGCTGTCGATGGTCCACTCACGCACCCGGCTCCTGGTGAGCGCGAGCTCCAGCTCGCCTTCCGGCGCCCGGAGGGTGTCGATGCTGCCGCTGACGCGAAGCTCGCCGGCCAGGGCGCTGGTGAAACTCCGCCCCGTGAGGGCGCCCAGGTCGAGCCGGGAGAATCGGAGCAGCAGCCGTTCCGCGCCCCAATGCGGCGGCAGCAGGGTGGCGAAGCCGTCGGCCTGGACGTTGCCGATCTCGCCGCTGAGCTCGGTGTTCACCTCCAGCCGCGAAAGGGTGCCCGCGCTCTGGAACCTGCCGCGGACCTCGCCCCGGGTCTTCAGCGAGGGGAAGGCGCGCCGGATCCCGTCGAAGGAGAGCGGCTCCAGGGCCACGTCGGTGGCGAGTCCCAGGGTATCGAACCGGGTGTCGAGATGGACCAGCCCGACGGCCACGCTCGGGGGCCGGTCGCCGTCGCGGTGGCGCGCCGTGCCCTGGAAGGTGACGTTGCGCAGCGGGCCCTCGAGCGTGCCGTTCGCCGCGAGACGTCCCTCGAGGATCACCGCGGGCGCGATGAGGCGGACGGTGCGGAGGTCCACGTCCGAGCTGCGGACCTCGAACCCGGTGAACACCAGGCCTTCCTCGCGCCGGGCGCCGACGCCGCCCTCGCCCGCGATCGTGCTCACCGGGTTTCCCGGCACCCTGGCGTCGGCGAACGCCCAGTCGAGACGCACGTCCAGCGCGTCGAGGAAGCCCGACCCCGAGACACTCCCCGTCAGCGTACCGTAGAACGGCAGCGTGTCGAGGTAGGCCCGGACCGCGTCGAGATCGAGATCCCGCAGCTGGAGCCGCATGTCTCGGACGCCGAAGCCCCGGCGCCGGTCGGTCAGCGCCACCAGCTCGCCGCTCACCTGCTGGGGGCCCGAGCGGAGCTGGAGCTCGCGGATGTCGTACTCGTTGCGGGTGCCGCTCACCGAGCGCGCGGTCAACACGCCGCTCCCGGTCATCGAGGGGAAGTCGGGCGAGACCCAGCGGAGGTCCTCCAGGTTCACGTGCGGCGAGATCATCTGGAAGTCGTAGAGGATCGTGTCCTGCGGCCAGGTCACCGCCCCGCCGCCGGAGAACCGGGTGTCGGGGAGCGCGCCGCGCTCCAGGCTGAACACCGCGCTGTCCCCCCGGAGCACCACGCGGCCCGCCGCGTCGCGCAGAGTGACGGCCGGATCGTTGATCCGGGTGGCGAGCGAGTCGAGATCGATGGTGAACGGCTTCCGGTCCGGCGTCGCGATCCGGAGACGGGAGAGCCGGGTGGTGAGGTCGGAGAGCATGATCACCCGGCGCAGCCCTTCGGGACTCTCTTCGATGATCCGGCCGGGCTTCGCCCGCTCCGCCTCGAGTGCCGAATCCTTCGCGGCCTGGGTCTGCAGCGACCTGCTGGGGTTCCACGGCAGCGCGATCCGGAGCGACCCACCGTTCAACCGCACGTTGTGGAAGTCCACCAGCGGAGACTTGCCGCCGGGCGCGCCTTTGCCCAGCCGGAGCACCTCCTCGAAATTCATCCGGCCGCTGCGGTGCTTGATGAGCTGGATCACGGGACGCTCGAGCTGCACCGAGCTCAGCACCACCTGGCCCGCGATCAGGTTGGGCAGCTGGTAGCCGACTCGCACCCGAGGCAGGTCCGCGAGCAGCACGCCGCTGGTGTCGCGGACCACGAGATCCTCGAATACCAGGTCGTACAGAAACGAGCCCGAGATCGACCCCACCTCGACGTGGCCCAGGACCACCCGGTCGAGCACGCGGGAGACGGTGCGAGCGAGGAGGTTGCGGCCCGGGGGCGTGAGGATCATGGAGGTCACCACGCCCAGGACCATGGCGACCGATCCCAGGAGGGTGACGAACAGGAAGCGCGCCACTCGCTGCCGCATCAGAACGGCTGTCCCACGGCGAAGTGGAAGGTGAACTTGTTGTCCCGGTCGCGGACGTAGCGCTCCGCGTCGGGCACCGGCGCCAGCGCGCCGGTGGTGTCGAACTGAAAGAGCGGCCCGGCCTGGAGACGGTACGGATTGTAGGCAATGTCCAGCCGGGCCGGCCCGAGTGGCGTTCCGAGCCGAAGCCCGATGCCGGGCGTCACCCGGATGACCGGGTCGCGATCCCCCCGCTGCCATGCGCCGCCGGCGTCCACGAAGGCCGCCAGGCGGAGGCGGGAGCCGAACACTGGCGACGGGATCCTGAGCTCGACGTTGCCGATGGCGAGGGTGTTGCCGCCGGTGGCCGAGATCTGGACACTGTCGGGATTGATGCGATCCACCACACCGCCCGCGCTGTCCACCTGAGCCTTGGAGACGACGTAGACCACTGGACCCAGCTCGTTGCGGTTGAAACCTCGCACATCGTTCGGGCCGCCGGCGTAGAAGCGCTGCTCCGGCGGGATGAAGCTCCCCCGCTCCGTAGCGACATCTACTGTCGGAGAAAAGATGACGCCGCCGCGGACGTGCCAGCTCAGCACCACGCTGCGGCCCAGCGGCCGGTACCAGGCCGCGTCGGCCACCACCCGGGTGAACTGCTGGAAGGTCGCGGAGCCGATGAACCTGCGAGCTGACCGCGACCTCCAGCGATTTGATGCTGCCGCGGGAGGGGTCGATCAGGTTGTTGACTCGCGGCACGGTTACCGTGCCCGTGAGGATCGCGAGCACCCGGTTGCGGCGCAGCAGCTCCACGACGTCCGGAGTGCACGCGTTGAACGAGGCGCAGAAGCTCACCTCGGTCGCCTCGGTGCGGCCGTAGTTGAGATTGTAGGCCAGCGACAGCGGGATCCGCCGCCGCAGCTGCTCCCGGCGCAGGGTGACGGTGGTGCCGGTCTCGCGCCGGAGGTAGACCCGGAACTCCGATCGCCGCTCGGTGTACACCGAGACGGCGAGGTTCGAGGTGGCCGACAGGAACGCCGGCCGCCGGACCGTGGCGCCGAGGTTGTAGTTGAGGAGCGAGGAGCCGATGGAGTCGTTGATCGAGGACCTGCAGATGCCGTCGGCGAGTCCCCAGTCGGTCGGCTCGCCGACCCCGACCTTGGAGACCCGGCTGGTGAGATCCAACAGCCGGCCGTTGCTGCCCAGGAAGTTCCGCGAGGTCCAGGCGAGTCCTCCGCGGAAGCAGTCCTCGGTGCCGTATCCCAGGCTTCCCCGGATCCGCCGGCGTCGGCTCTCGTTCACTTGGACCATCAGCGGCACCGTGTCCGCCCCCACCTGGAAGTCGGCCGAGTCGATGTTGACCGTGGCGTAGCGGAAGAGATCGGACTTGTAGAGGTTCTGCTGGCTCAGCAGCAGCTCGTCCTGCGAGTAGCGCCGCCCGGGTCGGGCCACCAGGAGATCCCGCACCAGGGAAGTGTCGATCCGGCGCACCCCGACCACGTCCACTCCGCCGATCACCGCCCGGCGGTTGGGGTCCACGTCCAATGTCACCCGGGCGGTCAGCTTGGTCCGATCGGCCTCGAATCCGGAAAACACCGTCGCTGAAGGATATCCCCGGTCGCGCAGCCGCCGCTCCAGCGAATCCGCGGTCGCCTGCATGAGGTATCGGTTGAACGGGTCGCCTTCGCGCAGCGGGAGGTCGAGCGCCGCGATGCGCTGAAGCCAGGCGGGAAGCGAGTCGAGGCCGCTCAGCTTTATGCTGGTGACCACCATGGGCTCACCTTCCTCGATGTGGAAGGTGATGTAGACGTTCTCCGGCTCCCGCCGGACGGTGGTATCGATTGCCGCGTTGGGGAATCCGCTCCGGCGGTAGAGGACGTGAAGCCGGATCACGTCGCGCCGGAACTCCTCTTCATTGAAGAACCGCTTCTCGCCCAGGCCCAGCCAGCGGACCAGGAAGTTCCGGGCGAACCAGCTGGAGTTCGTCGTGCTGATGGCGTTGGCGAGGATCAGGTCGACGATGGCTCGGTTGCCGGCGAAGTCGAGACGGCGGACCACCCGCTCGGGCTCCTGGGCCTGGAGCGTCGCCGCCAGGAGCAGCGACGAGAGCAACCCGCAGACGGCCGCGACCGCTGCCCTCATCGTGACTCCGGGTGGAATTGACGCCATCTCGTAAGCCATGTAGTTTGACGGCCTTACGTGGAGAAAGCAACTGGCAGCTACTGACGGCGGAACGGCGGAACGGCGGAACGGCGGAAGGACGCGGCGGCGCGCCTTCGGCTCCCGTGTTGCTGGCGTGGTTTGGCGCGTCTGCGCTCTGACCGTCGCCATCACGCTTTTTTCCGCCGTTCCGCCGTTCCGCCGTTCCGCCGTCCTTGCCGCCCAGTCCCTCCCCAAGCGTCTCGACAAGCGACTCGACGCCCCGCCTTTCGATAAGAGCCTCTGGGGCCTGTCCGTACTGGACCACGACGGCAAGCTGCTCTACGGCCGGAACGAGCGCCGGCTGTTCACGCCCGCCAGCAACGCCAAGCTGGTCGTGACCGCCGTCGCGTCAGCGCTGCTGCCGCCGGACTTCACCGTCCGCACCAGCCTCTACGCCGCGGGGCCGGTCGTCGCCGGCGTGCTGCGGGGCGACCTGGTGCTCTACGGCCGGGGCGATCCCGCGTTCAGCCGCCGCTGCTACGCGACCGACACGCTGCTCGCGGGAGTGTGCGACCGGGATCCTTTCGTGCCGCTCCGAAGGATGGCCGACACCCTCAGGGCACACGGCGTTCGGCAGGTGGACGGGGATCTGGTGGGCGACGGCAGCTACTTCGAGGCGGCGTCGCTGCATCCGGGGTGGGAGCTGTTCGATCTCAACTGGTGGTATGCCGCGCCGGTCTCCGCGCTGGCCTTCAACGACAACAGCCTCGACTTCGTGTGGCAGCCCGGCGTCGCGGTCGGTGCGCCGGCCCTCATCAGCATGTGGCCCGACCTGGGCGATGTCGCCTTCGAGAATCGAACCGTGACGGTGGCGGCCGGCGGCGAGACCGACATCGGCGACCGCTTCTTCCGCCAGCCCGGCACCGCCCAGGTCTGGGCCGAAGGGACCGTCGCCCTCGACCGGCCCCCGAGGACCGAGTCGTTCGCGGTGGGGGATCCCAATCTCTTCGCCGCCCGCGCGCTCCGGCAGGCGCTCGCCGACGCGGGCATCGCGGTCACCGGCACCACCCGCTCGACCACCGACTCCGCCCGCTACGCCGGGGCCCGCTCCCGGGCGCCAGTGGCGGAGACCGTGTCCCGTCCGGTGCGCGACTGGATCTTTCCGATCCTCAACACCAGCCAGAATCTCTTCGCCGAGATGCTGCTGAAGCAGCTGGGCAAGCGCTATGGCCGCGGCGGCTCATGGAAGGAGGGACTCGCGGTGGAGCGGCGCTTTCTCATCGACTCGATGCGCATCGACTCCACCGAGTTCCACCTGTCGGACGGCTCCGGGCTCTCCAGCGAAAATCTGATTTCGCCCAACGCGTTCACCCGGCTGTTGCGCTACATCCGCGCCCACCCGCGGTCCGCGACCTTCGCCGCGGGCCTGCCCCGGGCCGGCGGCACCGGAAATCTGAAGACCCGATTTCTGACCACCCCACTGGCCGGCCGGGTCCGGGCCAAGACCGGCAGCATCGCCGGCGTGAACACCCTGTCGGGCTACATCGAGCGCCCGGACGGCAAGGGGATCACCTTCTCGATCGAGGTGAACCACCACGCGCAGCCGACCCGAGTGGTGCTGGCCACGATCGACAGCCTCGTCGTTGAGATCGGCAAGGGGCGGTAATCCCAGAAAAGCGTGAACGGTGAACAGTGAAAAGTGAAAGGGAGGCCCGGCGATTGACGCGCTGTCCCTTTCACCTTTTACCTTTCACCGTTCACGCTTTTCCTGTCATGCTTCTGGCCGCCCTCACCCAGGTCCGGACTCTCATGCTCCTTCTCCTGAACCGTCACGCCAACGCCGGAGCCCGCGACCCGGCGCAATGGCCAGACGACCGCGATCGCCCGCTGACCGACAAGGGCCGGAAGGTCCAGGCCGACGTGAGCCGCTTTCTCCGCAAGCGCGACCTGGCGCCGAGCCTCGTGCTCACCAGTCCCTGGCTTCGAGCGATGCAGACCGCCGAGATCCTGGTCGAAGTGGCACGGGTAGGACAGCCACCGGTGACCTGCGAGCCGTTGGCCGACGACCCCGATCTCATCCGGCTACAGGACCACGTCGGCGACCAAGCGGCCGGCGCGACCGTGGCCATGGTGGGCCATTCCCCCTGGATGGAGGAGCTTGCGTCGATCCTGCTGGGCGGGTCCAGCGCCGGCCTCAGGATCGACTTTCCAAAGAGCGGGGTGCTGGGAATCGAGATCGATCGGCTAGAGCCGGCGGCGGGAGAGCTGAGGTTCTTTCTGAGACCCAAAATGGCCTAAATCCCGAAAAGCGTGAACAGTGAACGGTGAACAGTAAAAGGGACGAACCGATCCCCCCTTTTACTGTTCACCGTTCACCTTTCACGCTTTCGAGTTTCAGGGTCAGTCATCCTTCTGCCCGAAGATGGCCAGGTTGGACGAGTGCCCCGGGTTCACCTTGGCCTTGGGATTGATGTAGTGCACCGCGTTGTTGACCGCGATGCAGGCTTCCGACGCGCCGGTGGCGATGAGCTTCAGCTTGCCGGGATAGCTCGTGATGTCGCCGGCGGCGTAGATGCCGGGGACGTTGGTCGCCATCACCTGGTCCACCTTGATGTCGGCCTTCTCGGTGTCCAGGCCCCACTCCTTGATCGCGCCGAGGTCGGAGTGAAAGCCGAGCAGGGGGATGACCGCGTCCACCTCGAAGGTCTCCTCCTCCTTGGTCTTGTTGTTCCGGATCGTCACCGCCTCGACCCGGCCGTTGCCGTGGAGGGCCTTTACTTCCCAGAACGTCCGCAGGTCGCACCGGCCGCGTTGCTGGAGCTCCTGCACCTGATTGATCGTTGCCTGGTGGGCCCGGAACCCGTCGCGGCGGTGGATCAGCATGACGGAGCTGGCCAGGCCCTGGAGATTCACCGCCCAGTCGAAGGCGGAGTCGCCGCCGCCGACCAGCAGCACCTTCTTCCCCTCGAACTGCCGGGGGTCCAGCACCTTGAAGTAGAGTCCCTTCTCCTCGAACCCGTCCTCGCCTTCGATCCCCAGGCGTCGCGCCTCGAAGGCGCCGATGCCGGCGGCGATCAGGATGGTGCGGGAGAGGTAGTCGCCCTCCGAGGTCTCCAGCACGAAATGCCCGATGCCCTCGTCCTCGATGCGGCGAAGCCCGGTGACGATCTCGCCCAGATGCGTGGTGGCGCCGAACTGAAGGCCCTGCGTGGCCATGTCGCGGACCAGGTCCTTGGCCAGGATCTTGGGGAAGCCCGCCACGTCGAAGATGTATTTCTCCGGGTACAGGGCCATGAGCTGCCCGCCCAGCGCCGGGAGGGCGTCGATGATCCGGGCGGAGGCACCCCGCATGCCGGCATAGAATGCGGCGAAGAGACCGGTAGGCCCCCCGCCGATGATCGAGATGTCCCTGATCTCCTGTTCCGCCACTGCCGCTCCCGCCGCTGAAGTGGACCCCGTCCGGGGCAAACGCATAAATATAACGTACCCGATCCAGTGCCCTTCCCCACCCGCGCCGCCGCGCTCACATTGCCGCGGAGCGGTATTCGCCGCTCGCTGGGTCCGACGCCACACCGGAGCATCTCCTTGAAGATCTACACCAAGACCGGCGACACCGGCGAGACCGGCCTGTTCGGCGGCGGACGGGTGAGGAAGGATCACTCCCGGACCGCCGCCTACGGTGACGTCGACGAGCTCAACTCGGCGATCGGGCTGGTGCGCGCCACAGCTCCGTCGGAGCTGTTCGACGACCTCCTCGAGGCCGTGCAGCGGGACCTCTTCGCCATCGGAGGACGACTCGCCACCCCGGAGCCGGAGAAGGTGGCGAAGACGATCGCCAAAACCGTGCTCCCGCCGGAGCGCACCGAGTCGCTGGAGCGGGTGATGGACGACGCGGAGCGCGAGCTGGCCCCGCTCCGCGCCTTCGTGCTTCCCGGTGGAACCCCCAAGGCTGCCACGCTGCACCTGGCCCGGACCGTGTGCCGCCGGGCGGAGCGGAGCGCGGTGCACCTGGCGGGCGAGGACGAGGTGCCCCCGGAGATCCTCGCCTACCTCAACCGCCTCTCCGACCTCCTCTTCACGCTCGCGCGCCTGGCGAACCATCGCGCGGGCTCCCGGGACATCACTTGGTGACCCCGGTCGTCGTCCGGCACTCACGGGGCAGCTACCCGGTCTACGTCGAGCCCGGCATCCTCAGCCGGCTTGACGACCTGATCCGCGAGCACCTGCCGGAGCGCCGCGTCGCGATGATCGCGGACGAGATGGTACACCGGCTGTACCGGAGCGGCCGGCTGGGAGAGCGACAGTGGGACGGGGAGACCCTCACCTTCCCGTCGGGCGAGCGGTCGAAGACCCGGGAGAGCTGGAGCCGGCTCACCGACGAGCTGCTGCGCCTGGGCTTCGGCCGCGACAGTGGGATCGTGGCGCTCGGCGGCGGGGTCGCGGGCGACCTGGCGGGTTTCGTCGCCGCAACTTACCTCCGCGGCGTGCCGTACCTGCAAGCGCCCACCTCCCTGCTCGCCATGCTCGACGCCTCGGTCGGCGGCAAGACCGGCGTGGACACCGCCGAAGGGAAGAACCTGATCGGCGCGTTTCACCCACCCGTGGCGGTCCTGGCCGATCCCCGCGTGCTCGTCACCCTGCCGGACCGGGAGTACCGCGCCGGGCTCGCCGAGGCGGTGAAGCACGGCCTGATCGCGGACCGGGAATACTTCGAGTGGATGGACCGCGAGGCAGGTCCACTGGTCGCGCGGGACGCCGCGGCACTGGAGCACTTGGTGCGACGCAGCGTGGAGATCAAAGCCGAAGTGGTAAGCGAGGACGAGCGGGAGGGCGGCCGACGAGCCATCCTCAACGCCGGGCACACCGTCGCCCACGCGCTGGAGCAGGCGACCGATTACCGCGTGCCGCACGGCGAGGCCGTCAGCCTGGGATTGGTGGCGGAGGCGGCTCTGGCCACCGGCCTCGGCCTGGCCACGCCCGAGGCCGGTGCCCGCCTGGTCGCCCTGCTGGAGCGGCTCGGCCTTCCCACGCGGGTGGATGAGCCGGTGCCGGCCGATCGCCTGCTAGCGGCGATGGGGAGCGACAAGAAGAATCGGGGCCGCGCTATCCGCTTCGCGCTGCCCCGGGGGCTCGGCGCGATGGGACCGGGGCCGGAGTGGACCACGGAGGCGGGAGAACCGGCAATACGTGCCGCTCTCCAGGCCATTTCCTAAGGGTGTACCTCGGAATGAGTTAGGCCGGCGAGTCGGAGGGCCCTGAGTGGATAAATACGGGGCTGGGTGGACAAAGTCACGAACCGGTTGTCCACAAACGTTTTGTGATGTGGAAATCGAATTTGGCTTGACCCCCAGTCCCGTAAACCCTATATTGGTCTGCCTTTCCAACCTTTCTGGCTCGCCCAAACCAACGTCGCCGTCCGAGCAACCTCCTTCGAGGGTGATATGGCCCACGTCCGTACTGGGAAAGCACGCGCGTTGCTCCGGTCCAGCCCCTCGGGCTCCTTCGACCAGTATCTCCTCGATATCCAGAAGCTGCCGATGATCACGGATCCCGAGGAGGAAAAGCGGCTGGCGCGCCGGGCGCTGGCCGGCGACGAGGTGGCGGCCGAACGACTGGTCACCGCCAACCTCCGGTTCGTGATCTCCTACGTGAAGAAGTACCAGGGCCACGGCCTCGATCTGTCCGAGCTGGTGGCGATCGGCAACGAAGGTCTGCTCAAGGCGGTCCGGAAATTCGATCCCGACCACGGCGTGAAGTTCATCTCCTACGCGGTCTGGTGGGTGCGCCAGGCGGTGCTCAAGGCCCTGGCCGAGCAGACCCGCAGCGTGCGGATTCCGCTGAACCAGAACTCCGCGCTGGTCCGGATGGCGCGGGCGCAGAGCTTCCTGGCGCAGGAGCTGGGACGGGAGCCGACCGACGAAGAAGTCGCCATGGCGCTCAACGAGACGGTGGACAACATCCGGTCCGCCCGGCGAATGACCTCCACCGAAGTCTCGCTGGATGCGCCGGTCGAGCGGCAGGACCGCGGGGCCAGCACCTTCGGCGAGCGGGTGGCGGGGAACGGGCAGGTCGAGATCGAGGAGATGACCGACACTCGTCTCCAGCGGGAGTTCATCGACCGCCTCTTCCAGCGGCACCTCACGCCCCGCGAGCGCAAGATTCTCTCGCTCTACTACGGTCTCGAGGAAGGCTCCGAGGCGTTGACGCTGGAGAAGATCGGCGCCCTGCTCGGGGTCACCCGCGAGCGCATCCGCCAGATCCGCGAGCGGGCCTTCGAGAAGCTGCGCGACAGCGCGGACGTGCGAGCCCTCAGGGGCTTTTGGGGCGCGGCCTAACCCAAGAGCAACTGCGGGAACGGTGAACGGTGAAAAGTGAATGGGGGGTGGCTAGGCGAGTGACCGTCGCTTAGCCACCCCCTTTCACTTTTCACCTTTCACCGTTCCCGCCTTACCTTCCATCATGCCCTTCCGGCTTCCCATCTTCCCGCTCTCTGTGGTCCTCTTCCCCGGCACGCCACTTCCGCTGCACATCTTCGAGCCGCGGTACCGGCGAATGGTGGCAGACTGCCTGGAGAGTGACCGGCGGTTCGGAATCACCCCGGCCGGAAGGGACGACGGGATGCCCGATCCGGGGACGGTCGGCTGCGTCGCCGAGATCCGAGTGAACCAGGAGCTGCCGGACGGCCGAGCCAACATCGTGGTGCTCGGCGCGGAGCGGTTCGTGCTCACCCGTCCGCTCCCCGACACGGCGCCGTATTTCGTCGCGATCGTACAGACCTTCGGCGAGGAGCCGGGCAGCGACCCGCCGGACGAGACCGCGGTGCGGCTGCGCGAGGTGTTCACCGGCTATTACGCGCTGCTGCGGCAGCTCAACGACGTCGAGCCGGAGGTTCCCGGACTCCCCGACGACGCCGTCGAGCTCTCCTTTCACGTCTCCGCGGCCATCGAGTGCGACCCGGGCGTGAAGCAGCGGCTTCTGGTCGAGCGCTCCACCGTGCGCCGGATGGAGGCGCTGCTGATGCTGGTGCCGATTCTCACCGCGACCGTCGAGTCGGCCCTGCGCATCCACCGTCGGGCCCACACCAACGGCCGGGGCGGTGCCCGCCCCGACGTGGTCACCGAGCCATGACGCCGGAGATGGTGGACGCGCTGGGCCATATCGTCGGCCCGCGGTGGGTGCGCCACCGGCGGGCCGAGCTGGCGACCTACGCCATGGACGGCCTGCCGACGCGGGAGTCGTATCCCGGCCTCGTCGTGATGCCGGCCTCCGCGGCGGAGGTGCGCGAGGTGGTGCGGCTCTTGTACCTGACCGGCACGCCCTTCGTCGCTCGAGGCGCCGGCACCGGCCTGTCGGGCGGGGCTGTGGCGGAGCCCGACGCGGTGCTCATCGCCCTCACCCGCATGAACCGCATCCTCAAGGTGGACCCGGTCCGCCGCCGCGCCACGCTCCAGCCCGGGGTGGTGAACGCGCGGCTCTCCGAGGCCGTCCTGCCGCACGGGCTGCACTACGTCCCCGATCCCTCCAGCCAGGCGGCCTGCACCGTCGGCGGCAACGTCGCCGAGAACGCCGGCGGACCGCACTGCCTCAAGTACGGGGTGACCACCAACCACGTCGTCGAGCTCGAGGTCGTGCTGCCCGACGCCACCGTCCTGCGGCTCGGCTCGCGTCAGGGCGAGCCGTGGGGGCCGGACCTGGTCGGGCTCTTCGTGGGCAGCGAGGGGATGTTCGGGATCGCGACCGAGATCGTCGTGCGGCTCGAGCCGATCCCCTCGAGCGTCCGCACCATGCTGGCGGACTTCCCCACGGTGCGGCAGGCGAGCGAGGCGGTTTCGGGAATCATCGGGACCGGGATCCTTCCCGCGGCACTGGAGATGATGGACAAGGCGTGCGTGCAGGCGGTCGAGGCGTCCATCTACGCCGCGGGGTATCCGACCGACGCCGCGGCCGTGCTGCTGGTCGAGCTCGACGGCGGGGCCGACGCGGTCGAAGCCGAGGCCGCCACCGTGGTCTCCATCCTCCGCGAGCGTGGGGCGCGCGAGGTCCGGAGCGCCTCGACCCCGGCCGACCGTGCCCGCCTGTGGCAGGGACGGAAGAAGGCGTTCGGCGCGATGGGGCGCATCGCGCCCGACCTCGCGGTGCAGGACGCCGTGGTGCCGCGCTCCGCGCTGCCGGATATCATGGACCGGATCGAGGAGATCCGCGGCCGCCACCGGCTCTCGATCAGCAACGTCTTTCACGCCGGGGACGGGAACCTGCACCCCAACATCAGCTTCGATCGCCATGACCCGGATGTCGCCGGCCGGGTCCAGGTGGCCTGCCGCGAGATCATGGCCGCCTGCGTGGCGGCCGGCGGCAGCATCACCGGAGAGCACGGCGTCGGCTCCGACAAGATCGACTACATGCCGCTCATCTTCGACGGCGACACCTTGGGCGCGATGCGGGCCGTGCGCCTCGCGTTCGATCCCGAGGAGCGGGCCAACCCGGGGAAGGTCGTCCCACTGCACGCCTGTCGCGAGTGGCGAGCGACGCGGGCGGCGCGATGAGCGACGTCATCTTCGGCCGCCTCCGCGCGCTGCTCGGCACCGCGGGCGTCGAGCGGGACGGCTCCGGCCTTCCCCGCGCCACGCCCGAGTCCGCCGACAGCCTGTCGCTTGTGTGTCGCCTGGCGCACGACGAAGGCTGGAAGATTCGGGTCGAGGGCAACGGGACCTGGCTCCCGTCCGACGCCCCGGCCGACCTCGCGATCAGCACCCGCGGGCTCGACCGGGTGCAATCGGTGAGTCCGGCCGACCTGGTGGCCACGGTGGAGGCGGGCACGCCGCTCGAGGCGCTGCGCCGGCGGCTGGCCGAGGAGGGGATGTGGCTGGCGATTGATCCGCCCGGCCGGCCGGAGCGGAGTCTCGGCTCGGTCATCGCCACCGGCACCTCGGGACCGTTGCGTCACGCCTTCGGGCCGGTGCGCGACCACGTGCTCGGCTGCACGGTGGCGACCGGCGACGGCCGCCTGGTCCGAGCCGGCGGGCGGGTGGTGAAGAACGTCGCCGGCTACGACCTCACCAAGCTTCAGGTGGGCGGCTTCGGCGGATTCGGCATCATCGCCGAGGTCCACCTCAGGCTCCGGGCTCTGCCCCGCGCCGACATCACGCTGATCGCTCGGGGCGCGCGCGACCTGCTGACCTCGGCGGCGCGCAATCTCACCGCGGAGGGTCTGCTCCCCGGCACGCTGGAGCTGCTCTCCCCCGCGCTCGCCGGCGAGTCCGACTGGACCCTCGCGGCGCGCTTCGCCGGGACCGACGCGGCGGTGCAGGCCGACGTACGCCGGCTGAGCGCGGAGGGTGAGCCGGTGTGGCAGCCGCTCCCCGCAGACCGGACCGCGGCGTTCTGGAGCCTGGTCGCGCGCGGCAGCCTCGGCGGGCCGATCTCGCTCCGGCTCGGCGTGCTGGGCGACGGGATCGACGACACGATCGACCTCCTGGCCCACGATCTGGACGAGGGCCTGGTGAGCGCCGGCGCGGGGTCGGGCATGATCCGCTGGACCGGCGACGCGCCGGTCGAGCGGCTCCGCGCCGTGCGGCGCGCCGCCGCCGCCCGCGAGATCCCGATGACGCTCGAGCGCGCGCCCTGGCCGGTGCGCCGCGCTCTTGGTCACTTCGGCGCCTACCGGGAGGGCGTCGGCCAGCTGGTCGGCCGCCTGCGCGACAGCTTCGATCCGGGACACTCGCTGAGCGTGGCGTTGGAGGGGGCGGAGTGAAGGGGGCGGAACGGCGGAACGGCGAGTGGGCGGACCGGCGGACCGGCGGTCCGGCGGAAGAAATAGGCGGCGCCGGTTTGACTGGCCTCCGTTCTGCCGGCGAGCCCTCCGCCGTTCCGCCGGTCCGCCGGTCCGCCGACATACGTCGTTCCGCCGACCTCACCGATCCCCTCGCACCCTGCGTTCATTGCGGGTTCTGCCTGCCCTCCTGCCCCACCTACCTCGCGACCGGCGACGAGGCCGACAGCCCCCGCGGCCGCATCGTGCTGATGCGCGCGCTGGAGCGGAATGAGATCGGCTCCCACGACGACGCCCTGGTGCAGCACCTCGATGCCTGTCTCGGCTGCCGGGGCTGCGAGCCGGTCTGTCCCTCCGGAGTCGGGTATGGGCGAGGGCTGGAGGCGGCGCGAGAGCGGCTCTTCGCCGAGCGCGGACTGCCTCCCCTCGCCCGAACGGTGCTGGGTGTGTTCCGCTACGAGGCCCTCTGGCGGCCGCTGTTCACCGCGGCCCGGGCCTTCCGGGCAACCGGTGTGCCGCGCCGGATGGCGGGCGCGGGACCGGTGGGGTTCGGCATGGGCATGCTGGCGGCATCAGCGGGGCAGCGCGAGATCGGCAGCGCTCTGTCATCCCGAGCGAACGCGAGGGATCTTGCCGGCGCGTCTCCGGAATTAGCGGACAAGATCCCTCGCTCCGCTCGGGATGACACTGGGACGCCCCGCAGACCAGCCGACAGGCCGAAGGTCGCCCTGTTCCGGGGGTGCGTGATGGACACGCTGTTCCGCCACGTCAACGACGCGACCCGCCGCACTCTCGAGCGCAACGGCTACGACGTCGTCGACGTGGCGGGCCAGGGCTGCTGCGGCGCGCTGCACGAGCACGCCGGCGACCGCGCGACCGCGGCCGAGCTGGCGCGCCGGAACGTCGCGGCGCTGGCCGGATCGGCCGACTACATCGTGACCAACAGCGCCGGCTGCGGGGCGCTGCTCAAGGACTACGGCCACCTGCTGCACGGCGACGCGGCAGCTGTGGCGATCGGCGCCAAGGTCCGCGACGTGAGCGAGCTGCTCGCGGCGGTGGGGCCCCGGCCGGGCGGCCCGCTGGAGCTGGACGTGGCGTACGACGCGCCGTGTCATCTCCAGCACGCCCAGCGGGTGCACGACGCGCCTCTGGCGGTCCTACGCGCGATTCCCGGGCTGAAGCTGCGCCTGCTCCCCGGCTCCGACCGCTGCTGCGGGAGCGCGGGCATCTATTCCGTCCTGCGGCCCGCGATGGCTCGCGCGGTGCTCACCACCAAGATCGAGGCGATCGCGGCCGCCGACCCGAGGCCGGACGTGGTGGCCACCGGGAACCCCGGATGTCTGATGCAGATCGGTGCCGGCCTCAGCGCCGCAGGACTCGACATCGCGGTCGCCCATCCGGTTGAATTGCTGGACCAGAGCTACCGAAGCCT
Source organism: uncultured Gemmatimonadales bacterium (assembly GCA_963844445.1). Lineage (GTDB taxonomy): Bacteria > Gemmatimonadota > Gemmatimonadetes > Gemmatimonadales > GWC2-71-9 > CAVVWJ01. The sequence goes on from CAWJOB010000003.1 coordinate 698,770, forward strand.
GAAAAGCGTGAACGGTGAAAGGTGAAAGGGATTTCCATGAGCCACCCCCTTTCACCTTTTACTTTTCACTTTTCACGCTTTTCTTCATGCACAGTCTTCCTCCCCTTTTACCCCCACCCTGTTATCTCTAAGGGGTCATGGCCTCCGGTATCCTCTTCGACTTCAACGGCGTCATCATCGACGACGAGCCGCAGCATTGCGAGGCGCTGATCGCCACCCTCGCCGAGTACGGCTATCCGCTCGACCGCGAGACGTACTACCGCGACTACCTCGGGTTCGACGACCGCGAGTGCTTCCGCTTCACCTTCGCGCGCGGCGGCGAGCCGGTGGAGGAGCCGCGGCTGTTGGAGGCGATCGAGCGGAAGAACGATCACTACGAGCGCGCCATCCGGGGCGACATGCGTCTGGTCCCCGGTGCCGCGGACTTCGTGGAGGCCGCGGCGCTCGACGGCCACCAGCTCGCCATCGTCTCCGGGGCCCTCAAGCGGGAGATCGCGCTGGTGCTGGAGCTCGCCGGGCTGAAGCCGCACTTTGCCGAGATCGTCGCGGCGGAGGACGTGAGCGCCTGCAAACCCGACCCGCAGGGGTTCAACCGCGCGCGCGAGGCGCTCGGGCTGGCGGCCGGGCGCTGCGTCGTCATCGAGGATTCGCTTCCCGGCCTGGCCGCGGCCCGCGCCGCCGGGCTGCGCTGCGCGATGCTCTCCACCTCGCACGCCGAGAACGCTGTCGCCGGCGGGGACGTGGTGTGGCGCGATTTCGTCGGCCGGACGCCCGACGACCTGCCGTGGGCCCATGACTGACCTGGACCTGATCATCGACCGGGACCGCCTGGAGACCGTCCGGCGCGGCGCGGCCGTGGTGGTGGACCATCCCGCGGTCTTCCGGATCACGGGGTCGGGTGCGCTCACCTGTCTCCAGGGGCTCTTCACCAACGACCTGGAACACCCGGGCGACGGAAGCCTGACCTACGGTGCCATGCTGACGCCGAAGGGAATGATCGTGGCGGACGCCTGGGTGATCCGCCGGGCCGGGGTGCTCACCCTGATCGCGCCCGCCCCGGGCCGCGACGCGGTGCGGGAGATCTTCCTGCGGACCCTCCCGCCGCGGCTGGCAAAGGCGGAGGATATCACCGGCGACGCGGCCGTCGCCTGGGTGCTCGGGGCCCACGGGTTTCACACGCTGATGCAGTCCGGCATCGGGGCCCCGGAGGCCGCCGGCCGGGTGGTGGAGCACGAGAGCGGCGGCGGCTCGCTCATCATCGCCCTGGCGCCGGAGACGGCGCCCTTCGCGGCGCTGCTCTCGGGCTCCGGACACGCCGTGGAGGCGGCGGTCCGCCGCTTCCTGCTCGCCGGCGCGATCCGCGGCGAGGAGCGGGATCTCCACGCCGCTCGGATTCTGGCGGGCTGGCCGGCGCTGGGCGTCGAGATCGAGGAGAAGACGCTGCCGCAGGAGGTCCGCTTCGACGAGATCGGAGGGGTATCGTACACCAAGGGCTGCTACACCGGGCAGGAAACCGTGGCCCGCATCCACTTCCGGGGCCACACCAACCGCGAGCTGCGCGGCCTCGCCTGGCGGCAGCCCGGCGCACCCAACGACCGGTCGGTTCTCGCCCGCGAGAAAGAGGTCGGCACCATCCGCTCCACGCTCACCGTGGACGGCCGCACGCTGGGGCTCGCGATCATGCGGCGCGAAGTGGGCCCCGGCTCGCAGGTGCTCGCGGGGGGACGCAACGCGAGAGTGGTGAGCCTGCCGTTCGGCGGAGAAGAGCTGGATGACTGAAAGCGATCGGGCCCCGAGCGAAGCCCGGGGCCCGACGGAAGGACATGGCCGGGGGGACTTACTTGGCGGTGTCCCGAGCCATCGTGGTGTCGGACGGCATCGCGCTGGTGTCGTGCGACATGCCCATGCCGGTATCGGCCGGCGCCGCCATCTCACCGGTGGTCTCCGCGGGCGGAGCATCCGCCGCCGGCTTCTCGCCACAGGCCGCGAGCGCGAGGATCGCGGACATCAGGAACAGCTTCTTCATCTGGTACTCCTTAACGGGAAAGGTGGACCAAACCGCTATGTAGAGCGACCAATTTTCCTGGATAAGCTTCGACGCCACGGCAGGTTGCACGGGGGGCGAAGCTACATGACAGAGCGGGTTTGTCAAGCCACGGCACCTGCGGCCCGCTTCGTGCGACAAACAGAAGGCGTTGCCACACAATGACTTTCGAATCTCCGACCCAGCGACGAGCGACCTCCGACATGAACGAGCCACGCACTCTGGGTGACCTCAAGAACAGCCGCTGGGCCGAGCCTCCCCTCCGGGGACGCACGGTGCGAGACGAGATCCGCGCCAACCTGATGACTCGGCTCGAGTCGGGCGCGTCGCTCTTCCCGGGCATCGTCGGCTACGAGGACACCATCGTCCCCCACATCGTGAACGCGCTTCTCGCGCGGCACCACTTCATCCTGCTCGGCCTCCGGGGCCAGGCGAAGAGCCGCATCCTTCGCGAGCTGACCGATCTGCTGGACGAGCGGATTCCGGTCGTCGCCGGGAGCGAGGTGAACGACGATCCCTTCGCGCCGATCTCGAAATACGCGCGCGACATGCTCGCGGAGTGCGGCGACGCGACCCCGGTGGCCTGGCTGCGGCGCGACCAGCGCTACGTCGAGAAGCTCGCCACGCCGGACGTCACCATCGCCGACCTGATCGGCGACGTGGATCCGATCAAGGCGGCGCGCGGCGGCCACCTGCTCTCCGACGAGCTGACGATGCACTTCGGCCTGCTGCCGCGCGCGAACCGCGGGATCTTCGCCGTCAACGAGCTCCCCGACCTCAGCGGAAAGGTCCAGGTGGGACTCTTCAACATCATGCAGGAGGGCGACGTCCAGATCAAAGGCTACCCGGTCCGCCTGCCGCTCGACGTGCTCCTGGCCTTCACCGCCAACCCCGAGGACTACACCGCGCGGGGCAAGATCATCACGCCGCTCAAGGATCGCATCGGCTCGGAGATCATCACCCACTATCCCCGGACCGTGCAGCTCGGCATGGAGATCACCGTGCAGGAGGCCTGGACCGCGCGGGCTGGCGTGGAGCTCGACATCCCCGACTTCGTGCTCGAGGTGATCGAGCGGGTGGCCTTCGAGGCGCGGGAGGACAAGCGGGTGGACAAGCGGTCGGGCGTCAGCCAGCGGCTGCCGATCAGCGTGCTGGAGAACGCCGTCTCCAACGCGGAGCGGCGCTCGATGGCGATGGGTGAGTCGCGGGTCGTGCCCAGGGTGAGCGACATCTACGCGGCGGTCCCGTCGATCACCGGCAAGCTCGAGCTGGAGTACGAGGGCGAGCTGCAGGGCGGCGACACTATCGCGCGCGAGCTGATCCGCCGAGCGGCGGGCAAGGTGCTGGACGAGCGGGCCGGCGGGGCGGACCTCGCGCGAATCGTCGCCTGGTTCGACCAGGGCGGCGCGCTCAAGGTTCCCGGCGACGAGCGCTCCGAGCTGTGCTACCAGGGCTTCGCCGTGGTGCCCGGGCTGCTCGACCTGGTAAACGACGTCGGGCTCTCTCCCCGATCGGATCAGCCCCGCGCGGTCGCCGCATGCGAGCTGGTCCTCGAGGGCCTGGCCGCGCAGAAGCGGATCAGCCGCTCCGAGGAGCTGGGCTATACCCGGGCCAAGCCCGAGCGGCGCGAGCCCGGGTATGGAAAAGGCGGGATGAGCTTTGGATAGCGGTGCGATAAAAACCGTGAACAGTGAACGGTGAACGGTAAAAGGGAAGAGACCACCTTTTTACCGTTCACCGTTCACTTTTCACGGTTTTCTTGCTGCCATCCCCGCGCCCGCGCCCGCTCCACGATCACCTCCGCCGCCCCGTCCAGCCCCAGCGCGGCGGTGTTCAGCAGCATGTGGTAGCTCGCGGGATCGTTCCAGTCGCGCCCGTAGTATTGCCGATGGTACCGCGCCCGATTCTTGTCGGTCGCGTCGGTGACCGTGGCGGCCTCGGCCGGGGGCAGTCCAAGCCGCGCCGCCGCGGCCCGGATTCTCCACTCGCGGGGTGCGACCACCTTCACGTGGATCGCGTCGCGCTCCCGGGCCAGCACCGCGGGCGCTGCCCGGCCCACCAGCACGACCTTGCCCTCCGCCGCCACCTCCTCCACCACCAGCTCGGTGACGCGCACCAAGTCCTCCTCCGCAGGCTGGAGGCGGTGCCGCCGGCTTCCGGGGGCACCAGGAGCTCCGGGGTGGCCGCCACCAGCGTCCGGGCCAGCCGCTCGATGAAGGTCGGAACCCGCTCCTCCCGCTGCGCCACGTCCTCCGGCGTCAGGCCCGCTCTGGCGGCCACCCGCTCCACCAGCTCGTTGTCCACCAGCCGCCAGCCGAGCGCTTGCGCCACCCGCGCCGCGACCTCTGATCCGCCCGCGCCGAACTCGCGGGAGATGGTGATGAGCATGGGAGAAAGTTAGCGGCAGGGGAGGCGGCGGGAGGGGGGAGGCGATGGCGGGAGGGCGGAACGGCGGTACGGCGGTCGGAGGAACGGGCGAAAGCGGCGAATTGTGATCCCTCGCTCGGCTCAGGATGCAGGGTGCCCTTACTCCGCCGTTCAGTCGTTCCGCTCCGCCGTTCAGTCATTCAGTCGTTCCGCCGTTCCGCCGTTCCGCCGTTCCGCCGCCCCGCCCGGCCCCGCCCGGCCCCGCCCTCAGCGCCCACCCTACCACGCCCGCCATGAACACGCACGCCGCCGCCGCCTAGCGCGAAGGACGCTCGCGCGCCGAAATGCTCGGAGACCCAGCCCGCCTGGAACGCGCCGAACGGGGCCATGCCCAGCACCACGAACGAGTAGAACCCCATGACCCGCCCGCGGAGATGGTCCGGCGCCTGGAGCTGGAGCATGGTGTTCGCCAGGATCCCGTTCATCGCCATCAGGCAGCCCGCGACGGTGAACAGCACGAGCGCCGACCAGAAGCCGGGCGCGAACGCGGCAGCCGCGAGGAGCACGCCGAACAGCGCGAACGAGCCGATCACGAGCCGCCCGCTGCGGCTCCGTCCTCCGCACGCCGCCATTCCGATCGCTCCCGACCGCGGCGCCGAGGCCGATGGCGGACACGATGGCGCCGTAGCCGTCGGCGTCGAGTCCGAGCACGTCACGGGCGAATACCGGCATCATCGGCAGGAACGAGAACCCGAAGATGCTGAAGCTCGCGATGATGGTCACCAGCGCCCGGGGCCACCGGTTGCCGAAGATGTAGCCGAACCCCTCCATGAGCGCGCCGAATGCCGCCGCCGTGGATGGGGTCGCCGGGCGCCGCACCCGCATGAGCAGCAGCCCCACGATCACGGCGAGGTAGCTCGCCGCGTTGAGAAGAAGCAGGCGGCGAGCCCCACCGTCGCGATCAGCGCTCCCGCGATGGACGGTCCGATGACCCGCGCCACGTTGAACGCGCTCGAGTTGAGCGCGATGGCGTTCATCAGGTCCTCCTTCCCCACGATCTCGCTCACCAGCGCCTGCCGGGTGGGGACCTCGAAGGCCGACAGCAGGCCGAAGAACGACCGCCAGCGCCATGACCAGGTGCACGGTGATCCAGCCCTGGTGCGTCAGGACCGCCAAGGCGAGCGCCTCCACCAGCATGAGGCTCTGGAGCAGCAGCACCAGGCGCCGCTTGTCCACCCGGTCGGCCACCACACCGCCGTAGAGCGTGAAGAGCAGGATCGGCAGCGAGCCCAGCGCCGTCACCAGTCCCACCGCGAACGCGGAGTCGGTCAGCTGGAGCACCAGCCAGCCCTGTGCAACGGTCTGCACCCAGGTGCCGCAGTGGGACACGAGCTGGCCGCCGAGGAAGAGTCGGAAGTCCCGGTGGCGGAGAGCGGAAAAGACGGAGGAAGGAGGAATCAGCACCTTACTGGAGGAGCGGGAAAAGTGAAAAGTGGGCGAAAGGCGGTGAAAAGTGAAAGGTGAACGGTGAAAAGGAAAAGAGGCCCCTGTCCCGTTGCTGGTGCCCCGGGGGTGGGGTAAGATCAATCAAGGCGAAACGACCTCCTTTTCACTTTTCACCGTTCACTGTTCACGCTGTTTCCGAGCATATGCGCTTCACTACCTACTCCAAGTACCACCCCGAGCTGGCCGACGCCGTCAACCTCCAGGGGCTGCTCGATCAGCTCGGCGACTTCCTGCTGCAATCGGGGTTCGCGGGGGGATCGCCATCGTTCTGGCATGACGAGGGAGGGGAGGGCGAGCGGTCGCTGGAGTCGCTCAGGCAGGCCATCCTCCAGGCGCTGATGGACTCGGGCCAGCTGACCAACGAGATGCTCAAGGTGCTCCGCGGCGAGTCCACCGGCGACCCGGAGCGGGACCAGCAGATCGAGCGCGAGCTGGGCGAGCTGCTCGACCGGATCGTGCAGCGGCTCATCGACGAGGGCTACCTCAACGTGGGCCAGCCGCCGCAGGTGCCGCAGGGCTACCAGTCCATGTTCGGTCCCGGCGGGCAGGCCCACGCCGCGGCGCAGCAGGTGCAGTTCAACCTGACCGAGAAGGGCATCGATTTCCTGGGCTACAAGACGCTGAAGAGCCTGCTCGGCAGCGTCGGCAAGTCGAGCTTCGGCGCCCACGACACTCCGTACCTCGCCACCGGGGTGGAGGCGGAGGGGGTGAGCAAGCCGTACGAGTTCGGCGACGTGCTCAACCTCGACGTTCCGGCGACCCTCACCAACGCGATCGCCCGCGAGGGGCTCGGCGTCCCGATCAACATCGAGTACCAGGACCTGATGGTGAGCCAGTCGGAGTACCGCTCGTCGGCGGCGACGGTGCTGATGCTCGACTGCTCCCACTCGATGATCCTCTACGGCGAGGACCGGTTCACTCCGGCGAAGAAGGTGGCGCTCGCCCTCACCCACCTCATCCGGACCCAGTTCCCCGGCGACAGCCTCCGGGTGGTGCTGTTCCACGACTCCGCCGAGGAGATCCCGCTGAGCGCGCTGGCGCAGGCGCAGGTCGGGCCCTACCACACCAACACCGCCGAGGGGCTCAAGCTCGCCCGCCGGATCCTTCTGGCGCAGAAGAAGGACATGCGCCAGATCATCATGATCACCGACGGCAAGCCGTCGGCGCTCACCATGCCCGACGGCCGGATCTACGTGAACTCGATGGGCCTCGACCCGCAGATCCTCCAGGCCACCTACCGCGAGGTCGCCAACTGCCGGCGCAACGGGATCATGATCAACACCTTCATGCTCGCGCGCGACCGGAGCCTGGTCGAGTTCGTCAAGCAGGTCGCCTCCATCTGCCGGGGCAAGGCGTACTTCACCAACACGATGACGCTGGGGCAGTTCATCCTGATGGACTTCATGAAGCGGAAGACGCGGCGGGTGTCGTAGGGGATGGGGGCAGGCGGCGCCCCCTTTGCCGGGCTCAGGCTGGCCAGCGCGACGTGGTTGGCTCTTTCCGGTCTGCTGATCTGGACACCGGGGTGTGGACCGCCTTCCGGCGTCGGAGCCGCGCCGGCCTACGTGGTGCCCCTGAGCGCCGCCCAGGCCCCGATGGTCACCGTGCGCCAGATCCTGGAGCGGGACTCGCTGGTGGGCCGCAGGGTGCGCGTAGGAGGGGTCTGCGCCATCGCCGGCACCGGACCGTCGGCCGGCGTCTGGCTGCTCCAGGCCGGCCCCTGGGGGGTCGAGGTCCGCGGCCTGGTGCCTCGCTCCTGCCTCAAGGAACCGGTCGGAAGCGAGGCGCTCACGATCTTCGCCCAGATCGTCGAGGGGCGCGACAGTACCGAACGGCTGCTGCTGCGACTGCCCGACTAGGAACTGCTCCCGATGACAGCTCCGCCTTTATTCCGTCGGCGCCCGCCCCCCCACCACCCGCTTCACCACCCGGCCCCGCGGAATCACCGACTCGGGCCCCTCCAGCTCGTTGATGATCGCGAGCTCGGTCATCCCGGTGGTGGACGGATACTGCTCATTGAACTGCGCGAGCGTCATCTCCCGCGTCAGCTTCACCAGCTCGAGCTTCGCCGGCTTGACCTCGAGCGCGGCCGAGTTCCTGAGCCGGTCGAAGCTGTTGATGGAACCCCGAAGCGCGCCGTCGTAGTTGCCCAGATTGCCCTGCGGCGTGTAGCCCATCAGCCCGAACGTCCTGCCGCCGTACGAGATGAAAGAGACCAGTCCCTCGATCACGCCCTGTTCGGTCTGGGCCTGGAAGTAGCTGGTCGCCGACGGGTTGCCGTTGATGTTGCCGGTCGAGCTCTGGCCAGCGCGAACCCCTTCCTGTGACAGGAACTTGGACGCGGCCTCTCGCGGCGGCGTGGTGCCGGCCAGGCCGAGCTGGATGATGGCGTCCTGCTTCGGGCTCAGGGCGACGACCGCCGAGGGGGTGTTCTGGGTCTTCCAGCCCTCGGGGAACTGGAGCTGGAAGCGCATGTCGGGATGGTAGAACATCGAGCCCTCGAAGAAGCCCTGCCGCGGGTCCTCCCCGAAGGTGATGCCATCGATCTGGCGGAGGTACTCGTCGCGCCCCACGAGGGAGTTGTCGAGCGACGTCGAGAGGGTATCGAGCCGCTCCTGCGTCCGCGCCACCCGGTTCTCGGGGTTCGGATGGGTGGAGAGCCACTCCGGAAGGCGGCCCCCTTCCCCACCGACCTGGCTGGCCCGGTTGAGGGTCTCGAACACATTGGACATTTCCCGCACGTCGTAGTTGAGGCCCAGGGCGTACTTGAACCCCAGCTGGTCGGCCTGGTTCTCCGCGTCGCGGCCGTACTTGAGGAACAGCACTCCGAGCCCCTGGCTCGCGATTCCGGCGAATTGGGCGATGTCGGAGGAGAGAATGCTGCCCACGCCGAGGCCCAGCGTGGCGAGCTGCGCCTTGCTGATCTGCTGCACCGAGTGCCGAGCGGTGACGTGCCCGACCTCGTGCCCCAGCACGGTGGCCAGCTCGGCCTCGCTGTTCATGTGGGCGAGAAGGCCGCGGGTCACGTAGATGAATCCGCCGGGCAGCGCGAAGGCGTTGACCGCGGCGTCGTTCACCACGTGGAATTCCCAGGGGAGGTTGGGCCGCTCCGACTTCGCGGCCATGCGCTTGCCGATGCCGGCGACGTAGGCCTGGAGCTCGGGATCGTCCACGAAGCCGATGCTCTGCCCCACTTCCTGGGCCGCCTGCTGGCCCATCTGAATCTCCTGGCTCTCGGACACCAGGGAGATCTCGTTCTTGCCGGTGACCGGGTTGCGGGCGCAGCTCGCGATCGGGCCGGCGATCAGCGCGGCCCCGAGCAGAGCGAGAACGGCACGACGAGTCATTGGCATCCCTCGAGTTCGCGTTCGAGCCAAGAGAGCGGATGCCAGAAGCTTAACTCGTTGCCCGGTGGAGGGCTGTGATTTGCATTGCGTCCGGAAGGTGAGTAGACGTGAGCCAGAACAGCGGGAACGGTGAACGGTGAACGGTAAAAGGGGCACCACTTTAGGTGCCCCCGTTCACTGTTCACTGTTTACCGTTCCCGCTGTTCCGGCTGGGTCACGCTTCTCTGGCTACCGGCTTGGGCAGTCTCAGCCTCTCCCGGAAGTACGCCACGGTCTTCTCCAGCCCTTCCGCGAGCTGGATACCCGGCTCCCAGCTCAGCCACTCGCGGGCGCGGGTGATGTCGGGCTTGCGCTGGGTCGGGTCGTCCTGCGGCAGCGGCCGGGTCACCAGCCGCACCTCCCGGCCGACCGTCAGGGCCACCTGGTCCGCCAGCTCGCGAATGGTGAACTCCACCGGATTCCCCAGATTCACCGGCTCGTGCCGCCCTTCCGCGTCCATCAGGCGGAGGAGCCCATCGACCATGTCGTCGACGTAGCAGAACGAGCGGGTCTGCTGTCCCGCGCCGAAGATCGTGAGCTCCTGTCCCCTCAGCGCCTGGACGATGAAGTTCGACACCACCCGTCCGTCCGCCTCCGCCATGCGCGGACCGTAGGTGTTGAAGATCCTCGCGATCCGGATGTCCGCCTTGTCCTCGCGGTGGTAGTCCATGAACAGCGTCTCGGCGACCCGCTTGCCCTCGTCGTAGCAGGAGCGGGGGCCGATCGGGTTCACGTTGCCCCAGTAGCTCTCCGGCTGCGGGTGCACCGTGGGGTCGCCGTAGACCTCCGAAGTCGAGGCCTGAAGCACCCGCGCGCCCACCCGCTTGGCCAGCACCAGCATGTTGATGGCGCCCATGACGTTCGACTTGACGGTCTTGACCGGGTTGTACTGGTAGTGAATCGGCGACGCGGGACAGGCGAGGTTGTAGATCCGGTCCACATCGACGAAGACCGGCTCGGTCACGTCGTGCCGGAGGATCTCGAAGTCCTGGAAGTCGAGCAGGTGCTCGACGTTCTCCCGGCGGCCGGTGAAGAAGTTGTCCAGGCAGATGACATGAGCCCCCCGGGCCAGGAGCCGCTCGCAGAGATGCGAGCCGATGAACCCCGCGCCACCGGTGACCAGGACTCTCAACTCGGCAGCCGCTCAAACACCCGGAAGTGTTCCAGCTCCATCCTCGCCCGGTAGGGCGCGAACTCCTTGGCGAATTCGGCTTCCTGCTGCAGCGCCGCCAGAATGTCCACCCTGAGGAAGTGGGGGCCGCCGGGACGGCGGACGAACACGTACAGCGGCTTGTAGCGGCCCAGGTCATTCGCGACGCCGCGGATCAGTCTCCGCTCGGTCGGCGACATCTCTGCGCCGGACCGGTATCGCAGCGAGTCTCCGGAGTCGAGCGCGTCCCGGTAGAGGGCCGGCAGGAACCAGATGAACGGGTACCGCGATCCCCACTCCACTCGACTCTCGAGCACCAGCGGGAAGGAATCTTCCATCCAGGGCGACAGCACCAGCACCGGCCCCCGCGCTGGGTGGGTGCGCAGAAACGCCGCCAACTCGCGGCTTCCCGCCGCGACCGGACGCTTCTGCCAGCTCCCGCTGGCGCGGGCCACCGCGTTGTCGAGGAAGAGCACCGTGTAGGGCAGGGCGACTATCAGCGCCAGTCCCGTGCACAACATGCGCATGGCCGGCGGTACGGGACGGGCGGAGCCGCCCAGCAGCGCGGTGAGCAGCAGGAGCAGCCCGGTGCCCACCGCCGGGTAGTAGTGATAGCCGAACCCCTTGTGCTGGAGCACCACCGTAGCGAAGAGCACTGCCGTGGCGATCCCGAGAGTGTCGGCCAGCTCCGGGTAGCGGGTCTGGCGCCGCACCACGGGCCACAGCGCCAGCGAGCCGAGGACGGTGAGGGGCGGCACACCGACGCCGACCACGGTGCCGAGGGAGCGGCGGGCATAGTCCCAGTAGGTCGAGCCGAGCCGGACCATCGCCTCCACGTAGGCCGGCGCGAAGGCAAAGGTCGCGACGGCGTACACGCCGAGAAGCGCCGCCAGCGCGGCGTGCTCGGGCGGGAGGCGGAGCCTGCGCTCACCCGAGCGGAGCCAACCGAAAAGGGCGAGTGCGAGCGGCAGGAGCAGGTAGTGGGGCTTGAGCGCGACGCCGAGGCCTGCCAGGAGCCCGGCGGACACGGCGTCGGCGGTCTCCGGCGACCCGCCGCGCGTCCGCGCAGCGACCGCGAACATCCACGGCAGGACCATGGCCAGGGTGAGGTGCTCTCGCTGCCCGAAGTAGGGGCCCGGCAGGACCAGCATGATCAAGGCCGCCCCGAGGAGCAGCCACCGCTGGTAGCGGGAGTCGTCGGGCTCCCTCAGGCTCGCGAGCATGCGGTTGGAGAGCCACAGCGCCAGCCCGATCAGCCCCCAGACGAAGATCCGGTAGGTAGTGATCTCGCTGGCGTGCAGCAGATGCGCCACCGCGACGACGACGACGTTGAGCCAGACGATGAGCGGGGGATTGACCTCGACGACGTCGGTATAGAGCCGGGCACCGTCGACCACCCGGCCGGCCGCATGCAGCAGCCACGCGGAATCGCCATTGAGGCCGCTGCGCAGCTCGCCGACGAACCCGAGCAGGAAGATCGCTCCGCCGGCCAGCCAGAAGGCGATCGCGCCTGGCCGGTACGCGGGCGGCCGGAGCCACTCCATGCCGAGCCGGTCAGCGGCCCCCGAGACGCCGCCCACCTGCGGCGGCATCAGCGTCCGCGGGCTGGCGCGGGGGGCGCCGGGGGTGTGGTGTCCGGCTCGGCGGCAGGGGGCCCCTCGGGCTCGAAGTCCCCCAGGGTTCGCCCCTCTCGGTCAACCAGGGTCAGGGTTCCCTCCCCCCGGCTGTCCACCCCGAGCCCGGCCCGGGTGCCCCCGGAGCGGTCGGCGAAGAGGATCGTCGGGCTTCCATCGGCGGAGATGCCCAGCACGGCGCGAGTCCGCTGCGCCGCATCGGCCAGCACCAGCGAGGCCGTCTGGTCGGGAAGGAATGCGAACACGGCGCGAGCATGCCCGGCGCTGTCGGCGAACGTGAGGCCGGAGGAGCCGTCGGCCAGGAGGTCGAGCTTGACCCGCGGGCGCGCCGCGGAGTCCTGGAGCATCAGCCGGATGGTGCCGTCCTCGGCCGTCCCCCAGATCCCCCGCACCACCCCGTCGTCTCCCCGCACCACGAACTGCTTGGCAGCCACCAGATCGGCCACGGTGCCAGGCACGCCGTACCGGGAGGAGACCGACACCAGCGCGACCCCCAGCCCGAGAAGAATCGCGATCCCGACCATGAGCGAGAGGTTGAGCCGCTTGAGGCGCCGATACTCCCGTTCCACCTCGTCGATCCGGTGGCTCAGCGCCCCCTCGAGCCGCATCCGGCCGGCATCCTCCCGGGTCCGCGCACCCGCATCCTCGTTGCTGATCATGCGCGCTTGGCGACCTCATCGAGGAAGTAGGACTGGCAGGCGCGGTCGAGCAGCTCGGGCGTGAGCCGCGGCTCGATCTCGAGGAATCGCGCGAGGTCGAGCAGGTGGTCGAGGATGTCCCGCGGGTGGCACTTCCGCGGCGAGAGGCCGAGCCGCTTGTAGTACTCCGAGTAGACGTAGCGAACCGCCGACTCGTCGTAGGCGATCTCCCGCTCGGCGCAGCAGCGCCGGAAGATCTCCCGGTACTCATCGCCGCTGGGGTCGAGCACGTGGATCTTGTAGTGGATCCGGCGGAGGAACGCCTCCTCCACCAGCTCGCTCGGCGCCAGGTTGGTGGCGAAGATCAGCAGGGTGTCGAACGGAACCGGGAACTTCCCGCCGGTATGAAGGGTGAGGAAGTCGATCCGCTTCTCCAGCGGCACGATCCAGCGGTTGAGCAGGTCGCGCGGCGGCACCCGCTGGCGGCCGAAGTCGTCCAGGATCAGCACCCCGCCGTTGGATTTCAGCTGGAAGGGCGCCTGGTACATCTTGGTGTAGGGGTCGTACTGGAGGTCGAGCTGGTCGAGCGTCAGCTCGCCGCCCACCAGCACGATGGGCCGGGCGATGCCGACGAACCGGCGGTCGTAGGACGAGCTGGTCTTGAGCCACGACGGCTGACCCTCGACGGTGGAGCCGCGGTTGTCGTCCTCCGGCACCGAGTGGTGGTGCACCGGGTCGTACAGCAGCAGGATCTGGCCGTCCACCTCGAGCGCGTGGGGGATGTAGAGGTGGCCGCCCAGGAGGCCGGCGATGGTCTCCGAGATGTAGGTCTTGCCGTTGCCGGGCGAGCCGTACAGGAACAGCGACTTGGCCGAGTTGATGGCCGGCCCCAGCATGTCGTGCATGGCGTCTTCCAGCACCAGCTTCTTGAACCCGTCCCGGACCATGTCGCGGGTGACGTGGGCCAGCGCGATGGACTGCTTCGCGGTCCACTCCCGGTACTGGTGCAGCGGCACCGGCGCCGGTCCGACGTACTGGCTGGCGGCCAGCGCTTCCCGCGCCCGGTCCCGGCCCTCGCCGGCGAGCTCGAACATGTAGCCGCCCCGGCCCAGGCCGCTGGTGCCGCTGACCTCCACGAACCGCCGCTGCTGCAGCGTCGAGCATCCGGTCGTCGATGAAGTCGAAGGGCAGGCGGACCACGTCCATGAGCTGCTGGCCGGTGCGCGCGCCCTGCACGTACAGCGTCTTGAGCAGCAGGTCGGCGATGAACTCGGCCGTGAGCCCGGTGTCCTCCAGCTTGTCCGGGGCGGGCGGCCGCACCGGCCCGTGGTCATGCCGGGCGTGGCCGGTGTCGAAGGCACGGGCGGTGGTCATCAGAATCCCTCCTCGGTACACACGATGGTGTCCCCCTCCCTGGTGCCGGTCGCCGCGAGCGTTCCCGCCGGCAGCTCGAGCGCGTCCTGGGCCACCCCGTGCCAACGGGTGCGGCGGCCCGGCCGCAGCTGGGCGTACGTCGCGACCACCTGCCCCTTGGGGTCGAGGAAGGCGACATCGAGGATCAGCGACATGCCATACATGTGGATCGCACGGCAGGGCCGGAGCCACAACCCCTCACCCGGTTCGAGCTGGCCGGCGCCCGCTCAGGCCCACGAAGTCGGCGCCACCAGTTGTCCGCCAGGCCGATCCGGGTCCCCAGCACGGTGCCCCGCTCCGGGTTCTCCGCCCGGACGTACCTCACTGGCCGAAGCCGCGCAGCGCCTGAAGGATCTGCAGCACTGCCGGGCCCAGGATGACCACGAACATCGCGGGGAAGATGAAGAGCACCAGCGGGAAGACGAGCTTGATGGTGGTCTTGGCCGCGGCCTCTTCGGCCCGCTGCCGGCGCTTGGTGCGGAGCGATTCGGCGTGGACCCGGAGCGCCTGGGCGATCGAGGTGCCGAACCGGTCGGTCTGGATCAGCATCGCCACCAGCGACTTGATGTCGTCCAGGCCGGTGCGGTCGCCCAGGTTGCGCAGCGCCTCGTCGCGCGGCGGTGCCGGCCCGGATCTCCAGGTTCACCAGCGATGAGCTGCTCGCTCAGCACCGAGCTGATCCGGCTCGATCTCCTCCGACACCCGAACCAGCGCCTGGTTCAAGCCCAGGCCCGCCTCGACGCAGACCACCAGCATGTCGAGCGCGTCGGGCAAGCGCCTTCTGCATCTGCTTCATGCCGGGCCTTCCGGCGCAGGCTCACGCGCAAGGCAGGCGCCACGTAGCCGAGGATTCCGAACCAGGCCGTGATCAGCAGCGATCCCGCAATGGGGAAACCCGCCAGCTGCAGGACGATCAACGATGCGACGATGAGTACCACGGGCAGAAAGATCCGTACGCCGAGGAAGATCGGCACCGCGCTGGCGTTCGGATAACCCGCCTGCATCAGCCTGAGCCGGAGCCCCGATACATCCTTGTAGCCCCGGTCCACCCGCCCTGGCCCAGCGTCTCGATGATGCCGGCCAGCCGCTCGACCTGGAGCCCGCGCCCGCGGCGGCGCAGGACCTCGGGCACGCCGGCGCGGGCCTGTTCCAGCTCGTCCAACCGCCGGGACAGGGCCGCCTGCCGGCCGGGCACAACCTCCACCAGGAAGAGGACGCCGGCCGCCGCCGACACCGCAATGAGCACGAGGATCAGAATCAGCATCGGTCAGATGTCGATGTTCACGATGTTGCGGATCCAGAGGAATCCGATGAGCTGCATCACCGCGGCCGTGCCCAGCATGAGCTTGCCGATCGGGTCGGTGAAGAGCATCCCGATGTAGTTCGGATTCAGGATGAAGATGATCGTAGCGACCGCGATGGGGAGCACCGCGAGGACATACCCGCTCATCCGTCCCTGCGCGGTGAAGGTCCGGAGCTGGCGCCGGATGACGAACCGCGCCCGGATGACCGAGGCCAGGTTGTCCAGCACCTCGGCCAGGTTGCCGCCGACCTCTCGCTGGATGAGGATGGCGGTGACCAGGATCCGGACGTCGACCAGGATGACCCGGTCGGCCATGGCCAGGACCGCGTCCTCGAAGGGCAGGCCGAAGCGCTGCTCCTCGAAGGCGCGGCGGAACTCGCCGGCGATGGGATCCTGGGTCTCGTCGGCCACCATCTTGAGCCCGGAGGAGAGCGGATGCCCGGCGCGGATCGCGCGCCCGAGCAGATCGATCGCCTCGGGGAGCTGGGCCTCGAAGCCATTGAGGCGGTTCGTCCTGATCCTCCTCACCCGCATGTACGGCAGCAGCGCGCCCAGGACCGCGGCGGCCAGCGCCGCGGGCCACATCCGGGTCGCCACCAAGGTGCTGACCCCGAACGCCACGGACAGGCCCATGGACACCAGGAGGAACACCTCCATCGTCCACGCAGCCCCGGACTGCTGGAGCAACAGCTCGAGATCGGCGAAGGCGGGCGTGCGCGCCGCGATCGCCTGGAGCAGCTGCGACCGCGCGGCCGTCCCGCCCCGGAACAGACCCGGGACGTTTCCTTCGGAGAGGGTCTGATCGAAGGACTTGAGCTGGTCCACCACCTTGCGCTGGCGGCTCCGCTCCTGGGCCCACTCCAGGAAGAGCGCCAGCGACACCGTGCCCAGGGCCACCGCGAGGAAGATGAGCCCGGCGGAGACGCAGAGTGCTGACCGGCAGGTCTACCATCGCGAGCGGCTCGGCGGCGTGCTGGGCTCGGCCAGATCGGAGAAGAGGATGGCCGAGAGATCGATCCCGAAGGCCTTGAGCCGGTCGGAGAACCGGGGCCGGATGCCGCTGGCGCGGAAGCGCCCCAGCACCTTGTCGCCGTCCATGCCCAGCCGCTCGTAGCCGAAGATGTCCTGCATGGTGATCACGTCGCCCTCCATGCCGACGATCTCGGAGATCTGGATCACCTTACGGGTGCCGTCGGACATGCGGCTGACCTGGATCACCACCTGGACCGCGCTGGCGATCTGCTGGCGCATGCCCTTCTCGGGCAGGTCCAGGCTGGCCATCGAGATCATCGTCTCCAGCCGGCTCAGCGCGTCGCGCGGGGCTGTTGGCGTGGACCGTGGTGATGGACCCGTCGTGGCCGGTGTTCATCGCCTGGAGCATGTCCACCGCCTCGCCGCCGCGGCACTCGCCCATGATGATGCGGTCGGGCCGCATGCGGAGGGCGTTGATCAGGAGCAGCCGCTGGGGCACCTCGCCCGCGCCCTCGATGTTGGCCGGCCGGGTCTCCAGTCGGACTACGTGCGGCTGGCGCAGCTGGAGCTCGGCCGAGTCCTCGATGGTGACGATCCGCTCGGTCGTCGGAATGTACGAGGACAGGATGTTGAGCAGCGTGGTCTTGCCGGCGCCGGTGCCGCCCGAGATGATCACGTTGAGCCGGGCCTTCACGATCGCCTCGAGCAGCTCGAGCATCTGCTCGGTGAGCGCTGTCGGTGCGCAGCAGGTCCTCCCCGCTGAGCGCGTCGCGCTTGAACTTTCGGATCGAGAGGTGGGGGCCGTCCAGCGCCAGCGGCTTGATGATGGCGTTGACGCGGCTGCCGTCGGGCAGGCGGGCGTCCACCATGGGCGAGCTGTCGTCGATCCGGCGGCCCACCGCGGAGACGATCCGGTCGATGACCTGGAGCAGGTGGCGGTCGTCCTGGAAGCGGACGTCGGTGCGCTCCAGCTTGCCGTCGCGCTCGATGTAGACCTGCTTGAAGGTGTTGACCAGGATGTCGGAGACCGTCGGGTCCTGGATCAGCGGCTCCAGCGGTCCCAGGCCGAAGATCTCGTCGAGGACCTGGGTGACCAGCTCCTCCCGCTCGTCGAAGTTGAGCGGAGCCGACTCCTGCGAGAGCAGGTCGTAGACCACCTTGCGGATCGCTTCGACCACCTGATCGCGGGTCAGCTTGTCCAGGCTGGACAGGTTGAGCCGCTCGATCAGGCGGCGGTGGACCCGGCCCTTGATGTGCTGGAAGATCGCGTGCTGGGACGCGGACGGCGCCGGCGACTCCGACTCGCGGGGGAGGCGGCGGCGACGCCGGGGCCGCAGCCCCGTTCTCGCTCGGGTCCGGCGCCTCCCAGGGGAGCCTGGAGCGGGCGCCTCGGCCGGGGTCACTCATTTCTTGGCCTCCGCGGACTTCTTCCTCCTGAACTTGCCGAGCATCCGGCCCATCCACGCGCCGGCCGCCTTTCGGATTTCTCCAGCGCCGTGACGCCGGCGATCTTGCACTCCCAGCGCCTTCACGTCGCGGCTGTACTTCGAGTTGCCGTTGAGCACGATGGGCTTGCCGGAGTTGATCGACTGGATCAGCGCCTCGTAGTCGTTGCCGATGGTGGCGTAGACCTTCAGGCCGATGGTCCGCTGGACGTCCTCGAGCGAGATGTCGTTGGCCGGGTTGAACCGGTTCACGATGAGCTGGATCTGCTGCTCGCCGCGGGGCAGGACCCGCTTGAGCATCGGCAGGCCCCGCTGGATGTTGCGCAGCGAGGGAAGGTCCAGGTTGGTCACCAGGAACACGTGGTCGGACTGGTCGAAGGCGGCGAGGGTGACCGGCGAGAACGATCCCGGCGTGTCCATCACGATGTAATCGTAGTGCTGCCGGAGGAAGTGGAGGATCTTCCGGATCTCCTCGCCCGCCACCACCTCGGCCCGCTCGGGGTGGAAGGGGGCCGACAGGAGATGGATGCCCGAGGGATGCTGCTCGATGTACGAGGCGAGCAGCCCGGCGTCCATCCGGTGGAAGTTCTTCACCATGTCCACGAAGTTGAACCGCGGCTGGATCCCCAGATGCAGGGCCACCTCGCCCAGCTCCATGTCGAGGTCCACCAGCAGGGTCCGCTTGCCGGTCACCCGGTGCAGCACCACCGCCACGTTGGTGGCGACGCTGGTGGCGCCGGAGCCGCCCTTGGGACTGAAGAAGCAGTAGGTCTGGGCCGAGCGGGGAAGCTTGGACTGCTGGGAGGCGCCCAGCGCCTGGGTGACCCGGACCAGGGCGGCCCGCAACAGGTCGAGGTCCACCGGCTTCTGCACGTAGTCGCTCACCCCCGCCCGCATCGCGCCCAGGAGCTGCTCGGGCGAGAGCTGGGGGCCCACCGCGATGACCCGCTGTCCCGGATTCATCTCGCCGAGGAACTGGGTGAACTTCACCCCGATCTCGGCGTCGTCCTCCAGGTCGATGATCACCAGGTCGGGGTTGAGCTGGCGGAGCGCCCGGACCTGCTCCTCTCCGAAGGCCACGAAGGGCTCGGCGATCTCGAGCCCCAGGGTAATGCCATGGCTCCCGCCGTGCACCAGCTCCCGGAACTGCTGCCGGAAGCGGGTGTCGGTGGAGATCAGCGCGGCACGGATGCTCCTGTCGGTCATGATGTCCTTAGTGGTTCCGTCTACTCGACCAGGCGGAGGACCTTGGCCAGCGGCCCCCCGGTCCGGCAGTCGCCGAGCCTTGGGCGAAGGTGAGGAACCGGGCGACGATGGCGTCCTCACCGGCGTCCTTCCCCTTCGGGCGTACGTAGTCCTCCAGGAACATCAGGGCGATGTTGTTGAACTCGATTTTGATCCGCCCCGACTTGACCTCTTCGGCGGGATCGAAGAGCGCCACCTTGATGACCCTCGGGCTGTCCCGCCATTCGCCCCACTCGGAACCCGTCGACCGTGCCGCCCAGTCCCACCGGTGCCCGGCACCCACTTCGCCTTGGGGTCCAGGCTGTTCAGGTACTCGATGCCGTCCTTGGTCGGGCCGACCATGTTGCCGGGCTCGATGTCGTACTCCGTGTCGAGAAAGACGTCGGCGTCGTTGCACTCGCAGATGGCGCCCTTGTAGCGGGCCGCGCCGCCGGCCCCCGTCTCGCAGTTCGGGTCCGAATCGATCGGGTCGTCCGGCATCTTCCAGGCGAAGAAGTGGCCGGGGTGGATGACCGTGCTCACCTGCGGGTCCTGCGGCTTGATGATCATCTGGCGGCCGAAGTCACGGACCCAGGTGCCGTTGTCGTTCCGGTGGCTGCTGCCGTACCCGGTCTCGACCGGGTCGCCCGGCTCGTCGATCTCTTCGCCGTCCCACGGCGCGTACGTAGTCGTCGGCGTCGTAGGTCCACTCCTCGCCGTTGTCCCAGAAGTCGTTGCCGTCGGTATCCTGAGTGGTCTCCTCCCAGGTATCGGCGAGGGCGAACGGCTTGACGCACTTGGCGCCGCCGGCATTGGTGGCCTCGGCGGCGGCGAACGCCTGGATGGGGGTGCCGTCGATGCCCAGGATCCGGGCAAACATGGTCGGGGCGATCGGCCGGCGGACGGTGACCCGAACCCGGTAGATGGCCGGCGCGATCTCGACGGTGGCTGCTCGCTGGTGATCGTCCAGTATGCTGCCGCTTCGCCGTGAGCGTCTGGCCACGTGGTGTCGATCCCGCTCCCGCCGATGTAGTTCTCGGCGACGAACTGGAACGCCCGGATTCGCGCGCTGTCCCGGGCCAGCATGGAGGGCTGCTCCAGGTAGGCGCTGGCCCCGGCCAGCGCCGCCGCATCGGCGGTCCGCTGCGCGTCGGCCCGCATCTTGAGCAGCATGGCGAGGTCCACGCTGATCGCCCCCACGGCCAGGATGGCCGCGGTGCTCAGCGCGACGATGACGATGGTGGCGCCCCGCCGGTTCGCGAGCCTCACGACTGCGCGCTTCATAGGTCCTCCGGTCGCACTACGTTGCTACCGCTGGTCCGGCGCGGCCGGCTCTGCCGGCTGCGCGGCGGCCGGGTTGGCCGGCCCTCTCAGTGAACCGTCCCACTTCCAATTCATTTGCTCCCCCGTCGGCAACGGCGTGGGGGTCGCGGATGCCATCACCAGCTTCGGGGTGATGAGAATCAGCAGCTCGGTTCGCGACTGCTGGAGGCTCTTCGACCGGAACAGTGACCCCAGGATCGGGATGTCTCCCAAAATGGGAATCTTGGTGACGTTATCAATGGTCCGGTTGTCCAGCAGCCCGGCGATGGCCAGGTACTGCCCCTCGCTCAGCTCCACCTCGGTCGTCGCCTTCCGGGTGAGGATGGTGGGGATCTCGAACCCGGAGATCACCAGGCCGTTGGCGAAGTCGAGCGACGACACCTCGGGCTCCAGCTTGATCCGGATCGCCTTGCTCCGAGTGATGGTGGGCGTGAAGCGGAGCTTCACCCCGAACTCCTCGAACTGGATCGTGACCCCGTTACTGACACCCCCCCGGCGCCGCCCTGGATGGTCGGGAAGGGGAACCGCCCGCCGGCCAGGAAGTACGCCTCCTTGCCGGGAAGGGTCATCAGGTTGGGCTCGGCGAGGCTCCGGAAATCACCCTTGGTCTTGAGCGCCTGGATGAAGGCGTCGATGCTGGAGCCGGGCTGGGCCATGAAGAACGTGATGAAGCCGTCCCCGCTGGTCGTGGTCCGCCAATTGGTGGGGGTGTTCCCGTCGATCTCGTCGGCGTTGACCTGGGTCAGCCGGGTGGAGAACTCCCTGCAGCGCCGTCCGGTTCACCTCGGCGAAGCGGACCTGGAGCATCACCTGCACCGCCGGCGGGGCGATCAGGTTGTCGATCACCGTGGCGCCGGATGTCCTGGCGATCTCGATGGCGCGGCCCACCGAGTTCGGGTCCTTCACCGCGCCGTTGAGCGCCACCGAGTTTCCGCTGGCCGACACCTCGATCTCCTCCTGGGGCAAGGCGATCCGGATGTAGCGCTGGAGCGCCGGCGCGTCGGCCGTCACCTCCACCGCGTAGACCCGCACCGTGGTCGCGTTGTCCCACAGGAACAGCGTCGTGGTCCCCAGCGTCTTCCCGTTGATCAGCACCTCGGTCGGCGAGAGCACCAGCGCCTCGGCAATGGCCGGCTCGCCCACGGAGAAGCGCTGGATGGGTACCGGGTTCACCAGGAGCGCGGAGGCGCCCTTGGAGACCGAGACGACCCGCTCCGGCTGGGTCAGGACCCGCTGGGCCGCGACCGGGCCGGCGTGGAGCCCGAGCAGCAGGACGACGGAGGCGACAATCCAGCGAAGCCCAGGGCAAAGGCCGGACGCCGAGCCGACGCGGTGTGAGATCACGAGTCTCCCGTAGCTTTGGAGGTGGGGTGAGGATCTACTGCCCGAACTTCATCAGCGTCCGCTGGCCGCCGCGGTACACCTCGACCGTGGTGGGGCTCGGGAGCGGCGCGCTGGCGCGTACCGGCGCCCGTCGGCCGCCCGTGCGCCGTCCCGGCGGGGTGGTCATCAGCGAGCTCACCCGGGTGCCCGAGGTCGTCACCTGGTTGGTGTCCATGGTGTTCCGCAGGGTGAGCTGGATCCGCCCCTGCTGGGAGGCCAGCGCCAGCGTCTCCGCCTGTTCGGGGCTCACCAGGAAGGTCACCACCGGCACCGTCTGCGGCTTGCCCTCTCGATCCTGCTGAATCGACTGGCCGGCCGCCAGCGTGCGCACGTTCTGCATCAGCAGCTTGGTGGCGGGCTCGTTGATGTTCTCGGTCTTGTTCAAGGTGAGCAGCACGTCCACCCGGGTGGACGGGAGCACGAAGCCGGACACGCCGACCACCTGGTCCACCGCGACGGTGATGGCGCGCATGCCCTCGTTGATGATCACCGGCAGCCCGCCGCCGGCACCGATCGCCGCGAGCTTGGACGAGAGGATCGGCTCGTTCTCCTGCACCTGAACGATCAGACCCCGGCCGATCACCTCCGCCGGGGTCGCCATGTAGCCGGTGGGCATCGCGCCGCCCGACCAGTCAATCAGCTTCACGTCCTGCTCGCTGACCAGGGAGCCGAGCGGCAGGGGCCGGCTCGCGACCACCACCTTGGCCCGCGACGGCTCGGTGGCCATGAGGGGGGTGGCCTGCTGACGCAGATACTTGAGCGCCACGCCGGCCGCGAGGCCGCCGGAGAGCAGGGCGAGAAGCAGGAGGAGGAAGGGTCGGGTGCGCCGTGCCATAGGTACCTAAGAAGACTCGTTCCGCATGGCGAAGGCCGTCTTCAGGTGGATGATTTCGTCCCCTGTCGCCCAAGCCACCAACGGAGCGAAAAAGGTGAATCGATATCGGACGTCAATGGTCACAGCGACGGGGGTGTTGCCGCCGCGTGTCCAGACCCAGTCGGGAAAGGCGATCGTGGCCTTGCTGGTGTCCATCCCGGCACTGAGCATCGCGGTGTAGGCCACCTTCTTCGCGTCGGCTTCCGTGATGACGCCCGGAAGGGAAGCCGCCCGGGCCGTCTCGCGAGCCGCGTCGGTGATGACCTGGTGCTCGTTCCACGCCCGCCCGAATTCCACGATCCCGACCAGCATCACCAGCAGGAACGGGATCACCAGCGCAAACTCGACGGCCGCCTGGCCGCCCTCGTCTCGTATCGAACGCCGAAAGGATGTCACGGCCATGGCCCTCCCCAGAACCACCAGACGATCGAACCCGTGGCGATGGCGACGCCGTACGGCACCGTCACCGCGCCGGGAGATTGCAGGGTGCGCGTCTCACCGCTCCGCCCGAGGGTGAGCCAGCGCCGGATCATCGCCCCGGCGCTCAGCACGGCCGGCAGGATCACTCCCCGCCGCACCGCCTCGAGCACGCCGAGGAGGCCTCCGAGCACCGCGATGAGCAGCAGCGCACCGACGAATCGTTCATGACCCAAAAACGCACCGACGCCTATGAGCAGCTTGCCGTCACCGCCGCCCACGGCGCCGAGACCGAACAGCACCACTGCAAGTGCCAAACCGAGAGCGGCGCCGATCGCGCCCGAAGCCAACAGTCCCAGACCTCCGAAGAGCTTCAGCACCAACGCGACCACGAGGATGCCGAGAGTGAGCCAATTGGGGATCCGACGCGTGCGCAGGTCGATCCAGCCGGCGTACCCGACCAGCGCGGTAAAGAGCAATCGTCGTGACCAGCCCGAGCAGCCCACTCCCGGCCTCCACGTGTCCGGGCTAGTAGCTGGTCGTCGGCGCGGCGTCCAGCGCGTTCTTGCTGGTGTTGAACACGTTGCCGATCGAGTTCCGCAGGAGCGTAAGAATCACGATCAGGCCGATGGCGACGAGCGCGATGATCAGCGCGTACTCCACGAGCCCCTGCCCCGACTCGTCGTTCATGAACTCGTTCCAGAACGCCAGCATAACACCCCCGAGTAAGTGTAGAGTTTTTTCCGCGACCACCTACCGCCACCCAACCGTGGAGTCGCCCGGCCAGCGGGCATCGGTTCCAGGGAGCCCCCCGTGGGTCACGCGCGGGGGGATCGACGATGACTTTCCGAACCGCCTTTAGTAGGGCGCGCCCGGGGCGTTGTTCAGCGTGTTCCGCGTGGTGTTGAACACATTGCCGATCGAGTTCCGCAGGAGCGTCAGGATCACGATCAGTCCGATGGCGACGAGCGCAATGATCAGCGCGTACTCCACGAGCCCTTGTCCCGACTCGTCCGACACAAACTGGTGCCACAACGCCGACATTGTTCCTCCCGGCCAAGGGCCTGATTGGGACATTCCTGCATTGGGCACCGCTAGGGGCCCGACGACGATCAAAACCAGCGATTCCGCCAGGAGCTCGCCGAAGCGCTGCTATGGGAGGGGGGACCCGACTGCGGCTCTCCCTCCGGCAAGGCGTGTGCCGAGTCTGCTCCCCGGAGGCCCGAAGTCAACGGTCTGCCGGAGCGTGACTTACCTGCGAGGCTCCCGGGAGATCTCGGAAACCGCGCGGCAGGTGTAGCATCCGACCAACGAAAGGGCGCATCGGGGGACCACGGTGTTGGCGCGGCCGGCGTCCTTCAGCTACGGATTTGGGGGTGGGGAGCGGCAGGAGGTCCGATCCCAGGGACGTACAAAATGCAAGAATCGGCAGCAGGACGCCAGTGCCCATCCCAGGCCCTCCCGGTCCCGCCGGTCCCAACGGTCCGCCTGCGCCCGGTCTCAACGACCCCAGGGGACTGGCATGCATTTGGCACCCCGGGCGCCACCCCCGTCCGGGCTCGGCGTTATCTTCTCTCAGGAGTCGGCCCCCATCCCCACCCTGACCTCGCTCGTAACCATGCCAGCTCCTCGCTTCCCCGTCTCGCATCCAGGGACGGAGCTGTCGATCGTCATTCCGGTCTTCAACGAGGAGGACAACCTCCCCGAGCTGCGCCGCCGCCTCGCCGAGATCCTGCCGGAGGCGGGCGGCGAGTCCGAGGTGATCCTGGTGAACGACGGGAGCCGGGACGGGACCGCCGAGTTGGTGGGACGGATCTGCCGGGAAGACCGCCGGTTCCGGGGGGTCCACTTCTCCCGCAACTTCGGCCACCAGGCGGCGGTGGCCGCCGGGCTGCGCTATGCCTCCGGCCGGGCGGTCGTGGTGATGGACGCCGACCTCCAGGACCCGCCCCAGCTGGTGCTCACCCTGCTGGAGAAGTGGCGCGAGGGCTACGAGGTGGTCTACGCCCGCCACGCCCGCCGGCAGCGGGAGGGTCCGCTCAAGCGGCTCCTGGCGTACGGCTACTACCGGGTGCTCCAGCGGGTGGCCCAGCACGACGTGCCGGCCGACACCGGCGACTTCTGCCTGATGGACCGGCGGGTGGTGGACCTGCTGAACTCGATGCCGGAGCGCAACCGGTACATCCGCGGGCTCCGGGCCTGGGTCGGCTTCCGCCAGGTGGCGGTGGACTTCGATCGCCCCGGCCGGTTCGCGGGCGAGGCCAAGTACACCTTCCGCAAGTCGCTCGGCCTCGCGGTCAACGGCGTGATCTCGCTCTCCAAGGCGCCGCTCCGGATCGCCACCTGGTTCGGGCTGATGGTCTCGGTCACCAGCTTCGTCCTGGCGGTGGCCTTCGTGATCGAGAAGCTGACCGTCGGCTTCGAGATCCGCGGCTGGGCCTCGACCGTGGTCATCATCCTCTTCCTCGGCGGGGTGCAGCTTCTCACCATCGGCATCATCGGCGAGTACATCAGCCGGATCTACGACGAGGTGAAGCAGCGCCCGCTGTTCGTGGTGCGGGAGCTGGAGAACCTGGATCGCGCGGCGGCCCGCCCCGACGCGGAGCACGGCGCGGAGGCCGAGCTCAAGGTGTCGGCGCGCTAGCTCCGTGGACCCGTCGCTCTTCACCACGTTCGCCGCGGTCGAGCGCAGCCACTGGTGGTTCACGGCGCGGCGGGAGATCGTGCTCGCGGTGGCCGACCGTTTCCTGCCGCGGGGCGCGCCCATCCTCGACGTCGGCTGTGGCACCGGCTACTTCCTCGAGGGCGCCGGAGAACGCTACGAGGCGTGGGGAGTGGATCCCTCGCCCCTGGCGGTGGACCTCTGCCTGGCGCGGGGACTCGACCGGGTGGTCCAGGGCTCGGCCTACGATCTCTCGGCCGTGGCCGGGCGCAGGTTCGATGCGGCGTTCTTCCTCGACGTGATCGAGCACCTGGACGACGACGCTCGCGCGCTGCGCGAGGCGATCCGGGTGCTGCGCCCCGGCGGGCTGGCGATCGTGACCGTGCCGGCCTTCATGTTCCTCTGGTCGGAGCACGACGTGGTGAACGAGCACCGCCGGCGCTACCGGCGTCCCCAGCTCGCCGCGCTGCTGCGCGCGGTGGGGCTCGCGGTCGAGCGCCTGACCTACTTCAACTTTTTCCTCTTTCCCCTGGCCACCGCCGACCGGCTGGCGAGCCGGCTGGCCCGCCGGCGAACGGCGGCGGAGCTCACGGTGCCGCGGCCCTGGGTCAACCGCCTGATGGGCGACACCTTCCGCTCGGAGCGCCACCGGGTGGCGGACCCGGGCCGGGCCCGGTTCCCCTTCGGCCTCTCGCTCCTGGCCGTCGGCCGGAAGCCGGGGGGCTGAGCGTGTCGGGCACTCTCTCTTCCAACGCGTCGCCGGCCGAACAGGCGGCCTCCCGGGCCGGGCCCACCGGACTGCCGTATCCGTCCATCGGGGCCGTCGTGTTCACCATCTGGGGGCTGGTGGTGCCCCTGGTGTTCGGCGACCGGCTGCTCAACGCCGACGGCGACATGCTGCGCCACCTGCGGCACGGCGCCTGGATCCTGGAGCACGGACGGTTCATCCACACCGACCCCTTTTCCTACACCCGGGGCGGCGACCCGTTCGTGAGCTTCGAGTACGGCAGCCAGATCCTCTACGCGCTGGCGCACCAGGCCGGCGGGCTCGCGGGAGTGGCGGTGCTGGCATCGCTCCTCATCGCGGCCAGCTACGCGGTCCTCACCCGGTTCCTGCTCTCCCGCGGGGTGGACGCCTTCCTCACCTACCTGGTCAGCATCGCGGCCGCGATCCTCGGGGCGGTGCACTGGACCGCTCGCCCTCACCTCTTCTCACTGCTGGCGGTCATGCTCCTGCTCTACTGGCTGGAGCCGGGCCAGCGGGGCCCTCGGATCTGGTGGCTGGCGCCGATGTTTCTGGTGTGGGCCAATCTTCACGGCGGGTTCGTGTTCGGCCTGGTGCTGCTGGGGATCTACCTGACGGGCAGCGCGCTGGAGTGGTGGCTGGGCGGCGACCGGCCGTACTGGAGGACCCGGGTCGAGTATTACGCGCAGGCGCTGGGCATCGCGAGCCTCGCGACCCTGGCCAACCCGAACGGCTGGCAGCTCCACCTCCACATCGTCCGCTTCTTCGGCGAGCCGTTCCTGCGGGACAACACCCACGAGTTCCTCTCGCCCGACTTCCACACCGCCGGCGGCAAGATGCTGCTGGCCGCGCTGCTCGGGATCATCGCCCTGCTCGCGGTGGTGCCCGGGCGGCCCACCGGGCCTCGCCTGCTGCTGCTGCTCGCCAACGTGGCCTTCACCCTCCAGGCGCGGAGAAACATCCCGCTGTTGGCGGCGACCGTCTTCCCCGTTCTGGCCATCCACTACGACGCGGCGTGGCGCCGGCTGCCGGACTGGCGCGGGGTGCGGAAGGTGTTCGAGCGCGACGCCCGGCGGGGCCGCGATGCGCCGTTCATCGCGGCGGTGACGCTCTTCCTGGTGGCGCTGGCGCTGCTCAGGGGGAGGGTGCTCGGCTATCAGCTGATTCCGGCCCAGCTCGACCGGCACGAGTTCCCGGTGGCCGCGGTGCAGCGGGCCCGCACCGTCGGCGTGGAGGGCCGGATCTTCCACGACTTCATCTGGGGCGGTTACATCCTCTACGCCTGGCCGGAGCAGCGGGTGTTCATCGACGGTGGCACCGATTTCTATGGGCCGGAGCTGATGAAGACCTACATGAGCATGACCGGGCTCCAGCCAGGCTGGCGCGACACGCTGGCGGCGCGCGAGATCCGGCTGGTGTTGATGCCCACGCAGTCGCCGATCGTGAACGAGCTGGCGCAGGACGGCTGGCTGGTGCGCTATTGCGACCCGACGGCTGCGCTGCTGGAGCTGGACTCCACCCGGATGAATTCCCGGGACGCCACGTCGGCGATCGGCCGCTGCGCCGACACGGCCGTCGTGGACCGGCTGGGGGAGTGAGCGCGATGGACCTTCGGCGCTTCGCGCTTCCCTCGCCCGCGGACGTCGTGTTCATCCTGTTCCTCCTCTCGGTCACCCTGCTCCGCGGCCATCAGGCGATCAACACCGACGGCGACCTCGGGCGCCACATCCGGGTCGGGGAGACCATTCTCGCCGAGGGCGGGCTGTTCGACACCGACCGGTTCTCCCACACGATGGCGGGCCAGCCGTTCGTGCCGCACGAGTGGCTCAGCGAGGTGCTGTTCGCCGCCGCGCACCGGCTGGCCGGGCTGCCGGGGGCGCTGGTGCTCACCGGCATCGTGGTCGCCGCGGCCTACGCCCTGGCGCTGCTCTTTCTTCAGCGGTCGGGGGTGGATCCGCTGCTCGCCTTTGCCACCGCCATCGCCGCCGGCGTGCTCGGTGCGGTGCACTGGCTGGCCCGGCCGCACGTCTTCACCCTGCTCGGCGCGGTGGCCACGCTCTGGCTGCTGGAGCGGGGCGGCCGCCGGGCGCCGCTGGCCGCGGCGGGAATCTTCGCGCTGTGGGCCAACCTGCACGGCGGATTCCTGTACGGGTTGGTGCTCATCGGGCTCTATCTCGCCGGCGACGCGCTGGAGGTCCGGTGGGGGCACGGGCGGGCGCACTGGGTCGGCCGGCTGCGGCAGCACGGCCTGTTCCTGGCGGGTGCGCTCGCCGGTACCCTGCTCAACCCCAGCGGCCCGGGCCTCCTGCCGCACGTCGCCGGCTATCTCGGCAAAGGGTACCTGGTGGACAACACGGCCGAGTACCAGTCGCCGGACTTTCATGCGCTCTACGCGCGGATCTTCCTCGTGGCGGTCCTGGGCGTGCTCGCCGCGCTCGCGCTCGCGGGGCGGCGGCCGGCCTTCCCGCGGCTGGTGACGGTGCTGGCGAACCTGGCGTTCGCCCTGACGGCGATCCGGAACATCCCGCTCTTCGGGCTGGTGGCGCTCCCGCTCGTGGTACTTCATTTGGCGAGCGGAGCGGTGGCGCCGCGAAGCCCGCTGCTCGACCGGGTCCGCACGGGGTTCGCCGAGGCGGCGCGGTCGGCGTCGTTCGGCGCCTGGAGCGCGGGGGCGGCGGCGCTGCTTCTGGTGGCCGCGGCCACCCGGTGGGCTCCGGGAGGGCAGCCGCTGGTGCAGGCCGGGTTCGACCCCACTGCGTTTCCGGTGGAGGCGGTGGCGCGTGCCCGGGCGGCCGGTCTCTCCGGACCGGTCTTCAACGAGTTCGCGTGGGGCGGATACTCTGCTGTATGCGTGGCCCGAGCAGCCCGTCTTCATCGACGGGCAGACCGATTTCTACGGGGAACAATTGACGCGCGAGTACGTGACCATCCGTGAGACCGGGTCCGGCTGGCAGGAGGCGCTCGCGCGCCGGAGGATCGAGCTGCTGGTGCTCCCGCCCGACGCTCCGCTGGTGCGGGCGCTGGCGGAGAGCCCGAGCTGGAAGATTCAGTACGTCGATGCGACCGCGGCGGTGCTTCAGCACCGGCCCGCGGCTCAGGAGCATCGAACACCATGACACTGGCTCACAGCGCGCCCGCTGCCTCGGAGACCCGGCTTGCGCCGCCCCAACAGCGGCCGGCACACCGCCTGGCCGGGCTCGACGCCCTGCGCGGAATCGCGGTCTTGCTGGTGGTGGGCGCGCACTTTTACATGGGCAGGATCCGGCTGTCCCCCGCGTGGCTCGATCCGGTCCTCAGAAAGTGGCAAACGTTGGGCTGGAGCGGCGTGGACCTGTTCTTCGTCCTCTCCGGATTCCTGATCTCAGGGCTCCTCTTCCGTGAGTACTCGGCGCAGGGCCGCGTGCGAGTCGGCCGGTTCCTCGTGAGGCGAGGGCTCAAGATCTATCCGTCGTTCTGGGTGATGGTTCTCTACACCGTCACCGCGGCGCTGGCGACGGGCCACACGGTCTCGTTGGCCACGCTGGGCTCCGAGCTTCTGTTCATCCAGAACTATGGGCCCACGATGTACAGCTTCACCTGGACGCTGGCGGTGGAGGAGCACTTCTATCTGCTGCTGGCCGCGCTCGTCGCCTGGCGAGTGCACCGGGACGGCCATCCGCACCGGGTGTTTCCCATCGTGCTGGCGGCGCTTCCCGTGGTGCTGCTGCTGCGGTGCTATTGGGCCTGGCAATGGCCGGTGGAGCAGATATCGCACACGCGCCCCACACACCTCAGGCTGGACGGACTCGCCTTCGGCGTGGCGCTGGGGTACCTGGCGACCTTTCATGGTCCGGCGCTGGAGGCGTGGGTTCGGCGCTGGCGGTGGCCCCTGCTCGTCGGCGGCGCGGGACTGGCAGCGATCTCGCTCGCGCGGCCGGCCACGGACAGCCTCGCGTATACGGCGGGGCTGAGCGGCTTGTACCTGGCCGCGGGAGCGTTTCTGCTCCTCGCGCGGTACGCGCCCTTCGGGATGCCGAGCCGAAATATCCTGGGCCCGCTCGCCTGGGTCGGGGCCAACAGCTACGCGATCTACCTCTGGCATGTGACGGTGCGGAATTGGGGCGGCGGCCTCGCCGCCCACTTCACCGGCCAGACGACGCCGACCGTTCCCGGCCTTCTGCTCTACGCCGTGGCGGCGGTGCTGTTCGGGGCGTTCATGACGCGGATGATCGAGCGGCCGGCGCTCGCCTGGCGGGATCGGCATTTTCCGTGACGAACCGGTCAACGCTTCAGGACCATCGTACGCCATGACATTGGCTCCCAGCACACCCGCAGCCTCGCAAACCGGGATTGCGCCGTCCCGGCGTCCGATCCGCAGCTTCATACTGTCCGCTGTGCTCGCCGCGATCGCGCTTTACGTCACCGTGGGCCTAGTGATCCTGCCGGACGGCGTCTCGGGTGACCCGAAGCAGGGCCCTCTGGTGCTCGTTGTGTGCCTGTTCCCTGTGCTCGGCACAGTGATCGCGCTGCGCCTGAGGACCGGTGTTAGCTATCCAATCGCGTGGCAGCGAACGGTCACCTGGCGCGGGCTGGCTTCCCTTATGGTCTACGCGGTGGCGACGCAGGTTTTCTTCGCCGCCTTTATGGCCTGGAAGGCCTACCTCCCGACCTGGGGGCACTTTGCGGCCGATCCCGCACTGGCCGGTCTCGACGCGGTGTTGCACGGCGGCTGGGATCCCTGGCTCCTCCTGGCTCCGCTCACAGGCTCCCGCGCGGCGCTCAAGATCATGGACTTCACCTATAGTGCCTGGCTTCCGCTCCTCTGCCTGGTGCTGGGCTGGCGGGCATGGGCGGGGGACCACCGGTTCTTCCTGGCCTTCGCGCTGTGCTGGATCGTGCTCGGCACCGGACTGGCACTCCTGGCGCACTCTGCGGGTCCGATCTTTTATCACGAAGTGACCGGTGACGGGCGATTTCTGGGGCTCATTTCCCGGCTTGAGTCTGTTCCCGAACTACAGACCAACGAGTGGCGCGGTACCCTGTGGGCAGCCTACGTGAAGGGTTTTCCGAGCAGCATCAGCGCGTTCCCGTCGATGCACATCGCAATGCCAGCCTTGTTCGCGCTGGCCCTCGGACGGCAATCCCGCCGCTTGGCCCTGGCGCTCTGGGCGTACACAGCCATCAGTTGTGTCGCGGTCGTCGTCCTGGGATGGCACTACGCAGTGGATGCCTATGCAGGAATTGTGGGAGCGTGGGTGTGCTGGTGGGTCGCGGGGAGGATCGGAGTGTGGAGGTGACACCTCGCCCTGGCCGATGAAAACGAGGGCGAGCTCGATTCGTTGCGATAAGGACTCTCCCTTCGCCATCGCCGGAGTTTCCACTCATGCGACGATGGTCCCGGACCTATCTGCTTCTTGGCCGCATCTGGGCGCCTCCGGATTTGGCGGCTTTCGAATGCAGCCCTCGGATCTCTTTATGCCGCTGGCCACCTCGGCCGCGGCGACTACAGTTGTTTGGATCACGGCCGCCCTGATACTTATCCAACTACCGGATCATGTGGATTGTTGCCAAATGCCCCGGATCGGAGTTCGCGACCGCATGCCTGAAACTCAGCAAGAGGACCTCTCCCACGATATCGACCGGGTCTCACGGCCTCACGTCGCGACATCGCCCCCGTGGTACCTCGTCGCCGCCTTGCTGTCGTTTGGTGCTTCCTTTCTCACGTTTGGTCTCGAGAGAATCGCTCTGCCATTTGATCAGCACTTCAAGGCCGTGCTGTATCTCATGTGGAGCGGCACGAGCTCCTGGGAGCCGCACGTCCGCCCAATCCTCCTCGTATTCATATTCGGGTGCTTGCTGATTCCCCTCGTTCTCATTGGCTGCGTCCTGCAGCCACAGATGGTTTCGCAGGCCAAGTGGCGTCGATTGGTTGACCTCTGTTTCCGTTATGCGCTCGTTGTGCCGATAGCATTCTTTCTCTGCACCAGCTTTGGTCGTTATGTCACGAATCTCGTGTATTTCAGTGCATCACCAGTCTCTTGGGATTTCACCACTTACTTGGCGCCAATTGAAGCTCCAGCCTTGGAGCTTCTTCAACGATCACTTGACAAACCGGCGCTTCGTACGCTGTGCTCGTGGTTCTACTCGGTTGGATGGTATATCCCAGTGGTCACACTCGTACCTGTATTGGTGATGCGGGACAAGTCGACGGCTGTGAACCGTGTGCTGACGGCCCAGATACTCACTGCGGTACTGGCGGTACCGTTCTTCGTGCTGATCCCGATTTTTGAGCCGTGGACTTTGAATCCACTGTATGGCAGTTCCGGTAGTGAGATTACGCGAGTCCGGTACCTCTATCCTGATGCGGACACTCAATTCCTGACTCGTATCGCTCAAGACTTTCAATGGGCCACTGGTTCATGTTTGCCAAGTCTGCACTTTGCTTTTCCCTACGTGTTGGGCCTCCTACTCTGGCGTTCAAACCTTCGCTTGTACGGTGTCTGCTTTCTCGCCCTCGCCGTAATCACGGCATTCGCGGTGGTATACCTCGGCCGCCATTGGGTGATAGACGTCATCGCAGCGATTCCCTACGGTATCGGGATCGTATGGGCTTCAGAGCGTCTCCGGTGGAGGTTCACCTTAGGGGCTCTGAGCCCGGCCAAATGAGCCATCGACCGGTCGCATTTGCCATGAGATCAGGTTGGAGGGTGCCTGGTCGCCACCCAACGTCCGGATTTCCGCTTGAGCGGCGCCCTCTTACGCCGTGTTTCCGGCACAACACTATAAGTTCGCGTTCCCCGCCCCATTCCTTCGCTCCAGGAAACCGACCATGGCCTTCGTGGACCGCGTCAAGAACATCCTGCTCACCTGTGTGCTCGTCCTGTGCGCTTGCGGCCCAGAGCGCGCCGCCACACCGCCCGCAGAAGCGCCCGCAGAAGCGGCCGCAGAAGCGCCCAAGCTCCTCCTACCTGAAGAGAAGCGGATGCTCACGGGGCAAGCCCTGCTTGATGAGTTGAAGCGGGGAGGGTACGTCCTCTACTTTCGCCACTTCCACACGGACCACACGAAGTGGCATGAGGATCCGATTAAGCCGAAGCACGCTGAGATGACCGTCAAGGACTTCCGTGCAACGTGCGACCAACAGCGCCCGCTCACGGCGTTCGGCCGCCGGCGGGCGAAGGATGTTGGGACGTTTATTAGGAAATACGGGATCCCCATTGGAAAGGTGCTGTCGAGCCCATACTGCCGCGTAGTAGAGAGCGCCACGCTGCTCGCTGGACGCGAACCCGATGAAACACCCTATGGTCTGGTGCACCGCGGCGGCCAACTCACCTATGAGATGATGGCGAAGAATGTGCGACCCTTCCTCGGAGAAGTTCCGGAGCGGGGAACCAATACCCTCATCGTTGCCCACCGGCCGCAAATGGATGACATGCGCTTCATCGAGGAGGGCGAGTGCTTCGTTCTCGAGCCGCTCGGAGACGGCAAGTTCAACCTTGCCGGAACCATTTACGACTCCGACTGGTACGAAGCTGAATTCAACGTCGACTACCTTGGGTTGCGCGGCCAGCAACCTGGAGGCGATACCCCGCCACGAGGAGTAGTCAAGTGAACGAAGTGGGGATGCGGGTGGGGCGGCGGTGGCTGGCAGATTCGGTCACTTCCTCGCGGCTGGTCCACTGGATTCTCCGTGCGAGTGTCTGGGCCTGCTTTGTGGGGCATGGGATGTTCGGGATCCGTCAGAAGCTCGACTGGCTCGTCTTTTATCGGCCTCTCGGCATCCCGGACTCAATTGCGTTGGCCACGATGCCTCTGGTAGGCCTGATAGACATCACGATGGGCTACCTGGTGCTTCTGCGACCCACCCGCGCGGTCCTGGTGTATACGGCGTTCTGGGGCGTGTTTACCGGCCTCCTGCGTCCGTTTGTGGGCATGAGCTTTTTTGAAACGCTCGAGCGGGCCGGCAACTATGGCCCATCGTTCGCGTTGCTGCTCGGCAGCACCGGCGCTGCCCTGCTAACCAAGCCTCCCGTTTATGACCTCTCGGACGAGAGGCAGTACACTCGCATGAAGCAGCTGCTTACTGTCACCATCTTTCTGCTTCTGGTCGGTCATGGGGTTCTAGCGCTCGGCGCAAAGGCCATGCTTGTCGAACACTGGCACACGATCGGATTCGCAACGCTGGACGAGAGCGGTAAGGCCTTTACACGGATGATTGGCGCCGCGGAAGTGGCGGCGGCATTCGTCCTGCTCGCGTGGCCTACGCGTGCGCTCTGCCTCGCCATCGTGGCGTGGAAGGTGTTTACGGAACTGCTCTTCATCACTTCGGGGGATCCGGTCTGGGAGGTGGCTGAGAGGGGGGGGGAGCTACGGCGCACCTCTGGCGCTATTCGTCGTCCTGTCGTATGGCGTGTCTCGAGCGCCCAGACTTCTGCCCTCATCCGAGCGGCAGCGGGGAGACAGGATCATGACAGATCCGAGTGGTGTATCCCTCGACGGGTCGACAACGACAGGCCCGACGCCCGATCTCTTGTAGTGCCGCGAAGCGAGCAATCTATTCTGGCGCGCTGTACGCCAAGCGCCCATTGGAGACCCTCAGGGAACCGGCCACGGGGGTGAGAGGAAGAGCTTCCTAAATTCCGTGACCATGTTGTCGTCCGTCACCACCTTCGCATCGCCCAATCGTTTAAGCGCCTGGTCCCGCCATTCCAGTACCTGGTCCCTTGGCATGTCCAGCATCGTCGCCTGCAGAGAGGCCAGACTGTCGAGGCGAGCGGCCTGTTGCGGCTTCGACACGTCCAGCGCCGGCTTTCCGTCGATATTTGTGTCCCTCAGCGCGCTCCGCAATCTCTGAAGATCAAAATCCATTTCGGAATCGCTGACGGCGGCAAAGTTCAGGAATCGCACTCCGTAGGGGAAGGTGACGAAAGCGGTCTTAAGAGCGTCGTCCGAGCTTGTGGTGTTGAAATAGTACACGCCACCTGGCCGCAGATGGGCCCGGATCAGCCGCAGGTACTCCACCGACAGGAGATTGGTGGTATGCGCGCGCCAGTGTATGCTGGTGTTCGCGACGATGAGGTCGAAGGCAAGGTCGGGATTTCGACCGAGCCAGCGGCGGCCGTCATCGATCACGAACTTAACCTTGGGATTGGTGAGGAGGCTCGCAACATCGGGGTATTGCGGGATGAGCGCGAGATACCCGGGATTGATCTCGACGATCGTCACCCGCTCCACATCCGAGAGGTTGGCGATGACCTGCGACCACGCCCCGGTTCCGAGACCGATGACCAACACTTCGCGCGGAGCAGGGTGCAATGCCGCTGAAGCATAGGCCCGCACGATACCGTTTCGGTCGGTGGTCATGTCGATCGATACCATCCCGTCATAGTCCCCCCCTCCGTACACCCCTCCCCGACTGGTGACCGCGATGACGCCGCTCCGGTTCTCGACGACCGTCGCCAGACGGGTAGACGGCTGGAACGACAGCTTGTAGAGCAGCCGGTCGTAGAAGTGATCGAAGAGCTCGGGCGATGCCGCGATGCAGAGGAGCGCGACGACCGCGGACGCCGCGAAGCCGGCGAGCCCGCGGCCGCGTCGAACGCCCCCCAGCAGCGCCAGAGCGGAGCCGAGCAGGACCCCGCCGGCCATTAAGATGAGCGCGACTGTCCTGAGTGGGAACCATTCGAGTAGTACGAACCCTGTGAACAGACTTCCCGCTGCTGAGCCGACTATGTTGGCCAGGTAAACGTAGGACAGTTTTGTGCCGACCCTGGCGTCGGGTGCGATCCCGAAGTGGCAGATCAGCGGGAAGATCGCCCCGAGCAATGCGGAGGCGGCCGCGACGGGTACGAGGGCGACGAGCCAGCTGGTGCGGGTCGCTACCCAGGCGAGTCCCGGCAACACGAGAAAGCCCACGATGTTCGCGCCCAACACAAAGCCGGCAAGGGTCCGGAATGATCCACGGTCCGGTGCAAGCGCCGTGGTGCAGAGCCGCTTGCTCAGCAGCGAGCCGGCGGCGAGCCCCAGGAGGTAGAAGCTGAGCAGGAGGCCGAATGCGGCTGGAGAGCTCCCGGATACGAAGGAGATCGCACGAAACCAGAGGATCTCGTACGAGAGTGAGATGAACCCGGTGAGGCCCGCAAGGAGCATCGCCGCCCCGAGACTCACGGAGCGTCGCTCCCACTGCGGGAGTTGAACAGCGCGATGGCGGCGACTGCGCCGTTGATCGCCGCCGCCAAGGCGACCGTGCCAGACTGCCCCAACCGGGGCATTAGGGCCACCACGGCCATGAGAGCGGCCAGCGCCGACCCGGCGGTGTTCACAAAATAAAGCAGGCCCACTGAGTGTCCGACGTTGCCGGATCGGCGTACTGCGTAGGTAACGAGGAGGGGCAGGGTCGCACCCATGAGTGTCGTGGGGATCAACACCACGAGGAGGACCACGGTGCCACGCGCGAAGGACCCGAAAGCGAGGGTCGCATCTCCCACCCAGCGGTAGACCCAGAGCGACGCGACGCCGAAGGCCCCGATGCCCAGCTCGATCGCGCCGAACCGCCGAAGCAAGGCCGGCCGATCTCCTCCCAGGGAGAGCCTGCCACCCACCAGGCTTCCGAAGCCTAGCCCCATGAGGAACGCCGTTACGATCACCGTCACCGACTCGATGTTGATGCCGAATATCGCGTAAAGGGCGCGTTGCCAGACCACCTGGTAGACGAGCGCGGCGAACCCGGATGCAAAAAATGTCACCGGCACCCAAGCGGGGAGCCGCGTCGCAGGAGACGGGAGGCCATCAGCCGGGGGCATGGTGCCTAGCTGGACAGTGCTGATGCCGCTCGTCATGGGCGATTCGCCGAGGAGGGAAGTCGGGTAATATAGGTTCTCAGACCTGATCTCCCATACACAGCGGGGCAGACGGGCTTAGGGTCGACCCGATACCGGCAGATGCGCGAAGACCGGACCCCGGTCCAGCACGTCCCGTGCCGGGCGCAGGACTTCCTCCTCGTTCCTGCATAGTGCTCTTTTACTCGTGGCTATCAGAACAAATTGTACCGAACGATGTGTCCTAACGCCGCGACCCCGTCCCTCCACCCGATCTTCTTCCCCTCGGCGTAGGTCCGTCCGGAGTAGTCGATCGGAATCTCCCAGATCCTGGCCCCCTTCCTGCGCCAGCCGTGCCGTGATCTCGGGCTCGAATCCGAAACGGTCGCTCGTCAGCACAAGCGACTTCATGAGCGGAGCCCGCACCATCTTGTAGCACGTCTCCATGTCGGTGAGGTTCAGGTCGGTCATCATGTTCGACAGGAGGGTGAGCAGCCTGTTGCCGACGGAGTGCCAGAAGTAGAGCACCCGATGCGGCCCGCCCAGGAACCGGGACCCGAACACCGCGTCGGCCTTTCCGGCGGCGATCGGCTCGAGCAGGCGCGGCAGCTCCGCGGGGTCGTACTCCAGATCCGCATCCTGTACCACGATGACGTCCCCGGTGGCGTGCGCGATGCCCGTGCGGATGGCGGCGCCCTTCCCGCGGTTCTTCGGGTGATGCACGACGAGATCCACCTTCCCCGCCAGCTTCAGGCCATCCAACACCGCTCCGGTGCCGTCCGTCGAGCCGTCATTCACAGCGATGATTTCGATCGACAGGGGGACCGCCCGGATCTGGTCCATGATCCGGGCAAGAGTCTGCTCCTCGTTGTACGCGGCCATGATGACCGACAGGCGCAGTGTCTCCAAGACCGAGACCCTCAGGTAGGAGGTGGAGCCGGCCGTCGCCACGGCGCTTCAGGCGGCGCGGTTTCGGGCAGTCGATCGAACGTCCAGTACTCTCCAATCTCTTCCACGAACTTATAGCGCGAGAACAGCCGCGCGAACCGAGGGTCGCGCATGAAGTAGGCGATGAAATCGAGCCGGCGAAGACCCCATTCGCGTTGGTCCGGAGCTGGACGCAGCACCAGGAGCATGCGCGGCCGGCGCGCCAAGTCCTCCACGACGGCATCGTTGAGGTAGCGCTCGAGGTCGCCCATGCCGGCGCGCTCCCGATAGCGCAGGGGGGCCTCCGCCATGATCCGGTCCCGGTAGACCGCTCCCAGTATCCACATGCTGTTGAACCGGGACGCCGACTCCACCGCGCTGTAGTTCATCAGCGGGTATGTGGAGGCGATACTCCATGAGAACACCATGACGCTACCACCCGCGCCGCCGCCGCGGACCACTGGAATCAGGCGCGCCACATCGGGGTCGGCGTCATATCGGCGATCGAGAGGGTCGATGCTCTCCGCGACGGCGGCGACGCCAGTCCACAGCGCCACGCCGGCCAACCCAGCCACCGCCATGCCGAAGTAGGCCCGGCTCGCCAGGGTCACCGGCCGCCGCCGCAGGTCCGCCACGAGCGAGCCAATCAGAGCGATCCCGAGCGCCATGGATGGATAGAAGTGGTAACGCCAGCCCTTGTGCTGGAGCACAGCCGACGCGTACAGAGCTAGTGTCGCCGCCAGCAGCACGGCCGACAGTCGGGGGCGACCGCTCAGGCGGTGGAGCGCGACATAGGCGAGGATGGCGGCGAGCGGGATCACCGCTCCATCCCCCAACAGCGCGGTCACGCCCAGGGAGTTGCTCAGGAAATCATAGTACGGCCCCCCCATCAGGCGGACGATGTCGAGGTACTGCGGGGCCCAGAGCACGACCGCGGCCAGGTACGCCGCCCCGACGCCGACCACCGCCAGGCTCTCCACCCTGAGGAACGGACGCCGGGAACGCGATGCGGCCCAAAGGTAGGCATCGAGACCCAGCCATAGCAGCGCGAAGTAGGGCTTGAGCGCGATACCGACTCCAGCGGCGAGCCCGATCGCCAGTGCCACCGGTCGTGAGGCCGGGACCTCCTCGGCCCGAAGCCAGTCGAGCAGGATGTAGGGGGCCGCCAGCGCAAGCATGAGGTGCTCCCGCTCCCCGTAATCCTCCCGCGCCAAGGTGAGCATCCCGAAGAGAAGCAGCAGCACGAGCAGCCGCGCTCGCTCCTTGGGTTCGCCGGCCATTCCGCGCCCGATGAGGCGAGCCGAAACGATCGTGGAGATCAGGACGACCATCAGCACCAGAACCCGGTACACCAGGATCGGCGAGAGGGCCAAGGCCTCTCGAAAGCGCCACCGGAATCGCGTTGAGCCAGACGATCAGCGGCGGGTTCACTTCGACAAGATCGACGTACAAGGTGGCGCCGTCGAGCATCCGGGCGGCGGCGTAGAGCAGCCAGCCGGTATCCGGCAGCGTACGGCTCCGGAACTCCGGAACCACGGCGAGAAGCACCATCGCCGCCACACAGCCGAAGAAGACACCATCCCTTCGAAGGGCACGCACGAGGCGCGGCGACTGACTCTCGGAGTCTTGCGCGGCCATCTACCGGTCGGGGTCGGACGCCGAGGAGGCGTTCGGGCGCCGGAGGATCAGTGCGAGGACCGGCAGGTAGCCGAACGCCAGCATCGCCCACCAGCGGTGAGGGCGGTAGTCAGGCGAGACGGACGCATTGCTCAATAGCGGTGCCGGATCGATCACGCACCGTCAGGAGGTAGACGGCCAGCCACGCGACCACGACCAGAAGCACCTCGCGCCGGGTCCCGTGGCACCGCGGCGAGAGGAACGAGTTCATAGGGAACTACGGTCTGGGGCATGGCGGCGAGACTGAACAGAAGCCGCGCCTCGGGTCGCCGCCAGCGAAGCAAGGACCAGAGCGATCAGAAAACCACCGCGGCGGGTTCACCTCGATCAAATCCACGTACAGCCTGGCGCCATCGAGCATCTCTCCCGCCGCGTACAACAGCCACGCCGTGTCGGGAATCGTACGACCGGAGAGCTCCGGAACCATGGCGAGCCCAACCAGTGCCATGGCGCAACCGATGAATACTCCTCGGCTTCGGAGAGCTCGCACGACCGGACCTGCTTCGATTCCAGGCTCGCCAGTGATCACGGGACCGTGCGACGCTCTCGCCGGAATGCAACCGCGAATAGCGGCACGAACAGCAGCACGCCCACGAGGATGCCCGGGTCCAGCCGCACGCCACGAAGCCCGTCCCACCCGGCCGACACCGCCACGTCGGCAGCCGCTCCGGCGGTCGAAGGCTCCGGCCTTCCCACCGTCTGCCCGCGGCGGTAGACGCGGTACTCGTCCACGTCGGCGAGCCATCCGTACTGCGAAATGACAGGAGCAATGCGAGCATCGCGAGAGAAGTAGGCCAGATAGTCCAGCCGGCGGATGCCCATGTCACGGACGTCCGGACCGGCACGCAGCACCACGAGAAGGTCCGGCCGGAAGCGAGCGAGGTCCTGGGCCACCGCATCGTTGAGGTATCGCTCGGCCGAGCCCATTTCCGAGGGAGCGCGGAACACTAGCGGAGCCTCGGACCGGAGCTGGTCCATGTAGAGCGCCGGGAGCAGCCACACGCTGGGGAATCGCGAGGCCCAGCGGGCCCCGCTGTTCGGCACCAATGGGAATGCGGAGGCCATGTTGCTCGAGAGGACCAGCACCGCACCACCCGGCGCCTCTTTGCGGATCAGTTGGCGCAGCTCAGCGTAGTTCGGGTCGGCGTCGTATCGGGTGTCATTGGGCGCCGCCGACTGACGCACGCAGGCGGCGGCCGTGATGAGCAGGATGGTGATCAAGGCGGCCGCGCATGCAGCCGCATACATCTGCTCCACCATGCGGCTCAGCGGCCGCCGCGCGTCCGTCAGCAGGACGCCCAACAGCACCGCGCCGTACGCCATGGAGGGGTAAAGGTGGTATCGCCACCCTTTGCCCTGGATCAGCGCTGAACAGAGAAGCGCGACGATGGCGACGGCGAGGACGTCCCACAGCTCGGGGTGCGTGGCGCGACGCCGCAGCGCCACGAAGGCCAGCAGGGCGAACAGCGGCAGGCCCACCCCCTCACCGAGCAACGCGGTGAGCCACGCGGGTTCTCGCAGATACCCGGCGTACAGTTTTCCCATGGCACGTGTCAGGTCGAAGTACTGCGGGACCAGTAGGAAGACCGCCACCAGGTACACCAGGCCGAGGATGATCATGACTGCCGGCTCCGGCCTGAGCCAGGTCCGAAAGCTGCGTGCCCGCAGGGCCAGGAAGCACTCGAGCCCGAGGGGCAGCAGAAGAAAGTACGGCTTGAGTGCCACACCCAAGCCGGCAAGCATGCCCACCAGGGCCATCTCGAACGCGGGCATC
Source organism: uncultured Gemmatimonadales bacterium (assembly GCA_963844445.1). Lineage (GTDB taxonomy): Bacteria > Gemmatimonadota > Gemmatimonadetes > Gemmatimonadales > GWC2-71-9 > CAVVWJ01. Next base: position 740,430 of record CAWJOB010000003.1, read on the forward strand.
TCCACTGCCCTGGAGCGCGCGGCTGCGACCAGCACGTAGGGCGAAGCCAGCAGTACGAGCAGGTGCTCCCGTTCGCCGAAGTCCGCGCGGACCAAAGGGAGCGCAGTAAACAGGAACAGGAGGACGACCCAGCGGCCGAGCTGCCCCGAATCCAATCCAGGAAGGCGCTTGAGCGCCCGGTGGCACAGGATCGCCGAGAGCACCGCGCACCCGATCACTGCTAGCCGGTAGATCAGCACCGGTGCGGCTCCGAGGGCGCGACCGATGGCCGCAATACCGACGTTCAGCCAGACGATGAGCGGAGGGTTCACCTCCACCACGTCCACGTAGGGACGCGCACCGTCGAGGATCCGCTCGGCGGCATAGAGGAGCCAGGAGACGTCGGGTATCGGGCGGGCGAGGAGCTGGGGGACGGTCCCCAGCAGCACCAGTATGGCGGCCAGGACCGCGAACCCGCGCCCGTCAAGGGCGGCGTGCCAGCGGAACCGCGGACGCGGTTCTCCAAGCCCCGACTGCGGCCGGGGCGCGACACGGATTTGAGGCATGGGGAGGTGCCTGAAGGTCAGAGGGAGAGGCCGGGTTTGTCAACCGATTCGTCAGCGGCTTAGATTCTCCTCGCCCCCCGAGCCCAGGACCCTGGCACCGAGGTCGTCGCTGGCCTCCTTCAAGTAGGGCAAGCAGTAGGGCAGGATTTTTGCGGCGTGGAAACGTCTCATTTGCATGCCCCAAGATCCCGGCCGTCGTCTCTCGGGTTCACAGCAACGCCCCACGCCGGGCGCCACTTAAAAGGTGCGCGGCCCGGAACGACGGCCCACACGCGTGACCTGAAGACCCGTACATAGGTGTTCGTCGGTGGCATCTGCGCTGACCGTGACCGGGAGGTCCGCGAGGCGGCGAAGCTGTGGCTCCGAAGACGGAGTGACGCTGAACTCGCGTTCCAGGGTAACGCAAGCGCGGTGGCGCGGCCGCAATGGCCGGGAGGGACAACTTGAGCGCTGGGCATCGTCCGGAGACACTGAACCAGCATCATGACCCTGCGGGTGCCGAGACCCTCGCAATCATGCAAGCCGCCCCACGATATCATGCATGGCAGTACCGCAGAGTCACTCCCTTTCTGGGACGGCGGATCGCGGAGATCGGTTCCGGCGTCGGTAACATGTCGGAGCATCTCCTTCGTGGGAAACCCGACCTCCTACTGCTAACCGATCCTGATCCCAACTATCGGGCGACTCTTCGGGGGCGCTTCGGCAGTGAGCCATCGGTTGAGCTCGAGGCACTTACACTGCCGGACGAGTTGGCCGCGAAGCGCTTACGGAGGCATCGGCTGGACACCGTGGTCGCCTTCAATGTGTTCGAGCATATCAAAGAGGACATGGCTGCTCTCCAATGTGTCCCTCACATGCTGATGCCGGGCGGGCGCGTCGTGATCCTAGTGCCTGCATTACCGGCACTCTACGGCTCGCTTGATATTGAGCTGGGTCACGTCCGCCGATACACCCGCAGCACGCTCACTACTGCCATCGAAGGGGCCGGCTTCTCGGTTGAGCGAATCTTCTACTTCAATCTCCTCGGCTCGCTTGGGTGGTGGCTCAGCGCCCGCGTACGTCGGGAACCACGCATTCCGCTGCGGCAACTGCGAATCTTCGACGCAATCGTCCCGTTCCTCCAGCTCGAGCACTTCCTCCCGCTACCCTTCGGGCAGTCCCTGATAGGCGTGGGAGTGCTCCGTGGCCGCTAATCCCTGGTCTCCCATTCGAGTCGCGACGTTCGGGAGCTCGGCGCAGCGTGAGGATCAACCAGCCATCTCCAAAACCACCCTGGACACCCGGTTCCTTGCTGTCATCCTCGCGATTGGCGTTGCGCTGAGGACCGCCGTCTACCTCCGGGGATACAACTTCTATATCGACGAAGTGGCGATCGCCTCGAGCATCCTGAGCCGGTCCTGGAAAGAGCTGCTGACGCCTCCACTCGACTACGGACAACTCGCCCCACCGGGGTTCTTGTTACTCGAGGAGGCGATCACCGAGGTGTTTGGTACGAGTGAGTTGGCTCTGCGGATGCTACCGTTTGTGGCTAGTCTCCTGACGCTGCCGCTCCTTGTAGTCTTGGCCCGTCAGGTTCTCGACCGCCGCGCCGTCCTCCTCGTAGCCGCGATGGCGGCGGTCAGTTACGGACTGATCTTTTACGGCACTCAGCTGAAGCAGTATGCTACCGATACGCTGATCAGTATCGGACTACTGCTGTGCGCGTTGTCGCTGGAGCGGCGGGACTGGCCCTCCCGTGGTTCGCTTGCGTATGGCGCGGTCGGCGCGCTTCTCGTCTGGGTGAGCCAGCCCGCTATCTTCGTCCTGGCTGGCGTGACCTTCGTGGCAGCTTGGCTCCGGCGGCGGTCACCGGATTGGCCCGCCCTGCGACGGCTCATCCTCATGGCGGGTCTCTGGGGACCGAGTGCGGCGGTGGCCGCATGGGCTGGGCTGCGGTATGTCCAGCAGCGTGCCTACACTGATGCGTTTTGGCACACCGGGTATTTCCCATGGCCAATCTCGAGTCCATTCGATCTAGCATGGCCCGTACGCGCGGCCTTCCGCCCGTTGGCCGACCCCGTAGGCCTTGTGCCCGGATTCATGGGGGCCCCGTCCCTCAAGTCCATCATCGTGTTGGAGTTTACCTTCCTTGCAGGGCCTCCGATCGTACTCGCGTTTCTTGCGGGGATTGCCCGGGCGTGGAAATCCGGAACACGGGAGTGGCTCTACATTGTTGCCCCGGTTGGGCTGACCTTCATGGCCGCCATCCTCCATTCGTACCCTTTCGGGGCCACCCACCCGTCGGGTGGCCGTACCGTTCTCTTCCTTGCTCCTGCTTATCTACTACTCGTAGCGTACGGTGCCGTGCCACTCTGGGCTCGCTTCCCAAAATGGCGCTGGCCAGCCGCCGTGGCTGTGGGACTTGCTCCCCTCGTGATGCTCGCCGCGTGGCTGCCGACGCGCCACCGAGAGGAGCTGGAGCCAGTCCTTCGCGAGGTAGCGCAACAGTGGCGACCGGGGGATCGGCTGTACATCTACTACGGCGCTCTCCCAGCATTTCGCTACTACGCTCCCAGAACGGGAACCGAGAGCTTGCCGCGAGTAGAAGGAATCTGCGCACCGCTCGATCCCCCGGCCTATGCCCGGGATCTCGACCGGCTGCGCCCGAGTGCGGGCCTTTGGGTCGTGTTCTCGCACGTGAACTATTCGCACGGCCAAGGGGAGGATCACTATATACTGGCGCACTTGAGCCGGATTGGCCGCCAAACAGCCAGCATAGAGGAACAAGGTGCCAGCGCTTACCGATTCACGTTGACACCCCCCGATGTCCCACCGCAGGGCGGGCCTGTGCCGTATAGCCTGCCGAATCCGCTCCCGCATCCTATCCATCGTTACGACTGCGCAGCCGGCTTCGGTCCGCAGCACCTCGGCGCCAATTAGGTTGAGTGGCCTCCGTCAGGCATCCGTTGTAGCCGCCCCGCAATCCACCAGCATCCGAGTCCCCCGAGTGTCCCGGCGTATCCGTCGATGGCATAGTGCCAACCGAGGGCCACCGACCCGACCAGGGTGAGTGCCCAGAACACCACGGCGGGCCACCGAAGCCGGGTGCGCCAGAGACTCACGATGTAGAGCGCGGGCAAGGCCACATGGATCGAAGGAAAGGCCGAGATCCCCGCGACGTCGCCTGTGTTCTCCCCGAGATAAGCACGCCAGAGGGTCGCCTGAAACGCGACAGCATCGAGCTCGAACCGGCGCACGTCGGCCATGAGGGGGGCGTAAGTGTCGCCGTAGCCTAGCCAGTCGAAATAGCACGGGCCCGCAGAGGCGAAGATCGTGGCGACGACTACGCCGAGCAGTACCCACGTGAGCCCCATCGCGAGAAAAAACTGTCGGTCAAGCTCCCATGCCTTCCAGACGGCGATCGCGGCAAAGAGGGCAAACCAGGATACATAGAATCGGTCCATCGCGGGCAGGAACCAGTCGGTAGCGAGCAGTGGGGCGAGGTAGCGATCCGGCGTGACCCCGCCGTGCAGGATCGTATCCCAGCGGGCGAGCGTCGCATCCCAGGTGAACCCCCGCCAGTAAGGGATGGCGAGCTTCCAGCTCACATGGGCGTTGAGCATGAGCCGGATGCCCGCCGCCGTGAGGCCCACGGCCACAACGCGGGGCCACGCCAGCGCCCGCCAACTGTCCCGCCACGACACGCGGTTCCGTACCCGGTTCAGCGTCACCGCACCGCATGCCGTCCAGGCCGGCAGGAACCCGACGAGGAACCACATCCCGCGCGCGCGGGTCAACTGGGCCGCAGCGCCGGGGAGGACGGTCGCGGAAACGAGAAGAAGGGCCAGAACAGACAAACCGACAACGGCAAAAAACGGCAGCAGCTGGGAGAGTCCTCGGGCGCTCCCAGCTGCTGACGGGGCGAGGCTCACTGGCGAACCCAAATGGACATGCCCCGTGTCCGTTGCGTCTGGCGGTAGTGCGTGAGAGCGACCGCCGCTCGTGAGTCCTGCCGCAGGTAGGCCAATACATCGAACCCGGAGCGCCGAAGCCGCCGGCCATTGAGTTCTGAGGTCTCCACGACCAGCCGCTCCGGCTCGGCCAGAAGATCCTCTACTATAGTGTCGTAGAGCATGCGTTCTCCCACCCCCATCCTCGCAGGTGGCTGCATGCCCCCGGCCTGCGCAAACCACAGCGATGGGAGTCGAGCCGCCCATTTCGCTCCGGCAAGCGGCACTGCCGGCCATGCGTCCGAGACACGCATCGTGAGCACAAGGACGCGGTCCCCGGGATGCGACACCGTCCGTAACAGCTCGATCGAAGCGCGACGCTCCAGGAGGGCCTCGATCGCCACGAAGAACCGGCCAGCTACAAGGAGCGACACGGCAGCCACGAGGTAGGACGTCACACGGTGCGGCGGGACCCCATTGCCGAGTCTACGGCCGTTTGCGACCTGATAGATCGCCATCACGGACAGGACGAGGAACGCCACGGCTGGATACCAGTGGTAATCCCATCCCTTTCGCTGGATGACCGCACCGACCCACGCGCTGCCCGCGGTCAGCAGGCATAGCGTCACCAACTGGCTCCGAAAGCCCTGCCGGGCCAGATACACCCACCCCGCCGCCAGGAGGAGCAAGGTGAGGCCGGTTCCATGTACCAACATGGCGAGCCAGCTCTGCTGATTGAACGCAACGTAGGTCTCCATCAAGGTCACGGGTAGCGGCAAGTAATCAGGTTCGAGCAGGAGGACACACCCGACGTACAGGCCCCCGACAAACACCACAACGAGGTCCTCGACAGCTGGCCGCCGAAAGGGCATGAGTAGCAGCCAGACCGGGGCTAAGAATGGCTTTAGCGCGATGGCAACGCCCGCCAATATGCCGGCGGCAATGGCTGCTCCGAGCGGCGGCGGAGCATCCGGTGACGTCTTCCGCCGAAGTGCGAGCGCCAGGATCGGCATCAACAGGCCTACACAGATGTGCTCCCGCTGCCCGAGATCAGCTCCGGCGAGAGGGCCAAGAACAAATGCCAGCAGGAGTTCCGCGCCAGCGGGTCGTTCCGGGAGCAGTCGGAGGGCCAGCACGGCACAGGCGACCAGAAGAATCAGCACAGCGACGTAGAACACGAGATACGGCGAGACGCCCAACCCGTCGGCGAGCCGCACGATGGGCAGGCTGAGCCAGACGATCAGCGGTGGGTTGATCTCGATCAGATCCCGGTAAAGCTCGCGGCCGGCGAGGACTTCCTCCGCCAGCCACAAGATCCAGGCCACATCGTGATTAACCGGCATGGCTGATCGGGTGGAAGGGGAGCGAATGCTCTTCGGCTCGTCCGTGAGGTGCGGCGATCGCCACAGCACGCCCCGCTGGGACATGGCGGCAGACGATGCACCGGAACTCGCTAGGCGCCCGGCGGCTCACGGCAGCGTCGTTGGGAGTCGCGGCCAGCGCGAGCTACCGCCCAGGGAGCGCGTGGGCCCAAGACGATTGGGCACGTGAAATCGCCGGCCCCGGCTTCCGCCGGAGGGACGCAGAATCAGCGAGCATAGGGAGTATCTCAACCTCAAGGAAGCACCCGGGTTTGTCAACCGATTCCACGGCGGCTTACATTCTTCCCCGACCCCACCTGCTCCGACATCGACCTTGGCGCTGTCCGTACCCTCCCGCCACGCTTCTCCGTGAACGAGCTGCGCTTGGCTTGGGCGCTGTTCCTCGTTCTGGCAGGCGTCGCCCTGTTGCCCGGAGCACCGGGACCTGCGATCCCGCTCCTGTGGCTCGTCGCAGCGCTGCCCGCATCACTGCTCCTGGCTCGCCCCGCGAGCTACTCCAATTTGCCGGCGGCGCTCTCCGAGTTGACGCGCACCACCGGAGACCGGCTCCGGGCGCTGGTGCTGGCGACACTCCTGGTGGCGGCGGCGATGATCTTCAGTCCCGCCGCGGCGCTCTTCGGAGCCACGATCCTCGGTTCCGCACTGCTCTGGACCGCCGCCCGGCGCGGAGTCGAGTCGGCCCGCCGCCTCATCGGTCGCGCGAGCGTATTGGGCGGCACGTTGGCCCTCAGCCTCGTGTCGCTGGATCTCATTCTCCAGCTCCCCGCCTTCACCAGAAGATTCGGTCTGCCGACGGAACGGATCTACCAGGACCAGCGCTACGACCGGCTTTGGGAGCGGAACGTCTTCGGCTTCCGCTCGCGTTACGAGCGAGTCGCGCGGCGACCGGGAATCCGAAGAGTCCTGACGATCGGCGACTCCTTCACGTGGGGCCTCTACATACCCGAGACCGACTCGACTTGGCCCGCTCGCCTGGAGCGGCTGCTTGGCGGGCGGGTCGAGGTGATCAACATGGCCCAGCGAGGCTGGACCACGGCGAACGAGGCCGAGTTCCTGAGCCGGCTGGGATGGCAGTTCGACCCCGACCTCCTCATCGTCCAGTACTATCTCAACGACACCTACGAAAGCGGGCCGAATTTCCAGTACCAGCAGGGGCGGCAGGTCTATATCCTGCCCGGCCTTTTCTCTCAGGGTTACATCCGGTACAGCGCGCTCGCATCGCTGGCGGCGAGCGCGGCGAACAGCCTGGTCTACGGGACGCTACTGCGAAGGGTCGAGAGGGAAGGCCATTATGCCTCCGGGTCGACCGGATGGCGGCAGATGCGGGCTGGACTGCGGCAGATCGGCGATTCCGCCCGGGCGCGCGGGACACCGACCCTCTTTGTGCTGTTTCCCGACCTCACTCCCGGCGAATGGACTCCGGAGACCCACCCGACGCGTACGATTCATGAGCAGGTGGCGCGTGAGGCCGCCGCCTCCGGCCTCCAGGTGCTGGACCTGACGGCGGCATTCGCGGCCGCAGGAGGGAACTGGAAGCGGTGGTGGGTAACCCCGTACGACTCCCATCCCAACGAATCCGCCCACGAGATCGCGGCGCGCGCCATTGCCCGGTGGATCACGGAGCGCGAACTGCGCGAGACTCAGTCTCTGCGACGCCGGTAAACCGAATACCTGTTTACCCGCGAATCGAGCGCGAATCTGGCATCGAGGTAGCGATCGAGCAGCTCGACGCCACTCGATACCCGACTCGCGTTCGGCTCTTCCCAGAAGCTCTCCGTGACCCGTACCAGGATCGGAACGCGATTGAGCTCGAGGTCTGCCACGATGGCCTGCTGCACCTCGCTTGTCGTAGTGAGCCCCGGGTGTAGCTCGTGGAAGCGAGTCCCCGGAAGCCGATCGGCCAGAAAGTAGAAGGACGCGTCGCCGGCCAGGACCCGGTCGTGGGCGGTCGCCGCCACGAAGATCCGGTCCGACGGCGAGGTCAGCACGTCCACCCGCACCACAGCCGCTGCCTGGTCCGCGGCCACGCACGCCCCGCCCGCCCGCGCCGCGAGGCGGCCGGCCATCTCAGGACCGGGGCACGGGAGGAGGAGAAACGTTCTCGGCGCCCCGCTGATGATCACGATGGCGAGGAGGAGCGCGGCCACCCCTCCAAAAAGAAGCCGCAGTCGACTCGGCAACATCGCCGCGAGGGTCGCGAGCACGATGACGAGAGGCACCGAAACCGGCACCAGGTGCGCGATGTCCGATCGGACCAGAGCGGTGCGCAGGAAGAGGGCCGACAGCAGCACGAGCGACAGCGTCCCCAGGCGACCGGCAGCGGTGAGTCGTGGCCAGGCCCGCCAGCAGGCGACGGCACAGCCCGCGACCGCCACGGTCAGGCCTGAGACCAGCGCCCGCGCCAGCAGGGGCGTCAGATGAAAGGCGATCGCGAGCGGCCCCAATGAAAGCGCCAGCTCGTGCCTCGGCAGCGGGTGCGGAAGACTCCGCACCTGGGGATACATGGTGGCGGGAAAGGTCAACAGGTCGGCAACCAGCTCGCGCCAGGGAATCGCGATGACGAGCAGCAGCCAGGCCGGCACCGATATCGCGACGAGCCCCACCGCGTAGTCGCGGAGACCGGCTCGGTGGGTCAGCCACAACGCCAGGGCATGGGCCAGGGCTGCATAGGCGCCCAGATCCTGTCGAAAGAGTGCTGCCACCCCGACCAGAGCGCCCGCCATGGCCCAGCGGCCATCGAGCAGAAGGAGCGTGCCCCCGAGCACCGCCGCCAGCGCGGGGAACACCGGGTAGTTGGTCGGGGCGAACTGCCACAGCCAGACGAGCAGCAGGATCCAGACACAGATCGCCACCCGCGGTCGAGTGATGCGGGTGGCGATGAGGAAGCCAAGCACCGGCACGAGCGCACGGACGACGATCTCCCACGCCCGGCTCACCCAGAGCGATTCGCCCGCGAGCGCGAACAGCGCGGCCAGCACCGCGAACTGCCCGGGGCCGTAAATGGTCCAGAAGTCGCGATACGGCAGCTCGCCCGCCAGCATTCGCTGCGCCCCGCTCAGCAGGATGCCTTCGTCGTAGCGGGCGACCGGCCACCAGAACAGCGGGACCAGGTACAGAACTCCGATGAGGTACAGCAGTGCCGGCAGGCGCCGACCGGTCGTACCGACCGTCAGCGCGCGAATCCGCCCGGCATGCCCACGAACATCCCCGCCACCAACCCGATCACCATGAACAGCACGATCGCCGCGATGATGACCACCGCGGTGTAGCCCAGCGCCTTCTCCTTGGGCGACTTCATCACCACCGGCAGGCCGAGATACAGCAGGTAGAGGCTGTAGAGGCCCAGGATCGTGAGAAAGCGGACCCCCGGAATCAGCGCGAAGATCCCGGCCACCCAGCTCGCGGTGCTGCTGTAGGCCGCCACCTTCAGCCCCTGGATCTGACTCCGGGTGCCGTTGAAGGTGGGAGCCAGGCCGTCGATGATGAGCGCCAGCACGTAGACGCCGACCAGCGTCAGGCAGTAGGTGACGATCGCCCCGGTGATCGCGGAGCCCACCGGCGTCCGGTAGCTGCCGAGGAAGGGGACCGTGTAGCCGAACACCGAGGAGCCGATCGCCTGGGCCACCGGTCCGATCGCGGCCAGCGGAATGATGTATCCCTTGTACAGGTCCGCCACCGTGGTCGGCTCGGTGTCGATGACTTCCCACTCCGTCTTGGGCGTGAGCAGGATGTTCTTGACGCGGTCCACGAGGGCCATGGTCAATCTCCTGAAGCGAAGGAATGCGACGAGGAAGGCGGACTTATAGTGCGGCGCTGGAAGCGCCCCGTAAAGGGGGCCGCTTCCGGCCGGAAACCCGGACGCGGCCGGCGGCGTAGGTTCGGACGAGCCCTCCCGCGTCCCCCAACCCCTGCGGAGATCCCACGTGCCTCGTGTCGCCTTTCCGGCCGGCCCCCAGCTCGCGGCCGTCCTCATCCCACTGCTCGGCTGCGGCCCCTCGGCCGGCACCTCCTCGTCTCCCGCGCCGTCCGGGGCCACCGTGCCCGGGATCGCCACGGCCGACCTGCGGAGCCGGCTCTACGCCTACGCCGACGACTCGATGCAGGGGCGGCGCTCCGGCACCCCGGGCAACCTGAAGGCCACCGACTTCATCGCCGCGGAGGCCCGGCGGATCGGCCTCGAGCCCGCCGGGGAGGACGGCGGCTGGTTTCAGACCGTTCCCATCGTCTTCCGCACCATCGCGCCCGCTTCGGGGCTCACCGTCGACGGCACCACCTTCAAGGCGTGGGACGACCTGCTCCCCCGCGACCAGGGCAGGGGCACCCGCTCGGTGGACGGCGCGCGCGTCATCTACGGCGGGGTCTGGGACCAGGACCTGATCACCCCCGAGCAGGCGCAAGGAAAGCTGGTGGTGATCACCGTGGCGCCGGCGAACGGGGTCCCCGCGACCATCGTCAACCGGGCGCAGGCCACCGAGCGCTTCCGCACCGCGGCCGGAGTCCTGGTGGCGACGCTCGACGCCATCGACGGCTCCACCCGGCTCGATCTTCAGGACGCCGGCGCCAAGCTCGCGAGCGGCGAGAGCCCGGAGACACCCGCCTTCATGTACGCCCGCGCCCAAGTGGCCGAGGCGCTCCTGGGCGCGCCCCTCTCGACGCTCCGCCCGGGGGCCGAGGGCCGCACGGTGTCGGGCAACGTCGGCTTCGTGGACACTCCGGCCACCTCACCCGCCCGCAACGTGGTGGCGATCCTCCGCGGCAGCGATCCCGCGCTTCGCGGCCAGATGGTGGCGATCGGTGCCCACAACGATCACGACGGGATCGGCCCGGAAACCGTGGATCACGACTCGCTCCGCGCCTTCAACCGGGTGATGCGCCCCGAAGGCGCCAACAGCACCCCGGGCGAGCCGACGGCGGACCAGGCGGCCCGGATCCGGGCCGGCCTGGACAGCCTGCGGCGCGAGCGCCGGCCGCGGCTCGATTCGGTGCTCAACGGCGCGGACGACGACGGCAGCGGGACCGTCGGCGTCCTGGAGATCGCCGAGTGGCTGGCCAAGCGCCCCGCTCGCGCCCGAGCGCTCGGTGCTCTTCGTGTGGCACACCGCGGAGGAGATGGGACTGCTCGGCTCCGACTATTTCACCCGGCATCCCACCGTGCCGCGCGACTCGATCGTCGCCCAGCTCAACATCGACATGATCGGCCGCGGCGGCGCCGGGCGACATCGCCAACGGCGGCCCGGCTACCTCCAGCTCATCGGCTCGCGCCGGCTCTCCACCGAGCTGGGCGACCTGGTCCAGCGGGTGAACTCGCGAGGGGAAGCTGCGGCTTCACAGTTCGACTACCAGTACGACGCGGACGGGCATCCCGCCAACTACTACTGCCGGAGCGATCACTACATGTACGCCCGGTTCGGGATCCCCATCGCGTTCTTCACCACCGGGAGCCATCTGGACTACCATCAGCTCACCGACGAGCCGCAGTACATCGACTTCGACAAGATGACGCGGGTGACGCGGCTGATCGGCGCGACGTGGCGACGGCGGTGGCCGACCTGGATCACCGGATCGTGGTGGACAAGCCGAAGCCGGATCCGGAGGCGGTGTGTAAGCAGTAGGGCACCTCATCCCGAGCGAAGCGAGGGACCTTGCCAGCGGAGATCGTCACTCGGCTAGAAGGTCCCTCGCTTCGCTCGGGATGAAGTGCCTCCGCTCGGATGACACCGTACGTGACCCCCGTCACCCGCCGCCGGCGACCGCCGAGCGCGCCTTCGACACGACCTCGCGTTTACTTTGTCCCATCCTCATCCCGGTGGGTCACGTGCCAACACGAGCCTTGTCCCTCGCCACCATTGCCCTCCTCTCCTCCTGCGGCGGAGGCACCGTCCGCCCCGGCGACGACACCGGAGCGGTCGCGCCGGCGCCGTCGCCCGCACCATCGCCGCCGGTGGTAGACCCCACTCCGGCCCCCTCGCCCACCCCCTCGCCCCCGGATTCCCCGGAGAACCCGCCGGCGGCAGCGCCGGACACCGCAGCAGCCGATCGGGCCGCATCCGAGGTGGAGATCCGGCGAATCGGCCGATGGATCGGCTCGGGCATCAAGGGGGCCCGGCGGCTGGTCATCAGGGACGCCGTCACCTGGTCCCAGTTCTGGTCCGAGCTGGGCGCGGGAGTCAAGCCGAGCGTGGATTTCGGCCGGGACCTCGTGATCGCCGTCGCCTCGGGAGAGCGGTCCAGCGGCGGCCACGACATCGAGGTGCAGCGGGTGACCCGGGCCGGGGGCGAGCTGAGGATCGAAGTGGTGCAAACCTCGCCAGGCCCCGGATGCATGGCTGCCGCGGTCGTGACCCAGCCGGTGGACGTGGTGATGGTCCCGGCGGCCGGGGTGACCGGCTGGAGCTTCATCGACCTGGCCGCCACCGGCGCCTGCTGACCTATCTCCCTCCGCGGTGCGCAGATGGGTTCGAGGTCATGCCAACCTGGCAGCCACGACCCCCGGAAAGTCGGCGGCTGTCAGGTTGGTTCTTGTCATTGTAAGTCATTATTTAATAAGGGGTTAACATCCACTTGACTTGCCGGGATAGCCTAGGGTAATTCCGCCGGATCCTTGCCGGCCCCCGAACCGCTGTTTTTCCGGAATGACCGCGATGTCGCCCAACCCGAAGCGCACCGTCCCGTCCCTGTCCCTGCCGGCCGGTGGACCGGCCGAATACGCCGAGCCCGAGGCGCCGCCCTCGGAGGCCGGGTCCGAGCCCGAGCCGCCCAGCGCCCGTGCGGTGCCGCGTGTGCACACGGTGCACGGCGAGAGCCGGATAGACGAGTACCACTGGCTCCGGAACCGCGAGGACCCGGAGGTGCTGGCCTATCTCGAGGCCGAGAACCGCTATACCGATGCGGTCATGCGGCACACCGAGGGGCTGCAGGAGCTGCTCTACCAGGAGATGCGCGGGCGGATCAAGGAGGCCGACCTCTCGGTGCCCGTCCCGGCTCGACGACTGGCTCTACTACACCCGGACCGAGGCGGGAGCGCAGTATCCGATCTTCTGCCGCCGGCGGCGATGAGGCGGACGCGAAGGAGGAGGTGCTGCTCGACCTCAACCAGCTCGCGGCCGGCCACGCCTACTTCCGGATGGGCGCGTTCGAGGTCAGCCCCGACCACCGGCTGCTCGCCTACTCGGTGGACACCAGCGGGGCGGAGTCGTTCACCATCTTCCTGAAGGACCTGGCCACCGGCGAGCTGCTCCCCGAGACCATCGAGCGGACCTCGACGGCCGCCGCGTGGGCCAACGACTCGCGCACCCTCTTCTACATCGTGCTGGACGACGCCCGGCGGCCCAGCCGGCTCTACCGCCACCGGGTGGGGTCCAACCCGGTCGAGGACGTGCTGGTGCACTTCGAGCCGGACGACGCCTTCTTCCTCGACATCAACCGGACCCGGAGCCGGCGATTCCTGGTGCTCGACCTGGCCAGCCACTCGACCAGCGAGGTCCGCTACGCCAGCGCCGACCGCCCCGAGGACTCGTTCCGGGTGGTCGAGCCGCGGCGGCACGGCATCGAGTACGGTGTCGCCCACCACGGCGACCGGTTCTACATCGTCACCAACGACGACGCCCCCAATTTCCGCCTGGTCTCGGCGCCGGTGGACGACCCCGGCCGGGCCAACTGGATCGGCGGTCCTGCCCTACCGGCCCGACGGTCAAGCTCGACTCGGCGGAGGCGTTCCGGGACCACCTGGTGGTCTGGGAGCGGGAGGACGGGCTCCGGCGGATCCGGATGCTGGAGCTCGACGGCGGCGCGGAGCACCTGGTCTCCTTCCCCGAGCCGGTCTACACCGTGCGGCCGCACGAGAACCCGGAGTTCGACACCACGGTGTTCCGCTTCAGCTACACCTCGCTGGTCACGCCGAACTCGGTGGTGGACTACGACATGGCGGCGCGGACCTGGACGGTGCGGAAGCAGACCGAGGTGCTGGGCGGCTACGATCCGTCGCAGCTATCGCAGCGAGCGGCTCTTCGCCGCCGCACCCGACGGCACCCGGGTGCCGGTGTCGCTGGTCTATCGGCTGCCGCTCGAGCGCGACGGCCGCCGCCCGCTCCTGCTCCAGGGCTACGGCTCGTACGGCTACAGCTTCGATCCGGCGTTCTCCTCCAACCGCTGAGCCTGCTCGACCGCGGGATTCGTCGTCGCGATCGCCCACGTCCGCGGCGGCGAGGAGATGGGGCGCGCCTGGTACGAGGACGGGAAGCTGCTCAACAAGCGGAACACCTTCACCGACTTCATCGCCGCCGCGGAGCATCTGGTGGCGGAGGGCTACACGGCGCTCCGACCGGCTGGCGATCAACGGCGGCAGCGCCGGCGGGCTGCTGATGGGCGCGGTCACCAACCTGCGCCCCGATCTCTTCCGGGCGGTGCTGGCCGAGGTGCCGTTCGTGGACGTGGTGAACACCATGCTGGACGCCACGCTGCCGCTCACCGTGATCGAGTACGACGAGTGGGGGAACCCCAACGATCCCGCCTACTACGAGTACATGCGGCGCTATTCGCCCTACGACAACGTGAGCCTCGAAGGACTACCCCCACATCCTGGTGACCGCGGGGCTCAACGATCCGCGGGTGGCGTACTGGGAGCCGGCCAAGTGGACGGCCCGGCTCAGGGCCAGGAAGACCGACCGCAACCGCCTGCTGCTGCGGACCAACATGGGGGCGGGTCACGGCGGGGCGTCGGGACGGTACGACTATCTGCGGGAAGTGGCGTTCAAGTACGCGTTCTTGCTTGACGTAGTGGGCGAGGGGATCGGGCCGACGGCGCGGCTTTGAGCACCACCACCAGCGCCCGTAACAAGACCAGCCAGATGGCCGCGTTTTCGGCATCCGCCAAATCACGGACTTTTCATGATCAATCGGCATCGCAACCGGGACTTGTTGCTGATCAGCATCCTCGCGCTCTATCTGGAGCTGTTGCTGATACGCTGGATCGGTACCGAGGTGAACATCTTCGCGTACCTGCAAAACGCTATTCTCGTCGTCTGCTTCCTCGGGCTGGGCATAGGCTGCCTTACCAGCCGGCAGCCATCCCATCCTCGCGAGTATCTGGTTCCGCTCACCATACTGGTACTCCTCCTCAGTCTTCCATGGACCGCGGCAGCCCTCAGAAAGGTGAGCCTCCTGCTCACAACTCTCGGGGACGTGAATGCCCTCGAGGCGATGGCGTTCGAGGCTGCTGGCTCGGTGTCCTGGGCGGTTCCGGTGGGACTGGGGATCACATTCGGACTGATGCTGTTGGTCTGGCAAGTGTTCGTCCCGATTGGTCGGGTTCTCGGCGCCCTTATGAACGACCATCCCAACCCTATCGAGGCCTACTCGATCAACATCTTCGGCAGCCTGGTCGGGATCACCCTCTTCGTGTTGCAGGGCGTCTTCCATCAACCGCCGGCCGTGTGGTTCCTGATCGTCGGCGCCCTCGTCTGGTATTTCATCAAGCAAAGCGCCGGCAATCGGTCTGGCGTCGTCACCCTCCTGCTGCTGTTGGTCGCCATCCCCTGGCTTACCACGGCCGACCGGGACGCGGTTAAGGTTCTCTGGTCTCCCTACCAGAAGCTCGTGCTGAACCAGGCGGACTCGCTGAGCGAGCATCCGTCCTATCACTATTTCGTGCGGGTCAACAACACGTCGTATCAGGGGCTGATGGACCTCAGTCTCCGGACGGTCGGCGCCAACCCCGACCTCTATCCCAGAGACGAAGTCGGGTTGAGCCAGTACGACATTCCACTCCTGGTGCACCCAGATCCCAGGAGAGTGCTTATCGTAGGCTCGGGAACCGGGAATGATGTGGCGGGCGCCTTACGTCACGGGGTCGAGCAGATCACGGCGGTGGAGATTGACCCAGCGATCATTGCCCTGGGCCGCGCCTATCACCCCGAACAGCCGTATGCCTCATCGAAGGTAAGAGTCGTCAACGACGACGCTCGGTCCTTCTTCGCGACTTCCGGGGAACAGTTCGACGTAATCTCCTTCGGACTGCTCGATTCTCACACCAGCATAGCCATGACCAACGCGCGGTTGGATCACTACGTCTACACTCGTGAGAGTATCGCCATGGCCCGCCGGCTCTTGGCCCCAGGCGGCGTGATGACCCTGACCTTCGCCGCGCATCGACCGTTCATCGGAGACCGAATGGCCGGTGTCTTGCGCACCGTCTTCGGCGAAGCGCCGACGGCCTTCCGCATCCCGCAATCCATCATGGGGTACGGCGGACTGATGCTTCTCGCGGGAGATTCCGCCGCCATTCACCGACAGGTAGCCCGAAACGGCCCGCTTACGGCGCTGATCACCCGCTGGTCGCAACAGTCCCCGGTCGAGTTCTCGTACGCCACCGAGACGACCAGTGACGATTGGCCTTACCTCTACCTCGACTCGCGGCGGATTCCGATACTGTACTTTATTCTCGGATTGATGCTCGGGTGCCTGTTCCTCTACACCAGGCGGCGCGCCAAGGCTCCGGAGGTGCTCCATCGCTGGACCCCCGAGCACTGGCACTTCTTCTTTCTGGGTGCCGCGTTTCTCCTGCTCGAGGTGCACAACATCAGCAAGGCTGCGGTCATTCTGGGCAATACATGGCAGGTCAATGCCGTGATCATCTCCGGCATCCTGGTCATGATCCTGCTGGCCAACCTGGTGCACGCCAAGTGGCCGAACCTCCCAGTCAACACCGTTTATGCCGGGCTGATCGCTTCCTGTCTGGTGCTCTTTGTCGTCGACTTCGCCCAGTTCGCGGGGCTACCGGTGTTCCAACGGACCGCGGTCGTAGGCGGACTCGCGGCCCTGCCCATCCTGTTCAGCGGGATCGTCTTCATCCGATCGTTCGCCGCAAGCACCATGAAGGACCAGGCATTCGGCGCCAATTTGATGGGCTCCCTCGCAGGTGGCTTGCTTCAAACCCTCACCTTTCTTACCGGCGTCAGGGCGCTTCTGCTGCTCGTGGCACTCTTGTACCTCGCCGCGGCACTGCTGCAAGCGATGCATCTGCGCCAGCGAGACACGGTCGAGGCCGCCCTCGCCGCGCGTGGGTAAAAGGTGAACGGGAGACCCCTGTTCACTTTTTACTGTTCACCGTTCACGCTTTCAAGCACTGCCGCCTATTTCTTGTAGAATCCCCCGGCTATCCTCTCCGTCACCACTGCGCTCGCCGAGGCGATCCCCCGCACCAGTCCCCGCTTCACTCCGTCGAGCGCCCCCGACTTTCCTGCCGGCCGTGTCACCAGCGACTCGATCACCTCCGCCGTCCGCCGACCGGTCACGTCCCAGTCGAATTGCGGTCCGCGCACCAGGCCCTTGGCGATCAGCTGCTTCCGGAGCTCGGGGTCATCGAGCACCCGGCTCAGGCCGGTGGCGATCGCCTCGGGATCGGCGGGATCCACCAGCACCGCGGCTCCGCCCGCCACCTCCGGCGCGGCGTGGCGCCCGCTGGAGGTGACCACCGGACGTGCCGCAGCTCATCGCCTCGACGATCGGGATCCCGAACCCCTCGTACCACGACGGCAGCGCCAGGCACTCCGCGGCGGAGTAGAGGGCCGCCAGGTCCTCGTCCGGCACGTACCCGACGTACTTCACCCGGTCCTCCAGTCCCAGCTCCGCGATCGGCGCCAGCTCGCGCTCGAAGCTCCACCGCTTGAACCCCGCCAGCACCAGGTCCAGATCGTGGCTCGGCACCAGCCGACCGAAGGCGCGCAGCAGGTTGCCGATGTTCTTGAGCGGGGTGATGCCGCCGAGGAAGAGGATGTAGGGACGGGCGAGTCCGAGCCGGGCCTTGAGCGCCGCCTTCGCCTCCGCCGTCGCGGGGCGCAGGTAGCGGTCCACCCCGTGGGGGATCACCGTGATGCTCTCCGGCCGCGCCCCCATCATGACGCAGTCCTCGCGGCCGATCTCGGTGTGGGTGATGAGCGCGCCGGCGCTGCGGCAGAAGGCCGGAACCAGCAGCTGGTTGTACCACCGGTTGTACCAGGGGAACACGTGCGCCATGGCAAGCTGCTCGCGCCCCGGGATCACGATCAGCGTCGGCACCCGCGAGGCCAGGGGGACGGAGAACTTGCAGTTGAAGAGCAGGGACAGCCCGTTCCGCTCGGCGTAGCGCGGGGCGGTGACCTGGTCCCAGCGGATCCGGGCGGCATCCTCCACCACCACATGAGTGCCGGGCAGGTCGGCGAACACCTCGCGCTGCGAGGGATGGCTGTAGAGCAGGTGGTAGTCCACGCCCCGCGGGTTGCTCAGGAGCCAGCGCACCACCCGTTTGGTGAAGACCGTCACCCCGCCGGGGGAGGTCACGTGGCGCAGCATGATGCCGACTCGGGGGGGTAAGGTCATTGTTCCGCCCTGGTTACCTGCGTCACCGCGCCACCGCGGCCGGCCCCCAGATTAGGGGTCTTCACCCTGACGTGGGAGACTAAGATGCGCATCAAGGATATCATGACCCCTGATCCGGCCTGCTGTACGCCCGACACCACCGCCCGCGAGGCAGCCACCCTCATGCGGGACTGCGACTGCGGCGCCATCCCGGTGGTGGAGAACCGTGAAGGTCGCAGGCCGATCGGCATGGTGACCGACCGAGACCTCGCGGTCCGAGGGCTCGCGGACGGCCATGGACCCGAGACCCCGGTCCGCGAGCTGATGACCGAGCAGCCCCACGCCGCCCGGGCCGATGACGAGATCGAGACCGTCCGCCAGGTCATGATGCAGCAGAAGGTGCGCCGCGTCCCGGTGACGGACGCGGACGGCGGGATCATCGGCATCGTGGCCCAGGCCGACCTGGCGCGCCACGACGACACGACGAGCGACCGGGAGCTGGGGAAGGTGGTGGAGGCGATCTCGGAGCCGGGGCGGTAACCGCCGGTGCATCACGGCGAGGGCACGCCCTTCAGCGCGACGAAGAGCGCGCCCAGCACCACGAGCCAGATGGCCGCGTAGAGAAAGACGAACGGCTGCCGCCGCCGGAGCATCTCGGGAAAGTGCACCGGCATCCCGGCGAACTTGCCCCGCGGTACGCTGGGGAAGAAGAAGGTCTTGTACGTCTCCGTGGTCGCCACGCAGAAACCGGTGGCGGCCAGCGTCACCAGCACCAGGTCGTCGGTCAGATACGAGAGTCCCAGCGCGAACAGCGACGCGATGATCGGGCTGCGGAAGAACTTGAAGATCTGGAACCCCTCCTTGGGCGCGTCCTTCCAGGCGCCGCCGAAGGCGCTGATCCAGCCGCCGAGCCCGCCGATGCCGACCACCAGCCAGAGTGGCTTCGGATCGGGCAGCGCGCCGTCGAGCCAGGAGACCAGCACTACCATCGCCACCAGGACCGCCACGTATCCCGCGCCCGCGAGCAGCCGGGCGCCGCGGCTCCGGACCACCTTGCCGAAGATCGCGAACTGCATGGGGATGAAATACTTCGACTGGTCCTCGTCGCGGAGGAAAGTCTTGTAGATCTCGGCCAGCGCCCGCTCCACCGCGTAGGTGGCGCCGAAGAGCACCACCAGGTCGGCCGCGCGCCGCGGATCGAGCCCCCACATCGCCGAGACGATCACCGCGATCACCGTGGCGAGCACGATGCTGCGGGCGTATTTCCAGCGGGAGAATCCCTCGTGGGGCGCGTCCTTGTACATCCCCCAGGTGGCGGTGTGAACGCCGGCCATCAGGCCGATGGCCGCGGCTAGCAACTGCGTCATCGAATCCCCTCGGTGGCATCGGCCGCGGTGCGGTAGGCGGTCTCGATCAGCTCGAGCCCTCGCTGCGCGCGGACGGCGGTCATGACCGGCTCCCGGCCGGTGCGGATCACATCCAGGAAGTCGGTCCACATCGCCCGGTTGCCGTTGATGTCGCGGAGACCGGGGAACACCAGCCGGCGCCGCGCGCCGGTCACCAGCACGACAATGCCGTTCGACTCGAAGGCGGCGGATCCCGCGGTGCCGTAAATCCGGGACACGCGGAGGCCGTGGAGCGGCGACGGCACCTCCCACGAGTGGGCCAGCGTCCCTACCCCGCCCTCCCGGTACTTGACCACCACCAGCATGCTGCGCTCCAGCCCCGTGCCACGGCCCGGCCGGAAGCCCCTCGCCGACTCCACCTCCAGGCCGGCGTTGGCCAGCAGGTCGATCCAGTGCACCCCGCCCTCGAACAGGGCGCCGCCGCCCGCGATCGCGGGATCGTCGCGCCAGCCGGCCCTCCGCTGGCTCTTCACCGCGACCAGGTGAAAGAAGCGCACCTCGCCCAACGCGCCCGATGCGATCAGCTCGCGCAGCACCCGGGCGACCGGCTTGTAGCAGTAGTTCTCCGCCACCATGAGCCTGCGCCCGCTCCGGGCCTCCGCGGCGCGCACCGCCACGAAGTCCGCGGCCCGGAGAAAGGCCGGCTTCTCCACCACCACGTGCTTTCCGGCCTCGAAGGCGGCGAGCGTCAGGTCGAGGTGGGAATCCGGCGGGGTGGCCACAACGATGGCCTGGACCCGCTGGTCGGCCATCGCCTCCGCGTAGGAGCCGAAGGCGCCGGCGCCCTTGTACTTCTGGTTGTACTCCCCGGCCGCCTTGGGATCGCGGCTGGCATAGTAGCGGCTGACCTCGCCGCCGAATCGGGAGAGGACGCCGGAGTGAGTACGGGTCGCCGCCCCGCAGCCGAGGAACGCGAGGCTAACCGTGGGCGGCGACATGCGACGACGAGGCGGTCATGACGTCGGAGCGGGCCACCAGCCGGTCCGCGGCGCGGAGCGCGATGGCCGAGATGGTGAGGCTGGGGTTCACCGCCGCGGAGGTCGGCATCACGCTGGCGTCAACCACGCTGAGGTTGTCGAGTCCGCGAAACCGGCAGTCGGCGTCGAGCGCGCTGGTGAACCGGTCGGATCCCATGCGCACCGTCCCCACTCCGTGGCTGAACGTGGCCACGTGGTGGCGGTAGATGGCGAGAGCGCCGGCCCGGCGGAGGATCCGCTTGGCGACTCCGGCCAGCGCCGCTCCCGCGGCCTTGTCGCGCGAGGTGTGCCGGTGGCTGATCAGGAGGCGGGGGACGCCGTAGCGGTCGGAGGCGGTCTCGTCGAGCAGCACGCGGTTCTCGTAGACCGGCTGATCCTCCGCCATCACCAGCAGGCCGGTGAGATGCTTGATCCATGGCGCGCACATCGCGCCCACCAGCCTCGGCAGCTCGGCCCGCACCAGTCCCACCGGCGGCGTCGGAAGCTGCTGCATCCCGCCCAGCTTTCCCGCCGGCGCAGCAATGGAGGAATGGCCGAAATAGAGGTCGTGGATCCCGATCTGCTTGTGGAAGCCGCCGCCGGGGTTCGGGGGCTTGGGGAAGATCCCGAAGAGAATCTCGTTGTAGTGCCGCTGGAGGTAGCGGCCGATGACCCGGCCGCCGGGATTGAGCGGGGCGAGGTCCGACGCGAGGATCAGATGCGGGGTGGCCAGGGCGCCCGCCGCGAGGATCACTTCCCGCCCGCGGAAGATCGTGCGCTCCCCCGATTCCCGTGCCGCCACTTCGACTCCCGTCACCCGTTTGCCGTCGGTGACCAGACGGGTGACCACCGCATCGACTTCCAGCCGGAGTCCCCGCTGGACCAGCGGGCCGATGATGGTAGTGGCGAGATCGTTCTTGGCGCCGACCGCGCAGGCAAAGCCGTCGCAGGTGCCGCAGGCCTGGCAGACTCCGCGGCCTTCCGCGGCGACCCGGTTGATCGCGAGCGGGAGGCGGAACGGCTGGAAGCCCAGCCCGCGGGCAGCGCGATCGAGCCGTTGGGTGACCGGTGCGAGGTCCGCGGCCGGATAGGGAAAGGCCTCGGCGCGCCGGGGCTCGGTCGGATCCTCACCCGCCGCGCCTGACACGCCGAGAATGCGCTCGGCCGCCGTGTAGTAGGGCTCCAGGTCGGCGTAGCCCAGCGGCCAGCGGGCGCCGGAGTCGCCGACGATATCGCGGTCCACCTCGAAGTCCCGCTCCCGGAAGCGGAGCGACACCCCGCCATAGAAGACCGACGGCCCGCCGACGCAGTAGTAGGCGCCGAGGTCGCGCCCGCCGAGGAGCTGGCGATAGGGGGCCTCACGGGAGTAGTGCCGGGTCAGCTCGCCCACGTTCTCCTGGGCCCAGTTCTCCGGGCCGCGGGGCACCCAGCCGCCGCGCTCGAGCAGCAGCACCCGCCACCCGGCGTGCACCAGCACCCGGGCCGCCATGGCCCCGCCGAATCCACTGCCGACGACGATTGCGTCGAAGGTCACGAGCCTGCCGGAGATGCGCGTTCCACGGGCCCGAAGTTAGTCGGGGGCGGGCCTGGAAGCAGCCTCCCTTCGCGGGATCGCGAACCCCAGCCCG
This sequence comes from uncultured Gemmatimonadales bacterium, assembly GCA_963844445.1. Classification (GTDB taxonomy): domain Bacteria; phylum Gemmatimonadota; class Gemmatimonadetes; order Gemmatimonadales; family GWC2-71-9; genus CAVVWJ01. The sequence goes on from CAWJOB010000003.1 coordinate 762,609, forward strand.
ATGCTCCAGAATCCGACGCCGCGGCCATCGAGGGTGTAGAAGTGGCGGGTCAGGTCGGCACGAACCAGGGATTTGGCATCCAGGGGAAGGAGGAGCCCTAGCCCCAACTGCACCCCGGGGACCAGGAAAATCGGCCGATCCCCACCCGCTCCCACCAGCATGATCGCGGCGCCGCCTCCCTTGGGCAGCAGCGAGACCGGTCCGACTGGAATCCTGTAGGCGACACCCGCCTGGAGCCCCACCACGATGGCCGGCGGCTGGAGGGAGATTCCGTCGGGAAAGATGGCCAGGGCGAAGTCCGACCCCAGCCCTCCTCGGGAGAGATAGGTAGCGCGCACCGTGGGTTTCAGCACCGCCGGACCCGCCGCTCCGCCCCAATGGTCGATGGTGATGCCGAGCAGCCGAAGGGGACCGGGCATCTCCTGAGCGGCGAGCGGAGCAGTGGCGAGGGGGAACAGCGCGGCAAGCAGGTGGAAAGCGCGCACGAGAGCCTCCAGGAAGGGTGAAGCCCAAGCTTCGGCTCGCCCGTCCCTTCCCCGTTACCTTCCCTCATTCCGATGATCGAGCTGCTCACTCTCGGCGTGCTGGACCTCCGGGCCGCGGAAGGCCGGGAGCTGCTGGCCGTGCTCCAACAGCCGAAGCGGCTCGGCCTCCTCGCCTACCTCGCCGCCGACCCGCCCCGCCGCTTCCACCGGCGCGACTCCCTCCTCGCCCTCTTCTGGCCCGACCTCGACGAGGGCCACGCGCGCGCCGCCCTCCGCCGCTCGCTCCATTTCCTCCGCCGCGCGCTCGGGCCCGAGGTGCTCGCCGGCCGCGGTGACGAGGAGGTCGGCGTGCCCGAGGAGGCGCTCTGGTGCGACGCGACTGGGCTCGACCGGGCGCTGCGCGACGGCGATCCGGAGCGCGCCATGGCGCTCTACCGGGGCCCGTTCCTCGACGGGCTCCACGTGGAGGGCGCGGCGAGCGAGTTCCAGGACTGGCTGGATCGGGAGCGCGACCGGCTCCGACGGCAGGCGGCCGCGGCCGCCACGCTGCTGATGGAGCGCGCCGAGCGCGAGGGACGCGCGGCCGACGCGGCGCGATGGGCCCGGCGCGCCCTGGAGCTGATGCCCGACGACGAGTCCGCGCTCCGGCGCGCTGCTCGCCCTGCTGGATCGGGCCGGCGACCGTCCGGCCGCGATGCAGGCCTACGACGACTTCGCCCGGCGGATGGCTCAGGATCTCGAGCTGGAGCCGACGCCCGAGACCCGGGCCCTCGCCGAGAGCATCCGCGGCACGCGCCGGCGAGGCGAGCTCCGCCGGAACCATCGCGGTGCTGCCGTTCACCGTCCGGGGCGACCAGCGGTTCGGCGTATCTCGGCGAGGGGATGGTGGACCTGCTGGCGACCAAGCTGGACGGCGCCGGCGCCATCCGCGCGGTGGACCCCCGCGCGATCCTTCATTTCATCGCGCGGGGCGACCTCAGCGCCGCCGACGCGGTGGGCCCGGCGGGCGGGCGGGCCGCGGCGGAGCACTTCGGCGCGGGCCATTACCTGCTCGGCTCCGTCGTCGAGGCCGGGGGCAAGCTCCAGGCGACCGCCTCGCTCTACCGCCGCGACGGAGCCGCCGCGGCATCCGCCCGCGCCTCGGCCGCGAGCGAGACCGATCTGTTCGACCTGGTGGACGAGATCGTCCGGCAGCTCCTCGCCTCCCAGAAGATCGCTCCGGGCACGAGACTGGCGCGGATCGCCGCGCTGACCACCGGCTCGCTCGACGCGCTTCGGGCGTACCTCCAGGGCGAGCGCGAGCTGAGGGGCGGGCGCTACTTCGACGCGCTGGATCGCTTTCAGGTCGCGGTGGACGCCGATCCATCCTTCGCGCTCGCGTACTACCGGCTGGCGGCGGCCGCGGCCGGCTGCGCCCTGCCCGACCTGGCGCGGGAATTCGCCGACCGAAGCGACCAGCACCGCGCCCGCCTCTCGCCCCACGATCATCTGGTGCTGAGCGCGCAGCGCGCCTGGCTCGACGGCGCCGTCGGTGAGGCCGAGTCGCTCTACAACACGACCACCGGCACCTACCCCGACGACGTCGAGGCGTGGTTCCACATGGGCGACCTCCTGTTCCATCTCAACCCGATGCGCGGGCGCTCGGCCGCCGAGGCCAGGAAGCCGTTCGAGCGGGTGGTGGCGCTGGAGCCCGACCACGTGGGCGCGATGGTGCACCTCGCCCGGATCGCCGCGATCGAGCGGCGGAGAGACGAGATGCTGGGCCTGATCGCGCGAATCCTGCGCGAGAGTCCCGACGGCGACCAGGCGCTGGCCATGCGGGCGCTGCGCGGCCCACGCGGCAGCGCGACACGGCCGGGATGGAGACGGTCGCACGGGAGCTGGAGTCGGCGCGGGCGATCACCGTGGCGATCGCCTTCGCCGACGTCGCGCTCTACTCCGGCAACCTCGAGGGGGCGGACGCGCTGGCCCGCCGTTTCCTCGAGGTGGCGCGCTCGCCCGAGCTCCGCGCGCTCTGCCACATCCAGCTGGCGCACCTGGCGCTGGCCCGCGGGCAGCGAGACTCGGCGCGGGAAGAGCTGGCGCACGCCGAGCGCCTCGACCGCGCGTGGGGACTGGAGACCCGCGGGCTCCTGGCCACGCTGCCGTTCGCTCCGGCCGCCGAGGACGAGCTGCGCCGACTGCGCGATGAGCTGACTGCCTGGGACGCCGCGGCCGCCCCGCCGAGCAGCTTCCTGATCTTCGCGATGCACAACGACCTGCATCCCACGATCCGGGAGTATCTGCTGGGCCTGGTCGCCGCCAGGCTGGGAGACATGGCCGGCGCCGCCCGGCACTCGGCCGTTCTGGCGCGACTGACGCAGGAGCCGGGCGGGCTCGCCGATTGCCTGACCGCCGAGCTGGAGGCGACCGTCGCCGCGGGCGGCCGGAAAAACGGGCGAGGCGCTCGCGATTCTCGAGCGCTCCCGCCCGCGCCTCTGGTTCCAGCTCACCGTGGCCTCGCCCTTCTTCAGCCTCGCCTCGCGCCGCTTCCTCCAGGCCGAGCTGTTGAGCGAAGCCGGCCGCTTCGCTGAAGCGGCCGGCTGGTACAACTCCATCGCCCAACGCTCGCCGTACGAGCTGGTGTACGCAGCGGCGGCGAGGGAGCGAATCAGAAAAGCGTGAACGGTGAACAGTGAACGGTAAAAGGGATGGACTTCCCGTTTACTGTTCACTTTTCACTGTTCACGCTTTTCTGCCACTGGCTATCCATTGATCGTCTTCATGCCGGCCTCGTTGTACCGCTCGCCCGCCGCGACGCCCTTGGGGGCGACTTCATCCAGCTGCTCGAGGTCGGATCGGGTCAGCTCGACCTCCAGCGCGCGGATGTTCTCCTCCAGGTAGCTTCCGCCGCTTGGTGCCGAAGATGGGCGCGATGTCGTCGCCCTGGGCCAGGACCCAGGCGAGCGCCAGCTGGGACGGCGTGCAACCCTTCCGCTGCGCGATCTCCTTCACCCGGTCCACCAGCTCCAGGTTCTTCTGGAAGTTGTCGCCCTGGAACCTCGGTGTGTTGCGGCGGTAGTCATCCGGCGGCAGGTCGTCGATGGTCCGGAACCGACCGGTGAGGAAGCCCCGGCCGAGCGGGCTGTAGGCGACGAAGCCGATTCCCAGCTCCCGGCAGAGCGGGAGCACCTCGTCCTCGGGGTCGCGGGTCCAGAGCGAGTACTCGGTCTGGAGCGCGGTGATGGGGTGCTCGCGCTGCGCCCGCCGGATGGTCTCGGGCGCGGCCTCCGAGAGGCCCAGATGCAGGATCTTTCCCGGTCCGATCAGCTCGAGCCATGGCGCCGACGGTCTCCTCGATCGGCACGTTGCGGTCCACCCGATGCTGGTAGTAGAGGTCGATGTGGTCCACGCCGAGCCGCCGGAGCGAGTCGTCGCAGGAATGGTGACGTAGTCGGGACGGCCGTTGACGCCGAGATAGGTGCCGTCCTCCGCGCGCTCGTTGCCGAACTTGGTGGCGAGGACCACCTGGTCGCGGCGGCCGCGGATGGCGCGGCCGACGAGCCGCTCGTTGCTGAAGGGACCGTACATGTCGGCCGTGTCGAGGAAGCCGATGCCGAGGTCGAGGGCGCGCTGGATCGTGGCCATCGACTCATCGTCGTCGCGGCCGCCGTAGAAATCGGACATCCCCATGCAGCCGAGCCCGAGGGCGGGGACGGTGAGCTTCGGGGCGCCGAGGGTTCGCGCTGGAATTGGGATCATGGGCGGGTCCACCGTAGAAGGACGTGAACAGTGAAAGCTAAACGGTGAAAGGGGGTGCTGTCCCTGCCTCCCTCTTCCCGTTTACCTTTTACTGTTCACCTTTCACGCTCCTCTCATCCGCCCCCGACGCATGGCCAAAGAGAAGAAACCTCCGCGCTTCAACCGCCTCTGCGTCTTCTGCGGCACCAACGCCGGCGAGCGCCCGGAGTACGGCGCCGCCGCCCGCGAGCTGGGGAAGCTGCTCGCGGCCGAGGGGATCGAGCTGGTCTACGGCGGTGCCAGCGTGGGGATCATGGGCGAGCTGGCCGACGCGGTCCACGAGCACGGCGGCCACGTCACCGGCATCATCCCGCAGCAGCTCATGAAGAAGGAGGCGGCCCACACCGGCATCCCGGACCTGATCGTGGTCGCCTCGATGCACCAGCGGAAGTCGCAGATGGCCGATCTGTCCGACGGATTCATCACGCTGCCGGGCGGCATCGGCACGCTGGAGGGCTACTTCGAGATCCTCACCTGGGGCCAGCTCGGCATCCACTCCAAGCCGTCCGGGATCCTCAACGTCGCCGGCTATTTCGACAGCCTGATCGAGTTTCTCGACCATGCGGTCGAGGAGGGGTTCCTCAAGCAGGAGCACCGGGAGATGATCGTGGTCGAGACCGACCCCCGGAAGCTGCTCGACCGCCTGAAGGAGTACGCGCCGGAGGAGGGAGAGAGGCTGATGGGGAGGACGCACCGGTAGAGGGAAACAGCGGCGAAAAGTGAACAGTGAAAGGTGAAAGGGATCTGATCTCCCTTTCACCTTTCACTGTTTACCTTTCACGCTTTTCAGTTTCTTCCCCCCCACTGCCTCCGGCGCCGGGTCCTTCGTGGCGAACTCCGACGGTGCGGGCCGGGTGCCGAATCGTTCGACGTACGCCCGGGTGAACTCCGCCCCCAGCAGCACGATCTGGGACGAGTAGTACACCCAGATCAGCAGCACCACCACCGATCCCGCCGCGCCGTAGGTCGAGGCCACCGCGCTGGTGCCGAGGTAGAGGCCGATCAGGAACTTTCCGATACTGAAGAGACCGGCGGTCACCAGTCGCCCCGACCCACACGTCGCGCAGCCGCAGATCCGCGTCGGGGAGGAACTGGTAGATCATGGCGAACAGCAGGGTCACCACGCCGAGCGAGACCAGCCGTGTTCACCCCCTGCCACAGCAGCGCGATGTCGGGCACGATGGTGCCGATGTAGCGGTTGAGCGGCCGAGAGCGCGGCGCTCACCAGCAGCGACACCAGGAGCACGAACCCCACCCCGACGACCAGCCCGAACGACACCAGCCGCTGAAACAGCATCTCCTTGATACCGGCATTGGCCTTGGGCTTCACCCGCCAGATCGCGTTGAGCGCGGTCTGCAGCTCGAGGAACGCCCCGGTGGCGCCGAGGAAGAAGGTGGTGAGCCCGATTGCGGTGGCGACACCGTTCCCCGAGCGGTTGTAGGCTCCATCCAGCATCGCCTGGACCGCCCTCGCGCCACTTTCTCCGACCAGTCCGCTGACCTGGCCGGTCACTTCCTGCTGCACCGCCTCCTTCCCGAAGAAGATGCCGGCGATGGTGATGGCCACGATGAGGATCGGCGCCAGCGCGAAGAGCGTGTAGTACGCCAGCGACGCGCCCAGCCGCGGAACGTTGTCGTTCCACCAACCGGCTCCCGTGCGGGCGAGGATCCAACCCAGATCGCGGGCTTTCATCGCTCAGGGCGAGATGGGGGTCGGACGGCCACCGAGCCGCCAGGTCGGCGCGGGTCCGTCGGCCAGGAGGCGGGCCGCCCGGGCCACGTTGTCCGCCGCCAGCTCCAGGTGCGCGAAGTCGATCCGGTCCACCTCGTCCGACGGCAGGTGGTAGTCGGCGTGCATGCCGAACGAGGACAGGGTATGGGCCGGAATGCCCCGGAGCGCGAACACGATGTTGTCGCTCCGCTCGAAGAACCTGAAGCTGGGCCGTGGGTCGGGAACGACGGGCAGTCCAGCCGTCGCTGAGGGCCTCACCCATGGTCGAGCGTCCGTAACCGGTGAGCCACAGCCTGCCGGGGCCGCCCGCCAGGGAGTCGGGGCGGCCGACCATCTCCACCTGGAGTCCGGCGACAGTGCTCGCGAGCGGGGCTGCGGGATGGTCGGCGTACCACTGGGTGCCCAAGACTCCGAACTCCTCGCCGCTGGTGAGGAGAACGATGACGCTGCGCCGGGGCGGAGCCTGCGCGAGCGCCCGGGCCGCGACGAGAACCGTGGCGACACCGGAGGCGTCGTCGTCGGCCCCGTTGTAGATCGAGTCGCCCTCGACCGGCTTCCCGATCCCCATGTGATCGAAGTGGGCGCCGATCACCACCACTTCGTTCCGCATCGTCGAATCCGCTCCGCGGATCAACCCGATCAGGTTGTAGTCGGTGACCCGCTCGACGCCCGCGGAATCGGATCCCACGGCACTCGGCAGGCGCAGCAGCGGTTCTCCCCCGGGGCCCGACGCCACCTCGTACGGCACCCGCTGGAAGTAGCCGCTGTCGCCCGCCGGCTGTAGCCCGTAGCTCCGCATCCGCTCCGCGAGGAACCGCGCCGCCCGCGCCGAGCCAGGCGTGCCGGTCCGCCTTCCCTCCATCGAATCCGCCGCGAGCGCGCCGACGATCTCCCGCACCTCCGCGGGGGACACGACCGGCGCCGGCGGCGCCGCGGGCGCGGGCCCGCACGCCGCGAGCGACACCAGGCCGGCCGCGAGGCAACGGATGGCGGACGCCGGGGACATCGAGACTCCGGGAAACGGGTGGGACGTCAGCTGCCGGCCCGAAGGTTCGGTTCGGCGGAATCATCGCCGGTCAGCCAGCGCGCGTCCACCCTGCGGAACGCGTAGGGAAACTTCGCGGGACTGATGTACTGCTCGTCGCGCGCCCGAGGCAGCTGGGCCCCGAAATAGTACCGGAGGACGTTGCCGAGCACGTTCACCACGGTCACCGTGTCACCGAACGCGGCCGCGCCGCCGTCGGGCAGGTAGTACGCGCCGAACGCGCCGAACCGTTCGCGGGCGGCGTCCGGTGGGACGCCCCCTGCGCGGCGATACCCGGTGGCGCCCAGCAGGCTGGTGCCGTGGTCTCCCTGGAGCAGGATGATCGGCGGCACCTTGGAGGCCCGAAGGATCTCGCGAACCGTGCCCAGCAGCAGCCGGTTCACGCACTCCAGCTGCTCGAGGTACTGGGCGACGTCGTCCTCTTCCTTCTCGCGGCCCAGCGTCTCGCACTCGTGGTCGAAGACGTACGGGTCGTGCGGCTTGAGGACGTGGGCGAACACGAAGGTCGGGCCGTCGGCGCGAGCCATGGCGGCCACCCCCTTCAGGCTTCGGCGGACGTGGTCCGCCTCCCAGTGGTGATCCCGGTCGAAGTAGCGCAGGGCACTCCCGCCCTTGAAGGTGCGTCCCAGCTCTCCGCTCGAGAGCGTCCGGATCAGGTCGAACCCGTTCCACGGGTGGAACTCGGCGTCCGCCACGGCGCTGGTGTTGGTCGAGTACCACCAGTGCGACGGGAAGAAGATGTAGCGGTAGCCCCTCGCCTCGAGGTAGGACGCCACCCGATTGTGGTCCAGCAGATAGTTGGGCAGGGCGGGGTGCCGGCTCTTCGGGCCCAGCTCGTGCTCCAGGGCGTCGAGATGCGCCGAGTTGAGCATCGAGGGCAGCGACAGAAGCGTATGGGTATAGTTGCTTCGCACCAGCTTGGGGACGTGGAAGCCAAGGGCGCGGAGGCTGTCCTCGAACGGGCGGTTATCGTACTTGAAGCGCTCCTGAAGCACCTCGGAATTGGTGTACTCGTCCAACACGATGAGGTAGATGTCGCGTTGGGGCTGCGCCGCCGACTCCGGCCCTTTGATCGGCCGTGCCAGCTCGTGGGCCAGCGGACTGGTGGCAATGGCATTGCGCCCGCGGAGCCACGCCGAGCCGATCTGGTAGGCGGACCAGCCGACGATCAGCGCACCCGTCAGGGTGAGAAACCGCCCCATTCCCTCGAGCAGCCGTTTCCGCCGCCAAATCCACACCAGCAATGCCAGGGACAGGACCACGCCGGCCGGGATCAGGATCCGGTGAGGCGGGTGCACCGCCCCTCCCGCCAACTTTCCCGCCAGCTTGGGATAACCGTAGAACCAGACCACCCCGAGCAGCGCCGCGAATGCCGGCAAACCGGCGGGAGCGCGCCCCAGGGACAGCAACACGGCGAGCGCGTAGACCAGCGCGCACCCCGCCACCACGATCCCGACCATGAGCGCCAGGTCCCGGAACACGAACTGATCCGGATTCTTCCCGGCGAAATACAGCATGGGAATCGACGCGAGGAAGAAGGGGTAGAGCTTGGTGATCCCGCGGCTCATACCTAGGCCTGCCACGGTAGAGCGGTCATCAGGTAGACCGTGCGCTCGGAATCCGCGACCGGGACCGCGCGCTCGATGCGGAACCGGCTCCGGAACGCCGACTCGAAGCCTTCCGCCGTGTAGTCGGGGAAGATGTCGGGGCGGTCGCGGAGCAGCCGCTGGACCTGGGAGTCGCTCTTGGGGACGAACTCGACGATCAGGTTCCGCCCCAGCCGGGCCAGGAAGCCGGCGACCCGGTCGAGCGGCAGATTGTGGCCGATGGCGAGATGGTGCACCAGGGCGAGAGCCAGCAGCACGTCGGCCGGACCGCGCTCCTCCAGTGAGAGCCGCTCCCCGTGTGCCCAGCCGAGGGCGGGGGAAGGATTGGTGAGGTCGAGCAGCAGGGGGAAGATGCCCCTCTCATTCTCCGCCTTCGCCCGCCGATAGTTGCGCTCCACCGCCGCGGGGTCGAGATCGAAGGCGATGACGCTGGGCACGACCTCGCGCGCGGCGCGGCTGTACTCGCCGGTGTTGGCGCCGAGATCCCACACGGTGCGGGCACCGAGCCCGCGGAGAAAGCCGAGCACCGCCTCCCGTTTGGCGCCGGCGGCCTGCGCCGAGTAGTTGTTGTCCTGGGTGTAGTCGGCCCATTCGGTACCCGCCGGCTTCCAGTCGAGCGCCTGGATCGAGCTCCGAAGACTGCCCACCAGGCCGGCCGCGGCGGTCGCGCTCACGCCGCGTTTCGCCGCCGCGCTCCGCGGCTTGTCCGCGCCCCGATCGGCGTACCGGCGCTGCGCCATGGCGTGGAAGTGCACGTGGAGCAGCAGCCCGGGGCGAAGCCAGGTGCCGCGAGGCAGCAGCCTGCTGCCCAGGTCGAGCGGGATGCCCTCCAGATGCGACCGCAGCAGGCTGCCGAGCCGCACGTCCACCCGGCTCATCAGTGCCAGCGGCACCAGGAAGTGCTCGCAGAACTGCCGGTAGCCGGCCCAGGGCGCGCCCTCCTCCCGGGGCTCGAAGGAGAGCGTGTCTATGAAGAGCGGGCGCCCGCCGACGAACTGCACGTTGTAGGCGCTCGCGTCGCGCAGGGTGAATCCGCGGGCGAGCGCCCGCTCCTGGAGCTCGAGCGTGAGCAGCGCCGCGTCACGGAGCTGGCCGAACGACCACTCGTACGGGTAGGAGACGAACGCCACCCGCTCCGGCTCGAGCACCGCCACAGCATCGGGCGACGCGGCCAGGCCGAGCCCGACCTCACGATGGGGCACGAGCAGACGGCGCTCCTCGAGCTCGGTGTACAGCCCCGAGTCGAGGAACGCCTTGAACTGATCCTGGAAAACGCGATTGACCTGGCGGTAAAGCGTTCCGTCTCTGGTGAAGACGAATCCGCTGGGGTCGCGGTAGGACGCTCCTAGCGCTTGTGCGCCCATCGGCGCGGCGAGAGCGAGCGGAAAAACGCCTTCAGGCCCTCACGGACCCGTCCGAAGAGAGCCACGGCGGACAGGGCGCCGGCGGCGAGCACCTGGAGCACCAAGCTCCCGGTGGTGGGGTCTATGTACATGGGGCCTCGGCAGTTCCAAGGGTATCGGGGGGGTCGTGAACCGGTCACGAACCCGTCACGCATCTAGCATAATACCCTAAAGTGCCGTGAGTTGTGCGGCAGGTCACCCCACCCACACCGTCTTGGTGTTGACGAACTCCCGAATGCCGTAGTGGCTCAGCTCCCTGCCATAGCCCGACTCCTTGACCCCCCCGAACGGGACCCGAGGGTCAGAGGCCACCATAGCGTTGATAAATACCATCCCGGCTTCGATTTCCGCGATGAACCGGGCCCGCTCCGCGTCGTTCCGGGTCCATGCGCTCGCGCCGAGACCGAAGGGGGAGTCGTTCGCCAGCCGGATGGCGTCGTCGATCCCCTTCACTCGGAACAGCAGCGCCACGGGGCCGAATACCTCTTCATGGTAGGCGGGCGAATCCGGGGTAATCCCGGTGAGCACCGTGGGGGCATAGTACCAGCCCGGCCGGTCGAGCTTGCGGCCGCCGGTGAGAACCCGGGCGCCGGCCTCGACGCTCCGGTCCACCTGGTCGGCGATGGTCTGGAGCTGGGCCTCGGTGGCGAGCGGACCGACGTCGGTCTTGGGATCCAGGGGATCACCCACCACCAACGCCTCCATCCCGGCCACGAAACGCCGCTCGAACTCATCGGCGACGGCCTCGGCCACGATGAAGCGCTTGGCGGCGATGCACGACTGGCCGTTGTTCACCACCCGCGCCTTGACCGCCGTCTGCGCCGCGGCGTCGAGGTCGGCACCGGGCATGACGATGAACGGATCGCTGCCGCCCAGCTCGAGCACCGACGTCTTGATCGCCTTCCCCGCGGCCGCCCCCACCTGGCTCCCGGCCGCGTTGCTGCCGGTGAGGGTGACCGCGGCGACGCGAGGGTCTTCGATCACCGACCTCACCTTGTCGGTCTCGATCAGGAGGGTCTGGAACACCCCTTCGGCGAAGCCGGCCCGGCGGAAGATGTCCTCGATGGCCAGGGCGCACTGGGGCACGTTGGAGGCGTGCTTGAGCAGGCCGACGTTCCCCGCCATCAAGGCCGGGGCCGCGAACCGGAAGACCTGCCAGAAGGGAAAGTTCCACGGCATGATCGCGAGCACCGGGCCGATCGGCTGGAAGGTCACGTAGCTCTTGGACGCAGTGGTCGGCACCACTTCGTCGGCCAGGAAGCGCTCCGCGTTCTCGGCGTAGTAGCGGCAGCCCCATGCGCTCTTGGCCGCCTCATCCATTGCCGACTTGAGGGTCTTCCCCATCTCGCCGACCATGATCCGGCCGAAGGCTTCCTTCTCCGACTCCAGGATCTCGGCGGCCCGAAGCATCAGGCCGGCCCGCTCGGCGAAGGTGGTGCGGCGATGCCGAAGGTAGGCGTCAGCGGCGCACTGGAGCCGGGCCTCGAGCTGCTGGGCCGTGAGTGGCTCGAAGGTCCGGAGGGTCTGCCCCGTGGCGGGGTCGGCAGTGGCGATGGGCATGGGGGAAACGTGGGCGGAAGGGCGGAAGGGCGGAAGGGCGGGACGGCGGAAGGCCGGAACCGCGGAAGCCTGTCATCCCGAGCGGAGCGAGGGATCTTCTCCGCAGCCATCGAAGCCCGCTGAGAAGATCCCTCGGTCGCTTACGCTCCCTCGGGATGACAAAGCCCGCAGCGAACCCCTTCGGCCGTCCCCCGCCCGTTCCGCCCTCCCGCCGTCCCGCCTAAGATTCCCCCATGTCGAACCCCCTCCACCTCCTCCTCCGCGGCGCCATCGACTACGCCGGTCTCTTCCCGCCGGCCGGGCTCGACATGGCCGCCGCGGTGGCCAACTACGCATCCTACCGCGACGGAGCCCACGCCTGGGCCCTGGGCCGGTTCGTCGCGCCGGCGAGCCGGATGGCGGAGTTCGAATCGGCCGCGGCCGGCCTGGTGCCGCGCAGTCCATCGCCCTCACCCTGGCGCGTCGCCGCGCTGCTCGGCACGGACGCCGCGGCCGACATCGCCGCGCTGGGCGAGCTCAACTGCCGCCACGCCGCCGACGGCGAGAAAGCGGTGGCCGTGGACGTGGTCGAGGCCAAGGCCGATTCGGTGCAGGCGGTCGAGCGGCTGCTGGGTCGAGTGCCCGCCTATCTCCAGGCCTATGTCGAGGTGCCGATCGCTAACGACCCGGCGCCCCTGGTCGCGGCGATCGCCCGCGCCGGCGGGAGAGCCAAGGTTCGGACCGGTGGCATCACCCCCGACGCGTTTCCGGCTACCGGCGACATCGCCCGCTTCCTTCGGGCATGTCTCGCGGCGAAGGTGCCGTTCAAGGCCACGGCGGGACTGCACCACCCGCTCCGCGCCGACTACCGGCTCACCTACGAGCCCGACAGCATCCACGGTACCATGTTCGGTTTTCTCAACCTGTTCCTGACTTCGACGTACATGGCCGCCGGCCTCGACGACCGACTGGCCGGCCGGCTGCTCGAGGAGGGCGATCCCGATTCGATCCGCTTCGACGACTCCGGTGTCGAGTGGAAAGGCCGCCGGCTCGGCTTCGACGCGATCCGCCGCGCGCGGGAGGACGTGATCGTCTCGTTCGGGTCCTGCTCCTTCAGCGAGCCGATCGGCGACCTCGAGTCGCTCGGCTGGCTCTAGGCCGCGCGTGGACCCTACCCACGATCCCACCCGCACATCCTGGGTCGAGTCGGCCAACCGGGCCGGCGACTTCCCTCTTCAGAACCTGCCGTTCGGCGTCTTCCGCGCGCGGGGCGAGGACGAGCCCGGCCGGGTCGGGATCGCGATCGGCGACATGGTCCTCGACCTCACGGCCTGCCATGACGAGGGCTGGTTCAGCGGGCTCGCCGAGCGGGCCTCGGCGGCCTGCGCGGCGCCCGCGCTGAACCCGCTGATGCGGCTCGGCGCGGAGTGCAGGGCGGAGCTGCGGCGCCAGGTGAGCGCGCTGCTCGGCGCGGACTCGCCGGCGTACCGGTCGAACCGCCGGCTCGGCGACCGCATCCTCGTCGCCCAAAGCGACGCGGAGCTGCTGCTCCCCGCGGCCATCGGGGACTACACCGACTTCTATGCCTCGGTCCACCACGCGACCAACGTCGGAAGCATGTTCCGCCCGGACAACCCGCTGCTGCCCAACTACAAGTGGGTGCCGATCGGCTACCACGGGCGGGCCTCCTCGATCCTGCCGAGCGGCGCGCCGGTACGGCGCCCTTCGGGACAGAGCAGGACGCCCGAGGCGGAAGCGCCCAGCTTCGGGCCGAGCCGGTCGCTGGACTACGAGATGGAGCTGGGCCTGTTCGTGGGCCCGGGGAACCCGCTGGGAGAGCCGGTGCCGATCGAGCGGGCGGAGGAGCAGATCTTCGGCTTCTGCCTGGTGAACGACTGGTCCGCGCGCGACCTCCAGGCCTGGGAGTACCAGCCGCTGGGTCCGTTCCTGGCCAAGAACTTCGCCACGACGATCTCGCCTTGGGTGGTGACGCCGGAGGCACTGGAGCCGTTCCGTTCGCCGGCGTTCGCGAGACCCCCGGGCGATCCCGCGCCTCTCCCTTACCTGCACTCGCGACGGAACGCGGAGGCCGGCGCGCTCGCGGTCACCGTCGAGGTCCATCTCGTCACCGCCCGCATGCGCGAGCTGGGGATGGAACCGATGCGCCTGAGCCGAGCCAGCGCGGCCGACCTCTATTGGACTCCGGCACAGCTCGTCGCCCACCACACCAGCAACGGTTGCGACCTCCGCCCCGGCGATCTGCTCGCAAGCGGCACGATCTCGGGCCCGGCCAAGGAGTCGCGCGGCTGTCTCCTGGAGCTGACCTGGCGCGGCGCCGAGCCGCTCGCGCTGCCGAGCGGCGAAAGCCGAAAGTTCCTGGAGGACGGCGACGAGGTCATCATGCGGGGGTACTGCGAGCGGGAGGGCGTGGCGAGGATCGGGTTCGGGGAGTGCCGCGGGGTCGTGGTCCCGGCATAGCTGGCGCCGGCCCTGCCCACCTCGCATGTTACCACTCCGCCACCGCTGATCCCGGGTTCCCTTGCTCGAACAGGAGCCGGCATCCCATGCAGCGACGAGAGGTCCTCCGCCTCCTGGGCAGTCTGACCGCCGGGTCGATGCTCGCCCCGCTCTCGCCCGATCGACTCTATGCCTTGGGTCGTGAGACCCACCGCCGGCTGGCGCGGCGTGCCCCGCTCCACATCCTCGATTCCCACCAGCACGAGACGGTGGCCACAGTTGCCGAGCTGATCATCCCGGAGACAGACACTCCGGGCGCGCGCGCCGCCGGGGTCAGCGAGTTCATCGATCTCATGGTGGCGGAATGGTATGGCGAGGAGGAGCGGGCGCGCTTTCTCGAGGGTATCGCGACCCTCGACCGGCGGAGCCAGGCAATCATCGGCCGACTTTTCGTGGAGGCGCCGGCGTCGGATCAGGAGCAGGTGCTTTCGGAGCTCGAGGGTGAGCTGGTCGCGTTCCGAGCTGCTGGTGGCGAGCCGGGCCAGCACTTTTTCCACCAGATCAAGCATCTCACCCTCTATGGTTACTACACCTCGCGGGTGGGGCTGGAGCAGGAGCTCCGCTGGAGCGCCGTTCCCGGCCGCTACGACCCTTGCCTCGCCACCGGAGTTGGCGAGAGGCGGTCGCGCTGATGGCAGCGAACAGCTACGACGCGATCGTCGTCGGCTCGGGAATGAGCGGCGGATGGGCGGCCAAGGAGCTCGCCGAGCGGGGGTTGCGGACCCTCGTGCTCGAGGCCGGTGGCAACATCGACCCCGGCAAGGATTATCTCGAGCACGAGCCGGTCTACGAGTTCAAGTTCCGCGGCCTCGGCGACCGACACCATGAGCGCACCCGCCAGTTCATCCAGAGCCAGGCCGGCCCGTACGAGGAGCAGACCAAGCACTTCTTCGTCGACGACGTCGATAACCCCTACAAATTCGATCCCGCAAAGCCGTTCATCTGGGTCCGGGGCCGGCACCTGGGCGGCCGGTCGCTCATGTGGGGCCGGCAGACCTATCGGCTGAGCGATCTCGACTTCGAGGCGAATGCGCGCGAGGGGGTCTCGATCGACTGGCCGATCCGCTATGCGGACATCGCCCCGTGGTACGACTACGTCGAGGAGTACATCGGCGTGAGCGGGGAGGCGCTCGGCCTGGCGCATCTGCCGGACGGCAGGTTCCTGCCCGCGATGGAGCTCAACTGCGCCGAGCGGGTGGTGCGCGACGCCCTGGCCGAGCACTTCCGGGGCGAACGGCTCCTCACGATCGGCCGCTGCGCCATCCTCACGCGCAAGCACCGAGGTCGCGCCGCCTGTCACTACTGCGGGCCGTGCTGGCGCGGCTGCAGCACCTATTCCTACTTCAGCGCGATTCACGTGACGCTTCCCGCCGCGAGGGCGACCGGTCGGTGTACCATCCGGCCCAATAGCGTGGTTCACAGCGTCATTTACGACGAGCGCAGGCGCCGGGTGACCGGCGTGCGGGCTATCGACGCGGAGACAATGCGGCCGCTCGAGTTCGAGGGACGGGTCGTGTTCCTTTGCGCGTCGGCTATCGAGTCGGCGCGAATACTCCTCAACTCCCCCAGCAGAAGCTTTCCGACCGGCCTGGCCAACTCCAGCGGCGAGCTGGGGCGGAACCTGATGGACCACCTCATGGGCGGCGGCGCAAGGGGGACGATTCCGGGCATGGAGGACCACGAGACGTTCGGCCAGCGACCGAACGGTATTTATGTGCCCCGCTTTCGGAACGTGGGAACCCGGCACCCGGCCTTCCTCCGTGGCTACGGCTTCCAGGGTGGCGCCGGTCGGGCGGGATGGGCCAGGGGAACCGATGAGCCCGGTTTCGGGCCGTCGTTCAAGCATCGGTTGCGCACCCCGGGTCCCTGGCGCTTCACGTTCTACGGGTTCGGCGAGTGCCTGCCCCGGCGAGAGAACTACGTGGAGCTCGACCCGCAGACCAAGGACAAATGGGGGATTCCGGCGCTTCGCATCCACGCGGAATGGAGCGACAACGAAAGGCAGATGCTCGAGGACATGTCGGTCACGGCGACCGAGATGCTGGACGCGGCGGGAGTCAAGGACATCCAGCCATTCGTGGAGCACAACGCTCCCGGGCTGGCGATCCACGAGATGGGCACGGCACGGATGGGGCGCGACCCCAAGACATCGGTCCTGAACGGCCACTGCCAGGCCCATGACGTGAAGAACCTGTTCGTCACCGACGGCGCCTGCATGACCTCGTCCGGGTGCCAGAATCCCTCGATCACCTATATGGCGCTGACGGCCCGGGCCGCGGAGTATGCGGTGGAACGGATGAAGCGTGGCGAGCTGTGAGGTGGTGGATCGGCGACGATTCCTCGGGATCGGTGCTGCCCTGCTGGGCTGGCCCCTCATCGGGACCTCCGATCGGCTCGACCGGATCGGCATTCAGCTCTACTCCCTCCGCCGCCAGCTCGCGAGGGACTTCGAGGGGACCCTGGCCAGGGTCGCTGACATCGGGTACACCGAGGTCGAGTTCGCGGGCTACCACGATCGGAGCCCCGCCCGGGTAAAGGCGGCGCTCGAGCGCACCGGCCTTGCCGCTCCTTCGGTGCACATCCCGATCTCGCATCTGCGCGAGAGGTGGACCAGGACGCTGGACGAGGCCGGCATCGTGGGTCACCGGTATCTCATCGTCCCCTCAATTCCCGAGGAGGAGCGGGCCAGTCGGGACGGGATGAAGCGGATCGTGGCGCTCTTCCAGCGGGCGGGGGCGGAGGCCAGGGCCGCGGGAGTTCGACTCGGGTTTCACAATCACGACGTGGACTTCGAGCCGATCGGCGGGCTGGGAGGCAAGGCTCCCTTCGACATCCTCCTGGAGGAGGCCGATCCCGGTCACCTGGTCCTCGAGCTGGATCTCTATTGGATCACCAAGGCCGGCGGCGATCCGCTGGCCTATTTCGCCCGGTATCCCGGACGCTTCGAGCTGGTGCACGTGAAGGATTCCGGCGGCCGATCCGGAGCATCGCATGGTGGACGTCGGCCGGGGAACGATCGACTTCGGCCGGATCTTCGCGCGGCGCCGATCGGCCGGGATCCGCCACCTCTTCGTGGAGCACGACGACCCGCCCGATCCGCTTGGCTTTGCCCGGGCGAGCTACACTTTCCTGCGGCGGCTGGAGTTCTAGTGGCATCCTTGTCCCGTCGCGACCTGCTGATCCAGTCCATCAGCGCGGCAGGTGCGCTCGCCTTTCCTCATGAGGGTCTCCGCCTCACGCCTGCCGCTCGTCTCAAGCAATCGGTGTCCCGTTGGCCGTACCAGTCGATCCCATTGCCCGAGCTCTGCCGCGCGGCCGCTGCCATGGGCATCGCGGCGATCGACCTGCTCCAACCTGAGGACTGGGAGCGCGTGCGGCAGTTCGGCCTGGTCTGTTCCATGGGGTATCCCACCAGCCGGCGAGATTTCATCGAGACCGGATTCAACGATCGGGCGAACCACGCAATGCTGATCCGGGAATTGGAGGAGACGATTCCATTGGCGGCCCGGCACCAGGTCCCCAATGTCATCGGCATGTTCGGCAATCGCCGGGGGAAATCCGATCGGGAAGCGATCGAGAGCTGCGTCGCCGGTCTCAACCGGGTCAAGGCGCTCGCCGAAGAGCACCGGGTCACTCTCTGTCTCGAGCTCCTGAACAGCAAGGTGGACCACGTCGATTATCAGGGGGACCACACGGCGTTCGGCGTCGAAGTCGTCAAGGCGGTCGGTTCACCCCGCGTGAAACTGCTGTACGACATTTATCACATGCAGATCATGGAAGGAGACGTGATCCGCACCATTCGCCAGCATATCGGGCACATCGCCCACTTCCACACCGGCGGTGTTCCCGGCCGGCACGAGCTGGACGACACCCAGGAGCTCACCTATCGCGCGATCGTGCGAGCGATCGTAGGCACCGGCTTCAGCGGCTATCTGGCCCACGAATTCAAGCCAACCAGGGATCCGCTCACCTCACTCCACGAGGCGGTCGAGGTGTGTCGGGTGTGACCAGGGAATACGACGTCTGCATCGTCGGCTCGGGCGCCGGCGGCGGGATGGCCGCCTACGTCCTCACCCGCGCCGGAGCCAACGTCGTTCTGCTCGAGGCGGGACCCCCGTGGGACAATGCTACGGACGGAGCGATGCTCCGTTGGCCCTACGACTCCCCTCGGCGCGGCGCCGCGACCCGGGACCGGCCGTTCGGTGAGTTCGACGCCTGCCTCGGCGGATGGGAGATCGAGGGCGAGCCCTACACCTGTGCCGCGGGGAGCGAGTTCCGCTGGTGGCGCGCCAGGATGCTGGGTGGCCGCACCAATCACTGGGGACGGATCTCGCTGCGTTTCGGCCCCGACGATTTCCGGCGGCGAAGCATCGACGGACTGGGTGATGACTGGCCCATCGGATACGAGGACATCAAGCCGTACTACGATCGGGTGGACCGCCTGGTGGGTGTCTTCGGCAGCCGGGAAGGACTCCCCAACGACCCCGACGGCATATTTCTCCCCCCGCCGCGGCCACGGTGCTATGAGTTGCTGGTCAAGCGGGCCTGCGACCGGCTGGGGGTCACCTGCATTCCATCCCGGCTCTCGATCCTGACCCGGGCGCATGAGGGACGGGCCCCCTGCCACTATTGCGGCCAGTGCCACCGTGGCTGCCGGACCAACTCGAACTTCTCCAGCCCGGGAGTCCTCCTCGGTCCGGCGCGCATGACCGGGCGGCTCACCATCGTCACCAATGCCATGGCCCGCGAGGTCACCGTGGACCGGGCCGGGCGCGCGACCGGCGTCTCGTTCGTCAACAAGTCCACCGGCCGTGACGAGCACGCCGGCGCGAGCGTCGTGGTGCTGGCGGCGAGCGCCTGCGAATCCGCCCGGCTCCTGCTCAACTCCAGGTCCACCCGGTTCCCCAACGGGCTCGCCAACTCCAGCGGAACCGTCGGCAAGTACCTCACCGATACCACCGGCGCAGAGGTCGCGGGGTTCATCCCCGCTATGATGGACCAGCTCCCGCACAACGAGGACGGCGTGGGCGGCGGGCACATCTACATGCCCTGGTGGCTGGATAACCGGAAGCTGGATTTCCCTCGCGGCTATCACGTGGAAGTCTGGGGCGGCCTGGAGACCCCCGCCTACGGGTTTCTCGGGCGCATCCACCGCTATCCGTCGGGCGGCGGCTACGGCGCACAGCTCAAGCGGGACTATCGCCGCTACTACGGCGCGACGGTCTCTCTCGCCGGACGCGGTGAGATGGTACCGAGCGAGGAGTGCTACTGCGAGATCGACCCCGCGACCGTGGACCGCTGGGGCATTCCCGCGCTCCGCTTCCACTGGAAGTGGAGTGACCACGAGCACCGCCAGGCGCGACACATGCAGGAAACCTTTCGCCGGATCATCCGCGAGATGGGAGGCGAGCCCCTGGACCCGATGCCTGGTCCTGAAGATGGCTATGGCATCGCGGCCGGCGGGGTGATCATCCACGAGCTGGGCTGTACCCGGATGGGTGACGATCCCGCCCGGTCCGTCGTCAACCGCTATTGTCGGGCGCACGACATCAGGAATCTCTTCGTCGCCGATGGCGGCCCGTTCGTTTCTCAGGCGGACAAGAACCCGACCTGGACGATACTGGCGCTGGCGTGGCGAACCGCCGACCACATTGTCGCGGAACGGAAGCGGAGGAACCTGTGACCATGAACCGCCGGGATGCACTGGGCCTGCTCGCGGCCATCCCTCTCGCCGCGATCGTGCCCTGGCCGGCCGCGCTCGAGCGGGCGCGCGCCGGCGGCGCGGCGTACCAGCCCGAATTCTTCACCCAACCCGAATGGGAGACCGTCCGGGTGCTGGTCGATCTGATCATCCCGCGCGACGAGCGGTCCGGCGCCGCAACCGATGCGGGAGTTCCCGAGTTCATGGACTTCATGATGCTCGATCGTCCCGACGAGCAGGTCTGGATGCGGGATGGGCTGGCCTGGCTCGATGCCGAATCGGAGCGGCAGTTCGGGAAGCGCTTCATCGAGGGCGCCGAGGCGCATCGCAGGTCATTGCTCGACGCCATTGCCTGGCCGGCGCGGGCCCGCCCAGCGCTGAGCCAGGGCGTGGACTTCTTCAACCGGTTCCGTGACCTGACCGCGTCGGGTTTCTGGTCGAGCAAGATGGGTGTGGCGGACCTCGAATATCGGGGCAATGCGGTGGTCGCCGAATGGTCCGGCTGCCCGCAGGACGCGCTCGACAAGCTCGGTGTGAGCTACGAGAGCGATCGGTAGCATGGCGACCACCCCGGGCCGCCTTGGCATCGGCATCATCGGCAGCGGCTTCAACGCGAAATTTCACCTGCAAGGCTTCGTGGGGGTGCGCGATGCCGACGTCATCGGTCTTTGGAGTCCCAGCCGGTCACGCGCCGCCGCGGCGGCCGAGCTGGCCCGGGTGCTGGGCGTCGGTCCGGCGAGGGCATACTCGTCGATCGCCGAGATGGTGGCCGATCCCGCCGTCGATGCGATCTGGCTGTGCGGCCCCAACCACGCACGAGTCGAGAACGTCGAGGAGATCGTCGACACGCTCGAGCGCGGGCGTGGGGCCCTGCTCGGGATCGCCTGCGAGAAACCCCTCGCGCGGAACGTGGCGGAGGCGAAGCGGCTGACCTCGCTGGTGAAGCGGGTGGGGCTCCGCCATGGATATCTGGAGAACCAGGTCTTCGCGCCCCAGATCGTGCACGGACGCGCGCTCATCTGGGGGCGCGGCGCACGACTCACAGGTCGGCCCTATCTGGCGCGTGCCGCGGAGGAGCACAGCGGTCCGCACATGCCCTGGTTCTGGCAGGGAAGCCTTCAGGGCGGTGGCGTGCTGAATGACATGATGTGCCACTCCGCCCTGCTGGTGCGGTACCTTCTGGCCGATCCTGCGGCGCCGCTTTCCTCACTCCGGCCGATCCGCCTCACGGCCCACATCGCGAGCCTCAAATGGACCCGGCCCGAGTACGTCAAGCGGCTGGCCGCGACGATGGGCAAGACTGTCGACTACGCGGCGAGTCCGGCGGAGGACTTTGCCAGTTTGACGATCGAGTTCACCGACGGCGACAACGTGGTTCTGGGCGAGGCCACCACCTCCTGGAGCTTCGTCGGCGCCGGCCTGCGGCTCTCCGCCGAGTTGCTCGGCCCCGAGTACTCGATGTCGTGGAATACACTGGAAAGCGGACTCAAGCTCTTCTTCAGCAGGGAGGTGAGGGGCAAGGCGGGCGAGGACCTGGTGGAGAAGCAGAACGCGGAAACGGGACTCATGCCGGTCGTCGCGAGCGAGGCGGCCGCCTACGGCTACGAGGCGGAAGACCGACACTTCGTGCGAGCGTTCCTGGAGGGAAAGCCGCCGCTCCTCACCTTCGACGATGGTCTCGACGTCGTGCGGCTCCTGATGGCGGCGTACATGAGCGCCGAGCAGGCCAAGACACTGACGTTTCCGCCCCGAAGGCTGGACTCATTCGTCCCGGCCGTGGCCCGCGGCGAGTGGAAGCCGTAGTGCCGGCCTGAAAAGCACCCCGAACACCAGGAGAATCACGCCCGCCCCGACGCCGGGTATGAGCCAGATGGACCGCCAATCGTGTGCCACCCGGCCCGCCGCTTCGACCGCGAATGCCTGCACGACGTTGCCCGAGACGATCCCGCCGAGAAAGAGACCCACGCCGAGGGTGACGAAGGCGATGAATCCCTGCGCCGCCGCCCGGATTCTGAGCGGCGCCTGCTGATCGACATAAATCTGCCCGGTGACGAAGAAGAAATCATAGCAGATGCCGTGGAGCAGTATTCCTAGGTAGAGCATCCAGACCAGGTCGCCGACGTCGCCGTGCGCGAAGAGCAGATAGCGGAGCGCCCACGCGGCCATCCCCACGAGCAGAATCCGGCGTACCCCCAGGCGAATCAGGAACCAGGGCAACAGCACCATAAACCCGATCTCGGACATCTGTCCCAGCGTCATCTTGCTGGCCGGCTCCGCCATACCGATCTCGTTCAGGAAGAGATTGGTAAAGGCGTAATAGAACTGCAGCGGAATGCAGAGCAGGAA
Organism: uncultured Gemmatimonadales bacterium; assembly: GCA_963844445.1. GTDB lineage: Bacteria > Gemmatimonadota > Gemmatimonadetes > Gemmatimonadales > GWC2-71-9 > CAVVWJ01. Next base: position 784,764 of record CAWJOB010000003.1, read on the forward strand.
CGAGCCGATGACGAACACGGCGAACGAGCGGTCCCGAAGCAGCGACAGGGCATCGAGCCCCAGCACGTCGCGAACGCTGAGCGGCCGGCCGGCGGCGTGCGGCGGCGTGTGGGGTAGGAGGAGAGAGAATCCGGCGAGGACCACCGACGCGCCAGCAGCGATTCGCATCGGAGCCGCGGTCGCCTCGAGCCCCAGCCGTCCCACGAGAATGCCCGCCACGATCCAGCCGACGGTTCCGAACACGCGAATGCGCGGAAACTCCCGCGCCGGCTCGACCACGTGATCGAACGAGATCGAGTTGCTCAGCGCGAGGGTCGGCATGTAGCAGAGCGCGTACCCGATCAGCACCGGATACAGCAGCCCGAATCGCTCGAGGGTGGAGGCGTAAGCGAGCAGCAACGCGCCCAGCAGGTGCAGCAGCGCCAGCAGTCGTTCGGTGGCGAAGAAGCGATCGGCGACCATCCCGACGAAGAACGGCGAAATCATCGCGGCGACGGCGGTGCTGCCGTACGCCAGGCCGATCTGGGTGCCGTCGAAGCCCCGGGTGGTCCCGAGATAGGTCCCGAGGGTGACGAACCAGGCTCCCCAAATGAAGTACTGCATGAACATCAGGACGCAGAGCCGGAGGCGGACGCTCACGAGGACCCTGAGGGCAGCACTCTGATCTTGATGTTGCGGTAGGCGACCCAGTCGCCGTGATCCTGCAGCGCGATGTGTCCCGCCGGCTCCCGGCCGTAGCGCGGCATCTTCCCGAACTTGCTCCGCCGCACCCGGTCCTGCCAATCCGGGCCGCCCAGCTCGTACTCGACCACCTTGCGGCCGTTCAGCCAGTGCTCGACGTGCTGACCCTGCACCACGATCCGCACCTGGTTCCACTCGCCCGCCGGGCGCACCACGCCACGAGGCGCGGGGTAGAGCCCGTAGCACGACCCGGCCGAGGTCTCCGGGCGCGCGCCGTCCTGGTGGCCCGCGTCATCCAGGACCTGCATTTCAGGACCGGTCTGCCACACCCAGTCGAGCTCCGGTGCCTCGCTGACGCGGTAGAAGATCCCGCTGTTGCCGCCCGGCGCCACCTTCCATTCCAGCATGAGCTCGAAATCCCGGAACTGCTCATCGGTGACGATGTCACCACCCTCGGCGACCCGGGTGAGCGCGCCGTCCAGCACCTGCCATCCGGCCGGCAGTCGGTCACCCTTGAACTGCCGCCATTTGGTGGCAGTCTGGCCGTCGAAGAGCAGACGCCACCCCGCCCGCTGTTCCTCCGGCGTCAGCATGGCGGACTGGGTGCGCGGACCGGCGCCGGTGCAGCCGAGCAGAACGCCGATGAGCAGGGGCAAACAGGCGTGTCCCAACGCTCGACGGTGCACGATCCCCTCCAATCGATTGAACAGCGTTCCAAGCTTACCGGTCGGTGGCGCATCGAGGAAGGGTAAAGTAGACCTGTGCAACCTCCCAGCTTTGGGGCATCATATCCTCTGGGCACGGAGCTTGCTCGATCTCCATCCCGACTTCCTGACATCGCGAGGCACCGATGACCCGCGCGCTCTATGCCGCCGGATGGGGTTACGCCGCGGTGTGCGCCCTGCTGTTGATCTCCCCAACGGGCCCACGGCCCCGCGAGGCGCATGCACCCCCGGCTCAATTCCGCGGCGCCGCCTCGGCCTGGTTTGCCAGCATGAAGCCGTTTTGCAACGCGGTCGAGGTCGAGGTGCAGCAGCAGTACCGGCCGGCGCCCGAGGGTGCCCAGGGTTCCGGCTACAGCGCCGCGTGCTTCGCCCTTGCGGGCAAGATCGAGCGGGCTCGCGCGACGATCGACCGCCTTCCAGCCGGCGACCGGAGTGAGGCCGCCGGGATCGTCTTCGCCGTCGGCCACCCGGTGGCCGACGCGGGGGACGACGAATCGGCCGGCCCGATCATGCGCCTCGTCGTCGAGTACCAGCCGGAGAACTACATGGCGCTCTATCATGCCGGCATCTCGGAGTACATCCTCGGTCACGCCGACCTCGCCCGCACTCACCTCGAGCGCTTTCTCGCCATCTACCAGCCCCAGGACGGTTGGACCGCCAACGCCAAGACGGTCCTGGCACGCCTCGACGCGCGATGACGGCACCCGCGCTCCCCGCGCCGGGTACGCTGCTGCGAGGCCGCTACGAGATCCTCCGGGAGATCGGCCGCGGCGGATACTCCATCGTCTATCAGGCGCGCGACCGCGACGTGGGCGGCGAGGTGGCGCTCAAGCTGCTGGTGCCGCCGCCGGCGACCGCGCACCTGGCCCGCGAGCGGCTGCGCCGCGAGGTGCACGCGGTTCGCGGGCTTTCACACGCCAACATCGTCGCCGTGTACGACCTCCTGGACGAGGAGCCGTGGAGCTTCATCGTCATGGAGTACGTAGCCGGGAGCGACCTCCACGTCCGGGTGCGGGAGCGCGGACCGCTGTCGGTGGAAGAGGTCGTGCGGGTCGGCCGGGACATCGCTTCGGCGTTGGGCGCCGCGCACCGGCGCGGCATCCTGCATCGGGACGTGAAGCCCCAGAACATCCTGCTCGACGCCGGCGGCACGGCTCGCCTCACCGACTTCGGCTCGGCGAAGCTGGACGGCCAGCTCGGGATCACCGCCACCGGTGGCCTGGCCGGTACGCTGGCCTACGCGGCACCCGAGGTGCTCGCGGGGCGCCGCGGCGACGCCCGGGCCGACATCTACGCGCTGGGTCTCACGCTCTACTACGCGCTCACCGGCGAGCAGCCCGCCCGGCCGTCGGCGCATCTTCCGCCGTCGCCGGTGCCGGAGGGATTTCGGCCCGCAGCTGTATCGCCCGGATGTCCCGCATGGCTGGACGGCGTCATCGCCCGCGCGACCGCCGCCTCCGCCGAGGACCGCTACCCGACGGCCGCGGCGCTCGACGAGGCGCTGCTTGCCACCGGCGCCGGGGCGAACGCCGAAGCGGCTCCACGGTGCCTGCTGTGCGGCGGCAGCGATCCGCTCGGGCTCGGGCTCTGTCCCTCCTGTGGCGGCGCGCCAGCCGGGGCGGCCGAGACGCTCATCTTCCTCCAGCGGCCCTACAACCCGGCCGAACGCCGCACCGTGGCGGCGCGCCTCGGCGAGCTGCTTCCCGCCGCCGCGGGGGTCGAGGGACGTGCCGCCGGCCGGGGGGAGCGTCCCCTTTTCCGGGTCACGCCGGAGGGGTCGGCACGAGTGATCGACGCGCTCGAGCGGCGGAGGCTGCCGGCGCGCGCTGTCCCGGCTTCCCGCGCGTGGACCATGATTCCGGCCGAATACACGACGATGGTGCTGGCCGTGGCCGTGGCCGGGATGGGCGCCGGGTTCGCCGGCACGCCGCTGTTGTTGTGGACGACACCGGTGTTCGGAGGGCTCCTGCTCTACGCCGCGGGGCAGGCGGTGAGGTCGCCTATCGTGGCCGGCTCGAAGCGGGTCCGGGAGCTGCCCCCCGCGCTCGAGGCGCAGGTGGTGAAGGCGCTGGCCGAGCTGTCTCCGGGAACCGCCCAGGGTCTGTTGGCCGACGTCACCCGCTTGGCGCGCCCGCTGTTCGCCCGCCTGGGGGACGGCCACCAGCCGACGGTACTCCACGAGCTGGTGGGCGCGGCCTGCGGCGCCGCGACCGACCTGGCCATGCTCGACGAGAACCTGGCGCGGTTCGAGCGCGAGCGGGCGCGGGCCACGACCCATGCGCCGGACTGGCTCGACGCGCTGGCGCGGAGCGAGCGCGCCCGTGATGCGCTGGTACAGCGGCTGCTGGAAGCGATGACGGTGCTCAGCAAGCTTCAAAGCCAGGCGACCTCGGCAGTCACCGCTGAGGACGGGACCCTGGCGGAGGTGACTCGCGAGCTGCTCGCGGAGGCGGAGGCGCAGGCGGCCGCGGCCAGGGAGATAGAGCAGTTGCTGAGTAACGACACCGAAAAAAGCGTGAAAAGTGAACAGTGAAAGGTGAACGGGATCTCCAGCCCCGTTCACCTTTCACTGTTCACTTTTCACGCTGTTCATCACCTTCACGCTGTTCGTCACCTTTACCCTGTTTCCATCATCCCTTCTCTACAATTCGATTGAGCACGTCCTTCGCGTAGTCCTTGTCCCACTCGGCCAGGTTCTTCCGGGCGGTCACCTCGACCTTCGCGGTGCTGGGGGATTCCCGCTTGATGTCGATGGTGACGTCGAGATCGCCCTTCTTCCCCTTGAGCACCTGCTGGTCACCCTGCTTCTCGGTGCTCTCACCTTCCTTCACGATCCCCATTTCGCCCATCACCGCCTCGGCCCGGCCGGCGACCTGATCCACCGAGCCTTCGATCACGGATTCGGCGCCCCGCGAGGTGACGTAGATACCTCCTGCGGCGCCGGCCGCGGCCGCGGCGAGGCATCCCGTGCTGGGGAGGGCGAGCGCGAGCAGGAAGAGGAGGTTGCGACGCATTGGCGGGATCTCCCAATTGGGGCGTTGGACTCGAAGGCGAACGCCAAATGCTACAAGCCTTTCCGTCACCATTCCACAACCCCCGTCACCGGCCGGATGTAACCCAGGGCCCGGCTTGGCGCCGACTTCCCCCGGGAATCGCCGGGCGGCATATTTCGGCATCCTCCGAACCCAGAGCCGGACCGTGACCACGTTCATCAAGCCGACCGCGATCCCCATCGATGGGGCCCACACCCTCCCCCGCGAATATTTCACCTCGCCGGGGATACTGGCCCAGGAGATGGAGCAGATCTTCCTCCAGCGCTGGATCTGCGTCGGCCGTGAAGACCGCATCTCCAAGCCGGGCGAGTATTTCCTCCAGGAGATCGCCAAGGAGAGCGTGATCGTGCTGCACGACCGGTCGGGCGGCTACCGGGCGTTCTACAACGTCTGCCGGCACCGGGGCACCCGGCTCTGCGAAGAGCACACCGGACGCTTCTCGGAGACGATCCAGTGTCCGTACCACGCCTGGACGTACGCCCTCGACGGCCGGCTGATCGGCGCGCCCTCCACCGGGGACATAGAGGGATTCGACAAGGCCGACTGGCCGCTCCACCCGGTGGCGGTCGCGACCTGGGAAGGTTTTCTCTTCGTCAACCTGGCGGAACGGCCCGAGCCGTTCGCGGATGCCTTCGAGCCGCTGCTGGGGCGATTCTCCCGGTTCAACCTGCCGAATCTCAAGGTCCACCGCACCATCGACTACGACGTCGCCTGCAACTGGAAGCTCCTGTTTCAGAACTACTCGGAGTGCTACCACTGCGGCCCGGTCCACCCGGGTCTGGCCAAGCTGACGCCGCCCACCAGCGGCGAGAACGATCTCATCGAGGGACCCTTCACCGGCGGGTTCATGGTGATCAACCGCGGGCACGAAAGCATGACGATGAGCGGGAAGTCGTGCGGCGTGTCGGTGGGCGATCTGCCGGAGGAAGACATGGACCGCGTCTACTACTACGCGATCTTCCCCAACATGCTCCTGAGCCTGCACCCCGACTACATGATGTTCCACACCATCTGGCCCAAGGGCACCGACCGGAGCCTGATCCACTGCTCCTGGCTCTTCCATCCGGCCACCCTGAGCGATTCCACGTTCAACCCGGACGACGGGGTGGAGTTCTGGGACATGACCAACAAGCAGGATTGGCACATCTGCGAGCGGAGCCAGGCCGGGATCGAGTCACGCGCCTACCGGCCGGGGCCATACTCCGGGCGGGAGGCGCTCTCGGTGCAATTCGATCGGGAGGTGCTGCGGTCGCTGGGGCACGGGAGGTAGGGGGCGGGCGGAACGGCGGACGGGCGGAACGGCGGAACGGCGGAACGGTGGGGTAGCCTGTCATCCCGAGCGCAGCGAGGGATCTTGTCCGCGGTCATCGAGACCGGGTAGGAAGATCCCTCGGTCGCATTCGCTCCCTCGGGATGACACGCTCCGCTCACGCCCCTTCCGCCGTTCCGCCGTTCCGCCCGACCGCCGTTCCACCCGACCGCCGTTCCGCCCGACCGCCGTCCCGCCCGTCCCCTACCTCCCCGCCATCTCGAGCAACGTCTCCACGTAGAACCGCAGCCCGAACTCGATGTTCTTCAGCGACAGCCGCTCGTCGTTCCCGTGCACCGAGTGCCGGCTCTCCTCCAGCTCCACCAGCCAGGGATCGATTCCGTAGCAGATGAGCCCGGCGGCAGCCCAATAGGGCCGGTCGCTGGCGCCGGCACTGGTCGGCGTGGCGACCGGAACGCCGGGCAGCAGCCGACCGGCCACCCGCTCGAGCGCCTTGAACATCTCGGTGTCGAGCGGCGCATCGTAGCGGGGCGCCATGTCGCCGATCGCCTCGATCTCGATCTTGGGATCGGCGATGAGCCGCTCCAGCGTCCGCCGAAACACGACGGTGTCCTCGTCGGGGAGCAGGCGGATGTCGAGCGCGACCGAGGCCACCCGGGGAATGATGTTGGTCGCCCGCGATCCCTCCAGGACCGTTGGCGTAATGGTGTTGCGGAGCAGCGCGTTCCGCTCCGGCTCGCTGAGCAGCCAGGCCCGGCCGCGCCGGGTCTGAAGCGCCGCGCCCGCGTTGGAGAGCCAGCTCTTCGCCTGTCCGGTCTGATCGCGCGCCTGCGCCTTGAAGAACCGGTCCACCGCGGGGGTGAGGCGCACCGGCGTCTCATAGGCCACGATCCGGTTGAGCGCCCGCACCAGCCGCTCCACCGGGTTGTCGCCGAGCGGTACCGAGCCGTGTGAGGTGGTGCCTTTCACCACCAGCTTCTTCCACCAGGTGCGCTTCTCGCCTACGTCGATCCCGAACCACCGCACCTTTCCCCGTTCCACCCGGGTATCGGCACCCTCGGTCAGGACGTACTCGATCCGCTCGACCAGGTCGGGATGCTTCTCCAGAAAGGTCCGCGACCCCAACCCGCCGATCTCCTCGTCCGCGTTGCCGACGTAGACCAGGTCACGAGCCAGCGGCACCCCCGCCCGCTTGAGCGCGATCAAGGCCATGAGCTGAATGATGCCGTGACCCTTCATGTCCAGGGCGCCCCGGCCCCACACATGTCCGTCCTTGATCGTCCCGGCGAACGGATCGACGGACCAGTCCTTGGGCGTGGCGGGGACCACATCCATATGGTGCATCAGCGCGATCGCTTTCCCGCCCCCGGTGCCGGGCAGCCGGGCGTAGAAGTTGGCTCGGCCGGCCCCCAGCTCCGCGGTGTCGAGGATCGACCCCTGGATCCCTTCCTTCGCGAGGACGTCGGCCAGCCATCGGGCGGCGGCCAGCTCGTTCCCGGGAGGATTGCTGGTGTTGATCCGGAGATACTCGGAGAGTCGCTGAGCGGTCTCCTCCCGAAGCGCGGCATAGTCCATCGCCGCGGGCCTCTGCGCAGCCAACGGTGAGGCGAGCAGGAGCGCGAGAGCGACGAGCCGGATCATCGGGTCTCCATCAGCATGCGAGCGGCCATCTCCTTGACCAGCTTGGCGCACACCGCCGCGCTGAGCCCGGAAGGGTCGTTGAGGGGGTTGAACTCCACCAGATCGGCGCCGGCGAGCGGCGCCTCGAGCGATTGCACGATGCCGAGCGCCTGGCGGACGGTGAGGCCGCCGGGCTCCCGGTGCGACACCCCCGGCGCGAGTCCGGGCTCGATCGCGTCGAGGTCGAGGGAGAGATAGACCGGCGTCTCGAAGCGGAGCGGCATGCCGTCCCGCCAGCTGCGCATCTCGATCACCTCGACGCCGAACCTCTCGGCCTGCTCGCGCTGGTGCCCCGTCATGGTCCGGATCCCGACCTGGACCAGGCGGTCGGCCAGCCCCTCTTCCATCACCCGGGCGAATGGGCAGGCGTGGGAGTAAGGGTCGCCCTGAAACTCGTGATAGAGGTCGGGGTGCGCGTCGAGGTGGAGGATGCTGAGTTGCCGGTGGTGCCGCCGCATGCCGCGGAGCGCCGGATAGCTGATCGAATGATCGCCGCCGAGGAGCAGCGGCCGACGGCCCGAGTCGAGAATCGAGCCCACCGCCTCCTCGATCCGCGCTCGCGCGTCGGCGCCGGGCTCGCGGTCGGTGAACCAGAGGTCGCCCTCGTCGTCCAGTCCGCCGTCCTTCAGGTCGAGCCCCGCCTCGGCCCAGGTGTTTCCCGCCTCCGACCAGAGCGCCTCCCGGATCAGCACCGGCGCCCCCGCCGGGCCGCGCTGGTAGGAAGAGCCGGCATCGTACGGCACTCCCAGCAGGGCGACTCTGCCCCCTGCCATCAATGATCCCCGCCCAGATGCATCCTGCGCTCGATTGCCGCATAACCCTCGGCGGCGGCCCGCTCGGGTGCCAGCAGCGAGACCACGATGCCCGCGACGAACGAGAGCGGCATGGTGATCAGCGCCGGGTTCTTGAGCGGAAACCAGGCCGCGTCATGGCCGAGGATGTCCACCTGGATGGTGGGTGACAGGTAGATGAGCAGCAATGTCAGCAGGGTGCCGGCCGCCATGCTGGTGACCGCCCCGGCCGTGGTGTACCCCCGCCAGAAGATGGCGAGGATCAGCGCGGGGAAGTTGGCGCTGGCGGCGATGGCGAAGGCGAGCGACACCATGAAGGCCACGTTCTGCCCCTTGAACGTGATGCCCAGCGCGACCGCCACCACGCCCAGGGCGAGGGTGGCGAGCCGGGCGACGAGGAGCTGCTCGCCCGCGTCGGCGTGCCCCCCGCGCACCACGCTGACCCAGAGGTCGTGCGACAGCGCCGCGGCGCCGGAGAGGGTGAGCCCCGCCACCACCGCCAGGATGGTCGCGAACGCCACCGCGGCGATGAACCCCAGGAACGGCGTCCCCCCCAGCAGCTCGGCGAGCAGCGGTGCGGCCATGTTGCCGCCGGGATCCACCGCCCGGATCGTCTCCGGACCCACCAGCACCATCGCCCCGAAGCCGAGGACGAAGGTGAGCAGGTAGAAGAGCCCGATCACCCCCGTGGCCACGAACACCGAGGCCCGCGCCGCCCGCGAGTCGGGGACGGTGTAGAAGCGCATCAGGATGTGCGGCAGGCCGGCGGTGCCGAACATGAGCGCCATGCCCAGCGAGACCGCGTCCAGCGGGTTGGCGACGAGTTTCCCCGGCACCAGGACGCCCTCGCCGTAGCGCCGCGCGGCTTCGGCGAACAGCGCCGCCGGATTCAGGCCGAACCGGAGCAGCACCAGGAGCGCGAGGATCAGCGCCCCGGTCATCAGCAGCAGCGCCTTCACGATCTGCACCCACGTGGTCGCGATCATCCCGCCGAAGAGCACGTATCCGATCATCACGATCCCGACCAGCACGATCGCGAGCTCGTAGCTCAACCCGAACATCAGGCGGATGAGGCCGCCGGCGCCCACCATCTGGGCGATGAGGTACAGCGTCACCGTCGCCAGGGTGCCCAGCGCGGCGGCGAGGCGAACCGGCGTCTGGCGGAGCCGGAGCGCCACCACATCGGAGAAGGTGTACCGGCCGAGGTTGCGCAGCGGCTCGGCGATCAGGAACAGCACCACCGGCCAGCCCACCAGCCATCCGGTCGAGTAGATCAATCCGTCGAAGCCGGTGGTGGAGACCAACCCCGCGATGCCGAGAAACGACGCCGCGCTCATGTAGTCGCCCGCGAGCGCGAGCCCGTTCTGGCCCGCGCTCACGGTGCGGCCGGCGGCGTAGAACTGCTCGGTGGTACGGGTGCGCCGGGCGGCCCACCAGGTGATCCCCAGGGTGACCGAGATGAAGGCGAAGAAGAACAGCATCGCGATGGCGTTGGGCTCGCCGATCGCCGTGGTCGCCGGCGCCTGGATCACGGCTTGCGCTCCCGATCCAGCGCCTTGATGCCCGGATCGTAGTGCGCGGCCGCCCAGCGCACGTAGATCCAGGTGAGGATCCACGACGCGACGATCACCAGCGCGCCCAGCAGGATGCCCAGGGTGAGCCCGGGCACGACCTGGAACGCGAGCAGCGCCCTGCCGTACGCGACCAGGAGGATGAATCCGAAGTAAATGCACACCAGCACCGCGGTGAGCGTGAGCGCCACCCGCCAGCGCGCGGAGTCGAGATCGCCAAGCGTTTTCATACCCGCCTCCGCTTTCCCGTGAAATACACCGCGGCCCCTCCGAGAAGCAGCAGCAAGGTCAGGCCCCCCACCTTGGTGACCGCGAGCGCCTTGTTCGCGTCGTCCTCCGCCGGGATCAACGCGAGGCAGATGGCCGCGGCGGTGACGCAGAATCCGAGGCCCCCGACCAGTGTCGCCACGGGACGTCCACCCGGTACCCGCATCACCCCGGGGCCGGCCGGCTCGGACTGGAGCTTGATCATGGAGGCGAACATGAAGAGATAGGGGATGAAGTACCCGATGATGGACATGCTCACCAGCACGTCGTACGCGCCCTTGACCGTGGTGCCCGCCTGCCCCAGGAAGATGAACACGGCGGCGACCGCGGCCTGGACTAGGAGGCTCACATGGGGCGAGCCGTAGGTCGGGTGAATGCGTCCGAACGCGGGCGGAAGGAACCGGTCGATCCCGGCGACGAAGGGCAACCGCCCGCCGGCCGCGAACCAGGCCCCCGCCTGACCCAGCCCGCCGAGCGTGATGAGCAGCGCCGTGATCCCGGTGAGGCCCACGATGCCCACCCGGTCGGATGCCTGCTGGATGGAGAGCATGAACCCCTGGAGGTTCAGGATCTGCGCCCGCGGCAGCGCCACCAGCATCGCCACGGTCGAGAGGATGTAGAGCAGGGTGATCAGCACGCCGCCGATCAGGAGCGCTCTCGGGATGTTGCGCCGGGGGTCCTGGATCTCGTCGCCCATCATCGACGCGCTCTCCAGCCCGCTGAGCGAGAACGCGATGGTGGACCAGAAGATGATGTCCTTGAGCCGGGTGCTGGGCACCAGGCTCTCGGCGGTGAACGGCGTCGCCGAGCCGAACCGGGCATAGGAGATCACCGCCAGCGCGATCAGCAGCAGGGCCGGCACCCAGAGGCCGACGGCCCCGATGTTGTGGAGCCATTTGCCCACGCCGAGCCCGCGGACGTTGAGCGTCACCGCCACCGCGAGCGCCACCAGCGAGAAGGCGATGTAGTACGCCGGGCTGTCGGTCAGCCCCTGCCATGACGGGCCGCCGATGAAGAGCGCGCTCGCCGCCGTGAAATAGAAGAGGCCGGGGAAATACGGGCAGGTTGCACACCCAGTAGTTCCAGCCGGTCATGAACCCGGCGAAGTCGCCGAACGCCCGCTTGCTCCAGACGTAGCAGCCGCCCTCGTTGGGATAGCGCGAGGAGAGCTCCAGCACGGTGAGCATGAGCGGCAGGTAGAACAGCAGGCAGGCGCACAGCCAGATCACGATCGCGCTGGGCCCGGCGGAGGCGGCGCTGCCGATCCAGCGCACCGTGAACCCGGTGACCAGGTAGAAGAGCAACAGGTCGCGGAAGCCCATCGCGCGATGCAGCTGGGCGGTCGGCTCCTGCACCGGGGCGGTGGGGATGGCGGATGCGGTCACACCATGTAGTTCCGCGGCGGGTCCTTCATCTGGAGGATCGGGCGGTCGATCCGGAACGGCGCGAGGTCGCGGGGCGAATGGCCGTCGATGGAAAGCTCGGAGAGGATCCGGCCGACCAGCGAGGCGAACTTGAAGCCGTGCCCGCCGCCGATGGCCACCGCGATCTCCGGCAGGTGCGGGCAGCTGATCGAGCACGAAGTCGCGGTCGGGCGTGAGGGTGTAGAGACAGGTCTTGGTGTAGATGATCGGCCCCAGCGCACCGGGCAGGTGCCGCTCGAGGAAGCGGATGACCCGGTCGAGCGCCTCGGTATCGGGCTCGAAGTTCCTGCCATCGGCCGTGGTCTCCTGGCCACCCGCGTCCTGCCCCGCCTTGGGGCCGGCCTCGCCGAACGCCGGGAAACCGTAGAAGCAGGGATCGTCCATCCAGATCCAGACCGGAAACCGGTCGGGCTGGAAGTCGGCGAGGTCGGGCGAGGCGAAGTAGGTCACCTGCTCCTTGGTGACCCGGAGCGGGAGCTCGATGCCGACCGGCGCGAGGGCGCGGTTGGACCAGGCGCCGGCGGTGATCACCAGCCGGCGGCAGCGGTAGGACGCGTCCGCCGGTCCGGACCTCGATCTCGCCGTCCACCGGACGGATCGTCTCGACCGGCGAGCGGTCGCGGAGCGTGGCGCCGTGCTCCCGCGCCATCCGCACGTGGGCGGCGTTGCCCCGTGCCGCCATCGCGATCCCGCTCTCGCGCCTGGAAGAGTCCGTGCATGTCGTCGGTCAGGCGCCACTGGGGCCAGCGGCGCATGATCTCGCCGGCGTCGAGCCGCTCGTAGGCGACACCGGCCGCGTCCATGCTGTCGCTGTAACTGCTGAGCGGGATCGCGCTCTCCCTCGGCCCCAAGTCGAGCCCGCCGGTCCTGAGCACCAGCTGCTCGCCGGCGTCGCGCTCCAGCTCGGCCCACGCCCGGAACGCGAACTTGGCCAGCTCGACGTAGCCGGGCGTGTGGTACGAGAGCCGGATGATCCGCGAGTGGTCCTGCGACTCGCCCCGCACGTGGCCCAGCTCGAACTGCTCCAGCCCGAGGACCTCGGTGCCGGCCCGGCGCGCCAGCCAGTACGCCGCGGCGCTGCCGAAGCCGCCCGAGACCAAGGACGATGTACTCGAAGTCGAGCTTCATGCCTGGGGGGCGGAACGGCGAGACGGCGGAACGGCGGATGAAAGCCCGAGGCGAGGCCTCTCCCCGTGAACCGGGGTCGGAAGGTGATCCCTCACCAGTTCCCTTCCGCCGTACCGCCGTCCCGCCGTTCCGCCTTCACTCCTCACCGAGCCTCTCCCCCACGTACCGCCGGATGTCGAGGCTGCACTCTCCATCGGCGCGTAGTATCCGGTCTGGAAGACCCGCGAGGTCATTCCCCGCTGCACCGACTCGCAGATGGCCCAGTCCTGCCGGTTCACCAGGTCCCAGAAATCCACCGCGTCGGCCGGGTCGAATCCCGGCTTGGCCATCTCGTCGGGATGGAACAGGAACTCGCAGACCACGGTGGTGCGCTCGGGCGCGTGCGGCCAGATGGTGAAGGCGGCCACGTGCTCGGCGCGAGAGGCTGAGCAGGAGGTTGGGATAGACCAGCTCGCCCTTGTGGCGCATCCGCTCGTCCTCGCTCAGCCCCGCGAAGGGCGCGCGGTTGGTGGTGCCGCTGGCGGTGAAGGTCCAGGCGCCCTCGCGGTGCGGGATGCCCCGCTCCCAGTCGAGCTCGGCGCCGCCCCGCTGCTTGAACGCCGGCACCAGCCGGCAGAGCTCCGGGTGCACCGGCCCGCAGTGGTAGCACTCGTTGTAGTTCTCCAGCATCACCTTCCAGTTGGCGGCGACCTCGTACTCGATCCGCCGCGCGACCCGGAGCTCGCCCAGCGGATAGCGCCGGAGCCGCTCGGGCACGCCGCCGAGCTGCGCGTGGAGGGTTTGGCCCCGCGCCTTGGCTTCTTCGGGCGTGAGATGGAGGAAGATGAAGCCGCCCCAGGATTCCACCCCGACCGGGATGGAGGGAGAGATCGCTGCGGGCGAGCCCGTCGGCCTCCTCCAGGAACGGCGCGGTGCGCAGCGCGCCCTCGAGCGTGTAGGTCCACGAGTGATAGGGACAGCGGATGCCGCCGCTGAAGCTGCCCGCGCGCCGCCGTCGGGCACCAGCTGCGAGCCGCGATGGCGGCAGACGTTGTAGTGGGCCGCGAGCCCGCCGTCCCGGGTCCGGACGACCAGCATGCTCTCGCCCGCGACGTCGCTTACCAGGTAGTCGCCCGGGGCGGGGAGCTCCTCCTCGCGGGCCGCGCAGAACCACTCGCGGCAGAAGATCCGCTCCCTCTCCCGCGCGAAGACCTGGTCCGAGAGATAGTAGTCCCGGTGCAGCGTGCGCTCGAGCGCGGTGGCCGAGGCGCGCGCCTCCGCGCTCACCGCGGCGACCTCTCCGCCCTCGGGGCCATAGAAGACCACCCAGACCGCGAGATCGTCGGTGAATTCCTCGAACCGGTGCACCACGCCGGCCGGCACGAACAGCAGGTCGCCCGGGCGCGAAGCGATGCCGCGTCTCGCCGTTCCGGAAATGCCCGCTCCCCTGCGCCACCACGTAGACCTCGTCGCGTGTGTGGGGCTCCTGCGGATCGTCGCCTCGCGGCGCGTACAGCTCGACGCTCAGCGTGCCGTGCTTGAACAGCTCGACGAAGCGCTCGCCGGCCGGACCCGGGAGCTGGGTGAGGCTTTCCTGGACGGTCAGCTGGTGCTGGGGCATAGTCGAGTCTATCCTGTCAGCCCGGGCGGAATGTCGATGGCTAGCGCTTGCAGTCCCGCAGAATCTCCCGGGCCGCGTTGTACCCGCACGCGCCCATCACGCCGCCGCCGGGATGCGTCGCCGCCCCGCACAGGTACAGGCCGCGGACCGGCGTCCGGTAGTCGGCATAGCCCGGGACCGGCCGCATGAACGACAGGCTGCTGAGCGACATCACGCCCTGCATGATGTTGCCGCCGGTGAGCCCGAACCGCTGCTCGAGGTCCGCCGGCGCGAGCACCTGCCGGGCGATCACCGACCGCTTGAAGTTCGGCGCGTACTGGTTCATGAGGTCGAAGCAGCGGTCGGCGTACTTCTCCTTCTCCGCCTCGAGCGACAGCCCCGGCGCCAGCTTGTAGGGGAAGTACTGGGTGAACATCGACATCACGTACTTCCCCGCCGGCGCCAGCGTGTCGTCCAGCACCGACGGGATGGTGGCCTCGATGATCGGGTGCTCCGACGGGCGGCCGTACTTCGCGTCGTCGTAGGCCCGCTCGATGTACTCCATCGTCGGGGAGATGTGGATCGTGCCGCGATGCTGGGGGCCCGGGGCCGTGCCCGGGAGCGCCGTGAAGTCGGGCAGCTCGCTCAGCGCGATGTTGATCTTGCAGCTCGCGCTTGCGTAGTCGATGTGGCGCACCGCGTCCACGAAGTCGGCCGGCAGGTCGCCGTTGCTCATCAGCTTGAGGAAGGTGACGTTGGCGTCGGCGCCGGAGGCCACCCGGGTGGCCTGGATCTCGGTGCCGTCGCGCAGCGCCACGCCCTGCGCCGCGCCGTCCTTCACCAGGATCTTCACCACCTCGGCGTTGGTGCGGATCTCCGCGCCCTTCTCCCGGGCCGCGGAGGCGATGGCGTTGCTGATCCCGCCCATCCCGCCGCGGACGTAGCCCCAGACCCCGCGGACGCCGTCGCACTCGCCCATGACGTGGTGGAACAGCACGTACGCCGTCCCCGGCATCGAGGGCGAGGCCATGGCGCCGATGATCGCGTCGGTCGCCAGGGTCACCTTGAGCTGCTCCGATTCGAACCAGCGGTCGAGAATCGGCGTGGCCGCGCCGGTGAGGATCTCCACCGCCTTCTGCCCGTCGTGGCCCAGCTTGAGGAAGCCGAGCCCCAGCTTGGCGAGCTGGAGCAGGTTCCCCGGCCGGAGCGACCACGGGTTGGGCGGCGTCATCATCAGCGTCGGCTCGAGGAAGTCGGCCACCCGCTCCAGCATCGCCTCGTAGCTCGGCAGCGCGTCCGCGTCCTTGGCGGAGAACTTGGAGACCTCCCGGCGGGTCATCTCCTTGTCCGGGCCGAGCATGAGCGAGCGGCCGTCGGGGAACGGGGTGAACGACGACGGGCTTCGCGGCAGCATCTCGAAGCCGTGCCGCTTGAGCTCCAGGTCGCGGATGATCTCGGGCCGGAGCAGGCTGTTGACGTACGCGGCGGTGGAGACCTTGTAGCCGGGCCAGACCTCCTCGGTGACGCAGGCGCCGCCCAGCACCTCGCGGCGCTCGAGCACCAGCACCTTGAGGCCCTTGCGGGCCAGGTAGGCGGCGGTCACCAGGCCGTTGTGGCCTCCGCCGATGACGATGAGATCGTACTTGACGGACATGGGAATGGTCGGGGCTATGGTGGGGGAATCTTACCGCAGGCCCCGGCTTCCTGCCAGGGAGAGCGGGTATGGGCGAGTGCGATTCTTGGAACGGCGTTTCAGAACGGCATCCTGTCATCCGGAGCGCAGCGAGGGATCTTCTCGGCGAGCGACGAAGCCCGCGAAGAAGATCCCTCGCTCCGCTCGGGATGACAGCGCGCTACTTCGGCCCGTCCGCCCGTCTGCCGTTCCGCCGTTCCGCCCCTACCAAGCCAGCTGGATCTCCGTCCTCGCGTACACGAACCGCCCGTTGTACCCGAACGGCGACGCCGCGGCCCAGGGGAAGGTTCCGAAGTTGTTGTTGAATTCCGCCGAGGTCCCTCCCAGACCGGTGTCGCGGTCGGAGCTCGGCTGGTCCGGGTAGGTGTCGAACAGATTGCGCATCCCTACCGCCAGCTTCACCAGGTCGAACTGGTAGCCCAGCTCCGCGTCCACCAGCCCCTTGCCGCCGTACTCCTCACGGCAGAGATCGCAGAACCCGGGCTGGGCCGAGGAGAAACTGCCGTAATAGGAGAACCGGCCCAGGGTGCTCAGGCGGCCGATGGTGTAGTTCGCCTGGAGCGTGGCCCGCCAGTCGGGCCGCTCGTCCTCGATGGCGATCACCGTCACGGTGTCGAGCAGCCCCGGCTCGGTCGAGCCCGCGTCGCGCAGCACATCGGGGATGGAGTCGAGGCGGACGATCTCGTTGTTGGTGAAGTTGAGCGAGGCGTTGAGGTCGAGCGTCCCGTGGGGCCGGCCGGAAGCTGGAGATTGCCGGTGATGTCCACGCCCTGAGTCCGGGTGTCGAGGCCGTTGGTGAAGTACTGCACCCCGCCGACGTCGGTGACCCCCGCGTTCGCCAGCAGCGCCAGGGTCGCGTCGTCGTCGAAGGTGGCGCCGAGGATGATGCGATCGTCGATCTGGATCCGGAAATAGTCCGCGGTGACCGTGAAGTTGTCCACCGGGGTGAACGCAAGGCCCGCGCTCAGGTTGAACGAGGTCTCCTCGGTGAGCGGCTGGGCGCCCAACGCGAGCGCGGCCGGGTGGTCCACCGGGAAGATGCCGACCTCCACGAACTGGTCGGCGATCACGTTGGTGACCACCTTGCTGAAGGCCACCTGGCTCAGGCCCGGCGCGCGGAAGCCGGTGCCGGCGGCCGCGCGGAGCACGAAGCGACGGGAGGGCTGGTAGCGGAGGGCCACCTTCCCCGACACCTTCTCGCCGAAGTCGTTGTAGGACTCGAAGCGCGCCGCGACGTTGGCCAGCAGCTGGGGCGTCAGGTCGGACTCGGCGTCGGCGTAGAGCCCGAAGTTGCTCCGGTCCCGCTCGGTCGCGTTGTCGGGCGTGAACCCGGGGAAGCCCGACGAGCCCGCGGGAGCGGGCACGGCGCTGCTGTCCTGGTCGAGATGGAAGCCGTTCACGTAGGAGGCCAGCTCGCCTTCGCGGATCTTGTAGCTCTCCCGCCGGTACGCGGCACCGAACGCGAGGTTCAGCGGCGCCGGCAGTCCCACCTCCACCGCCCGGGCCACGTTGGCCGCGGCGATGAACTCCCGGCGCAGCAGCCTTCCGGAGAAGAACTCGGTCTGGTTCGGGATCCCCGGATCGTCGTCGGTGCCCAGAACGCCGTCCTCCCCCGGTGCGCAGGCCACGTCGAGGCAGGGTCCCAGCGAGGCGTTGAGGGTGGTGGTCATGTTGTAGTCGAAGTCGCTGTGCCCGAACTCGGCGCCGAGGTCGTAGCTCCAGCCGGACACGACGCCCCGGACGCCACCCGCACCGGAGTAATCGGTCGCCGTGCCGCTGAAGGTGGGCAGGTACCCCAGCGGGTAGATCTCGCGCCAGTTGCGCGGGTTCCCGGCGTAGCGCCGGAACGCGTTGCCGCTGCCGTCGCGGTGGCCGTAGCCGCCGAAGCTGTAGATCTCGGTGGTGCCCTCGTCGTTCAGCGGCATCCGGAAGTTGGCGAATGTCAGCACGTCCTTCTCCAGCCCGTCGCCCCAGTGGTGATTGGGCTGGGGGACTGGGTTGCGCTTCTCGATCACCTGGCCGTTGCTCGTGTCGATGGAGTCGGCCACGCCGGTGCCGGCGTCCTCGAACGCATCGGCCCAGGCCCGGTTGGTTGCCTCCCGGTCGCGGAACTCCCCGAACACGGCGAACGAGCCGCGGCCGATCCCGATCCCCCAGCCGCCGTTCACGTTGGCCGTGGTCCCGTCGTCGGGATAGTCGTCCGTCGTATAGCGGCCGATGTCGCCGTTGACGAAGGGAGAGAACGCGCCGTCCTTGAGCACCAGGTTCACCACGCCGGCGATGGCGTCGGAGCCGTACTGGGCCGAGGCGCCGTCGCGCAGGACCTCGATGCGGTCGAGGGCGCTCGACGGCAGGGCGTTGAGGTCCACGCCGCTCGAGCCCGCGCGCATGCCGTAGTTGAAGTTGTTCACCAGCGCCGTCTGGTGCCGGCGCCAGCCGTTCACCAGCACCAGCGTGTGGTCCGGGCTCAGCCCGCGGAGGGTGAACGGCCGCACGATGTCGCCGGCGTCGGTCACGCTCTGCCGGGGGAAGTTGATCGAGGGGGCGACGGACTGGAGGATGATGCTGGTCTCGGTGCTGCCCTGCTGCTGCAGCTCCTCCGCCGGGAAGATGTCGACCGGTACGGCCAGCTCTTCCTCCGCGGTGTGGCGGGCGCGGGAGCCGACCACCACGTCGATCGGCGCCAGCTGCACCGCGCTCCGCAGGAGGGTGAAGTCCTGGGTCACCGCGTCATCCTCCGGCACGGTCACCTCGGCGGTCGCGGCGTGATAGCCGATCAGCCGAACCCGCACCGTGTGCCGGCCGGCCGGGACGCCGCGGATCTCGTAGGAGCCGTTCGACCCCGTGGTCCCGCGGAGCGCGGTGCCCTCGACGCTGACGGCGGCGTTGGCCAGCGCCGCGCCGGCGCTGTCGGAGACGGTGCCCCGGAGCGTGCCGGCCTGCGCCGCCAGCGGTGCGGCGGTAGCCACGGCAAGCAGCAGCCCCGCGATCATCCGAACGATGCGTCGCGCCACGCGGCCTCCGAATAAGTGGTGGGACAGCGGATGAAAGGTGGCGGGAGCTGGCCGCGCCGGGAGCAGGCGGACCGGTCCTGGTCACTAAATACCGATGCCCCCAGGGACCGTCAAGCGCCGCGGCCCCGCGCCGCCCTGTCCCCCGTCTAGACAATCCGCACTGCGTTCAGCACATTGCGAAGCAAATCCCATCCCAGTGCTGCCCGCCTCTTCGGCACGCAGGACATTCTCCGCCGGAGCCGTTGGGCAGTTTCGTCCGACAGGAGAAGGGCCCCATGAAAGCTGGCATGCGTCGGTGC
Source organism: uncultured Gemmatimonadales bacterium (assembly GCA_963844445.1). Taxonomy (GTDB): domain Bacteria; phylum Gemmatimonadota; class Gemmatimonadetes; order Gemmatimonadales; family GWC2-71-9; genus CAVVWJ01. The sequence goes on from CAWJOB010000003.1 coordinate 803,939, forward strand.
ACGCTCCGCGTGGGTCGGTGGGTCGGTGTCCTGGTACTGGCACGGCGTCCCTCGCGGAAGCGCAACAGAGCTCGATCGGCGGCGTGGTAACCGACGAGGCGACCGGACAGACACTGGAGGCGGCGCGAGTCGTGCTCACCGGACTCGACCGATCGAGACCACGAACCAGGAGGGCCGCTACCTCTTCCGCGACGTGGCCCCCGGGAGCTACCAGGTGCGGGTGCTCCGGGTGGGCTACCGACCGGCTACCGAACGCGCCAACGTGGCGCCGGGCGAGGCAGCCGCCCTCGACTTCGCGCTGACCGGCGCGCCGGTCCAGCTCGACGAGATCGTGACCACCGCTACCGGCGAGCAGCGCAAGCTGGAGATCGCCAACGCGGTCACGACCATCGACGTCGCAAGGGTGGCCGAGCAGGCGCCGATCACCGAGTTCGGCAATCTGATTTCAGGGCGCGCGGCGGGCGTCCAGGTGCTGAAGAGCGGCGGCACCACCGGCACCGGCACCCGGATCCGGATCCGCGGCTCCAACAGCATCTCGCTGTCCAACGAGCCGCTGTACTACATCGACGGCATCCGGATGGAGAGCAACCCGAGCTCCAGCACGCTCGACATCGGCGGCTTCGGCGCGGGACTCGGCCAACAGGGCCCCTCCCGTATCAACGATCTCAATCCCGGAAGACATCGAATCATCGAGATCGTCAAGGGTCCCGCGGCCGCGACCCTCTACGGGATCCAGGCCTCCAACGGGGTGGTCCGGATCACGACCAAGCGCGGCGTGGCCGGCCCGGCCCGGTGGAATGTCTATTCAGCGAGCTCGGGGCGGTGACCGACAACAACACCTATCCGCTCAACTACTTCGGCCGGGATACCACACCCGAACGGCATCGACTCCGGCTTCGACGGATTCTGCACCATCCAGAGCGAGCTCGACGAGCTCTGCACCCAGACCTCGGTCAGACCAGTACCAGCCGCTGAACGAGACGGTGTCGCCGGCCCCTACAAGGCCGGGCTCCGACAGCAGTACGGTGCCAACGTCTCGGGTGGCAGCGAGACGGCACCTATTACCTCTCCGGGAGCTACGAGAACGAGATCGGCGCCTACCGGCTCCCCGAGTTCGAGGAGGACTCGGTCCGCGGGACGCCGGGGGTCGGTGCCCGACAACCAGATCCGGCCCAACGCGCTGGAGCGGTGAGCATGCGGGCCAACATCGCTCCGAGGTCATCGCAAGACGTGGACGTGAGCGCCTCGGTCGGCTTCGTCACCAGCAACACCCGCTTCGTCGAGAACGACAACAGCTTCCTGACCGTCAACGGCAGCGGCACGGCCAGCGGCAACCTGCCCGAGGAATTCAACCGCGGCTGGTTCTTCATCCCAGCCGAGCTGTTCGCCGAGCATGGCCAACCAGGAGGCCAAGCGGTTCACCGGCGGGTTCACGGCAACTGGCGGCCGCTTGGACTGGCTCATCCGGCCGGGCCACGGTTGGCTACGATGTAGTGGACCGAACCGACGTGCAGTTCTTCCCCACCGGCGAGGTGGCCGAACTAGGACTTCAGAACCGGAGCGGCGTAAGGATCAAGAACAGCTCCAGGTCTCGCAGACCTCGGTCGACCTGGGGGCCACCGCGCGCTTCGGCTCTCGCCCACCGTCGGCTCCCGGACCTCGATCGGCGGCCAGTTCTTCCGCGATCTGTCGCCGGCACCTTCGCCACCGGGCGCGGGCTGCCGCCGGGCTCCGGGACCATCAATGGCGCCAGCATCACCGAGGCGCGGAGACACGGTCGAGTCCCGCTCGCTCGGCACCTACGTCGAGCAGGAGGTCAACTTCAAGGAGCGGCTCTTCGTCACCGGCGCCCTGCGGTTCGACGACAACAGCGCCTTCGGCCAGAACTTCGACGCCACGGTGTACCCCAAGGCGAGCGCGTCCTGGCTGGTGTCGGAGGAGCCGTTCTTCAACAGCCGGCTTCCTCAACACCCTCCGCCTGCGCGGCCGCGTTCGGCGTGTCGGGCCAGCAGCCGGGCACCGCCGACGCGCTCCGCGATTCTTCAATCCGGTGGCCGGAAAGCGGGCCGGCGTCGGCCGACGACCGGGGTGTCGTTCGGGAACCTGGGCAACGTGGATCTGAAGCCCGAGCGCTCGCCGCGAGTTCGAGCTGGGTTCGACGCCGGACTGTTCAAGGACCGAGTGTCCCTGGAGTTCACATTCTACAACAAGATCACTAACGATGCGCTGATCGAGCGGACGTCGCTCCATCGCTGGGCGCCTCGCAGATCCCAGTTCGTCAACCTGTCGAGCATCCGAAACCGGGGCGTCGAGCTGGCCATCAACACCCGGATGATCGACAGCCGCAGTCGCTGAGCCTGGGACCTGAGCCTGAGCGGCTCGATCGATGGACAACAAGATCCTCGAGCTGGGCGAGGGCGTGAGCCCGATCTTCATCGGCTTCTACCAGCAGCGTCACGTGGCGGGCTTACCCCGCCGGGGGGTTCTGGGCGCCGACCATCACCTTCGACGATGCCAACGGCGACGGGATCATCGAGGCCGACCGAGGTCACCCTCGCGCGACACTGCGGTGTTCCGGGGCAGCGCCATGCCCACCCGGGAGGCCTCGCTCAACAGCCGGCTCTCCCTGTTCGGACGGCCGGGTGCCGATCGGCACCCAGTTCGACTACCGCGGCGGGCACCTAGGTGGACAACTCCCTCGAGCAGTTCCGCTGCTTCTCGGTCTGAACTGCCGCGGGCTGATTATGACCGCACCGCCCCGCTGGAGGAGCAGGCGCGGGCCCAGGCGCCTTTCCTCCGGGCGGCGGCTCGAGTGGCGTTCCTCGAGCCGGGCTGGTTCATCAAGCTGCGAGAGCTGTCGTTCACGTTCTTCGCGCCCGACCGGTGGGCCCGAGCGCTTCCGCGCCAGCCGGCTGAGCCTCACGCTCGCCGGGCGAAACCTGTGGACCATCACCGACTACAGCGGGGTGGACCCCGAGGTGAACGCCTTCGCCCAGGACAACTTCGCTTCCTCGGATTTCGAGTCGCAGGCCCAGGTGCGCTACTGGACCGCGCGCCTCAACATCGGCTTCTGAGAGGAGGACGAACCATGCGAATCCGACTCTGCTGCCTGCGCGCTCCTGCTGCTCGCCGTGCGCCTCTCGGGAGGCTGCGGCCTGCTGGACACCGAACAGCCCAACATCATCGACCCAGGCGACGCTCAACACCCCCGACGGGCGCCGCGGCCCTTCGCGGAAGGCGCCATTGCCGACTTCGCCTTCGCCAAGGACGGCGACGGCACCCAGGCCGAAGACGGCTTGATCCTGGCTCCGCCGGGCTGCTGGCCGATGAGTTCATGCACTCCACGACGCCGCCGTCGCAGCAGGAGATCGACCAGCGCACGCCGTCGGTCGAGACAACCCGAGCGTTTCCGACCTCTACTTCCAACCTGCACAAGGCGCGGGCCGGCGCCGAGAACGCGGCCGAGGCGCTCCAGCGAGTTCGCGCTGGCGCCGGATGAGACTGCCCGAGGATCGGCCGAGATGCTGGGCCATCGGCGGGCTTCACCTACGTGTACTTCGCCGAGGACTTCTGCTCCGGCGTGCCGTTCAGCCGACCTGCGGGCGACAGCCTGGTCTTCGGCGAGCCGCAGACCACCGACGGAGATATTCGACACCGCACTCGCGCGGTTCGATGCGGCGCTCGGCCCACCCGGGCTGATCGGCCGACGATCGGGACCATCACCAATCTCGCCCCGGTGGGCCGGGCGCGGGCCCTGCTCAACCTGGGCCGGTTCGCCGAGGCCGGCCGCAGCGGTCGCAAGCGGTGCCGACCGAGTTTCAGTACGTTACCGAGCACGCCGACAGCCCGCTGCGGCTGCAGAACGCGATCTTGGTCGTACAGCGCCAGGTCGCTCTGGTCGGTGTCGGATCTGGAAGGCGGCGTGGGGCTGCCCTACCGGGCCGCCGGGGATCCCCGGGTCCCGGTGGACAGCGTGGTCGACGAGGGACGGGTGAGTCGTGCACGGGCCTGGACTGCATCACGCCGCAGTTCACTCTGCTCAAGTACCCTGATCGGAATCACCCGTGCCGGTGGCCGACGGCATCGAGGCCCGGCTGATCGAGGCCGAGGCGCAGCTCCAGGCCGGTGATCTCGGTGGCATGACCACGACCCTGAACGATCTGCGGGAGGACGATGGGCCTCGCTCCGCTCGGCCAGCCGGGTGACGCAAGGCGACGCGACCGACCTGCTGTTCAGCGAGCGGGGCTTCTGGCTCTTCGCCACCGGCCACCGCCTGGGCGACATGCGGCGCCTCGTCGCCCGGTCCCCGGCGGATATGGGCGCGCTCCGAGATACGGTCTTCCCCACTGGCGCATACACAAGGGCGGCCCTACGGGAGCGACGTGAATCTGCCGCATCCCGCATCGAGGAGCAGAACAACCCGAATTCGGTGGGGTGCCTCGATCGAAATGCGTGAGGCCGTAAAGCGGGAAAAGTGAAAGGTGAACAGTGAAAGGGGGCCCAGCCACCACCCCGTTCACTGTTCACCTTTCACTGTTCCCGCTTCACTGTTCAGTACACCCCCAGGAACGACCGTGTCAGGTCGTTCTCCAGCGTCCACTTGATCCACTGCCCCGGCTGCACCAGCAGATTCTCGCTGGTGAACGTCCTCTCCGCCCCGATGGGATCGGCGCGCAGGCGGACGTCGGTGCCGGCGCCGAGCCTGCGGTAGGGAAAGACGAAGGTCTTGGTGTTGAGCGACCCGACCGTACCGAGACGCTCGGTCGCGGTGCCGCGGACCAGGTAGATCACGACGTCGGCCCACCCGTGGTTCTCCACCTCGAGCGCCACCTCGGCGTCCCGGTGGGAGGGCTCGACGTCCTGCTCCTCGTCCTCCGACTTGGCCGCGCAGCCAAGCAGGAGGGCGAGCAGCCCTACGTTCCTGACCGTTGCCGCTCTCGAACCCCACATGGCTCTCAGACCCTCCTAGCGCCCTCCGGCGCTCACCCCGGCGGACGAGGCGTCGAGATATTTGCCGTACCACGCAAGATACCGCTGCATCCGGTCCAGCACGAAGGACGGCCGCTGGATGCCGTGGGACTCGCCGGGGTAAATCACTAACTCGGTGTCCCGGCCCAGGCTCTTGAGCGCCTGGTACATCTGCTCCGAGTTCACCAGCGGGACGTTCCAGTCCTCCTGGCCGCACACGAAGAGGGTCGGGGTGACGATGCGGTCGGCGCGCAGAAAGGGCTGGGAGACCCGCTTCCAGGCGTCGAAGTTTGCCCACGGCTTCCCCAGCTCCAGCTCGTACTCCAGCGCGTACATGTCGGTGCCGTAGCCCATGAGCGCGTTGCCCTGCCCCGCACCGCTGATCGCCGCCTTGAACCTGCGGTCCCGCGCGATGACCTGATTGGTCAGGATCCCGCCGTAGCTCCACCCGCCGATGCCCAGCCGCGCGGGATCGGCGATGCCCTCGGCCACCGCGTGGTCCACGGCGGCGAGGACGTCGTCGCCGTCCTTTTCGCCCCAGGCGGCGAAGATGGCGCTGGCGAACTTCTCGCCCCGACCCGAGCTACCCCGCGGATTCACTCCGAGGACGACATATCCGCTCGCCGCCAGCACCTGCCAGTCGAGATTGGCGAAGTCGTGGTAGTACTGCCACACCGGCCCACCGTGAATCCGGAGGATCGTGGGATAGCGGGTCCCCGCGCGATAGTCCGGCGGCTTGACCATGAAGCCGTTGATGGTGGTGCCGTCGCGGCTCTTGAAGGAGATCTCCTCGACCGGCGCGAGGCGCAACTGCTTCAGCCAGGCCTCGTTCTGGCGGGTGACCTGGCGCAATTCGCCGCGCTCCACCGCGAACACCTCGGTAGGCTGCGCGCCCGTGCTCGAGGTCAGCGCGATGCGGCCGTCCCGGCCGACGGAGAGATCCTCGATCGTGCGCTTCCCCTCGACCAGCCGCTCGATCGCTCCGCCGGCGGCGGACACCCGCGCGAGGTGATAGACGCGGTCCTCCTCCAGGAGGAAGAGGAGCGCGCCGTCCGGCGAGAAGGTCGGTGACAGCACGTTCCGGTCAAGCGTCCCGGTGAGGACCCGGGCCGGGCCGCCGTCCGCCGGGACGACGGCGACCTTCTGCCCGCCGTAATAGAGCAGCTCCGGCTTCCCGCCCTGGACGTAGGCGATGAGCTTCCCGTCGGGGCTCCAGCTGGGCGGGCGGTTGCCCCACTCGGGATCCATGTCCGCCCCGGCGAAGGTGGTGAGCTGCCGGGGCTCGGCGCCGGGCGTGGCCGGGACGACGTAGACGTCCCAGTTGTCGGTCCGGTCGTACTCCGGACGCCGGCGGCTCAGGAACGCGATCGACCGCCCGTCGGGTGACCACGACGGCGCCTGCTCATCGTAGGGGCCCGGCGTCAGGAGCTCTGCCTTCCGGTCGGCGAGGGCGAAGACGTAGAGGTGGTCCCGCTCCTCGCCGATGTAGCCGACCTCGTCGTACTTGAACCGGAACCGGTCCACCACGATCGGCCGGGGCCGCTTCTTGGTGGTGTCCTGTCCCGGAAGGGGCCGATCCGGATCGGGGTCGGAGGCGATGAGGGCGAGGCGGGTGCCGTCGGGGGACCAGGCATAGTCGGAAACGCCGCCCGGAAGGTCGGTCAGGCGCTCGGCCTCGCCGCCGTTGCGGTCGAGCAGCCAGACCTGCGCCACGTCGCGCGCGTCGTCGCGGGCGGAGAGAAAGGCGAGGTAACGCCCGCTCGGGCTCCAGCGAGGAGTGTTCTCGCGGTCCTTGGTCCGGGTCAGCCGGATGCTGCGCTTGCCGTCCCAGCTCGACATCCAGATGTCCGCGTCGCGCTTGTCCTCCAGCGTGTCCGAGGTCGACACGGTATACGCCACCCACGCGCCGTCGGGTGCGAGCTGGGGGTCGGTGACCTCCCTGATGCGGAGCAGGTCCTTCGCCTCCACCGGCCGCTGCGCGGCCAGCTCGCCGGTGCACAGCAACGCCATTCCCGTCAGCGCCACGCTAGCGTATCGCAAGCCATCCTCCAGAAGGGATCTCACAGGACGGGCGGCTCACGGCGCCTGGTAGACAGTGCCGCCCTTCATCACGAACCCGACCTTTTCGAAGCTCTTGAGGTCCGCCAGCGCGTCTCCGGAGACGGCGACGATGTCGGCGAGCTTGCCGGGGGTCAGCGAGCCGACCCGATCCTCCCAGCCCATGAGCTCCGCCGCGGATAGGGTCGCCGCGCGGATGGCCTGCATCGGCGTCATGCCGTAGCGGACCATGTAGGGGAGCTGGCGGGCGACGAGCCCGTGGGGGTAGACCCCGCTGTCGGTACCGTACGCGATCCTGACGCCGGCCGCGACCGCCTTTCGGAACCCCGCGCGCTGGGCCTCGGTGGTTTCGTCGTTCTTGCGCAGGATTTCCTCCGGCCAGCCCTGTTCCTTGCCGGTGACGGCGATGTAGTCGCCGTTGTAGATGTCCGCCACCAGCCAGGTGCCCTTCTCCTTCATCAGCGCGATCCCCTCGTCGTCCATCAGGGAGCCGTGCTCGATGGAGCGGACGCCGGCCCGCACGGCCCGCTTGATGCCCTCCGCGCCGTGCGCGTGGGCGGTGACATAGGTGCCGTACTCCGCCGCTTGCTCCACCGCGGCGCGGATCTGCTCCTCGGTGTACTCCGAGGCCCCTGGCCGGGTGCCCTGGGTGAGCACGGCGCCGGTCGCGATCAGCTTGATGAAGTCGGCGCCGCCGTTGAGGATCGCCCGCACCCGCTCGCGGACCTCGTCGGCGGAGTTCGCGACCCCGAAGCGGAAGTCCGCCGGGATGGTGACGTCCTGGGCCGCGCCGACCAGCTCCCCGCCGCCGCTGGTGACGGTCACGTAGGCGCCGGCCACCGCCATGCGGGGACCGATCACCGTGCCGTCGTCGATGGCGTCGCGCAGCGCGGCGTCCACCAGCGCGCGATACGTTCCCACGTCGCGCACGGTGGTGAATCCCGCCAGGAGCGTGCTGCGCGCGTTGCGGACCCCGCTGAACGCCTCCTGGGCTCCCGAGCGCTGGAGCGGGAGCAGGGCGTCCGCTTCGGTGAGATCCCCGATCATGTGGGCGTGGCAGTCGATCAGACCGGGCAGGACGGTGTAGCGGGAGAGGTCGATCACCCGGGCGCCGGACGGCGGACGGCTCGTGCCTGGCTGGATGGCCTCGATCCGGTCGCCCCGCACGACGATGAGCTGGTCGCGACGCACTTCGCCGCGCTCGACGTCGACCAGGCGGCCCGCTCGAATGGCGGTGACTTGGGGCGGCTGAGGCACCTGCGCCGGCGCTTGGGCGGGGAAGCCGACCGCGCTGGCGGCCAGCAGGAGGCCGAGCTTACCGATGCTGTTGGTTATGGGGTGGGGCGGCACGCCAGCAATATATCAGCGAGCCGCTCGGCTCCACGAGCCACCCGGAGGTGGCCGTGGTGCCGGGGATGAAGACTACTGGCCCTCTTGCTCCCGCTCGCTGGGAGTCTCGACGTCTACCTTGGGAAGTTTCACTTCCTTCTTCTCGGTGCTCACGTCCACGTCGGGGACGCTAATCGTGTCTTTCACCGAGCCGGTCTCGACGCTGGGCGTCTCGATCGTGTCGGTCTCGCTGCCGATAACTGGCTTCTCGACCTGATACTCGCCTTCACCTGTCTTCTCGCACGCGGCGGTGAACACGAAGGCGGCAATCGCCGCAGCCAGGGTAGCGCTACGCATAGGACCTCTCGGTTAAGTGACCATCACTGACGGCTGTTGCGGACAATCTCGTGGGATGACCCTAATTCCACCGTGTCAGCCGTCACGGCGCGCCGAAGCCCGGGAGTGGGTTTTCCTCATTCCAATGTAGAGAATGTTGACAACGACCCCAGAAAGGCAATGATCACCAAACTGTTACGAGAACATTGACCGACTGATTCCTTCCAGGAGCAGGCGCCGGCCCCACCGGCAATCTCGCAGCCGATCCTCAACTGCCCGTCAATAGTCTCCAAAGCGACGCGGCCCCCGGTATTCGCCGGGGGCCGCGTCCTGACAGCTGGTTACCTGCGGGCTCAGTCCTGGACCAGGATCAGGTACTTCGACGGCGCCCAGAAGTCTTCCGGCTGGGAGATCTCCAGCGTGCCGGCGACTTTGCCGTCCTTGGTGACGGTGGAGCCGAGATAGGTCGGGCTCTGGCGGGAGACGATCTTGTATTTCTTGTCGGTCCGCGGGAGCGGGATCGTGGTCTGCAGCGTCTTGTCGATGGCCGTGAACGCGGCCGGATCGAGGTTGCGGGCCGGCTCGAGCCGGGTGCCGCCGAAGACCAGGAACTTCGACCCCTCCTTGGTCACGACGCCGCGCTTGATCAGCTCGTCCTTGGTGCCCACCGCATAGTAGACCGTGTTCTTGTACGACGTGAGGTTGGCGACCGTATCGGTGAGCGCCGCCTTCTCGGTGCTGAGCGTGTCCACCCGGCCGGCGAGCGAGGCGATCTGGGTATCCTTTTCCGCCAGCGCCGCCTCGTACTCCGTCTTCTGCTGCTCGGCGGTGGTCTTGAGATCGTCGACCGTCTTCTTGAAGGTCTCGATTTGCGCCAGGAGGCGGGCGTTCCGCTGGCGGGACTGCTTGGCCCGGGACTCGGTGGCAGCCAGCTTCGCCTCGCTCGAGTCGAGCCTTGCGAGGACCTGCTTGATCCGGTCGAGGGATGCCTGACGCTCCTCGCGATCCTTCTTCGCGCCCGGGACGCCGGGGTCGCTGCCGCCCGACTTGATCGAGAGGCTCTTCGCCTTGGCCAGCTCGCTGTTGATGTCGCTGACGAACTGCGTAGTCTCCAGGACCTCAGTCAAAAGGCTGTCCTTCTGGGCCTCGGCCATCTTCGCCTCCGCCAGCGCCTTTTTCAACTCGGCTTGGTTACAACCGGTCGTCGCCACGACGGCGAGCACGATCAGCCAAGCATACCTCATGCGAACCTCCCCGCTGCTTGTGGTGGACACAGGCGTCGGTGTCTCGGCGGCAATGCCGGCCCGTGGGCCGAAGCCCTATGAGTGGTGCGAGATCGAGAAAGCGAGGCTCAAGCATAACTAGAGGGGTGGCCAACTCGCCACCCCCCAGAAATTTGACAGTCCGCCGCGGATTTACCTCAGCCGGCGGCCCGGAACACCGATCGGAATTCGGCCAGCGATGCCAATTCCGCGCACCCCGCCACGAGGCCGGCACCTGCCGCCGCTGCCGCCGCCACCCTCGATGATCATGCCCCGGCCCGGCCCGCTGGGGTCCCAGGAAGGGTCGTCCGGGGACGACGACGGGCCGTTCGACGCGGGAATGACGGTGACCGTTTTTCCGGGCGGGAGCTCGCGTCCGACCCCCACGGCGTCCTCCTCCTCCCCCGCCGGCTCCGCGCGGACCCGGACGACCTCGACGGCGGGAACCGGCACCGCCGCCAGGGAGGCCGGGGCTGCGACGCTCATTGGGGCGGGGACAGGAGCAGGCTTCGGCGAGTGCCTGGCGCGCCGCGCGAGTTTGGACTCGGGCGCCGCTCGGGAAAGCTCCACCGGCGAGGCGACGTCGAGCGCGGGCCTCTCCGGCCTCTGCAAAGTGAGGTCGCGCTGCGGCAGGCCGCCCCCCGCCGTTCCAACTGATGCCGTTTCTTGATTCGACGTCCGGGGGGATTCGGCCGCGCACCCGGCAAGAGCTGCGGCCGTGATGGCCAGTGGTAGAATCGACGCGGCGCGCATGGGACCTCCGGAACCGACTGAGCTGCGGATTGTTCTCCTCCGCTCAAACTAAGACGTCGGGCCGTTCCCGTCACGCACGGTGCGATCTGCACCGGACTCCTGTGCCTCGGTCGTCAGTGCCCCTTGCCCTTACCCTTGCCCTTCCCGCCTTTGTCGTCTGGGGCGTCGCCGTCATCACCATCATCGCCGTCATCGCCACCACCGCCACCACCACCCCCACCGCCGTCGCCCTCGTCACCATTGTCGCCCCCGTCGTCACCTCCACCTCCACCCCCACCTCCACCGCCCCTGGGCTCCAGCGCGATCAGCCGGAACCGAACACTGAGGTCACGGGAGGGATCGTCCAGCCTCGCCTCGACTCTCTGCGTGCCGGCGGGGGTGCCCAGCTTCACCTCCGCCGACGCGCGGCCGTCCCCATCGGTCTCGGCGTTTGCCGGCGCCACCTCCGCACCGCTCGGCGCACCCACGAACTCGAAGACGATGACCGCGCCCGACACCGGCCGCCCCACGCGGTCCAGTGCCTCGACGATGAGGGGGTCTTCGACGAGGTCACCGGCCGTCGCCCTCTGCTGATCGCCCGCCACCCGGCGGAGCTCGGCCGGCTCGCCGTCCCTCGGAAGCAGGAGGTTGTCCCCGGCACAGCCTGAGACCAGCATGACGAGGGCGCCGGCGGCCAGTTGCCGGGCAGCCGGTGGGATTGGGAGGAGTGGTGTAGGCATACCTGCGTTCCTTCGGAAGGACCGATCGAAGTTGCCGACCGTCCGGTCTCTCCGATAGGAGCCAGGTCACAGGCGCTGGTACCTGCGGCGTGCTACCCAGCCGATGAGGCGTCGGGGCGAGAGGCGAATGATGCCCACCAGAAAACGGAAGCGCCGGCTCGGGATGCAGACCGTCGGACCGCCCCGGTCGAGGCAGCGGAGGGAGTGCTCGACGACCGCTCGGGAGTTCAGCCACGCGAAGCCGGGGAGCCGGTCCGGTTCGTCCATCCGGCTGTGGAACTCGGTGCGGGTGAAGCCCGGACAGAGCGCCTGGACCTGGACGCCGCTCCCCCTCAGCTCCGCCGCCAGTCCCTCGCTGAAGGTCGTCAAGTAAGCCTTGGTCGCGCAGTAATTCACGTTTCCCGCCGAGTAGATGAAGGCGGCGACCGAGGACACGTTGACGACGGCGCCCGCCCGATTCCGCAGCAGCACCGGCAGCGCCGCCTGGGTGAGCCGCAGGGGCGCGAGGGTGTGAAGCCGGAGCATCTCCACCTGCCTCACGGGATCCACCTCGGCCAGCCTGCCGCGGGTCCCGAACCCCGCGTTGTTCACCAGCAGTGCCAATCGAGGCGAAGCCCCGATTCGCTCGGCTAGCCGGGTCACGTCGTCGTCCCGCGTCAGATCGGCGGGATAGGCTTCGGTCTGCACCCCGCGGCTCGAGGCGAGCGACACCGCCACCTGGCTGAGGCGATCGCGATCACGGGCCACCAAGAGCAGGTCGTGACCTCTCCCGGCCAACTGCTCGGCGAATTCCCGGCCGATCCCCGCGGTCGCGCCGGTCACCACGGCGAGGCCGTGGCTCACCGCTGAAGCCCGCTCCGCGCGGCCGCCTCCACCGGCCGGGTGACTGGACCCCGACCGATGGACCGAAGCCGGCGGGCGGCCTCGGCCAGGATGTCTTCGGTCTTGCAGAACACGAACCGCACCAGTGATCGTCCGCCGCCTCCCTCGCGGAAGAAGCTCGATCCCGGCACCGGCGTCACCCCGACTTCGCGGGAGAGCCAGGCGGCGAACTCGGTGTCGTCAGGCGGTGGGCCGCCCCCTCTCACCGAATCGGCGAGCGCGCTGAAATCGGCCAGGATGTAGTAGGCACCCTGGGGGGCCACCGACCGGAATCCCGCCTCCACCAGCGCCCCCTGGAGCAGGTCCCGCCGGACCCGGTATGTGGTGGCGAGCTGCCGGTAGAAGCTCTGGTCCAGGTGTTCGATCGCGTCGGCCACTCCCTCCTGGAGCGGCGCGGGGGCCCCGACGGTGAGGAAGTCGTGCACCTTCCGGATCGCGTCGGTCAGGTCCGCGGGCGCGATGATCCAGCCGATCCGCCATCCGGTCACGCTGAAGGTCTTGGATGCGCCGCTGATGGTGATGGTGCGCTCGCGCATCCCGGGAAGGGTGGCGATGGGGACGTGCTCCCCGGCGTAGAGGATGTGCTCGTAGATCTCGTCGGTCACCGCGAGGACGTCGTGCTCCACGCACAGGTCACGGATCGCCTCGAGCTCGCCGCGGTCGAGCACCCGGCCCGACGGATTGCTGGGTGTATTGACGACGATCGCGCGGGTGCGCGGAGTAAAGGCCGCCGCCAATCGCTCGAGATCGAGCGGTTGACCCGGCTCGAGCGGCACGTAGACCGGCTTCGCGTCGGCGAGGATCGTGTCGGGCCCATAGTTCTCGTAGAATGGCTCGAAGACGATCACCTCGTCACCCGGGTTCACTAAGGCCAGCAGGGTACCGATCATCGCCTCGGTGGCGCCACAGGTGACCGTGATCTCCCGCTCCGGGTCGGCGTCGAGCCCGTAGCGCTCCGAGTAGGTCCGGGCCAGCACCGTGCGGAGCCGGTGCGCTCCCCAGGTGATCGCGTACTGGTTGATATCCGCCCGGATCGCCCGGACCGCCGCCTCCTTGAGCGCCTCCGGCGCCGGAAAGTTGGGGAACCCTTGGGCGAGGTTGAGGGAGTTGTGCTCCCGCGCGAGCCGCGTCATCCCCCGGATCACCGACTCGCGGAAACCGTGGGTGCGTCGGGCTGTGGTCACTGGGGGCTCCCCGGAGAGGATGGCTTAAGACTAGCGTGGCCCGAACGTTGCCGCATCGCCGCGGCATGACACCACCTCCCTTTACCGACCTGCACAGCCACCTGGTGCCTGGCGTGGACGACGGCTCCGCCTCGGTGGAGGAGTCGCTCTCCTGTCTCGCCGCGCTCCGGGTCGAGGGCGTGGCCGCCCTCGTCACCACCCCCCATCTCCTGCTGCCCCGGCTGGCCACGGATTCGGCCGTCGGCCGCGAGCTGGACTCCCACCGCCGGGCATTCGACCGGCTGGCGGAGGCGGCCCACGACCGCACCGACCTCCCGGCCATCGGACTGGGGCAGGAGATCTGGGCGCCCGACGCCAGCCAGATGCGGCGGATCGTGCGCCGCACCGACCTCGGCCTCGGAAGGGGTCGGTTTCTCCTGGTCGAGTTCGGGTTCGATTTGCTGGGCACTCACGAGGACGTGGTGCGGGAGGCGGTGGATGGCGGCCGCGGCATCGTGGTCGCCCATCCCGAGCGCTACCGGTTTCTGCCGGGGATCGCTCCGCTCGATCAAATGCGGCGGTGGCGAGAGCTGGGGGCGCTGCTACAGGTGAACGCGGGAAGCTTCGGCGGCTACTACCATACGGCGGCGAAGGACCTGGCGTGGGCGATGGTGGAGCTCGGCCTGGTGGACCTGGTCTCCACCGACCATCACGGCATCCGCCGGTCGGGAGTCTCCCTGCTGGAAGCGTTCGAGGCCCTGGCCGACCGTGGCGAGCTCGAGCTCGCCGAACAAGTCATGGCCAGGGCCCCGGGTCAGGTCGCGCGGGCCGACCTGATCAGGGGGAGCGGGGAGGTGGTCAGCTCTCCTGGGGCAGCCGGGTAGTCCCGATCGCCTTGAGCAGGTAGCCCATCGGACCGGCGGATTCCTCACCCCCGGCGATGCGGGCGGAATCCACCGCCGCGTTGACGTTGCGGCGCAGCGCGCCGTACTCCCGGGAAGCGGTCAGATCCTCGAACCGGATCCTGCCATCCACCACCTTGTACGCGCCGGCCTCCGCGCTCAGCACCGCGAGGACGCTGTCGATGCCGGCCAGCAGCCGGTCGGTGAGCGACACCAGGGCCGCCGAGTCCCTCCCGTTCTGGCGGGAGTACCACCGCTTCGCCGTCTTGGGCGACCAACCGAGATCCTTCGAGAGCGTCGTGAACGAGTCCTGGAACTCGCGCTCGATCGAGCCCTCCTGCTCGCGGTACACCCGGATGAAGTTGGCGACCCCGGCGAGGCCGAGCCTGGTGTCGGTGACACCACCGTCGGGGGTGAGCCGGGTGGGGGCGAAGAGCTGGTTGAGTCGCGCCACCCGCATTCCGCCGCCCAGCCGCTCGCGGACGGTCTCGTAAGCCTTGCCATATCCCACCAGCAGGCCGTCGACCGTCTTTCCGTCCACTGTGCTATCCGCCGCCGCGGAAATCGCCACGTCGAGCGACTTGCGCCCGAGACGCGGCGCTCTCGGCAGTACGACCGGGGCCTTCACCTCCGGGGCCGGTGCGTCGATCATGTCCGACTCGACCGGCTCCTCGCTCCACCCGCTCGAGGTGCTGGCGAGAGAGACAACCTGGGAGAACGAAGCCTGTTCCACCGCCGCCGACTTGGCCGGCGTCTCGCTCTGTCTGGCGACCGACTTAGCCGACCAGCTCGGGCGCGGGCCGGAGAAGGCCAGCTGAATTCCGAAAACGAGGAAGAGACCGCTGATGCCGAGCGTGACAGGACGGCGCCACGAGTTGCCGCCGTTGTCGCTGTCGCCCTCGTCGTCGGTCGCCTCGGGCTCCACGGAGGTGCTCTCCAGCGTCTCGGCCTGGTCGGTGAGATAGGTCCAGCCGGTCCGGTCCGACTGCTTCGCCGGCTTATCGGCAATGATCGCCTTGTACTGAGGATGCAGGGTGATGGAGATCCACTTGGAGGTGGCCCGGTGATAGATCCTCGAGTGGCCGTCCACTTCCCCGCTCCGGATCGCGGCGGCAAGGTCGTCGCCCGTCCTGTAGAGCTCTTCCTTGCCCGGTCTCAGCTCGACGAGATACATGACACACACTCGGCGGTTCGCGGATCCGGCCCAAAAACGCCGGCGGATCCAGAGGTGGAACGAATGGTCTGGCGGGAAACCTACGGTTGGCTCCGGCTCCCCAAGTGCCAATTTCGTGCTCCGCCGCCCCCGGGAGGGTCGGCCCGGCCGTCCCCCGCCCGCTGGGGCGCAAGGTAATGTAAAATCGGGCAACTGCTTACCGGCGTCGGCCGGGCCGGCAGGGCCCGGCCCGGGTGGGCCGACCCGGGTTCCGGCCCGCCGGGCCAACAGGGGTCTCCGAGGTGCGTTTTTCGGGAGGGCGCGGTGGAATGCAAGATATTTCCTTCCCCCTCCCGATCCATTAGTGTGCTTGGAGTTTCCCGCTCCGGGAGTGCGCCCCGGAGCCCAGGCACGGACACATCGCGCCGCCCCACCGCGGCGATCGGGGGCTGGATGACGAAGAAACAACGCAGATTTGACGACGCCGACTTCGATTTCGGCGACCGCCGGTCGGGTTCCGGCATGGGCACGATTTTCCTCGCCACCGCGCTCGGCGTCGGCATCGGTCTTCTGGCCGCGCCTGACGCCGGCCTCAAGACTCGCCGGCGGCTTCGGAAGCGTCTGGAGACACTGGGCGGCGACCTCGGCGAGGGCTTCGAGGAGATGCAGGGCATGAGCGGGCGGGCGCGGGAGCGAATGCGCGAGCGACTCGCCCGAATGAAGAAGCGCGGCGAGGACGCGTGGGGAGACCTGGAAGACCGGTTGCACGGCGAGGAGGAGGAGGAAGAAGAGGGTTCCGGCGCGCTGGGCGCCGTGCTCGCGGTGGCGGCGGGCATCGCGGCCACGTACTTCCTCACCAGCGACCGTGCGGGACCGGCGCGGACGCGAGTGCGCGAGACCGCCGACACCGTGCGGCGCCGGGCCACTGACCGCTGGGAGCAGTATCAGCAGCACCGGCACGAGGCCAGGGGCAACGGCCAGCCCGGCAGCTCGGGCGAAACCAGGTCGGGCGCGGTCCCGTCGGATGAGTCCCCTCAGGCAAGCTGAGGGTCCACCAGCGGTTCGTCGGCACAAAACGGCCCCTGACGGGGCCGTTTTTCATGGGAAGGTGGAGAGATGACTCGCCGCCAGCGCATCTTCGCCGGCGTAGTGGTCGCACTGCTTCTCCTGTCGGGCGGGACCACGCTGTGGATGGCCACCTGTGGTTTCGCCGGATGCCCCTCGCTGGAGCAGCTCCGCGGCTTTCGCCCCAGCGAGGGCAGCCGGGTGCTCGACCGCAATGGCACGCCGCTCGGGCGGCTCGACCTACGTCCGGCGGATCAACGTGCCGCTGGAGCGGGTGCCGCGCCACGTGCGCGCGGCGTTCATCGCGGCCGAGGACCGCCGCTTCTACTACCATGGCGGCATCGACTGGCGGAGCGTGGGACGCGCCCTGGCGCGCAACTTCCGCTCGCTTGCCGTGCGCGAGGGATTCAGCACCATCACCATGCAGGTGGTGCGGAGCGCCTTCCTCCCCCATCTGTCGCAGGAGCGCTCGCTCCGGCGCAAGCTCATCGAGATCGAGCTGGCCCGCCGGCTCGAGCGGGCGCTGTCCAAGCAGCGGATCCTCGAGCTCTACCTCAACGTGATCTATCTCGGCAACGGCACCTACGGCGTCGAGGCGGCGAGCCGCGACCTGTTCGGCAAGAGCGTGCGCGGCTTGACGGTCGGGGAGGCGGCGCTCCTCGCCGGGCTAGCGCGCGGGCCATCGATCTACTCGCCGCGCCGGCATCCCGATCGGGCACGGGGCCGCCGTGGCGTCGTGCTCGCGCAGATGGCGCGCGAAGGATACCTGAACGCCGGCCGGGTCGAGCGCGCGGCGCGCGAGCCGCTCCGGCTCGCGGCCTCCGGCTGGAAGCCGCGCCGCGACCTGTCGCAGGCGCTCGATCCGGTGCGCGCGGTCGGTGGATTCGATCCTGGGCGACGAGTCGAGATCGTGGGCGACGTCGTCGTGCACACCACGCTCGACGCGCGGTGCGCAGCGCGCCGCGGAGCGCGCGGTGAGCGATCGGGCGGCGGCGATCGAGCGCGGCGGCGGCGCCGCGTACCGTCGCGAGGGGCACGAGCTGCAGGGCGCGCTGGTCGCGGTGGACCCGCGGAACGGGGAGATCCGCGCCCTCGTCGGCGCGCCGCCGCTACGTGCAGCGCGGCTTCAACCGCGCGCTCGGCGCGCGGCGCCAGCCGGGGTCGGCGTTCAAGCCCTTCGTCTACGCCGCGGCGCTCTCGGACGGCTATACGCCCGCGAGCCTGGTGGACGACTCGCCGGTCGAGGTCACCGACGGCTCGCGGGTCTGGCGCCCGGTCAACTTCGGCGGCGAGTACGCCGGTCCGGTCACGCTTGCGCCGCGCGCTCATGGCGCTCGGCCAACGCCGCGACGGTACGGCTCGAGCCGTGCGGTCGGCGAGCGGCGGGTGGCGGCGCTGGCGCGGCGGGCGGGGCTTCGCGGCGCGCTCGATCCGGTGCCGTCGCTCGCGCTCGGCGCGGTGGAGGTGACGCCGCTCGAGCTGGTCGATGGCCTACGCGCCGTTCGCCAACGGCGGGTTTCGGGTCGAGCCGTCGCTGGTGCGGCGCATCGAGCTGGCCGACGGCACCGAGCTGTGGCGAGCGCCCGGACCCGAAGCCCGAGCGGGTGCTGGGCGAAGCGGAGGCGTTCCAGATCACCTCGATGCTGCGCTCGGTGGTGGACGGAGGGACCGGGCGTCTGATGCGCGAGCTAGGCGTCGCGGGCCCGTCGCCGGGAAGACCGGCACGACCAACAACGGGGCGGACATCTGGTTCGTGGGGTACACCCCGACCGTCGTCGCCGGCGGTCTGGTTCGGCTACGACGCGCCCCGCGCGATCGCCCCGGGCGCCTCGGGCGGCCGCCTCGCCGCGCCGGCGTGGGCGGCCTTCTACAAGAATGGCTGGAAGGAGAAGGCGGCGCCTGCCGCCTGGGAGCCGCCCGCTCGGATTGGTGAGCCGGACCATCGACGCGTACACCGGTGACATCGCCAACCAGTGGTGCCCGACCACGCAGCGCGAGTGGTTCAAGCCCGGGAGCGAGCCGGTGCGGATCTGCACCCGGCACGATGCGCCGCTCATCGACCGGCTGGAGCAGTTCGGCCGAGAGGTGGGAAAGGCGCTGAAGGATCTGCTGGGGTTGTAGGAGGGCGATGACATCCCGAGGGAGCGGATGCGACCGAGGGATCTTCTCCGTTAGAATGTCGCCGTATCCACCGCCAGGCTGTACGGGGGATACTGCAACAGCTCCCGTCGCACCTGTCTCGCGTTGCGCAGCACCTTCGTCGGATAGCGGCGGCAGTTCGGGGTGTGGGTGCCCGACGACGCAGCCGTTGTAGCGTAGCAGCGCGCGGCGCACGTTGCCGGTGCGCTTGAGGTAGTACCCGAACACCCGGGCCCCGTGGCAGATGTTGGCCTCGACCTGGAGCAGGTCGTTGGAGTCGCAGTCGTACTCCCCGGCGTGGAAGCCCATCACCTGCATGAGCCCGATCGCGCCCTGGCTGCTCCGGGCGCTCGCGTCGAGCGGCGCGTTCTCGGTGAGCAGCACGCCGGCGAGAAGGCTGGGCTCGACCTGCAGGTAGCTTCGCCTCCTTCACGATCGCCCGCGCGATCCGCTCCGACATCTCCCGCTCCTTCGTCCGGCTGAAGAAGATCCGCGCCAGCGGCCAGTGCTCGAACCGGGCGACGACATGCCGCTCCAGCGCGGCGCTGTCCACCCGTGCTGGAATCTTGAACGGGGTCGCGGCCGGCCCGACCATGCTGAGCCGTTCAGTCTGGTGAAGGGCGAGGGGGCGAAACGGCGGGGTCCATTGCACCGCCGCGACCAGCATGGTGAGCGACAGCGCGACGAGGAACGGGCGGC
The DNA here is from genome assembly GCA_963844445.1 of uncultured Gemmatimonadales bacterium. GTDB lineage: Bacteria > Gemmatimonadota > Gemmatimonadetes > Gemmatimonadales > GWC2-71-9 > CAVVWJ01. The sequence continues at coordinate 823,367 of CAWJOB010000003.1, forward strand.
GCGGCGCTTCGATGCCGCGCACTGCGGCGCGTTCTGGCGGATTCATGCGACTGCGCCCTCCCCGATGCGGCGTAAGCGGCGATGATTGAGGATTCGGGATGAGCGTTAGCAAGAACCGGGCACAGCGCGGTGTACAGAATTCGTACTGCGGAGAGATTCGACAGCTGGACAGGTGCTTGGCTAGGCTTCGAACGAGCGCAGGAGCTCGATCATCCTCACGTCGTAGGGGTCGGGCGCATCGTCGTCTTCCGCCACCTGGTAGTTCTGCTGCGGGGTCTCCAAGATCAGGGGAATGCCCGCGCTCCGGCGATCCTGGATCAGCCAGCGGAACGGCTCGGCGCCGATCCTCCCGTCGCCGATCAGGACGTGGCGGTCCTTGTTGGAGCCCAGGGCGCCTTCGCTGTCGTTGAGGTGGAAGAAGGCGGGCGGCGAGCCCGCGGCCTCTTCGAAGCGGTCGAGGATGCCCGCCAGCCCGGCGGCCGAGGCGGTGATGTCGTGCCCGGCCGAGTAGAGATGACAGGTATCGAGTCCGTAGCCGGTGCGGCCACGCAGGGCCGGCGGCACCCTGTCCAGCATGCCGCCCACTTCCTCCGGGGTCTTCCCCACCGTCATTCCCGCGCCCGCGGTGTTCTCGATCAGGATCTTGGTCTCCCCCGGCACGGCCTCGAGCGCGCGGCTGATGGCGAGCGCCACGCGCCCGAGCGCCGAATCGCGGTCGCCGTCGGTCGCGGCACCGGGGTGAAAGCAGAACCCGCCGACCCCGAGCGCGGTCGATCGCTCCAGCTCCTTCCGAAGACCCGCGGCCGCCCGTCCCCACTTCTCCTCCTCCGCCGTGGCGGTGTTGAGCACGTATGCCGAGTGCACCAGCACGTTGGCCGGCTCGATGCCCGCCGTGCGGAGAGCCTCGCGGAATCGCTGCACCCGTTCGGGGCGGATGGAGGTCTTGTCACCGTAGTACTTGGGGATGGCGGTAAAGATCTGTAGCGCCTGCATCCCCGCCCGGCCGGCGCGTAGCGCAGCCATGTGGATCCCGCCGTTGTCCACCGTGTGGGCGCCGAGGATGCGATTCACGAGGCGGAGAGCAGAGATGCGGGTGGAGTCCGGGACGCGCGCCATACCGGCGGCAGCGCGCCCAGGATGGTGCTGAACAGAAGGATGGCTCCGAACCGGGCGACGAGGCCGGCGTCCCATGGATCGACGCCGGGGACGAGGTCCGCGAGAACGCCCCAGATCGCCTCGCCGAACCAGATGCCGCCTCCGATACCGGCAAGGCACACGGCGGCGGCGCGGAGCAGCACGTACCCCACGGTCTGGCGTCCGCGAGCGCCGATCGCCCGGCGCACACCGAACTCGCCTAGCAGAGAGGAGACCCAGAGCCGGGTGACCGTCAGCGACCCGAGCGCCGCGATCGCCAGCATGGCCCATCCCTGAAGGCCGAACTGAGCGGAGAACCACGAGAGCGGAGCCGCCTGGCCGGCGACGAGGGCCCGCAAGGGGGTTGCCGGCAATCCCGTCCCGATGGGGTGCTTCGAGCTGGTCAGCACCTCCGCCACCGCTGGCGGGTGCTGGAGCGTGCTCAGGTAGACCGAGTATCTGGGTTGGATGGCCGCTCCGAACCCGGCCACGGGAGGCTCGTCCACCACTCCGACGACGGTGGACCAGACGTCGCCATCGTCCACCACGCGGATGCCGCGGCCGACTGCCTGTCCGTCCTGGAATTCTCGCGCCGCCAGACTGCGGTTGATCACCGCTACCCGCGCGGCGCCCCAGGCGTCGCCGCTGGTGATCCCCCGCCCCTCCACCACTCTCATACCCAGCATGTGGAACGTGTCGGCGCTGACGAGATGGTGAGTGGCGGGCTTCACCCGCCACCGGATGGGAAGCCCGCCCTCCGAGCACCGTCCGCAATCGGTGGTGACCGTGCTGACCGGGCCGAGCCCGAGCAGAGTCCCCGGGCTGGTGAGGCTGGCCTCGCTCCCGCCGCCAGTGGCGATGGTGTGCAGCAACGTGGCGTAGCGCTGAGCCCGCTCCGCCGGCGCCACACCGGGCAACGCGATCGAGTACACCACCCCCTCGGCCGCCGTCGCCCGGCGCGGGACGAGGAGAGCGCCCGCGTGGCGGGCCAGCAGCGCGCCCATCGTCAGCGCGATCAGGCTCGCTCCGACCTGCATCGCGCTCGGCGTCAACGGCGTCGGCGAATGCGGCTCCCCTTCGCCGATGCGCCGGCGCGGAAAGAGGATCGGGAACGACATGCCGGCAAGCACGACCGTGACCAGTGCCGCCGCCGCGATGCCGCCGGGCCCCGGCGCCACCGGACCCAGGGGTCCGGGCCATTGCCTCATGGCGGCGGCGACCACGGCGCCGCCCATGCCGCCGGCCACGAGCCCCGCGAGTGAGACGAGCACGCCTTCGAGCAAGGCCGAGCCGAGCAGGACTCGGCGCCCGGCCCCGACCGCGCGCCGCACGGCCACCTCGGCGGCGCGCTCGGCCTCGCGGGCCAGGGACAGCGTCAGAATCGTGATCGCCGCGAGAGCGAGGGTCCCCAGCGAGGACCCCAGCAAGAGCCCGCCAAGCGCATCCACGGCCTGCTGCTGGGTGGCGGCCGGCACCTGCACTCCCGAGCGCCAGAGGAGGCCGAGGTCGCCGCCGGGAAGCGGAGCCAGCGCGAGTCGTGCGTGGAGCGACATCAGGGGCAGGGCGAAGGCGACGCCGGCGGCCAGCGCGGTAGCGATGAGCGCCGGCGCCTTCCAATATCGGAGCACTTCGTCGCGGACCGAGGTGATCACGATGCGGTGATCCCCCCCACAGTCAGCGCGCGCTCGATGCTCCATTATGAGCGCCTCGCCCGCCGGGCGATCACACCGCACACATCACGACTCATTGAAGCCCTTGGAGGTCTCAGTGTCACGCGACAAGAACGAAGCGATCAAGAGCTACATCAGCGACATGCTCGCGCTCGAGGACCACATCGAGAAGGCGATCCGCGCCCAGATCGAGGATCTGAAGACCTACCCCGAGGTCGTGAGCGAGCTGCGCCTCATCCAGCGGAAGGCCGAGCACCACATCTCCGATCTTCGGGCATTGAGTGAGCGTCGCGGGGCCGGCGGCGTGAAGGAGACCGTGAAGCGGGCGGGATCCGCGGTGCTCGGAGCGGCGGCGGGAGTGATCGACCTGGTCAGAACCGAGGGTCTCCCCAAGAATCTGCGTGACGACTACACCGCGCTGAGCCTGGCCAGCATCGGCTACGTCATGCTGCATACCACCGGCCTCTCGCTCGACGATCGGGAAGTGGCGGAGCTGGCGCAGCAGGGCTTCACGGACTATGCCGGAGCCGTGAGCCGGCTCCAGGCGACCATCCCCGCCGCGGTCATCGCCTTTCTCGGGCAGGAGGGGCTGCCGGCTCGGGCGGATGTGATCCCGCAGATCCGGCGGACCATCGAAGACGTGTGGCAGAACCAATCCTCCGGCGCTTTCCAAACCGACGAGACGGTCGTCGGTCGCGATATCCAGCGCTAGCGGTCCGAAGCGGTGCGGGCGCGCGGGCGGGACTCGCGCCGCCCGTTCACCGCCCGGGCTACCGGGCCGCGACGGCAGTAGAAGAGCCGGGCGGGCATGATGTTCCGCGGCTCGAACTCCTGGTGAACGTGAGGGAATACCTGGCGCAGGTGGGGCAGCACCGCGCGGGTGAACTGGTAGACCAGGAAGCAGCCGTCCGGGTGCAGGACGTCGTGGGTGGTCTGGAGAATCCGTTCGCGCACGACGGGATCCATGGTCGAATAGGGAATGCCCGAGATCACGTAGTCCGCCCGCCCGAGCCCCCGCTCCCGCAGAGTGTCCTGCGCGTCCGCGGCCGACCCTTCGACGACGTGAAGCCGGTCGTCCCTCAGCGTGCGAGTGAGATAGCGCGCGAAGTCTCGGTTGGTGTCGATGGCCACCACCGTGCCGTCGGGCCGGAGCCGGCGCAGGATCTCGCCGGTAAATGTGCCGACGCCGGGACCGTACTCCACAATGGTGTTGGCCTTGCCCCAGTCCACCTGATCGAGGAGCCTGTTGACCAGGAAGCGCGAGCTCGGGATCAGCGAGCCCAGCATGCGCGGATGTTTGATGAAGTTTCGGCTGAAGAGGGCGAGCGATGTCGTCACGGCTGCACCAGGGCGATCGCCGGGTTCAGCGCCGCCGTCGCAGGTCCTGCGGAATCGCGCGTCATGTCGAGTCTCCTCGCTCAGGGACAGGGGATGCTCGGTTTCGGCCAAGCATGAAGATTCAAGGCTTTGGACATCGGGACAAGGGGAGGCCCGCTGGGCGAGCTGTGGATAGGGACGTCGGGCTACGTGTATCCGCACTGGCGCCGGGGCGTGTTCTACCCCGATGGGTTGCGGCAGCGTGACGAGCTCGCCTGGGTACGCCAGCCGGTTCCGGACGGTCGAGCTCAACAACCCATTCTACCGCCTGCCGGAGCAGGACACCTTCGTCCGCTGGCGCGATGCCGTGGCCGAGGGGTTCCGATTCGCCGTCAAGGTGAGCCGCTACATCACCCACGTCAAAAGGCTTCGCGACACCGCGGAGCCGCTCGGCCTCTTCCTGGACCGCGCCTCCCTGCTCGGGCCCAAGCTCGGTCCGATGCTCTGCCAGCTGCCGCCGACCCTCGAGGCCGATACCGGCGTGCTCACCCGGTTCGTCGAGGGGCTCCCTGGAGATCGCCGCTGGGTGATCGAGTTCCGCCATCCGAGCTGGCACACGGCGGAAGTCTATCAGGCGCTGGGCGCCCGGCAGGTTGCCCTCTGCATCCCGGTGGGCGGACGGGTCCGGCCCGATCTCGTGACCACCGCGCCCTTCGCCTACATCCGGATGCACTCGGGCGAGGGGGCGGGCGGCGGGTTCGCCCGCGAGCAGCTGGAGTGGTGGGCCGGACGGATCCGGGGACTCGGTCATGCCGGCAAGGACTGCTACGTGTACTTCAACAACGATCGCGGCGGTCATGCGCCCCGGGATGCACGGACGCTGATGGACCTTCTCGACCCGGGCCGCTAAACCCCAAACGCAAGCGCCCACCGCGGGGTCTCCCCCGCGGTGGGCGCCGTTCCTCGATCGCGGCGGGCTATCGGTTTCCCCCCGCCGCCGCCTGGGCCTGATAGAGCTCCAGTCGCCGCTTGGTTATGTCCTGGTGCCTGTCGGCGACCTGCTTCTCTCGGTCCGCCTCGACCCGCTGGGACTCGAGCACCTTCCGCTCCAGATCCCGGATCACGTTCTCGTGGCGCATGATGGCCGCGGCGTCGGTGGAGGCGGTGCGGTCTCGGTCAGCCCGCCGGTTGGCCAGCTGAAGCTCGAGCTCCAACGCCTTCTGGCTGGATTCGGCCAAGCCCTTCCGGGCCTTGGCGGCGTCCTTCTCGGCCTGGTGAAGCGAGACCCGCTTCTCCAGGAACTGCTTGTGCCGCTCGGCGTCCTTCTTCTCCGCCTCGAAGGTCGCGACCTCGCCCTCCTGCTTGCTCTTCTCGGCGAGCTTCCGCTGCGCGTCGAGCGTGGAGACCTCCTGCTTCTTCACTTCCACCATGGCCTTCACCTGGCCCTCGAGCCCCTGCTGCTCTCTATACTCGGCCTCGGCCTCGCGTTGGTCGATCTTGGCCTGCTCGATGGCCCGCTGGATCCGGTCCGCGGGACGGGGACTCAGGATCTCCACGAATCCCAGCGTGCTCAGCACCGCGGCGCGGCTGGGCGGCGCGGGAGCCGCCGCTGGAACCGCGGCCGGCTGGGCGGCGGGAGCGGGGACAGCCGCGGGAGCGGGGTTCGGAACCGGAGCCGGCTCCGCTGGTGCATATCCTTGTGGGGCAGTGTCTTGCGGAACCGCAGCAGGCGCCGCGGTGTCCTGAGCCGCCGCGACCGGGAGCCGTGCCAGAAGCAGCCCGCCGGCAACCAGGGTGATGGCGAGACGGGATTTCACGGCAAGCCTCCTTACTATGGGGATGAGGCGGCGCAGGGGGCCGCCGAATGAGTCGCGAACATACCTCGAAAATCCAACTTCCGTAACTGCTCGGCACCCTCTATTCGAGCCACTTGGTCAGCTCCGCCGGCGAGGTGCGCCGCCGGGGCGCCTCGGCCTCGGCTGGGTACCCCAGGGACAGCACCCCCACCACCCGGAACCCGTCCCGGAGCGCCACGAGGTCGACCAGCGCTGGATCGCGCATGACGCCCCCAGTCTTGAGATAAGTGCCGAGTCCCAATGATAGCGCCGCGGTCATCAGGTTCGCGGTGGCCATCATCACCGCGGCGTAATCTTCCTCCCGAGTGACCTCGTCGTCGTGGACCTGCGACATGATCACGATTACGGCAGGAGTCTCCAGGGTCTCCCGCCGCACCTTGTCCATTCCCGCCCGGGCTTCGGGCGATTCAGGGTCGTCGTAGCGCTTCAGCCGGTGCCTGGCCTTGATCTCGGCGAGCTTGGCCTTGGCATCCCCGGTAAGCACGGCGAACCGCCATGGCTCGGTCAGCTTGTGGTTGGGGGCCCGGACGGCGCACTCGAGCAGCAGCTCGATGGTCTCACGGGGCACGGGCTCGGCACGGAAGCGGCGGACCGAGGTCCGCTGCCGGATGGCGTCGATGGCGTTCATGCCGAAATTTAGCCCTGCGGGTGCTCGATCATGGTGAGTCTCCGCCGGGCCAGGATCGCCAGGGCGGCGACGTCGTAGAGCGCATGGGTGACGGTGGGAACCAGCAGGTTGCCGGTCATGAGGAAGAGGATGCCGAGGTAGGCCCCGATGAAGGCGGCGAACACTGCGTAGGTCGTGGTGAGCCAGTGCGCCGCGCCGAAGAGTATCGCCCCGATCCCCAGGGCCAGCCACGCCGGCAGCCGCTCGACAAGACCCTCCTGGATCACGCCGCGGAACAACACCTCCTCGCCGACCCCGGCCAGGAGGGACAACAGCACGATTCCTCCGGCTGTGGCCCCGGTCAGATAGGGTGCGAGGTGCCCGTCGATCAGGCCGATGAGCCGCCGCATCGGTCCCCACTCGGTGCGCAGGCACCAGCGCAGCAACCCCAGCAACGGCAGCGTGGCCGCGGCGCCGTACCCGACCGCCTCGGCCTCGAGCCGGAATCGCCCGAACGGCGGCACGCCGGCCAGCGCGCCGATGGCGAAAGCCAGCACCAGCAGCGCGAATTCGGACGCGATCCCGGCGAGCAGCAGGCGGGAGAACGGAGCTACTTGGCGCGCTCCAGGTAGACGCCCTCGCGGGGATTGACCCTGACCCGCTCCCCTTCGCCGATGAACTCGGGGACCTGGATCGTGACGCCGTTGCTGAGCTTGGCCGGCTTGGTGCTGGCCGTCTTGGTGGCGGTCTTCATGACCGGCGCCGTCTCCACCACCTCCAGCTCGGCCACCGCCGGAAGCTGGATCGCGATGGGGCGCGGTCCGAGCCACTCGACCTGGAAGGTCAGCCCGGGCTCCAGCCACTGGCCCTGGTCGCCCACCGTCTCCTGGTCGAGGGTGTACTGGTCGTAGGTGCCGGCATCCATCACGTGCACGCCGTTGCCGTCCCGGTAGAGCACCTGGAGCTCCTTGGTGTCGAGCCGGGCGTCCTCCACGAACTCGGTCGCGCTGAGCCTGGTATCGAACGTGTTGCCCGAGTTCAGGTTGCGAAAGCGCACCTGAACGAAGGCCCGCAGGTTGCCGGGGGTCCGGTGCTGGAAATCCATGACCCGGCACGGCTGTCCGTCCACCATGATCACGTGGCCGCGCCGGATGTCGCTTGCCTTCATCGCCTCGGTGCTCCTCTGTCGGCTGTCGCGCCGCGGGCGGGTGCTCGCGGACGGTGGAAGATACACCCGCCCCTCCTTTCCTCCAGACGGCGCGGGTGACAACAGTCACCGCCCCCTTGAAGGACTTGGTCTACGTTCGGCCGGAGTGACATCGCGCGGAGGCGGTCTCGAGGCTCGCGTGGCGGGCTGGCGGAAGAACGTGGGCGAGGCCGTGGCCCTCGACCTCGCGCCCACCGCCCAAGCCGGACTGGCCTCCACCCGATTGGTGGTCGTCAGCTGGAATGTCTGGGTGGGTAGGGGCCGGCTGCTCGAGCTGGTGGAGCACCTCCGGGCAGGCGAATTGGGCGTGCCCGGTGACCTGCCTCCCGTGCTACTGATTCAGGAAGCGTTCCGGCAAGACGACTCGGTGCCCGAGCGCTCCAATGGCTTCGCTCCTCGGGAGCTGGTCACCCGAATCAGGCCGAGACAGGATATCGTGGAGGTCACCCGCCGCCTCGGCTGGAACCTGCGATACATCCCCTCGATGCGGAACGGCGCCGAGCGGAGCGACCGCGGAAACGCGATTCTCACTCCCCTGCCGCTCGGGCCCGCCACCGCGATCGAGCTCCCGTTCGTGTTGCAGCGCCGGGTCGCCGTCACCGCCGAGGTGACCCTCGCGGGCCGACCGATCCGGTTGGTGAGTGCGCACCTCGCGCCCAGGGGACCGGCCGGCTACAAGTGGCTGGGTGCGGCCGGCCGGGCGCTTCAGACGGCTCATCTTCTCGCCGAGATGGAGGACCCGACGGTGATCCTCGGCGCCGATCTGAACCTGGGCCGCGGTCGCGCCGAGCGGACCTGGCGGCTGCTGGCGGACGGGGGATTCGGGTCCGGCGTCCCGCCTGAGCCGCCCACCTGGCGTCACACCTATCACGCGCTCCCGCGCCTGGTGCTCGACTACATCCTGGTCCGCAATGCTGCCGGCGCCATCCGCTCGGCCAAGGTCCGACGGGTGGACGCGGACGCCAGGGATCGGGGGCCCGACGTGTTCGGCTCCGACCATCACCCCCTCGTGGCGAGGATGGATCTCACTCCATGATCGAGTCGCTCGGCCTCGCGCTCCCCTGGTGGGGATGGATGATCCTGGTGATCGGGGTGATCTCGGTCGTGGGGGTGATGGGCGCCCTCTTCTTGCCCGACTGGCCCACGCCGGACTACCTGCTCGGTTTCGAAGCCGAGCCCACGTCGGACCTCTTCGTCCACTCCTCGGCAAACTTTCTCAACGCCCCGGTCCTTCGCGGCGGGCACGCCGAGATACTGCAGAACGGCGACCGGTTCTACCCCGCGATGCTCGAGGCGATCGGCGGCGCGAAGGACACGATCAACTTCGAGGTCTACATCTTCGATTCGGATGACATGGGGCGGAGGTTTATCGAGGCGCTCACCGAGCGGGCGCGGGCCGGCGTCGAGGTTCGACTCCTTCTCGACTGGTTCGGCTCGCTCAGACTGAAGCGCGCCGACTGCAGCGAGCTTCGGAGCGCCGGCGTGAAGCTGGAGTTCTTCCGCCCCCTCACGCTCCGGAACCTGGTGCGGATGTACCGGCGGACTCACCGCCGCGCGATCGTGATCGACGGCGTGGTCGCCTTCACCGGCGGCGCCGCCGTGTCCAACAAGTGGCGGGGCGACACGCGGAGCCCGAAGGAGTGGCGGGACAGCATGACGCGGGTGACCGGAGCACTGGTGACCGGGGTCCAGTCCGCGTTCGCCGCCAATTGGGTCTACTGCTGCGGCGAGGTCATCGCCGGACCCAGGTTTTATCCGCCGAACGAGGACACCGGCCCCGCGTGCGGGCTCTCAGTGGTAAGCTCACCCTCGGACGCCCAACAACCCATCCGGTTGCTCTTCTGGCTCAGCTTCATCAATGCCCAACGCCGGCTCTGGATCACGAGCTCGTATTTCATTCCCGACCGGCACCTGCGGAAGGCGGTGCAGGCCCGCGCCCGCGACGGGGTGGACGTTCGGATCCTGGTGCCCGGCAACCACACCGACGCGATCCCGGTGCAGTACGCCGGCAGGGGTTATTACGAGGAGCTGCTGGAGGCGGGCGTTCGGATTTTCGAGTACCAGCCGTCCATGATGCACGCCAAGACCGTCGTGGTGGACGATGGCTGGACCCTCGTCGGCTCGGCCAACATGGACGAGCGTAGCATGGAGATCAACGAGGAGAACCTGCTCGGGATCGCGGAGGCCGGGTTCGCCCGCGCCGTCGTCGAGGGGATCGAGCTCGACCTGACGCGGTCGAAGGAGATCCGACTCGACGCCTGGCACCGGCGGCCGGCCTACCAGCGGGTGCTGGAGAAGGCCGCGCTGATCCTGATCGAGCAGTACTGAAGTCATCGGCGCCCGTCATCCGAGCGCCGTCTGTCATCTGGCCTCACCCCCCCGCGATCGCCGCCACGACCGTGATCTCGTCCCCTTCCGTCACCGGCGTGGCGAACCCGCTCCGGAACCGGATGTCCTCGTCGTTCAGGTAGAACGTGACGAACGGGTACGGCCCCCCCGCCGGATCGCGCAGCCGCGGGGCGAGACGGGGAAACCGGTCAGCGATCTGGGCGACGACGTCCCCCAGTGTGCTGCCGCTGGCCTGGATGGTGGACTGTCCGTCGGCCAGCTTGGCCAACACGGTGGGCAGGCTAAAGGTCACGGCCATGGAGCGCCTCCAGTTCTCGGATCCTAGGTGCGATGATGGGGGCCTCGGGCAGGACATCCCGAAGCGCCTCTACGGTCTTGAGTCCGTTGCCGGTGATGCAGAGGACCACCTCGTCCTCGGGGCCGAGCCGTCCCTGCCGGGCGAGTGCGAGCGCGCCGGCCACGGTGGCGCCCCCGGCCGTCTCGGTGAAGATGCCGGTGGTCTCCGCTAAGAGCCGGATCCCCGCCACCAGATCCTCGTCCGTCACGCCGGCGACCCAGCCGCCGGTGCCCCGGATCGCCTGCGCTGCGAAGCGTCCGTCGGCCGGATTGCCGATCGCGATGGAGCGGGCGATGGTGTTGGGGATGACCGGCTCGATCTGCTCGGCGCCCGACTCGACCAGCCGGACGATCGGCGCGCAGCCATCGGCCTGGGCGCCGTAGAGCCGTGGCGCCGGGCCCGACACCAGGCCCGCCTTCGCGAACTCGGCGAACCCCTTCCCCAGCTTCGTCACCAGCGATCCACCGGCCATCGGCGCCACTACCGCGGTGGGCGTCCGCCAGCCGAGCTGTTCGCAGATCTCGAAGGCGACGGTCTTGGACCCTTCGCCGTAGTAGCCGCGGAGATTGATGTTGACGAGGCCCCACCCGAACCGGTCGGCGGCCTGGGTGCAGAGGCGATTCACATCGTCGTAAGTGCCGCGGACCCGCACCAGGTGCGGGTTGTACACCGCCGTCCCGACCACCTTGCCGATCTCGAGATCGTGGGGGATGAAGATCCAGGCGGCGAGGCCGGCCCGCGCGGCCTGGGCGGCGACCGCATTGGCGAGGTTGCCGGTGGAGGCGCAGCCGACGGTGTCGAGGCCGAAGGCCCGGGCGGCGTTGATGGCCGACGCGACCACCCGGTCCTTGAAGGAGAGCGAGGGATGGCAGACGCTGTCGTTCTTGATCCACAGGCGACCGACGCCGAGCCGGCGCGCCAGCGCCGGCGACTCCACCAGCGGTGTGAACCCGCTGTCGAGCGACAGCCCCGGCTCGCCCTCGAACGGGAGCCACTCCCGGTAGCGCCAGAGCGATCCGGGCCGTGACGCAATGGTGGCCGCATCGGGGAGCGGACGGTCAGGATCGTAGACCGGCTCGAGGGGGCCCAGACACTCCTCACAGATCGCTGTCGGCGCCGCGGGCCTGGGAGGCCCCGCAGAGCCGGCATGCCTGCGGGAGTGGCCGCAGTGTGTGTTCCTGGAGCGACTGCTCGCGTTCGGTGACCAGGGCCGTCGTCACGATGTCCTCCTCCCGCCTCACTGCCCCCAATCTCCCGGCACCGGCCCAAATGAAAAAACGCCCGGTGCCAAAAAGCACGCGGGTCGCGAGGCTTTTTAGCATTTGTTTAACGTGGCTGCAATACGCCGCAAATGACCACGAGCTTCGGTTGTCTTGGCTACGTTAGGACATTCGGCGCGCCGGCGCAAGTGCCGGGTATCACCAGTCGCGCTCTCCTGTGGGGCCCTGCTTGCTACGCCGTCCTTCGTGGCTGGTGAGCTGTTGCCGCTCGACCGCCTCCAGCAGTCGCCGGGCCTCGTCGGCGCTCAGCTCCTCCACCGATTCGCCCTCCGCCGACCCGTAGCCCCCGCCGGCCATCGCGCCGACGGCGGCATCCGGATTTCCCTCGTAGCCCGGCACGTTGTTGTCGCCCCGGCCGTAGTCGCCCGCCCGGCCGCGCCCGGAGGAGCCGCCGCTGGTCCGGTCGTCCCCCAGCCGGCGAAGCGCGACCTCCAGGTTCCATTGGGCTTCGGGGTCGGCCGGAGCCAAACGAAGCGCCTCCTCGTAGGCCGCGACGGCGTCGAGCAGCGGCTGGGACTCACCGGGCCGCTCCTCCGCGGCACGGACCAGCGCGTTCCCCAGGTTATACAGGCTGCTCCGCCGAAATTCCGCGGTCCGGGCCGACCGGCGGAACGCCGCCGCCGCTTCGTCGTACCGCTCCAGCCGGTACAGCGCGCTCCCGGCATCGAACGCGAGGCGGGCGCTGCTGTCGCGCTCGAGACCACGGCGGAAGACATCGTACGCCTCGGGGTACTTGCCCTCGTGGTAGAGCCGCTCGCCGCGCTGGGCTGGGGAGCAGGAGGCCGCGGCGAAGGTGACCAGCAGCAGCAGAGGCACCGGAGCAGGCGGAACGGCGGAACGGCGGAACGGCGGACGGCTCCGCGACTTCCGGCGTTCCGGCGTTCCGGCGTTCCGCCCCTTCCGCCTGCGGCCCAAGCTGAAAGTGGCCGGCATTTCGGCGATGGCCAGCAGCAGAACCATCAGCCCCAGCGGCCACTGAAACCGATCGGCTCGCTCGTTCGACTTGCGAGCCGCGAGCGTGCGCTCCTTCACCTGCCCCAGTCCCGCCACCAGTGCCTGTATCTCGTCGGGCCGGTCCCATCGCGCGAAGACGCCACCGCTCGATTGGGCGATGCGCCTGAGGCCGTCCTCCTCGAGGCGAGAGACCACGACGCGCCCGATGTGATCGCGGTGGTATGGCTCGGGCCCGTCATTTGTGTCGGCCGGCACCGGGCCGCCCCGCGCGCTACCCACGCCGACGGCGAACACCGGCAGCTCCTCGCCGCGGAGCGCCTGGGCGGCGGCGTCGAGATCGCCCTCCCCGCTCTCGCCGTCGGTGACGATCAATACCGCCCGACGACCGGCTTCGCCGTCGTGCTCGAAGGCGCTCACGGCGGCGAGGAGCGCGGCCGACACGTCGGTGGCAGGATCGCCGAGATCGTCGGGGCTCGCCGCGTCGAGGAAGAGCCGCAGCGAGGAGCGCTCGGAGGTGAGTGGGAGCTGCAGAAAGGCACTGCCCCCGAAGACCACCAGGCCGACCCGGTCGCCCGGATAGGACGAGGTCACGTCCCAGGCGAGCTGCTTCGCCACGGCGAGGCGCGTGCCCGGCCCCGCCACCGCGCCGGTCGATACGTCCGATACGCCCATCGAGCGCGAGAGGTCCAGCAGCACGAGCACGTCCCGCCCGGTGCGCACCAGGTCGCTCTGCCGCTCGCCGGCCTGCGGCCGCGCCAGCGCCACGATGCCAAGGCCGAGCGCGGCGAGGCGGAGCACCCAGAGCGCGGTGGCGTGACGGTGTGACATCAGCGGCGAGCCGCGCCCCAGCAGGTCGAGCTCGCCGAAGCGGGCCAGCGCGCGCCGGCGTCCGCCCTCGGCTCTGGCGACCAGCCAGCCGGCGGCCGCGAGCAGCGCGAGACCCGCCGCGAGGACCCACGGGTACGCGAAGTTCACGGCGCGCTCACGGCAACGTCCTCAGCCGTCCGCCGCGGAGCGCGAGCGCCGCCGCCAGCAGGAGGAGCGCGGGCGCGAGCAGCCAGGGAAACAGCTCGCGGTAGTCGCGGGTCTCGTTGATCTTGACCTCCTCGCGCTCCAGGGGATCGAGCTCCCGCATGATGCGCTCGAGCGTCTCGGGATCGGTCGCCCGGAAGTACTCCCCGCCGCTCCGGTCGGCGATCCGCCGCAGCACGCGCTCGTCGGAGCTGGTGAGGCGGTCGGGCGTCCGGCCCTGCCGCCAGATGAAGCCGTCGTCGAACCCGGTAGTGTCCGGCGCGCTCACACCGATGGTGTGGATCCGCACGCCGATCGCCCGCGCCGCTTCGGCCGCGACGAAGGGGCCCGGTGAGCCGGTGTTGTTGGCGCCGTCGGTGATGAGCACGATGGCGCTCGCGCGGCTGGGAAGGTCCTTGAGCTGGCTCAGGCAGAGCGCCAGCGCCGTGCCGATCCCGGTACCGTCGGGGAGCTGCCCGATCTCCACTCTCCCCAGCAGCTCGCCGAGCAGCTCGGTATCGGGTGTGAGCGGCGCCTGAAGGAACGAGCGGCCCGCGAAGATGACCAGGCCGAGCAGGTCGCCGTCGCGGCGGCGCGCGAAGTCGCCGAGCACCTGGCGCGCCACCTCGAGCCGGTTGCCGGGCTTGAAGTCGGTCGCCTTCATGCTGCTCGAGATGTCCAGCGCGAGCATGAGATTGCGCGCCTTGCTCCGGACCTCTCGAACCTCGTGCGGCACCTGCGGCCGGGCCAGCGACGCCACCAGCAGCACGAGCACCGAGATACCGAGCGAGGTCGGGCAGCAGCCGCCACCTGGCTCCGCGGCCGGGCGGCTCGTCCGCGAGGAACTCGAGAACGGGGAAGCTGATCCGGTGCTCGGGGGGCCGGCGGCGGCGGAGAAACAGCCGAACCGCCAGCGCGGCGGGGAGCGCCAGGAGGACGAGAAGCCACGGATCAGCGAAGCGCATCGGCCTCCTCGCTGGCAGGTGCGGCGCGGTGCCAGCGCGCCAGCAGGTCGCGGGCCCTCGTGGTGTACCTCGCGGCCTCGTCCGCCTGCGGACGCAGCTTGGCGAACTTGACGAGGTCGGCGTCGCCCAGCACCTCCTGGACCCGGCGGCGTACCCCGCCCTCGGCCAGGCGCGGAGGAAGCGACCAGAGCAGCTCTGTGGTGGTGCGCTCGCGGGCGGGAAGCCCGTCCGCCTGCTCCAGATAACCACGCAGCGCGTCGGCCACGGCCTCGTAGTGCCGGGCGACATCACCGCCCGCGGCCCAGCGCTCGGCTTCGATCGCGTCGAGCTGGAGGAGTGCCGCGGCGTATGGATCGGGCGGCGCCGGCGGCGGTGGTGGAGGAGCCACCGGCTCGGGCGCCGCCGCGGGCCGTCGCGCACGGAGTCGGACGACGAGCCAGGTTATCGCTGAGACAGCGGCGGCGCCGAGCAGAACCCAAATACCGCCCAGGTGCCGGGGGACATCGGGCTCCCGGATGTCGCGAAGCGCCGGATTGCCGGCCGGAAGGACCGATGCAACCTCGACCCCGGCCGGGTCGTGGGTGACGACACCGCGATGGCCGGTGACCACCTGGACCCACGGGATCCCGAACACGGGGAGCGCGCGCTTGCCCGGCCGGTAGACGGCGACCACCGCGGTGCCGGTGAAGACCCGGTCGGCACCGCGGCGCAGCTTCTCCACCGACAGGATCCGCACGCCCGCGGCGAGATCCTCAACCATGCGCGGGACCGAGTCGGTGACCAGGTCGCGGTCGTTGATGGTGAGCCGGAAGCGCAGGAAGACCGAATCGCCCAGGCCGACTTTGGCCGGCTCGGCGGTCACGGTGAACGCGCGGCCGTGGTCGAGCTGGGCGTGAGCGACCGGGGGAGCGAGTGAAGAGACCAGTATCGCCAGCACCGGCGCCCCTCGGTGAATAGCGCCCGTCAGCGCCACAGCATGCTCTCCCGTCTCCGGAAGAACGCCAGCAGCGACTCGGCGTACGACTGGCCCGTCTCCAGCCGCAGCAGGTCCGCACCCGACTCCGCCAGGGTCCGCTCCAGCGCCGCGTCGAACGCGGCCGCACGGGACCGGAACCGCTCGCGCACGCGTCGGTCTCCGGTGTTCACCACGCGCCAGTTCTCGCTCTCCGGGTCCCAGAGCGTGATCAGCCCGACGTCGGGCAGCTCCCGCTCGCGGGAATCGGTCAGCTGAATGGCGATGAGGTCGTGGCGCCGCGCGAGCCGGGCCAGGGGAGCCTCGTAGCCGGTGCCCAGAAAATCCGAAATGAGGAAGATGACCGCGCGGCGGCGGACCATCGGCTCGAGGTAGCCGAGCGCCGCGCCGAGATCGGTGCCGGCGCGCGCGGGCCGGAAGGCGAGCAGGTCGCTGATGACCCGGAGCGCCTGCCGCCGCCCTTTCCTCGGGGCCACGTAGTGCTCCACCTGGTCGGTCGCGAAGACCGCGCCCACCCGGTCGTTGTTCCGCGCGGCCGCCAGGGCGAGCACGGCGCATACCTCGGTGGCGAGATCGCCCTTGGTGCGGCGCACGCTGCCGAAGCCCGACGAGGCGCTCAGGTCGGCCACGAAGAGCACGGTCAGCTCGCGCTCCTCGAGGTAGCGCTTGACGTAGGCCGCGCCCAGCCGAGCGGTGACGTTCCAATCGATGGTCCGGATGTCGTCGCCGGGCTGGTACTCGCGCACTTCGGCGAACTCCACGCCGCGGCCGCGGAACGCGCTGGAGTACTCGCCGGCCATGATGTCGCGCACGAGGTGGCGGGTGGTGATCTCGAGTCGCCGCACCTCACGCGTGACTTCCTCCGGACTCATGGCACCGGCACGGCCTCGAGGATGCGCCGGACCACGGCGTCCGCCCCCAAGCCTTCGGCGTCGGCCCGGTAGGTGAGGATCACCCGGTGGCGCAGAACGTCGAGGCCGAGGGCCTTGATGTCGTCCGGCGTGACGTAGGGGCGGCCCTGAAGAAAGGCGTGGGCCTTGGCGGCCCGGAGGAGGAAGATCCCGGCGCGGGGCGAGGCACCGAACTCGATCAGCGACGTGAGATCGCCCAGCCCGACGTCCGCCGGGCGGCGGGTGGCGGCGACGATGTCGAGCACGTACTCCTTGATTCGGTCGTCGGCGTAGATCGCGTGCACCAGGCGGCGGGAGCGGAGGATCTGCTCGGGATCGAGGACCTGCCGCGCTGCGGGCTCCACACCGGTGGTCATCCGGTCCAGCACTTCGCGCTCCTCCCGCCGCTCGGGATAGGTGACCACCAGCTTGAACATGAAGCGGTCGACCTGCGCCTCGGGGAGGGGATAGGTGCCCTCGTGCTCGATGGGGTTCTGGGTGGCCAGCACCAGGAACAGGTGGGGCAGCGGGAAGGTCTTGCCGCCGATGGTCACCTGCTTCTCCTGCATCGCCTCCAGCAGCGCGCTCTGCACCTTGGCGGGGGCGCGGTTGATCTCGTCCGCCAGCAGGAGGTTGGTGAAGATCGGCCCCTGCTGCACCGCGAAGTCGCCGGTGCGCTGGTTGTAGATCATGGTGCCGATCAAATCGGCTGGGAGCAGATCGGGGGTGAACTGGATCCGGTGGAACCCGGCCGCGATGGTGGACGCCAGGGTTCGCACCGCCAGAGTCTTGGCGAGGCCGGGCACACCCTCCAGCAGCACATGGCCATCGGCGAGCAGCCCGATGAGGAGTCGCTCCAGCATCGCCCGCTGGCCCACGATAACGCGGCCCAGCTCCTCCATCAGCTCCGCGGCGAGACGCGCGTCCTCCTCGATCTCCGCGGCCGGGAGGAGATCCGGGGAGGAGCGTTCGGGTAAGGATGTCATAGGGGGAATGTACGCCGGGCCGGGAGGCGGCGGAACGCGGGAAGCGCTGTCATCCGGAGCGCAGCGCTGTCATCCCGAGCGTAGCGAGGGATCTTCTAGGCCGGGTCCGGTAGCCGGCGGGCAAGATCCCTCGCTGCGCTCGGGATGACAGCGCGCCCTGCCCGGAGCTGCTGTGCCGTACGCTCGGTCTTACGCGGGCCCGTTGAACGCCGGATCGCTCGCCCGGGTCCGGAGCACGGTCTCACCACCCCGGTACCAGCCACCCCGGAACTCGAAGTGCTCCTCGTCCAGGATCCGGCTGGCCAGCGCCGCGGTGCCCTGCTGTTGCACCTGCCACAGCAACACCTTAGCCCCCATTTCGGCCGCCGTTTCCCACACCCCCGGCTCCAGCTGCGGATACCGACCGGCGTGCTCGGGCTTGAGCCTGGCTTCCCGGGCCGTGAACTCCATCTGACCTCCGACTGGGCCTGCGAGCGGATCGCGCGATGCCAACGAGGGGTAAGGGACCGTAGAAGATGTAGGCACGTCCACCAGGGCACCAGGGGTCCCCCGGCCCCGCTAAGTTTGCCCCATGCGTATCGTCGTCGTTTTCGACACCCCCTATGCCGGGTGGCACCACCCCGAGCACGAGCGGCAGATGACCAAGGAGGTCGCTGCCTGGCATGACGACGAGCCGGAGATGGAGTATCAGATCGCCGACGCCCTCGGGCGGCGGGGACACGAGGTCTTCCTGATCGGCGTGGGCGAGGATCTCCAGTACCTGGTCCACTCCCTGGGGGAAATCCGACCCGATCTGGTCTTCAATGCCGCGGAGGCGTTCCACGGCAATCCCTCGCTGGAGTACCTGGTGCCTGGGGTTCTGGAAGCGGAAGGGTACCGCTACACCGGCGCGCCCCCCAGGCGCTGCTGGTCTCCCGCAATAAGGCGATGAGCAAGAAGGTCTTGGCCTATCATGACATACGGGTGCCCCACTTCGTGACCTGGCGCCCCGGTGAGGCACTGGAGACCCCCGCGACCTTGCGTTACCCCCTCATCGTGAAGCCCCTCCAGTCCGACGCCTCGGCCGGGATCGCCCAGGCGTCCGTGGTCCAGGACCAGGCCTCCTTGATCGAGCGGGTGACCCTGGTGCACGAGCGCTTTCACCAGCCCGCGATCGCCGAGGAGTTCGTGGACGGCCGGGAGCTCTACGTGAGCGTGGTGGGAAACGACGAGCGCCTGGACATCCTGCCGATCACCGAGATGGTCTTCGACAAGCGGAAGACCAGGCCCGAGGAGCGGATCGCGACCAAGTCCGCCAAGTGGGACGAGGACTACCGCGCCCGGAAGGGAATCCGTAACGTCTTTGCCCGTCCGATAGCCGCCAGCGTCCGGGAGCGGATCGAGTCCATCTGCCGCACCGCGTTCCGCGCTCTCTGGCTGCGCGATTACGCTCGGCTCGACGTCCGGCTCGCCGCCGACGGCGAGGTCTGGTTCCTCGAGGCCAACGCCAACCCCTTCATCAGCTACGGACACGACATGGCGAACGCGGCAGTCAAGGCCGGCATGGAGTACTACGACTTCGTGCAGCGGCTGGTGGACGAGGCGATGGCGCGGTATGACCGCGCGTAGACGGGCCCGCGAGCGGGCGCCGACGCCCGAGCTGCGCTGCGTCTGCGGACAGCGGCTGCACAAGTACTGGCAGCACTGCCCCAACTGCGCCCGCGAGCTGCAATGGAAGGATCTCGACAACGTCACCGGCGCCGAATGCTACAACTGCGGCTGGGTGGTGTCGGACCGTTTCTCCTACTGTCCCTGGTGCGCCGCGGACATCTACGAGGAAGGTTATTCCAGCGAGACGCCGCTCAAGGCGCCCAAGGGTTTCCGGATGGACGCCCGATGCGACTGGGGCTGCGGCGGCGGGGTGCAGTACCCGATGAGCAACTGCCCGTGGTGCGGGCGGGCGCAGAGCTGGGACGAGCAGGACCACTTCGAAGGGGACTGTCCCCACTGCCGGCGCGGAGTGGACGACTGGATGAATGCCTGCCCCTGGTGCGGCAACGATGCCACCGGGCGGGACCTCATCCCCCGAGCGCTCACTCGGGTGCGCCGGCTGCTGCTGGTCAGCCGGATCCGCGACTGGGGCTACCGGATCCTGCTGCGGCCGGGGATCTCCGGCGTGGATCCCCGCTATCCCAAGATCGTGGAAATCGAGCAGCGCTACGTCGTGGGTAAGCTGCGCCAGGACGAGATCCCCTGGACCATGCTCGTCGGCCTCCTCACCCACGAGCTGGGCCACAGCTTCCTGTACCACCACTGGGACTGGACCCGGAGCCGGCGGTTCCGGCGCGCGTTCGGGGAGGTGGACAAGGCGTATCGGGGGATGGACAACACCTGGGTCTACTTCCAGCGTCGCCGCGTGGCGATCGCCCCTCGCGACCACGTGAGCACCTACGCGGCGAAGCATCCGCAGGAGGACTTCGCCGAGACCTTCCGCTTCTACGTCACCCGTCGCGGACGGCTACGAGATCTGTTCGCCGAGTTCGGGCAGAAGCGGAAGGGCGTGATTCTGTACGAAAAGTTCCTGGTGCTGCATGACTTCGTGCGGGCGCTGCGGGGCTGGGGGTAGGAGGTTGAGCCTTACCACCACCCCGCGGTCTTCTTCGCGGTCCGCTTCCCGTCCTTCAGCACCTCCATCGCCGCGTTTCGTCCATTCACCCCGATCACGCTCCCGCCCGGATGGGTACCGGCCCCGCAGAGCAGCACCCCGGGCATCGGCGTCCGCGCGCGGAGCCGGCGATCCCACATGTACTGCGGCAGGATCTCCCCCTGGAAGATGTGCCCGCCCGTGAGGCCGACCCGCCGCTCGATGTCCGGCGGCCCCAGCACCTCCATGCCGGTCACCGCCGCGGGGATGTTGCTGCAGAACCGGCCGATGGACTGCACCACCACCCGGCCCACCTCGTCGCGCCTGCTGTCCCAGTCGCCATCGCGGAATCGGGTGGGGACGTATTGGGCGAAGACGCTCATGGTGTGCACCCCGTCCGGCGCCACGCTCCGGTCGAACACCGTGTGCAGGTACAGCTCGTTCCATGTTCGCGGCGGCAACACGCCCTCGTTGGCGGCCTTGTGGTGCGCCCGCCACTGCTCTTTGGAGAGCGGGGTATTGGTCTGGCCGGTGTGATGTGGCTGATCCAGGCCGGGGCGCGCGAGGAAGTTGGGCAGATCGGAAAGCCTGAGGTTCACCTTCACGGTGACCCCGGCCATCGGCACCTCTCGAACTTGAGCCGCCCAAGCCTCGTCGGCAGCCTTTCCCAGCAGCCCGAGCGTGGCGGTCGGATCGGCGTTCGAGATCACGTGCGGCGCGCGCATCCGCTCGCCGGAGACGAGCTCGACACCTTCACCCGGGAGGATCCGCGCGACCGGGACGTTGGTCGCCACCGTGACGCCGAGCTCGCGGGCGATGTCGCAGAGGATGAAGGACACCATTCCCATCCCGCCTTCGACGTACCCCCAGGTTCCCGCCTGTCCGAACATCCGGCCCGAGGCGTGGTGAAACCACACCGACGCGGTCCCGGGATCGTGCGGGCTCGCGTTGGTGCCGATGATCCCCTGCCCCAGGTAGGCGAGGTGCATCCGCTCGTCGTCCATGTAGCGCTCGACCAGGTCCACCATGGACCAGTCGAACAGCAGGGCGCGGGCTTCGCGGTCGCCGCGCAGTCGGCGCTCGATCTCATCCCGGTCGGGCGCCGGATCGAGCCAGAGGTCGCCCTCGCCGTCGGGCCGGAGGGCGTCACGCAAGCGGCGCTTCACCGCCTGCATCGCCCGCCACCCCGCCAGGTCCTTCGGCGCGAAGCGTTCGATCTCCGCCTCGCAGCGCGGGTCGTCGTTCCACAGCTGGATGCTGGTCCCGTCATCGAAGGGCACGAAGAGCCCGCCAACCGCCGGCATCCAACGGAACCCGTGGCCGGGAAGATCGAGCTCGCGAATCACGCTCTGATGCAGCAGCCCGGCGACGTAGGCGCAGGGAGACATCCGCACTCCGGGCCATGGCTCCTCCATCGTGCAGGCGCCGCCCACCCGGTCCCGGGCCTCGAGCACCAGCACGGTGCGGCCGGCCCGCGCAAGGTACGCCGCGCAGGTGAGCCCGTTGTGCCCGGCGCCCACCACGATCGCGTCCCAGCGCCGGGTCGCGAGCTCGGAGACGGGCCGCGGCAGGCCGATCCGGCCGAGGACGGCCGCGGTGGGGCTGGAGCGTGGTGTGGTCATAGAGAGGCCTGAAGTCTCGCTTTCGCCGGAGTGGAAGGGAAGGTACTCTCCGGCCATGACCCTCCGCCTCTACTACACCGACTCCTACCTCCGCGACTTCGACGCCACCGTCGTGGAGCGGGCCGACGACGGCCGCCGGATCTACCTCGATCGCACCGCCTTCTATCCCACGTCCGGCGGCCAGCCCTTCGACACCGGCACCCTCGGCGGCATCGCCGTCGTGGAGGTGGTGGACGAGGGCGAGCGGGTGGCGCACCTCCTCTCGGACCCCCTCGCGGGGAACCGGGTGAGCGGCGCGGTGGACTGGGAGCGCCGCTTCGACCACATGCAGCAGCACACCGGGCAACACCTGCTCTCCGCCGTCCTCGCCGAGCTCCTGAGCCACGCCACCATCGGCGTCCACTTCGGCGGCGAGAGCTCGACCCTGGACCTGGACGCCCCGGCGATCGATCACGCGCGGCTGGTGGAGGTAGAGTTCCGGGCTAACCGGCTGGTGGCGGAGAATCGTCCGGTCGAGGTGAGCTTCGAGGAAGCCGGCGGCGCGAGCGGGCTTCGCAAGGCGTCGGCCCGTGAGGGAACGCTGCGCATCGTGACCATTCCCGGTCTGGACCGGAGCGCCTGTGGAGGAACTCACGTGCGCGCGACCGGGGAGATCGGGCCCATCTTCATCCGGAAGGCCGAGCGGGTGAAGAAGAACGTGCGCCTCGAGTTCGTTTGCGGCGCGCGGGCGGTGAGCCGGGCCCGCGTGGATCTCGATCTGCTCGCCGGCCTCGCCGGCCAGTTTTCCGCCGCCGCCGCCGAGCTTCCCGGCCTGGTGGAGGCGCAGCGCGCCGGGCTCCGGGAAGCGGTCGCGGCCCGCCGCGAGTTGGAAGCGGCTCTGGCCGAGCTCAGGGCGCGCGACCTCTACACGGCCGCTGCGCCCGATGGATCGGGGTTGCGTGCGATCGTGGTGCGTGAGGAGAAGGGTCCGATCGAGCGGCTGCGCCCATTGGCGCAAGCCGTCGCGGGGATGCCTCGGGCGCTGTTCGTGGGGTGGACGGCGGAGCCGCCCGCGCTCCTGGTCGCCGGGTCGGCCGACTCCGGACTGGACGCGGGCGGAATGCTCAGGTCATCGTTGGAACGAGTGGGAGGGCGTGGCGGAGGCAATGCGCGGGTGGCTCAGGGTACCGCCCCGTCCCCGTCCGCGCTGGAGACGGCGGTGGCCGCGATCGTCCCCGGCCGGGCCTAGTCCAGCTCGGACGCCAGCGCCTCGACCGAGGCGGCACAGAGCGCGGTGCCGGCCTGGCCCCGCAGGATCGCGAGCGCCTCGTTCCGCGGCATACCGCGCCGGTAGGGACGGTCGGCGGTGATCGCCTCGTAGACGTCGGCCACCGCCAGCGCGCGGCTCATCGGCGAGAGCCGCTCCGCCGGCAGCCCCAGGTGGTACCCCTTCCCGTCCAGGCGCTCGTGATGGGCGCTCGCGATCTCCACGATCCCGGAGAACGCGGCCACCCGCTCCAGTATCCGCTGGGTATACGCCGGATGGACCCTGATCTCCGCGCGCTCGCGCTCGGTGAGCCGGTCGGGCTTGTCGAGGATCAGGGTCGAGACGCCGAGCTTGCCGATGTCGTGCAGCAGCCCCGCGCGCCGGAGGTCCCGGAGCTTCACCTCGTCGAAGTGAAGCCGTCGTCCGATCGTCACCGCCAGCTCGGCCACCCGCTCCGAGTGCAGGTAGGTGAACGGTGACTTGGCATCGATCACCCGGGCGAACGCGCGCGCGATGTCGTCGAGACGGTCCTCGTCGGCGATGAGGATCTGATCCTCGGGCTCGAGCGCGGCAAGGTGTCGCTCGGGCGAGCGGCCCAGCACCAGGGCCCAGAAGTCGTCGTCCTCCGCGAAGCTCGTGAACCCGTCCACCAGCGCGGGATCGAACCACCGGCCGCGCCGCTCCATCGCGACCGCCACCGCCGCATCCACCCCGAAGCGGCTGGCAAACACCTCGACCGACTGGGCCAGCCCGACGATTCGCCCGAGCAGGGGAATGGCGGTCCCCGCGAGGCCCTCCGGCATCCCGTGACCGTCCCAGTGCTCGTCGAGCGTGCGGATCGCCTCTCGGGTCGCCTCGGTGAAGCCCAGCATGGATGCGATGTCCGCCCCGCGCTCGCAGCGGGTCTGCACCATCTCGCGCGCGCTGCCCCTCTCCTTGAACGCCATCGACGCGACCCGCAGAACCCGCCCCATCGTCGATGCATCGGGCAGCGCGTTGCGGAACGCGTAGGCCAGGCTCCGCCCCGAGCGCGACCAGTCGGTCAGCTTATGCTCCCGCTTGAGCGCGCGGTCATCCGCCCCGAAGAGCGAACAGAGCCGGGCCGCGTTGCTGGAGCAGCCGAGATCCTTGAGCAGCAGGGCGTAGAACAGGGCCCCGCGGTCGTCCAGGGGAACGCCGGCCCGTTCCGCGATCCGCATCCCGATGAGGCAGGTCCGCACGGCGTGGCCCGGCGGCTGGCCCTCGGTGATATCCAGGGCGCAGGAGAGCGCGGAGAGGATCTCGGAGGTCCGGAAGGCCGAGTCACGGACCGGGGCGGGGCGGGCGAGGCTAGCGGTCATTGGCCGGGCTGGTTCCACCCATGTGAACGTCGAGCGCGCCCCCCAGGTCCACGGCCTCGGCGCCGAGCACCCGGAAGACTTCCCATTCCGCGGCCCGCGCGGCGCCGATGCGCCTGCCGTTGTACATGAGCGACATGACGAGCAGGCCATCGGGCCGCGCGAGGTAGCCGGCGAGCGTGGCGACATCGTCGAGGGTACCGGTCTTGGCGTGCACCACCCCGCGGGTCATGGCTCCGCCGCGCAGCCGCCGCAGGGTGCCGGTCCCGTTGGCGGGCAGGAGCAGGGGATACCGGCCGTTGCCCGGGAGCTGCGGATAGCGGGCGAGATACAGCATCTGGGTCCGCGAGCTCATGCGGTTGAACTGGCTGAGGCCGCTGCCGTCCACCAGGTGGACCCGGGCGGATGGGCCGACGACCTGGCGGACGTGCTGGGTGAGGAGGCCGGGACCGGTCAGCTGATTCCCCGCCGCCCACTGCAGCATGAGCTCGGCGCCGATGTTCACGCTCCGCCGGTTCACTTCGATCGCGATGCTGTCCAGCGGCGCCGAGCTGACCTGGGCGAGAATCGTGGCCGGACGGGGGGCCAGCAGCACCGGTCCTCCGACGTTGAGCCAGCGGATTCCGGCACGCTCCAGCGCGGCCGACCAGGTGGCGACCAGCAGCTGGGAGGGATCGTGCGCCACCGCACTCAGCCCCGCCACCCTGCGGTCGATGCCGATGTGGCCCCGCAGGGTCCACCCGCCGTCGGGGTCCGCGCGAAGCGAGAGCCGCTTACCTCGCCCACCCACCGTCGTAGCGGCGATGCGGACCATGCGGCCGACCCCATCGGGATAGGCGCTCACCAAACGGGGCGGCGCGCCGGCCTCCCGGCCCGGCTGGAAGGTGAGCGAGACGATGTTCTCGTGCAGCGCGACCGGGCCGACCGGAGGGGCGTAGAGCCGGCCCTCGTAATCCGGTGACCAGACGGTGGGATACCGCGACGCGGCGGGGCCGTTCTTGCTGGTTACCGCTAGCGGCCCATCGAGCACCCGCACCCCGCGCTCTCGGAGCTGGCGCGCGAGCTCGCGAAGCGTCGGGCCGGCGCGACCGGCGCGCTCCAGCGTCGGGTCTCCGCCCAGTTGCAGTGCCCAGGTCCCGACCCACTTCCCGCTGATCGTGTCCACCCGGCCGTCGCCGATGACACGCGTGGTGAAGCGCGCGCCGCCGCCCATTCGGGTGCGGGAGAAGCCGGTGGTGAAGAGCTTCGTGGTGGACGCTGGGATCAGCTCCAGCTCGGGGCTCACGCTCCAGAGCATCCGGCCGTCCATCGTGCCGATGCTGATCCCCCACTGCCCGCCGGGAGTCCGCTCCGACGTCCTCCGGTACCACGCCTCCAGCTCGGCCAGCTCCCGGGGAGACAGCTCCTGCGCCGCGGCCAGGGTCGCCGCGGCTGCCCGAAAGGCAGAGCAGAGCCATCAGCATCCGGTGCAGGCGTTGGCTCATGGAGAATCCGAGTGGGAACTGAGGACGATAGGAACCCAATTGCACGGCTTGGTAGGCAAGCGGCAGGCCATGGGTAAAACCATTGTAACAGAAGGAATTACCAGGACCTGCACGGCCCGCGCTCGGGCTTTCTGCGAACACCGCTGGATGGGGCCAGATCCACTGCATTGCTTGACACCCCCATGGCCGCCACATAGCGTGGTGGCGCACGGCTCGCCACCCTCCGCCGCGCCAACCTTCCGACGCTCCGAAGGGCCCACCACCGCCGAGTCGATCTCGGCTGTTCTCCATACAGGTCAAGGGGTGTGCACCATGCTCGCAGAGAGACTGTGTTCCGCATGTCCCGCCGGCGCTTTCGGCTGGCTCCTGATACTCGCGGGCTCGACCGTCCTCGTCACCGGCTGTGACCGGCCCGAGACCGCGGCCGAGAGCGCGGAATCGGGCGCGGTCCCGCCGGACAGCACGGAGCCGAGCGCGGCTCCCATCGCCGACTACAAGTCCGTCGCCGCCAAGATCGTGCGGCAGAGCGCCGGGGTACGCGAGGGGGAAATCGTTCTCATTACCGGCAGGGACGACGATCTCCCGCTGCTGGAGGAGATCGCCATCGAGGTACAGAAGGTCGGCGGAGACCCTCTGATCACCGTCAGCACCGAGCGGTACCAACGGCGGGCTTACGATGAAGTCCCCGCCAAGTACGACAGCAAGGCCCCAGAGCTCGCCATGAAGCTGGTCGAGATGGAGGACGTCTTCATCAGCACCGAGGCGGACCAAGGCCGCACCTTGAAGGGCGTGCCGCCCGAGCGGATCGCGGCGCGCAACAAAACCTTCGCGCCGGTCGCTCAGTTGGTGACGAAGAGGAAGGTCCGCACAGTCGCGCTCGGCAACGGCCTCTATCCCAGCGAGGAGCGCGCGGAGCAGTTCGGGATCTCGCGAGAGGAGCTGGCCCGGCTGATGTACGGCGGGATCGACGCCGACTACGAGCAACTGCAGGCCACCGGGGAACAGATCCGGAAAGCCCTCGCGGCTGGAAAGGAGCTCCGCATCACCAGCCCCGGAGGCACCGATCTCCGGGTCGGCATCGCCGGGCGACCGGTTCAGGTGAGCGACGGCGTCATCTCGGCCGAGGATCGAAAGAAGGGCGGCCCGGCGCTATCGGTTTGGCTGCCGGCCGGCGAAGTCTTCCTCACCCCTGTGCCCGGCACTGCCAACGGGGTGGTGGTAGCGGACCACCTGTTCTACCAGGGCGACAGGATCGACGGGCTGCGGCTCGAAGTGAAGAACGGGAAGATGGTCGGAATGACCGCGAAGTCGGGGCTCAAACCCCTCGAGGACTACTACGAGCTGGCCGGGCCCGGGAAAGACGTCTTCGGCGTGGTGGATATCGGCATCAATTCCGGCATCAGCCTGCCGGAAGGCGGCGCGGTGAACGTGTGGAGCCGGGCCGGGGCGGTGACGGTGGGTGTGGGAAACAACACCTGGGCGGGCGGCGAGAGCCGGGTCAACTTCGCGCTGTATCCCGAGATCGGGAACGCGACGCTGGAGGTGGATGGCACCGCGCTGGTCAAGGATGGGAAGCTGGTAGCTGGCATCGCCGTGGCCGGCCGCTAGACCTGCACCCCTTCCAGCGCCCGCAGGAACTCCGTTGCGCTGGGCCAGCGGTCATCCGGCCGCCGGGCCAGCGCCCGGAGGATCACCGTCGCGAGTGATTCCGGGATATCGGGGTTGAGGACGCGAGGATTGGGCGCGACGTCGTCCAGATGCCGCGCGAGTAGCGCCACCAAGCTCGGCGCTTCGAAGACCGGCCGTCCGGTGACACACTCGAAGAGCACGGCGCCGGTGGCGTACAAGTCGGCCCGGCCGTCCACCGCTTCGCCGAAGAGCTGCTCGGGAGCCATGTACTGGGGCGTCCCGACCACGACACCGGCGGCCGTCAGGGCTTGCCCTGGATCCGCCCGATGCTCGGCCAGCCGCGCGATGCCGAAGTCCATCACCTTGAGGAAACCGGACGGATCCACCAGCAGGTTCTGCGGCTTCACGTCGCGATGGATCACACCTTCCTCGTGGGCCACTTCGAGCGCGCGGCACACCTGCTTCCCGATGGTCAGCGTCGCGGGAACGTCGAGCCGGCCCGCGTCCCGGATGAGCGCCGCCACGGTGGTGCCACGCACCAGCTCCATGGTGATGTAATAGACGCCGTCCACCTCGCCCAGGTCGTACGTGCGGACCACGTTTCGGTGAGTGATCCTTCGGGCCAGCCGAAGTTCCTGGCGGAATCGCTCGAGCAGAGTGGTATCGATTCCCCCGAGATCCGGGCGCAGGGCCTTGATCGCAACCGCCTCGCCGACCTCGCGATCGAATGCCCGGTAGACCACGCCCATCCCGCCCGAGCCCAACACCTCGTGAATGTCGTAGCGCCCGGCGAATCTCTCGCCCACGGCCAATGAGCCAGGCGCCTCGCCTCTGCCCGGGATCGTCACCGCCTGCCCTTCGGTTCCGCCCCGCTGTCCCCCGGTCTTCAGGTATGCCACCAGCCGATCCTTCTCCCGCAGCTCCTCGACCATCTGGCCGAACGCGCCCGCCAGCTCGCCGATCTCATCACCGCTGCTCGCCTCGATGCGGCCGGCGTACTGGCCTTCGCTCACCTTCCGGGCCGCCTTCACCAGCTGCCGGACCGGCCGCGTGATCCGCCGGGCCATGAGGACGGAGAACCCCAGCGCCAGCAGCAGCCCAACGACGAACGACCAGCCGATGGTCCGGCTCACCTGCCGGTACGCCGCGAGCTCCTGGTCGCGTGAGTGGAGGCCAAGGAACCCGCCGAGCGGCACTCCGTCCGCGGTGCGGAGAAATCCCGACGCCCCCAGGTAGTTCTCGTCCCCCGACCGCAGCGGAAACCGGGCGAAGCTGGTGTCCTCGCCCTTGCCCACCGGCGCGCGGCGAACTTCGTCGGCCACCGCCGCTCGGGGCAGCGAGGACACCGCCAGCTGGGGAACGCCCAGCGTGTCCAGCGAGAAGAATACGATCTCGGAGTCGGTGTTCCGGCGGAGCTGAGCGACGAACCCGCTGTCCACTTTGAGCGCGGCGGCGACCACACCGAATGGGGTGGTGCTTCCCGGATTCGCCACCGGGACGCCGACAGCCTGATACAGGTCGTCGCCCTCCTCCCCCGGCTCGAGCCAGAGGCCCTGAGTGATCTGGCCCTCCATCGCGCGGCCGATCAGGGCGCCTCGCGAGAAGTCCTCGCCCGCGCTGCCCCGGTTCGCGGTCCAGGCCTGGAGCACGCCGGCCCCATCGGTGATGAGCACCCAGTCGGCGCCGGTCTGGAGCCGCAGCTCGTCCGCCTGGTCGAGCAGGTTGGCGCGGTCGCCCCCGCGCAACGATTCGCCGATGCGCGAGACGTAGGCCGGGACCTGGACCAGTGCCTGAGTGAGGCGGAGGAGGGTGGTGCTCCTGCTCCGGAGTGCTTCCTCGATGGACGACGCGGTCGCGCCGAGTGCCCGGGCGGACGCCGCATCCGCGGCGATGTCGGCCCGCCGCTTGGTGACCAGCAGCGCGGAGCCGAGTACCGCCACCACCACCAACGCGGTGCCGAGAAAGATCCGGGTGCCAAGCGGGAGGGTCATCGCCAGCCGTTCGGCGCGCGGCTCAGTAGCGCCGCCCCTGCTGAGGATATGGCTGGCCGTGCTTGTTGAGGTGCGGCTTGAACTCGTGGCCCCGCGCATCGAGCTCGATCGTCAACCGCTCCACTCCTTCGGCCGGCACCGTGAGCGGGCGGGTGACCTCGAGCGCACGCTCGTGCCAGGCATGCAGGGTGTAGTCCCCCGCCGGCACCGACCCCAGGGTAAACGAGCCGTCGCTCGACGGCTGGGTGTACCAGGGCGCGTCGCGCACCAGCACCAGCGCGCTCATCTGCGCGTGGACGTTGCAGTAGACGCGCACCAGCCCGGGCCGCTCGAAACGCACCGAGCGCGCCTGGCCGCGGCCGTAGAGTCCCAGGTCGAAGGGATTCTCCTCCGAGAGCGAGAACACGTTGTGATTGAAGGGATCGTAGTTGGAGAAGGAGATGGTGGAGCCGACCGGGACGACCAGCACGTGGGGTGAGAACGCTTTGTCAGACGTGCCGATGTCGGTCTGGACCGGCGGCCGGGACCTCGCGGCGGCACCGCTGAGCCAGATGACCGCCTGACCCACGTCGTCGCCCGGCTGATTTTCCTTGTCCAGCATGGTGACCCGACCGCTGACCGCGGAGGGCGGCGCCACTGCGGCGAGAGCCACCGCCACCAACCCAGCCACCGCCGGCATCCGGCGGCCGACCAGGCCGGGCTTTACTTTACCTGGCATGCCAAAAGGTTACCGATCGCTCCAGAGCGCGTCAACGCGCGGAGCACCTTCTCGGGTACCGGCCATCCTTCTCGTCCTGACGGCGGCAATCACTCCGCCGCTCGCGTCGCAGCAGCCGGACATCGAGGCCAGCGTGCACGGCCTCATCTTGATGAACGCGTTTCATACCACCGATAACGTCAATAACAGCGATGTTCCTCAGTTCGCCGTTCCACCGGCGGCCACCGGCCCCGAGACGAGCACGTCGAGCGCGACCGTGCGCCAGTCGCGGGTCACCGCGTTCGCCCTGGTCCCCGAGTTTGCCGGCGGCGCGATCAAGGCCGAGCTGGACGTGGACTTCTTCGGCGGGCAGCAGCCTTCGACGGGAGGGAGAACCTTCCCGCTCCTGCGGGTCCGCCGTGCCGTGGCGGAGTTGACCTGGAACCGCGTGGCGCTGCTGGTGGGCCAGGAGTCTCCGCCGATCGCGGCGGTAAGTCCTTCGTCGCTGGCCAGCGTCGGATTCCCCGACTTCGCCGGGGCCGGCAACCTCTGGCTCTGGATCCCCCAGATCCGCTTGAGCGCCGACCTCGCGCCGGCCGGCGGTCTGCGGGTCGGTGCGGAGGTGGCCGCGCTGGCTCCCACCTCGGGCGAGCCACAGGGCGCGTTCCTCACCCTACCGGACATCGCCGAGCGCAGCGGCCGGCCCTTCCTGCAGGGTCGGGTGCGGGGGCGTTGGGGCGATGGCGAGCGACTGGGTGAAGTGAGCGCCGGCGGCCACTACGGCTGGATCCTGGATGCCTCTGGCGACCGAATCCCGTCGAAGGCTTTGGCGGTCAGCATCTGGACCCCCGTCGGGAGCCGGCTGGAACTTCGCGCTGAAGGGTTTACGGGCCAGGCCCTGGCCGGACTGGGAGGTGGGGGCATCGGGCAGAACATGGTCCGCGACGGAGTGCCGGTGCGAGCCATCGGTGGGTGGGCTCAGCTCAACGCGCGGCCTTCGGTGCACTGGGAGATCGGTGGAGGCGCCGGCATCGACGATCCGGACGACGAGGACCTGGGCGAGCCGTCACGGCTGCGGAACCTGGCGGTCGAAGGCCATCTCACCTGGCGGCGCCTGCCCGCCGTCGTCGGCCTCGAGGTGCGTCACATCCGGACCCGCTACCGGGCGCCGGTTGACGATCTTTCGGCGACGCAGGTCAATCTGGGTATGGGCTTCGAGTTCTGACCGCGACCTGATCCTCTTCGTCCGCGGCGTCGGGATAGCCCGAGGTGAGTACGGCCGGCTCGGGGTCCGGCTCGGGATCCGGCTGATCCGGCTCGGACTCTAGGACCGGCGGCGGTGGGTCGGAGTATTGGGCGGTGAGCTCTTCTCCTGCCACCCGTGCCTGCACCCGCTGCCAGACCATGTGCGCCGCGCTCGACGAGAGACTGAACTCCCGCAGGTAGTGATCGGTCGCCTGCTCCACCGGCAGGACCCCGCGCAGCAACGCGCTGAATCCGATGGCATTCTCGACGTGGGTGGCGATCACCGCCTCGGCGGCACGCGCGCCCACCATGCGGGCGAGCTGGAGGGTCTTCTCCTGGTAGCGCCGGCGATACTGCTGCTGCTCCAGGAAACGGTCCACCCGAAGCAGCTGCCACCCACGGA
The DNA here is from genome assembly GCA_963844445.1 of uncultured Gemmatimonadales bacterium. Classification (GTDB taxonomy): domain Bacteria; phylum Gemmatimonadota; class Gemmatimonadetes; order Gemmatimonadales; family GWC2-71-9; genus CAVVWJ01. The sequence continues at coordinate 855,180 of CAWJOB010000003.1, forward strand.
GGAGCGGCATCGGGGTGAGCGGCGGGAGCGATTCGAGCTCGATCGAGGTGAGGCAGCGGGTCCGCACCATCTCCTGCATCGCCTCAGGCACCGCCACGACTTCGAAGTACAGGTCGAGCGCCCGAAGCACCGGAGCCCGGGAGGCGAACTCACAGACGAACTGGAGGGCCTGGGAGGTGTGCGTACCGATGAGCGACTCCCACGCGTTCGCATAGGCGATGCGAACGTGGAGGTGCAGGGCTGCCGGAATTCTGCGGAGAGACATCTGGCTGGGCGCGCTCATCGAAGCAGCGCAGCGCAATAACCAGTCCGTCCGCGGCTACGGCGGACCGGTGAGCGGCGTCCTTCCGAGGGCTCGGAAGCTGCTTGTTAACGCTATGGGGGAGAAGGTGTTACTTGCACAGCAGGCGGCGGGCCGGAAGCGTTTCTTCCGGCCGTGCCGGGGACGCGCTACGGAGCCTCGCCGCAAATTGCCCGGAGCAGCCGCAGACGGACGCGGGTCAAAGCCAGGTGCCCCGCAGGAAATACCGGTAGCGGCGCTCCCAGACGCTGAGCGACTCCAGCGACAGAGTCTCCAGCTCCCGTGCGACCGCCCGCGCGGCCGAGGTCGCCGTGTCCATGTCCTGCTGCTCCGCCGGCGTCAGCTCACGATTCCTGATCTCAGCCGTGCCCAGCATGACGGTGAGCTGGTTGTTGACTCGGTCCTGAAGCATCAGACGCATCTTGTCGACCAGTGCCCGGCGCCGGAACCATGCGTGCCGATGAACCGACCAGATCAGAAACCCCTGGAGCCAGATCAGGAACACGTGCGCCAGCCCCTGTTCGCCCCTGGGCAGGCCGACGAAGATGAGCCCGATCGCCACGAATACGCTCGCCGCGGTCAGGAACAGCTCGAAGTGCTCGATAAGGTGCGTTCGGACGCCCTTGAGCACGGAGGCAGCTCGCTTCACTGGTGTACCTCACCCGGCTGGGTAGAGACCGCAGCCCCGCCAACCGCATCGACAGGATTTCGAACAGGGGGTTCCTCAAGTATTCGACATTATGACTGTCTAGTCCAGTCCCCCGTGACTGCAACCTTTTGCAACAATAGAAAAACCCCGACCGGCAGGTGCCGATCGGGGCATTCCAGGCTGGGGTCAGCCGGGGGTCAGGCCGCGAGCTCGCGGAGCTTGTCTCCGTGCTGCTCCCGGAGCTGCCGAAGCGCCCGGTCACGGAGCTGGCGGATCCGCTCCCGGGTCACACCCATCATCCGGCCGATCTCCTCGAGCGTCCGGCCCTTGCCGTCGTCGATTCCGAAGTAGAGCCTGAGCACCTTCGCATCCCTCGGCGGAAGGGCGGCCAGGGCCGCCTCCAGATCCGTGGTCCGGCTGTTGGCCATGGTGGTGGCGTCCGTGCCCTCCTGGGTGAGGGGAACGAACCGCTCCATCCGGCCCCGGTCGTCGGCCTCGCGCACGGGATGGTCCAGCCGCAGCGCCTCGATGTGCAGCGCGCCGAGGGCACGAACCGCGTCCCGCGTCAGACCGGTTGCCTCGACCAGCTCCTCGGTGGTGGGGGCTCGCCCGAGCCGCTCCGTCAGCAACACGGTTGCCCGGCCCAGCCGGTTCAGGTCGGCCGTGCGATTCAGGGGCACCCGTACCGGGCGACCGTGGCGCGCGATCGCCGCCTGAATAGCCTGGCGGATCCACCAGACCGCATACGAGATGAACTTCACGCCGCGGTCCGGGTCGAACTTTCGCGCCGCGGTCATGAGACCGAGGTTGCCCTCGCCGATCAGGTCCATCAGGGGCACGCCGCGATTCTGGAACTTCTTGGCCACCGAGACCACGAACCGCACGTTGTGCCGGGCCAGCCTTTCCTGCGCCTCGACATCGCCCTTGAACGCGCGCCGCGCCAGCGCCGTCTCCTCCTCGATTTTCAGGAGCGGAATCCGGCTGATCTCCTGGAGGTAAAAGTCCAGGCTCTCCCGCCCTTCGTCGATCGCCCGGGGCAGCTGGGCCGCCCGAGGCGCACGCCGCCGCCCACCCCTCCGCTTGGTCACCGCCACAGCACTGCTCCTGTTCTCACCCGCCGGCTGTAGACACCTCATATTTGCCGACAAGTAGTTGTCATGAAACAGCTTATATAATCGCTCACCGAGGCCCTGGAACTCGAGGACCGCTACGCCTAAATGTCCGAAATCGGAGGTTCGTTGCACACTTCTTCCCTGCCCACTTCCACGTATGTCCAACAGCCTAATCCCGCGGTCTGTTCCCCCTCAGGTCTTCCGCCGAGCCCGCTTGGTCGGCGTCGCCTGGAGAGGATCGTCCGGCCAGTGATGCCGGGGATAGCGGCCCCTCAGATCCTTACGCACCTCGAAGTACGTAGTTCCCCAGAATCCCGCGAGGTCGCGCGTCACCTGGACCGGCCTCCCTGCCGGCGAGAGCAGGTGGAGCGTCAGCGGGACCGCCCCCCCACCTACCCGCGGCGTCGCGGTGAGCCCGAACATCTCCTGAAGACGTACCGCCAGGGCCGGAAGGGTGGGATCGCTGTAGTCGACCGGTATCCGGGACCCGCTGGGCACCGTCACATGGGTCGGCGCCAGCCGGTCCAGGGCGGCCCGCTGCTCCCAATTCAGGCGGTCGAGCAGGGCCGCGGCCAGGTCGATCAGAGCCAAATCGGCCAGGCGTGTAAGCCCGGCCGAATGCGGCCCCAGCCACTCTTCCAACGAATCCGCCAACGCCGAGTCCGAAACGTCGGGCCAGCCCGGATCCAGACTGCGGACGAAGGCGATGCGCTCGCGCGTCCGTCTCGCGGCACCATCCCACGGAAGGACGTCGATACCCTCCCTCCGCACACCCTCCATCAACGCCTGGTCGACCAGCGAGGGATCGGGATTCCGCATCGCACTATCGCGAAGCACGATCGCTCCCAGCCGCTCACGCCTCCTCGCGACGACGGCACGCGACCCGGGATCCCACCTCACGACTTCCTCGATCGCGATGTCACTCCCGAACCGCTCGCGAATCTCCTCGATCGAGATCGGGGCTCCCACCAGGATCCTGCTCTCCGGCACCTTGCCGTCGAGCTCGGGGATCACCAGGTAATCCTCTCCCGAGAGACCCTGGGGGTCGAGGAAGGCGCCGAGTCCGTTCCTGAGCAGGAATCGCCCAGTCTGCCCCTGACGCCGCTGGGCGATCCGGTCGGGGTAGGCCAGGGCGAGCAGCGCGCCCACGCCGAGGCTACCCCCTCGCCCCGTCCCCACGGCCCTGCTTCTGCGGCAGACCGCCACCTCCGCCCTTGCCCGTCGCAGCGCCTCTCGGTCCACGTCCTGCCGGACCGTCGTCCCCCGAAGGAGATCGAGGCGTGTCCGAATGTCCGCCTCGGAGACACCCTCGGTCCGACGAAGCAGGTCACGCTCCGTCAGGAGCGCTGCGATCTCGCAAGCCGTGTCCCGGTCGCCCAACTCGCTGGCCTTCATGACCATGTGGGACAGTCTGGGGTGCAGAGCCAGGCGGATCATCGCCCCGCCATGGCGGGTGCAGCCGCCGGATCCATCCAGGGCGCCGAGCTGGACGAGCAGAGACCGTGCCTCTGAGAAGGCGGCTGGCGGAGGGGGATCGAGCCACCTGAGCTCGGCCGGGTCGCGGACCCCGGCCGAGCCAGGTCGAGCGCGAGAGGGGCGAGGTCGGCCTGGAGAATCTCGGGGGTCGACCGGTCCGGCAGCATTGCGTCCTCCTGGCGCGACCAGAGCCGGTAGCAGACGCCGGGCGCCAGGCGGCCGGCCCGGCCCCGCCGCTGCTCGGCCGACGCACGAGACACCCGCACGGTGGCCAGCCGGGTCATGCCGCTCCTGATCGAATACCGGGGCACTCGCGAGAGACCGGCGTCCACCACCACGCGAACGCCCTCGATGGTGAGGCTCGTCTCCGCGATGGACGTGGCGAGCACGACCTTGCGGGTGCCCGGCGGGCTCGGGAGAATGGCGCGGTCCTGCTGGTCTGGCGGGAGATTTCCATGGAGCGGGATCACGTCGGCGGCCACGCCGCGCAGCAGCATGTCCACCCGCCGGATCTCGCCCGCGCCGGGGAGGAAGACGAGCACATCGCCCGCTTCGGTCTCGAGCGCCTGGCGCACCGCCGCCGCCACCGTGGGCTCGAGCCTGGCGTTCGCCCGTCGCGTCAGATGGCGCACCTCGACCGGGTGGGTCCGTCCCTCGCTGGTGACCAACGGTGCACCGCCGAGCAGCGCAGCCACCGGCCCACCCTCGATGGTGGCGGACATGATCAGCACACGGAGGTCCTCCCGCAGGATGGCGCGGCTCTGGAGGGTGAGCGCGAGACCGAGATCGGCGTGGATGCTCCGCTCGTGGAACTCGTCGAAGACGACCAGACCGAACTCCTCGAGCGCCGGATCGCTCTGTAGCATCCGGGTCAGAATTCCTTCGGTCACCACCACGATCCTGGTTTCGGGACCCACCGCGGACTCGTGCCGGACCCGGAAGCCCACTGTGTCCCCGACCCGCTGCCCCAGTGTGTCGGACATGCGCCGCGCCGCAGCCCGTGCCGCGAGCCGTCTCGGCTCGAGCATCACGATGCGCCGGCCGGCGAGCCAGGGCTCGTCGAGCAGGGCGAGCGGAACCCGCGTGGTCTTCCCCGCCCCCGGCGGCGCCTGGACCACGGCGCTGGTCCCGCCGCGGAGCGCATCGCGCAGCGCGGGCAGGACTTGATCGATGGGCAGGGGCTCGATGTGACGCATGACCCAAGAATAGCCACTGAAACCTCGCCCCATCCTGAGGCGTTCTACAGAAGGATGGCACGACGCATGCGCTGGGATAGGGCCGCGATCCGGTCGCTCTGGGCCGGCGAGAACACGAGGAAGGTGGAGACTGTGCTTACCTGCGATTACAACGGTTGGAATGACGCGCCCGAAGAGGAGCGCGAATGGTTCGATGAGCATCCCGAGATCTGGTCCGGGTCGATTCGCGAGTCCGAGGTGCGTCCCATTCGGATGGCTCCCCACTCACAGGTGAGAAGGTTTCGAGGCGGCATGGCGGCATAAGATCGTGGTCCTTCCGCAGCGATAGTCCCCTGGCCGAGCCGGCCCCAACGGATATATTCCCGCCCAATCAGCATCCCCAGCGAAGATCCGTGTCCACGATGGAGTGGCCCAGTCCCGGAGGCAGTCCGTATGAGGTCATGCGTCCGCCATACCGCTGCGCTCATCCTGTTGACCGCACTGGCCGCCGCTCCGGCCATGGCTCAATTCAAGCCCAAGCTGCCGAAGATCGGTCCCGTCGGCGGGAAGGCCCCGGCCACCGCACCAGGCGCGCCCGCACCGACCTTCAACGACCGGGTACTCGAAATCACCGACGAACGAGCTGACGGATTGCTGGCCGGCTTCCGCGCGGAGCTGGCCGCGCTCGATGCGAGGGACAAGAAGAACGCGGCGGCCCGCGCGGCGTACGAGGAGGAAAACAAGCGGCACGCTGCCCGGCTCAAGGAGTACGAGGGCAAGAATCAGACGTGGGAGAGTTGCCAGAACTCCACCGTGAAGCCCGCCCAGGAGAAGATGGACAAGAAGGCCAAGAAGGCGGAGGAGGACATCACCGGTGGCGACAAGGAGGATTTCGATCGCCGAATGGCGGAGTTGTCGAAACGGATGGAGGCCGCGCAGGCAAAGGGCGACATGGCCGAGATGATGCGCATCAGCGATTCGATCAGCCGGTCTGCCGGAATGGCCTCCGCGACTGAAGCCGGCAAGGCCGGGACCGAGATGCAGGCAGCCTCGACGAAGTGCGGTCAGAAGCCGGAAGCTCCGGAACCGCCGACCCCGCCCAGCGACGGCGACCCCAACCTCGACGAGGAGGGGACCACCGCGGCGAACCAGGCGCTTTCCGGAGAGGAGAAGCTGACGCCGGAACAGTACGCGATCATGAAGGAGCGGGTGCGCCCCATGGTGTGTGGAGGTGACGGAAGTGCTACGGGCGGCTTCTCCGAGACCGAGGTCGCGGCCTTGAAGGAACGGAAATCCGATCTCTGCAAGGCGGGGAAGGCGCTCGAGAAGCAGGGCCATTGATCGGGGAGCCCACGCTGCGGTTACTGCTTCTTCTGGCTGCCGCCCTCGGCCCCATAGCGGGGGTCGAGGGCGCGGCGCATCGGGCTCCAGCTACGCTCTCGGTGCGAGGTCCGGACGGGTGGCGCGAGTGGTGGCGCGCCGATAAGGCACCCACCCGCTGGCAGGGACCGCTTCCCGCTGTGGCCGGTGCGGTGAAGTGGAGGCCGGTCGCCCCAGGAGTGCAGTGGGGGGAGCTCCAGCTCTCCGGCGACGCCGAGGCCTGGCGCATCCGGGCAATTCTGGTTCGGCTCGACCCCCGGCAGGTGCGGCTCGAGACCCGGTTGCCCCGACGTGAAGACGGACGCCTGCTGCGTTGGAGCGTGGACTCCGCGCCGGCCGAGGCGATCGTCGCTCTCAACACGGGGCAGTTCAGCTCGTTGGGGCCGTGGGGCTGGCTGGTTCAGAGCGGCGAGGAGCGCCTTCCCCCTGGTATCGGGCCGTTGGCACCCGCTCTGGTGGTCGACTCCGCGGGGACGATCAGGATGGTTTCACCTGATAGCATAGCCTTCCTTCGGCGAGATCCCGCCGTACGGGAGGCCTTTCAGTCCTATCCCTCGTTGCTGGTTGGGGACGGCGAGATCCCGCGGCCACTCCGCGATGCCGGACTTGGGGTAGACCTGGACCATCGCGATGCGAGGCTCGGTCTCGGGCTCGACCACGAGGGTAAACTGGTCATCGCGATCACCCGCTTCGAGGGCCTGGGCGGTGTACTCTCCAATCTCCCGTTCGGCCTGACCACTCCGGAGATGGCCGCTCTGATGGGTGCCCTCGGCTGCCGGAGGGCCATGTTGCTCGACGGCGGGATCTCCAGCCAACTGCTCCTCAGACCTCACGGCGGCGAAACCCGCGCTTGGCGCGGGATGCGTCAGGTTCCGCTCGGCCTGGTGGTGCTGCCCGCGACCGCGTCTAGATAGGTCACGGGTTCCTCTGCGGCGAGATCGGCTTTGGTCTCACCGGGGCCCCGCCCATATTCCTCCGCAGCCCCCTTCTCCTCCGGCACGAAGATGGACCATCGTCACCAGGATCTCGCCACAGGTCTGAGCGGCCGCTATGCCCTCGAGCGCGAGCTGGGGCGTGGCGGAATGGCCACGGTCTGGCTGGCCCGGGACCTCCGCTACGAGCGGCGTGTCGCCCTGAAGGTTCTCCGGCCGGAGCTGGCGGCCTCGCTCGGGGCCGAGCGGTTCCTGCGCGAGATCATGCTCGCCGCGCGCCTGCAGCACCCGCACATCGTCTCGGTCTACGACTCCGGAAAGATCGAGGCGACACACTCCGGGGAGCCGATCCTGTGGTTCACCATGCCCTACATCGAGGGTGAATCGCTGCGGGAACGACTCCGCCGCATGGGCCGCCTCGAACCGGCAGAGGCGTCGGAGATCGCGCGGCAGGCCGCGCGTGGACTGCATTACGCTCACGAGCAGGGCGTGGTCCACCGTGACGTAAAGCCCGAAAACATCCTCCTCACACGCGACGGCAGCACGCTGGTGGCGGATTTCGGCATCGCCCGACCGACCGACGGGTCCACGCCATCGGGCCTCACCGGCACGGGAATCGTGGTCGGCACCCCAGCGTACATGAGCCCGGAACAGGCCACGGGCGCCGCCGACCTCGACGCCCGCACCGACGTGTATGCCCTGGGTTGCGTCCTGTACGAGATGCTGACCGGGGAGCCACCGTTCAGCGGGGCCACGGTACACGCCGTCGTAGTGAAGCACCTCACGCAGGCGCCGATGCTTACGCGCGGAACCGGCGCGCTGATTCCCGACGGCATCAGGCCGGTCCTGGCTCGAGCGCTGGCCAAGTCGCCCGCCGAGCGTCAGGCCACCGCGGCCGAGTTCGCCGAAGGCCTGGGGGCTACCGATACTCCGGGGCGAGGCACGGCAATGGGCCGGGTGGCAACCGCGGCGAGCGCCGTGCTCGTCGGGGGAGTGGTCGCTTTCCTGTTGCTCCGCGCGACGAGGTCCCCCGCCCGGGAGGAACCTTCGCCCTGGCGGTCGTCGGGAGGGACCGTGGCCTCGGGATTCGCGCGGAAGCTGGCTCAGCTCAGCTTCGGCGCGGGGGTCGAAGAGTGGCCCGCCTGGTCGCCCGACGGCGCGCTGCTGGCCTACGTCGCCGAGGTAGACGGCTACCGACAACTGTTCGTGCGGCCGATGTCGGGCGGCGGCGAGCGGCAGTTGACCCAGGGCCGCCGGGATCACATCCAACCCGCCTGGTCTCCGGACGGATCGCGGATCGCGTTCGTGCGCGGCTCGACCGCGACGGGCAAGCTGGAGCCGACCGAAGTCGACGGGTACTACTTCGAGGGCGCCGAGCTGTGGACGACGGAGCTCGCCACGGCACGCGAGGCGAGGCTCTTCGACAACGCCTTCAATCCATCCTACTCGCCGGACGGCCAGCGTCTGGCGTTCGACGCGCTCCTCGCGGGCGCGCAACGGGTCTGGGTCGCGGACACGCGGGGCCGCAACCCGCGGCAGCTGACATCCGATTCGAGCGAGGCGGTGGTCCACACCCAGCCCCGCTGGTCGCCGGACGGCACCAGGCTGGTCTTCCGCCGCATCGAGAAGCTCAAGTCGGACATCGCGGTCGCGGACGCCGCCACGCGGGCCCTGACGCTGGTCACCGACGACTACGTATTCGACACCGACCCGACATGGGCACCGGATGGCCGCTCCATCTATTTCTCCTCGAACCGCGGCGGGGGCCTCAACGTCTGGCGGGTTCCGGTCGGGCCGGTCGGGGCTCCGGCGGGTCCGGCGGAGCAGCTGACCACCGGGGCGGGCGAGGACGTCCAGGCTTCGCTCGCCCCTGACGGGCAGCGGCTGGTGTTCGCCGTACGCGGCATCAACTCGGACCTCTGGCGGCTGCCGGTCTCACCCCAGACCGGCCGGGCCACGGGCATGCCGGAAGCGGTGCTCGCCACGACCCGGGTGGAGAGCCGCGGCGCCTGGTCGCCGGACGGCCGGCGGACGGCGTTCAACTCCGACCGCACGGGCGAGATGAACTTGTGGCTGCGCGACTCGAGCGGCGAGGTCCGCCAGATCACCTCGGGGCCGGGCGGCGACTACCAGCCGGCCTGGTCGCCCGACGGGAGCGCGCTGGTTTTCTTCTCGGCGCGCGGCGGGAACACCGATGTCTGGCGCATCGGATTGGGCGACAGCACGCTCGCCAGACTCACCGACGATCCGGCTCTCGATACCAATCCGTTCTACTCTCCGGACGGCAAACACATCGCGTTCGTCTCCGACCGGAGCGGCCGCTCCGAAGTCTGGCTCATGAACGCGGACGGCTCGGGACAGCGCCAGCTCGCCTCGGTGGGGTGCTGGGGGCATTTCCTGGTTTGGACCGGGGACGCGGGCCGTGGTGTTCCGCGGTGAGCGCGACAGGCAGATGCAGATCTTCCGGGTGGATATCGCGAGCGGAGAGCTGACCACTCTCCCTCCGGTCATGAGCGGCGGGCACATGTCCTTTTCGCCGTCACAATCGCTGATCATGGACGTGCGCAGTCACAAGGTGCTCTGGGCATACCCGGTGGACGGGCGGTCCCCATATCAGGTATATCAGTTCGCCGATCCCGACGTGCGCATCGACTACCCGCTCTGGTCACCCGACGGGCGCTGGATCCTGTTCGACCGCGCGGCGCCCAGAGGGGGAGATCTCTGGGCGCTCGAAGGCTTCTGAGGCGCGGCCTCACGCCGTGGTGCCGATCTCCTTCTCGATGGCCTGCGCCTGCTTGAGGTGGTTTTCGATGAGCGGGCGGGCCTGTTCGATCAGGGCCTTGAGCTCCGCGTTACCCGCTGCCTCGTGGGCCCGGTCGGCCAGATCCAGCACCGCCTGATGGGCCGTGATCTCCTGCTGGATATAGGTCCGGTCGAAGTCGGGTCCCTTCTCGGCAGTCCGGAGCGCCTCCATCTCCTGCTGGGCCAGTGCGGTGACCGGATCGTCGGCAGGCGGCTGGGGGGTGACACCCAGCTTCTTCGCGAGGTCCGCGCCTTGCTTTCGGAGCTGATGATGATCGGCCATCATCATCTTGGCGAACTTCTTCACCTCCGCATTGGTCGCCTTTTTCGATGCGAGCGCGCCGGCCGAGCTGTCGGCCTCGTTGGCGTGGTCGAGCAGGGCGACGATGTTGGCGTCGCTGAGATCGGGAAGATTGGTTGGGCTGGGGAGCGTGTCGGTGGCTACGGCACTGGTGTCGCTGGGAGACCCGGCTGCGCTGCCGGTTTCGTCGCGATTCGCCCGGTCGCCGCAGGCGGAGAACACTCCGACCAGCAGGACGCTCGCGGCGAGGCCCATTGGAATCCTGAAGCGGTGAGACATGCTGCCCTCCTCTGAAGAGTTCAGAGAGCAGCGTAGGAGGAAGTTCGCCCGGGAGTGGTGACAGCGGTCACATGGAGGGCGGGTAGGATCAACCTCGGATCATGCCCGGGCGTCTGGCTCCGCGCGCCCGGTCGTCCATGGCGCGGCGGCGGAGCGCCTCCTCCATCGAGACGCCGTGAGACTCGAGTATCGACAGCGCCTCGTTCCCTTCGAGCGTCTCCCGGTCGAGCAGCGCCTCGGCCAGCGCCTCCAGGGCGGGGCGGTGCAGCTCGATCGCCTCGCGCACCCGGGTATACAGCAGCTCCACGATGAGCCGGACGTCCCGGTCCATCGCCGCGTGCAGCTCGCCGCTCACCGCACCGCCGCTCTCCCGCTCGTCGAACGCGACCAGGCCGGTGTGGGGTCCCATCCCCAGCTTGTAGACCATCTCGCGGGCGACCCGGGTGGTGTGCTGAAGGTCGGCCTTGGCCCCGCTGGTCACCGCGTCGTGCCCGAACACGATCTCCTCCGCGGCGCGTCCGCCGAGCCCCTTGCAGATCTGCCCCTCGAGGTACCTGCGGGTGTGGAGCACCTGCTCGCCGGGGGAGAAGTGGGCGACGCCCATGGCCTGCCCGCGCGGCTGGATGGTGACCTTGTGCAGTCCGTCCTCCGCGTGGAAGAGCAGGCCGGCGAGCGCGTGCCCCGCTTCGTGCACCGCCACCGCGCGCCACTCGTCGTCGGTGGCGCGGAAGCCGGTGCGCTCCTTCCCCAGGAGGAGGCGGTCCCGCGCTTGCTCGAAGTGATGCCACGCGACCAGGGCGGTGCGCTCGCGCGCCGCGGCGATCGCGGCCTCGTTCACCAGGTTGGCCAGGTCCGCGCCGCTGTTCTGCGGCATGAGCCGCGCGAGCCGGGCGAGATCCACGTCGTCCTTGAGCGGCACGCCCCGCTGCCGCACGTGCAGTCGCAGGATCGCCTCGCGCTCCGATGCGGTGGGCAGGCCGACGGCGACGGCGCGGTCGAACCGGCCGGGCCGGAGCAGCGCCGGATCGAGGTCCTCCTGCCGGTTGGTCGCGCCGATCACGAGCACGTGCTCGCGGGGCGAGAACCCGTCCATCTCCACCAGGAGCTGGTTGAGGGTACGGTCATCCTCGTTGTGACTCTGATTCCGCCCGCGGCGGCCGCCGATGGCGTCGAGCTCGTCGATGAAGATCACCCCGCCACGCCGCCGCGCCTGGCGGAAAAGCTTCTTGACCCGGGCGACGCCGAGGCCGATCAGGAAACCGGTGACCTCGCTGCCGCTGATAACGAAGAACGGCACCCCCGCCTCGCCCGCGACCGCCCGGGCCATCAGGGTCTTGCCGGTGCCGGGCGGGCCGAACATCAGAACCCCCTTCGGGGTTCGCGCGCCGACCGCCTGGAACGCGTTGGGCGCCTTGAGGAACTCCACCAGCTCTCGCAGCTCGGCCACGGTGCCCTCGTGGCCGCCCACGTCGCCGAAGGTGGTACGGCTCCGCCTCGCGGCGCCGATCCCTCCCATGTCCGACCCCCCGCCGATCTGCCGGCGCAGGACGAACCCGATCACGACCAGCGCCACCGCCACCAGGATCACTTCGCGCCAGAATTCAGGGTTGAGGCCGCTCTGGCGCTCGAGCGTCACCGGTGTACCGGCGCGCTCCGCACGCTCCAGCACCGGGGTCACCTCGAAGGTCGGATATTCCACCCTGAACCCGGCGCCGGCCGGGGCCGTCTCCACCGTCCTGGACCAGACCCCACGGACCTCGGAACCGGGGATGACGGTGATCGACCGGACGGCCCCTTGGTCCAGCCGGGCGAGGAACGCCGAATAGGTGACGGTTGGAGGGGTGACCGGCAAGCGCCCGCCACCAGCGCAGGCCGAGGGCGGCGGCCGCGAGCAGCGTGACGGCCGCGAGAGGCCAGATCCAGGCGGCAGGGGTGGTACGCCAGCGGGCGAGCCGCCGGCGGAGGTTTTCCATCATGCAGGGTCTCGTGATCGAGCGTCGCCGCGGGTGGACGCGGCGAGGACGTCTAGGGCAAGCTAGCCCCCTGGAGCCGCTCGCGCACGATCCGGAGGATGGTGTCGGGCCCGAACGGTTTCTGGATGAAGGCTGAGTCCGGCCGGAGCAATCCGCGGCGGGCGATCTCCCCATCGGTGTATCCCGAGGTGAACAGCACCGGCGTTCCCGGCCACAGCTCGGCGACCCGATCGGCGAGGTCGCGGCCGCTCATGCCGGGCATGACGACATCGGTGAGCACGAGCCCGATCCGGCCGCTGGTGGACTTGAGGACCTCCAGCGCCAGGAGGCCGTCGGCCGCCTCCAGGACCCGGTAGCCCCCTTCCTCCAGCGCACGCCTGGTCATCCGCCTCACGCCCTCGTCGTCCTCGACCAGGAGTACCGACTCCCCCCGGCCGGCCACGCGCGACCGTGAGCTGGCGGCGGAGCGCCGGACTCTCCGCGTCCGGCCCGGCCACCGGCAGGTAGACCTTGAACGTGCTGCCCCGCCCCGGCTCACTGTATGCCCAGACGTACCCGTCGGACTGCTTCACGATGCCGTAGACGGTCGAGAGTCCGAGACCGGTGCCGTGCCCCACACCTTTGGTGGTGAAGAACGGCTCGAACACGTGATCCAGCGTGTCGCGATCCATGCCGTGCCCGGTGTCGCTCACCGCGAGCACCACGTAGGATCCCGGGCGGATCACCACACCGGGACGGCTCCTGGCGTAGTCTCCGGTAATCTCCGCGGCGAAGGTCTCGACCGTGAGCGTGCCACCCCGCGGCATCGCGTCGCGGGCGTTGAGCGCCAGGTTCAGCAGCACCTGCTCGAGCTGCCCCGGGTCGGCCCGGATGGCACTCACGCCGTCCCCCGGACGCAGCAGGACGGTGCAGTCCTCGCCCATGACCCTCCGAAGCACCGTCTCCCAGCTCCGGACCAGTGTATTCAGCTCCAGCGCCACCGGCCGCAGGATCTGGCGCCGACTGAAGGCCAGCAGCTGCGCCGTCACGCTCGAGGTGCGCTCCGCCGCCTTTCGGATGTGCTCGACATCGGCCTTGACAGCCTCGGGGACGTCGGACCGTGCGAGGATGAACGCCGCCGCGCCGAGGACCACGCTCATCTGGTTGTTGGTCTCGTGCGCCACGCCGCCGGCGAGCCGGCCGACCGATTCCATGCGGTGGGACTGGCGGAGCCGCTCCTCGGACGAGCGGCGGTCGGTCACGTCCATGCAGACGCCGGTGAGATAGCGCGCCCGGCCCTGCCCGTCGCGGACGACCGTGCCCTGATCTGCGATCCAGCGCACCCGACCGTCCGGGAGCAGGATCCGGAACTCGTAGTCCAGCGCCTCGCCCTTCGTGAGGGCGCTCTCCACCGATCGCGCCACGAACGGCCGGTCGTCGGGGTGCACCCGGCTCATGAAGTGCTCGTAATCGGTGACTACGTCGTCCGGGCCGAGGCCGTACAGCCCGCGCAGGTTGTCGTCCCAGATCAGCGCGTTGCTCTCCACCGACCAGTACCAGATCCCCATTCGCGCCGCATCGAGGGCCAGGCGGAGGCGCTCCTCGCTCCGTTGCAGCGCGCGAGTCGCCCGGTCCCGTATCGCCCAGACCGCGGCGGCCACGACCAGCCCGGTGACCGCGAGCGCGAGGAGATAGCACGCGAGCGCGAAGAGCTTCCCGCCGTTGGCGCCGACGAAGGGTCCTCCTCCGCGGGCCGTTTGCCACACCGCCACTCCGGCAACGACGAGCGTGACCAGCGACGCACCGCGGGGACCGAACCGGACCGCCGCCCAGACCACGATGGGGAAGAGGAGGTATTCGTACTGCACCTCCTCCAGAAACGGCAGCGGGATGGACTGCAGCAGGCCGAAATCCGCGGCGACCGCGGTCCCGACGACAAGGCCGACCACCTCGAGCAGCCGGCGGGTATCGCGAATTCGCGGGCGGACCGACCAGCTGAACAGGACGGGCGCGATGACCAGCATGCCGAGCACGTCGCCGGCCCACCAGATGGGGAACGCCTGCAGAGCGGCGCGGGGCGCGAGGGCGCCCGTCACCAGCAGGGCACCCAGGCCGACGAGCGCCGCTATCATCGCACCCGCCGGCGCGGCGAGCAGAATGAGCGTTTGGGTCTGGCGGGGCTCCTCGAGCTGAGGGCGCGAGCCGGCCACACGGCGGAGAAGCGAGGCGGCGAGCAGCGCCTCGACGGTGTTGCCGGCCGCGATGGCCAGCGCGGCCGCCAGCGGAATCGGGGTCGCGGCGTTGGCCACGAAAGCGCCGATCATCACGCCCGGCCAGTGGCGGTTGCCGAACAACACCAAGGCCGCGAACGCGATGCCGGCGGGGGGCCACACCAGCGACACGCTGTGGCCTATGGTCGCGTAGCGGAGACCGACCCAGGCAGCCGCTGCGTAGAGTGCGGCCAGGAGCACGACCACGGCGATATATCGCAGCGCCGGAAGAATGGCGACGGACCTGGGGGGGACGGGCTCCGGCATCACGGCGTGAAGATCTCGACCACGTCGGTTTGCGCCAGGCCGGCGCGGGGCCCGCCGCCGATCAGGTAGATCCGTCCCGCCAGGACGGCCGCGGCCACCCCATGCCGCGGAGTGGGGAGCGGCTGCAGCTTGGTCCAGGCGCGCGACCGCGAGTCGTACACCTCATGCTCCTCGAACACGCTGCGTGCGGTCTCTCCGCCGAAGACGTGAATCCGTCCATCGAGCCCGACCGCGGCCAGCCCCCCGCGCGGCGTGGGCATCGGCTCGCGCGTGCTCCACCGCCCGGTGGCGGGACGGTACGACTCCAGCCGGTCATAGTTGCGATCGGCCCGGAGAGGACGGCCGCCGACGGCAAACACCTCATCGCCCACCCGGACCGCCGCGAGGTGGTCACGGGGTGTCGGAAGCCCCGCCGCGTGGCTCCAGCGATCGGTCCCCGGGTCGTAGATGACGGTGGAATCCGAGAGGTGCGTGCCGGCGCCGAATCCGCCCACGACGACGATGCGTCCCTCCACCACCACGGCGGCGCTGGCGCCCCTCGGCTCGGGCAACGGCGCGCGCGGGATCCACCGGTCCTCTCCGTCGGCATAGATCCAATGCGTCGCGACCGGTGTGAATCCCCCGGGCCCGAGGCCGCCGATGGCATAGAGGGTGTCGTTGACGACGGCGAGGGGCATGTGATGGCGAGGAGCCGGCAGGTCGGCGACCCGTTCCCAGGCCGAGGCCGCGGAGTCGAGCCGGTACACGACGGTGCTGCCGTATGCCTCCCCGGTGATACCGCCGGCCACGTAGATCCGCCCGCGCAGGACGGCGGCGTGCAGCTCCTGGACCGGCTCGGGGAGCGGCGGCCCGGGGGCCCACCTCTCGGTGTACTCCGGCTCGCCCGAATGACAGGCGGAGATCAGGGCGCACGCGGGCGAGATCAGTCGGCCGGCTCTGATACGTATCATGGAGGATGTCAGGACGCCTCAATCTACGTCGCCCCGCACCGTGGCGCGCCGAAGGCCGCCGCTGCCCTACTTCCGGGTCTGCTCGAACAGGGGCAGGTAGCGACCGTAGCCCTCTGCCTCCAGCCGCTCAAACGGGATGAACCGCAGGGCCGCGGAGTTCATGCAATAGCGAAGTCCAGTGGGTGCCGGACCGTCGTCGAACAGGTGGCCGAGATGCGAGTCGGCGTCGCGGGACCGCACCTCGGTACGGGGCATCAGCAGGGAGCGGTCCTCCCGCTCCGTCACGTGGTCGGGCTCGAGCGGCCGGGTGAAACTGGGCCACCCGGTGCCCGAGTCGTACTTGTCGAGCGAGCTGAAGAGCGGCTCACCGGAAACCACGTCCACGTAGATCCCGGGCTCCTTCTTGTCCCAGTACTCGTTACGGAACGGCGGCTCGGTTCCCTCCTCCTGCGTCACCTTGTACTGCAGCGGGGTGAGGTTTTGCTTGAGCTCCTCGGCATTTCGCTGCTTCTCGTGTGTCACGCATGCCTCCTGCTCAGGCTACTCGGTCAAGCAGCCGGAGCGTGCCGTCAGTGACGGTGCCGAAGGTGAGATGGCCGACCAGGCCGCGCGCGTGAGCCTGCCAAGGGAACGTGGTGGCCCCCGGGGTCAGCCCCAGGGCCGGCACGAGTCCCTCGTCCATGAACGCCCAGAATCCGGTGCCGAACGCGGTTCCGGCGACGCTGCCGAGACCCTGAACCCGGCGGCGAAGGACAGCATACGCCGCGCCGGCGCCGATGCCGAGCGCCCAGTGGATGGCCGAGCCCAGTTGCGCCCGCCGGCCGGGGTCGAGGGAGGTGCCGGCGACCGATGCCGCCTTTTCCGCGGCGACCTCGTACGAGCTGCGCCCTCCGCGGACGTCGTCCTCCTTCCGGCGCGCGTCGCGATCCTCGTGCTCGTACATGTAACCGGTCACCTTGCCCATCACGAAGGTCGCGACCGCCCCAGCGACGGCGCCCTTCAGGAGGTCCCGGCCGATCCCGTCGCGGGTCCGTACCCGTTTACCCATGTTGCCTCCCTTGGATGCTCGGTTCTCGGGACGGATGCGGTCCCCGTGCTGTGATGATGCCGGAAACCGTTGCCGGCCGCTGTGATCTAAGCCTCAAGCTACGCCTCAAGAAACTCGGCGGCCGGTTGCCGGGTCGAAGAAATGCAGCCGTGCGCGGTCGAACCGGAGGCCCACGACCCGGTCGGGGGCGACGTCCAGGTCGGGCGGGGCGATGACCCGTACTTCGGGACCCTCACCGCCGGTCCCCAGCCGAAGGTAGATCAGGAGCTCGCTTCCCCGCGGCTCCACGACATCCACCAGAGCATCATGATCCCCGCCGCCCGCGGGCACCACGGAGATATCGTGCGGCCGCACCCCAAGGGTCTCACCCGCCGCCGGCGTCGAACCTGCGGCCCGCACACTCGGCAGCAGACCGGCCGGCAGCAGGTTCATCGCGGGCGACCCTACGAACGTCGCCACGAAGACCGTGGCGGGGCGCCGGTACACCTCCAGCGGGGGGCCGATCTGCTCGACCTGTCCCTCGCGCATCACCGCCACCCGGCTGCCCAGCGTCAGAGCCTCTTCCTGGTCGTGGGTGACATAGACCATGGTGGCGGCCAGCCGGCGATGCAGCCGCGCCAATTCCGCCCGGGTCTCGAGCCGGAGCTTGGCATCGAGATTGGATAGGGGCTCGTCGAAGAGGAACGCCTTCGGCTCCCGGACGATGGCGCGCCCGAGCGCCACGCGCTGGCGCTGGCCTCCCGAGAGCTGCCCCGGCTTTCGGTCGAGCACGCTGTCCAGGCCGAGCGCCGCGGCGGCTCCGCTCACCCGATCGGTGATCACGGCGGCCGCCACCCCGCGCATGCGCAGGCCGAACGCGAGGTTTTCCCGGACCGTCATGTGAGGATAGAGAGCGTAGCTCTGGAACACCATCGCGATGTCGCGCTCCTGGGGCGGCAGCTCGGTCACGTCGCGGTCCCCGATGATCACCTTGCCCGCGCTCGGAGTCTCCAGCCCAGCGATCATCCTGAGCGCCGTGCTCTTGCCACAGCCGGACGGGCCGACCAGCACCACGAACTCGCCGTCGGCGATGTCCAGGTCCACGCCGCGGGCGGCGACGTGTCCGTTGGGATAGGTCTTCCAGACTGTCTCGAGACGAATGGCGGCCATGGGTCAGCCCTTTACCGCGCCGGCGGTGAGTCCCTGGACGATCCGGCGCTGGAACGCGAGCACCAGCACCGCCACCGGGGCGGTCGCGACGATCGCCGCGGCGAGCACCTGGCCCCAGGGTACCTGGTACTGGCCCCGGAAGAGCGCGATCGCCACCGGCACCGTCTGCCGCTCGGGCCCCAGCGTGAACGAGAGGGCGAAGAGGAACTCGTTCCAGCTGTACACGAAGGTGAGGATCGCGGTCGCCGCGAGTCCGGGCAATGCCAGCGGCACAATCACCTCGCGGAACGCGCGGAGCCGGCTGGCGCCGTCCACCATCGCCGCCTCTTCCAGCTCGGCAGGCAGCTGGCGGAAGTAGCCCACCAGCAGCCAGACGGCGAGGGGCATCGCGAAGGTGAGGTACGGCAGGACCAGTCCCGGATAGGTATTGATGAGGCGGACGCTGCGGAGGAGGAGAAAGAGCGGTGAAACTACCGCGATCTGGGGAAACATGCTGACCGCCAGGATCACGCCCAGCAATAGTGCCTTGCCGCGAAACCGGAGCCGGGCCAGCGCGTAGGCGCAGAGCGAGCCGATCGTGACGCAGAAGATCGTCGTGGCGCCGGCCACGACCAGCGAGTTCCGGATCGGCAGCCAGAATGCGCGCTCGGTGAAGAGCGCTCGATAGTGATCGAGCACCGCTGGGCTCGGCCACAGCGGGGCGCCCTCGAAGAGCTGCGCCTCCGGCGTGAGCGAGCCGGCGACCGCGCGAAAGAACGGGAACGCCGCCGCGACCACCAGAGCGGCGATGACCAGCGAGGCCCAGCGCCCCTGTTCCTTCACTGGCGGGTCTCGGTGAGCCCGCGGCCGAGCAGCCGAATGTATCCGAGGGCCAGGAGGAAGGTGACGAGGAAGACCAGCACCGACAGGGCGGAGCCGTACCCGAACCGGAGATTGTGCATGAGCGAGTTGAAGGTGTAGAGCGCGATCGGCTCGGTGGCGGTGCCGGGCCCGCCACCGGTGAGGACGTAGATCAGGTCGAACACCCGGAACGCATCCAGCGTGCGAAAGATCAGCGCCACCAGAATCGCCGGCGCCAGCAGGGGCAGCGTCACGTAGCGGAACTGGCGCCAGGGCGACGCGCCGTCGATCCGCGCCGCCTCGTAAAGCGACGGGTCGATCCCCTGCAATCCGGCCAGCAGCAGCAGGGCGACGAACGGCGTGGTCTTCCACACGTCCGACAGGATCACCGGAACCCACGCCAGCAGGTCGTGGGTGAGCCAGCCCTCGAGACCCTCGAACATGAAGCGCCACACCAGGGCCGCCACTACGGTGGGTATGGCCCACGGAATCAGGATGGACGCCCGCACCAGCGCCCTCCCGCGGAAGGTCCGGTTCATCGCCAGCGCCAGCACGCACCCCAGCACCAACTCGAGGCTCACGCTGGCGAC
The DNA here is from genome assembly GCA_963844445.1 of uncultured Gemmatimonadales bacterium. Taxonomy (GTDB): domain Bacteria; phylum Gemmatimonadota; class Gemmatimonadetes; order Gemmatimonadales; family GWC2-71-9; genus CAVVWJ01. The sequence goes on from CAWJOB010000003.1 coordinate 874,653, forward strand.
GGCGAACCAGACGGTGTGACCCATCGCTCCCCAGAACCTGCGATCGCCGAGCACGTCGGCGTAATTCTCCAGCCCCACGAACGGCTGGCCCAGCCAGGGCATTCGGAGGTCGTGCAGATGCAGTGACTCCCAGATCGTCCAGCTCAGCGGGAAGAGCGCGACGAGCAGGATCGTGGCCACCGCGGGCGCCACCATCCCGTAGGCCAGCCGCGCTTCGCGCCGTTCGGCGCCCCGCGGCTCAGCGGACCGCAACGCCGCCTCTGCCGAGTCCCACCCGGTCGAGCAGCGCCTGCATCTCCGAAGCGGCGCGCGCCAGGGCCGGCCCGGGCTCCGCCTGCCGGCTGAGGGCACGGTGCAGTTGAATCTGAAGAATCTCCGACAGCTGGGTGTATACCGGGGTGACCGGCCGGGGCACGGCCGCCTCGACGATCTCGCGGGCCTGGGCCGGCGGTATGGCAAGCGCCTCGGCGAGCGCCGGATCGTCATAGACCGCGGTGCGGGTGGGGAACTGTCCCACGACCTTCGCGCGCTCCAGCATCTGCTCCGGCCGAGTGAGGTAGTCGATGACGAGCCATGCGGCCTCGGCTTCGGGGCTGAAGGCGTTGACCGCGAGCTGCGCGCCGCCGAAGGAGGCCGTGTGCCGTCCGCCCGGCGCCGCCGGCATCGGTGCCACCGCGAACCGCCCGGCCACCCTGGATTGAGCGCTGTCCTGCATCGGGCTCACGGCGTAGGGCCAGTTCCGCATGAACGCGGCCTCGCCGTTCTGGAAGGCGAAACGCGGCTCCTCCTCATGCCAGGTCAGAACCCGGGTCGGCACGACCCCTTTGGGGTGGATCTGATCGCGCATGGTGGTGAGTGCCCGCACGCCGGGCGGCTGGTGCACCGTGACGCGCCCGCCATCGAGGATCCGGCCGCCGAAGCCGCCCAGGTATTCGAGGAAGACGGTCACCAGACCTTCGTACCGGGCGCCCTGCCATACGAGCCCGTAGCGGGGAGACCCGTCGGCCATGGCGAGCCGGGCCTCCCGCTCCAGCTCGTCCCAGGTTTCGGGCGCCTTGCGGAAGAGATCGGTGCGCCAGTAGAGCATCCCCACATCGACGAACCAGGGCAGCGCGAACAGTTCTCCTTGCCAGCGATTGGCCTCGATGGTCACGGGGAAAAACGCGGCGGTGTCGGGACCGAATCGATCGAGCGAGAGGATCCAGCCCGCGGCGGCGAATTCGGGAGTCCAGATCGCGTCCACCTGGAGGATGTCGGGATCGGCGGCTCTCGCGTTGAGCCACTGGACGTAGAGCTGGTGGCGGAGGTCGGCGGCGTCGGGGGTCGGCTGCATCTCGACCCGGATCTCCGGGTGCTCCCGGTCGAACCGCTCCAGCTGCAGGCGAAGGATCTGTCCCTCTGCGCCGAGCACGCTGCCCGAGACGGTCACGGTGGTGGGGCCGCCCGGCGGCTCCGAGCCACACCCCAGCGCGCACACAACCGACAGCAACGAAGCCGCGCCCCACCAGAATCTGCGATCCACGCTCGGCCCTCCCTCGAGCCACGCTAACCCACCTCGGGAAGACGCGCCAGCGTGGCGTCGCGACGTGACCTATGGCACGGACCTGAGGTCCGTTGCCGCCGCAGGGTAATGCATGCCATCCCGCCGAGCCGGATCGTCCCGGATTTTCCTGCTCTCCCCGGCGCACTGCGGTGGGAAGCGGGCCGCGCTGCTTCTGGGGGACAGGGCGAGCTTCCCTCTCGCGGTGCGGCTCCGCGGCACCGAGGGAGCGCCTCTGGGTGAGGCGTTCAGCTTCCTGAGCGGACTCTACTTCCGCGGGAAGCTCGCCTACGCCTCCCGATTCGCTCGGCCTCCCACCGCGGTGTCCGGGGTCCAGGTGATCACCTCCAACCGGGGGCTCATGGCCGCGGAAGCCAGGGTAGGAGTGAACGACCTGCGGGCGTTCGGCTCAGTGGACATTCGGGCCGATGACCCGCGATATCGCGCGCCGCTGGTGCGGGATGTTGCCCGATTGGCCGGGGATCCAGCCGTAGACCTGGTTCTGCTCGGCAGCGTGGCGACGGGGAAGTACCTGGACGTGCTGCTCGACGTAGTGGGCGAGCGGTTGCTCTTTCCCACCGACTTCGTCGGTCGGGGGGACATGAGCCGCGGCGCGCTGCTCCTTCGCGCGGCGGGCGAGGGTCGTGAGCTGGCATACGAGCCGGCCTCCCGCGTTCTGTGAGCCTCGCGAAAACATGCCACGAAAACGTGACGGAGGTCACGATACGAGACGTCGCGTGGGGTTAGCATAGCGGTGAGCCAGCGCTTTTCGAATACCACGCACTGGAGGAAGTCATGGCGTTTGACAACAGCTGGGATCAAGAGGATGCCTGGTGGCGTGAGAACTATGGGGCCCGCCCCTACGCCACCGGACGCAAGTACGAGGAATTCCGCCCGGCTTACAAATACGGATTCGAGTCGGGTCGCCATCATATGGGTCGCAACTGGAGCGAAGTGGAGTCCGACCTGCGGACGGGGTGGGATCGCTACGAAGGCAGAGGTGGGGTGGAAGCCACGTGGGAGCGAGTGAAGGATGCGGTGCGCGACGCCTGGCACCGAGTCACCGGCCAGAGCGACGTCGATACCAGCAAGATGAGCGAGAGCGAAGTGGACCGCCTCTCGCATGGTGGGAGGCCGCGGAAATAGTCGATTCCGATCGAGCTTGTCATCCCGAGCGCAGCGAGGGATCTTGCCGGCGGGGCGTCGATCCCGGCCGGCAGGATCCCTCGCTGCGCTCGGGATGACAGCTATTGCTCGGGATGACACCTATTGCTCGAGACGAGAGTTTGTTCGAGCGACGGAGTTACTCGACTTGCTCTAGATACACCGCTCCCCCGCCCGCCCCGCCCACGATCAAGTCGAGGTCCCCATCGCCGTCGAGATCCCCGGCCGCCGGCGCGGCGAGCACCGGAGCGGCCACGCTGAAGGCCGAGTCCCGCACCAGCCGCGGCACGGTACGGCTGCCCTCATTTCGGAACAGCGCGAGGCCGGCGTTCTCCGAACCGACCAGCAGGTCGAGATCTCCGTCCCCATCGAGATCGGAAAGCAGCGGGGCGCTCCGGCGGCCGGCTTGGATCTTTTCGAACTCGTCGCTCACCAGGGTGAGCCGGGGTTGTGACGGTCCACCGTCATTCCGGTAGTAGTTGAGCCATCCCGACGATTCCCCGACGATCAGATCCTGGTCCCCGTCGCCGTCGAGGTCACCGAGAGTTGGCACCGTGTTGCTCCCGCGGGTGATGGTCACGAGCGCGGTGTCGACCGCCTCGTAATCCCCCGCGGTAGCGCGGTACCAGGCCAGCCGCGGCCCCCACTGCCCCAGGATCAGGTCGAGCCGCCCGTCTCCATCGAGGTCGCCGAAGGCCGGTGCGGCGTGGAATCTCTCGCCCAGATCGAGCGGCGCCCTCATCCTGAACGCCGGGCGGCCCGCATGCCCGACGTTCTCGAGCCGGTAGACCAGCGACCGCCGGAGATCCGACGGGTCGAGCTTGTTCGCGAGCACCAGGTCCAGGTCGCCGTCTCCATCGAGATCGGCGATCGCGGGAATCGTCTCGCTGCCGATGTCGAGCACCGGGAGCAGGCGTCGGCTCCGCAACTCCCACTCTTCGCCCTGGCCGCGCGCCAGGTAGTAGAGGTTTTCGGACGACGTTCGCAGCGGGTTGTACGCCCCGCCGAGCACTCCGACCACCAGGTCGGCCCGCCCGTCACCGCTCAGGTCGCCGAAGGCCGGCGCGTTGTAGCCTGAGGTAAGCAGCGGCCGGCCGACCGGGAACTGCATCGGTGTGCCACTGAGGCTAGGCTTGGCACAGGTGCCGCCGTTGGGGATGAGCAACAGCCCCGGCTCGAAGAAGTCTCCCCAGAACAGATCGAGGTCGGCATCGCCGTCGTAATCCGCGAGCGCCATCGTGTTGGCGCCGTGCATGCTGGGGCCAGGGGTAAAGGGCATCGGCGGCCCGACCTGCTGCCCGAGAATGCGGATGCCCTCGAATTCCTTCGCCACCAGGCGGAACGCCGGCGCGTGGCCGGGTACTGATGGCACCGCCTCGTAGCGTCCAACAGTGCCGTCGACCCGCCCGATCAGGAGGTCGGACCGGAGGTTGCAGTCGAGATCGCCGAGCTGGGGAATGTTCTGGCGGTCGGAGAAGATGGGCGTGCCGTCGGTGTCCTTCAGGGTGTCGGCGGCGAGCACGAACTTTTGGGCACCGCGCGCGCCGTCGTTCCGATAGTACTTGATGTAGCTGAACGGCTGCTCGGCCAGGAGGTCGAGATCGCCATCGGCGTCCACGTCGGCGAAACGATACCACTCGCCCACGTCGAGGCCGGCGTACTTGGACGTACGGAAGACGAACCGCGGCAGCCCGTCCGCCTCGCCCGCGCGCTGGTACAGCGCGACGCTTCCGGTCACTTCCTGCACGAAGAGATCGAGGTCGCCGTCCCCGTCGGCATCAACCAGTTGGGGACGCGGGGCATTGAACCCGCCGGCGAAGGCCAGTTCCAGGGACTTGCCGGCGGCGTCGGTCACGGGAAAGGGCGAGATCACGGGCCGGAAAGCGGGCCCTCGCGTCGAGGGAGCGGTGCCGGGTGCGGTGCCCCCGGCGCACGCCGCCACGGCGCCGAAGAGGAGGAGAGGACCGAGCCGCAACGTCAGCGGCAGGGCCTGGGTGCGGCCACGTTGCCGGGCCGCGCGGGCGTCATCCCCAGCCCGGCCGCATAGTGCCCGACGCTCAGGACCGTGTCCACGTTGCCGGTCTCGACGCAGATGGCAACTACCGTTCCGGTCCCGGCCGGACGGCCGCCGGCGTGGTCGTGGACGCCACCGAGCTGATGGCGGTTTCCCACGAAGACCCGGGATCCGTCGGGCGAGAACGCGATGCCGTGCGGCTGCCCGAAGCCGGGGTGCTCCGGCATCACGCGCACGGACCAGTCGCGCATGTCGACTACGGCGACCCGGTTCGCATTGAGAGCGGTGACGAAGATCCAGCGGCCGTCAGGGGTGAAGGCCGACTCGAACGGCCCGTCCGGCATCCGCAGCCCGCGCGCGAGCTTGGGGATCAGCGGATTCTTCAGGTCGAACACCAGAAGCGAATCGGTCAGCTCGGCGGTGATGGCAAGCAGGCTCCCATCCGGAGAGACGGTCGCGTGCACGAAGCCCTTCGCCATCCCGCCCACGTTGAGAAGACGCACCTCTCCCTGATCCACGCCGACGGTGGCGATCTGGTTGGTGCCGAGGCTCGCGACATACACCACGTTGCCGGTGGGGTGGACGGCGATGCCGTGGGGCCGAGGAAAGAGCAGGTCCACTTCCTCGAGGAGCGTCATGTCGGAGCGACGGATGACGGCGATCCGGGACGGGCGGATTTACCGCGCTCATCGACCGGCCGACGAACATCAGGTCCTGGGTGGGGTGCAGCGCGATGAGGCCGGGGACCTCCATGTCCACGCTGCCAAGCACTTTGTTCTTCGGGTCGAGCTTGAGCACCTTTCCCGCCCCGATGAGCGTGACGTACCACGCGCTCCCGTCGGGCTCCACCTGCACGTGATGCGGCTTGGCGTTGTCGCCCACGCCGTAGCGGCGGAGATCCACCGTGCGTAGGAGCCGCCGCGTGGCGGGGTCGATCACCGAGACGGTGGCATCGTCCTGGTTGGGCACGTACAGCTGCGCCTGCAGCGTCGGCGGGCCGGCGGCGAGGAGGGCGGCCAGCGCCGCGGCCCGGTGTGCGCCCGTCATGGGACGACTGTGCTCGGCTGATAGCGGACGAGGAAGAGCCCCTCGCGCATGCTGCTCACCGCCACCACCCCGTTCTTGAAGTAGGGGTAGTTGCTCCAGGAGCCGGAGAACCCCGGGAGGTTGTCACCGAAGGGTACGGTGTCGAAGTAAGCGACCTCGACCGGGTTGGCCGGATCGTTCACATCCACCACCCGGAGCCCCGCCACATAGTTCGACTGGTACATGTAGCGGCCTCTGACGTACAGGTTGTGGTCCGAGGCCGCGGTGGTGCCGTAGAACTCCTTGGCGACCACCGGATCCTCCAGGTCGGTCAGGTCGAACACCACCGTGCGGGTCTTGGGCGCGGTGCCGGCCAGCTCGTCCAGCTCGTCGTCGAGGAAGAAGTGGCGGTGGTCGTCGCTCAGCCAGCCCTGGTGCGCGTAGCCAACGTTGGGATATGACGCGATGCTCACAGTCCGGGGCTTTGCCTTGTCGGTCACGTCCGCGATGCCGACCCCCGTCTCCGAGGACGTCAAGCAGACCTCGCGTCCATGATAGCGGGCATCGGGGCCGTGATAGGTGACGCACTGCGCGTCGTGGGTGTAACCGGTGCGCTGCCGGCCAAGTGCCGGCTCGGCATAGCAGCCGACGAACTTGGGACTCAGCGGCTCGCGGATATCCACCATGTGCAGCGCGCCGCCGCAGGTCTCGCCGCCCATGCTGTTGCCGACGGGGTACGCGAAGCCCGTGCTCGGGTTGATCACGATGTTGTGGGCGCTGTTGATCCGGGAGTAGTGCGCGGTCTCCTGAAAGGTCTGCGGCGCGGTGACGTTGCGCAGCTGGGTGAGATCGAAGATCTGCATCCCATGCGGCCCCGAGCCGTCGGCCACGATGAACGCGTAGGTCTTGTAGACCTTGATCTCGCGCCAGATGTTGGCCCGAGCCCCTCGGTGCATCGGCAGGTCGCCGAGATACTTCGGATTCGCGGGGTCGGTCACCTCGACGAACGACGTACCGTCGGTCCGGCCCACCAGCGCGAACTCACGACCGGTGGTCGAATCGGTCCAACCCCAGATGCCGTTCAGCAGGGTGCCGCGCTTGGCGCCGATCGTGCTCTTGGGCAGAAAGGCGACGAGGTCGGCGTCCTTGCACTCGAACCCCTTGGCCTTCCCGCCCTCGCACTTCACCTCCCCACCGGCCACCCGGGGCAGGACGGTGGAGACGGTGTCGCTCACCGTCGCCGTCTCGCGCCAGGTGCCGTTCGCGTCGTCGCGTCGATACAGAAGCCCGCTGCCTTCGAAGAAGTCTGCCAGCGGCGCGCCGGCCACCGCGAGCCCCTTGCTGGCCGCGAGGGCGGCGCCCAGCCGGGTCGAGAATCCGGCGGGTGGGGTGACCAGCAGTTGCACCTCCTTCCACGGCGATGGCCCGGTCCGGCGGAGGACGTGCACCGCGCCGGCGTTCATGTCCGACAACGGGGCTCCGACCAGAAGGTCGTTCCCGTCGCGGGCCAGCGCGGAGCCGAAGCCGGCCGGTCCGGTCAGCGCAGTAGGGGACAGACGGCCGGCCGACACCCAGGTGGTGCCCTCCCGGCGGTAACGGACCACCGCGCCGGCCAGGCTGTCGACTCGCGGCGCCCCGACCAGCGCCTCGACGCCGTCGAGCAGCACCGCGGCGCCCAGCGCGGCGCGGCCATCCTCCGCCCGCGGCGCGAGCCTCGCTTCCTCGATCCAGGCATTCCGCTCGCCGGTCCGGAAGACAAACGCCTTGCCGTTCCTCCACCGGGTCGAATCGAGCGTCCAACCGCCCGGCGCCCCCGGCGCCCCGATCAGTGCTCGCTGCCCATCGAAATCCAGCGCGGCGCCGAACCAATCGTTGGCCTCGAGGGCGGAGCCCTGGATCACTCCTCGTCCCGTCCACTTACCGCCTGCCCGCCCGAACACGAAGACAGCGCCCTTCTCGCCTTCACGGCCCGGCGCGCCGGCGAGGAGCACCCCGCCCTTGAGCGCCACCGACGTACCGAAGCCGTCTCCATCGGCCCCGTTTTCGGACGTGAGCCGCGCCCGCTCGGTCCATCGGCCGCTGGAGCCTCGCTCGTATACGTACACGGCGCCACCGCCCTCGGCCCCCGGCGCTCCTACCAGTAGCAGGTTGCCCTCGGAGGCGAGCGCGGTGCCAAAGCCGTCGCCCAACACTCCGTCCCTCGCGGTCAGCATCCCGGACTCGGCCCAGCTTTCACCTGCCCGGCGGAAGAGGTGAACCGCGCCGGCGTGAGTCGCAGGGAAGGGAAAGCCGATCAGAGTGCCGGGGCGGCCGATCACGACCTGGTCGCCCACGATCAGGGCGGCGCCGCCGAAGCCGACCAGTCCCGGGGAGGCGCTGCGGAAGGTCTGAGCGGAGCCGGGAACGGATGTCGCAAGAAGAGATGCGACGAGAGTGAGGGACGCGACGGCAAGGCGCATGGCTCTGATTCCTGGGCTAGGGCGTGCGGGAGAGTCTACACCCGGCAGATAGACTTGGGAACACAGGCGGGGCTTAACGCGGCGAGGAGAGGGCCGTCCATTCCTCGCACACTCAAACGAGAGGCACGACGATGCAGCGACAGCATTTCCTGGCCCTCGCCCTGGCGGCGACGGGGCTCCTGACCCACCCCGCTTCGGCCTCGGCCCAGACCGGCGATCAGCCGCCGACGGCAGCCCCGCCCGATTCAGGCCATCGGAGGCTCGACCCGGTAGGTCGGCTCCTGGAAAAGCGAAGCGAGCTCAAGATCACCGACGATCAGGCGACCCGCCTCGAGGCGATCCGGGACAGATACCTGGAGAAGAACCAACCTCGGATGGAGGAGCTGCGCCGCAACCGCGAGGCGCGCTCCGCCCTGCGCGCCAGCACGGACAGTACCCGCTTGGAGGTGATGGCGGTACTCACGCCTGAGCAGCAGAGACAGGTCGAGGACATGCGGAAGCAGTGGCGGAGCGAGCGGTGGGGCGGCAAGCACGGGGGCCGGCACAGGCCGTACGGCCGACCGGGGGAGGGGAAGCCGGACTCGACGGCTCAGTAGCTGGGGTCGTTCGGCGTCACCCTGCCTGCTTCTGCTCCAAGCCCGGCGGCCGGCTCGCCGACTGCAGGTCAGGAAACGACCTCCTGGCGTCCTCCACCTCATGGCGGCCCTCGAAAAAGGCCGCCACGCAGGCAGGGTCGAAGAGGGTGTCGGCGTTCGCCCTGACAAATTCCCAGGCCAGGTCGGTGGGCCATTCCTTCTTGTAGGGCCGCTGCGAAGTGAGCGCATCGTAGGTGTCGGCCACGGCCACGATGCGCCCACCGAGCGGGATCGCTTCACCGCAGCGGCGGTTGGGGTAACCGGTGCCGTTCCATCGCTCGTGATGCGTCAAGGCCACTTCCGCCGCCACCTGGAGCAGCTCCGAGGCACTCCCGCCCAGAATCCCGTAGCCGATCAGGGTATGCCGCTTCATGGCCTCGAACTCCGCCTCATCCAGACTGCCGGCTTTGAGCAAGATGTGATCGGGGACCCCGATCTTGCCGACGTCGTGCATCGGCGCCGCGCGGAATATCGTCTCCCGCTGGCGCTCCGGCAGGCCGAGTCTCTCGGCGATGATCCGAGAGTACCACGACACCCGCACGATGTGCGAGCCAGTCTCCCAATCCCGGAACTCCGCCGCGCGGGAGAGTCGCACCACGATCTCGTGCTCGCGCGCCGCGATCGCCGCCGTGGCCGCGAACACATCCTCCTCGAGCGAGAGCGAGCGCTCGGCCAGCAGCCGCTGTCCCTTGCGGATCGCCAGCATGTTCCGGGTGCGCGCCTTCACCTCGAGCGCATCGATCGGCTTTCCCAGCACGTCGCTCGCGCCGCTCTCCAGGGCCGCATAGCGCAGGTCGCGGTCATCCGCTCCGGTGATCATCATGATGGGAATGGCGGCCGTCGCCGTCTCCGCCCGGAGCGCACGCAGCAGGTCGAGGCCGAGAAGACCAGGCATCACATGATCCGTGATGACGACGTCGGGCCGGTGCTCCCGGCACCACGCGAGGGCCTCGCGAGGATCGGCAAAAGCCTCCACCCGGACACCCGAAATGGAAGACACCAGGTGTCGCAGCAGCTCGAGGCCGAGCACGTCGTCGTCCACCAGCACGACGACCGGGCCCGTGTCGGCAGCGGAGTCGGTCACCGGCCGGTCCTCAGCACAGGCCACCGGCGAGCACCTTGGTACGATCGAAGCAGTCGCTCAGCTCGAGGCAGAGCTGGCCCGCGGCGTCCCATTGCTCCTCCGTCACCGCGGTCTCCAGGCTGCGGGCCAGCGCGGCCATCTCACCGGCGCCCACGTTGCCGCAGGCGCCTTTCAGCGTGTGGGCCAGACGGTGCACTACGGCTTGCTCCCGCTCGCGCACGCCCGCCCCGATGTCGCCGAGCAGGGAGGCGGTGGTGGATGCGAAGAGGTCGAGATACCGGCGGATCGCCGCCTGGTCGTCGCCCACCACCGATTTGAGCTGGCGGAGCTCGAGGGTGGGCGGCGAGGCTGCCTCGTGAGGCGATCCGGCGTGCGGGGTTCCGGCCGGCTCCAGGTCGCTTTCCATGCCGGATGGCAGCCAGTGCAGCAAGGCTGCCCGGAGCAGCTCCCGGTCAATCGGCTTGGAGACGTAATCATCCATCCCGGCCTGACGGCAGAGCTCCCGGACACGATCGGTCGCGTCCGCGGTGAGCGCGATGATGGGAATCCGACGGCCCTCGCCCTCCTGGGCTCTGATGGCGCGGGCCGCCTCGAATCCATCCATCTCCGGCATCTGGCAGTCCATGAGCAGCAGGTCATAGCGCGCCCGGGCCACCGCTTCCAGCGCCTGGCGGCCGGAGGACACCACCTCCGCCCGGTAGCCGAGCCGCTCCAGCAGCCCGACCGCGACGAGCTGGTTGATGGCGTTGTCTTCGGCGACCAGTATTCTCCCGCGGCGAGCGGCTCGCGCCTCGGCGAGGGTATGGCGGGTGATGATGGGTGCCGTGGCTCCGCCGTCTGGCGCGCCGGGGTGGTCGAGCAAGGTGACAAGACAGTCGTGCAGTGCCGATTGCCGGAGCGGCTTGGTGAGGAAGGCGGCGAAACCGGTGTCTTGAGCGTCGCGCGCCTGCCCTCGGGTGCCGATCGAGGTGAGCAGGACCAGCCGAGTCGAGGCGATCGCGGGCTCGCTCTTGATGCTCCGGCCCAGGTCCATTCCGCCGATGCCGGGCATGTGCATGTCGATCAGGGCGACGTGGAGGGGCAGGTTCCGAGAGGCGGCGTCGCGGAGGAGCTGCAGCGCCCGTGCGCCGTCCGGAGCCGCGACCGCTTCCAGACCCCAGCGGCCGAGCTGTTGCTCCAGGTCTTCCCGGCTGGTCCGGTGGTCATCCACTATCAACGCGCGATAGCCCGCGAGTGACCCGGCCCTGTGCTCCGATCGTTCGGTCGCCGCACCTCGGACCAGCCGGACAGTAAACCAGAACGTGCTTCCCTTCCCCGGGCGACTGACCAGGCCGATCTCACCGCCCATCAGCTCGACCAGCCGGCGGCAGATGGCGAGACCGAGCCCGGTGCCGCCGTAGCGACGCGTCGTGGAGCGGTCGGCTTGGGTGAACGGGGTAAAGAGTCCGGCCTGGACCGCTTCCGGAACCCCGATGCCGGTGTCCGCCACTTCGAACCGCAGCACGACGGCGTCAGGCTCCTCCCGTTCGAGTGCGACCCGCACGACCACCTCACCTCGCTCGGTGAACTTGAGAGCGTTGCCGACCAGGTTGAACATCACCTGACGCAACCGCACCGGGTCGCCTTGGAGGACGTCGGGTACTCCCTCGTGCACCAGGGTGCCGAGCTCGAGTCCCTTCGTGGACGCCTGCTCGCTCAGCAGGCCGACGACGTCCTCCAGGGTGTGGCGCAGCTCGAAGTCGATGACCTCCAGGTCGAGCTTGCCGACCTCGATCTTGGAGAAGTCCAGGATGTCGTTGATGACCGCGAGCAGCGCCTCGGCCGAGCGGTGCGCGGTCCGCGCGTACTCCAGCTGGGAGCGATCCAGCTCGGTGTCCAGAAGGAGCCCGAGCATTCCGGTGACCCCGTTCATCGGCGTGCGGATCTCATGGCTCATGGTGGCCAGAAAGTCGGCCTTGGCGCGCTCGGCGGCCAGGGCGTCGTCGCGGGCCTCGGCCAGGTGACTGGTGCTGGCACGCAGCTCCTCGGCCATCGCCGTAAAGGAGTGGCTGAGATGGGTCAGCTCGGTACCGCCGCCAGCGGGCAGCGAAACCGCGTAGTTACCCCGGGCGACTTCGCCGGTGGCGCGCTGAAGGGCGGCGATCGGAGAAGCGATTCGAGCCGCCAGATAGAAGGACGCGAGAATAGTGAGCCCAAGGACCACGGTCACGATCAGCGCAGTCGTCACCCGATCGGTGCGGATCTCCTCCTCCAGCACGGCGGCCGAGAAGCCGAGGTAGACGGCGCCCAGCGGCCGTTCCCGGAACCGGATCGGCGCCGCGGCTCGGAGCCAGCCGTCCACCCGACGTGATCCGGTCTCGGTGAGGCGGCGGGGGATATCGGGATGGATCCGGATCGGATCGTAGCGAACCACGTCCCGACCCAAGTTGTCGACCACCACCGCATACACCAAAGCTTCATCACGCGATGCCCATTCGATCGAGCTGTGCAAGCCGATCGAATCGCCCTGGCTCAGCGCCCCGGCGGCGGTGAGTGCCACCGCCTCCGCCATCTGCTCGGTCCGGCCGTGGAAGAGGCCGCGGGCGATCTGTTCCTGCTGCATGGGGTAGTAGAAAAACATCACCGCCATGCTGGGCAGCAGGACAGCCAGGATGCTCCCCAGGACCTGCACGCGGAGCGGCAGCGGCCGAAGGAACCGGTTCATTGCATCACGGAGTCGGGTTCGACCCAAGCTGACCATTGAGGCTCCCGAGAACGAGGCGCTACACGTGCACAGCCCCGACACCTGATCGGTTGAGCCTGAACCGAGCGGAAGTGTCGGGGTGTGCCGTCGAGCCGGAGTTGCTCGGAACTGGAACGCCGAACGGACCGATGAAAAACGGCGCTCAGCCCTCCGAGGTCGAGCCCTCCTCTTCGATATCCTCCAGCGCAGCCACCGCCGCCTTCAGGTCGGCGGCCAGCGAGCGCTCCCGGCGCAGCGAGGTGATCAGCGCCTCCGCCTGCTTCATCTGGAGACCCAGCGCCCCGGCCGACTCCATCGCGTGATCCACGACAGTCTTCTGGGCCTGGAGCGCCTCGACCGTGGTGCGGATCCCGAGGGCAAGCGCCTCCGCCCGGGCGAGCCGCTGCTCGGCCCGGTCGAGCGCGCGCTTCCGGGCCTCGAAGTCCGCGCAGCGCCTGCTCGGCGACCTGGAATCGGCGTCTGGGTGTCCTCCAGCAGGGCGCGGGTCTCGTCGATCTCCCGCCGCGACGAGCCGATGGTCTGCACGTTGTCCACCGCGCGCTGGGCGAGCTCGAACACGTTCTTGACCTCCGACTCGAGGGCTTCCACCGCGCCTTGCCGCGCGAGCGTCTGCTCCAGCCCCTTCGCCGCTTCGGCCTGCGCCGACTCCCAGCGCCCGAGCAGATCCTCGAACTGTGACAGCTGGCGCTCGATGGGCTTGAGCGCGGCGGCCCGGCTCTCGAGGTCGGTGGAGACCTGCTTGAGGGCGCCGGAGCGCTCCTCGGCCTTCACCAGCGTCGAGCCGACCGTGCGGGAGACCTCCTCCAGCCGCTGAGCGGTCTCGGCCGCCTCCTGCCGCAGTGCCGAGGCACGGGTGAGGTGCTCGGTGGCCTTGTCCAGCGCGCCCTGCCGCTGGTCGAGCTCCTGGCCCAAGAGCCGGATCCGATCCTGAAGCTCGTCGAGCTGCTGGGTGCGGCTCTCGAGCGAGCGCACCGACTCGTCCACCGCCGACATCCGCTTCTCGGCATCGGAGACCGACCCGGTGACCTCGGCCATGGTATCGGAGACCAGCTGGGCCTCCTCGGCCTGCTTGGCCAGCTGCCCGAACCGCGTCTCGGCGGACTCCATGCGGCCGCGCAACGACTCGGCCCGCTCCTTCAACTCGGCGCTCGTCGCGCCGAGGTCGCCCAGCCGCCGCTGCACGTCGTCCAGCGCGTCGCGCCGGGCCTCGATGTCGCTCATCGCGGCCTTGACCTGCTCGACATCGTCGCGAATCCGCTCGACCGCCGGCTCCATCCCGCTCAGCTCCTTCACCTGGCCCTGGACCTTCTTGGTCCAGACATCGGTGCTGGAGAGCCAGGTCTCGACCTCGCCGTGGCTCTCGCGAAGCCGGGTCATCTCCTCATAGGCGACGCGCATCTGCTCCAGCCCGTCGGCCATCAGCTCGCGGGTGCCCTTGAGCGAGCCGAGATCCTTGACTGCCGCCTCGATGCCGGGGCGCAGCTCCTCGATCCGCTGCATGCGGGTCGACACTTCGCCGGCGACGCCTCGAGCCGCCCGACCTCCTGCCGCAGCGACGAGATTCGCTTCTCCTCCTCCAGCAGCCGGGCCAGCTCGGAGGAGAGCTCGGCGGCCTCTTCGCCGGCGTTCCGGACCTGGGCCTGCACCGCCGCGGTGCCCTGGCTGGCCGCGTCGAGCACGGCGAACCGGCTCTCGCACTCCTTGACCGCGTTCCGCAGGTCGGCCACGCGCTCGCTGACCGCGTGCAGGCCCCGGTTCTCCAACTCGAAACTCTCGCTGCTCTTCCGCATCTGCTCCCGGAGATCGTTGAGCGCCTGCCGGGCCGCCTGCTGCGCCTCCTCGGTCTGCGTCGCCATCGACTGCAGGTCCTCCGAGCGCGCCATCACCTTCGCCTGCACCGCCGACACCTCGGCGATCTTGGCCTCGATCGCGCCGAACCGGCGGATCTGCTCCTCTTGACGGCGGAGCCAGGCGTCCAGCTCGCGGTCGAGCCGGGTGAGCTGGGAGATCTGGGTTGCCGCGCGGTCCACGGCCTCGCGCTGCTGCTCCAGCGCGGCCGACTTCTGCCCCACCTGGTCGGCCAGCGCCTTGAGCACCGCGAGACGGTGCTGGACGTCGGGCACGGCGGCGACGGCCTGGCCCACCGGCTCGAGCGCGCGCTCGACGGCCTGCACCCGCCGGGCGACTTCGTCCAGCCGGCTGGTCGCGGCCTGATGCTCCTGGTCGAACGCCTCGAGCCGGGAGGTGCTGTGCCGGTGGGCGCGGAGGGCGTCGTCGGCCTGGGTCCGCATCCGGGTGACGTCCTCGCCCATCTCCTCGAGCTGTTTGCGCAGGGTGTCCGCGTCGCCGCGCACGGCCCCGATCGGGCCCTGGAGGCTGAGGAAGCCTTCGATCTGTTCCCGCAGCTTGAGCGCGGCGTCGATCTTGTCGCCGAACTCGCCCATCCGCCCCTTCAGGCCGTCGAGTTCGGTGCCGGTCTGGGCGACCCGCTCGAGCTGCGCGTCCGCGCTCGCCAGCTTGGCCGACGTGCCTTCCATTCCGGCCACCTGCCGCTCGACCTCCTCGCACCGCATGCGGAGCGTGTTCAGTTCCTCGGATCGCTCCAGGATCGGTGTCAGCGCCCGCAGCTGCTCGACGACGCTTTCCGCCCGGGCAACGAGGGTCTCGAGGGCCAGCGTGATGCTGGCTCCGCTCGAATCGACTGCGACGACGGAGTCGTCGGTTTTGCGGCGGCCTTTGAGGAAGGAGACCATGGCATTACTCCGAGGGGGTGGCACTGTGGCGATGGACGCGAGAGGGCGCGGGAACCGTGCAGATATGTGCAACGGGTATGCCCGGACCACCGATGGGCGGCCGGACCTCGGGCTGCGGCTCATGTGGGCAGGCGCAAACCGATGGGGTGGAGGGAGATCGCGGTAGGTCGGCGGTCGGAGTCGCCGTTGGCTTGATGACGCCTATTAGAGGAAGGGTGGCGACCTGCCCTTGAGTTTGGCAGGTCGCCAGAGTTTGCCGATCAGAAGGTCGCGCCGATGGAGAAGTGGAGCTGCAGCCGTCGCCGCGATTCGGTCGGCACGGTGCCTATGGCCCGGCCCTCCCGCAAAGCCTGGAGCACTTCGTCCGGGTCGCGCTGGTCGAGCTCGGAGGGATTGAGCTTGTACCCCAGGGCCACCTGCACCGCCCCCACCACGGTCTCGTACCCGATCCCGACACCGGTGCCCAGGAAGAATCGGTCCTGGTCCAGCTCGCCGGCACCGAGCGTGAAGCGGTCGTCCGGAGTCCAGACCCTGGCGCCGTCGAGAAAAGCGAAGGTCTGCCACTTGGCGTCGAACCCCGGAAGGGGGAGCTGGATTTCCGCGCTGGCCTGCATCCGGGCCAGCCCGCCGATTGGCGAGTAGCGCTCGGCGAAGGGCGTGGACACCCCGCCCTCTTCCTGGAACCGGACTTCGGGCAGCTTGGGGCCCACCAGCTGGCTGCCCCAGCCGCGGACATCGCGGGTGCCTCCGGCGCTGAAGGTCACGTCCCGCAGGCGGAGCAGTGACACGAAGGGCGACTCGCTCCCCGACTGCCGCACGCTCCGACCGAAGGGGAAGATGCGCCCGGCGCTGCCGCGGAAGGTGAAGCCGATCCGGTCGGTGAGGGGCAGAAACGCGCTCGCTCCCAGGTCGAGGAGCAGGTATTCGGAGGTGTTGAATCCCGGCAAGGTGACCGACACTCGAGGCCGGAAGACGTAGCCCTTGCGCGGGTTGGCGAACTCGTCGAGCTCGCCCCAACTGCCGTCCAGGGTCAGCGCGCTCCGGTTGACGGTGCTGCCGAGCGACCCCACCGAGGCGGAGTCCGCGAGGCCGAGAAGCGGCAGGTAGTCGATGGGCTCGAGATCGTCGCCGAAGCCGTAATCGAGGATCTCGCGGTGCGACAGATTGTAGCCCAGAGACAGCGACCGGAGCGGACTGGTGGCATACACCAGCGTACCCTCAAAGCCCAATGCCTGCGAGCGGTCCCGGAGATCGTCCCGGTACTCGACGAACGGCCCGCCCGCCGCGGAGAGATGCCGGTTGCCAACGTAGGGCTGGAACACGGTCACAGCGAGGCGGTAGCGCTGCTCGGCCGGCGTTTCCAGCGCCACGAGGCCGGTCTGAGCGGTGGCGGAGACGGTGAAGGTGCGAGCTCCGCGCAAGAAGCTCCGGTGAGTCCACTCCACCTGGCTGGTGAGCCCGCCGCTCGAGGCCAGCCCGGCCTCGCCGCGGATCAGCCGCGGCGGGTTCTCGGTCACGCCGACCCGCACCACGACACTGGAGTCATCGGCGCTCTCGCGCGGCACGTTGATCAGCGCCAGGCGCACGATCGCGAGCTGGGTGAGTTGCGCCCTCCCCTCCTCCAGTTGGCCGGCGTTGTACCAGTCGCCGGGCTCCAGCGGAAGCTGGCGGGTGAACTGGTCGGCGGGGATGGTCTCGTTGCCGCTCACGGCGAATTCGCGGATCCGGGCCCGGAGTCCCGGCTTTACCCGCACCACGACGTCCGCGCGGTAGGCCGCGGTGTCCACCAGCACGTCCGCCTCGGCAGCGCCGAACGGATACCCACGGTTCCGGAGCCAGCGGGAGGTGCGGTCGGCGATGCCCCGGCGCTCACCCTCGCCGAAGCGGCCACGCTCCTCCTGCTCCAGGCGGACGAATTCCCGCCACTGCTCGGCGAGCTCGGTCGCAATCGGCGGCGGTGCCGTGTCGGGGCCGGTGAACCGCACCGTCCTGAGCAGGAGCGCGGGACCTTCCTCGATGATGAAGGCGACGTCCGCCAGATCCTCTTTCCCGTCGTAGCGGACGTCGTAGTCCACCTTGGCGTCCAAGTACCCGTAGCGGGTGTAGATGTTGCGCAGGCGGACGACGTCGCGCTGAAGCTCGATCGGGCGCAAGGGATGCTCGCCTACCGGACTGATGAACGGCAGGAAGCCGAGCGCCCGGCGAAGGCCCACCATTCCGCCGCGCGCGGTCAGCGCGATGCGCGGCCTGAGGTCCTTCTCCTCGAGGGCGTGCTCGCCGACGAAGCGAAACTCGATCTTGCGAACCTGGGTGGCCGGGCCGATACCGCTTAAAGCGTCCTGCGCGCCGAGGGGCCCGGCCAGGAGCAGCAGAAGAATCCCGGCGGCCCAGGCGCCATCAAAACGCATAGCGCCCCCGGAAGAGCATGCCGGCCGGCAGGCTGCCGCCGCGCAACGTAGCGCGGAGCCAGCGGCGCAGGGTGTACTCCAACTCGAAGCCCGGGCCCGTGGCACCGCCGGTCTGCTGCTCGGCTGTGGCCCCGATGCGGAGCGGCTGCTGGAGACTCACGAAGACGCGCGAGGCGAGATACCGGCCGGCGGTGAGCGTGAGGCCGCGGGCGGGCTCCTGCCGGATCTGGAAGACGTCGAAGCCCAGCCCCTCCCCGGCAGCGCCCCCCAGGTTCTCCGCCAACTGGTTGACGGCGACCTGCGAGGCGTTCACGCCCGCACCGCCCTGCTGGTCCACCAGCGGATTGTCCGACGCCGGCCGGCCGGTCACGATGTAGGAGATGATGTCCTCCTCCGGCATCGACGGCTCCGAGCTGAAGTCGAGGTCGAGACTATCGGGTCGGCCCCTGGCTTCCACGTTGATGAGCACTTCCTCGTCGTCCGGATCGCCCTGGGTGGGGACCTGATACTGGGCGGTTACGTCGAGCTTGGTCGACTCCGCCGGGCCCTCCAGCTCGATGGTGCCCTCCACCAGCTTGAACGAGCGGCCGTAGAGATTCATCTCGCCCCGCCCCGGGATCGGCTCCACCTCTCCGAAGAACTGCATCTTCTCGCCCGGCTGCTGCCGCAGGTTGATGCGGCCGGCCAACTCGATGTCGATGCTCGGGCTCTGCAGCTTGCGGAACCAGACCCGCCGGGAAAACCGGATGTCGAGGTCGATATGGAACCGCTCGATGAACTCCGGTCCCTCGGCCCCGGCCGCGGCGGCGGGCCCGAAGTGCTGGGCCAGCTGCTGGAGATCGGCCGGGGTCAGCACAACCTCCTCGACGACCGCCGCGGTCTGGCCGCCGGCGAAGATCTCGGTCCGTCCGAGTTGAAGCTCGCCGCTGAGCGAAGGCTTCGCGGCGGTGCCCTCGAGCTGGAGTTCTCCGGTCGCTGCGGAGCGCAGCGCGTCCGAGTTGGAGATGCGGAAGTCCTTCAGACGCGCGGTGATATCGAGCGTCGGATCGGCGAGGGGCCGGAGGAGCACGCTGCCGGTCGCTAGCAGCTCCTCCTCCCCGCCGGTGACGAGTCGCAGGGTGTCGATGTCCAGCCGCTCGCCGTCGAGTCGGCCGGCCAGCCGCCCCTCAGAGTAGGTGACGCCAAGCGTCGGCAGGGTGACGCCGAGGTCGCGGAGATCGATGGTGCCGCTCGCGCGCGGCCGATCCGGCGTCCCGCCGATGCGAGCGTCGACCGCGAGGCCACCGGTCAACTCCTGCGCCGTCTCCTCGGGAAGGAGCGGCTCGAAGAGGGCGAGGTCGAAGCTGTCCGCGCGGACCGCGAGGGCCAGGGTGTCGGCGGGCGCGCGCGCAAGGCCGACCGACGCCGAGGTGTCCTCGGGGACCAGCGTCAGACGCCAGGGCAGCATCCCACCGATCGTGAGCCGGCCCCCGTCGCGGTGGGCAGCCTCGGCATTCACCTGAAGACCGGTCCGGGTCCAAGCGACCTCGGACCTTATCCTGCCGATATCGCTTCCATCCCGGCTTCGAACCGCAAGCTCCGCTTTGCCCTCGACCGACGGTGCGGTCGCCGGTCCCGAGAGCCGAAATGCGCCATCCAGCCGACCGCCGACCGGGACGAGCCGAGCCTGCGCCAGCGCGTCGAGGTCGAACCCATCGAACCGGAGGGTCATGTCGCTGGAGTCGCGGCGGTCGAAGATGCCGTCGATGGCGATGTGCCGGTCGCCCCCGTCGAGCGTGAATCCTTTCACCTCGACGACCCCGGGCCGGAGCGCGATAGCCGCCGGCCGATCGAGCCGCCAGGTCCGACCCCCCTCGGTGAGGTCGAGCCGCCGAAGCTGCGCCCGGGTGGAGTCCCCGCCCGCCGTTCCCGCGAGCGCGAGCCCCAGTCGGATGTCGTCGTTGACGACGACGGTGCCCTGAAGCGAAACCAGAGAATCGTAGCGGCCCGCCAGATCCACCTGGCGCACCGACAGCTTGCCGGCGGCGGCGCCCTGCATGCGGATGTTCCCGCCGACCGAGCCGAACCCGGTGCTGTCCATGGTTCCCGAGCCGCGCGCGGTGATCCGCTCGGCCAGGTTCCCGGCGTAGAGCAGCCTGTACACCTCGGCGTGGCCTTCGATCTTTCGCCGCTCGGCCGGTCCGGTGACGGTCAGATCCAGGAGGGTGGAGTCGAGCGCCACCGAGTCGGCGCCGGCGAGCAGCGCGAGCGGCGTGAGGTCTCCGGTTCGACCCCGCATCCGGAGGGTGTCCGCGGCACGGGCCGACCCGCCGCCACGCAGAGCCACCCGCCCCCCACCGTCGAGCGCGGCGACATTCGACCGCAATACCAACGTGTCAACCTGGATGGCTCCGGGAACGGGCCGCAGCGCCACCAGCAGCTGCTGGAGCCGAACGTCCCCGACCCCGCCGACGGCCGTCACGGTGCCGCCGACTGTCACGAGTCCCGCGCTGTCGGCGACCGCGTCCAACCCGAAGCGTCCCTCGAGCCGGCCGTCCGCTTCGGTGCGGCCAGTCCATCGGGCAAGCCGCTCCATGCGCAGATCTCCCTCCACCCGGGCGCGTGACCGCTCCGCGCCGACCTCACCGGTGAGCTTGGCCGCCGCCGCGGCGTCCTCGCCATCCAGGCGCAGCGTGCCGTTCAGAGCGCCGTGGTCGAGCCCGAGCGTGAGCCGTCCGGGACCCAGGTCCGCCTGGTTGACCCGGGAAGGGAGCAGCTCGAGGTCGACCCGCGCGAGCATGCTGTCGATTTCGTTCCCAGCCAGCGATGCGGTAAACCGCGCGCCGAGATCGGTGCGCAAGCTGTCGCGACCAAGCAGGGTACCGAGGTCCAGGGCGTCCGCGCGTCCGTTGCGCACGACGTAGGAGGGGACCCGATCCAGCGGGCGGCCGTCGCCCTCGAGCGCGAGCGACCCGCCCGTGGTTTGGAGCGCCGCGTCGTAGGTGAGCCGCTCCCCGGCCAGCTCGGCATCCACGATGCCGTGGGTCACCTGCACCTGGCCCAGCCTCGAGGGCGCTATGGTCACGCGCGCCCGCATAGCCTTCGCCGACTCGCTCCACCGACCACTTCCCGCGAGTTCGAGGGTGACCGGCCCGGCGAGATCGGGCCAGCCGAGCAGGGTCCCGAGGTCCACGCTGTCGAGCGCGGCGCGCCGGATGGCGAAGGCGGTGACCGAATCGAAGGGACGGGCGCTCGCGTCCACCGTCAGCCGGCCGCCCTGAAGCGAGCCACGTAAATCGAGGACCGCGCGGCCGTGCTCGATCCGTGCCCGGGCGATCACCTGCTCGATCCGGCGCGCGGCGTAGCGCAGCTCGTCCAGCTCGAGCCGGGCCGCGACCGTGGCCTCCTCGGGTGCGGTGCCGCGGCCGGTGAGCGTGAAGCGGCCGCTGAGCGGGGCCGCCACCGTGTCCCCCATCAGTCGGCCGAGGTCCACGCCGTCGATGGTGCCGCGACGCACGTCGTAGGAGATGGTGTCCTCGAGGCGCGCGGTCGCGAGCCCGCTGATACGGCCTCCACCGACGAGCAGCTCGGGCCGGATCTCCAGCCGGCCGGCGACGAGAGCTGATGGCCGCGTCCCCCAGCCGCATCCGGCCAGTGTCGCCCCGCACCGCCATCAGCTCGACCCGGCCCTCGAGATCGGCCTCGCGGGGTGTGAATCCATCTCCAGCAACACGGAATCGCACGTCGAGGGCGGGGTCGCCGGCCTCGCCCGCGAGCGTCCTCGCAACCGCCTCGGTGCCCTCGAGGCCGAGCGCTCCGCCCGCGAGGCGATAGGATGGGACGGAATCGAACGGACGGGCCCATCCATCGGCGCGCACCGAGCCTCCGAAGACCCGCCCCCGGAGCACCAGGTCCGCGCGACCGTGCTTGACGTCGGCGCGGAGGTCGAGGTCGCGGAGCTCGGTCTCGGCGACCCGGGAGCCGCGGAGCCGGAGCGAAGCGCTGCCGTCGGCGAGCGGGAGGGTCTCGCCCCGGAGGTCGGCTTCGACTTCTCCGTTCACGACGCCGAGCGGCGCCGAGCGGTGGAGTCTGGAGGGATCGACGCCTCGCACCTCGCCATGAAGCCGGTACACGGCCGGCGCACCCCGTCCCATGACCGTCGAGCCCTCCAACTCGATCGTCCCCGGGTCCAGCCGGGCCGCGAGTTGAGCGGTGACCAGCCGGCCCCGCGCCGAAGCCGTGGCCTCGATCCGCACTTCGCCCTCCGGCGGCACCCCGGGATACACGCTCGCCAGATCCGCCAATGCGAGCGGCAGCGCCTCCAGCCGGACGTCGAGCCGCTCCGCGATCCGGGGATTGTCGAAGTTCCTGGGCAGCACGACCCGCCCGGCGATTTCGCTGCGATGACTCTTGATGCGGAAGGGATCGAGCCGGATCTCTTCAGTGGTGGCGGCGCCGCCGGCCGCGAGGTCGAACCAGAGCGGCGGGTCGCCGGGCGGTGCGATCGAGGCGTGTAGACTGTCCATGATGAGGAGCACGGGATCGCCGACCACCAGCTCGCGGCCATCGAGGCTGAGGTTCGTGACTCGTGCCGTCGAGTCCGGGGCCACCTGGGCCGCGACCTCCACCCGGCGGACCGTGAGCCGATCGATGAGGAAGTCGCCGCCGGTCGCGCTGGTGTCGGTCGGGGTCCGAAGCGCGTTGCCGATGTCCCAGCCGTCGCGCTCCCTCCGCGCGGCGATCCGGCCGCCGTCGATCACGAGCTCGCGGAGGCGGCGGTCGGGTCCGCGGAGTTGGCGGGGGTCGTAGCGGACTTGGAGATGCTCGATGAGGGCGAGCTCCCGCGCGCCCCGTCGCAGGCGCACCTGCTCCAGTCGTAAACCCGTGAACCAGTTGCCACTTACACTGCCGACCTGGAGCGCGTACCCCGGGTTGAGTGGCACCAGCGCGAGCAGGCGGCTGGTGGCCCAGGTCGCCACGGCGGGGATCTGGAGCAGCGCCACGACCGCGACGATGAGGGTCAGCGCTGAGATGCCGACGAAGGTCAGCACCCGGACCGCGCGGCGCACCATGACGGATTGCATTCCGCATAGTGGGGCGTAATGGGAGGGGCGGCCATGACTTGCGTCACGGCCGTGGGGTGCGGGGTGCTAGCCGGCGAGGTTGGGGCCTAGCCGGTCATCTCCATTCGGCTCCGCAAGGACACTGGTGCCGCCCAGCGTGGCCGGTATCGCGGTAGCAGACACAGGAGTGGGTGTCATCGCCGGTGCCGTAGAGGCAGACCCGGTCATGGACGTTGCCACTTTCGATCCGCTCGATGTTGCGGGCGATTTCTCGCAACACGGTGCCGCCCCGCGAGACCTCGGTCGCGTTCACTCCACGATCTCCTGAACAGGTGTCGGCGGTGGAAGGGCCACAAACTAGGCTCTTCGATTCCACATCGCCAGTCGTTCTTATCAACGTGGAAGACGTTGAATTGTCGATAAGGAGTGGAAGGTGGCACGCGGGGGATGGTTGGCAGCATTCAACTCTCATCCCGAGCGAAGTGATGGAGATTGAAATCAATTCTTGTCGTCGAGAAAATTTCGCTCTTGACACTCGACGATTGAATTCGTACTGTAGCTTCCCTCGAAGCCGTGAGGCCTCGAGGTGAGTCGCTCATCAAGCGGTGTATTGATGGACGACCGGCAGACGCCAGGACGCTGAGCGTTTGTCACTCACAGGGTGATCAGCTCTCGTGAGACGATCGCGAGCTCGCCGGCCGCGATCGACGTCCCGAGCCCGACTCGGGCACCCCGGCCATCACCGCATGGACCGAGGAAGGGAAATCGATTCGGCCACCACACGTGGTGACACTGATCCAACGAATCGATCCCCGCCGGCGACAGAGCCCCCCGATCCGCGACGTGTCGCGCCTCGGGGGGTTTTTGTTTTTCGGGAGATCACCAGGTGAGAGAGTACCGGCCACCCATGGTCATCAGGATCTCGGAGGCCCTGAGATCCCCGGCCGGCTGGTCGGTCGGCCAGGCGATGCGATGGCTGCTCAGCCCGAGGTTGACCGCGAAGTCGTCGAAGAGGTGGACTGAGGCCGATAGCCGGTCCAGCGCGTCCCGGCGGCGGGAGACGATCGGCCCGCCGCCGAACGCCAGCGTCTTCTCCGCCGTCAGGCTGACCGGGAGCCGGACCGCCGTGAGCCTGCCGTTGGCGGAGATCCGGGTGCCGATGATCTGGAGCGTCTCCCGGCCGCTGGTGTAGATCCCGAACTGGGAGCTGGCGGTGATCCCCCGCAGCATGATGCTCGGCCCGATGCTGGCCCGATACGCGGTCCGGTCGGCCAGCGCCGGGCGGGTGCCGTCCGGGAGCCACTCGTTGCGAGTGGTACCCACGTGCATCGCGACCCCGTAGCTCACCTCGTCTCCTTGCTTGATGACCCGGCTCAGGTCGACGGAAGCTCCGTACCCTTCGGCGCCCAGGAATCCTTGGGCCTTGGCGCTCCACGCCTTGGCCGCCAGCTCGCCCTCCAGCGAAAAAACGCTGCCTCGCAACGCCTTCTCGAAGAGGGTCGCCCGGTTCCGGCCGGTCACCGTCCTGCGGGCGAACACCGTGCTCCACCCGCCCGCGAGCGCGACGCTCCGCTGGTTGCGCTCGGGCAGGCGCACCTCGAGCTCGTGGTAGAACCGGCGACAGCGACCGAGCTTGCAGACCGAGATGGTGGCCGGCTTCCGCAGCCGGTCGAGCAGCACGTTCTGCCGCCGCTCGGCGTAGTGGTGGGCCGGCCTCAGTTCACCGAAGTCGGCGCTCAGCCTGGCCGCGAGCCGGGGGCCGTCGCTCCAGTAGCGGTCCACACCGTTCTCCGACTCGATCGCGATGCTGTCGGCCGATGGGCTGCGGACGACGACCAACGCCTCCTGGCCGCTCCGGAGCACGGCGGGCTCCAGTCGGACATCGACTGGCTCCGGGCCTCCGGCCAGCCGAGTGGACTGGGATGGAACGCCGCAGCCGAGGAGGGCGGCGCCTATCAAGAAGGCGAACGGATGGGTGAGCTTGGGGACAAAAAGTCGCATGGGCCGCGCGGGGCTGCGGAGACGCTGGTGTCGATCTGGTCGGGGAAGGAAGATCGGGGCCGGCTCTTCCTTCACCATGATATCTCGCGAAACGTGGTGATGCCAGACCCGCGGATGCCTTGCGACGCCGGGAAGCCGGGCGGCACATTGGAGGTCGTCGGTCCGAGCACGGCGCTGTCGTCCCGAGCACGGCGCTGTCACCCCGAGCACGGCGCTGTCATCCCGAGCGCAGCGAGGGATCTGGCCGGCGCATGACAAGCCACCCCAGGAGCCCAGTGCCCGACGAGCCACTCCCATCCACCCAACCCAGTCCCGCCGAGACCTCCGGCCTCCGTGGCGCGCAGCTGGCCGCCCGGGTGCGGCAGGCGCTCTACCACCTGCCGGCGGCCGAGCTCGCGGCGGCGCATGAGCGCATGCGGCAGGGAGCGATCGAGCGGCACATGGACTACTTCACGGACGGTCGGGTGGCGACGATCCGGGTTCTGCCTTGCCCCATCACCCTGCTTCCCGAGCAGCTGGCCTATCTCCATTCCGTTACCCGAACCCTGCACACCGGCTTGCTCCGGATGCCCGAGCTGTATTTCGCGGACCCGGCCGTCCGCGAGCTGCTCCGGCTCGACCAGGCCGAGGACGAATGGCTCCGGGCCTGCTGGACACCGGCGGTCCGGTCGCGAAATCCAGTCTTCGACCGGCTCGACTGCATGGTGGACTACGCCAGCCCGATCTGGAAGGACACCCTGCGCTTCGTGGAGCCCAATCTCACCGGTATCGGGGGGCTGTATCTGGTGCCCGCGGTCGAGGAGGTGGTGGACGAGGTCATCGTTCCGCTGCTCGTGTCCCAGGATCCCGGGCTCCGCCTCACCCGCCTGCTCGACGCCCGGATTCTGCTGCTCAAGGAGCTGGTGGAGCATCTGGAGGCGGTTGGCCGGCCCGGCGGGAACATCTGCCTGGTGGAGCCGAAGTACGAGCTGGAGGGAATCGACGAGCAGCGCCGATTGGTGGAGTACTTCAGCGACCGCCACGGCATCCTGATGCTGCACGCCGACCCGAGCGAGCTTCGCATGAAAGGGGACGAGGTCTACTGCGGCGACCACCAGGTGGACCTGGTGTATCGCGACTACGCCGTCCTCGACCTGGTGGAGCTCGCCGCGGAAGGCATGGATCCCGAGCCGATGCGCCGCCTGTTCCGGGAAAACCGGGTGGTCTCCTCGATCACCGCGGAGCTGGACTGCAAGAGCTGCTTCGAGGTGCTCACCGACCCGATTTTGAGCGAGAAGTACTACAGCGGGGAAGAGCGAAAGATCTTCCAACACCACGTGCTCTGGACCCGCGTGGTGGGCCAGCGGAAGACCTCCCTGCCCTCCGGTGACATGGGCGACCTGCTGGAGTTCGCCCGCCGGGAGCGAGAGTGGCTGGTGCTCAAGCCATCACGCGGCTACGGCGGCGAAGGCGTCGTACTGGGGCAGACGGTGGACGACGGGGAGTGGGTGCGCGCGCTCGACGCCGCCCTGGCGGATCAGGAGCTCTGGGTGCTCCAGCGGCTGGCCCAGATCCCGGTGATCGAGGTCCCCACGCTGATGCCGGACGGAAGTCTGCATCCCGAAGCGTTCTACCACGTGATGGGCTTCGCCTCGAGCGACGACGGGATCGCGATTCTGGCCCGGGCCTCGCAGCGCCAGGTGGTGAACGTGGCGCAACGCGGCGGGATGGCGGCAGTTATGGTAGTTGAGGAACGGGAGGCCTAGCGGGAACAGCGTGAACAGTGAACGGTAAAGGGTGAACGGGATCAGCTTCCCGTTCACTTTTTACTGTTCACTGTTCACGCTGTCCCTCCACTACGTAGGCTTCCATCGCGAAGTATTCCGCCAGCCCCAACTTGTCCAGCTCCTCCGCCGTCCCCTTGTTCCGCGCTTCCACCCGCTGCCAGAACTCGCGCTCGTCGGGCCCGGGAAAGGGTGCGGTATCCTTTTGCGACTGGTGCTTGAAGATCGCCTGGATCTTGAGCCGCAGCTCCTCCTGCGAGAGCGGAACCAGCCACGTGGCCTCGGTCACCGGCCATTCCTGCCAGGCGCCGCGATAGAGCCAGACTTCCGGACGGGCATGTCCCGCCGCGACGGCCTGCTCCAGCGCCCGGTCGATGGCCTCCTTGCACATCCGGTGGGTGCCGTGCGGGTCCGACAGGTCGCCGGCGACGAAGATGAGATCGGGGCGGATCTCTTCTAACAGCGCGCGCACGATCGTCACGTCGGCCGGGCCAATGGGATCCTTCCGCACCTTGCCCGTCTGGTAGAACGGCAGGTCGAGGAACCGCGCCGCCCCCTCCTCCAGCCCCAGCGTGCGCAGTCCGGCGACCGCCTCGGACTCGCGGATCATCCGTTTGATGTCGCGTATTTCCTCGCTGTCCACGTCGCCCGGGCGCTTGCCGGCCAGGAACTGCTCCACCCGGCCCACCAGCTCGGTCACCGCGCGCTCCGCGATGCCTCGCTCGCCTGCCACCCGGCCGAGGAAGTCGAGATGGCGGCGGACGTCGTGGTCGAAGACCGCCAGGTTGCCGCTGGTCATATAAGCGACCGTAATGGCGTTCTCGTTCTCCACCAGCTTCCGCAGGATCCCGCCCATCGAGATCACGTCGTCGTCCGGATGGGGGGAGAAACAGATGATCTTCAGACCCTTCGCCAGCTTCGAGCGTCCCCGGATCTTGGCGCCCAGCGCGTTGAAGACGAGCCCGTTGAGCGCGCCCGGCGTACCGTGCACGGCCACCAGGGAGGAGAGCCGGTGCTCCATGTAGTCGCGCTGGGTGAGCTTGAGGACCCCTTTCCGCGTCTGGCGCGAGAGCCAGGTGACCGCGCTGACCGCGAGCGGCGTGGTCCATTCGACCGGGCCCAGCAGCCAGGGCGTCGCCACCCGCGTGAGATAGGCGCCAGCGGCATTGTCGAGGTAGAACGTCGTGGCCGGGTGGCGCTGGAGGAAGGTGGCGGCGACCTCGTGGTCCACCTCGCCTTCCACGGCGCGTCGCACGATGTGCGCCTTGTGCTCGCCGGTGGCGAGGATCAGGATCTCCCGCGCCTCGAGGATGGTGGCCACGCCCATCGTGAGCGCCTCGCGGGGGACGTTCTCCTCGCCGAAGAAGTCGGCCGCGCCGTCCTTGCGGGTGACCAGGTCGAGCGTGACGAGCCGCGTCCGGCTCTCGAGCCCCGACCCCGGCTCGTTGAAGCCGATATGCCCGGTGCGTCCGATGCCCAGGAGCTGGAGGTCGATGCCGCCGGCCGCCCGGATCGCGGCCTCGTAGCGCTGGCACTCCTCGTCGAGGCGGCCGCGGGGAAGGTCGCCGCGGGGGATGTGGATGTTCTCGCGAGGGATGTCGAGCTGGGAGAAGAGATTCTCCCACATGAACCGATGGTAGGAGTGGAGGCTCCCAGGAGCCATCGGGTAGTACTCGTCGAGGTTGAAGGTGAGGACGTGGGCGAAGCTGAGCCCTTCCTCGCGGTGCATCCGGACCAGCTCGCGGTAGGCGCCGATCGGCGTGGAGCCGGTGGCGAGCCCGAGCACCGCGGGCTTCCCGGCCTCGGCGCGGGCGCGGACCAGCTGGGCGATCCGCCCCGCGATGAGACGGCCGAGCTCGTCGTGGTCACCCACGATGACGGTGCGGATGCGCTCGAGGGAGGCGGAGTGTGGGATCATCCTGTGCTGCGAAAGTAGGAGAATCGGAAGGATTTGTCACCCGGAGCGCAGGGAAGAAGTACTACGCTCGGTGACTTGGCTCACCACGGATCGCGCGCGGCCCTCGGCATCTTCGGTGCACCCTCGAGTCGGCAAGGTTCAAGATGGTAGGCACGCCGAGACCCTTATCCACAGTGGCCGGTGGAACGATCCCCGCGCTCGTCAACCCGGCGAGCGGCAGCGCGAAGGCAGCGCGCGAGGCGCTGGAGCGCCACCCGGGCTTCGAGATCCGGCTCACACCTCCGGAGAAGCTGACCGAGGCCCTCCGCCAGGCGGTGGATGCAGGGGTGCCCAGAGTGCTGATCGCGGGCGGCGACGGGACGATCTCCTCCGCGGCCTCGGTTCTGGCCCACACGTCCACCGCGCTCGCCGTGCTTGCGGGAGGCACCCTCAACCACTTCGCGCGCGACCACGGGATCCCGACCGATCTCGACGAAGCGCTTCAGTTGGCGGAGCACGGACCAGTGGGCAAGGTGGACGTGGGCTACGTCAACGACCAGCTCTTCCTCAACACCAGCTCGGTCGGGGCCTACGTGCTGTTCGTGGAGACCCGCGATCGGTTGCAAAGCCGTTTCGGGTACTGGACGGCGAGCCTCGTGGCGGGCCTTCGGATTCTAAGGGGAGTTCGCCAGACCCGGGTGACGCTGGAGGTCGAGGGTGAGAAGCGGATCTATCAGGCGAGGCTGGTGTTTATCGCGGTGGGTGAGCGCAGCCTCCTGCCACCTGGGCTCGGCCGCCCGGTCGGCAAGCCGGGCGGAGCCTTGCACGTGGTGGTTCCACGCGGCAGGCGTCAGGCGCGTCGGTTCGTGCGGGCGTTCGCCAGATCCGATCGGGGACTGACGGTGGAGGGGAGGCCGCTCGGCTTCAATACCGCGTTGGTGGACCGGCTCCGGCTCGATCTGCCGAGGCAGCTGGTGAAGGTTGCGAGGGACGGGGAGATCAACCGGCAGAGAACGCCGCTGGAGTATCGGCTGGAGCGAGAGGCGCTGAACGTCGTGCTGCCTGCCGAGGAGTGACGCTAGACCGCACTGTCACCAGACCCTGTCCCTCTAACCGGATTCGACTGCCCGTCGGCCCCGCATCCACATCCAGTGCAGCACTCCCGCCATGAGCGTTCCGGCCAGCACGGCCACCTCCCGCTGACTCATCCTGAGCGCGAGCACCGCCGAGAAAGCGAGGCCGAGCGCCGCGACCGCGTTGCCAGCGGGCACCCGGAACCAGGCCGCCTCCACCCCATCCTCGCGAGCGCGCTCCTTCCGTCGCAACACCACGAGCGCGACGGATACTGCGCCGTAGGTCAACAGCCGCGACACCGCGGACAGGGTCAGGTTCTGGAGAAAATTTCCGGCCGCGGCGAAGGTCCACACCATGACGGCGAAAAGCATCACCGATACATGCGGCGTGCGGAACTTCGGGTGGACCGCGCCCAGCTTCGGCGGCAGGTCGCCCTCGGCCGCCATCGCGTAGGTCAGCCGGGGAACGTTGAGCATCGCGGCGGCGAGGTAGCCGTAGACCGAGACCAGCGCGCCGCCCGCCATCAGCCACGCGCCGGGCGGGCCCAGGAAGACCTGCGCCGCCGCGGCGAGGGGCCGATCGCTGGCCGCCGGATCCGCCAGCGTCGCGATAACCACCACTTGTACCAGGGTATAGACCAGCGCGCAGAGTCCGAGCGCCGCGAACAGCGCCGCGGGCGCGTCGCGCCGAGGGTCCTTGGCCTCGCCCAGGGGAAGCAACGCCGACTCGAAGCCGCCATACGCGAACACCAGCAGCAGAATCGCCTCGAGCCAGGTCCCAGCATCCGCCGGCACCGCCGGAGTCGAGGCCGGCAGGCCGGCGCCCGTCCCCATAGTGAACAGCCCCGCGACCATGAACACCGCCAGCGGAACCAGTTTGGCGACCGCGAACACGTTGCTCGTGCTCACCCCGCCTCGAACCCCGCGGTAGTTGGCCGCGGCCAACGGCACCAGGACCAGCGCAAGGAGCAGGCGGGACTCCAGCGGCTCGGTTGCCCGGGGCCAGAACTCGGCGACGTAGATAATGAAGAGATTGGCGTTGGTGGCGGCGGCCGTGAGCCGGACGAGGTACGTCAGCCAGGCCATCTCGATCCCGGCGAACCGGCCGAAGGCCACCCGGGCATAGAGATAGGTCCCTCCTGCGCGGGTGAAGCGGCTCGCCACCTCGGCAAACGAGGCCGACCACCAGCGCCATGCCGAGCGCCGCCACCACCCAAGCCCACGGACTGGCCCCGCCGAGCCGCCCTCCGATGACGGAGGGGAGGCCGAAGACGCTGCTGCCGATGACGGAATTGAGGACGAGTCCCGTGAGGGCGACCCGGCCGATGGCCTTGGGGAGCGCCGAGGAGGCCTGGCTCAGCGGCTCAACAGTCCGGCGTCGAGAATCAGCGGCGCACCGGTGATGTACCGCGCACGGTCGGAGGCGAGATAGAGGACCGCGGCGGCCACGTCCTCCGGCTCGATCCAGGGCACCGGCAGCAGGTTGCCCGCTGACCGCTCGGCGATCTCCCGCGGGGTGAGGCCCTCGAGCTCGGCGAGCCCGTCGTTCATCGGGGTGTTCACGCCGGTGGGGTGGATCGAGTTCACCCGGATCCCGTGGGGCGCCAGCTCGATCGCCCACGACTTGGTGAGCCCGGTCAGCCCCCACTTGGACGCGGCGTAGTGACTGAGCCGTCCCATGCCGCGCAGCCCCGCGACCGAGGAGTTGTTGATGATGACGCCTGAGCCCTGCCGGATCATCACCGGAATGATCCGCCGCGCCACCAGCCACGCGCCCTTCAAGTTGATGTCCAGCATCGAGTCCCAGGCCTCTTCGGTCAGCTCGTGGGCCAGGCCGTAGGCGCAGATTCCGGCGTTGTTGAAGAGGACGTCGATCCTCCCGAACCGTTGGACGGTGGCGTCCACCGCCACAGTGACGTCCGCGTCCTGGCGCACGTCGCCGGCGAAGGTGACGCACTCGCTTCCCAACTCCCGGCAGGCCGCGGCCAGCGACTCCAGGTCGTCGCGGGATCCCATGCCGTAGCCGGGGTAGTCGAGCGGACGGGCGAAGTCGAAGGCGGCGATCCCCGCGCCCTCCCGCGCCAGCGCGATGGCGGTGGCCCTGCCCTGCCCGTGCGCCGCGCCAGTGACGAAGGCGACCTTTCCCGCAAACTCACCCGGCATGGCCGCTCCCCGCCGGCTCGCGACGATAGGGGTGCAGATACTCGTCCAGCTCCACCTCGAGCGGCGTTGTTGAACACGTTGGTCGCCACCATGATCGCCCCGAAGGCGGTGAGCGCCGTCATCTGGGCCGGATCGAAGTGCGCCGCCACCCGGTCGTAAACCGAGGCGGGAACGCGGAACGGCGACACGGCGAGGCGCCGGCCGAACTCCACCACCGCCGTCTCCCGCTCGTCCAGCGCGAGGCGATCGGGGTCCTCTCCGTCGTCGATCAGAATCCGCCGGAAGAAGGTGGAGCAGATGAGGCAGTCGGTCTCGGCGGAGATCGCGTGGGCGAAGAGGACGGTGAGCCGGGGGCCGAGGAACGGCTGAACGGTGTCGCGCAGCGGGTACCACTCCATCAGCGCCTGGAAGGCGGGGAGGGAGTTGAGCAGCGTGCGCTTCATGTTGGTGATCCGGGCGTGGCGCCGGATGTGGTCGTCGTGCGCCTGGCGGATCTCGGGCGGGGCGGAGTCGTAGTCGATCTGGGGGATTCGGGGCACGCGGTCGCTCCATTGCCGGATCCGTCCAATGTACCTCCTCCGGCGCACCCCAGGCCAAGCGAGCCCCGCCTGGGTAGTGTCCTTGTTTGGCCGTTACAAAAGAAGGGGGGCCGCTTGAGTCGGCCCCCCTTGGGTAGGCTGTTCCCTCAGCGGCTTACAGAAACTTCCTCAGCGGCCTTGGTCCCAGGGATCGGGGGGAGTGGCTTCCACGCATCAGAATGGGACCCGATGGTGTAGGTGTAGACCGATCCATCCTCGCACACCACGACCATTGGCGTGCACAATACTTTCAGGTCAGAGCGTTCAGAATCGAGCTTGAGTACAGTGTGTGGCTTAGTGGTCATTTTTGGTTTCCTCCCGATAGACCTGCACGATGGAAGCCCGCACGGCATCACGGGCGGACTGGACCGGTCCGAGCCTCAGGACGGCGTAGAAACGCCGGTTGTGTGTATCCCCGACGGGGGCCGACCAGGCGTAGCACTCTCGCGCTGTCGCATGGCCAGAGAGGGCGAACGTATGTACCTCGCCCTCCCACACTACCTCGCTGCCAAACTCCTCCCTGACGCGCTCCGACCTGTTGTAGGTCGCCTTGCAGCGGTGCATCCCCTCTACCGCCTCACGAAGCGCCGCTATGGCGACCTCAGGGGATTTCATCATCGTCCGATGGCGGACCTCGGGGGAGTGGAAAGAGGCTTGATAGCTGGGCCGCCGTCAAGGCAACCGGCGCGCCAGGCATGGGCATTCTCGACTGGAATTAGGACACTACCCCCGCCTGGAGCAGGCCGTTACCTCACCCTGCTTGACAGCCGGCTCCCCGGGCGGTAATACCGGCGGGGTGTTCCCGATCGCGCCGTTCCCCTCACTTCCGGAGGTGGTACATGGACGCGCTTGTTGCCTTGGCCCTCAGCATTGGAATCCTCATCGCCGGTTGGACTTACCTTGCCCTTGGCGTGGCGGCCCTGCCGGTGTGGGCCGGCATCGTGGCCTGGGGCTGCTTCTTCGCGGCAGGGGGTAAGACGGCGGGGCTGACCAAGACGATCGCCACGAACCTCTCCGGAGTCCTCTGGGCGTTTCTCGCGCTCTATCTGTGGAACCGTTTCGGCGGTGGGGTGCCGATGCTGTCCCTCCTGGTCGGCATCGCGGCGTTCATCATGGTGATGCAGGCCAAGATTCCGGCGCTTTCCTTCATTCCCGGGGCGTTCCTCGGCGCCGCGACCGCGGTGAGCGTCGTGGTCGGGGCGAGCGGCACCTATACCAACACGGTCATCGCGCTCGTGGCGGGCGCGGTGTTCGGCTACCTCTCGGAGATGCTCGCCGCGGCGATAGGGCCCAAGAGCGCGACGGCGTAGGGATCAACCAGCTCAGGAGGACGGTCCGGGGCCCGAGGGCCCCGGATTGGCTTTTACCGAAGTCCCGCCAGGATCCCGGCGATTCGCTGCCGCTGAACCGGGTCCTGGGTCAGCTCCCGGGCCTTGCTGTACTGCTCCGCGGCCCGTCGCTTGTCGCCCTTCTTCGCGTAGGCCTCGCCCAGGCTGTCGTACGTGTTCCAGCTCCGGGGATAGTCCTTCACGTTTCTCCGGAAGACGACGATCGCCGAATCCGTCTTGCCTTCCCCGAGCAGCTGATAGCCATAGGTGTTCATGTCGGGCTCGGTGGCGAGCTCCAAGGAGCGGCGCCGGAGCGGCACCGCGTTGGTCGTGTCGCCCATCTTCTCGAGCAGCGTCGCCTTCATCCGCAGGTTGGTGAAGTTCTCGTTGATCGCGATCGAGCTCTGGGCCCATTCCGCGGCCTCCGCCAGGTTCACGTCATTGAGCGCGCACCACGCGGCGGCCCGGTTCCAGGGCTGCCAGAAGAACCGGCCGAGGCCTCGGAGCTGTTGGCGCAGGCTGTCCACCACGACCTGCTTGTGGTCCGTTTCGATCTTGAACGGCAGCGCGAGCTTTTCCCAGTGCAGCGTAGCCACCACCGACCCGGTCCCCGGGTCGTCAAACGTGTAGCCCAGCGCCTCCTGGAACGGCGCCGCGGTGGGCGTGGCGGAGAAACGCGCGGCGTCCTCCTTGGGATCGTAGCTGAAGCTTCCCCAGGCGTCCGCCTGCTTGCTCAGAATCACCGTCCACTCTTTGGCCGTGGGGATCATGTGGACGCCGTATCGCCCCGCGGGAAGATCCTGGCCTCCGATCCGCACCGGCGAGCTGAACGCGATCACGGTGTTCTCGTTGGCGCCGGCCCGCCACACGGAGTCGTACGGCACCAGCTTCCCCCAGATCTCCCGCTTGTTCACCAGGGGGCGGTCGTAGGTGACGCTGACCTCGGTGAAGCCGATGGTCTGGCTGACCGTGGCGCGCTGGCTGGCCTTGGGAAGATCGAGGTTGGGGACTTGAGCCGGCAGATCGCCCGGGAGCGCGAGAACGGTCAAGGCGACAGCGACCGCGCCGGTGGCGAAGTGGTGCATGGAGCTCTCCAGTGAGGCGGGGATAGGAGCCCTACGGAGGGACAGGGCGGGAGGTTGCGGACGACAGGCCGGCGGGGAGATCGGCCGTCTCTCCCGTTGCCGATCCGCGAGCCACCTGATCGATCGGGGGGACCGTCGCCAGCTCGTTCGGGGTCACCCCGAGCTCCTTGAACCGTCGGGCGGTGGTGAGCACCCGGCTCTCCAGTGACCCCATTGCCTTGTTGTAGCTGTCGACCGCCCGGTCGAGCCCGCGGCGCAGGTCGTCGAAGTGCCCGGCCATCGTCCCGATCCGCTCGTGGAGCTGGCGGCCCAGCTCGCTGATCTCCTGTGCGTTCCGGGCGATCTGTTCCTGCCGCCAGCCGTAGGCGACCGCGCGGAGGAGCGCGATCAGGGTGGTCGGACTGGCGGGAATCACCTGCTGGCTCACGCCGAACTCGATGAGCGACGGGTCGTGCTGGCAGGCGGCGCTGAAGAAGGTCTCGCCCGGCAGGAACATCACCACGAAATCGGGGGCCGGCTGGAACTGGTTCCAGTACGCCTTGCTCCCGAGCGCGATGATGTGGTCGCGCACCTGCCGGGCATGATCGCGCAGCAGGCGCTCGCGCGCCCCGTCGTCCGGTGCGACGTCCACGGCGTCGAGGTAGGCGGCCATCGGCGCTTTGGCGTCCACCACCACGGTCTTCCCACCTGGAAGTCGCACCACGAGATCGGGCCGGAGCGAACCGCCGTCGGCCGCCACGGTGGCCTGCTCCTCGAAGTCGCAGTGGTCGAGCATCCCCGCCATCTCCACCACACGGCGCAGCTGAATCTCGCCCCAGCGCCCTCGCACCTGCGGGGCGCGGAGCGCCTTCACCAGGTTTCCGGTCTCCGCCTGGAGCGCCTGCTGCGTCCGGGCCATCGCGCTGACCTGCTCGATGAGCCCGGCGTAGGAGGCGACGCGCTCCTTCTCCACCTCGTGGAGCTTCCCGTCCACCCGGGCGAGCGCCTCCTGGATCGGGAGGACGAGGTCGTCCACCGCCTTCCGGCGCCGCTCCAGATCGGAGGTGGCCGACTGCTGCAGCTCGCCCAGCTTGGTCTGCGCCAGCTCCAGGAACGACTGGTTGTTGCGCCGCAGCGCCTCGGCGGAGAGCGAGGAGAACGCCTCCCGCAGCTTGGTCTCGGTCTGCGCCAGGAGGGCCAGTTTTTCGGCCGACCCCTGCCGTTCGGCGTCGAGGCGGGCGAGAATCCGGGCAGCCGTGACCCGGCCCGCGAGCCAGGCGACCAGGCCGCCCATCGCGAGGCCGAGCGCGACGCCGAAAACAAAGGATCCGATGTCCATGCGAGCCTCAGAAGGTGCGGTGGTTCGTGGCGTCCTCGCCGCCATCCTGCTCGGCGGGTGCGCGGGCACGGCACGCGAGACGCCGGTCCCGGACGATCCGGGGCGCGCCACGGTCGTGCTGGTGTCGCTCGACGGCTTCCGGTGGGACTATCTCGATCGCGGACTGACACCCAATCTGTCGCGCCTCGCGCGGGAGGGGGTGCGCGCCGAGGCGATGGTGCCGGTGTTTCCCACCAAGACCTTTCCCAATCACTACACGATCGTCACCGGACGCTATCCGGCCAAGCACGGAATCCTGGGCAACGTCTTTACCGCGCCGGATCTGGGCGCCCGCCTGAGGCTCGGCGACCGCGACGCGGTGCGGGATGCCCGGTTCTACCTGGCGGAGCCGATCTGGGTGACGGCGGAGCGGAGCGGTCAGCGGACCGCGCCCTTATTCTGGCCTGGAAGCGAGGCTCCGATCAATGGGGTACGCCCGAGCTACGCGCTGCCGTACGACGACGGGATGCCGGATACGGCGCGGGTCCGCCGGCTGCTCCAATGGCTCGACCTCCTGTTCCAGCGACGTCCCACGCTCCTGACTCTCTATTCCAGCGCGGTGGACAACGCGGGTCACGAGTACGGCCCCGATGCCCCGGAGACCAACCGTGCGATCGCCCAGGTGGACAGCCTCATCGGCCTGCTCGCCACAGGCTTGGCCGAGCGGGAACGGGCCGCCGGAACGAATCTGGTGATCGTCTCGGACCACGGCATGGTCTCGACCGGACCCGGCCGCGTCGTGTGGCTGGACGACTACCTGTCGCGGGAGGCGATACGGGTGGACGAAATGTCCACCCTGCTCACCGCCTGGCCCGCCGCGGGACTGGGGGACTCCGTGTACCGCGGGTTGAAGCGGGCGCCTCATCTCGTGGTGTATCGCCGCACGGAGCTGCCCGCCCGATTCCACCTCGAAGGCAGCCCGCGGGTCCCGCCGGTGGTCGCCATCGCCGACGAGGGGTGGACGATCGCATGGCGGCCCGCGCCGGGCGAAAGCTCAGCCATCCCCCTGGGGAATCACGGATACGACGACTCGCTCTCCTCGATGTGGGGCATCTTCCTGGCACAGGGACCCGCTTTTCGGCAGGGCGTCACCCTGCCGCCCTTCCGCAGCATCCATGTCTATCCCCTGCTGGCGGCGGTGCTCGGTCTCACCCCGGCCCCGACCGACGGGTCGCTCGACTCGGTGCGCGCGATGCTCGCGGAGTCAGACCGTGCGAAGACCCGTTAGGACCGCCGGCCACCCCTCCCGCACGCTCGGGTACCGCGGCGCCCAGCCGGTCTGATCGCGCAGCTTCCGGTTCGAGATCCTCTGCGAGCGCGCCAACAGCTTCGTGAGCGAGCCGCCGAGCCATGCGAACCAGCTCGGCGGAAGCCTTGGAGGCGGCGCGCCGAGCGCGGCGGCCAGCGAGTCCACGAACTCCCGCCGACGGAGCGGCTCGTCGTCGCTGACGTTGTAGGTGCCGGCCGGCGCGCGGAGCGCCGCGAGGACCGCGCCGGCCGCGTCGTCGTGGTGTATCGACGAAAAGAAGCCGCTCGGCCGGCCGGGCAGCGGGGCCCAACCCTTCCGGATCATCTTGACCAAGTCCTGCACCTGAAAGGCGTCCGCGGCATAGAATCCGGCAAAGCGAAGCACGATCCCGATCCCGCCTTTCGCGGCGAACCCCTCCGCCGCGCGCTCCGCGTCGACCACCGACCGATTGTATCGCACCGGAAGCCTCGGCCAGGTCTCGTCGATCCATTGATCGCCGCCGTCGGCGTAGATCGGGGCGAACGACTCCTGGAGGAATCGCTCGGCGCCGGCCTCTAGGGCCGCAGCCGCCAGGTTGGCGGACACCTCCCGGCGTATGCGGTCGTTCTCCTTCCAGGCGCCCGGGAGAAGGATTTTGACCGACGAGGAAGGGATATGGGTGGCGAGATTGATCACTGCGTCGTGACCCTTCACTGCCCGGATGACCGCGACCCGATCGAAGAGATCCATCCCGATCGCGGCCGCCCCCTCACGCTCCAAGGCGGCTCGTTTTTCAGCGGTGCGGCCCACGCCCGTCACCCCGTGCCCGTCCTTCACCAACATTGGCACGAGCCGGCGCCCGACAGCGCCGGTCGCACCAGCCAGAAACACGCGCATTGTCGTCCTCCACCTCGCCTGGGCTCATGGCCGCGGCAGCCGTGACAGCACGAACTGCACGGCGAGGTTGGTCCCGTTCCAGAGCTGGATGTCGGAGCTGGTGCCGTAGCGGCTGGGCAGCAGGTGCCCGGACTCGATCCGGTAGCTCCAGAGCTCGTTGTGCTCCAGACCCGACTCGTGCACCGCGGCGAGCGTTCGCCGCAGGGCGTCGTCGAGGCCGCGGAGGTACGCCTGGAGCCCGGGATCGACGGGGCGGCCCGCCGGGTCGAACCCGCCGGCGATCTGGTTCGCCAGGCCGAGGAAGAGCAGGTTGACCTCGCGTCCCCACACGACGCGCGGGCCGTGGTAGGGATCCTTCTCGAAGCGCTCCCAGGTTTCCGGCGAGGCGTAGGCGTCGTTCGCTACCAGGGGCCCCAGCCGGGCCGCGAAGAGCCCGACAGGAAATGTCCGCACGAACGGTGCGACGTCCCGCAGGACCGCCTCGGGCTTCACCCTTCGGGCCAACACCTCCGCGGTCAGGTTCTCGAGGTAGAGTCCCGTCGCCGGGTCGGTGTTGACGACCGGGATCGGACTCCCGTTGGCGTCGAGCGCGATGGCGAGAAAAGCCAGGGAGTCGCGCGGCTCGCCGTTGGCGGCCAGGACCCTCTCCCAGTATCGTCGCTCCTCCTCGGGCAGCCGCGCGAGCCTTGCGCGTAGCCGCTCCCGGATCTCGCCCGGCCCGAGCGTGACCTCGAAGTGCCGCCGGGCTCCTCTCCAGGTCTCGATGGCGCGGCGGAGCGAGAGGGTGTCGCGGATGTAGCCGGCCAGCGGCGTACGACCGATCTCCGGCGCGAGGGAGTCGAGCGCCGCGGTGCCGACGCCGATTCGGGGCAGGACCGAGAGGATCGTCGCGATAGCGTCCAGCGCCTGCGGCACCCAGACTGCGTTGACGTCCATCGCGAAGCGACCGCCGGCATATCCGGCGTCGCTGTCCCGCCAGCTGGCGGAGCGCCAATGGATGGAGTCACGCTTCGGAAAACTGACGAGGTTGAGTGCCCGCGGGTCCTCCACGTAGGGCCGCGTCGCGCTCGTGACCAGGGCCATCTCGCGCAGCATCCGCGCGAGCCGGGTTCCGCCGCCGTCGGCCGTGTCGAGCAGGAACTCGCGCTTCCGCGTCGCGGGCACCGCCGAATCGGCGAGATACCGTGCCTCGAGCACCGGGAGCTGGTACTCGTCGTCGATCATGTGATAGTTCTCGCGGGTCGCCTGGAGATTGCGGAGCACCTCGCCGGCCCGTTCGAGCAGGCTGTCCGCGGCCGAGCGGTGGCTCGCACGCGCCGCCCGTAGATACCCTGAGACCAGCGAGTCATAGACCAGGGCGTTTTCCCGGATCGCCTGGCCGCCCAGCGCCTCCTCGTGGCTCACGGCTCCACCGGGGCCGAGCTTCCGCAGCACGCTGGCGATCACGTGCTCGGCCATCGCCGGCGACCAAACCGGCCGCATCATCAGCGCGGTCATCATCATGTCGCGACCGAAGTAGGTCGCGAAGTTGGGCAGGCCCGCCATCAGCTTCTCTCTCGTGCTCAGCAGCTCGACACCGCGCACCTGGCGCTCCAGCCGCCGGGAGCGGACCCGGCCGGCGCTGTCGGTCGCCGCTGCCGCGACGGAGAGGAAGTCGTGGAAGTCGCGATTGAAGATCTCCGCCCGGTCCAGCGGGGTGAGCGGCTTGGCGTCGGTGATCACGCGGACGGCCAGAGCGCACCGGTCCGCCAGTGCGCGACCGGATCGCGACCGTCCGCGGCGTCGGGCTGAACAGCGCGTCCCCGGCGGCGGTGCGAAACTCGAGCGCGAGACGGTTGCGCCCGTCGAGCGACCGCCGCTCGACTCTCACCCGCCACGAGTCGCCCGCCCGCGTCGCCGCGACAGTCGGCTGCAGCCGGCCGCTGAGGTCCTCCATGGTCCGCGCGTTCAGGAGCGCCAGGTGGCGCCGACGCTGCTCGGCGGGGAGCCCGGCTACGTCCGCGACCAGGAGGGATTCCTCGGCCACGCGGAAAGGCGGAGCGCGGAACGGCAGCAGATGCCTTCCAGCGTATTGGAAATCCCGCTCGATTCGCATGGAGCCCAGCAGGAACCAGCCCAGCTCGATGTGCGGCGCCCCCGCGACGAGCCGGTACTCGATACTTCGCGAAGCCCCCGAGTCGGCGACGTCCGCCGGCTCCGCGCCCCACGTGGTACGCACCGGCCGGCCGGCGGCGTCGCGCACCGTGAAGCCGGCGCTCTCGTTCGCCGCGTCCGCCCACAGGTGCACCACCCGCCCGCCCCGAGGCTCCAGGTAGATCTGAATCGTGTTCTTCCTCGAGTCGCGATAGAAGCGCGTCTGATAGCCCTGGTACGCAGAGGAGTCGTCCAGGCCCGGCTCGGGAAAGGCGAGGACGGGCGTCGCCTGGCCCGCCTGGAGCAGGAGCGAGAGCGCGAGTCCGCCGAGCGTCATCGAGCGCCGCCTTCGCCCTGCGGCACCATACGCCGGCCGGCGGAGTCCACGACGACGTCGTAGCGCTTGCCGCGGTTGTACACGTTTCGGAGGACGAGCCGGCTGATTCGTGACGGCAGCAGCGGCGCGAAGACCGGTTCCAGCCCGCCCTCCCCGAGGCGGAGACCGGTGTACCCGTAGATCACCTGTTGGAGGAACCCGCCGGCGCCGGTCACGAAGTTCACGGCGTCGTTGGTGGGGGTCTCCGACAGCATCAGGAACGGGCCCCGCAGGTGGCCCTGATAGCTGTGAGGAAGGAGCGAGTCCAGCAGCGCGCGGTCGCCCAGCTCCGCCGCGTCCACCGCCAGAAGCGTGGAGCCCATCATCGCGCCCGGGCCTTCGGCGAGGAGGCGGCGGACGGCCTGACGGAGCTGGGCCCGTTTGGCGCGGTTGCTCATCGGGACGCCGAGAGGGTAGCTGAGGAGCGGGGTGACGGCGCCGAGGGTCGAGTCGGGCGCTCCCTCGTACGTCCGGTAGTACTCGCTGGCCGAGTCGTAGGGCAGGTGGAGCTTGGCCGCGACCTCGGCCCAGCGGGGATCCGTGGGCTTGCCGATCCGGGCGCTGGCACTGACCGCGATCTCCAGATTCTTCCGCGCGACCGCGTTGGTGTAGGCATCGTCGGACACGCCGATCAGCCCTTCGTGGACCGAGACCACGCTGTCGATGTGGTAGCGGTCCCTGGCCGAGTCGCGCCTCGCGCGGCTCACCCAGAAGTTCGCGGTCTCCCGGATCACCGGATAGCCGTCGGTGGCGAGCCAGGTGGAGTCGCCGGTGGCGAGATAGTACTGCCACTGCGCCAGGGCGACGTCCCCGTTGACGTGGATCTCCATCTTCGCGTTCTGCACCGCGAAGTGGGGCGTGGTCTCCTGTCCGCGCTCGTCCGCCTCCCAGGGGTACATGGCACCCTGGAAGCCGTTGGCCCGAGCGTTGGCACGGGCCGCATCGAGTGTCCGCTTCCGAAAGTCGACCAGGGAACGGGCGACATCGGGATGGGTCACCAGCAGCGAGGGAAACATCCAGGTGTCGGAATCCCAGAAGATGTGCCCGTAGTACCCGCCGCTGGAGAGACCCATGGGGGGAATGCCGAGTGCTGTGCCCTCACCGGCGCTGGCGAGGAGGTAGAACAGCATCGACCGGACCACCCTCTGGAGATCGGGGTCGCCGTGGATCTCGATGTCGGTCTCCCAGCGGCGCAGCCACGCGCGCGCGTTGTCTGCGGCGATCGCCTTCCAGCCGCGCGATCTCGAAGCCTCCGCCTCGCGACTAGCGCGTGCGGGCGCACGGGAGTCGGTCGCGGACGTCGCGAAGGTCGCCAGGTGGCTGAAGCTGTAGGTTCGTCCCGGCGCGGCGTCGAACACCACCTCCACCAAAACCGTGTCACCAGATGCTCTGGTGCGAACCTGGCCATGCGACAGGTCGGAGGGCCAGCCGACGGCGGCGGCCTGACCCAGCATGATCGTCCGACCTTCAGGCGTCGAGGTGACTGCTAGCCGGGCACCGCCAGGAACTCGGGTCGCGGATCGGGAGCGAACGACCATGTGGCCCGGGTACCAGATGTCCGGGGGACGCCACTTGGGATCGGCGCGCGGCAGCGTAGCGAGCGGGAGGCGCCGGGGAGGGGGTGGCCCGACGATGGCGAAACGGACTCGGACTCGGCCGGCCGAATGCGGTGTGAGATCGAGCTTGATCGCGGCCAGCTGGGAATCGGCGCGGGAGACGAAGGTCTCGACCGCAACCTTAGTGCGGCGGGTCCCGTTCACCCACTCATAGGTGGTGCGCACGGTCCCCGTCCGCATGTCGAGCACCTGGCGATAGTCGCGCACCGCCCCCGCGGCGACGGCGGAGCTGTCGAGCCACCGCTCACCATCGAAGACGGCGAGCGCATTCCAGGCGGGCGACGTGACGATGCGCGGCACGTCGCCCGGACCATGCTCGTACAGCCCGGCAATGAAGGAGTTGCTGGCGCCAATGCCGAGCGGCGGAATTACGACCCCGATCCGGCCGTTGCCGATGAACGGCGAGGGAGATCGAGCGGGGTCGTCGGTGGTGAGAAGAAAGCTGGAGTCAGGCGGCGACGCGGGCGATGGACCCTGGGCGCCGAGCAGGTTGACGCTTCGCGCAAGCGCCCAGGACACCAGCAGCGCGAGCGCGACCCGGCGCATCACCCGGCCTTCGGGAAGGTCAGTGGAACAAGGCACTCGGCTCGATTACTCTCAGTTGCTGCCCGCTGGGTGCCCACAGAACTCGAAGCGCCGACTCACCGCCCATCTGAAAGTACTTGACCTCGATTCGATGAAAGCCCTTCGCCAGCGGGATGTGGCCGGACACCAGGTACCGGCCATGCTCGCGGTCGTTGGCGACGACTTCCTCGCCATCGACATACAGCATCGAGCCATCGTCTGATTCCGATCCAAACTGATAGTAGCCGTCGGCCGACACGTTGAGATACCCTTTGAAGATCACCCCGTAGTCCGCCTCTCGTTCGAACCACGCCAGACCAATGGAGTCGGCGCGGCCGGCCGCGGTGGGAGCCGCACCGTCCAGATCCATGGTAGTGACGAAGCGTCCTCGGAACAACGTGAACGCCAAGCCAGGCTTTCGGTCCTGGTAGGAAACCGCGGGCTCGAGCGGACGCCGGAGCAAGGTCGCCCCATACACCACGCTGCGCCGGCCGGCCGGCGTGACCACGATCAGGTTGACCTTTACCGATCGGTGATTGACCAGGGGAACACGCAGCGGCGATTGGTAGAGCGGTGAGCGCTCATCGGGATCGGTGCCGTCCAGTGTGTAGTGGATCCTGCCACCGGGAACCATCGAGGTAAGTCGCACCACCGCATGGTCCGCGGTAACGGTGTAGACATCCCGCAGTCCCAGCGGCTCGGGAATCCTGAAGGCGACTTTCTGCCGCTCCAGCCGGCCGAGATGGTAGGGCAGCCGCCGGAGAAAATCTGCGTAGTCCTTTCGCTCTGGAGGCGACCATACGACTTCCGACAGGGCGAGCAGCCGCGGGAAGACCATATACTCGACGGCCTCCGGCGTCTTCTGATACTCGGTCCACATGGCGCCTTGAGCGCCCAAGATGTACTTCGCTTCGGAGGGCCGCAGCTCTTCCGGAATCGGGTTGTAACTGTACACCGTGTCCAGCGTGAGCCGGGCGCCGATGTTCAGCGGTTCCCGGAGCAGGTCGCCCTG
This sequence comes from uncultured Gemmatimonadales bacterium, assembly GCA_963844445.1. Classification (GTDB taxonomy): domain Bacteria; phylum Gemmatimonadota; class Gemmatimonadetes; order Gemmatimonadales; family GWC2-71-9; genus CAVVWJ01. Next base: position 918,592 of record CAWJOB010000003.1, read on the forward strand.
GACGTAGTCCAAGTAACAGTAGCCCGTGGGCGCCATCACCACTTCGTGCCGCTGCCGGGCGGCCTCGATTCCCCCACCTTCGCCGCGCCAGGACATCACGATGGCGTTCGGAGCCAGGCCGCCCTCGAGGGTCTCGTCCCACCCGATAACCCGCTTGCCCTTCGAGCTCAGGAACTTCTCGATGCGGCGGATGAAGTAGCTTTGGAGCTCTTCCTCGTTCTTCAAGCCCTCGCGCCGGATGACGGCCTGAGCCACGGGGCTTTCCTTCCAGCGGTCCTTGGGAACCTCGTCACCACCGATGTGGACGTACGGCCCGGGAAACAGGTCCACCACCTCGGTCAGCACCCCTTCCAGAAACCGGAACGTCTCCTCCTTGGGGCAGAACACGTCCTTGTGTACGCCCCAGGTGGTGCTGACCTCGAAGGGCCCCGGGGTGCAGGCCAGCTCGGGATACGCCGCCAGGGCGGCCTGCGCGTGGCCCGGCATTTCAATCTCGGGGATGACGGTGATGTGACGAGCTCGAAGCGTAGTCGACGATGTCTCTGATCTGCTCCTGGGTGTAGTACCCCCCGTGGGGCACGCCATCGCCGACGTACGGATAGAAGAACTGGAGCTTGATGGTTTCCTTCCGGCGGGAACCGATCTGGGTCAGCCTGGGATACCGCTTGATCTCGATGCGCCATCCCTGATCGTCGGTGAGGTGCCAATGGAACATGTTCAGCTTGTACTGGGCCATGAGGTCCAGCAGCTTCTTGATGAAATCGACGGGGTAGAAGTGTCGTCCGACATCGAGCAGCAATCCCCGATAGGCGAAGCGCGGGTGATCGGTGATGTCGACGGCGGGCAGCACCAGTGGAGGATCGGCTCCTGCCGGCAACAGCTGGGTCAGGGTCTGCATGCCATAGAACAGCCCTGCCGGCCGGCCCACGATCCGTATGCGATTGGGCTCGACCACCAGGCGGTATCCCTCCGCGGGCAGGCCCTGACTTCCTTCGCTGGTGAATACGATGGAGTTGCTGTCCCGGGCCCCGCCGGCCGCTGGTTTCAGTGACAGGCCATATGCCCGGAGCAGGAAATCATTGAAGAGCCCGGCGATCCGGCGACTCTCCGGGTCCTGCGTCGAGATACGGGTGCGATGGTCGAGGGTGAAGGTGCCCTGAAGCCGCTGGCTTGCAACCGGCCGGGGCACTACATGTGGCTGGGGGCCGCCGAGGTGAGTTGCTGGGGGGAGCTGTGTGAGCAGTACGCCCATCCCGAAAAGACAGCCGCTTGCTACCACTCGACGGTCACCGCCGGACCAGTTCCACGGTGTGCTCGCCCGGCGAAACCATGATGACTTCGGCCCACAATCGCCAGCGCAACGTCGCGAAGACGCTCGGCGGGAGCCCCGCCGGCTGGACCCTCGCCGGTGGGACTCGACGCCGATTGCATCTGAACGCTGCCACTGCTACCGCACTCCCGTCATCAACCGCGACCCAAAGCTCAGGGCTGCGCCGCCGCCGGCCCGCCACCAAAGTTGTAGCTCACCGATGCGGTCAGACGCCGCGGCAGGATTGGCCGAGCCAGGAAGAGCTGGCTGCCGCCGGCGGTGAGCAGCCGCGGGTTGCCCTCCTCCATCCCTATGCTCTGGAACGCGTTCAGAAGGTCGATGTTGATCCTGGTCCCCGAGCCCGGCAGCGTGTAGCCCGCGCCGAAGTTGAAGTAGTTGTACGACGGAAGCTCGGTGCCAATGGCGACGTCCACGAAGCGCGACCCGACCCAGTGCCAGTCGGCCTTGAATTGAAGGCCGCCCAAACGGCCCGGCGAGTATAAGGCCGCAAGGTTGGCGATCGAGGTCGGCACCCCGGTGATTCGGCTGCCGATGTCGGAGCCGGCGCCGGAGCCCAGCTCCGCCTTGAGGACCGTGCCGCTTCCGATGAGTTGGAAACCTTCCACCGGCGTTACGACAGCCTCCACCTCCGCACCGTAGGAGCGGTTCTCCGGTGAGGGATGATGACCCAGGTAGAGCCGCCCGTCACCGGGTCGACTACCAGGCCCTGAGAGACGATGTTCTTGAGCTTGGTGTAAAAGCCGTTCACAGTAAGGCCAGCGTGCCGACGTAGCCCTTGACCCCCCCTCGATCGACTGCACTTCCCGCGAGTCGAACAGGTCGACTTGCGTCCTGGGCCGACGCGTTCAGGAACTCATCGAGCGCGGGCATCTTGTAGCCCCGCGCAGCCGACGCGTACAGACGAGAAGTTGTCGTTGACCCTGTAGTTGAGTCCCAGCGAGCCGGACCAGTCGGTGATGTCGCGGGTGAAGTGGCGGAAGCTGTTGTTGCCGAACGTCTCGTTATCGAACGTCGTGGCCGGATCGCCGTCCAGAGTCGAAGGTGGAGGTGTTCTCCGCGCTCTGCACGAAGTTGTTGTACTCCACCCTGCACGCCCAGATCGGCCCGAAGCCGATCGGTGAGCTGGATCTCGCCGCCCAGCACGCCGGACACGATCGAGGTCTGACCGGTGCCGTTGCGTGTAGACCGGAGAAGAAGTTCCGGAAGCCGTTCCTGGTGATGCGCGACCGGAGCTCCCGCCCGGCGGGCGTGACCACCAGGTCGAGGAAGCGCGGGTTGTCCCGCGACGTCGATGAGGATGTCGGTGAAGTTCCAGTGGTTCTCCTGGGTAGTAGTTGGCGAAGTAGCCGCCGATGGACAGCGAGTGCTTCGCCGAAGCTCCGCCGCAGCTGCAACTGGTCCTGGATCGCCGAGATGGGCTTGGCGACGTGCCACTGATCGACCCGGCGCCACGAGACCGTTCGGGGTGTCGAAGGGGAGCCGATGCCCGTCGGCGTCGACGGTGGTTGGTGAAGAAGTACTGGAACGGTGCTCCCGGCGGGAAAGCCGAGGCCGCCTTGGCCCGTGGCCCCGTCACCAGTCCGGCAGCCGTGAACAGGTTTGCCGGCGACGATCGCGTTCCACTCCTGGTCGTTCTGCATGACCTGCGCGGTGTTCTGAAGCTGCCAGCCGTCCGCCAGGTCGAACGAGCGTCGGCGGTGAACCAGGTCGCCTTGGTCTTGAGCCCGTTGTCCAGCGGCAGCGTCAGATCGCCCGACCGGGGTCGGCACCCGGAGTCGAGTGCCTCCTTCGTGCTCATGGAGCCGCATAGTTGCCGAAGCCAGGGACGTAGTCCGGGTCGTCCGGGTTGGCGAAGGGGAGGCGGAAGGATGAACTGGTTGCGGTCGTCGATGTGCTTGACCGAGAGCGCGGACATAGCCGTTGGAGAGCAGGCGGGTCACGTTTGCCTTGAGCTGGCCGCCTCGGATGCCCGGGAAGCCCGGGATCGCGCACCCCGTGGTCGTAGCGGTAGAAGCCGCCCACGTTGAACCGCCAGTCCTCTCCCAACGGTCCGCCAGCGTTGAGATCGTACCGCGCGAGCCCCTGGGTGCCTCCGGTCGCCGCGCATGGTGCCGGCGAACTCGGTCCCCCCGGTCTTGTTGATGAAGTTGACGATGGCGCCCGGGCGTGTTGGAACCGAACAGCGGCCGAGGCTGCCGCCCCGCACGACCTCCAGCCGCTCGATGTTCTCGTCGAAGCGGAACAGGTTGTCGGCGTTCATGAAGAAGGTGTGCATGGTGGGGAACACCGGGAGCCCGTCTTCCAGGAACGCCACGTACTCCATCCCGAGAATGCCGCGCATGCTGATGTTCTGGTTGACCTCGCCGCCGGAGCTCTCCACCCGGGTGAAGCCCGGGACGTAGCGCAGCATCTCGGTCGTGCTCCGGGGCGCGCGCCTGTCGACCTCCTGTGGCGGTGAGCGTCGTGACGGCGACGCTGGCGTCGAGGTTCAGTCCGCGGCGACTGGGTCCCGGTGACGACCATCTCCTGGAGCTGGAGCGGGTCGCGGCTCGAGGGTGAAGTCCTGCGTCGCCGTGCCGCCCGCCTGCACGGTGACGCTGGCGGAGTCGGGCCGGAACCCCAGCATGCGCACGCCCACGCGTGTGGGTGCCGGCCGGCACCCGCGTGCAGCGAATAGTCCCCGTCCGCGCCGGTCTGGCTGCCGATCGCGGGACTGCACGAGGAACACCTGCGCGCCGGAGATACCCCCCCCCCGCTCATCCACCACCCGGCCGTTGACCGTGCCCGTCTGCGCGGCCTCCTGGGCGGCCGCAACGCGCCCCGGGCGAGCAAAGACAGCAGTGCTACGCAAAGCCACGCGAGGAGGAGCGCGAAACGGGTCGTGCTGCCGCACCTGATCTGTAGACCATAGCGATATCCTCCGTGTTCACCGCGCTCGGGCGCCGCATCGACGCACGACCTCTATCAGTGCGGGGTGGGGTGGGCCGAGCTCCGGGTGGGCGTTGGGCTGAGAGAACTGACGTGAACGGGAGGAGCGGCCGGCGGAGGGTCGGGACGGGGCAACAGACGGGAGGAGGCGCCGCGGGGAACGGTGCAGCGCTGGATCGATCTCGAGCTATGCGCATCAGCGCACCGGACGGGCTGCGCGCCTGTCTCGTGCTCGGTCACTGCCGGCTCGATTCCGACTCGAAGAAATCCCTACTGCCGGCCAAGCGGCCAACGCGCACTACTTAAAACCCGCCGGTCCGGCGCGCAAGTGACGGATGACCCAAGCGCCAAGACAAACGCCGCCTCGCCCGGAGGCGAGGCGGCGCATGTCTACGGTATTGCAGGGCTTAGCGCAGGGACCAGCGCAGGCCCACGGTGAGCGGGATCATGTATGCGGTCGTCTCTTCGAGGGTCTCGGTGTTCACGCCGCCCTTGAAGATCGCATGGAAGCGGCCTTCGGCGTACAGCGCGGCCGAACCGAGCTTGAGATCGAAGCCGGCGCCGGCGTTGGCCCCGAACTTGGTCTGCGACTCGCTCGAGCCAAACCCCTCCACAGTGGTCTTACCATTGTACAGGCCGAGACCGCCGATCAGGTACGGGCGTGCCACCGCGGCGCTGGGGAACGCGAACACCGCGTTCGCGGTGCCACCGAGCATCCGGCTGTGGCCGTCGAGGTCGTTCTCCAGCCCGAGGCGGGTGTAGAAGGCGTCCAGCTGGAAGCCTACGGGACTCACGGCAGGCTTCACGCGGAGCGCCGCCTGGCCAGTCCAGCCCATGGAGTTGACGTCGGCCATGCTGCCGGTCGGAACCACCGCACCTGCGCCAAGACTGAGGCTCAGACCGGCCTGCGCCTGCGCCACCTGCGCGCCAAGAGCCAGGGCAAGGCCGACCGCGGCACCACGCATCAGCGTCTTCATCGGGTCTCCCTCATGAGGATGGAACGGTGACGGATTTCGGAAGGACGGAGCACGTCCACCCCGGGGGCCCCGCAAACCACCTGCCAGCAAACGTTTCAGGGGCGCAACACACGCCGTCAGCCCCTTGGCACTCTTAGGGTTAGCCGATCTAGACCGGCTTGGCCCAAGCCCGACCGTGGGCGCCTTCGGGGGACCCTGACGCGCCTTGGCATGGCGGGATGCAATTGCAGGTGGGGAACCGCAACGGCATACTTTTCCGGTCCAATGGGCCGTGCCACCGCCTTCGTCCTGGTCCTCCTCCGGGCCGCCCCCTGAAGCTCGCCACCGTCGCGGAGACCTCCCGGCGCGTCGCCGAAGCCAAGGGCCGTCGCGACAAGATCGGCTTGCTCGCCGCACTGCTCCGCGACACACCCGTCGAGGAGATCGAGATCGCCGCCGCCTACCTCTCCGGCACCGTGCCGCAGGACAAGCTCGGCCTCGGCTGGGCCACGATCCAGGGCGCGATGCCCGACGCCTCGGCCGAGTCCGCGTCGGTCGAGCTGGCGGCGGTGAACGCCGCGCTCGACCTGATCGCGCGCACCACCGGCAAAGGCTCGGCCGAGGTGAGGCAGCGGCTGCTGCGGGACCTGTTGTCGAGGCTCACGGCGGAGGAGCAGCGATTTCTCGCGGATCTCATCGTGGGTGAGCTGCGCCAGGGCGCGCTCGAGGGGCTGGTGGTCGAGGCGATTGCCCACGCGGCGGGCCGGCCGGCCGCGGAAGTCCGACGCGCGCTCATGATGGCGGGAAGCCTGCCGTCGGTGGCTCGGGCTGCCCTGTCCGGCGACGAGACGGGACTGTCGGCGCTCGCCGTCCAGCTCTTCCGGCCGGTGCTGCCGATGCTGGCGGGAAGCGCCGAGGACGTGGTCGAGGCCCTCACTGAGCTTGGGGAGGCGGCGCTGGAGTACAAGCTCGACGGCGCCCGGGTCCAGATTCACCGACGCGACGACGAGGTGCGGGTCTATTCCCGGAGGCTCAACGAGGTGACCGCGGCCGTGCCCGAGCTGGTGGACCAGGTACGCGAGTTCCCGGCGCGGGAGATCATCGTCGAGGGTGAGGTGATCGCGCTTCGCCCCGACGGCACTCCCCTTCCCTTCCAGACGACCATGCGCCGCTTCGGCCGCAAGCTCGACGTCGAGCGGGTACGCGCCGAGCTCCCCGTGACCCTCTTCCTGTTCGACATCCTGTATCTCGACGGTGCCTCACTGCTGGACCAGCCACTCAGCCGCCGCTCCGAGCTGCTGGTCGCCTCGGTTCCCCGCTCCTTGCTCGTCCCGCGGATCGTGACCGCCTCGGCCGAGGAAGCGGCCGAGTTTCACCGCGCCTCGATGGCACGCGGCCATGAGGGCGTGATGGTGAAGGCGCTCGACGCCCCCTACGAGGCCGGCCGGCGGGGCCGCCGCTGGCTCAAGGTCAAGACCGTGCGGACCCTCGACCTCGTGGTGCTGGCCGCCGAGTGGGGCCACGGGCGCCGGCACGGGTGGCTCAGCAACCTCCATCTCGGCGCCCGCGATTCCGCGGGCCCCGGCTTCGTCATGCTCGGCAAGACGTTCAAAGGAATGACCGACGAGATGCTGCGCTGGCAGACGGAGCGTTTGAGCGACCTGGAGGTGCGCCGCGAGGGCCACACCGTCTACGTGCGCCCGGAATTGGTGGTTGAAGTCGCGTTCAACGATGTCCAGGCCAGCCCGCAGTACCCCGGCGGCCTCGCCCTCCGGTTCGCGCGGGTAAAGGGGTATCGGCCCGACAAGTCGGCATCGGAGGCGGACACGATCGATACCCTGCGGGAGATCTACCGGAAGCAGGGGCCGGGCTGAAACTGCCGGGGAAGACTGCTAGACCTTGCGGGCGTCGAGGACTTGGCGGACCCGCCTCACCACGGTGTCGGGCTCCAGCGGCTTCTGCATGAATTCCTCGTCCGCGTCCATGAGACCCCGCCGGACCGCGTCGAGCCCGGGGTACCCGGAAATGAACAGCACCGGCAGGCCGGCCCAGCGGGCCTCCAACGCCTCCGCGAGCTGCTTGCCGCCCATGCCGGGCATCACCACGTCGGCGATCACCAGGTCCGGTGGCACTGGAGCGCTCTCGGCCAGCTCCAGCGCGTGGAATCCGTTGCGGGCCTCGACAACGGTGTAGCCGTACTCGCGCAGGAGACGGGCGAGGATGGCCCGCACCGCCGGCTCGTCCTCCGCCACGAGAATGGATTCGCTTCCTCCGCCCGAGACGCGCGGCGCCGGCGTTCGCCCGGCTTCTCCCCCGGCGCCCGCCAGGGGCAGATAGATGTGGAACGCCGACCCATGCCCGGGCTCGCTGCTGACCGACACGAATCCGCCACTCTGCTTGACGATGCCGAACACCGTGGCGAGCCCGAGGCCGGTCCCATCGCCCACGCCCTTGGTGGTGAAAAACGGCTCGAAGATGTGCCCCAGCGCCTCCGGGGCGATGCCGGTCCCGGTGTCGGTGACGAGGAGGACGGCATAACGGCCGGGCGCGACCGGATCCAGTGCCGTGGCGCTGGGGCGTTGCTCGCCCACCACCACGTTCATGGTCTCGATGGTGAGGGTTCCACCATCCGGCATGGCATCGCGGGCGTTGAGGGCCAGGTTGAGGAGGACCTGGTCCAGCTGCCCCGGGTCGGCCTTCACCTGGCCGAGATCCTCAGCGAGCCGCAGCTCGATCTGGGAGACCTCACCCAGCGCCCTCTGGAGGATCGGCTCGAGCGAGGTGACCACGGTGTTGAGATCGATCAGGACCGGCTGGAGCACCTGGCGCCGGCTGAAGGCGAGTAGCTGTTGGGTGATCGCCGCGGTCCGTCGCGCCGCCCGCCGGATGTGATCCAGATCCATCCGGGCCGTCTCGTCGTCGATCGCCCGCGAGAGGAATTCGGCGGCGCCGAGGATCACCGTCATCTGATTGTTGGCCTCGTGCGCGATACCACCCGCCAACCGCCCAACCGATTCCATCCGGTCGGCCTGCCGCAGCCGCTCCTCGGCCAGCCATTGGTCCTCGACGTCGGTGACGGTGCCGATCCATTCCTGAACGGCCCCGTCGGCGCCGAGGACCGGCGCCGCCCGGACGACGAAATGTCGGTAGCTCCGATGGGGCTGACACCAGAGGCGGCCCCTGCACTCGTAGAAATCGGCCTGGTCGCACGCGCGATTCCAGGTCTCCAGCAGCGATTGGCGATCATCCGGGTGTACGGCATCCAGCCAGCCGAACCCGGAATGGGCGCGCCAGTCCTGACCGGTGAACTGCTCCCAGGAGGCCTGCGGGGATTCGAAACGCCCTGCGGAATCCGTGGTCCAAACGATCGAAGTGGTCGCGGACACCAGGGCGCGGTAGCGCAGCTCGCGCCGAACCAGATCCGCTTCGGCGCGTTTGCGGTCGGTGATGTCGCGCTTGATGGAGGAGGCGCCCACCACCACGCCGGAGGAGTTCCAGATCGGCGAGACCGTGAGCGCGATGTCGATCCTCTCGCCGTCCTTCCTGATCCGGACGGCATCGGTGAAGTCCACCCGTTCGCCGCGGCGGAGGCGCTCCAGCAGGTCGCGCTCGTCTTCGTGAAGCTCCTCCGGGATGAGCACGAAGATCGACTGGCCCACCATCTCGCGCTTCGCTGTAACCGAAGATCCGCTCGGCGGCAGCGTTCCAGCTCGTCACGATGCCGTCCAGCGTCTTGCCTACGATCGCATCATTGGACGACGAGACGATGGCGGCGAGACGGGTGGTGCTGCCCTCCGTCTGCTTGCGGCCGCTGACGTCCCGCATCGCGCCCACGATCCGGAGCGCCCGGCCCGCTCCGTCGCGGGCGATGAAGGCGCGCTCCAGTATGTGGGCGTAGGAGTCGTCGGCCCGACGGAAGCGGTATTCCTGCTCCCAGGACTCGGCGCCGCTCTCGATCGCCGCCCGGGCCGCGGTTTCCGTGGTCGCCAGGTCGTCGGGATGGACCCGGTCGGCCCAGAGCCGATACTGGTCACGGGGCGCCGGGGCAATCTGTTCAGGTGGTACGCCGAAGTACGGCCGAGTGGTGCCGGCCCAGACCAACTCGCCCCGAACCAGATCCCAGTCCCAAAGGAGGTCCTGGGTTGCCTGGGCAGCGAGCTGGAATCGCTCCTCGACGCGACGCGTCTCGTCTCCCTCCGGCGAGGGGTAGCCCGGACGTCGCAGAGTTTCAGGAGGAGTCGTCAGGGGAAATTCGCCCGGATCTGAATGGGGTTGGGTCGGCTCTCATGACCGGGACAAAGCCGAATGATCGGGGATGGCAGGGCCCTGGCCGCTGTAGTACTATGCAGGCATCAGCAGGTTGGCAAGGAGGGATGCCTCTCCCGGCAATCAGGCGTCGCGGCGTTAATGGGTAAGTGGCTTTTCTGCAAGGCTTTCTGAGGAGCACCGGATGCCTTCATGGATGGAACTCCTGTCCCGGGCCGAATCCGGCGATCACCTCGTCCAGCTGTACGGCGAGGACGACCAGCTTCTCGCGAGGAATGTGAGCGCATACCTGATCGAAGGGATGAGGCGATTGGACGGCCTCGTCGTCATCAGTACTCCCGAGCACACCAAGACCATCCGCCGCTACCTCGCCGAGGAAGGCGCACCGACCACGCTCGAGGTGGAGCGCAAGGGCCGGCTCCTCTTTCTCGACGCGCGAACCACGCTCGACAGCATCCTCGCCGACGGGCAACCGGACGAGGCATTGTTTGACTCCGTCGTCGGTGGCGCCCTGCGGGAGGTCCGGGCGCGCTCGGGCAGCGGAAAAGTGCGCGCCTTCGGGGAGATGGTGGGGCTGCTGTGGAACGAGGAGCGCTACGCAGAGGCGGAACACCTGGAGCGGCTCTGGAACAACGCGCTCGCCGGAAGCGACTTCTGCCTCTACTGCGCCTACGGGATCGACCTGTTCGACAAGTTCACGGACAAGGCCGCGCTGAACCCGATCGTTGCCGCCCATACCCATCTCTCCGCTGGACCCAGCACCATGCTCTCGAGCGGCCGCGCCTGCGGCTGAGGGGGTCGAGCCCGAGATGGCTCACGGGCTCCGCACCATCAGCACGGCGCGGAGCCTTTCGGTTGCTGGCATCCGGCACTAGCTATTGACTGCCTCTCCCTGTGGACGTCCTCCACCGTTTTTCCGGCAATGGAGGCCATTGTGCCCAATCGCCTTTGTGCTCGTATTAGCCTGCTCGCCGCAGTGGCGAAACAGACGACGGTAGGCTCCTAGCCCAGCACTCACATCATGGCCCAGCGGACTCAGTTACGGGTGCCGGCGGCGGCGGAGCCCTTGGCCGGCGAGGCTGCCGTGGTGCGCTGGGTCGGGCGGCTGCCGGTCATCGCCGGCGCGGCGACCGCGCTCCTGGGCGCGGCCGCCGTCGAGGCCTACATCTTCGGGATCGGGCCGCCGATCTTCGCCAAGCCCTTTCTCCCACCGACAGTGCCGCTCACCGCGGTCATGTTCGTGCTCATCGGCGGCAGCCTCCTGGCGCTCAAGGCCGGTCTCCCCCGGCCCCAGCTCGCGGCGGCCGCCGGCACGGTGCTGATCGCCGCCCTGGTGCTCGCCGAGTACTTGATCTGGCGTAACCTCGGTCTCGACACCCTGCTCTTTCCCGACGACGTTGACCTGATTCCATCGGCCTTTCCCGGCCGCCCGGCGCCGATCAGCACGTCGTGCTTCCTGTTGCTCGGACTCGCCCTCGTGCTCACCCGACAAGGCTGGCACCTGCAGCACCGGCGTCTCCACCAGTCGGCGCTCATCGTGGCGGGGGTGCTTCCACTGGTTGCCATCGTGGGCCACCTCTTCGGGGTGGCGGAGCTGTACGCCTTCGCCCCTGGGGTGGGCACCTCGCTCGTCGCCGCCCTGCTGTTCCTCCTGGCCGCGATCGGCGTGGCGGCTGCCACGCATGAGGCGGCGATCATCGAGCTGCTGGTAGGACCGGATCCGGGGACGATTCTGCTCCGGCGCCTGCTGCCAGTGGCGGTCCTGATACCCCTCCTCTTCGCGGTCGGCAGTCTGCTGGCTCTGCGCCTAGGCCTGTACCAGAAGCACGTCGTTCTCGCCCTTTTCGCCACCGGGTTCATCGGCCTCTCGGTGGCCGCGGCGTTCCGGATGGCGGCGGTGGTGCGGCGGGCCGACGCCGAGCGGCGAGCGGCCGAGTGGGCCGAGGCCGACATGGCGCTGAGCGAGCGGCTGCTGCAGGCCGAGCAGGCCACGGGGGTCGCGCTGCGGGAGAGCGTGCGGCAGACCCGCGAGCTGCTCGAGATTCTGAACCACGCGCCGGTCCTGGCCCGAGGTCTCGACGGGAGAATCCAGTTCTGGAGCGCCGGGGCGCAGCGCCTGTATGGCTGGGACGAGAAGGAAGCGGTCGGCGCCGACGCCTTCAAGCTCCTGCATACCGAGCTTCCCGTGCCGGCCGAAGAGGCCGAGGCGACGCTGGTGGAACGGGGCGAATGGCACGCCGAGCTCTCCCGACGATCGAGGACCGGAGGCCGGGTCCAGGTCGCGAGCCATTGGATCCTGCATCGCGACCCGGAGGGTCGGCCCGGCGCGGTCATCGAGGTAGACAACGACGTCACCGAGCAGAAGCACGCGGAAGAGGCGCTCCGCCGGGGGGAGGCGAGGTATCGCGCGCTGGTCGCCGCCGCAGCCCAGATCGTTTGGACCGCGTCGGCCGACGGCCGCCGGCCGATCGATACCAGCCAGTGGGAGGCCTTCACCGGCCAGACCGGCTCGGAGGCGACGTGGGGCGGATGGTTCGAGGCGATCCACCCCGACGACCGGACCGAGGCGCTCCGCGCTTGGAGCGATGCCGTCGCGCGGCGGCAGCCGCTGGCGGCCGAGCACCGGCTCCGCCGCCGCGACGGGGAGTATCGCAGCATGGAGGTCCGGGCGGTCCCGGTGCTCGACGAGCAGGGCCGGATTCGCGAATGGGTCGGCGCTCACACCGACATCACTGATCGGGTCCACGCCGAGGAACAACTGAATCAGGCGCAGCGGCTCCAGGCGGTGGGCACCCTCGCGGGCGGCGTCGCGCACGAGGTCAACAACCAGCTCATGGCGGTGCTCGGATTCGGCGACTTCGTGCTCGGTGCCCTGGGGCCGGAGCATCCGCAGGTCGGCGACGTGCGGGAGATGGTAGGCGCGGCCACGCGCGCGGCCCGGGTCGCCCAGCAGCTGCTCACCTTCAGCCGTCGCCAGGTCAAGCAGACCCAGATCCTCGACCTGCACGACGCGATCACCGCGCTGAGACCGGTGCTGGAGCGGTTGCTCGGCGCCGACAAGGTCCTGGTGCTGCGCCCCAACCGGGCTCGGCGCCGGGTGCTGGCGGACGCGACCCAGATCGATCAGGTGCTGATCAACCTGGCGGCGAACGCCCGCGACGCGATGCGGAGCGGCGGCCAGCTCACCTTGAGCACCGACGACGTGGTGCTGAACCAGGAGTACGCCGACGCGCACCGGGTGAGTCGCCTGGCTCCCGGTCCGTACGTGCGGATCACCATCTCGGACACCGGCACGGGGATGAGCAAGGAGACCCTCGCGAAGGTCTTCGAGCCCTTCTACACCACCAAGCCGGTGGGCGCGGGAACCGGACTCGGTCTCTCGACGGTGTACGGCATCGTCAAGCAGCACGACGGATTCATCTGGCCGTACAGCGAGCCGGGGATGGGCACCACGATGAAGATCTACCTTCCGGCGGCACCGGAGAGCGCGAGAGCCTCCCGCGAGGTCGAGCCGGAGCCGGTGCTTGAGATGCCACAGGCCATCGAGTCCGCCCTGGTCCTGGTGGTCGAGGACGAGCCGGCCATCAGGGAGCTGGTCCGGCGCACACTGGAGGGCGCCGGCCTCGAGGTGATCGAGGCGGAGAACGGCCAGCAAGCGCTCGACATCTTCGCCCTCGGCGGCGAGCCGCCCAAGCTGGTCCTGTCGGACGTGATCATGCCGGTGCTGAACGGCCGCGAGCTGAGCGACGCGCTGGCGGACATCCACCCCCACGTGCCGGTCCTCTTCATGTCGGGCTACACCGGCGACGACGTGCTGGCCCGGAGCCTGCTGCCCGACACGGCCCCGTTTATCCAAAAGCCCTTCGCGCCGGAGGAGCTGTTGAGCCGGGTGCGCCGCATGCTGGCGGGAGCGCCGATTTCGGAGGTACGTTAGCCCCGGCCCGGAACCCTTACCCGTAATCGAGAGGCCCTATGTCGATGCTCGCCGCCCTGTGGCAACCGATCGTACTGTCGGCCGTCCTCGTATTCATTCTCAGCGCCATCATCCATATGGTTCTCAAGTATCACAACAGCGACTACCACAAGCTGCCCAACGAGGACGCCGCTCGGGCCGCGATCCGGAGCGGCAATCCGGCGCCGGGGCAGTACATCTTCCCACACGCGACCGACATGAAGGAATGTGACACGCCGGAGATGCAGCAGAAATTCGCCGAAGGGCCGGTCGGGGTCCTGTACCTCAAGCGGCCCGGTCCGCCAACGATGGGTCCGGCGCTGGCCCAGTGGTTCCTCTTCATACTGTGGGTGTCGCTGCTCGTCGCTTTTGTCGCGTCGCGCGCGATCGCGCCGGGGACCGCGTACCTCCCGGTCTTCTGCACCGTCGCGGCAGTCGCGTTCCTCGCCTACGCGGCGGGCGTGCTCCCGGCCTCGATCTGGATGGGCAAGCCGTGGGCGGTCACGGCGAAGGAGATGTTCGACGGCCTGCTGTACGCGCTGGTGACGGCGGGGGCGTTTGGGTGGTTGTGGCCACGATAGAAAAAACGGGAACAGTAAACAGTAAACAGTGAATAGGCGGATCGATCCCCCGTACTGTTCACTGTTTACTGTTCACTGTTCCCGCTTTCTATCTCGGAAAGGCCTCCGGCAACCCGCCGTCCACCGTAATGATGTCCCCGGTGGTGAACCGGAACTTCTCGCTCGCCAGCAGCACCGCCAGGTCGGCCACTGCCTCTGCGGGGATCAGCTTCACACCCATCAGGTTCCGCCGCCGATACGTCTCCAGCTGCTCCTCGACCGTCACACCCCGGCTCGCCGCGCGCTCGCGGACGAATCGCTGGAACAGCGGGGTGTCCACCTGGTCGGCGTTGATCGCGTTCACCCGGATCCCGTCGGGGCCGAGCTCGACGGCGGCGACCCGGAGCGCCTGAAGCAGCGCGGCCTTGCTCCCGCCGTACGCCACGGCCTCCTTGCCGGGCACCAGCGCCGCCTTCGACACCGATGCCACGATGGAGCCGCCCAGCCCCTGGCGGCGCATCACCACCGCTGCCCGGCCGATCGCGGTAACCGCCCCGAGGTAGTGGACCTCGAGCTGTCGCTGCAGGTCCTCCCGCCGGATCTCGGTGATGGGCGCGAAGCGCGGCGGCGCGCCGGCAGTGTAAAACAGGCGAGTCCACCCCGCCGAACTCGAGCACCGCGCGGCGGAAGAGGGCGTCGAGACTCCCTTCGTCGCGGACGTCCACGGCGGCGCCGAGCGCGCGCCCGGGAAAGCGCGCCACAGCCTCCGACGCCACGCCCTCCGCCGCCGCGCCGTCCAGATCCGCCACCACGACGTGGGCACCCTCCTCGGCGAAGCGGAGCGCGGCGCTCCGGCCGATCCCGCTGCCCCCGCCGATCACTACGACCACGTGCCGGGGCAGTAGCTTGGTAGCGCGATCCTTGGCGATCTGCTCGTCCACCTTCCGGCGCTCCAGCGGCCAGTGCTCGAACTCGAACACGTCCCGCTCGGCGAGGAACTCGAACCGGTCCACCGCCTCGGCGTTCTCGATGGTCTCCAGCACCGCGCGATAACAGAGGTTGGCCGTCATCGCGCCCTCGCTTGTCGCTGGAGGCGGTGATCATGCCGAGCCCGGGGGCCAGCACGACCTTGGCCCAGTCGTCGAGCGGGCGCTCGCCGGCGGCCGCGTTGCGGCCGTGGTATTTCTCGTACTCGGCGCGGGCGGCGGCGAGCCGACTCCGCACCTGGCCCGCCAGCCGGTCCTCGGGCGCGGCCAGGTCGAGGTCGAGCCAGACCGGAAGCCGGCCGGCACGGAGCAGGTGCTCCGGCGTCGCCATTCCGCGACGACTCAGCTCGGCGGTGCGCTCCGCTGCCAGCGTCTCCATCAGGTCGTCGCCGTCGTCGAAGTGCAGGACGACCCGGTCGGGCCGTCCCAGCGCGCCGCGCAGCACCGGCAGCACCACCTCCGCCAGGCGCTTCCGTTGCTCCGGCGGCGGTACCGACCCGCGCGTCTCGCCCAGCAGGCGGCGGCCCCGGCGGGCGGTCGCCAGGTACTGGTCCATGCGGGTCACGCCCTGGGTCAGCCGGTCGTGACACTCGCGGGCGTCGTCGCCCCAGACCACCAGGCCGTGATGCGCCAGGGCGAGCCCGATCGCGCCGGCGGGGATCCGCTCCACCATCTCGCGAACCGATCGCGCCAGCGGAAAGCCCGGGCGGGTGTAGGGCACGTACACGATCGCCCCATCGAACAGCTCGCCGAGCAGGCGCTCTGCCGTACCGTCGCCGACGTTGGTGAGGCTCATCGTGGCGACGTCGTGGGTGTGCGCGATCACCCGGTGCGGCAGCAGGGAGTGGAGCGGCGTCTCGACACTGGGTGCGGGGCCTTCGGCGAGCATGCAGCTCGTCATGAACCGCATCATCTCCCCGTCGCTCATCGTATCGGCGAGGCGGAGCGCCTCGAGCCGGGGCAGCGAGAGCCGGGTGAATCCCTCGCGCCCGATGGTGCGGAGGTCGGTGCCGCTCCCCTTCACCAGCAGCGCGTCGCCAACCTTGATCGAGGTGTTGCCGCCACCGGGCTGGACCAGCCGGGTCTCCCGGCCGAGGAGGTTGGAGAGGTGAACCAGGCTGTCGAGGGGATCGTGGAGCGTCGCATCGGGCATCGGAGGAAGATGCCGACCACCCGCTCGCCGCGCGAGGCCGCGTACCGGGGCCCGAACGAATTCCGATTGCGTAATTCCCGTTTCTAGTGTATGCTGGCTCGCGCGTTGAAATCGAACTGAGAACCATTCTCAATTTTGCGAGCCGCTCTATGACCCACGGACCCGCGTCCTCCACGCTGCCGCGCCGGATCCCTGCCACCACTTCACTCTCCACCTTGTTCCTCGCTATCGCCCTCGGCGGAGCTACACCCCGGGAGGCGGCGGCCCAGGACCACGCCGTGGCGGCGATCGCCGTCCCTGACGCCGCAAGCGATACCACGATGAAGCGGGTATTTCGAATTCCTCCCCAGCCACTTCCTGCGGCTTTGGAGGAATTCGCGCGGCAGTCGGGTCTCCGAGTTCGGGCCGATACCGAGGTGCCGCTCGTGCACTCCGCAGGCGTCAGGGGCAGGCTTTTCCCACTGGAGGCGCTTCGGAGCCTGGTGACCGGAACCGGACTCGTCGCCCGGGTGGTGGACGACGAGACGCTCGCGGTGCAGGTGGGCAACTCCGATGCGTACGTCCTCGACCCGGTCGAGGTCGTCGCCCGTCGGCCCGCGGCGGACCTGGTCAGCTCGACGGCCACCAAGACGCCCACGCCGCTCCGCGACGTGCCGCAGGCGGTCACGGTGGTCAGCCGACAGTTGATCGCCGACCAGGGCATGCAGAGCATGGGCGACGTCGCCCGCTACGTCCCCGGCGTCACCATGGGCCAGGGCGAGGGCAATCGGGACCAGCCCACCATCCGCGGCAACACCTCCACCTCGACCTTCTTCGTCAACGGGGTCCGGGACGACGTGCAGTATTTTCGCGACCTGTACAACGTGGAGCGGGTCGAAGGGCTCAAGGGCTCGAACGCGCTCATCTTCGGACGGGGAACGGGTGGCGGGGTCATCAACCGGGTCACCAAGGACGCCGAGTGGACGCCGACCCGCGAGCTGACCCTCCAGGGCGGGTCGTACGGCACCAAGCGGGGCGCGGTGGACGTCGGCCAAGGCGTGTCAGAGACGGTGGCGCTGCGGCTCAACGGGATGTACGAGAACTCCGACCGGTTCAGGCACGATGTGAATGTCGAGCGCTACGGGATCAATCCCGCGGTGGCCTTCGCCGCCGGAGCCGACACCCGGATCACGGCCAACTACGAGCACTTCTACGACTACCGCACCGCCGACCGCGGGATTCCGTCGTTCCAGGGGCAGCCCGCGGAGACCGACGCGCGGACGTTTTTCGGCGACCCGTCGCAGAGCTGGTCCGACGCCCGCATCAACGTTGGCACGGCGCTCATCGAGCATGACGTCACCCCCGCCCTGCAGCTGCGGAACCGTACCGTGTACGGCGACTACAACAAGATGTACCAGAACGTGTTTCCGGGATCGGTCGATTCGACCGGAGCGCTGGTGAGCATCTCGGCGTACAACAATCGGAACGACCGGAGCAATCTCTTCAATCAGACCGAGGTCACCTACCGCCTCGCGACCGGCTCGGTGACCCACACGCTGCTGGGCGGCATCGAGGTGGGCCGCCAGGTGAGCCGGAATCTCCGGAACACCGGATTCTTCGACGGCACCGAGACGTCGGTGACCGCGCCGCTCGACCATCCGACCATCTCCCGGCCCGTCAGCTTCCGCCCGAGCGAGACCGACGCCGACAATCGCGTCCGGGCCACCACGCTGGGGGTGTACCTCCAGGACCAGGTGGCCCTGACCCCGTACCTGCAGCTCATCGCGGGCGCCCGGGTCGAGCGGTTCGATCTCACCTTCCACAATTTCCGAAACGGCGAGGAGCTCGACCGGCAGGACGACCTCGTCTCTCCCCGCGCCGGCCTCGTGGTGAAGCCGGTGGAGCCTCTTTCGCTCTACGGCAGCTACAGCGTGTCGTACCTGCCCAGCTCGGGCGACCAGTTCTCGTCGCTGACGGCGACCACCCAGACCCTGGAGCCCGAGAAGTTCGAGAACTACGAGGTGGGGGCCAAGGTCGACGTGATGACCGGGCTCTCGCTCAGCGCCGCGGTGTACCAGCTCGACCGGACCAACACCAGCGCGCCCGACCCGGTCGATCCGTCGCGGACGATCCAGACCGGCAGCCAGCGGACCAAAGGATTCGAGTTCGGCGCCACGGGCAACCTGACTCCCCGGTGGCAGCTCGCGGCCGGCTACGCCAATCAGGACGCGTATGTCACCAGCCAGACCGCGCAGGCGGCCCTGGGCGCGAAGGTTCCGCTGGTGCCGCGGAACTCCTTCTCGCTGTGGAACAAGTACCAGCTCCACCGGATGTGGGGGATCGGGGTCGGCGCCATCTACCAGGACCGGATGTTCGCGGCCACCGACAACGCGGTCACGTTGCCGAGCTTCACCCGCTTCGACGCGGGGGCCTTCTTCACCCTGAGCCGGGAGCTGCGGGCCCAGGTGAACGTGGAGAACGTGTTCGACAAGCGGTACTTCATCACTTCGCACAGCAACAACAACATCAGCCCCGGCTCGCCGCGGGCGGTGCGGGTGTCGGTGACGGCGGGGTTCTAGGGGCGGAACGGCGGAACGGCGGAACGGCGGGCCGAAGGCAGGCTGTCATCCCGAGTAAAGCGAGGGATCTCCCCGGCGGTCATCGACGCCGGGTAAGAAGATCCCTCGGTCGCTTGCGCTCTCTCGGGATGACAGCGGCCCCGTTCCGCCGTACCGCCGTACCGCCTTAACTTGCACTCCATGGATCTCACCAGCGGCGTCCCCTTCTGGCTCGTCAAGGGCGGCCTCCCGGCCACCTACCCCAAGCTCGACCAGGACCGGCGCTGCGACCTCGCCATCATCGGCGGGGGAATCACCGGCGCGCTGGTGGGCCACCGGTTCGCGGAGGAGGGGATCCACACCGTCCTGCTCGAGGGCCGGGAGATGGGCTACGGCAGCACCGGCGCCTGCACCGCCCTGCTCCAGTACGAGCTCGACCTCCACCTCACCGACCTCGCGGAGCGGATCGGCGCGCCGGCCGCCCAGCG
Organism: uncultured Gemmatimonadales bacterium; assembly: GCA_963844445.1. Taxonomy (GTDB): domain Bacteria; phylum Gemmatimonadota; class Gemmatimonadetes; order Gemmatimonadales; family GWC2-71-9; genus CAVVWJ01. The sequence continues at coordinate 937,748 of CAWJOB010000003.1, forward strand.
CTGCTATCACATTTGCCTCGACGCTCTCACCGGCATCGAGCGGCTGGCCGCCGAGGTCGGGGGCGACTCGGACTACCGGCGGAGAAGCAGCCTCTACCTCGCTTCGGCGCGGCGGGACGTCAAGGCCCTGGAGCGCGAGCTGAAGGCCCGGCGCGAGATCGGGATCGAGGTGGATCTGCTCTCGCCCAGCGACATCCGCGACCGGTTCTCCTTCGAGCGCCCCGCGGCGCTCTTGTCCCGGCTGGCGGGCGAGATCGATCCCCTCCGCTTCACCCACGCGCTGCTGGCCGCCGGGGCCCGGCAGGGGCTCGAGGCCTACGACCGGACCGGCGTCGCGCGGTACCAGTCCGACCGCAAAGGCGTCCTGCTCGAGACCGAGGACGGGTGGCGGATCAGAGCCCGGAAGGCGATCTTCGCCACCGGCTACAACATCCCCCGGTTCGTCTCGCGCCGGTCCATCTCCCTGAAGAGCACCTTCGCCTTCGCCACCTCCCCCCTCGCGGGGTTCGACGGGTGGGGTGAGGATCACTGCCTCATCTGGGAGACGGCCCGGCCCTATTTCTACGCCCGGACCACCCCGGACGGCCGCGCCATCATCGGCGGCGCCGACCAGCCGTTCAAGGGGTCCCACAAGCTGGATCGGATCCAGGACAGACAGACGACGCGTTTGGCCAAGCAGTTCGCCGGAATGTTTCCGGGGATCGCATTCGACGTGGACTGGAGCTGGGCGGGCACCTTCGCCGAGACGGCCGACGGTCTGCCTTACATCGGCGTCGCCCCGGAGTTCCCCAACGGCTCGGTCGCCCTGGGCTACGGCGCGAACGGGGTGGTCTTCGGATACGTCGCGTCGAATCTGCTGCTGGATCTGTTCCTCGGGCGTGAGAACCCCGACGCGGAGCTGTTCCGGATCGATCGCTAGCGCCAACCACTGGCCTATTCCCCGCGCGGGGCCCAGATTGGGCCTGTCGCCTTCGGCGAACCGGAGAGCTCCATGCCCGCCCCCCAGATGGCCGCTCCACTCAGCGCCGTCGATCGAAAGCCTTTCGACGACGAGATCGATGCCTACGGTCTGACCCACGCCGGCAGAGTCCGCCCCGACAACCAGGACCACTTCCTGATCTGCGCGCTGCGCAAACAGATGGTGATCCATCAGACCAGTCTCCCCGGGACCGAGAACCTCGTGGCGGGACCCGAGCGACTCGCCTATCTGGCCATGGTGGCCGACGGAGTGGGCGGAGGCGCGAAGGGCGAGGAGGCGAGCCGGATTGCCCTGGAGGCCGTGACCCAGTACGTCTCCGGCACCATGCGCTCCTACTATGCCTCGGGGTCGGCCGACGACGTGGAGTTCTACCAGGCGCTGCAGGAAGGGGCGCTCCAATGCCATGCCGAGCTGAAGCGCCGGGGGGAAGAGGATCCCGAGTACCAGGGCATGGCGACTACCCTCACCCTGTATCTCGGCGTCTGGCCACGGGCGTTCCTGCTCCAGGTGGGGGACAGCCGCTGCTACATCTACCGGGATGGCGAGCTGAACCAGATCACCCGCGACCAGACCATGGCGCAGGAGCTGGTCGACCTCGGCGTTCTCACCCATACCGACGCGGCGGCCACCCGGTTGGCCCGCACTCTCTCCAGCTCGCTCGGCGGGCGGCAGACCGATCCCGTGGTCACCCGCTTCGACATGAACTGGGGAACCGTGGTCCTGCTCTGCAGCGACGGGCTGACCGCTCACGTCTCCGACGAGCGGATCCGTGAGCGGCTGGGTTCGATGACGTCGGCGAAACAGGTTTGCGAGGATCTACTGCGGGAGGCGCTCGAGGCCGGGGGGAGCGACAACATCACCATCATCGTCGGCCGGGCGCTGCCGCGGGAGGCATGACCGCATCGTCAGTCCTCCCGAGTCCGCCGCTTCTTCCGCTTACGCCGCAGGGCCGCCGCCGCCTTGATCACCCGCGCCGCGCTCGGCTTCACGTAGTGCCGCCGCCGCCGCAGCTCCTTGAACAGTCCTTCCTTCTGTAGCTTGCGCCGAAAGAGCTTGAGAGCGCGGTCCACGCTGTCGCCTTCTGCCAGCCTTACTTCGGTCATCAGGTCATCCTTGATCTGTCCTCGAGGAATTCGGCCGGCTCCGCATCTCGGCGGAAGACAAAGGGCCGGCGATGCGCCAGCCCCTGTGGTCACGTCGGATTGGGGACGCGGTCGCGTCCGGTGTGGGATGTAAGCTACCCTGATTCGGCCGCCGCCGCCTGGGCCAGGACCGGGTCCGCCACGCCGGCACCCGGCCGGTTCAGGTCCCACCAGTCCCTGGCGCGCAGCGGTGTCCACTCATCGGCCGTCCGCACCGATTGCAGCCGAGCCGCCAGCTCGTCCGCGGTCTGGGGGCGGTCCGCGGGCTGCTTGGCGAGACAGGCCAGAACGATCGCCTCGAGGTCCGCCGGAATGGGGCGCGCCGTTCGCCGGGAGGGAGGCTCGGGCTCCCGGTTCACGTGGAGCACGATCGTCTCCATCGGGGTCGTGCCCTTGAACACCAGCGAGCCGGTGAGCAGCCAGTACGCGACACAGCCCACCGCGTAGATGTCACTCCGGCCGTCCACCTCGCCATCTCCCAGCGCCTGCTCGGGTGACATGAACGCGGGGGTACCGCCCGGGCTCATGTCGCCGACAGTGAGCTTGTCGCCGCCCTCTTCCGGGGCCCGGCCCTGCTTCACCAGACCAAAGTCCAGCACCTTGATGAAGTCCACCTCCCGCCCGTAGCGGCAGACGTACACGTTGGCCGGCTTCACGTCCCGGTGGATCAGCCCGGCCTCGTGGGCCTCGGCGAGGGAGGCACAGATCTGACGGAGGAAGTGTACGGCCCGCTCCGGCGGCACCGGCCCGAACTGCTCGACCAGCTCGTCGAGATCGAACCCGTCCAGCAGCTCCATCACGTAGTAGAAGGTCCCATCATCCGCCATGCCGAAGTCGTACAGCTCCATCGTGTGCGACGACCGCATCAGGGCCGTGGCCTGCGCCTCCCGCTCGAACCGGCGCAGCAGCATCTCTCTCGTGGCAGGATCCTTGGCGCCGAGCATCTCGGGCCGGATGAGCTTGATCGCCGCCGGGCGGGCGAGCATCCGGTGCTTCGCCCGCCAGACTTCGCCCATCCCGCCCTTGCCCAGTCGCTCGACCAGGCGATAGCTCCCCATCTCTCGCGCCTTGGTCACCGCGGTGCCCAGGCCGTAGACCACCCGGGAGCCGACGTAGGCCATGCCCAGTACCACGAGATACGGAAAAATCAGAATGAAGAAGTACTCGACGGGATGCAGGGGAATGTTGCCGCCGAGGGCGTACATCACCGGTATGGCGGAGAGAGACAGGCCGGCGGTGAGCAGCGCGAGGCGGGGTGGGGTGGGAACGACGACGGTGAACAGCATCACCCACACGGCCACCCACGAGAGGCCGAAGTCGCTGGCGCCCATGCGGTACATGATCGGGGCGACGATGTCGTGGTACTCGGAGGCGGAGATCCCGTAGCTGCCCAGCACCTCGAAGGCGAGGCCGGCGTAGAGCTTGGACCGGGTGGACATCCCCTTCCAGGCGGCCAGACGCCAGACCAGGAGCGCCCCCGCGATGGACAGGGTCGGAGGCAGCCAGAAGATGGTCCGGCTGAAGAACAGCTTCCGGCCCAGATCGCTGATCACCATCAGCGCCGGGCCCGCGATGAAGTAGGCCAGCGCGTAGACCAGCGCGACCGCCCCCACTCGCCGCACCGCTTCCTCTCGGAGGTCCGGCGGGAAGGTCCACGAGCTGGTTCGCAGCCCGGAACGCGGCGAGCCGGACTCGGCTCGAAGCAGGGTGGCCTTGTGGTCTTGGTCGCTTGGCATCGGGGGCGATGACTCTCCGGGTCCCCTGAAGCCTGCGCCTGCTGGGAGAAGGTCGCAAGCGCCCCGTGCTACCCTCCGGTCATCAGGGCCGCGGCCGCACCTCGCCGCTCACCACGATGCTGATCGGATGGCCTTCGACGCTGGACGGGATCCGGCGCCTGATCTCCTCACTTCGCTCGATCACGAAGATCGTGATGCAATGCGCGCCCTCGCACTCGCCGAGCCCGGTTCCGACCACGCCGGGAATCGCCAGCCATTCGTCCGTGTGCCGGGCGAGCACCGTGTCGATGGGAGCCACTGTGCCCCGTTCCGTCACGGGCTCGGCCCGTGTCTGGGCGGTGCACCGACCGGCGGCGAGGGCCAGTGCAAGAATCAGGATCGCCCGCCCGAGGCTAGGGTCGCGCCACCGTGATCGTGGTGCCGTTGGTGCCGCCGTCGATGTCATGATTGGCCGCGCCCGCGTAGGTGAGCCCCGATCCCGTCGCGTTGGCGACCGTGAACGTGATGCTCCCCGACCGCAGCTTGTTCCTCGCGATCGTGCAGCTGCCGGTGGATCCGGTGGTGCACGAGCGGGAGCCGCTCGCGCCCGCGCTGAAGACCCCGGTGACCGTCACGCCCGTGACCGGAGCGTGGAGCGCGTCGTGGACCTGCACGGTGACGATCGCGGTCCAGGTCCGGCCCTGGCTGGTGCGGTTGCCGTCCAGATCGCCCACGTGCATGCTGCCATCGCCCGACGGCGGCGCCGCGAGCGTCACCGGCGTGGTTCTGCTGTCGTTCCCGGCATTGTCGTCGGCGAACGACTGGGTGGCCCGGAGCGTGTGGCTGCCCAACGACCGCCCGGTCGTGTTCCAGGTGAAGCCGAGCGTAGTCGAGGCGCCTGCGGCGAATCCTGCCGGAATCGTCTGGGTGCCGACCGTGACGCCGTCGGTGACGTCGGTGAGGGTGACGCCGATAGCGCCTCCCACGGTCTGATCACCGACGTTCGCCACGGTGACGCTGACCGCCACCTGCGTCCCCTGCGTCGCGGATGCGGGGGCGCTGATCGCGCTCACCGCCACGTCGGTCACCTGCGGCGGCGGCGGGGGCGAAGTGCTCCCGTCGATCCTGACGCCGAAGCGGTACAGGACCAGGTCGATCCGGTTGGCGAAGGTGCGGTTGCCGCCCCCGGCGAAGAGCAGGCCAATCGGGTTCTTGCCGGTGCCGGTCGTCACAATGAGCGACCCCGAATCCCCCCCGTCGCTGAACCCCGCGCAGCAGATGGCTATCTGGTCGTGGAACCTGCCGATGCTCAAGCAGAAGATGTCGTAGCAGACATCGAGGGTGACGTTGACCTCGGTGACCTGGCCCTGGGTTCCCTTGGTGGTGCGGCCATACTTCTGCACGCCGAGACCGATCGCGCTGCTGATGTTGTCGATGGTGCCGTTGGCGTCCGCGTCACCGTAGATCGCCGGGTTCGGCACCCCGTACCCGCCCTCGTCCAGCGGGGTGGAATTGCTGAGGTCGGAAGCAATCGGAACCAGCGCGATTGCGGCATCGATCCAGTTGCTGGGTGGCGTCACGCCGTAGCCGCCCAGTGCCAGGTGCAGCGGCTCGAAGGCGGTGAGCGTTCCCAGCCGGTCGGCGGGATCCACGCCGCCGTCGATCGGTCCGGGTTGCAGCACGGCAGCGCCGATCGGGGCGCTGTTCATGTTGGCGAGGACGTGGTTGTTGCTCAGGATGTAGGCGTTGCCGGCCTGATTGAGGACCTTGGCCCCGATCGTCCCCGCCGTGATGGCGGGATGCCCGACCGAGAATCCGATCGGCGCGGGGCGGAGGCGAGTTGTCGGGTCGGTGCGGGCGAAGACCCTGCCGGTCACCTCGACGGTTACCGGAACCTGGTCCAGGCTCGCGGGTAGCCCGGCGAGCCCCGGTTTCTCGGTGAATAGCTTGACGACTGCCTTGCCCGAGGGATCGAGCCCGACCGCCGTTCCGACCACGCCGGGCGTTGCCAAGAGGCGCGGGCCGTGTCGCTCCTGGGCCTGAAGCGCGACGGTCAGACCGGGCGGGCCCGCTTGGGCCCAGCTAGGCGACTCGGGGCCGGCGGGCGGCTCCGCCGGCTGGTCGGAGCAGGCGGAGGCCACCAATGCAAGGACCGCGATGAAATACGGTTGGATGAAGCTAAACAGGCGGCGCATGGAGGGTGCCTCCACGAGGCGGTCTGCTCCGGAACCCACGGCGAGGACTCGCCGGCGAGGTCGGACATGGAGCCGCGGGGAGAAGGTACCGGTCGGTCCAGGTACCCGCCAGACCTCCGCTCGCTTCCCACTCACCAGGTGATCGAGTACTGACCTCCCAGAATGACCCGGGTCTCCGAGGCCCGCAGATCCTCCGACGGGTCCTCGTCGGGCCAGGCGATCCGGTGGCTGCTGAGCCCGACGTTGAGCGCGAAGTCGTCGAAGAGCCGGAATGCGGCCGTGAGCCGCTCCAGCGCGTCGCGCCGCCGGGCGACGATGGCCCCGCCGCCGAAGGCGAAGGTCTTCTCGGCGGTGACCGTGACCGGGTGTCGGACGGACGTCAGGTTGCCGTTGACCGACAGCCGGGTGCTCGCGATCTGGAGGGTCTCCACGCCGTCGGTATAGATCCCGAACTGCGAGCTGGCCGTGATCCCCTTCACCATCACGCTCGGCCCGATCCCGACCCGGTACGCCGTCCGGTTGGCGGGCAGAGGACCTAGATCCGAGTCCAGCCAGTCACTCTGGGTGACGCCGGCATGCATGGCCAGGCCATAGCTCAGGCCGTCGCCACTCTTGAGCTCCCGCGACAGGTCGAGCCAGGCTCCCTGGTCATCGGCGCCCAGGAATCCCTGCACCCGCCCGTTCCACTTGCCGGCCGACCACTCCCCCTGCAGCGACCACACCCCGCTGTTGAGCGCGTCCTCGAACAGCACCGTCCGGTTGGCGCCGCGGATCGAGCGGCGGGCGAAGACCGAGCTCCAGCCGGCGGTGACCGCGACTACGCGCTCGTTCCGCTCCGGGAGCTTGACCGCGATCTCATGGTGGAACTGGCGGCAGCGGCCGAGCCTGCACGCGGTAATGCGGACCGGCTTCTTGAGGTAGGCCAGCACCTGGCCGTTCCGAATCGGGGCATACCGGGTCACAGGCTCGGCCTCGCCGAAGTCGGAGGTGAGCCAGGCGGTGAGGACCGAGTCGGCGCTCCAGTAGCGGTCCAGGCCGTTCTCCGACTCGAAGGCGATGCTGTCCGCGCCCGGGCTTCGGACAATGACCTGAGTGCGCTGGCCGGTGTAGATCACGGTCGGCGTCATCTGCAGCTCGACCGGGTCGGGCCCGGCGGTGAAACTGGTGGATTGGGTCGGGATGGCGCAGCCCATGAGCGCGAAACCGGCGAGCGCCGCGAACCTCGGAGACCCTGTGAATGCAAACATCCGCGCTGACCCTCTCCGGGTGCCGGCCGGAATCGAACGGCGATTGCTGGATTGGATGCACTGCGAGAGGCGCGGGCCTGAAGCGCAAGTCACGCGCCCTTTTGGCCTGCGTGGCAACTCCGTGTCACATATTCACGTAGGGACGAGATGCAAGCTCTGTTCGGGGGCTTCGCTGTGGCGACGCCACAGGGTGGGATGAGATTCCGGTGACCTGCGCTTGATCACGGGGGCGTAACCTGTTCGCGCGAAGCAGGGATGGATACCGAGATGTGAACCCTTTGCCCCGAGGACCACCATGCGAAACGTCGATCAGGGTCTACCGGCAGCCGCGAGCGTCGAGCAGTCGATCATCCTGGCCCAGCTCCAGATCCTGCGGCAGCTCGACCGGCAGCGGAACGGGCACTGATTTCCGGCGATGGCTCGCCCTGCGCTCCGGGTCGCACTGGCCCGTCCGGGTGCAGAGTGATACCCTAGGAGCCAACCCTCCCAGGACCTGTTCCTGATCGGCCTAGTCGACCGCCTTTCAGCTGCCTTGGCGGACCGCTACACAATTGATAGAGAGCTCGGGCACGGTGGGATGGCCACGGTCTTCCTCGCCCGCGACCGGAAGCACGACCGGCCGGTGGCTCTCAAGGTGCTCCGGCCAGACCTCTCGATGGCGATGGGGCCCGACCGCTTTCGGCAGGAGATCAGTCTCGCCACCCGCCTGCAGCACCCGCACATCCTTTCGATCTATGACTCCGGGATGGTGGATCCCGGCCCGAATGCCCCCCCGCTCTACTGGTTCGCCATGCCGTATGTCGAGGGCGAGTCGCTGCGGGCCCGGCTCGCGCGCGAGCGACAGCTCCCGATCGAGGAGGCCGTCCGGATTGCGCACGAGGCCGCGCGGGCGCTGGATCACGCCCACCGGCACGGCATCATCCATCGCGACATCAAGCCGGAGAACATCCTGCTCACGGCCGACGGCGATACGCTGGTGGCCGACTTCGGAGTGGGCAAGGCCCTGAGCGGGACGGAGGAGGGGGACCGTCTCACGGAGACCGGGGTTGTCGTGGGGACACCCGCTTACATGAGCCCCGAGCAGGTGGCGGGCGAACGGAACCTGGACGGCCGGACCGACGTGTACAGTCTGGGCACGGTCCTCTACGAGATGCTGGCCGGAGAGCCTCCGTTCACCGGGGCCACCGCCCACGCGATCGTCGCCCGCCGGCTTGCCGAGGCGCCCCGGTCGATACGGCCGGCGCGGGACTCGGTGCCGCCCGAGCTGGAGCGGGTCGTCCTCCGGTCGCTCGCCCGCGCTCCGGCCGATCGGTACACCGCGGCGGCCTTCGCCGACGCCATGGATGTGGCCCTGCACGCGCCGGCCGCATCGCCGGCCTCGCAGCAGGACACCGGAGAGGTGAAGGCCCCCCGCGCGCACCGCCGCTGGTGGATCGGCGCCCTCGTCGCGGCGCTGCTCGCGGCCTTGGCTGCCGCGTGGCTCCTGCACTACTTCGATCGGGTGGTGCTGGCGCAGTTGGTGGTAGATGCGGGACGGGACGCGGAGGCGCGGCACCTGCTCCAAGCGGATCTGCCGAGTGCGACGGTGGTTCCTAGTCCGACCGAGGTCGTCTGGAGCCTGCTTCGCGGGCGGGCCGCAGAGCGTGTCGGCGAGCGCGATCGTGCGATCCGCGCGTACTCATGGGTCGTCGGGATGTGGCGGAGGCCGGATCCGGAACTGGAGCCTTACGTGGTCGAGGCCCGAGAAGGCCTCGCGCGGCTCACCGGGGAGAAACGGTACGCCTCAGCTCGAGGCCGCGTCGAGCCGCGCTAGCGCCTCGAGCACCACCGCCGGCTGCTCCTCGTGGATGTACTGACCCGACCCCGGCACGCTGTCGATCTTGAAATTGGAGAGCTCGGCGGTGAGCAGCTCCCGCTCCTTGCGGGGAACCGCGGCTGGGTGCGGAGCGGTGCCGATGAGGAGCAGGACCGGCACATCCAGCTCGTGCAGCCGGCTGGCGAGCGACTCCGCCTCCTTGGCCTTGGACATGCGTTGGAATGCATCGATGGAGCCGTGCATGTCGGCGGTCTGGCCGCCGGTGTAGGCCCGGATCACCGCGTCGGTCACCCAGGTCGTGTCGCCCGAGTTCTTGACGATCTCCTTCCGCACGTCGTGGCGGAGCATGCTCTCGGTCACCGCCAGTTTGGCCAGCCCCCCACCGAAGCGAAACGCCTTCTTGAGCCCGGGCGTGGCGGCGCTCTCCGCCGGCCCGCCGCTGATCGAGAGCAGGCCGCGGACCAGGCCAGGGCGGACGATGGCGAGCCGGAAGGCGATGGAGGCGCCGCTGGACTGGGCCACGAACAGCGCCTCGGTGACGCCCAGGCTGTCCAGGGCCCGCCCGACCCGCTCGGTCTGGGCGGTGAAGGAATAATCGGCCTTCTTGGGGTGGGAGGACCAGCCGTAGCCCAGCGGCTCGACGATGATGCACTGGTAGCCCTGCGCCGACCAGCGGGCCGGTGAGCATGCGGTACCCGTAGGCCGCGCCGAACATGCCGGGGATGAGCACCAGCGGCCGGCCGGCACCGAAGGTGGTGGTCCGCAGGATCTCGCCGGGGGCCACCTCGATGTCGCGAACGAGTGCACTGTCGGCAGGGCCGGCCGCCAGGGCCAGCAGGAGAAGGAGCATCTCACTTAACTTAACCCGCGCGAGTCGCCGCCGCGAACTTCCCGTCCCTCTCGCCTTGCTCCGCGACCCGTCATATACTGCGCCGGTCAACCACTACTAAGGTCCTCACCATCGCTCCGCTCAAGTCGTCCCGGATCGCTTCCCGCCTCATCCCACGCCGTCCCGACGCCCGCGAGGACCTGCTCGCCGGCCCGATCCGTGGCGAGCTGCTCGGCGCCGAGCATCTGGGCGAGAGGGCCCATGCCCTCGCGGCGGGGCAGCGGCTGGACCGGCGGAAACGCCCCCGCCGGCGAACTCCGCTGCTCGACCGCCTCGACGGCACCCGGGACATCCTCGAGAACGCACACGCGCGGCTGACCGCCGGCGCCGACCGGGGGGTGGACGTCGGCCCGGCCGGCGAATGGCTGCTCGACAACTTTCACGTGGTGCAGGACCACATCGGGGAAGTGCGGGAGAGCCTGCCGCGGGGCTACTACCGGGAGCTGCCGGTGCTGGGCGGCGGCCCGCTCGCGGGATATCCCCGGGTCTACGAGCTGGCCATCACGCTGATCTCCCACAGTGAAGGGCGGATCGGGCTCGACAACGTCAGCGGCTTCGTGGGCGCCTTCCAGCAGGTCGCGAGCCTCACCATCGGCGAGCTCTGGGCGGTGCCCGCCATGTTCCGGCTGGGCCTGATCGAGAACGTCCGTCGGATGACGCTCCGCACGGTGCTGCGGCTGGAGGAGACCGAGACGGCGGACGCGGCGGCGGCGCGCATCGGGCGCGCCGCCGAGACCGGGAAGGCCGAGCTCGACGCCGAGCTCGACCACTTCTTCACCCACCCTCCGCCGCTCACCCCGATCTTCGTCTCCCGGTTCCTCCAGCAGCTCCGCGCCGTGGGCGGCTCGCTCACGGCAGTCCGGCTGCTGGAGGAGTGGATCACCGAAGAGGCACTGAGCGCGGAGGAGGCCACCTCGCGGGCCACCCGGCGGCTGGCGCTCACCCAGGTGGGGATGGCCAACAGCATCACCAGCCTGCGTGCCATCGCCCGGATGGATTGGCGGACGTTCGTCGAGAGCCAGAGCCGCCTGGAGGCCGCCCTGCGCGAGGATCCCTCGGGCTTCTACTCCAGGATGACGTTCGCCACCCGCGACCGGTACCGGCACGTGGTGGAGCGCATCGCGAAGCGGACCCGCCGGCCCGAGGAAGCCGTCGCCCGGCGCGCCGTGGAATGCGCCCGTGCCGGCGGGACACGGGAACCCGCCCATGCGCGCCGAGCCCATGTCGGCTACTACCTCATCGACGACGGGCTCGCCGAGCTGGAGCGGGCCACCGGCTATCGACCGCCGGCGGGGGAGGCGGTCCACCGCTGGTTGCGGCGTCATCCCAACGCGGTGTTCGTGGGCGGCTTGCTGCTCGTCACGGCGGCGGCGCTGGCGGCGCTGTTGTGGCTGGGAGGTGCGCCCGCCTGGGCGGCGTGGATCCCACTGTTGCTGCTCGGTCTCATCCCGGCGAACGACATCGCCGTCAATGTGGTCAACCAGCTGGTCACCGCCTTCCTGCCGCCGCGGACGCTTCCCAAGCTCGACCTGCACGAGCACGGCGTTCCACCCGAGTTCCGCACCGCGGTCGTCATCCCGACCCTCTTCGGCAGCGTGGAGGCGGTGCGGGACGCGCTGGAACACCTCGAGGTTCAGTTCCTGGCCAACCGTGAGGCGCATCTCCATTTCGCGGTGCTGAGCGACTTCACCGACTCGCCGACCGAGACTCGCGATGGCGACGCCGAGATCGTGGCGGCCGCGGTCGAAGGCGTCCGGGCCCTCAACGCTCGTTACGCGGGAGGTGGCGAGGATGCCTTCTATCTCCTCCACCGGTCCCGCCGATGGAATCCGCGTGACCGCGTGTGGATGGGGTGGGAGCGCAAGCGGGGCAAGCTGGCCGAGTTCAACCAGTTCGTCCTGGGCCGCGCGGAGGGGGCCTTCGCCGTCGTGGTGGGTGACCTGGAGCCGATCCGCAACGTGCGCTACGTCATCACCCTCGACGACGACACCGTGCTTCCGCCGGATGCCGCCCCCGATCTGGTCGGTGCGCTGGCGCATCCGCTGAACCGGGCGGAGTACAGCCCGGCGCTCGGGCGGGTGGTGCGAGGCTACGGGATCCTTCAGCCGAGGGTCGGGGTCTCCCTGCCTAGCGCGAATCGCTCGATCTTCGCGGCCATTCAGTCGGGCCAGCCCGGCGTGGACCCCTACACTACGGCGGTCTCGGACGTCTACCAGGACCTCTACGGCGAGGGAAGCTTCACCGGCAAAGGGGTGTACGACGTCAAGGCGTTCGAGCGTGCCACCCGCGGCCGGTTCCCGGAGAACACCCTGCTCTCCCACGACCTGATCGAGGGGAGCTACGCCCGTGCCGGGCTCGCGACCGACGTCGTGGTGTACGACGACTACCCCAGCCGCTATCTCACCTTTACCCGCCGCAAGCACCGCTGGATCCGGGGGGACTGGCAACTCTTGGCCTGGCTCGCCGGCCGGGTGCCGGGTCCCGACGGCCCGGAGCCGAATCGGCTCTCGCTGCTGTCCCGCTGGAAGATCCTGGATAACCTCCGCCGGAGCACAGTGGAGATCGCCCAGTTCGTGTTCCTGGTGGTCGGGTGGACGCTGCTTCCCGGGAGTGCCCTGCGATGGACTCTGCTGGGCCTCGGCGCCATCGCGGCGCCGTGGGTGGTCTCCTTCCTGCTCGCCCTGATCCGCCCGCCGCTCGACAAATCGTGGCGCGCCTACTACTCGGCCGTGGGCCGCGACGCGGCCGCCAGCGCCAAGCAACTGGCCCTCACGATCGTATTTCTGCCCCACCAGGCCTGGGTCTCCGCCGACGCGATCGTGCGCACGCTCTGGCGGATGTTCGTGAGCCGCCGGCACCTGCTCGAATGGCGCACCGCGTCGCAGACCGAGCGCGGCGTCGCGGACTCGTTCCGGGTCGTCTGGCGGGGGATGTGGCCGGCGGTGGCGCTGGCGGGCGCCGCTCTGCTGGCGGTCGGGCTCCGAGCGACCCTGGCACCGATCGCGACGCCGGCCTGGGTGCTCGCCGTCGCCGTGTTGCCGCTGATCCTCGCCTGGCTGGCGTCACCGGCAGTGGCGTATGCCCTCCGGGTGCCGGCCGTGCGTCCCGAGCAGCGGCTGTCTTCCTCCGCGAGACGCCAGGCGCTCCGCTACGCGCTTCTGCACTGGCGCTTCTTCGATCGGTTCGTCACCGAGGAGACCGGCTGGCTGGCGCCCGACAATTTCCAGGAGTCGCCGGAACCGGTGGTGGCGATGCGAACCTCGCCGACCAACATCGGCCTCCAGCTCCTGGCGACGGTGAGCGCCTACGACTTGGGGTTCATCCCCCTCGACGAGCTCGTGCGCCGGTTGGAGCTGGTGCTTCGCTCGCTGGAGCGCATGCGCCGGTTCCAGGGACATTTCTTCAACTGGTACGACCTGCGGGACCTGAGCGTGCTCGAGCCGGCGTACGTGTCCACGGTGGACAGCGGCAATCTCGCCGGGCACCTCGTCGCCCTCCGGCAGGCCTGCCTTGGGATCGCCGACGAGGCGGTCCTGGACGCGAGGGTCTGGAGCGCACTGGAGACCGGGGTCGCCCTGGCGGACGAGCGCCTCCGCCCGCTGCCCGAAGCAGCCGCTGCCCGGGTGGGCCTCCGTGCCGCCCAGGCCGCGTTGGTGGCGGCGCGGCGCGAGCCGGTCTCCGGCGCCGCTCTCGCGCGGGTGGCGGAGCCGCTGCGAAACGCCGAGTCGACGCTGGCTGGAGCCGCGCTCGCACGCGAGGCGCGCGATCCGGCGGCGGAATGGATCGGGTGGAGTCTCAGAACCATAGCGGCGCACAGCGCCTGGGCCGAGGGCCTTCCCTCCCGGCCGCCCGTCAGCCTGCGGAGCCTCGTGGGCGAATCGGCGGAGGCCTCCCGGCTGATCCTCCGCCTGGAGGCGATCGCCGAGCGATCCTACACCTACGCGATGGAGATGGATTTCCGATTCCTGATGGACCCGGAGCGCAAGCTGTTCGCCATCGGATTTCAACAGTCCACCCACTCGCTGGACGGCTCCAACTACGACCTTCTGGCCTCCGAGGCGCGGCTGGCGAGCTTCATGGCGGTGGCCAAGAACGACGTGCCGGCCGAGCATTGGTTCCATCTCGGCCGGACCTTGACGTACGCGGCGGGAGCGCCGGCGCTGGTGTCGTGGAGCGGCAGCATGTTCGAGTACCTCATGCCGATGCTCGTCATGCGCTCGTTCCCCTCCACCGTATTGGCGCAGACCTACGAGGGCGCGGTGAGCCGCCAGCGGACCTACGGGGCGGAGCGGCGGGTCCCCTGGGGCGTGAGCGAGAGCGCTTACAACGTCCGCGACCGCCACCGCACCTATCAGTACCGGGCGTTCGGCGTACCCGACCTGGCCCTCAAGCGGGGTTTGGGCCGGGAACTGGTTATCGCGCCGTACGCCTCTGTGCTTGCCACTATGGTGAGCCCCGAGCCCGCGCTGGCGAACCTCGCCCAGCTGGAGCGACTGGGTGCCCTGGGCGCCTACGGGTTCCGCGACGCCCTCGACTACACCCGACCCGATCCGGACCGCCCCTTTGCCGTGGTCTATGCCTACATGGCACACCACCTCGGCATGGGTCTCGCCGCCCTGACCAATGCCCTCTGCACCGGAGTGTGGCAGCGCCGGTTCCACGCCGATCCGGTCGTACGGTCGGCCGAGCTGCTGCTGCACGAGCGGATCCCGCGCCGGCTGGTGCTGCGCGAGCCGCAGCGGGCGCGACCAGACGAGGCGATGCCGGAAGCGGATCTGGAGCAGCCGGCGGTGCGCAGATTCGACACGCCGGATACACCCCAGCCTCACGTCGCGCTCCTCGGCGAGCCGCCCTACACCATCATGGTGAGCCACGGCGGCGGTGGATACAGCCGCTACGAGGCGTTGGCGGTGACCCGCTGGCGAGCCGACGGGTGCCGAGACGCGACCGGGCAATTTCAGTATGTGAAGGACCTCTCGTCCGGCCGGATCTGGTCGGCGGCCCATCAGCCCGTGTGCGCGCCGCCAGACTGGTACCACGCCGACCTCGCGACCGACCGGGTCACGTTCCGCCGCGCCGACGGCGCCGTCGAGACCAGCACCGAGATCGCCGTCGTGCCTGAGGATTCGGCCGAGGTGCGGCGCGTCACGGTGACCAACAGCAGCGACCGGGCCCGCGAGATCGAGCTCACCAGCTACGGCGAGATCGTGCTCGCCCCACCGGAGACCGATCGCGCCCACCCCGCGTTCGCCAATCTGTTCGTCGAAACCGAGTGGCACGACTGGTGTTCCGCGGTCACCGCCACCCGGCGTCCCCGCGCTGCCACCGAGCGGCCGCTGTGGTGTGTGCATGTCGTGGCCACCGGCAAGGAGCTAGTAGGGGAAGTGACCTGCGAGACCGACCGGGCTCGCTTCATCGGTCGGGGTCGTTCAACCCGCGATCCCATCGCGATCGAGAAGGAGGGAGCGCTGTCCGGCACTACCGGAGCGGTCCTCGATCCTATCTTCGCGCTGCGCGCGCGGGTCGCGCTCGGGCCGGGGCAATCCGCCTCGGTCGCGTTTACCACCCTCGTCGCCACCAGCCGCGAGCAGGCCTTCGAGCTGGCCGACCGCTACCGCGACCCGCACGCGGCCCAGCGAGCCCTCGATCTGGCTTGGACCTCGAGCCAGATCGAGCTCCGACGAGCTGAATCTCAGTCCGGCCGACTCCGCCGTAGCGCAGGAGCTGGCCGGGTATCTGTTTTACGGCAACCCGGCGCTGCGCGCGCCACAGGCGGAGCTGCGGCGGAACCGCGGCTCCCAACCATTGCTCTGGCGCAACGGCGTCTCCGGAGATTGGCCCATTCTGCTGGCGACGATCGATTCCCCGGACGGGTTGCCGACACTCCGCCAGCTCCTCGCGGCCCAGCGCTATTGGCGGCGGCACGGCATGACGGTGGACTTGGTCGTGATCAACGCCCATCCGTCCGACTACCAGCAGGACCTGGCCGACCGGATCAAGGCCGCCGTGTTCACGGTGGGCGACTCGACCTTCTTCGACCGGCCCGGCGGCATCTTCCTCCGCCACCGCGACCTGCTGAGCGCCGAGGAGCTGCTCATGCTCCGCGCGACCGCCCGGGCGCACATCGCCTGTGACGGACGCTCGCTGGGCCGCATCCTCGCTACCGCCATGCCGGAAGAGGGGCTGGACGACGAGGGCGACCTGCCCGAGGCCGAGACCCGCGCCCCCGAGCGAAGCGACTCGCGCGTGGTCCGGGTGGTCAAGCAGATCGGCGCCCGCCTGCCCGAGCTGCTGGCGCCGATCACTGACGCGCTCTCCGGCGGCGGGCGGTTCCTGGTCGCCGACGTTACGCCGCCCATCCCGGAAAACGGGTTCGGGAGGCTCACGGCCGACGGACAGTACGAGATCAGCGTGAGTGGCGACCGGTTGCCGCCGGCGCCGTGGTCGAACGTCATCGCCAATCCCCACGGCGGGTTCCTGGTCACCGAGCGGGGCGGCGGCTTTACCTGGGCGGCGAACAGCTACTTCTACCGGCTCACGCCCTGGCACAACGACCCGGTGAGCGATGCGGTGAGCGAGGCCGTGTACCTCCAGGACGAGGAGACCGGGGAGCTGTGGGGCGCCACACCGGGGCCGGTCCGCGTGAGTGCTCCGTACACCGTGCGGCACGGGCAGGGCGCCTCCTTCTTCGAGCACCGGCACGAGGGCATCGCCAGCCACCTCACCGTCGGCATGGCCGACGACGCGCCCGTGAAGCTTTCGCTGCTGCGGCTCACCAATACCGATTCCCGTCCACGCCGGGTGCTGGTGACGACGTACGCGGAGTGGACGCTGGGCGCCCTTCGCGAGCACACCCAGCACCAGGTGCGCACCTCCTTCGACGGCGAGCACGGGGCGATCATCGCGCGCAACACCTACGACCCGCAGTTCGCGTCCTGGGTGGCCTTTCACGCCATGAGCGAGTCCGGTCACCGCCCATACCGGCAGCCGGCACGAATTCCTGGGCCGGAACGGCACGCCCGCGGCGCCGGCCGCGTTGCGTCCCGGCGGGAGGCTCAGCGGGGTCACCGGGGCGGCGATCGATCCCTGCGCCGCGCTGCAGTGCAGCATCGAGCTGGACCCTGGCGAGACCCGGGAGGTGGCGATCCTGCTCGGCGCGTGCGAGAACGAGACGGCCGCCCGGCAGGCGCTCGACCAGTACCGCGACGTCGTCCAGGCACGTGCCGCCGTGGACCGTGCCGTGGCCGCCTGGGCCGGTCGCCTCGGCGTCATCACGGTGCGCACGCCGGACCCCGCCTTCGACGCGATGCTCAACCGGTGGACTCTCTACCAGGCGATCGCCTGCCGGATGTGGGGCCGGTCGGCGCTCTATCAGAGCAGCGGCGCGTACGGCTTCCGCGACCAGCTTCAGGACGTCATGGCGCTGGTCTACGCCGAGCCTGCGCTGGCGCGCGAGCACATCCTGCGCGCGGCCGCCCGCCAGTTCCTGGAGGGCGACGTGCAGCACTGGTGGCACCCGCAGAGCGGGCGCGGAGTGCGGACCCGGTTCTCCGACGACCTGGCGTGGCTGCCGTATGTGGTGGACCACTACATCCGGACCACCGGCGACGCGTCCCTGCTCGAGGAGTACGTGCCGTTCCTCACCATGCGCGAGCTGGGGCCCGAGGAGCACGAGGTCTACGATCTGCCCGAGGTCACGGAGGAGCACGGGAGCGTGTACGAGCACTGCATGCGCGCGCTACGCCGGGCGTGCACCACCGGCGCCCACGGCCTGCCGCTGATCGGCATCGGAGACTGGAACGACGGCATGAACCGGGTCGGAGTCGAGGGCCGGGGCGAGAGCGTGTGGCTCGCGTGGTTTCTGGTGACCACGCTGCGCGGCGTTCTCCCGCCACGCGGAGGCCCGGGGTGATGCGGCGGTGGCCGACGACTTCCGGCGGAGGGCCGACGACTACGCCGCCGCAGTCGAGGCGCACGGCTGGGACGGCGCATGGTATCGCCGGGCGTACTTCGACGACGGCACCCCGCTCGGCTCCAGCACGAACGACGAGTGCCGCATCGACTCCATCGCCCAGAGCTGGAGCGTCATCTCCGGCGCCGGCGATCCGGCGCGGCAGGCACGGGCGATGGCCTCGCTGGAGGAGCAGCTGGTGCGGGAGGACGCGCGGCTCCTGATGCTGCTCACGCCGCCGTTCGACGAGACGACCAGGGATCCGGGTTACATCAAGGGATATCTGCCCGGCGTCCGGGAGAACGGCGCGCAGTACACCCACGCCGCGCTTTGGGCGGTGCTGGCCACCGCATTGCAGGGCAACGGCGACCGCGCCTTCGAGCTGTATCAGATGATCAACCCGCTCACTCACGCGCGCACGCCCGAGGAGGTGGCGACGTACCAGGTGGAGCCCTACGTCGTCGCCGCCGACGTGTACACCGCCGAGGGCCACCTCGGCCGTGGGGGCTGGACCTGGTACACCGGCTCGGCGAGCTGGATGTATCGGGTCGGACTGGAGGCCATCCTCGGATTCGTGAAGCGTGGAGATTCCCTGTTCATCGATCCCTGCGTGCCCTCGGCCTGGCCCGAATTCACCATCGGGTACCGCTATGGAGAGAGCGTCTACACCATCCTGGTACAGCGCACGGCCGGGCTGGAACGCGGGGCGGCTGGGGTCGTGCTGGATGGTGTCGCGCTGGACGGACCGGGGATTCCACTGGTAGACGACGGTGCGCCGCACGCCGTTCGGGTCAGCCTCGTCCCCGCCGGCGCGGCGTGATCGAGGTGGGACGGCTTGCGATGTGGGGCTTCGTGCCACAAGGTAGGTGACACCGTCGAGCCGGAGGCACCATGGCTGAGGCACTGCGAGAAGCGCGATTGCTGTCGAAGTATGTCCAGTACTATCCGGGACTACCCGTCGGCGTGTGGCTTCCGGCGGGCGAAGTTGCGGAGCACATCGTGTCGGTCGTGCGCGAGGAGGGAGGACGGTTCGGCTGGCAGGGCCGGGTCTTGGTGGATGATCACTTCGAGTTCCGCGGCGGAGATTCCGCCCCGGCTACGCGCGTCAAGAAAGAGCGCCGGGAGGATCGCGAGCCCATCGGCTGATGGCGCCTCAGCGCTCCCCTTCGGTTCCCCGGGTGAGCCGGGTCTGGCCGCTGCCGTCCGCGCTCACCATGTAGACGTCCATGGAGCCGGTCGCCGAGGCCGACACCAGCAGCCGGCGGCCATCGGGCGACCAGCTGGGCTGTGACCAGACGTCGAGATCGCGGGAGAGGCGAACGACTCCCGTGCCGTCGGCATTCATACGATAGAGATCGCGCGGGCCATGACGGGTGGATACGAAGGCCACCGAGCGCCCGTCGGGGGAAACCGCCGGCGCGGTGTCTTCCCCGGGGCCGGCGTGCAACGGGCTGGCGCGGCCCGAGGACCTGTCCAAAGTGTAGAGGTGGTCCTTCCCCTGGGGGTTGGCGTAGTGCAGGATCCGGCGGCCATCCCGCGTCCAGCTCGGCACCTGGCTGCTCCACCGCTGCGCGGTGAGGCGTCGCTCCCGCCGGCCCGCCGAGTCGATCAGGTGAAGATCCCAGTGGAAACCGCCGGTCGAGTCCCGGGCGCCTCGCTGAAACGCGATCCAGCGTCCGTCCGGTGAGGGCACCGGCACACCGTCGAAGCCCGGGGCCACGAGCAGCCGCCGCGGGTTCCCACCGTCGGCGTCCATCACGTACAGGTCCACCTCCTCCTCTCCTTGATAGTCCCTGGGTGACTGGAACACGATCCGTCCGTCCGGCATGAACGTTGGATGGGCGTCGCGACCCGGGCTGGCGGTGAGCCGGCGGGGATCAGAGCCGTCCGCGCCCATGAGGTAGATCTCCCAGTCGCCGTCCCGGGTCGAGCTGAACACGATCTCGCGACCGTCGGGCGACCACATCGGAAACGCGTTGTCGTAGGACGCGTTGGTCACCTGCCGCGGCTCGCCGCCGCCCGCGGGCAGCAGGTAGATCTCGAAGCGGCCGGTGCGATCGGAGTAGAACGCGATCTGGCTCCCGTCGGGGGACCACGCATGCTCGTAGATGGTGTCGGGGTGACGTGAGAGGTTGCGCGGGTTGGACCCGTCGGAGTCCATCGCGTAGAGCTCCCCGTTGCCATCGCGTTCGGTGTAGAAAGTGATCGTCCGTCCATCCGGAGAGAACCGCGCCGCGCCGTCGTGCGCGGCGTGGTTGGTCAGCCGACGATGCTCCTTGCCATCGGCGCGCATGATCCAGGCGTCCCGGTTCCCATCGCGGTCGGAGGTAAAGAGGATGAACCGGCCGTCGGGCGAGAAGGCCGCGTGGCCGTGTTGCCCCGGAGCGCCGGTGAGACGGACGGCTCCACCGCCGTCGGCACGCATGACATAGACCTGCTCGTCTCCTTCGCGATCGGAGTCGAAGACGATCTGCTTGCCGTCGGGCGACCACTGCGGGTGGCGAGCGAACATGGCGGCGCGGCTCGCGCCGGGAAACGTCAGCCGCCGCTCCCCGCTCCCATCGGGCCGGATGAGGTACAGATTCCAGACGCCATCGCGGTGGGAGTCGAACAGAATCCACTGGCCGTCGGGCGACCAGGCGGCATGGGTATCGTCGGCGCGGCTCCAGGTGAGCCGGCGCTCGCCCGTCCCGTCCGCGCCGATCACGAAGAGCTGCGCGGGCCCGAAGCGGCGGCTCTCGAACACCAGCGAGCGACCGTCCGGAGACCAGGATGGGTTGATGTCGAGGAAGGGACGGTCCTGCGCGGAGGCGACTCCGGCGGCGAGCAGTGCGGCCGCGGGCCCCAGCCATCGTTCGATCATGCGGATTGCGCTCGTCTGCGGGGATACTCGCTCTACGCCGGCCCGTCGAGCGCGGTTTCCGCCTAGTCGATCCCGACCCTCCCTCGATCGAGCCGATCAGCTTCGCGGGATCGTAGCCCACGCCATCCTTGAAGACGATGGTCGGGCTCCGGATGACGGCCGGGTCGGCGCCGAGGTCGCCCTTCAGCACCACCAGGTCGGCGAGCTTGCCGCGCTCCACCGTGCCCAGCCGCTGGTCCACGCCGAGGATCTTCGCGCCGTTCGCGGTCATGATCTTCACCGCCTGCGCGGGGGTGAAGCCGGCCTCGATGAAGAGCTCGTAGTTCCGCTGGTCGCCGTATCCCGCCAGCGCGCCGCCGATCCCGGTCGGGTCCACACCCGACGCCAGCAGCCCACCGGCCTCGACGAACGCCTTCTCGAACGCCATCGCCCTCAGCAGTCCTTCCTCCGGCACCGGCCCCGTTCCGGTGGAGTCGATCTGATGCCGGATCTGGAGATAGGTCTCGCGCAGCTCGGGGGCCATCGCGCTCAAGGTGCGGGCGTCCTTGGTCGGCCGGTTGGCGACGAACGGCTCGTATACCGCCAGCGTGGAGGTCATGGACACCCCGCGTTTCACCAGCGTGGCGATCACGTCCTTCGCCGTCTGTCCCTGGGGGTCGGCCTGCCCCATCTCCCCGACCTGGTCGATGGGACAGACGTCGAGCTGCTTCGCCGGGTCGAAGTCGGAGGCGGTGAGCATTCCGTGCTCCAGGTTGTCGATGCCCAGCGCGACCGCCTCCCGAAAGCTGACCGAGCAGAGGTGCCCGGTGACCTTGACGCCGCGCTTGTGCGCCTCCTTGATCGCCGCGCCCAGCTCGGCGCGGCGGATGTCGGTGTACGCCTTGATCCAGGTGGCGCCCTCCGATGCCCAGTAGGCGACGAAGCGGCGGGCCGCCTCCGGCGAGTTCACCACCGCCATGCTGCCGCCGCCCTCGACGCCGGTGATGTAGGGCGCGGTGAGGTGGATGCGCGGGCCGGGGACGAGCCCCCGGTCGATGCTCTCCCTGGATGTTGATCTCGGCGTAGGGCGACCGGCCGCCGGTGGTGCGGATGGTGGTGACGCCCGACCCGAGGTAGAGCCGCGGGCCGGTGTACGACATCTGCACCGCGCGGCCGCCCGCGGCGGTGTAGAACATGTGGTCGTGCATGCCGACGATGCCGGGGATGACCGTGTGCCCGCCCAGGTCGATCGAGCGGACGCCGGCCGGTACCCGCACCGCGCTGGCAGGCCCCACCTCCGCGATGCGGCCGTCGCGGATCAACGACCGTCTGGCCCGGCCGCGGGCTCGGCGCCGGTGCCGTCCACCAGCAGCACGTTGGTGAGAGCCACGGCGGCGGTGTCCACCGCGACGTACTTGCGGACCTCCTCCGAGAGCGAGTCGGGGCGCTGGGCGCGGAGGGCTGCTGGAAGCAGGGCGGCGAGAGCGAGCAGCAGCGGCGAATGGGCGCATGGGATCTCTCTAGTTCTGGTTTCCCGCGGTCTCCCTACTCCACCGCGAACCCCATCATCATGCCCGCCGAGAGGTGCTCGGCGATGTGGCAGTGCAGCATCCACCGGCCGGGATTGGACGGGTCGAGCAGAATATCCACCGCGGAGCCCGCCGGCAGCAACACGGTGTCCTTCCAGACCAGGTTCTCGTTGCGGCACGCCGTTCACCGACAGCACCAGGAACCGCTGGCCGTGGAGGTGGATCGGGTGCTGCATCGCGTGGAAGCTCTGCCGCTGATTCACCAGGCGGATCCTCACCGGCCTGCCGCGCGCGGAAGCGCCAGTCCACGTCCATGTTCTCCCGGCCGGTGGCCGGATCGCGGACGATCCACCGCACCTGCCGGCCGGTGGAGGCCCAGTTCATCATCGGCATCGTGCCGCTCCACTCCATGGGCGCGAAGTAGATCGAGTCGAGCTGCATCAGCCGCTGGGTGACCGGCGGAAGGCCCCGGGTCTCGAGCGTGAGGACCAGCGCCTTCTCCGGCGCGCCGGCGGCCGCGCGGCGGAAGCGCTCCATCTCCGCGGCCGCCGCGGTGTCGTGGCGGAGGGCCGCGAAGCGCTCCCAAGGTCGCGCTCGGCCCGGTCCGGCTCGACTTCGCACCGTTCCCAGCGTATCGACCTCGGGGAAGAACTTCCCGTAGAGGTGATCGAGCCCGCGCACGCGATTGACCAGCGCGACCGTGCCCGGCCGGTCGAAGCGGACGTGCACCACGTAGCGCTCGGCCGGCGCGATGCACCACGCTCTCGCACCCACTCCTCCCGCGCGTACGGCCCGACATCCGAGGCCACGACCTTCATCCGCGCGCCGGGGAAGGAGAGGTTGAACGTCCGGGTGTTCGCGGCGTTGGTCAGGTAGAAGCGGACCACCTCGCCGCGCTCGACGGCCAGCCGGTAGCCCGGCTCGCCGTTCACCAGAAACGTCTCGCCGAAGCGGCCCATCAGCGCGTGGGTGGGCGACTCCCTGCCCAGCGGCACCAGCCCATCGTCGCCGATGCAGAATGTCGTCGAGCATCAGCACCGCTTCGCGGTTGGCCGGGCCGTACTCCTCACCGGCGTCGGAGCGCACCAGCAGGTTGCCGTAGAGGCCCAGCTCCTGCTGGATGTCCTCGCGCACGTGCGGGTGGTACCAGTAGATGCCGGCGTCGGGAAAGCGAAGCCGGTAGGTGAACTCACCCGCCGGGAGGGACAGCCGGCTGGGAGAGGTCGGGCACTCCGTCGCTGCGGTGATCCAGCCGGATCCCGTGCCAGTGCACGGTCGTCGGATGCGGCAGCCGGTTGGTGAACTGCGACGGTGACCTCCGACTCCGCGCACCGCTTCGATCAGCGGACCAGGGTACTGCCCGTTGAAGGCGTACATCGTGTAGCGCTCGCCCTTGAGGCTCCGCTGCACCAGGCCGGCCTCGAGCCGGAGCGTGTCGCCCTGCGCCAGCGCGGACGATCTCGCGCGGCCGGGCGGGAGGCGCCGGCCCCGAGGGCAGGAACGGCGCCACCCCGGTCGGAGCGCCATCTCAGCCGGCAGCATCTGGAGGCCCGGCGGCATCGGCACGGTGGTCCACGCGCGCCGGCCCCGAGTCAGGCGGGCTGCCGCCGGCCCCGTGCCTATGGGGGCCGCCGCCGGTTCCCTGCCCCATCCGCCCGATCGAGAACTCGAGCAGGTCCGGCGGGAACAGCCGCGTGCTGGGCGACTGTCCCCGCAGCACGATGCGCCCGGCGGGCTCCGTCCCCCGGCCGCTCGCCTCCGCGGTGACGAGCACGACGAACTTCTCGAGATCCACGACGCCGAGGTCGGCGCGGCCGTTGGCGACATCTCCCAACCTCCGGACCGGATGCATCGCCGGTCGGCGCGACCCAGGCGACGTACGTCCGGTAGTCTCCCAGCGAGCCCGGCGCGGGCAAGCCCGCGAGCGAAGCGACGAGCCGGTGGCGGGGCCGTGCCGTCGGCGGTCGACGGCGACGGTGAACGGTCCCGGCACATGGCCCAGCTCGACCAGCCCGGAGGCGCCAGCGATTCCCGGCGCGGGGATCAGCTCGATGCAGTAGAGATCCCGGCTGGGGCCGAGGGGTCGAAGCCTCGTCACAGGGCCGCTGCTGCGTGGCGGCCGGCGAGACGGAGAGCCCCAGCGACAAGACGAGAGGGAGGAGCGGCGGCGTGGCTACACCGGTCGCGCGATGTGCGCGTGCACGAAGCTCACGGACATGGACCCTTCGCCCACCGCGGCCGCCACCCGCTTGGCCGATCCGCTCCGCACGTCTCCGGCCGCGAAGACGCCGGGCAAGCTGGTCTCGAGGGGAAACGGGGCTCGGCCGGCGGATCGCCAGCGCTCGGACTCCGCCGTGCCGGCAGGGAGCGCCGTTCCGGTCAACACGAAACCCCTGCGGTCGAGCTCGACGCACCCCCGCAGCCATTCGGTGTTGGCGTCCGCGCCGATGAAGAGAAAGAGCGACCTGGTCTCCAGCGTCCGAGTGCTCGCTGGTGCCGTTGCTGACGTTCACCGCGGCGAGCTGCCCATTGCCTTCGAGGCCGGCGACGGCGCAGCCGCGGTGGATGGTGACGTTCTCCAGCCGCTCGACCCGGTCCACCAGGTATCGTGACATGCTGGCCCCGAGGTCGCTCTTCCGCACCAGCACGTGAACCCACCTGGCGTACTTCGCCAGGTACACGATCGCCTGCCCCGCCGAGTTGCCGGCGCCGACAACGACGACGTCTTCTCCGCGGCAGAGACGCGCCTCCATCTCGGTCGCGGCATAGTAGATCCCCGCGCCTTCGAACTCGGCGAAGTTGGGGACGTCCAGCCTCCGGTACGAGACCCCGCTCGCGACCAGGACGCACCGGGTGCGGAGCCGGGTGCCGTCGGCGAGGGTGACGACGCGCTCTCCACCGTCGATGCCGAGCGACCGTACCGTGCATGGAACCGTGATCCGAGCGCCGAACCGCTGGGCCTGGATCAGCGCGTTGCGGGTGAGATCCGCCCCGGAGATGCCCGCGGGAAAGCCGAGATAGTTCTCGATCCTCGAGCTGGTACCCGCCTGCCCGCCGGGCGCCAGCGCGTCGGCCGTCAGCACGTCGAGCCCCTCGGACGCGGCGTAGACCGAGGCGGCGAGGCCCGCGGGGCCGGCCCCGACGACCACCAGGTCGTAGACGTGGCCCTCTTCCATCTGTGAGACGAGCCCCATGCAGGCGCCGATGGCTCCGATCGACGGATTGCTGTGCCACTCGCCGTCGCGGCCCATCACGATCGGCGTGGCGGAGGCCGGGATCCCGAATTGCTGCAGGATCGCGTCGGCTTGCTCGTCGGTCTCGAGATCCATGAACCTGAACGGGATCGCGTTCCGCGTGGCGAAATCGCGGAGCCGGTGCGCCTCGGGCGAGAAGCGCGAGCCGATGATCCTGACGCCCTCGAATCCGGCGTCCAGCAGGAGGGTCCGGCGCATGAGAAACGCTTTGACGATCGTCTCGCCCAGCTCGGGGAGCTCGTCCACCGCCCGGCGCAGCTCTCCGGTGCTCAGTTGCAGCACCCGTCCATCGGTAGCGGCGCGCGCCGTCACCAGCGTGCCCCGGCCGGAGAGCATATCCACGTCGCCGGTGAACTCGCCCGGCTTGTGCACCACGACCGTATGCGGAGTGCCGCTCGAATGCTCGACGATCTCGACCTCGCCATCGACCAGGACGAAGAAGCAGAAGTCGCGGTCGCCTTCGGCGAACAGCACTTCGCCGGCGCGGACGTCGCGGGGATGCCCCCGGGCCGCCAGCGCGGCGAGATCCTTGGTGCTCAGGACCGGAAAGGCGACTTCCTGATCGTTGGCCATCGCAAGCTCTCCGTTGTGTATGCCCTCAGGTCCCGCCAGCAATCGCGCGGCACCACTCAACTGTAGTGAGCACCAGCTCGTCCATCACGCCCGTATCGACCCGGCCCGACCGCTTGAGCACGGCGAAGGAATGGTCGGCGCCGTCCACGACATGCAGCGTAGCCCTGGATCCGAGCCGGCCGCAGACGGAGGTGATGAGGGCGAGCTCGGCGAGGGTCGTCCCGGGTGCCCTGCAGGAAGAGCATCGGGGACTCGACCCGATCGAGATGCTCCGCCCGGGTCACGGCGGGCTGCTTCGGCGGGTGCAGGGGGAAGCCGAGAAAGACGAGGCCGAGCACGCCTTCGAGCGGCCGCCGGGCCGTCGCGTTCGAGGTCATCCGCCCGCCCAGCGACTTTCCTCCGGCGAAGAGCGATAGATCAGGCGCGCACTCCCGCGCGCTCGCCACCGCCGCCCGCACCGTCGCCTCGAGCACGCCCGGGCGGATCGGGACGGCGTGAGCCGGCTTCCACGTAGGGAAACTGATACCGCAGCGTCGCGAGGCCGCGCTCCGCCAGCGCCTGCGAGATGGTCTCCATGAAACGGTGCCGCATGCCGGCGCCGGCCCCGTGGGCCAGCACGTAGAGCCCCCAGGCGCCCGGCGGGCGAAGCAGGATGGCGGAGACTTTTCCGATGGTGTCGCCGACCGCGATGTCGAGGTTCACCGCAGCTCCGCCATCAGCCGCTCCAGCGCCGCGGCCAGATCCGGTGACAGCTCCAGCACCTCCGCCAGGGGATCGTCGCCAAGCTTTCGCATCCGCGCCGGCACCGTCTTGATGGTATGCCGGCGGATGTCGAGCTTGCGGTTCACCTCGCGCCATGCGAGCGGCACCGAGACCGGAGCGCCCGGCAGCGGCCGGACGCTGAACGGCGCCACGATGAGCTTGCCGGACCCGTTCTGGAGATAGTCCAGGTACACCTTTCCCTCCCGCTGGGTCACCTGGCGCACGATGGTGGCGATCTTCGGCAGGTGCTCGACGAGGCATCGTGCCAGCAGCTCGCCGAGCGATCGCGACTGCTCGTGGGTGCACTGCCGGCCCAGCGGGATCATGAGGTGCAGCCCCGAGGAGCCGGTGCTCTTCACCATCACGGGGAGCTCGATCCGGTCGCACAGCGCCTTCGCGGCGCGGGCCACCTCCACGACGTGATCGAATGGCGCGCCCTTCGGGTCCAGGTCGAGCACGCACCAGTCCGGCCGCTCGAGCGTCGGCACCCGGCTGGCCCAGAGATGGAGCGGGATGGTCCCGAGATTGACCACGTAGAGCAGCGACGCTTCGTCATCACACACGAAGTAGTCGATCTCGCGCTGCGTGTCCTCGCTCCACATCCGCTCGGTGCGGATCCACTCCGGGC
Organism: uncultured Gemmatimonadales bacterium; assembly: GCA_963844445.1. Taxonomy (GTDB): domain Bacteria; phylum Gemmatimonadota; class Gemmatimonadetes; order Gemmatimonadales; family GWC2-71-9; genus CAVVWJ01. The sequence continues at coordinate 965,270 of CAWJOB010000003.1, forward strand.
GGAAGCCGGGAGCGTCCTTCTGGAAAAACGACTTGCCCGCGATCCCGTCGGGGTAGCGCGTCATCACCACCGGGCGATTGCGCAGATAGGCGAGCAGCCAGGGTGAGACCGCGCGGTAGTAGTCGGTGAGATCGCCCTTGGTGTAGCCCTCGTCGGGCCAGAACACCTTCTTCAGGTTGGTGAGCTCGAAAGGCAGCTCGCCCGCATCCCCTTCCTGTGCGGGCGGACCGCCATCGCCGGCGACTTCCTTCGGTCGCTCACGCTCCCTCGGGATGTCATTGTCTCGCTTCGCGACCACACTGCCCTTAGCCCGAAGATCCCGGATACACTCGGTCGGCGGCTTGTCGTCTCGAAACCGCAGGAACACCGGCTGCCGCAGAAGGCCCTCGTCCGTCCACTCCGCGTACTCCACCTCGCAAACCATGATCGGCTCGACCCAGGTGGTGTCCTTCTCGGCGAGGATCGGTCCGGTGCAGGGCGGGTCGCTGCGCTTGTGGGCCTCGAGCTCCCGCCTCACCTCTCCCAGCTGCTTGTCGCTGAACCCGGTGCCGGGCCGGCCGGCGTAGACCAACTCGCCGTCCACGTAGTCCGCCACCTGGAGCGCGCCGAACCCACCGCGGGAGCCCTTGGGCGCGGTGAACCCCACCACCACGAAATCGCCGGTATGGCGCGAGCGGATCTTGACCCAGTGCGGTGAGCGACCCGCCTTGTAGGGAGAGCCGGACTTCTTGGCCACGATACCCTCCAGGCCGAGTCGCTCCGTCTCCTGATAGAGCGCCTCGCCCTCCTCCTCCACATGCTCCAGGTAGCGCAGCGCCCCGACCGGAGGCAGGACCCGCCGCAGCGCCGCCTTGCGGTCGGTGAGCGGAAGCCCTCGCAGGTCGAAATCCTCGAACCCAAGGAGGTCGAACGCGTAAAAGGTGACCGGCGCAGTGACTGTCGCGTGCCGGATGTCGATCGGCCGGCTCAGTCGAGCGCGCCCCTGGAGTCGCTGAAAACTGGGGCGGCCGGTGTCATCGAGCGCGACCACCTCACCATCGAGCACCAGGTGGTCGAAGGGCAGTGCGGCGATCGCGCGGACCACCTCGGGGAAGGCGGCCGAGCAATCATTGCCGTTGCGGGTGACGAGCCGCGGCTCGCCCTTGCCTCGCGCCGCCAGCAGCCGATAGCCGTCCAGCTTCGGCTCGAACAGCCAGTCCTTGCGGGAGAAGGGCCGCTCCGCCGTCTCCGCCAGCATGAGCTTGACCGACTTGACGTCCACCGGACGCCGCGGCGCGCCCAGCTCGATGAGCTCGCGGCGGAGAACCTCGCCGGGATCGCCGCCGGCGCCCAGCTCTTCCACCGTAAGCCCGGAGAGGACGGACTCGGGGGGCAGGTCCTCCGGATCCTTGGTCGCCCAGGCATCTCGCTCCTTGATGAGGAGCCAGTCCTTCTCCGACTTCTTCAGCTTCACCAGGGTCCACATGCCGCGCAGCTTGTAGCCCCGCAGCTCGAAGAGGAGCTTGCCCTTGGCGAGCCCCTCCAAGGGGTCTCCAACCGACACCCACTCGCCGCGGTCCCACACGATCACCGCCCCCGCGCCATAGTTTCCCTGGGGGATGAGCCCCTCGAAGTCCCCGTACTCCAGTGGGTGATCCTCCACGTGGACCGCGAGTCGCTTCTCCGCGGTGTCGTACGAGGGCCCTTTGGGGACCGCCCAGGAGCGCAGCACCCCTTCCATCTCGAGCCGAAGGTCGAAGTGGAGCCGGCGAGCGGCATGCTGGTGTACCACGAAGAGCCGTCCCCCGCCGTCGGCGGCGACGGCGCCAGCCGGCTCGGGCGTTCGCTCCAGCGATCGTTTGGCGCGGTAGGCGCCTAGCCGGTCGGACTCGGGGGGACGCTTGGGGGACATCAGGTGGCCGCGGGAGGCCCCGACCACCGGTCCGCCCAGTCGCCGATCGCCGTGACGATGCCGCGCAGCGCCTGACCCTTGTCGGTGAGATGGTACTGCACCCGGCTGGGCGTGTCGGTGCTCGCCTGCCGGACCACGACTCCCTCGGCCTCCAGCTCTCTCAGTCGCATGCACAGCATGCGATCGCTGATTTCCGGGATGGCGTCGTGGAGGTCGGTGAAGCGGCTGGTCCCGGCCAGCAGCTCTCGCACGATGGCCCCGGACCACCGGCGACCGATGAGCTCGACCGCCCTGTGGAAGTCTGGACAGAAGTTGGACTTATGTGACATAGAGGCAGGTCCGGCGAACTGGGCTCTTGACCAAAATTGTCAATTCCTGTACTGTGGTTACCAATAGTAAGTCCTGCGGATGGCCGGGGGAATGCTGCCAGTTTTCCCGGCTTTGCTCGACCCAGGAAGTTCGACGGTTATCTAACTGTCGTATTGGCCGAGAGTTGCACCCTCTCCGGAGGCAGGCATGTCCGACGGTTCGCTGTTCTTGCGCAATTCCGTCCGACGGCACGTGGACGTCTACCGTGGCACCGTACCCTCGCACCGGGGCCGCCGTCCGACCCCAGGAACTCGTACAACATGAGTCGCGCTTTCACCAATTCCCGTGGCTGGATCGCTTCCACCCTGCTGCTCGGCACGATCGTCGCCACCGGCGCCGGGCTCGCCGCCTGGAAGTACACGGACATCGCCGCCGCCAGCGCCGCCTCCGCCAACCAGCCCGAGCCGATGGAGTCGGTGACGGCCGCCGTCGCCCAGGAGCGCGAGCACCGCCGGACCACCACGTCCATCGGCACCGTGCTGGCACTGCGCTCGATCACCCTGCGCAACGAGCTGGCCGGCACCGTGCGCCGGGTTCAGCTGACCCCGGGCAGATCGTCGAGGCGGGCACGGTGCTCGTCGCGCTCGACGTCTCGGTCGAGGAGGCCGAGCTGCGGGCGCAGGAGGCGCAGGCCGCGCTCGCCGAGACGACGCTCGCAGCGCCTGGAGAATCTGCGGCGAACACCGCGCCACCTCGCAGGAAGAGGTGGACCGGGCGCGCGCCGAGCGCGACGTCGCGCTGGCGCAGATCGCGCGGACCCGGGCGGTCATCGCCAAGAAGATCATCCGCGCGCCGTTCCGGGCCCGGGTCGGCATCGCCGACGTGCACCCCGGCCAGTACCTGGACGAGGGCACCGAGCTCACGACGCTGCAGGGCGTCGACGACGCCGCGCACGTGGACTTCACCGTCGCCCAGCGGGTCGCGGCGGGGCTGCGGGTGGGCGACCAGCGTGGGCGTCACCGCCGGCAACGACAGCTCGGCGGTTCCCGCTCGCATCGTCGCGGTGGACGCGCGGGTGGATCCGACCACCCGCAACGCGATGGTCCGGGCCACGATCGTCGGCGGCACGCGCGCCGTCGCCCGGCGCCTCGGTGCGCGTCCTGGTCCCCGTCGGGCCGCCGAGTAAGGCCGTGGCCGTTCCCGTGAGCGCGCTCCGCAAGGGGCCCGGCGGGCGACCACGTGTTCGTGATCGCCGCCGGACAGGACGGCAAGACCCGCGCGCACCTGCAGCCGGTGGAGAGCGGCGCGGTGCTGGGCGACGAGGTGCTGATCCTCGGCGGCCTCGCGGCCGGCGAGCAGGTGGCCAGCTCGGGCTCGTTCAAGCTGCGCGAAGGGGTGCTGGTCGTGGTCGCGCGACTCGGGCAAGACCGTCGCGGACTCGACCAAGCGAGCCCCGCGCACGGAAGGGGCTGAGTGACCGCCATGCGCTCCTTCACCGACATCTTCATCAAGCACCCCGTCCTGGCGGTCGTCGTCAACCTGGTGATCGTGCTGGTCGGGCTGGCGCGCGCTGACGAGCCTGCCGGTGCAGCAGTATCCCGCAGATCGAGAGCTCGTCGGTCGTCATCACGACGGTCTACTACGGCGCCAGCGCCGAGACCGTCCGCGGCTTTCTCACCACGCCGATCGAGCGCGCCGTCTCGGCGATCAGCGGCGTCGACTACGTCGAGTCGACCAGCCGCGCCGGCGTCAGCACCGTCACGGTGCGCCTGAAGCTGAACCACAGCAGCACCGCCGCGCTGGCCGAGGTCACCGCGCGGCTGCAGCAGGTGCGCTCCGAGCTGCCGCCGGAGGCCGAGCCGCCGGTGGTCGAGGTGCAGCGCGCCGACCGGCCGTACGCGACGTTCTACCTCAGCTTCACCTCGCACCGAGCGCAGCGTGCCGGCGATCACCGACTGGCTGCACGCGCAACGCTGCAGCCGCAGCTCGCCACGCTCGAGGGCGTGCAGCGCGTGACAACATCGAGGGCGGCCGGCCGATCGCGATGCGCGTCTGGATCGACCCCGACCGCCTGGCCGCGCTCAACCTCTCGCCCGGCGACGTGCACGCCGCCCTGCAGCGCAACAACTACCTCGCCGCCGTCGGCCAGACCAAGGGCAACCTCGTCCAGGTCAACCTGCTGGCCAACACCGACCTGCGCTCGGTCGAGGAGTTCGACGAACCTGATCGTCGCCGACCGCGACGGCGCGATCGTGCGCCTGAGCGACGTGGCGCGGGTCGAGCTGGGCGCCGAGGAGGCCGACCTGGTCGCCAAGTACAACGACAGCGGAGGGCGTCTACCTCGGCGTCTGGCCGCTGGTCGGCGCCAACGAGATCGACGTCGCGCACCGGCTGCGCGACGAGATGGAGCGCATCCGCCCGACGCTGCCGAAGGACATCGACATGCGGCTCGTGTACGACGGCACGATGTTCATGCGGAACGCGCTCAAGGAGATCACCAAGACGCTGTCCGAGACGATCCTGATCGTCGGCCTCGTCGTGTTCCTGTTCATGGGCTCGATCCGCACCGCGCTGGTGCCGCTGGTCGCCATGCCGGTGTCGCTGGTCGGCGCCGCGATCGTCATGTACGCGTTCGGCTTCAGCCTGAACCTGCTGACGATCCTCGCGATCGTGCTGTCGGTCGGGCCTGGTGGTGGACGACGCGATCGTCGTCGTCGAGAACGTCGAGCGGCACGTGCGCGAGGGCAAGTCGCGCATCGAGGCGGCGCTGGTCGGCGCCCGCGAGCTGGTCGGGCCCGATCATCGCGATGACGATCACGCTGGCCGCCGTCTACACGCCGATCGGCTTCCAGGGCGGGCTGACCGGCTCGCTGTTCCTCGAGTTCGCGATCACGCTGGCCGCCGCGGTCGTGGTCTCCGGCGTCGTCGCGGTGACGCTCTCGCCGGTGATGAGCTCGCGCTTCGTGCACGCGCACGGCAAGGAAGGCCGGCTGACCGCGCTCGTCAACCGCGGCTTCGACGCCGGTGCGCCGGGCCTACGCCCGGCTGCTCGACGGCGCGCTCGCAGATGCGCTGGGCCATCGTCGCCGGCGCGCTGCTGATCATGGCGGCGGCGTGGCCGCTGTACATCGTTCTCCCGGCGCGAGCTCGCGCCGGTCGAGGACCAGAGCCACATCAGCCTGTTCCTCGAGGCGTCGCCCGACGCCTCGCTCGCGGCGGTCAACCGGGCCTCGCTGGAGGTCGTCGAGGCGATCACGGCGTTCCCCGAGGCCGAGTTCATGTGGTCGCTGACGGCGAACTGGGGCGGCTTCGGCGGCATGGTCGCCAAGGACTGGAAGGACGCGCGAGCGCTCGACCGAGGAGATGTACGGCGAGGTGTTCGGCGCGGTGTCGCAGGTGCCCGGCCTGCGCGTGTTCCCGCGGCTCGATCCGCCGCTGCCGACGCCCGGGCAGTACGACGTCGAGCTGGTGCTCCAGAGCGACGCGCCGCCCGAGCAGATGCTCGAGACGGTCGGCGCGGTGGTCGGCGCCGGCTGGCAGAGCGGCAAGTTCCTCTACGTCGACACCGACCTGAAGATCGACCTGCCCGAGGCGCGCGTCGTGATCGACCGCGAGCAGGTGGCCGACCTCGGCCTCGACCTGGCCGGCGTCGGCCAGGAGCTCGGCACGCTGCTCGGCGGCGGCCTACGTCAACCGGTTCAACTTCTTCGACCGCAGCTACAAGGTCATCCCGCAGATCGGCGAAGAGGACCGCGCGACGGTCGGCCCGCTGCTCGACCTCAAGATCAAGACGCCCGAGCGGCGAGCTGGTGCCGGTCTCGACCTTCACCCGCATCGAGATCCAGCACCGCGCCGCGCACGCTGAACCGCTTCCAGCAGCGGAACGCCGTGCGGGTCTTCGGCGGCGTCCAGCCGGGCGTGACGAAGGAGGAAGGCCTGCGCGTCCTGGAGGACGCCGCGGCCGCCGCCGGCGGTCCGGGCGTCGTCCTCGACTACGCCGGCGAGTCGCGGCAGATCCGCCGCGAGGGCTCGGCGCTCACCGTCACGCTCGGGTTCGCGGTCGTCCTGATCTACCTCGTGCTCGCGGCGCAGTTCCAGAGCTTCCGCGACCCGCTGATCGTGCTGCTCGGCTCCGTGCCGCTGGCGATCTCCGGCGCGCTGGTGTTCAGCTTCCTGGACCTGACGACGATCAACATCTACTCGCAGGTCGGGCTGATCACGCTGGTCGGGCCTGATCGCGAAGAACGGCATCCTGATCGTGCGAGTTCGCCAACACGCTGCAGGAGCGCGGGCTGGAGAAGATGGCCGCCCTGCGCGAGGCGTCGCTGACCCGGCTGCGGCCGGTGCTGATGACCTCGGCGGCGACGGTGTTCGGGCACTTCCCGCTGGTGCTCGTGTCGGGCCCGGGGGCCGAGGCCCGCAACAGCATCGGCATCGTGCTGGTCGCCGGGATGATCGTCGGCACGCTGTTCACGCTGTTCGTGGTGCCGGTGTTCTACTCGCTGATCGCGGCCCAGCACCGGCCGGCGTTCGCGGCGGAGGAGCAGCGCCAGGGGAGTCCGATTCTGGTTGAGGCGTGAGGCATAAAAGCGTGAAAAGTGAACGGTGAAATGTGAAAGGGGCGTGTCAGTCGGCACCCGTTCACCTTTTACCGTTCACGTTCACGCTTTTATAAGCTGAACTCCTGTCTACACCTAGCCTAGCTGCCACGGTTCCATTTTGCAGCCACTCTTGCCAGGTCTGTTTCCCGCTGATATATCACACCCCCACATGGCTGCCAGATCCATCGGTTCCGCGACGATTTCCTTCGGGCTGGTTTCAGTCCCGGTCAATCTCTTTTCCTCCAGCGAATCCTCCGCCGCGATCAGCTTCAACATGCTGCACACCACGTGCGGCTCCCGCCTGAAGCAGCAATACATCTGCTCCAAGGAGGGATCGGTCGTCGAGAAGGACGAGATCGGCAAGGGGTACGAGTTCTCCAAGGGGCAGTACGTGCGGTTCTCCGCCGAGGAGATCAAGGCGCTCGACGAGAAGGCGACCAACACGATCGACATCGCCGAATTCGTCCCGCTCGCCGCGGTGGACCGCATCTACCTGGAGAAGGTGTACTACCTCGGCGCCGGGAAAGGCGGCGAGCGCGCCTACCGGCTGCTCGTCGCGGCATTGGAGGACACCGGTCGCGCCGCACTGGGGCAGTACTCGGCACGCGGCAAGCAGTACCTGGCCCTGATCCGCCCGATGCACGACATCCTGGTGATGGAGCAGCTGCACTACCACGGCGAGCTCAAGAGCGCGGACGAGGTGCCCAGGCCCGACGTGGTGATCAAGGACGCCGAGCTGGCATTGGCGCGGCAGCTGATCGAACAGGGCGCCGTCGAAGAGTTCAAGCCCGAGAACTACCGCGACACGGTCCGCGAGCGCGTGCTGGAGGCGATCCAGCAGAAGGTGGACGGCCAGGAGATCACCGCCGAATCGACCGACGCGCCGCAGACCAAGATCATCGATCTGATGGACGCCCTCAAAGCGAGCCTGGCCAAGCGCGGCGCGAGCACGGCGGAGAAGATGCCCGCCAAGCACGTGGTCGCGGCGACGTCGGCCGAGAAAGAACCCGCGGCAAAGCCGAAGAGGAAGGCGAGCGGCTCGCGGTAGATTCCGCCCATGAAGTGCTACACCACTCGCGACGTGGCCAAGCTCCTCGGCCTGTCCGAGGCGCAGGTCCGCTCGCAGGCCCGGGTGGGCTATCTGGCGCCGGACCGCGGGCCCCGCAATTCCTACCGCTTCTCCTTCCAGGATCTGGTCCTGCTGCGCGCCGCGAAGGCGCTGAGTGAGGCCCGGATCGCCCCGCGGCGCATCCGCCGCGCCCTCCGGACGCTGATCAGACAGCTGCCCGCCGGCCGGTCGCTCAGCGGCTTGCGGATCTCGTCGGAAGGCGATCGTATCGTGGCCCGTGACGGCGACCAGGCCTGGAGCCCGGAGTCGGCCCAGCTTCTGCTCGACTTCCGCGTCGCGGAGCTGGCGGACCGGGCCGCGCCGATCGCGCGCCGCCAGGCGCGGCGGGCGCGCCGGTCGGATCAGCCGCTCACGGCGGAGCAGTGGTATTCTCTCGGAGTCGACCTGGAGAGCGCGGCCCCGGAAGACGCCCGCGACGCGTACACCCGCGCGGTGGCGCTCGACCCGCGGCACGCGTCGGCCCGGGTCAACCTCGGCCGGTGGCTCCAGGAGGATGGCCACCCGGAGCTGGCGGTCGCCGAGTATCGCGCCGCACTGGCGTCTCAGTCGCGGCATCCCACCGCGGCGTTCAACCTGGGCACGGCGCTGGAGGAGCTGGGCCGGCGGGCCGAGGCGATCCAGGCGTACCGGAAGGCGCTGGAGGCCGACGATCGATTCGCGGACGCCCATTTCAATCTGGCGCGACTGTACGAGCAGGCCGGCAAGCGGACGGCGGCGCTGCGGCACCTGCAGGCCTACAAGCTGTTGAGCGAATGATGAGAATCCTCGTCGGCACCAGCGGCTGGTCCTACAAGCAGTGGAAGGGCTCCTTCTATCCCGCCGACCTCGCCGCGGACGACATGCTTCGGCACTACGCGACCCGCCTGCCAACCGTCGAGGTCAACAACTCCTTCTATCGCATCCCCAAGGAGAAGGTTCTGCTGGAGTGGGCCGAACAGACCCCCGCCGAATTCCGCTTCGTGCTCAAGGCGTCGCGCCGGATCACCCACATCAACCGGCTCGCCGGCGACGACGACTCCTTGGCCTACTTCCTCCGGACCGTCAACGTGCTGGGCGGCAAGCTCGGTCCGACGCTGTTCCAGTGCCCCCCCACGCTGCGGAAGAACATGGAGCTGCTGCGCGGCTTTCTCGCGCAGGTGCCGCGGACCTGGCGAGCCGCGATGGAGTTTCGCCACGCGTCGTGGTTCGACGACGAGGTGTACGACGCGCTGCGGCCGCACGACATCGCGCTGGTCGGCGTGGACGAGGACGAGGGGCCCACGCCGGTGGTGCCCACGGCGGCATGGGGCTATCTGCGTCTCCGGCGGACCGAGTACGGCGACGCGGAGCTGCGAGGGTGGGCCGAGCGGATCAGAGGCCTGCCGTGGACGGAGGCGTTCGTCTTCCTCAAGCACGACGAGGACAGTCCGGCGGGGCCGGAGGCGGCGACGAGGCTGTTGGGGATGATTTGAGGTGGGCGGCAGGTGATCTCCGAAAGCGGCCAGTTCGCGATTCCACGTCCGAATCCGGCGAGCCCCAGCGCGTGCGGCAGTCAATACTGGCTCACCGCCCGATCGGCTGTGCAAGATGCGACAAATCAGGGCGTCGTAAGACGGTCATTGTAGCATTCCTGGCTGCCCCTATTGACTCTCTGGCATGTTTCCTAGATTCCGCCCCGTGACATCGCCAACCCCCGATCTCTCCAGGCTCCGCATCAACCGGGATGCACCACCTCCGGCACTCCGCCGCGCGTTGATCCGAAACGTCGTGCTCGGTCTCGTCGCGCTGGCCCTGGTATTGGGCGCGGTCTTCGCCATGCGACGCGGCGGCGCCGTCCCGGTCCAGGTCGTCACGGCCAGCCCGATCGGAGGGTCTGAAGGCGGTGGGCCGGGAGCCGGCGTGGCGAGCGTCACGGCCAACGGCTACGTCGTCGCGCGCACCCGTGCGTCGGTCTCGGCCAAGCTGGCCGGGCGGATCGCCGACCTCAAGGTGAGCGAGGGCTCCAACGTCAAGCGAGGTGAGATCATCGCCCTGCTGGAGAACGCCGACTACCAGGCCCAGGCGGCGCAGGCGGAGGCGGGCCTCGGCACCGCCCGAGCGGAGCTGGCGGAGGCGCGGGCGGAGAGCGAGGTGCTCGCGCGGGAGGCCCGCAGGCTGGGCGGCATCCGGGCCGAGAACGCGGAGCTAGTCGCGGAGCAGGAGCTCGACAACGTGGAGGGCCGGGCGGCCCAGGCGGCGGCGCGGGTGGACGCGGCCGCCGCGCGGCTCCAAGCCGCGGAGGCCGGCCGGCGCTTCGCCCGAGCGAACCTGGAGAACACGGTGATCCGCGCGCCGTTCTCGGGAACCGTCCTCCGCAAGGAGGCCGAGATCGGCGAGGTCGTGGCACCGTCGGTGGGTGGCGGCCTGACTCGCGGCGCGGTGGTGACGATGGCCGATCTCACGACGCTCGAGGTCGAGGTGGACGTGAACGAGGCGTACATCTCACGAGTTTGGAAAGGCGGGCCGGCGAAGATCACCCTCGACGCATACCCCGACACCTCATTCCGCGGCGAGGTGCGGCAGGTGGTGCCGACGGCCGACCGCCAGCGGGCTACGGTGCAGGTCAAGGTGAGCATCACCGATCGCGATCCCCGGATCCTGCCCGAGATGGGCTCGCGGGTCGACTTTCTGGAGGACACCGCGCGGGTAGCGACCGGCCCCGCCACTCCGGCCGCCGCTCCGCGGTTTCGTGTCCCGGTGGCGGCGGTGCGAGAGCTGGGCGGCGAAACGATGGTGTGGCTGGTCCGGGACGGCCGACTCGAGTCGCGCACCGTCCAGGCCGGCCCGGTCAGCGGTGGGTTCCGCGAGATCCGCTCGGGGCTGGCGGGCGGCGAGCGACTGCTGGTGGGTGGGGTGGAGAATCCGGAACCGGGGATGCGGGTGAACGTACAGGAGTAGAGCGAACAGGTGCAGGAGCAGAGGGAACACGTGTCATCCCGAGCAAAGCGAGGGATCTTGCCGCTCGGGGTGACAAAGAGCCTCAACAACGAGAGACACGTATGGCACTGGTCGAAATCCGTGACGTCCACAAAGTCTTCCAGCGCGATTCGGAGCGCATCGAGATCTTTACCGGCCTCACGCTGGACATCGCGGAAGGCTCCTTCACCGCCCTGATGGGCCCGTCGGGCTCCGGCAAGTCCACCCTGCTCAACCTCCTGGCCGGGCTGGACAAGCCCACCAGCGGCAGCATCCGGGTGGCCGGCGCGGAGGTGAGCGCCATGACGCCGGGCCAGCTCGCATCCTGGCGCGCGCAGCACATCGGGTTCGTCTTCCAGAACCTCAACCTGCTGCCGGTCCTCACGGCGTATCAGAACGTGGAGCTGCCCCTGCTGCTGACCAGGCTGTCCAGGAAGGAGCGCGACGAACGGGTCAAGCTCGCGCTTGGCGTCGTGGGCCTCCAGGACCGCCTGCGACACTATCCCCGCCAGCTGTCCGGCGGCCAGGAGCAGCGGGTGGCAATCGCCCGGGCCATCGTCGCCGACCCCACGCTCGTCCTGCTCGACGAGCCCACCGGTCAGCTCGATGCCAAGAGCTCGCAGGACGTGCTGGGGTTGCTGGAGCGGCTGAACGACGAGTTCAAGAAGACCATCATCATCGTGACCCACGACGCCCGCGCGGCCGAGCGAGCCAAGACCGTCTTCCACCTGGAGAAGGGGGTGCTGGTCGAGCGCCAGGCGGTGGCGACGGCATGAGGTTCCTCCCCCTGGTGCTGGCCAATCTGGGCCGGCACAAGCGGCGCACCCTTCTCACCATCGCGAGCGTCGCCCTGGCGCTGTTCCTCTTCGCCTCGCTTCGGACCGTGGTCACCACGCTGGAGCGCGCCGCACAGTTCGGCAGCGCGCGCCGCCTGGTGATGACCAACGCCACCGGCTTCGTCCTCCCGCTCCCCCTGAGCTACGCCAACCGGCTGAGCGCGACGAAAGGGATCTCCAACGTCACCTGGGCCAACTGGTTCGGGGGCAAGTACGGGGACAATCAGCGCTTCTTCGCCCAGTTCGCGGTGGATCCCAAGTCGTACCTCGAGGTCTATCCCGAGATCGAGCTGCCGGAGGACCAGAAGCAGGCCTTCCTCCGCGAGCGCTCCTCCGCGATCGTAGGCCGCCGGCTGCTGGACGTGTTCGGCTGGCGGCTGGGCCAGGACGTCACCATCCAGGGCACGATCTTCCCCGGTGACTGGACCTTCACCATCCGCGGGGTCTACACGCCGTCGGATCCGGTCATCAACGACGACATGATGCTCTTTCATCACGCGTACCTGGAGGAGCGCAGGAGCGCCCGGGCCTGGCGGGCTGGTACATCATCGAGATCGACGATGCCAACGACGCCGCCCCGATCGCCAAGACGCTCGACGACCAGTTCCGAAACTCCAGCGCGCCGACGAAGACCGGCACCGAGCAGGCGTTCAACGCCAGCTTCGCCACCATGTGGGGCAACGTGAGTCTGCTGATGGGCACCATCGGCATGGCTGTGGTGTTCGCGATCCTGCTGGTGACGGCCAACGCGATGATGATGAGCGCGCGGGAGCGCACCGGCGAGGTGGCGGTGCTCAAGACCATCGGCTTCACCGACCGCGCCCTGTTCGGGATGGTGATGCTGGAGGCGGGGGTCATCGCGCTCACCGGCGCCGTCCTGGGCCTGGGCGGCGCCAAGCTGCTGTACAAGGCCACCAACTTCAACGCCGGGGGCTTCCTCCCCGGCTTCGACGTGACCGGGACGACGCTCGTGCTGGGGGGCACGGTCGCGCTGGTGCTCATGCTGGCCAGCGGCCTGGTGCCCGCGGTGCGGGCCGCGCGGCTGCCGGTGGTGCAGGCGCTGAGGAGGGTCGAGTGAAGATCCCGCTCAGCTACAACGCCCGCAGCCTGCTCCAGCGCCCGGTGTCCACCGCCTTCACCGCGCTGGGGATCGGGCTGGTGGTCGCGGTCTTCATCGGCATGCTCGCGCTGGCCAACGGGTTCCGCTCGGCGCTGGTGCGCACGGGTTCCAGCGAGAACGTGCTGGTGCTGCGGCGAGGCGCGGACAACGAGATGTCGAGCAGCATGGATCGGCAGAGCATCAGCATCCTCGCCTCCGTCGCCGCACGTCGCGACCGGCGGCGACGGGCGGCCGCTGGTGAGCCCTGAGACCTACGTCGTCATTCCGCTGCCGAGGAAGGGGCACGACACGACCGGGCTGGCCAACGTGGTGGTGCGCGGAGTCAGCCCCGCCGTGTGGTCCGTCCGCTCCAATATCCGGGTGGTGGCCGGCCGGCGGCCGGAATCGGGCAAGTCCGAGATCTGCGTGGGCGAGAAGATGGCCGGGCGGTTCGACCACACCGGGATCGGGGAGAACCTCCGCTTCGCCGGACGCGACTGGTCCGTCGCGTGCCGCTTCACCGCAGACGGATCGGCGTTCGAGTCGGAGATCTGGGGTGAGAACGAGCAGATCATGCCGGTGTTCCGCGGCGAGGCCTTTCAGTCGGTGACCTTCCGGCTCAAGGACGCCGGGGCGTTCGACGAGGCCAAGCGGACGCTCGAGGCTGACAAGCGGCTCACCGTGGATGTCTATCGCGAGGCCGACTTCTACGCCAAGCAGTCCGAGCTGCTGGGCCGGATCCTCCAAATCCTGGCGATCATGATCACCGGCATCATGGCGGTGGGCGCGGTCTTCGGCGCGGTCAACACCATGTACGCCGCCGTCGCGGCGCGCAGTCCGGAGATCGCCGTGCTGCTCACCCTCGGCTTCCATCCCCGGAGCGTGCTGGCGAGCTTCCTGGCCGAATCCGCGCTGATCGCCTTGGTCGGAGGCGTGATCGGGGCGCTCCTCGCGCTCCCGATCAACGGCATGATCACCAGCACGACGAACTGGGCGAGCTTCAGCGAGATCGCCTTCACCTTCCGGGTGACGCCCGGGCTGCTGCTGGCGGGTCTCGGCTTCGCGCTGGTGATGGGGGTCATCGGCGGATTCTTCCCGGCCCGCCGGGCGGCGAGGCAGCCGGTGGTGCAGGCGCTGCGGTAGCGACTACTTTCCGGGCGACCGCCACCCGAAAACGACGCCATGCCTCAGAGCAAGACCTTCATCTCGATCGTGATCCTGCTGGTGATCGGGCTGCACGCCCTCCCGGTGCTCCAACCGGGCGAGAAGGGTACGCTGTGGCCGTTCATGCGGTGGACGATGTACAAGAATTCGCGGAAGCCCGGACCGATCGACGTGCATCAGCGGCGCATCCTCGCGATCAGCGCGACGGGCCGGCAGGACACGGTGACCCCACACCTCCTGGGGCTCAGCATCACCGTGCTCAAGCAGCGGTATCTCACGCCGATCGCGACCGGGGATCTTTCCCCCTTTCCCGAGCTGGTCGATAGACTGAACCGCCACCGGGACGATCCTGTCGTCGAGCTTCGCCTGGAGGGCGAGACCTACACGGTCACGGACACCGGCATCGTCCGGACGGTCGATTCGGCTGTCACCTACCGGGCCGACCGTCCGGCCTCGAAGTGAGCGGCGACCGGGTGCGCCGGTGGATCGATCGCTGGAACGCCTACTGGTTTCCGCCGACCCCGACACTGCATCTCGCCATCTGCCGGATCGTTGCGGTCGCCTCCCAGCTGTTTTGGTTCTTCCCCGACCTGCAAGAGCACCAGAACCTGTTGGCGAAGAACCCCGATTTCATCGAGCCCCAGCTACTGACCCGCGCCCTCACCGCCATCATCCCGCGGGAGATGCTTTTCACCGCCGACGCTTTCGTCGTCCTCTATTGGGTGACCCTGGTCGCGGGCGTAGCGGCGCTGGTGGGCCTCTTCACCCGGACATCACTGTTCGTCTTCACCCTGGGGACGTGGATCTTCGTCGCCCACCTCTTTTCCTACGGCGACCGACACCACACCGAGGCGCTGTTCTGCATCTTCCTCCTGCTCCTCGCGTTCGCGCCGTCGGGTGAGCGTCTCTCGGTCGATGCGCTCATCCGTCGCCGCCGACGCACCGGGAACGACAGCCGGAGCACTTCCGGCATGTCCGACCTGGCGATCTGGCCGCTGAAGGTGGCGCACGTGCTGTTGGCGTTTACCTACTTCTCCGCCGGGACGAGCAAGCTGATACACAGCGGGCTGCGCTGGCTGAATGGGTACACGCTTCAGGGTCACACGTTCGGTGATGCGTTGGAGCGCGGGCATCCGTTGGGCATCTGGCTGGCGCAGCAGCACGATCTGGCCGTGGTGCTGTCGGTGTTCACGATCCTGCTCGAGGTCTTCTTCTTCGTCTCCCTGTTTCTGCCCCGCTGGGCACCGCTGTTCTTCCTCGCCGCGCTGTCGTTTCAGATTGGCCTCTACCTGACCGGCGGCTATGACTTCTTCCAGCACATGGTCCTGCTGACCCTGCTGCTGTTCTTTCTCCATCCCGGATGGTGGCGAAACCGCTTGGGCCACCGCCTCGATGCCCGTGGCGCCGAAGCGGCCATGGCGGCGGACGTCAAGTGAACCAAGGTCCGCTTCACGAAGCGCCGCTGGGCCGCAGGGATCTTCTCAGAAATTCCGCGTTGGCCGCCGCGGCCCTGGCACTGCGTGCGCCCCTCGCCGCCTGCGGGAAGGAGCCAGCGCCCCGTCCCCGGGCCGAGTCCCTGGCCGCGACCCACCCGGTGGATCCGGACCAAGCACGGTTGATTGATTGGACCGCCGCGCTTCGCGCCGAGCGATCCCCCGGGCCCACTATCCCGCTTGGCCGCAGCGCGACGCGCGTGGGCGAGCTGGCGGCCGGCACGCCGTACGAGCCGGCCACCCTGGAGGCGTACCTGCGCGCGGGCGGCAGCCCATCGGAGACCGAGCCGCTGACGCTCTCGCTGACCCGGTTCGACTGCGTCACGCTGGTGGAGGCCTGCCTGGGAGTGGCGCGGGTGGCGGACGGCGAGAGCTCGCCGTCCTGGCAGGGCTTTGGACAAGAGGTGGAGCGGATGCGTTACCGCGGCGGGGAGCGCCGCGGGTACGCCTCCCGGCTGCATTACTTCAGTGAGTGGATCGCCGATGGCGAGAGTCGCGGCCTCTTGGAGGATCTGGGCGCCCGGCTGAGCGGCATCGAGGATCGTCGCCCGCTTCGATTCATGACCGAGCACCGCGACAGCTACCCCGCCCTGGCCGATGACGGAGTGTTCAGCGAGATCGAGGCGATCGAGCGCAGGATGGACGGACGCGCTCGGCGGGTGGTACCGACCGCTCGCATAGCCGAAGTCTCGGAGCGGATCGAGTCGGGTGACGTGCTCGCCTTCGCCACGGCGATCGGTGGGCTCGACGTGAGCCATACCGCGCTCGCCTACCGGGACGCGGCCGGCATCCTGCGGGTCCTGCACGCCCCGCTCTCGGGTGGCGTGGTGGAGGTCACCCGCGCGACGCTCCCGGAATACGTGGCCGCCATTCGCCGCGCCACCGGGATCCTGGTGGCGCGACCCCTGCGAGGTGCTCCGGCCGGGTGAGCCGGGTCGACCTGCGGAAAGGACCGCCGCCGCACTAACTTGGGATCTCAATGCGTTCTAATCCGACTGCATGAGGTCCATGGTGCGAGTCACGCTGGTGCACAATCCTGGAGCGGGGGACGAGCAGCATTCCGCCAAGCGGATCCTGAAGGAGCTGGCTGACGCCGGCCATGACGCCGAGCTGCTCTCGATCAGGAAGGAGGGCCTGGAGAAGGCGCTCCGGGATCCGGGGGACCTCGTAGTCGTCGCGGGAGGGGACGGCAGCATCAAGAAGGTGGCCCTGGCACTCGCAGGCCGGGGCATCCCGATGGCCATCCTGCCGATCGGCACCGCCAACAACATCGCCAAATCCCTCGGCGCTCTGGGCTCCGTGCCGGAGCTCATCGCGGGCTGGGGAGGCGCGGAACGCCGGCGGCTGGCGGTGGGAACCGTGGCGACCCCGTGGGGCTCGATGCGGTTCGTCGAGTCCGTGGGTGTGGGTGTGTTCACCGAGCTCGTCACCCGGGGTAACTCGGAGGTGAACGAGAGCACGACCGGGCTGACCGGGCACGCCATCGACCGAGCCCTGCTGCTGCTCCAGCGCATCATCGCGGAGCGGGCCCACCGGTTCCGGAAGCTGATACTGGATGGCTCCGATCTTTCCGGCGAGTACCTCCTGGTCGAAGTGATGAACATGCCCTTGGTCGGCCCGAACATCCCGCTCGCTCCGGACGCGGACTACGGCGACCGGCAGCTCGAGGTCGTGACGGTCACCGATCGCGAGCGCGAGGTCCTGGCGGAGTATGTCAGGGCGCGGCTGAGCGGCGGGGCCGCCCCGCCGAAGCTCACCACCCGGCGAGCCGCCCGGGTAGCGATGCACGCGTCCCCTGGCGAGCTCCACGTGGACGATGGCGCGTGGCGACCGGAGCTGCCGGAAGGCGAAGACCAGGCCGGACCGGACGAAGGCGAGGTGGCCATCGCGCTGGACGACGCCGTGGTCGAGGTTCTGGTCGCGCGCTAAGGGCCGGGGGACGGGTACAGCTCATGGAGCATGGTAGGACGTTCAACCGCCGCACCATGATCGGGGCAATCGCCGCGAGCGCAGCGGCCGCCGCGCTCCGCCCCCTTTCCGCGCTGGCGCGTTCCATCCCCATCACCAGGCCGATTCCCTCCACCGGCGAGCGCCTGCCCGTCGTGGGCCTGGGGACCTGGATCACGTTCAACGTGGGCGACGACGCCGAGCTGCGCGAGGAGTGCGCCGCGGTCATGGGCGCCTTCTTTCGGGAGGGCGGCCGGGTGATCGACAGTTCGCCTATGTACGGCTCGTCGCAATCGGTCATCGGCCACGGTCTCCGGAGAATCGGCAAACCCTCCGGCCTCTTCTCGGCCGACAAGGTCTGGATCTCCTCGGGATCGCGGGGTCCAGAGCAGATCGAGGAGTCGAGAGCGGAGTGGGGCGTCCCGCGCTTCGACCTGCTCCAGGTTCACAATCTCCTGGCGTGGGAGGAGCACCTCCCGACCCTGCTCGCGATGAAGGCGGAGGGCCGGGTGCGCTACGTGGGCATCACGACGTCCGAGGGGCGGCGCCACGAGGAGCTGGAAAGGATCATGGCGAGCCGGCCGATCGACTTCGTCCAGGTGACCTACAACGTGCTGGACCGCGAGGTCGAGGATCGCATTCTCCCGTTGGCCCTGGATCGCGGCATCGCGGTCATCATCAACCGGCCCTTTCGAGAGGGAGCGCTCATCCGAAGCGTCGAGCGCCATCCCCTCCCCGGCTTTGCCTCCCATATCGGCGCGGTCAACTGGGCGCAGCTCCTCCTCAAGTTCATCGTCGCACACCCGGCCGTCACCTGCGCCATTCCGGCGACCAGCCAGGTCGGGCACGTGGTCGAGAACATGGGGGCCGCGACCGGGGTGCTTCCCGATCCGGCCATGCGGCGCCGGATAGCGGCCCATGTAGAGGGCCTTTGATGCCCGAATGGTGGACGTATGGCCTCTCGGACTTCCTGTTATTTTCGCCGCGGACATACTACCGGCTGATCGAGCGCCACAATGAGGCCGTCTGGCCAGGTCAGGCCGTGACGATCGGGCTCGGGCTGGTCATTGCGGTCTCCCTGCGGCGGCCCACGTCCGGACAGTCGCGCACCGTCAGCGCCATCCTGGCCGCGCTCTGGACCTGGGTCGCGTGGGCATTCCTGTGGAGGCGCTACCTCCAAATCAACTGGGCGGTGACCTATTTCATCTGGTTGTTCGCGATAGAAGTGCTGTTGCTGGTGTGGATCGCGGTGGTCGGCGGGCAGTTGAGATTTCGCCGCGGGCGCGGTACTGAAGGCATCATTGGTATCGCGCTGCTCATCCTATCTCTGGGCATCTACCCGCTGATCGCGCCGCTGCTGGGCCGCGGCTGGCGTCAGGCGGAGGTCTTCGGTGTCGCCCCTGATCCGACCGTCCTGGCCACGCTCGGCGTCCTTCTCATGGCGGAAGGGCCTCTCCGCGTAGCTCTCCTGGCCGTGCCGATCCTGTGGTGTCTTTTCACCGGCGCAACCCTGTTGGCCATGGGCTCGCCGGAGGCTTGGGTGTCGCTGCCGGCCGCGGTTCTCGCGGTCGTAGCCTGCGCCTGGTCGGAGCGGAGGTCGGGGCGAACTGGCGCCCCCAGGGAATAGCCCCTATTAAATGAGAGGGGAATCGGCTCCCACGACTCGGAGGACGTATGCGGCACCGGCCCAGGTTGTCTGCCTGCGCGGCGGTTCTCGCGATGGTGGGCTGCGGCGACGGGACGGTCGATCCCGGCGGTGGAGGTGACGGACAGGAGCTGGCGGCGCGTTTCGAGCAGCTCGCCGACTCGGTGGAGGGCGAAGGCTACTCTCCCACCGCGGACGCCCTGCGCCACGCCGCCGAGATCGTGCGGCTTACCGGAAGCGCCACCTCGGTCAGGCTCACGGTCGACGGCCAGGACCGCCCCTTCCTCGCGGTGGCCGAGCAGCTCGATTTCCCCAGCCTCGAGTGCACCTGGCCGGACGACAGCGTGATCGTGGTGCCGGGAGACAGCGGCGTGGTGGAGCCCGGAGACAGCGGCGTGGCCGTTCCTCCCCCCGAGCGCAATTCCCCCGAGGGCGCCCCCGGCGAGTGCCGGGAGGTGGGCACCTATTCGATGCGCACCCTCATCGCGTGGGAGCCCGAGAACATGGCCGAGGTGGTGCGGATCGTTGCCGACCTGGGCAGCTCCGGCGTCGAGCCTGGTGTGCCTGATGTCATGACGGGACTGCCCACCCGCGAGGCCACGGGCGCCGATGGAGAGACGCCCCCCAGTCCCGGCGATACCGCCGGCGGCGGCGGAGGCGGCTATCCGGGATTCATGGGTGAATACCTGGTGCGCGACGCAGGAAGCTGGTGGGCTGTGGAAGGCTCACAGACCAACGCGCTCCAGGCTCTCACCGGGGCATGCACTGCCGATCGCGCGACGTTCGATTGGGCCGAGTTCCGCTGCGACGCGGCGAGCTTCCGATTCGAGTTTCGCATGCGGGTGGATCCGCTCCGCTACGATCCGGCCACCGGCGTGGATCCCGGCTCGGAGCCCGCCCCAGGCGACCCCGAGGTGAGTCATGAGCTGTCCCTCGGCTCCAGCGAGGTCGCCGGCGTGCGGCTCACCGTCGTCGCTTGGGTGCCGCCGCCCCTTCCGCCCAGCGATCCCCCGCCCGGCGAGCCACCGCCGGGCGAACGACCGCCGGTGGACTCGACCGGCGTCGCCGGAGGTTCCTAGAGGTCCACCAGGACCTTGAACCCGCCGTACGCCATGCGCTTGACGTCGAAGGGCATCGCCTTCGGATCATTCATCATCTTGGCGAGCCGTGGGTCCTTCATCACCTTGGCGTTGACCTTGTCGCGATGGGCGCGCGACTTGTAGATGATCCAGGAGAAGACCACCGTCTCGCCGGGCTTGACCTTGACCCGGCGGGGGAAGGTGATCATCCCCTTCACATTCAGGTCGTCGCCTACGCACTCCCGGTACTCGAGCGCGCCGTGCTCTCGCCACACTTTGCCTGCCTTCTGTGCGATGCGCCGGTAGGCCTGCACGTTCCGCTTGGGGACAGGTAGGAGAAAGCCATCGACGTAAGCCATCAGAGCCTCCATGGAATCGATCCGTTGAGTCGCGGTGCCTCGGGTCCGACCCTCCAAGAATCTTCGGGCTCGGCCCTCAAATCAATCGCCGGCGTTGTGGCGTACCCGTCCCGCCTCCCTTTATGTTGCGGAATCGTCCCCACGGCTCCTTCCGTCCTCGAGGCAGGCCCTGTTGTCCCGGTTGTTCCGCTCCGCTGGTCCCCGCACTTCCCATCGCGCTTCGCCGGCGCATGCGCCGCCGCCACGCAGCAGCGTCCTTTCGCGGGCGATTGAGTGACCGCGGAGCTCGTGGTTGTCGAGCGCGCCGAGTTCGCGGGATCGGCTGCCAGGCGGCTGGCCGCCGAGATCCGGCGGGTCCTGGAGACGCGGGAGCGTTGCTCCCTCGCCCTCTCGGGGGGCTCGACGCCCACTCCAGTCTACGTTCGCCTGGCCGCCGAGTTGCCCGACCGGGAGGCCTGGCGCCGCATCGACGTGTTCTTCGGCGACGAGCGCTGCGTGCCGCCCGGCGACCCGGCGAGCAACTATCGGATGGTCAAGGAGGCGCTGCTGGACCGGGTACCCATCGGCCGGCTCCAGGTGCACCGAATGAAGGGGGAGCGACCCGACCGCGACGAGGCGGCGCGTGCCTACGCGGCGATCCTTCCCGAGCGGCTCGATCTCCTGGTGCTGGGACTGGGCGAGGATGGTCACACCGCGTCCCTCTTCCCCGGCGCTGCATCCCTCGCCGAGTCCGTTCGCCGGGTCATCGCGGTCACCACGCCCGCGCCGCCCCGGGACCGCCTGACCATCACGCCGCCGGTAATCCGCGACGCTCGCCTGGTGATCGGGCTCGTGGCCGGGGCGGAGAAGGCCGGCGCTCTGGCTCGGGTCATCGACGGGCCCTACGATCCGCGGCGGACACCAGGGCAGCTGGCGCGAGCGGGACTATGGATCGCCGATGTGGCCGCGGCCGCGCAGCTCGAGGCCCGCCGATGATTAGGCGGGTGCTCGCGGGAGACGTCGGCGGAACCAACGCACGGTTCGCCATCTTCGAGGTGCGCGGGCCGGGGCAGTCACGGATCGTCCACGAGGCGCGGTATGCCAGCGCGGAGGCACCCGGGTTGGCACCGCTGGTCACCCGCTATCTCGCCGAGTCCGGCGCCCGGCCCGACATCGCCTGTTTCGGCATCGCCTGTCCGGTAATCGAAGGCGATTGCGAGGCCCCCAACCTTCCCTGGAAGGTCAACGCCCGCGTGCTCGCCCGGGAGATCGGGATCCCGCGAACCACGATCATCAACGACTTCGGCGCGGTGGGTTACGGGCTGCACAGCCTGTCCGACGACGAGACGGAGGTGCTCCAGCCGGGGATCGCCGTCGATCGCGGACCGATCGCCATCATCGGCGCCGGCACCGGCCTCGGCCAGGTCTATCTTCTCTGGGATGGGTCCCGTTACGTCGTCCATCCGTCGGAAGGCGGGCACGCGGACTTCTCGCCCACCGACGAGCTCGAGCGCGATCTCCTCGCATTCCTCGCGAAGGAGTTCGGGCGCGTCTCCTCGGAGCGGGTCCTGTCGGGGGCCGGAATCGCCCGTATCTATCGCTATCTCGTGGGCGCCGGCGTCGCCAAGGAGCAGGCGGCCGTTCGCGAGGAGATGGCCGGGAGCGACCCCACCGCGGTGATCGCCCGGCACGGAGTCGCCGGCACCGATCCGCTCTCGGCGAAGACGCTCGAGGTCTTCGCCAAGGCGTACGGTACCGCGGCGGGCAACCTGGCGCTCACCGTCGTCGCCTCGGGCGGGGTGTACCTCGCCGGTGGCATCGCGCCCAAGATCGTGCGCCGGCTCGCGGCCGGCGCCTTCATGAAGGCGTTTCGCGACAAGGGCCGGCTCTTCGAGCCTGATGGCCCGGATACCGGTCAAGGTCATTCTCACCGGTGACGTTGCGCTCTATGGTGCCGCGGCGGTCGCGGCGAACGAGGATTGAAATGGCACAGAGCATCACTTTCACAACCCAATCGCTCGAGCAGCTCTGTATCGATACGGTGCGCACCCTTTCCATGGACGCGGTGCAACGGGCCAACTCGGGACATCCGGGAACTCCCATGGCGTTGGCGCCGCTCGCCTATCTGCTCTTCACCCGCCACATCCGGCACAATCCCGCCAACCCCCTGTGGATGGATCGCGACCGGTTCGTGCTCTCGGCGGGCCACGCTTCCATGCTGCTCTACAGCGTGCTCTACCTTTCGGGCTACGACCTCTCCCTGGACGACCTCAAGCAGTTCCGGCAGTGGGGTAGCCGCACGCCGGGACATCCCGAGCATGGCGTCACTCCAGGGGTCGAGACTACCACCGGGCCGCTGGGCCAGGGTGTGGGCAACGCCGTCGGGTTCGCGGTCGCCGAGGCCCACCTGGCGGCGGTCTCCAACGGCGGCGGCCATCGGCCGGTGGATCACCACACCTACTTCATCGCCAGTGACGGCGACATCATGGAGGGTGTCTCCCACGAATCGGCATCGCTGGCCGGACATCTGAGGCTGGGGAAGCTGATCGGGTTCTACGACGACAACCACATCACCATCGAAGGCGACACCGCCCTGGCCTTCAGCGAGGACGTCGGCGCCCGCTACCAGGCGTACGGGTGGCAGGTGCAGCACGTGGCGGACGGGAATGACCTCGACGCGCTCGACGCCGCGATTCACGCCGCCAAGGCCGCCACCGACCGGCCCTCACTGGTGGTGGTACGCACTCACATCGCGTTCGGCAGCCCCAACAAGGTGGATACCGCCGAGGCGCATGGCTCGCCGCTGGGCGAGGAGGAGATCCGGCTCACCAAGCAGGCGCTCGGGTGGCCCTCGGGCGACCCCTTCCACGTCCCCGACGACGCGCTCACCGAATGGCGGAAGTGCCGCGACCGCGGAGCGTCGCTGGAGGAGGACTGGCGGCGGCGCTACGCCGCGTTTCAGGCCGCCCAGCCGGCTCGCGCGAAGGAGCTCGAGCGGCGCTACCGGGGCGAGCTGCCGCCCGGGTGGGATGCCGACATCCCGAGCTTTCCTCCCGGGAAGCCGGTCGCGACCCGGAACGCCTCGGAGAAGGTGCTCAACGCCATCGCGCCGCGGTTGCCCGAGCTCATGGGTGGGGCCGGCGATCTCGCCCCCTCCACCAAGACGCTGATGAAGGACGCCGGCGACTTCGAGGCCGGCCACTACTCCGGCCGCAACATGCACTTCGGCGTCCGTGAGCATGGGATGGGAACGGTGCTGAACGGCATGGCGCTGCACGGCGGGATTCTCCCGTACGGCGCGAGCTTCCTCATCTTCTCCGACTACATGCGGCCGCCGATCCGGCTCGCGGCGCTGATGGAACGCCAGGTGATCTACGTCTTCACCCACGATTCGATCGGACTGGGCGAGGACGGCCCGACCCATCAGCCGGTGGAGATGCTGGCGGTCCTGCGCGCGATCCCACACCTGACGGTGCTCCGTCCGGCCGACGCGAACGAGACCGCCGAAGCCTGGCGCGTCGCGATCGGCCACAGGCACGGCCCGGTGGCGATCGCACTGAGCCGGCAGAACCTCGCGGTGTTCGACCGCGCGAAACACGGCGCCGCGTCCGGCGTCGCCCGGGGAGCGTACATTCTGTCGGAGGCGCCAGGGGGCCGGCCCGAGGTCATCCTGCTGGCGAGCGGCTCCGAGGTCGAGATCGTGCTGGCGGCGCAGGAGAAGCTCGCCGCCCGCCAGCTGCCCGCGCGGGTCGTGAGCGTGCCGAGCCTCGAGCTCTTCGCGCAAGAGCCGGAGGGCTACCGCAACGAAGTGCTGCCACCCAGGGTCCGGCGGCGGGTAGCGGTCGAGGCGGCGCACCCCATGCCGTGGTATCGCTGGGTCGGCGACCAGGGAGAGGTCATCGGGCTGACCCGCTTCGGCGCGTCCGCGCCCTACGAGCGGATCTATCGCGAACTGGGCCTAACGGCCGACGCCGTGGTGGCGCGGGTCGAGCGGCTCCTAGGGAAATGAAGGGGGACAGATGACGGCAACCTCGACCAGGACCGGCTCCCGGATGCAGGCGCTCCTCGAGCTGGGGCAGAGCATTTGGCTCGACTACCTGCGCCGGGCGATGCTCCGCTCGGGCGAGCTGGCCGGGCTGATCGCCGGCGGGCTGCGGGGCATGACGTCGAATCCCACCATTTTCGAGCAGGCCATCGGCACGAGCACCGACTATAACGACGCCCTCGCCAAGCTGGCCGGCTCCACCAGCTCCGACGCCGAGATCTTCGAGGCACTTGCGGTCGAGGACGTGCAGAGCGCCGCCGACCTGTTCCGGCCGGTCTACGACCGCACCGGCGGCGCCGACGGGTTCGTCTCGCTCGAAGTCTCGCCCGGGGCCGCGCGCGACACCCAGGCCACCATCGCCGAAGCGGTGCGGCTCTGGCGGGCGGTGGACCGGCCCAATGTCATGATCAAGATTCCCGGCACCGAAGAGGGCTGGCCGGCGATCGAACGGTGCCTCACCGACGGCATCAACATCAACATCACCCTGCTCTTCTCGGTCGAGCACTACCGCCATGTGGCCGAAGCATACCTGGCGGCCTTGGAAGCCCGCGTTGCGAAGGGCCAGCCGATCGACCGGGTGGCCTCGGTGGCCTCGTTCTTCGTGAGCCGGGTGGACACGGAGGTCGACACCCGGCTCGCCGAGATCGACCGGCCGGAGGCAAAGGACCTGGCCGGCACCATCGGCATCGCCAACGCCCGTCTCACCTACACGGTGTTCCAGGGGATCGCCGGGAGCGATCGCTGGCGCCCGCTGGCGGCGAAAGGCGCGAAGGTGCAGCGCCCGCTGTGGGCCAGCACCGGCACCAAGAACCCGGCCTACTCCGACGTGCTCTATCTCGATCAGCTGATCGGCCGCGACACCATCAACACCGTCCCGCCCGACACGCTTCGCAAGTTCGAGGACCACGGCACCGTCGCCCCGACGCTCGCCGGCCATGAGGACGAGGCCCATGAGCGGATGGAGCGGCTGGCACGGGTGGGGGTGGATTTCGACGACGTCACCCGGGTACTGGAGACGGAGGGCATCGAGAAGTTCGCCAAGTCGTACGCGACGCTCCTCGCCACTATCGGCAAGAAACGGCAGGCGCTGAAGAAGGGTGCCGCCGACGGGAAATGAGCATCAGCCATCTCTTCTTCGATATCGGCGGGGTGCTGGGGACCAACGGGTGGAGCTCGCCTCAGCGCCGAAATGCCACCGAGCGGTTCGGGCTGGATCCGGCCGAATTCGAGCAGCAGCATCGTGATGCGGTCGGCACCTACGAGCAGGGGCGCATGACGTTGGACGATTACCTCGACGCCACCGTGTTCTACCGCCCGCG
Source organism: uncultured Gemmatimonadales bacterium (assembly GCA_963844445.1). Taxonomy (GTDB): domain Bacteria; phylum Gemmatimonadota; class Gemmatimonadetes; order Gemmatimonadales; family GWC2-71-9; genus CAVVWJ01. Next base: position 991,099 of record CAWJOB010000003.1, read on the forward strand.
CGAGTTCAGCCGGCAGACGTTCGTCGACTTCATGCTGGCCGAGAGCCGCCCCGACCAGCCGACGATCGAGCTCGCCCGGCAACTCGCGGCGACCGGCAGATTTCGGATGATGACGCTCAACAATGAGGGGCTGGAGCTCAATCTGTATCGCATCGAGCGCTTCGGCCTGCGGGAACTCTTCGAGGCGTTCTTCTCCTCCTGCTGGCTCGGCTTCACCAAGCCGTCGCGCCGGATCTACGAGCTGGCGCTCGGCATCTCGCAGGCGCCGCCCGACCGCGCGGTGTTCATCGACGATCGCGGCCCCAATCTCGCGCCGGCCCAGGCGCTCGGCATGCGGACGGTTCACTTCACCACCGGCGAACGGCTCGCCGGGCAGCTGGCGGCGCTGGGTGTCGCTGCCTGACAACCGATCCATCAGTCGAGCAGGGCCTCTCGCTATGGAACTGGCCGCATTGCGCCCGCCCGGAAGCCGCCGCATACTATTCCCACGCGGTGCCGCACTTCCCGGCAACTCCTCTTCCAACCGGCCCAAGCAGGGAGCGCATCTACATGACCGACGAGGCAAGGTTCTTTTCGGGCGACGTGATGGCGCAGCACTGGAGCGATGAGGACAGTGGCGTGGCGGTGATGGCCGTCAAGAAGGCGGGGAAAAAGAAGACGGGCAAGCCGAAGCCGAAGCCGACTCGCCGCGGGCCGGGATGCGGCACCGGCAAGAAGACCTGCTAGCGCGTCGGACTCGAGCGCGCAGGTCCGTTGTTGGGACGAGTCCCGATGGGCAGCCGGTCTGACGGAGCGGTTGTCATCGGGTCTCATCCCGAGCTGACCCTGCAATCCAGCGTACCCTACCTTCTAGACCTCGGTCTCCTCGACCTCCCCTCCCTGGTCCACCACGGACTCCGGCTCGAGGAGGTGGCAGGCCGCAACCGCAACTTCCGCGTGCTCGGCGGCCCGGGACACAGCTTTTTCCTGAAACAAGCGCCCCGCCGTGAGATCGGCACCACCGGCCCGCTGGCGGTCGAGGCCTTTCTGTATGACTGGGTCGCCACTGACGGCCGGGCAGCAGGGCTCCGCCCGGCATTGCCGTGCCGGCGCCACTACGACCCCGAGCGCTCCATCCTTGTGCTCGACCTGGTCACGGAGGCGGCCCGCCCGCATGTGTTGGACGTCGAGGCTTCACCACCTTACCTCGCCGCTTTGCGCCGCCTCGTGGCAACGGCCCTGGCGACATGCCACGGCTTGCCCATCGGGCCCGAAGCGGCAATCGCGGCCGCCCTGCCTCGGGCGGTACCATGGGCGTTCGACCTCGCCCGCCCCGCGCCTGCCAGCCTGAGAGAGCTCGCACCGGCGCAGTTGATCGTCATCCAGGCCCTTCAGTCGCGACCGGAGGCGTTGGCTGCCCTCGACCGGCTTCGCGACGACTGGCGGCCGATCCGGCTCATTCACGGCGACTTCAAGTGGAACAACATCCTGGTCGAACAGGACGGGACGGGCCTCCCGGTCCGGGTGCTGCTCCTGGACTGGGAGATGGCTCAGCTCGGCGATCCGGCCTGGGACCTGGGAAGCGCCCTCCACTCCTTCATCACGGAAGCGGTACTGGGACTTGAGCCGACCGATGGCACCAAGCCCGACGCGGCGGCAGGACTCCTGGGCGCCGTCCTTGCCGGGCTTCTTCCCGCCCACCGTGACCTCTGGAGGTGTTACCTGGAAGCGGCGCGCCTGACCGAGGCGGAAGTCCGGGACTTGCGAGCCCGACTTCCGGGCCATGTGGCCGTCAGGCTCCTCAAGTCGGCGTTCGAGTGGAGTCAGGCCGAGGTGCAGATGCCACGGCGCGCAGCGGCGATCCTCCAGCTTGGGATCAACATGCTCCTGACGCCCGACGCTGCCCGCGAGGTCGTCCTCGGTCTCAGCTCGAACGGCTCGGCGGAGACATGACTCTCGCCGGTGACGATCTCAGAACCGCACTCCATTCCGTGCAGGTCCACTCCCCCACGTCGTTCACCTTTCTCGGCCGGCGGCACCAGGTGCCGAGCAGTGTCGCCCCCTCGGCGGATGTGCCTCCGCTCCAGTCTGCGCTGGCTGACGCGATCTACGTCTCGCTGCACTGCCGGGAGCCCGCTCAGGGATCCGTCGCCTCCGGCTTCACCAACTGGGTCGGCGCCCGGGACTTCGCGGACCGGCTGTCCGCCGTCAACTCGGGCTCGGGTACTTGGCAAGCCGGCTGGACCGCTCGAAGCGTCGAACCCGATGACCGGATCGTGGCCGAGCGGCACGGAGTCCGGTTCTGGATCCCGCCTGGGGAGTACCGGCCCGTGGACGGTGTGGTCGCGATTGACCGGCCCGGCGCGGTCCGAATTCCCAAGGAGCACTTCGAGTTGGTCGCCGGGTTCTATCTCGCCCATGGCGACGCCGATGATACCCGGGACGACGGCAACACGGTCCGGGTCTACTGGCACATCGCGCCCACCGGAGCGGAGCGTCTGGTCAGCCAGATGACTCGTCAACTCAATCGGGCTGGAATCGGGTTCCAGCTCAAGGTTCTGAGCGAACCCCTGCGCTATCACCGGACCGATCCCGCGGTCCTCTACCTTGCCCGGGGTGACTACCCTCGGACCGTACCAATCCTGCGAAGGGTCTATGAGGAGATCGGAGCGTGGGTCCGATCCAGCGTGTCATTGCTGGTCAAGCGACTGGCTCCAGGGGTAGGGCTGGCGGAAGACCCGGGTGACGGCTCGAGCTTCGGCGAACACCGCGGCCGGCTGTTTGCCGGCATCCTAGCCGAGCCGAAGTGGAGCGCGCTCGGCTCGATCGAAGAGCGCAACGCCCTTCTGTCCTCCCGGCTGGCGCGCGACGGCTACCAGCTGGATCGGATCTACTTGAATCCCGGCTCGGCGGATGACTTTCCGGACCTCCACGTGGACCGCCGATGACCTTCGATGCCCAGGCGGCGCTCTCGGTCGCGGCACGCATCGCGGATCACCTTTGCGACACCGCGTGCCGTCACGCCGACCGCTGTACTTGGATGGGCATGACCCAGGACGCCGAAGACGGCTCCGACCAGGTGGATTTCACCTACGGAACCCTCGGCCCCGACCTGTATAGCGGCAGCTCGGGCGTGGCCCTCTTCCTCGCCGAAGCCTGCCGGCGAAGCCCGGACCGGCAATGGCGGGACACGGCGCTCGCCGCGATCGGTCATGCGCTGGACCGGCTCCATACGATCCCGCCGCCCACACGGGCCAGCTTCTACACCGGCGAAGTGGGCATCGCCTACGCGGCTGTGATGATCGGCCGGTCGCTGGAGCGCTCCGACCTGGAAGTCCGGTCGATCGCGCTGCTCGACCGCCTGAGCGAAGCGGTGGATGGCGATCTGGTGGCTGACCCCCTCACGGGAGGCACTGGAGGGATTGCTCCGCTACTGGCGCTGGCCACCCTGCTCGACCGACCGGCGTTCCGCGATCTCGCGATACGGCTGGGCCGCCAGACGGTTGCGGCCGCGACCAGAAGCGACGACGGGTGGTCATGGCCGGTAGCGGCGGGAATCGAGGCTTGCCGCCCGCTCACCGGACTGGCGCACGGGGCCGCGGGCATAGGGTGGTCGCTGCTCGAGCTGGGCAGCGCCACCGGCGAGGACGAGATGATCGAGGCGGCGCATCAGGCCTTCCGTTACGAGAACCGTTGGTTTCGCCCGTCGGAGAACAACTGGCCGGACTTCCGGGAGGAGGACGGCAACGACGCGCCGGCTTGTGTGGCGTGGTGTCACGGGGCACCGGGGATCGGGCTCACCCGTTTGCGTGCGGTCGAGCTCGGATTCGATGCTCATCGGAAGGATGCCGAGGCGGCGATTCGGACCACCCGATCCTCCATGGCCGATCGCGATGGCTGGATCGATGGCGACTTCTCTCTCTGTCATGGTCGTGCCGGACTGGGAGAGGTGCTTCGCTACGCGTCTCGCGTGTTCGGCCAGCCCGCGATCGGAGAGCTGGTATGGGAAGCGGCAGCCGCGGCGGCGGCCCGGTTTGCGGAGGACCCGCTGGGTTGGCCCTGTGGCGTTCGGCGGGGCAGCAACCCCTCGCTGATGATCGGGCTCGCCGGCATCGGGTACTTCTTCCTCGGGCTGGCCGACCCTGCCCTAGCCTCGGTGCTCCTGGTGGCGCCACGGGCAAGGCCGGCCTAGGGGCCACCGGCGCCGCGCAGTCGCAGGGAAGCGGCCCGAGCGGAGGAGACCATGGGCTGCAGTGCTGGATCGCCTCTCGCCCACAGATCGGCGACCCGGGCGTACTGAGCCGCCGCTACCCCGGGTTGCCCGAGCCCCTCGGAGGAGCGAGCCCGTTCCAGCAGAAGGACGACATCCCAGGGAAACGCCGTGCTCGGGATCTCGCGGTCGAGCCGGGTGCGCGCCTCATGGAAGCGGCCGGCGTCGTTGAGGAGACGGATCGCCGTGTAGCGCTCCCAGTCGCCGATGCCGGAATAGTTCGGGAAATCCGGCAGCTGCAGAAACTGGCTGAGCGCCGCGGCGCTGTCGCCGACGGCAAGAGTGTGCCAGGCTCGAGCAGCCTCGGCAAGAAACCGGGCCGTGGGCAGCTGCTTCGCTTGCCGGCCGGCGAGGTCTATGGCGCGGCTGAGCGCGCTGGTATCGCGCTCCCTCGACCACCACGGCAGGGCGAATACCAAATCAGCCAGCGGCGCGGGGTCGTCGCGAAGCAGCGGATCGAACACCGCCCTCGCGCTGTCACGCGGCATCCCACCGAGCGCCGCGGCCTGGGAGACGAGGTAGAGCCGGTCGGTTCCGAGGATGCGCAGCGCTTCGGCCATGTGTCCCCGGAACGCGAGGCCGAAGCCGAGCACCCGGCGGGGCAGAGCTGGGTCGGCCGCGAGGCTGGGATCGGGAGCGCGCTCCACCAGGTGGCGCCCGAGGCGAATGTAAGTCTCGGTGGAGTCGGCGGCGTACTCGAAGATGTTCGCCGTGTGATAGAGCATCCGAGCCGAGGCTGTATCCAGCGTGCTGGCCACGGCGTCGGACCCGGAGCGTCTCGGATCCATTAGGTCGAGAGCGAGCCGGGCCACGTCCGCCAGGATGCCTTTCGGAGCGACTGCCAGGTACGCCTTCAGATACCGCCGGGTTGCTTCCTGCCCTCTCGCCACAGTCGAGAAGGAGAACGCCTCCACGTACGCGGGCGCGAAAGAGGAGTCGAGTACGATGGCGCGGTCAAGCGCCTGCAGCGCCTGCTCCGGCTGCACGCCGATCAAGTACCCGATCCGGGCTCGGGCACGGCCCAGTTGGTACCAGACCTCTGCGTCCTCGGGAAACCGTCGATTGGCCAGCTCCAGGATCGCGAAGACCCGCTTCCGGTGGCGCTGGGCTTCGGCGTCCAGGGCAGGGGCGTCGCTGACGGCGGCCAGGAGGGAGTCCGCCGCGATCATCAGGCTCTCCCGAGGCGCCAGTCCCCGGTTCAGCTCGCCCGCCCGGAGAGCGTAGGACCACATCAGTGAGTCGCGCCCGGTGCCCTTGTAGAAACGGGTCTGAAAGATCCGGTAGAACGCGAGAGCGAAGTTCGGGTCGAGGCTCGCGGCGCGCTCGAAATCTCTTTGTGCCGCATCCCATTCGGCCCGGCGGAAATACTGCTCCCCCTGCAGATAGGCCTTGAGGGCCGGGAGCGAGCTCGACCGGGTAGCGCCGAGGTGGACGGCGCCGATCTGGCGGGTCCGGGCGAGCGCGGCGAGCAGGCCCATCGTGAGCGAATCCACGGCGACGTCCATCCGCGAAACCGCTCCCCCGAATTCCACATCACCCAGCGGCTCCGCGGTGGCGACGTCTACCACCGTGACCGCGAGCCGCACCGAATCCGGTCCGGCGGTCACGATGGACCCGACCACGCTGAGCCCGGCCCCGGTCTCGAGGCCCACCTGCCGCGCCGAGGCGATGTCAGCTCGACCGGACCAGTTACGGGCCACGACCGTAGGTGATACCACCCGAAGAGGCCCCGCGCCGTTGAGGTTGCGGGACAGCATGTCCATCAGCCCCTCGCGCCAGAGCTCGAGGCCCGGCCCCAGCGCGTCGAACGGCGCCACCGCAACGAGATTGGAATCCAGCGCCGGACGCGGGCTCAACCGCGACCACATGCCCCAGGCAGCCACGATGACAGCGCCACCGGCCGCCACGGTGAGCGCAACTCGCCCGAGTCCGATTCGTCCGAGCGCCGTTCGCCCGAGCACGGGAGTCCAACGCCGGCGGCTGCTGCCGGACCAGGACGGGTCGGCCAGCGCCCGCGCGAATTCCTCGGCGGTCTGGAAACGATCCGCCGGCTCCCGGGCCAGGGCGGTCTCGACCGTGGCCCGGAGTCCGGCGGGAATGCCGATTCGCTGGGTGGTCAGCGGCGGCAACTTGCCCGCCACGTGCCCGGAGAGGACGGCGTGCAGGCTGGCCCCGGTGTAGGGCGGCGAGCCGCCGATCATCTCATAGATCACGCAGCCCAGCGAGTAGATGTCGCTGCGGGCGTCGAGCCCGGGATCGCCCAACGCCTGCTCCGGACTCATATAGAGCGGCGTGCCGAACCGCATTCCGGTGGACGTCAGCCTCTCGTCCCCGGAGACGCCGAGCGCCCGGGCGATGCCGAAATCGGCCACCAGCGGATGACCGCCGGTGAGCATGATGTTCTCGGGCTTGATATCGCGATGGACCACGCCTTTGCCGTGGGCATACTCGAGCGCCTCGGCGATCTCGCGCCCGATCTGGACCGCCTCCGCCAGCGGAAGACGCTTCTCCCGAAGCAGTCGCTGCCGGAGTGACTCCCCGACGATCCGAGGCATGACGTAGTAGTAGAGCTCGTCGGCCTGTCCCGAATCGAAGAGCGGAAGGATGAGGGGGTGCTGCAACTGGGCCGCGATGTGGATTTCCTGTAGGAACCGCTCGGGGGAGAGCGCGGCCGCCACCTTCGGCAGCATCACCTTGATCGCCACGTCCCGGTCGTGCCGCAGATCGCGCGCGAGGTACACCGTGGCCATGCCGCCGGAGCCGAGCTCGCGCTCGATCCGGTAGCTTCCGGCAAGAGCAGCCTTCAGCCTAGCGAGAAGGTCCACTGACCCTCGGGTGAGCGTACCGGTAGAGGCGGCCGGTGGGCCCCTTTAGGCGAGAGCGCTGGGCAACCACGTGGCTCCGGTCGTACTGTGGCCAGGTGACGTACTTGCCGCGCGGGCCCTGGCGGGGGTCCCAGAATCCGATCACGCCGTTCTCGTTCCAGCGGAAGGCCTGGAGCCCGGTGCCGAGAAAGTCGTTCCGGCCGCCGGATTCGCCCAGACTGTTGTAGTAGTGCGGGAGGACGAAGTTCGAGACAGTGATCCCGTCGATCCGGTAGGTCTCGCTCTGGACCGGATCGCAGACCTCGCGGTAGTGGAACACCAGCCGCCTGCGCTGCACGGGATGAGGCCCCTGCACCAGAATGTTGAGTTGGGGGTCGGCGATCAGCTCGAGGGCCTCGTGGGACAGCGAGTTGGTCCAGGTGAGCCAGGGAACCGATTCCCGGGCCAGCGCGGTCAGTGTGGTGAAGACGTGGCCTTCGGGCAGGCCGGTCGGGGTCCAGTGGTAGTCGTGGCCGTGCGGATAGATGCGAATGATCGCGTCCGCCTGAAGCGGCTTGGCCTTGGGATCGGTGACGCGGAGGATGGCGCCGAGGTCCCAATAGGGCTCGAAGTCCTCCGCGATCTGGCGGTTGACCGCCCGAACCGCGGCCAGAACTTCTTCATCGGGAATGCGGGAGTGGTTCTTGACCGAGATGATCAACGGACCTCCGTCGGGCGCTGGCATGCGGGGACGGCCATGGATCCAGGTGCAACATGTTCCTTGGATTGGCGTTACGCCAGCAGGTGGGAGTCGCGGCGCGGGGCCTCATCGCTCCGCGACGATGTAGGCGACCCAAGCCGGTTCCTGGGCCACATGGGTCCTAGCACGGTACCGGCCGGTGCCGTCCTTGTTCGCGTCGCGGTCTTCCCAGTACACCGCCGAGCGCGAGAAGCCGGCCTCGGCCAGCAGCTCCTGGATCTCCGGCAGGGTCCATAGCCGCCAGTGGTAGGTGAATGCTCGCCGGATGCGGGAGCCATTCGTGAACTCGAAGTGGATGTGATTCACTACCGAGTGATCGATGGGATCCACCCGGGCCTGCTCCCATACATAGGTGAAACCACGGAGCTTCCGCCGCTCAGTCTGGGGGCGCCAGGACTGGTACCCCCCGTAGGCGTCAAGCACGAAGATGCCGTCCGCGGCCATGGAGCGACGCACGGCCGCGAAGTAGTTCCGGAGGCCATCACGCGTGCGGAGGATGAAGTAGCTGAAGTTCAGCGCCACGCTCACGTCGAACCGGCCGCGACACGGGGCCCTCACGTCCTGCCTTAGCAGCCGGAGGGAGGAGGCACGGGAGCCGAGTGGCGCGAGATTGTGTTCGGCGCCCCATGCGAGCACCTCCGGATCGAGATCCACGCCGACCGCAGTGCGATCCCGCTTCTTCACCCACTCGGCGCAGAGGAGGGCCGTTCCACAGAAGTCCTCCCGCAATGACGTGGCCTTGCGCCCCGCGATCCTCTCGAACGTTCCGGACAGGAACCGCCCCTCCGCTTTCACATCCTGAACCGCGCGCTGGTACAGGTCATGGCGATCGGTGTTCCGGGCGGTGAGTGCGGCGTCTCTGCGCGGAGTTCGACGGAGCATAGGGGACACGGGCCCGCGCCTTGGTTATGGTGACCCGGCCGACGCTGTCCGTGCCCCCGTCAACACCGAGGCTGATGGCCCGTCAACGGAGGTGCCGGTGGGATCGAGGCGCGCTAGAGGTTGTAGAAGGCCAAGGTGTCAACGATGTTGCCGACGGTCCTCGAGAGTCTCGGGTGTGACACCTCGAGCTCCCTCACACGATCGGCGAGACGATCGCGCAAAGTTGGTTCCACCACCGGAGAGCCCGGGGGTGAGCTTTGAAGGACGGCCTCGACCTCCCGAGCCAGGCTGTGCAACACCTCTCGCGCATCCGCATCAAGGTCGTGCGCGTGGGCGAGCTCCGAGCGGAGAGCCGCCACCAGTGGCCGGAGAGACTCCTCTGACATGCTTACTCCTGCGGACCAGAGTTTGAGAAAGATGGCGCTCGGATGGCTCGTTCGCGACCCCTCCATTCCGACCTCGTCACTATCTTTGAGGCAGTGAGCGGGCGTTCCGAAGCACAGCGGCTGGCCGGACACCGGCCGACCCTGGGCGGCCACGTCTGATTACGGGAGACGAGAGTCATGAGACTGGCGATGGTGGGCCTGGGGAGGATGGGTGGCAACATGGTTCGCCGCCTGCTCCGGGACGGGCACGAGACCGTGGTGTGGGATCGAAGCGCCGAGACCGTCACCGAGCTTGCGGGCGAAGGCGCGGAGGGCGCCAAGGATCTCGCCGACCTCGTGAGCCGCCTGCAGACCCCGCGCGCCGTCTGGCTCATGGTCCCCGCCGGTGCGCCGGTGGATCAGACCATAGAGCAGGTGCTGCCGGGACTGGCCAAGGGCGACATCATCATCGACGGCGGCAATTCCAACTTCCACGATACGATCCGGCGGGGAGCCGCCCTCCAGGCCCGGGGACTCGAGCTCATCGACGCCGGCACCAGCGGCGGCATCTGGGGGCTGGAGAACGGCTACTGCCTGATGGTCGGGGGCAGCAAGGCCGCCGTCGGGCGGGTCGAGCCGGTCTTCCGATCGCTGGCGCCGGAGGCCGGCTTCGCCCACGTCGGCCCGACCGGCGCGGGGCACTACGTCAAGATGGTGCACAACGGGATCGAGTACGGCATGCTCCAGGCGTACGCCGAAGGCTATGAGATCCTGCACCATTCCAAGGATTTCGAGCTCGACCTGCACCAGATCGCCGCGGTCTGGAACCGGGGGAGCGTGGTCCGCTCCTGGCTCAACGAGCTCGCGGAGCGCGCCTTCGCCGACAGCGCCGACCTGGCCGACATCCGGGGATACGTGGACGACTCGGGTGAGGGCCGGTGGACGGTGCAGGAGGCCATCGACCAGAGCGTGCCGGCGCCGGTCATCACTCTTTCGCTGCTGATGCGCTTCGCGTCGCGGCAGGACGAATCGTTCTCCGCCAAGGTCATCGCCGCGCTCAGGAATCAGTTCGGCGGCCACGCGGTGAAGCAGGCATGACCATGCCGGCCGAGGTGATCGCCCCGGCCCGGTGCGATGCGCCCGCCGTGGCGCAGCCGCTCAAGCGGGGCGACGCCTGTAGCGTAGTGATCTTCGGCGCCGCCGGCGACCTCGCCAAACGCAAACTCTTTCCGGCCCTCTTCCATCTTTACTGCGATGGGATGCTCGACGAGGACTTCGCCCTGGTCGGCGTGGCGCGAAGCCCGATGACGGACGAGGCCTTCAGGCGCCTGGTCTATGAGTCGGCTCGCGACGCTGACGACCCGAGTCCGGCCGGCGAGATCGACGACGAGGCCTGGGCCCGCTTCGCGCCACGGTTGAGCTACGTCCAGGGCGACCTCACCACCAACGCCACCTACGCATCGCTGGGCGAGCGCCTCGGCGCGATCGAGTCGGCCCGGCGCCGGAGCGATGGCAGGCTCTTCTACCTGGCCATCCCACCCAGCGTCTACGGCGACACCGTCACCCACCTGGTGCGCAGCGGTGTGGCGGAGCGGGTCGCCCACCGGTCGGTCCGTCCCTGGGTGCGCCTGGTGATCGAAAAGCCGTTCGGGCACGATCTCGAGAGCGCGCGGGCGCTGAACCGCGCCGTGAGCGCGGCGTTCGCCGAGCATCAGGTCTACCGGATCGACCACTACCTCGGCAAGGAGACGGTGCAGAACCTCATGGTCTTCCGGTTCGCGAACTCCATCTTCGAGCCGGTGTGGAATCGCCAGCACATTCACCACGTGCAGATCACCGCCGCGGAGACCGTCGGCGTCGAGCACCGCGCGGGCTATTACGAGGATGCCGGCGTGGTGCGCGACATGTTCCAGAATCACCTCCTCCAGCTCATGTGCCTCACCGCCATGGAGCCGCCGGTCGCGTTTCAGGCCGACGCCGTCCGGGACGAGAAGACCAAGGTGCTCCGCGCCATCCGCCGGGTGCCGGCCGCGGAAATGCACGACCATTCGGTGCGAGGGCAGTACGGGCCCGGCACCATCGAGGGTGTCAAGGTCCCCGGCTACCGGCAGGAACCCGACGTGGACCCGGCATCGAATACGGCGACCTGGGGGAGCCTCAGGCTCCTGGTGGACAACTGGCGCTGGCACGGAGTCCCGTTCTTCCTCCGCTCGGGAAAGCGGATGGCCCGGCGGGTCACCGAGATCGCGGTGCAGTTCCGGGAGCCGCCCCACCTGATGTTCCCGCTGGATCGCGGCCAGACCATCGCGCCCAACGTGATCGCGATCCGGGTGCAGCCCCAGGAGGGGATCTCGCTCGCGTTCGACATCAAGGTGCCCGGGGTCGGCGTCCGGATGACGGCGGCCCGGATGGACTTCAGCTACGCCGAGGCGTTCGGCCCGGCGGCCCACTCCGCATACGAGACGCTGCTGCTGGACTGCATGGTGGGGGACGCCACGCTGTTCACTCGCGCCGACGGCGTGGAGGCCGCCTGGGAGGTGGTCGATCCCGTAATCGAGGCATGGCAGGCTCCCGCGCAATTCCCCAACTATGCGGCGGGGAGCTGGGGCCCCGCCGCCGCGGACCAGTTCATCGCACGCGACGGCGCCCGCTGGCGACAGCCGTGATGGAGGGGGCCCCGGCCCGGACCGCGCACCTCGACGCCGCGCGGCGCGCGGTAGACCTCGTGCGCGACGGGATGCGCGTGGGTCTCGGCTCGGGGGCGACGGCCGGTGCCGCGGTGCGGGAGATCGGGCGGCGCCTGGCGGCGGGGCGGCTGTCCGGCGTCGTCGGCATCCCGACATCCAACGCTACCCGCGACCTGGCGCGTCAGGTGGGTATCCCACTCGCGGACTTGTCGGCCGATCCACGCATCGACCTCACCATCGACGGCGCCGACGAAGTGAGCCCCACCGGCGACCTCATCAAAGGCCTCGGCGGCGCGCTGTTGCGGGAGAAGATCGTCGCGGCACATTCGCGGCGACTGGTCATCGTGGTGGACCAGGCCAAGCTGGTCCGCCGCCTCGGCGAGCGGGCCCCCCTGCCGGTGGTGGTCACGCCGTTCGGTTGGGCCACCCACCTCGCCTTTCTCCGCGACCTCGGTGCGGACCCCGTGCTCCGGACCCGGCGGGGAGAAGAGGTGGCGTTCGTAACGGACGATGGGCACTACATCCTCGATGCTCGGTTCGCCGGCGGCATCGGGGACCCGCTCGCGGTGGCGGATGTCTTGTCCCGGCGGGCGGGTGTGGTGGAGACGGGACTCTTCCTGGGCATGGCCCCGGAGGTGGTGGTGGGGCGGGAGGCGTCCTAGCCCATCCTTGACTCTGGCTTGACCGCATCTGCGCAAGTTTGGGTTCGGCAGCACGGCGACACCGCACCCGAGCGCTCTCTCAACAATGCAGCAGTGCCGACGCGGGAGACTCAAATGCTCCGTACGCTGCAACGGCCTATCGCGCTGATCCTTCTCCCGCTCTCCCTGTATTACTCCACCGGCTGCACCAGCGTGAAATCCGTGCCGGCGGTCGAGGCCCAACCGCCGACGGAAGATTCCATCGAGGGCGTGACCACCCTCGCGGGCATACACCACGATTTCGACGAGCCGGGCACCATACATGGCGACACGGTCTACGCCGCGGTCGAGCTGAAGCCGATGGCGATCCCGGTGGACAGCGTGCAGCGCTGGTGGCTCCGGCGCACCGACGCGGGCAAGTCCGTTTTCGCGGTCCTCGGCGTGGCGGCCGGTGTGATACTGGTGGCCGCCGTCATCGCGGTCGCCACCAAGGAGTCGTGCCCCTTCGTCTACTCCTGGGACGGTACCCGCTATGTCTTCGAGGCCGAGCCGTACGGTGGAGCCATCACCCGCGGGTTGGAGCGCGACGACTTCGGCGTGCTCCCCACTTTGCGGAGCGAAGGCGGCGCTTACCGGCTGCTCGTCACCAACGAGGTGAACGAGACCCAGATGACCAACCTCTTCTCGCTCTGGGCCGTGGACCACGCGCCCGGTCTTCGGGTCGTGCCCGACGAGTGGGGCGGGCTGCACACCCTCTCGCGGCCGCTGCCGCCGTCCGCCGCCGTCGATCGCACCGGCAAGGACCTGCTCCAGTGGCTGTCCGCCGACGACCGTCGCATCTGGGAGCCGCTGCCGCTGGTGGACAGCGCCGGTGGATTGCGGGACGAGGTGGTGCTCACCTTCCCCCGCCCGGCCGGCGCCACTCGCGCCAAGCTGGTCTCCCGAACCGGCACCGCCCTCTGGGGATCGCACATGATCCGCGCCATGCTGGAGCTGCGCGGCACGGCGGTGGAGGACTGGTACGCTCAGGTCGACGCCGACTCCCTGGCCGCGGATTCCGTTCGCACCTGGGCGGTTCGCGAGGAGCTCTATGGCCTCTTACTCCAGGTGGAGGAGCCGGACGGTTGGCAGGTGCGCGGCATCCTGCCGGGCAGCGGCCCGTTCCTCGCCGCGGAACGTGTCGTCCCTCTCGACTTGAGCAGGGTCCGTGGCGACTCGGTGCGAATTCGGATCCGTCCTCCGCGCGGGTTCTGGGCGCTGAACTATTTCGCCATCGACTATTCCGAGAACCAGCCGCTGACGGTGGACACCATCGCTCCCAGCTCGGCGTCCGATCCCGTGGTGCTGGCGGCGGTCACCGCCGCGGATACGCTCTACCACGCCATGCCCAATACCGGCGACCGCGCCACACTCGAATTCCCCGCCCCGCCGGTACGGCGTGGCAGTGAGCGCACCGTCGTGCTCCACAGTCGCGGCTGGTACCGCCTGCATCTCACCCCGGGCGGTCCGCCGGACACCGCGATGGTGCGGCGCATTGTCGAGGAGCCCGGCGCCGCCGTCGAGTACTCCGCGAGCCAGTACCAGCAGTGGCCGATGGCCATGCGGCGAGCGCGGTAGGCACGGGCCCGGCGTGCGTCACTTCTGGCTCGACCGGATCGTCCATCTGGAGCCCGGCGTCCGCGCTACCGGACTCAAGGCGGTTGCGCTCGCGGAAGACGAGTTCGATGCCCATTTCCCCGGCAACCCCGTGCTCCCGGGCGTTTATCTGCTCGAGGGGCTGGCCCAGACCGCGGGTGTGCTGATCCACCGGTCGGTCGAGGGCCGGTTCCTCGCACTGATGGTTTCCATCGAGCGCGCGCGTTTTCTCGCCTTTGCCCGGCCGGGCGATCAGGTCAGGCTGGAAACCGAGCTGGAGTCGCTGGAGGGCACGGTCGCCCGGGCGCGCGGAACGGCGATGGTGGATGATCGGACCATCGCCTCGGCCCGCTTCACCTTCAGGCTGGTCGAGCCCGGCCGGGTGATGCCGGAGATGTACCAGCCCCACTGGCGCCAGATGATGGAGACCTGGTTGGGACACTATCCCGAGCTCGACAGTGGCTGACCGCGTGGCGATCACCGGCGCCGGCGTGGTCACGCCGATCGGTCTCGGCTACGAGGCGTTCCGCGACGCGTTGCGGCAGGGGCGCTCGGGGGTGGGCCCCATCACCGTCTTCGACTCCGCCGGTCTCGACACTCGGATCGCCGCCCAAGTGCGCGGGGCCGATGCCGATCTCGCGGCGTGGGTCGAGCCCCGCAAGGCGACCAAGCTGATGAGCCGTGCGGCGCTCTTCGCGGTGGCCGCGGCCGCCATGGCCCGCCGACAGGCCCGCCTGGACCGGGGCGAGGTGGACCCTAAACGAGTCGCGGTGGTGGTGGGAGCGGGAGGCATGGGGCCCACCGATCTCGACCTGCTCGCGGCCCAGGCCGAAGCGACCATCGACGCCGCCAAGCTGGGAGGGACCAATAAGTGGGACATCCCGGCCTTCGCGCGGCTTTACGCCGAGCGAACCAATCCGCTCGCCACGCTTCGGGGGCTGCCCAACCTGGCCGCGGCGCACGTGGCCATCCAGAACGATGCCCAGGGCCCGAACGCCACGATCACGACGGCGTGCAGCGCAGGGACCCAGGCGATCGGCGAGGGGATGCGGCTCATCCAGCGCGGCGACGCGGACGTGGTACTGGCCGGGGGCGCCGATGCCGGAGTGAATCCGGTCGCCGTGCTGGGCTTCAGCCTTCTGGGGACGCTCTCCCGCCGCAACGACGAGCCCGGCCGGGCCAGCCGGCCGTTCGACCGCGACCGGGACGGCTTCGTCATCGGTGAGGGTGCCGGCTTCGTCTTGCTCGAGCGCGGCCCCTTCGCGGAAGCACGGGGCGCCACGGTGCTGGCGGAGTTGGCGGGATATGGCGCGACCTGCGACGCCTGGCGCATCACCGACGAGCGGCCGGACGCGGAGGGGGCCGCGCGCGCCATCCGCCTGTGCCTCGCCGATGCGGACATGGCGCCCCACGATGTCGGCTACGTCAATGCCCACGGCACCGGCACCCGGATGAACGACATCACCGAGACCCGGGCGCTCAAGCAGAGTCTTGGCTCGTGCGTCGGCGGCATTCCGGTGAGCTCGACCAAGTCCATGATCGGCCACCTGCTCGCGGCGGCGGGCGCGGTCGAGCTGGTGGCGGCGCTCGCCGCGATCCGGGAGCGCTTCCTGCCGCCGACCGTCAACCTCGAGGCCGCCGACGGCGAGTGCGACCTCGATTACGTGCCCAACGTGGCCCGGCCGGCCTCCCCGGAGGCCGCGCTCAGCACCTCGTTCGGCTTCGGGGGACAGAACGCATGCCTGGCAATCCGTCGCTGGTGAACGGCAGAGGTCTCGAGCAGCTCGTCCGGGAGATCGTGGCCGAGGTCCTGGTCATCTCCGCCGACGAGGTCGCGCCCGGTGCCGCGCTCATCCGGGACTTGGGAGCGGAATCCATCGATTTCCTGGACCTAATCTTCCGGCTGGAAGACGCGCTCGGCACGCGGATTCCCTACACCCGGTGGCAGGACTTCCTCACCGCGAGCCTTCCGGCAGCGGATCTGTCCACCGCGATCACTCCCGAGGTGGTGCTGGCGTTCGCGGAGAACGAGATGGCGCGCGCATGACGCCCTGCCGGCGGGTGGCCCCGGATGTGTGGCTCGGGTTCGCCCGGAGCACGGCCGGGTTCGGCGCGATCCCGCGCGCGCAGCGATGGGCCTGCGATCGCGCGGCGGCCGATCGCGCGGTGGCCGCCGTGTTGGAGGCGTCGGGCTACCGCCGGGATGCCTGTGCGACCTCCCGGTCGCACACCCGCGGCATGGCCGCGGCGGTGGTCGCGCCCGCGGGCGTCCGCATCGGTGTGGATCTCGTCGAGATCGGTCGGGTCGGCCGCCGTCACGCGGAGGCGATAGCTAGTGCCGAGGAGTGGGAGACGCTGGCGCCGCATGCGGAGGTACGGCCGGCCCTCGCGTGGGCACTCAAGGAGGCAGCAGCAAAGGCAGCGGCAAAGCGCGTGGGCGAGCCCATTCACTGCTTTCCGCACGGGCTGAGGATCGTTGGCGCGGCTCCGGGGCTTCCCCTGGTGGTGCGATCCGGGTGGATGGTGTTCACTGCTGAGTGGAGCCTGATGGGCGGGTTTCTCTGCGCCTGGGTCCGCGGCGCGCGGGGCAGCTCACCGAGATCCAGCGTGTTGGAAACGGCGTCCATCAACGTTCCGTAGGCGGTACCGGCGCGCTGCCCAGTCGGGCGAGCGCCGCCTTGGCTTCCACGACCAGATGCCGGTGTGACGGGGGCGGCATGTCGTACCGCACCAGGAATTGCTGGTAGTCCCGTCGGGCGGCATCAGTGTCGCCCTGTCCGTCCTCGATGTTGGCTCGCAATAGAAAGGCGAGCGGCGCCAGCGGCAGCTTGTCGTCCGGTGGCGGCCAGCCCTGGTGCCACCCGAGCAGGCGTGCGGCTTGGGCACTGTCTCCCTCCGCCAACAGCCACTCGGCTGCAGCCATCCGGTCGATGCCTCGAAGCAGTTTATGGGGAGTCTGCGGGCTGAAGGCAAACCAGAGGCTTTCGTCGGCCAGTTCCCATTCAAGCGCTGCCATCGACGCGGCGGCGGCGCCTCGATCCCCCCGCAGCGCCGATTCGAAGGCGCCCAGCGACCGGTCGAGGCTCGCGGCCCACTCTGCGCCGGTCCCCCGGAGCCTGGTGCGAGCGGCAACGAGACCCGCGGTGTCTGCGCTAGCCGAGGCGAGCACACCGTCCAGCCAAGCCAGCTCGGCCAGAAGTCCCGGGCCGTGCAGCAGGGGCGCGGCTGCGGATCGTCGCCGGAGCGCGTCCGCCGCCGGCAGTGCGCCGACCGTCGCGGCCAGCACCGCCGTGCGGTAGATGTCGAGCAGTCCGATCGTGTCCGTCGGCGATTGGACCAGTCGTTCCCTGGTGGCCAGCGCCGAGTCCCAGGCGCCGCGCGTGGCCCACGCTATCGCGTTCATGTACGTGAGGATGCGCGCCCCGTCAAGAGGAACGCCGTGGCGGAGCAACCGACGGTTCAGATCGATCTGGTCGGCCACCTGGCCGGCGGCCTGTAGCATGATCCCTGTCTCGAACAGGTGCCGGTCCGGTTTCACCACATCCTGGTACAGGCTGTCCAGCAGCGCACCGGCCCCGGGGCTTCGTGTTTGGAGCGCGAGGGTCGCGCGCCAGCCCAGTAGTTTGTTTCTCCCCTCGTTCCTTTCGAGCGTCGGCCCGGCCCCCAGTCGCTCGAGCATACCGAGCGCGCGGGCCTGTGTCGTGGTGTCCCTTTCCCTGGCGGCGAGCCAAGCCAGATGCTCCCAGCCATATACCATCCTGGGATTCAGCTCCACCACGCGCTCGAGTGCCCTTCGGGCGTCCGCGCCGGTGGATCCGATGTGACCGTAAAAATGCAACTGATTGTCGGCCAGCATCCACCAGGCCGGCCAGTAGTCGGGGTAGCGCTCCACGAGCGCCTCCAGCTGCGCGCGCTGCCTGAAGAAGCCGCTGTCCCCCCGGGCGGCCTCGACGAGCTTTCGCTCCCGTTGGGGAAGCAGGTGGCGGTGAGTCCAGTAGGCGTGCTCGGTGGCCGAATCGACGTCTGCCTCGGCCCATCCTGCGACGTTCCCCTGGCGAAAGTAGGCGAACCAGAAGTTGGAATCAGCAGCGATCGCACGCCCGTAGGCGGCTTGGGCCTCCGTGTGGTTGCCCGCCACCGCCTCGCGCTCGCCGTCCAGAAACGCCCGGAGCGCGACCACTGACTTGGTGGTGATTGCCTCCAGGCTGGGTGTGGGTGGCCGGCCACGCCGCCAGATGTCGCCGAGCAGCTTCCAAACGACCGAGTCCGTAAGCGCGCTCAGGCTCTCGGGGTCCGCCAGCACGGACTGCCGGGCAAGAGTCGTGAGGCTGTCGGTGGTGTAGAGACCCACGTCCAGCCGGACTCGCGCGCCGTCTCTCGCGAGACTGCCGTGGACGACGCTGGTGGCCCCGAGCCGTCGGGCGAGCGCCGCGGCCTCGGCCAAGGGAAGGGACGCCTCTCCCTCGGGAGCCTGGGCCAGGACGGTGAGGCGATCCACGGCGCGGATCTCCCCCACCCCGTCGAGGCTGGCGCTGACCGTGCTGGCCAGATCCCGGCCGAGTCTCGCAAGCGCGCTATCGCTGGTCACAGGCGAGAACGGCAACACCGCCAGGACCGAAGCGGAGGGCAGAACCGAGGGACCGCGTCCGCGCAGCACCACGAAGCCGGTCGCGGCCGCGACGACTGCGAGCATGGCAGCGGCCGCCAACCACCATCGCCCGCTCGTGGCTCGGGCCGCCGGCGGCCCGCTCGCCGAAGTGATCTCGGTGGTTGCCTCCGCGGATAGGGCCTTGCCGAGCGCACCGGCGGTGGCGAACCGGTCGGCCGGGACTTTGGCCGCCGCCTTGACGATCGCCGCCTCCAACGCCGGAGGCACCGTGCTCCGGACCATGCGGATCGACGGCAACGGCTCCAGTGCGTGCCGCGTCATGACCGCCTGAGCGGTCGCGCCGGTGAACGGCGGCTGGCCCACCAGCATCTCGTACAGCACGCAGCCGAGCGCGTAGACGTCGGTGCGAGCATCGAGCCTGGAGTCGGCCGCAGCCTGCTCGGGGCTCATGTACACCGGCGTGCCGAGCGCGAGACCCGTCTCGGTGAGCTTGGCTGTGCCCTCTGAAGCGAGCAGCTTGGCGATGCCGAAGTCGGCCAGCAGAACCCGGCCGTCGTTCAGGAGAATGTTCTCGGGTTTGATGTCGCGGTGTACGATGCCGGCCCGGTGGGCGTGTTCCAGTGCGGCCGCCACCTCCCGGCCGATGCGCACCGCCTCCTCGATGCCGAGCTGGGTCTCCCGCTGCAACCGCTGCCGCAGCGAGCCCCCGTCCACATAAGGCATCGCATACCAGAGCCGCCCCGCGCTCTCGCCCGAGTCTAGAACTGGAAGGATGTTGGGATGGTCGAGCCGGGCGGCGAGGCCGATCTCACGAAGGAATCGCTCCGGCCCAAGCGTGACTGCCAGCTCGGGATGAAGGACCTTCACCGCGACCCGACGGTCGTGCCGCAGGTCGCGTCCGAGGAACACCACGGCCATGCCTCCGCGTCCGAGCTCGCGCTCGAACACGTACCGCTCGCGCAGCGCGGCCACGAGGGGGTGCGCGGACGTCGCGTCCAGGGTGAGGCCTTCTTTGGTGGGAGTACGTCAAATCTGCTGGGGGAGGCAGTCCGGCGCTACTAAGGGCCGGCAGGGGCGGGAGGATGGCCTCCTCGACCTGTCTGCCGACCCGAAAGTATTGAAGCGCTGCGCCTAAGTGCTGGTGCGGAAGGTGCTCTCCGCGATGGTCCGGTTGCCGTTCTCCGAGATCGACAGGAGCTCGATCTTGTACTCCATCCCGGGCCTCAGAAACTGCGGCGGCACTCTCAGCCGCTTACTCGACCCCGAGAGCGTGATGTCGAGCACATGACCCAGCTCGTCCTGCTCTATGATGAGCTCGACTTGCTCGGCGCCCGGCGCGTTCCACTCGACGACGACGTCCCTCGGGTCCACCACCTCACCGTCGGAGGGGGAAAACGTGGGCGCCGGCAGCAGATCGTGCGACAACGTCACGTTACTCGCCAGCTGCTCGCCCTCGACCGACCGGCCCCGGAAGCGGTACTTGCCGGGCGGGAACAGCGCCAGCACCTCAGCAGGCGAAGGCTCGGCGCTCTCGAAGCGCAGCTCGGTGATGCCGAGCCTCGCCAGTCTCCCCTCCGACTGCATCAGGACGATCTCGTTCCTCGCGGGGTCCAGCACCCTCACTCGCTTCCAGCCGTCCGAATCGAGGAAGAGCTGGAGGCCCAGATCGTTGTCGGTGGAGTTGAGCTCGAAAAACAACTGCGCATCGGCGAAGGGCACCGCGTCCTCCGCTGCGTCGGCCTCTTCGGCTCCCGCGGCTTGCAGCTCGACATCGGTTGTCGGGGAACCGGGGTCCGATTCGGTCTTGGTGGGAGTCGTCGGCTTATCGCAGGCCGACAGGAGCAGAAGAAGAAAAAGCGTTAGCGGCCCGAAGGGGCTTCCTCGGATTCGCATGGGGCCTCCGGCGGAGAGTGGTGACGTAAGTGGAACCCACAACCAAGCCGGAATGTGACGGCCCGGCGGTCTGCACTCACCTCCCGCGCTTCAGGAGCGCCTGAAAACCGGGATCCCGCCGAATGGGATTCCACGTCGGGTCGGCCCGGAGCCCGGGCACGGAGATCCACGAAGGGACCGACAGCAGCACCTGGAGCTGCTGCACCGCCGAGTCGGCCTCACCCAGCATGACGTACACCACCGCCAGATTGCGAACCATGTCCACCCCGAGCCAGGTGTCCTTGGAAGGGGGCCGCAGCTGCACCGCGCGCAGGCCCTCCCGGATGGCGGGCTCGCGGCGGCCGAGCCCAGCATAGGCGTAGGCCAGCTCGGCCCTGAGTGTGGGGTCGTCCGGCCGGGCCTGGGTCCCGGCCTCGAGGACCGTCGCCGCGGAGTCGAAGTAGACTTTGCTCGTAGCGTCGCCCCGGTACCTGCGGACCCTGGCTTTCGCCAGATAATAGCCGGCGGAGTCCACCCCGAATGAGGCCACGGAGAGCCGGTCTCCCGCCGCCTGCGCGGAGCTATCCAGGGTCCCCCACAGGGCGGCGCCGAGATCGAACGTCGGGGCCCAGGCGACGATGTCGTCGAGGCCCGCCCTGCGAACCCCTTCCTTGAGAGCGGCGGCTGCCGCCTTCAGATCGCCGTCGCGCGCGACGATCAGCTGCGCCTCGAAGATGGAGGCCGGCGAGTCGGGCTCCAGTACCATGGCGCGCTTGAGGTAGCGTTCCGCCTGCGGCGTAGTCCCGCCGCCTGACATACACCTCGAACAGGTCCAGAGCCTTGACCACCGACCGCGGGTCCAGATCCACCGCCCGGCGCAGGTCCGTGATCGCCTGGTCCCATTGGCCCATGCGCCGCTCGACCAGTCCGCGGGCCCACGAGATGTCGCCGTTGCCGGGATCGCCGGCGTGCGCGGTGCGGAACTCACGCAGCGCCGCGGGGTAGTCGAGCTGGCCCCAGTAGTGGATCTGCCCCAGCGCGAGGTGGGCCTCCGGCAGTCCGGGCTGAAGCCGCAGCGCGGAGTCGGCGGCACTGCGCGCCTGGGCGAGCCGCTCGCCGGTCCGCTCCGAGAAGTGGAACTGCCAGATGCGGGCCCGGGCCAGCCGCGCGAAGGCGAGCGCGAAGGTGGGATCCAGCTGGGTGGCCTTGGTGTACATCTCTTCGGCCGTGCGGAGTGCGTCGGGGTCCCCCGGCCGGTCGAGGTAGTCGTTCCCGCGGAGATAAAAGTCGTAGGCCCGGAGGTCCTCGGTCGGCTTGGCGGCGAGCGCCTCCTGCTCGGGGCGCTGGAGGGCGAGATCCAGGGCGGAGGCGACCTGTTCCGCGATGCGGGACTGCACCTGGAACACCTCTTCGAGAGTCTCGTCGTACCTCCCGGCCCAGAGGTGGCGGTCGTCGGAGACGCGGATGAGCTGCGGGGTGACTCGCACCCGGCTCGCTCCCCCGGACGACTTCTCCCACCTCACGCTGCCCTCCAGGATGTAGTCCGCTCCGAGCTCGCGCCCCACTTGCTTGAGCGATTTGCCCGTCCCCCGGTACTGATCGGCGCTGGTCCGGGAGATGACGCCGAGCCGGGGGATCATCGCCAGCCGGCTGGTGATCTCTTCCGTGATGCCGTCGCTGAAGTAGCCATCCTCGGTGGCCCCCAGGTTCTGGAACGGCAGAACGGCGATACTGGGCGTGTCGCCAGGCTGGTCTTTCCGGTCGCCGAGGCCCAGGGCGAACAGCACGCCCGTAGTGGCGATCGCGCCCAGGCTCAGGAGAGCTGCCGCCCTGCGGCGGCCGCTCTCCCGTGGGCGCTCCGCCGCGCCGGCCGACTCCAGAGCGCTGGCGAATTCCGCCGCCGTGGAAAAGCGATCGCCCGGCTCCTTGGCCAACGCTTTCGCGAGCACCCGCTCGACCGGTTCCGGAATCTCGAGATGCCGGGAGCGAAGCGGAGGCGGAGGCGCGACCACCTGCTTCGCCATGACCGACTGCGGCGTCGGACCAGTGAACGGGGGCTCGCCGTCGAGCATCTCGTAGAGCAGGCATCCCAGGCTGTAGATGTCGCTCCGGCCGTCGAGGGTGGACGAGCCGCCCGCCTGCTCCGGACTCATGTAGGCGGGCGTTCCCACCGCGAGCCCGGTGGCGGTGAGCCGGTCCGGGCCCCCCTCCACGGCGGTGGCGATGCCGAAGTCGGCCACGACCGCCTGGCCGTCCTCGAACAGGATGTTCTCCGGCTTGATGTCGCGGTGGATCACGCCCTGGCGATGGGCCGAGTCCAGGGCCAGCGCCACCTCCCGCGCGATCCGGATCGCGGCGGCGACCGGCATCCGCCCACTGAGCCGCTGGCGCAGCGTCTCGCCGGCCACGTAGGGCATGACGTAATAGAGAAGCGAGGCGCCGTCGCCATCGCCCAGACGCACTTCGCCGGAGTCGAACAGCGGCAGGATATGGGGATGGGAGAGCTTGGCGACGATGCGGATCTCGCGCAGGAAGCGCTCGGAGCCGACCGACTCGGCGAGCTGCTGGTGCACCACCTTCAGGGCGACGGGTCGATCGTGCCGGACGTCGTGCGCGAGGTACACGGTCGCCGTGCCGCCCCGGCCGAGGAGGGTCAGGCTGCCGTCCGGCTGCCGCTCGATCCTGTACCGGTCCGCGAGTGACGCCGCCAGGCGCTCGTGCATCAGTGGCTCGCTACTTTCCTCTGCGAGCGTCGCCGCGCCGGCCGGCCGCTTGGCGGTAGGGAGTCGGCAGGTATGCCGGCCATGGCGAGCCGGGCGCGCAGCGCCGGGCCGATCTGTTTCCGCACCAGCGCCTGCACCATCTCGGGTGTAGGCGCGGAGACGCTCGGCCCGACCGGCTTGACCTCGCCTCGCTCCAGCGCGAGCACCGGGACGCCGTCGCGATAGAGGATGCGGCTCCTGGTGGCCGTGGCGATCCGCTCGCCAGGGGTGATGATGCCGGTCAGGTTGAGCGGATCCGCGGCGCCCACCGCGATCAGGCCTCCGCGGGCTTCCTGCCGGCGCATGGCGCGGAGCTTCCCGACGGCGTCGGGCAGCGCGAACTGCTCGCCCGACATGCCGGAGACGAACCGGCCGCCCCGGATCTCACCTCTCGCCTCCAGCCGGCGGTAGGCCAGCAGCAGCTCGCGCCATGCCGGCATCCCGGTTTCCCGGGCGAGCAACCGCTTGAACACCACGCCGTACCTGTTGAGCAGCATCCTGGCGGTGTACTCGACTGGATCATTGCCGTCAGGCTGTCCGGCTGCGCCGCAGCCGATCAACGCCCACCGGCCCGCGCTCTCGATCCCGTACGGCACCGTGCGCTGGCGGCGCCGGCCGCCCTTGATCGGCTTCCTCTTGCTGGACGGGGTGATCAGGGCGCGAAGCCCGGCAAAGCTGTCGGAGGTGACCAGGCCCAGCCCCGCCAACTCACCCAGCGCGCCTTCAACTTGAGTGGGCAGGAGACCCGACAGCGGCACCAGCTCATGGAAGAACGATGCGCCACGCTGCTCCAGGATCTCCCGCACTCGCGCGGCATTGCTCGGAAGTGCCGGCTGTTCCTCACTAGTCCGTCCGGCGAGCCACTCGCCGGCGTGCTCCCTCTGGAACAGGGCGATGGGTGTGGAACGGATCGGTCCCGCTCCCCTGCCCCGCTGGCCTGCGGCCCAGCCCACGCGGCCGGTGAGGCTCAACGTATCAAGGAGAGCCGGGTCGTACTCCTCCAGTCGACCGGCGAGAACATCGCTCTCCCAGGCGGCGGCGGGAAGCTCGAACCCATCCAGCTGCGCCACCACCGCGGCGAGCCCCTCGAGGCCCGATGCCCGATGCTCCGGGTCCACTCGCTGCCAGGCGAACAAGAATCGCATGAAGTCCGCCGGGCTCACCGGCTCGATCTCGGCGCGCAGCCGGTTGAGCGTATACCGGTGGATCCGCGCCAGCAGCCGGCGGTCGCACCACTCGAGCACCGCGGCCGTGCCGCCGGCTCGCGGAGTGAACCTCCCCCGCAGCACCACCCCCTCCGCCTCCAGGGCGATGATCGCGGCCTCCGCCTCGATCTCCGGAACGGCGAGCGTCGCCGCGAGGTCCCTCGCCGTGGTGGGGCCGATGATGCCGAGCCGGCCCCGGAGGAGCTCGCGGACCGCGGGCTCGCGCGCGCCGGGATCGGAGAGCAGCGCCGCCTCGGGCAGTCGCTCGGTAGCGACCCAGAGAACCGGGCCATCGCGGACGGACTCCACTCTCGCGGCGCGACCGCCGCCGGTCAGCTCATCCATGAACCCGGCCCAGGGGGCGCCTTCGGCCTCGGTGAGAAATCCCGAGGTGACCAGGGTGTCGTGCAGCTCGTCCGGGTGCTGGATCTCGGGCCAGGCTTCCGCCCGAACCCGCTCGATGGCTGCCGGGTCCAGCACGCCAAGGTCGTCGGCCGAGGAGGGTTCGAACGCGCGCCGGGTGTAAACCGCCTGGGTGCGTCGCTCCTCCAGCGGTGCATCGTCCAGGAACGCGTACGGTCTGGCGTTGAGGATCTCGTGCGCCAGCGGCGAGGGCTCCGGCAGGTCACGGGCGATGCAGCGGATCTCCCCGGAGTGGATCCGCCGGAGCACCGCGATCAGGCCGTCGAGATCCATCACCTCGTGCAGGCAGTCGTCGATAGTCTGCCGCACCAGTGGATGATCGGGGACTTCGCGGTCGCCCGGGATGTTCTCCAGACAGGCGGCCGCGTCGGGGAAGGCGGCGGCGAGCAGATCCTCGGCTTCCATCCGCTGAATCTGGGGCGGCACCC
The DNA here is from genome assembly GCA_963844445.1 of uncultured Gemmatimonadales bacterium. Classification (GTDB taxonomy): domain Bacteria; phylum Gemmatimonadota; class Gemmatimonadetes; order Gemmatimonadales; family GWC2-71-9; genus CAVVWJ01. Next base: position 1,016,421 of record CAWJOB010000003.1, read on the forward strand.
GGCGGCCGCCCCGGCTTCGCGGCAGCGCGAGCGCGATGGACGCGTTCCAGCGCCAGTGGGTGCCGAACATCGGCGCGTCGAGCAGCGCCTGGACCAGAATGTCGCCCACCGTGTCGGGATGGAGAAACCGGAACACGGTCTCCAGCGGGAAGGAGTGCTGCGGGCCCAGCGACAGCAGCACCGCGTCCTCCGTGGCCGCGGCCTGGAGCTCGAAGTTGAACTGGCGGCAGAACCGCTTCCGGAGCGCGAGACCCCAGGCGCGATTCACCCTGCTGCCGAACGGGGCATGGAGGACGAGTTGCATGCCGCCCGATTCGTCGAAAAAGCGCTCGGCGATGAGGGTGTCCTGGGTGGGAAGCGCGCCGAGCAGCCGGCGCGCGTCGGCCAGGTAGGCGAGGAGCTGATCGGCTGGCCGGCTGGCTCCCTCGCTCCCCTCGAGATGAAAGGCCGGGTCCTCCACACGAGCATCGATTTCTCCCCGCAGCTCCGCCACCGCCGCCGACAGCTCCGGACTCCGCGCCGGCGCCTCACCCAGCCAGAACGGAATGGTGGGCGGCTGCCCCCGTGCATCTTCCACCCGTACCACGCCGCGCTGCACCCGCAGGATCCGCCACGAGAGGTTCCCCAGCTGGAAGATGTCTCCCGCCATGCTCTCCACCGCGAAATCCTCGTTCACCGTGCCGATGAACGTGTCCTCCGGCTCCAGCACCACCCGGTAGTCGGCGTTGTCCGGAATCGCCCCTCCCGAGGTGATGGCTATCATCCGCGCACCCCGGCGGCCGCGCAGCCGCCCGCCGACCGTGTCGTGATGGAGCAGCGCTCCCCGTCGTCCGCGGCGGGTGTCGAAGCCGCGCGAGAGCATCGCGACCACCTCGTCGAATTCGGACCGCTCCAGGCCGCGGTAGGGATAGGCCCGGCGCACCAGGTCGAACAGCTCGTCGGCTTGCCAGTCCTCGGCGGCGCTCTCGGCCACGAGCTGCTGCGACAGGACGTCGAGCGGCCTCTCCCGCATGACGATCCGGTCCAACTTGCCCGCCTGCACCGATCGGAGCAGCGCGGTGGACTCCACCAGCTCGTCCCGGGTGAGGGGGAAGAGCCTGCCCTTGGGCATGCCTTGCACCGTGTGACCCGAACGCCCGACCCGCTGGAGGAGGGTCGAGATTCGCCGGGGAGTCCCCAGCTGACATACCAGGTCCACGTGGCCGACGTCGATCCCCAGCTCCAGCGATGCCGTGGCGACGAGGGCCCGAAGCTTTCCCTCTTTGAGGCGTTCCTCGGCGTCGAGTCGCGACTCCTTCGAGAGGCTCCCGTGATGCGCCCCAACTGCCGGTTCACCCAGCCGCTCGGCCAGCTGACGCGATACCCGTTCCGCCATGCGGCGGGTATTGACGAACACCAGCGTGGTGCGGTGTGCCCGGATCAGCTCCGCCAGGCGGGCGTAGATCTCCGCCCAGACCTCGCCGGACATCACGGAATCGAGCGGTGAGGAGGGAAGCTCGAGCGCGAGATCCAGCGCTCGGCGGTGGCCTTCGTTGATGATGGTGGCGGCCCGCCCGTCCGCCGTCTCTCCCACCAGCCACTCCGCCACTTCCTCGATCGGCTCCATCGTCGCCGAAAGGCCGATGCGCTGGAGCGGGCCGCCGGCCACATGCTCCAGCCGCTCGAGGCTCAGGGCGAGGTGGGCGCCTCGGCGCGACTCGAGCACCGCGTGGATCTCGTCCACGATGACGGTGCGCACGGTCCGTAGCATCTCGCGGCTCCGCCGGGCGGTCAGCAGGAGATACAGCGACTCCGGTGTGGTGACGAGAATGTGGGGCGGCTTCCGCAGCATGGCCGCGCGCTCGGCGGCGGGCGTGTCGCCGGAGCGGACGGCCGCGGTGATTCTGGGGGCGTCGGAGCCCATCTCCTCCGCCAGGCGCCGGATCTCGCGCCGGGGCTCCGCCAGGTTCCGGTGGATGTCGGCGCTCAGCGCCTTGAGGGGTGAGACATACAGGACCCGGGTCTCGTCCGGCAGGCCGCCCGCGAGGCTCTCGCGCAGCAGCAGGTCGAGCTCGATCAGAAATGCGGCGAGGGTCTTACCCGACCCGGTGGGCGCCGAGACCAGCGTGTGCTGGCCCAAGCGGATCGCTTCCCAGGCCTGCCGCTGGGCTCCGGTAGGCTCGCCCAGCCGCTCGGCAAACCAGCGCGCAACGGCGGGGTGGAATCCGGATAAAGGCATACGGAAATATACGCCCCTCGGGAGCGGCGGAGGTCCCCGGCGGCCTTGACGTCAGGAGTACTCAGGAGTAGCGTGCCCGATACTGGGGAGCTTCAGAAGCGAAGAAACCCGGCGCAAGAAGTCCATTGGTCGCCCAGGCGCCGGGTGGAGCGAATCGCGAAACCGGCTGAGCTAGCTCCTGCTCTGCCGGTTTTTTGTCCCCTGGCCCGGCCGGTTTCGCCGGCCGGTGGAGCCGTGAGGAAGGAGGCGAACCGTCGCGGCTGAAGTCGAGATCACGACGAGTAGGAACATTCTATGACCGGAGGGAGCGATGTACGCCACCATTCGGCGGTACACCCCGAAGACGGGGACAGTGGACCAGAAGGCCCTCACCGAACTCAAGCACCGGATCGAGGACGGATTCATCCCCATCGCCCAGGATATCCGGGGTTTTCACTGCTACTACGCGGTAAATGTGGGCAACAAGGAGTTGGTGACCATCAGCCTCTTCGAGGACAAGACCGGGGCGGCCGAATCCACTCGGCGCGCTGCGGACTTCGTCAAGAAGGACCCGTTGAAGGAGCAGCTCGGCAGCCCCGAGATCTTCGAGGGGGATCTGCTTGTGTTGAAGGAGGCCGCCGTCGCTACCCGTTGACGTGGGCGGCCGCGCGATGAGCAGCTCGGAGCCGGACGGGGCAACCCGTCCGGCTCTCTCGCAGGGAGATTCTCGGAATCGTCCGGGCCCCTATAGCTTTGGAATTCACCTGCAAGGGTGCCGCGATGACCGACGAGAATCCTGCGTTCCTGTTTGACCTGGACGGCACGCTGGTCGACAGCGTCTACCAGCATGTTCTCGCCTGGCGCGACGCCCTGGAGCGCGCCGGGATCTCGCTCTCGGTCTGGCGCATCCATCGCCGCATCGGGATGAGTGGAGGCTTGCTCGTCAACGCCCTGTTGCGGGAGACGGGGCAGCCGGTCACCCGCGAGCAGACCGACCGCATCCGGCAGTCTCATGCCCAGGAGTATGCCCGGCTGGTCGGGCAAGTCCGCCCGTTGCCCGGTGCCCGCGAGCTCCTCGAGCATCTGACGCGGGCCGGCGTGCCCTGGTCGATCGCGACCAGCGGTTGGAGGGAGAGCGCGCAGCCGGCGCTGGACATGCTGAACGTCCCCGCCGGTGTCCCGATCATCACCCGGGACCAGGTGCGCCATGCCAAGCCCGATCCCGACCTGTTTCTCGCCGCCGCCCAGGAGCTCGGCACACCACTCGAGCGATCCATCGTCGTCGGGGACAGTGTGTGGGACCTGCTGGCCGCACGACGGGCGCGCTCGTTGGGCGTGGGATTGCTCTCGGGTGGCTATGGCGACGACGAGCTGACGCGTGCGGGTGCGTACCGAGTCTATCAGGATCCCGCCGACCTCCTCCGACATCTCGACGAGCTCGGCGTTCGGGCCACCTAGTGGTCGTCCGACCGGACTAGGGTGCCTGGCTCGCGGACCCCGCGCGCGCAATCCCCCCGGTGAGCAGTGCCTGGTATTTCGCGGCCTCCGCCCGCCTTCCCGAGGCCTGGTACAAGGCCACGAGATCCTGGAGGGTGTGTTCCCTCAGGGTCCGATGATACCAGTTCGTGGCGGCCGCCAGGGTCTTGTAGCTCCCGAGCAAGAGCTTTTCCGCCTCGTCCCGATGCCCGAGGGCCATCAGGCAGAGGGCGAGGGTGCGTTGCGACCTGGCGGTGCGGCGGTCGTCCGGCCCGAGCTTCTCGATGCGCAACGCGAGCGCCTCCCGCAACAGGGGCTCGGCCTCGCCGGGCCGACCCTGGTCGATCAAGACGGCGCCGATGGCCAGGAGCAATCCCGAGATGTAGACATTTCCGGGCGGAAGCGCGGAGCGAATGGTTGCCAGCGAGCCACGGTACGCCCGTTCGGCTTCGGCGAGCGCTCCCCTCTCCGCCAGCAGCTCGGCCAGATTGCTCCACGCCATGGCGACGTCCGGGTGCGCTTCCCCTAGCCGCTTTCTGCGCAGCGCCAGCGCCTCGCGGTACAGCGGCTCGGCCTCCGCGTACCGGCGCTGATACTTGAGCGCGGCGGCGACGTCGTTGAGCGCCTGGAGGGTCGTGGGGTGTTCCTCGCCCAGCGAGCGCCTCCATGCCGCGTGCAGCTCCCGGAACGTCGCCTCCGCGCCTTTCAGGTCCCCCTTCTCGTACTTGAGAGTGGCGAGGTTGCTCACCAGCTCGAGCGTCTCGGGATGATCCGCACCTAACCGCGCGCGGAGAATCGCCAGCGCATCGAGGTTGAGCGATTCGGCCTCGGCATACCCTCCCTGAATCTGCAGCGTGCTGGCCAGGCCCTGGAGCGCGTAGGCAATTTCGGGATGACCGGCGGGATAGATCCGTCGCCGGCGCTCCAGTACCTCTCGCTCCAGCCGCTCCGCCTCGGTGAACTCTCCCTGCTTCTCGCGCAGCGTCGCGAGGTGGTGCACGGACGTGATCACCTGGGGGTGGTCCGGATCCAGCAGCTCGCGCCGGAGGGCCAGCGACTCCTGATAGCTCAGGTCGGCTCCCTTCAACTGCCCTCCCTCCTCCAGGACCAGTCCGAGATTGTCCAGGTGTTCAGCCACACGGAGCTGGTCGGTGACGCGCGCGCCGCGGTCGATCCTCAGCGCCTCACGGTAAAGCGACTCGGCTCTCGCGAAGTCCCCCTTCCTGCGGTGCACCGAGGCGAGCGCGCTCAGGGTGGTCGCGACGCTGGTGTCCTCCGGCCCGAGGGTTCGACGGAGGATGTCGCGCGCTCCGGTCAGCAGGCTCTCCGCTCGGGAGAACTCACCGCGGGCCGCGAGCACGCCCGCCCAGTCCGTCAGCCTCGCGGCGACGTTCGGATGGGCCTCGCCATGGGTCGCGCGGGAGAGCTGAACCGCGCGCTGGAGCAGGGTGTCGGCTTCAGGATAGAGCCCCAGGTCACGGTGAATGACGCCGAGCACGTCCAGCAGCTCCGCCTGGAGCTCCGGCTCGCGCGCGAGGCCCGAGTCGATTCGCCGCGCGCCACGCTCGAGCAGCTCGCGCGCGGTGATCTCGCGTCCCCGCGACTCCTCGGGCTGGGAGACCCGGAACAGGCTCACCACGAAATCCTTGACGATGCGCGCCTTGGCGGCCTCGCGGGCGGTGGCCCGCGCTTGCCACAGGGTCCCGCCCAGTCCAGCGGCGAGAGCCAGGACCCCCAGGGCCACGACCGTGGCTCCGAGGCGGTGGCGACCCATGAACTTGCGCGCCCGGTAGGCAACCGAGTCAGGGCGGGCGCGGATCGGAAGGCCAGTGCGGTGCCGATCGAGATCCTCGATCAGCGCGTCGACCGAGGGATAGCGCCGGGCGGGGTCCTTCCGCAGCGCCTTGAGCACGATGAAATCCAGGTCCCCGCGGAGCCTGCGCGCCTCCCCCGTGCCAGGCACGGTCCGGCTCGGCGGCTGCGGGTCGACCTCGAGGATGATGCGGTACCGCTCCGCCCGCGAGCTGCCGGTGAACTGGTGAGGGGTCCGGCCGGTGAGCAGCTGATAGAGAATCGCGCCGAGCGCGTAAACATCGGTGGCCGTGGTCACCGGCTCGCCCCGGATCTGTTCCGGCGCCGCGTAGTCCGGAGTCATCAGCCGCTGATCCGTCCGAGTGACCGACCGGTCGGCGATGTCCTCGTAGAGCACCTTGGCAATGCCGAAGTCGACCAGCTTGATCTCGCCGGCGGAGGTCACCAGGATGTTCGACGGCTTCAGGTCCCGGTGCACCACCAGACTGCGATGGGCGTACTGCACCGCTTCGCACACGTCCCGAAAGAGCCGCAGCCGGTCTTCGAAGCCGAGGCTTTGCTCCGCGCAATAGTGATACAGTGGCACACCGTCCACGTACTCCATGGCGAAGTACGGTTGCCCCTCGGCGGTGATACCGCCGTCCAGCAGTCGGGCGATGTGGGCATGACTCAGACGGGCGAGGACCTGCCGTTCGCCGAGGAAGCGGCGCAGGATGTCATCCGAGTCCATCCCGCGCTTGATCAGCTTGAGGGCGACGCGCTGCTCGAACTGGCCGTCGGCCCGCTCGGCCAGGTAGACGACGCCCATCCCGCCCTGGCCGAGCTCGCGCACCAGGCGGTACGGGCCGATCACCGTGCCGTGGAGGTCGGTGGACGAGGGACGCATCGGTCACCAGGTCAGTGGAGGGAACTCTCCAACAATGTCGGCCCGAGCCGGGCTTGGCAACAAGGCGAGTTGAGAAGCGGTTGAGATCGCAGTGACCGGCGAGCCCTAGGCTGTCAGTCGACAGGATCGACGCGAGGTCCGCGACCCTTCTCCACCACCGCCGGAGGCCAAGATGCACCACAGCTCACTTCGCCGAGGGATCCGCGCCTTCGCGCTGGCATTCCTTGTTCTCGGGGTCACCCTCGCCGGGGCCGGCTGCGGCAAAGACGGCGGCAGCGGCCCGACCGGCCCGCTGCCCTCCGATCCCGGGCCCACCGATCCGGGGCCGGACGATCCACCGCCGGCACCAGCGCCGGTCGGGCATGTGGTGTATGCGGTCGACATCCAGAACAACTTCCTGGTCTTCGGCTCGGAGAGCTTCGACGTGCTCAGCGCGCAGATGCGCATCTCCGGGCTCCCGATCCTCAAGCGCATCATCGGGATCGTCATTCGGCCATCGGATGGCAAGGTCTACGGCGTCGGCAACGACAGCCGGGTGTACACCATCGACCCCCTGACCGCGGTCGCCACCCCGATAGCGAGCGGGCAATTCTCGCCCAAGATCGTGGATTTCTTCGAGATCCACTTCGCCATGGCGCTCGAGCCCAGCGGCGACCGAGTCCGGCTCATCTCCACCGAGGGAGGCAGCAACTGGTCGATCAGCCTGGACGACGGCACCGCCGTCACCGGAGCGCCGGTTCACTTCGCGGCCGGGGACCCCAACGAGGGGGAGACGCCGCACATCGCGTCGCTGGTCTACCGCACTCCGAGCCCCGAGGCCGCGTTGAGCGCCGGGATCTCACGGCTGGCCTCGTCGTCCGGCCCCTGCACCGAGGTGATGTACATGATCGACCCCGACCTGGCGCAGTATATCGGGTCATGCGATGGAGACGTGGGAGACTTGAGCACGCTCGGTCCGATCGAGGAGAGCTGGTCGCGGTGCATGGAGACGGTGACCGGTCCTGACGGAGATGTGCTGCCGTCGCCGGGCAATCCGTATGGCCTGGGAAACACCTTCATCGCGGCGATGCGCGGCATCGACGAGGTCAACAGCTGGGGCACCGTCAACCCGAACGGCTCCATTACCTGGCACGGCAAGACGCAGGGCAAGGCGATCCAGACGGCGACCTTCGCGCCGGGCGGGCCCTACAGCCGCGCCAATTTCGCGAGCGTCCGGCCACGGCAGGAGCTCCGCATATCGGCTGCCGGGGAGCCTGAGTCGCCGGATCAGAGCGCTCCACCGAGCGATCCGCGGGCCCAATGCCTCGGTGCCGCGGCACGGTGAGCGGCGCCGAGTAAGACGACAGCGCCCGGGTGAGAGCCCGGGCGCTGGTCGTTTCTATGGACTGAGTCGGTGATGCGGCGGGCCTACTCAGCGCGTGGCGAGCTGCACCGAGGCCGCCGAGTCGGCGGCGATGAGGATACCAGCGCTGGTGTCGGCGAGGATCTCGCGACGGACGAGGCTCGCCCGCGCCAGCACACGGCCGGGATAGCGATGGCAGTCGGGGGTGTTCGTCCCCGAACGCAGCCGTTGTAGCGGAGGAGCGCCGCGGTCGAGGTGTTGGTCGCCCGCAGGTTCCTGGCGAGGATGAGCGTTCCGTGGCAGATGTTGCTGTCCACGTCCACCAGGTCGTCGGAGTCGCAGAGTTGCGCACCTGCGTGGAACGGCATCACCTGCATCAGCCCGCGTGCCCCGACCATGCTTTCCGCCTCGGGGCGGAGGGTCGTGTTCTCGGTCACCAGCACCGCCACGATAAGCGACGGCGGCACTTGCTGGCGGCGGGACTCGCGGAGGACCGCGCCGCTGATGCGCCGCACCAGCAACCGATCGTCATTGAACCGGCCGAGATACCGCTCGATTGGCCGGCGCACCGCGGCTGCCGGGAGCGCCGACTCGGCGCGCATGCTGTCCAGCAGCGTGGCGCGCCGCACGGGAGCAGGCTGCGTTTGGATCGAGTCGATGACCGTGCTGTCGGCGGTCACCGCTGCTTCGGACGTGTCAACGGATGCCGGCGCGCGGGCCCCGGTAATAAGGAGTATGCCGAGCAGGCCTGCCACCGTGAGCTCGCCGCGTTTCACGCTGCCGCCGATGCGCATGATCCCTCCCGTGCGGTGGATGCAGAATCTGGCGACGGCAGGAGTTGCACTGTCCCGTGGCCTGCCCGGCGCTGGCCATGGGATAGGCAGGTCCCGGGCTAGCCCGGGGCTGGACCCGAAGATGTTGGGGAAAGAGAGGATGCGGCCGCCAGGAAGGGGCGACATTCCTTGCAGCGGTGTGGCGGTGCCACACCAAGGGAACCGGCCGCGCACCCTCAACCGACGTCCTGGCGACCGGATGGCCAACCTCGGAACCGAGTGATACGTTAAAAGTCCCCGGCACGATCGTCCCGGGTCCCACCCAGATACCGGTGAGCCAACGATGGCCAGGAACGACAGCGACAAGAGGAAGTCGGGCGGGGTCCAGGTCGCCGACCCCCCTGCGGCCGAGGCCCAACCCGAGAGTCTCGACAAGGTTCGCGACATCCTGTTCGGGGGCCAGATGCGGGCGGTCGAAACCCGCCTCCAAGGCCTCGAAGAGCGTCTTCGCCATGAGCATGAGGCCCTCCGGTCAGACTTCGCCAAGCAGGTGGAGTCACTCGATGCCTTCATCAGGAGCGAGGCGCAGGTGCTGGGCGAGCGGCTGGCGGCGGAACGGAGCAAGCGCACCGAGGAGCTCAAGTCGCTGGCCGCCGAGATCAAGGAGGCTATCCGCGCGCTGGAGAAGCGGCATCTCAAGCTGGAGGAGGCCACCAACCTGGCCGACGCCGGCCTCCGCGACCAACTCCTGCTCCAATCGCAGGCGGCTTCCTCCGAGCTTGCCAGGCTGGCGGACCGCCTGACGGCCGAACTGAGCCGGTCGCATCAGGAGCTCAAGACCACGAAGACCGACAGTGCCGCTCTCGCCGGGTTCCTCTCGGAGCTGGCCGCCCGCGTCGGCGGCGCGCCGCCGGGAAAAAACGGCCCGCGGGGGTGATGCGTGAGCGACGACCGGGCGCCGTGGGAACCGGCCGCCGTCGAGGACCTGGCCGAACTTCGTGAGCTCATTCTCGGGGCCGAGCGGCGCCGGCTCCGCGAGCTGGAGCGGCGCCTCGACGCGGCGGGTGTCACCCGCGAAGAGTTGGCGGAGCTCTTGCCGGAGGCGATCGTCCTCCGCGCCGCGCGTGACCGGCAGCTTGCCCGCGCGCTCGCCCCGACCGTCGAAAATGCCATCGGGGAGTCCGTCCGCCGGAACCCCCGGGAGATCGCCACCGCCATCTTCCCGGTGCTCGGCCCCGCCATCCGGAAGGCGATTGCCGAGGCGCTGGCGGGGCTGGTCGCGTCCATCAACAGCGCCCTCGAGCACAACCTCTCGCCTCGCGGGCTCACGTGGCGCCTCGAGGCCTGGCGCACCGGCGTACCCTACGCGCAGATCGTCCTCAAGCACGCGCTGGTCTACCGGGTCGAGCAGGTCTTCCTGATCCACGCGGAGACCGGACTCCTGCTCGCCCACGCCTGGGCGCCGGACCTTCCCGTCAGCGACGCCGATCTCATCTCCGGAATGCTCACCGCGATTCGCGACTTCGTGGCCGATTCCTTCGCCCCGGAGCGGGATGCCGGCGGTCTCCGGCAGTTCAGCGTCGGCGAGCTGACCGTGATGGTGGAGCAGGGCCCGCAGGCGGTGATCGCGGCGGTGGTCCGCGGCCAGGCCCCGGACACGCTGCTCGCCAAGCTGCAGGACACGCTCGAGCGTGTGCACCTCGAGTACTCCGGCGCGCTGACGGCATTCGACGGCGACGCCACTCCATTCGAGCCTGCCCGCCCGCTGCTGGAGGAGTGTCTCGCCACGGTGGTCTCCACCGACCGCCAGCGGAACGGCCGCAGGTCTCGGCCTGGCTCCCCTGGGTCGCCGGTGCCGTATTGGTCCTCGGCGCCCTGCTGTGGTTCAGGATGCGATCGGAGCAACGTTGGGAGCGGGCGGTGGCCCGTCTGGAGTCGGAGCCCGGAATCGTGGTGACGCAAGCGGAACGGGACGGCGGCCGCTGGAGCTTCGCCGGGCTCCGCGACCCGCTCGCTCCCGACCCCTCGACCCTTCTCGCCGGCCTGGCCGTTGATACCGCTGAAGTCGACCAGCGCTGGGAGCCTTACCTCTCGCTCCGGTCCGAGCTGGTGCTGGCCCGGGCCCGAAAGAGTCTCGCGCCGCCGGCCACCTTGGCCCTCGCGCTGGCCGGCGACACGCTTCACCTGCGTGGACCGGCGCCGCTCCGGTGGGTCGCGGCGACCGCCCGGCTCGCGACGCTCCCCCCCGGTGTAGCGGCGCTGGACCTGAGCGACGTCACGGCCGAGGTGCCAGCCAACTTGACCGCGCTGGAGAAGGACATCGAGGCGCGGCGCGTGCTTGTTTGACGTCGGTTCGGCCTCCCTCGGACGGGAGGCCCGCGGCACGGCGGCGCGAGTGGCCGCCTCGTTCAGCCGGCTCGAGGCCGAGGCGGCCGCGATCGGTGCTCACGCCGCGCTCGAGCTCGTGGGCCGGGCCGATCCCACCGGGTCCGACTCGACCAACCAGGCACTGAGCCGGGTCCGTGCCGAGGTGGTGCTCGCGGCGCTGGGAGCCCGCGGCGCACCCGCCGGTGCGGCCCGGGTGCGCGCCGCTGGCACCACTCAACCGCTTGCCGCGGCCGACCCCGTGGAGCAGGCGCGCGTGAACCGGAGTGTCTCCTTCATCGTGAGCATTGGCTGGGAAGCGTCCGGACGGGAGGCGTCACCATGATCCAAAAGAAGGTTTGCATGGTCGGCCTCTTCGGCACCGGAAAGACCAGCCTGGTGCAGCGGTTCGTCCACTCCCTGTTCTCGGAGCGGTATCTCTCCACGGTGGGCGTGAAGATCGACCGGAAGCCGATTGAGATCGACGGCGCGAGCCTGACCCTGGTCCTGTGGGACTTGGCCGGCCGCGACTCACACGAGGACATCACGACGAGTTATCTCCGCGGTGCCCACGCCATCCTTTACGTCGCTGACGGCACCCGGCGGGAGAGCTGCGACCAGCTCCCGGAGCTCAAGGCGCTGGCCCGCGAAGCCGCCGGCGACGTCCCCGGCGTGCTGGCGCTCAACAAGGCGGACCTGGTGGATCGCTGGGCGCTCGGCCGGCGCGATGAGGAGGCGCTGGCGGGCCAGTGGGACCTGGTGCGCACCAGCGCCAAGACGGGCGACGGCGTCGAGGAGGTGTTCCGCCGGCTCGGGCGGGGAACGCTCGCAATCAGGGAGGCACGGCCATGACGGCCACGGCAGTGGTAGAAGTGCGGGTGGACGCATCTGGTCTGACCGACGTCGGACGCAAACGAAAAGCCAACGAAGACCACTTCGTCATCGTCTCGCTGCAGAAGACGGCCCAGGTCCGGCAGACGAGCCTGGAGGACCCGCGGGTCTTCGACCGGCTCCGCGGCCCCGAGGCGTTGCTCTTCGTCGTGGCAGACGGTGTGGGCGGCCGGCCGGGCGGCGCGCTCGCGAGCCAGACGGCGGTCACGGCGCTGGTCGAGTACATCAGCCGGGCGGCCGGGTGCTTCCACAACCTCGACGTGGACCGGGAGCACGAGTTCCTGGAGCAGCTCGAGGCCGGGGTGCAGGACGCGCACCACCGCATCGTCGCGGAACACGGTGGCCGCCATGAGGGGCCCGCGACCACGCTCACCATGGCGACGCTGGTATGGCCGCGGGCGTACATTCTGCACGCTGGAGACAGCCGCGCCTTCTATCTCCGCAAGGGCCTGCTCCGGCAGCTCACGCGCGATCAGACGACCGGCGAATACATGGTGGATGCCGGCGCGTGGACCGAAGAGCAGGCCCAGAAGGCGCCGATGGCGGCGACGCTAGTGAGCGCCTTGGGTGCCGATGAGCTGACCCCGGCGGTGGGATTGGTGGACCTGCAACTGGGTGACGTCCTGCTGCTCTGCACCGATGGCCTCACCCGGCACGTGTCGGACGAGCAGATCGCCGAGATCCTCGGCCGCGCGACCGATGCGGCGGCCGCGTGTCGGGAGCTGGTGGATGCGGCCCTGGCCGGCGGCGGCAGCGACAACATCACCGTGGTCGTGGCTCGGATGCAGGGGTAACGCTGGCATCGGGCGGGCCACTCAAAGTCTAACTTCGGGAGCGAACGGCGTTGGTCTAACCCGAGCGAAGCCAGGACGATCTCGCCTGGGCATGCCGGAGAGATTTCGATCGCTCAAGATCCATCTCTCGCTTTCCCGCTAGGGGGATGTCACGTGGCCCTCAAAACCCTCCCCCACCTCCCCCGCCCGACCCGCCCCCGAGGACCCCCCGCTGAACCCCGATCCGCCCGAGCTGCGCGGCGACGAGGTCATGGCGCTCTCGGCGCGGCTGGACAGGTCCGCCAGCCGGCTGGAGAAGCCGTCCAGGTCGAAGGGACCGGCGTGCGATCCCGACGTACCAGCGTGGGCGGCTCGCGATAGATGCCCTGAAACGCCTTGGCCCACTTCCGCTCCACCCCGAACGCCATGGCGAACGGCAGGAATCGCTCGAACATCTCCGGCGTCTTCACCACCCGCTCGCAGCCGGTCGCCCTCGACCCGGCGAAGGAACTCCTCGAAGCCCAGCACCCGCTCCAGCGCGCGGGCGCCCTGCGACGGTGCGAGCCGGCATGATGCGCCCGAACGCCGCCACGATCAGGCCGCTGGCGACCGCCGCGATCACGAACGGCAGCGGCGTCATGTCGAAGTTGGCGCGCGCCGATCGACGACCCGAAGCCGATGATGAGGCCGCCCAGGACGACGGCACCGATCGAGCCACCGGCCCTTCACCTTGTCCGGACGCGAGCGGTAGAGCCCGCGCCCGACCAGCCGGTCGAAGATGCTCTCCTTGATCGCCGGGAGAGATGCTGGTAGAACTCGTTCTCCAGGTCGGAGAGCTTCACCGTCGCGCTTCCGGACTCGAAGATCCCGTCGAGCACCCGCGACTCGTGGGTCTCGAGCGGCCTGCGTCCCGGACGGTGGCTCGAGCCGGTGGAAGACGTAGTCCTCGCCTGGTCGATCAGGCCGAGCAACAGCTTCTCCTCCCGCTCCTCGATCCTGAGGTACCCGCGCACCGCGAGGTCCACCACCGTCGCCGTGATGTCCCGCATGTCGGCCGATTCGTCGATCAGCGTGCCGGCCTCGGCGGGGGTGAGTGCGTCCGGCGGCTCGTACTGCACCGCGACCGGCAGCCGCCCGGGGTCGCGGCCCACCCGCCGCCAGAGCGCGAACATCCCGAGCAGCACGACCACGGAATCCCGAGCGGCCAGTTGCTCGCCAGGAAGCCCAGCGCCCGGTCGGCGTCGGTCGGCTCGGCGACCAGTCCCTTGTCCCACCCGACGACGGCGGTGAGCCCTTCGTGAAAGCCGAGCGGCTGCGGCATGGACGACGCGGACTGCCGTGCCCTCGATGGCGACCTTGGCATCCTGTGCGGTGGAGCCGTAGGCGCCATTGAAGGCGATGGCGCGGACGCCGGTCGCCCCGGCCGGCAGCACGATCCGCGCGGAGGCCGCCTCGATCGGGACGTCCCACTCGTCGCCGGTCACGTTCCAGTACAGCTCGTCGTGGTCCTCGAAGAAGCGGAGCCCGTTCTTCGCCCGGTAGCGGAGCACCACGGTGCGGGTCGCGTCCGCGGCGCCGGGCACCCAGATCTTGTACTTGAGGTAGTGGCGGTCGCGGCTCGCCCTCGACCTTGAGCGACTGGCCGTCCGCGCCGCTCGCTCCGAGCAACTCCAGCTTCAGCGTCCAGTTGAATCCCTGCGGCGTGTGATATTCGACCGGGACGGTGCGGTAGATCCCGTTCCAGGAGCCGGTAAACTTCGCCGTGATCGTCTCGGTGACGTCCACGCCGCCGTCGCGACCCACGGTGACGAGGGCGTCGAACCGCTCGATGGCCAGCGAGCGCTGGGCGGCGGCGGGCGGCGCGAGGAAGCAGGAAGAGCAGCGCCAGGGCGATGCCCATCATCGGCCGCGTCCCAGGTCCACCGCCGGCGGGGCCTGCTCCGCGGAATCGCTCAAGCCGAAGAACTCCCGCGGTCGAAAGCCGAGCGCCCCGGCGATCAGGTTCGACGGAAACTGCGCGATCTTGGTGTTGAAGTCGCGTACCACCGCGTTGTAATACCGGCGGGCATTCTGGATGTGGTCCTCGATCTCGGTGAGGCTCCGTTGCAGCGAGAGGAAGCTCTCCGCGGCCTTGAGGTCGGGGTACGCCTCGGCCAGGGCGAAGATCTGCCGCACCGAGCTCGCCAGCTCTCCTTCGGCCGCGCCCGCGGCGGCGGGGCCACCGGCGCTCGCGGCGCGGTTGCGGGCCTGGACCACGGATTCGAGCGTGCCCTTCTCATAGCCCGCGTGTCCCTTCACCGTGGCGACCAGCGTGGGGATCAGGTCATGCCGGCGCTTGAGCTGGACGTCGATGTCGGCCCAGGCGTTGGAGGCGAGCAGGCGGAGCCGGGCCAGGCTGTTGTAGGTGAGCGCGACGAGGACGGCGAGGGCGAGGAGGAGCACGAGCGCGAGGATCATAAGGCCTCCGGAGACTCGTTCGCCACCTCGCGTCAGACCGCGTCGGACAGGCTGCTGAAGGTGAAGTCGCGGATCCGCATCGGCGGCAGAATCACTCTCCCCTGGGTCTGGGCGCTCTGCACCCGCACCGGCCGCCCCAGCGCATCCAGGTTGTTGAGCATGATGACGGGCGATTCGTTGAATCGGAAATTCTTGATCGCGTACGCGATGCGCCCGCGCTCCACGTAGAAGGTGCCATCGCGGGTGAGGCCGGTGTAGAGCAGGGTCTGCGGGTCGACGGTCCTGAGATACCAGGTTCGGGTCACCAGCACGCCCCGCTCGGTGCCCCGGATAAGATCCTCCAGCGACTGATCTCCGCCCTCCATGACCCAGTTTCCCGGCACCGCCACCGGGGTTCGGCCTTGCTTCTTGGCCCAATATCGCGTGTACCCCAGCGTGCGGACGATGCCCTGGTCGATCCACACCGTGCGCGTGCGGGCGAGCCCCTCGTCGTCCCACGGCGCACACGGTACGTCGGCGCTGGCGGGATCGGAGTAGATCGTGACCCGCTCGTCCAGCAGCTTCTGACCCGCCTTGGTGCCGCCGCCCGGCTTGCTGAGAAAGCTGCGACCTTCCTCTGCCGCCCGAGCGCTGTTGTCGAGGACCAGCTGCTGGACCAGGTCCACCGAGGCCGCCGGCTCCAGAATGACGGTGTACTTGCCCGGCTCGAGGGCGCGCACGTTCCGGCTGGCGGCCGCCTTCTCGCTGGCGATCCCGGCAGTCCCCTCGGGATCGAGCCGGGCGATATCGTTCATGTCCTGGCCGCCCCACCCCGAGCCGTCACCGCTCTCGGTCCGAGCGGTGACGCTGTAGGTGGCCCCGGTATCGGCGAAGTAGCCGAACGTGCCCCGGCTGTTGAGCAGTGCCCTCCAAGTGGCCGAGTCGGTGAGGTAGCCCGCGGCGACGCAGCCGCTCGCCTTGGCCTTCTCGATGCTGTGCGCGGCGGCCTCGGTCCGGAACGCGGGACTGACCGCGGCGGTCGCATCCACCCAGGCGCCGGGGGAGCGAGAGTATTGCTGCGGCTCCAGCAGCGGCTGGAGCTCCGGATCGGCGGGCGCGAGCCGGGCGAGCTCCTCGGTGAGCCGGACCGTCCGCGTGAGACTCTCGTCGTCGAATTGGTTGACGGTTGCCGTGCCCAGCCGCAGGCCGTAGCGCGACCGGATGACCAAGGACGCGTCCTCGATCACACCGCTGGTGCTCACGGCGTTCCGCGCGAAGCGGATGTTCCCGCTCCGGCTCGCCTGGAGCATCGCCTCGCATCCTTCGGCTTTGGACCGCGCCAGGACCCGCTCCAGCAGCGCCCGCGCGTCGGCTTCGGAGTACGGAGGCATCAGATTTTTGTCGCCGTGTTGAGTACGTTCACACCGTTGAACCGGGTGGTGGAGCACCCGTGGGAGACCGGGCTGGACTGCGGCGGCTGACCCTTTCCGTCGAAGAGCGACCCGTTCACCCGGTAGTCTTGGCGGCCGCAGACGGCGACGCAGGAGTTCCAGAATTCCTGGGTGTTCGACTGGTAGGCCACGTCACGCAGCATGCCGACGATCCGGCCCTGGCGGATCTCGTAGAAGAGCTGGCCGCCGAACTGGAAGTTGTAGCGCTGCTGGTCGATCGAGTAGGAGCCATCGCCCACGATGTAGATCCCGCGCTCGACGTCGGCGATCACCTGCTCCGGCGTGAGTGGGCCGGACCCGGGCTTCAGTGACACATTCGGCATCCGCTGGAACTGGACCGAGCTCCAGGAGTCGGCGTGGCAGCATCCATGCGACGCGGTCTGGCCCAGCACGTGCACCTGGTCGCGGATCGCCTGGTAGTTCACCAGAATCCCCTTCTCGACCAGGTCCCACTCCTTCGTCGCCACGCCTTCGTCGTCGTAGCCGGCGGTGGCGAGCGAGTACGGTTGAGTCCGATCCGCTACGAAGGTGACCAGGTCGCTCCCGTAGTGGAACGATTTGCTCCGCCACTTGTCGAGCGTGGCGAAGCTGGTGCCGGCGTAATTCGCCTCGTAACCCAGGACCCGGTCGAGCTCCAGCGGATGGCCGACCGACTCGTGGATCGTGAGCCAGAGGTGGCTGGGGTCCAGCACCAGATCGTACCGGCCGGCCACGACCGAGCGGGCCTTGAGCTTCTCCCGCGCCTGGCGGCCGGCCTGGGCGGCGTCCTCCACGATGTCGTAGGAATTCCCGTACAGCTTCACCCCGGTCTCGCGTGGGCCCGAGAGCTTCCCGGCCCGATTGGTCGACAAGTACTCCCACCCTCTCCCGACCGGTGCGCCCAGCGAGGCACGGTCCTCGAACCGGCCCGATGCCGAGTCCACGGCCGTGGCGACGAAGTACGGCCAGATCCGGTGGATGTCCTGGTCGATATAGGAGCCGTCGGTCGAGGCGAAGTACTTCTGCTCCTCGGCCAGATACAGGTTGCCCTGAACGAACTTGGCACCGCTCTTCAGCGCCGCGTTTGCCGCGGTGAGCAGCAGATCGGCCTTCTCCCGGACCGGCACCTCGAACGCGTTCTTCTCGATCGGAGACCGCCAGGAGACCTCGCCGTACCCCCGCTGCGGCGCGAGCTGCACCGGCTCCGATTGGAGCCTGGCATTGGCCCTGGCGATCGCCACCGCATCCCGGGCGGCGCGGGCGACCGAGTCGGTGGTGACCTGGCTGGTCGCGGCGAATCCCCAGGCGCCGGAGGTCAGGACCCGGATGCCGACGCCATAGGACTCGGCACCGGTGATGTTCTGGATCTTGGTCTCGCGGGAGGTCACGACCTGGTTCAGGTAACGTCCGATGCGGACGTCGGCGTAGGTGGCGCCGGCGGCTCGCGCGGCCTCGAGGGCGGCGTCGGCGAGCTGTCGCTTGTCCGCGGACGGAATAGGCGTGAACGCGCCATCCCAGCCGGGAAGCAGCCGAGTCCCCCGGGTGAGGGGGAAAGCGACCGCGCCGGCGGCGAGGCCGGTCCACTGCACGAAGTCTCGTCGGTGCATTGCTCGCAGGGCGTTCGGTTGAGGTAACCTACAATCTTGTGCGCTACGCCGGAATGCTGCACACTAACCTGTCGCCGTTCTTGTCGTCGTCCCGCCGCACACCGCCTCGATACTGGAGGTACTCGTGTCGCGATCGTGTTCTCGAGGCCCGCTCGCATTGCTTGCCGGGTTCCTGGCCGTGGGCGCCGTTCCCTCGCAAGCCCACCCTCAGGTGGCCCAGGGCGAGTACGCGGCGCGCCGTGAGGCGCTCACCGCCCGGATCGACTCCGGGGTGGTTGTCGCCTTCGGTGGTGTTGAGCCCGTCGTGTTCTGGCCGACCTTCTACCAGCTGCCGGCCTTCTACTACCTGACCGGCTTCAACGAGGCCGACGCGGCCCTGGTGATGGTGAAGCGCAACGGCGTTCTGACGGCGACGATGTTCGTTCCGACGCGCGAGGCCATCCAGGAGCGCTGGGTCGGTGCCCGAACCCGGGTCGCCGATCTCGAGGCAAGGATCGGGATCGCGGGCCGTGAGATCGCGCAGCTTCGCCCCTCGATCGACTCGCTCGCGACCAGCGGACTCCCCTTCTACGTCGTCCCCGATGTTCAGACCGGCGACTTTGCCCCGGAGGATTCGCTGACCCGGGGTGCTCGTTTCCTGTCGCAGGTTCGGATCGCGTTTCCCTGGCTGGTGATGCACTCCCTCGACGACGCGGTGGACCGGCTGCGGGCGAAGAAGAGTGCCGCCGAAATCGCCCTGCTTCGCAAGGCCGTCGAGATCAGCGTCAGGGGGCACCGGGAGGCGATGAAGGCGGCCGCCCCCGGCTGCGGCGAGAATGAGATCCAGGCGCTGCTCGAGGGGACCTTCCGCCGGCTCGGTGGAGACCGGCCGGGATACGGAAGCATCGTCGGGTCGGGGCCCAACGCCACCATCCTGCATTACATGGAGGACAACCGCGTCATGCGCGACGGCGAGCTGCTGCTGATCGACGCCGCCGCCTCCTTCGCCCACTACTCGGCGGACGTGACCCGCACCCTCCCCGTGAACGGCCGGTTCAGCCCCGTGCAGCGCGACATCTACCGGATCGTCCGCGACGCGCAGGAAGCGTTCGTGCGCCAGATCAGGCCCGGCGTGAGCTACCTGGTCGCCGACGACTCCGGCAAGGCGGTCGTCGCCAAGGGCCTGCTTCGGCTGGGACTGATTCAGTCGGCGGACGCGACCTTCGACCCGCCGGCGGGGATGGAGTGTCCGCGCGGCGGCTGCATCCAGAGCCGACTCTACGCGATCCACGGCTTCGGAGGGCACGGCATCGGGGTGGAGGTGCACGACCCGGCGCAGTACTACCAGGAAGCGCATGAATTCGGGGCCGGAGACGTCTTCACCGTCGAGCCCGGGCTCTATGTCAGCCCGGACCTGCTTCGGAGCCTGCCTGACACGCCGAAGAATCGGGCGATGCTGGTGAAGGTCCGGCCGGCGGTCGAGAAGTACAAGAACATCGGCGTGCGCATCGAGGACGACTATGCGCTGACCGCGGCCGGCCTCGAGTGGCTTTCGGACGGGGTGCCGCGGGAGATCCCCGAGATCGAGGCGCTGATGCGGCAACGGGAGCCCGAGCTGGCCGGGGGCGGGAGCTGCGGACGGCCGAGCACCTGAACGCTCACTCCTAGCCAGGGACGGTTCAGCACGCCATCTTGAGAGAGAACCCCTCTGGCCCCTGCGCACAGGAGGCCCCGATGACCCCACAGCAGTTGACCGCTCCCCCCACCGCCCCTGCCCGAAAGCCCCGGGACGACGAGATCGACATCTACGGACTCACCCATCCCGGGAAAATCCGTACCGACAACCAGGACCATTTCCTGGTCTGCGCGCTGCGGCGGCAGACCGTGGTTCAGCTCACCAGTCTGCCGGAGCCCGACCAGCTCATGGGTGAGAGCGAGCGGGTCGGCCTGCTGATGATGGTGGCCGACGGCGTCGGCGGCGGAGCCAAGGGCGCCACGGCGAGCCGAATCGCGCTCGAGGGGGCGGCCCGGTACATGTCGGGCAGCATGCGCTGCTACTACGCCGCCGGCTCGAGCGACGACCACGAGATCTTCCAGGCGCTCCAGGAAGGGGCGCTCCAATGCCACGCGGAGCTGGTGCGGCGGGGCGAGGAGGAGCCTGACTATCGCGGCATGGCTACGACCCTCACCCTGTACCTCGGCGCCTGGCCGAGGGCCTACCTGCTCCAGGTGGGCGACAGCCGCTGCTACCTGCTCCGGGGCGGCGAGCTGACCCAGATCACCCGCGACCAGACCATGGCCCAGGAGCTGATCGATCTCGGCGTGCTGACCCGGGCCGACGCGTCGGGCACCCGGTACGAGCACACGCTGTCGAGCTCCATCGGCGGGAAGCAGACCGCGCCGGCGGTCACCCGGATCGGCCTGGACTGGGACACCGTCGTGCTGCTGTGCAGCGACGGGCTCACCTGCCACGTCCCGGACGAGCGGATCCGGGAGCGGCTCCGCTCGATGACGTCGGCCAGACAGGTGTGCGAGGCCCTGTTGCAGGACGCGCTCGACGGCGGTGGCCGCGACAACATCACGGTGGTCGTGCGGCGGGCGGTGCCCAAAGAGGGATAACGCCCCCTGTCATCCCGAGCGAAGCGAGGGATCTTGCCTTTGAGTGGTTCGAACCACTTCGGGCAAGATCCCTCGCTTTTTTCGGGATGCCAGGGCGGGCCTTGCCGGGCCGGCCGGAGCCGGTGACGTTGCCGGTGATTCGAAAGGGAGCGAGTGATGAACCTCCAGGCCCGCCGGGTGCAGCGCACCTACCTCCTGCTGACGCTGCTGTCGACCCTGGCGGCCTCGTTCATCTGGGGGATCAACACCCTGTTCCTGCTCGATGCCGGTCTCAACAACACCGAGGCCTTCGCCGCCAACGCGTTCTTCACGGCGGGCATGGTGATCTTCGAGGTCCCCACCGGCGTCCTGGCGGACATGTGGGGCAGACGCGTGGCCTATCTGCTCGGCGCCGCCACCCTGCTCCTCTCGACCCTCCTGTACCTGGGCATGTGGAAGATGCACGCACCGCTCTGGGGCTGGGCCATCGCCTCCATCCTCCTCGGCCTGGGATTCACCTTCTTCTCCGGCGCGACCGAGGCGTGGCTGGTGGACGCCCTGGCCTTCAGCAACTTCAAGGAGAGCCTCGAATCGGTGATGGCCCGAGGTCAGGTCGTGAGCGGCGCCGCCATGCTCACCGGCTCGGTCGCGGGCGGCTACATCGCCCAGGTGACCGACCTGGGCGTGCCCTACGTCATCCGGTCGGCGCTTCTGGCACTCACTCTCGTCGCGGCCTTCTTCCTGATGAAGGATCTTGGGTTCTCGCCCAACCGGAGCAAGAGCGCGGTGGCTGAGATCAAGGGCGTGGTGCAGGCCTCACTCGACTACGGATGGCGAAATCCACCGGTGCGCTGGCTGATGCTGGCCGCGCTGTGCGCCGGGGGAGTGGACATCTTCGCCTTCTACGCCCTCCAGCCGTATCTGTTGGAGCTGTACGGCGATACGCGAGCCTTCGGGATCGCGGGGCTGGCCGCGGCCATCGTCGCCGGAACCGAGATGATCGCGGGGCTGATCGTGCCGCGGGCGCGCCAGTGGTTCTCCCGGCGGACCCATGTGCTCATGCTGGCCTCGCTGATCGGGGTCGCCTGCCTGGCCCTGATCGGCTTGACCTCGAGCTTTTGGGTGGCGATCGCCCTCCTGGTGGTGTGGGGACTCACATTCTCCGCCGGCGTCCCGATTCGGCAGGCGTACCTGAACGGCATCATTCCCTCCCAACAGCGAGCGACGGTCCTCTCGTTCGACAACCTGATGGCCTCCGCCGGCGGCGTGGTGGCGCAGCCCGCGTTGGGCCGGGCGGCCGATGTCTGGGGCTATCCGTCGGCCTACGTCTTGAGCGCGGGTATTCAACTGATGGCGATGCCGTTTCTGCTCCTCGCCCGGCGGGAGAATGCGCGCTCGGATCGGATCGAGGATTGATGGCGGAGTGAGGTCGGCCTAATATGTGGTAGCCGTCGGGTGGGTCAGGGTTGAATACCCGCGGCTGCCCTCCCCCTTTCGCTGCACAGCTGGTGACGGAGGCTGGAGTGAGCGTCGGCGGTCCCACTCCGCTCGGGTTGGCGCTCTACGTGCTGACCGCCATCGTGATCGTCTGCCTGGCGGGAGCGCAGTGGCGCGCTCTGCGCCGGGCCAGGGCCGCCGCTCGTCAGGCTACGGCCAGAGCCGACCAGCTCGAGCGGGACTTGCTGGGGCGGCAGCCCACCGAGGAGGTGTCTCCTTACCCTGAGGAACGGTACCGGACACCGCTCGATCAGACCCAGGGTTACTCCATCTTCCTGCTGGACGCCAAGGGCAAGCCGACGAGTTGGCACTCCGGTGTGCGACGGGTCCTGGGCTACGACAAGTTCGACTTCCTCCGAATCTCGGCCGCCGACCTCTACACCGCGGAAGACCGCGAGGCGGGCGCGCCGGAGCGAGACTTCGCTGAAGCCGCCGAGCGCGGCCAGGCGGGCTCGGAGCGGTGGGTCGTCCGGAAGGACGGCAGCCGGTTCTGGGCGTCGATGTCACTGACCCGCGTGACCGACCGCGAGGGCCGGCTGCTCGGCTTCTCCAAGCGGCTGCGCGATCTCTCCCAGAGCAAGCACGCCACGGAGCAGCTCCGGCGGAACCAGGAGGCGCTGGAGTTGGCGCTCGAAGCCGGTGGTCTGGGGACCTGGGAGTACGAGCTCGCCACCGGCGAGATGCGATGGGATGCCCGGGCAAAGGCGCACTTCGGGCTGCTCGCGGGGGCAACCGTGAAGTCACCCCGCCTGGCTGGAGGCGATCCACCCGGAGGACCGCGAGGCCACCGGGAATCGCTGGGACCACGCCGTGCGCGACCGGTCGCCGCTCTCGGTGGAGTGCCGGGTGATCTGGCCCGACGGCAGCACCCATTGGATCATGGCCGTCGGCCGGTGCACCGTCGACGCCGCAACGGGCGAGCCGCTGCACATGGCGGGCGTCATGCTCGACCTGACCGAGCGGCGCCGCACCGAGGAGCACCTCCAGGAAGGCATGCGACTGGAGGCGGTCGGTCGGCTCGCCGGCGGCATCGCGCACGACCTCAACAACATGCTCACCGCGATTCTGGGATTCAGTGAGTTTCTGAATCGGAGCCTGGATCCCGACGACCCCAGGCGGGTGGACGTGGAGCAGATCTCGCTGGCCGCCGACCGGTCGGCAGGCTTGACCCGCCAGCTTCTCGCCTTCGCGCGGCGCGAGCTGATTCAACCGCGGCTACTGGACATCGATGCGGTGGTACGGCGCGCCGGGGGCCTGCTCCCCTCGATCCTGGGCGAGAACGTCGAGCTCGTCCTGCAGCTTGCGTCGGACCGGGGCGTCGTGTTCGCCGACCCGCGCCAGATCGAGCAGACGTTGATGAACCTGGTGCTCAATGCCCGGGACGCACTGCCCCAGGGCGGTCGAGTCACCATCGAGACCAAGACGGTCCGGTTCGAGCCCGGCTCAGCCGCGTCGCGGCAGGTCGGCGACACCACGCCGATCGGCAGATTCACGATGCTGGCCGTGACCGACACGGGCCATGGCATGGCGGCGGCGACCCTACAGCGTATCTGGGAGCCGTTCTTCACGACCAAGCCGCCCGGGCAGGGCACGGGCCTGGGGCTCTCGTCCGTGTACGGCGCGGCCAAGCAAAGCGGGGGATTCGTGTGGGCAACCTCGGAGCCGGGTCGGGGCACCACCATCGAGGTGTATTGGCCCGAGGTGCCCAGAGAGCCGGAGCCGTTTGCCGAGACGATTGGTCTCCCCGAGGTCGAGGGAGGCAGCGAAACGGTGCTGATCGTGGAAGACGAGGCCTTGGTGCGGGCGCTCGCCGTACGCGCCTTGCGAAGCCACGGCTACCGCTGTCGCGAAGCGCGGAACGCCGAGGAGGCTCTTCGTATGCTGGAGCCGGAGGAGCACGGGATCGATCTCGTCATCACCGACGTGGTGATGCCGGGAATGAGCGGCGGAGGATTGGGCGATCGGTTGGCGCTCCTTCGCCCCGGGCTCCCCGTCCTCTTCACCTCGGCCTTCGTGGACGAGGACGTGATCCGTCGCGGGTTGCTCGAGCAGGGACAACCGTTTCTCCAGAAGCCGTGCACGCCTCGAGATCTCGCTCGCAAGGTGCGCGAGATGCTCGACGCCGCGGCGTCGACCAGGGACCAGGCGGAGCCGGTGTAGCGCCTGCCAGGCGGATCCGCTCCCGCGACCAGGGAAGCGATCAGCGAATGCGACATCCAACTCGCGTTTTGCGTCGCAATTGCGACGATTTTCGACAATTTTTTCCCCTAGTTGACCGGATGTCCGCCCGATAATTTCCTGGTGATCCCGGGGTCCTTCCGGGCATCGATTCCTCACACGTCGCCCCACTCACGTTTCGAGCAACCGACCCGATGGTGGATGCGCCCCGCGCCTCGCCCGTCGGCTCGTGTGCACACGAATCGGCCATCATCGACCTTGGAGGTCGCATGCGCGGTGTGCATTGGGCAGTCGTCGTCGGCGTCGGTTTCCTGGGAGCCTGCTCCACCGACCCCTCGCCGACCGGCCCCGCGGCGGAGGGCCCCCGGCCAACTCTGGCCATTTCGGATGGCGCTCACAACGGCACCCCGCACTTCTTCTTCACCGCCCCGTTGGTGCCCGAGCCGATCCCGACCGGCCCCTTCGATCCGACGGCCGAGCCGGCGATCGAAGTCTGTGAGTGGAGCGGGGTGAGCTGTGGAACTCCGGTGGCGGCATTCACCAGGAGCGGCGGGACCGGAGGCGAAGCCATTCACGTCGATCGCCGCCTTGAGCGGTACTTCGCCAACTGGAACAGCAGTCAGTGCCTGAGCGGCCCCTGCACGCTGGACCCCGCCCGGACCTACCGCATTCGGGTGCTGATCGGCGGCCTCGAGGCGGGATTCGCCGACCTCGATGTCGTGGCGACCAAAGCCGAGATCAAGGACGTGGACACCGGGGCGTTTGTGCCTCTCCAGAGCGGCAAGCTCCTCAAGATCGCGTTTCGCATCGAGCAGGGGCTGGTCATCCAGCCGCCGACGCCCGGCACGATCAGCGGCACCGTGCTCTCGGCCACACGAGGCCCGCTCGACGCGACGACCATCCTGATCCAGCCGGCCGGCATCCAGGCCATCACGGATCAGGGAGGGACGTACACCGCGTCGAACCTGCCGCCGGGTGAAGTCACGGTCTCCGTGAGCGCCGCCCCGGCCGGCTGCGCCCTGCCCGAGTCGCAGACCACGGTGCTGCTGCCGGGCGGCTCCAACCAGGTCGATTTCACCGTGTTGTGCACCCTGCCGGCATTCGCGCCGGTGCGCCTGGACGCCGGCGCCGACTACTCCTGCATCCTTCGCGGCGGCGTGACCGAGTGCTGGGGCTCGAACCAGTTCGGCAAATTAGGTGACGGCACGACGGTGGTCGGCCGGTCCACCCCAGTCGTCGTGCTGGGAGGGCTCACCCTGGAGACGCTGGCTGTCGGCTACCACCACGCCTGTGGGCTCGACTCGGGCGGCGCGGCGTATTGCTGGGGACTGAACGGCGCGGGCACCCTGGGCGACGGGACGACCACGGACCGGCCGACCCCGACCGCCGTCGCCGGAGGACTGGTTTTCAAGCAGCTCTCGGCCAACGAATCGCACACCTGCGGCATCACCGCCACCGGGGCCGCGTACTGCTGGGGCGGCAACGGATTCGGCCAACTGGGCGTCGCGTGGCCCGTCTTCCAGAGCGTGACTCCGATCGCCGTGTCGACCGACCTCGCGTTTCACAGTGTCGCGACGGGAGGCGGCCATACCTGTGGTCTGACCGAGCACGGCGCGGCGTACTGCTGGGGACAGAACGTCTCGGGCCAGCTCGGGGACGGCACGACAACTCAGCGCTTTGCACCGGTCCCCGTGCAGGGCGATCTCACATTCGTGGAGCTGGTAGCCGGCGACATTCACACCTGCGGGCGCACCCTGGCCGGAAAGGCCTACTGCTGGGGCGGTGGCGGGAAACTGGGTTCCGGACCTCCTCCCATCGATCGATCGCTTCCCATCGAGGTGCTTGGCGATCTGTCGCTTCAGAGTCTGGCCGCCGGAGCCGGCCATACCTGCGGGATCACCTCCACCGGTGCGGCCTACTGCTGGGGCGCCAACTTCTACGGTCAGCTCGGCCAGCCGGGCGACGACGCCCAGGCCCCGGTGGAGGTGTCCGGCGGCTTGACCTTCGCTCAGCTCGCCGGCGGTGGCCGGCACACCTGCGGCCTCACCACCACCGAGGACGCATACTGCTGGGGAGACAACTTCTTCGGGGAGCTCGGCAACGGAACGACTTCCGAGACGCCGTCACCCACTCCGGTGCAAGTGCTGTTCGGAAGCTGAAGCGCGGGGGTTACGCCACCGACTTCCGATATCGGATCACCGCCAGGGCCAGCACCGCGGCCCCGGCGGCCCCGAGACCCAGAATCGGCCGGCCCACGGTCTCCAGCCCGGCACCGCGCATCAGCACGGCGCGCATGACGGAGACGAAGTGCTTCACCGGATTTACCTCGGCCACTCGCCGGGCCCAATCCGGCATCGAGTCCACCGGAGTGAACAGCCCGCTCATCAGGAGGAAGATCAGAATCAGAAAGAAGGCGACGAACATCGCCTGCTGCTGGGTTCGGGTGATAGTGGAGATCCACAGCCCCAACCCTAGCACCACGATCAGGTACACCGCCGCCGCCAGATAGACCAGCAGCAGGTTGCCTCGCATCGGGATGCCGAACACCAGCTTTCCGATCGCGAGGCCGATCGAGAAGATCAGGAGCGACAGGAGCCAGAACGGGATCAGCTTGGCCGCGATGAACTGGACCTTGGTCATCGGGGTCACGTTGAGCTGCTCCAGGGTGCCCAGCTCGTTCTCCCGGGTGATGTTCTGCGCGGTGAGCAGGAGGCCGATGATCGTGGTGAGCGAGACCATCAGGGCCGGCACCATCCAGTACTTGTAGTTCCGGGTCGGGTTGAACCAGCGCTGGGTCCTGAGGTCGAGCGCTGCCACGCGCGGAGCCGCGCTCGTTCCTCGGGCTGCGAGCAGGGTCTGGTCCAGCTCGGCGGCGTACGAGGCCAGGATCGAGTTGGCGTAGGTTTGGACGATGCCGGCGGTGGCCCCCTCTTCCGCATTCAGCACCAGCTGCACCGGCGCCCGCCTCCGCCGTACCAGGTCCTGCTCGAAGTCGCGAGGGATGTGGAGGACTGCGGTCACCTCGCGGTCGAGCAGCGCCTGGTCCACACCGGCGTCGGTCGCCTCGTAGCGCACCACCTCGAACTGTCGTCCCGCCTTGAGCCGCTGCACCAGCCCCGTGGACACCGTCGTCCGGTCTTCGTCCACTACAAGCATCGCCACCCGCTTCACGTCGAAGGTGGCCGCGTTGGCCAGCACCAGGAGCTGCACCACAGGAATCATGAAGATCTGGAACACGGTGGTGCGGTCGCGGAAGATCTGGAGGAATTCCTTCCGGACCAGGAAGAAGATGGTGCGCATCAATCAGCCCAGCCGGATCGCCAGGCCGCGCGATCCCTTGATGAGGAGGAAGAGCGTCATCCCAACCAGGATCAGCGTCTCCTGCCACAGTGTGGCCAAGCCGGCCCCCTTGATCATGATGCCCCGCACGATGGTCAGAAACCACCGGGCCGGAACCAGGTGGGAGAGCCACTGGAGCGGTGCGGGCAGAGAGTCGAGCGGGAAGATGAACCCCGACAGCAGCAGCGTCGGCATCATCAGGCCCGCGAGCGCCGCGATCATGGCGGTCCGCTGGTTGAACGCCTTGGTCGAGATCACGATGCCGAGGGCCAGCGCCGTGACGATGTAGAGCCCGCTCTCCGCCAGCAGGAGCACCAGGCTGCCCCGAAGCGGCACCCCGAAAACGGTCCGGGCCGCCACCAGCACCAGGAGCACGCTCACGAATCCGAGCACGATGTAGGGCACCACCTTGCCCGCCACGATCGCGGTGGGCCGGATGGGCGAGACCAACAGCATCTCCATCGTCCCGGTCTCCTTCTCCCTCGAGATCGAGATCGCCGTCATCAGCGCCGACACGATAGTGAGCACGAAGGCGACCAGCCCCGGTACGAAGAGGTGGGAGCTCTCCAGCGTCGGGTTGTAGCGCATCCGCGCCTGCGCTTCGATCAGGAGCGCGCCGCTGGCCGGTGTGGCGTCGCGGTGCCAGCGCTGCACGATCGCGGCGGCATACCCCTGCATGATGCCGCCGGTGTTGGGATCGCTGCCGTCGGTGAGCAGCTGCACCGGCAGCGAGTCGCCCCGGCCCAGCCGGCGCTCGACGTCGGTGGGCAGGACCAGCGCCTGCCGGATCGAGCCGTGGCGGAACTGGAGGTCCAGTCCCTGCGTGCTCGAGACCACGCCGACGATGTGGAACCGGTCGGAGGCGTCGATCCGCTCCCGCAGCTCGGTGGTGGCGACGTCGGGCGTCGGGTCCACGATCGCGATGGCGATGTCGCGCACGTCGGTGCGCACCGCGAAGCCGAAGATCAAGACCTGCACCACCGGGAACAGAATCAGGATCGCCAGCGTCTGCCGGTCCCGCAGCAGGTGCAGGGTCTCCTTCCGCACGAACCCGAGGAAGGCCCTCATGCCGCCGTTCCCGGCCGGGTGAGCTTGAGGAACACCTCGTCCAGCGTGTCGGCGCCTACCGCCTTCCGCACTTCCGCGGGGGTGCCCATGGCGGCGATGGCCCCGTCCACCATGATGGAGATGCGCCGACAGTACTCCGCCTCATCGAGATAATGGGTCGTGACCAGCACGCTGGTGCCCGCGGCGCCGGCCTCGTAAATCAACTCCCAGAACCGCCGCCGGGTGATCGGATCCACTCCACCGGTTGGCTCGTCGAGGAAGACCACGGCGGGCCGGTGCAGCAGCGCCACGCAGAAGGCCAGCTGCTGCTTCCAGCCGAGCGGGATCTCCCGCACCAGCTCGTCACCGGCGTTCTCCAGGCCGATCCGGGTGAGGATGTCGCCGGTGCGGGTCGTGATGTCGCGGTCGCTCACGCCGTAGATGCCGCCGTACAGCGTGATGTTCTCCTGGACGGTCAGGTCCTCGTACAGGGAGAACTTCTGGCTCATGTAGCCGATCCGGCGGCGGACCTGCTCCGCCTGGGTCTTGAGGTCGTAGCCGGCCACCGTCGCCGAACCCGAAGTGGGCTCCAGCACGCCGATGAGCATGCGGATGGCGGTGGTCTTGCCCGCCCCGTTCGCGCCGAGGAACCCGAACACCTCGCCCGGCTCGACGTGGAACGTGATCGCGTCCACCGCGGTGAAGTTGCCGAAGCGGCGGGTGAGCGCCTGGGCGTCGATGGCGTGGCCGGTCATTGGCATGTCGGTGTCTGCCGGATGACTGCGTACCTCATCCCGAGCGCAGCGAGGGACCTTGCCCGGGAATGGTTCGAGCGCGGTTGAGAGGATCCCTCGCTCCGCTCGGGATGAAGTATCTGCCTCTCGGGATGAAGTATCTGCCGCTCGGGATGAAGTATCTGCCGCTCGGGATGACAGATCACGCCGCCCGCTCCTGGGCCATGTACCACATGAAGGCGTCCTCGATGCTCGCCGCGATGGGCGCCATCGTCACGCCCGAAAGTCCCGCGGCCTCGACGTGCTGCACCAGCTCCCGCGCGATCAGCTCGGCCGGCGCGTCCGGCCGCGCGTCGGTGTAGTGCAGCGCCTCCCCGAACGGCCAGACCGCGGCGGCGTGGGGGAAGCGCCGCAGGGCACCGAGCAGGCCCAGAATGTTCCCGCCGCGCACGGCCAGGAGCGGCCGCGGATAGCCCCGGCCGATCTCGGCGGGCCGGTCGGTGACCAGGAACCGTCCGTCCTGCATCAGGCTCACCCGGTCGCAGCGGATCGCCTCGTCCATGTACGGGGTGGAGACCACGATCGGCAGGCCCTCGTCGCGCAGTCGCGCCAGCAGGTCCCAGAACTCCTTCCGCGACACCGCGTCGACCCCGGTGGTGGGCTCGTCGAGGAAGAGGATCTCGGGCCGGTGCACCAGGGCGCAGCAGAGCGCCAGCTTCTGCTTCATACCGCCGGACAGCGCGCCCGCGCGTCGGCCGGAGAACTGCTCCAGCTGGACCCAGATCGGGGCGATCGTCTCCCGCGCCTCCGCGATCGTGGTGTCGAACAGCGCGGCGAAGAAGGCCAGGTTCTCCACCACGCTGAGATCGGGGTAGAGTGAGAAGCGACCCGGCATGTAGCCGATCCGGGTTCGCAGGTCCCAGAGGTTCTTCACCACGTCGCGGCCCAGCACCCGCGCGGTGCCGGCGTCGGGCAGCAGCAGGGTGACCAGGATCCGGAACAGGGTGGTCTTGCCGGCGCCGTCGGGACCGATCACGCCGTAGAGCTCGCCCGGCGCCACGTCGAACGAGACTTGCTGAAGCGCGGCGTCGTCGCCGAACCGCCGCACCAGGTCCCGGGCCTCGACTGCGGGCCCGTCACTCATCGCGGGCCTCGGCGGCAATGGTCAGCTCGCCCGGCATTCCGATCCGGAGCCGGCCGTCGGGATTGGCCACGGCGATCTTCACCGCGTACACCTGGTCGGCCCGCTCCTCGCGGGTCTGAATCGGCGTGGGGGTGAACTCGGCGGCGGAGGCGATCCAGGTGACGCGGCCGGGGAAGGTGGCGATCGAATCGCCCCGGTCCACGCCCACCCGCACCTGCTGCCCCAAGCGGAGCTGGGTAAGCTGCGCGTTGCCGACGTAGGCGCGGAAGGTGAGCGAGTCGAGCGAGGCGAGCTTGAACAGCGGCTGGCCGGCCTGCACGAACTCCCCCGGCTCGACGTAGCGGGCGAGCACCGTACCGGCGAGCGGACTCCGGATCCGGCTCCGTGCGAGGCGGTCGTCGATGGATGCCAGTTGCGCGTCGAGCGCGGCCACTTCCTGGCGGGCGCTGCCGCGCGCCGCCCGCGCGCCGGCCAGCTGCTCCAGCACCACCCGGGCATCGTGCTCGGCACGGTCGCCCTGCTGCGCGGTGGCCGCCGCCTGCTTGAGCAGCCGCTCGGTGCGGGCCAGCTCCCGCTCGGCGATGCTGCGCTGGACTTCCAGCATCCCGATGTTGGCGTCCGTCTCCCGGGCCCGGGCCGCGGCGCCGGCCCGCCGGGCGACCAGCGCCTGTCGCTCGAGCAGGATCGGGATCGTGTCCACCACGCCCACGACGCTGTCTTTCGCGATGCGGTCGCCCTCCTCCAGTCCGAAAGCGAGCAGCCGGCCCCCCAGCTCCGCGGCTACCGTCACTTCGGTCGCCTCGAAGTTGCCGTAGGCGTCGGCGTCCTCGTTGCGGCAGGAGACCAGCGCGACGGCGCCGAGGACGAGGGCGACCAGCGCAAACCTACGGCGGTGTGCGGGACTCATGGCGTGTCGCTCGCTGTGCGGGGCGTGATCCCCAGGGTGGTGAGGTACCTCGACCGCGCCTGGGCCAGCTCGACCCGATGGCGCTCCAGTGTCAGCCGCGCTTCCAGGACGTCGGTGCGCGTCTCTACGTAGTCCGGCGTGGTGATGGCGCCTTCGTCGTACTGAGCCCGCGCTTGCCGTTCGACCTCGGTGCGGAGCTTCACGATCCGCTCGTCGTCCGCCAATGCAGACTTGAGCCGGCCGATGTCCTCCAGGTCGGTGACCACGGCGCGCGCCAGCCGCCGGCCCAGCGCCTTTTCCTCGGTGGCGACGACGTCCTGCTGCAGCCGGTACGCCGCCGCCTTCCGGCCCGCGGACCGCCAGGTCCAGGGCCGCCACTCGACCTTAACTCCCGCCTGCCAGAAGGCATCCGAGGAAGTGCGGAACTGATCCAGTCCCGGCAGGCCCACGCCGGCCTGGCCGAAGGCGAACACCTTGGGCCGGTTCTCCGCCGAGGTGTAGGCCACCTCCCGGTCGAGCCGGGCCCGGGACTGGCGCAACTGGTCGAACTCGGGCCGCCGACGCAGCGCCGCGACCGTGTCGAGGTCGGCCGGGTGGGTCCGCTCCGGCTCGTCGCTCGGCAGCACCAGCACGGCGGTGGTGTCGATCGTCTCGCCCACCAGGTCGGCGAGGGTCGCGAGGGCGGCGCGGCGCGAGGCCCGCGCCTCGTCCCGCTGCAGGCCGGCCCGCACCCGCTCGGCCTCGATCTCCGCGGCGTCGCGGCCGAGCGCGGTCCCCGCGTCGACCCGGGCGCGCACGGCGGCGAGCCGCGCGTCCAGATCGGCGACCAGGGCGTCGTATTCCGCCGACCGCTTCTGGAAGAGGAAGGCCGAGAAGAAGGCCGAGTTCACGTCCGAGCGGAGCTGGTACAGCGCGACGTCCAGGGCCGCCTCCGATTCCGCGTGGCGCGCCTTTTCCAGCTCGCGCCGCCGGGCGACGTCGCCGCCATCGTAGAGCCGCTGCTCGACGTCGAGGGTGGTCTGCCACCGGTCCTTGGGGAAATCGGGGACGGTGATGCCGGGGACGCCGAAAGTCGGCCGGGTGACGTCGCTCTGATGGGTGGCCTGACCGTTGATCTCCAGCTGCGGCAGGCGGTCGGCGGCGATCACCGAGAGGCGGAGGTCGGTGGCGGCGCGCAGCAGGGCGCGCTGGTCGGCCCTCGGGTCGGTCTTGAGCGCCGCCTCCTGGAGCCGGTCCACACTGAGCGTGTCCTGGGCTCGCGCCGCCGGTGCGACGAGGGTGAGCGCGAAGGGGGCGAGTGCGAGTGCGCGGATCATGGCCTGAGCCCCGCCATGAAAAAGTCGGAAAGGAGGCGCCGACGCTCCTCGAGGAAGGCGCGCCAGCGGGTGGCATCGAGGTCCAGCAGCTCGCAGAGCGCCGGCCGAATCGCGAACGGGAAAATCAGGAGGCCCATCATGTTGGCGACGAACTGCTCGGGGCTGATCCGGCGGAATTTGCCGCTCTTGGCGCCCTCGTGAAGCTGCCGGCGCAGCACGTCGAGCGGAATCCGTCCGTGCCCGGTCAGCAGGCGGGCGATCCGGTCCGGCTCCGCGTGCAGCTCGGAGACCATGTAGCCAGCGAAGTAGGGGCGGGCCGAATGGAAATCGATCTGCTCCCGGACGATGGCGGGGACCTTCTCTTCTATGGTCCGGTTGGGGTCGGCGAGAATCCCGAAGATCTTGGGGACCAGGGCGCCGAGGGCCCGCTCGAAGATGGCGTCGGCGAGCGCGGCCTTGGTGCCGAAGTAGTAGTGCACCAAGGCTTTGTTGACCCCGGCCTCGGCGGCGACCTCCTGGGTACGGCTGCCGGCGGTGCCCTTCCGGATGAAGACCGTGTGAGCGGCGTCGAGAATCCGCTCCCGGGTTTCCTGGTCGGCCCGGGGCTCCGGTCGGGAGGGTTTTGACCGCTTGGTTGAACCGCGTGGTTTAACCATGTGGTTAATATGGGAAACCCGTCCGGCCTGTCAAGAGCCCCCGAGCGAGCTGTCATCCCGAGCGCAGCGAGGGATCCTGCTCGCAGTTCCGGAAACGCGCCAGCAGGATCCCTCGCTGCGCTCGGGATGACAGCTCCTGCAATGACGCCCTGCTCCCGACTGCTCCCAATGACGCCCTGCTCCCGACTGCTCCCGATGACGCCCTGCTCCCGATGACCCCTGCTCCTCTTGACATCCGGTAGGAGCGGCCGATATTCCTGTCGACATTCGGTAGAAGCCACCAGGGAGCCTACATGCCGCGCGACACATCCTCCGACGTCCTCCAGGGAACCCTCGACCTCCTGGTCCTCAAGACCCTGGATCTCGAGCCGATGCACGGCTGGGGGATCGCGCAGCGCATCCTGGAGCTGTCGCG
This sequence comes from uncultured Gemmatimonadales bacterium, assembly GCA_963844445.1. Classification (GTDB taxonomy): domain Bacteria; phylum Gemmatimonadota; class Gemmatimonadetes; order Gemmatimonadales; family GWC2-71-9; genus CAVVWJ01. The sequence continues at coordinate 1,050,218 of CAWJOB010000003.1, forward strand.
GAGCGCGCTCGACGTAGGTCAGGGGTCGCTCTACCCGGCCCTCATGCGGCTCGAGCGGCGGGGGTGGGTCACCGGCGACTGGGGTGTCACCGAGAACAACCGGCGGGCCAAATACTATCGCCTCACGGCGCTGGGCGAGCGCCACCTCCGCCGCGAGACGGATACCTGGCGCAAGTACGCCCGCGCCGTCGAGCTCATCCTCCGGACGACCTGAGGGGACCCGATGAGTCCTGCTGGCTGGCTGGCCGGTCTCCGTGGCCGAGTGCGCGCCTTGCTGCGTCGCGGCACCGTCGAACGGGATCTCTCCGAGGAGATCCGCTTCCACCTGGAGATGGAGACCGAAGCGAACATCCGCCGCGGCATGTCGCCGGACGAGGCGTGGCGCGCGGCCAAAATCGCGTTCGGCGGGGTCGAGCGGGTGCGAGAGGACCACCGCGATGCTCGGGGGACCAGGCTCCTGGAGGACCTCCTCGCCGACCTGCGCTACGCCGCCCGCTGGCTGGTGCGGAGTCCCGGATTCTCGCTCTCCGCGGTGCTGACGCTCGCCCTGGGCGTCGGTGGAACAACCGCGGTTGTCTGCGTGGTCGACGGCGTACTCCTCCGGCCTTTGCCCTACCCCGACGCGGAGCGTCTGGTCACCGTGTGGTCGCTCACCCGCGGCGAGACCGAGCCGTGGGCCAGCTCGCCTCCGGACTTCCGGGAGTTCCGCGACCGCTCCTCCGCGTTCGATGGCGTCGGCGGGTACTACTCGACCGCCGCGAACCTGCTGATCGACGGCGAGCCGGTGCGGCTCGCCGCGGCCCGTGCGACCGCGGGCATGTTCTCGATCCTCGAGGTCGCGCCGCTCCTGGGACGCGCGTTCCGCCAGGACGAAGAGCTGCCGGGAGGAGACCGGGTCGTGCTGTTGAGCCACGCCGCCTGGAGGGACCGGTTCGGCGGCCGGCAGACGATCATCGGGTCTTCGGTGACGCTCGACGGAGCCCCACACACGGTGATCGGGGTGATGCCGGCCTCCTTCCGGTTCCCCGACCGGAGCGCCGAGGTCTGGCTGCCAATGGCGTTCGCGGCCGACGATATCCTCAACACCCGGGGCAACTACTTCGTGTACGTGGTGGGTCGAATGAGGGACGGCGTGAGCGTCGAGCGGGCAAGCAGCGATCTCGCGCGGGTCGCGGCCCAAGTGGCTGCGGACCATCCGCAGGCCTCGCTGCGCGCCGTGCGGGTCGTCCCACTCCACGAGCAGACGGTAGGGGAAGCGCGCCGCGCCCTACTGCTCCTGCTCGGCGCGACCGGCCTGTTGCTGGCGATCACCTGCGCCAACGTCGCCGGCCTGCTGCTGGCGCGGGCGGCGGGCCGCCGTCGTGAGCTCGCGATGCGCGCAGGTCTGGGGGCGACGCGCTCCCGGCTGGTGCGTCAGCTCCTGACCGAGGGCTTGCTGCTGAGCGCGGCCGGTGCCGCTGCGGGATTGATGATCGCCTCTGTGGCGGTGCACCTGATGCGGGCGTTCGGCCCGCGCGACATCCCCCGACTGGATGAGGTCGCCATAGACGGCCGCGTGCTCGGCCTCACGCTGGCGCTGACGGTGCTCACCGGGGTCGGATTCGCCCTGGTGCCGGCATTGCGGCTGACCTGCGGCGAGGGACACGAGGAGCTCCGCGGAGGCGCCCGGCTCTCGGCCTTCGCCGGACACCAGCGCCTGCGCCGACTGCTGGTCGGCGGCCAGGTCGCCCTGGCGCTGGTACTGCTCGTGGGATCGGGGTTGCTGCTGCGCAGCTTCCTCGCCATGACCCGGGTGGACCCGGGGTTCCAGGCTGACGGCCTGGTCACGGCGTCGATGCCGATCAGGACCGCGGAATATCCCGAGGCGGCCCGCGTCTGGCGGTTCGCCGACGATCTCCTCGGCCGGGTGGAGGCGATGCCGCAGGTGGAATCGGCGGCCCTGACCTCGGCCCTGTCGCTGCGCGGCGGCGGGTGGGGCAAGCGGGTCACCTTCGGCGACCGGCCGATGCCCACCGCGCCGGATCAGGTCCCCACCGTGGGATACCGATTGGTGAGCCAACAGTACTTTCGCACCCTGGGCGTCCGCCGGATCGCCGGACGCACCTTCGAGCCGCACGACCGGGCCGGCAGTCCGGGTGTCGCGGTCGTCAATCAAGCGATGGCGCGGCGCTTCTGGCCCGGCGGCGATCCGGTGGGCAAGATGCTCTGGCTGGGGCCGCCCGAGCACATGGTCTCGTCCATCCTGCCGGCGGGATTCCGCTTCCCTCGACTCACCGTGGTCGGAGTGGTGGCGGACGAGCGATTCGAATCGCTCGACGTTCCGCCCGAGCCGGAGGTCTACCAGCTCTACGCCCAGAGCACGGAGACCTCACCGACGTTGTATCTAGCGGTGCGCTCGGCGAGAGATCCGGCGTTGGTGGCCGTCGACCTGCGGGCGGCACTCCGCGAGGTCGACCCCAGCATGCCGTTGGCGGAGGTCGCGACCATCCGGCAGCTGATGCGCGAGTCGGGCGGGCGTCGCAGGTTCGGCGCGCTCCTGGTGGCGAGCTTCGCGATTCTGGCGCTCAGCCTGGCGTTCGTGGGGGTTTACGGGGTGGCGGCGCAGTTCGTGGCGCAGCGAAGGCGTGAGCTGGCGATTCGTCTGGCCCTCGGCGCCAGCGACACCCGCGTCGTGCGCCTGGTGCTGCGCGAGGGACTGGCGACTGCGTCTGTCGGGTCCGCGGTAGGGCTTTGCGCCGCGCTGGCGCTCGGCGGTGTCATGCGCGCGGTGACCTTCGAAGTGAGTCCGGTCGATCCGGTCACCTACGTCGCGAGCACCGGCGTGCTGGTGGCCGCGATTCTACTCGCCACGATCGTGCCCGCCCGCCGGGCGGGGCGGCTTTCGCCGGCGGCTGCGCTCAGAAGCGAATAGGTCGCCCGACTCACTGCCGTCTCCCGAGCACTCGGACATGCTTCTTCCAGCAGACTACGATTCGGCGGTTACCGGGTCGCATTCGCCTGCCACCTCCCCCATCTCCAGCCGCGGCAGCAGCACGAATCGGAACGGTCCCGGCACCCCGCGAGGAGTCCACCGCGACTCCCAGACCCAACCGCCAAGCCGCTTCCCGCCGGTGAATCGCACCTCGACATGCGGATCGTCGTCGACGGCCGCGGGCATCCATCGGCCACTCACCCGGCGCTGCCATTCGAGCACCAGCCCCGCCGACGGCGCAAAGCGCGAGGGGTGAAGATCCACCCATCGGGCCACCGCCGTATCCGCCCTGCAGTGAAGCTCCAGGATGCCACGCTCGACCGCCACGACCTTCTCCTCCGGCACCACGGTTTCGATCTTGCCGGGATACACGAGCACCGAGTCGTCAGGCGTGCCCGGGCTGGCTCCGCCCTTCTGGACCAGCGAGGCAGTAAGCCGCCCGAGCTCGCGGGCGAACATGGCGGCTTCGTTCGGTCCGTAGATCGTCGACCCGCCTTCATACGTCTGCGCCGTGTACTCCGCCGCCGTCGTGACGTAGTTGACGAAGCCGTTGGTATGGCTCAGGATCACTGCGCTGGAGGCCGGACGCCCCGCCTGGGTCGCCGCCGCGAGCATCGAGTCGCTCACGGCCACGCCCACCATCGTGGTCGGCTCGCCGGGGAGCGCCCCCAACAATAGGTCCCCGATCCTGACCACGCTGACTTGCGCATGCTCGGGAAAGGCATGCTTCGCTGTCAGCGCGCTGAGCGTGGTCCGCTTCTCGGCGTGGCATCCCTTGGGATCGCCGCGAACCGCGCTCTTCCCCTGTTCCAGTCCGAGCGGGAAGAGGCCGAACAACCGGAATCCGCGGTACCGAGTTACTCCGTCATCGGCGCCCGCCGCGGTCGAAGTCCCGATCTGGGGGCTGGGGCAGACGCCGAGCACCTGGTGACTGTCCGCCAACGCGAGGGTGCGGAACGCAACGCCGATGTGGACCGTATCGGACATGGACCCGCGAGCGAGTGTGTCGAACAGCGCCGCCGCCCGCCGCGCGAGAGTGTCGCCGACCGCGTTGACGTATGCTCGAGCCGCTGCCTCGCACCGGCCGATGGCGGCAGGGCTGGCGTGTTGCCACCCCCAGTTCTCCGGCGTGCGCGGTCCGGCCGGACGGCGCAGCGGCCGGAGCAGCGGCAGGGGGCAGCGCGTCTGCGCCGGCCAGTCCGGCGACACGTCGCCCTCGGTTCCGTTGGCAAAGACGTGGACCGACCGGCCGAGGTCTCCCCCAACTCGGCGCAGGCTGTCGATATGTCGCTCCAGTCCCCGTTCCACCAGTGCGTGGATGTCGCCGTCGTACAGCTCGTTCTCGGAGGTGTTGCCGGTACCGTGCAGGGCGAAGACGCTGTACGCCGCGGCCGGCCGGAACGGTCCCTCGCGCGGAGAGTTCGTGTCCCTGACCTCGATCCGAAGCATGGTCCACAGCGGATTGACCGACTTCCGGGCCGGATCGAGGTCCGATGGGGCCGGCCCGAAGGGAGACTCGAGCGGAGCGTTGCGTCGGAAGGCGTCGTACATCCGATTCCGCGTGTGACCCCACACCGGCATCGCACGCCAGGCCAGCCGCGCGGGGTGGAGGTCATTCGCGGCGTCCGTGACGGCCTGTGCGATCGCGTCGGCCAGAAATCTCACCACCGTGGTGTCGTAGCCCGGCACGCGCGAGGTGATGCCGTTTAGCTGATGGGTCTCGTAGAAGTGGCCCGGCCCCGAATGGGTGTGCGTCGCGGAAAGGATCAATCGATCGACGCCCATCCCGATCGCCCGTCGTACCCGCGCAGCCACCTCGCGGTGGAGAAGAATGGAGATGTGCGGGAGGTCGGCCACGACGAGCGCTACTCTTTCGCCCGCTGGATCCTGAAGCAGGATGGCCCGGGCGTAGAGACGGGTGCGGTAGCCGACCGCCCGCTTTCCTTCCGGCCCGTTGCCGGCCAGGCCCAATCCGGGATACGGAGTGATGTCGGCGCGCCCAATGCCCGCGTGGAGGACGGCCTCACGGGTCGGCGGCGTCGGTGCGCTCGAGTACGGCGCCACCAACCACCGGGGCTTCCCGGGCACGCATCCCAAGAGAGAAATCACGGCAACCCAGCTCACCACGGCACGCGGCCTGGGCACGCTCAGTCCTCTCCGCCGAGACTGGGCAGGCTGGTGACTACCGCGAACCAGAAAGTCCGGTCCCGGCGGTCGGAGGGTCGAATTCCATCCCGCTCGGTGGCAGCGTCGCGGTTGAACTGGAGGTGCAGCACGACCTGGGTCCCGGCCGGAAACACCGGCGCCTTCAGGTTGAAAGCCGCCGAGAGATCCAGGTGGGTTATGCCCCGGTCGTCGAAGTTGGCGAGCTCGGCCGGCTCCGACGTGTTCGGGCCCTGGCCCACGTTGAATCCCGCCGTGGCGCCGAGAAAGAGACTCCAGTACGGTCGTCCGGTGGGGTTCGCGAGCACGGGCAGCGTGACGCCGCCTTCGAGATACATCCCGTCGACGCGATCCACGTCGTAATACGCGCTGAGGTGGGGCGAGAGGTAGAGCGACCGCAGCCGGACTCGCGCGTAGACCTCGTGGGTATCGAATTCACCGTCACGCCCGGGAGATGGATCCGGCGTGACGAAGGTATACGCGGTCCATCCCAGAGTGGACTCGATCCCCTCCCACGGCACCGACGCCTCCACCCAGTAGTCCACCTCGGTGAAGCCCCACCTTCCCGTGCCCCGATCCGTGAGACCGAACCGCCCGCTCTGCTCCAGCTCGAGGTTGGCCCATACACCGGCTGTCAGCCAAAGATCGCGACGCCGTACCATGACGTAGCCGTCGCCCTGGGCCCCATACCCGTTCTTGCGTGTGATGCCATGCCAGACGTGACGGTTGCTGACCGTGAGATCGAGCCCGAATTGCTGGCCCTCCGCGCGAGCCGGCAACGCGGCGACCGTCACCAGCGTGAGCAGGCACAGCCGCATCAGTCGCAGGAATGCGCTCGCGGGCAGTGCACGGCGCATCAGCGGCGGAGCTCGACCTGCAGGTCCCACACCGTGCGGTCGAGCAGTGGCCGGATGCCATCGGTGTCGAAGCGGAGGCCGGGGCGCAGGTGCACTTGTGAAAGGAATGGGAGCCACAGCGAGGCGCCCAAGGTCCAGGTGAAGTCCGAAGCGCCGCTGCCCGCTTCGACGGCGCTCCGGTTGTTGACCCAGTGTCCCTTCAAAAAGAGACCGTAGAAGTAGACGAACTGCCGGTCATAGAGAAATCCCAGTCCGATGTTCGTCGCGCGTTCCCGATAGGGCCATCCGAAATAGGGTCCTATTTGAAACGCAAGATAGCCTGGGAGCTTGGCCACGCTGCGAAACGCCGGCATGATCACCCCTACATAAGGATGCGACGCCCGCCCGGTGTGCAGGTTGTAGCCCGCATGCAGCAGCCTCTCGAAGGCGGCGCGGGATCGCTTGACCTGCAGGAGCGTGGGCCGGAACAAGTGGGTCCGAAAGATCAGTTCCGGCTGTCGGTACAGCGCGTGCTCCCAGATCTTGTGCTTGAAGGCGGGCCAGCGGCGGGACTTGTTGAAGCCGTCCCTGCGGAGGTCGTACACGTCCTCGTTCCAGAAGCGCATGGAGTCGACGTGCGACGAGTTGAAGGTGCAGGCCAAGCTCCGTGGCCAGTGGACGCTTCCCGGTACTGAATCGGTCCCCTCGGGGGGGCGGCAGACCACCTTGGCGAACTCCGATTCGAAGTCGGCTCCCTTCCGCAGGAACAAGCCGCAAGCCAGCTCGTCGCAGGTGACCGGATGCAGCAGCCGGGTTATCAGTTTCAGGTGTCGCGCGACCATCTGGACGTCGGTCTTCGTGGTATCTCGCGATGCGCCTTGATAGAGGGCCTGGAGATAACGCACCGGCAGCAGGGAGTATTCCGGCCGGAGCCGCTCGGTGACGACCTGTCCGATCTCGGTGGTGATCGCGTCCAAGGGGGATCCACTGGTATCCGGATCCGGCACCAGAAGCTCCAGGAGTTGACTCATGAGGGCGTCGGCCGGTATCAGCTCGCTTCTCGTCTCCAGCAGGTCGACGACCCGTTGCGCCATGCTGTCGCGCACGGTGTCCGGGAGCCACTGGGGACACCCGGCTGGCGGCCCCGCCGGGACGAGGTCGGTATCGGGGCATTTCGCCAGGCGCAAGAGACTGTCGATGGCGTTGCGGATCCGGCCGCTGCGCCTGCTGTCGATGGTATCGAGGTCGGCCGCACGTGCCCTCGCGTCCTTCGCCACCGCTTCATCGACCTCGGACTCCGGCATCGGTGGGGCCTGCTGGACTTGGACCTTGTCGTCTCCGGCGCCGTACTTCGAGCGGACCGAGTCCACGCTTGCCGATTTCTCGATTGCCGAGCGGCGGCGCGCTTCGAAGTCGCCCAGGGTGGTTCGATAGGCGGCCAGGATGCGCTCCGCCAGCTCTCTGCGCTCGGTTGAAGGCGGATCCTTCCGGTGACTGGCCTCGTGCGCCCGCGCGGCGAGGTAGTCCGGCGAAACCCTCACCAGATCGGCGAGCACGCCGCGGCCGGAATCCGAGCCGGTGCCGAACCCCTTGGGGAACAGCGTGACGGCGTCCTCCGGGTCCCGTGGGAACGTCATCGTTCCCTCGTACCGGCCGGAGAACGAAAGGCCGGCCATGGCCTGCTCATCCCGCGTGCCCCACAGGTCGTCGATGTGCCAGTTCACGTCGAGTCCCGCGCTGAACTGGCCGAACGGCGGCATGTCGGGGGCGCTGGAGTGGCCGCCCAGCTCGACCAGGATGTTCGGGTGATAGTAGCGCCGCTTCGAGGCATCGCGGGCGGCCATGACCAGTACGTTGTTCGGCGCCGGCGGGTCGTGGCCCGCGCCGACGACCACCCTGAAGCTCTTGGCGGCGGTCGAATCGGCGGGGACGAATACGAAGGCGTACTCGATATCCTCCGAATGGCCCATCAGTCCCCAGTCCTGCAGGTAGTAGACGAAGTATTGGATCACGTGGAAGTGCCGAATGAATCGGATCAGCGAATCGGACCGCGTGACGGCGGGGAGCTGGGTGACCCCGTACGAGGTATCGGCCTCGGTGAGCGTAGTGTCGGAAGTCCGGGCCCCCTCGAGGCCGAAGCGATGCCAGGCCTGTTCGTCGCTGCGAAGGTAGCTCCATAGATGGTCCGACTTCTTCCGCCAGCGCCGCTCGTTTTCCTGGGCCCTCGAAGCCGAGGAACGCGTCCTCCCCAGCGCGTCGGCGGCAGTATCGACCTCCATGAGGTCGCACACTCGATAAAACACTACCGGCAGTGGAAGCTTCAGCTCGTAGGGGCGCGCGGAGAGGTTGAGTGCGTCGTCATAGGCCTCACGGACCGCCGAGACCAACGGAAGCCGCGACTTCTCATCACCGAGGCGCGCCCGCTGTTGCCGGCTGGGCAGCGGCGTCAATGCTCCCGCCGTGTCCAGGAACGCGGTCCAGAAGGGGATGGTGGGGAAGTACCGCTCACTGGGGGCAAATCGCAGGATCGGCGCGTAGGTTCGCGCGAGGAAGTGCTCCTTGAGGGCCCGGGCATCCACCTTGTTGCCGCTGGCGGCCGTGTCCGCGGCGAGCCACTGGGTCAGGGAAGTGTCGGCGCAGGGAAATGGTGGGGTGGAGTCCTGTGCTCCGGTCTGGGCCGCCAGTGATGCGGCTGGGAGGCACGCGACCACCAGCCAGAGCAGGGACTGAGGGGACGGCTTCATTGATCCTCCCTAGGACCGTGTCCGCCGGCGGCAGTCGTGGTCCTGCCGCGTTAGCGGAACTAATTGTTCACTCGGCTCCCGCGGCTCTGTCGATCACACCCTCCACGCCACCACGGCCATGCCTCGGGGGATGCTCGGAGGCATACCTACCTCCTGGTGGAGGCCGGCGGGAAGAGCGGGAGGCGGCCCGCCGACCTGCTTTGCGAGGTTCGACGGAAGAACGGCAGGCTGATCAATGTCTGGTCCTAGGATTCAATTCTGCCACCGGAGTGCTAGGCCCTTTTTGCGACAACATGGGTCCGTTTTGCGACATCGATTGAAGGGGAGGCGGTCTGGCTGTATGGCCGGCGCAGCCTCGAATCAAGGCCCCAGCATGGCCCCCTCGCCGATCAGGGCGCCGAGCTCTTCGGCGATGAGCCGACTATCCCAATAGTGCGTGTGCGCGCCCGCCCCAACGCAGAGATCGCAGCGCCGCCCCTGGGGATCCCAGTTTCGCGCCTCCGGCCAGAACCGATCCTCGGCAGTTTCCCGAAGCCAGAGATACCTGCCGACGTAGTCCCCACTGCGGTAGGCGTTCACCCACCGCGACACCCGCATGCCTGCGGGATCGGGATTGGGAAACAACTTCTCCTCAGCGGGGGCGGCCCCGGCCAGGGCAGCCGGGGCAACGAGATCGGCGCGGCGCCAGGCTTTGGGACGGCGCGCCACCCAGGAATAGAGATGGGGAAAGAACTGCTCGTAGAGCTGCCGCAGCGGGGACCCCATGGTGAACAGGTAGGTCGGAATGGTCGGGCCGCCGCCCGAGGAACGGGCCTCCTGGACGATCGGATCGAGCGCCGGATCGCGCTCCCTCCGCACGAAGCCCAACAGGTCGGTGGAGATCACCGTCCCCTGGCTGTGCGCGAGAATGACGATCGCGCTGTACGGCGCATCCGGCGCGTCGGGGTTTCGCCAGGCGCAGAGATAGCGCAGCAGGGATACATACCGCTCGGCGATGCGGGCCCGCGGCGTCCGTGCCCGGGGATGCTCTCGGAGATAGCCATCGACGTCCAGCACCACGTCGAGTATCGGTCGCACGGAGCGGCTCAGCGCCTCGAGGCGTCCGCGTCGGAGCGCGAGCACGCCGACGGCGCCGGCCACCAGAAAGCCTCCGATGACCTTGAGCGCCCCGCGGACCATGGCCGCGGCCGCCGTGACGGCGGAGCCGAACTGTGGACCGATCAGTGGGCTGTTTTCCTGCTGCGAGTCGCCGGCTCCCGTGATCGCGAATGACACCAGATAAGCGGTAACCCCGACCAGGACCGCGATCGCGACCAGGCGCGCGATCCAGAGCAGGGCGTACGCCATCCCGGTGCTGAGCCAGATTCCCATTCGGTGGGAGAGGTCCCGCGCCTTCGCGTCGTCCGGCGGGAGCCGCGCCTCCGTAATCGCAATGGGCACCAGCCACCACCCGAGCAGGCTGAGCCCGATACCCAGCAGCAGCGCCGCGAGCGGCAGGCCGAGGGTCGTGATGTTCCACAGCAGGGCATCGAGGAAATCTTGAATGGTCCCGCACCCGGGAAGCACTCGCGGACAGTGCTCCACCTCCAGCAGGGGCGCGAGCGTGGTGCGACGGAGCAAGGTCTCGCCCGCGTACACCACGGCAATCCAAAGCAACGTCGTCACCAGCATGAAGGCCGCCGCCGGAAGGGCGAGCGTCAGCCGGGATGTTCGAACGGCGCGCGCCGCGCGATCGGCGCGCGCGGCGGCCTCATCCCCGTCCGTCGCACGCCCCACGGCCTTCCGAGCCAGGTGGACCGCCAGGGCGCCCAACAGCCACGAGATCAACCCCAACAGGCAGAATGCGCCCCACGCGAAAATGCCTGAAAGCCACAGTGTCTCGACCGTCGTGAGGACTCCGCGCGTCGCGCTGACGGTGGCGAGCGTCAGACCCCTGGTGTCGACATCCCCCGCCGCGAGAGAACGTCAGCCCCAGGCAGGCCACCGCGCCCAAGGCATACAAACCCAGTCCCACCTTGAGCGCGCCGGGCCGATATCGATTGTATGCCCGGAGCACCAGGAGCAGGATCAACCCGCCCACTAGGAGCCACTCCACGACCAGCAGCCGCGTGAGATGCGCTTCGTGCCAGGTGAGCACCCAGCGCGCCAGTCCCGCGAGCAGGGCGATGCCGAGCGCCCACCCCAGGGTCCAGCGGGCGAGGCTCTTCGGCGCACCCCGTCGGTAGCGTCGCACGGCCAGGAGGAGGCCTCCGGCGGCGCCCAACAGCGCGATGGCCATCGGCGATCGCCATTGCGGCGGGGCCGCCAGAGCCACGGGCGTGGAGCCGATGAAGAGGATCACCAGAGCGAGCACGGGAATGAGGATGGTGAGGATCCGCACCGCCCACTTGTGCACCCCGCACAACGATCTCCATAGGCGACCGTCCTCATGCTCGAGGGCCGCGTAGTCCAGCGTCTGCCGGCCCAGGTTGGCCGAATGAAACAACAGCTGATAGAGCTCGCTGAAGAACCGCAGGACCCCGGTGCCCAGGCGGGAGAGATCGGCCCAGTACATCTCGTAGACGTGCACATCGATGTCAGGCCGACCGTGAGGGTCGAGGCGCTGGGTCTCGAGGCGGACCGTCCTGTAGGGCTGTCCACTGCCCTCATACCCCTGTAACTGCGAGCGCATGAGCTGGTGATCGGGAGCGGCATCCGGCTCATGCCCACCGGTGTCAGCCAACGGGGCGGCGCCAGGGGCTCGGGCATCGTCGAAGAACGTGCGTGGCCGAGGAGCATCCGTCACGAGGGCGGGCCGGGTTGGAATGTGGAGCGTGATCTCCCGGGCCGCGGTGAAGGTCCTGGCCCCATCTCCGTACTCCAGCAGCAGGCCGGCGATCGCCTCCGCCGACGAGTTCGGGGCTTGATCCGCGACACCGTGCACGGCCACGACGGCAACGGCCGGCCGGGCTCTAGTGGCGGTCGTAGAACAACCTTCCTTTCTCCTCCGCGTACTGCACCAGGTGACACAGCAGATTCACCAGCCGCATCTCCTCCACCGACCGGCAGCGCACCTCGATCAGCTCCGGCGACCCCACCACGATCGCCAGCGCCTCCGCCCGTGACACCGCGACGTTGAGCCGGTTGGGGCTGAGCAGGAACGGCGCCCCCCGGGGCGCCTCGTCGAGGGTGGAAGCGCAGAGCGACACGATGACGACCGCCGCCTCCTGCCCCTGGAACTTGTCCACCGAGCCGATCCGGACCTCGGGCTCGAGCCGCTCCCGCAGACAGCGCACCTGGAGGTTGAACGGCGCCACGACCAGAATGTCCTCCGCCGTCATCGGGCGCTCGGGCCCCTCGCGCCCGACGACCATCCGACCCAACAGCTCTTCGACGATGGCGACGATCGCGTCGCACTCCTCGTCACTGGACTGGGTGCAGCCGTCATGCTTCACCGGCACCCACACGATGCCGGTCTCCGCCGGCACCAGCGTTGTACCGGGTCCGCGGACGACCCGGTGCCGCTCGGTCCCCGGGCTGCTCCGAAGCCGCCCGTCGTACACCGCCTCCGACACGAACCGGCACACGTCGGGATGCATCCGGCGGGAGCTGTCGAGCAGGACGCCGAGGTCGGGCGGGACGGTGGCGCGGCCGTGGAGCAGGTACTCCAGGCAGGAGAGGCCGGTGTCGCCCGGGTGGGTGCCCTGCGTCGGCTGCGAGAGCTGCATCTGGTCGCCGACCAGGATCAGGTTCCGGGCCGAGAGGCCGACCGCGACCGCGTTGGCGAGGGGGACCTGGCCGGCCTCGTCGATGACCAGGCAGTCGAAGCGCCCGGCCAGATCCTCCCGGCTGAAGACCCAGGCCGTGCCCCCCACCAGCACCGCACCGTCCCCGAGGACGCCGGCCACGTCCTTCGACTTGAGCGGCCCGATCACGCTGCCCTGCGGCAGCGGATCCTCGTCCTGGCCGAGGACCTTGTACAGCGGGGCGGTCACCCGTTCCCGCTTCATCGCTTCGACGACGGCGTCCATCAGGTTGAGGATGACCTTGTGGCTCTGCGCGGTAACGCCGATCCGGCGCCCCTGCCGGAGCAGGTCCGCGATGATCGCGGCGGCCGTGAAAGTCTTGCCGGTGCCGGGCGGGCCCTGGATGCAGAGCGTGCCGCCGTCGAGCCGGGCCGCCAGGTCGCGGACCCGGGGCAGCAGGCTATCGTCCACGCCGACCAGCGGGCCGCGCCCGTGGCCCGCGATCCGCGGCGTCCGCCTGCGGAGCAGGTCGTCCACCGCCTGAGAAGCCACTTCGCCGCGCTCCCACGCTTCCGCATACCGGAAGACGGCCTGCTTGATGGTGCCCGCGGGCACCCACTCGTTGGGGATGAGGCAGAGCCGGTCGGGCAGCGACTTTCCCGGGCCGGCCTTGAGCTCCACCAGCGGGGCGGCCTCGTCCATCCGGAGGATCTCGCACCCGAGCTCCGTCCCCGCGATGAAGCACTTGTCGCCCTCCCGCAGCGTGGTCTCCTGCGCGGGATCGTAGCGGTACTCCAGGCCGGTGGATTGCTTGATCGGCCGGGACGGCGTCGCGGTGCGCGTCAGGCCGGCCAGGCAGTCACGATCGTCGAAGCGCTCCTCCACCGTCATCTCGTGGCGCTCGAACTTCCGCCACCACATCGGCTTCTCCTCGCGGCGGTGGAACTCGACGAGACAGCCGACCAGCTCGTCCAGCAGTGCGGCCTCGCCCACGCCGCCGGTCTTCGCCCGCTCCCGCAGGCGGAAGGCGAGCGCCTCCGCGGCGGCCCGATCCGGGTCGGGCTCCGGCGGGTTCCCGTCTCGCAGCGGATCGGGGACGTAGCCAATGCCGCTCTCCCGCTGCCGGTCCAGCAGCCAGCCACGGAGCGCCCAGGTGGACTCGCAGTCCACCTGGTTGTACCGGCGGATGCCCTCGAGGATGCGGCGACTGCTCCCACCGCCTCGGCTCGCCGCTGTCCATCCACCGCTGGTACTCGACCACCGACCCGCCTGCCGAGAGCACCGGCCCCGTCCGGGGCGGGAGATACAGCCGCTCGATCTCCTTCAGCGAATAACTGGTGGTGCCGATCACGAACCCCTGACGCACGATCGCGTACAGGTCCACGAACACTCCGCCGCGGAGCAGGTCGTCCACCTCGGTCTCGCGGGTGCCGTATTTGCCCATGAGCCGCTTGACCGCGGCCGTCTCGTACGAGGCGTAGTGGTAGACGCGCAGCGAGGGGTCCACGCGACGGCGGGCCACCAGCCAGTCGATGAATCCCTCGAACGCCATGCGCTCTTCGGCCTCGTCGTGGGCCCACCAGTCGTGGAATCGAGGTGTGACCTCGTCCAGGGTGACGGCGCCGAACAGGTACTCCAGCCGGTCGTCGTAGGGAAAGCCTTCCATGTCGAAGAACACGTCGCCGTCCGACCTGGGAGGAAGCTGCGCCAGGCCCAGGCGCGGCTCATCCGGCACCGGCGGGCGCGGCCGCCAGAGCGGCTGGGGAAATCCGCGCGACTCGAGCTGGAGCAGCGCCTGCGTCCGCAGCCGCTCGAACACCTGGGGGGAAACCCGGTGCGGACGCTGGTCGGCCCCGCAGCCGGCAAGGGTGGTGAGCGTCCGGATCCCGGCGTCCTCGATGCGCCGCACCTGGCCCCTGGTGATGTTGGCGACGCGGCTCAGGTGGTCGGCCTGGTCGAGTCGCCGATCCGCGGCCTGGCTCCAGCGCCCCCAGCGCCGGTCCAGCCCGGGGTCGGGCACGCTCGCCGCGGCCCACGCCGCCTGGAACGCCACGAACGACCGCTTGAGCTGCCGGTAATAGTGGAAGTAGTGCCGGGTCTGGTACGCCCGCTCCTCCCCCTGCCCCAGCACAAACACCATCTCGCCGGGCCGGAATCCGCGAATCGCCTCCAGCATCTCGGCGTAGGCGCAGAGCTGGAGGAGGAAGTGGGGCTTGGCAGAGCGGGCGAGCTTGGTGTCCCACGGCGTGTAGTGCCAGCCGCCGCAGGCGCAGGGATCACCAGGGCAGCGGAACAGGAAGTCGGGGAAACCATGCCAGCCATCGGCGACGAGATGGGCCTGGTAGATGGCGGGGGCGCCGGATCGCATCGCGGCGGCGGTCAGGTCGGGTCCGGCCGGGTCGTCCCGGGTGATCTCGACCAGCGCGGGCTCGCGCCGGCGGAGCTGTTGGAGGTAGCGCAGCTCGTGCTCGGTGCCCTTCCGGGCGGCGAGCGCGAGCTCCAAGTCTCCCTCGTCGGGCGTGAGCCACTCCAGCTCGGCGGAGCCGGCACTTCCGGCACGCCCGCGCTCGGCGAACATCCGGTCGCACCACGCGGCGAAGTCGCCTTCGAGGTAGGAGACCAGGTCGCGCGGCGAGTAACGGAGCGAGCCGTTCGAGGAGTGGATCACGAGTTGGGCATCGGGGGCTTTCTAAGGTAACCAGCGGCGCAGAGGTGCGGCAGACCGCGGCCTGTTGTCCGGCTCGGCTGCGCCTGTAGACCAGCGATCCTGTGAGGGAGGCCACCGTCTAATACCCGAAATTCCCACATACTCCATCCATCTTGTCGGCTGGGAGTGCCATGAGTCGAGCCATTTGGATGGCCTCGTCGTGTCTCGTCGTGCTGGCCGGGGTCAGCGGATGCTCCAAGGGCCTCGACGACGATGTGCGACAGCAGATCCGGGAGCGGATCTCGTCCGCCAAGGCGCCGTCCTATCTCGGCGGCGCCAGCTGGAGCCTGGTACGGGAAGTCTACCGCGACCGTGACGAGCGCCCACTCTGGAGCAAGGGCGGAAATCCGCTCGGCCGGGCCCGTGACCTGGTGGCCTCCATCTGCCGCGCCCAGCGGGAGGGACTTCGCCCCACCGATTACGATCTCGAGGGCCTCCGGCGAGCCGTTCAGGCGGTGAAGGACCGGGAGCAGGCGGGCCCCGACGAGATCGCCGCGCTCGACCTCAGGCTCACCGCGATCATGCTCGGCTTCGGGACGGATCTGCTGGCCGGCCGCCTGGATCCGCGCGCGGTCGACGACGGATGGTATCTGCGCTCGCGCCGCTCGATCATCGACAGCACGCTGCGAGCCGCGATAGCGGACGACGGGTTTCCGGACATGCTGGACGCGCTCCGGCCTCCGCAGAAGGAATACCGGGAGCTGGTCGAAGCGCTGGAGGAGCACCGCGAGCTGCTCCGGGGGCGAGGATGGCCGACCGTGCCCGCGGGCAAGGAGCTGAAGCGCGGCGACCAGGGCACCCGGGTCGCCGCACTCCGCGAGCGGCTCCGGGCCTCGAAGGAGCTCGACGCGCCCGAGGACGCCGACCCGGTCTACGATGACGAGGTCACCGAAGCGGTGGCCCGTTTCCAGGCACGGCACGGCATCGAGGCCGACAGCAGCGTCGGCGGAGCGACCTTGTCGGCGCTCAACGTCCCGGTCGAGACCCGGATACGCCAGATCGAGCTCAACCTGGACCGGTTCCGCTGGCTGCCGGCCGAGTTCGCGGATCGCTATGTCCTGGTCAACATCCCGGATTTTCGTCTCCGCGCCTACGACGGGGGACGGGAGGCCTTCGAGCAGCGGGTGATCGTGGGCGACGAGTATCAGAACGCGACTCCCGTGTTCGCCGACTCGATGACCTACCTGGTCTTCCGTCCGGAGTGGAACGTCCCGCCGAGCATTATGGCCAACGAAATGCTTCCCAAGCTTCAGGACGACATCTACCACCTGGCTCAGCATGACTTCGAGGTAGTCGACACCCAGGGAGACTCGCTGGTGCGCGATCCCTCGTCGATCGACTGGGACGACGTGGACACCGGCGATGTCCGGTACCGTGTGCGTCAGAAGTCCGGGGAAAGCAACTCGCTCGGGTTGCTCAAGTTCATGTTCCCAAACCGGTTCAACATCTATCTCCACGACACTCCGAGCCGGAAGCTGTTCGACCAGCCGGTGCGCACCCTCAGTCACGGGTGCGTCCGGGTCGAGGATCCGGTCCAGCTCGCCGAATTCGCGTTGGATGGACAGGACGGATGGGACGAGGGAAAGATCCGGGACGCGATGCACGACTCTTCGGCAGTCAAGAGCCTCAGCGTGTCGCTCGAGCGGCCGGTCCCGGTGTACCTCGTCTATCTCACCGCCTTCATGCGCGAGGGAGAGCTGCACTTCCGGAACGACCCGTACGGCAAGGATCGCCGGGCTATCGCCCGGCTGGGCAAGCCGCTGCTCGACGAGCCTCCGATCTGCGAGGAGTTGAGTCGGCTTCTCGGAGGGTAGGTCCGTGCGGGCACCGGCGTGGTGGCTCAAGCTCGCGCTTCCTGCGGCACTGCCGGCGGCGATCCTGTCTTCGAGCGGGCAGGAGGCTCCGGCGCCACCTCCGCGCCGCGAGCCGATCGCCGCGGTCGATTCCGGAACCCATCCCTCCTTTGCGGTCAAGTTCAAGGACGAGGTGAGCCCGTACCCGGTCATGGCGATGTTCGTCATGCCGGGTGAAGCCGTGCGGATCGAGGCGGTGCTCACCGATACCCTGTCTCGCTACTCCGCCGAGGCGGGAGACGGACGGCTCGAGCGAGCGGGCCCGGCGCGCTGGGGGTGGACCGCGCCCCTAAGGAAGGGCGTCTCCGCCATCGTCGTCCGCGACTCGGCATCCGGGGCGACCATCGCCCTCCACGCCTTCGTCCTCGTGCCCCGACCTCCCGGGCCGGCGATCGATGGGTTCCGCATCGGCCGCTACGAGACCCGGGCGCTCCGGGGAGACCCCAACTACGCGCGTCCCCAGGGGCTGGTCGAGGTGACGGAAGCCAACCGCGGCACGTTGGTGGCGCCGCATTTCACGCTGGGCCAGTTCGTGTCCAAGCAGCCCGGCGGATACCCCAAGTATCTCGTGCTCCGCGAACGGCTCCTGCTCAAGCTGGAGATGCTGCTCGAGGAGGCGAGCCGTCTCGGGCTTCCCATCACTACCTTCCAGATCATGAGCGGGTACCGCACGCCGTACTACAACCGCTCGATCGGCAACCAGACCCAATACAGCCGCCACCTGTATGGCGACGCCGCGGACATCTACGTGGACGAGGATCGCGACGGCGCCATGGATGACCTCGACGACGACGGTCGAGTGGACCTGGACGACGCGAGGCTGCTCGCGGGTGTAGTGGAACGGCTCTCAGGAAGCAGTTGGTACCGGCCGTTCGAAGGCGGGCTGGGACTCTACCCGCCGAGCCAGGCCCACGGGCCGTTCCTGCACGTGGACGTGCGGGGGCATCGCGTGCGATGGGGACCGTAGCCGCCGTGCGGGCAAGGCTGTTCCTCGTCTTGGCGCTGGTTCTCGGCGCCACGCTTCCCGCCCGGGCCCAGACGGCGGCCCAGGACGTCAGCGGGCCGCGGGCCCTCCAGGCGATCGACACCACCCTCGGCGCCGGTTACCGCGCAGGTGGCCTCCACCGCCTCCTCTTCGGCACCCGCTACCGCACTCTCTGGAGTACCCCGGTTCGCGTGCCGATCCTCGACCTGCGGGGGTTCGCCGGCGGGCTCCGGCCACTCGGGCGGGCCGGCGGCGAGCGTTCCCGTTCTCTCAGCTTCGTCGGGTCGGACGGGCGCGAATACGTTCTCCGCCCTGCCGACACGGACGCCGGTGCCAAGCTCCCGCCTGAGCTCCAGGGCACCCTGGTTCAGCGCCTGTTCCAGGACCAGATCAGCGCGGTGCACCCGTTCGGTCCACTCGTGGCCGATCGCCTGGGAGGCGCCATCGGCGTGCCTCGGCTGCAACCGCGGCTGGTGGTCGTGCCGAACGACTCGAAGCTGGGACGGTTCCGCGAGGAGTTCGCGGGGATGGTGGGCTACATCCAAGAGCGGCCCGCCGGAGCTGGCGGAACTGCCCCGGGGTTCGCCGGGTTCCGCTGGATCGTCGGCACCGAGACCCTGCTCCGTCTCCGGCGGGAGCGGCAGGAGCAGGTGGACGTCCACCGCTTCCTGGCAGTGAGAGTCCTCGACCTTCTGCTGGGCGATTGGGACCGGCATCGTGGCCAGTGGCGCTGGGGCCGCCGCGACGCCGGTTCGGCCTGGCAACCGATTCCCCGCGACCGCGACCACACCTTTGCGCAGTACGACGGCCTGCTACTGGCGCTCGCCCGCAGCGGTCCGGCCCCATACCTGGTGCGGTTCGGCGGAGGACGGCTGCCGGTGGCGGGGCTGGTCTGGTACAGCCGGGATCTAGACCGGGAGCTGCTGAGCCGCCTCGACTGGCCAGCCTGGGACTCGGTGGTGACGGCAGTGCAAGGCCGCCTCACCGACGCGGTCATCGACAGCGCGATAGCGGAGATGCCCGCCACGGTCCCGGCGGTCTCACGGCGGTGGCTCGCCGCCACCCTCCGCGGCCGGAGGGCGCAGCTGCCCGACGCCGCCCGCCGCTTCTACCTGAACCTCGCCGCCGAGGCCGACCTGCACGCGACCGACGCGGCCGAACGGATCATCGTCACCGGCACGCCGGACGGCGCTGTGCGGATCGACCTCGCCGCCAGCAGCGGCGGCCCGCAGATGAGCCGGCAGTTCGAGCCGTCGGAGACCGGCGAGGTGCGGGTCTACGCCCACGGCGGCGCCGACACCGTGATGACTCGCGGCGAGGCCGGACGAGTGCGGGTCCGCGTGATCGGCGGCGAGGGTGTCGACGTGATCAGCCGCGACGATGGGCCGAGCGTCAAGTTGGATCAGGAGGGCGCCGACTGGCGTCCGATTCCACGGGAAGGCGACCCTCCTCCCCCGCCCGACTGGGGGGGCCGGACGACGTTCCTGCCGGTGGTGGGTGCGAATTCGGACGCCGGACTGGTGCTCGGCCTGAACCTCACCCATGTCGACTACGGATTTCGCAAGCTGCCATTCGCCAACCGGATCTCGGCCAAGGCCGCGTTCGGCACCACGAGCGGCCGGCCCGGTCTCCTCCTCACCACCACCATGCAGACCGCCGCCCCCGCACTCCGGTTCGTGATCGCCGCCAAGGCGACCGGCGTCGAGGTGCTGCGGCTCTACGCGTTGGGCAACGAGAGCGTCGAAGCCGAGAACCGCGAGTTCCACATGGTGCGCAACTGGCAGTTCGAGCTCGCGCCGTCTATCGAGGTCACCCCCGTCGCCGGACTCCTCTTCGGCGTGGGGCCGCGAGTGAGGTACATCAAATCGGAGCTGAGCGCCGACCGCCTCATCGGCGCGGCCCGCCCGTACGGCGGTGATGGGTTCGGCGCGCTCGGTGCCAGGGCCTATGCGCGGCTGGACCTGCGCGACCTGCCGACCAACCCGCGCCGCGGGCTCCTGCTCGAGCTGGGCGGCGACCTGGTGCCCCGCGGGTGGGACGTCGAGGAGACCTTCGGAAGCGCCTCCGCCACGCTGGCCGCCTACATCAGCGCGCCGTCCGGGTGGAGTCCCACACTCTACCTCCGTGCAGGGGGCCGGAAGGTGTGGGGCCGCTATCCCTACTTCGAGGCCGCGCGGGTCGGCGGCGGCGGCTCGGTGCGTGGCTACTCGACCGGCCGGTTCATGGGTGACGCCGGCGTGTTCGGGCAGGCGGAGCTGCGGGTACCGCTCGCTTCGGCGAAGCTGATCGTGCCCGGTACGCTCGGCGTCCTGGGACTGGCGGATGCGGGGCGGGTGTACCTCGACGGCGAATCGTCCGACACCTGGCACAGCGGATTCGGCGGCGGCGTGTGGTTCGCCTGGCTCGGGGGGGCCAATGTGCTGTCGCTGTCCGTGGCGCGGAGCACGGAGCGCACCACGCTCAACTTCCGGGCGGGGGTGGCGTTCTGATCGAGGCTAGGGCTCCTGGCTCAGGATGACGACCGAGTAAGGACCGATGCCGACGTCGCCTGCCGCGCCCATCCCGTGCAGGTCGCCAGGCGCCGCGGTGGTGTCGTAGGAATGCCAGTTGCCGAAGTCGGGGCTGTACCCCGCCCAGTCGCTGTTGAATCTCACCTTCCATTCCCCTGCCCTTGGGAAACCGATGGTGTAGGCGGCATGGCCCCGATTGGCGGCGTTGACCACCACGACCACGTCGTCACCCGCCCCACCGTGCTCCCACCGGTGGAACGCGAGGATTTTGTCCGCGTTGTTGACGTGATGCACGTTGGCGTGCTGACCCCGCAGCCCCCTGGTATGGTCGAACCAGTTGCGACGCAGCCGGATGAGATCGCGATACAGCTGCACGATGCCGCGGTAGGTGTCGAGCTTAGTCCAGTCGAGTGGATCCACGTCGCGAAACCACTGGTCCTCCAGCATCTCCTGACCCTGGAAGATCATCGGGATGCCCGGCGCGGTGAGCACCAGCGCCGCGCCCAGGGTGGAGCGCTTCTTCGAGAACCAGCTTCCCGCGTTGCCCGGCCAGATCTCCTCCGGCACCCGCGCCTTGCCGTTGGCCACTTCGTCGTGAGACTCGGTGTAGATGACCCGGGAGAAGGCGCTGGGCCCGTAGCGGTGCAGGATAGCATCGCGGAGCCGGTCCATGTCCCGCCTCTCGTCCTCTCTGGCAATGACCAGCTCCCGTACCGGATGCACGAAACCGCCGTCCCACTGGGTATCGAACCCCGCGCCCCCCTGTGCGGCGTCTCGGGTCAGCCACTCGTTGCCCGCCAGGTCCTCCGCGACGTTCAGCTTCCAGGGCTGCCGCGCGTCGGTCTCGCCGTTGATCCACCGCATGAGCCCCCATCCGTCGGCCAGATCGGTCGCCGGATCATCGTTACGCCCATCCACGTTTCGGATGAAGGACGTGGCGTCCCACCGCAGGCCGTCGAAGCGGAACTCCTCCAGCCACATGCGCGCGTTGTCCCGGATCAGCTGGCGCACCTCGCTCCGGCCGTAGTCGGGCCGGGTGTCGCCCCAGGGCGTGCGGCAGCGCCAATCGTTGTAGAAGTAGATGCCGCCTTTCCCGTGTTGCGACCATCCGTCGAAGCGCCAGAGGTCCAGATCCATCGGCCCGAAGTGGTTGTAGACCACATCGAAGATCACCGCCATCCCATGCTGGTGCGCGGCGTGCACCAGCGCCTTCAGGGCGTCCGGTCCTCCGGCGGACCGCTCGACCGCGAAGATGTGCGACGGATTGTAGCCCCAGCTGAAGTCGGTCGAGAACTCCATGGCAGGCATCAGCTCGATCGCGTTGACGCCCAGGTCACGCAGATATCCCAGCCGGCCGATGATGCCCTGGAAGTTGCCGGGCGCGCCGCCGGGGCGATCGTTGAAGGTGCCCACGTGCAGCTCGTAGATCACCAGCTCGTTCCACGGAGGCATGCGGAACGAATCGCCGCCCCAGTCGAAGGCGGGCTGGTAGATGACGCCGTTGCCGGCGGAATGGGTCATGAGCCTGGCGTAGGGATCGCTTCGCCAGTAGATGTCGCCGCCATTGCGGACCACGAACTCGTACTCGTCCCCCGGGGACGCACCGGTCACTTCGGCGTGCCAGTAACCGTTTCCCTCGAGCGCCAGCGGGTGGGCAGTCTCCGACCAGTTGTTGAACGTGCCGGCGACGGCGACGCCGCTGGCGAAAGGCGCCCACACCCGAAAGCCCGTGCCTCCGGGGAAAGGAACCGCACCCATCCCGCTCACCCCACGATCTTCACCTCGATGTAGTCAGCGGTGATCTTCGGCGTGATGCCCGCCCGTCTCCAGGCCGCCTTGGCGGCCCCTTTCGTCGGATTGCAGCTCGGCGGGTTGACCCCGTCCATCTGGAGGACCCGGTTGGCGGTCGCGGTCTTCAGCCGTCTGAACAGATTCCGCGCCGGCATCTTCCACCCGTTCTCCTTGGTGATGTTGGGATCCTTCTTGTGCACCGGGATGCATGCCACGAGGTCGGGATTGGTCATCTTCTCGAATGAGGCCACGAGGGTGGCGTTGTGGCTGGCGTGATGCCCGACCTTGTAGTAGACCGTCCTGGCGAGCAGGTCGTCCCGGCTGAGCCCCGGCACTCCCCAAGCGATCTGGTCCCAACTCAGCCAGTTGCCGGTCTGGGCATCGGCGACGAAGAGCAGCACCTTGCGGCTTTCCATCAGCTCGATGGCCAGCACCAGGCTGGAGTTGTTGGTGAAGGTGTCCAGAAAGAGCGCCAGGGTGTCGGCCTGCTGCAGCCAGTCCTCGTCGATCTTGCGCCAGGCCTCGGTGCGGCGGTTGTACAGCCGCTGCATCGCCGCCAGCGGGGGCGTCATGTGGCGCCGCCCGGAGGCCTTGATCATTTCGCTGAACGGATAGTGAACCTCGCCCCGTGAGACCACGCCGGACCGCGCGTTCACCGCATCGAGGAACCGGTCCGCGGAGGCGCAGGCGAAGGCCAGATGGGGATCGTAGCTTTCGCCCTGCCGTGGATCCTTCCGGTAGAGCAGCTCGTTGCCGGCGATGCGGGGAGGTCCGAGCACGTGCACTCGTGCCTGTCCCGGCGCGAGGCGAGGCACGTCCAGGGTCTGACCCGGCCTCAGGTATTTCGGCTTCTCCCGTCCCACCTCCTTCAGAATCGCCACTGCGCCTGCGGGAAGCTGGGGAGGTGCCCCGGCCCCCTTCACCCCGTAGAAGCCGAGCATGTCGTCCAGCACGCCGAGGGCGCGCGCACCCCGCCGCGCGGGGGCCATCCTGTGCAGCCGGTCGCTGACCGCCGCGAGCTTCAGCATGAGGTTGTTGTGGTCTTCCCCGATGGCCCGAGCCGCCTGGTCGGCGGGGTCGTCGAGCCAGGACAGCCAGACCTCCTCGATTCCGATCGCCCGGAACTCCGCCTCGCAGTGCACGAACCCGCTGAGATGGTCATTGTGCTGGTGGGTGCCCACGACCACGTCGAGAGGGTCGCCACCCAGCTCGGCGCTGATCGCTCCGACGATGTGCTTCAGGCGGTCGATCGATTTCCTCGAATTGCGGAAAGAGCCGCAGTCGATCAGCATGCGGCACTTGACGCCGCCGTCCGCGAAGGTGAGGAGGAAGCAGTCACCCAGCTCGTCGAGCCGGTACATCCGGATGGTGACGGAGGTGCCCATGTCGGCCGCCGGTCAGAGGATCGTGGAACGGTGCAGCAGGTTGAAGTCGAGCCGCCAGGCGCGGTCGTCGCCCGCGTACATCGAGGCCGGCGCCCCCGCCGGCACGCCCGGGTCGCCTCGCATGTATGCCGCCTGCCGGCGGAAACGATCGTAGCTCTTGATGTTCTTCACGATGACGTACTCGACGGTATTCAGGTCGCCGAGGCTGAGCAGCACCGAGCACCCGCCCCGGAACACCATCGGCTTGGCCACGCCATCCTCGCCGACGTCCGCGGTGATCCGCTGAGTGAAGGTCATGAGCACTTGCTGGACCTGCCGCCCTTCCCGCCCGCCCCGAAAGGCCGGCCGCAGGCTGTGCACCTCGATGCCGGGTATGTAGGTCGAATCCGGCTTGCCGTTGCGGAGAAAGCGGACCTTGGCCGACTCCCTGCCGAACAGCTGTCCGACGCCGAGAGAGGTGAGCCCGAGCTTGTTGAGGAAGAGCTCCCACTCCCCGTCGCCGTAGCGCTTCGCTTTCCCCATCAGCTGCTCGTGCAGGCGCGCCTGGGCAATTCTCGATCGCTCGTGGAGCTCCCGGCGGTCGGTGGTCTCCAGCAGGCCGGCGATCGAGGGCTTCAGCTGCTCAGCCAGCCAGCTGAATGTGGTCGCCTGCCTCGGGGTGAAGTTCGGGCGGCTCCAGCGCAGGCTTTCGATCGAGATGGTGTCGACCCGATCGGGAAAGATGCCTCGGGCGCGAAACGCCTCGATGAGCGCGAGGCGATAGCCCGATTCGTCCTCCGGCGCGATGTCCAGGTCGGCCGTGATCAGCGCGCGCAGGTAGTCGCCGTAGGAGATGTCGTGCGGCGGGCTGTAATCCAGCGCCCGAATGCAGATGTGCAACAGGTGCTGCGCGATCTCGCCGGCCTCGCCGGCCAGCCGATGCACCAGATCGCGGCCGATGCTGCCCTCCGGCAGGATGCCGGTGCCGCTGGTCGCGATCCGCAGCAGGTCACGGGTGCGGTGGGCATAGATGCGTTGGAACGCATCGAAGACCGTCGCCACCAGTACCGCGCCGCGGTCGTGCGCCTCGATGTTCTCCAGGTAATCGGCTGGGCTGGGGCTCAGAGGCACCCACTGGCCCGCCGCGTTGCGGCGGCCGATCATGCCGCGGAGCGCTCCTCGGTGTCCCTTGAGCGCCTCGCCGAATTGGGTCGCCAGCTCCCCGAGCACGTTGTACTGGTCCATCCTGCCGCCGGTCGTGTAGAGCTGATGCTCGACCAGGTCGGCGAAGGTGAACCGCTGGAGCAGCGCCACGATGTCCGCGAAGCCTTCGTGGAAGGCGGCGACGTCCGGGTTGGTATCTTCCAGGTATCGGTGATGCACCGCGTCCAGAATCGCGTGGGTGGCCTCGTGGGCGACGATATCAGGACTGAGGCAGGTGAACACCAGGCCGCCGGGATAGTTTGCGCCCTGGGCCTGATGCGCCGCGGTGAAATATCCGAAGAGCAACGATTTCTTGTCGGGGTCGTAGTACGCGTTGGCCTCGCGGAAGGCATGGGGATAGATCCGCAGGCGCTGCACGTATTCCCCGTTCCGCGGGTACCACACCACTTTGCGGCCCAGCGCGCGCTCGAAGTGACGGATCGTCTTCATCACGACGGCGTAGGTCAGCTGCTGATGAAACCCCGGGTGGCCCTCGCTCGGCTCGAGCCCGTTCTGCGTCGCGATCGCCTCGTCGCTCAGGTCCACCGGCGCGTACCAGCAACCGCTCGCCGGGTCGAAGTCGAACACCTCGACGTACTCACCGATCGGGCCGGGCTCCAGATGCTCGAACGGCACGGCGTAGATGACCTGGTTGATGCCGGCGGTGTCCAGTCGGGTGGAGAACCCTGGGTCGAGAGCGTACCCACGCAGGTAGCGATAGACGGGAGTGTTCATGGCGCGAAACCCTGGCCGACGCCGAACATGGAAGTTGCATGAAGCGGGGAGTTGTCGAAAAGCTACGGACGGGACCGCCAGGGGGATAGAGGAAAGTCGGTCCGAACATGGCGAAAAATGCGACAGATTCCGGGGCAAATGTGACGCATTCGCGATCGGCGCTCCGCAGATAGCAGCCGACTGACTCCGTGGCGCCGGGGCGACGCCCACTCCAGATTGCCAACATCGCCTCAGACCCACCAGGAGTTCGAGATGCCCCCTAGCGATGCCAGCACCGCCCGCACCGTGCCCACGCGAAAGCCGCGCGAGGACGAGATCGACGCCCACGGCCTGACCCATCCGGGCAAGGTCCGCCGCGAGAACCAGGATCATTACCTGCTCTGCTCGCTCCGGAAACAGCTCGTCGTTCGGGGATCCAGCATTCCCGACGCCGAGGAGCTCCTGGTCGAGAGCGAGCGTCTCGCCTCGCTCGCCATGGTCGCCGACGGCGTGGGGGGCGCGGCCCGGGGTGAGACCGCCAGCCGCGTCGCGCTCACCGCCGTGACGCGATACGTCACCCGCAGCATGCGATGCTACTACGGCACCTGGGAGGACGACCAGGAGTTCTACGATGCGCTGAAGGAAGGTGCGCGGCAGTGTCACGAAGAATTACTCCATCGGGGTGAGGAGGACCCCGACTACCGTGGCATGGCCACTACGCTGACCCTCTATCTCGGCGTCTGGCCCCGCTCCTACCTGCTCCAGCTGGGCGACAGCCGTTGCTACCTGCTGCGCGACGGCGAGCTCACTCAGATCACCCGCGACCAGACCATGGCCCAGGAAATGGTCGACCTCGGCGTGATGAAGCCGGAGGAGGTGGCGGGTACCCGTCTCGAGCACACGCTCACCAGCTCCATCGGGGGACGCCACACTCAGCCCACGGTCACCCGGATCGACATGAACTGGGGACACGTGGTGCTGCTCTGCAGCGATGGGCTCACCCGGCACGTCTCCCCCGACCGGATTCGCGACGTGCTGCGCTCGATGAGCTCGGCGCGGCAGGCGTGCGAGACCCTGCTCCAGGACGCGCTGGACGGTGGCGGGAGCGACAACATCACGATCGTCGTCGGGCGGGCGGTGCGGCGGGACGCGTGACCATCGGTGACCCATCGCACCGACACGGCCGGGCCGCGAGGGTGACTGTGAGCGGAGCGACCCCCGAGGAGGACCAATGCTCAAGCTCACGATTGCCCTGGCGGGCCTTGCCGCGCTGACCGCCTGCGCCGATGCGCCGCGGGGCCGGGAGGCCCCACCGGACGATGCGACTCGCCGGCCGCTGGAGATCGCCCGCGCCGAGGAGCCGCTGACGACGGCGCCGCGAGCTGTGCCGGAGGCCCGGCCGGCGCCGCCGAAGCCGCCGAGGAAGCGTTCCGCGCCGGTGCCCCGCCCCGCGCCGGTCGCGGAGCCCGAGCCCACGGAGAAGCCCGTCCCCGTCAGCGAACCCTCACTCCCTACCGATGCCGCCGCTGCGCAGCAGGCCGATACGGCCGCGGCGGCGCCGGCCCAGGAACCGCCGCGGTCGGATACAGCCGCCACCCCTGAACCCATCGCTCAGCCGAGCGGGGACACCGCTACATCGGGCTACACCGCCTACCCCGCGGCGGAACCCGAGCCCCAGCCGGCCGAAGCGCGGCCCGCCACCCCTGCGCCCGACGCCAACGGCATCCTCGCCGCGGGCACGGTGATCCACGCGACCCTCGACGACTCGATCCATTCGCGGCACGACGTCTCGGGGAAGGAGGTACAGGGTCGGGTGATGCAGAACGTGACCGGCATCGACGGAGCGGTGCTGGTCCCGGCGGGGTCGCCGGTGCGCTTCACCGTCACACAGGTGAAGCCGGGCCGGGGCGACCGCACAGGCGTGCTGGAGATGCGGACGGATTCCATCACCATCGAGGGACGGTCGCGGAGGCTCGAGGCCACGATCCAGGCGGTGCCCCACGAGCTTCGCGGCCGCGGCGTGACCGGCGAGGAAGCGGCCAAGGTCGGGGTCGGCGCGGCGGGTGGCGCCGTGGTGGGCCGGGTGATCACCGGCGATGCCAAGGGCGCAGTCATCGGCGGCGTGGTGGGGGCGGCGGGCGGCGCCGTGGTGGCGTCGGAGACGGCGGTGAAGGACGTGGTGGTCAAGGCTCGGACGCCGGTGGCGCTGGTGCTTACGGCGCCCCTGGTGACGAGGTGATCAGGAGCAGATGCTGATCCCGTACCGCCCCATCAGCTCCCGATAGCTCCGGAGCCCCCGCAGCGGGTCGAGCACCGGCGAGCACCCCGGACTCGCCTCTACCCCGAGCAGCTCGTACCGCTCCAGGCCCCGAGCGAGGCCGGCCACCGCGCCCTCGAGATCGCCGACCACCATGGCCGACATGGCCGCGTCGTAGCTGCCCTGCTGGCTCGGGTGGCGGGCGATCTCCGCTCGCATGCGCTCGACCTCACGGCGACGCCCCGCCAGGCCGTATGCCCACACTGCCATCCCGCGCCACCCGGGGCCGCGCCAAAGAGTGGCAGGGTCACCCGGAGGATCCAGCCCGAGCTGTGCGAGGACGCTGTCGGGTCGTCCGGTGGCTCCATGGAGCTGGGCCAGGATGATGTGGGCCCAGGCGAATGTCGAGTCCAACTCCAGCGACCGGCGAGCCGCCGCGAACGCCTCGGGGTAGCGGCGGCTCGCCAGAAGCACGGTCGCCTGGTCCGTGATGATTACTGCGGACAGCGGGTCGAGCGCGGAGGCGCGGCGCGAAGCCTCGAGGGCGTCATCCAGCCTCCCCTGCGCCTGCAGCGTCGCGCTGTGCCACAGGTGCGCCGTGGGGTCGTTGGGCACCAGCGAGAGCACTCGGCGGAACTCGGCATCCGCCGCCTCGAGCTGGACCTGGTTCTGCAGTGCGCTGGCCAGCGCCAGGTGGGCATCGGCAACCGTGGAGTCGAGGGCCAGCGCCCGGCCTGCGGCCGCGATGCCCAACTGGTTGAGTGAGTCGGCGTCGACCGCGTGATACGAGGGCAGCACGACGTACACCAGCGCGATGCCGGCCCAGGCGCGGGCGAAGGCGGAGTCGCGCGCGATGGCCGCGCGGTACTCGTCGAGCGCCTTGAGCAGTCCCGGTGCACCCCGCCGGGCGAAGAAGTAGCGGCCACGGAGGTAGTGCTCGTAGGCCTCAGGGCTGCCGGTGCCCCGCCGCTCGCTCGCGACCGCCGCCGCGGTGCCGCGGAGCGTCGGCTCCAGCTCCGCCACGATCGCCCGGGTGAGCTCGTCCTGCAGCGCAAACACGTCGGATGACCGGCGCTCGTACTCGTGCGACCAGCGCTGGAAGCCGTCGGAGGCGCTGGAGAGCTGCACCGTGACGCGCAGCCGGTCGCCCGCGCGCCGTACCGTTCCGGCTATCACGCCCCGCACGCCGAGCGCACGGCCGATCTCCTGCACCGTCGCGGCCTTTCCTTTATAGGCGTACGACGAAGTGCGTCCCGCCACCCGGATGTCCGACAGCCCCGCCAGCGCGTGGGCCAGCTCGTCGGTCATGCCGTCCGAGAAGTACTCGTCCTCGGGGTCGCCGCCGGTGTTGACGAAGGGGAGCACGGCGACGGAATGCAGCGGATCCGTCCCACCATTGCGCTCCATCCCGGGAGGCGCTGTGCGCCGGTTCGGCAGGAACACCACCCCAAGCCCCGCAATGATCGCGACCATCGCAGCCGCTACCGCGAACGTTCGACGACGGGAAGCGGGGGCGCGTGCGGGCAAATCGTCGAGCGTCCCGAGCACCTCGGTGGCGCTCTGCGGCCGATCCTCCGCCCGCTTGGCCAGGCAACGCATCACCAGCGCGGCCAGCGCCGGGGGCGCATCCGGCCGCCTGTCGCGCCAGTGGCTCTGGCGCCTCGATCGCGTGCGCTGCGATGAGACTCGCCGGCGTCCGGCCGGCGAACGGCGGCGCGCCGGCGAGCGCCTCGTACGCCAGGCAGCCGAAGGCGTAAATGTCGGCGCGATGATCGGTGGCCGGATCGCCGGCACCCTGCTCGGGCGCCATGTAGGCCGGCGTCCCCAGCACCACGCCCAGCGTGGTGATCCCACCAGGCGTCGTGTCGGTCGCGGCGGTGAGCGCCTTGGCGACGCCGAAGTCGGTCACCAGTGCGGTGCCGGCGGTGAGGAGGACGTTGTCGGGCTTGATGTCGCGGTGGACCACGCCATGCTCGTGGGCGTACGCCAGCGCCCGGGCCACGTCGCGCAGCAGGCTCACCACCTCGGCGATGGGGAGCGGGCCCCGGGCGAGTCGCGCGCGGAGCGACTCGCCCTCGACGTAGGGCATGGTGTAGTAGGGCAGCCCGTCGCTCTCGCCCGCCGCGAGCAGCGGGACGATGTGCGGGTGGGTGAGCCGAGCGGCAAACCGGATCTCCTGGCGGAAGCGCTCGCCGCTCACGGCGTGGGCCAGCTCGGGCGGCAGGATCTTGATCACCACCCGGCGGCCCAGCGCGGTCTCCTCCGCGAGGAACACGCTGGCCATGCCGCCGCCGCCGAGCTCGCGCTCGATGGTGTAGGCGGTGCCGAGAGTTCGTTGGAGGGTGGCGCGGAGGTCGGGGATGGCGTTGGGCCGGTTGGGGACCAGGGAATCTAATCACTCCACTAAACCGCCTAGCGCAGGACGGCGTTCGGCAACGCGATGGCCACGGAGGTCGGCTGTAGACGGCAGGAGCCGAAGCTTCCGCTAAAGGGGGTGCCGAGCACATCCAGCTCCTTGACCGCTCCCGAGCCCTGCAGTACCAGCGCGGGTCCGCCGGCGAAGTCCGTCAGCGGATGGAGCACGAACGAGGTGCCGGCCGGCAGCTGATAGCGGATGGATCGGGTTGTCGCGAACGGCAGGTCGTCGGCGAAGACGCGGCTGGTGTCCTGAATGGAGGCATTCCAGGGGCCGAGGAAGGCCAATCGTCGTCCGACCAGACCGGCCTGCTCGTACAGGTCGACCCAGCCGTCCTCGATCAGGGCGACGGGAGAGAAGTCGGTGGCCCTGAACTCGAGACACTTGAGGACGGGGTCGTCGCCGCCGGCACCCCCGATCTTCGCCAGGAAGTGGAATACCGAGTAGACGATCAACTGCTGGTTGCTGTCCACGTAGGCGCAGGCCCCCGCGTCCATGTTGCACCAGTTGCCACTGGTCTCGAACTCGCGCTCGTCCTGGAACCGGAGGAAGTCCTGCGGCAGCTTGGCGGGGCAGCCGGCCGGTACAGCTGCCGGGAGGATGCCGACGTCCATCTCGAAGAGGTACGCCTTGTTCCTTCCTGGCTCGAGCGGGTTGGGCTGGGTCTCGGAGGTGTTCTCGAAGGCGATGAGGTGGAGCGACTCTCGCGCCGCCCCTCCCTGCCACACGAAGTCCAGACACTGGTGCTTGCGGTGAAAACGGTGCGCCGCAGCCGGGAAGAAGCGGGCAAGCATGGTGAAGCCGCTGGTCACCGCCGGGCCGCCCGACAGGTACAGGTCGAGGTGGAAACGTGGGGTAGGGACATCGTCGCTGTCACTCCAGACGGCGAGTAGCAGCCGGCCATCGGCGAGCGCCGTCATGGCGCAGGCTCCCGCCTTCGCGTCGTTCCGCGTGATGTCATGCCTGGCCAGGCGCACGGGCCGCTCGGGGTCGGCCACGTCGAGGAAGGTGATGATCGAGGTGTTGTCGAAGCGCTCCAGCGGAATCACCGCGATGTTCTCCACCAGGTCGAGGCCGCCGGGATGCCAGTAGTCGGCATCGATGCGAAAGTATTTCACCAGCTGGTCCTCGGGAGGAGGCACGCGGTTGCCGGTGAGGTTTGAGCCCCACGGCCCTGGGTCGGTGGGCCGCGAGTCCAGCCGGAAGACCAGGAGATCCGAGCGCCGCCTGGAATAGGGGAAGCTGCCCGTGATCAGCAGGTGACGGCCGATCCGCTCGATGCCCTGAAAGTGATTGTTCTTCCCGCCCTTCTTGTGGAACACGGTGTACCGCTTGTCCACGAAGTCTCGGGTGAAGCCTTCCAGCACGCCGATGCGCTCGCCGCTGCGATTGAGCGACCGGAACTGCTTCAGGACGTTGGAGAGGAAGTGCCGGGAATCCATGTCACCACCAGAGGCTGAGGCCGCCACCGAACCCGACGCGACCGGTGCCGAAGTCGGCAGCGGCTCGGGCACCGAGCGTGGAGGCCACACCGATGTTGAGTCCCACTGACAGACCCAGCCGCCATGTCGCCTGGTCTTCGGTGACCGGCGACTCCAGGTAGTGGGCGCGCAGGGTGGCCCATGGCTCCACCCGTGCCACCGCCCATTCGACCATGTACCCGACCTGCGCGCCGAGCGGGACGTTCAAGACCGATCGCCCGTGAGCCCGCGTCAGCCCGCCTCCCGCGACGAGACGGTAGGTGGGATTGGGCGACGACAAGGGTCGAGGGCAGGGATTAAGGAGATAGGAGCCCGTGGCACCGAGGTTGAGACCGTCGGACCGATCGCCGGACGGGTGCCAGGCACCGCCGGCCGCGGAGACGGCCAGCTTGGTGCAGTTGCCGATCGGAAACAGCCGGGAGGCTCCGACGGTCCAGACGACGCCCCCCAGCTCTCCCCCGTTTCCCACATCGATGCCGGCCCTGTACTGGTACGAATAGGTCGGATCGAAGAAGAACGGGAGCCCGCGGACCTGTGCCTGGGCCGCCGGGGCCCAGAGGGAGCACGCGACGAGCGCGGCACTCCAGTGCCTGGACAGGGTGTGGATGGACAAAGGTCGCGGAGGAATCGAGGGCGTTGGGTGATGGCTAGCCTACCGTCGGGCACTGGCGCCGTCAAGAAGCGAGTGGCCCCGCATGCCCGATCTCTTCAGGGGACTTACGACCTGTCACCTGCCAACGCACCGAACCGACAACCAGTAGGTGACGTTCACCGGCGATCGCCAGATCGAATTCCGATTGGCGGCGACGTCCCGGTGCCAGGCGGTGGCCGAGACCTCGTCCGGCGGCCCCGGGGTGGAGGCCCAGTAGGCAGCGTTGCGGCCCATGGCGCGCGAGCTGTCGGCGCGATGGGGATCGATCCAGCCGGAATACCGGGCGTTGAAGCCGGTGTCGCCGCCGAACTTCAGGCGACGCCCCGCGGGATCGCCCCGGCCTTCCTCCTTCTCGATGTCCGCTTGCGACAGTCCCAGGGCTCGCTCCAGCCGATGCCAGTCATCTTCGGCCGGCACCCGCCATCCCGATGGGCAGGCGTGGAGCGCATCCTCCAGCCGGTAGAGGCGGCCATGGTCCACGCAGTTCGCTTCGTCGTTCTCGTAGCAGCGGCTGTCGGCGGTCTTGTATCGGAGGTTCTCGGCGAACCATCGCGCGCCGCCGATGGTCACGATGCGGTAGGTGTATCCGTCGCGAGGATCGCTGACTGTGTCGGACGGGGTTTGAGCCTGAGTTACCGCGACCGCGGCGCAGAGCGTCGCACCGAGGAAGAGAGCTGAGATGAACGAAGGCATGTGAGGCCGTACGCCCCGGTGACCGGCGCGGTTTCCGGGCCCGCTAGACGCTACGCCACGTTGCCGGCGCCCTCCCGGTCACCGTCCAGCATCTCCCGCACCCGCCGCGCGAGCACGCTTGGATCGTACGGCTTGTTCAGGATGTCCTCCCCGTTCCGCCACGTCGCCTGCGAGAGCGCGTCCGCGGGATAGCCGGACGCGAAGAGCACGCGGAGCTCGGGCCGCTCCCGTCGCAGCTCGTCGGCGAGCGCCCGGCCGCTCACGTGCGGCATGATGACGTCGGTGACGAGCAAGTGCACCGGCCCTGCGTGTCCCCCGGCCAGCTCGAGGGCCTCGATCCCGTGGGCCGCCTCGAGCACC
The DNA here is from genome assembly GCA_963844445.1 of uncultured Gemmatimonadales bacterium. Taxonomy (GTDB): domain Bacteria; phylum Gemmatimonadota; class Gemmatimonadetes; order Gemmatimonadales; family GWC2-71-9; genus CAVVWJ01. The sequence goes on from CAWJOB010000003.1 coordinate 1,083,643, forward strand.
GTGTAGCCCAGGGACCGCAGCGTCCGCGAGGCGACACGCCGGACGACCGCCTCGTCCTCGGCCAGCAGGATGGTCTCGGTGCCGCCCGGCGTCGCGCCCCGCTCCGGCGCGGTCGCCACCGGGGCCTCGCTTTCGACCCGCGGGAAGTAGAGCCGGAAGATGGTGCCCTGGTCCGGGGCGCTCTCGACCTCGATATGGCCGCCGTTCTGCCGCACCAGCACGTAGGAGATCGCAAGGCCGAGGCCGGTTCCGCATCCCTTCGGCTTGGTCGTGAACAGCGGCTCGGCGATGCGCGCCATGACGTCGGGCGACATGCCGTGCCCCGTGTCGCTGATGGTGACGCCTACCTGGCCCGGCCGCGTGTTCGTGGTCTCGATCCGGAGCCGTCCGCCGGATGGCATGGCGTCGCGCGCGTTGAGCCCCAGGTTCACCAGCACCTGCTCCACCTGCGCGGCGTCCGCCCGGATGAGGGCGGGCGAGCAGACGTGGGTGGTGGTGAGCTCGATGTGCTCGCCGATCAGCCGGCGCAGCAGCCGTTCCGTGCGGCTGGTCAGATCATTGAGGTCGACGACTTGGGGCTGCCCCGGGTGTTTGCGGGCATAGGCCATGAGCTGCCGGGTGAGCGCGGCGCCCCAGCGCGCCGCGACCTCGATCTCCTGCAGATCCTCTCGGGCGTCGGGCCGGTCGTCGAGCCGGTCCCTGAGAAGCATGACGCTGGTGAGGATGACCGTGAGGATGTTGTTGAAGTCGTGGGCGATCCCGCCCGCCAGCAGCCCAACGCTCGCCAGGCGCTGAGCCTCGACCAGCTGCTCCTCGACCGCTCTGGCGTCACCCATGGTGCACCGCCACTCGGCGGCAATACTCTACCAGCAGCTCCACCTCGCGCGCCTTGTCGAACCTCGCTTCGGCGCCGAGACCCTCCGCGAGCGCTTGCCGCCGCGGATCCTGGCAGCCGGTCCACAGGAGCACCCGGGGTCCCCTGCCCGCCAGCACCCGTCCCGCCTGCAGCACGTGCAGCAGCGCGATGCCAGCCCCGTCCGCCAGCTCGGTGTCGGTGATCACCAGGTCGGGCGCCAGGGTCGGCATCACGCGAATCGCTTCGGTCACGCTGCTGGCGACACCCACCACGACCAGCTCCGGCACAACCTGCAAACGTTCCAGGAGCCGGGCCGACAGCGCCGCCGACTCCTCTACCACCAGTACTCTCACGACCTCTCCCGCTCTGCAGCACCTCAAGGCCTCGCGGCAAACGCCGCCGACCTACTCCGGCTGGCAACCGGCGGAAGATAGGGGCGCCGCCAGGGGCAACCAGTCGGGCGGTGCCGGGTGCTCCTGTAGGCCTTCGCCTACAGCGGGTCGGATGTGATGGAGGTCTGCCCCGGGGTTTCGAGCAGCCCGTGCTCGAGCGCGTAGCGCACCAGCTCGGCGTTGCTGTGGAGGCCCAGCTTCTGGAGGATGCGGCCGCGGTAGGTGGTAACGGTCTTAGGGCTGACCGCCATCCGGGCGGCGATCGCCTTCAACGTCTCGCCTTCGGCCAGGCCTCTCAACACCTCGAACTCGCGGTCCGAAAGAGCGCCGTGCGCGGGCTCGCCCTCGGGGCCGAGCAGGCGTGCCGCCAGCGTCTCGCCGAGCGACGGACTCACGTAGATCCCGCCGCGGTACACCCGCCGAACGGCATCGACCAGTTGCTCGAGGGAGCGATCCTTGGTGAGATACCCGGCCGCACCGCCGCGGAGCACGCGCACGGCGTAGTCCGCCTCCGGGTACGCCGTGAGCACGAGCGAGCGTGCTCGCGGCTGGATGGCCTTGACCTGGCGCAGCGTCTCGACGATGCCGGGCCCGGGCATCGCGATATCGAGGATGATCACGTCGGCCTGCACCCGGCGAAGCTCCGCGAGCAGGTCCGGCGCGGTCGCGGCCTCCGCGACCACGGTGATGCCGTTCCGCTCCTCAAGTACGCGACGGATTCCCTCCCGCACCATCGTGTGGTCGTCGGCCAACACCACCCGGATCACGCGGCACTCGACCCGAGTGAGAGCGGCACGGTGACGCGAATCGTGGTTCCACCGGCAGGCCCCACGAGTACCTGGAAGTCGGCGCCGAGGGCCGAAGCGCGCTCCCGCATCCCCACCAAGCCGAGACCCCCAGGGGTGGGGATCTTGCCGGGCGGGATCCCGCGGCCGTCGTCGGAGATCTCCAGCACGATCCGCTCCGGCGAGGACTCGAGCAGCACCCGGACTTTCTTGGCCTGCGCGTGTCGGGCGACGTTGGTGAGCGCCTCCTGCACGATGCGATACAGCGCGCGGCGCGCCGTCGTCGGCACCTCGCTACCCTCGGCATGGAACTCGACCTCGAGGCCGCTCTGCTTGACGAACCGCTCCAGCAGCGCATCGATGGCGGCGGCCAGGCCGAGGTCCTCGAGCACCGGCGGGCGGAGCCGGGCGGCGATGCGCCGCACGCTGTCGATCGTGTCGTCCACCAGGGCGAGCATCTCGGCGGCCTTCTGGGGCACGGGTTCCCGATTGCGCCGCAGGCGGGGGACGAGCCAGCCCAGGTCGAGACGCAGGACGGTCAGCGCGTGACCCAGCTCGTCATGGATCTCCCGCGAGACGCGGGTCAGCTCCTCCTCCCGCACCTCGTTGAGCCGTCGCGCCAGCAACCGGAGTTCCTTAAGGGAGGCGCGGAGCGTCTCCTCGGCCTCGCGGCGCTCGGTGGTGTCGAGCGTGGCTCCCAGCATCCTGCGGGGTGCTCCATCGTCGCCGAACAGCACCCGCCCGTTGGCCCACACCCAGCGCAGCTCGCCGGTGGCGGGCTGGATCACGCGGAACTCGATGCCGTAGTCCGCTCCTTCCTCGAGGGCCCGGCGCACCGCCTCAGTGACCAGGGGCCTGTCCTCCGGATGGACCACCGCCGTGAAATCCTCCACCCGCCCGCCGAACGTCTCGGGCGTGAGGCCGTGCAGCTCGTAGACCCGCTCGGACCAGGTCACCTGATTGGTGGCGATGTCCCAGTCCCAGATTCCGCACTTCCCGGCATCGAGTGTGAGGCGCAGCCGCTCCTCGCTGTCGCGCAGCGCCGCCTCGGCGCGTCGGCGGTCGGTGACGTCCCGCAGCGTGAGCACCGCCTGCGGCCCGGCCGACCGGTACTGGACCGCGCTGCCCAGCGCCTCGAGCACCCGCCAGGTGCCGTCCTTGTGCCGGCAGCGGAACTCCACGCCCCGCTGCGCGGACCAGGGATCCCGGAGCGCCGCCCGGTGCGCTTCCAGGAGGCGAGCCGTGTCGTCGGGATGCACCAGATCGGCCGCCTTTCGGCCCACCAGCTCCTCGGGATCGTAGCCGAGCACGGTCTCGACCGAAGGGCTGCCGTAGCGCACCACGGCGCTCTCGTCCACGATCGTGATGATGTCGGACGTCTGTTCGATGAGCGAGCGGTATCGGGTCTCGCTCTCCCGCAGCGCGGCCTCGATACGGGTGCGGTCGGTCAGCTCCCGGCGGAGCTCGAGCTCGGTGACGGCGGTGGCGGCGAGATCCTGAAGCATCGCGACCTGCTCGCCGGTCCACTCCCGCGGCTTCCAATCGAGCACCGAGATGGTGCCGAGACACTGCCCCGCTGATGTGAGGAGTGGCGCCCCGATGTAGGCGGCGACGCCGAGCTCGGTCACCGCCAGGTTGGTGCGAAGCAGGGAATCGTGTCTCGTGTCCGGTACCACGAGCGGCTTTCGAGTGGCGACGGCGTACTGGCAGATGGAATAGTCGAGCGAGAGCTGCCGCGAGGCAGCCAGGGCGGCCGGAAGGCCCGTAGCGCTCTTGAAGTGCTCGGTGTGCTGGCTGACGAAGGTGAGCAGTGCGGTGGGCGCCGCACAGATGAAGGCGGCAAGGCGCGTGAGTCGGTCGAACGGCTCTTCCGGCTCCAGATTCGCCAGCGCAAGCCTTTGAAGCGCGTCGAGACGCGCCGGTTCCTGCAGTACTTCTAGGTCGGTCACGCGCCGTGGGCCTCGAGCCGGCGGTCAGCCGGTGGAGAGCGCGGGGGGAGTCGTTTTCCTCAGGTAAGTATCCGGTCCGAGTCCCCCGAAGGTCAAGAGGCGGGATGGCCGAGCGTCATCCGAACAGCAGCCGCACGGTCCAGACCGCGATGATCATCGCCGCCGCGTCCGCCAGCAGCCCCGCCGGCACCGCGTGCCGCGTCTTCTTGATCCCCACCGCCCCGAAGTACACCGCGATCACGTAGAAGGTGGTCTCGCTCGACCCGTACATCACGGCCGCCATCTTCACGAAGATCGAGTCCTCCCCGTACTGGTTGATCATGTCCACCACCAACGCCGCCGAGCCCGAGCCCGAGAGCGAGCGGATGATGGCCATCGGCAGCAGCTCGGCCGGGAAGCCGATCAGTCCCAGGACCGGATCGAGCGCCCGGGTCAGCGCCTCCATGGCGCCGCTGGCCCGGAACATCGCGATGGCGAAGAGGATCGCCACCAGGTAGGGGATGATGCGGACCGCGACCTGAAACCCCTCCTTCGCCCCCTCGACGAAGCTCTCGTATACCGGCACCCGCTTGTACAGCCCATAGAGCGGGAAGCCCACCAGGAGCAGCGGGATGACGAAGAAGGAGAGGATGCTGATGACGTTGCGCGCGGTGTCCATGGACTAGGCCCTCACGCTTTCCGGTTGGGATCGGACGCGCGATAAGCCCGGAGCCGGCCGAGCAGCCTGGCGGCCACGATGGCGACGATGAGCCCCAGCACCGTCGTGGTGAGGATCGGGAAGATGAGCGTGTTGATCTGGGTGCCCATCAGCGCCAGGAGCAGCACCGGCGGGACGAGCTGCAGAGCGGCCGTGTTGATGGCCAGAAGCATCACCATCGAGTTGGTGGCGGTGTCCTCCGAGGGGTTGAGCTTCTGCAGCTCCTCCATGGCCTTGATGCCGAAGGGGGTGGCCGCGTTGCCCAGGCCGAAGACGGTGGCGGTGAGGTTGAGCGCGATCATCCCCAGCGCGGGATGGTCGGGCGGCACTTCGGGAAAGAGCGGGCGCAGGATGGGCCGGACCAGCTTCACCAGCGCGAAGACGATCCCCGAGTCCTCCGCGATCTTGAGGATGCCGAGGAAGAGGGCCAGCACCCCGACGAGCCCGAGTGCGATCTCCGCGCCGGTCTTCGCGAAGCTCGAGCGCCGCGTCGGCGATGGCGTTCAGCTTGACGAACCGGACCGGCTCGAACACCACCCCGGCCTCCGCGCCGGGCGGCGCGAACCCGACCAGCCAGCCCTGCAGCTCCTCCTCCCGCGACTTCGAGACTTTGCCGATCGTGCCCAGCGGCTCGGGGAGCTTGGAGCCGGGGGCGAAGCGGAGTTGCGCGCCTTCCTTAGTCTGTAGCAGGTAACCGGCGTAGCTCGCGGCCGGCGCTTGCTCCGTCCGGTAGAAGCTTGCGTACCGGCTGGGCTCGATCCGGATCTCCACCGGCACGCGGCGGGCCGCCGGGTCGTAGCCCTCGGGAAAGCTCAGCGTCAGCGGGAGCGGCTGGCCGTTCCGGTACCTGTCCCCGGCGATGTCGCGGACGTCGTAGCCCAGGGCGAAGACGAAGCTGGAGATGATCAGGCCTGCCCAGATGTAGTTCAGCATCGACCGGCCGGGTTGTGGTGGAAGCGTGCGAGGGGATGGGAACGAATACGACGGGGGAGCGGGATCTGGCAAGCAGCCACATGCCGGCGAGGCGTATCAGTTCAAATGTTACTTGACCGCGGCTGGCACCACCCTAGGATTTCGCGGTACAGGACAACAGCCCGATCGTGCTGGGAAGCGGTGGGCATCGAAGGAGGTATCCATGACTCGTCGTGCATTGATTTCCGACACCCTGATTGTCGGCATACTCCTGGGCGCCGTGCATTGCCGTCCGGCCCCGGAGAAGACCCCGCCCGACGCCGAAGTCTCTCCAGCCACCGATACCGTCTCCCAGAACACCGCGGCCGGCCTCGGCGGCACGTCCTGGCGTCTGGTGAAGTTCCAGGGAGGAGACGAGTCCACCCTGACCCCGGATGATCCCGCCAAGTACACCATCGCGTTCGAGCCGGACGGCAGGCTGAGGGCGCGGATCGACTGCAACCGCGGCATGGGAACCTGGAAGTCCTCGGCACCACCCCAGCTCGAGTTCGGCCCGCTGGCGCTCACCCGCGCGATGTGCCCTCCCGGATCGCTCCACGATCAGCTGGTCAGACAGTGGCCCTACGTGCGCTCTTATGTAATGCGGGACGGCCACCTCTTCCTATCGCTGATGGCCGACGGCGGCATCTACGAGTTCGAGCCCATGAGCGGGGAGCAGAGCATGAAAGGCTCGGTGAAAGGGACGGCCACGTACCGGGAGCGGATAGCCATGCCGCCCGGCGCCGTGTTCGAAGCCACCTTGCAGGACGTATCGCGGGCGGATGCCCCGGCCGTCGTGATCGGACGGGCGCACATCGAGAATCCGGGCAACCCTCCGATCGAGTTCGAGATCCCCTACGACCCTTCGGCCATCGAGTCGAAGCGAAGTTACGCGGTGCGGGGCACGATCACGGTCGATGGAACGTTGTTTTTCACCACGGACCAGCACTATCCGGTGCTCACGGCCGGCAAAGGCACCGAGGCGCAGCTGCTGCTCAAAAAGGCGATCTCCTCGAGCCAGACCACGGTGTCCCTGGAGAATACCTGGTGGAAGCTGACCCACCTGGGCGACGACACCGTCACTGTTGCATCACAACAACCGGAGCCGCATCTCATCCTCAATTCGGGGACCGGACGCGCGACCGGCTCGGGCGGCTGCAATCGAATGACGGGCAGCTACCAGCTGACTGGCGACCGGCTGACCCTCGGCCAGATGGTCTCGACGATGATGGCTTGCATGGAGGGCATGGAGACCGAGCAGGCGTTCCTGAAGACACTCGGGCAGGTGAACCGGTGGAGCATCACCGGCCGGCAGCTCGAGTTGAAAGACGCTGCCGGCCGGGTGCTCGCCCGCTTGGACGGCCGTCACATGGAGTGAGCTAGGCCTTCTTCTTCAGCATTCCGACGATCAGCGGCAGCAGGGCTCCTACCACTGCCGACGCGCCTACCTCGGCGCCGGTTCCGGCGTCCAAGGCCCCTCCGGCCACTTGCCCGCCTCCCAGTCCCCCGAGGGCGCCCAGGATCGTGTTGAGGAGTGGTCCGAGGCTCTTGGCCTTGTTGGCGAGTCCGGCGGCGTTTCCCCCAACGGCACCTGCGATGAGCTGAAGCAGCACGGCGGTCAGGTCCATGGTTTGCTCCGGAGGCGGGGGAGGTGAAAAAAGGAGAGATCAGCAAGATGCCTATCACGAGCGTGGCCGCAAGATGCTCACCCCAGCCCGCCCCTCACTTCCCCCTCAGCCCTTCCAGCCAGTTCTCCGCCACGATCAGCTCGCTCTGCTGCGTCGACTCCCCCTCGCGCACCATCAGGAACCGCTTGTCGTCCGGACTGAGTGAGAACGAAGGGATCGGCCCCGTGCGGGAGAACGGGGAGACCGAGAAGAGCACCCGCTGTTTCCCGACCGAGAAGGTGGCGCCCGGCTGGATCTCGGCGGACACCATCTCGCTCCGGCCATTGATGTAGAGCACCTCCCGGCCGGTGCTCGCCCATATCGGCTCGCTGCCGCCCGCAGTGGAGACCTGCCATTTGGCCGTCGCCGTCTCGGGGAAGGGGCGGACGTAGACCTCGAATGCACCGGATTCGTTGGACGCGTACGCCAGCCAGCGCCCGTCCGGCGAGAGCGCCGGGTAGAATTCCTGGGCCGGCGAAGCGGCCAAGGGAACGAGCGTCGTATCCGCGCCGCGAAAGCCCACGATATCGGGATTCCCCGACACGACCGGGGAGGTCCTGAGGATCACCCACCGGCCGTCGCGTGAGGCCACCACCTGGCCGAAATCGTCCTTGGACGAGGCCTTCAGCAAGCGCGCGACTCCGGTCCCATCCGCGCGATGGGCGTAAGCGGGGCCGACGCCGGATCCCGAGCGGTCGCTGACATAGAGTACGTCGCGGCCGTCGGCCGACCAGGAGGGGCGCACGCTCGAGGTGTCCCCGAAAGTGATCCGGGAGAAGGGGCCGTCGGGGAGCTGCTTGACCCAGATGTTGCGCCGGCCCTCGCGCGACAGGCCCACGGCCAGCGCCTTCCCGTTGGGGGAGAGTCGGGTCGACTCGATGACGCCCTGCGGGTCCCACCCGGGATCCACCGGGGTCACGCCACCCTCGCGGCTCACCCAGACCGCGCGCCGGGAACCGAGCGTGCCGCCCGTGGTGTAGGCCAGGGTGCCGTTGCGGGCGAGCGTCAGGTCGACGTTGAAGCCGCCGTTCCGCACTCCGATCCCCTCGATCAGGGCGATCGGCGCGCCGGTGAGCTCCAGCTTCTTCGGGTCGAAGGGGATGGCGATCAGCTTCCCATCCGCGGTGATGACCAGGAGGTGCCCAGTCGGGGCATACAAGGCGTAGACTCCCCGGACGAGAGTGCGTGCCACTCCACCCGGAGGCAGCGGGGCGGCCATGATCTCGAAGTCGGGCAGCCCCTCGCCGACGTGGCGGAGCCGGAAGAGCACACCGGTCGCGCCGGGAAGGACGTGGACCCACTCGGTCGCGATCTCCTTCCGCTCCGTGGAGATGCGGTACACCGGCTCGATCTCTCCACCGATAGCGCGCATCCGTGCGACGCCGGAGTCCACCTCGAAGTAGACGTACCCGTCGTCGCCCCAGTCGCCGGAGGAACTGTTGGCCTTCTCGGTCAGCGTCACGGTCGGCGCACCCGCGAGCGACGCGATGCGTACCTCCGTTCCACTCTTGATGAATCCGATCCGCTGGCCATCGGACGAGAAGAAGGGGCTCGACCCGCCTTCCGTGCCCGCGATCGGTGTGCCGTCGAGCTGGTCGAGCCGCCGGACCCAGAGCCGGCTCCCACCATCGGCGGGGCCGCTGTACACCAGCGCTCTGCCGTCGGGTGAAAGCGCGATACGCGCGCCGCCCGTGGGCAGCGGCGGCTGCAGCGTCTGGTTCAGCCGGAGCGCGAGGCTGAACTGGGTCAGAAGAGGTACCGCCGCCGGCCGGAGCCAGCCCCAGAACGCAGCGGCCACGGCGACGGCTAGCGCCGCGCCGAGCGCCGGCACGAGCACGCCGGGTCCTCGGCGCCCCTTCGCCAGAGGCGATGCGGCTGGGCCGTCCGCGGCCGGGAGCGACACCGCGGACGCATACGACTTGTCCTTGAGTGCGTCGGCGAACTCGGCCGCCGTCACGAACCGGTCGGCGGGGAGCTTCTCCAGCGCGGTGAGCACCGCCGCTTCCACATGCCGGGGGATCGTGTGCCGCTGGGTCATGAGCGGCCGCGGGCTCTCGGTAAGCACCCGCGCCACCACCGCCTGGGCCGTGGCGCCGGTGAAAGGCGGCTCGCCGGTGAGCATCTCGTAGAGCACGGCACCGAGGGCGTACACGTCGGAACGCGCGGTGATCTCGCGCTCGCCCATCGCCTGCTCGGGGCTCATGTAGTGCGGGGTGCCGAGCGACATGCCGGTCTCGGTCATCCGGGCGCCGCTCGCCTTGCTGGCGGCGAGCGCGATCCCGAAGTCCGCCACCATCGCGGAGCCGTCATGCAGGAGGATGTTCTCCGGCTTGATGTCCCGGTGGACCACGCCCTGACGGTGGGCATAGTCGAGCGCCGAGGCCACCTCGATGGTGATCCGGATCGCGTCGGCGACGGGAAGTTGCCGCTCATGGCTCATCCGGTCGCGCAGCGTCTCGCCCTTCACGAACGGCATGACGTAGAACAGGTAGCCGTCCGCCGCGCCGGAGTCGAACAGCGGGAGGATGTGCGGGTGCTGGAGGTTGGCGGTGAGCTTGATCTCGGCCAGGAAACGCTCGGCCCCGATCACCGCCGCCAGCTCGGGGCGCAGCACCTTGAGCGCCACCCGCCGGTCGTGGCGGATGTCCTCGGCCAGGTAGACGGTGGCCATGCCGCCGGCCCCGACCTCGCGGTCGATCCTATAGCGGTCGGACAAGGCGGACTGGAGCCGACCGAGGAGCTCGGGCATGAATGGCTTTTGTTGGGGACCATGAAAGATGCTGCGCGAGGGCAGGCTCGGCTAGGGCGCCTGCAGGAGCTTGCATAACGTGCCCCACAATTCGAACGCGAAGTGCGAGGGCGAGACCTGCTTTGGCCCATGCAACCTATTGGCGCATCGGGATAATCGGGCTGGTATGGCAAATGCGACCCGGTAGGGCTTCCGGAGACACCGCGAATCCTCGCCGACCGGGAATCCATGCCCAAGAGCCCGAGCGACAGCCAGCCGGAACCGATGGCGCGAGAGGTGGACCGGCTGCTCGCCCAACTCGCCAACGTCGGCTCCAAACCCGCCGCCGATCAGAAACCGAGCGGCTGGACTCCGGCTCCACACCCGGTCGCCCGGGCCAGGTCGTCCGGCGCTGCCCCCTCACGAGTTAGCTCGACTCGCGGGGAGCTCGTCGGGCTCTGGGCGCGCGCGGTCCTCGGCATTGCGCTCGGCGGTTTGATGACGCAGTGGCCGTATCCCAATGGATGTGGTTGGCCCCTCCTCGGATACTTCGGCGCGATCTTGACGGTGTTGCTCACCGCCGCGTGGATCGGCTTCGCTTCCTGGAAACTCCGCAGCGGCGTCACCCACCTCCTGGCGCTCATTCTGTACTTCTGGGGGATCGTCCTGGCTGCCGAGCAGTTGCTTCCGCGGATCGGGTACGCGGAGAATCCGGCCAGCTGGTACTGCCCAGCCAACAGCGGCCCTACTGAACCGGTGCCTTTCGCGGGTCGTCCGCTGGCTTGACATAGGTGATCTCGAACGGCCCGTTGCTCCGCACCTCGATCACAGTCCGCAGCGTAGCCCTCAAGTAATGGGGCTCCTTGGGAGCCAGCTCGGCCTCATCGCCGACGGCGAGCGGGTACAATTTCTTGTCATCCCAGTCTTTCCCACGGCCCAGCCAAAGGTTTCCCTCGACTACGCCGATGTGCTCGCTCATCGGATGGTGATGCGGCCGCACCTCGTAGCCGTCGGGCAGGTCCAGCCGTATCCGGAATGGTCCGGGCTTGCCCGGATCACCCTCGAGCACGGCGACCCGCGCGCCGGTGGGAAGGGCGGGAGGCGCGGGCTCCCATTTGAGCGCGGTAGCGGCGGCGTCTGCGGCTGGCGCGCTGGCGGTGTCCGCGGCTGGCGCGGTCGTCGCCATCGTATCGTTGTCGGACCGATCCCGCTCGGCTGCGGTCTCTCGGTCACTCCGGCGCTCGCATCCTCCCAGGAGCAGGAGCACCCACAGGGTCCCAACCATGGTTCGCATGAGCGTCCCCTTCGTTTAGAAGTCAAGCTCGACTCCAGCATACCGGCGCGTTCCGACGGCGGCCAGGGGTCGGCTAGGTAGAGAACCGCGACTGCGCCGCCCCGCGCATCTCACGCGCCTGCTTCAGGACGGCCGTGTTGCTGTCGCCGAATCCGCTCCAGCCATACACCGGGCCGAGGTTCTCCAAGTGTGACGCGAGGTCCGGATGTCGCCGACAAGTGACGGACCCTAGCCGTTGACGGGCGGGAGTGATATAGCTAGCAGCGGAGTGGTCGGGCGATGAGGTGAGTGCGAGCCGTGGACCTGACAGGAGGTCTCATGACGTCGTTGCTGCTCCACACCATTGCAACAGCGCTGGTGATCACCCTAGCTGGCGGAACCCCGATCCCCGCCATCGCACAGGCCGATCTCTGCGCGCTCCTCACCGAGTCGGAAGCCGAGGCGATCCTCGGCAAGCCACTGGTAGCGCCTGAGCCCCAGCCGGGTGGCGATTGCTGGTATCCGGAGCAGGCCGGTGCCGGCGGCGGGGGAGAGATCATCCTGCACGTGCTGCCGGTCCAATTCGACTCGAAGGAAAAATTCCACGCCTTCCTGGTCAAGGAGCAGAAGGACGCCGATGACAAGCTGAAGAAGAGGATGGCGCGCACCGGAGCCACGATCACTGAGACCACCGTCGAGCCGGTGCCCGAGGTGGGGGAGCCGGCGTATTACGCCGATCCGAGCCTGTTCGTGTTGAAGGGAGGGAAGGTGCTCGCGATCTTCGCGGCGGATCACGCGCAGGCAGTCCAAGTCGCGGCGAAGGCGCTGCCTCGATTCAAGTGAGGCGGGGCTCATCGAGGGGGGAATCGACGTCGGCGGCAGTTTGGCGCGGGTCAGGGGCTCGCTGCTAGAACGAGCAGTTCACCGGAAATTCGAAGGTGAGCGTGTAAGGTGTGTGAGGGTGGAAGGAAGGCGTCGGGTTGAGGACCTGGACGTGCAGATCGAGGGGAGGTCGCTCAACACGAGCCGATGGGTTCCCAATGGTGCTTCAGCGACGAGGGTGCCGTTCGGGCTTTATGTGGCCTAGTGGCCGCGCCTGGTTGCGGCAGTCAAGCGATCTCGCTCCCGTCACAGATCCCAACGCAAAGCGGACACGGTATGGGTAAGGAGGTTGGAGAGGTTATAAGTAAGTCTAGAACAGCGCTCGCAGATCAGTAGAGAAGGTCGCTAGACGGTATAGCGGATCAGCTAGCCTGAGGTCAGGGTCACTAACTGCGGGTAGGTCTACACGAACAGTTGCTGGGCGAGACGAGTGATAAGAGATGGTCACTGAGAGCACAGGGGATAGGTAGGTAGGTAAGCTAGGCGAGACGGGGGAGTGTATGCTCCATCTACGTTGCCTGGTAGTTGCGTTCACATCGTTCTAGAGGCTTAGACACACCCGATCACTCCACTCATCGCGATGCAGAAGACGGCAAACGAGACTGGCGCGACTCAGTGTCCGCAATGCTCACTGTATGGGATGAGGGGCTCTAGATAGTGCAATTGTGGTTCAGGACTGTCGGGGCAATGGTAAGACGTCTAGGAGAGAGCAGCGTGAGTACGCTGCCGTTTGCGGAAACATCTCTCGATAGCGCCGTCCACTACGACTGGTATATATAGAGGTAGATATATAAGATGGTAGTTATGACAGTGACGCGGGCAAAGGTCAGGGGACAGAAGACTCGAAGGTCAGAGGTATCATGGTACGCGCGGTGACGTCTACCTCCACGAAGTCTAGGGGCCAACGAGCAATGGTATGCTACACAGAGCAACTGCAAGATGTGCAGGCAGGGAGAGACGTCTACTCGGCGGTTCCGGTGGGATAGAGCTACGAGCGAATTCAAGTCAATGGTGAGCGGATATCATCAGGTAGGGGTCACTACAGGCGGTGGACGTTGAGATAAACAGGGTACAGTTCGTAGACGGACCACCAGGATAGTCGCAGGCAGAGAGCGCAAGTACACCAACCAGGAGAAAGATCATGAACATACACATCGCCTGCCACCGCTCGACGAATCTCATAGAACCTAGCCCAGACGTCGTAGCGTAAGTTGCACGCTTTCGCCGGGAGACGCGACGGCAAGCGGCCCCGCGTCGGGGTCCAGAGCACGGCGCGGATCGCGCCTCCGCAGTCACACTCGTGCCCGCGATCTGGCCGAACTCGTTCAGGTATTGGGTAGACCTTGACCGCCGCCAAGAGTGGGCAGACCCGCAGCCGCGCTCGGGAGTCGAAAAGAACAGGGCAGAAGAAAGTATTCATTTCGCCCACGACGCGGTGATGAGTGTTGATGGCGTTAGGCGATGGAGCACGGGAGGCTAGCTCGGAGTGCTCAGACGCCGCATGCCGCCCTCCCGAGTCCACAGGAACGCTTCGTAGGTACCCGCGGCGGTGTAGCTGGTGCCGACGACCACGCCGGTCTCGCTGATGCCGAATGGCGAAACTGGTCGGGCCGCCCAGGGTGCCGAGATACTCCATCCCGCGCGCGGCGGTCCAGAGGAAGGCGTGGTAATTCCGTCAGCGGTCTGGCTAGTGACCGACCACTTGGGTGGCGTCGTTGATATCCGAAGGCGGTGCTTGCAGACCCGCCAGTGTGCCCAGACCCTGCATGCCGCGACCCGGACGCCAGAGGAAGGCGCGGACAGCGACCGTTGAGATTCGCGCTGAGGCCCACCACCTCTCTCCGATTGTTGATGGCATAGGCTGCACTGGACTCACCGCCCAACGTCCCCAGGTTTCGCATGCCACCGGCCTTGCTCCAGAGGAACGCCCGGTTGCGAAAGCTGGGGCGAATCTCGCTGGCGCCGACGACCTCACTCCGGTCGTTGATGCCGCGGGCCCTGCTGTCGGTGCCGCCCAGGGTGCCGAGGCTTCGCATGCCCTGTCCTGCGCGCCAGAGAAATGCTCGATAGCGCCCCGAAGGAGGTCAACGCGAAGCCGACGACCTCGCCCTGCTGGTTGATCCGATTGCCAGGCTGTAAGTCGCCACCGAGCGTGCCGAGATTGCGGATGGTGAACTGCTGCTCCACGGCAGCGACCGAGGGGGCCGGAGACGTGGCAGGTGGATTGGTCGGCTGGGTGGGATGGTCGCAGGCAGCCAGGCCGGTGAGGGCACAGGCGCCGAGCACAACTGCCATTCGATTCGTCATTGGGTTTGCCTCGACTTGTAGAGTGTTTAATCAGCTACCGCGCCAGGCCGATCTCCGGGTGGTACAGCGAGCGAATGCGCTGGGCCCGGAAGACGTAGCCCGGATCTCCTTCGATCTCCCAGACGACCGCCCATCGCCGTCGTACTCCTGCACGACCCCGCCGTCGCCGAAAGCCACGAGGGTGTGGCGCCCCGGCAGATCCTGGGTGATACCACGAGCTCTGCCCGCGTGGCGAAAGTCGGCACGTACGTGCCCGCCAACCGCGCGGTGCGGCCGGTTTCGTCCAGCACGTACCGCTCCGCCCGGCTCCCCTCCGCCTCGCCGAGATTGTCCAGCAGCACGAGCTCCCCGTCTGCTGCCCGCGCGCCGTGCTGGCCCAGAAAGGGTGGTCCCGAGTAGGGAAAGGCGAACTGGTTGCGCAGTCCGCCCATCCGCCATAGGACTGCCCCGGTCTGGGTGTCGATCTTGGTGATCTCGCTGAGGCTGCGAAAGGAGACCAGCAGGTTTCCGTCGGCGTCCAGGTCCAGCGCGTTCCGTGGGTCCAGTTCACCGTCGGGCCGGATCGGGTCTCTTGGTCCACATCAGTGATCTCGAAGTGGTCGAATGGGCTCCACTCGAAGACCAAGCCACCTGACGGGTCGAGGTGCTGCACGACGGTTCCCGTGACCTGCGCCTGGCCACGCCGCCGACGCCGGAGAGGTCCATCACCCGCGTCTCGTCGCACATCAGCCAGTAAGATCCGTCCGGCTGGACCAGCAGGTCGTGGAACCGCGGACGGAGATACCGGGCGCAGCCGAGTCTGCGGGTGACGGTGCCGAGCGGATCGAACTTGAGCAGGGGCTTCAGGTGGGAGGTGTCCGGAGTGAACGGCCGGGCGATATACCGTCCATTGGACTGGGCCTGGAAGTTGAGGCTGGGCCCCTCGGGAAAGCGGACATACCAGACAACCCGGCCGGTGTCGTCGATCACGAGGCCGTACCAGCCGGCGGCGAAGAGGACGTAGCCCGGGGAAGGCGCCGGCCCCCCGGCCTGAAACCGGGGGAGATCGCCCGGGAGCGACCGGTCGTGAGATGGAGCGGCTCGCTTGAGACGGTGCCGCCGTCGCCGTAGGCGATCAGTCGCAGCTCGTAGGTCGTGTCCGGCAACAAGCCGAACACCGGCAGCGCGACCTCACCGTCCGTGGGCACCACAGCGGGCGTGACGCTATCGAGTTCCGCAGTCTCGAATCCCGTACTGCACCGCGAGCTGTCGGTGAACCGTGCGCGACCAGTGACCAGAACGCTGAGCACGTTGCCCGGCTGGGTGGCCGCTGCCGCGACCTCGAGCAGCGGTGCCGAGGGCGAGGGTGGATCAGTCGGTTCCCCGCCGCACGCGGCCAGCGCGAGGACCGCGGCCAGCGGTGCGCCGGTACACCGCAACGGAGCCTCGCGTCTCATGGCGAGCACCTAACCCGAAACTCGATGTCGATTGTGACACCGTCCGTGACCGTGAAGGAGAAGCTTGAGGGCCTGGACTGCACGCTGCATCTCGTGGGAACATCCCTCAAGCATGAGCCGTAGCGGCCCGGTTCGGGTTGGCCACCAAGGTCCCGTTTGGCTCCAACTCACCTAAACACACCTCGAGCCGTAGCCGAAGCAGTGATAAACGGCAGATACAAACGCTATAGGGTGACGGTCGGTATGGATCCGGTGGTATGAGCAGTGATCCGCAACGTAGCGGGGACGCGCGGCACGCAAGTGACTGAGAAGGTCACCTCGACGGTATCGCGGATCAGGCTGCCTACGGTCACGGTCACTGACTGCGAGTCGGTCTCTATCGAGCAATTGGTGGGAGCAACGAGCGAGACGACATGGTCACCGGCGGGCACAGCGGTCAGGTAGGCCGGTCGCTCGGCCCGACGAAGAAGGACGCTCGCGCCGTCTACCGTGGCCTCGTAGCTGCCGTTCACGTCCGTTCCCGAGGCCTCGACGACAACCCCGATCACTCCGCTCGTCGCGGTGCATACCACCACGAACTCGACCAGCGTGATCTCGGTGTCCACGATGGTCACGGTGTGCGACTCAGGGCCGTCGATCGTGCAGTTCGGTGCGAGCCCCGTCAGGGCAATCGTTCGGCTTCCGGGATCGAGCGAGGTAAGCACGGTGCCATTCGAGGAAACGGATCCCTCGGTCGGTACCATCCACGACGAGGCGGTATTCATCGGGGTCGAAGTCCAGGCCGGTCGTCGTGGTCGTGATGCGGAGCACCGGTGAACCGAACAGGTGATCTCGAACGCCACCGAGGTCGTGTCTCGCGAAGGGACATCAACGTCGAGCGGGATTCCCGGGGCGACCGAGCAATGCTCCGCCACGCCGAGCAACTGCAACGTGTGTTGTCCAGCGAGGAAGCTCGATCTCGGTAGTGCCGGTGAGGTCGAGGGCGAGGGAATCGACGCCGTCGACCGTGAGCAGATAGCCATCCGGATCGGGGTCGTTTCCGCTCAGTGGACGTCGAAACAACCAGCGTCCCGTCTGTCGAAGGGCCACCGTCGAAGGGCCGCCACTGTCGTCACAAGCCGCCAGCGTCAGCCCGAGAGCCAGGAGAAGGATCGGGTGCGTCCGCATCTGTTGCCTCAGTCTGAACCAGACGCTCCGCCGCTCGCCATCCGAAGACCGCGACGGCGACACTGCTGGCGCCGGGAAGGACCGCACTTGATTCGTATTGGTTGATCGGCTCAGGAGTTCCGGGCGGTTACCGAACCGGTTACGGGCGGGTATACTAGACCAGGTGGGTCATGGCAGTGTCATGCCCGCGTCATGCCCCGTAGGCCTTTGCGATGTTCACACTTCGGTTGCTTGGCAGCGCCTCACTCGACGGTCCGGACGGCCCCGTCGCCGGTCGGGCCGCGCCTGCGGCAGCGCGTCGCGCTGCTGGCCCTCCTGGCGGTCGAGCATCCCCGCCCCTCAGCCGGGACAAGCTGGTCGCCTATCTCTGGCCCGAGAGCGGCACCGACGATGCCCGCCACCTGCTTCGCGAGTCGCTCTACATCCTCCGCTCGGCCCTGGGCGATGACTCGGTGCTCAGCACCGGCGACGACCTCCGGCTGAACCCCGACCGACTGATCTGCGATCTCTGGGAATTCGAGGCGGCACTCGCCCGGGATGACCTCGAGGCCGCGGTCGACGTGTACCACGGCCCCTTCCTCAGCGGCTTCCATCTCACTGACGCGGAAGAGTTCGAGCGTTGGGCGGAGGGCGAGCGGTCGCGCCTGGCCCGCCGGTACGGCCAGGCGCTCGAGCAGTTGGCGGAGCGGGAGATGCGGGGCGGCGACCGCTTACGGGCGGTCGAGTGGTGGTCGCGCCTGGCGCGGCGAGGATCCCTACAACTCGCGGATCGCGCTGCGGTACATGCAGGCCCTCGAGGCAGCGGGCGATCGGGCCGGGAGCGCTGCGCCACGCCAGCGTGCACTCCGAGCTGCTGCGCAGCGACCTCGACGCTGTCCCGGAGCGCGAGGTGGTCGCGCTGGCGGAACGGCTCAGGCTCGAGTCGCGCGCCGCCTCGGGCGGAGCGCCGGCGCCGGCCGAGCGATGCCGGCCGTCTCCGTCACACCTGATGGCGATCGGCAGGAGCGCCTCGACGTCCCGCGGCTGCCGAGCCGGGACGGCCGACACGCCGCGGGTGGGTTGCCCCACTGGTGCTCGTCCTTGCGATCGTGGTGGGGCTCGGGCGTGCTGGGCGGAACGCTCTCGCGCGCGCGGTCTCCGGAGCTCGCTCCCCGGCGCGTGGCCGCTGCCGCCTTCGAGAATCGCACTGGGCGGCCGGACCTCGACGACCTCGGCGCCATGGCCGCCGACTGGATCATCCGGGGTGTGATGGAGACGCCGCTCATCGACGTGACCGACCTGGAGGCGGTGTACGCGCGGGGAGACGGACGATTCCCGGGCGCCGGACGGACCCGCGGACCCTGGCCCGGCAGGACGGCGCCGGAATAGTGATCCGGGGGAGCTACTATCTCTCCGGCGACAGCGTGCTGTTCCAGGCGGCGATCATGGACGTCGCCAGCGGCCGGATGCTCAGGTCCTTCGACCCGGTCGGGCGCACCGCTCGAGAGGGCCATCGACCGCCCTCGAGGCGCTGCGGGAGCGGATCGCAGGCGGTCTCAGCCCGCTGGTCAATCCGTTGAACCGGGATACCCCGATCGATCCCGACCTGGTCCGCCGCCGAGCCTCCCCGCCTACCGCGAGTTCGTGGCCGGGCTCAAGAGGAGAGACTGGATGATTGGGAAGCCGAGGCCGAGCACTACCGGCGGGCGGCCAGAGCTGGACTCGACCTTCGTCGCACCGCTGATCCAGCTCGCATTCCGCGCGATCTTGCGAACGACGAGTGCTCGACTCACGGATTCGATCGGCACCGTGCTCGAGTCCGCCGAGACAGACTGACGGCATGGAACCGCATGACCATCGACGCTGCTGCGCGCCCGTTGCCGGGGCGACATGGCCGAGGCGGTGCGCCTTCTCGGGCAACGGCTACAGGGCGTATCCCCGGTCGGTCATCGCGCAGGGCCCACTACGCAATGGTGCTGCAAGCACTCCAATCAGCCGAGGGCTGCTCGGGAGATTATGCGCCGATTGGATCCCGAGCGCGACCTGCGTGGCGGGATTCGGCGGGGGAGGTCTGGCCTCGGTACTGGTGGCGCATGGCCGCTACCTGGCACATGCTGGGCGAGTATCATGACGAGCTCGACATCACCGATCGTTGGCGTGACTCCGCAGCCTCGGAGTGGCAGGTGATGCGCGGGCGCGCACTCGGCGCACTCGGCCGGGAGCGAGAGGTGATGGACCTGCTCGGGAGCACGGCCGAAGCTTCGCGCTCGACTCGGTCGCGGAGCACCAGCTGCGACATGGCAACCGAGCTCGCGGTTCACGGGCATCCTGCGGACGGCGATGGCCGATTGCCGAGAGCATCCTGGCGCGGCTCGAGCTCGAGCCGGACACGCGACTGGAGCCGCGCATCGAACATCGCCTGGGCGAACCGCCTGCTCGGTCGGAAAGAGCACGAGCGGGAGGCGCTCGAGCAGATCGCTCGGAGCGATGCCGACACGCTGGCGAAGCTGGAAGCGGATGGCCCGGATCGCCGTGCTGCTCGGCCGACACCGCCAAGGCCGAGAGGATCGACAGCGTCCTGGCGGAGCAGGAGCAACCGCCCCTTGAGGAACCCGTGGATCCGAGGGTGCGCAGATCCTCGCCCGGGCTCACATCGCGGCTGGCTTCGGCCGGCGGGAACAGGCTGTCGCCCTGCTCCAGGACGTGAGCGCTCGGGGGATGACTCCGCTGCGGCTGCCTCGTACGCCTTTCACGACGATCTGCTGCTCGCTCCGCTTCGGGGCTATCCGCCGTTCGAGGCGTTGCTCAAGCCGGACAACTGACTGCCGTGAGAAGGGCAGCGTGGCGCCGAGCTGGAGTCGCCAGCGCGAGGCCTCCACGTCGATCTGGCGCTGGTAGCGAACGAGATCCACCCGTACACACCGCGCCCGTTGGCAGTGTCGTAGCCGACGAAAGTCCATCAGCGGAACGGCGTTCCCGATCTCCAAGAGGGTCGGCGGACCAGGCCCCAGTCGCCGTCCAGGAAGTTCAGCACGTTGAAGAGATCGGCGGTGACTTCGAGTACCCGTCTGTCGACGAGACGAAACCGCTTCGACAACCGTGCCTGAGTCTCATGCACCCAGGGGTCGCGGCAGCTGTTCCGCTCCAGGAGACGGCCACGCTGGTTCCGGAGGCAAGGCTCGTCTCCGAATGAGGCGGTCGAGCGCCGCGTAGTCCGCCGGATCGACCAGGGTGATGTCACCGGCGTCCCTCGGCACGTACACGACATCGTTCGACGTGTCGACAATTTGGTCAAAACCCATCCGCGTTGGGATCACCCAGCAACACGTAGGTGAACGGTGGGCCGGACATCCCGATATAGGTGAGGCCGAGCCGGAAGCCGAGTGGGAGATCGGTGGTGCCCACCAGGGTCACCTTGTGCGGCCTCTTCCCAGAAGGACGTGCGGAGTTCCCGGTGCTCCAGCGTGCCGTTTACTGGGGTCGAGCCGGTGTTGCGATCGCCGAGGTTGGCGTCGCGATGTTCATCCGGTCATTCGCGTCGGTATAGGTATACGCCGCGCTCAGCTCGGCTGCCGTTGGCGAAGAGCTTTTGGAGCTGGGCCGTGACCGAGTAGGAGCGATCGCCGCTTCCGTTCCGGATCTGGTACACGGCCGCCCAGGTCCGTCGGGACCGCCGGCTCGGTGTCGCCTCACCCGTCGCCGGATCGATCGGTGCCGTAGATCGCCCGACCGCCTTCGCCCGCCGCGACTCCGATAGGCCCGACGAGGTTTACGTCCGCCACATGCAAGGTGTTCACGCTGCGAGTGTACAGGAAATCCACCGTGCCGACGATGCCTCCGGGAAGGAGGTGGTCAGCGACCGAGCGCCAGCTTGAGGATTTGAGGAAAGCGGAAATCGGGATCGAAGTAGACGAGGGGAGTGGATGGTGAGGGGACGGCTCAGCACACGTCGTCGGGCTGGTTCGCCGGATCGAGAGTGAAAGCCGGCACGGCATCGTCCACGCAATCGATCCTGAGTGCCCGGGTACCGGTCGTGGCGTAGACGTTTCTGAACCACACGGTAGGACGGGATGGCCCGCGAAGAATCCCAGGCCGCCACGCAACACGGTCGTGCCTCGCCGCAAGGGATCGTAGTTCACGCCGAACCGTGGCGACCAGAGAACGTTGCCGCTGGGAGTCAGTGCGGTATTGATGCCGAGCTCTCTCGAGGGCCACCAGGTGCCGCGTGGGCGCGCGTGGGGACAAAGGGTACGTCGAAACGGAGACCGGCCGTCAACGTCAAGTGCGGTGCCGGCAGCCATTGATCCTGCAGCGTAGGCGCCGATCTGGTTCACGCGGAACGCCACCTGTGAGTCGGCCGCGAGGGGGAAGTCCCGCTGGTAGCGCGACGCCGCGCCCTGTTCCAGGTCGTCCAGACTGTCGAAGAACCAGAGGCCGGTCGGGACAAACCCAACACGTTGTCCACCATGTCGATCCGCTCGCCATGGAAACCCGAATGTGAGCCGGTGATTCCCCGCAGCCATGCCGAAGTTGTCGGTGATCTCCCAGGTGGTATGCCGGTTTCGAGCCCGAGGCAGAAGCTCGGCTATACCCGCGAGGAGCTCGCCCTCATCGGCCGCAGCGGACACTTCCGGAAAGTGGGAGTTGGGAATGCAGGTCCGCCGGTCGTCCACCCGTGCCAGAATGAGCTGGTTGGAAAAGCGACTACTGAAGGCCGTGGTCCAGGCGAGCCGGGTAGCATTGATGGTCTCGGGATTCTCGGCTGCTGCGTGGAGGAGAGGGGATAGAACCCGGCAGCCGCGGCCGACGGTCCCGTCCCGGATCGTCACCGTGGCCGTAGTTGTGGGACACCGCCAGGCGGCTGCCCACCCGAGCTGCGCCGTGACCTTGAAGAAGAGATTCCTGGTGGGTGCACGGAACGCCCCAGCCGAGAAGCTCCCAGGCTCGACGCCGTAGTCCCGCAGGAGGTTCTGGAAGCGCACCAGGCTCGCATATCGGATACCCACCCCGGCCGAATCCGCACCGCCGGTCGTGTCGCTGCTCGGGACGGGGACGGACTGGGGAATGACCTGCCGCTGCAAGGTCGGCATTGACGAAGAAGCGCGACGCGGTCCCGCACGATGGGCAAGCCGAGGGTCAGCCCGAGCTCCTTGCGACTGAACTCGTTCCCCCGGCTGCCGGTCGCGTCGGCGCCGACAGATCGGAGCTCTCGAGGTAGCCGAGGATCGAGCCTTCGACTCGGTTCGAGCCCGACCGGGTACGGCGTTGATCAGGCCGCCGGCGAAACTGCCGTAGCGGACATCGAACGGCGCGCTGACGATCTGGAGCTCCTTCACCGCCTCGGGGGTGAACGCGGTGAGCCCAACGGCCCATCCGGGGGTACCGTTGCCGGATCTGGCGCGCCGAACAGGTCGTTGTTGGTGGTCCCGTCGATCTGGATGCTGTTGAACCGCTCGTGCTGGCCCGCGAAGGACAGGCCGCCGTTGGGACTCTCGGTGACCTGGGGCGAGAGGAGGGCGAGCTCGGTATAGTCGCGGTCGATCTACCGGCAGTCGGGCGATGGTGCTGTCCGAGATGACTGGGCGGGGCCGGTGCGGGCGGCGCTGAAGCGAGGGTCCCGTGCCGGTGACGGTGATCTCCTGCAACTGACCACGGCGGGCGTGCAGAGCGAAATGGGCGGTCAGGCGCTGGCCGAGAGCGAGAAAGATGGATCCCGCGGCGGGCTCGATACCCGACCGCCCGGACCTCGATGCGGTACGGCCCGCCACGGACAGATACTCGATGAAATAGCGGCCGCGCGCGTTGGTAGTCGTCTGCCAGCGCTCGCCGTTGGAAGTGTTGCACGAGGACGATCGCCTGCTCGACCGGAGTGTCGTCCGACGCTGAGCGACGCGACCCTCGATGGCGCGCCGGTGACGCCCTGGCGCAGCGGGGCGCGAGGAGGGAAGAGGGAGAAGAAGGAAGGAGAAGAGAAGGGGAGGAAGAGAGGGAGGGAGGGGAAGAAGGGAGAAGGGGGAGGACCCACCCCGCTCCGAGCCCTTCGCTCCAGCGGGAGCAACGCCTCGTAGATCATCCGATGCACCGGCACGGCGACGCCGAGCCGCTGACCGAGCCGGACGACCGCGCCCACTTGCGCCTCCAGCTCCGAGGGCCGGCCCTGCATGATGTCCCGCTGCATCGAAGCCGTCCCGTCCGCCGGCAGGCCGTCGATGAAGGCGAGGGTCTTCTCGACCGTGTCGGCCGGCAGGGCGATCCGGCTGCGGACCGCGACCGCGTAGATCTCCTCGAGTGCCTGCCGCAGCTGCTCGCGTGACTCCGGCTGACTCCGAATCACACCAATCGGCACGCGGGTCAGCGCGCCGACGCCGCTCAGCGCCGCGATGAACAGGAACTTGCTCCACATGGCGACCCCGATGTCTGGCGGGACCTCGACGCTCACGCCACGTGTCCGCGACAACGCCTCCCGAAGCATCTCGACCCGGGCGCTGCTCGAGCCGTCCAGCTCACCGAAGGCGATATAGGGGGTGACGCCGGCGTGCCTGATGTGCCCGGGGCCCTCGACGAACGCGAGGATGCGGCAGAGCCCGCCCAGCACCCGCTCGGCGCCGATGACGGCCGCAAGCTGGTCGGGGGCTTCGATGCCGTTCTGAAGGGGGACGACGAAGGTCCGCTCGCCGACGATGGGGCGCAGGGCCTCCGCGGCCTCCGCGACCTGCCACGCCTTCACACCGAGGAGAACGACGTCCACCGGACCGAGCGCGGCTGGGTCGTCGGTGACCCGGGCGGGATGCACCAGGAAGTCGCCGTCCACGCTGCTGACTCGGAGACCGTGCTCCCGGATGGCGGCCAGGTGCCGTCCGCGGGCGATGAACCGAACGTCCTCCCCTGCCTCGGCCAGGCGCCCGCCGAAGTATCCCCCGACCGCGCCGCTTCCGAAGACCGCGATGCTGAGAGCGCTCATGGCCTGATTGTGCCTGCGGGCGGCGGCGAAGGCAATCGTGGGAGGCAGTTACGGCCGGCCCGCATCAGGGGTCCTTACTATAGGTAATGCAGGATCGGGAGAACGAGACATCCAGCCGGAGGTCCGCATGCGGTACCGGTCGAAGGTTGCGACACTCGTCACTGCTATGGTGGTGGCAGGGTGTGGAGACGGCGGAACGGACCCGGGCGACGGCGGCGCGGGAGACCAGATCGCGGCGCGCTTCGAGCAGCTGGCAGACTCCGTGGAGGGCGAGGGCTGGTCCCCCACGGCCGAGGCACTGCGGCACGCGGCGGAGATCGTGCGGCTTGCGGGAGCGGCGACGCCGGTCACCCTCACGATCGACGGGCAGGCCCGAGGGTTCCTCGCCGTGGCGGAGCAGATCGACTTCCCCAACATCGTGTGCACCTGGCTGGACAGCACGGTGGTGCCGCCCGACAGCGGGGCCGGCGAGCCGGAGCCGTCGCCGCCGGGAGCCGACGGCGGCGACTGCGAGGAGATCGGCACCTACTCGATGCGGACGCTCATCGCGTGGGAGCCCGAAGACATGGCAGAGGTGGTCCGCCTCGTCGCCGATCTCGGCAGCACCGAGGTGCAACCCGGCGTGCCGGATGTGATGATCGAGCTCCCGGCAGGCTCGGCGCCGGGTGACGGCAGTGAGCCGGAGCCGGTGCCGCCCGACTCGGCGGTCGGCGTGTACCCCGGCTTCATGGGCGAATACCTGGTGCGCGACGTGGGAAGCTGGTGGGCGGTGGAGGGCACGCAGAGCAACGACCTGATCGGGTCGTCGGGTGCGTGTACCGATGACACGGCCACGTTCGACTGGGCCCGGTTCGACTGCCGGGCGGCGCGGTTCCGGTTCGAGCTCGACATGCGGGTCGAGTCGATGCGCATCGACCCGCTGCCGGACCCCTCGGGTGGACCCGAGGGCAGCCACGAGATCGCGCTGGCCCCCGCGGAGATAGACGGCGTACGGCTCGAGGTGGTGGAGTGGACACCACCACCGCCGCCGACGGAGCCGGTGGATCCCCCGCCGGTGGGCCCGCCGGTTGATTCGAGCGGGGTGTCGCCGGAGTAGGCGCGTATCTGGCACTGGAGTTGCCAATCGCCGATGGACCGAGCAGCCTTCATGGTCCGACGGACGGGTTGACAGCGTCGAGCACGCGACAGAAGCCGGAGCAGCGTTGATGGGTGGGTCCTACAGGCAGTGCACCGAATGCGGCAAACGGGCTTTGAGTATCGCCACCCGCTGCCCCGGCTGCGGTCGCGAGTTTCCGTCGCCGGCGGTCCCCGAGGGAGGCCCGGCCCTGGACCTGCGCCGTTTCCTGTCGCCGGGCATGGTGGCGGGTCTGCTCGCCGCGGCGGCAGTCGCGGCGGCGACCGGGTTGGGTCGAGCCAGCCGGCAGCCCACGGTCGTGGCGGACTCCCTCGCGGGGTACTCCGAGGTGGCGTACGCCATGGAGGCGACGGCCCGGCTGGACACGGCGAGTGCCGCGGCGCTGCCGGCCGAGAATGTGGGAGGACTACTCCTCGCGCGAAGCTGGACCAACGTGCGCAGCTCCAGGAGCACGCGCGCCGGCCTGGAGGCGGTGCTGATGCCGGGTGACACGGTCCTCGCGGACTCGCTCCAGCGTGGCTGGTATCGCGTGGCGCTGGAGGGAGAAGTGCTCGGCTACGTCCACCGCACCACGCTGACACCGCCTGCCGTGCCGACGGAGCAGTAGATCGATTCCTGCCCGCAGACCCCCGGCGGCGCTCGACTAGCCCGCCTTCCAACTCCAATGCATCTTTAAGCCTTCTCCCAACAGAAACCCAACATGCCCGAGCTCCTCAGCCGCCTCCAAGGGGCGCTGTCGGACCGGTACCGGATCGAGCGCGAGATCGGGGCCGGCGGAATGGCGACGGTGTACCTGGCGCAGGATCTCCGGCACGACCGCAAGGTCGCGCTCAAGCTCATGCGTCCCGAGCTGTCGGCCGTGATCGGGGCCGAGCGGTTCCTGGCCGAGATCAAGCTCACCGCCAACCTCCAGCACCCGCACATCCTGCCGCTCTTCGACTCGGGTGAGGCGGACGGCTGCCTGTTCTACGTCATGCCCTTCATCGAGGGGGAGTCGCTCCGCGACCGGCTGAGCCGGGAGAAGCAGCTCCCGGTGGCCGACGCGGTGCGGATCGCCACCGAGGTGGCCTCGGCGCTCGACTACGCCCACCGGCACCAGGTGATCCACCGCGACATCAAGCCGGAGAACATCCTGCTGCACGACGGGCGGGCGCTGGTGGCGGACTTCGGGATCGCGCTGGCGGCGAGCAAGGCGAGCGGCTCCCGGATGACCGAGACCGGCATGTCGCTCGGCACCCCGCACTACATGAGCCCGGAGCAGGCGATGGGCGAGCGGGAGATCACCGCGCGCTCGGACGTGTACGCCCTCGGCGCGATGCTGTACGAGATGCTGACCGGCGACCCGCCGTTCACCGGCTCGACCGCGCAGGCCGTCGTGGCGCGGGTGCTGACCGAGTCGCCGCGCCCCATGCTCCCCCAGCGCCACACCATCCCGCCGCACGTGGAAGCGGCGGTGCTGACCGCGCTGGAGAAGCTGCCGGCCGACCGGTTCGCCACCGCGGCGGAGTTTGCGGACGCGCTGGCGGGGCGGAACTACGTCCCCACCGTCCCTTCGGCAGCGGCGGCGCCGGCCCGCGCGGCGGCCGTAGGCACGCGGCGGCGCGATCCCGTCACCCTCGCGCTCGTTGGCGTCGCGGCCGTCGCCATCGCCGCCGCGCTCTGGGGCTGGCTGCGGCCGACACCCGCGCCGACAGTCAACCGGTTCAGCCTCTTCATGCCGCCGGAGCAGGCGCTCCAGCCGGTGACGCAGTCGGGGAACCGGGTGGCGATCTCGCCCGACGGGAAGCGGCTGGTCTACGTGGGCCCGGCGGAGCGCGGGAACAAGCTCTGGCTCCGGGAACACAACCAGCTCAGCTCCACGCCGATCGGGGGGACCGAGGGCGCGGCCACGCCGTTCTTCTCACCCGACGGCCGCCACATCGGGTTCCTGATCCAGGGCACGACCCTCCGGACGGTATCGCTCGACGGCGGCCCGGTGCTCACCCTCAGCGACAGCGTGAACTCGACCGGGGGTGAGTGGGGAACGGACGGGTACATCTACGTGGAGGGGGACTCGGGGATCATTCGCATGCCGTCGTCGGGCGGCGCCGCCGAGCTGATCTACAACGCGCTGAGGCGGAACGAAGTCGGCGCCGAATGGCCGGTTCTTCTGCCCGGGGCCCGCGGGCTGGTCTTCCGGACCCGACGCGCAAACCAGGCGGCTCCGGACTTCCAGATCGTCGCGATGAAGCTCCCGCACGGGGACCCGAAGGTGCTCATGCGCGGCGTGTTCGCACGGTACTCGCCGAGCGGGCACCTGCTGGTTGCAACGGCGGAGGGGAAGCTGCTCGCGGTGCCGTTCGACCCCGAGAAGCTGGAGGCGACCGGGTCGCCCATCGGACTGCTCGAGGGAATCGGGGTGGAGGGCACCGGGTTCTCCATCAACCTCGCCCTATCGGAGAACGGTACCCTGGTGTACACGACGGGAGGCGCCACCGGGTCGCGCCGTCCGGTCTGGGTCGGTCGCGACGGGGTCGAGAGCCCGGTGGATCCCGCGTGGCAGCCGCAGGGCACCGTCGCCAACTTCGCCCTCTCGCCCGACGGCAGGGCGCTGGCGGTAGACGTGGGCCTGAATGGCGTCAACACCGTGTGGGTCAAGCAGCTCCCGGCTGGCCCCTACTCCCGCCTCACCTTCGGCGACACGGGGAACATGCGACCGACCTGGTCGGCCGACGGGCGGTCGGTCATCTACCTGACCGAGGTGGGCACCAACGGCGGGACGCCCGCGATGCGCCGCGCCGACGGCACCGGCACCGCGCGAACCCTCCTCCCGGTCAAGAAGCCCGACTGGGGGCAGGCCTTCCAGACGCGCGATGGCCGCTGGCTGGTGCTCAGGAGGTCGATCTTCCTGCCGGGCAAGGGGGACATTTTCGGGGTCCGGATGGGAGATTCCACGCTGGTGCCGCTCGCCGACGGTCCCGCGACGGAGGGCGACGCGGCGGTCTCGCCGGACGAACGCTGGCTGGCGTACACGTCGGACGAGTCGGGGGTGTTCGAGATCTACGTGCGTCCCTTCCCCGACGCCGGGTCGGCGCGGTGGCAGGTCTCGGCCGCGGGGGGCACGGATCCGGTATGGGCGCGGAGCGGGCGGGAGCTGTTCTATCTCAGCGCGCAGAACGAGATGATGAGCGTACAGGTCGCGCCGGGTGCGGCGTTCACAGTCAGTTCGCCCAAGCGGCTCTTCTCGACCGCGCCGTATTCGCCCATCCCGCCGGTGCCGGCCTTCGACGTGAGCCCGGACGACAAGCGGTTCCTGATGCTGCGGGAGACGACGCCGACGGATCGGAACGAGCTGATCGTAGTGCAGAACTGGGTGGAGGAGATGAAGGCGCGGGCGGGGCGGTAGGGGGCGACCTCTCCACAACCCTCTCAGCTGGACCGGCCGGCACCCCCCGATGTCGGTGCGACCTTGAAGCGGAACCGCTGCTGGACCAGTTGCCGAACGGCCTTTCCCGCTCGGTTGGCCGGCCGGAATCGGGGCTCGGCCAGCGCCGTACGGACCGACTCGGTGAAGCGGGGGTGATCGCTCTGCATCACCCGGATGGTGGTCGTGTCCACCCGACCCGTGGTGTCTACCACGTATGCCGCCTCGACCTTGCCCTCCGGTAGCCGAGCCGTCCTCGAGTCGATCCCCGTGAGCGACCGCTACACTGTCGACCGAGAGTTGGGGCGGGATGGCGGTGGTGTATTTGGCGCGCGACCGCAAGCGCGACCGCCCGGTCGCGATCAAGATCCTGCGTCCTCCGCCAGGTAGACGGTGGCCATACCCCCGGCGCCGACCTCGCGGTCGATCCGGTAGCGGTCGGACAGGGGTGACTGGAGCCGGCCGAGGAGCTCGGGCATAACTGGCTTTTGTTGGGGGTGCTTGAAGATGCTGCGCGGGGGCGGGCTCGGCTAGGGCGGAAGTTCCTCCGGAGGTTGATCTCGAAGGCGCGCACTGCACCGGCCGGGTGCCAGACGAGTCGCTCCCGTTCGATAGCGGCGCCGTGCATACTTCCGGGCTAGATTCCGCTCTCCTCTCCTAACGGTCCACCGGTTATGGACCTGCGCGATCGGCTCCAAGGTGTGTTGGGCTCCGGGTACGCCCTGTCCGAGTGCGACATCTGGACCGTGGAACTGGAAGGCCGGTGATGCAGGTCGAGCCCGCCTTTGCTGACGCCCTGCGAGATCGCTATCGCATCGAGCGCGAGCTCGGCCACGGCGGCATGGCAACCGTCTATCTCGCGGAGGACGTCAGGCATCACCGCAAGGTGGCGGTCAAGGTGCTCCGGCCCGAGCTCGCCGCGTTGATCGGGGCCGAGCGATTCCTCACCGAGATTCGAACCACCGCCAAGCTGCAGCATCCGCATATTCTGCCGCTCCACGACTCGGGCGAGGTTCGTGGACCTCAGTCATTCCTGTTTTACGTGATGCCATTCGTCGAGGGAGAATCGCTCCGCGATCGCCTCAATCGGGAGAAGCAGCTTCCCGTCAACGACGCGGTCCGGATCGCCATGGAAGTGGCTAGCGCCCTCGACTACGCCCATCGCCATGGGGTGATCCACCGCGACATCAAGCCCGACAACATCCTGCTGCACGATGAGTCGGCATTGGTGGCGGATTTCGGGATCGCGCTAGCAGTAAGCACCGCCGGCGGGACTCGAATGACCGAAACGGGGCTGTCACTGGGGACACCACATTACATGAGCCCCGAGCAGGCGATGGGCGAGCGGGAGATCACGGCCCGTTCGGACGTCTACTCCCTGGGTGCAGTGCTCTACGAGATGCTAGTCGGCGAGCCGCCGTTCACCGGACCCACCGCGCAGGCCATCGTGGCGAAGGTAGTCACGGAAGAACCCCGACCGCTGCTCCCCAGACGGCGCACGATTCCGCCTCATGTCGAGGCCACGGTGCTGATTGCCCTGCAGAAGGTCCCCGCCGACCGGTTCGCCAACGCGGCGGAGTTGACCGCAGCGCTGTCGAATCCGGCCTTCGGCGGAGGCAGCCGAGCGACACAGGTCACGAGCTACCCAAAGCTCCGCGCATTCAGAACCGGACGACGTACGCTCGCCGTCGCGGCGGCTGGGGCGCTGGCTGGCCTCGCCCTGGGCGCCTCCCTGATGAACTGGTGGCGGGGCCCGAGCCGAAGCGGTGGGCCGGTTACCCGGGTGACGCTTGCTCTCCCGTCGGAGCAGGCGATCGATTTCGATTTCCCGTTCGCACTCTCGAGGAACGGATCACGGTTCGTCTACCACGGCATCGGCGGCCGGGGCTGGATTCGCGAACTGAACCGGCTGGACGGGACTCGAGTTCCTGAAATCGATGGGGCGTGCTGCCCGTTCTTTTCGCCAGACGGCGGGACCGTAGGTGTCTTCACGGCCCACCCTGGAGATTTGAACCTTGTGCCCCTCACCGGGGGAACCCGCACGACCGTTGCACGAGACTCGGTGTGGAGCGACGTAGGTGCCTGGAGTGAAGGTGGCTGGGTCTACTTCACGATGGGTACCCCCCATCGGCTGATGCGAGTCCGGCCCAATGGGGAGTCGCTCGAGCTTTTGGCCGAGCCCGATAGTGCCAGCGGGGAAATGAACTTCGCCTTTCCTGATCCCCTACCCGGTGACCGAGCAGCGCTTCTGACGACCTGGCGGCGAAGGGGTGGGTCCGATATTGCGGTCCTGGACTTCGCCACTGGCCGGAGGAAGACGCTGGGGCGTGGTGCCTACGCCCGCTATCTCGCTTCGGGTCATCTCCTGATCCTGCGAGCTGACGGCACTGTTACGGCGGCCCGGTTCGATCCCAAGCGATTGGCCTTGACCGGGTCCCCAACCGAGGTGCTAGCCGGCGTAGGTCGGGGTGACGGGCTCGTGGGGATGCTCGCCGTTTCGGCCTCGGGCACCCTGCTGTACAAGAGCTCGTCCGAGTCGGAGCAGCAGGTGGTACGGGTCACCCGGGACGGCAGGAGCACCCCGGTGGATCCCGCCTGGACTGGCGCGTTGAGCTCTCTTTCTCTCTCGCCCGACGGAACCCGGCTCGCCGTCGGGGTCATGCGGGAGGGCGGCGGCCTCGAGGTGTGGGTAAAGGAGCTCGGAACAGGGACGCTCACTCGGCTGGCTTTCGAAGGTGCAGCATCCTACAGGCCGGCTTGGGGACCTGATGGCCGATCGGTTACGTATATCTCCGATGTCGCTGGCATCAATCAGCTGCTGACTCGCCCGTCCGATGGCAGCGGCTCGGGCACGGTGCTGGCCCGAATGCCACGCGGGATCGACGAGGGTTTTCACTCCCGCGACGGCCGGTGGCTCATCCTGCGCGTCGGCGTCGGTGGCGGCCGCGATATCTATGGCCTGCGGCTCGGGATCGACAGCGCTCCCATCCCGCTGGTTGCCACCGAGTTCGAGGAGTACTCCCCTGCCCTCTCGCCGGACGGGCGCTGGCTGGCCTACGTCACCAATGAATCCGGGCGGCGGGAGGTGTATGTGCGTCCTTTCCCCAATGTGAGCTCGGCTAAATGGCAGGTCTCGACCGCGGGAGGAACGGAGCCGCTGTGGGCGAATAGCGGCCGAGAGCTCTTCTTCAGGAACGGAACCGCGGAGTTGGTCGCGATCTCGGTGGAGACCCGGCCAGCGTTCCGGATCGTGAGCTCTCAGCCGCTTTTCTCGGTGCGCCCGTACTATGGTGAGCAGTTGCATACCGGCTATGCGGTGAGCCCGGATGACCGGTCGTTCCTCTTCGTGCGGCGCCTGAGAGCGGATGACGAGGGTCTGGTGTTGGTGCTCAATTGGCTCGAGGAGCTGAAGAGCAAGCTGGCTCGCTGAGGGACCTCACTTCGCTCGTGGAGCTGCGGTTTCCGGCGCGCCGCCTTTAGCCCCCTCCACCAGCCGCTGGAACCGAGCGTGCTGCCGCATTGCGTCCCACGTCGGATCGATGCGCAGCGCCCTGCGAGCGTGCCGCCTCCAACGCTCGCCATTCTCACCTCGAGCGACTGGTTGTGACGTGGCATGTCGATACCAGCTCCGGTCATTCGTCAAGTAGATGAGCTGCCAACAACCACACACGATAGGAGACCGGCTGGATGTGGAAGACGCGTACCCACTTCGGTCCCTTAGTCGCCTCCGGGCAGGCTCCCTCTTAGCTTTCCAGCATGCTTCACCGAGGTAGGCGAGCCGTCCTCGAGTCGATCCCCGTGAGCGACCGCTATACGGTCGACCGAGAGCTGGGCCGGGGCGGGATGGCGGTGGTGTACCTGGCGCGCGACCGCAAACACGACCGCCCCGTCGCCATCAAGATCCTGCGCCCGGAGATCGTCGTCGGCCAGGCCGCCCAGCGCTTCCTGCTCGAGATCCAGATCCTCGCGCGGCTCCAGCACCCCCACATCCTCGCCCTGCTCGACTCCGGCGCAACCGACGAGGCCCCGCCCCGGCCGTTCTACGTCATGCCTTACGTGGACGGCGAGACCCTGCGCCAGCGGCTCACTCGCGAGGGCCCGCTCCCGGTGGCGGAGGCCCTCCGCCTGGTGCGGGAGACCGGCGAAGCGCTCCACTACGCCCACGGGGAAGGGCTGATTCATCGCGACGTGAAGCCCGAGAACGTCCTGCTCTCGCAAGGCCACGCCCTGGTCGCGGACTTCGGCATCGCGCGCGCCGCGGGCCTCGCGGCCGGCGGCCGGCTGACCCAGACCGGCCTGAGCATGGGGACCCCCGCCTACATGAGTCCCGAGCAGGCCGGAGGCGAGCGCGAGGTCGACGCCCGGGCCGACCAATACAGCCTCGCCTGCGTCCTCTACGAGCTGCTGGCGGGTCAGCCGCCGTTCACCGGACCCGACGTGTTCGCGGTGTTGTCGCGCCAGGTACTCGACCCGGTGCCGCCGCTCACCACGCTCCGCCCCGGCGTGCCAGGGTCGGTGCGACGGGCCGTCGAGCGGGCGCTGTCCAAGGTCCCGGCGGATCGGTTCGCGACCGTCCTGGAGTTCCTGGCGGCCCTGGAGGCCCCGGAGCGCGCCCGCGGCCGCGCCGAAGAAGGCCATCGTCGTGCTGCCGTTCGCCAATCTGAGCCCCGATCCCGACAACGCGTACTTCGCCGACGGCCTGATGGAGGAGGTGATCGCCGATCTCTCCCGGGTCCGCGCGCTCACCGTGATCTCCCGGACCTCGTCCGTCAAGCTCAAGGAGACCGGCTGGGACCTCCGGCGCATCGGGCAGGAGCTCAACGTCCGCTACGCGCTCGAGGGCAGTGTGCGCCGAGCGGGTTCCACGCTGCGGATCACGGCCCAGCTGATCGACACCGAGACCGATGCCCACCTCTGGGCCGAGAAGTATTCCGGCACGGTGGACGACGTGTTCGACCTGCAGGAGCGGCTCTCGCGCCAGATCGTCGAGGCGCTGCAGATCACGCTGTCACCACCGGAGGACCGCGAGATCGCGGAGCGGCCGATCGCGGATATCCGCGCGTTCGAGTACTACCAGCGCGCGCGGCAGGAGTACTATCGGCACAGCGCCGACGGGATGGTGGCGGCACGAGCGCTGGCGGAGCACGGGCTCGCCGTGGTGGGCCCCCACGAGGCGCTGTACGGAATGCTGGGCACTGTGTACGCCTGGTCGCCGATCTTTCTCGGCGGCGACGAGGAGACGACCCTGCGGGAAGCCGAGGCCTGTGCCCGCCGCGCCTTCGAGCTGAACCCGAGCTCGGCGCAGGGCCTCTCGATCATGGGTCAGGTCGCGTACCGCCGGGGCCAGGCGGGCGAGGCCGTCCGGCTGCTGACCCAGGCCTGTGCCGCCGACCCCAACAATCCCGATGCGATGCACCAGCTGGGCGGGGCGTATCTGCTGGGCGGGCGAATCGGCCCGATGCGGCAGGTGCTGACCCGGCTGGTCGAGCTGGACCCGCTGACGGCCAGCAATCATTGCCTGCTGGGGTTGAGCTACTCGCTGGGCGGCGACGCCCCCGCGGCGCTGTCCTCGCACCGCCGGGCGGTCGACCTCGATCCGCGAAGCACGATCTGTCGGGTCTGCGCCGGGGTAGCGCTCATCGCTGCGGGGCGTGACGCCGAAGCGGCGGGCCAGTTCGAGTGGCTGGAACGCCAGGCTTCGGACGATCCCCTGGCGACGGTTGCGGTGCGCTTCCGGCGCGGCCTGACCGGCGACCGGGCGGCCGTGCTGTCGCCCCCGAGCGCGGCGGAGCGGGCGATGGCGGAGTCGGACGAATACTGGACGTATTTGATGGCCGCGGCCTACGCGCTGGTCGGCGAGGCGGATCAAGCCCTGAGCTGGCTCGAGCATGCGGTCGAGGTCCGCGGCTGGATCGACTACGTGTACTTCACCCGACACGACCGTTTTCTCGAGGGCCTGCGCTCTGCTCCGCGCTTCCAGAACCTGATGGCCTCCGCGCGGGAGCGGTACTCGCGGTTCACGGATGACGGCGCTCCCGCGCCGCGGCCTGGTTAGGGTGCGCGGGCGCGCGGCGGAGGCGGCACGCTCTCCGGGCGCCACCGGGCCCGCCACGCATGCGCGGGGCGACCACCAGCGGCGGGGTTGAGTGGCGTGCCCTAACGCGCCCTGCGAGCGTACCGCCTCCACCGCGCGCCCCAAGCCGACCGGGAAGTCGTGAACGGGCGATGTCCTACCAAGCAACCTCATGCGGATAGCGACCTGGAACGTGAACTCGCTCAAGGCGCGCCTGGAGAAGGTCTCCTGGTGGCTCGAGCGGGCGCGGCCGGACGTGTTGCTGATACAGGAGACCAAGCTGGCGGATGCCGAGGCGCCGGTCACGGTGTTCCGTGACGCCGGCTATGAGCTGGTCCATCATGGCGAAGGTCAGTGGAACGGAGTAGCGATCGCCAGCCGCGGCCGGATCGGTGAAGTGGTGACCAACTTCGGCGAACAGCTTCACCCCGCGCGAACCTCGGAGGTCGGTGATGATGAGCCGCTGGCCGAGGCTAGGATGATCGCCGCGACCTGCGGGGGTGTGCGCGTCGTATCCCTCTACGCACCGAACGGAAGGTCCGTCGGCTCACCCTTCTACCAGGCCAAGCTGGCCTGGTACGGGCGTCTCGCCCAATGGCTCGAGAGCGCGGCCGATCCCGCGGAGTCCCTGGTGCTCGGTGGCGATTTCAATCTCGCCCCCGAGGACAAGGACGTGTGGAACCCCGAAGCCTGCCATGGCGGCACCCACGTTTCGCCGCCGGAGCGGGATGCCTTCTTCAGGCTTTGCCGCTGGGGCCTGGAGGACGCCTATCGCCTCCATCACCCCGAGCCCGGTCGCTACACCTGGTGGGATTACCGGGCCGGGGCCTTCCATAAGAACTTCGGCATGCGGATCGACCACATGCTGGTCACGCGCCCGATGGCCGAGCGCACCGTCTGGACGGAGATCGATCGTGAGGCCCGGAAAGGCAAGCCGATTCCATCGG
This sequence comes from uncultured Gemmatimonadales bacterium, assembly GCA_963844445.1. Lineage (GTDB taxonomy): Bacteria > Gemmatimonadota > Gemmatimonadetes > Gemmatimonadales > GWC2-71-9 > CAVVWJ01. The sequence continues at coordinate 1,119,231 of CAWJOB010000003.1, forward strand.
ACCATGCGCCGCTGGTGATCGACCTCGACGAGCCCGGCCACGCTTTCGACGCCGGTTGGACGGCGGCGGAGGCGCGCATCGCGGCCCGTCGCACCAAGGGCGGGTGAAGTAGCTCTCAGCTGGGCCGGCCGGCACCCCTCGATGTGGGCGCGACCTTGAACCGGAACCGCTGCTGGACGAGCTGCCGAACGGCCTTCCCCGCTCGCTTGGCCGGCCGGAATCGGGTTTCGGCGAGCGCCGTACGGACCGACTCGGTGAAGCGCGGATCATCGCTCTGCATCACCCGGATCGTGGTCGTGTCCACCCGACCCGTGGTGTCCACGACGTACGCCGCCTCGACCTTGCCCTCCGTCCCGCGAGCGCTCAGCTCCGGCGGGTACACCGGGGCGGCGCTGAACTCATAGCGTTCCACCACCTCATCCACCTCGAGCATGGTGTAGGCGACGTACGGCAGGGAGGGCGCCGGGCCAAAGGGCTGGTCGCTCGGGGCGCTGCTCCGCTCGCCCCGCCGGCCGTCCCGGCTCGTGGTGGCCACGAGACGCATGCCCTCCCCCTCGGCCGGAAGCTGGCCAGCCTCGTCGAGCCCAGAGCCGGGCCTCCCCGGCAGGGAGATCTCCGCCTGGCGCTCGGGGGCATCCACCCGGTCGGGCGGCAGGAGGAAGAGGACCCGAGCCTCGCGCTCGTCGGTCGGGAGGTGGAAAGTGCCGGTCGTCGTGAACAAGGCGAGCAAGACCACGCCGAAGTGCGCCACCATGCTCACGGTCGCGCCTTCGGCGGAGCGAAAGAAGCTCCGGTCGGATTCCAGCAGGGTGAGGCGCATAGTCGAGGCCGCCTGGGGATGGGAGTGGCTCCTCATTATATGACGACCCGCGGGCCTGGCAACACACGGCCCTTGCCCCCTAGGATCGCGATTCGCAGACCGCCCGTGGTAGCACTATCGGTCCCGGAGTCCGCTCACCTCGGGTACGGCGACTCAGGATCGATGCGGACGTTGATGCACGCCGGCATCCCCGATTCCAGGGCGCGCGTCAGCGCCGGCCCGATCTCCTCCGCGCGATCGACATGCTCGCCGTACCCGCCGAAGGTGGACATCATCTGATCGTAATGGATGCCGGCCCCGAACATCGTGATCGGATCGGCCGAACCCGGATAGTATGCCCGCTGAGCCACAGCGCCGCCGTTGCCATCGTTATTGGCGACCACGACGACCACCGGGATGTGCAGCCGTACCGCCGTTTCCATCTCCATCGCGTTCAGCCCAAACGCGAAATCACCCGAGATCACCACGACCATGCGACCGGGGTGGCTCAACTTCGCGGCAATGCCGAACGGGATGCCCACGCCCATGCAACCGTTGTGGCCCGGGGTCAGGCGAGATGCCGGCACATAGCTCGGCAGGAGATGCTGCGCCGCCGCCAGGGTGACGTTGCCATCGACGACACAGACCGCATCCCGCGGAAGGAAATCGCGGACCTCGGCCACGAGACGCAGCGGTGAAATCCTGCCAGCCTGCCGGGCCGCACTCTCCCATCGGCACGCCGTCTGCTCGCGTTTCTGGTCGAGGACTTCGCGCCAGGGAAGATCGGGAGCAAGCCGGGTGCGATCGATCTCCTCGATCAAGCGCCGCAGCACTTGCTTGACATCTCCAACAATGCTGACGTCCGGTGTCAGGTTGGTCTCCACCTCGCTCTCATCGATGGCGATCTGAACCAGTCGCGCATCGCGCGCGATCTCGCCGCCAAAGCGAAACACCCAGTCGAGCTTGGCCCCAACCAACAGGACGGTGTCAGCGGTTGAAAGCAGGGAGGATCTCACATTGTCATAGCACCGCGGATGATCGTCAGGGAGATATCCCCGTCCCATCGGTGAAGCGGCAAACGGCGCATCCAGGCAATCGATCAACTGAGTCAGCTCCGCATACGGCTCCGACCAGCGGGTCGACTCGCTGATGAGAACCGCAGGGCGCCTGGCTCGGGTCAAAAGCTCGGCCGCGCGACGGACTGCCTCTGCGTCGATCGGCCGGGGCTCTTCCCGCGGACGATACGATTCGCTCGGGGCACTACACTTCTGCTGCAGGACGTTGTCCGGCAACTCCAGATACACCGGGCCCGGCCGGCCTTCTGCTGCAACCGCACAGGCGTGTTGAAGGGCCGAGCCGATTTCGCTCGCGGCAGTCAGGGTACCCGCGAATTTGGTGATCGATCGAAAGATCGAGACCGCATCCAGCTCCTGAAAGCCTCCGCCCAGCTTGGAAGGGCGTGGCGCCCCCAAGGCAACGAGCGGCCAGCCGTTGTCGCGTGCAACCAGCATCGGGGTGGCGAGATTGGTCACCGCCGGTCCGCTCGATACCAGCGCGACCGCGGTCACCCGGCCCTCCAGGTAATTCTGTGCGGCTGCCATCAGCCCTGCACCCTGCTGGTGCCGGGTGGCGATGACTCGAAGGCCGTGGTTTACGCAGGACGCAAATGTTTCATAGACCGGTACTCCCGCGATGCCGTAGACCCGCGTGATGCCGAGGCTTCGCAACGCCAGCGCCGTCGCGGTATGACCGTCGATCGCGTTTGGGCCAGGCGTCATCGGCTGCCGTCTACCGTACTGCCGATCAACCCGGCGATCCCATCGGAGAGCTCGGCGACCGTCGGCTTCTCGAACACGGCAGTGGCGTACAGCTCGATGCCAAAAACCGAGAACACCCGCGCCGTGACTTGGGCAGCGCGCAGGGAATCGCCGCCCAGCGCGAAGAAATTGTCGTCGATTCCAAAGCGGTCGGTCCGCAAGACTTCGGCAAAGATCTTCGTCACCGCATGGTCGATGGCATTGCGCGGCGGAGCCGTCGCCGGCTGGAGGAACTTGCGCAGTTGATCCGCCAACCCGATGCGCTGCAGCTTGCCGGTCGGACCCATTGGAATCGCCGGCACGATGACGACCTGACTGGGGACTTTGGAATCCGTGAGCCGGTCGAACAGGAAGGCACGAATCGCCGGCGGGTCCGTCGAGGCGCCCTCTCTCAGCACGACCGCGGCAGCGATGTCCTCGCCGAGCGTTGGATGTGGCACCGCGAAGGCGACCGCCTGCGCGACCGCGGGATGCTCGAGCAACGCTTCATCGATCTCCCGCGGGGAGACATTTTCACCGCCGCGATTGATGACCTCCTTCAGGCGCCCCGTCAGGAAGAGATAGCCGTCGTCATCGAGATAGCCCTGGTCACCGGTACGAAACCAGCCGTTGGTGAAGCTCGTTCGATTGGCCGGAGCGTTGTTCTCATAGCCGGGTGTGACGTTCGGGCCGCGAATCACAACCTCACCGCGTTGCCCGGACGGAAGCAGCGCCCCGTCACCGTCCGCGATCGCGATCTCCGGGCCGGCTGCAATACCGACCGAGCGCGGTTTGCGCCGCGCCGGCGGCAGCGGGTTGCTCGCCATCTGGTGCGCGGCTTCGGTCATGCCGTAGGCTTCGAGCACCGGCACCCCGAAGCGAGCCTCGAGCTCCGCCATAACCGGTGCGGGCATCGCGGCGGATGACGAGCGGATGAAGCGCAGACGATGATCGGAGATGGGGTTCGCATCGGCATGCGCCAGGATGGCTTGATGAATGGTCGGTACCGCGGTGTACCAGGTCGGCCGAAACATCTCCAGGCAGGTGAAGAATCGTGGCGCAGAGAAGCTCCCCGCACATACCACGCTGCCGCCCGCTGTAAGCGATGACAGCAGGGCCGCGACGAGCCCGTGAATGTGAAAGAGGGGCATGACGCTCAGACAGCAGTCGTCGGGAGAGATGCTGAGGACGCGGGCAACGCTCTCCGCCGACGCGCAAAGATTGCGGTGCAGCAAGGGCACTAGCTTGGGGCGCGATGTCGTCCCTGAGGTGTGCAACAGCAGCGCGATATCCGCACCCTCGGCCGGCCTCGGCTTGGCCGCTCGCCCATTGGTCCCGGACAGTGAAAACGCTCCCGCGGCAGCGGAGTACGACGAGGCAAGCTCTATTACTGCGATGCCGCGCGAGCTCGCGACGGCGCGTGCCGGGGAATCCTTGTTCGCCTCGACTACGACCGCCTTGGCCCCGAGATCGGAAAGGTAGAAGTCGAGCTCGTCGGGTCGGTAGTCAGGGTTGAGCGGCGCGCAGGCCACGCTGCAGGCTACGCCGAGAAACGCCGTCGCCATCTCGGGACCGTTCGGAAGCACCAGAGCGACGCGATCCTCGCGGCCGAGACCGAACGCGCTCAACGTCGCTTGCACTCCCGCGACATGAGCGGTCAGCTCCCGATAGGTCAGACCTGGCCGGCCGGGAGCGATCAGTGCGATGTCGTCGGGGCGTTTCGTGGCGGCGCGGCTGAGGAGCTCCGGCAGGGTGGACGCCCGATCAGGGATGTGGCCCAGGTGTCGCTTCCTTTTCGAAAGTGCCACCCTTCGGTGGCCGAAACCTCCTTCTTCCTAATACCAGCCTTGTGAAGGAGCGTCAACTCGGCTCATGCGCCGGGCGCCGGGGTGACCCCAGCGACCTGGTGCAAGGTGTTGCAGGTCGCTGCGATACCTAGCCGGCGGCTCGGGGCACCTCGCTCCGGGCGCCACAGTGCCCGCCACTCATGCGTGGGGTTGCTACGATAGGCGGAGGGAGTGGCGTGCACTGACGCGCCCTCCGCGAGGCGCCCCAAGCCTTGAGCGCCGCTGCGCGGCGGGGAGGTACCAAGCCGGCTCTGACTTCCCGGAAAGCTGGGGGCGAGCGGTGGAGGCGGCACGCTCGGAGGGCGCGTTAGGGCACGCCACAACCTCACCCATCGTAGCAGGCCCGCACATGCGTGGCGGGCCCGGAAGCGCCCGGAGAGCGTGTCGCCTCCACCGCTCGCCGGAGCTGTCAGCGCCCTACCTCGGCAGTCGCTGTACCGCCGCCCTCGCGCGCGCAGCCAGGCTCGGGTTCGCCGCGGGGTTCTTGTCGAGCGCCGCCTGCGCCGCACGCAGCACCGGCCGCGCCTCGGCGGACCGGCCCAGGGCGGCGAGTGCCGTCCCGTAGGTGAACAGCACGTCCCCGGTTCGCCAGTTCCCGGCGCCGAATTGCGCCTCCGCCGTCTCCACCAACCGCACCAGCAGCGGCAGCGCCTCGTCCGTTCTTCGCTGCGCCACCAGCGATTTCGCCAGGGCGTGCTCGGCACCGATCCAGTATTGCCGGTGCTCGGGTCTGTTGGAATCCAGCTTGGCCAGGGAGACGCGCGCGAGCGACTCCGCCTCCATCGGATCCCCGTGCTGGGCCAGCATCAGCGCCAGGCTGCCGACCGTGGCCACGGTGTTCCTGTGATCGTCGCCGAGCACCTGCCGGTACTCGGCGACCGATTGTCGCAAGTAGCTCACGGCGCCGTCGCCGTCGCCCATCACCGAGCGAGTGGACGCGAGAGCGCTGAGGTTGCCGGCGATCCGCTCGTGGTGCTCACCGAAGACCTTGCGGTTGATGGCGAGCGCGAGTCGCAGCATCGAGTCCGCCTCGGGGAACTTCCCCTCGAGACGGAGGATGACGCCGAGGTTGGCCAGGCTCGCGGCGACGTAGGAGTGCTCCTCGCCGAAGGTCCGCCGGTCGCCCGCGAGCGCCTGACGCGCGAGCGCTTCCCCCTCTTCCAGCCGGCCGAGCTGGCGGGCGAGCAGGTTCGCGAGGTTGTTCATGCTGACGGTCACGCTCGGGTGGTCATCGCCCAACACCCGTCGCTTCACCTCCAGCGCCCGACGATGATACGTCTCCGACTCTTCGAGGCGGCCGCGGGTCTGGAGCGTCATGGCCAGGTTCTGCAGGGTTATGGCGGTCAGTTGATGGCCTTCGCCCAACACCCGGCGCTGGATGCTGAGGGCCGCCCGGTGCAGCGACTCCGCCTCGGCGTACGCGCCCTTGCGGTGCAGGAGCAGGCCGAGGTTGCCGATGGCGGTCGCGACCTCGCCGGTGGAGTCGCCGCCGAGCGAGCGGCGAATGGCGAGTGCCTCGCGATAGAGCGGCTCCGCCAGGTCGTATTGGTTCCGCTCCTCGAGCAGCGTCGCGAGGTGCTCGATCGATTCCGCGGTGGCGGGGTGGCGGTCACCGAGCAGCCGCCGCCGCTGCTCCAGGGCCTCGCGGAGGAGCGGCTCCGCCTCGTCGTAGCGATTGAGCTGCGTCAACGTGGTGCCGAGCAGATCCCGCGTGGTCGCCACCGCGGAGTCCGATGCGCCGCGGAGCGCGGTGCGCTGTGCCAGCGCCTCGCGGAGCAGCGGGTTGGCCTCGTCGTAGAGCCCGAGACTGGCATAGACCCGGCCGAGCACGCCCCGCAGCTCCGCCTGGACTTCGGGCTGACCCGTGAGGGAGGAGTCGATGCGGCGGGCCCCGCGCACCAGCAGCTCGCGCGCGGTCACGTTGCCGCCGTCCCGCGTCTCCAGGCCGTGCGGGTCGGCCAGGTTGAAGACGCCGACCAGAAACTGCTCGACCTCTCGCGCCTTCCTCGCCTCGACTTCGGCCCGCCCGCGCAGCACCACCTCGCGCCCCATGGCCCCTGCCAGCGCCACGACGAGCAGCCCGATGAGGCCAACCGCAAGTCGGTGGCGGGCCACGAACTTTCCCACCCGGTAACGCGCGCTGTCCGGACGCGCATGGATCGCCTCACCCCTGCGATAGCGCATGAGGTCCTCGGCGAGCGCGCCCGGAGACTGATAGCGCCTTCGCTCGTCCTTCTGCAGCGCGGTCAACACGATGAGGTCCAGATCGCCGCGGAGCGCTCGTCGCGGGGCGGTGGGAGCCCTGCTCGACGGACGAGGAGGCGCCTCGACGCAGACGATCCGCTCCACTTCCGCCGGCGGCTTGCCGCGCAGGTCGTAGGGCCGCTCGCCGGTGAGCAGAAGGTAGAGGAGCACGCCGAGCGCGTACACGTCGGTCGCGGTGCTCACGGCCGCGCCGCGGATCTGCTCGGGCGCCGCGAACTCCGGTGTCATCGCACTCAGGAAGGTGCGCGTCACGTCCGTGGCGGCGGGCCCCAGCAGCTTGGCGATCCCGAAGTCGAGCAGCTTCGGCTGCCCGTCCGGGGTGACGAGGATGTTGGAGGGCTTGAGGTCGCGGTGGATGACGAGCCGGTGATGGGCGTACACCACCGCCTCGCACACGCGGCCGAACAGCTCGAGTCGCTGGTCGAGCGTGAGCCCGCGGCGCTCGCAGTACGCGTCGATCGGCTCGCCTTCGACGAGCTCCATCGCGAAGTACGGCAGGCCGCCCGGCGTGAGGCCGCCATCCATCAGCCGCGCGATGCCCGGGTGCTCGAGCAGCGCGAGGATGCGGCGCTCCTCGATGAAGCGGCGGAGGACGCCCGGCGTCCCGTCCTGGATCAGCTTGATGGCGACCCGTTGCTCGAACTGCCCGTCGGCGCGCTCGCCGAGGAAGACGCGACCCATGCCGCCGCGCCCGATCTCGCGGACCACGCGGAACGCGCCGATCCGCTCGGGGACCGGCCCGGCGAGCGCGGCGGCCGCGTCAAGCAGCGGCGCGGCTATGCGGGCGGCTGGCGCGTCGAGCAGGCTGTCCGCCTGATGGTAGGCCCGAACCAGCTCGAGCACCTCGACGCGCAGCGCCTCGTCGTCACCGCACTCCCGGGCGATGAACGCCGTCTGCTGGTCGGATGGGAGATCGAGTGCCGCGTCGAAGATCCTGTCCACCCGGCTGAAGCGGTCCTGGAAGGGTGAGGCCGCGGTCACCCGGGCTCCTCCGCGCCGACCTCGCGCCCGAGCCACAGCTTCGCCCTGGCCCAGTCGCGCTTCACGGTGCGCAGGCCGATCCCGAGCGCCTCCGCCGTCTCCTCCTCGGTCATCCCCCCGAAGAAGCGGCATTCCACGACCTGCGCCTGGCGCGGCTCGACCGCCTTGAGACGGTCGAGGGCCTCGTCGACGGCGACCAGGAGCTCGGCGCGGTCTTCGGTGCCGAGCTCGACGGCGTCGAGGGACACCGGGCGGAGCCCGCCGCCCCGCTTGAGGCTCCGGTGTCCGCGGGCGTGATCGACCAGGATCCGGCGCATGGCGGTCGCGGCGACCGCCATGAAGTGGGCGCGGTTCGCCCACTCCAGGCGGGTGTAGTCGAGGAGGCGCATGTACGCCTCGTGCACCAGGGCCGTGGGGCTGAGCGTGTGCCCGTCGGGCTCGCGCCGCAGCTGATGCTGGGCGAGCCGGCGGAGCTCGTCGTAGATCAGCGGGAACACGTCGGCGAGGGCGGACGAGTCGCCCGACCGTGCTCTCGCGAGGAGCTCGGTGACGGAACGGGGGATGGGATCGGACATGGCCGGGCGGACCAAGATAGGGTCCGGCCGAGTCCGCAGCAACGATCGAGTGGCACGCGGCGCCGCCGGGTGGAGTGTGGTCTAACAGCTAAGGCGTGGTGGGACAGCGGATCGAGCCGGCGCCCCGGGATGTGGGTCGATTCTCGAGCGTCCCCCGCTTAACCGGTGTGAACCAATCCACCCGTCACCAGGAGACCACCGCCATCCGTGTCCGCACTTCGTTCCGTCTGCTGCTCCTCCCCGCCGCTCTGCTGGCGGCCGGCTGCTGCGGGTGACCCGGTCCGGCGGGCGCATCGCCATGGCGAGCTGGACGCCGGGCGGGTTCATCGGCGAGATGCTGCGGACGACCGTGCGCTACGTTCCCGCGCCCGCCGGCATCCCGTCACCCCTGCTCTGGGGCACCGAGGACGCGGTGCGGGAGCGGCTCGGGGCGGGTACCACGTCGCTCACCCTCACCCGGCGGGTCATCACGTTCGAGTATCCGTTCGGCCCGGAGGTCGTGGTGCGGTATTTCCGACTCTGGTACGGACCGACGCTGCGGGCGTTCGCGGCGCTGGACGAGGCGCAGCGCGATGGACTGCATCGCGATCTGGAGAGGCTGTGGGCGAGCCACAACCTGGCGAGCGATGGGACGACGCGGGTGACGTCGGAGTATCTGGAGGCGATCGCGGTCGTGAAGTGAGACTGGGGGGTGGCTCGATTGGGCGGCGGCTTCCGCCTTCTGGGGTGAGCCAGTCACTGTCACCAATCGGGAGATACCGCCATGCGCGCCACTGCCTCCATCCGCCTGCTGCTGGTCCCCGCCGCCCTCTTCGCGGCGGGCTGCGACGACTCTTCCCTGCCCCAGGAGCCGCCCACGCTCGAAGAAGCCATCCCGGTGCACGGGAGCAAGGAATCCGCTCTCGCCGGCGCGACGCGCTGGGCCGATGGGTATCTCCATGCGGGTAGTCCGACCACCGCGTCGTACGCCCCGGTGCCCTACCTGTCCTACAACCGGTCAGGCGGCGCCATGAAGATCAGGAAGCCGGCGGGCACGACCGGCCGCTATGTCGTGACATTCAGCGGCCTCTCCGCGGTGCTCGGCACCAGGAATACCGTGCACGTGACCGAGTACGGCCTCAACGACACGTACTGCAAGCCGGTCAACGCCCGGCTGGTGGCCGACACCCTGGAGGTGCGCTGCTTCCGGGCGAGCACGCGGGCCCCCGCAAACGCGGCGTTCACGGTGGTCGTCCTCTCCCCGGAGGCCGACAACACCGCCTTCGCCTACGCACACCAGCCGACCAGCACTGGCTACAATGCCGCCGCAGCGGGCACGTATAATCCGGGCGGAGCGACCAGGGTCTCGAGGAGCAGCGTGGGCGTCTACCGGGTGACCTTCACCAACCTCGCGAAGGTGATTACGAGCGGCGACCATGGTCACATCCAGGTGAACGCCGTGGGCACCGGCAAGGCGCACTGCACCGTGGAGGACTGGGGCAGCCCTGACGGGACGGACCTGAACGTGTCCGTTGAGTGCTACTCGCCGGCCGGCTCGCTGGTGGACTCGAAGTTCAACCTGTTCTTCCTGCTCTCCTCCGCCCACGTGGCCTACGCCTACGCGTACCAGCCTAGCGTGCCCAGCTACTCACCCCAACCGTCGCTCAGGTGGAACCCCTCGGGCGGGGCGGTGACGATCACGCGGACCGGAGTGGGCGACTACACCGTCGTGTGGGGGGGCGTGGACGCCGCCATCGTGGACGGCGGTACCGTGCAGGTGACGGCTGCTTCCCAGGCGGGCACGCAGTGCAAAGCGACGAGCCTGTTCGACTCAGGGGTGATGGTGCACTGCTTCGGCCCGAACGGCATGCCCAGGGACGCGGTCTACATGGTGTTGCTCGGGTCGTAGCTCAATCCACGCCGGGAACCAATCTTGGTGGCCGGCGTCGATGTAGTATCGAGGCGCGGGTGCTCATTGCCGCCTTACCCTGAGCGCTGGAGTCGCCAGCGCTCAGGTGCCCCCCGGCTCGGCGCCGCGGCGGCTGGAAGTGGTGCTGAACTGGTTCTTTCACCCTGCACTCACCTCCCTGAGACTGCCCTGGCGCTCCCGATCCTGCCCCAAGGCTTGTACACGGAGAGCGCCGTCGTTGTGAGCAGCACGAGCAGGCCGCCGACAGCGTGAACCACAAGCTGGACCCGGAGCTCGGCAAAGTTGCCGGTAGCGAAGGATGTACTCACCGCGATCCTGGCCATGCGGGTGACGGCCGGGACGTGCAACATCAGAACCGTGGTCGCCACGACGGTCAGTGAGAGCTTCGCCACGATCCAGTAATACCGGAACAGTCCCCACTCGGTGCCTAGCGACTGGACCAGGCCGCTTAACAGGGCGGCGAGGCTGCACGGGACGATGACCCGCAGGCCGATTACTTCCATGGAACGATAGGCGGCGCGGGCCATCTCGTTATCACTGGTCGTCATGCCGATGACCGCGAGCGCCAGATAGGCCGCGACCGCGCCGAGCCAACCGACCGAGAAGATGACATGCGAGGCCAGCACGAGCTTTCTGAGGCGTGATGTCATGATCCTGCTCCGCATGTGTTAATGATGTTCGTGCATCTCGGCGTCCGTCGCATGGGCGCCTTCCAACAGGCCGGGCCGCACCCGCAGGAATACGGCGACGCCCACCGGGGTACGGCTACCATAGACTCTTTCGAGCGCCTCGGGTATCAGGTTTATCGCCCCACGGGCTCCAACCCCGAACGTGGCTCCGCGGTACCCGGCGAACTCCCGGATGTACCCCAGCGACAAGGTGCCAATGTCAAACTCCTCACTGTCCAAGGGGTCGGGGAGCACGAGCTCTTGTCCACTCTTGCGCACGTACTCCACCCGGCCGAACACACTGTTCATCCGGTCGAGTTGCAGGTTGGACTCGGCCATCACGCTGTGCTCCCAGGGTCCATCGACGCCCGAGGGTTCCACGTGCTTGTTGGCCCCGTACACCAGCGCTGATGCCCATTCACCCTGTCGCCCCAACCTCACCGTGTGCAGGATCGAGGCGCCGAGGCGGTGCTGGTTCTCGTCCGGGTGCAACGCTTCGGGCTGCTCGAGATAGCCATAGCTCGCGCTTATGGCCCAATGTGGCGTCGGATTGACCGAGAGCCGAACCCCGTAGGAGTCGAGCGCGTCGAAGTCGAAGTCGTACCGATCCTCGTCCGGCTCCCGGCCGTTGAACAAGGTGCCTTCAAGCTTCACGTGCTTGGTGAACACTCCAGCCGTAAGTACTCCATAGGTGATATGGGTGGCGTCGGTCCAGTGGTGGGCCAGAGGCGCGAAGGGATCGTTCAAGGCGGACGGCCGGTGCATGTAGGCCACGGGGCCGATACCCGGCTCACCGATGGGCGCGACGTAAACCATGACCCCGACGCGACGGCCGACAGCCCGCTCGTACAGCGCGGACAGCTCCATGAACAGGTCGTGCGGATGCTGCCGGTCGTGCAGCGGCTCGCCCTCGAAGGTCTCACCGCTTTGGAGCAGCAGCGGGTAGCCACTGGCCCCGATGGTCAGGGGCTCCGCGCTGGCCATGCCGTGTAGGTGGAGGGTACCGCCGCCCAGCTGGCGCATGGCCATCAGCATGCCCCAATTGATGCTGCCGAGCTGATCGGCACCGCGCGGGCCGCCTTGGTGGTCGTATTCCACGAAGACATCGCCGTGCAGCATCATCATCCATCGGCCCGCCATGAAGTGCCAGGCGCGCATCGCCGACGCATCCGGGAGCCAGGCCGTGCCCGAGCCCATGCGGGTCATGGGAATTCCGAACGGGCGCTCCGGCATCATGCGGGGCACGGAGTCCCTCGCAGCCATCGAATCCGCCGGTAGCGCTTCGTGGCCCGCATGCGGTCTCTGCTGGGCGAGCAGAGGCAGCACCGACAGGAATGCGCCGAGCGCGACCGCGAGAACGGGCGTTTTGAGACCTGACACGATTGATCCTCCCTAGTCGTGAACCGCCGAATGAGCGTGACTAGGCGATCAGTTGTGGAGGTGGAGTGGGTGGCTGGACGGCCGCGGAGCGGTAGTGCTCCGTGTACCGGGGCAATGGGACCGGGTGAGGAAGGAGATCGGCTATCGGCGCGCGGGCTTTCGCCGGTTCAACGACTCCCGACACGGCGCACGGGGAGAACCGGGAACACTCCGAAGCGGGGCAATGCGTGCAATCGTGCCCTGCGCCCTGGGTCCACGAAGGTGCTTCCAATGGCTGAGTGTCGTGGCTATTGCAATGGGACCCCAGGATCGGCGCAGCCCAGGCAATGCTGGTGCTCAGGCACAGAAGCGCCACGAGCACCAGGCGGGCGAGCGTCGGCCCGCAATGCAGCGCCGCCTTGCAGTACCTCATCCGCGCACCATAGACAGGTGAGAGTATGAGAGCAAGAGACGAGCGCGGTTATCATCCGCCCGCGCGTTCGCCGACCTGGTTGTATTTCGACCGTCCGGAGAGCCGAGCCGCGCACCCGCGTGCTCCAGCTGCGCCCAGCGCATCCCCTCCCCTAGGCAGCCTTACGGCATCCTGCCGTACTTCCGCAGCGCCACGACCAGCCGGTCTCCGGGGAGCCCATGGAGACGCAGCCCATCGGCCCCGGTCATGGTCTGCGCTGCGAGCATCGCGTTCACCACTGCCTCTTCCGTCGCACTCGATCGTCGCGCGGAACAGCGGATCCATCTGATGGTTCGGCAGCATGGTGACGGTTGCCGCCGTGGTTACGGTGTCGCTGCCGTGGTTCGCGGTGGAAAACGCGAGGAACAAGTCGCCGGACGAGTTGCCGGCCCAACTGCCCAGGCGGCCGAGGCCCATCCCGACGCGTTTGGCGACGCGCTCCAGCTGATGCGGGAGAAGCGGAGCATCCGTGGCCACGATGACAATGATGGATCCCCGTCCCAGCGCCTCGTCGCCGCCGCGGCCGGCGCCAGACCCGCGGCCGGCATCGCAGCGAGGGACCTGTCGCAGCCAGGCTCGGGCCGGCGGAGCGGTGCCGTCGAGGTCGAGGCAGCCGCGGAGATCGCCGATCTCTTTCCCGCACCGGCACGCCCGAGGACCTGGAAGTCCCCGCCGTAGTTGCACTGGACGAGGACGCCCAGAGTGTAGGACGCGGCGTCGAGTCCGTCGGCACGAGGCGGGATGAGGTGCCGATGCCGCCCTTGAAGCCGTTGCAGCTCATCCCTGTTCCGCCGCCGACCGCGCCCTCGAGCACACGGCCCGCCTCGCGCGCTGTCGAGCGCAGCTCAAGGCATGCTCAGGCTTCACGTGGCTGCCGTTGGCGTCGTTCAGCGACATCGAAGGTCTCGGCAACGATCGGATAGGTGAAAATGAACTCCCGGCCGCGGGCGATCTGCCACTGGATGGCAGCGTCCCGGACAGTGCCAACGCTATGCGTGCCGGTGAGGAGGATCGGTCCCTTCGAGGAAGCCCGATTCCGCGATCCAATTGACCCCGGTCATGTCGCCGTTGCCGTTCTGGTTGAACGTGGCGGCCATGACGAAGTCCCAGTCACCGCGCGGGCGCGGCAGGATAGCGGTGACGCCGGTGCGCACCGGGCCCTCGCCCCGCCACGACGCGGCCCTTCGCCGTGAGATGAGCGTTACGTGCCCGACGGCGACGCCGGGAACGTCGGTGATCGCATTGAGCGGGCCGGGGCGTCCCGGGAAGGGGATGCCGAGGTCCCGTCCCCGTGGACGCTGTTGGGCATGAAGCGTGGCCGGCACGAGCAGCAGGACCAGCAGGAGTGTGCGCATCATGGCGATTTCCGGAGTGCGAGGGATTCGATCGGGGAGGCCATCGCTCAGGCGCGAATCACGTCCGTCAACGCTCGCCTGGGTGAATGAAGCGCCTCGCGTGTCGGGTGGCCCAGTCGGAAGACGAAGGTGGGCTCCCAGTCGCCGCCGTGGGCGAGCCTCGAGAGCGCCGGGCCATACGTGTCACTCCGCCCCAGCATCTGGTTCCGATCGATCATCTCGACCGGCTGATTCAGCGGCTGCGCCGCGAGACGCTGTGCGGTGGCGGCCAGGTGCAGCCGCTGCCAGGCGCGTCCCGCGGCGATCGCCTGGGCCATGTCCAACCGGTCCCGCACCAGGACCATCCCGAACACCGCCGCGGTCGCGGTGTGGACGTCGCGGGTAGTGGCCAGCCAGGACCGATGGGTGGTTGCCTCATCGAAGTCGGGCAGCACCTTGGCGGCCACGGTCACGAGCCCGGTGCTGCCGGACGTCTCGATCGTTATGCCGTCGCGATGGGTCAGGATTTCCCGCCTGCCGATGCGCACCCAGTGATGGCTGTCGCGGGCCATGTCGGGATCCGTGATGATCCGCCGGGTGGCGTCCACGATCACCGTCCCCAGCTCGTGCCGCGCGCCGTCGTCGAACAGGAAGACGACCCGCACATCCGGGCCTGACGCGAGATCGCCGAGCGAGCGGAGTAGTTCCGGCGCTACCGGTGCGTCGCGATAGGGACCGCGGTCGGTCCGCCGCTGGGGAACCGCGGCGAACAGCGCGTCGTCCGCCGGGCCGTTCCGCTCGAGCGAGATCCGGGCGGCCAACACCGGCTCCGGACCTGGCGAAGCCTCGAGGCGACCGGAGACCGGCTCCACCGCGGGGGCCCTTCCGAAGGCCCGCGCCGCCCGGACCAGGTTCTCGATGGCGCAGCCGATGCCGAGATGCATCTCGCGCCGGAAGGGATCGAAGGTGCCGAGATGCCGGGAGCGGTCGGCATGGAGCGCGACGCTGCTGCCGGATACCTCGAACAGCCACGGTTGGGTGTTGTGCGGGCTGGCCGCGAGGATAGCGGCACGCAGTGGTCTTCGGGTCCGTCATCCTCGCGGCCGCGCCATTCGTTCCAGGGATCGTAGGCCGGTCCTGCACCGAGGGCCAGCGCGCCACGATCCCACAACCGGTATCCCAGCGCGGCGAGGGCCACCGTCCCGACCCCGCCTGCGATGACGCTCTTTCGGGAAAGCATAGGTGCCTCCTGCTTTCCCGGAATCTTAGCAACCTCAGGCGACCGCGGCTCCGGGCTCCGGGTCGGTTGACGAGGCTTCGTGCCCCCTCGCTGGGACGTCAGTGGGGGGAGATCCTCCGGGCCGCTTCCGGACGCTCCGGGTCGGAGCCCGGGCAAACTGCGCCCGGGCTCCTCGCCTGCGCGTCCTAACGCGTCCCTACGGATCTCCCCCCACTGACGCCCCAGCGACTAGCCGGAGATCTTCGCAAGCTCGACCGGAGGAGTTGGGGCCGGACCGCGCACCGCGTGTTCCAGTTGCGCCCGGCGCATCAGCCAGGCGCCCGCCAGGCACACGATGCCGCCGAACACCGAGAGCGTCGCCACGGTCTCTCCCCGCACCAGCACCCCCAGCAGCAGCGCCACCGGCGGAATGAGGAAGGCCGTGGCCGAGGCCTTGGTCGCGCCGACGCGGCCGGCCGCGATCACGGTCAGCACGTAGGCCACCCCGGTGCCGAGCGCGCCCAGGGCGAGGAGGGCCAGCAATGGCCCGGGCGACCACCGCGCGTCGAGCATCTCGGGCAGGCCGAGCGGCGCGGTGAGCACCAGCGCCACCGCCTGCGCCCGCCAGATCACCGGCAGCGCGCCCTGCCGCTGCTGGACCGGCCGGGCGACGTTGAGCGCGAACCCATAGGACACCAGCGCGGCAAAGATGAGCAGCACGCCCAGCGCGGTGCTCCGGCCCTGGCCGACGGTGGGCAGCGCCATCAGCACGCCGCCGGCCAGGCCGACCGCGAGGCCCAGGGCGATGCTCCGCGACGGCCACCGTCGCGCCATGCCCGCGGCCACGATCGCGGTGAAGAGCGGCACCGCGCCGTTCAGCATGCCGGTCAGCGCCGACGACACGCGCTGCTCGGCGAAGGGAAACATGCTCAGGGGGAAGGCCATCCAAAGCACCCCCACGAGCGCGATCCCGAGCCAGTCCTCGCGGCCAACGGGCCGGCGGGAGCCGGGAAACAGCGCGAGCGTGAGGAACCCGACCAGGATGCGGGTGAAGGTCACCCCGTTGGGCCCCATCGCTTCCAGCCCCTCGGCGATGAAGAGGAACGACGCGCCCCAGATGACGCCGGGGACGATGAGCAGAATCCAGTCCATGAACGCTCCCTACGACGGGGTTCGGGCGAGCGGCTCGGGGCACCTCGCTCCGGGCGCTTCCGGGCCCGCCACGCATGTGCCGGGCTTGCTACGAAAGGTGAGGTCGTGGCGTGCCCTAACGCGCCCTCCGCGAGGCGCCCCGAGCCTTGAGCGCCGCTGCGCGGCGGGAGGTACCAAGCCGGCCGTGACTTCCCGGAAGGCTCGGGGCGAGCGGTGGAGGCGGCACGCTCGCAGGGCGCGTTAGGGCACGCCACTACCTCACCCTTAGTAGCAGGCCCGCTCATGCGTGGCGGGCCCGGAAGCGCCCGGAGAGCGTGTCGCCTCCACCGCTCGCCCACACCCGAGGCCTAGCACAGCCCGACAACGCCAGCAGCGACCCGCCCCTCGCGCCGGAGCCGCGGCAGCCCGCGCCACAGCCAACCCACCCAGCGTGTCATCGCCCGAAGCTCCTGGTGTACTTGACCAGCAGCCCCGAGCGCGCGGTGGCCGGCATGCGGGGCTCGGCCCGGTCGCGGTCGAGGTTCTGGTCGTGGTTGTAGACCACCCATAGGTCGTGCCCTTCGCTCACGGAGTAGCGCAGGCGCAGGTTGGCGGTCGCGAGGTCGGCGGTGCCGTTGGCCTGGAGCACGGCGCTGAGCGAGAGCCGCGGCGACGCCGAAGCCAGTACCCGCAGTCGCGCCAGCGGCGACCAGACCCGCTCGTCCCGCTCCGGAAACTCCAGGCGATCGAGCTGCAGGTCGGCGGAGAGCCGGAGGTAGGCCGAGGCACGCCACTCGGGCGAGAGCAGCAGCGAGTAGAGCCGGCCGTCGTAGTACTCGCCGGCGCGGAGGCTGCCGCCGACCACCGTGCGCGGACCGGTCGAGGGCTTGAGCTCCAGCTCGACGAAGCCGGCCGCGTGCCGCCCCGCCGGCACCGACGCGTCCGGCACCGGCGTGAACGGCAGCAGCAGGTCGTCTTCCTGGCGGGTCAGGGTGAGGGTCCAGACCGCGCCGCTGGGCGGCTCGTACTCCAGGGCCGCGGACGCGACGGATCCATCGAATGTCCCCGCCGCGTTGCGGTAGGCGAAGGACGACGCACACGGCTGGCGCGCAGCTGGTGCCCCGCCGGCGAGACCACCCAGCCGTAGCCGATCTCCGCCAGAGGCTGGATGGCGTCGTCCCGCTCGACGTAGCCGAGCGCCGGCGCGTAGCGGGCGCCGGTGGTGGCGACGCCGGTGCGGTACCACATCCCCCGGTTGCGGCGCCGCTCCGCCAGCAGCCGCAGCGCGCCGCGCGGCAGCACGCCGTCGTCCGGGCCGGCGCCGGCGTCGCCGGCCAGCGCCGCCAGGGCGAAGCCGAGGTAGTCGTCACCGCCCAGGTGCAGCTCGCCGTCGGCGCCGAGCGCGACCTGGCCCGAGTCCGGGGTCACCCGCGAGGTGAGCATGAGGCCGGCCCAGGAGCGCTGGTTGAGCAGCGCCCGCCGCGCGCGCAGCACGCCGAGGTTCTCGCGCTCGCCGGAGGGCGTGCGGCCGGTCTGCACGTCGAGCAGGCCGAGGTCCCAGCCCCGCACCCGTCCCACCAGCCGGGTGCCGCCGAGCAGCCGGACCGGCTCGCCGTCGGGCGTGAGGCCGACGCGGCGGCTGTTGAACAGCAGGTCCACCTCGCCGGTCTTCACCTCGAAAGTGCCGGCGCGCTCCACGAAGAAGGCCCGCCGCTCGGGATAGAACAGCGGGAAGCGGGTGAGGTTGACCCGCTGGTCGTCCACCTCGGCCTCGGCGAAGTCGGTGTTGACCGTGAGGTCGAGCGTGAGGTTGGGCGAGAGCGCGGTCTTGAGGTCGCCGCCCGCCTCGAACCGCTCGTCGCGATGCCAGGGCGAGAGCACCGGATCGGGCGCGCGCGTCCCCTCGGACCCGGCCATCACGTAGGGCATCACCCGGAAGCTCCGGGCGGTGCTGATGTCCTCGATGCTGACCCGCTGCCAGCGGGACGGCTTCCACAGCGCGAGCGGCGCCGAGGGCTCGATGGCCGGGAAGGTGACCCGCTCGTTGGCGTGCGCGGTGAGCCGGTTGATGCTGAGCCCCAGCTCGGCGCGGCCGTTCCGGGTGGTGAACCGCAGCGTGGTGAATGGAATCCGGTACTCGGCGTGCCAGCCGTCGGGGCCGCGGCGCACGGCGAGGTCCCAGACGCCGTTCCAGGCGGGGCTGAGCGCGGCGTCGTCCCGGGCGTCGTTGCTGATGGTCCAGTCGTTCCGCTGTCCTCCGGGCGTGGTGCTGAAGGTGACGGCGTTCTGCCGGTCGCCGAAGGTGTCGAGCAGCACGTTGAGGAAATCGCCCGGGGAGTCGTCGTCGCGGATCATCGAGCTGGCACGCACGCCACCTGGGTGCGCCTCCCAGGCGTCCACCATCACGTAGATCGCGTCGGCGTCGTAGCCGATGCGCGCCTCGGTGCGCTCGGTGGGGCGGCGCCGTACGCCGGCAGGTAGACCGTCATGGGCAATGGCGCGACGGTCTGCCAGGCCGGGTCGTCGCTCTGGCCGTCGACGCGGATCTCGCCCTGGAGGCGGGGCAGCGGCCAGACCACGTCGCGCGACGCCGCGGCGCCCGGGGACTGCTGGGCCCCGGCCGGCGTCACTCCCAGGAGGAGGAGCGCGACCGCTTTCGCGGTTGACATGGGCCCAAACTAGGACCAGACTGGTAATGACAGAAGATCCAGTTGAGGAGCAGAAAACTTGACCAGTAGGCCCGTCGACATCCTCGTCTCGGTGGACCGGGAGAGCCCCCGGACTCTCGGCCGCCAGATCGAGGACCAGCTCCGCCAGGGCATCCGGGACCTGACGCTCCGACCCGGCTCCCGGCTCCCCTCCACTCGCGACCTCGCCCGCGAGCTGGGTATCTCCCGTCCCATCGTGGTGGACGCCTACGCCCAGCTCGCCGGGGAAGGCTACCTGGAGCTGCGCCCGGGCAGCCGGCCGCGGGTGACCGGCTGCGCCGGGCCCTGCCAGCCGCCCACTACCCGGCGCGCGGAGCCGGTTCCGGAGCCGCGGTACGACTTCCGTCCCGGCGCGCCGGACCTGTCGACCTTCCCCCGCTCCGCCTGGCTGCGCTCGGTCCGCGAGGCGCTGGCCAGGATGCGAGACGCCGACTTCGGCTACACCGATCCCCACGGGAGCGAGGTGCTCCGGCTGGCGCTCCGAGACTACCTGGGGCGGGTGCGCGGCGTGGTGACCGACGCCGGGCGGGTGGTCGTCACCAGCGGCTATTGCCAGGGGCGGACACTGCTATGCCGCGCGCTGGCGGCGATGGGGGCCCGGCGCATCGCGGTGGAGGACCCCTGTCACGACGAAGTCCGGATCTCCGGCGCGAGCGCCGGTCTCGAGCTGGTGCCGGTGCCGGTGGACGGCGAGGGGATCCGGGTGGACGCGCTGGAGCGGACGGCGGTGAGCGCGGTGTTGGTGACGCCGGCGCACCAGTACCCGACCGGCGCGGTGCTCTCCGGCGCCCGCCGCGGGGCGCTGCTCGACTGGCTGCGCCGGCGCGAGGCCTTCGCGATCGAGGACGACTACGACGCCGAGTACCGGTACGACCGCGCGCCGGTCGGGGCGCTGCAGGCGATGGACCCCGAGCGCATCGTGTACGCGGGCACGGCGAGCAAGACGCTCGCCCCGGCGATGCGGCTGGGCTGGCTGGTGGTGCCGCCCCGGCTGCTGGAGGCGGTGCAGCGGCAGCAGCGGCAGGTGGACTTCGGCGTCTCCCGCATCGAGCAGCACGCCTTCGCCGACTTCCTCTCGCGGGGCGAGCTGGATCGCCACCTGCGGCGGATGCGGGTCCGCTACCGCGCCCGGCGCGACGCGCTGGTGGAGGCGCTGATCGAGGCGCTGCCCGAGGTGCGGGTGCACGGGATCCGGGCGGGGCTGCACGTCACGGTCCAGCTGCTCGACGGCGACCGGGGACGGGCGATCCGCGACGAAGCCGCGCGCCGCGGCGTCGCGCTGACGGCGATGAGCGACTACTACCTCGACCGCGGCCGAGGATTCGTCCATGCTGTTGCTGGGGTATGCGCGGAGCTCCGAGGCGCTGATCCGCGCGGGGGTGCGGGAGCTGGCGGCGGCGGTGCGGGCCGTGCGGGGGGCGAGGGCACCATTGACACCCAAAGTCGAGACCGCCTGCTCGAGGTCAGAGACGAGAAAGCCCGACGGGCGGAAACCCGGGTAACTGGATCGTTATATAAGGAAGGGCCCCGGGTGACCGGGGCCCTTCGTGCAGCGACGATGGCGGCTCGGGACGCCATCCTCCGCCTATTCCTGGTAGGAGCCGTCAATCACAGCCACCAGGAGACCGCCATGCGCGCCGCAACCCCGTTTCGCCTGCTCGTCGTCCCCGCCGCCCTGCTCACGGTCGGGTGCGACGACACTAGGCTGCCCCAGGAGCCGTCGATCCCTCACACCGAGGTCGCGGCACCCGCGGACGCGGCACCCCTGAGCATCCCGGCACGCTGGGCGGACGGGTATCTCCTGGCGGGGAGTCCCACGACGCCCTCCTATGCCCCGCTGCCGCTCCTCTCCTATAACCGGTCCGGCGGCCCGATGAACATCACCAAGCCGGCCGGCACCACCGGCCGCTACATCGTGAGATTCACCGGCCTCTCCGCCGTGCTCGGCACCAAGAACACGGTGCGCGTGACCGAGTACGGTCTCGACGATACCTACTGCAAACCGGCCAACGGGCGGCTGGTCAGCGACAAGCTCGAGGTGCGCTGCTTCAGGGCGGGCACCCGGACACCGGCGAACACCGGGTTCACGGTGAGCGTCAGCGGAAAGCGCGCCGACCGGGTCTTCGCTTACGCCCATCAGCCGACGAGCACCGACTACAGCCCCGCCGCGTCGGCCTCCTGGAATCCCGCCGGACCGATCAAGGTCGCCCGGCTCCGCCTGGGCTTATACCGGGTGACCTTCGACAATTTCGGGACGAAGGTCCCGGACGGCGTCTCCGGGCACGCGCAGGTGAACGCGGTGGGCACCGGCAAGGCGCACTGCACCCTGGAGGACTGGGGTGACGGGGGAACGTCGAACCTGAGCGTGTTCGTGGAGTGCTACACGCCGGCCGGGGTACCGGTGGACTCCAGGTTCACCGTGCTGTTCCTGCTCCCCGCCCCACAGGTGGCCTACGCCTTTGCGGATCAGCCGTCCACTCCCAGCTACTCGCCGTTCCCGGCACACCGCTGGAACCCCGCGGTCGGGCTCGGGCCGATCACGATCACGCGGAACGGGGTGGGCACCTACACCGTATTCTGGACCGGTGTGGATCCGGCGATCGTGGACGTGGGAACCGTGCAGGTGACGGGTGCGGCGCAGGAGAAGCAGTGCAAGGCGACAAGCCTCTTCGACACTGGGGTCGGCGTGCACTGCTTCGCCGCGAACGGGGCGCCGGCGGATGCCTACTACTCTGTGATGCTGGGCTCGTGACCGGGCGGGGGCGGCTCGGGGCACCTCGCTCCGGGCGCCACAGTGCCCGCCACTCATGCGTTAGGCTGCTACTAAAGGTGAGGTCGTGGCGTGCACTGACGCGCCCTCCGCGAGGTGCCCCGAGCCTTGAGCGCCGCTGCGCGGCGGGAGGTACCAAGCCGGCCGTGACTTCCCGGAAGGCTTGGGGCGAGCGGTGGAGGCGGCACGCTCGCAGGGCGCGTTAGGGCCCGCCACTCCCTCCACCCTCGTAGCAGGCCCGCTCATGCGTGGCGGGCCCGGAAGCGCCCGGAGAGCGTGTCGCCTCCACCGCTCGCCGGGGATGGGCGGAGGATGGCCTTAGTGCGGCTCCTTTGGCGCCGAGGCCCGCCTCGTCACGCCGACGTATGCCGCCTCAGGATCCGCTGAAAGGGGTATGCCATCTGAACAATGGGCGTCAGCAGGAGATCCCTGATCCGGGTGCTCCTTTCGACGGGGAACGCCGTATCCTCGATACCCGTGTCGGGATACTCGTCGTACCGCCGGCACTGGGTGCCGAAGAGGTGGTCCCAGATGCTGAACAGCGATCCGAAGTTGGTATCGCGGTGCCGGCTCTCGATGGAATGGTGAACCCGATGGGACTGCGGCGTCACGAGCACGTAGCGCAGGGGGCCGAGATTGGTCCGGATGTTCCCGTGATAAACCCGGGTATACCACCGCTGGAAGATGGCGAACAGGATGATCGTGGGCGCCTCGACCGCCAGGACCAGAAATGGAATCACCAGAAACGTGTGCCGGACCACGTACTCCAGCACATGGTAACGGAAATCGGTGAAGAAATTGAGCTCCTTCTGGGAGTGATGGAGGCTGTGAAAGCTCCACAGGAGGGGGACTTTGTGATTGACGTAGTGCTGCACCCAGTACATCAGGTCCAGCAGCAGTACCGCGACGGCGAACTGGACCCAGTTCGGCCACTCTCTCGCGGCATGGATCGTCAGAGACTCGAAGTTCCGGTGGTAGATGCTGAGGAGCAGATGCACATAGGTCACGATGATGATCGTGTGCAAAATCGCTTCGTACACGAACCAGACCAGGTCCTGCATGAATGCCACGCCGAACCAGGGCTGGTTCGGCTTGGCCGGGAGCAGCCGCTCGAGAGTCAGCGTGAGCGCAACGACCAGCCAGAATTCGGGCATGAGGACCGTGTGCCTCAACAGGCTCAATGGAGCCCCGAGGATCCGGCTCACTCTCGGTTCGATCATCCCGCTATAGAGGCCGAAGGGATGCACCTCGGCGGCCAGCCAGTAGACAACGCCGATTCCCGCGACACAGACGAGTCCGCCGATCAGCAGTTGCCGCTTGTCCACAGCCTACCTCCATGCTCGGGGCACCTCGCTCCGGGCGCTTCCGGGCCCGCCACGCATGCCCGGGCTTGCTACGAAAGGTTAGGTCGTGGCGTGCCCTAACGCGCCCTCCGCGAGGCGCCCCGAGCCTTAAGCGCCGCTGCGCGGCGGGGAGCTACCTAGCCGGCTGTGACTTCCCGGTAGGCTCGGGGCGAGCGGTGGAGGCGGCACGCTCGCAGGGCGCGTTAGGGCACGCCACAACCTCACCTATAGTAGCAAACCCGGGCATGCGTGGCGGGCCCGGAAGCGCCCGGAGAGCGTGTCGCCTCCACCGGCTCGCCCGGCTCGCCCGGCCAGCTCGGGCGGTCTCAATGAACACGCACAGCCACCCGCTTCCGCTTATCCCACAGCCTGGCCTTTTCGAACTCGAGCACGAGCTTGCCCGCCGCCGCGGGGGTGAACTCGAAGTCGTAGATCTCGCCGGGCATGAAGGCGATCCCTGCGGGCCGGACGGTCGCTTGCGGCGGGGGCAGATCCGCGCCGTCCTTGGCGACCGCCCGCCACGGTACGGGGTTCTCTCCCCTCAGAAGCGCCACGCGGAGGCTCGACTCGGTCAGGATGTTGACCAGGCGGAACCGGTAGCTCGTGCCGGCCCGGAGGTCGAGCGGCTCCGGAGCCGCTCGCCCGTTCAGGTAGGTCGGCGGAACGGTCGAGTCGAGCCCGAAGCTGGTCCATGGGCCGCCGTCGCTGAAGACGAGCACCCGGTCGGTCTCCGGGTCGAACGTCTCGCCCGGCTCGAGCACCACGATGGGGCCGTACAGCCCGGAGCTGGTCTGCTGCATCTCGTTGAAGTGCGAGTGGTACATGAAGGTGCCCGCCCTGGGCGGGGTGAACCGGACGGTGAGCGAGTCGCCCGCGGGGATGGCGGGCAGGATCCGGTCGCCCTCGCCGCTCCAGCCGGGCACGCCGTCCGGGTAGCTCTCGAGCTCGATGCCGTGCCAGTGGACGGCAGCCGGCTCGTGCGATTGGTTGACGAGGTTGATCGCCACTCGCTGGCCTCTCACGAACACCAGCGTCGGTCCCGGAAGGGGAAGCGCGTGCCGGTCTCGCTCCTCCGGCGAGCCGCCCAGGACGTAGGCGTAGCCGGGGTTCCCGTCGTACACGCCGGGGCGGGAACGGATCAGCAGGCGGAGCCGGCGCGCTTCGCGAGGCTGCTCCGCCCGGGGGCCCGACGGCCGCACCCGGATGCCGACCACCAACAACCCCATCATGTGGCGCGCGTCGTGGCCGCGGGTGCTGCCCCGCTTCGAGAGGGGGGTGTTGATGATTTCAATCGCCGACATGTGGCTGAGCATGTGGCAGTGGAAGATCCAGTTCCCGGAGCGGTTCGGCGACCAGACGGTCGAGACGGTGCGAGCCGGAGCCACGTACTCCGTCACCGCGAGCCCGCGGCGCTCCGGCGGGTAGAGGGTGTCTCGGATCCCGTCGCCCCTCGCGTCTACCCGGAAGTGGAAGCCGTGCAGGTGCATCGGGTGGTCGAGGTCGGTCAGGTTTACCCAGCGCCACTCGAGCGAATCGCCCTGCGTGGCCTCGACGACTTCCGTGTGCGGCCAGGCGAGCCCGTTCGCGGTGATCACCGCGTCGCTCGAAGAGATTGCTGAAGTTGTCGCTATCGAAGGTGAACCACGACGAGATCACGAAGACGCGGTCGCCTGGGGCAACGGTGGTGCCGGGCGGGTCGACGACGATCGCGCCGTGCAGGCTGCCGGTCAGCCGCGCTCCCGGGAACCCCACGTGCTCGGTCCCGCCCACGTAGTAATAGGTGCCCGCCTGGTCCGCGACGAAGGCAAACTCCGCC
Source organism: uncultured Gemmatimonadales bacterium (assembly GCA_963844445.1). Classification (GTDB taxonomy): domain Bacteria; phylum Gemmatimonadota; class Gemmatimonadetes; order Gemmatimonadales; family GWC2-71-9; genus CAVVWJ01. The sequence continues at coordinate 1,144,223 of CAWJOB010000003.1, forward strand.
ACTCCGTCGGGCTCGAGCAGTACGCTGTCGCCGGAGAAGCCCCGCTCCGCGCCGAGCCCGAAGACGGCCAGCGGCCGATTCAACGAGTTGCGCAGCGTGGTCCGCACCTCCGTCCCCACCGGCACGCGGACGAGCGGTCCCGGGATCTGCAGGGGCCCGCCCTCCTCGGCGAACGCGCCGATCCGGATCCCGTCCCGATCGTAGCCGCGAGGATGCCAGATCCCATCTCGTGCCTCGAGGCGGAGGGTCAGCACGCCGCCTTCGAGCCGGCCCGCGGGCCGGCGGTTGTCATTGGGGACAATGCGGGGCACGTAATCGGACGCGCCGGATGATGCGAGCAGCACGTGGCGCGCCCGTGCGTCCCCGTGCGCTGCGATGGAGACAACCGTAACAACTGCGGCCAGAGCAGTAGCCCCGCTCATTGCCACCTCCGTTGCGAGGGGGGCATTGGAGGATACTCAATTGTACGTGCCCGCGATCTGGCGCAGCGGAGCGACCACCGGACGACTCGCGGGAATTTGGTTACCGGTAATGTGCGGCCTGGTCATATCATACCCGATACTCTTGCCGACTCAGCGCCGAGGGTCGCACATTGTGGGTATGCCTCAGGCCGCCAACCAGTGGACGGTGGAGCAGGTCCTCGCCTTGCCGAGCGACGGCAACCGGTACGAGATCGTCGACGGCGAGCTGCTGGTGAGCCCTTCACCGGAGCTCCACCATCAGGATGCCGTGCTCGCGCTTGCCGCGCGCCTCCTGGCCTATGTGAGGTCCACTGGCTTTGGACATGTGAGCATTTCGCCTGCCGACATCGAGCTGGACGAGAAGACCCTGGTTCAACCGGACATATTCGTCTGGGAGTACCCGGAGGGTCGCCGGCCCGACCGATGGAGAGAGATCGACACGATTCTCCTGGCCATCGAAGTCTTGTCCCCGAGCACCGCTCGCCAGGACCGGCAGGTCAAGCGGGTGCGCTATCAGCGGCAAGGCATCCCGGAGTACTGGATCGTGGACCTAGACTCGCGACTATTCGAGCGCTGGAGGCCCGGCGACGAGCGCCCCGAGATTCTCCACGACACACTCCAGTGGGCTCCCGAGGATGGCAAGCCCAGCTTGATGATCGACGTCCAGGCGTTCTTCCGCGAGATCTTTGGCGCCTAGAGCGCTAGGCCTGCCGCAGGTTCACCAGCCGATGGGGAGCGGTGTGCGGCCCAGAAGGGCGCCCACCCCCCGATGAGGAAGATCTTCCCCATTGGTCACGCTGAACGAAGCAAAGTGGGCATGCCCCAAAGCATGCCCCCTGCGCATTGCCTTGCCGTCTGCCGGTCAGCACGCCCCGACGCTCACCACGGTGCCTGCGGCGGCCCGGTACGCCGTCACCCGTTGCCACGAGGTCGGGGAGCCGGGGCAGACCTGATAGAAATCGTAGTCCCCGACGGCGCGATCACCGGCGGCGTTCAGGTCAGTGGGCCCCGTCGCTCCGGTGTAGGCGTCAGCCTGGCGGAGCAGCTCCGAGCGATAGTCGGCGATCGATCCGAGCCCCACCTCCGCGTAGGCGAGGGTCGCAAGGTGCAGCGCGTCGTACGCGGCAAGGGTGAACGCGTCGGCCGGGAGACCGCTCCTCTCCTCGATGGCATCGATCAGATCGGCGTTCTCCTGGATCAGCTGGTCGTCCAGACCGTAGGTCGGCGCCCTGAACTCGGTGGCCGCGGCGAAGGCGGCGGCATCGGGATCGGCCAGCACCAGGGCGCTCTGCACGATTCCATCCCCGCCATACCAGCGGATCTGAGAAAACGTGGGATCAGCGCTCGCCGCGGCGAAGATGGCGGCGGCGCTCTCCTCGAACGCGGCGAAGTAGACGGCGACGGTGCCGGCGCCGTCCTGGGCGACGGCAGCCTCGATCTCCGATCGGATCGCCGCCAGCGGCGCGGTGAAATCGGTGGTCCCCGGCGCGTAACTGGCCCCCGCGGTCACCGTGCCGCCCGACTCCTGGAACAGCCGCTCGACGGCATCATGGAGGCCCTGGTTGCCGGCGTCCTCGCGCCACAGGGGTACGACGGTCTCGATGCCGTCCTCCCGGAGAAGCTCGACCATCGCCGCGCCTTCCTCGGCGTCGTCCGGCACCAGCCGGAAGACGTTGTCGTCCGGGATCGAGAGGGAGCCCGCGGTGCTGCCCTGGCTCAGGACGACGACGTCCTCGGCGTCGGCGAACGCCTTGAGCGCGGCGATCTCGGAGCTGGACTGCGGGCCGATGAAGATCCGCACGCCCTCTTCCGCCAGCGTGCTGAGTCGGTCGAGGGCGACCGCCGGATCGAGGCCGGTGTCCTGGATGCGGAGGCTGACCCGGGTCGGCGAGCCTGCGGCGCTGAGCTGGGCGTTGAGGTCGTCGGCGGCGAGCTGGAGCGCGGCCTCGCTGGTCTGGCCGAGGGTGCGGCCGGGGCCGGTCAGCGAGAGGAGGGCGCCGACGACGAGTTGGTTGGAGTCGTCGGGGCCGGCGGAGTCGTCGCACGCCGCCGAGCCGAGGGCGAGGGCCAGCAGGAGCAGTCGCCTCATGGGTCCTCCGTAAGGGAGCACTGGATCGCGACTGGAGGCCGTGTCTCCGATATGCAAGCCGGCTGGCCGCGAAGGGTCCACAAAGGTAGCGGGGGAACGGTGCCATGAGGGCGGGCAGGCTCGGGGCACCTCGCTCCGGTCACTACAGTGCCCGCCACTCATGCGCGGGCTTACTACTCATGCGCTGGGGTAGTGGCGGGCACCGAGGCTCCCTCCGCGAGGTGCCCCGAGCCTGAAGTCCGCCGCTGCGCGGCGGGAGGACAACTGCTCCCCCCGGCGGGGTGCCGACTCATGCCTGGTGAGTCGCGCGAGCGGGGGAGGCGGCGCGCTCGCTGGTCACTACAGTGCCCGCCACGCACCACCGGGCCTGCTACTCAGGGAGAGGTAGTGGCGGGCACTGAGGATCCCGGCGAGCGCGCCGCCTCCCCCGCTCGCCCGCACCGACCACCGGTGGTTGAGCATCCGCTCCCTCCGATGGCGCGGGCGAACTGACCGAGCGTCAGTGGCCTTCTCCCGATCAGCGAGACACTTGCAACACTACCGCGAGCCGTCGCGGTAATCCCGGCTCGAACGCCACCGGCTCCCCCTCCAGCATGTCGGGGTTGAGATACGCGGATGCGACGTACTGTCGATCGAACAAGTTTTGGATGGAGATGGAACCTCTCACCGCCAGGCCGCTACCCAACCCCAGCGGACGGCGGAGTCCCGCGGTGAGAGAGACGAGCGTGAAGCCGTCTACCGAGATCGTATTGGCATCGTCGGCGAAATAGTGGGAGTTGCCCTCCACGTCGAGCTGCAGCCGTAGCAGCCGAAGAGCCGCGGGCTCCACGGCCAGCTGCGCTCCAACGAGCCAGCCGGGAATTCCGACCACCCGGTTCCCCGAATAGTCAGCCACCTGGCCGGGCCGGCTGTAATGGACGGAGTCGACGAGATACTCGGTGTACGTGTTGCGCGCATGGGTGAAGGACGCCGCCGCGGAGATCCCATGCGCGAACTCGGCCCGGATTCCCAGCTCCGCCCCCATGCGCCGGGCTCGACCAGCAGTGAAATAGAATCGTCCACCACGATAGGGAACGATCTCGTTTCGTACCCGCGTCAGGTAGACGGCGGCGTCATACATCAGCGTCAGCAGGAAACCGCGCTTCTCCTGGTGCAGGGCCTGCTTGGTACCCACTTCATAGGTGGTAGAAGTGATCGGCTCGAGCAGCGGGTTGATGGCCGTGACAGTGTCCTGACCAAAGGTGCTGGCAGGATCGGTCTCGTTCCCGGCCGGCGCTTCGACGCCGCCGCCGACATTGAGGTAGACGCTGTGGGTCGGGCCCAAGCGGTAATTTGCGCCGAGCTTGGGGGAGACATGGCTGAACGTCTTGGTCGCGTCGAGGCTCGGGTCAATGTGGCTGTCGTAGTAATACCGGATGGCATCGTAGCGGGCACCGAGACTCAGGGTGAGGCGCTCGCCCAGATCAAGCTCGTGCTGAGCGAAGACACCGAAATTGTTGGCGCCTTCTCGCTTGTCGTCCCGGAGGGTATCGCCTCGAGTCCCGCCCGGGGCCAGGCTATAGAAGAGGATCGCACCATCCTGATACGCCTCGTCCACTCCCGCGATGATGGTTCCACGCGCCAAGGACCCGTAGCCGACCCGAGCACGGCCGACCAGGTTGCCGCCCGCGTGATACCGGTTGAAGTCGCGGAACGTGCCGCGCTCTGAGCGCTGGAGAAACTTGGGGGCGACGAACAGCATACCGGTCAAGCTCAGTGACTCGCCGGGGGCATGGTCGAGCGTCAGTCCCAGACGTGCGATGCGGTTGCGCCGGCGCTCGTTCCGATCGAGATAGGTGGGATTGGCCTGCCGGGCGTTATCGGCGACCTGTTGAGCGGTGAGCGGACCTGGAATCTCAAAGTTGTTGGCACTCCCGAGCGCGAAGACACCGAGCTGGGTGCGCGGGCCCAGCCCAGCATGTGCGCCGAGGTTGAGCAGAGTGCGTCGGCTGGCGGAATGGGTGCGCCAGCCATCGAAGTCGGTGTGGACCAGCGAGGCCCAAAGGGCGCCGTCTCCGAGCGAAGCGCTTCCCCGCACGGCGTAGCGCTGGAGTCCGAATCCGGCGACCGTGGTCTGCGCCTCGACCCCGGCAAGGCCGGACGGGGGCCGGGTCCACACCGCGACGACTCCGCCGGCAGCGTTGCCCCAGAGTGCCGACGCATTCGAGCGCACGATCTCGACTTGCTCAGCCGAGGCCAGATCGATCCCGTCGAAGGAGGTCCGGCCGTCCGGCTCGGTCTCCGGGAAGCCGTCCACCAGCACACGGATCCCGCGCGAGGTTCCGGAATTGGAGCGGTCCCCGGCGCCACGAGCACCAAATCCCCGGATCACCAGACGAATGTCCTGATTGCCGCTGCGAGATTGGGCCAGGACTCCCGGAACGAGGCTCAGCGCGTCGTCGAGGCCGTAGCCGATGCGGCCGAACATATCGGTCGGGTGGATGGTGCTGACCGCCAGCGGCACCTGATATGTGGTGGTCTTCGAGCCGTGTCGCGTGGACGCTGAGCTCGGGGAGCTGCTGGACTGTGGTGTCCGAGAGAGTGGGAACGCTGTCCGGGACCTGCCCGGCCGACGGTTTGCCCCTGCCGGCCACCATGGCGAGCAGCAGGACCATGCGGAAGATCAGGATCCGGCGATGGGCGCGAGCGTCGCGGCGGTGACGGAGCATCGGCAAGACAGCCCGCCTTGAGGTAGACCACGGACGCCAGTCCTGGGGTCTCAGGGATCGACTGGTAGATGAGCTGGTCGGAACTACGGTAGAGATGATCCTGAGTAGCGCTAGGACTTAAACGCGACAGCAAGGGACCGTTTTGCGACAGCTACGGCGCTTCGCTGCTCCTGTCGACTGTCGCAAATGGGGCCCTCAATGTCGCATTTGGGGCCCTGCGCATGTTCATCCCTCCCCTATGATTGTTGACCTCCCTTCACACCCCGCTGGCTTGGAGTGGCTCCGGAAGCGAGAGAGCACGCTGCCGCCCATCAGCAGTCCGCTCCTCCCGGACCGCAGTGTAGACCCGCCAGCAGGCCGGTGCAGGGGGTTCCTCCCGATCTGGGCAACATATCGAGGCTTCGACCCATGCGAACCCGCGTCGAATGGCCCGTGCTCGTGCTTCTGTTTGCGATCACCGATGTTGCCGCCGCCCAGCGCGTCTGGATCCAGCACGGCCCCGGGCCCAATACCGTGGGCCAGGTGGAGGGGATCACCGATCGCGAGGTCGTCGGCGCCATCCACTCGGTGGCCGCCCACCCCAGCGATCCGGCCATCCTTTTCGTCGGGGCGGTGAACGGCGGCATCTGGCGCACCGGCGACGCGACGGCGACGAGTCCGACGTGGGTGCCGCAGCTCGGCCTCGACCAGTCGCACTCCATCGGGGCAATCGAGTTCGACCCGACCGACGCCGGCAACCAGACGCTCATGGCCGGCTCGGGACGCTTCAGCAGTTTCCTGGGGCGCGGCGGCGACCGGGTCGGTGTGTGGCGCACCACCGACGGAGGAACCACCTGGGCCTTGCTCACCGGCGGCGGCACCATTGCCGGCCTCAACGTCTCCGGTGTCGCGCCCCGCGGCGCGACGTTGGTGCTCTCGGCAAATACCGCCAACACCTTCGCCAATCGCGGCATCTGGCGCAGCACCAACACAGGCGCCGCCTGGACCCAGATCTCGGGGGGCGCAGGCACCGGGCTCCCGGTCGGCGCCTCGTTCGATCTCGCGAGGGACCCCTCGAACAACGCCCGGCTCTTCACCAACGCCGGAGCCGCTGGCATCTATCGCAGCGACAACACCGGCGGGACTTGGACGAAGGTGAGCAACGCGGCCCTCGACGCGGCACTCGTCGGCGCGGGCAACGTCGAGATCGCGGTCGGCGCCTCCAACAACGTGTACGTCGCCATCGTCACCGGTGGCCGACTCAGCGGGCTCTTCCGATCGGGCGACGGCGGTGCGTCCTGGACCGCCCTGGACCTCCCAACCACGACCGAAAGCGGTGTGGCGGTCGGCATCCACCCGGGCGGCCAGGGAGGCACCCACCTCTCCGTTGCCGCCGATCGCACCAACGCGAACGTGGTCTACCTCGGAGGCGACCGGCAACCTGGCATCACCGAGTTCAGCACCGGCATCCCCCCCTCCTTCCCCAACTCCATCGGGGCGAACGACTACTCCGGCCGGCTGTTCCGCGTGGATGCGTCGTTGGCCGCCGGGACCCAGGCCACCCACATCACCCACACCAACACCGCTGGGTCCAGCTCCCCGCACGCCGACTCGCGCGACATGGCGATCGACGCCAACGGCAATCTCATCGAGGTGGATGACGGCGGGATCTACCGCCGAACGACGCCGCTCGCCAACACCGGTGACTGGTTCTCGCTCATCGGCAACCTGAGGACCACTGAGTTTCACGACATCGCCTGGGACGGGGTGTCGAAGATCGTGATCGGCGGGGCGCAGGACACGGGCACGCCGGAACAGATCCTCGCCGGAAACACTCGGTGGCGCAGCATCAGCACCGCCGATGGCGGCGACGTCGCGGTGGACGACATCGGCACGCCCGGTGTCGCCATCCGTTACTCAAGTTGGCAGTCGCTGGGCGGCTTCCGCCGGCGCACTGTCGACGCCGCCAACACGGTCACGGCGACCGTCTTCCCCGGACTCACGGTGGTGGGAGGCGGTGCCGCCCTGAACCGCGCCTTCAAGACGCCCATCGCTCTCAACAACGTGACCCCCACCCGCCTCGTCATCGGCGGTGGAAACTCTGTGTATGAGTCGCTGGACCAGGGCGGGACGATCACCGAGATCGGGCCGGGTATCGTGGTGAACTCGCCTGACAGCGACCCGATCGCCTACGGGGCCACCGGCAACGTCGACATGCTCTACGTTGGATCCGGTAACCAGGTGTTCATCCGCAATGCCCCCGCACCGGCAGCGCTCGCCGCCTCGGCAGCCTATCCCGGTACCGCCAGGGTCGTGGATATCGCGATCGACCCGGGCAACCCGCAGGTGGCGTACGTGGCCGATGCGACCACTGTGTTTCGCACCGCCAATGGCGGCGGGGCGTGGGCCAATATCACCGGCAATCTCCTGACCCTCACGCCGGGCGCCATCCTCTCCATCGCGTACAGCACCAGCAATGCGGACGGGAGCGTCGTCGTCGGCACCAATAACGGCGCCTTCATCGCGCGCGGGCCGGCATTCACGACGTGGGGGCCGGTCGGCAGCGCACTCCCTCGCGCCCCGGTGTATGATCTCGAGTACGACGCCACCGACGAGGTGCTCACCGCCGGCGTGCTCGGCCGCGGCGCGTGGACCGTCAACCTCGACGAGCGCGACCCCGCCGATGTCGCGCTCGTGCTCGACCTGTCCGGCAGCATGCTCACTGCCGCCTGCCCCACCTGCGACCCCAAGCTCCAGGTGCTCAAGGATGCGGTGGAGCTCTTCGTGCAGCTCTGGACCGTCCTGACGATCCCCGACGACCGGTTGGGCGTCAACTACTTCCGCACCAACATCAGCGAGCTGATCATCGGCGGGAACGCGCTCTTCCCGGCGACCCCCAACGCCGCGGCCGTCATCTCCGACGTACAGTCGCAGACCACCGTTCCCGCCAACCTCACGGCGATGGGGGGCGGCATTCAGACCGCAGTCAATCGCCTCACCGACGCCACCCGGCCGCGCAACGTCATTCTGTTCACCGACGGGATGCAGAACGTGAACCCGATGGTGAACACGAGCACGTTCGTCATCGAGAATCAGGCCGGCGTGACCAACAGCAACGTGAACCCGACCTCGCCGGCGACCGATCTCAACGCCGCGCTCGACATCAAGGTCAACACGATCGGCGTCGGCGCGACGCCGGCGTTCGTCGATCTGCTCGACGACATCGCGGCGGAGACCAACGGGCTGTTCAAGCTGACGACCGCGCCGGACGATGACCTGCGCCGCTTCTACGTGGAGGAGTTGATCGACGTGTTGCGTCAGTCGAGCCCGCAGCTCCTCGGCTACCGCCACGGCAGGGTCGGCGCCGATAGCGCGACCGAGACCTTCAGCACCAATGTCTCGGCCCGCCGAGTCGTCCTGAAGCTCAGTTGGAAGCGCGGCGCCACGATGCGGTTTTCGGTGCAGAAGGACGGCGCCGACGTGACCCGTCTCGGCCGCATCATCCGGGGGCCGTTCTACCAGATTTTCATGATGGACCTTCCCGCCACGTTTTCAGGGCAGCAGATCACACCGGGCGGCGAGTGGCGGCTCCGCATCAGCGGCGGCGAGGGGACCCCGTACGAGGCCGCCGCAATCGTCGACGAAGAAGAGCTTGAGTATGAGCTCACCGTTGGCGGGAAGCGTCATGCCGCGGGAGCCCCACTGCCGCTCGGCGTGCGCCTCACCTTCGGCGGTCAGCCGGTGACGGACGCGCGGGTGACCGCGCGGGTGCTCGCCCCCAGGCAGGCACTCGGCACGCTCCTCTCCACGACGGCGACGCCCGCCGTGCCGGCCGGCTTCCAGTACGAGACCGGCGCGACGGCCGCGCAGCGAAAGTACCAGCTCCTGCTGCGCGACAACGCGTTCCAGGCGGCGTTGCGGCCGCAGGACTCCCCGATCACCCTCCAGAGCAACGGCAACGGAACCTACTCGGCGACGTTCACCAGCACCGCCGTCGCCGGGCCGTATACGGTGATCTTCCAGATCGAAGGGCAGCGTCCCGATATCGGGACGTACCAACGGACCGAAGCACGATCCGTCACGGTGAGCTTCGGAACGCCACTGCTCACCGCGTCCGACCTGCGCGTCATCGCCGTCGAGCGCACCCCCACCGGGCAGCGGTACGAGCTGAGCGTGAGGCCGGTGGACCGGTCGGGCAATTACCTCGGCCCCGACTACGGTCACGCCATCGTCGTGGCGGTGGACGGTGTCGTCGTGCGCGGCACACCGCTCGACCGGCTCGACGGAAGCTACGTCTTCCCCCTGGTGACGACGCGGCCGCCGGACCTCACCACCGTCAAGGTCACCGTGATGGACCGGCCGCTGTACGACGGGACCCTGTCGGGGATCCCGCGAGGTGGGCCCTCGCGCCCCTCGGTCTTCGCCTTGAGCGCCCACGCCGGCGTCGCGATTCCGGTGAGCGGCTTCAGCTCCGCGGCGAGCACGGGGCTGCTGCTCGAGGTGGACCTGGAGTACCGCATCACGCCCCGGTTCTCGCTGGAGGGAGTGCTGGGCCGCTACGACTTCGGGTCGCCCGGAGCGATTACCGGCGGCACCCTGTACGCCAAGGGCTACCGGCCGGCGGGCGCATGGCGGCTGTACGGGGCGGCGGGCGCCGGGATCTTCAAGCCGGAAGGAAGCGACGCGGGCGTCGGCCTCAGCGCCGCCGTCGGTGCCAACCGGGCGCTCCATCCCCGTCTTGAGCTGGACGTCGGCACCGGGTACGCTCATGTGTTCCGCTCGGGCGGTCTCGACTTCATTCAGGTGAGAGCCGGTGGGAAGGTCGTGTTCTAGGCGGCGCGTCGCGCGTCTCACGGAGGACGGATGATCATGACATTGGATCGCTACTCACGAACGGCTCTCCGTCCGGCCCTCGTGTCCAGTCTCGCGGCGACGGCGATGTCGCTCCTCGCTGCCGGGTCGGCGCGGGCGCAGCAGGACACGGCGGTAACGCTACGGTCCGGGCTTATCGTCCATCCCTCGGCCGGGGTGGCGTACGTGATGGCGCCGGATGGCGGGATCGCGGCCGTCGATCTCGCCAGCGGCAGCACGCGGTGGACCGCACGCGCCGGGGCCAAGCCGCTCGCACTGGTGGGCAACCTGCTGGTCGCGCAGGCCGAACCGACGGTCGCCGGCAACCGTCTCGAGATGGTGACGTTGAACACCCAGGCGCAGGGCGATGTGGTGGCACGCGGCGCCACCGACCTGCCACCTGGCGTCCGCGTCGCCATCGGCGAGACGCTGCAGGGGACGTTCACCGCCGAGGCGCAGCGGTCGGGCGGCAACGTGATCGTGACCTGGCGGTTCGAGCGGGTGCCGCGCCAAGGCATGGCGGATCCGGAAGACACCACGATCGGCGCACGCCCCGGCGTGCGTCGGGCCACGCCGCCAGTCACGCGCGGTGCCCTCCGGATGAACCTCGCCAGCGGCGCGCTGACGCGGCTCGACACGACCGCCGTCCGGCCTCCTCGCGGGCCGAACTGGCTGCTCCCGAGCGGGCAGAAGATCGACGCCGCGCCACCGACGCAATACGAGAGCGCCGACCGCCGGCACATCCTGGCAAGCGAGGCCGTGGCGGACGATCGTACCTGGGATAAGTACCGCTGGAGCGTCTACGATCGCAGCACCGGGCGGCGGGTCGGCGAGCACCGCACCCACGTGTCGTTCGCGCCGTTCGTCGTCCGCGACTCCCTCCTGATCTATGAGACGACCCCCTATGCCCGGCGCGGTGCCCCGGAGGAACCGGCGAAGCTCCGTGCCTTCGACCTCACGAGTGCGCGGCCGGCCTGGAGTGTCGAGGTGCGGGAGGTCGTTTATCGCGGGCCGTTCCCACCCTGAGCCAGGACAGCAAGAGGCACCATGAGCATCCAACTGTCCATAACGGGCCGAGCGGTAGATGCCGACACGACCGGCGTCCTGGCCGGCCTCGGCGTGCGAGCTTTCCTCGGCCAAAGCAATCGTCCCGTCGCGAGTTCCGTCACCGACCACCTCGGTGCATTCACGCTCACCATCGACGCCGGCCGGCACCCCCTCTTCGAGTCCGGCACCGTCATGAGTCTCGGTCTCGCCGCGCCGGGTGCCGAGGCGCTGCTGTTCCGCAGTGCTCCGCTTCGGCTGACGCGCTGGATCAAGGAGGAGATCACCCTTGCCGTGCCGGGTGCGGCCCTGGCGCGCGCATTCCGCAAGCCTCAAGTGCTGCTGCTGGCGGATGGCATTCCGACCCGGGACATCGAGGTGGGTCAAACGCTGTCGATAGCTGGATCCCGCCTGCGCCCCTCGACCGTGCACGACGTCGCGGTGCGTTGCGGCCGACGAGTGCTGGCGAACCTCGCGCTCATTACTGATCCGTTCGGAGGCCTTCCCGCGACCGTCGTCGCTCCGCAACTGGGGCTCGGCGCTCTCGGCTCCGCCGAGCCCCTTTCGCTCAAGCAGGCCATGGCGGCTCTCGGCGGCCAGCGCATCGCCATCGAGCTGCGGCAAGGTGCGAGGGCGGTCGCCCGGGCGAGCGCCATGATCGGCCGGAGGGGCTCTCGACCGATCGGTTTCGTAAGCGATGCGGCAGGCGGAGTGCGGAATTGGATCCAGTACGACCGAGACGAGCTCCACCTCACGCTCGCCAGGTTCCGCCGGGCTGCGGAAGTTCGAATCTTCCTCGTTGCGCGACAAGCTGATTGGAACGCCGGTGACCCGATCGTTCCGGCGCCCGACCGCCACGGACGTGCCTTCGTGGCGAACATCGGCGAGGTCAGGGGAGTTCGGACGGTGAGCCTCGCCCGTCCCGGCGAGCTGCTGCCCGGCGCCTACGACCTCATCGTTCGGCCGATGCGCTATGGGTTCGAGGAGGATGAGGAGCTCATCCTCCGCGCGAGCGACCTGGTCATCGGCCGGCACATTACCGGCCTGGTCGTCCGGGAGGACTTCTGGCGCGCGAAGCCGGTGCTGGGCGGCTGTGTGAACGCCGTCAACCTGAGCGGCGCACCGGTTTCGGGAGCGCCGTACTTCCGGTATCGCGACACGTTCGTCGTGGGAGAGAACGTCTGGGCGGCCCTCGATCCCGGCATCGTCATGCCGGGCCAGGTCGGAAAGAAGGTTGCGTTCTACGTAGTCAACTCCAAGACGCCGACACAGTGGGGCGCGAGCACCACGCTCGCCCACCTGCCGCCCGGTCAGCCCGTCGAGGTCGTGGTGCAAAGCGGCTGTATCAACGCGAACAAGGCGCTGGTCTGGCCCGCAGCGAACGTGAAGGGCAGTTACGACCTCGTGGCAGACTTCGGGAACAACCAGCCCGACCCGATGCTCTTCGCTAAGGACGGCTCGTTTGATACGCCGCTCGACATGATCGACGGGTACTTCGCCCCCGGATTCCGAGTGGTAGACGATCCGGGGACGATGTCGGACTTCGCCAATGTCGGCGCGTTCAACGTCGACGCGGCGTTATTGGGCGGTTTGGGCCTCGGTCCCGACCTGACCGTGACCGATGAGAACGGCGGCTACTTCACGCCGGGAGGCTTCGTGCCGGTGTCCCGCACGTGGCCACGGCTGGCGATCGTGCGCTTCCCTGCCGATGCTCCCGGCGCGACGACGGCGTCGCAGCTGAGTGTCGCCAAGGCGGACTATCCGCTGCTGATCGTGGTCCACGGCCAAGGGCACACGTATACGAACTACGGTTTCCTGCTCGACCACCTGGCGCGCAACGGTTTCATCGCCATGTCGATCCACATCCCCAACGGCCTCAACGTGCACGGCCTGGGTCGAGCGAATGCCTTTTTCGACCATCTCACGACCATTCGGACCATCTTTGGCGCACGGGTACAGAATAACGTCGGGGTCCTGGGACACAGCCGGGGCGGCGAGGCGGTGTTCAAGATCGCGCGGCTCAACAACTCAATGGGGCTTGGCATCGGCCTCAACGCGCTGGTCTCGCTGGCCCCTTCCGACCAGTACGGCCGAGAAGCGATCACCGGCCCGGCGGCCGTCCCGCTTCTCGTCCTTTACGGCGCCAAGGACGCCGACATCGCCTGCTGGCCGCCGTACGCCGGCTACAATGTGCGCCAGAGCGGGTTCTCGCTGTATGACCGATACGACGACAAAGACAAATGCCTGGCGTTCGTCGCCGAAGCCACGCACAACGGCTTCGTCACCCACAACGAGATCCCGGTGGCACTCACCGTCGCCGATCAGCAGAAGATCCTGCTGGCGTACACCAACGGCTTCCTCCGCATGCACCTCCGTGCCGAGCCGGAGTGGCTCGGAATGTTGACCGGTGAATGGAAGCCGCCGGCGGTGGGCGCCACGCCGGCACAGATTTCCTTCCAGTATCGCGACACCCAGCGGCGGGTCCTGGACAACTTCGAAGGCGCGCACACGGCCACGACCTGGCAGACGAGCACCATCATGGATACCGTCAGCCAGAGCGGCCTCCCCGCCAACCCCCTGGAGGCGCAGCTCTTCCCGCAGGACAACCAGTCCCCACACGACACCGGGGGTCTCAGGCTGGCCTGGGATAGCAGCGGCGACGAACTCACCTTTGCGGTGCCCGCCGGCCAGCGAGACGTCTCGGGGTTCAGCGCGATCAGTATCCGGGTGGGCCAGATCGTCAACAGCTCGTCGAACCCGCCGGGGCTGCAGAATTTCCGAGTGACCCTGCGCGACGGGTCCGGAAGCGAGCGGGGGATCCGGGTCGGGGCTTTCGGTACGGTGCCGCAGCCCGTGGACGCCAACATTCCGGGGAACAAGCGGTCCGCCCTGGCGACGGTGCGCATTCCCCTGTCGGCTTATACGATCGTCTGCGCCGGCGCCGTTCCCGTGGATCTCACCGACGTCACGACAGTGCGGTTGCAGTTCACGGAGAACTCCACGGGAGAAATCGCCATCGACGAGGTGGAGTTCGCCCAATAGGAGGCGGGAAGATGACCGGAGTGATGCTGATTCGTGAACGCGACTTTTCGCTACGAGCGGCTGAAGTCATCCGCGAGTTCATCCCGGGACCGCACCTACTCCTGCGGATCGCGGTCGTGGGGCCCCACTTTCCCCATCTCGATTCCACGCCGTTCGTACGCGTGGTTGGCAGCCGCACGAAGGTGGAATCGCTCATGGCCGAAGTCTCTCCCGACCAGAAGGAGATGCGGGGGTACTTTCCGACCGATACCTCGATCGCCGGCCGGGTCGAATTCGGCTATGCCAGTGACGTCTGGGGAAGTGTACCTGTGCGGGAACTCCGGGCCACCAAATTGGACGTGAAGAGGGTCGCGCCGAGGGTGCATCGCGTTACCCGCCGAAGCCTAGGGGCCTTCGCTGTCAGGCGGTAGACCACCGCCGACCACCGCGAAGCAAGTGGTGGGCGTGACGGGGGGGATCTTCCACAGCGTGGCGGCCCGCGCGAGCGGGCCGTCGGGATGGTGCTGGTGGGCCGCAGCTCCGACCGCACCGGCGAGCGCCATCTCCATCTCGCCCTGCCCGCGCTCGCCGGTGCGCTGGGATTCCTCGCGATCACCCGGACCGGGACCACTTGCCTCCTGGTCGCCGCGCTGTCGCTCACCGCGTTCGGCGTGCTCCGGTGGTTGGGGCCCTTCTGGGCTCTGCCGACCGCGTTCCTCCGGGAGCAGGCGGCGGCCGGCGGCATCGCCCTGATCAACTCGATGGGGGCGGTGGGCGGCTTCGTGGGACCGTACCTGATCGGCACGATCAAGGAGCAGACCGGGGACTATGCTCCGGGACTCCTGCTCCTGGCGCTGTCGCTGGTGGCGGCGGTCGTCATCGTCCTGGGGCTTCGTGCGACGGCGCTCCGCCGGTTAGCGACCTCGCCCGGGGTCGCCAGCTAGATGGCGTCACCACTGGCCAGGACCGCAACCGGACCTTAGCATAGGAAGACTGCCTCCCAGGACACTCCCCACTGACCGACACGCTGGCCCGGCTGACGGCCGCCCTGGCCGATCGGTACCGCATGGAGCGCGAGCTCGGCCGCGGCGGTATGGCCACGGTCTGGCTGGCTCGCGACCTCCGGCACGACCGGCCGGTCGCAGTCAAGGTTCTCCACCCGGAGCTGGCGCACGCGCTCGGGCCCGAGCGCTTTTCGCGCGAGATCCGCCTCGCGGCCGGACTCCAGCACCCCCACATCCTGCCGGTCCACGACTCCGGCGCTGCCGACGGGTTGCTCTGGTACACGATGCCATACGTGGCCGGCGAGTCGCTCAGAGACCGCCTCGAACGAGAGGCGCAGCTGCCGCTGGATGAGGCGATCCGCATCGCTCGTGAGGTCGCGGATGCCCTGGGCTACGCGCACCGCCAAGGAATCGTTCACCGGGACGTCAAACCGGAGAACATCCTGCTGGACGGCTCGCACTGCGTCATCGCCGATTTCGGCCTGGCGCGCGCACTGGAGGCCGCGGGGGGCGAGCGGCTCACGGAGTCAGGCATCGCCGTGGGCACGCCGGCCTACATGAGCCCGGAACAGGCCAGCAGCGACGGCCGGCTCGACGGCCGCAGCGATGTCTACTCGCTCGGCTGCGTGCTCTACGAAATGCTCGCCGGCGAGCCGCCGTTCACTGGACGGACCGCCCAGGCGATCATCGCCCGGCGGTTCAGCGAGCCGGCGCCACGCCTGCGGACCGTGCGCGAGGTGCCCGAGCGGCTCGAGCAGGTGGTGATGAAGGCGCTCGCTCGCGCGCCCGCCGACCGGTTCCCGACCGCGGAGACCTTCGATGCGGCGCTGGCCGCCGCGCTCGAGCCCGCTCCCGTGGCCGCATCAGCTCCGAGCCGTGTGCCTCGAGGTGGACGGCGGATCGCCGGCGCCGCTGCCGGAATCCTCTTCCTGCTCGCCGTGGGAGTCGCAGCTTACCGAAGTCTCCGTCCCGCCCCGCCCGCGGCGCTGGATCCCTCGCTCGTCGCCATCGCCCCCTTTGACGCGCCGGACCCCTCGCTCGCGCTGTGGCGCGAAGGCATGGTGGACGTGCTCGCGCGCGACCTGGACGGTGCGGGTGCGCTGCGAACGGTGTCCCCCACCACCGTAATCCGGCGCTGGCGCGGGCGGGCGGACGCTGCCTCGGCCGCGGCCCTCGGCCGGAGGACCGGAGCCGGCCTCGCGGTGTTCGGTAGCGTGGCACCCTCGGGAACGGATTCGGTCCGCCTCCGGGCCAGGATCCTGGACGCCGGGCGCGAGCGGATGCTGGGCGAGCTCGAGGTGCGGGGTCCGCTCGCCCGCATGGATCACCTGACCGACTCGTTGGCGGTGGGCGTGCTGCGGGAGTTGGCCCGCTCGCGCCCGGTGGGCGCGGTGCGGCATACCGGGATCGGGGCCACCTCCCTGCCGGCGCTCAAGGCCTTCCTCCAGGCGGAGCGGCACTACCGCCAGGGCGCGTGGGACTCCACGCGGGTCTACGCGGAACAGGCAGTTGCCCTCGATACCGGGTTTGCGCTCGCCTACATGCGGCTGTCGAAGGCGATCGAGTGGCAGATGGGTGGGGAGACGGACTCGGTCGGAACCCGCCATGCCGATCGCGCGGCCGCACTCAATCACGGGCTCGCGCCGCGCGACAGCATGCTGATCCTGATCGTGTCACTGTATCGTTCCCTCACGCTGCGCGGATCCTGGCCCTCTGGGGATTCGATTCCGGCCAAGCGGCTTTTCGCCACGGTCGTGGAGGCCGTGAAACTGTACCAGACCGATCCGGAG
Organism: uncultured Gemmatimonadales bacterium; assembly: GCA_963844445.1. Classification (GTDB taxonomy): domain Bacteria; phylum Gemmatimonadota; class Gemmatimonadetes; order Gemmatimonadales; family GWC2-71-9; genus CAVVWJ01. The sequence goes on from CAWJOB010000003.1 coordinate 1,161,170, forward strand.
GCCTGGAACATGCTGGGGGAGGTGCGGCACCACTTCGGTGGAGGGCTGTCGCGCACCGACGGCTGGCGCGCCACGCTGGAGGCCTTCGAGCGGTCCATCGCGCTCGACTCGCTCTTCGCGCCGTCGTACTACCATTCGGTGGACCTGAGCTTCGCCCTGGGCGACACGGCGCGGGTCCGGCGCTACGCCGCGGCCACCATCGCCATCGACCCGTCGAGCAACATATCCCGCGGCTCCAAGGTCATCCTCCAGCTGCTCGAGGACTCCAGCGAGTCGGCCCGGGAACGAGTACTGAACACACTCTCGGAGGAGCGGCTGTTCGAGGCCTACGACTTGGTGGAGCGCTGGGCGGACGCGAACGAGCTGGCGGTGCAGGTCGCGCGGAACGGGATGGTCGTTGGCCGGACCACGCTGCGCATTCCATGGTACCTCTTCCTCACGCAGGCGCTCGCCTGGCGGGGGCGCCTCCGCGGAGCGGTCGAGCTGCGCGACACCGTGCCGGGGGTCTACTTCGCCGATCCCTATCCGGAAGCCGCCTTGCTGGGGGCTGTGCCGGAGGAACGCGCCTCCCAGGTGTTCGCCTCCTGGCTGGGCAAGCACGACTTGAGCTATTACGTGAGCGTGCTCCCCTGGTGGGCGGGCCGGCGGGACACCGCGATGCTCCGCCGCTTCCTGGATTTCGCCGACCCCCCGACCGGGAGGTGGCGCACGCCGGACGACTCCACCTGGGCTCCCCGGCTGGCCGCCGCGGCGAGGGCCTACCTCGCCTTAGCGAGACGGGACACCGCGGCCGCGATCGACGCCTACCGGGTGCTCGATTCGCCCTGCCCCTGGTGGTGCCAGGGCCCGCTGCTCGACGCGGCCCGGCTCCTCGCCGCCACCGGCCGCCCCGCCGAGGCCTGGCGGATCCTCAACGTGCCGCCCACGACCGAGCGCGACATTCCGCCGCGACCGAGCGACGTGCTCTGGTACCTGGAGCGCGCCCGGGTCGCCGAGCAGCTCGGGGACAAGGCCAGGGCGTTCGAGGCATACCGGCTTGTCGCGGCCGCCTGGCAACACGCGGACCCCGAGCTTCAGCCGTACGTCGCGGAGGCACGTGCGGCACTTGGGCGGCTGCGCGCCGAGCGGGGGTCCTGATCCATTGCGCGATCATTGCTGCCAAGCGTAATGGAGCCCCACGACACCGCTCGGGTGGGGTGTCGCGGACCTCAACTGGAATCTCGTGTGAACGCCATCCGGCAGCACCCGCTTGCCGCCTCCCAGCGCCAGCGGATACAGGTGCAGGTACAGCTCGTCGATCAGGTCGTGCGCCAGCAGCGCGTGGACCAGCTGGCTGCTCCCGTCCGTCAGAATGGTCCCGCCCGGCTCGGCTTTCAGTGCGCGCACTGACTCGATCACCTTGTCGCGAATGATCGTCGTGTTGCGCCACAACGGCTTCTCGAGCGTCCGCGAGACGACGTACTTCTTGGGTGGATTCATCAGGTCGCCGAATGGATCGCCTGGCGGCATCGGCTCGAAGGCTTCGGCGTGAACCACGTACGTGCGTCGACCCAGGAGGAACGCGTCCACCCCCTGCATCAGCCCGCCGAAGGTCTCACCGATGCCGTCGTCCCAGTACGGCACGGTCCAGCCGCCGTGCTCGAACCCGCCATCGCGATCCTCGTCCTTGCCACCGGGCGCCTGCATGACGCCGTCCAGAGACATGAACTCATGCACCATCAGCTTTCGCATAGAGACCTCACGACCGCGTCGCTCTAGGCTTCGCGGTAGGTGGTAACAGCCCGTTGAGCCGGAGATACACCGCGATCTGACTGTAATGCCCGGCCCACTCCTCCGCCGCCGCGACCATCACCGCCGCCCGGGAGACGGTCTGCTCTCCGAAGTACGATACCTTCTCGTGCAGTCGCGAATCATCCGCGCCAGCGAGCGTCGACTCGCAGAACTGGAACGTCTCCTTGAGCCGGGCGACGAGTGTCTCCTTGGGGGCGCCGGAAGGCAGTGCTGAGCGCTTGGGCACCGCCACGCCGCCGATACTGGAGCAGATAGCGTCGTTGCCGGCGGCCATATGGGCGATCACGTCGCCGAAGCTCATCTGGGCAGGGCCCGGCTTGAATCCGTACTTGGTGGCCGGCATGTCCTCCGCGGCAGTGATGAAATTGGTCGCGGCCCGGTTGGCGGAGGAACGGACGGCCTCGGCGAGGGGTGACGCGGGATCCGGCAGGGCACTCGTCCCGGCCCGGGACCAGGCCGCGAGCGCCATGAGCGCTACAAGAGGAAGTGTTGTGTTCATGGTCGCGATCCGGCTTGGGGTTGGATGTCTTCGGACGGACTCGGGGTTTCCCCTTGCAACCTACGTTGGTTGACAGCGCTTGGGTTCGACCTCCGATGGCTCCCCTCGAAGCCGTCGCGATTTATTCGAGCTGGACCTCCTCTCCCTCCAGGGCATCACCGGCGGACCGGAGCCCGAGCTCTTGCATGACCGCGCGAAAGCCCGGCAGATCGCGGAGTCCGTCGTAGCGTTCGTCGCTCGCGAGCCAGACCACGAAGGGCTCACGACGCCGGACGGCCTCACGCAGCAGCTCCAACGCGGCGTCACGCTCGCCCAGCCCCACCAGGGTCGCAACCCTCGCCAGAGCTCCGGCACGCCCCTCAACGAAGTCCCGTTCCAGGTCCCCGCAAATCGCGCGTGCCTCGTCCACCCGTCCGGCCGCCGCCAGTGCTAGTGCCAGGATGGACCGGACGTACGGCGTGTGATCTTCGGCCGGCAGCCGCTGCAACAGGTCGACCGCCTTGAGTGGCCGATCCAAGGCGCAGAGCGAGCGCGCGACCCATAGTGTCGTGAGCCGGTGCCCGGGCTCGCTCTTCAGGAGGCCGGCGAGCGTATCGTACGCCTGGTCGAAGCGGCGGGCGTAGATATAGCAACGACCCACTGAGAGCCTGATCGAGAGCGCGAGCGGCTCCACCGCTTCCGCGTGCAGAATCCGGGAGAGACTCTCCTCGTGGCGCCCCATGGCCCCGAGGAAAAGCGCGTACCAGGTCTCCCCGAGGGCGTCCCCCTGGTTCAGCCGGAGGGCTCGGCGAAATTCCGCCTCCGCGGCGGACCAGTCCCAATCGTAGAGGAAGTGGATGACACCGAGCCAAGTGTGGACCTGCGCGAGCTGTGGATCCAGCCGGAGCGCCTCGAGCGCGGCCGCCCGTGCACGGGGCACGGCGACCGACCACGGGAGTCCTTCGAACTCCGGGAAACCTCGCAGCGTCCAGCACTCGGCGAGCCCGGCGTGCGCCAGCGCGAAGCTGGGATCCCGCTCGACCGCCTGCTCGAAGTACTCGATGGCGAGCGACAGCCCCTCGGGCGTTCGCTTCTGGGCGGCGTACCGGCCCCGGAGATACAGGGTGTAGGCGTCCAGCATCATCGTCGGCTGGCGAACGAGCTGGGGCGCAGCTCGACCGAGGTCCAGCGGCAACGCGGCCGCGAGTGCGCGGGACAACTCCTCTTGGAGCCCGAAAACGTCCTCCATGGTTCGCTCGTAGGTGTCCGACCAGAGCTGGCAGCCCCCTGCCACATCCACCAGTCGGGCAGTCACTCGGATGCGGTTTCCCACCTTGCGCACCGCTCCCTCCACCAGGGCGCTCACGCCGAGCCGCTCGCCGATTTCCCCTGCGCCCAGCCCCTTGCCGCGCAACGCATCCACTGAGGTGCGCGAGGCCACCCGCAGACCGGGTACCCGCGCCAGGGTATTGGTGAGCTCCTCGGTCAATCCATGACTGAAGTACTCGCCCTCTCCTTCAGGGGTGAGGTTGTCGAACGGCAGCACGGCGAGGGCCGGCGCGGAGGGAACGCCGGCAGCCGTGATGCCGGCTGGGAGGCGCTTCAGCCGCTCGGTCGCGGCGACAACCGCAGGATCGGGCTCGGTGTCGAACTCCTGGCGGAGCAGCGTCTCGTAGGTTCGGGCGAAGCGCAGCGCAGCCGGCCGGTCGCCCGCGGCGCCGAGCGCGTCCATGTAGCACACGGCGACGCGCGCGTTCAGCGGCTCGACCTGAGCGAGCTGTCTCCACCATCCAGCGGCCGCGACCACGTCTCCCTCGGTCGCGGAGGCGCGGGCCAGCGCCTCCAGGGCCGCGGCATATCGTTGACCGAGACGAGCCCGCTCCTCCTCCACCCAGCGCTCGAAGTCGGGCGCGCCACTCAAGTAGAACCCGTCCAGAAAAGGCCCGCCGTATGCCGCGACGGCTCGCGTGAAATCCCCCACCTCGAGTGCCGCGGTGAACTCCGCCAGATCGGTCGCGAGTAGGTCGGGATTGAGCCTAGGATCGGTCGATCCCAGGAACAAGTCAGCCGAGCCCAGGTCGCGGCGGAGGATGTAGACCAGCTGGGTGAGTCGGTGGGTGGCCCGGTCGGCCGGAGTCTCCGGCCAGAGCCGGGCAAGGATCTTGTCTCGGCTGAGTCCCCGGCGTCCCGAGGCGGCGAGGAGCGCGAGCAGCGCGAGCCCCTTCCGCTGGGCGGCGGCACCCCCCACTGCGCCGCCAGTCCCGCTGACCGTCGGGCTGCCAAGGGCCTGGAAACGCAGCATTGGAGACGCCGGATTGGGGAGGGGAGCCTAGGCTGAGATCCAAATGATTTTCGGCTGAGGTCCCAGCGTTATTGTAGGCCCCGTGCGGACCGGGAGCAAGCGGATGGCCCGGGCGACGCCACCCAATTTCATTCCCCGGAGGATCCCTATGTCGAAGCCACGCATAGCATTCGTCCTGGCAGCACTGGGCTTGCCGGCCCTGACCGCGGCCACGCTCGCACCAGCCCCGGACTCGGAGCGGATCCAGATCGCCGGCGTTTTCTCGCTGAAGGTCGGCCAGCAGAACGTCTTGCCGGTCGCGAACCAGGCGGGCCCGATCCTGCTGCTCACCCAGTCCGCGGGCACCAATCGCAACACCGGCAAGTCCGACTACATGGACGGCGCCCTGGTGATCAGCCGCGAGATCGCCGACCTCACGCAGGGCAACGGCCCGCACCAAGGCTATATCACGGAGATCAAGGGCGCGGACACCTCGGTGACCCGCTTTCAAGGCAAGGTGGTCACCACGCTGGGTCCGGATCAGAAGCCCGCCACCAGCTTCGAGGGCACCTGGACCAAGCTGAGCGGCACGGGCACGTATCAGGGTAGCTCCGGGGGCGGCAGGTACAAGGGCCGGATGGTCTCGCCGACGGATTACACCGTCGAGTGGAACGGCGAGATCGCCACTCAGCGCACCGCAACCCGGTAAGCGACCATGACAACAGTTACCGCCGCCGCTGCCGTGCATCCCACGACCCAGCGCCAACTGGACGAGGCGGTAGCTCGGCTACGGGAAGCCGCGCCTGCATTTGCGCGGCTGCCGATTCCGGAGCGCGTCAGCCTCGCCCGCTCGATGCAAGCGGGCTACCTCCAAGTGGCCGACCAGATCGTCAAGGCGGGTTGCGCCGCAAAGGGCTTGTCATCCGGCACCCCCGTCGAGGCCGAGGAGTGGGCGACCGGTCCATGGGCCGTGGTCCGCCACCTCCGGCTCATCGCGGAATCGCTCACGTCGATCCAGCGCACCGGGACCACTCCGATCGGCAAGGTCCGTCGGACGGCGGATGACAGACTGGCCGTGCAGGTGTTCCCGGCGAGCAGGATCGATGGGGTGCTGTTCGCCGGCATCACGGTCGATGTTCGAATGCAGGCCGGGGTCGGCGAGGGGGAGCTGCACGCGTCTCGCGCCGGCTTCTACCGGGGCCGGCCGCACGATGGACGCACTGTGCTGATCCTGGGGGCTGGGAACCTCTCCGGCATTCCCGCCATGGACGCCATCAGCAAGCTGTTCAACGAGGGGAAAGTCTGCCTGATCAAGATGAACCCGGTGAATGCCTACCTCGGCCCATTCCTGGAGGCCGCGTTCGGCGAAGCGATCCGCCGAAACTATCTGGCCGTGGTGTACGGCGGCACGGAGGAAGGCTCCTATCTGGCTCAACACCCGGGAATCGACGAGATCCATCTCACCGGCTCAGACCGGACCTACGACACTCTGGTGTGGGGACCGCCGGGGGCGGAGCGGGATGCGCGCAAGGCACGCAATACGCCATTGCTCTCCAAGCCGGTGACGGCGGAGCTGGGTAACGTCTCGCCGGTTCTCGTCGTCCCGGGACCGTACACGGATCGGGAGCTCGCGTTCCAGGCCGAGAGCATCGCGGGCGCCGTCGCCCACAATGCGTCGTTCAACTGCAATGCACCGAAGATGCTGGTCACGCCGACGGCCTGGGGGACCCGGGCCGCGCTGCTGGCCGCCATCGAGCGCGTTCTGGCCGCGACTCCGGTGCGCCGATCCTACTATCCAGGCGCCGAGGAGCGTTGGAGGCAACTGGTCGAGGGACGCGACGAGATCATCACGCTGGGGGATGCCGGGCCAGGACAGCTCCCCTGGACGCTGCTGCCGGGACTCGATGCGACGGACCTCCGCGAGCGGGCGTTCAGGACCGAGCCGTTCTGCTCGGTCCTGTCGGAGGTTGAAGTCGGCAGCGACGATCCGGTCGAGTTCCTCGAGCGGGGAGTGGACTTTGTCAACAATCGGCTCTGGGGCACCCTATCGGCCGACCTGGTGGTCCATCCGGCGTCGCTCAAGGAGCCTCGGATCGCACAGGCGGTCGAGCGCGCGATTGCCCGGCTCCGCTACGGGGTGGTGGCGGTGAATACCTGGAGCGGTTTCGCCTTCGTGTACGGCACCCCGCCGTGGGGTGCGTATCCAGGCTCAAAGCCGTGGGATATTCAGAGCGGGACGGGGTGGGTGCACAATACGCCGATGCTGGAAGGCATCGAGAAGACCGTGCTGCGGCATCCGCTCACCATCATACCCAAGCCGACCACGTTCCCGAGTCACCGGACCGCCCACGTCGTGGTCCGACGGCTCACGCACCTGGAGCAGCGGGCGAGCTGGGCCAAGGTGCCCGGTGTGATAGCGGCAGCCATGCGCGGATGAACGGCGAAACGGCGGCGCCAAGCTAGACTTCGCGGAGCCTCTTGCGCAGTCTGGCTTCCGCTCGCCCGCCGCTGTAGCATTGTAGAACATTCCCTCCCCGGAACTCCATGTCTAACGACGTCATCAGCCGCCTCCAGGCCTCCCTCGGGGACCGCTACCGCGTGGACCGCGAGCTGGGTCGGGGCGGCATGGCGACGGTCTATCTCGCGCAGGACCTGCGACACGACCGGCCCGTCGCACTGAAGGTGTTCCGTCCTGAACTCGGGGTCGGGCTCGGCGAGCGCTTCCTACGCGAGATCCGAGTGGCGGCCAGGCTGGGCCACCCTCACATCCTGACGGTGCACGACTCCGGCGATGCAGACGGTCTCCTGTGGTACACAATGCCGGTGGTGGACGGGGAGAGCCTGCGCGAGCGCATCAAACGCGAGGGCCCGCTGCCCCTGGACGAAGCGGTGCGCATCGGCCGGAGCGTCGCAGAGGCGCTCGACTTCGCGCACAGCCAGGGCGTCGTGCACCGGGACGTCAAGCCGGAGAACATCCTGCTCTTCGGCAGCGAGCCGATGGTCGCCGACTTTGGGATCGCCCTGGCCCTGGGTGCCGCGGACCAGGACCGCCTGACCCAGACGGGATTGTCGTTGGGCACGCCCGCCTACATGAGCCCGGAGCAGGCGCTGGGCGACACCAGGGTCGACCGGCGCACCGACATCTACAGTCTCGGCTGCGTGATGTACGAGATGCTTGCGGGCGAGCCGCCATATACTGGACCGACGCCCCAGGCCGTGGTCGCGAGACGCCTCACCGGGCCGCCACCGCCGCTCGGGGCGGTGCGCGACGTACCCGAGGCGCTCGAACACGCGATTCACAAGGCGCTCGCCCGGAACGCCGCCGACCGCTTCGCCACCGGCCGGGACTTCTCGCGCGCGCTCGCCGAAGGGGCGGCCTCGCCCCTCGGGTCCACCGCCACCCGGCCGGCGGCCCGAGCCGCCCGCAGCCGATCTCCCAGGATGCTGGCCACTGCATCGCTCCTGGTGCTCGCCCTGGCCTCGGCCTTGATATGGATGAAGTTCGGGCGCTCCCCAAGCACCGCGGCGCCATCCGCAAGTCGGCTGGCCGTCCTTCCTTTCTCCGTGCCCGCCGCCGGACAGTTCGGCTACCTCGCGGAAGGCATGGTGGATCTCCTGAGCCGGAACCTGAACGGCGTTGGAGAGCAGGTGACGGTAGATCCTGGCAGGGTGATGTCGGGGCTCGACGCCGCCGAGAAGCGCGGTGTGCAGGACGCGGAGCACGGCCACGAGATCGCCCGCCGGTTCGGCGCCGGGCGGTATATCCTCGGCAGTGTGCACGCCGCCGGCGGGCACCTCCGCATCCAGGCGCAGCTCTACGAGGGGGGCGCCGGCGAGCCCAAGTCGGTCGCGCAGGCTTCGGCCGAAGGGGACAGCACGGCCCTCTTCGATCTGGTGGACCGGCTCTCGGCCCAGCTGCTGGTGAGCGGTGATCGGGGCCAGGGCTCCCGCCTGGCGCAGACTGCCGCGGGCACGACGAACTCGCTCGCCGCTCTCAAGGCGTATCTCGACGCGGAGCGGAACCTGCGGGCCGCGCAGTTCGACTCGGCAGTGGCGGGGTTCCAGGCCGCCACGTTGCTCGACAGCAGCTTCGCCCTGGCGCACTACCGGCTGGCGGTGGCGGCGGGGTGGACCGGACGGATGGGCCTGCTGACACCGTCGATCACGCGCGCGCTGGCCCTGGCCGATCGTTTGGGCGAGCGCGACCGCGCGTTGCTCTCGGCATTCGCCGAGATGGCACGCGGCGCGCCGGACGCGGCCGAGCGCCGGTACCGCGAGATCCTGGAGGCCTACCCCGACGACCTCGAGGCCCGGTTCCAACTCGCCAATGTCCTCTACGGCTACAATGCCCCGCGCGGGCGGCCGCCGGGTGAGGCCCGGGAGCACTACGACCGCGTGCTGGAGTCGGACCCGAAGTTCATCTGCCCCATATGACCCATGTTCGACCTCGCCGTGCGCGAGGACGACTGGGCCAGAGCGGACACGCTGATCCGGCGGAAATTCCCCGAGCGGGTGCCGTACGATGTGCGGGTCCTGTTCGCCGCCATGCGCCGGGACACGGCGAGCCTGAAGCTGCTGCGTGACGAGGGACGGGAGACAGCGGGCCAGAAGGGACGGCGAGGCGACAAGGCCCTCGAGGCCGGATGGCTGCTGGCGAGCTACCTTGAGGACCTGAACGCAGCGGAAGAGTTCACCCGGTTCAGCGCCAACCCTGCGCTTCCGCTGCGGATCAGGATACCGGCCCATCTGGCTCTGGCGGAGCTCGACGTGGCAGGCGGCCGCTGGACGGCGGCGAAGCAAGAGCTTGCCGCGGCCGCGCGGCTGGGACAGGTCGACTCGGCCATGATCGGACGGGCGCTGGCGGCCTCGCTACCGTTCCTCCGCGTGCCCAGCGATGAAATCCGGCGGATCCGCGGCGAGGTGGAGCGCTGGAGCCCGGGACAGGACCCCTCGAAGCCGCTTCCGGAATCCATCCGGCCCCTGGCGCCGCATCTGCGGCTCTACCTCCTCGGCCTGTTGAGCACGCGCCTGGGCGACGCGGCCGAAGCCCTTCGCCTGGCGAGCGCGCTGGAGACCCTCCCCGCCTCGCCGGAATCGCGGGCCGTGGTCCGGGGACTGGCCCGGACCGTCCGCGCGGATGTCGCCGCGGAATCGGGCCGGACGAACGAGGGGCTCACCCTGCTCGCCGACGTGCGGGGCGAGATCCCGCTGGAGCTGCTCGGCCTCCCGTACTTCTCCGAGGAGCACGCCCGCTACCTACGGAGCAGGCTGCTGTTTCAGGCGAGGCGCGACGAGGAGGCGCTTCGGCTGGTCGAGAACGCGTTCGCGGGAACGCCGGCGGAGCTCTACTACCTCGCGCCGGCCCACCTGCTGCAGGCCGAGATCCAGCAGCGGCTGGGAAATCGGAAGGCGGCGGCGGAGCAGTACTCGCAGTTCATCGCTCTATGGCGCTCTTGCGATTCCCCGCTGCGGCCGATGGTGGAGGGGGCGAAGACGCAGCTGGCCCGAATGATAGAGGAGCCGCGTTAGAAGAAGCCGCAGCACGCCCCTGCTGTCGGTCGGGGTGAAAAGTCCTCGCCAGTCCCGCCGCACGGCCAGATCTGTCCGACACCGGCTTGAGAACCAATTGATATCGGAGTGACCGGAGGGTCCTAGCATCAGGGGAGCCAGAACCGGCGCCTCCATTCGAGTCTCCGATCCAGCCTGCCCGGAATGGCCGGGCCACGTTTACCCCTTTCGCCCGAGGACCCGATGAAGCCGGATCCGCGAGGCGCATATCAAGCATGGCCCTCTTCGCCCGCTATATTCGCTCGGTGACCGGCCCCACACACTCGGGAGAGCAGGGTAACCCATGATCCATCCCTCCGGCCCGCAGGATCGGTCCGACCGGCACTACCGTCTTCTCATCGGTACCGCTGCCTTCGTCATCATCGCGGCCGGCATCCGGGAAGCGGCCCAGCTGCTCAACAGCATCCTCCTCGCCATGCTCCTCACCGTCACGGTGGTGCCGGCGTTCGACGCCCTCCGCCGCCGGGGCGTGTCGACCGGCCTCGCCGTGGTCCTCACCAGTCTGCTCCTCGCGGGGGTGCTGGTCGCGCTATTGGGGATTCTCGGACTCTCGGGCACCCGCCTCATCCAGGTGCTTCCCGAGTACCAGGACAGGGCGCTGTCGCTGCGGAAGGAACTCGAAAGCCTGATGGTGAGCCGGGGCATCGAGCCCGAGCGGGTATTCTCGCTCGAGCTGGTGGACCCGAATCGCCTGCTGGGCCTCGCGGCGGGATTCCTCTCGGGGCTGGGCCGAGTGCTGAGCCAGGCCCTGCTCCTGATCCTGATCGTGGCCTTCTTCCTCGCCGAGCGGGGCATCAGAGATCATACCTTCCAGCCCGGCGGCACCGCCGCCCGCGTGGCGCGGGACGTCCGCCAGTACCTCATCCTTACCGCACTCACCGGCCTCGGCTTCTCGCTCGTGGTCTACATCCTCATGCTGGCGGTGGGGACCGATCTCGCACTGGTGTGGGCGGTGCTCGCCTTCATCATGAACTACGTGCCCAACGTCGGGATCATCCTGTCGGTGGTCCCGCCGGTGATCCTCACCCTGCTCGAGCTGGGCTGGCAGCGGGCGCTGGTCGTGCTCGCCGGGTTCCTGGTGCTCAATTTCGTGGTGGACAATGTGATCAAGCCGCGCTTCATGCAGAGCGGGCTGGACGTTCCTCCGCTCGTGGGACTGCTCTCGCTGGTGGTCTGGGCCTACCTGCTCGGACCCATCGGAGCGCTCCTGGCGCTCCCGCTGACCATCGCGCTCCGCCGGGTGCTCCAGGACGCGGACCTGGCGGTGCCGGGGCTCGGCGTCGAGACCCCCACATGACGCTCACACTCTTCGGCGGACTCATGGCGCTCGCCCTCCTTGCCCAGACCGGAGTGCGCGCCTGCTGCCTGCGGTCGTGTGGCCGATGTTGGCCTTCGACCCTGCCTTGGACGGTGATCATCCGAATCCATCGCGAACTGCGGGTGAGCACATCAAATCGGGTGGTGGTCCCCTTCGCTGCGCTCAGGGTGACAAGACCTGCAGTCGTCCCTGAGGATCACCAGTCCGTTGGCCGGTAGTCCTTCAGGAACTGTCCCCACACGTGCTCGCCGGTATTGATCCCGGCGATGATGGGATCCACGATCCGCGCCGCCCCGTCCACGATGTCCAGCGGCGGATGAAACCGATGCTCCGCCACCTTCCGTGCCGCGATCTCCGCCGGATCCTCGTCCGTCACCCACCCCGTGTCCACGCTGTTCATGTGGATCCCGTCCGCCTGGTAATCCGCCGCCGCCGTCCGCGTCATCATGTTGAGCGCGGCCTTGGCCATGTTGGTGTGCGGGTGCCGCGTCGTCTTGAAAGTGCGGTAGAACTGCCCCTCCACCGCCGAGACGTTGACGATGTGCTTCTCCCGGCCCGGGGTCCGGAGCATGAGCGGCTTGAGCCGGGCGTTGAGGATGAACGGCGCCACCGCGTTGACCAGCTGCACCTCCAGCAGCTCCACCGACGACACGTCGGCCATCAGCATCCGCCACGAGTTGCGCTCGCGCAGGTCCACCTGCTGGAGGTCCTGGTCGAGGCGGCCCCGGGGGAAGAGATGCCGCCGCGGCTCGCGCTCTTCCTCCAGTAGCGGCACCTGCGACAGCTCGGCCGGATGGACCAGCCCGGCGATGCTCGGCAACCGGCGCTCGAAGGCCGCGGGGGTGACGGCCATGCCCGGTCCGGCGGTGCCGTCGAGATGCAGGTGCGCGCCACGCCACCCCTGCCAGCTGCCGAGCAGCCTGCGCGCGGGGTCGGACATGCCGTGAACGGCCGTCCGCTCACTCTCCATCATGTGTTCGTAGAACTCGGGCGGCCTGCGGACGGTCTGGCAGGCGTTGTTGACGATGAAGTCGAGCCGGTCGCGGGTCGCCAGCATCTCGTCACAGAACGCTTCGACACTCGGCGTGTGACGAAGATCGAGCCCGAAGATCTCGAGCCGGTCGCCCCAGTCGCCGAAGTCCGGCTCCCGGGCGTAGCGGGCCGCCGAATCGCGGGGGAAACGGGTGGTGACGATCAGCCGTGCGCCGGCCCGGAGCAGCTTGATCCCCGCCTGGTAGCCGATCTTGACCCGGCCCCCGGTCAGCAGCGCCACCCGGCCGCGGAGGTCAGCCGTCTCGGTGCGCTTGGCGAAGTTGAACTCGGCGCAAGACGGGCAGAGCTGGTCGTAGAAGTGGTGGACGTCGGCGTATTTCTGCTTGCAGACGTAGCAGTGCTGGGGCTCGAGCGGCTCCCGGAGGTCGGGGTCGCCGGCGGCCTCGCGCTGCTCGAAACCGGCGGGCGGAAAGACGTTGGGGCTGGTGTAGACCGGCTGGCGGCGAAGCGTCCGGATCCCGGTGGCGTCGAGCGCTTGCTCCTCACGCCTGATCTTGGCGGCCTTGCGCTCCCGCATCGTGGCCCGAACCAGGCGGCGGCGGGCATTGGCGTCAGGCGAGTAGACGTGGCCGGCAGCCTGGATCAGGCGGTGCCGGTCGTCGGCGGGCACCCCGAGCAGGAGCGCGCGGTCGGCCACGATCTGGTCGAGCAGCGCGGTGGCGGCGCGCAGGCGCTCGAGAAAGGCGGGGTCGCTGGACGGGCCCGGAGGGCTGATCGGAGATGTGGTCATGGCGCCGGAATTCTAACCAGCGGTCATGCCGCGTGAACTGCCTCACCCGATTGCCCGGAAAAGCTCCTGAAGCGGAAGGGTGAACGGGGCGCCGGCTGCTTTGGGCTGCCAGAGGATCCGGTCTCGCTCGATGCGAGGAAACGCGTCACTCGGAGTCCAGACCTCCACCTCGCGCCCATCGCCGTCGATGATCCAGTACAGCGGTACCCCAGCCTCCTGGTAACGGCGTCGTTTGGTGAAGCGGTCGTGCCGTGGCGTCGAGGGGCTCAGCACCTCGGCGACCAGGAGCAGGTCGTGAACAGCGCTCCAGTCGAGGGCCTTCGCCTGCTCCGCGGGCACGACGAACACGTCGGGCTGCACCAGCACGTCCGATCCCCAGGAAATGTCGGCGGGAGAGGTGAACGCGACGCCGGCGCCGGGATGCCGAGCCAGGTATTCCTCGAGTGCGGAGGCAAGACGGAGGACCAGTCGCTGATGCCAGAGGCGCGGCGCCGGCGTCACCAGCAGCTCGCCGTAGACGACCTCGTAACGGTTCCCGTCGTCGGGAAGACGGCGGGCCATGTCCGCGGTCCAGTAGACCGTGGTAAGGGAGTCCGGCATGGACATAAAGGTCGGCTCGGCGGCGGGGGTTGGCAACTCGGCGGCACGCCCCACACTGGGGGGCAGCGGTGTGGGGTGTAGGATCTCTATCGCGCGGACGGGACCAAGACGCCGACTTCGGCTATACCGACTCTTGACCCCGTCGTCCCGCCGAGCATATGCTCGGCTCATGAGTACTCCAGCACGGCTCGTCACCGCGGAAGAGCTGTTCAACTATCCCGACCCCAAGCGCTACGAGCTGGTCCGCGGCGTCCCCCGCGTCTCGGAGCCTCCGGGCGGGGTGCACGGGCGGCTCGCCATGAAGCTCGGTGGCCGGCTCGACGAGCACGTGACCCGACTGGGGCTCGGTACCATCCTGGTCGAGACGGGCTACGTGCTCGAGAGAGCGCCCGACACGGTGCGCGGGCCGGATGTCTCCTTCGTGAGCACCACCCGTCTCCCGCCCGATCGGATCCCCGAGCAGTTCATTCCCGGTGCGCCGGATCTCGCCGTCGAGATCCTCTCTCCCGGCGACCGATGGACGGAGATCGAGGAGAAGGTGGCGGACTATCTCGCCGGTGGCGCTCGCCTGGTGTGGCTGGTAGATCCAAGGGAGCGACAGGTAACCGTGCGCTATCCCGATCGTCCGCCGAGCGTTCTTACGGACCGCCACATTCTCGACGGCGAAGACGTGGTGCCAGGGTTCACACTCGATCTGGCGGAGCTGTTCGGGCCTCGCTGATCACGCCGCCGCGGTGCGACGGCATGCCATGGCGCGTCCAGGCGGGGGCTATCGCGCTCAGACCGCTTCCAGCTCGGCAGGCAGCAGCGGCTCCCGCTCGCCGAGCAGCCTCTCCACCTTCTCCTTGGTACCGGTGCCCGGCGCCGGGACGTAGGCCACCAGCCGAAGGGAGGACATCCGCTCGTCCAGCACCTCAAGCACGGTGAAATCGAACACCAGCCGGCCCGCCTCCGGATGCTCGTAGTGCTTGACCCCCTCCTGCGCCGTCTCGATGTCGTTCTGGTTCCACCAGCGCTCGAAGTCCGCGCTCCGGGTGCGCAGCAGGGTCACCAGCTCGTTGAACCAGGGGTCGTCCACCCGTCCGGCGTAGGTCGCCCGCAGCTTGGCGACGCACCGCCGGCCATGGGTTTCCCAGTCCAGCAGCATCGCGCGCATCCGATTGCCCAGAAACAGCTGGTACAGCGCGTTGCGCTCGATCCCCTGAAGGGAGGCGACGTCGCCGTGGATCACCGACGTGGCGCGGTTCCAGGCCACGATGTCCCACCGCTCCCCGAACACCCAGGCCGGGCCGTATTCCATCTGATCGATCAGCCGCTGGAGCCGGAGACTCACCGACACTGACTGGGGCAAGTCGGAGCCGCTCGCCGGGACCGCGTAGCCGCCCAGGGTGAGCAGGTGGCGGGTCTCCCGGGGCTCGAGCCGGAGCGCTTCGCCGATCCGGGTCAGGACCTGCGCCGAGGGGCGGACTTCGCGGGCCTGCTCCAGCCAGGTGTACCACTCGGCGCTGACGCCGGCGGCGGCGGCGACCTCCTCCCGCCGGAGGCCCGGCGTGCGCCGGCGGTGGCCCCTCGGGAGTCCCAGCTCTTCCGGCTGGCGCCGCATCCGCCGGGTCTTCAGGAAGTCGGCGATCTCTCGCCTGCGCTCGTGGCTCAGCATGGTTTCACCTCGTATCGGCCCAACGCCAAATTGGCGGCTCGACACCCATCCAAACAGGGACTCTCAATACCAGGATAAGCGCTTCCTTATCCCCGGATACGTGCACGCTACTGTGGATCCGTCGGAAGTGCAAACAGAGAGGATGGCATGCAGACACAACCACTCGGCAATACGCTGGAAACGCAGTTTCCGATGGACGACATGACCGCGGTGAGGCGGGCGGTGGACCGGCTTCTCGGAGGAGATCTCGGGCCAATGCTCGACCTCCTCGCGGAGGACGTGGAGTTCGAAGTGGCCGGGGGCGGAGAGTCGCCCGAGTACACGAAAGACTCGGGCAAGCAGGCGGTCGCGGACCACTTTACCGCGCTCGGTGAGCTGGTGGCGTTCTGGCAGATCGACTACGGCGCGGTGGACGGGCAGGTGATCGCGTGGGGCAAGGAGAGCTTCACGGTCGAGCACTGCGGGCTCGAGGGAGCGTGCGAGTTCGCGCTGGTGTTCGATCTCGCTCGAGGCAGGATCACCCGGTTCCTGGTGATCGAGGACCTGCCGTCGTTCTACCGTCGCGGCGGTTCGCTGGTCGACGCCTCGAGCGGCAATCTCGCTGACGGGCCTTGGTTCGCCGTGCGAGACGGCTCCATTCGCCCTACTGGCCGCGCAGCGCGATCAGCAGGCCGGCGATGCCGAGGAGGGTGGTGACCCAGAAGCCGAACATCCAGCGGAGCAGCTCGGTGCGCACCTGGTGGAGGTCGGTGCGGAACTCGAGCCGCAGGCCGGCGATCTGCGTCCGTAGCTCTGTCAGCAGCTCCGCCCGCAGCTCGACCAGGCGCTGCTCCAGCCTGGCGTCGAACCGGGCGAAGTTCAGCTCGTTGAGCTCGCGGAGATCGGCTCGGTAGGTCAGGTCCACGGCGTTGAACCAGTCGACCAGCTCATTGGCTATGTCCTCACCCAAGACGTCATAAAAGCGCTTGGACAGCCTGGCGGTCACCGGCACGCAATGCTCCAGGGCAATGGGTGGGTGACAGTCTAAGGATACGCTCGCCATCCCGCGGCATCAATTCGAGGCGGCGGGTGCCCACGTTCTGCGCCACGTCTCCGGGCGAGCGGTGGAGGCGACGCGTTGAGCTTCACGGTTCCGACGCCCCGGCCTCGAGCCGCTCGAGCGCCTCGCCGAGCCGCCGGAACTCCTCGCCGTAGCGCGTCCAGTCCACCTGCCGATTGGCCTCCAGCGCGGCCTGGTATCGGCGCCATGCCTCGGCGATCAGTGCCCGGACGGCCGTGTCGCTGGTCGCCGGCTCCGGCGCTGCCCCTCGGGCAGCGACCGCCGGCGCTCGCTCGCGGCCCGGCGCCGCCGCGCCGCCGAACAGCTCGGCCAGACCCTGTTCCAGGGTCTCCTGCATCACCACCCGATTCTGATAGGCCACGATGACGCGCTTGAGCTCGGGAATCCGCCCGCCTTCCGCCTGGAGGTAGAGCGGCTGGACGTACACCAGCGATTCCTCGATCGGGATCACCAGCAGGTCGCCCCGGATCACCTGGGAGCCCCGCTGGTCCCACAGGGTGATCTGCCGGGCGACCTCGGTGTTCTGGTTGATCCGGTTCTCGATCTGCCGCGGCCCGAACACGAGGCTCTGACGGGAGAGCCGGTACACCAGCAGCTTCCCGTAGACCTCGCCGTCGTTCCGCGCCACCATCCACGCCGCCAGGTTCTCCTTTCCCCGCGGCGTGAAGGGCACCATGTAGATGAACTCGGCCTTCGACTCCTCCGGCAGCCGCATGATGATGTGGCGCATGAACGGCACCGACTGGTCGGCCTTGGTGACCTCGGGGATCTGCCACTGGTCCTCCCGGTGGTAGAAGTCCTCCGGCTCGCCCATGTGATAGGTGGTATAGAGACCGGCCTGGATCCGGTAGATGTCGTCCGGGTACCGTATGTGCGCGCGCAGGTGGGCCGGCATGCTGTCGAGCGGGACGAAGATCCCGGGGAAGATGCCGGCCCAGGTCCGGATCAGCGGATCGGCCGGGGCGCTGACATACGCGGTGAGCGACCCGTCGTAGGCGTCGATGACGAGCTTGACGCTGTTCCGCATGTAGCTGGTGCCGTCCAGCAGGCGCTGCGCGTAGGGATACCGGTCGGTGGCGGTGTAGGCGTCGAGCATCCACTTCAGGGTGCCGTCGCCGGCGATGATCAGGTAAGGATCGCGGTCGAACTGGAGGAACGGCAGTGCCTTCCTCGCCCGGGCGGTGATGTGCCGGTAGTAGAGCACCCGGCTCTCGTTGGTGATGTCCTGCGAGAGCAGGACCTTGGACGAGCCGAACCGGACGGCGAGCACGAGCCGGCGCCAGAGGTTGCCGACCTGGACGCCGCCCGTGCCGCCGTAGGGGGCGTAGACGTTCGCCTCGCCGGAGGGATGGTCGAACTCGCGCTGCCGGGTGCCCACGAAGACGTACTCGTTGGCGATCTCGCCGTAATAGATCTGCGGGCGGGTGACCCGCAGCGAGACGTTCGAGACCGGGGGCAGGTCCTTGATGAAGAGGACCGGCAGTCCTTCCACGGTCACCTGGTTGACGGGGCTCAGGGTCAGGCCCATCCCGTGGGTGAACGTCAGGTGCTCGTTGATGAAGGTGCGGGTCGGCAGCGAGGCGACGTTGAGCTCCCGGGGCGAGAGCAGGACCTGCCGGTAGTTCCCGTCGATCCAGTAGCGGTCGTCGTCCACCGAGACGAAGTCGTAATAGGTACGGATCTCCTGGAGCTGTCCGAAGGTCCGGAGCAGCGGGTCCCGGTCCCACAGCCGCACGTTCTCGATGGTCGGGGCGTTGGCCCGGATGTCGGCCAGGGTGAGGCCGGCCTCGCCGGCCAGCTCGCGGACCTCCACGCTGTCGAGCCCCCAGGCCTGGCGGGTGGCGGCGATGTGGTGCCGGAGGTAGGGCGTCTCGCGGGTCAGCTCGGTGGGCGCCACCACGAACTTCTGCATGACCGCCGGGAAGAGGCCGCGTCCGAGGACGGCCACGCCCAGGTAGCCTCCGATCGCCAGGAGCCCGTAGCGCGGCAGGCGCCGCTGGACCGCCCCGATCACGACGGCCGCCGCGGCAATGACCGCCACGACCGCCGAGACCCGCAGTGCCGGGAGCCGGGCGTGCAGGTCGGTATAGCTGGCGCCGATCAGCGGCCCGGTGGTGGAATAGAGCAGCCCGGGGATCTCCACCAGCCACAGCCGCAGCGCGATGAGCAGGAACATCGCCGCCAGCAGGAGGGCCAGGTGCAGTCCCGCGCTCGGCTCGATCATGAGCCGGCGCGGGCCCAGCACGAAATCCCCGCGCATCCAGTAGAGCGGGACGAGCAGGAGGAGCGAGATGACGGCGAGGGTGGTCAGGAAGCCGAGCGCGGCCGCCAGTCCGGGCAGGGTGAAGACGTAGAAGCCGATGTCGCGGGAGAAGACCGGGTCCGCGATGCCGAACGGCGTGCGGTGGATCACCCGGAGCACCAGGTCCCAGGCCGGGGTCGCGGCGAAGCCGGCCAGGAGCCCGAAGCCCAGCGACACCGGCAGCGTCAGGCGGCGAAGCGCCGACGAGATGTCCACCGCGCCGCGTCCCGGGCCCCCCGAGCTGGAGCACGACCGGGTCGGGGACGAGGCCCCGCTGCGCGGCCCGCAGGTTCAGGTAGAGCACGCCGGCGGTGAGCCCGCCCGCGGCCAGGAAGAGCAGCACGCGGGTGGTCAGCTCGCGGATGAAGACGACCTGGTAGCCGATCTCGCGGAACCACCACCAGTCGGTGAGCAGGGCGCTGAAGGCCGGAAAGAGGAACAGCGCCCCGAAGGCGGCGGCCAGCAGGATCAGCGCGAGGCGGCGTCTCACTCCCCCTCCGCCCGGAGCCGCCTCAACTGCTCCAGCGTCTCCGCGTCGGCGCGATCCTGGAGCCGCCCCGACTGCTTCGAGCGGATGAGCGTCTCGAGGTCCGCCACCGGAATCTCGACGTCGTCGACGCGGATTCGCAGCATGGAGGGCGCGGCATCGGCATAGCGGACGCTCCAGGCGATCGTCAGCAGATCCACTCGGGGGTCGTCGCCGATGATCGTGATCGGCTTCGCGATGACGTCGGCGGGGTCGAGCTCCCGGGCGATGCCGTAGGTCAGACCCCGAAGCGCCTCGAGGGCCCGGCGGGCGTTGTCCAGCGTGGGCTCGATGAGCACGTCCACGTCCTTGGTGGCGCGGATGGCGCCGTGGAGCGCGAGGGCGAAGCCGCCGACGATCACATAGCGAACGCCCGCGGCGTTGAGCAGCCGGCAGACCGTGAGCAGCCGCGACACGGGCGCGTCGCTCACCCGGCCCGCGCCCCACTCCGGCGCCAGCGCTCGTACTCGTCGAAGGTCTCGAACCCGGCGGTCCAGGGGCCGGTGACCCGGCGCCCTCGAGTCAACTCTCGCCACAGCTCTTCCGACAACTCGAGCCGCTCGGCCGGTGAGAGGGCGAGCCCGTCCCGCAGGGTGCGCTCGCGAGCTTCATCGAAACTCCGGCGATCGAGGCGGCTCAGGTATTCCCGCACCGACTCCGCGACGAGGAAGCTGCGGGATCGCTGCTGGCGCTCGGCTTCGGCGTCCAGCCGGGAGCGCAGGTCGGCGGGCAGGGAGATGGAGAGGATCTTGGCTCGGGACAACGAGTTATCCTGGTTAATAACGATTAATAATCTATCCTGAGGCAGCACTATAAGGAAGGCGGCGAGCGTTGCAGGAGCCGTGGGGGCGTAGATCGGGCGACCAGCTCATCGTCCTCCGGTGTGGGCGGCTCTTCACCGTGTCGGTGCGCGCGGGGGAACTCCGCCGGTCGCGATGGTGGACGCGTAGCCGCCCGGCGCCGAGCCGGCGCCCCGTCGGGGAGCGGCGCGGGAGAATAAGCCCCGAAAGAGGGTGTATTGCTTACTGAATGAGGCAACCGCCCTAAGCTACACCGACGCAATGCCTTACCGCTATCAGGAGCAGGTGCGTTGCGAACCGGTGCGCCACCTGCTTGCCCGGATTCCACTAGGCAGTAACCTTCTGGTTGCGGGCGGGTTGGCCAAACCTCCACTGCGACCTTACATGAGACGGCTGTGACGTGTCCAGTATGTGGATCCCCAGTTCCCGGTTCCTCCAGAAATTGTATCACCTGCCAGACAGATGTCGGTTTTCCGAACGTCAGGGCAGCTAGTGCAAAGGCGGAGGTTGATGCCTTGGACCGGCGTTTAGCCGACGCGTACACCTCAGCAAAGGCGCGCGGGGTTAGCAACGTTGTGGCGGACTTCGGCAGTGCCCTTCAACGTTCACAGGCGATAGTGTGCAAAAGCCTTGGTGTCTTGTCGAAGCTGCTGTCCAGTGAAAACGAACTCTACACGACGTTTTACCGACAGGTCGCGAGTGGGGTCTCGCATTCCCCAAGACAGTGATTGGGATCAAGGTCGGGCGGCTGTCGATGCAACAATGTTTCCGAATTACCATCAAGACATTAACTTTGCCGCCCTCTCACTTAATGCCACGGGTGTAACATACTACGGGGATTACTCCATTCTTCTGCGCGAGAGCACAATCCAGCACCGCTTCGAGCGTCTTCGAGGAGAATCCCTTCGTCTTCTGCCAAAGGCACCGCATCGTCGCGGGTACTCCGATCCCTGCAGGATACCGTGCAACCTGGCTCCAACGGGACCGGCTGGGAGTCGCCAAGCTGCACGGTAAACTCAGCCCAAGAACGGCGCCCACCGATTTCCCTGCGCTTCTCCTTGATCAAAGTGGCCCGCGCGGCAGTGAAGACTTTGTTGAAGTTCATATTTTCGGCCCGATCCATAGGAGCTCTATTCAGCAGGTTGCAGGCCCTGCCGCTAAGCACCGGGTCGAGCGAGTTCTGTTCGCCAGCATGAAGAAGCAGGCTCGCTTCGATCGGCGCCACCTTTGTGTCCACATGACCAAAGCGCTCATATCTGGTCAGGTCGGTCGAGCTGCCCTAATCCAAGGCACTGCCGCAGTATGCTTGGATGTCTGGACGCCTAACGATGAATCGACGCACTCAATCGCCATGCTCCCATACATCTTCGGTGGAGCGACTGATGTCATGTCGATTACAGTAAGTTCTACCATGCAGGTGAGAGAGGAGTTGGTAAGAGCATGGCAGAGGGATCGTTCCTTGCACTTGCTCTTATACTGTTGGACGCCAGTGAAGATCACGGGACCCGTGAAGCAGCCGGGACCTGCTTGGACGAACTTCTCAGTAGCAAGGATGCGTATCATTTTGCGTCCGGTTCACTCTATTCAGCTCCTCTCCCCCCAAGCGCCGATATTGAGGGCGCTTTGATCTTTGCAAGATCGAGTGGACATGCGACTCACCTCTTTCACAAATTGGCTGAACAACAGCCCAGCATACGTCGGGTCCGAGAGGCCTGGGACTCGCTTCCCGGAGAACTTTTCGACACTCCGTATGCCAAGGACGAGTTTGAGCGCGAACTCATCAGGTTTGGGGGGTTCCACGCTGTTGTCGACGCCTTGAGTGATCCCAATGGATTCGATCGGGTGAGATTCGAGTCCCACCAGGCTTTGGGGGACCTCCCTAATGCCCGTAGCGTGCTTGAGGCTTGGCTTGAACCCATCAGGCCTCCCAAGGCTAAGCGCCGATTGGCCCACAGTCTTGAGGAGCCTGAGCGTCAGACATCCGAACCGCATAGGTCAACACGCACTCTCAGTAGCTTTCAAGCGTACGAAAACGTCCGCAGGCAAAAGGCGGCAATTAGTGATCTCATCAAGGAAGGTCAGGCTAGCCGAGCTCGCGAGTTTATCGATGAGCTAGTTGAACTTCAAGTTCGGAACGGAGGCGCGCGGTTTGCTGCGATGTCTCTGTGCGACCTCGCACAGCAAGCCAAGCTTGCACACAACTATTCACTCCAACTCAAGCTGTCCCAACGAGCAGTAGACCTGGCCCCGCACGATGGCTGGGCCTGGAGTCAGCTTTCGGACGCCTTCCTACTAACTAGTCAGTTGGAGGCATCGCTTAGAGCGCTCGCAGAAGCCGAGTCGCTGGGCGAGAGACAGTTTGCCGCGACAGGACGCGCGCGCATCCTGAGGACTCAAGGCCGGCTGCCAGAGGCCCTTGAAGCTTACGCACAAGCAACCGCCACCTATCCAGGTCAGGTAATCGCCTGGATCGGTCGTGCAGAGGTGCTGAGAGAGATGGGACGTTTCGACGAAGCCCTGCATGCTTACGAGATCGCGGTCTTAGAGTTTCCCGAGGAAATCGCCCCGCGCTGCGGTAGAGCAGCCGTCCTCACAGACCTGGGGCGATTGGATGAAGCTCTTAGCGCCTACGATGCTGCCCTCGACTATTTAGGTACGGATGTGGTGGCTCTGTCCGGCCGAGCGCATGTACTCAAGCTTATGGGACGTCTCGGCGAGGCGCTGGAAAGCTATGAACGCGCCATTCGCGAATATCCCTACGAAGTGGTACCGCACTGCGGGCACGCCGGTGTACTCACGGAGATGGGCCGTTACCGCGACGCGCTAGAGACATTCGACCGATGCGTAGCCAAGTTTCCCAACGATGCTTCGAGCCATGGTGGGCGCGCAAAAGCTCTGAGTGAAGCCGGGCGCTTGGAGGAAGCCTTGGCCGCCTACGATTTGGCCATTGAGAGCTTCCCGAACGACGTTTGGCTTCGAAACGGCCGAGCCAATGCCCTTAAGAAGATGGGACGTCTGCAAGAGGCGCTACAAGCCTACGACCAGAATCTCGCACGGTTCCCCTATAACATCGTGGCACAAAGCGGGCGCGCCGACCTTCTGAGGTCACTTGGACTCGTCGAGGAGGCCGTTAGAGCGTACGACCTGATAATAGCTCGAGGTGATGTTAGCAACAGTGCACGTTACTCAAAAGCCGCGGTCTTGGTTGCGATCGGCAGGTACTCTGAGGCAAATGAGCTACTTCAAATCGATGAACCGCGGACTCGCCAGGAGTGGATCGGATTTCACATCAAGGGGATGCTTTTACTGCGAAGTGAGCAGTTCGAAGAAGCGATTCAGCAACTTCAGAAAGGACTTGATCAGACACCGTTCATGAAAGAGCGCCAGTATTTCGAGAACGCACTAGCCATCGCAAAGCTGCGGCTGGAAAGGTTCGACGAGGCCGCCGCGCTGGTCCTGCATGGAGAAGATCCCGTAACTGATGTGTTGCGGCTCCATGTATCAGGGGCACTCAATAACTTGGATTCTGCCAAACAGACGTTCGGCCGTCTTAAGAGGTCGTGTCCCCCGGTCCTTATTCCTCTTCGGGATGAGCTCGCAGCAAGGTACCATCTAGTGTCGGCTAAACCAGAGCATGGCCCCGAGTGGGTATTCAAGGAAGAATGCAGGACGTTGCTCCTGCTTGCAGCGTAAGCCGCCTTGTTGGAGCGCCGACTCATTCCCGAGAGAGTCAAGTGGAGGGCAGCAGCAAACATCCGAGTGTCCGAGCCAGTACCCGTGCCCGTCATGAGTCAGGATAGCGCGGCGGAATTGGCGCAGGTGGCAGCTCTCAGAAGCGCCGATGGCTGGACGGACCCGGCAAATCCGCACAACCCCGCCGCCGGACCACGGCACGGC
Organism: uncultured Gemmatimonadales bacterium; assembly: GCA_963844445.1. GTDB lineage: Bacteria > Gemmatimonadota > Gemmatimonadetes > Gemmatimonadales > GWC2-71-9 > CAVVWJ01. The sequence goes on from CAWJOB010000003.1 coordinate 1,185,231, forward strand.
TAGGGTGCAAGGAGGTCCGTGTGGTGCAGATAGTACCGACAAAACTATGGATCGCCACGCTCCCGTTCGGCTTTAACCGCGTACTACTATGGAGCTCACACATTCCTAGCTGTCGCGGGCCGATGGGCTGGAGTGGCACTCAAGGTCCAAGCGAGAACATACTAGGGTGAATCCCTTCAGGCATCTGTTTCCACCTCCGCGGTAGCAGGTCCCCCCTGTGTCACCTCCCTCTGAGTGTAGACAACCGCAGTCTTGGCCATCCGGCGCAGTTCGTCACGGCGGAAATCATCCACCTTGTCTTGCTCCAGGCCGGATTGCGAGACGTTTGTCACATCAGCGCCGCTATCCTGCCAATGAATCAACACAGAAGTGGTTAGCCAGATCTCGTAGCGCTTTCTGAATGAATTCGCGAGAGCCGCGTCCTTAACCGAAATTGGTTCTGTGGAGCGCCTGGACTCATCGTATTGCTCGTCGATGACCGTGATCCTGTCGGTGCTGGCGATCTCGGCGGTCATCGGTATCTCCGTCGGGGCGATCGCCGGCTTTTACGGCGGCGTCGTCGACGTCCTGCTCATGCGCCTGGCCGAGGTGTTCCAGGTCGTGCCCCGGTTCTTCCTCGCCCTGCTGGTCATCGCCTATTTCGGGCCGGGCATCGACAAGCTGATCCTGCTCCTCGGCCTCACGTCCTGGCCGTTTCTGGCCCGGGTGGTGCGAGGCGAGGCGCTGTCCCTGAGGCGGCGGGAGTTCGTCGAGTCGGCGCGCGCCACCGGAGCGTCGGGCCTGCGCATCCTCGTGCGCCAGGTGATCCCCAACCTGCTCCGGTGGCCGTCGTGGTGCTCACCCTCTTCGCGTCGCGGATCATCCTGATCGAGGCCGGCCTGGCGTTCCTCGGCCTCGGCGACCAGAACCGGATCAGCTGGGGCCAGCTGGCCAACAACGCCCAGCAGTTCCTCCAGCTGGCGTGGTGGATGTCGGTGTTCCCCGGACTGGCGATCGCCCTGTCGGTGGTGGGGCTCAACCTCCTGGGCGACGCCGTGAGCGACGTCCTCGACCATCGCCAGTCGTGACGCGTCTCGCTCGTTAGAAAGGACCCCAGAAAGAGCTTCCCGGCGCATCAGCGTCGTCACTCAGGAAATACTCCCGATAGAGCTGTTCGAACTCCGAACGTGATATCCGTCCGTCGCCGTCGGCGTCGAGCCTGGGGAACATCTCATCGGCGACCGAGGGATCGAGAGACGACGACTTGAGCAGGTTTCGGTACTCATCAAGCCCGATCCCACCGTCGCGATCGGAATCCAGGACGGGAAAGATGACCTGAGCGAAGCTCGTGACCGTCTCCGGCGTGAAGTGCTGGTCCTGGAACGCCAAGGCCTCGTCGAGGGTCACGCGATCGTCCCCGTCCGTGTCTGCCATCCGCAGTGCTTCCCACAGCTGCATGTAGACGCCCGAAAGCGCCTGTACCTCCGACGATCCCGGATCGAGCCCCTGTTCACGAGCGAAACGTTCGACCCACTGCTCGAAGTCGCTTCTCTCCCAGTAGCCGTCGCCGTTGGTGTCGAAGAGTCGAAACAGTGCCGTCGTCTTGCGTTGCACGACCGAACTGAGCACGCCGTCCTCCTGTCGCCGGTTCCGCCCGAAGCCCGGACCATACCGTGTCGCGGTCGCCTGTCGTCGAGGACGCCGGGCGGCCGGGGGGGCGGGCTCCCCGGCCGCCGTCGATGTTGGCTGGGCCGGCGGAGCGCCGCCGGCGATGTTGGCTGGGCCGGCGGAGCGCCGCCGGCGATGTTGGCTGGGCCGGCGGAGCGCCGCCGGCGATGGGGGCCTCTACGCCGCCGGCTCGGCGTCGCCGGATTGCCGGTGGCGCTCGGCGGCCCACTCGGCCGCCTCCCGGCAAAGCGCCGGGTGGAAGCGCCAGCGGGCCAGCTGGTCCTCAGCGGCCTGGGCGTCCTCCCCCAGTTCGATGAGGCTCAGCGCCAGCCGCCGGCTGCGCCGGCGCTGCTGCTCGTGGGCCGGCGTGAGCAGCTCGGCCTCCTGCCAGGCCTGGTGGGCGGCGACCAGCTCGGGCGACAGGCGCATGACCTGCCGGCGGGTCAGGGGCGGGAGCTTGCGGCGCACGGCCAGGATGCCGTCGGGCCGCGCCTCGGCCACGTCGAACTGGCAGCAGCGGGACAGCGCCCGCATGAACGGCGAGTGCCGGCCCCCCTTCGCGCCCAGGCCGAGCGCCTGGGCGGTGGCGGCCAGGTCGAGGTCGAAGCCCTCAGGGGTGGCGTCGAGCCGGTTGGCCATGTAGCGCAGCAGCCACGTGGTGGAGGGGCCGAGGATGCCCAGCCAGAAGAAC
>CAWJOB010000004.1:0-1193691 GCA_963844445.1 uncultured Gemmatimonadales bacterium
GGGCCCAGAGCCAGCCCCGCCACCAGATACCCTACCAGCCGGGGGAAGCCCAGGTCGTGCGCCAAGGCTCCGAAGGTGTCCGCGGTCAGCAGGAGGATGCCGAACAGGAACAGCGACCGGGGCGCGATGACGCCCTCGGTCGGCACCCGCAACGGCTCGAGCAGGACTGCACCGCCGACCAGCAGCACCAGGACGACGAGTCGCCGGATCATCGCGGCTCGGCCGTCCTCCCCAGCTCCGGCTGGGTGCCGTTGGGCTCCGCCGTCCGGCGGCCCAGACTGAGAATGAAGGCGGAGGCCTCCCGGCTGGCCACGATCTCGAACAGGAGGACCGCGAGGAGGGTTGCGGTCAGGACCAGCCGCGGGTGGAGCTCGGGATAGACCTGCCCGTAGTTGAGGGCCAGCGCCACCCCGATCCCCCCTAGCGCCAGCAGTCCCCGGCCGAGGCCGGTCGTCCGCAAATGGGCGGGCGCCACGTGGCCACCGGCGATCGCGCCACCCAGGAACCGTGACAAGACCCTGATCACCACGAAGAGCGGCGCGATGAACAAGAGGTCCACCGAGCCCGGACTCCACGCCGCCCCGGCGAACAGCAGGAGCGCGAGATACACCGGGCGCTCGGTAGAGAGGAGCAGCCGGGTGACGTCCCGGTGGGCGCTCCCGCTGTTCACCAGGATGAAGCCGAGGACCAGGCTGGTGAAGATGGGTGACAGGTTGAGGTAATAGCTCGCGCCACTGGCCACTACGATGGCTCCGGCCAGGGCGACGAACAGTCGTCCTTCGTCGAGATGTCCACGGGGGCCCAGGAACAGGTGAAAGAGCACCCCCGACGCCACCCCTACTGCCAGGTTGATGACCGACCACTCCGTGGCCGTGGGGGGACGGACGCCCGGCGCCACGTCACCCTGGTGGAAGATGGCCAGCACCAGTCCGAAGGCGACGACCGCGATCAGGGCGTCGATCCGCGCCGCCAGCTGAAGAACCGGGGGGACGCGCGAGGCCACCTTTACCCGGTCCACGACGGCATCCACCGCAACCGGCGAGCTCAGGGTAGCGACGGCGGCCAGGGTCACGGACAGCACCGCCGCCTCCGGCCAGGGAATATCCACCAGGTACCGGAAGAGGCCGAGGAGCGCGGCGAGCGCGATCCCGAAGGTGGCCACCGCCTCCGCGAACGCGACTCGGAGGTGGTCCCCGTCGATCAGGGCCAGGGTGGGCATCCGGAAGTACGTGCCCAGCAACATGCCCAGCCACCCGAGAGCCAGGCTGACGATCGGGGTGAGGTCCTGGACTTGGCCGGCGTCCAGCAGGCCGGTGACTTTGGGCCCCAGGAGGAACCCAATGATGACGTACTCGGCGCCGCCGACGTACCCGTATCGGTCGCGGAGGCGGTCGAAGATCAGGTAGGCGAAGATGTAGCCTACGGTGATGACCGCGATCGCGGCCAGCGTGGTCTGCATGTGCTAGCTGTCGATCCTCAAAGTGACGGTCGTGCGGCGCCGCGGCACGGAAAAATTGGTGACGCAGAACACTTCACCGAGCACGCCGCGCCCCTACGTTGGCCCCGTCGTCGAAACCAAGGAGCACACCATGACGAAGCTTTCCTCGCTGGACGATCTGCTCGTCCACGAATTGCAGGACCTCTACAACGCCGAAGGTCAGATCCTGAAGGCACTCCCCAAGATGGCGAAGGCAGCAACCAACCTCGAGCTGAAGACGGCCTTCGAGGAGCATCGGGTCCAGACCGAGGGTCACGTGCGTCGGCTGGAGGAAGTCTTCAAGCTGCTCGGGCTTCCGGCCAAGGGGAAGAAGTGTGACGGAATGGCCGGCCTGATCGAAGAGGGCAAGAAGACCATGGAACAGGACGCCGATCCGGCGGTGCTCGATGCCGCCCTCATCGCCGCTGCCCAGAAGGTGGAGCACTACGAGATCGCTTCGTACGGCTGCGTCAGCACCTACGCCGAGATGCTGGGCCACGACCAGGTGCACGAGCTCCTGGGCCAGAACCTGGACGAGGAAGAGACCACCGACCAGCGGCTGACGGCGCTGGCGGAGACCGTGATCAATCCCGAGGCCGAGGAAGACTTCGAGAGCGAAGAGGAAGAGGCTTCCCGCTAGCCTCCGCCGGCGATCCGCCTCGGGGGCGCTACTCCGCTCGAGACTTCACATCTCCCGCGGGCGGCGGCTCGAGGCGGATCGCCACTCTCTCAGGAATCCAGCGCAGGGTGTAGCGGGGGGTGGTCGATGAGGACCCGGCGCCGCTCCCTCGCCAGGGCCATCCGGACCCGGACCAGGAGGATCGTCGCCACCGCGGCGAGGCCCAGGACCAGGCCGTACCAGAGACCCCTCGGACCCAACCCCATCGCGAACCCCAGCACATAGCTCACGGGCAGGCCGAAGAACCAGTATCCCAGCAGGTTGACCAGCATCGCGACCTTCGTCTCACCCAGTCCGCGCAGGATGCCGCCCGCGACCACCTGGGTGCCGTCGAACACCTGGAAAACGCCGGCGAGGGGAATCAGACCCACGGCGACGGCGATGACCGACGCGTCCGTGGTGTACAGGCGGGCGAGGGGTCCCGGCAAAGCGAGAAAGACGACCGCGGTACAGCTCATGAAGCCGATGCCGCAGAGAAGTGCCGCCCGCGCCGCACCCCTGGTTCCCGCCAGGTCACCCCGCCCCACCGCGTGCCCCACGAGGATGGACCCCGCGTCGGCCACGCCGAGCGGCACCATGAAGGTCAGCGAGGCGAGGTTGATCGCCACCTGATGGCCCGCCATCGCGCCGGTGCCGAGCCATCCCATCATCAACGCCACGAAGGCGAAGGCTCCGAACTCAAGGGTGTACTGGCACCCGATCGGCACGCCGAGGCGCAGCATGCGCCCGAGCGGAGCCCACTGCCAGATTTCGGCCCGTAGCGGGGTCAGGTACGGCCTGAGTCGGCCCCAGGTTAACGCGAGGAGCAGGAGGGCGAGCAGCCAGCGACTCAGGGTCGTGGCCCAGGCCGAGCCGATCACGCCAAGGGCAGGCGCCCCGAAGTGGCCGAAGATGAGCATCCAATTGAGCGCGGCGTTCACGATATTGGCCACCACGATCGCGACCAGAATCGGCGCCGTGCGGTGCATGGACTGGAGGCTCTGGCGGAGCACCACGAAGAGAAAGAACGGCAGGACCCCGGGGGCCAGCCTGACGGCATAGGCCGCCGCGTGCGGCACCACATCGTCGGGCTGCTGGGCGAGCACCATGAACAGCTCGGCGAGCAGCAGGAGGAGGGACGCGGGAAGGGCGAGCATCAAGGCCACCAGGAGGCCGCGCTGGATGCCCCTCGCGATGGCCGGATGGTCGCGCGCGCCGACGGCCTGTGCGACGACCGGGTCCAAGACCATCAGCGTGCCCATGCCGAACACGCCGAGTCCGAAGAAATAGAGATTGCCCAGCGCCACGGCGGCGAGTGCGACCGCCGAGAGGTGGCCGACCATGATCGTGTCCACCACCCCCATGAGCATCATCCCGACCTGGATCACGACGACGGGCGTGGCGAGGCCGAGCATGGCACGCAGGTCCTCCCGCCGGGGCAGGAGCCGACCGGCGGCAGGGGCGATCGCGCTCATTCAGGGCTGCCTGGTGTGGACCGAGGGGGCGGGGTCGCGCGGTTTGGCCAAGAGTCGCTCGGCGAAATCCAGCCGCTCCGCGAGCTCGGCGACTTCGGCCCGGAGGGCGTCCACGTCCTGGGCGAGCATCTCGGTACCCGGGGTGTCGGCGCCCAAGGAATCCCAACGGCTCACCCGCCGGCCGCTGAGGTCGCGGAAGTCTCCCGCCGCCACGACGATGAGGTCATACAGCCACCAGATCCCCAGGCCGCCCAGGGTGGCACACATGAGCGCGCCGCTGCCGGTCTTGCCGACGTAGAAACGGTGAGCGCCGAAGGGGCCCAGGAGGGCGGCCAGAACGGTGGTCACGCCCCGCGATTTATCGGAAGGTTCCAGTGAGGTCGAGACGGGATGCATGGGCTGAATATTCCCGGAAGCGGGGCCGGTGTCCACGGTCAGGAACGCGCGGAAGGTGATCCGGGAGGACGCCAGCACACCGCGCGAAGCGAGGAGTTCCTGGATGAGCAAGAGGAACAGGCGGGGGAAGCGATCGGGGCGAGCGCGCCTGGCAGGGCTCGAACCTGCAACCACCGGCTTAGAAGGCCGGTGCTCTATCCAGTTGAGCTACAGGCGCGGGTTTGCTGGACGACCAGTCGGGGCGCCGGGATTCGAACCCGGGACCTCCTGCTCCCAAAGCAGGCGCGCTACCGGACTGCGCCACGCCCCGAAATGCTTCTAGCACACCACGTTCGCAGGCTTTGCTGAGCAATTAGAGCGAGGGGGTGTGCAAGAATGTGTGCAAGATTGGGCTGCATCATGCCCTCCGTTCCCGGAGTTCCAGCCCGCTCAGGACAACGTTCAACATAGTGGCCTCGTCGGGTTGCTGGTAGCAACGAAGCAAGGTCTCCTTCGACTTCCAGCCACCTGCCGCCGCCACGTCCGCCCAAGGGCAGATGCTTCCTGGCGGTCGCCCACTTCCTCCTGAATGGATGCCAGACTCCACCCTTCAGTTTCGGCAGCCCGGCCATACGCTCGGCCTCCAGCAGCCATTCTGAGGCAAGGTCCTTCGTGACCGACTGGGTGGGATCGGTGGGCGACGGGAACACGAGCGCCGCGCCGATGCCGGGACGTTCCTGCATGATCCGGTCTGTCGCCGTACGAACCGTGGGGTCGATCGGGCACAGCCACTCACGCCCCTCCTTGTCAGTGTCCTCGGGCCACCGGATGCTGCCATAGGGTGCGTCCTTGCTGGGTTCCAGCCGGAAGTCCTGGTACCGAAGTCCGCATATCGCCGTGATTCGCCGTGCCGTCCCATTCGCGATGTCGAGGAGTTCCGAGAGGTAGGACCGCTGCACCAGCCGGCGACCATTCCAGCGGACCTCCATCATGACGTTGTCCGACACCGCTCGGGTGGCGGCATACCGGTCGTCGTTCGACACTGGACGCTTCGGGTTTCGCTCCGTGGGCACGTCCAGTCCGAGCGTACCGTTCTGGTGAAGTAGCCGGGTGCCGTCGGGGTACCGCCACTTGACCGCCCAGTTCAAAGTCCATCGCAGCCAGAGGCAATCGGCTTCGACGGCCCGATCGCCGACCGGCTTCCGCTGCTTGTCGGTGACCGGCCGTCCACGCGCGTCGATCATGCCCGAGCGTCGCTGGTCGATGAACCGCTCCCACTCCGGCGGTGAGATGAAGTTCGGGTCCTTCGCAGCGCCGAGTACCCGAGTCCACATCTCCGCCCGACGTTGGTCGGCCTCCTGTTCACTACGTGACTTCCTCGGTGTACGGTGGGTCAGATACAGGGCGAAGACTCTCGCGAGCGTTGCCTTCTCGGCAGTGATGTCGGCCTTGCCCTGACGGAGCTTGGCGGCCTGCTCCACCGCGTACACCTTCGCTCGCTCCCGATCCCGGTGCCCCAGCGTCTTCCGGCGGTACCCGCCCTTCCCTCCGGCCAGCTTCGGATCGTATGCGCGGGCGTAGATGATCCCGCCGGGCTTCCGTTCCTCCACGGTCACCATGTAACCCCATGCACCCTCGGCATAGCTCCAGCATTTGGGTTTCTTCTTGCCCTTCGCCATCCCCTCCTCCTGTCGGGTGATCGTACGTGGCGGCGACACTACCCCGCCGCCAATACCTCGTCGGCCAAATCGGTGACGTGCCACGCAAGCCCTGTGAAACGCCGTCCAGCCTTTCTTGGCAGATCGCACCGGTGGACGCGAGGACGATTCTTGGTGCCCGCGTTCGGGACCTTGCCCTTGGCCACCATGCCCTGCAGGGCCGAATAGGAGAAGCCCGACTCCACCTCCGCCTGGTCCAGTGTGAGCACCTCCAGTTGCCACTCTTGGATGGCAGCTTCGAGTTCCTCGGCGCACCGAATCGCTGCCTTGGCCTCGTGCCCCCGCCCCCAACGATCCAGCACGACCGCGTGCTCCCGCCAACGATTCGCCAGCTTCACCAACGACTCCATCACCGCCCCTCCCCAATACGATTGTGACTTGTCTACCTTCACGCCGAGTCCCCCCCGCTTCTCATTCCGGTCGCAGCGATCGCTTCCAAATGTCCCGAGTAGCGGCGTCCGAAAGCGCGGGCTCATACCTGACCTACCCACTCCCCTGAGATTCACGCGGCATCGACACCAGCTTTATCGCGACGCGCCTCCATGGCGACCTGATAGGCCGCCGCCAACTTCCTGGCCGTCTTCGCTCCCGAGCCGTACCGATCGTCGATGCCGTCGCCGTACTCGCCGAGCGCGTACAGCGCATGCTCGATCTGGCGCGGGTGGACTCGGGGACACCCAGGCCTCACTTCCTCAACGCAGGCCGCTGCCAGGGCTGCCGGATCGGCCTCGATGCCCGACAGACCATCCGGGTCCACCTCCAGCTCGAAGGTCTTGGCGCGGCAGAGCGACGGATTGTCCGAGCGGCGGTAGTTCAGCACGAGCCGGGTCAAGCCGACCGATTCGGCCCAGCGCAGCCTCCGGCCGTACGCACCAGACCCGCAGTACGGCCATCGCTCCATCACCTTGGAGGGCAGTTGAGAGTGTACAACAACCGCATTTCGGTACCGGGCAGGGCCTTGGGCTTGTTGACCGAGGTCCTTCCCGAAGCCCAGGGCGCAGAACAGGAACACCTCGACGCGATAGCGTTCCGTCGGATCGGTGATCTCGTCCGCAGCGAGGAAGATCCAGCGCGCTTCGTCCGACGTGATCGGGCGGCCGACCGGGCGGCCGATTCGGGCGACAACCTCGCCGGTGGACAGGGCGTGGGTTGATGCCTCGGCAGATGCGGTGGTACTCGTCCCGTAGCTCCTTGACCACCGCCGGACGCGCGAGCATCGTGGCCTGCTGCGAGAGCCCATTGGTCATATAAGCCGTCCAGCTCATGAGAAACTCGACGGTTGCGGCTTCATCCCAACCCTCCACGAGCATCTTACGCCGAGCAAGAGCCATGGCCGCCTCATTCCGGGTGAGGCCCACATATAGCCCGTCGCGTTCGAGACGGTCCACATCGATCTCGCCCGCGTCCGCGTGCAACGATCGCGAAGCGGATATGCTGGGCATTGCCAGCACGGCCGAGCGCTCGCGGGTAGTCGGTGAGCGAGGTATCCCTTCATGGCGCTGGGCCAGCGCAAGGGCGTCGAGCGGGCTGGTGGAGGCCAACCGGTCCATCGTGGCCGCGAGCCGATCGATCTCGTCCGGTCTAGCCACGGTCGGCAACGGCAAGAGCGTAGTGGGATCAAGCTGGACCGTACCAAATCCCAGCGGCACCCGCAGCGTGCGCTTGGTGACCGGCCGGACTTCCACCCATCCCGAGGCCACGCGAACCCCTTCCAGCTCCAGCGCATGGGGCGCGAGGATCGACGCCTCAGGCCTGAAGGTCTGCGTCAGGCCCAGGATCGATACGGGCGTCGCCAACGGGAAGTAGAGGTGTAGCCCTTGCCTCGGCGAGCGGAGCACCAGAGGGGTGGCCCTGAAGGCGCGGAAGCATCTGTCGTAGCGATCGCGGATATCCCGGCCGGCTGTCCGGGGCGAGCGTCGATGTCAATCGCGATGAATCGCGTCCAGTGGAATTGCTGAGCGTTGTGCGTGCCCGCCTTGGGGCCCATGTGCAGTGTTAGCCGCCTTGTCCGCCGATCGGTCTTGAGCCCCAGGTGCTGGCCTAGGGCCAGGGCCCATTCCGCCCCGAACCCTTCCGCCCAGTCGCTGCCATCGTAAGTCTTCCAGCCGTAGGGCCTCCCGACGAACCACCAGCAGAACTGGCGCACGATGTCGTCGGCCAAAGGGAGACCGCTGCACTGTACGACCGTCCTAACAGTCGAATCCGAAAAACGCTGCTCGTCGCCCTCGAGGACCGTGTCGGGCACGGTCCTGATCCCGAACCCCCGCATCCCCACCTCCACCCAAAGCTTTTTTGTGTGCCCCTACCCTTTACCTGCTGGGGGCGACGAAACCTGACAGGATTTTTGGTAACGATCCCGTAACAGCCACCCCCGCCCTCAGTCCCGCGTCGCGGGCTTCTGTAATAGCGACACGCTCTCGCCCGCCGATTTCCGACAATCGGTCCCGGCGGCCTCCGCTGGCTTCCTACATGCCAGCCGATATGGGGCCGGTTCTCCGAAAGACGGGCATGGTGGACCGGGTAAATGTCCGAATGTTCGACAGTTCATCGATGTTGCACATTGGGGGATGCTGTAAGACGAAAGGGTGCTGCTCTGCTGGTGAGGGGTCGGAGGGGAGCCGGGGGGGTGCTGGTCGCGACCGCCGAAGCCGGTGAGGACTGCGGGCGCGCAACGAGCCCGCGAACATATGTATTACAAAAATTCCAGCACGAGGCGCAGGAGGCCCGTGGCCGTCAGCGGTGTCCACCCAACTCACCAAGCTCACAGGTCCAGTCGGCACTGGCCGGTGTACTCCAACATGGGAGAAATCATCCGACGAGTTTCCCCGACCCGGGCTCGTCGCGGTCACCTTTTGAGTAGCCAATGGCAAGCGCGGGCCCCCTTCGTGGCCGGTAGCTGGACCTTCAGGTGCATGGGTCAGTGCTGAAAGCCGAGGGTTGGCCGCTTGGTTTCGCCGGTCGGTACTGCCCGCATAGTTCCCTGCGCGCTCGTGTACGGGGCCAGGACGCGCATTGGACGGCCCTCGCCATCCTTACCCTCAATTACTAGCATGTCGGGCCCGTGATACCCGAACCACGACGGAAACAATACCTCGCCGTTAATCAGGAGCACGCGGACCTCCAGCGAGTGGGAGTCGTCCAGAGTTCCCTGCGTCTCGGCGACCTGCTTCTCAACTCGCTCCGTCCACCACTTCGCGGGATTTAGACCACGACTTGGGTGTGGGCCAAGTATGTGCGACGGATCAGGGTAGTCCACTTGCTCCTCCATCGTTGGGGATGACCAGGAACTTCTCGCACGGTCACGCTGGCACCGAGCACCCTGGCGCATCTGTTAGGTACGGGACTACTTCGAAGTCGAACTCTCTGACCACATTCGCATGCCTTCGTGTAGGGCGAATAGGTACTTCTGGTTACGGTGTCTGTAATCCAATCGGGTTCGAGGGCGGTGTGGTCATCTTACGACCCGCCGGAAGATGACGTACCCTATCACCCCGGCGAGCGTCGAGGCCACCAAGATGCCGAGCTTCGCGGCTGTCAGGAGCGGCTCAGTCTCCGGAGTGCGGAACGCGAGCCCGGCGATAAAGAGCGACATCGTGAATCCGATTCCGCCGAGCCAACTCACCCCGTGCAGCGCGGCCCAGGACGCCTGCGCGGGCGGCGCGGCGAGGCCGAGCCGCACAGCGAGCCAGGCGAACAGGGTGATGCCGAGCGGCTTCCCGAAGAGCAGCCCGAGGATCACGCCCAGGGTCACAGGATTCGCGTAGCACGGCCGCCATATCGCCCTCCAGGCGCACACCCGCGTTCGCGAGCGCGAACAGCGGCATGATGCCGAAGGCGACGACGCCGTGCAGCCGTGCTCCAGCCGGTGCAGCGGCGGCTGCGCCGCCTCGCGTGAGCCCCTCCAGTCGATGCAGGGCCTCCTGGCTATGGTCGTTGGTGAGCACCTGCTCGGCTAAGTCGAGTGGCGCGTTGGGGAGTGCTCGGTCGAAGTCGTCTAGCGCTCGACGGGTCTCGCCGAGAAACTGACGCTCATTCACCAGCGTGCGGGCCGGAATCGTGAACGCGAGCAGGACGCCCGCCACGGTGGCGTGCACGCCTGACTGCAGCACGGCCGCCCAGAGCGCCGAGCCCGATCAGACCGTAGGCCCAGGCCGCGCGGACCCCGGCCCGGTTGGCGAGCCACGGAGAGCCCGAGGAGCCCCGCCGCTATGGCGAGCGCGCCCCAGTCGATCCCGTGCGAGTAGAAGACCGCGATGACGAGCATCGCGCCAATGTCGTCGGCGATCGCCAGCGCGGCGAGGAAGACCTTGAGCGAGACCGGTACCCGGTCGCCCAGTAGCGCGAGCACGCCGAGCGCGAAGGCGATGTCCGTCGCCATCGGGACACCCCAGCCCGGCGCACCGGGGCCGCCAGCGTTGAGCGGCGAGATAGAGCAGACGCGGGCACCACCATCCCGCCGAGCGCCCCGGCAAGCGGCAGCGCCGCCTGACGGAGCGAGGCCAGCTCGCCGACGAGGATCTCGCGCTTGATCTCGAGCCCGACCACGAAGAAGAACACGGCCATCAGGCCGTCGTTGATGAAGTGCAGAGTGGTCATCTCGGCACGCCATGGTCCAGCGCCGATCAGGAGCTCGGGCGTGCTGAAACGCCTCGTACGAGGCGGACCACGGAGAGTTGGCCCACGCCAGTGGCGACGACGGCGCAGCCGAGCAGCACGATGCCCGCCGGACGACTCGCGCGGCGGCGAATCGCTCGAACGGGCCAAGGACGCGTGCGATGGCGGGGGCAGTAAGCTCGGGACTAGCGGGCCAGTTGGTCATTACCCGGAGTATAGGGGAAGGCAGAGTCTCACACCGCCCAATGTTCCTGCTGCCGAGGGGTCACCCGCAGATATTTTGCCCGACAGCGCCCTGCTGACCGCCGTGGTCCCAGAGGGCAAGACGGCTAGAGCCGCGCAGCGGCTACCCACCAGCCCGCCGCCTGTCCAGCATGTCGTGGAGGTGGATTGACTCAGAGCGGCTATTCGTCGCGTAGTCGATAACCGATTCCCGGCTCCGTGGCGAGGAGCCTGGGACGCGAGGGGTCCGACTCAAGCTTGTGCCGCAGGTGTGCCATATAGACTCTCAGGTAGTGCCCTTGATCCACATAGTTGGCACCCCATACCTCCTGAAGCAGTTGCCGATGCGTGATCACCCGACCAGCCTGGCGAATGAGCGCCACGAGCAGCTTGTACTCAGTGGGTGTCAGGTGCACCTCCTTAGTATCCCGAAAGACTTGGCGGCGAACCAAGTCCACCCGGAGATTGCCCACGGCGAAGACGGGCCGCAATGGCGCATTGGCCGGGAGGGCAGCGTGTCTGAGCGCAACGCGGACGCGGGCGAGAAGCTCCGCCACGCCGAATGGCTTGGTGAGATAGTCGTCCGCACCTCGGTCCAGCGCCGTCACCTTGTCATGTTCCTGCCCACGGGCCGAGATGACGATGATAGGCGCTCGTAGCTGTCGGCGAAGGTCGCGAGCCACATCGAGACCGTCTGCATCCGGAAGCCCGAGATCGAGGAGGATGACCTCCGGGTTCCGTCCTGCGGCCTGGGCCAGACCTTCTCGGGCGGTGGCGGCCTCCACTACCTGGTAACCTTGCGCACGCAGTGTCGCCCGTAGGAAGCCACGCATCGGCGGCTCATCCTCGATGATCAGTATCAGTGGGGGTGGGCCCATGATCCCGCTCAGTCCGTAGCCTCCTGGGGGAGATCGAGGAGCGGCGGCCCGTCAAGGGGAAGGGTGAACCGGAACGCGGCTCCCCCTCCTAAGCGCGGCTCTACCCAGATGCGTCCACCATGTGCGGTAACGATTCCGCGGCAGATCGTCAGGCCAAGCCCCGCCCCTCCCTCTGGCCCGCTGCCAGCACGGTAGAACTTCCGGAACACCGTTTCCTCAGACCCAGGGGCGACCCCTGGACCTCCATCCGCCACCTCGACCACAATGGCACCATTCCCCTGCCACGCCCCGACACTGATCGGCGTACCCGGGGGCGTGTACTTGATCGCATTCTCCAAGAGGTTGATGAAGACCTGCTCGATGAGTAGCTCATCGATCGCCACAAGCGGGAGGTCGGCCGGTAACCGGACATCAACCGGGTGGCTGCCGAGGGAGGCGTCGAGCCGAAGCAGGGCCACCCCGAGTGCTTCCTCCAGGGGCTGCCATGCCTTCTGAACAGCCAGCGCCCCGGTTTCCACGCGGATCATGTCCAGGAGGTTTGACACTAGACGCGACATCCGACGTGACTCCTCTAGTATGCTCTCCGCCATATCATGCCTGACCTCTGGCGGCAGTGTTCCGCCGTGCTGCATTAGGGTGCTGGCCGCCCCTTCGATAGTGGCCAAGGGAGTCCGGAGGTCATGCGAGAGCGAACTCAACAGCGAGGTGCGGAGTCGCTCTGCCTCTGCCTCGACTCTCGCCGCCTCGCTCTGTTCCGAGAGAATCGTCCGCTCGATGGCTACCGCCGCCTGTGATCCAAGGCAACAGCCGTCTCGTACTCCTCGTTGGTGAGTCGCTGCCCGCCGGTTCGGGGCAGAGGGCTACGACCCCCAAGCTGCCCGTCGCCATCCGCAGCGGGATCAGCACCGCCTCCGCCTCACCGCAGTGGCCCGTTCCCAACCCGGCGGGCTCACCGTGCTGATACGCCCAAGTAGCCGCGACCCGCATCTCCGTGGACTCGAACAGCTCGTTTGACGGCCAATTCGGAATGCCGTCCTCCAGGTTGGTCTCATCAACGAATAGACCACAGCCTCCCCATGCGTGGCCCGACCGACATGTCGAGCCGCGACCCGAGCGAGTTCCTCCCGTGCCCTGCTGCCAGCCAGGAGCTCGACGATCCAGGTCGAGGAGAGCGATTGTTCGCCGTTCCCGAGCCGCGGACTCCTCCGCCTGCTCGCGGATTCGGCCTGTAAGGTGGCTCATCACAATCGCGACCAGAAGCATTACGGTGAAAGTGAGCAGAAAGGCAGTGTCGTGAACGTCAAACGTGTAGTATGGCGGTACGAAAACGAAGTCGAACGCAGCGATTCCCAGGACGGAAGTGAACAGCGCCGCGCCGCGCCGGTATCGAAGTCGCCGAGGCGACGACAGCGAGCAGGAAAAGCATGGCGACGTCGGTAGTACCTAACCGCGAGCGCAAGACGAGCCCAATCGCCGTGGTCAGACCGACAAGGGCGGCAGCACCGAGGTATTCCCGGGTGACCGTGCCGACCCGGCCGTGCTGAGGTCGTCGACTGGAAACGATTCCTCCGCTCGACCCGAGCCTCTCTTGAAAACACGCCTCCTCCAGTGAGCTATGCGGCCTCCCGCGCTCAAATTCTATCTAAATTGTCAGCCTCGGCGTGACTGTGGAACGCCACGAGCACACATTCCCACCTGCTTGGAGCGGCGGGAGCATCAAGACCAACGAGGATGAAATCGGCCATGTCCCAGACACTGCACGTGCATCCGATGGAGGCGAGTGCGTCGGCTCGGACCGATGCGCCCAAGGGAAAATATCTCGCGCTCCTCTCCCTGACGGCTCTCGGCATCGTGTACGGCGACATCGGTACGAGCCCGCTTTATGCCGTGCGCGAATCCTTCTTGCCTTCCCATGGCTTGGCCGTCACGCCCCAGAACATCCTCGGCGTCCTCTCCCTCATCTTCTGGTCGCTGATTCTGGTGATCTCCGTCAAGTATCTCGTCTTCGTGCTGCGAGCCGACAACCGTGGCGAAGGCGGCATTTTGGCGCTGGCCGCGCTCTGTACTCCGATGTTCGTCCGGCGGCGGGGTGGCCGCTGGTGGCTGATCATGCTGGGGCTTTTCGGGACGGCGCTCCTGTACGGCGACGGGGCGATCACCCCTGCTATCTCGGTGCTCAGCGCGGTCGAAGGGCTCGAGGTCGCGACACCGTTCTTCGCGCCCTACATCATCCCGATCACGATCGCGATTCTGGTCGTGCTGTTCCTGGCCCAGCGCCACGGGACCGCCAAAGTTGGGGCCATGTTCGGGCCGGTGACCCTCCTCTGGTTTCTGACGCTGGCAGTCCTCGGCATCCGCCAAATCGTCGAGGAGCCGGGCGTGCTGAGGGCGGCCAGCCCTGTTCACGCGGTCACCTTCTTCGTGGAGAACGGGTGGCGCGGGTTCGTGGTCCTGGGATCGGTGTTTCTCGTGGTGACCGGCGGAGAGGCGCTCTACGCGGACATGGGGCATTTCGGGAAGCGGCCCATCCGGCTAGCGTGGTTTGTCATCGTGCTTCCCGCGCTTCTCATCAACTACTTCGGCCAGGGGGCGCTGCTAATCCACACGCCGTCCGCTGTGGAGAACCCGTTCTATCACATGGCCCCGGATTGGGCGCTGTATCCGGTGGTCGCCATCGCGACGGCGGCGACGGTGATCGCGTCGCAGGCCCTGATCTCGGGTGCGTTCTCGCTCACGAGGCAGGCGGTCCAGCTCGGCTACATGCCCGCGCGTGGCCATCGAGCACACCTCTGCCCGTGAGTTCGGTCAGATCTACATCCCGGCGGTGAACTGGGGGTTGATGTTGGCCTGCATCGGGCTGGTGCTCGGCTTCCGCTCCTCGAGCAATCTGGCCGCCGCCTACGGTGTCGCGGTGACCACCACGATGCTGATTACGACACTGCTGCTGTTTGTTGTTATGCGGGAGCGGTGGGGGTGGAGCCTGCCGCTCGCGGCGGCGGTCATCGGGTTCTTTCTGATTATCGACTTCGCCTTCTGGGGAGCTAACCTCCTCAAGATCTCTCATGGCGGCTGGTTCCCCCTGGTGGTCGGAGCTCTCATCTTCGGACTGATGTCCACCTGGAAGCGGGGTCGCCAGATCCTGACCGAGCGTCTCAGCGAAGGCGCTCTCCCGCTGGACCTGTTCGTGCGGGACATCGGCACCAGATCGCCACCTCGCGTGCCGGGAATTGCCGTGTTCATGTTCCGAAACCCTGAAGCAACGCCACCGGCACTACTGCACAACCTGAAACACAACAAGGTGCTGCATCGAGCGGGTCGTCTTCCTCGCCGTCCTCACCGCGGAGGTCCCGCACGTCCCGGCGGAGAGCAGGGCGACAGTGGAGGACCTCGGGCATGGCTGCTACCGGGTGCTCCTGAACTACGGCTTCATGCAGGAGCCGAACGTCCCAGAGGCCCTCGCTGCCCTGAAGGACAAGGGAATGGAGTTCCCGCGGTTGGAGACGACATACTTCCTCGGCCGAGAGACGCTGATCCCATCCAGCAAGCCCGGGATGGCGATCTGGCGCGAGCACCTGTTTGCGATGATGAATCGCAATGCGCGCACGGCGACTTCGTTCTTCTCCCTGCCGCCGAACCGGGTGGTTGAGCTTGGAGCTCAGATCGAGTTATAGAGTACACGAGCGTGGCCACGCACATGATGACAGCCGTCATCAGGGCAATCTGGCCATACCAGAAGCCCACCATACCCCACCTCGATACTCTCAAAGTCGCCCCGCCCGGCCATGTCTGTGCAAGAACTTGTGCAAGATAGGATGCCGAAAGGGCGCGAGAACCTCTGAGGATTCTCACGCCCGCTGTGACTCAGCCGAGGGGAGTACCTGGAAACTGTGAAAATTGAGGCTCTAGCTCAGGCTCCCAAAGCAGGCGCGCTACCGGACTGCGCCACGCCCCGAACGTCATTGCGACGTAGAACATAGCCGTTCCAAGATGCCCCTGGTAGCGACTTCGAGAGCCGCCTCTTCCCGAGTCTCCGGTCACTCCACTCGTCCGATCTCTCTGACCCGAGCCTCGAGTGTGGGCCGCGCGAGCTCCTCCACCGGCAAGCCCACCAGCGTGCCGATCCGCCGCCGCAGCACATCCAGTGCGCTGCGGAAGGCGGCTCGCTTCGTCGCGGTGTCGCCTTGCACCGCCGCCGGGTCCGGCATTCCCCAGTGCGCGATGATCGGGCCGGCGGGGAAAATCGGGCACGACTCCTTGGCGTCGTCGCACACGGTGACGACGAGGTCCCAGGACCTGCGCTCCAGTCCGTCCACCGCTTCGCGGCGGATGGCCGTGCCAGGCGATGCCCGGCCGCCGCAAGCGCCTCCACCGCACCCGGGTTGACCCTGCGCCGCCGGCACGGTTCCCGCGCTCTCGGCCTCGAAGCGCCCTGCCCCGTCGTGATTGAGCAGCGCCTCGGCGATCTGGCTCCGGGCCGAGTTGCCGGTGCAGAGGAAAAGGACACGGAACACGGCCGTCAGCCTCCCGCCAGAACCCGTCGCATCGCGATCGCGGAATCCGGGCAGGCGCCGCGGAATTCGTCGGACGCCCGCACGGCAGCCGCGACGTCGCCTCGGGGAATCCTCAGCGAAGCCGAACCGCGGGAAGAAGTGCTCCGCCGTAGTGGTGAGCAGGTAGATCTCGCGCAGGCCGCGCGTCTCGGCGTGACGCAACAGGCTCTCCACCAGGTCGATCCCCAATCCCGAGCCTCGCCGGCCGGCCTCCACCACGGCGGAGCGGAGCAAGGCGCAGTCGCCGTACACCTCCAGCCCGACCGCCCCGAGGACGCGGCCGCCCTCTTCAGCCACCAGAAAATCCGGCAGCGACGGCTCGAGACCCGCCGTCGGGAGCTCGGCGGCCTCCAGCAGGCGGACGACCCCGACAAAGTCGGACGGGGCCGCCGCCCGGATAGTGGTGGTCACGGCTTCCGGGCGCGAACGAATGCGCCCATCACGCAGCCGCCCACTTCGCGCGCCAGGACCTCGGAATCGAGGCCGGCGCCGCCCAGAAACACCCGGGCATCGTCGAATTCGTAGATGCGGGTGGGCTCGATATCGACCTGCTCGAACCCGGCCTCCAGCAAGTAGGTCTTGAACTCGCCCTCGGTCAGCGCCCCCGCGACACAGCCGACCCACAACTCCATGTTCTGGCGGACCGGAGCGGGTATCTCGCCTCGGACCACCACATCCGATACCGCGAACCGGCCGCCAGGCTTGAGCACCCGGAATGCTTCGGCGATCACCTTCCGCTTGTCTCCCGACAGGTTCACGACACAGTTCGAGATGATGACGTCAACCGAGCTGTCGGGCAGGGGAATCGCTTCGATCTCGCCGTGGAGGAACTCGGCGTTCTCGACGCCGGCCTTGAGCTGGTTCTCACGGGCGAGCTCCAGCATCTCGTTCGTCATGTCGAGCCCGTAGGCCCTGCCGGTCGGTCCGACCCGCCGGGCGGAGAGCAGCACATCGATCCCGCCCCCGGAGCCGAGGTCGAGGACGACCTCTCCCTCCTTGAGCTCGGCCAGGGCCGTGGGGTTGCCGCATCCTAGCGAGGCAAGGACGGCCCCCTCGGGAAGCGCGGCCTTCTCGGCCTCCGAGTACAGGTCGGAGGTGATGGGATCCGCGGTGTCGCATCCGCAGCCGCCGCCGCAGCAGGAAGAATGGCCCCCGCTGGTCACCCTTCTCGCCGCCTCTCCGTACCTCTCTCGAACGATGGTCTTCAGGTCCCCGGTGCTCACTCTGTCCTCCTTAATCAAGGAAAGTTGATGTATTGTACACAAGTATGGCGACTTTAGCAGCAGCCGTCGGCGCGACCCGGCAAGGGCGTCGCGAGCGTCTGGGCCAGATCGGCCACGTCGGCCAGCCGATCCGCGTTGAGCGTGTAATACATCCAGCGGCCTTCGCGACGGTCGGTCACCAGGCCGGCCTCCTTCAGGACTCGAAGATGAAACGAGAGCCTGGACTGGGCGGCATCGAGGGCATCGGTGAGCTCGCATACGCAGCGCTCGCCGCGCCGGAGCCGCTCGAGAATGGAAACCCGCGTCTGGTCCGACAAGGCGTGGAAGAGGCGCGCGGCCTGGCTGGTGTCGAGTGCATCGCGGGAAGCCATGGGGGAATTATATCAACGGATATTGATTTGTCAAGACTGACGCACGGCATCAGCCTGGCGGCGAGCCCAGCACCGGCACCAACTCCCGAAGCGCCCTCCCCCGATGGCTCACGGCGTCCTTCTCGGCCGGGGAAGCCTCACCGAAGGTCTTGCCCAGCTCGTCGCTCAGGAAATAGGGATCATAGCCGAAGCCACCTTCGCCTCGCGGCTCCTCGAGAATCCGGCCGGCGCAAGTCGCCCTCGAACACGCGGGGGCACCGATTCCTGGGTCGCCAGATACACCAGCACACAGCGATAGCGAGCCGCGCGGCGAGCCGAGCTCGCTCCGGCCAGCCGCCGAACCAGCTCGGCGTTGTTGGCGGCATCCACCTCCGCGTCACTCCCGGTGGCGCCGGCCCATCGGCGGGAGCGGACGCCGGGTGCTCCGCCGAGGGAATACACCTCCAGCCCGGAGTCGTCGGCCACGGTCGCCATGCCGCAGAGGCGGGCGAAGTGCTCGGCCTTCCGCCGGGCGTTGATCTCGAACGTCTCGCCCAGCTCCAGCATGTCCTCGGCCTGAGTCGGAAAGAGGCCGACGTCGTCGGGGAACACCACCTCGATGCCGGCGGGTTCGAGCACCCGCCGGAACTCGCGCTGCTTTCCCGCGCTCCGGGTGGCCGCGAGCAGCTTCACCAGCCGAGGACCTTCTTCTGCGCGGCGAAGAGCTCGGAGATTCCCCGCTCCGCCATGTCGAGCAACTTCTCGAGCTGTCCGCGGGAGAAAGTGCCGTGCTCTCCCGTGCCCTGCACCTCCACGTAGCTGGTCGGGTGGAGCATGACGACATTGGAGTCGACGACCGCGTCGCGGTCTTCGGTGTAGGCCAGATCGAGCCGCTCCTCGCCCTCCACCACTCCGACCGACACCGCGGCCACGAGGTTACCGAACGGCGAGGGGAGACCCGTCTTGTTGGACAGCCATGCGCAGGCATCGGCCAAGGCGACGCACCCGCCGGTGATGCCGGCAGTGCGGGTGCCGCCATCGGCCTGGAGCACGTCACAGTCCACCCGGATGGTGTATTCGCCGAAGGCCATCGTCGCCATGGAGGCGCGGAGCGAGCGGCCGATGAGGCGCTGGATCTCCTGGGTCCGGCCACCGGGCCCGTTCCGCTCGCGCTGGGTCCGCTCGACTGTCGCGCGGGGCAGCATGGCGTATTCGGCGGTGACCCAGCCCTCGCCGGTCCCCTTCTTGAAGCCAGGCACGCCGGGCTCGACGCTCGCGGTGCAGTGCACCAGGGTGCCGCCCATGCGGATGAGGCAGGATCCCTCGGCGTAGGGATTGGCGCTCCGCTCCAGCACGAGAGGGCGAAGCTGATCGTTGGTGCGGCCATCAGGACGGGGCACGGAGACGCTCCACGAGGGCGGAAGTCGAAAAGCCGGCGAGCAGAGGCACCCGCACGACGCGGCCGCCGCGAGCCTCCACCCAGTCGGCTCCGACGATGTCTTCCCGCGAGTAGTCGGCGCCCTTGACCAGCACTTCGGGCTCGAGCGCTTGGATCAGTGTCAGGGGCGTGTCCTCATCGAAGAGCACCACGCAATCCACAGCGGCGAGCCCCGCGAGGACACGGGCCCGGGCGGCCTCCTCTGCGAGGGGGCGCTCGGCGCCCTTGCCCAGGCGACGCACCGAGGCGTCGCTGTTCACGCCGACGATCAGCGCCGATGCCCTCCCGCCGAGCCGCCTCAAGCAGCTCGACGTGGCCGGGGTGCAGCAGATCGAACACGCCGTTGGTGAAGACCACCGGTCCTGGCAACGATCGCCGCCAGGCGACCGCTGCCGGCGAGCGTCCGGATCTTGCCCGAGGTCGAGCTCACGGGTCAGACCCCGGCGAGCCCGGTGCGAAGAGCGCCTTGAGCGCGGGCGGCGCGATGAAAGTAGTCACCATCACCACCAGGAGCACGGCGCCGAACACCTCGTCGCCCAACACCCCCGAGCGGCGGCCGATGTCGGCGAAGATAAGCCCGACCTCTCCGCGCGGGCACCATGCCGACACCGACGACGAGCCGCCGGAACCTGGCCCAGGGAGCGGCCCAACCCGCCGCGATCTTCCCGAGCACCGCGAGGAGGATGAGCGCTCCCGCCACCAGGAGGGTCGCGCGCGCGGCCGGGGTGGAAGGGTTGAGGAGGGCGAGGTTGACCGACGAGCCCACGCTCACGAAGAAGATCGGGGTAAAGATGGAAGCGACCGGGCGGACCTCATGCTCGATGGTATCGAACTGGTTGGTGCCGGAAAGTATCAGACCGGCCGCGAAGGCCCCGATGATGAGTGCGGAGCCGGCCAGCCCGGCCAGCGCTGCGAGCCCGAGCGCGAAGGCGATGGACGCGACGACCAGCACGTAGCGGACGCGCATCCGCTCGAACACGTCGAACAGACGGGGCGCCAGGAAGCGTCCCACCAGCACCGCCACGACCAGGAATCCGACGGCGACGGCGAGGGTCCACATGATGCCGAGGAGACTCACCGACGCGCCGGCCGCGACGCCGGAGACGACGCTCAGGATCACCAAGCCCAGCACGTCATCGATCACGGCGGCGCCGATGATGATCCGGGCCTCCGGCGTACTCATCTTGCCCAGGTCCGAGAGCACGCGCGCGGTGATCCCGACGGAGGTCGCGGTCAGCGTCGCGCCGATGAAGATGGCGGCCGTCACGAGGTCGCTGCTGCCCGAGGCGGCATGGGGCGCATAGCGCCAGAAGAGGAAGCCGAAGGCGAACGGCAACGCGACCCCGATCAGCGCAACCGCGAGCGCCGGCGGGCCCACCCGGAACATCTCGCGCAGGTCGGTCTCCAGACCGATCTCGAACAGGAGCAGGACCACACCGAGCTCGGCGAGGACGTGGACCAGCTCGGCCTCGGGTCCGCCGGCGGGCACCACGCCGAGCACGCTGCCGCCCAATAGCACGCCGGCGAGCAGCTCGCCGAGCACGGCCGGCTGCCCGATCCTTTCGGCCAGCTCTCCGAGGAGCTTGGCAGCCACGAGAATCAGCGCCAGCACGAGAAAGAACCGGGCGACGTTCACCCCACCGCCAGCGGCGGCGAGCGGAACGGTCGAGGCGGCGACGGCGGCGGCGGCGAACCCGCGCCGCAGCGCGACCTTAGAGCGGTGCTTCGGCGCGAGGGTGGAGCAGGAAGGTGTGCTTGAAGAAAGGGAGCTCGACACGATCGCTGTACTCGGTCTGGATGGTGATCCGTCTCGGGCCGCGATCGATCCGGAAGCGGGGTGTCTGTCCGAGAATGGAGTCCGCTGCTGCGACCAGCCTGCGGTCGATTACGGCGTTGTCCTTGATCGTAGGCGCGATCTGCGCCTGAAAGCGCATGGCGTCGAGCAATCGATAGTACCGAAGGTACACCTCACCGATGTGCACGCCATAGTAAAGCGCCGCGAC
This sequence comes from uncultured Gemmatimonadales bacterium, assembly GCA_963844445.1. GTDB lineage: Bacteria > Gemmatimonadota > Gemmatimonadetes > Gemmatimonadales > GWC2-71-9 > CAVVWJ01. The sequence goes on from CAWJOB010000004.1 coordinate 20,982, forward strand.
GAAGATCGCCAAGGTGACCAGACATCCCAGCGTACTGCTGCCTCGAGGGCCCCGCCCGCGCATTACCATTGGGACTGGGCGCCCTCCACGATGTTGGTGACCAGCTCGTCCAGCGCCTTCCGTCGACCTTCGGCCTCCTGCCCCGGATCGTAGTCACCTTTGAGCAGGAGCCCGCTCCGCTGCCAGAGCGGCTTTCCGCCGTCCTGATTCAGAATCTCCACCGAGACGCTGATCTGCAACAGACGTCGGGTGACCGTCACCCGACCTTCGTTCTGTTCCTCCCCGGTGTACGCCACGGGAAGATCGGGCTCGTAGCGGGTGATCGTTCCCCGCACCACCGCGTCGGCCTGTCGCTCGCTCGCCTGGCGGAGACCGAGGCGGCCTTCGACCGCTTCGCGAACGGCGACCGCTATCTCCTGCGTGAGGGTCGGCTCGGGCGTCTGGTTATCGAAGGGCAGGACCGCGACCGTCTTGATGTTCGGCGGAAGGCCGCCGCCGGCGAATCCATAAAGGCAGCCGCCTAGAACCAGCGCACTAAGGCTTGCGAGAAACCCAGATGTCAGGCGCAAAGTCGGCCTGCGAGGTCGAGAGGAAGGTCAGGTCGAGCCTGGCCGGTGCACTCGGCACCGTGAGCCTCGCCGTGAGCGGCGCGCCAGCCGAATCCAGCGTCGTTTCGGCCCGCCCCAGGAGCTCGCCGGCTCGGCGGACGACGGTCACCATCCGGGTCGGCCTGCCGTCGGTGCGCACGTACTCGATGGTGTCGCCCGCTTCGGCATACCGCCACGCGGTCACGTTGCCCTCGGCGAGTCCCCGGAGCTCGGCGGCCGGCGCCGGTAGGCGAGCCACGCCGAACATGCCCCACATGAGCGGATAGTTGGGGACCAGTTTCTCGATCGCGTCGGGCGGCTCGGCCCAGAGAGGCTGCTCGCCGACCACCGCGGCGGATGCGGCGCCGGAGCCGAACGGCCCGGCGACGTCGAACCGCATCGAATCCGGCGGAGCGATCCGGGCGCTACCCCGGCCCCCGGCACTCGACTGCTCGTCGTGAAACAGCCACTTGAAGCGGTGAAGGCGATGCTCGGCCGGCTGAGTGCCCCGCACCCATTCGGCGACCTGCTCCCGACTCACCGGCCCAGCCGAGGCGGGAACCACTGGGCCGGGCGCGCTGCGACAGCAGGCCGGCGAACGCCAAGGCAAGATAGGCAAGCCGACACTGGCCGGTCAATGAAAAGGCATTGCGCCATCAATAGTTATAGCCGAAGAAGAAGCTCAAGAAGCCGGCGTCCCTCTGATCGGCGGCGAGGCCATAGCCCCGGAAATCGTCGTTGCTGAAGCGGCGCCCGACGTCGAACCGCAGCACGGCGAGCGGGCCGAGCGCCATCCGGAAGCTAACCCCATAGCTGCCGAGCAGCGCCCGGTCGGTGAATGTCTCGAAGCTGGCCTTCCCCACATCGGTGAAAAAGGCGCCCTGGATCTCGGGAAAGTCGAAATCGCCGAACGGGGTGCCCAGGGTGAGGTGGGTGAGGAGCGGGAAGCGGACCTCCTGGTTGGCCATGAAGGCGCGCGAGCCGACGATGTAGCCGAACTGGGGATAGCCCCGGAGCGCCAGGGTGCCGCCGATGTTGATGCGGCGCGGGCCGGTCGCCACCGCTGTAGAAGCCATAGCCCCGAAGCGCCCAGGCGCTCCGTCGGCCGAGCCGGAGATACCGCCGCCAGTCGGCGCTCACCGAGGTAGCTGTCGAACCGGCTGTTGGTGAAGTCGTTCGACAGCCCCGCGGTGAGGCGCGAGGCGTCCGCCGTCGATCGGGCCGCTGGGGATCCAGAGCGAGTTGTCGTGCACGTAGCTCAGGAAATGCGACGCGATCCAGCCCTGTCGGCGAGGTTGATCCACCGGCAGCGTGAAGTCGACCCGGTCGGAATGCTCCGCGACGATGGTGCCTTCGACCCGGGTGAATCGGCTCAGCGGATACCGAATCAGTCCGATCGCGCCGTACGCGGTCTCGTCGTACGCGACAACCGGTCGCCCTCGAAGTTCCGGCCCTTGGTCCGGAAGGCGCCGAAGCCCCAGTTGACCCGGCGGGACCGATTCAGGTAGACCGCGCTGGCGTTGATGTTGGACAGGATGCTGCCGAGCCGGCGGCCCTGGAACGAGCCGAGCGAGCCGAAGACCATGTTGTCGCCCAGCAGGTCGCTCATGACGAAGAAGATGCCCTGCGCGCCGCCGTAGCCCGGAATGATGACCGCGTCCCCGGCGGCGAAGTCGAGCGCGAGGCGCGGGCGGTATGGCTCCCGGCTCGCGATCACGCTGCCGGCGGTGTCGTCCGGAGGCCATCCAGGTCCACGACGCCACGGTGTCGCCGCGGCTCGAGCGCGAACCGCTCCTTCCGGGCGGAGGAGTCCACCGGATAGCGATACAGGTTCCAGCTCAGGTCGTGAAATCCGCCGACCAGCAGGCCGGAACCGTCGGGGAGCGGTACGCCGTCGAACGCTCCGCTCCAGGCCGACGTCTCCCGGCGGCCCTCGCCCAGGGTGTCCACCGAGAAGACGTTGAGCACGCCGTCGCGGTCGGAGGTGAAATAGATCCGCCCGTCCGGGGCCCAGGCCGGCGACTCGTCCTTCCAGCGACCGGAGGTGAGCGGCAGGATCCGGGCGCTGTCGAGGTTCAGCATGTAGAGATTGGCCGCGCCCTGGAGACCGTCGGCGGCGCGGTCGGAGGCGAACACGATGCGCCGTCCGTCCGGGGCGGGCGTGGGATCGAGGTCCTGGTAGCGATCGGCGGTGAGCGGCTCGAGGGTGCCATCGGGCAAGTGGACCCGGTAGAGATCGGACACGCCACTCTCCGAGAGGCCGCTCAGCACGATGCTCTTTCCGTCCGGCATCCACTGGGGCGAGAGCATCGACACCAGCTCGGGAAACTGGTAGCGGCCCCGGACCTCGTTCTGCTCCAGATCCCACACGACCAGCGCGTCGCGGTCGCCGTAGCGGGCGATGAAGAGCAGCAGGCCGGGGCGCGACGCGTCCATCCGCGAGTCGAAGGGATGGAACGACTCCATCTCGGCGCTGCGGCCGCCGGTCACGACCGTGTGGACGCGCCCGCTGTCGAGCCCGCGGCGGTAGATGGTGACGTACCCATTGGCGGGCGAGAGGTAGGCGACTTCGCCCGAGCCGCCGTTGGTGTCGGGCAGGAAGACGGGCTTCACCCCCAGCTTCACGACCTCGGTGCCCAGCACCGTCAGCGGCGCCAGGCTATCCACCGACGGATAGTAGCGGCGACGCATGGCGAGCTGGAACTCGTCGCTGAGCTGGTCGAGCGTCCGGCCGTAGACCGCCTGGATCGCGGCCTCGAAGCTGTCGTGGCGGTTCTGCTCCTTGTACATCGTAGCCACGCGCCAGTCGCCGTAGGTGTCGGCGAGCCAGCGGTGGATCTGGCCGCCCAGCGGGTAGACGAGGCCGCTGCTGGACCAGGTGAGCTGCCGGAACGTCGGCAGCCGGCCGCTCAGCGTCATGTCGCGCAGCACCATCTCGTCGCGCGCGTCCTGTCCCGCCGACCAGAGCTCGGCCAGCCCCTCGCTCCACCAGAGCGGGAAGTTGAAGCGACCGTGCCGCGGCGCCTGGAGATAGGCCTCGGTCAAGCAGATCGAGCTGGAACACGTGCACCATCTCGTGCCGGAGGGTATGGCGGAACTCGGCGAAGTTGCCCCGGAACGGGAGCGAGACGCGGCGCTTGAGGAAGTCGGTCGCGCCGAGCAGGCCCTCGGGAGGCGTGAACGGGCAGGATGTTGGTCTGCTCGAAGTCGGTGTGCGAGGCATAGACGATGAGCGGGACGCGCTCGGCGACGTCGTGCCCGAACTGCACGGCGAGGGTGTCGTAGCTCGCCTCCGCGTAGGCCAGCGCGGCCGGCGCGAGCTCGGCCTCCGCGGGATAGTAGTACAGGTCGACGTGCGGCCCCCGCAGAATCCGCCAGTCAAGCTTGCGATACTGGATCTTGTTCTGACCGAAGCTGAAGAACTGCGCGGACAGATCGGACGGCGCGATCGCTCCGAGGGCAACGGCGACGGAGAGGAGCACCGACATCCTGCTCAGGACTGGCATATCCGCCTCACTTCAACCTGATCGTCCGGATCAGGTCTCCCTGGGTGATCCGGGCGAGATTGGCCTGTCCGGAGGTGACCCGGCCGAAGATCGTATACGTGCCGTCGAGGTGCGGCTGGGGGCTGAGATTGATGAACCATTGGCTGGAGCCGGTGTCGGGGCCGGAGAGCGCCATGCCGACCATCGGGCCATCGTAGCGGTGGCGGTTGATCTCGTCGCGGATGGCGCCTCCGGGGCTGCCGAACCCGTCGCCGCGGGGATCGCCGTCCTGCACCACGAAGTTCGGCACCACGCGGTGCCAGCGATTGCCGTCGAAGAACCGCCGCTCGACCAGCCGGACGAAGTTGGCCACGGTCATCGGCGCCTCGGGTCCAAGCAGCTCGAACTCGACCGGGCCGCGCTGATCGGTCTCGATGGTCACCTTCGGCCGCGCCACGGAATCCGGGGCGAGAACGTAACGGCGGATGAGGTCGCGGTAGTCCTGGGCACTACGGCCGGTGGCGATGGGCGTCGAGGGACCCCAGCGGAGCGCCAGCTCGGGCCAGTTGTCCTCCGCCCAGCGCCGGACGAGATAGTCCTCGGGCCGCGGCGCCGACGGGACAAACTCCTGGTCCACCCGCGCTCGGGCTTCCGGGCGAGGCGCCCCGGATGGCCGAGATCGCACCGAGGGTCGCGAGCGCAGCATCGGGGAAGGAGTCGCGAGCCGTTCGCCGGAAGGCAGCGGTCAGCAGGGTGAGATCATCCGCATCGGCGGCTCGAGCTACCGCATCCGCCGCGACGCTTCGCACGGCGGCGTCGGCATGGCCCAGCAGGGGGCGGGCCGCGGCGAGCAGGGCCGCATCCGGGCCCATCGACCGCGCCGGCCCAGGCCTGGAGTCCCGCGGCGACGACTCGCGAATCCCGGTCCGACAGGAACCAGGGACGGGCCCCCGGACCGGCCGCGGCCGTCCCCTCCGCGGCGGCCGCCCGTTCCCTCCAGTCGGCGCTGGCCTGCCATTTGGCCGCGGCGCCGGCGAAGGCCGAGCGGTCCGCCCGGCCCAGCGCTACCAGCGCCTCCCGCCGCACGCCGAAGGGGCCCTTCCCCGCCGCGATGCGCGCGAGCGCGCCGGCCGCTTCCGCCCCGCCGAGCTCTCCCGCCGTCATGGCCGCCTGGACCTGCACATTCGCCGTGGGATCGTCGAGCAAGGGGATGATCTGGGATCCCGAGCGAGGAGTCCCGAAAGCTTGCCAGCGAGCGCAAGGCATTGATCCGCACCGGCACGCTGGGATCGGAAGCTGCGCGGGCGAGCAGGGCCGCGACGGTGTTGGGCGCGAGGCCGGCCGAATCCGCGTACTCGCGGGTGAGACCGCGAGCCGCCATGGCGCGCACGGTGGGATCCGGGTCGCGCACGGCGGCCGTGAGCCGGTTGGCTGCCGCGCGGGCGCGTATGCGACCGAGCGTGTAGGCCGCCCTCCAGCGGAATCCGGCCGCGGTGTCCTCCAGGAACGGGAGGAGCGGCACCACGGGCGCATCCGGCCCGAGGCGCCAGGACTCGAGCACGATCTGGCCGAGAAGCGGACGGCGGTCTTCCCGGCTGGGCACGACACTGCCACCTAGGATGCCCCCGAAAAAGTTGCCGACCCTGGGACCGCCGATCTTGGCGAGCGCGGTGATGGCCTCCTGCGCGGTCGGGCCGTCGAGCGCCGGAAGGCCGGTGATCCGATCCATCAGCGGCTGCGCGCCGGCGGTGTCGCGCAGGAGGCCCATCGCGAACGCCGCCGCGACCCGCACGGTGGAATCGGGGTCGGAGAGCAGCGGGACCAGCAGCGGGGTGGCCTGGGGATCGCCGATCCTGCCGGCGGCCATCGCGGCGAGCCGGCGGACCAGCGAGTCGGGCGCCACCAGGGCGCTCCGAAAGCGGGCCGGATGAAAGGTCGCGGGCGTCCTCCGCCGCGAGCACCGGCGCGAGCTGCTCGACGACCGCCTCCTGTTGTGCCGCCGCCGGCCGGACCCCGGCTGCGAGCACCAGGCCGGATTGGAGTCCGATGCCGACGGCAGCGCGCAGCACGCGGCGGAAGTCAGCGGACATGGAGGGCCACGGGATCGGGGATCGCATGCATCGCGCGCCGCACCGCGTCGGGCAAGCGGGTAAAGCGCATGGTGGTGTCCAGCGCCAGGAGCGAAGTAAAGGCGGTGGCGAGCAGACGATCGTCGTCCACCCGCTCGACCGCGTAGCCGAAGTCGATCCGGCGGGAGGCGAGGTCGCGCACCCAGCAGCGGATCCGAAGGAGGTCGTCGTAGCGCGCGGGCTGCCGGTAGCGGACCGCGACCTCGCCCACGGCGAGGCGAAGGCCGGCTTCCTCCAGCTCCCGGTAGCTCATCCCGGCGAGCCGGAGATGCTCGGTGCGGGCGACGTCGAGCCAGACGAGGTACCGCGCGTGATAGACCACGCCCATCTGGTCGGTCTCGGAATAGTTCACCCTCACCGATGTCTCCGACACATCGGGGGCGACCGCGGAGGGCTTCACGGGAGGTAGACGCTCGGGGTGCCGCGAAAGTGACAGTCTGCGCCGGGCGGTTGCGGCCACCCAGGGTGCGGCCCATCTTTGGCCCCGTGCTGGGCCATACCCTCGTCGTCGTCTCCGACGCCCATCTCGGCGCGACCCCGCCTGCGGTCGAGGAGGCGCTGCTGGCCTTCCTCGACGCCGTGCCGACCCTGGGCGACAGCCTGCTGGTCAACGGCGACCTCTTCGATTTCTGGTTCTCCTACGCCCGCGTGGTTCCACGCCGCGGCTTTCCAGGTGGCCGCCGCGCTGGCCCGGCTCGCCCGCCGCCTGCCGGTCTAATGGTAGGGGGAAACCACGACCGCTGGGGCGGAGACTTCTGGGAGCCGCGACCTCGGGCGTCAGGTTCGACCCGCACCGGCTGACCTTTCGCCTCGGCCGTCGCGAGGTCGCCGCCATTCATGGCGACGGACTGACCGAGCCGCGCTGGCGGGCCATCCTGCTCCACCGGATCATCAACCATCCGATGACGTCCGCTGTGTACCGGGCGCTGCACCCGGATCTCGGGGTCAGGCTGGTGGAGCTGCTGAGCCCGCGGCTCGGCGACCACGGCGCGCGACGAGGCGCGACTCGTGGCCGCCGCCGCGCAGCAGCGCGCCTGGGCCGAGGAGCTGCTGGCCAAGGAGCCGGAGCTGGGACTGGTGGTCATGGGTCACACCCACCGGGCGGCGCTGTCGCGCACCGAGACCGGGCGCCACATACCTCAATCCCGGAGCCTGGTTCGACGGGTTGCGCTACGCGGTCGCGACCGAGGACGGCGCCGAGCTCCGGCAGTTCACCCCAGCGGCACCACCTCGGCCCGCCCCAGCCGGTCACCGATGAAGCGTGCGCCCACCTGCCGGAAGCGCGCCTCGTCGTCGCTCACCACGAATCGGTGGGTCGCCGGACGCGCCCGCGGGCGCCTCGAGCCCCCGCTCGCGCAGTGCCGAGGCGACTACCGCCGCGGTTTCCTCTCCGCTGTCGATCAGCCGCACCTCCGGGCCCATGACCCGCTGCAGCAGCGGCTTCAGCAGCGGATAGTGGGTGCAGCCGAGCACCAGCGCGCCGACCCCCGCGGCGGTGAGCGGCGCCAGGTACTCGCGCGCGATCAGCTCGGCCGCCGGGTGCTCGAACCAGCCCTCCTCGACCAGCGGCACGAAGAGCGGGCAGGCCCGCTGCTCGACTCTCGCGTCGGGCCGCGCCCGGCTGGATCGCCTTGGCGTAGGCGTTGCTCGCGATGGTGCCGGCGGTGCCGATGACGCCGATCGGCCGCTCGCCGCCCACCGCCGCGGCGGCCGCGCGCGCCCGGCTCGATCACGCCGATGACGGGAACCGGCGACTCGGCCTGGAGCGTCTCCAGCGCGTGCGCGGTGCTGGTGTTGCAGGCGATGACGACCGCCTTCACCCCCTGCTCCAGCAGCCAGCGCAGGATCTCGAGGCTGTAGCGCCGAACGGTCTCGGGCGACTTGGGGCCGTAGGGCACCCGGGCGGTGTCGCCGAAGTAGACCGTGGACTCGCGCGGGGAGCCGCTCGAAGATCGCGCGGGCGACCGTGAGCCCGCCGATGCCGGAGTCGAAGATGCCGATGGGCGACGGCGTTCATCGGACGCGGAGCGGGACGGAGATCGACGGCGCCCGACGCCGCCCGGCAGCGCCTGGATCTTGAGATCGCCCGGGAAATCGGTGAGATGTGCCGCCGACGTAGGCCTCGAGGCCGGCGAACAGGTGGTTGAACGCGAGCAGGACGATCCAGTCCTCGTGCTCCCGGCGCTTGTTGTCCGCGCGCGCGGAACCCGTGCGCCGGAGGTAGGCCGAGCTCGTGACGGGTCTTGAGACTCATGCCGAGCGTCACGCCCTCCCACGCCACGAATATACCTCCCGTCAGCTTGCGGTTCGAGCCGGGCCTGCCCCCAGCCGGGCAGCAGGAACGAGCGCCAGAAGGCGTTGATCGGGCTGATGCGGGCGTGAGAGGTCACCGAGTCCGGCGCCGACCGCCGCGGGAACCGCGGTCGTGTCCTGCGCATGGAGCCTGGACGCCCATGGAGACGCGGCGAACAGGAGAGCGAGGACGGTCGCGGCGCGAGACGGAATCACGCGGTGTGCGGCTCCGGCGTCAGAGGGGTAAAGCGAGTGGCGGGAGCGTGTGGGAATCGAACCCACCGGAGCCGCCGAAGGCGTCTCCATCGCGGTTTTGAAGACCGGCCAGACCACCAGGCCCGATCCACTCCCGCATGGATAATAGCCCGGGCCCCATAGCTTGCGCCGCGGGTGCGGCCCCGAGCTAGCCGCTTGGTGCCCTACTCACGCGGCGCCAATCCAGCGTCACAAGGAGGAGGCAGATCAGGATGGTGACAGCGGATTCTAGGCACCAGACGCAGAAGGTTCGCAGAATGATCCACTCGGCGTGCTTGAGACGAGCCGTGAAGATCACGGCAGGCAGGATCAGGCCGAGCAGGGCGACGGTCGGTACGAGGCTCTGCTGCCAGCGCGGTTGCAGTCCCCAGAGCGCCACGCCGAAGATGACCGCATAGCCGACCACCCCGATGAGCGCGACGTCCACGCCGAGGAACCATCCCCAGCGGCTCATCATCGCGGTCTGGCATCCCTGATTGCCGGTGCAGGTGAGCTGCCCGACCAGGCCTGCCTTCCAGAGATGGAGATACAGGGCTACGAGTGCGGCGATGAGGGCGAGGAGGGCGATGGCCATCCGATACCTGATCGGATTCGACTCGCCCACGCTGACGTCCGGCCGGTGAGCCACGCGCTCTTCTACGGGAGCGCCGCGATGGCCTCGATCTCGACCCGGGCCCCGCGCGGCAGCGCGGCGACCGCGACAGTGGAGCGGGCGGGCCGGTGGTCGCCGAAGATCTCGGCATAGACCTCGTTCATCAGGGCGAAGTCGGCCATGTCCACCAGGAAGACGGTGGTCTTCACCACGGCGGAGAGGTCGGTGCCGCCGGCGCGGAGGATGGCGCGCAGATTCTGCAGCACCCGCAGGGTCTGCTCCGCGATGCCGCCGTCCACCAGCTCCCCGCTTTCGGGGTCGAACCCCACCTGTCCCGCGGTGAAGAGGAATCCGTTGGCCTGGATCCCCTGGCTGTACGGTCCGATGGCGCGCGGGGCCCCAGGCGTCGAAACGGTAGCGTTCGGCATCAGAACAGTCCCTCGATGGTCCCGTCGGGGAGGACCCGGATCGACTCGGCGGCGGGAACCTTCGGCAGACCCGGCATGGTCATGATGTCCCCCGCGAGCGCGACCACGAACCCGGCACCGGCGGACGGGTAGACGTCCCGGATGGTGAGCCGGAAGCCGGTCGGTCGGCCCAGCTTGGTGGGATCGTCGGTGAAGGAGTACTGGGTCTTGGCGATGCAGATCGGGGTCTGCCCGAGGCCCATCCCCTCGCACTGGGCGATGTTCTTCTCCGCGGCCGCCGTGTAGTCCACGCCGCCGGCGCCGTAGATCTCCCGCGCGATGGTCTCGATCTTCTCCTTGATCGGCTTGGCGACATCGTAGAGCGGCTTGAAGGCCGCTTTCTTCTCCTCCAGCACCGCGAGGATCTCGCGCGCCACCGCCTCGCCGCCTTCCCCGCCCTTGGCCCAGACCTCGCTCAGGGCCGCGCGCGCGCCCCAGCCCTTGGCGGCGTCGAGCAAGGTCTTCAGCTCCGCCTCGGTGTCGGAGGTGAAGCGGTTGAGCGCGACGACGACCGGGACGCCGAACTTCTGCACGTTCTTCACGTGGGCCTCGAGGTTGACGAGCCCACGCTGGAGCGCGGCCACGTCGTCCTTGCCGAGGGCGTCCTTCTTCACGCCGCCGTTCATCTTGAGCGCGCGGACCGTCGCCACCACGACGGCGGCCTCGGGCTGGAGCTTGCCGAAGCGGGCCTTGATGTCGAAGAACTTCTCCGCGCCGAGGTCCGCGCCGAAGCCCGCCTCGGTCAGCACGATCTCGCCGAGCGAGAGGCCCAGCTTGGTGGCCACGATCGAGTTGCAGCCGTGCGCGATGTTGCCGAAGGGCCCGCAGTGGACCAGCGCAGGACCGCCCTCGAGGGTCTGCACCAGGTTGGGGAGGATCGCGTCCTTGAGCAGGAGGGTCATGGCGCCCGACGCCTTGAGCTCGGCGGCGGTGACCGGCTTCCGGTCCCGGGTGAGCCCGACGATGATGCGGCCGAGCCGCGCCTCGAGGTCGGTGAGGTCGGTGGAGAGCGCCAGGATCGCCATGATCTCGCTGCCCGGCACGATGACGAACCGCTCCTCCCGCACCGGACCGGCGTTGATCCCGCCGAGGCTGATGACCATCGAGCGGAGCGCGCGGTCGTTCATGTCGAGGGTCCGCGGCCAGGTGATCCGCCGGGGATCGATGCCGAGCGCGTTCCCCTGATGCAGGTGGTTGTCCAGCATCGCCGACAGCAGGTTGTGCGCCGAGGTGATGGCGTGGAAGTCGCCGGTGAAGTGCAGGTTGATCTCATCCATCGGCACGACCTGGGCGTAACCGCCGCCCGCCGCCCCGCCCTTCACGCCGAACACCGGGCCCAGACTGGGCTCTCGGATGCACACCACGACCTTCTTCCCGAGGCGCCGGAGCGCCTGGCTCACCCCGACCGTGACGGTGCTCTTCCCCTCGCCGGCCGGCGTCGGGTTGATTCCGGTGACCAGCACGAGACGGCCCTTCGGCGTGCGCTTGGCGATGGCTTCGGCGCTGATCTTCGCCTTGTAGCGGCCGTACGGAAGGATCTCGTCGGGCGCCAGACCGACCTCGGCCGCCACCTCGGCGATCGGGCGCAGCTTGGCGGCCTGGGCGATGGCGATATCGGACGGCACGGTCGTCACGGGGCGGTGCTCTCCCATCCGGGTAGGTGAAATCCGAACACGCGCGCGGCGTTCTCCGCGGTGCGCGCAATCAGCTCGTCCGGCGGGAGGCCCCGGACCGACGCGATCCGCTCCGCCACCTGCCGAACGAAGGCAGGCTCGTTGCGCTTCCCGCGATGGGGCACCGGGGCGAGGTAGGGACCGTCGGTCTCCAGGAGCAGCCGGTCGAGCGGCGTATCCAGGATCGCCTGGTCCAGACGCCAGTTCCTGAAGGTGACCATCCCGCTGAACGACACATAGTGGCGGAGGACCAGCCCCGCTCGCAAGAGCCCGGGGCCGCTGCTGAACGAATGGAGAACGGCGGTCACGCCGGGCTGGTTGCGGAGGACGGCCGCCACGTCCTCGTCGGCGTCGCGAGCGTGGATGACGGCCGGCTTCCCGGCCTCGCCGGCCAGGGCGAGCTGCGCCTCGAACGCCGCGCGCTGCTCGTCCCGGGGCGAATGGTCGTAGTGGTAGTCGAGTCCCATCTCCCCGGCGGCCACCACCCGAGGATTCCGAAGCCGGTCGCGCAGCCACTCCCCGGCGGAGGGGCTCCAGGTCCTGGCATCGTGGGGGTGGATTCCGGCGGTGGTGGAGAGGCGGGGCTCGGCGGCGGCGAGGGCGAGCCCGCGGTCGGAGGCATCGGGAGACTCCCCGATCACGACGACGTGGGCGAGGCCCGCCTCCCAGGCCCGCCGAAGCACCTCCGACCGATCGGGATCGTAGGCGGGGTCGGCCAGGTGGCAGTGGGTGTCGACGAGCACGGCGGGTCGGCGTGCCGGCCCGCGCTCACCCGACCGGCTGCGGCTTGCGGCTGCCGGCGGCCGCCGCGGTCTTGGGGCCCAGATGCCCCCGGGCATCCGGACCGGGCCAGCGCTTCTCGATGGCGAGCAGGACCGGCGACGCGATGTAGATCGACGAGAACGTGCCGACGATCACGCCGAAGAGCATCAGCAGCGCGAAGGGCCGCACCACGTCGCCACCGAGGACGCTCAACGCGACCAGGCTGCCCAGGGCCGTGGTTCCGGTGAAGAACGTCCGGGGCAGCGTCTCATTGATCGAGCGGTTGAGGATGTTCTCGAAGCTCTCGCGCTTGAGGCGGTGGAGGTTTTCGCGGATCCGGTCGAAGATCACGATCGTGTCGTTGAGCGAGTATCCGACGATCGTCAGCAATCCCGCCACCACGAAGAGGCTGACCTCGAGCCGGGCGAACCCGATGAAGGCCAGCGCGGCCACGATGTCGTGCATGGTCGCGATCACCGCGGCGACGCCGAAGCGCCACTCGAACCGAAAGGCGAGGTAGGCCAGAACGGCGAGGAACGACATCAGGATGGCGAGCACCGCCTGCTGCCGCAGCTCGCCGCCCACCTTGGGGCCGACCGCCTCGGTGCGGAGGATCTTGTAATTCCCCGCGCCGAGCGTCGCGTCGAGCGCCTGTGACACGGCCTCGGCCGTGGCCTGGGTGTCGTTGGCGTCGGTGCCCTCCCGGGCGATCCGGGCCCGCACCACCAACTCGCGGTCGGAGCCGAAGGTCTGGATCTCGGCGCCGTGAACACCGCGCGCCTGCAGGGCGTTGCGGAGCGCCGCCGCATCGGCGGGCTGCTCGGTCTGGACCTGGATCAGGGTGCCGCCGGTGAACTCGACGCTGTAGTTGACGCCGCGGATGAGCAGCACCACGAACCCGATCAGGATGAAGGCGCCGGTGATCGCGTAGCCCCGCTTGCGCTGGCCGATGAAGTCGTAGTTCGCGTTGGCAAAGAGTCTCATAGGATCAGATGCTCAGTGTGGCCATGGTGGGCTTGCGGTCGAGCCAGATCAGGAACAGCGTCCGGGTGACGAAGATCGCGGTGACCATCGAGGCCGCGATGCCCAGGATCAGGGTCACGGCGAAGCCTTTGACCGGACCGGTACCGAACTGGAAGAGGAAGAGACCGGTCAACACGGTGGTCACGTTGGAGTCGATGATCGCGCTCATCGCGTGCTTGAATCCCTCGTCCACGGCGAGGCGCACCGTCTTCCCCGCCGCCAGCTCCTCCCGTATTCGCTCGAAGATGAGCACGTTGGCGTCCACCGCGATGCCGATGGAGAGCACCAGGCCCGCGAGGCCCGGCAACGTCAGCGTCGCGTCCAGCATCGAGAGCCCGCCGAAGGTGAAGAGCAGGTAGAGCGTCAGGGCGGCGACCGCCAGCACCCCGGCGATCCGATAGTAGAGCACCATCACCAGCACGACGAAGATGGTGCCGATGACGCCGGAGATGATGCCCGACCGGATGGCGTCTACGCCGAGGCTGGGTCCGACCTGCCGCTCCTCGACGATTCTAAGCGGAATCGGCAACGCGCCGGCCTTCAGGGTGAGCGCGAGGTCCTGCGCCTCCTGGAGCGTCCGGCCGGAGAGGGTGATCTGCCCGTTTCGGCCGATCCGGCTCTGAATCACGGGCGGGCGCCCCTGCACCCGGCCGTCCAGCAGGATCGCCATGTAGTCGCCGACGTGGCGGCCGGTCTCTTCCCCGAACTTGCGGCCGCCGGCGCGATCCAGCTGGAACGTCACAATCGGGCCGTTGGTGAGCGGATCGATCTGGGCCTGGGCGTCCTCGAGGCTGCTGCCGGTGATGATCGGCCGGACATCGAGGGCGTAGAGGAACCGGTACGACTCGACCCCGACGCTCGTCGGCTGGGCGGACCAGCGCAGCGCGATGCCGCGGGGGAGTTGGCGAGCCACCGCGGGAATGCTCAGCAGGCTGTCCACCCGGGGAAACGCGGTCTCCGGGACCATGTATTCGCCCGGGGATCCGCCACCCGCGGCGCCGGAGACCTGGATCAACCCGGTGAGGACACCGTCACCCGCCCCGGCGGTGTCGGTCGCCGCGAGCGCCTTGGCCGCGGTGTCCTTCGCGGCGCTGTCCTTCGCGGCCGCGCCCTTCACCGGGGCTCCCTTGGCCGCGCTGTCCACGGCGGCTTTCTTCGCGGTATCACCTCCGAGCAGCTGCTCTACAGCCGAGGGGCGGCTTGACGGCTTCTGGCCGCGAATCCCCATGCTCCGGAGGGCGCGGTCCATGGCCGGGATCGCCTTCTCGAGGGCGTTGGTCTCGTCGGTGATGCGGAACTCGAGGAACGCGCTGCGCTGGACGATGGACTTGGCGCGAGCCGGGTCATCGATGCCGGGCAGCTCGACCACGAGTCGCTCGTCTCCCACCTTCTGGATCACGGGCTCCGACACCCCGAACTCGTCGATCCGCTTGCGCAGAACGGTGAGCGCCAGGTCGAGGTCCCGCTTGGGATCGGCCGATACCTGCTTCGACTGGTCGAGCTCCAGGGCCAGGTGCATCCCGCCCTGGAGATCGAGCCCCAGCTTGAGCGGCACCCGCTTTTCCGTGCGGTCGGTGATCACACCGGTGGTGAGATCGCGCTCCCGGAGGGTGATGTCGCGGGGCACGAGGGAGTAGACGCTGAGGGCGATGAGTACCAGAATTACGATCAGGCGGTTGCGAATAGACATCGTCGGTCGACGCTCAGGCGTGGGTCATGCGGTTAGGATCGGTTCCGGCGCCGGCAAGCACCGCCTGGGCGCGAACGCGATCGCGGTTCAACTGTTCCGTCAGCTACTCCACCGAGGCGAAGCGCTCCACGTCGCGCAGCCGCTCCACCCATTCGATCCTCACCCACTCTCCGTAGAGATCGCCGTCGAACTCGAAGAGATGGGCCTCGAGCGACCGGCGGCCGTCCGCGAAGGTCGGCTTGGGGCCCTGATTCATCATCCCGCCGGCGCGGCCCCCGCGCCACTCCACCCGCACCGCGTAGACGCCGTCCGGCGGCAGGAGCTTCTGCGGCGGGACGTCCACCAGGTTGATGGTCGGCACTCCGATCAGCCGGCCCCGGTGCTCGCCGTGACCCACGAGGCCGCTCACGGTGTACGGACGGCCCAGCATCCGGGCCGCGCTCACCAGGTCTCCGCCGCCCACCGCTCGCCGCACCCGGGAGCTGGAGACGTGCTGGTCCCCGAAGTCCACGGGGGGCACGACGTCCACGTCGAACCCGAGGATCGTGCCCAGGTGGCGCAGGGTGTCCACATCGCCGCTCCGGCCGCGTCCGAAGCCGTGGTCGTGCCCGATCACCAGCTCCCGCATCCCGCACCGCTCCAGCAGCACGCCGCGCACGAACTCCTCGGGCGTCATCGCGGCGACTCGCCGGTCGAACCGCAGGAAGTACGCGAAGTCGAGTGGCGTCTGCGCCAGGACCTCGCGCCGCTCGGGGCCGGTGGTCAGGAGCGGCGGCGCGGCCTGCGGGTTCACGATCTCGAGCGGATGAGGCTCGAAGGTGACCAGCACGCTGGCGCGACCCGCGGCCTCGGCCCGCTCGGCGATCTCCTGCAACACCGCCTGATGCCCGAGGTGGACCCCGTCGAACGAGCCGACGGTGACGACGGTGCCGTTCGGCGAGCGTGGGAGCGGGGCAACCGGGCCGCGAGGCTCGATCACGCGGTGCCCAGCACCACGGTGGGCTTGAGCCAGCCGTCTTCGGCCCGCGCCACGGCGATCAACTCGGCGCCCTCGAGCAGGGCTACCGGCCCCCCACCTCCCGACCTGTCCGCCCCCGCGTCGGCGACCGCTCGTCCGTGCAGCACCGCCGCCTTCGCCTCGGGGTCGAGCTCCACCGCGGGCATGTGCCCGAGCACCTGGACGGCGGGGAGCAAGGCCTCCGGAGCGACCTGGTCGAGCCCAACCGCGTCTCTCCACCCGCAGGGCTCCGATCGCCTCGCGCCGCAGCGCGGCGAGGTGCGCGCCGACCCCTAGCCGAATCCCGAGATCGCGGGCGATCGCCCGGAGGTAGGTCCCGGCGCTCACCGTGGCCCGAAAGGTCAGTGTCGGAGAGTCCCAGCCGATCGGCTCGATCCGGTGCACCGTGACCGTCGCTTCCGGCGGCTCCTCCGGCACCCCCCGACGGGCCAGCCGGTAGCTTCGCTCTCCGCCGACGTGCTTGGCGGAATACACCGGAGGACGCTGGCGCTGCTCGCCCTCGAAGGCGGCCAAGGCCTCGAAGACCCGTTCCCGGCTCAGCCCATCCACCGCCGACTCCTCGATCACGCGCCCGGTGTGGTCGTCGGTGTCGGTCCGTACACCGAGCCGAGCGGTCGCGAGATAGGTCTTGGGCTGCGGCTCGACGAACCGCGCCAGCCGGGTGGCCCGCCCGACCAGCACCACCAGCAGCCCGGTCGCGAACGGGTCCAGGGTGCCGGTGTGTCCCACCGACCGGGTGCCGAGCGTACGGCGGACCCGGAGGACCGCGTCGTGCGAGGTGATGCCCGCGGGCTTGTCGAGCAGCAGTGCTCCGATCAGTCCTGCTCCTCCCGCCGGATCGACTGGAGCAACTCCTCGATCCGCGCGGCGTGCTCGAATCCCTTGTCGAGCTCGAAGTGCAGCTCGGGCACCGTCCGGGTTGTGAGCGACCGAGCGACGCGGGAGCGGAGGAAGCCGGCCGCGCTCTGGAGCCCCTCCATCGCCTTGGCCTTCTCCGCTTCGTCTCCGGGCACGCTCACCATCACTCGGGCGTGGGAAAGCTCGTTGGTGACGAGGACAGCCGGTCACGGTGACGAGCCCCACGCGGGGATCGCGCACCTCGCGGGCGAGGGCGTCGGCGATCACCTGCCGGATGGTGCCGGCGACCTGCTCGGGCCGACGGGAGGGCTGCCTCATCGGTACTGCGTCACCGTGTCCACGATGCGCACACCGTCCGCCTCCTCCACCGTTCGGTCGGCGGCCCGGAGAATCTCCTCGACGACGGGCCGCGCGGTCCCCACCACCGCGCAGGCGATCTCGGCCCGCTGCCAGAGATCCTGATGCCCGGTTTCGGCCACCGACACGTTCAGGCTCCGCCGCAGTCCCACGGTCAGCGGCTTCAACACCCCCCGCTTCTCCTTGAGGGAGTGGCAGTTGGGGAGGTGGAGATCCCAGGTCTGGATGGCGACGAGCATATGCGAGTGATGGGCTATCCGATAGCCGATAGCTCCGTGCTCTAGCTCGCCGCCCCTCCGGCGGCACTGGCCGACAGGGTCCGCTTCACCTCTTCCATGCGGTACGACTCGATCCGGTCGCCGACCTTGAGGTCGTTGAAGTTCTCGATGCCGATGCCGCACTCGAGACCCTCGCGCACTTCGCGGACGTCGTCCTTGAAGCGCTTGAGGCTGGACAGCGCGCCGGTGTAGACCGAGACGCCGTCGCGGGTGACGCGCGCCTTCGCGGTGCGCTGGATCGTGCCGGAGCGGACCGTGCAGCCGGCGATGGTGCCGACCTTGCTGACCTTGAAGAGCTGCAGCACCTCGGCCTCGCCCAGCACCGTCTCCCGCTCCTCGGGCTTGAGCAGCCCCTCGAGTGCGTTCCGCACGTCCTCCACCGCCTCGTAGATGATGCGGTAGGTCCGCACGTCCACCTGCTCCCGCTCGGCCGTCGCGCGGGCGTTCGAGTCGGGCCGCACGTGGAAGCCAAGCACGATCGCGCCGGACGCTTTGGCGAGCAGGATGTCGCTCTCGGTGATGGCGCCCACGCCGCGGTGGACGACGTCCACCCGGACCTCGCTCGTGCCGAGCTGTGCGAGGGCGTCGGCCAGCGCTTCGGCCGGGCCGCCCTGGTCGGCCTTGATGATGATGCGGAGGGTGGAGACCTCGCCCTCCTTGAGCGCGCGGCTGAAGTCCTCCAGAGTGCCGCCGCGGGCGGTGCGCCGGTTCTGCGCCTCGCGCTCGAGCCGCTGCCGCTTCTGCGCGATCTCCCGCGCCTCCACCGCGTCGGTGACGACCGCGAAGGTGTCGCCGGCCGCCGGCACGCCCTCGAAGCCGAGGATCTGCACCGGAATGGAGGGACCGGCCTCCTTCACCGCCTTGCCCCGCTCGTCGTACAGCGCGCGGACGCGGCCGGAGAACTTGCCGCAGATGAAGTTGTCGCCCACCCGGAGGGTGCCCTTCTGGACCAGGATCGTCGCGAGCGGGCCCTTGCCCGGATCCAGCGTCGCCTCCAGCACGGTACCCTGCACCTTGGCGTCGGGATTGGCCTTGAGGTCGAGGATCTCGGCCTGGAGGAGGATCTGCTCCAGGAGCGTGTCCACCCCGGTGCCCTTCTTGGCCGAGATCTGCGCGGCAAGCGTGTTGCCGCCGAACTCCTCCAGCACGACGTTGTGCTGCAGCAGGTCCTGCTTGACCTTCGGCACGTTCGCGCTGGGCAGGTCGATCTTGTTGATCGCGACGATCATCGGCACGCCGGCGTTCTTGGCGTGGCTGATCGCCTCGATGGTCTGCGGCATGACCTGGTCGTCGGCCGCGACCACCAGCACGACGATGTCGGTGACCTGGGCGCCGCGGGCCCGCATGGCGGTGAAGGCCTGGTGGCCCGGGGTGTCGAGAAAGGTGATATCGCGATCACCCGCGAGGGTGACGTTATAGGCGCCGATGTGCTGGGTGATGCCGCCCGCCTCGCCCGCGACGACGTTGGCTTTCCGGATGTAGTCGAGGAGCGAGGTCTTGCCGTGGTCCACGTGACCCATGATGGTGACGACCGGCGGCCGGGAGACGAGGCTCTCGGGCGACTCCTCCACCTGGTCGGTCTCGGCCTGAGCCGCGTATTCGTCTTCCCGCACCGCCTCGAACCCGAAGGCGGACGCGATGAGCTCGATCTGATCGAAGTCGAGCCGCTGGTTCACCGTGACCATCAGGCCCAGCTCCTTGAAGGCGAACTGGACGATCTGGGTCGCGGGGACCTTCATGCCGCCGGCGAGCTCGGAGACCGAGATGAACTCGTTCACCCGGATCAGGGTCTTTTCCTTTTCCCGCTCCTCCGCCATACGACCGGCCTGCACGTCGCGGAACGAAGGCTCGTCGGAGCGTCGGCCCTTCCGGCCGGCGGGGCCCTTCATGCCCTGAAGGGTGCGCAGGATGTTGGCTTGCACCGCATCCTGGTCCACCATCGAGCGCTTGCCCTTCTTTCCTTTCTTCCGGCTGCCACCCTTCTCGGCGTCGGGCCCGAAGGTCCGCGTGGGGGGTGCTCCCTGCCCCGGGCGCGAGGGCGCGCCGGGCCTGCTGGGCGCGGGGGGCGCGCTGCTGCTGAAGACCGGCTTGGGGCCCCGCGGGCTCGCGGGCGGACGCTGAATCCGCGGCGGAATGAACGGCGCGCGGGGGGAGTCGCTCGGCGTGACGCGACGCGGGGGCAGCGGCGCGGCGTCGGCGGGCCGGGCGGGCGCCGCCGATTCCGTCCCGACAGCCTCCTCGTACGGCTCGGCGGGTGCCGGCGGCAGATCCTTGAACAGGGCCTTGGCCCGCTCCTCGAGGCTCTGCGCCGGCGCGGTCTCTTCGATCTCATGGACGATGGGGCGCTCGAGCTCCAACGCGGCGAGTTCAGCGGCCCGCTCCGACTCTGCCTGAGCCTCGGCGACCGCGACCTCCGCGGCGGTGCGACGGCGCTTGGCCGGCCGCGGCTCCACCGGCACTTGCGCGGGTTCCGCCTTGACGGCCTTCCGGCGGCCCTTCTTGGCGGTGGGCTCCTCGGCGCTCTTGCGCTTCTCCCGCTCCCAGCGCACCCGGATCGCCGACACTTGGTCGTTCTCCAGGGCGGAGAGGTGACTGCGCACGAAAATGTTCATGTCCTTGAGCATGCCGAGCAGCTGCTCAGGAGGTACGCCGAATTCCGCGGCGAGATCGTGAACTCTCGTCTTGACCACTCAGGCCTCCATCAGGTGCGTGCGGGCGCCAGCTGCACCATGCCGCCGGCCAACGCGCGGTCCCGCACACCGACCGCCATCACTGGCGGCTTTCCCAACTGCGCGCCGATCGCGGCGGCGCCCGGTCCGGTCAAGAGGGGCACGCCCTTGGCGGCCGCCAGCCGGACCACTTTGTCGACGGCGCGCGGGCTGGCGTCGACCGCCACGACCACGCACCGGCACTTCCCTGCCTGTAGCTCCTTCCGGACCGCCTCCACACCCACGGCGACGTTCCGCGCGCGGTACCCCAGGCCGATCAGGCCCAGGAGCCCACTCATTCGCGGGGCTTGGCCTCCTCACCGCCGTCCTCGTCGGTGAGCTCGGCCAGGAATGCCATCAGCTGATCGGCCGCCTCGGGACTCATGCCCGGGATACGCGCGATGTCTTCCCGCTCCAGATCGAGGATGTCGTTCAGCATCTTGTAGCCGGCACTCTCCAGGATCGCGGTGAGCTCGGGCGAGACGCCCTGGAGCTCGCTGAGCGGCACCTGGGACGCCATCTCCTCCTCGGGCGGCAGCGGCGCGAAGAGCGGGCCTTCGCCACCGCGCTCCAGCCATTCGCGGCTGGAGTAGAGATCGATCTTCCACCCGGTGAGCTCGGACGCGAGCCGCACGTTCTGGCCGTTCCGCCCGATCGCGAGCGAGAGCTGGTCCTCGTCCACCACGGCCTGGATCGTCTTGGCCTCGGGATCGGAGAAGACCTTGGCGACGCGGGCGGGCGCGAGCGCGAGGCGCGCGAAGCGCTCCGGGTCGGGCGACCACGGGACGATGTCGATCCGCTCGCCGCCCAGCTCGTTCACCACCGCTTGCACCCGCGAGCCCTTGAGGCCGACGCAGGCGCCCACCGGGTCGATCGAGTCGTCCCGGGAGATCACGGCGACCTTGGTTCGGCTGCCGACCTCGCGCGCGATGGCCCGGATCTCGACGATCTGCTGCTGGATCTCGGGCACCTCGAGCTTGAAGAGCGCCTTGACGAAGAGCGGGTCGCCGCGGGACAGGATGAGCCGCGGCCCCTTGGGCGTCTCTTCCAGCCGTTTCAGGACGGCGCGGATGGTGTCGCCCTGGTGGAAGTGCTCGCGGTGGTTCTGCTCCCGGTACGGGATGATCGCTTCCGCCTCGCGGAACTTGTTCAGCATGATGACGAGCTTGCCGCGCTCGATCTGCTGCACCTCGCCAGAGAGGAGCTCGCCCACCTTGGAGGTGAACTCCTCGCGGATCCGGGCCCGCTCGCCTTCGCGCACCCGCTGGATGATCCGCTGCTTGGCCGCCTGGACCGCGAGCCGGCCGAATTCGACGAACGGCACTTCCTCCTCGAGCATATCGCCGAGCTGGAAATCCGGGTCCTCGTACTGGGCCTCCTCCAGGGCGATCTGCCAGCTGGTATCCTCCACCGCCTCCACCACCTGGCGGAGCCGGACGACGCGGATGGTGCCCTGCAGCTCGTCCACGTTCAGCTCGAACTTGACGTTCGGCCCGAACTTGCGGACTAGCGCCGCCTGGATCCCGTCGCGCAGAAGCTCGAGGAGATCGGAGCGCTCGAGTTGTTTCGCGGTCGTCAGCTCGCGGAACGCGGCCAACATCTCGGTCGAACCTGCCATCTGTGTTACTCCAAGGAATCGGGGCTCCGCCGCCTGCCTACGGTGGCCCAGTCCACCCACAGCGTCGCTTCGCTGATCGCGTCGAGACCGAGGGTGACCTCTCCGCCCTCCTCGGGCCGCAGGGTCACGTGCTCGTCATCGGGTACCGCGACGATCTCCACCACGCGCCGGCCGCCCAGCGGCCGGGCTCGTACCCGCGCCCGGCGACCGATGAAGCGACGCCAATGCTCCGCCCAGCGAAGCGGTCGCTCGAGGCCCGGCGAGGACACCTCGAGCACGTATCGCGGGCCGACCATGGCCGTGGATTCCAGGAATCGCTCGAGGGACCGGCTGATCCCCGCGCAGTCGTCGGCCGTCACACCCTGGCCGGGTCGGCTGTCCGGGCGGTCCACCCGTACCTGCAGGATGGGACGCTGCACGGTTCCGGTTCGCCTCAGGTCCACCAGCTCGAAGCCGAGGCCGTCGAGGTGGGCACGAATCGGATTGAGCAGCGCGTCAACAGACATCGGAAGCGGAAAAAAAATGTGGGGGAACTCCCCCACATCACAGTCGGCCCATACAAGCGCCCCCGGGACAGCACGATGAACCTAGCGCCGAATCATGGGAGAGTCAACGTGATAGCGCCCCCGGCCGAGGCATCCCGAGATATGCCGCCATCCGCCCGTCGGAGCCCTTCGAGGCGCGATGACTATAAAAGGTAGGGCGCTCGTGCGCGGAACAGCGGGACGAGAGCGTGATCCGCCCCAGGCCGAGGCTGGTACCCTGCTCCGCCAGCGTCCGGCGCAGGTCGAGCCGCCACGGACCGGGGCCGTCGCCGGGCATTCCGCAGCCCGACATCACCTCAGATCCCACTTCATAGCATGCCCCACAAATGCCAATTCCACAATGCATTACTACGTCAGCCGGGACGGCCCCCGTCGCCTCGATCAGCCGCGCCAGCCCCCGGGCGAGGATGCCGCCCGCCGTGCCGCGCCAGCCGGCGTGAAGCAGCGCGATGCCCTTCCCCCTGACGGCGAGGTACACCGGAATGCAGTCCGCCACCGTGACCGTGAGCAGGACGCCGGGGGCGGTGGTGACCCATCCGTCGATCCCTTCGACCTGCACCCACCCGGGCGACGGATCCACCGCCATCACTTCGACGCCGTGGATCTGATTCCCCAGGACCGTGGTCGAGAACTCGGGAAATGACCGACGAAGGAGCCGCCAGCGGCTCATGACCTCGCCCACCGGCGCGTCGCTCCAGAGGCCCAGGTCGAATCCGCGGCCCGGTTCTTCGCCCCGCCCGGTGATGCCGGCGACCAGTCCGAGCTGGTCTCTCCATTCGCCCAGCTCGAACCGTGGCACGCCGCCGGGTACCGCTGCTTCGTCCGCCGTGCCGTCCGCGCGGGCGTCGCTAAGCATCCGCGCGTTCGATCTCCGCGCCGAGGGCCCGGAGCCGCTCGTCGATCCGCTCGTAGCCCCGCTCGATCTGGCCGACGTTATGGATCGTGCTCGGCCCCTCCGCGGCCAGCGCCGCGAGGAGCATGGCCATCCCGGCCCGGATGTCGGGCGACTCCACGGTTCCGCCCTTGAGCGGTGCCGGTCCCGAGATCACGGCGCGGTGGGGATCGCACAGGACGATCCGCGCGCCCATCCCGATCAGCTTGTCGACGAAGAAGAGCCGGGACTCGAACATCTTCTCGAACACCAGCAACATGCCGGAACACTGCGTGGCGGTGACGATAGTGGTAGACATCACGTCGGCAGGGAACGCCGGCCACGGTCCGTCCTCGAGCTTGGGCACGTGCCCGCCGAGGTCGGGCCGGATGCGGCGCTCCTGGTCGGGCATGACCGTGAGGCGGGTGCCTTCGATCCGCGGGCGGATGCCCAGCCGCTCGAATCCGAGCAGGGTGCTGCGGAGGTCTTCCGGCCGCACCGGGTCGATCGCGACCTCGCCGTTGGTGACGGCCGCGAGACCGATGAAGCTGCCGATCTCGATGTGGTCCGGGCCGATCGCGTAGCTCGCCCCGCCGAGCGGACGCCCGCCCTCGATGGTGTAGATGTTGGAGCCGATCCCCTCGATCTGGGCACCCATCGCCACCAACGCCCGGGCCAGATCCTGTACATGGGGCTCGCACGCGGCATTGCGGAGCACGGTCCGGCCCTTGGCCATCACGGCGGCCATGAGCGCGTTCTCGGTCCCCGTGACGCTGGGCTCGTCCAGGAAAATGTCGGCGCCGGTCAGTCCCTTGGCCTCCAGCTCGTAGCGGTCGCCCACCATGACCGAGGCGCCGAGCTGCTCGAGCGCGAGGAAATGGGTGTCCACCCGACGCCGGCCGATGACGTCGCCGCCCGGCGGGGGCAGGCTCACCGAGCCGAAGCGCGCCAGCATCGGGCCGGCCAACAGGATCGAGGCGCGGATCTTGGCACAGAGCGCCGGATCGAGCGGTTTGGGACGGAGCGGCCTGGTGTCGATCCGCAGAGCGTTCGCCGCGGTCCACTCGGCTTGAGCGCCGAGGTCCAGCAGGACCGCGAGCATGGTCTCGACGTCGCGAATGCGGGGGATGTTGTCCAGCTCGACGATGCCGTCGGCGAGGACGCTGGCGGCGAGGATCGGGAGGGCGGCGTTCTTGTTGCCGGCGGGGCGGATGGTGCCGCGCAGCGGGCGACCGCCGCGGACGAGGAATCGAGGAGGCATGGCCAAAGCTGCCGAGGCCGGTTGCACGCGTCAAGCGGCTCAAGGGGGTTGCGGAGTACCCGCGACGCCATTGTTTTCAGCGGTGTGACGTCGCGCCCGGGGCAACCTGGCTCTTTCGGAGGATGAGGGACGAATGATGACTCTCGCGCTCGTGCAGGTCGGGGCCACGCCCGATTGGGTGGGGCCGACGATGGCGATCTCGCTGGTGGTGATCGCCGTCTCGATCCTCGCCGGGGCCGTCGTCGTGGCGGTGGCGGCGCTCCGGATCTCGGGCGAGACCAAGAAGCTCAGCACGATGGTCCAGGGCTACCAGGAGGACATCGGGCAGGCGCTCGCCGGCGTGCGGCGGCTGAGCGATCAGGGGCAGGACCTGCTGGTTCTCCTCCGCCAGGAAGTCGGGGCCTTCACCCAGGCGAGCCGGCGCATCCGCCGCAAGCTGGTGCGCGGAGTGGACAGCGTCGAGGCCAAGCTCGCCGATCTCGAGACCCTCTACGACCTGGTGCACGAGGAGGTGGAGGACACCGCCCTCGACGTGGCCGCGGCGCTTCGCACCTCCCGACAGGGGAACGGCATGCTGGGACGGGTGCGGCGCCTGCTGGTTCCGAGCAAGCGGTGACGCCTGCCCGGCTCGCCGGGGCGATCATCGTCGTCGGGCTCATCCTTCTGATCGCTCCCGAGGTCGCGCACGCCTGGACTCCGGGGACCCACATCTATCTCGGCGAGTCGGTGCTGGCGAACCTGCCGGTGCTCCCGGTGGCGATCGCCGACCTGCTCCGGGCCTACCCGTTCGACTTCCTTTACGGCAACATCGCGGCCGACTCATCCATCGCCAAGCACTACGCCCCGCTGGGGCGGCACTGCCACTATTGGCACGTGGGCCAGGAGATCCACGACCTGGCCGAGTCGGACGCGATGCGCGCCTTCGGGCTGGGATACCTCTGCCACCTTTCGGCCGATACCGTGGCGCACAACTACTTCGTGCCCCGGCAGCTCATGCTGACCAGCAGCACGGCCAGGGTCGGCCATTCCTACTGGGAGACCCGAGTCGAGGCGCACCTGGGCGACGCCTACGCCCGGGCGGCCAAGGACGTGATCCTGCTGGATCACGCGGAGGCCGATGCCCATCTCGATCGGCTCATCGCGCCGACGATCTTCAGCGTGCGGACCAACCGGCGACTCTTCCGCGGAATGGTGCGACTCACCGAGACCACGAGCTGGCAGCGAGCCAGCCAGGTGGCTCGGGAGTACAGCCGGTGGGCCCTGGCCGATCAGGATGTCGAGCGTCACCTCGGCCTCTCCTTCGACTACATGATCGAGCTGCTGGGCGGCAGCAGCGCCAGCGCGCACCAGCTCGACCCGTCAGGCGAGCGCCCGCTCAAAGCGGCGAAGGATCTGCGCCGCCGGGTGCTTCGCGCCGCCGGCCGGCGCAACCCGGCCCGCTTGCGCGAAGCAGCCCGGGAGCACTTCGGCCTGCCCGACCGCCCGCTGGAGCACTGGATCCGGATTCCGCAGAAGCTTCCCTGGCGCGCGCCGGAAGGCTCGGCGCCTTCGCCCAAGGCGCTCGTCAACGGCCGGCGGCGCTGAGCCGGCCTGGCGCCGCCGATGGACGCCGCCGAGGTCATCCGCAGGCTGGACCTGGTTCCTCATCCCGAGGGCGGGTATTACCGCGAGACCTTCCGCAGCCCGCTGGCACTCGAACTCCCCGACGGCCGCCGCCGCCCCGCCTCCACCGCTATCCACTACCTCCTCCCGCCGGGTGCCCGGAGTGCCTGGCACCGGATCGCCTCGGACGAGGTCTGGCATCACTACGACGGGGGACCTCTGCGCGTCTACCTCCTCGGCACCGGCATGAGGCGGCTCGACCGGTCGGATCCGCAGGTGGTGGTCCCGGCGGGCGTCTGGCAGGCCGCCGAGCCCGAGGATGACGGCGTGCTGTGTGGGTGCACCGTCGCGCCCGGGTTCGATTTCGCCGACTTCGAGATGGGGAGCGCGGCACAGCTGATCCGCGAGTTCCCCACTGAGGAAGAGCTGATTAGGCGGCTGCTCCATTGATGGCGGCCGCCCGCCAGTCACTCCTCGTGGCGCTCCTGTTCCTCGCCGGCACTCGCATCGCAACCGCGCAGTTCACCGCTCCCTCCTTCGTGCTGCGAACGACACCCGCGACGCCGGCACGGGGATCCGTCGCATGGCTCAGGATCGAGGACGACTGGTCGCGGAACGATCAACCCAGGCTCAGTGCGGTCGAAGGCGAGGCAGGGGGCGAGCCGCTCCATTTCGAGGCGGTCGACCGGGGTTTCGTCGCCTTGCTCGGCATCCCCCTGGAGGGAGACGACACTTTGCCGGTCGACTTGCGTCTGTCGCGCCAAGACCGGGTGGACTCGACCCTCTACAGGCTGGTCGTGCGGTATCCGAGCTATCCCACCGAGCGACTCAAGGCCCCACCCCGGATGGTGGAGTACGACAGCGCGACCCGGGTGCGGGTCGAGTCGGAGCAGGCGCGAGCCCGTGAGGTGTCTCGACGGTCTCACCAGGCTGCCCGGCTCTGGTCCGTCCCGCTCACCCTGCCGCGAAACAGCCGGATCACCAGCGCGTACGGCGGGTCGCGGGAGTACAACGGCCGGATGACGAGCCGCCACCTGGGCACCGACTTCGCGGGGGCGGTCGGGACGCCGGTGAGCGCGGCGGCGCGGGGAGTGGTCGCGCTGGTGGCAGATTTCTATCTCGCGGGGCGCGCGATCTACCTGGACCACGGGGCTGGATTGGTGACCGGGTACTTTCACCTGAGCCAGGCGGACGTGGTGGAGGGCGACACGGTCGCGGCGGGTCAGCGCATCGGCGCGGTGGGAAGGACGGGCCGGGTGACCGGCCCGCACCTGCACTGGATCATGCGCTACGGGGCAGTTTCCGTCGATCCCATGAGCCTAGTGCAACTTGAGAAGCCGGGAACGGTAAACAGTAAACGGTGAACGGGTAGAACGGGGGTCTTACGGCGCTCCATTTCCACTGTTCCACCCTGTTCACTGTTTACTGTTCCCGCGTTTTCGATGCGCGCAGCTTCTCCTGCAACACCGGCTGCACGCCTTTCGGATCCGCCTTTCCCTTGCTCCGCTTCATGACCTGCCCCACGAAGAACGCCATGAGCTTCGTCTCGCCCGCCCGGTAGCGCGCGACCTCCGCCGGGCTCGCCGCGAGCGCCTCGTCCACCCAGGTCGCGAGGGCTCCCTGGTCGCTGACCTGCACCAGCCCCAACCGCTCGGCCACAGCGGCCGGTTCACCGTCGGGCGACTGGACCATCTCCGCATAGACCCGCTTCGCCGCCTGATGGCTCAGCGTGCCCGCGCCGACCAGGCCCACCAGGCTGGCGAGCCTCCCGGCGGAGACGGGAAAGCCGCCGGTCTGGTTGAACGTGGCGATGACGTCGCCCATGACCCAGTTGGCGGCCGTCTTGGGATCGACTCCCGCCGCCACCACCGACTCGAAGTAATCGGCGAGCGGCGCTTCGCTGGTGAGGACGCGCGCGTCGTACGGCGGGATGCCGAGCGCGACCTCGAGACGGCTGCGCCGCGCCTCGGGCAGCTCGGGCAGAGCCTCGCGTCGCTCCGCGATCCAGGCGTCGTCGAGCACCAGCGGCGGGAGATCGGGCTCGGGGAAGTACCGATAGTCGTGGCTCTCCTCCTTCGAGCGAAGCTGCTTGACCTGGCCGGTGGCCGCGTTGAAGAGCAGCGTCACCTGCGTCACCTGTCCGCCGCTCTCCAGCAGCGTCACCTGCCTGGCGCGCTCGGCCTCCAGCGCGCGCTCCACGTTGGCGAACGAGTTGAGATTCTTCACCTCCGCCTTGGTGCCGAGCCCGGTCTCGCCGGGGCGGCGAATGGAGATGTTGGCGTCCACTCGCAGACTTCCCTGCTCCATGCTGCACTCGCTCGCGCCGGCGTAGATCAGGATCTGGCGCAGCGTCGTCAGGTAGGCGCGCGCCTCGCTCGGCGACCGCAGGTCCGGCTCGCTCACGATCTCGGCCAACGGCACGCCGGCGCGGTTGAGATCCACCGCCGTTTTCCCCGGGAACCGATCGTGGACCAGCTTGCCGGCGTCTTCCTCGAGATGGAGCCGCGTGATCCCGGCCTGGATCCGGCCGCGCTCCGGCGACTCGTAGGTGACCCGGCCGCCGGTGGCGAGTGGCTGGTCGAACTGGGAGATCTGATACCCCTTAGGGAGATCGGGGTAGAAATAGTTCTTTCGGGCGAAGACGCTGGTGGGGTGCACGCTGCATCCCAGCGCGAGCGCCGCCGCCGTCCCCAGCCGCACGGCCTCGGCGTTCGGCACCGGCAGCGCGCCGGGCAATCCGAGGCACACCGGGCAAACATTGGTGTTGGGCGGATCGCCGAACGTGGCACGGCAGGCGCAGAACATCTTGGTCCGGGTCCGCAGCTGCACGTGAACCTCGAGCCCGATCACCGTCTCCCAGTCCATCAGCGAACCTCCGCGGCGGCCGGGACCGCGCGCTCGATCGCGCCGGCGGCGGCGAGAAGCCGCTCGTCCTCGAAGAACGGCGCGATCAGCTGCGCGCCGACCGGCAAGCCCTCACTGTGCCCCACCGGCAAACTCACGGCCGGCAGGCCGGCCAGGCTGACGGCGCAGACGAAGACGTCCGCCAGGTACATGGCGACCGGATCCCCCGTCTTCTCCCCGGCCTTGAACGCGGGGGTGGGCGTGGTCGGCGTCAGCAGCAGATCCACGCCGGAGGCGAAGACCTGCCGGAAATCGTCGGCGATCAGCGCCCGCACCTGCTGCGCCTTCCGATAGTAGGCATCGTAGTAGCCGGCGCTCAGCACGTACGTCCCCACCAGAATCCGCCGCCGCACCTCCGCCCCGAACCCTTCGCCGCGCGTTGTCCGGTAGAGCGAGTGAATGTCGCCCTCGGGGCCGACCTTCCGGGGGCCGTAACGGACGCCATCGTACCGGGCCAGGTTGGCCGCGGCCTCGGCCGGCGCCACGATGTAGTAGGTCGGGACCGCATAGGGCGAATGGGGAAGCGAGACCTCGCAGACCTGGCCGCCCAGGTCCAGGATCGCCTCACGGGTGCGCTGGAGCGCGGCGGCGACTCCGGGATGGAGGTCGGACGGGTAGTACTCCCGCGGCAGGCCAACGCGAACGCCCTTGAGATCGGCGAGCGCGGTGGGCATCGGCATCGGCGGCCGGTCCACGGTGGTGGAATCGAGCGGGTCGTGCCCGCTCAGCACGCTCAGCACCCGGCCGGCGTCGTCCACGCTCCGGCTGAAGATGGAGATGCAGTCGAGGGACGATCCAAAGGCGACCAGCCCGTGGCGGCTCACCCGGCCGTAGCTCGGCTTCATGCCCACCACTCCGCAGAACGACGCCGGCTGCCGCACCGAGCCGCCCGTCTCCGAGCCCAGGGCCACCGGCACCACGCCGGCGGCGACCAGCGCCGCCGAGCCGCCGGAGGACCCGCCCGGCACCCGCGCGGGATCCAGGGGGTGCTTCACCCGCCCGAAGGCGGAGTGCTCGGTGGAGGACCCCATCGCGAACTCGTCCATGTTGGTCTTGGCCGCGATCATCGCGCCGGCCTCGCGCAGCCGGGTCACCGCCGTGGCGGCGTAGGGCGAGTGGTAGCCCTCCAGGATCCGGGAGCCGCAGGTGGTCGGCTGCTCGACGGTCACGATGTTGTCCTTGAGCGCGACCGGCAGCGCCGCGAGCGGTCCCGGCGCGGGCATGGTCTCCACCCGCGCGGCCTCGGCGTCGAGCAGCTTCTGCGACCAGTGCAGCGTCGCGTTGAGCGGTGCCGCGGCGGCCAGCCGCTCGCCCGTCTCTCGCGCGACCGAGGAGGACCGGGTCACGACTCCTCCATCGCGCCATGGCGCGGCACCAGGAAGAAGCCCTCTCTGTACTCGGGGGCGAATGTCGCCGGAGGCCGGGCGAGCGGGACCGGCCCGGGCACGTCCTCGCGCAGACCGACGGCCTGAGGGCCGGGAAGGAACGCCGCGGCCATCCGGTCGGCGGGCACTTCATCGAGCTGTGCCACGTAGTCCACGATCCGGTTCATCTGATCGACCAGCCGGTCCAGCTCTCCCTCGCTCACGGCGAGCTCGGCCAGCTTGGCCACGTGCAGCACCTCGTTGCGACCGATGCTCATGCGCTCTCCCATTCTCGCTCGAGACCGGCGTACGCCACGAGCAGCTGTTTCTCGCCCACTTCCTCGTCGTCGAAGGCGACCGACACCTTGAGGTCGCGGCCGACGCCGGTGAGACCGCGGATGGTTCCGCTGCCGAAGCGCCGGTGCCGCACGCGCTCGCCTTTGACGTAGCGGGGCGCGTCCTGCGATTCCTCGGCCGCGGTCTCGGGCGCGCGGGGGGTCGGGGTGTTGTTGTAGGTCGATCCGCGCGAACCGCGCCAGGCCCCCTGCCCTTCGCCTCGCCTCCCCGACTGTCCGGCCGACCAGTCTGGCGCCCAGAGCGAAGTGGTCCTGCGCTCCTCCACGATGGCGGGAGGAAGCGCCTTGAGGAAACGCGAGGGGATGCCCGGCCGCAGCTCACCGCCACGGCGCCGGGCGCGGGCCCAGGTCAGGTACAATTTGTCCTTGGCGCGAGTCAGGCCCACATAGCAGAGGCGGCGCTCCTCCTCCAGACCCTCGGGCTGCTCCTCCGCACGCGCGAGCGGGAAGAGGCCGTGCTCCAGGCCGGTAAGCACCACGACCGGCCACTCGAGGCCCTTGGCGGTGTGGAGCGTCATGAGGGTGACGCCGTCTTCGTTTCCGGTCACCGTCTCGGCCGACGAGAGCAGCGCGGCCTCGGCGAGGAACCGCTCCAGCGGGGTTCCCGACTCGGGGTCGTCGGTCACCTCCTCGGACCAGTCCGCCGCGCTCGCCAGGAGCTCGCGGACGTTCTCCCACCGGTCGGCGCCTTCCGGGCCCTCGGCATGGAGCACCGCCTCGTAATCGATGGCGCGGATGACGTGCTCGAGGACGTCGGCGGGCGCCAAACGGCTGGCCCGCTCCCCCAGCCCGTCAATGAAGGCGGCGAACGACCTGAACGCTTCTCGGACGTTGGGCCGGAGCTCAGGGATCCGGTCCCCCACCCGCGCGGTGGCGAGCAGGGACTTGTTCCACTGCACTCCCGTCTGCCCGAGGATCGACAGGCTGGTATCTCCCAATCCTCGGCGGGGAACCCCAACCGCGCGGAGGAAGGCCTCGTCGTCGGAGGGGTTGGCGACCAGTCTGAGGTAGGCGAGCAGGTCCTTCACCTCCCGCCGCTCGTAGAAGCTGATCGCGCCGATCAGGCGGTACGGGATTCCGGCGCGGCGGAAGGCCTCCTCCAGCGCGCGGCTCTGCGCGTTGGTGCGGTAGAGCACCGCCATTTCGGGATAGCGCCACTCGCCCGCCGCGCTCCGGCGCTCCAGCTCCCGCGCCACCCACTCGGCCTCGTCCCGCTCATCGGCCGCGGCGAGCAGGGTGACCATCTCGCCGCCGCGACGGCGGGTCGTGAGGGTCTTCCCGATCCGGCCGCTGTTTTCGGCGATGACGCCGTTGGCCGCGTCGAGCACGATCTGGGTGGAGCGGTAGTTCTCCTCCAGTCGCACCAGCTTCGCGCCGGGAAAATCGGTGAGAAAGTCCTGCATGTTGCGGACATCGGCGCCGCGCCATCCGTAGATGGACTGATCGTCGTCGCCCACGGCGCACACGTTGCCGTGGGCGCCGAGCAGGCGGATCAGCGCGTACTGCGCCCGGTTGGTGTCCTGGAACTCGTCCACCAGGATGAAGCTGAACCGCTGCTGATAGGCCCGGAGCCGGTCGGGATGCTCGCGAAAGAGCGTGAGCGGATGCAGCATCAGGTCGTCGAAATCCATCGCGTTCGCCGCCTTGAGAGCGGGCCCTAGCGCGCCGTATACCTCCCCGGCTACGACCGCGAGCCGGTCGAACGGCGATCCGGCCGCCAGCTCCGCCGGCAGCACCATACGGTTCTTCGCCGCCGAGATCAGCGACTGGACCGCTCTGGGCGGGAACAGCTTGGTCGAGTGGCCCCGCTGATCCATCAGACGCTTGATCAGGCTCAGCCTGTCGTCCTCGTCGTAGATCGTGAACTGGCGAGTGAACCCCAGCAGCTCGGCCTCGCGCCGGAGCAGCCGGGCGGAGAGCGAGTGGAAGGTTCCGATCCAGAGTCCCGACGGGTCCCGGCCGAGCAGCCGTCCGATCCGCTGCTTCATCTCGCCGGCGGCCTTGTTGGTGAAGGTGACCGCGAAGATGCGCTGGGGAGGCACCCCGTGCCGGTCGATCAGAGCGGCGATCCGGGTGGTGAGGACCCGGGTCTTCCCCGACCCCGCGCCGGCGAGCACGAGCAGCGGGCCGTGAACGTGCTCCACCGCCTCCTGTTGGGCTGGGTTCAGGGCGAGCGGCAGCTCGTGGGCGGAGGTATCGATCATCCGACCGGGTCGGCCAGCGGTACGCGTATCAGGAAACAGGCTCCCTTTTCCGAAGGCTCGAGCAGCAACGTGCCGCGGTGGGCATCCTCCACGACCCGGCGGGACAGCGCGAGCCCGATTCCCCACCCGCCACGCTTGGTCGTGATTCCGGGCTCGAAGAGGGTGCGGCGGATCTCCTTCGGAACGCCGGGCCCGTCGTCGATCACGCGCACCGTCCCCATCCCCTCCTCGGCTCCGATTCGCAGGATAATCGTGCCACCACGTCCCTGCAGCGCGTCGATCGCGTTCTTTACCAGCGACTCCAGCGCCCACTCCAAGAGCACCGGATCACCGACGACGGTCGGCCCCGCGCCGGGCGCTTCGAGCCGAAGCTCGATGGGATTCGCCCGCTTCGGCAGCCGGGGCCGGAAGTAGCCGCCCACCCCTTCGGCGAGCGCGCCCAGCCCGATCGGCTCGCGCTTGGCGGGATTGCCGATCCGCTCGAAGCGCCGCGCGACGCGGTCGAGCCGCTCCGCATCGGCCGCGAGATGGTCCGCGAGATCGGGGGGTGGCGTGGGACGCGAGCGCACCCGCTCGATCCATCCCTGCAGGCTGGTCAGCGGCGTGCCCATCTGGTGCGCCGCTTCCCGCGCCATCGCCACCCACAGCCGATCGCGCTGGGCCGCCATCGCGTTCCGGTAGGCGAAGACGGCCACCGCCACCATCACCGCGATGGTGAGCGCCTGGAGCACCGCCAGGGCGGTGATGTTGCGCTGCGCCGGCAGCGGTCCGTAGTGCACCGTGCCGATGGCGTCTACGATCGGCGGGTTCTGGCGGTCGAGCCGCGCGGCATAGGCGAGCACCCGGGGATCGTCGAGCGCGGCCTCGAACGGGAGATTCGCCGCCGCCGTCACCCGGCCGGTCCCGTCGGTAATGATCAGCGGGAGTCCCAGCGCGCGCACCTGCTCCCCCAGCCGCAACAGCGCCTCGGCCTCCGAGCCGGGGTCGGGATCGTTGAGCCCGCCGAAGACACCCGAATAGAGCCGGCTGGTGGCGGTCGCGTCGGCCTTGAAGTGGCGGATGATGAGCAGGCCGGTGCCCAGACTGAGGCCCGAGAGCACGGCCACCAGCAGCACCGCGACGCTCGGCGCGAGCCGCTGGAGCCGCTCCCTAGGCGGTCGGAGCCAGTCGGTCGACACCGAGGTACGGTACCAGCGCCTTCGGCACCCGCACCGACCCGTCGGCCGCCTGGTTGTTCTCCAGCAGGGCGATGATGGTGCGCGGGAAGGCGACGCCCGAGGCGTTGAGGGTGTGAACGAATTCCGGCTTCGCGCGGGGCTCCCGGCGGAACCGGATATTGGCGCGCCGGGCCTGGAAGTCGGTGAAGGTGCTGGAGCTGGAGGCCTCGAGCCAGGTGCCGACGCCGGCCGCCCATACCTCGAGGTCGAAGGTGCGGGCGCTGCCGAATCCGGTGTCTCCGGCCGCGAGCTCGACCACCCGGTAGGGAATCTCGAGGCGCTTGAGCACCGCCTCGGCGTGCGCGGTCATCCGCTCGTGCTCCGCGTCGGATTCCTCGGGACGGGCGAAACGGACCAGCTCGACCTTGTCGAACTGATGCACCCGGATGAGCCCGCGGGTATCCTTGCCGTGCGCGCCCGCCTCGCGGCGGAAGCACGGCG
The DNA here is from genome assembly GCA_963844445.1 of uncultured Gemmatimonadales bacterium. Classification (GTDB taxonomy): domain Bacteria; phylum Gemmatimonadota; class Gemmatimonadetes; order Gemmatimonadales; family GWC2-71-9; genus CAVVWJ01. Next base: position 55,539 of record CAWJOB010000004.1, read on the forward strand.
TGTGGGCGACGTATCCCCGCGGGAGATCGGCCGACTCCAGGATCTCGTCCCGATGCAGATTGGTGAGCGGCACCTCCGCGGTGGGAATCAGGAACAGGTCGTCCGCCGCGAAGCCGTAGAGATCGTCCTCGAACTTGGGGAGCTGCCCCGTCCCGGTCAGCGTCGCCCGATTCACCAGGTAGGGCGGCGCAATCTCGATGTAGCCATGCTCGCGGGTGTGCAGATCGAGCATGAGTCCCGCGAGCGCGCGGACCAGCTTGGCCCCCACTCCCCGCAGCACGGGAAAGCCGGCGCCGGTCAGCTTGGCGCCGGCGGGCAGGTCGAGGATGCCGAGGGCGGCCGCGATCTCCCAATGGGGCTTGGGCTGAAAGTCGAGTAAGGGAGGCTCGCCCCAGGTGCGGACCTGGCGGTTGGCTGTGGCGTCGCCGTCGGGCGTGAGGTCGGACGGGAAGTTCGGCAGGGTGAGCGCCAGGCGCTCCAGGGCGGACTCGACCTCTCGCAGGCGTCCATCGAGCACCTTCACCTGCTCGCCCGACTCCTTCAGCTTCACCATAAGCTCCTCGGCCGGCTCCTTGGCGCGCTTTCGTCGCGCGACCTCTTCGGTCGCTGCGTTGCGCTCGGCCTTGAGCGCCTCCACCCGGACGAGCATCTCACGTCGCTCGCGGTCGAGGTCGAGGAGTGCATCGACCGACTCGGCGAGAGCCGGATCGCGGCGACGGAGGAGACTGGCGCGACTGCCCTCGGGATCCTGGCGCAGACGCTTGAGGTCGATCACGTGGGAGTCAGCGGTCGGGGAGGCCGGGCTCGAGGCCGCGGTAGCCGCAGTTTTCGTTCGCCAGGACCTTGAGGACGACCGAGTTGTCCACCAACCCGATGATCTCGACCTTCGCATAGCGCGGCACCCCGACGCCGCAGGTGACCCTGGAACGGACGACGTATCGCTCTCCGAGCGCGACCGGGACCGCTTCCTCGGTCACGTACCCGTTGCTCGGCGCGACCTCGATCTCGTCGAAGGCCTCGTCGCGGCGCATGAGCCCCGGCTCCGCCGAGCTCCCGGATACGATGCCGAGCGAGGCGCGGGGGAGGAACACACTGGTCCCGGTGGCGGGGTCGCCCTGGATGTCGTACGCGAAGTCGAAGTTCGGATCCAGGTCGGTACGGATCGACCCGACGCCCACGGCGAAGCCGCTGGCGGTGGTGATCGGGGTGTCGGTGAGCGACCCGACGGTGACCGTGTCCACGAAGTTCGCCTCGGTCGGATCGGGCAGATTGTCGTTATCGCTGCACGCGGCGAGGGCCGACAGCGTGAGGAGCGGCAGGAGACGGCGAATTGTGGGCATAGAGAGTGAACTCTAAGAGCGGAAACGAGTCGGGTCAACCACGCATCGTTTCTTGACTTCGCCCGAGGCGACTTCTACGTTGCGCTCACCTTTTTTCCCTCGGCGACGGAGCACGACGAATGGCCGGTCTGGGCGACGTACTGCGCAGCCTCGCCGCGCGCGACGGCGTAGCAGGCCGCGCTACTGCTGAGCGGCGAGGGCCTGCCGATCGACCACGCGGCGGGCGCGGGCGTTCGAGCCGGAGACGGTGGCGGCGTTGGCGGCCACCCTCGCGCAGTACGCCGCGCGGTTGGGCGATGGCGCGGGTCGAGGGGAACTGCGGACCGCCGTGCTCGACTACGCGGGCGGTCTCGTGGTGCTGGCCCGCGCCGGCAGCGAAGACTGGCTCGCCATTCTCGCCCGACTCGATGCGGACGTCGGTCCGCTGCTGTACGACCTGCGGCATCACGGACCGGCACTGGCCGGCTTGCTGTGAGTCCTTCATGAGGTGGGCGGTGCTTCTCGCCGGCGGCTCCGGCACCCGATTCTGGCCGCTCAGCACTCCGGAAAACCCCAAGCAGCTGCTTCCTCTGGCGGGCCCGAGCTCGAGCGCGGAGGACGCGGTCGACCGGCTCGCCGGTCTCATCCCGCGCGAGCGCATACTGGTCGTGGCGGGCGCCGCTCTGGCGGGCAAGCTGCAGCACCGGCTCAAGCTCAGCGCCGAGAACATGCTGATCGAGCCGCGCGCGGCGTCCACCGCACCCGCCCTCATCTGGGCCACCTGGGAGGCGCAGCGCCGGGATCCCGCGGCCGAAGTCCTCTCGCTGCACTCCGACTGGGCGGTGGGCGACGCCGCGGCGTTCCGGCAGACCGCCGACACGGCGCTCGCGACCGCGCGGCGGCACGACCGGCTGGTCACCGTCGGCATCGTGCCGTCCAGGCCGGAGACCGGCTACGGCTACATCGTGCCCGGCGCGCCACTGGACGAGGCCGCGCGCAGCGTCGCCCGATTCTCGGAAAAGCCCGACGCCGCGACGGCGCTGGACCTGATGGCGGCCGGCGCGCTCTGGAACAGCGGCCTCTTCGCCTGGACCGCCACGCGATTGTTGGCGGAGGTCGGCTCGCACACGCCCGAGGTCGCTCAGGCCCTTCCCGCGCTCGCCGCGGGCGACGTCGAACGGTTTTTTCGCGAAGTGATCCCGATCTCCATCGATGTCGGCCTGCTCGAGCGCAGCGCGGCCGTGGCGGTGGTCCGGGGCGAGTTCGCCTGGGACGATGTCGGCACCTGGCAGGCGCTGGCACGGGTGCGGCCCAAGGACACGGGCGGGAACGTGGTCGTGGGAGACGCGTTCCTGCACCAGAGCCAGGACTGCGTCGTCTGGTCGGATCGCGATCCCATCATCCTCTACGGTGTCCAGGAACTGGTGGTGGTGCAGGCCAACGGCCGCATCCTGGTGATGCCCGCCGAGCGCGCCGCGTCGATGAAGGAGCTGCTCGACGCCCTTCCGGCCCCCCGTGCGCGATACTCGCCCGTGACCACTCTCTACCTGCTCGAGCCGGATCCGGCGGGGTCCGCCTGGGCCCCGTTCGCCGGGGTGAGACCGGTGGCGGAGCTGCGTGCCGGGCTCTGGCGGATTCGGGAGCGGTGGGAAGGGGCGCTGCAGCGCGATACCACCGCGATCCTGGGCGAGCACGTGGCGGGATTCAGCGAGTTCGACGAGCCGCCGGCCCGCGAGCGCATGCCGATCGAAGGGCCGGCGATCATCGCGGCGTCGTGGTTCGCGCCGTCCGGCGCGCCGATCGAGTCCACCGGCCCGGTTCGCCGCCTCACCCACGGCGGGACCACGGTCGGCTGGGTGGTACCGGCCGGCGAGCACTGGGAGCGGCCGACCGATGACGGCGCCGGACTCGAGGTCGACGGCGTGCTGCTTCGGGGCGCGTACGATCTCATCACCGCGCTCGAGCGCCTGCTCCCCGCCGACTGCGCCGACTTTCGCGCCGCGCCCTCCACCGGAGTACCGGAGGGCAGCATCGTCCTCGGCGATCCGGCCGACGCCATCTGCCTTCGGGCGACGGTGGAGCCGGGAGTGGTGTTCGACGTCAGGAACGGTCCCGTGGTCATCGAGGAAGGCGCCGAAGTGCAGAGCGGCACCAGGCTGGAGGGCCCGACGTACATCGGCGCCGGGACTCGGGTGCTCGGGCGGGTTCGTGCGCGGATCGGTATTCGGACCGGAGTGCCGCATTCGGGGCGAGATCGCGGCCAGCGTGTTCCTGGGCTACGGCAACAAGGCGCACGACGGGTTCGTCGGCCACAGCGTGGTGGGCCACTGGGTAAACCTGGGCGCGGGCACGACCACCTCGAACCTCAAGAACACCTATGGGCCGGTCCGGCTGGAGGTGGCAGGCGTCCGGATCGAGACCGGGCGCTCCAACCTGGGGACGCTATTCGGCGATCACGCCAAGACCGCCATCGGCACGATGCTGCCCACCGGCGCCGTGATCGGCGCGGGAGCGAACGTGTTCGGCTCTTCCGCCGCGCCCAAGTACGTCCCCCCATTCGCCTGGGGGTGCGCGGGAGAGCGGATCACCGAGGAGGGCTTCCTCACGGTTGCCCGACGGGTCCTCGCGCGCCGCGACGTGGCATGGTCGGACCTGCGCCAGGAATCGCTCCGTCGAACCTACGAGCGAGGCCGGGGATGACGGCGCTCTACGTCCTGGGCTCGGGCTCGCGCGGGAACTGCTGCGCGGTGGAACACGACGGGACGGCGATTCTGATCGACGCCGGGTTCAGCCCGAAGGAGATCGAGCGGAGGGCCGAGACGGCAGGCCTCGCGCTGGGGAGGGTCGGCGCCATCGTCCTCACCCACGAGCACGGCGACCACGCACGCGGTGCGGGGCGGCTGGCGCGGAGGCTCGGCGTGCCGGTGCTCACGGCTCCGGGCACCTGGACCCGTCTGGAGCCCAAGATGCGCCACGCCGAGCACCGCCCACTCGGGCTCTGCACCCGGGTGGAGATCGGACCGTTCATGGTCACCGCCTGCCCCACCAGCCATGACGCCGCCGAGCCCCTGGCACTGGCGGTGGAGGCGGCCGGTGGCATCCGGGTCGGCGTCGCCTACGACCTTGGCCGAGCCACCGCCGCCGTGCGCTACCTGCTCCGAAACCTCACAGCGATCGTGCTGGAGGCCAATCACGACGACGTGCTGCTCCGCACCAGCCAGTATCCGCCCGTCGTGCAGCGGAGGATCGCCGGCTCAGCCGGGCATCTGTCCAATCGGGCGGCGGCCGAGCTGCTCACCGAGCTGCATCATCCCGGGCTGGGCGTCGTCGTGCTGGCACATTTGAGCCGGCAGTGCAACTCGGCGGACGACGCCCGCGCGACGGTGGCGTCTGCCCTCCGGCGTGCCGGGTTCAGCGGCACGCTGCATGTGGCCGATCAGGACGAGCCCCTGGGGCCGATCCCGGTGGTGTCACGGGCGAGCGCGCAGTTCGCACTCGCCCTCTGATCAGCGCGCCGCCATTCCCGCCAGGTCGCGATACGATCCACCGAAATAGCTGCTGTTCCAGTACGCCTTATGCGCGATCTCCTCTGCAACGACCCGAGCCTCCGCGGCGCTCTCACCGAAGACGATCACACGGGTGCCCTTGTCCCTGTAGGGCAGACGGCCGTCTTCATTGGCGACTTCCGCCTCGCCCTTTCGGATATTCACCGCTTTCGGCAGACTACCCCGGGCAAACGCATCCGGCGCACGGCTGTCGACGTAAACCGCGGTCCTGTCGCCGGCCATGACGTAGCGCAGGCCGGCGATATCGGTCTGGACGGTATTCCCCAGCGCGCGCCAGACGGGAAGCCCCAGCTGATACCGGCGTATGCCGCTGTATCCGCGCTTCAGCAGCTCCTCCGAGAGACGCTTTGACTTGCCGCAGTAGGGACCGTTGCAATAGAACACCAGCGGCGTGGCACGGTCGGGGTAGGCCCCGACGATCAGCTCGACTTCCTTCTCGAAGAAGTTTCTGCTCCCGGGAATGTGAGCAATGGCGTATTCCTGGGCCGAGCGGACGTCGAGAACGGGCGCGGAGGCGTCAGCCAGGATCCGCTGCAACTCCTTGGTGCTGATCTCGGGGGTGACGGGATTCGCCTCGCCCTGGATCGCCTGTGCGATCGGGCTGGTCTGAGCCTGGGGGCGCCCGGGGAGAAGTGTGAGGGAAATGCTCAGGACGACGGCGCGCCGGAATGCTCCATGGGGCGGGCGCATGACGTGCTCCTTGCTAAGGCACTCGATGAAATGACACCGCCCCGAGAATATTCTCGGGGCGTACGCGGCGCACAATATCGAGGCGTCGGGGGTCAGATCGGCTCGGTGATCGGATCGGGAGGGACGGCCACCGTGTCGGGCCGCGGCGTCGGCGGACCGACCAACTGGAAGGTGACGGGCTCGGTGAGGTCGCCGCCGGACAGGGTCAGTCGCTTGCCTTTTACCTTGAGGCGGTAGTTCACCCACTCGCCGCCCAAGGCGAGCGCCAGGCTGTCGCCGATGATCCGCCAACGGACGGTCTCGGCCCCGTAGCTCGCGCTGCTGTCGGCCCGGACGATCACGGTGCGCGGGCCGGGCTTCTTGTCTCCCTGCTTCAAGTCGAATTTCCAGGTCCCGAGGATGGGGGGCCGTTGAGCAACCGCGACAGTGGGCAGCAGCAGTGTCGCTGCCAGGATCCAACTCAACTTCACGTGTCCCCCGCGGATGACGGACCGGATGGTGAAACCGATGACTGCACCAGTCTAATCGAGGGTTCCGTGCCAACCAAGCCGTAGACAAAGGATTCAGGGGTCGAGTGAGCGAGGAGAGGCACGCTCAGCGACCGACCGGAAACCCGAACCCGAACGCGATCTGCACGTCATTCTGCGTCCTGCTCTCTTCCTCGAGACCGGTGCCTTCCACCCGCGCGCCGTAGATGTAGTCCTCCGCCGCGACGTAGAAGCTGAGCATGCTGCCGAGCCGGAACCCTACGGTCGCTCCCACGACCCCACCCACATCGCTCTTGTCGTCGGCTTCGGCGTAGGCCTCTCCGCCGCGACGGATCATGCTGACTCCGCCGTTGAGGCTGAGCCAGACCGGGCTGGTCATGGGGATGGCGTGAAGGGTGGCCCGGACCGTGCCCAGCAGCAGGTTGGCATCGGTCGTGGTCTCGGTGTCGTCGAAGGTGAACCGCAGGTTGCTCGGGACGTAGCTCACCGAAGTCTCCACGCCGAAGCGGGGGCTGATCGTGACCCCAAGACGGCCGCCTACCGACAGCGCGACCTCCTGTTTGAACTCCTCACCCTGGGACGCCTTCACCAGCTCGCTGGTGGGGATGTACACACCGATGGTCGGCGAGAGGGAGACCCGCTGGGCTTCCGCCGGCGAGGCACCGAGCGTCAGCGCCACGATCGCCGCGAGAATGCTGGGACCGACTGCGGTACGGACAGACATGGTCAGGCTCCGTGTCTTCAGGGGCGATTGGGTTGAGAAGGGGTGTTGTCCGTCAGACGCCGCGCGTCGGAACTTATTCTCACCTGTCTATCCTGCCTGTCCCGCGCTTTCTCCACCGTTTCATTCTGCGGCTTGCCGCCCGAACTCGGCAGGCTCCCCGGGGCGGCCCTCCTCCTCAGTTCCTGCCGGCGGTACCCGCGGACCGGATCTCTTGAATCGTGGTCAGGGCACCGGGCGTGGGATGCGTCATCAGGCTGGTCACCGCGACGTGCAACCGGACCAGGTCATCCAGGGAGAGACCGGGCTGTGGAGCGGCCGGGGCCACGGTCACCGGAGCGGGGGCGTTGCTGGCTTGCGCAGCGGAGGCAGAGGCGAGCAGCCCTATTATCACGGTGGCGGCCAGCGTGGCGTAGCGAAGCGGAGTCATGGTGGAGGTCCTCGCGATGCAGTTGTGACCCATTCGGTGGCCAGCGCAAGCAGCTCGCCGACACCAGTCGACACAACACGCTACGCACGCGGGCGCAGCCGGGCGTCAGCAGGAGTGTCAAACGCTTGATGGAATGGGAGTTGAAACCCTAACGATCGACGGGACTCGGTGGCGAGTCAGGCTGGCGCGACGGGTCGACAGGGAGACACCAAGCGCCGTGGCGAAGGGCCGGGGGAGTAGCCCCGGCCCCCGTGGGTTGTGACTCTTTGCTGGCCCGCCCGCCTAGCCGCCAATAGACGTCAGTTTGATCTTCGTGTTTTGATTGAGAAGGTCATCCTGGTTCTCGCCCGGAGCCCTGACGGTAACATTGACCGCCGTGAGATGGTACGCCTGCCCACTAGCGTCCGTCATCGTGCCGTTCACCTTGATCTGGCTCGCGTTCGCCCGGTTCCCGCTGACAAACACATCGTTATCTGTGTAAAGCACCCGACCGGTACCGACAAACGCTACGGCTGGGTCGGCGCAGAAGTCCGGGCCCGATAGTTCAATGGCGACTAAGGTGAGCGTGCCGCGTTGGAGCGTCTTGAGAGAGCCATCGTTTGGACGGGTTACCGTGAGTGCCTGCACTTCTTCGACATCCACCTGACTCCCCACGCAGACAGCGGTGATCACGTTCTCGAGCGTGAGGCCCATGAATAGAACGTAGCGGTCATCGGCGAAGGCGAAGCCGAACGGCTCGGTGCTGCGCTCGACGATGCTGGAAGCAGGGGAGTTAGGGCCGGCAGCGATAGCGGTCGGGGACTGGGAATCGGCGCAGCCGAGGGCGAGGGCGCCCGCGAGCGCAGGGGGAATGTGTACGCCGCGCATAAGGTCTCCATGATTGAGGGAAGTGTCTGGTGTGCCTCCTTCCTTTCATGTACACGGTAAAATCGGGATAAGCGGCTCACCCACTGGCCCGGACCGACCGCGACGACCTACGGCCCCGGCTCCCTCAGGAGTGCTGCGAGATCGTCCCGGACCTGCTGTACCTGTGGTCGCAACGCCGGCTCGGGATCGGAGCGCAGCGCCAGGTAGTGCTGGTAGGCACGGATCGCGCCCTCGCGGTCACCCGTCAGGGCCGCCAGTCGCCCCTCCTGGCGCAGATAGCTGGACAGGAACTGCGGCTCGGCATAGAGGTAAAGCCGGCGCCGAGTGGCCGCCAACGCTCCATGCCGATCGCCCTGTGCTTCCTTGAGTCGTGAGACCACCAGATTCCAGGGCTGGGTGCAACAGCGATGGGGCGGGCCGCTGCGCATGATCGAATCGAGGCGTTCCAGGTAGACACCCGCATCTGCCCGCTTCTCTGCCGCCGCGAGCTCCGCATCGAGGAGGAGGGCGCAGCCCTGGCTGATGCCCTGGCTGAGAACCACGAGGCCGGGATCGGGCTCTCGCGAAGGCTGGGGGCTTCGAAGCTCGGCGATCGTGCCCCGGATGGTGCCGAGCTGTCCCCGTGCCACCCGCCATTGCCCCAGCGTACAGGAGAAGAGGCGGCGCCGCGCGCTGCCGGCTGGGAGCTTGTCGGTCGTCGCCGTCAGCTCTCCCGCGGCCTTGGCCGCGGCGGAACTGTCGCCGTCCCAGTACAAGGCGTCCTCGATCTGGGCCCCCACGGCAGCCTCCGCAACCCGATGCAATTCGGTCAGTGCGTTGCGATGCGCCTGCCGGGCCCGCAGGGCTTGCGATGGCCGGCCGCGGTTCAGCGCGAGCGCGGCGAGCTCCTGCAACAACCCGGCGCGGTACTGGTCCCGACTCTCCCGCCGTTGCAACTCGGCGTAGGCACGTTGCCCGTCGTCCAAGGCTACTCCGTCGTACTGGCTGAGCTGTCCAACTGCATTGAGGTTGTCGATGGGCATGGTGGCGAACCTGGCGCGCAGGCGGCTCATCGCTCCGCCGTCGTTGAGCGCTACAGCTACGCGCCAGCGCACATACTCCGGCGGTCCCGCTGTCCCTCCCACGGAATCGGCTTCGAGGTAAGGCCGGCCGAGCTGCCGGACGGTGGCAGTGTCGCCGGAGCGTGCCGAGACGATCAGGAGGTTCTCGAGTGCGGGCGTGAACGCCGGATCGAGCTCGAGCGCCCGTCTGAAGGCGGACGCGGCGCGCGGGTGAGCGTCAGGAATGCCAAGCTGCTCACCGAAATAGAGCAGGATGTCGCCGAACGCGGTCCAGGCTTCCACCCGATCCGGCGCGAGATCCACGAAGCGCTTCGCGGCGGCGAGCATCTGGGAGTAGGAATACTCATCCGTATACGCCCGTCCCATGAGCGCCATCAGGTACGCGTAGTCGCGCGGGTTGAGCCGGTCGCGCCCCGCCCACACGAGGTCCCTGCCTCGAGAGACGGCTTCGAAAGCGCCGGTTCTGGTCCCGGCCGCCAGCAACCCCAGAGCCGCCAGCACAAAGGTGGAGTCGACCTGAAGCGCCTGATGGAAACGAGTCTCCGCGTCGCCATACCGACCGCGCCGGTACATCGCCTGGCCATCGAGGTACGAGCGCAGGGCGAGGAGTGACGTACTGGTGACGCTGCTCAGGCGCTGTTCCCCTTCGCCGGCGCCGAGCGTCAGGAGCTTCGCCGCAAGCTGGTCCACCAGAGCAGGGAGGCTGTCGAGCGGCCCCTGAACACTGGTTTCCGCCCGAGTCTGCCCGCCGGGAACTCGGTATACCGTTGCGTTCAGGACTATGCGGCCGGGGGAGCCGACGACGGTGCCCAGGAGGAGTTGTCCAGCTCCAAGCCGCTGAGCCAGCTCGAGTGCCGCGTAATGAGGCAGATCGTCTCCATCCGACCCTGTCGATCGACGCCATGCGCTCAGAACCGAGCGCGGATCAGTGGCACGGGGACCGCCCTGACCGGTGAGCTTCGCGGCCAAGAGGTCTATCATCCCCTCGCGAAGGTAGCCCAGGGTCGGATCCGCGCTGGTCACGCGGAACGGTGCCACGGCGACGACATTCGGGTCGAGAGCTCTAGCCGGGGTGCCGTGTCTCCGGAGCACCGCGGCCACCACTGCGACCGTGAAGACGATGATCGTGCCCGCGACGAACGCCAGTATGCGCCGACGCGAGGCGGTCCACCCGGGCGGTATGATGGCGTGTTCGCCGGTCTCGAGTGCCCCGAGCACTTCCTGGGCAGTCTGAGGCCGCTGGTCGGGGTCCTTGGCCAGGAGGGCCATGACCAGACTTGCCAGCCCGGGCGGCACCTCCGGCCGATGCACCGTCAGCGGGGTAGGCGCCTCGATGAGGTGCGCTGTGATGAGCCCGCGAACGGAGGAGGCTTGAAACGGCGGACGCCCGGTCAGCAGCTCGTAGGCCAGGCAGCCCAGGGCATAGAGGTCGGCACGGTGGTCCATGCTCTGGTCGTTCGCCGCCTGCTCGGGCGCCATGTAGACCGGGGTGCCCAGCACCAGGCCGGTAGAGGTGATGCTCCCCGTGGTACCGGTGGTCTCCGTGGTGTGGGTCGCCTCGGTCGTGGGGCCACCGGTGGCCGCCACCAGCGCCTTGGCGATGCCGAAGTCGGCCACCAGGGCGTGGCCTTCCTCCAGGAGAATGTTGGCCGGCTTGAGGTCCCGGTGGATGATGCCGCGGCGATGGGCAAAGCCGAGGGCGTCGGTCACCTCCCGCAGCAGCCGCACCACCTCACCCAGCGGCAGCGGACCCTCCCGGTCCAACCGATGCCGCAGCGACTCACCCGCCACAAACGGCATGGTGTAGTAGAGGAGCCCGTCGACCTGACCGGCGGCGTGCAGGGGCACAACGTGGGGATGCTGCAGGCTGGCGGCGAGGCGGACCTCGCGATGGAACCGCTCGGCATCGAGGCCCGCCGCCAGATCAGGCGCGAGCACCTTGAGGACCACTTGGCGGCCGAGGGTGGGGTCGGTGGCGACGAAGATTCGAGCCATCCCACCGCCACCCAGCTCCCGCTCCACGTGATAGGTCGAGCCCAGGCCCCGCTGAAGGCGCTCCAGCAGGCCGGAGCTGGCTCGTGCGGATGGGGAAGTGGCCTGGTCAGCCGGAGTGGGAAACGGCGGCTCCAGGAACCGGGTGTTGGTCGCGGCTCGCAGCAGCGACTCCACCTCCTGTCGCAGGTCGGCGTCCCCGCCGCAGGCCTGGTCCAGAAACGCGGTCTGCTCGTCGGGCGTCCGCTCCTGGGCCGCCTCGAACACCGCCTCGATCTCCCGCCAGCGCTTCTGTTCCACGCCTCTAGCTTGGCACCGGGCTCAGTTCCCGCCGCAGCCACGCCCGAGCCGTGTTCCATTGGCGCTTGAGCGTCGCCGGCGAGATCTCTAGCACCTCGGCCGCTTCCTCGATACTCAGGCCGCCAAAGTACCGCAGCTCGACCAGGCGCGCCTTCGCCGAATCGAACTCGGCAAGCCGCTGGAGCGCCTCCTCCAGGTCCAGCACGTCGACCGCAGCCGTTGGATTGAGGGGAGATTCGACGCTGCCGAGTGTCAATCTGGCTGCGCCGGCCCCCCGTTTCGCTGCCTGACGCGCACGGGCGTGATCGACCAGGATAGAGCGCATGGCCTTGGCGGCCACACCGAAGAAATGCGCCCGGCTCCGCCATTCCGTGTCCTGCTGCTTCACCAGCCGCAGATAAGCCTCATGCACCAGCGCGGTCGCTTGCAGAGTATGGTCGGCCCTTTGCCGTCGCATGTAGCGCTCCGCCTGATGTCGGAGCTCGCCATACACTGAGGGGAGGAGGGCCTCCAGCGCCGCGCGATCCCCGCGACTCCAAGCCTGGAGCAGCGCGGTAATGTCCTGCTGAGGGGGACCTGCGGAAGGTGTCATGGCATGTGCAACTGCGTCGCGGGGCCCGGGACGACCTTCGTGCGAGCTCCTGTCCTCACTATGCCGCGCGATCATCAGCCGGTCAAGGACCTGACAGCAGAGGCGCCGCTCCGCGCCACTGCGTGGACTGGTCACCGGCTCGTACGTGAGCGGTGATACCTACTGGGAATACGACGTCGCCCCCGAGCCACAATCCCCGCGCCGTCGCGGGAAACTGAGGCCCCACCTCATGAGTCGCGAAGGCAGGAAGCGGATGTGTCGGATCGGGTACTGCTGATGGGAGGTGAACCGGTCTTAGGCTGAAGTCATTGCGTCGGTAGCCGTGGCCGAAGGACCGTGCGCTCAGCCTCCGCGAGGTTCCGCCGAGCCTCCCGCAGGTCCGGGCTGTCAGGGCGCAAGAACTGTTCGGCCATCGCAACGCCGGACCGGAGAAACGGCAGCGCCCCGGCGGTATCGAGCATCACCAGGTGGAGCTGGCCGAGCCCCAGGAGCGCGCGCATGGAGATGAAACCCGCACCCTCGCGCGAGCGGGCGATCGCCACGGCCGACTGGCCGAGTGATTCCGCCTCTGCCCACTCCTGCCGGTCTGACAAGATCCGGACAAGCAGCATCATGGGTTCCACGCGGTCGGGATCGGGCATAAGGGCGATCGGTCAGGGCGCGGTACGGAGGGGAGTGGGATGGATCAGAAATGAGTCAGGATGAGGCCAACATACGGTGGGTAGCACAGAGGAGCAACCGGCGATCCGTTACCCACCTGCGTTTTCCTTACGGGGCCGAACCCTGACGCGACCACGCGGCGTCCAACAAGCAGAGCGCCCCGGCAAATCGCCGAGGCGCTCTGTCCTGACGGATCGAAAACTCGTGCTTAGTACATCCCGCCCATGCCGCCGCCCGGAGGCCCGGCCGGCGCAGGCTTCTCTTCCTTCTTCTCCACCACCACGCACTCGGTGGTGAGCAGGAGCCCGGCGATCGAGGCCGCGTTCTGCAGTGCGGTGCGGGTCACCTTGGTCGGGTCGATCACGCCGGCCTTCACCAGGTCCTCGTACACGTCGGTCTGGGCGTTGTACCCGAAGTTCTTGTCCTTCGACTCCTTGACCCGGGCGACCACGATCGAGCCCTCGGCGCCCGCGTTCTGGGCGATCATCCGGATGGGCTCCTCCAGCGCGCGGCGCACGATGTCCACGCCGATCTTCTCGTCCTCGGTGCCACGGATCTTCTCCAGCGCGGACTGCGCGCGGATCAGGGCGACGCCGCCGCCGGCCACGATGCCTTCCTCGACCGCGGCACGAGTGGCGTGGAGCGCGTCCTCGACCCGGGCCTTCTTCTCCTTCATCTCGGTCTCGGTCGCGGCGCCGACGTTGATCACCGCCACACCGCCGGAGAGCTTGGCCAACCGCTCCTGGAGCTTCTCCCGGTCGTAGTCGCTGGTGGTCTTGTCGATCGCGGCCTTGATCTCGTTGATCCGGCCCTGGATGTCACCTTCCTTGCCCTTGCCGTCGACCAGGGTGGTGTTGTCCTTGTCCACCACGATCCGCTTGGCGCGGCCGAGATCGTTGAGGGTGGCGTTCTCCAGCTTGAAGCCGACCTCTTCCGAGATCACCTGGCCGCCGGTGAGCACCGCAATGTCCCGCAGCATCTCCTTGCGGCGGTCACCGAAGCCCGGCGCCTTGACGGCGGCGACCTTCAGGGTGCCACGGAGCTTGTTCACCACCAGGGTGGCCAGCGCCTCGCCGTCCACGTCCTCGGCGATGATGACGAGCGGCCGGCCGCTCTGGGCCACCTTCTCCAGGATGGGGAGCAGCTCCTTCATCGCCGAGATCTTCTTGTCGTGGATCAGGATGTAGGCGTCTTCCTGCACCGCCTCCATCTTCTCCGGGTCGGTGACGAAGTAGGGCGAGAGATAGCCGCGGTCGAACTGCATGCCGTCCACCGTCTCCAGCGTGGTCTCCAGGCCCCGGGCCTCTTCGACGGTGATCACCCCGTCCTTGCCCACCTTCTCCATCGCCTCGGCGATCAGGTTCCCGATCTCCTTGTCGTTGTTCGCGGAGATGGTGCCGACCTGGGCGATCTCCTTCTTGCCGGCCGAAGGGGCGCTCAGCTTCTTGAGCTCCTCGACCACCGCCTCGACCGCCTTCTCGATCCCGCGCTTGAGCTCCATCGGGTTGGCGCCGGCGGTGACGTTCTTGAGGCCCTCGCGGAAGATCGCCTGGGCCAGCACGGTCGCGGTGGTGGTGCCGTCGCCGGCGAGATCGGAGGTCTTGGTCGCGACCTCCTTCACCATCTGCGCGCCCATGTTCTCGATCGGATCGGCCAGCTCGACTTCCTTGGCCACGGTGACGCCGTCCTTGGTGACGGTCGGCGAGCCGAACTTCTTGTCGATGACGACGTTCCGGCCTTTGGGACCGAGGGTGACCTTCACCGCTTCGGCCAGTTGATCGATACCCCTCTTGAGCTTCGAGCGGGCATCGGTGTTGAACATCAGTTCCTTAGCAGCCATCTGTCAGATCTCCTTGGAATAAATGCGACCGGTCGACATCAGCCGAGCTTGGCCAGCACGTCGGACGCCTTGATGATGACGTACTCCTCACTATCGAAGGTGTAGGGCGTGCCGCTGTACTTCCCGTAGATCACCTGATCGCCGACCTTGAGCTCCATGGGCACCCGGGCGCCCTTCTCGAACCGGCCGGGACCGACCGCGATGACTTCGCCCTGGGTCGGCTTTTCCTTGGCGGTGTCGGGGATGTAGAGCCCGCCCCGCATCGCTTCGGCCTCATCGGCGGGGAGGATGACCACCCGATCCTCGAGCGGATGGATCTTCAGGGTCTTAGCCTTGGTCGCAGTCGCCATCGTGGAACCTCCACAGCGGTGTTGGTGATTATGATAAGTGATGTATTTTCAATGAGTTAGCACTCACAATCACGGAGTGCTAATCGCTCGGTGCCAAAGATATAAGGCGGACTTTGCAAGTCAAGCGGGGGATTGGATCGAACCGGTAAGCAAAGTGTCACCCCAGGGCGATGGGTGACACGAGATCACGCCACCGCGTACAGCTCCGTCACGTCCCGCCCCGCCGGCCGGCTCATCAGCCGGAACTCGTCCAGCCGCATCATGGGGTCGTCGCGCAACTCGAGATCGAGGTTGGTGAGCTTGGAGAGTGTCTGCAGCAGGCGGGGCTCCTCCTCGAGCAGATAGAGCGCCACCTCGGGGTGGAGCCGCACGGTGAGCTGGCGCTCGCGGTGCTCGTGGCCCGCGCGCTTGAGCGCCCGCTCGAGCCGCCGGGCCACGACCTCGGGGGTGAACACCCGGCCGCTGGCGGCGCACGTGGGGCAGTCGGTGGTCATCGAGTGCCACAGCGAGGGCCGCACCCGCTGTCGCGTCATCTCCACCAGGCCCAGCTCCGAAACCGCCAGCGCCTTGGTCCGGGCGCGGTCGCGTCCCAGGTGGGTGCGAAGCTCCTGGAGGACCTTCTCCCGGTTGGGTCGAGTCTCCATGTCGATGAAGTCGCAAACGATGATGCCGCCGATGTCGCGCAGCCTGATTTGCCGGGCGATCTCCCGCGCCGCCTCCAGGTTGGTTCGGAGGATCGTCTTCTCGGGGTCCTTCTTTCCGGTATAGCGTCCCGTGTTGACGTCGATGCTCACCAGCGCTTCGGTGGGCTGGATGATGAGCGACCCCCCTGTGGGCAGCTCCACGCGAGCCTTGAATAGGTCACGGATCTCGGATTCGATGTCGAACTTGTCGAACAGTGGGGTGGGCTCGACGTAGAGGTGCACCCGTCCCATCAGCTCGGGGTCGATCTGGTTGAGGTACTGCTCGATCTCGTTGTACAGCTCCTTCGAGTCCACGTTGAGCGCGTCCACCTTGGCGCTGAACAGATCGCGGATGATGCCGCGGGTCAGGCTGGTCTCCCGCTGGAGCAGGGCCGGGGCCCGCCGGACGAAAGTCTTCTTCCGGTTGATCTTCCGCCAGAGCTGGAGGAGGGATTCGATCTCGCGGCGGAAATGGTCCTCCGTCACCCCTTCCGCCACGGTGCGGACGATCACCCCGCCGGCATCCTTGGGCAGGAGCTTGCTGACCATCTCGCGGAGCTTGGCCCGCTGCTCCCGGCTCTCGATCTTGCGGCTCACCCCCACCTTGGAGGCGTAGGGCATGTAGACCAGGAACCGGCCGGGGAGGGATATCTGGGCGGTGACTCTGCAGCCCTTGGTACCGATGGGTTCTTTGGTGACCTGGACCGGGAGAGTCTGGCCCTTCTTGAGGATGTCCTGAATGCTCGGCAGCGCCCTGCGGGAGGAGATTTCTCGTTGCCGGGTTTCGCCGGCGCCGGCGTTGCCCTGCCCCCCGTTCGCCCTGCCCCGCCGCCTCCGGTCGCGCCCGGCTCGCCACCCCGTTCGACGATCGGCGCCGGCTTCTTCGACCGGGACGGCTTCCGCGGCAGCTTCGGCCGGGTCCGCCTCGACCTCTTCCTCGCCTTCCTCTTCGTCCGGCTCCTCGTCCTCGTCCGGCTCCAGCAGGTCGGAGGCGTGGAGGAAGGCGCTCTTCTCCTGCCCGATGTCCACGAACGCGGCCTGGATGCCGGGCAGCACCGCTTCGACCCGGCCGAGGTAGATGTCGCCGACCGTGCGCCGGTGGTCGGGGCGATCCACCAGCAGCTCGACCAGCCGGTCGTCCTCCAGGATCGCCACCCGGGTTTCCCGCTGGCTCCCGTTGATCAGGATCTCGCGCTTCAAGCGTTTCTACCTCGGCAAGGACGGAGGCGCAACACAAACGCGCCTCCAGGCGCGTCGTTGTCGGTGAAAAAAGATACTTGGGACGGGGGGTGTTGGGTATTGGCCCTCACGGCTAGTCGACCACTTCGCCCAGAATCTGCCGCGCGATGACGATCCGCTGGATCTCGCTGGTGCCCTCGCCGATCTCGCAGACTTTGGCGTCGCGCATCATGCGCTCGACCGGGTACTCGGTGGTGTAGCCGTAGCCTCCGAAGATCTGCACCGCCTTGGTGGTGGCTCGCATGGCCAGCTCGGAGCAGTACAGCTTGGCCATCGCTGCCTCCTTCTTGAACGGCTTGCCGTTCTGCTTGAGCCACGCGGCGTGATAGAGCAGATGGGTCCCGGCCTCGATCTCCATCGCCATGTCGGCCAGCTGGAAGCTCACCGCCTGGAAGCTGCCGATGAAGCGCCCGAACTGCTTCCGGACACCGGCGTAGCGGAGCGCCTCCTCGTAGGCCCCCTCGGCGATGCCCAGCGACAGCGCGGCGATCCCGATCCGTCCGCCGTCGAGCGTCTTCAGGAAATTGATGAACCCGTAGCCCGGTTTGCCGAGCACGTTCTCCTTGGGGACGACCGCGTCCTCGAAGACCAGCTCGCGGGTGTCGCTCGCGCGCCAGCCCATCTTCTCTTCCTTCTTGCCCGCTCGGACCCCCTTGGTCTTGGGCAGGTCCTTGGCATGGCCCACGCCGAGGTCGCGACACCGCTCCAGGTCCACCGTGTCCTTGGTGACGATGAAGCTGGTGATTCCTTTGTTCCCCTGTCCCCGCTCGGTCCGCGCGGTCACCGAGAAGATCTCGCCAACTCCGGCGTGGGTGATGAAGACCTTGGCGCCGTTGAGCAGGTAGTGGTCACCCTTGTCGGTGGCGGTGGTGGCGGTGCCGCCCGCGTCACTGCCGGCGCCGGTTTCCGTGAGCCCGAATCCGCCCAGCACCCGGCCGGACGCCAGCAGCGGGACGTAGCGGCGCTTCTGCTCGTCGGTGCCGAATTCGACGATCGGCGAGGTGCCG
Organism: uncultured Gemmatimonadales bacterium; assembly: GCA_963844445.1. Lineage (GTDB taxonomy): Bacteria > Gemmatimonadota > Gemmatimonadetes > Gemmatimonadales > GWC2-71-9 > CAVVWJ01. The sequence continues at coordinate 73,344 of CAWJOB010000004.1, forward strand.
AGGTTGGTATGGGCGCTGATGGTGAGCGCGTGGCTCGCGTCCACCTTGGCCATCTCGTGGATCGTGATGTAATAGGAGAGCTGGTCCATCCCGGCGCCGCCGAGCTCCTCGCTCCATGGCACGCCGAGCAGGCCGAGCTCGCCCATGGCCTTGATGTTCTCCCAGGGAAACTCGGAGGTCCGATCGAGCTCGCGTGCGACGGGCGCGATGTGGCTCCGGGAGAAGTCGCGGACCATCTCGCGGACCTGGTGATGATGCTCGGTGAAGTAGAGTGAGTCGTCCATGATGTGTCCCGGAGGAGGCGCGCACGGGGTTGGTCGGAGGGCAATATAGCCGATCCGCGCTTGCGCAGTGTGGGGCCCCAGCCCGATCTTCGGGCCAACCCACGTACAGCTGCCGATGACCCCGCCGATCTCGGAGGTTTCATGCCCCGCTGGACGGCCCTGCTCCTCGCGCTCGCTCTGGCCGGAGGCGGCTCCGCCTGCGGCGACGCCAAGCCGGAGGCCAACAACCCGCTGGCCCAGCTGACCGCCGCGGCCGAGCAGATGCAGAAAGCGGCTGAGGGATTCACCTCCAACCGGAAGCCGGTTCCTCCGATTGCCTTCCGCGAGCTGATCGACTTCCTGCCGAAGAAGATGGCGGGGATGAAGGCCGACGAGCCGACCGGGGAAACCACCACCGCGGGAAACTGGCAGTACTCGCAGGCGGAGGTGGATTTCAGGTCGGAGGATGGGAAGCGACACGTGGACGTCGGGATCTTCGACTACGCGCACATCCCGATGCTCTACGTCCCCTTCACGATGGTGTTGAGCATGAACGTGTCTCGGGAAAGCACCGAGGGCTACGAGAAGAGCGTGAAGGTCGACGGCTATCCGGCGTTCGAGAAGTGGAGCAAGAACGGCAACAGCGAGATCGTGGTGCTGGTGGGCGAGCGGTTCATCGTCAAGAGCGACACCCGCGGACTGGGTGAGGGCTCGGCGAGGAAGGTCGTGGAGGATCTGGATCTCAAGGGCCTGGCGGCGAAGGGGAAGTAGCCGGCGGGCGGCCCAGGCGTTCCAGCAACCGCCGCAATTCCGCGTCGAACTTGGCGCGGAAGCGCGGCCCGGTGCCCGAGCTCGCCACACGACAATCTGCCCCGTTTCCGGCCGCCAGTTGGGCGAGTGCCCGATCTCCCAGGACCGCATACACCGGCACGCCCATCTCTCGCGCCACTGCCGCCCTCCACTCCTCCATCGCGCGCTCGGCCGCCCCGGCCCCACCGCGCGAATCCGAACCTACCGCCACTCCCAGGGCTCCGAGAATCGTCGCCCCGTAGCGCTCGGCGACCGCTGGGCCGACTCCGGCCACGTCCGCCAGGGCGCCCGCAGTTGAAGGCGGGTTCCGCGCCAGCCGGAGCAGGACGTCGGGCTCGAGGAGACAGCCGCCCCAGGGGCCGGCCTTGCCGCCGAGCGCCTGTCGCAGGCGCCCGAGTCGGGCGACGACGGCTGCGGGGAGCGGGCGAGGCGCCGGATCGGCGCGGCACCGATCACACCCCGAGCACGTGGCGAGCGACTCTCCGAAGTAGCCCACCAGCGCCCGGCGGCGGCACGAGGCGCCGTTCGCATACTGCACCATGGCGCGGAGCCGTGCTTCCGCTCGGCGGCGCCGCTGCCGCACCGGCTCCCAGTCCACCGGGCCCAGGTCCGGCCTCAGCTCCCGCGCGAGTCGCTCGGCCGATTCGCGGACATTTGCCGGGATTCCGGCAGTCTTCGCGGGATGCCGCCAGATCCGCTCGAAGCGTGCGCCGAGGCGGGAAGGTGACATCGAGCTGGCGGCGATGAAGGGTGGAATCGCGCGGATGCCAGAGCAGCACGCAGCGGGCGAACTCGCCGTCGCGGCCCGCGCGCCCGGCCTCCTGGTAATACGACTCAGGGGTGGGTGGCAGCGTCCAATGCACCACCAGACGCACGGTGGGCTTGTCGATGCCCATCCCGAAGGCGCAGGTGGCGACCACGACGTCGATCCGGTCGGAGAGGAAGGCGTCGAGAATAGCGGCCCGGCGGGCGCGGTCGAGCCCCGCGTGATACGGCGCGGCGCGGTGCCCCGCGGTGACCAGTGCCCGCGCGACCCCCTCGGTGACGCTTCGGGTCGGCGCATAGACGATGGCCATGCGATCGTCGCCGGAGACCAGACGGCGCAATGCCTGGAGCCGGTCGCGATCGTCGGCGACGCGAACCACGCCGAACCACAGGTTGTGTCGGTCGAACGATCCGAGATGCTCGGCGAACTTTCCCGCCGCGAACCCCAGCGCGCGGGCGATCTCCTCCCGGACGGCCGGTGTCGCGCTACCGGTCAGCGCGACCGCTGGCGGCCGACCCAGCCGGTGCCTCGCCGCGAGGAGCGCCCGATAGCTGGGCCGGAAGTCATGGCCCCATTCTGCGATGCAGTGGGCCTCGTCCACCGCGAGGAGCGAGGGCCGGATGCCCGCTGCACGCAGCTCAGGGGCGAACCGCTCGAGACGCTCGGGAGAGAGATAGAGGAGCCGCAACCGGCCTTCGAGCAGCCGCCGTTGCACCGCGGTCTGTTCATCGTCGGAGAGCCCGCTGGTGAGGCATGCGGCGGAGATATTTCTCGCCTCGGCAGCGGCGACTTGATCCTGCATAAGCGAGATGAGCGGGCTCACGACCACCGTCAAGCCGCCGAGGACCACCGCCGGCACCTGAAAACAGACCGACTTCCCCGCACCGGTGGGCAGCACGGCCAGTGTGTCGGTGCCCGCCAGGATCGATTGGACGACAGGTGCCTGCGCCGGGCGGAAGTCGCCATATCCGAAATGTCGCCGCAGGATTGCGCGGGCGTCCTCCATCGTCGGACCCATGGCACACGATGGCGGGGCGGAGGGTCAGAACGTGGATCAAGGACGTGCGGACCGGAACGGATTGCCCCGTGGCAGCACGGATCTGCTGCGCGACCCAGTCTCCCTTCTAGTGCAGAGCGACGCTAAGACCGAGCTGAAAGTTGCTGATGGTGACATCGGGGTCGACGTCATCACCATCAACTTGCACCCCTGCGCCCCCAAGACTCCTCAGGTATCCCACGTACGGCACGACCGCCACACGGCCCCTGCCGAGCTCGTACCCGAGTCGGCCGGAGAACCCAAGCCCAGTCGCCGAGACATCTCGGAAGTCCTCATTGTCCTCCCGATATGCGATCACGCCAAGCCCGGTCCTCAGAAAGAGGCCGCTGCTCCTGTTCAGGTACTCGGTCAGGTGAGCCATCAGGCTAAGCACTCGATTGGGTGTGCCCAGTGTCTCCATCGTCCAACCCGTGGCCTCGATTCCAACGAGGGACTTCTGGCCAACAGAACGGGCAAGAGAAACGAATCCCGAGAAACCCGCTTCGCTGTCGAACACACAGCCGTCGCACGTAACATCCGCGGCGCCTGCACCGAGCCCTAAACCGAAATGGAAACCGGAGCGTGACCGGGCGACCTCGGCTACCGGAGGCTGGGACATCGCAGCGACAGTAGGGCCGTTGGAGCCAAGAACAGGGGCACAACCCTGCAGAAGTACCAGGAATGGGGTGAGGCCGAGCAGGCCTCGGAATGGGATTCGGGAAGGCATACGTCGTCCTTCTCCAAGAGTCGTCGGCGGCGCGGGGGCAAGGGTCGAAAGGTGTGACACTGGATAGACTATCGGCCGTTGCGGACCCATGCAAGCTGGAAGGTCATGCCACCCAGTGGGTATGACAACGGCGGCGCCCCGTCGCCGGGGCGCCGCCGCTCCATACCGAACCGCACTCAGCTGCCGCCGCCGAGCCGCACGCCGACGGTTATAGGAATGAAGTTGGTGCTCTCACCCTCGCTGAACACATTGTGGAACCGACCTTCGACGAAAACGCTGGCCGCGCCAGCGACAAAATCGAAGCCGGCTCCCCCATTGATGCCGAAGTCCGTGTTGGAGCCCGGATCCCCGATTACGTCATCCCCAGTCTGCTTGAAGTTATACAGGCCGACGCCGCCGATTATGTAAGGGCGAACCTTGGTAGTTTCGGACGTTTGGAACTTGTAGACCGCATTGGCGGTGCCCTGAATGACCTGGAAATTTACATCGTCGCCGAAGGCATCTTCATCCGCGCCCAGACGCTGAAACATGCCGTCGACCTGAATGCCGACCGGGAAATTCGCCGGCTGGAATCCAACAGCGGCGAGACCGTGAAAGCCAGTTCCCGCCGCGTCCCCAAAGTTTCCAAGCGGCAAAGTGAGGCCGCCGCCGAGTGAGAATTTTGCCCCGCCTTGAGCGAATGCCGGAGCCGCCCCAGCCGTCGCCATGAGCACCGCGCCCAACACCACACTCCTGATCGCGCGCATAATCCCCTTCTCCTGTTTTCCCCTGGTGTGTGCTTCCGATGGTCCTGCGTTGCGACGGGAAACTAGTGGAGCAGGTCACCACGACGTGTGATCTGGGTCACAATTGTCTCCCGTCTTTACCCCGCCCAAGGCGGCCGGCCACCAGCCGCAGCAAGAGCGACGCCCCGAGCAGCGCGATGGCACCCCACACCACCCGGCGATCGTTCAGCATGATCGCGAGAACGGCCAGCACCATCCCGGTCAGCGATAAGGCGAGGCGGATGCGATTGATGGTCATGTGCGTGAGAGGAAGCGCCCGATCGCATCCCTGAAGTCCGGCCCCTGACGGGCCACCGCGTTGACCCGCGCCCCGAGCGCGATGCCCTGGTCGAACGATTGGCCGTCGAGCTGGTAGAAGAGCTGCTTGGTGAGCGCCAGCGCTGAGGCCGGCGCCGACGCTAGGGCCCGGACCAGCTCGCCGGCCTCCCGCTCGAGATCGCTCTCCGGCACCACCCGGGAGACGAGACCGCACGCGTGCGCTTCTGTGGCGCTCAGCAGGCGGCCCGTGAGGACGAGGTCGAGGGCCACTTTCTCTCCCACCAGCCGGCGCAGCATCGTCATCACCATCGCAGGGACGAAACCGCGAAGCACCTCGGGATACCCGACCTGGGCACCGGCGCCCGCGAGCACAATGTCGCACGCGGTCATGAGTCCCGCCCCACCCGCCAGCGCGCGCCCCCTGACCACCGCGACCACCGGCTTGGGAAGGCGGCGCATCCGGCCGAACAGCGTGCCCAGGCGGAGCGCGGCGGCCTCGTTGACTTCGGGGGTGGCGTCCGCCGAGGCGAGCAGCTCCTCCAGGTCGGCGCCGGCGCAGAAATCTTTGCCCGCTCCAGTCAGCACCACGACCCGCACGGCCGCGTCGAGGTCCGCCCCGTCGAGCGCCTGGTGCAGCGCCTCGATGACGGCCGCGCTGAGCGCGTTACGCTTGTCGGGGCGGTTGAGGGTGAGGGTGAGCACCCCTTCCTCCCGGGCCGAGGCAAGCGGAGTGGCCACCGGACTCATCCGCGAGCCAGCCGCCGGGCGAGCGCCGCCGGCACCGGGATCTCCATCCGCAGCAGCGCGGTGGAGTAGACCTTGCCCTGGGCGTCGGTCTTGAGCGAGATCGTGCCGCCGCCGTCCAGCGCGTCGTGCAGGAGGAAGTTGAGCGCGTTCAGGTTGGGCAGCTCGAAGCGGTCCACCCCGCTCACCATGCCCTTGAAGTGCCGGGCCACCCGCGCCGTCGTCACTTCGCGCACCAGGATGGGATAGTACTCCGGCTCCAGCGCGATCAGGCCCACGTTGGCCGTATTGCCCTTGTCGCCCGAGCGGGCGTGGGCAAGGTAGCGAAGCTGTGCGCGGCGGAACGGCGGAACGGCGGAACGGCGGACGCGCACCGATCGGGCACCAGCCTTCCGTTTGGACCCGCGTGCCATTCAGCCTCCCCGAACCAAGGAATGCTTCCAGAAGCTTCCGCCGTTCCGCCGTTCTGCCGTTCCGTGGTCGTTCATGCCGACAAGATCTCCACCTTCACGTGCCGCTCGATCTCCCGGCGGTCGATCAACGCCGGCCAGTACGCGACCACTTCCTCCACCGCGGGCCGGCCGCCGGCGAAGCCGGTGACGCTCGGCGGACCCGTCAGGACCAGCGGCGCGATCTCCCGGGTGAACCGCTCGACCGCCGACTTGTCCCGCGACCGCACGCCGACGCGAAGCTGCACCTCGGGGAGGTCGGGATCCGGAGCACCGCTCAGCCGTCCGTGGGTTGCGTTCACGCCAACAAATTCGGTGAGTATCTGCTCGAATTCCAGGCCGAGGTCCGCCAGCCGCCGGCGGAGCACCCGGTCGGCGGCCTGGGCCTTGTCGTAGGCCTCGGGCCAGGCGTACACCAGAGTCCCCACCGCCTTGTACCCATAGAAATACGCGATGGAAACCTTGAGCATCGGCGTCCGTGGCGCCCCGCGGATGCCCGACACCGCCACCCGATCGCGGCCGGCCCGCCGCAGGCGGATGCTGGTGAAGTCGGCCACGCCGTCGGGGGTGATGTAACTCTGCGGGTCGCCCATCTCGTAAACCAGCTGCTCGGTCACCGAGGCCACCGAGACCACCCCACCCGTGCCCGGATGCTTGGTCACCACGAAGCTGCCGTCGGGGGAGGCCTCGACGATCGGAAAGCCGGGATCGGCCAGGCCCTTCACCGAGCGCCAGCCCTTGAGGAGGTTGCCGCCCGATGCCTGCGCGCCGCACTCGATGATGTGCCCGGCGACCGTGCCGGCCGCCACCTTGTCCCAGTCCTCCGGCGACCAGCCGAACTCGTGAAAGATGGGGCCGAGAGTGAGGCCCGTGTCGGTCACCCGGCCGGTGACGACCACGTCGGCGCCGCCGCGCAGGGCCTCGACGATCGGGGCCATTCCCAGATAGGCGTTCGCCGACAGCACTCTGTCGCGGATCTCGGCGAGCGGCCTGCCGGTCTCCATGTCCGCCAGCGCGTGACCCTGAGCGATCAGCTCGTCCAGCCGGCCTAGGATGTCGTCGCCGGTCACCAACCCCACCCGCAGCTTGCCCGCGAGGCCCAGCTTGCGCGCCACCTCGAGCACCGCCTCGGCGCAACCGCGCGGGTTCACGCCGCCTGCATTGGAGGTCACCTTGATTCTGCGCTTGACGATGTCCGGCAGAATCCGCTCCATGAGCGGCACGAAATCGCGGGCGTAGCCGGCCCGGGGATCGCGTGACTTCTGTTTCTGCATGATGGACATCGTGACTTCGGCGAGGTAGTCCATCATCAAGTAGTCGATCGGCCCGCCGCGCACCTGCCGCACCGGCGCCTCGAGCCAATCGCCCCAGAATCCCTGGCCGGCGGCGATCCGCACGACTTTCGCGCTCATCGTCCGCTCCTCTTTGCGAGACCGCGCTCCCGCGTCCACACCTGCGGCCCGACACGGGCGAGGAATACGCCGAGCGGCGCGAACCCCTGTGGCATCGGCCATGGAGCGGGTGGGAGCTGGAACCGGACCGAGGCGCGCTGTCCCGGCCCTAGCGATACCTCTCCGCTGCCGGTCGGCTCGACCGCCACGGCGGAATCAGCATACAACCGAACGGTGGCAGTGAGGCTCCAGGGCCTGTCGTCCGCGGGATCGGCGAAGCCGGGGAAGAGCGCCAGCACCGCGCCGTTGCCCCCGTGTCCGTCCGGGAGGACCGTGCTGAGCCGGCCGAAGGCGTACTCCAGGGGATCCTGAGCCAGCTGCCGGCCCGTCGAATCGAGGACCGTGACGCCGAAATCGCTGAACCTGCCCCATTGTTCGCGATCCATCGACACGTCCACCTCGAGGCCTGTCGTCCAGGCGGGAATGTCGAAGGGGATCCGCTGAATGGCAGCGCCGCGCGCCTGCACGGTGTCCTGGCGTTCCGCCCCTCGCAACCGCAGCTCGACACGCGCGGCGACGGCCTTGCCGCTCACGTTGGTCAGCTCGCCGAGCGCCCTGTCGTCCGAACGAGTGGCAGAGATGGTGACCGGCGACCGCGCGACCACCGCCGTCACCGTCATGCGCCCCCCGGGGAGGGAGGTCGCGACGGCCTGATACTCCCCCTGCACCGCGTCCCGCGCGTCCACCCGATAGGTGGCACCCTCGGCGCCGAGGCCCAACGGGCGGGGGCTGACTTCCCGGAAGGGGGCCCCGCCTGGCTCATGCAGGTAGGCGAACCCTCGCTGCCCTGGGGCGGAGGACACCCGGACCTCGAACGGTCGGGCGCTGTCGGCGGGGAAGAAGGAGCGGAGCGTCTCCCCCGGACCGACCGGAACTTCCCGACGGAGCGGTGCGGTATCGGAGACCCCGGCGGGTACGACGACCGTTGTCACCAGGCGGAACCCGGGCCCGGCAAGCGTGTCCGCGGGCCACCCGGAGACGACCCCGGTGTACGCTCCGGGCGGCTCGAGTCCGTCGGCCGCATATCGCAGTCGGATCCGACTGACCTCACCCGACAGGGTGACCTTGTCCGGCCCGGTGAGCCAGGAAGCGTCACTCCGAAGGGAGTAGGTGGCGTCCGTCGCACCCGGTGGGCGCCGGATCTCGAAAGTCTGCACTCCAGTCCTCCGGCCTCCGGAACCGACCGTCACCCACCCGCCCGTCGTCCGGCGGCCCGGAATGGTCACCTCGATGTCCGGGGCCGTTCCGCCGTCCCGCAGCCAGCGGTACGCCGCATCCACGTCGGGCAGACCCCTGCCCTCGTCCAGGTAGCCGCCGCCAGGGCTGGGTCGTGCCGTCACCATCAGCGCCTGCCGGAGGGATCGCGTATCGGCTGGCCGCTGCTCTTGCGCGAGTGAGGACAACAGCAGCGCCACCAGGCCGGCGGCGTGGGGCGACGCCATGCTGGTCCCCTGTTTCAACTCATCGCCCGCGTTCCACAGGGGCACACTGCTGTACGCCACGCCGGGCGCGAGGATGTCCGGCTTTGCCACCTCGCCCCCGCGGGCGCTGAAGTCCGCGACCACTTCCGTCGCGGCGCCGGTTCGGCTGGGTGGCCGGAAGGCCGACGGTATCGTACCGCCCACCGAGATCGCTCGGCTCGCCGACCCGGGAAAGCCGATGGTGGAGAGGCCCGGCCCATCGTTTCCAGCGGCGACGGTGAGCGCGACCTCCGGATGCCTCGTCAGCACCGAATCCACCAGCAGGTCGATGCGGGCCTCTCCTTCGCGCTCGTTGCCCACGCCGAAGCTGAGGTTGATCACCAGGGGCATTCGTCGGGCGGCGGCGAAGCGGATGGCGTGATCCATCGCGGCCACGATTGCGCCGCTGGTGGAGACGCTGCCGTTCGCGCGATTGGAGATCTTGAGGCCGAGCAGCTGGGCGCCCGGCGCCACGCCATCGAAGCCGCTCACGCCATAGAGGTCGTTAGCGGCGGCGATACCGGCCACGTGGGTGCCGTGGGCATCGAGCCCAAAGACCAGGTCGAGCACCGGCTCGCCGCCGCGCTCGAGGAAGTTCGCCACCAGGTTCACGCGCGGCCGTGCGCCCCGTCGCGCCCAGCCGAAGCTTTGCCGGCCCAACGCGTAGTCCAGCACCGGGCGCTCGCCCGCCAGCGATCCGTCGCCGTCGGTATCGGCCAGCACCACCCAGCCGTCGGTGGCGCGGGTGACGACCAGGGCCAGGGTGTCGGCCGCCTCGCCGTCCCCGTCGAGATCCGAGGCGGGCGGCTCGCCAAGCGCCAGCTCCCGCAGCGTCCCGGCGTAGTAGGGACCGGCGGTGTTCAGGCCGACCACACGCCCGAATCCGCCGAGCTTCCGGCCGGCGATCTCCACGGTGTCGCCTCGCGGAAAGACTCGGGCGAGTGACACCCGGCCCTCGCCGGAGAAGTCTCGGAGGTCCACCAGCTTGGGATCGCCCGTGGAGGTCGTGCCCAGCCCCGGAACGCCGGGATCCACGCCGGTATCGAGAATCGCGATCAGGATCCCGCGACCATCATAGGTGGGATGCTCGCGGACGAATCGGTCCGCCCCGGTGCTCGCGAGCGCCATCCACCCGTGGGCGTAGGCCACCTCCGGAGGCGCCAACCGCTCGACGTTCTCCTCTCGGGGCAGGACCTGGAGCGGCGGGCGAGAGGCGGGCGCCGGATCGATGCGGGGCTCAGGATGACTGGAAGGCCGTTCGCGCGGCGATGGGGCGCAGGCGAGGACCATCGCCGCGGCAAGCGAGCCGATGAGACGCATCGGAACGTTACCGGGCGGAGGCCGCGTCGATCGGCGGCAGCGTGAACGGACCGAGGTGAGGGCCGGCGTAGTTGGCGCAGACCCGGAGCGCAAAGGCGATCTGCTCGCGGGTCTCCTCGGGCGTCACGATGGCATCCACGTGGCCTCGCGCCGCGGCGTGCCGGGCGTCGAGCTGCAGCTCGTAGTCGGCGCGCATCGACTCCATCGAGCGCTGGACCTCAGGCGCCACCTCCCGCTTTTCCCGCTGGGCCCGCTCGATCTCCGGTCCGTGCACCGCCATGACGGCCGACTCGCCCTCCATCACCCCCATCCTGCCCGTGGGCCAGGAGAGGATGAAGTCGGGATCGAACCCCTGCCCCGCCATCGCGTAGTAGCCCGCGCCCGAGGCGTGGTTCACCGTCAGCACGATCTTCGGCACGACCGCGGTGGCCATGGCCTCGACGAAATGGGCGCCGGCGCGGATGATCCCGGAGTGCTCCGCCTCGGGTCCCACCATGAAGCCGCTCACGTCCTGAACGAAGAGGATCGGGAGCCGCTCCCGGCTGGCGGTCTCGATGAAGTAGGCCACCTTCTCCGCGCTTCCGGTGTAGAGGATCCCGCCGAATCGCGGCCGCTCCCCGGGCTGGCCCTTGACGATCCCCCGCTGGTTCGCGATCACCGCCACCGGCCACCCGCCGATGTGGGCGTGCCCGCAGATCATCTCCTTCGCGACGTCCGGCTGGAACTCGTCGAGCGCGCCGCCGTCGAGCAGGCAGGCCAACACGTGGCGCATGTCGTAGGAGAGGCGGTGATCGTGGGGGAGGATGTCATACAGGTCGGTGGTCGGCCGGGCGGGCGGGCGCACGGGCAGGACCCGGTGGCCGACGGCCTCCAGCCGCGGCAGGCGGCCGATGTAGTCGCGTATCCGCTGGAGGCACTCCTTGTCGTTCGCGGCCCGGTAGTGAGCCACGGCGCTCAGCTCGGTATGGGTGCGCGCGCCGCCCAGCGTCTCGGCGTCGATGGTCTGGCCGGTCGCGCCCTTCACCAGGTTGGGGCCGCCCAGGCCCATGAAGCTGGTGCCCTCGACCATGAAGATCACGTCGGAGAGCGCCGGCAGATAGGCGCCGCCCGCGACGCAGCTGCCCATGACGGCGCTGATCTGCGGGACGTGCAGGTACCGCCGCATGATGGAGTTGTAGTAGAAGATCCGGGCGGCACCGTACTGGCCGGGAAAAACGCCGCCTTGGTAGGGGAGGTTCACGCCGGCGCTGTCCACCAGATAGACGATGGGCACCCGCTGCCGCATCGCCACTTCCTGCGCGCGCAGGATCTTCCGAATGGTCTCCGGCCACCACGATCCCGCCTTCACCGTGGCGTCGTTCGCCACTACGACCACCTCGCGGCCCTCGACCACGCCAACCCCGGTGATGACCCCGGCCCCCGGGGCCTGGCCCTCGTACTGGTCATGCGCGACCAGCAGGCCGAGCTCGAGCCAGGGCGCGCCCGCGTCCAGCAGCCCCTGCACCCGCTCGCGGGGCGAGAGCTTGCCCTGCTGGTGCATCTTGGCGACGCGGGCGGCGCCACCCCCTTCCTGGAGCTGCGCGGCCAGCCGGCGATACTCGTCGCTCAGCTGCCGCAGGCGGCTGTCCTTCGACTGGGCCGACACGGTCACGTCGCCGGCCTCAGGCATCGAGGTGTTGGGCCGCCCACGACTCGATGTACTCGATCAGGTCGGACGTGCGTGTGCCGGGGCCGAACAGGCGGCCGATGCCCTGCTCCTGGAGCGCAGCCATGTCCTCCGCCGGAATGATCCCACCGCCGGTCACCAGAATGTCGGGCCGTCCCGATTCGACCATGAGCTGGCGGACTCGAGGAAAGAGCGTCATGTGTGCTCCGGACAGGATGGAGAGCCCAACCACGTCCACGTCTTCCTGCACCGCGGCCGTAGCGATCATCTCCGGCGTCTGATGCAGCCCGGTGTAGACGACCTCCATGCCGGCGTCACGCAGGGCGGCGGCCACGACCTTGGCGCCGCGGTCGTGGCCGTCGAGACCAGGCTTGGCGACCAGTACACGGATCGGCCGCGGCAGCGAGCGATTGGAGCCCGGCATCGTCAGGTGCGTCCTCCGTTCAACAGGTCGTCGGCCAGCGCGGTGAGCGAAGAGATCCGGCGGCAATCGGGGCCGGGGCCAGTGGCGTCAGGAACCAGCAGGACCGCCTCCATGCCGACCGCCCGGGCGCCGATCACGTCCACCTCATACAGGTCGCCCACGTAAAGCGCCTCGGCCGGCGCGATACCGAGGGCGCCGAGAGCGGCACGGAAGATAGCGGGGTCCGGCTTTTCCACACCGACCAACGCGGAATCCAGGACGACGTCGAAGCAGTCGCGGAGCCCCGCGGCGATCAGCGCCTCCTCCACGCGGCCGTCGCTGTTGGAGATCACGCCGAGCCGGAGCCCGGCGGAACGCAGACGGTCCAACGCCTCGCGAGTGCCGGTGGCGAGACGGCACCACAGGTGATTCTCGCCGTGCAGCCGCTCGAGGCAGCTGCGCACTTCGTCCATCCGGGCGGCCGGCACGCCGGCGCCGGTGAACAGCGCCTCGAGATAGACTCGCGCGCGGTCGCGGTCCACGCCCCGCGCGCGCTCCGCCTCCCGCGACGCATGGTCGGCGGCACCGCTGAGCCGCGCGGGATCGAGGGGAACGCCGAGGGCCGCACCGACGGCGGCCGCCATCCGGTCGTGATCGAGGAAGAGGAGCGTGTTGCCGGCATCGAAGAGCACAGCCTTCAGCGACGCCGGCATGCGAGCGGAGGCGGTCAGCGGAAGCGCAGCAGGCCGGCGAGCCCCTCGATCGCGTCGCGCGCCTCGGGCTCGTATACCACGTTGACGTCCACACCCTGGCGCAGCGCCTCCTCGATCGCGTCGTCCACCACGTCCAGCACCGGCACCGGCTCGCCCTCGCCGCGGCAGTCGCGCTCGGTGAGGGCCAGCCTGCCGGAGTCGGCGCAGCGGAATCCGGGCTCTCTAGCGTCGGCGTGAACCAGGAGCGCCCGCACCTGGCCGCGCGAGAGCGCGCGCAGCGTGGGCGTCATCCCGTTGACCGCCCAGCCGCTCCCCGACGCCTTCCTGCATCTCGTGCACCAGCGCCCGCTCCGAGTCGCGCTCCCACGCCTCGCGGACCGCGAGGGTGGCCTCATGCACCAGCGCGGGGGTGGCCTCCTTGGGATTGAGACGTGCGGTACCGAGCACCCGCTCGACCAGGTAGTTGTGGAGGAACGGCTCGACCGCGGCCGCCTCGGTGCCGGTGCCCGCCAGCACGATGCCGTGGGCCGGCTGGCGCCGGTCGATGGCGAACAGCTCCCGCGCGATCGCCTCGAAATGCCGCTGCTTCTCCTCGCGGATGCGGTTGTTGTAGGTATGCTCGCCCCAGCCGGACGGACCGTCGGCGTCGCCGTGGAACCGCTTGCCCCGCGTGCTGTCGGCGCGAAGGCTGGGCAGCTCGGTGGCATCGTAGGCGGTGACCTCGAAGAATCGCGCCGCGGTCCGGTCGAGCACGACGGTGAGAAGCCGGCCGAACTCGTCCTCGACCGAGGCGAGCTCGCGGACCAGCGGGGTGGTATCCACCGCGAGGCGGGAGCGGTAGACGAAGGGGAGCGGGATCGCCTCGAAGAGCCCGATCGGGCCGCAGGCGAAGATCGCGATCCCCTGGGTGGACGGGAGGTTCCCCTGGCTCTTCAGGTGGGCCTGAACCCGCTCGAGGTCGCGGGCGACTTCGTCCTGCGTCGCGCGGTCGAGCCCCAGGCGCGGCAGGGCCTGGACCACCTCCCGGACGCGGTTCTTGAGCTTGATCAGGTATTTGCCGCGGCTGCGGTCGCGCGGCTCGAGCTTCAGGTAGCAGCTCACCACCCGGTGCTTGCCGGCGTTCATCGCCCCGAGCCGCTGCAGCCGCACCCGCTCGGTGGCGCCGTCGCCCCGCGCCCGGTCAGAAGAATACCGGCTCGCGATAGTTGCCATAGATGTCCTCGAGCACATGCCGGATCTCGTACAGCGTGCAGTACGCACGGGCACAGTCCAGCATGGCGGGTATGATGTTGCGGTCTTCCGCCGCGGCGCTCCGGAGCGCCGCCAGGCGCTCGGCGACCACGCCAACGTCGCGCCCGGCGCGGAGCCGGGCGAGCCGCTCGCGCTGGGTCCGCTCGGCCGCGTCCCCTACCTTGAGGATCTCGACCGGCGGCTCCTCCTCCTCCACGAATTCGTTGACGCCGACCACGGTCCGGCGCCCCTGCTCCACCGCGCTCTGGAAGCGCATGGACGAGTGCGCGATCTGGCGCTGGAACCAGCCGGATTCGATCGCCCGGACCACGCCGCCCTGGGCATCGATCTCGGCGAACAGGCCCTCCGCCTCGCGCTCGAGCGCGTCGGTGAGCGCCTCGACGTAGTACGAGCCGCCGAGCGGGTCGGTGACGTTGGGAACGCCGGTCTCGTAGGCCAGGATCTGCTGGGTCCGGAGCGCCATGCGCACCGACTCCTCGGTGGGCAGCGCCAGGGTCTCGTCCAGCGCGTTGGTGTGCAGCGACTGGGTGCCGCCCAGCACCGCCGCAAGCGCCTGATACGCCACGCGCACGATGTTGTTCTGCGGCTGCTGCGCGGTGAGCGTGACGCCCGCCGTCTGGCAGTGGAACCGCATCTTCCAGCTGCGGGCGTCCGCGCGCCATAGCGATCGCGCAGGTGCCGGGCCCAGATCCGCCGGGCCGCCCGCAGCTTGGCGATCTCCTCGAAGAAGTCGTTGTGCACGTCCCAGAAGAACGACAGCCGCGGGGCGAAATGGTCCACGTGCAGTCCGCGCGCGAGCCCGTGCTCCACGTAGCAGAACCCGTTGGCGAGGGTGAACGCCAGCTCCTGCGCGGCGGTCGCGCCGGCCTCCCGGATGTGGTAGCCCGGAGATCGAGATGGTGTTCCACTTCGGGGTGTGCTCCGCCGCCCACTCGAACAGGTCCACGATGATCTTGAGCGCCGGCTCCGCGGGATAGATCCAGGCGTGCTGCGCCATGTACTCCTTGAGGATGTCGTTCTGGATCGTCCCCTGGAGCTGGTCGATCGGCACGCCCTGCTTCTCCGCCGCCGCGACGTAGAAGCAGAACAGCATCGCGGCGGGGCCGTTGATCGTCATGGAGGTGGAGACCCGGTCGAGCGGGATCCCGTCGAACAGGGTCTCCATGTCGGCGAGGCTGGAGATGGCCACGCCGCACTTCCCCACCTCGCCCTCGGAGCGGGGGTGGTCGGAGTCGTAGCCCATCAGCGTCGGAAAGTCGAACGCCACGGAGAGGCCGGTCTGGCCCCGCTCCAGCAGGAACTTGTACCGCTCGTTGGTGTCCTCCGCGGTCCCGAACCCGGCGAACTGCCGCATGGTCCAGAGCCGGCCGCGGTACATCGTGGGATGGATGCCGCGGGTGTAGGGGAACTCGCCCGGCAGGCCGAGGGCGCGCTGCGGATCGGGCGGCAGATCGAGCGGCGTGTAGAGCGGCTCGACCTCGCGTCCCGACACCGAGGTGAACTCCGCGTCCTCCCGGACCGGGAGCGCTCGCCGCCTGGCGCGCCAGGCGGCGACCTCGGCGCGAAGCCGCTCGAGCTCCCGCTCCAGCTCGGTTCCCCACGTCGTCATAGGCGGGCACCCTGTTTGAGACCGTCCAGCACCTCGGTGGCCACGTCGTACGGGCTCAGCTTGCCGTCCACCATCTGGTCGAGCCGGTCGCTGATGAGCTGCTCGGCGTGGGTCTCGTCCCACATCCAGCGCCGCGTGGCGCGGTCCACCACCTCCCGGGTCCGCTCGAGCATGCGCCGGCGACGGCGCGGCCTCCAGCGTGCCCGACCGCCCCAGCCACTCGTGGTGCCGGTCGAGCGCCGCGATCAGCTGGGCGATCCCCTCGCCCTTGGCGGCGACGGTGAGCACGACCGGGTGCTCCCAGGGCCCATCCCCCGCGGCCGGCGCGGCCGTCTCTGCGCGCTTTCCGGTACGTCCCGAGGCCCGATAGCCGTGATGCGCCGGCATGTTGCGGTAGGCGTTGCCGCGTCGGATGCCGAGGGTGACCTCGATCTCGTGCCGCAGCTTGTCGGCGCCCGGCCGGTCGGCCTTGTTGACGACGAAGATGTCGGCGGCCTCCATGACGCCGGACTTGAGCGTCTGGATGCCGTCACCCGACTCGGGGACGAGCACCAGGACGGTCGTGTCCGCCATGCGGGCGACGTCGAGCTCGGACTGGCCGACGCCGACGGTCTCCACCAGGATCCGGTCGAACCCGGCGGCGTCGAGGAGGTCGCAGACTTCGCGGGTGCTGGTGGCGAGGCCGCCGAGCGAGCCGCGGCTGGCCATCGAGCGGATGTACACGCCCTCATCCAGCGCGACGGATTCCATGCGGATGCGGTCGCCGAGGAGGGCGCCGCCGGTGAATGGGCTGGTGGGGTCCACCGCGACGACGCCGACCCGGAGGCCCGCGGCGCGGTAGCCGATGACCAGGCGCTCGACGAGGGTGGACTTCCCGGCTCCCGGGGGCCCGGTGATTCCGATGCGGCGCGCCCGGCCGAGAGAGCGGTGGACCCCCGCGAGCAGGCGCTCGAACCCCGGTCGGCCGTTCTCGACCACCGAGATCGCCCGCGCCAGCGCGGCCGTCTTGCCGGCCGCGAGGTCCGCGAGCAGAAGATCCGGATCCATGGCAGAAAGGTCGCCCCCCGCCCGGGGAGAGGCAAGCGGATCGCGAGAGGTCAGGCCGTCGCGGGCTGCAATCGCTGGCGCGCAGCCTCCAGCGCCTCGTCCACGTCGCCGAACAGGTTCGCCTCGCCGATCTCGTCCAGCAGGCCTGAGCGCCCCAGCGCGAGGAGCGGCTGCGAGCGAACGTCGCTCAGCAGGACCTGCGTGCCCTCGGACCGGGTCCGGCGCACCAGATCCTTGAGCGCGTGCATCGCGGTGGAATCGATCGCCGGCACGTTGCGCATCCGGATCACCAGGACCTTCGGCCGGCGTGACACTTCCCCCAGGGTCTGCTTGAACTTTTCCGCCGCTCCGAAGAAGAAGGGACCGTTGATCTCGTAGACCTCCACCCCCGGTGGGATCTTGCGCCGATAGATCGCGCCCCGGTCGTCGCCGAGCGGCTCCCCCGTCTCCTCGAACTCGCGTTGGACGAGGGTGATGTTGGTGACCTCCGCCATCCGCTTCATGAACAGAAACGCGGCCAGGACCATCCCGACACCGATCCCCACGGTCAGGTCCACCAGCAGGGTGAGCAGGAAGGTCGTCACCATCACGATGGCGTCGCTCCGGGGCGCCCGCAGCTCGTGCACGAACACCCGCCACTCGCTCAACCGGTAGGCGACGAGGAGCACGATCGCCGCCAGGACGGCGAGCGGGATGAGCTCGGCCCAGCGGCCGAAGAAGAGAGTGATGAGCAGCAGGGTCAGCGCGTGGACGATCCCCGCGACCGGCGTGCGACCCCCGCTCTTGATGTTGGTCGCGGTCCGGGCGATCGCCCCGGTCGCCGGCATGCCGCCGAACAGCGGGGAGACGATGTTGGCGACCCCCTGGGCCACGAGCTCCATGTTCGACCGGTGTCGCCCGCCGATCATGCCGTCGGCCACCACCGCGGAGAGCAGCGACTCGATGGCGCCCAGGGCCGCGATGGCGAGCGCGGGGCCCACCAGCTCGCGGAGCTCGGCGAAGGAGATCGAGGGCAGCACTGGTACCGGGAGCGTGGCGGGGATCGCGCCGAAGCGGCTGCCGATCGTCTCCACCGGGAGGTCGAGCAATTGCGCGGCGGCAGTCACCACGATCAGAGCCACCAGAGGCGACGGCACGCGGTGACTGAGCCGCGGCCAGAGCAGCAGGATGAGGAGCGTGAGCGCGGTGAGGCACACCGCGTACGGGTTGACCGTCGCGGCATGCTCGATATACGCCGAGATGCGCTCGACCAGCTCGGCCGGCGGGTCGCTCATGCTGAGACCCAAAGCATCGCGGAGCTGCTGGATCGCGATGAGCGCGCCGATGGCCGCGGTGAAGCCGGTGACGACGGGAAAGGGGATGAACTTGATCGCGCCGCCCAGCTTCGCCAGGCCGAGCGCCAGGAGGATGAATCCGGCCATCAAGGTGGCGGCGAGCAAGCCGTCCACGCCGTACTTCTGCACGATCCCGTAGACGATCACCACGAAGGCGCCGGTCGGGCCGCCGATCTGCACCCGCGATCCGCCCAACGCCGAGATCAGGAAGCCGGCGATCACCGCGGTGTAGAGGCCGCGGTCGGGCGTCACCCCACTCGCGATGGCGAAGGCGATCGCCAGCGGGAGGGCGACGACGCCGACGATCACGCCGGCGACGGCGTCGGCCGCGAACTGGGCGCGGGTGTAGGTCTTGAGTGTGGTGACCAGCTTGGGAACGAACACCCGTCAGCCGATCCGCCCAGTCGCCGGGGACCGCTTCCAGCGCACCCCCGCGATCAGGAGGAGACTCGTCGCCATGGTCGGAGTCTCGCCACGAGTTGAGACAAGGCCTATTTTGGTTGGTGGTTGGCGCCTGGATGGGCTCAGCCAGCTTTGCTTCCCAATCTACACTTCGGAGGCTTCATGGTCACCGTGCCCAGGGACCGAGCCGCTATTCGCCTGGCCGCCATCACGGTGGCGGTCACGGTCTTGATACCCGCAGCCGCACACTCCCAGGAATCCGTGGTGAGGGCCCGTAGGATCACCTGCGGCACGACCACCGGACCACGGGTCCAATGTCTGACCGGCGGAAACGCCAGCATCGTCCGGCTGGTGCGCGACCTGAGCTCGCTGAGGCAGTGTCGCCAGAGCGCGAACTGGGGCTACGACCGGACAGCCATCTGGGTGGACCGCGGCTGCCAGGCGGAGTTCGAGGTGATACCCTCCAGCGCGCCAGCACAGCCGGAGCCGGGGTCGGCCACCCGCCGGATCGCCTGCGGATCGGTCGGCGGGGCGCAGGTGGAGTGCAAGACCAACGGGGAGGCCACCAACGTGGTTTTGCTGCGGGACCTGAATGGGCGGAGCCAATGCCGCCAAGGCTTCAACTGGGGATTCACCAACGCGCTCATCTGGACCAACCGGGGCTGCCGGGCCGAATTCGAGATCACCTACCAAGCTTCGCCATCCGACGGCAACACCCGCCGGATCACCTGCGGGGTAACCACCGGGGCCAGGGTCTCCTGTAACCCGTTCGGCGTCGTCTCGAACGTAGTTCTGATTCGGGACCTGAGCGGCGGGAGCGTGTGTCGCAGGAACTACAACTGGGGATTCACCAAGTCCGATATCTGGACCACCCGTGGCTGCAAGGCGGAGTTCGAGGTCACCTACCTGAACGCCCCAGCGGCCGGCAACCCCCGCAGGATCTCCTGCGGCTCGACCGCCGGCGCGCAGCTGGAGTGCAAGACCAACGGGGAGGCCATCAACGTGGTCTTGATCCGGGACCTGACCGGGCGCAACCGGTGTCGCCAAGGAACCAACTGGGGCTTCACCGACTCGTTCATCTGGGCCAACGGGGGCTGCCGGGGTGAATTCGAGGTCACCTACAGCGACAAGGTGCAGATGGTCCACCCCCGCTGACGGTCAGGTCGGAGGCTATCGCTCCGGCCACCGGCGGCGGAACCGGAGCGGATTCTGGAACAGGTGTGCGGGCAGGAGGAAGATCACCAGGAACATCCCGAACGAGATGAGCAGGCCCGGCACCAGGATGGTGAGCCGGCGCGTCGCGAGATACAGCACGCTGGTGATGAGGGCGACCGTGAAGGCGAAAAGGGCGAGAAGCGCCTTGCGGACCTGCTGGGCGAGAAAGCGCTGCAGCTCGAGCACGTCGCGGGGGTGGGAGCGGACTCTCAGCTCGTCCCGCTCCACCCGGCGCACCAGGTCGCGTACCGTGCGGACGGCGGCGATCGCTTCCTGGGTCCAATCGGTGATCCTGGCCCGCGGGTCCTGCTCCAACACTCCCTGAATCAGCCGGGTGGCGGAGCGGGCCACCACCGGCCGGGCCGTGGCGAGGGCGTTGAAGTCGGGGTCGTAGCGGAGCCCGATCCCCTCGACCAGCACCGCCGCGCGGCCGAAATAGACCAGGTTCGACGGGAGCACGAGCGGCCACTCGTAGAAGGTGTGGAGTACCTGCTCGACGAGCTGCTGGATCTGCCGGGAGGAGACGTCGTCGCGGAGCGTGATCGCCATCAGGCTCCGCGCCGCATCCCGCACGGTGCCCCGGTCCACGTCGGGATCCAGGATCCCGAGCTCGTAGAACGCGTTGATGACGCCGTCCACGTCCTGGCGAGCGGCGGCGAGGACGGCTTCCACCAGCCGCCGCCGCGTTTCCCGCTCCACCTGAAGCACCATCCCGAAGTCGAGCAGCACCAGCCGCCCCTCGGCGTCGACCAGCAGGTTGCCGGCATGCGGGTCGGCGTGAAAGACTCCGTCCTCCAGCATCATCTTGACGTACATCTCGGCCAGCGTCGCCATCAGCGCGTCGAGCCGCAGCTCTCCGGACGCGAGCCGCTGCTGCAGCCGGTCGATCCGGGTGCCTTCGAGGTACTCGAGCACCAGCACCCGCCGTCTCACCAGGTCGGCGACGACCTCGGGGACCACCACCTTCGGCTCGGCGGCGAAGTTCCGCTTCAGGGTCGCGGCGTTGCGGGCCTCCTCCCGGAAGTCGAGCTCGTCGGAGATCCGCTTGGAGAACTCGCTCACGATCGTGGTGATGGCCCGGACCTGGTGGCCGGGAAAGAGCAGGTTGAGGAGGAACAGGATCCGGAAGGAGACGTCGAGGTCGCGGCGCACCACCTCCTCGACCCCGGGCCGCAGCACCTTGACCACCACCTCGCGCCCCCGGTACGACGCGCGATGGACCTGGCCGAGCGACGCGGCGGCGAGCGGATCGGCGTCGAACCGCTCGAAGATCCGGTCCGCGTCCTCGCCCAGCTCGCGACGGATCACCGCCTCCGCGACGCCCGGCGGCAGCGGGGGCACCTGATCGGTCAGCGTGCCGATCGCCGTGAGATAGGGCTCGGGCAGGATGTCGGCCCGCGCGGCGAAGACCTGGGCCAGCTTGATGAACGCGGGGCCGAGGTCGGCGACGGTCCGGGTGAGGCGCGCCGCCCGCCGCTGGTGTCGCGCCTCGTTTCGCTTCGGCGGACGACCCACCACGATGAAGCGCCGGCGATCCCAGAGAAAGGCGAGGACGAACGGGAAGAGACGGGTGAAGACGGCCAGGACCCGCATTCAGCGCGGCGTCAGAGCAGCAGCCATCCCGCCAGACCAAGGAGCAGCACGAAGCCGCAGACGTCGGTGAACGTCGTCACGAAGATCGAGGAGGCGATCGCGGGGTCCACGCCGAACCGCTCCAGCAGGATAGGAATGAAGGCGCCGGCGAAGCCGGCGACCAGCAGGTTGCCGGCCATCGCCATGAAGACGACCATCCCCAGCAACGTCCCTTCGCCCATCAGGACGGCGGCGATCCCGACCACGGAGCCGATCGCGAGTCCGTTGGTCATCCCGACGAGGACCTCCTTCCCCACCACCCGGAGGAAAAGCTGCGGCGGAATCAGCCCCAGTGCGAGCCGGCGGACGGTGACGGCCAGCGCCTGGGTGCCAGCATTGCCGCCCATGCCGGCGATGACCGGCATCCAGATCGCCAACGCCAGGGTGCGGTCCAACGTCTCCCGAAAAAAGTAGACCACACCCGCCGCGAGGGACGCGGTCACGAGGTTGACGGTAGAGCCACGGCAGCCGGCTGCGCACCGCCTCGGTCCATCCGCCACCCAGCTCCTCGTCCGGGGAGACGCCGCCGAACTTGAGCAGGTCTTCCGTGGTCTCCGCTTCGACCACGTCGATCACGTCGTCGAACGTCACCCGGCCGAGCAGGCGCCCGCTGTCGTCCACCACCGCGACGCTGGGCAGGTTGTACCGCGCCATGAGGCGAGCGACTTCTTCCTGGTCGAGGTCGGGCTTGACCGAGATGTCGGCGTCCGCCATGAACTCGCCGATCCGCCGCTCGGGCCGGGCTCACCACCAGGCTCTTGAACGGCAGAATGCCGACTAGTCGTCGGTCGGCGTCCACCACGAAGACCTGGTAGAAGTCCTCCACCTCCTCCGACTGCCGCCGGATCTCGTCGAGCGCCTCCGCCGCGGTGGCGGTGTCCCGGACGGTGACGAGGTGGGTGGTCATCCGGCCGCCCGCCGTCTCCTCGTCGTAGCGCAGCAGCCGCTCGACCTCGGCGCGGTCCTCGACCTCTTGGAGGATGAGCTCCTGGGTGTGCGGCTCCATCTCCTGGAGGATGTCGGCCGCGTCGTCGTCCTCCAGCTCCTCGACGATCTGCGCCGCCCGCTCCGGACTCAGAGCGGCGAGCGTGTCTTCGGCGTGGGCGTCCTCGGGCAGCTCGGCCAGCGCCTGGCTGGAGAGCTCCGGCGGCAGCGCCTGCACCACCGCCACCCGCTCGTCCTCGTCGAGGGCGGCGAGGACGTCCGCCAGGTCGGCCGGTTCGAAGTCGTGGGCCCGCCGCACGAAGACGGGGATCTCGCCGTTGCGGACGAGATCGACCATCCACTCCACTCGGTCGGGGGACGCGCTCATGCGATGCCGGCGCCGGAAGGAAGTGGCACGGCAGGGGTGCCGCCCGTGCGGATGACGAGACGCTCGATTCGGGTGGGGGACGCCTCGATGATGTCGAGCTCGAGCCCGCGAACCAGGAATCGCTCGCCCGGATTGGGGATCCGGCCGGCCCACTCGACGATCAGTCCCGCCACCGTGGTGGACCGCCCGGTGGGCAGGGCCACGCCGAATCGTTCCTCGATCGCCTCGGGGGACACGTTGCCGTCGGTCTCGAAGACGGTCGGCCCGCCGGCCGGCTCAGGCCGAACCTCCTCGTCGTGCTCGTCGAAGATCTCTCCCACCAGCTCCTCGAGGAGGTCCTCCAGCGTCGCGATGCCAAGCGTGCCGCCGAACTCGTCGAGCACGACGGCGAGGTGCCGCCGCTCGCGCTGCATGTCGAGCAGGAGGTCGCCGCAGGCCCGGCTGCCGGGCGACACCGCCACCGGGCGCACCGGGAGCGGGTCGCCCGGCCGCAGCTTGAACAGGTCGAACGCGTGCAGCATCCCGATGATCTCGTCGAGCGTGCCGCGAAAGACCGGGATCCGGCTGTACCCGCTCTGGGCGAAGACCTGGCGGATGTCGTCCAGGGCCGCGTCCTCGTTCACCGCCACGAGGTCGGTGCGGGGCGTCATCACCTCGCGCACCGGGCGGACGCTGAACGCCATCACGCCGCCCACCATCACCAGCTCGTCGTCGGCGCGAAGGCCGATGGCCGCTCCCTCTCTCCAGATGGATCGGAAATCGGTGGGCCGCTTCGCGGTCCGGGCGGGAAGAACCAATCCGAGCACTCGGCTCCACGGCCGGAGGAACGGCATCACCCGGTCGGCCACCCCCTGCGCCCTCGGGAGCGTCAGCCACCGCGGCACCAGGTACGCGGCGAGAAGCACGAGCGGGACGCCGACCAGCGCCAGCAGCACGACCAGCAGTCGGGTGCCCGAGCCGGCGAGCAGCGCCGGGAGTGCCGCGCCGACGATCAGCACCCCGAGCGACGTCGTCGCCGAGGCGGCGGTCAGGTCGGCGTCCACCTCGGCGAGCCAGGCCAGCGACGGCGTCGCGCCGCGGAGCCGCCGGCCCACCACGCGGGTGAGCTCGGCCCGGCTCACCGTGATGAGCGCGGCTCCGGCCGTCGCGCCGAACACGGCGATCAGGAGCCCGATCGCAACCACGAGCCAGATCACGGCGCGGCTCGCTCCACCGCGCCGACGGGCGCCATCTCCGCGATTCGGTGTACGCCGACCCGCCGCACCCGCCGGCGGATCACCTGATCCACGCTGAGCCGGTACCCCTGGAGGTCGATGCTCTCACCGGTGCGGGGGACCCGGCCGAACTCGGCGAGCACCAGGCCGCCGACCGTGCTCACGTCTTCCCGCGCGAAGCTGTGGCCCAGCACGCCCTCGAGCTCGGAAAGCGCCACGCCGCCCTCGACCCGCAGGTGGTCGGGCCCCATCACCTGGATCGGCTGCACTTCATCGGTGTCGTACTCGTCCTGGATCTCACCGACGATCTGCTCCAGGATGTCCTCGAGCGTGACGATGCCGGCCGTGCCGCCGAACTCGTCCACCACGACTGCGAGATGGCTGGGCCCGCGCTGGAAGTCGCGGAGCTGGCGGTCGAGCGTCTTGCCTTCGGGCACGAAGGCGGCCGGACGAATGACCGCGTTCCAGGGCGCGCCGCCATCGGCGCCGGCGAGAATGTCCTTGGCATAGATGACGCCGGCGACGGCGTCGGGATGGCCGTCGTACACCAGCAGCCGCGCGTGCTCCGAGCGCCGGAGTATGGCGATGACCTCGTCCCGGCTGGCGTGGGAGTCCACGGCGATGATGTCGATCCGCGGCGTCATGACCTCCGCGACCGTGGTGTCCGCCAGCGAGAAGACGCCGAGCAGCATGTCGCGCTCGGCGGGCCCCGCGTTCCGGGCAGGGCTGGTGGGAATCCGATTGCGGGCTTTGGCGTCGGCCCACCCCGCAAGGCGGAGGAAGGGCCGCAGCGGCGCGAGGGTCGCCGCGGCGCCGCGGCGGGCGGGACGCGTCAGCTCGGGGGCCACGGCGGCCACGAGTCTCGGCAGCAGGTCGCCGACGATCCAGACCAACCCGATCGCCGGGACCAGCCGGATGAATCCCCCCATCGGCGACCGCGCCCACCAGGCGACCGCCGCTCCGGCGGCGGCTCCGGCGAGCACCAGGAGCGCGAGATGGGCTACATGGAGGTGGCGGGAGAGCGAGCCGCCCAGCACCCACTGGGCGGAGTCCCCGCCCAGCGCGCGCGGCAGGTCGGCGTCCGACTCCGCGGCAAGGGCGAGCCACGCGGCCCAGAGGGTGAGCGCGGCGGCCAGCAACGGCGCGAGAAACAGCTGGAGAAACGCGATCACGCCAGGGCTCCGACGTACCGCTCCTGGCGGCGCCACATCGCGGATCGGGTGCGGGCTAAGCCCTCGGGATGGGTGCGGCCGAGCGCGTGCAGTGTCCCGTGCACGACCAGCCGGATCAGCTCCTCCCGGAGGGGCACCCCTCGCGCCTTGGCCTCGCGGGCGGCGACCCAGGCGCAGATGTACACATCGCCCACGGCGCGTCCCGCACCGTCGGTCATGGCGAACGCCAGCACGTCGGTGGGGAGGTCCCGCCCTTTGTGACTGGCGTTCATGCGGCGCATCGCGTCCCGGCCGAGGAAGGTGACCGAGACCAGCGCCGGGCGCCGCTCGCCCTCGAGCACCTTCTCGACCACCCGGCGGACCAGGGCGGACGAGAGCGGCAGGCGGCGACCGCTGACCACCACCTCACGCACGCTCGGCGGTCTCGAGCTCCGGCGGGACGCCGGCGGCACGGGGATACCCGATGCGCTTGTGGTAGGTGCCGGACATGACCCGGGCGAATTCCCGCTTGATCCGGTCGATGTCCACCAGGCTGAGCGGTGCTTCGTCCAGCTGGCCGGACGCGAGCTTCTGCGCCGCGAGCTGCTCGATCGCCTCGCGCACCAATTCGGGGCGCCGGTCCTCGAGCACACGCACGACGGCCTCCGCCGAGTCGGCCAGCATGGCGACGGCGGTCTCGGCCGACTGGGGCCGCGGGCCCGGATAGCGGTAGTCGGCCGGGTTGACCCTCCCATCCGGCGACAACAGCCGGGCCCGGCTGAGAAAATAGGTGATCTCAGTGGTCCCATGATGTTCTGGAATAAAGGCTTTCACGACCTCAGGAAGGCCGGCACTTTCCGCCAGCGCAATTCCGTCCAGGACGTGATTGCGGATGATTTTGGCCGACTCGCTCGGGCTCAGCTCGTCGTGCGGATTGGGTCCGCCGGCCTGATTCTCCATGAAGAAGGGCGGATTCGCCAGCTTGCCGACGTCGTGATAGTAGCAGCCGACCCGAGCCAGCAGCCCGTTCGCCCCGATGATGTTGCAGGCGGATTCGCAGAGATTCGCCATGGCCAGGCTGTGCGCCCAGGTGCCCGGAGCCTCCTGGGCGAGGCGGCGAAGCAGCGGACGGCCGAGATCGGACAGCTCGAGCAAGGTGAGGTCCGTAGTGATGCGGGTGGCGGACTCGGCGATGGGGGTCACGATCATGGCGAGCGAGGCGCTGGCCGGGGCCATCAGCACGCCCAGAAACGCGCTCGCGCCGATCATGACCGTACTCCATCCCTCGATCAGCCCCACCGTCACCGACGCCAGAACCGATGCGGCCGCCATCACTCCGATGGTGAGGTAGAGATGCCGGCGGCGGCGCACCACCCGGATTCCCACCGCGCCCGCCACGCCGCTCACCAGTCCGAAGAAGAGGATCGAAGTCCCCCGCAGGGCCCACTGGCCGTCGAGCAGGATGGCCAGGGTCAGCGCGGCCACCATGCCGATGCGGCCGTTGTACAGCAGGGTCACCACGATTGCCGCGAAGGGGATCGGCACCAATTCCGGGCGCCCGGGGAACGCGCGGTGGAGACCCGCGGTCAACAGCAGCACCAGGGAAAAGAGCACGCCGAAAAAGATGACTTCGCGCAGCTTGTCGTAGGTCTCCCGGCGATAGAAGAGCAGCAGGACCCAGAACGCAGCGATCACCACCGCGTTGTACAGCAGCGCTCCGGCGCCCCCACGCAGGAAGGGATGCCCGCTTCCGCGCTTCCCGATCTGGACCTGCAGCGCCGCCAGCTTCGCGCGGCCGACCTCGGTGACGGCCTGTCCCGCGGTGGTGATCCGCTCGCCGGCACTCACGTAATACTTCACCGGATCCACGCTCGCTCGGAGCTGTTCCCGGCGCGACGAGGTGAGGGCGAGATCCGGTACGATCGTGGGATGGTAGAAGGCTCCGATCAGCCGCCGCACGGCGCGCTGGCCGGCTGGACTCTCGACCGCACTGGCGGCCGCTTCCGCCCGCTCCATCAGGTCGGCGAAGGACAGGATCGAATCGCGCTGCACCACCCGTTCGGCCTCGGCGCGCCGCAGGCTCACCAGGCGGCTCGGCTCGCTGCGGAGCACGCCGGCGTCCGCGACGCCGCGCGAGAGCATCTCCGCCAGGAAGTGGGTGACCACCGCCTGCGCCCGGCGGCGCTGCTCCTCGACGGCGAGGAACTCGGTCTCCGCCGCTCCCAGGCTCACCCGGGTGGCCGCCACCGCCCGGAGCAGGTCGGGACCCTGCTGCTCGGCGCGCTCGAGCTCGGCGAAGAAGGAACGCGCCTTCGCCAGCGCGGAGTCGTAGGCGGTGGGGCTGTAGCGGTACACCGGCCGCACGCTGAAAGCGCGCGACTCACCCTCGCTGGTGATCTCCTCGGAGGACTTGGGCGTCTCGAACGAGAAAGGAGCGACGACCGTCCGGTCGGCGACCTGCCCCGCGGAGGGCAGCGCGGTAATGACCACGGCGGGCGGCGGGAACAGGACCCAGCCCACCACCGCGGTGGCCACCAGCGGCACCCAGCGCGCCAGGTGGAACCGGATCGACTCGCCGGTGCTCCGGCCGATCTCCGGCCCGGACGCCAGGGTCCCTTCCCTACGCGACATCAGCCACTCTGGTCTTCCGCATAGGCCCGAATGATCTCCCGCACGAGACGGTGACGCACCACGTCGGTCTCGTGCAGATAGCAGAAGGCGATCCCCTCGATTCCCGGCAGCACCCGCTCCACCTGCACCAGGCCCGACTCCTCGCGCCGTGGCAGGTCGATCTGGGTCTTGTCGCCGGTCACCACCGTCTTGCTGTTCACCCCGAGCCGGGTGAGGAACATCTTCATCTGGGCGCCCGTGGCATTCTGGGCTTCGTCCAGGATGATGAAGGCGTCGGCCAGCGTGCGCCCGCGCATATACGCCAGCGGCGCGATCTCGATGGTCCGGGTCTCCAGCGCCCGCTGAACCCGGTCGTGCGGCATCATATCCTCGAGCGCGTCGTACAGCGGGCGGAGGTAGGGATCCACCTTGGCCTGGAGGTCCCCGGGGAGAAAGCCGAGCGACTCGCCCGCCTCCACCGCGGGCCGGGCGAGGATGATCCGCTTGACCCGCTTCCGCGCCAACGCTTCGACCGCCTTCGCCACCGCGAGATAGGTCTTGCCGGTGCCGGCGGGGCCGATGCCCACGACGATGTCGTGGTTGGCGATCGCTTGGAGATATTCGCGCTGGCCCTGGGTCTTGGGCGAGATGGCGCGCCGCAGTCCGGGCAGCACGATCTTGCCGTCGCCGGCCGTCAGTACCTCGCCGGTGGGAGCGTCGGCCGCGAGGCGGTACACGTCATCGGGGGTCACCGGCTCGCCGATGCGGGCCAGGTCGACCAGCCCCTGCACCACCGGGGCGGCGCGCTCGACCTGTTCCGGGGTTCCGGTCACGGTCACCGCGTCGCCGCGGAAGGAGATCCGCACGCCCAGGGTGCGCTGCAGCTCCTGGAGGTTGCTCTCGTTCACTCCCGCGAACAACAGCGGGTCGGCTCCCTCGGCGGAGATGCGGTGTTGGATGTCGTCGGCCATAACCAAAGGCGGTGAAAGGTGAAAAGTGAAAGGTGAAAGGGACTGCCACCCGAGTCCCCCGGTTCACCTTTACCTTTTCCTTTTCACGCTTTTCCTCCTTGCTTCAACTCCAGATGGAGATCCGCTAGATCCTTCGCGTCCACGGCCGAGGGTGCCCCCTCGAAGAGCGCGCGCTGGGCGGTGGTCTTGGGAAAGGCGATCACGTCGCGCAGCGAATCCGCGTCGGACAGCAGCATGACGATGCGATCGAGGCCGAAGGCGAAGCCTCCGTGAGGCGGCGCGCCGGCACGAAGTCCCTCGAGCAGGAACCCGAAGCGCCGCTCCGCCACCTCGCCTGCGATGCCCAGCAGGGCGAAAATCCGGTGCTGCAAGGCCGGATCGGCGATGCGGAGACTCCCGCCGCCCAACTCCGTGCCGTTGAGGACCATGTCGTAGGCCAGGGCGCGGGCCCGCTCCGGCGCGGTATCCAGCAGGTGCAGGTCGTCGGGATGCGGCGCGGTGAACGGATGGTTCACGGAGGCGAGCGCGCCGGTCACGGGATCCCGTTCGAAGAGCGGAAAGTCCACGATCCAGAGGAAACGATTCACGCCCTCCGGGATCAGGTCGAGCCGGCGGGCCACCTCCTGGCGCACCCGGTCGAGCGAGGGACCGGTGACGTGATCGGGCCCGGCAACGAGGAGGCAGAGGTCGCCCTCGGCCACACCCAGCGCCGCGGGTGCCCCGGCGGCGAGGTACTTCGCGGGCCCGCCCTCGAGGGTTCCGCCGGCCAACTTGAGCCGCAGCACGCCGGCCGCGCCCAGGGACTTGGCCGCCGCTTCAATCTCGTCTACTTGCTTCCTGGTGAGCGACGCACCGCCCGGCACCCGGATGCCACGGACCCGGCCGCCCGCGCCGATGGCGCTCCGGGTGATCGAAAAGTCCGCGGGCCGGAAGACTTCGGTGGCGTCGAAGATCTCGAGTCCGAAGCGAAGATCGGGCTTGTCGCTGCCGTAGCGCTCCAGCGCGTCCGCGTAGCGCATCCGCTCGATCGGCGTTTCGACGGCGACCCCTGCCTCTCCCCAGATCGCTTCGACCATCCCTTCTCCAAACCCGAGCACGTCCTCCACGCTCACGAATGAGGCCTCGACGTCGATCTGGGTGAACTCGGGCTGGCGATCGGCGCGGAGATCCTCGTCGCGGAAACAGCGAGCGATCTGGAAGTAGCGGTCGAGACCGGCCACCATGAGCAGCTGCTTGTAGAGCTGCGGCGACTGGGGCAGCGCGAAGAACTCGCCGCGGTGGATCCGACTCGGCACCAGGTAGTCGCGCGCGCCTTCCGGCGTGGGCTTGGTGAGGATCGGGGTCTCGATCTCCAGGAAGCCAAGGTGATCGAAGTACCGCCGGGTAGCCTGCGTGAGCCGGTGGCGGAGGATCAGGTTGCGCTGCAGCTCGGGGCGCCGGAGATCCAGCACCCGGTGCCTGAGGCGCAGCTCTTCGGCCGGGAGCTCCTCCTTCTCCTTGCGGGCGACCGGAATCGGCGGGGTCTGGGCCGGCCCCACTACTTCGAGCTCCCTGACGTGCAGCTCGACCTCGCGCGAGACCAGGGCTGGGTCGCGGGAGGGCTCCGGCCGGAGCTCCACCGTGCCGCGCGCCACCACGACCGTCTCCGCGCCGAGGCCGGCCGCGCGCGCCATGACCTCGGACGGAGTCCATGCGGGATTGCAGGAGAGCTGGACCAGTCCCGCCCGGTCGCGCAGATCGATGAAGACCAGGCCGCCGAGGTCCCGGCGCCGGTGGACCCAGCCACCGAGCCGGACTTCGCGGCCGACGTCGGCTCGAGTGAGCGAGCCGGCGAGATGGGTGCGGAAAGCGGTCGCGGCGGGTTTAGCGCGCTTCGGCGTCGACGAGGATGCGATAGAACTCATCTGGAGTCCGCGCGTCGACCAGCCGCTCGCGGACATTCTCCCTCCGTACCAACCGGGCGATGCGACTCAGGATCTTGACGTGGAGGCCGGCGGAAGCGTCCGGGCCCACGATGAGAAAGAACAGGCGGACCGGCTCGCCGTCGATCGAGTCGAACGGCACTGCCGCCTCGCTCACGCCGCCCACTACGGTCAGCTCCTTGACGGCCGCGGATCGGGCGTGGGGAATCGCCACCCCGAACCCGATGCCGGTGGTCAGGACCGATTCGCGCTCTTCGATGGCCCCCAGCACTTGTTCGAAGTCCCCGCCGGCCCGGGCGACGAGATGGTGCGCCAACTCCGAAATCGCCGCCCGCTTGTCGCGGGCAGCGAGCGGCACCACCAGCCGATCCGGTGTCAGCAGCTCGGTCAGCAGCACGACGCGGCGCGGCGGAGCATGGGACAAACGTAACCGCCGCAGGGAGGGGGTGCAATGCAAAATCCTCCTTGCGGTTAGCCGTCCGGCTCGGGCTACCCGGCGGGGGCGGCCAGGGCTATCTTCGCCGGACAGAAGCTGTTCCGCGCCAACTCCCCAGCGCCCCCCGGCAGGTCCCGTGACCGATCGCTCGCCCACCCGCTCACCGCTCGACCTGGCCCCCATCGAGGCCCGCGCCGCGCTCGAGGCCTGGGTGGCCGGCCGGGGCTTGCCTCGCTACCGTGCCGGCCAGCTGCTGCGCCGCCTCTGGGAGTCGCCGGTCGAGAGCTGGGCGGGGGCCACGGAGCTGCCAGCGACGCTTCGCGTGGAGCTGGAGCTGGCCCAACCCCTGCCCCGCCTTCACGCCGACGTGGTCCAGCAGTCGGCCGACGGCACCCGCAAGTATCTCTGGCGACTCTCCGACGGGGAGGCCATCGAATCGGTGCTCATCCCGAGCGGCTCGCGCCGGACGCTCTGCATCTCCTCGCAGGCCGGCTGCGCCCTCGGCTGTACCTTCTGCGCCACCGGCCGGATGGGGTACCGGCGGAACCTGACGCCGTTCGAGATCGCCGGGCAGGTGCGGGAAATCGTCCTGCTGACTCCGGAGGACAAGCCGACCAACGTCGTCTTCATGGGGATGGGGGAGCCGCTGCTGAACTGGGGGGCGGTGGACACCGCGCTCAGCATCCTCAACGCGCCCGAGGGGTTCGGCATCGGCGCGCGGCACATCACCGTGTCGACGGTCGGGATATTGCCAGGCATGACGGAGCTCGCCAAGCGACCGGAGCAGTTCCGGCTGGCGATCTCGCTGCACGCCACGACGACGCCCCAGCGGCTCGCCATCATGCCGATCGAGAAGAAGTACGACCTGGAGGCCGTGATCCGGGCCGCCGGCGCGTTTCGGAAGCGGGTGACGTTCGAGTACGTGATGATCGGCGGCGTGAACGACACCGACCCCGACGCCGACCGGCTGGCGAAGCTGGCGCGCCGGCTCGGCGCCCTGGTGAACATTCTCCCCTTGCACCCCGGTGGCGCGCCGGACTTGACGCCCACGACGGCGGGGGGCATCCGGCGTTTCGCCGACCGGCTCCGCAACCAGGGAGTCGAGGCGACGGTCCGCCGGAGCCGCGGGCTCGACATCAACGCCGCCTGCGGGCAGCTGCGGACGACCGTAGAAGAGAGAAGGACTCGATTGAACAGCGTGAAAAGTGAACGGTGAACGGTAAAAGGGAGACGAGGGATCGGCATCTCGTCTCCCTTTTACCGTTCACCGTTCACTTTTTACGCTGTTCCGGCGGCGCGGCGCCTCTAGCCGGTGGCCCCGAACCCCGCGGCGATGGTGTTGATGGACAGCAGCAGGGCCGAGAGCTGCTCCTCCTGCGTCCGGTCACCGCCCGAATCCCGGAACCGCCGCAGCAGGGCGATCTGCTGCCGGGAGACCAGATTCAGCGTCTGCATCCGCCGGGCGAGCTTCCGCCGGAACCGGGGGAACCGCTCCGCCAGGCCGACCCCACCGCTGATCCTGAGCACCGCCTCGACCGTCTTGTGGTACTCCTCCTCGATCATCGGGAAGATGGCGTCCCGCACCGCGGCCTCGGGGACCAGGCCGGCGTACTCCCGCGCGATGTCGAGATCCACGTAGGAGAGCGTCTTCTCCACCTCGTCCACGATCAGCCGGAAGAGCCGCGAGTCGCTGAACATCCGGCCGAGCAGCGCGGACCCGCGCTGGCCGCGTACCTGCAGGAAGGTGAGAATTCCGCTGCCGACACCGAACCAGCCGGGCACGAAGTGCCGGTTCTGCGACCAGGCGAACACCCAGGGGATCGCCCGGAGGTCGCTGAGCGACTGGGCACCGAACCGCCGGGCCGGTCGCGAGCCCATGTTCAGGAGCGTCAACTCTTCCAGCGGGCTCGCCGCCTGGTAATAGGGCAACAGGTTAGGATCGTCGATCAGCCGGCGGTAGGCGGCCATGGCCGCGCCGGACAGCGCCTCCATCGCCTCATCGCCTTCGGCGGTCGGGACCAGGGCCTCTTCCCGCTCCGACTTCAGCGTATGCTCCACCACGCTCGCCGCGAGCAGTTCGATCTGGTACTGGGCGGTGCCCCGGTTGGCATACTTGAAGGAGACCACCTCGCCCTGCTCGGTGATCCGCATCCGTCCGCCGATGGAGCCCGCCGGCTGAGCCGCGATCGCCCGGCCGGTCGGCGCCCCGCCGCGGCTCACCGAGCCCCCGCGGCCGTGGAAGAAGCTGATCGGAAACCCCGCCTCGCGGCCGACCCGGGTCAGCTTGATCTGCGCCTTGTACAGCTCCCAGTTGGACGCGAGGAATCCCCCGTCCTTGTTGGAGTCCGAATAGCCGATCATGACCTCCTGCACCCCGCCCTGCGCCCGCGCGCTCCGGCGCACCAGCGGAACCGTGAGCAGCTCCTTCATGATGGCGGGCGCTCGCTGGAGATCGTCGATCGTCTCGAAGAGCGGCACGATGGGTAGGGTGCAGCTCTCCACGCCGGGCGCGTCGGCGAAAAGGCCAGCCGTCTTCGCCAGGAGGTAGGCGCCGAGCACGTCGCTCGCGCTCCGGGTCATGCTCAGGACGAAGGCGCCGAATGCCTCGCGGTCGATCTCCTCACGCAGCTTTCGCACCAACGCGAACATCCCGAGCGTCTCGGCGGCGGCGGCGGGAAGCGCGGGCATCGGGGCGCCCGGCGTCAGCGGGCGCGATAGCTCGCCCGCGATCCAGGCGTGCCACCCGTCGGCATCGACCGGCGGTGCGGCGCCGGCGGTGGTGGCTCCGTGCAGCGCGCGCAGGGCGGCGTTGAGCTTGGTGGTGTTCTCCCGGACGTCGAGCCGAACAGTGCTGAATCGGAACGCCTCGACTTCCCGCCGCACCGGCCGCACCAGCGACGCCGCCAGCTCGCGGTGCCCCGACTCCGCCAGCTCGGACTCGATGAGCGAGAGGTCGGCCACCAGCGCGTCGGCGGAGGTGTAGGCCGCGGGATCGACCCGGGTATCCCCCCGCTCGGTGGCACGAATCATCACCTCGAGCCGGCGCAGCATCGTCGCGAGATACTGCCGGTAGATCTCACCGGGGTTCCGGCCCGCGATCGCCTCGGCCTCGCCGGTGGCCGCCAGTTCCCGCTCGAGCGCTTGCCGGAACCGGTCCGAGGGCGGAGCCGATCGCTCGGTGATGCTGAGGGCCCGCACCAGCTCGCTCAAGCGTCGGTGATACCGCCGAACACCGGTGAGCCGGTTCTCCAGCAGGGTGCTGCGGGTGACGTCGTTGGTGACGAATGGGTTGCCGTCACGGTCCCCGCCGATCCAGGAACCGAACTGGAAGAAGGTCGGGACGTCGAACGCCTCGCCGGGGTAGAACTGGCCGAGGGCCCGCTCGACCTTCTCCATGAGGTCGGGCACGGCCTCGAACAGGGTCTCGTTGAAGAAGTGGAGGCCCCAGTAGACCTCCTGGGGCACGGTGGGCTTGGCCAGCCGCAGCTCGCCGGTGAGCCAGAGCAGCTCGATATCGTTCCTGAGCCCGTCCACCAGCGCGGTGCGCTCGCGCGGGGTCCAGCGAGGCGATTCCAGCTCGACCAGCCGGCGGTAGATGCGCCGGTGCTTTTCCAGTACGGTGACGCGCTTTGCCTCGGTGGGATGGGCCGTGATGACGGGCCGGATCCGGAGCGCCTCCAGCAACGCGCGAACCTCGGTCACCGGGATACCGGAAGCCGCCGCCGAGGAGATGACCTGGGCGAACGTGCCACGGAGCTGCTCGTGGCCCCGCTCCGCCTCGATCTGCCGGCGCCGGCGCATCGCCGCGTTCTGCTCCGCGATGCTCAACAGCTGGAACCAGATCCCCTGCACCTGCAGCGTCCGGGCCAGGATCTCCGGACTGAGCTCAGCGACCTCCCGCTCCCCGCGCAGCACCGGCTCGACCTCCGGCTGGCGCTCACGCACCAGCGCGAGCAACAAACCGGCGAGCAGCTCTACGACCTCGGTAGCGTATGCCGCCGCGCTCGCCGCGGCTGGATCCGCCGATTCCGGCAGGACGGCCGCGGCAAACGGCTCGAGCGCGGCCTCGGTCACACCACCTTGTCCCGGAGGGGAGCGCCTCGGAAGAAGAGTCGGAGGTTTTCCAGCGCGCGCATGCCCATCGCCACCCGGGTCTCCTGGGTCGCGCTGCCGAGATGGGGAAGCAGGACCACGTTCTCCATCGCCAGCAGCTCGGGCGCCACTTGGGGCTCGCGCTCGAAGACGTCGAGCCCGGCGCCGGCCAGTCGCCCGCTCCGGAGCGCGGCCACCAGCGCCGCCTCGTCCACCACGTCACCTCGGGCCGTGTTGATGAGGAAGGCCCCGGGCTTGAGCAGAGCAAGACGCTCCGCGTTCATCAAGTGGCGGGTCTCCGGCGTGGCCGGACAGTGCAGCGAGACGAAGTCCGCCTCCTCCAGCACCTGCTCGAGGCGCTCGCGCGGCTCGGCGCCGAGCGACGCGGCCACGTCGGGGGGCGGGGGAAACGGATCGTGGAAGATGATCCGCATCCCGAACCCCTGATGAGCCCGCTTGGCGACGGCCCGGGCGATCCGTCCCATCCCCACCAGCCCCAGGGTCTTGCCGCTGACCTGGGTGCCGAGCATGTGGGTGGGACGCCATCCGGTCCAGGCACCCGAGCGCAGGTGCCGCTCGCCTTCGCCCGCACGGCGGGTCACGGCGAGCAACAAGGTCATCGCGAGATCGGCGGTTGCGTCGGTGAGGACATCGGGGGTGTTGGACACGGCGAGACCATGCGCCTTGGCCGCGTCCACGTCGATGTGGTTGAATCCCACCCCGAAGTTGGCCAGCAGGCGGGCGCGGCGCGGGGTGGCGGCCAGCACATCCGCGGTGATCCGGTCGGTCACCGTGCAGAGCAGCGCGTCGGCCGTCTGCATGGCCTCGCGGAGACCGTCGGGTCCCAACGGCCGATCTGCCTGGTTGAGCCTGGCGTCGAAGTCCTTCGCCAGCTCCTGCTCGACCGGCTCCGGAAGCCGCCGGGTCACCACCACGACGGGCCTGGCACTCATCGCGCGGCCGTGGTCCGCTTGGGACGCTGGGTCAGCGCGGCCTTCACCGTCGAGCCCAGCTCCGCGGCGCTGGCCGCCACCGTGAGCCCGGCCGACCGCATCATCTCGGCCTTCTCCGCCGCCGTGTCGCCGAAGGCGCTGATGATCGCGCCGGCGTGTCCCATGCGGCGGCCTTTGGGCGCGGTGAGCCCGGCGACGTAGCCGATCACCGGCTTGCGCATGTTCTCCTTGGCGAAAAGCGCCGCCTCGGCTTCCTGCGGTCCGCCGATCTCACCGATGATCATGACCGCATCGGTCTCGGGGTCCTGCTCGAAGAGCTTGAGGTGGTCGAGGAAGGAGCTGCCGTTGATCGGATCGCCGCCGATGCCGACGCTGGTGGTGATCCCGATGCCCAGGTCCTTCATCTGCGAGGCCGCCTCGTAGCCCAGGGTGCCCGAACGGGTCACCAGGCCGACGTTCCCCTGCATGTAGATGTGCCCCGGCATGATTCCGAGCATGGCCTTGCCCGGGCTGATGACGCCGGCGCAATTGGGCCCGACGAGCGTGCTCCGGCGTTCCTTGGGAAAGCGGAACAGGTAGCGCTTCACCATCATCATGTCCTGCGCCGGAATGCCGTCGGTGATGGTGACGATGAAGCGGATCCCCGCGTCGGCCGCCTCCATGATGGAGTCGGCGCAGAAGGCGGCCGGTACGAAGATGATGCTGGCGGTGGCGCCGGTCTCGCGCACGGCCTCCTTCACCGTGTTGAACACCGGCCGGTCGAGATGCCTCGCGCCCCCTTTGCCCGGGGTCACGCCGCCCACGAGGTTGGTGCCGTACGCCATCATCTCACGGGCGTGGAACGTCGCCTTGTCCCCGGTGAAACCCTGGACCAGGACTTTGGTGGTCGCGTCGATCAGGATGCTCATGACTGGACGGGCCTCGAGGTCTTGAGGGCCGCGACGACCCGCTCCGCGGCTTCTGAGAGCGTGTCCGCGGTGATGATCGGCAGGCCGCTCTCTTTGAGGATCCGGCGGCCCTCCTCCACGTTGGTCCCGGCCAGCCGGACGACCAGCGGGATCTGCAGCTCGGTCTCCCGGGTGGCCTGCACGACGCCCTGCGCCACCCAATCGCAGCGGTTGATGCCGGCGAAGATATTCACCAGCATCGCCCGGATGTTGCTGTCCGAGAGCACCAGCCGAAACGCGGCCGCGACTCGATCGGGCGAAGCGCCGCCGCCGACATCGAGGAAATTGGCCGGAGCGCCGCCCGCGTGCTTGATCATGTCCATCGTGGCCATGGCCAGGCCGGCCCCGTTGATGATGCAGCCGATATTGCCGTCGAGCGCTACGTAGTTGAGCCCGTGCTCCGCCGCCTGCGCCTCGCGCGGGTCCTCTTCGGCGTAATCCCGGAGCTCGCTCACGTTCGGCCGGCGGAACATGGCGTTGTCGTCGAACGTCATCTTGCAGTCGAGCGCGAGCAGCTGGCCGTCGGCGGTGACGACGAGGGGGTTGATCTCCACCATCGTCGCGTCCAGGTCGCGGAACGCGCGGTAGGCGCCGAGCAGCGTGGTCACCGCGCGGCTCACCTGCGCCGGGGTGAGACCCAGTCCGAAGGCGATCTCCCGGGCCTGAAACGCGGTCATCCCCACCGCGGGCTCCACCACCTCCCGCACGATCGTGTCGGGAGAGTTCCGGGCGATCTCCTCGATTTCCATGCCCCCCTGCCCCGACGCGACGACCATGATCCGCTCGCTCTTCCGGTCGAGCACCAGCCCGAGATAGATCTCCCGCTCAATGGGAACGGCCGCCTCGACGTAGAGCCGGTGCACCACGCGGCCTTCCGGGCCGGTCTGATGGGTGACCAGACGCTTGCCCAGCAGCGTCTTCGCCGCGGTCCGGACCTCGTCCTCGTTGCTGCACAGCTTGATGCCGCCGGCCTTGCCGCGGGCGCCGGAGTGAATCTGCGCCTTGACCGCCCAGCGCGAGCCACCGATCTCGGAGGCCCGATATACCGCCTGCTCGGGGCTGTAAGCGACGCCACCCCGGGGGATGGCCACGCCGAAGCCCGCGAGCAGCTCCTTCGCCTGGTACTCGTGAATGTCCACGGATGGTCCCCTCTCCTAATGCGGGCTGTCGTTGTCGGGCGGGACGGCGGGACGGCGGGACGGCGGAAGGGAGCACCCGCGAGGACATCGGAGTGGCGAGCGCCGAGGAACCGTCCGCCGTCCCGCCGTCCCGCCGTCCCGCCGTCCCGCCACCTGTTCACACCGTCGCACCCCTCCGCTCCCTAATCGCTTCCGCCATGTCCACCACGTTCTGCGCCATCCGCGCCGAGGCAGCGTCGATCATCCTGCCGTCGAGCTGCGCGGCGCCGCGACCTTCGCGGGCCGCCTCCTCCAGCGCGACCAGGATCCGGCGCGCACGGTCCACCTCCGCCGGCGGCGGGGTGAAGACCTGATTGGCGAGCGCGATCTGGCTGGGGTGGATCGCCCACTTGCCCTCGATGCCGAGGGCGGCGCCGCGCTTGGCCCCGAGGATGTATCCATCGGGATCCTTGAAGTCGCCGAACGGACCGTCGATGGCCCGGAGCCCGTAGGCCCGGCACGCGACGACCATCCGCGAGAGTGCCGCGTGCCACTGGTCGCCCGGGTAGTCGGGATTGAGGCCGCCGATGCTCACCGTGCGCGCCCGGCAGCTCGCGGCGTAGTCCGCGACCCCGAAATGCATCGCCTCGAGCCGGCGGCTCGACTGCGCGATGGCCTCGACGTTGGCCATGCCCAGCGCCGTCTCGATCAGGACGTCGATGCCGATCCGGTGGGGAATGCCCTTCGCCTCCTCGATCTGGGTGAGGAGGGCGTCCACCATGTAGACGTCGGCGGGCGTGCCCACTTTGGGGATGAGCACGGTGTCGAGCCGGTGCCCAGCCTGTTCCACCAGATCCACCACGTCGCGGTACATGTAGTGGGTGTCGATCCCGTTGATCCGGACCGAGATGGTCTTTCCCGACTCCCGCCAGTCGAGCTCGAGGAGGCCCCGAATCACGTTGCGCCGGGCCTGTTCCTTGTCCCCCGGCGCGA
The DNA here is from genome assembly GCA_963844445.1 of uncultured Gemmatimonadales bacterium. Lineage (GTDB taxonomy): Bacteria > Gemmatimonadota > Gemmatimonadetes > Gemmatimonadales > GWC2-71-9 > CAVVWJ01. Next base: position 112,404 of record CAWJOB010000004.1, read on the forward strand.
CGGCGTCCTCCAGGTCGAGGAAGACGTAGTCCACCTCGCTCTCGAGGGCCTTCTTGAACATGGCCGGCTGCGAGCCGGGCACCGCCAGCTCGCTTCGCTGCAGCCGCTGGCGGGCCGGCTCGTAGCGGGTGTGGCTCATCGCGCCGCGCCTGCCGTGGCCTTCTCCTTCGCCGCCGGCGGCGCCGGCTGCGCGTCCGGGGCGCGGGGCGGCAGGTCCCGCTTCTCCAGCGGCTTGGCGCTGCTGCGCCAGTACTCCTGCGCCGCGGCGACACCGCTTCCGGGCGTGATCTTCATCCCCACGTCGCGCATCGCCATCTCCGCCCCGGCGATACCGCCCAGGAGCATGAGCTCGTTGAGGTCTCCCAGATGCCCGATGCGGAACAGCCGCCCCGCCATCCGTGCCAGCCCGGCGCCGAGCGCCAGGTCGTACCGTCGGTAGGCGATGTCGATGACCTCGGCGGCGTTCACGCCGGCCGGAACCATGATGGCGGTGACGGTGTCCGAGTTCCACTTCGGCGCGCGAGCGCAGAGCTCGAGCCCCCAGGCCTTCACGGCCTGTCGGGTGCCTTCGGCCAGCCGGTGATGCCGGGCGAAGACGTTTTCCAGCCCTTCCTCCAGCAGCATCGCCATCGATTCGCGCAGGCCGTGCAGCATCGGGATCGACGGCGTGTAGGGGAAGTAGCCCGTCGCGTTGGCCTTCCGCATGTCGCCGAAGTCGAAATAGCAGCGCGGCAGCTTGGCCTGATCGTACTTCGAGAGCGCCTTCTGGCTGGCGCAGACGATGCCGAGACCGGCCGGCATCATCAGGCCCTTCTGGGATCCGGTGACCGCCAGGTCCACGCCCCACTCGTCCATCCGGAAGTCGATACTGGCGATCGAGCTCACCCCGTCCACCATGAGCAGCGCCGGATGCTGGAGCTCGTTCAGGACCTGGCGAATCCCCGCGACGTCGCTGGTGACACCGGTCGCCGTCTCGTTATGGGTAAAGAGCACCGCCTTGATCCGCTGGCCCTTGTCGGCGGCCAGCGCCTCGCGGTAGCGCTCGATCGGCGCGCCCTCACCCCACTCCGCATCCAGCACCTCGACCTCGAGGCCGAGCCGCTGGGCCATGTCGATCCAGAGATGGCTGAACATCCCGAACCGGGCGGCCAGCACCCGCTCGCCGGGCGAGAGGGTGTTCGTCAATGAGGCTTCCCACGCGCCGGTGCCGCTCGACGGGAAAAGGAACGCCTGCCCTGACGCGGTCTTGAAGATCTTCCTGAGGTCCTCGAGCACCGACGTGGCGAGCCCGGGGAAGTCGGACGAGCGGTGGTCCTCCATGGCGCGATGCATGGCGCGGAGGACGCGGTCGGGCACGTTGGTGGGCCCGGGAACGAAGAGGAAGTTACGGCCGGCCATGCGCGGAACCTCGGTCGGGGAAATAGAGAGCGGGCGGGAGCGGGGCGCCCCCACCGGAAGCGGCTACATTGGAAGCGCGAGCCTGAATTTTCATGCGACCCACCCCATCTATAGCACATTGCACCTTTTTTCACAAGCACGGAGCGCCGCCCTGCCCAGCCCTTCCCATTCCGCTCTCAGCTCGCCCACCGCACTGCTGTCTGAGCTCTACGGCTTCGCCACCGCCGCCGTGGATCCCGGGCCCGCGCTGGCCCGCCGCCTCCGCGCGCTCGCGCCGCGGCGAGGCACCGGACCCTGGATCATCGCCCTCGGCAAGGCCGCGCTTCCCATGGCGCGGGCCGCGGTGGAGGTCCTGGCCGAGAGCGGGGTCGCACCGGCGGGCGGCCTGGTGGTCCCTCCGGCGCCCGCTTCGCCGCCGCACCCCGCGCTGGCCGTCGTCCCCGGAGATCACCCTGAGCCCGGTCCGGGCTCGCTGGCGGCGGCGGGGGCTCTCGAGCGCGTGGCTTCCGCCGCCTCCCCGAGCGACGAGGTCTGGGTCCTCCTCTCCGGCGGAACCACCAGCCTGCTCGGCGCGCCGGTCGAGGGCCTTGCCCCGGGTGAGCTCACCCGGCTCTACCAGCTGCTGCTCGGCTCCGGCCTCGACATCACCGCGATGAACCGGATCCGGAAGCGCTTCTCCCGTTGGGGCGCCGGACGTCTCGCGCTCGCGCTCGCGCCGGCGCGGGTCCGGGTCTACGTCGTCTCCGACGTGATCGGCGACGACTTGGCGTCGATCGGCTCCGGTCCCTGCGTGCCCGACTCCGCGACCGCCGCCGAAGTCCGCGGCCTGCTGCAGCGCTCCGGCCTCTGGGAGCAAATCCCCGAAGCGACCCGCCGGCAGGTGAGCCAGGCCGAAGCGGGCCGCATGGCCGAGACGCCGAAGCCCGGTGACCAAGCGTTCGCGCGCGTGACCCTCGAGCTGATCGCGAGTAACGGCCTGGCTCTCGAAGCGGCGGCCAAGCGGGCGGCAGAGTTGGGCCTCGCGCCCGTGGTGTCGAACACGCCGCTCGCCGGGGAGGCGGCGGCGGCCGGCGCGAGTGTAGCCGCTACACTTCTGCAAGATTACGCGGGCCGGGACATCCCGCAACCGGATGTGAAGCGCTGCTTCATCTGGGGAGGCGAGACCACCGTGACGCTGGGAGCGGCGGCCAGCGGCCTCGGTGGGCGATGCCAGGAGTTGGCTCTCGCCGCCGCGCGGGCGCTCGATGGCGCCGCGCCTGGCGTCGCCCTGTTGGCCGCCGGGACCGACGGACGCGACGGCCCCACCGATGCCGCGGGCGCGATCGTGGACGGACGCACCTGGGCGGCCGTGAAGGCGGCGGGGCGCGATCCCGCTCGCGACCTCGCCGCGCACGACGCTTACCGCGCGCTCGACGCGGCGGGCGTCCTACTTCGTCCCGGGCTCACCGGGACGAACGTGATGGACGTCGTGATCGGGGTGGGACGCTAGGAGCCGACCTGGCTCTTTACGGCCCGTCGACCTGCACCCGAAAATCAGCCCCCAGGATCACGCTCACGTCTACCCGGCGGAGGGTGTCGGTCTCGACCACGATCCGCCCCACGCCGAGCGCCAAGCGCACCTCGCGACCCCGGCCGGGGTCGCCTCGGCGCACGATCACCCGGGTGGAATCCACGGCCTGGTCCGCATTCCCGAAGAACACCACGTCGAGTCCCCGGCGCCGCAACATCCGCGTGGCCGCGCGGGCCTCTCCCGACCGCCTGGTCCCATTCAACACCTCCACAGTGACGCGGTGCTCGGGTGACGGGATCGGATAGGCGTGCGCACGCGGCGCGGGCGGGGGAGGCGGAACCAGGAGCCTGACCGCGGCCGCCAGACCTGCCGCCACGAGCAGGATCAGGGCGAGGCGGACGGCGCGGCGACGAGACTGTTCCAGAAGCGAACCGTAGGTTCCGGCAGTGAGCGACGGGAGCTGATCATGTGGGAGACCCGCGCCTGCGCCACGTCGCGGAGCACGCGCGCCGGCTGGGTGGGGAGGCGCTGGGCAAGGTCGGCGCGCCACTCGCGCTCGTGCGCGCGGCCGGGCTCCAGGTAGTCGGCGCAGTAGAGAATCCGCCCCACCATGTCCCATTCGGCGAGACCGATGGAGTGATAGCGCACGGCGTCCAGCACGCCGCGGTCGGTCTCGCCCTGTGACTTGGCCCGCGCCGCGCTGGCGGGCCCGTGCCGGAGCTCCGGGGGACCGGGGGCGGACGGCGCCCAGCGCAGCAGCTCCTCCTCCGGCGCGTCGCGCAGGGCGTCGTGCAGCCACACCGCGCGGAGCCAGCGATGGCGCTCGCTGTCGGGCACACCCATCTCCATGGCCCAGCGGCCCGCCAGCGCCGCCACCCGCTCGATGTGCTCGCGGCGGGCGGGGCTCACGATGGCCCATTCGGGCAGTGAGGGCCTCAGTCCGGGCGAGCCGGCCGGCTGCATCAGGTCACTCCTTCGCCGAGGATGATGTTGTCGATCAGCCGGGTCAGGCCGACCCGCGCGGCCAACGCCACGATGGTGGTCGCCTGCACTTCGGTCACCGGCGTCAGCGCGTCCGGCTCCGCCACCGCGATGTACTCCACTGCCAGATCGGGAAACGACGCCAGGAAGCCTCGCATCCGCGCCTCGATCGCCTCCGCGCTCCGCTCTCCGCCGCGCCATGCCACATGGGCCTCCTGCAGCGCTCCGCTCAGGGCGGTGGCCCGCCGCCTCTGCTCCGGCTCCAGGTAGGCGTTTCTGCTGCTCAGCGCGAGGCCGTCCGGCTCGCGGACCGTGGGAACAACGGCGAGCTCGATCGGCCAGTCGAGATCGCGAACCATCTGGCGCACCAGCACGATCTGCTGCACGTCCTTTCGACCGAAGCACGCCACGTCCGGCTCCACGAGATGGAAGAGCTTGGCCACGACCGTCAGGACGCCGCCGAAGTGGCCCGGTCGCGCCGCGCCCTCCCAGCGCGTCGCGGTGCGGCCCGGCACGACCCTGGTCTCCGATCCCGGCGGATACATCACCGCCGCGCTGGGCACGAAGAGCGCGTCCACCCCGCGCTGCTCGGCGAGGCGGCGGTCGCGGGGAAGATCGCGGGGATAGCGGGCGAGATCCTCGGTGGGACCGAACTGGAGCGGATTGACGAAGATGCTCATCAGCACGACGTCGGCCCGCTGCCGCGCCTCGTCCACCAGGGCCAGGTGGCCCTCATGCAGGTATCCCATGGTCGGCACCAGGGCGATGCGGCGACCCTCGCGACGCTGGGCGCGGACCCAGCCCTTGAGGTCGGGGATGGTGGTGAGGTCGATCATATGGGAGACGGGGGCGCCGGCCGCGCCCTCATTCGAAGCTGTGCTCCTTTCCAGGGTAGCTCCCTTCCCGCACCTCGGTGGCGTAGGCTCGGACCGCCTCGCGCACCGCGCCGCCGAGCTCGGCATAGCGCTTGAGGAACTTAGGCGAGAAACCTTCGTTGAGCCCCAGCATGTCGTGCAGCACCAGCACCTGCCCGTCGCAGCCCGGACCCGCGCCGATCCCGATCGTCGGAATGGTGAGCGCCGCCGAGATCCGCCGCGAGAGCTCGGCAGGCAGCAGCTCCAGCACGACGGCGCAGGCGCCCGCCGCCTCGAGCGCTTTGGCGTCGTCGAGCAGCCGCTCGGCCGCTGCCGGGTCCCGTCCCTGGACCTTGTAGCCACCGAGCGCGTGAACCGACTGCGGCGTCAGACCGAGGTGGCCCATCACGGGGATACCGCGCTCGACCAGCGCCCGGACGGTCTCCGCCATGTGCCGGCCGCCCTCCAGCTTCACGCCGTTGGCCTCGGTCTCCTGGAGCACCCGCCCCGCGTTCCTGATGGCCTCGGGGACCGATACCTGGTAGGTGAGAAAGGGGAGATCCACGAAGAGCAGCGTGCCCGGAGCGCCTCGCCGCACCGCGGCGGCGTGGTAGATCATCTGGTCCAAGGTGGCGCTGAGAGTCGTCTCCTGCCCGGCGATGACCTGGTTCAGCGAATCGCCGACCAGGAGCACGTCCACCTCCGCGCGGTCCAGCAGCCGGGCGAACGCGGCATCGTAGCAGGTGAGCATCACCAGCCGCCGACCGGCCGCTTTCCACGCGGGGAGGTCGAGGACGGATCGGGGGCGGGCGTCAGCGTTCATGAGCCTCCAGCTCGGCCAGTTCTCGCATCCAGAAGTCGCGGTTGGACAGCTCGGGATGGGGAATGATAAGGTCGGGGTCGGCGATCCGGCGATGGCCATACCGCACGATGTCGAGGTCGAGAGTGCGCGCGCCCCAGCGCTCGCCGCGGACCCGGCCCCGGCTGCGCTCGATCGCCTGGCATGCCGCCAGCAAGGCGCGGGGGTCGAGGGCGGTCTCGAGGAGGACCATCTGGTTGAGGTAAGCCGGCTGGTCCATTCCCGCGAGCGGAGCAGTCTCCTCCACGCGGGACTCGGCCACCACCCGCGTCCGGGGCAGCGCCGCCAGCGCCGCGCGCCCCGCGGCCAGGTGCTCGGCACGGTCGCCCAGGTTGCTCCCCAGTGCGACGTACGCTCGTTCCCGCGCCGCCATCCGCTCTCAGGTCTCGACGGCGAAGTGTCGCGCGATCCGCTGGAGGTCCGTGGCGACGTCGCCCAGCTTGCGGATCGCCCGCTCCAGCTCGGCCTGTCCCGCGGCCGCGTCCTCGGCGCGCTGCGCCAGCTCGTCGGTCTCGCTCCGGGTCCGGGCCGATCCCGCGGCCATCCGCTCGATCTGCTCGCTCAGCCCGCTCACCGCCCCGAGCTGCTCGGAGGCGGTGGCGGCGATGGCCTCGGCGTGACGGCCGGCTTCGCTGGTGGTGCCGACGATGGCGTCGAGCGCCTGCGCCGCGTTGGCGCTCAGCTCCTCCACCCCTGCCACCGCTTCCCTCCCCCGCTCCATCTGATCGGAGACCGTCGCGACCTGGGTATCGATCTCCTCCAGCAGGCCGCGCGCCTCGCGGGCGGCGTGGAGGCTCTGCGCGGCCAGGTCCCGGACCTCGTCGGCGACCACGGCGAAGCCACGGCCCTCGCGGCCGGCCCGCGCGGCCTCGATGGCGGCGTTGAGCGCGATAAGGTTGGTGAGGTCGGCGATCTCCCGGATGGCGCCGATGAACCCGCTGATCCGGGTGGTGAGCGCGCCGAGCACGGCGACCTGCTCCACGCTCCCCGCGACGAAGCCCTTGAGCCCGATCAGCCGCTCGATCGCCTGGCCGATGACCAGACGGTTCCGGCTCGCCACCTCGGCCGCGGTGCCGCTCGCCTCCGCCGCCTGAGCGCCCTGCGTGGCCATCGCCCGGGAGGCGGCGGAGAGCGCGTCGGTCGAGCGGAGCCCTCCGGCCACGAAGCGCTCGAGCTCGGCGGTGCCCTGCCGCATCCCGCGCGACACGTCGGCGAGCGCCGAGGCCGAGCCGCGGAGCGAATCGGTGACCCGACCGAGCAGGGCGACCTGCTCGCCGATCTGGCCGACCGTGCTGAGCAGCGGCCGGCGCAGCTCGGCGATGTGGATCGCCGTGGCCATCTGGTTCGCGAGCGTGGCGAGGGCCACGAGGTCCTTGGAACCGTACGCGTGGCGCTTCGGGTGGTCCACCTCGATCAGACCGAGCAGGTCGTCGCCGAACCGGATCGGATGCACGACCGTGCTGCCGACGCCGCCCATCACGTGGGCGAGGCGCGAATCGCGGCGCACGTCGCGCACCATGACCGGCTCGCCGGCGGCGATCGCCTCCCGGCGCAGCGCGATCAACTCCGCCGGTGGCTGGCCCCGGTCGGGACGTCCGTAGGTCCCACGGTAGGCCAGGTTGATCTCGGTGCCTTCCACCCGATACACCCGGAAGTCGCCCCAGTCGAGCAGCCGGTAGGCCAGCCGCTCGATCTGGTCGAAGGAGCCCTGGAGCGTGGCGTTGCTGGCGATCGCCGACTCCATCAGGTGGACCTTGTTCAGGTCCTCGGCGCCGATCGCCTCCTCGATGATCTTCCGGGTGAGCAGGCCGAGCACGCCGAGGGCGAGAGCCACCGCCACCCATCCGACCGGCGCCAGCGCCTGGACGGCCGCGATGACGATCACCGTCGCGATGAGGGTCAGCAGATAGGAGATGATCTCCCAGCGCAGGATCAGGATCTTCTCGGCGTACTCCAGCTTGTCGCGGACCAGCAGCGTGAAGTAGAAGAGCGAGCGGGTGGAGAAGAAGTAAAGGCAGACCAGGATGGCAGCCGCCGGCAGAAAGTCGAGCGAGAGTGGCGGATACCCGGCGAAGTATTGCACGGCGGCGTAGGGGCCGTAGGCCGCGGTGAAGCCGAGGACCTCGCGGCCTGCGTTGATGAAGCCGGCCCGCGGGAGCTTCCGGAGCCACGCGACGTCGGAGCCGAGCACGCCGAGGTAGAGCGCCAGCACCACCGGCGTCGGACCGACGGTCACTGCTCCGACAAGCACCGGAATGCCGGTCTGGGTCAGATAGGAGTATTTGCTCAGGCGTATCGGCGCGGCGCGCAGCGTAAGCACCATCCCGGTGAGTAACAGCACTGCCACCGGCTGGTCGAGCCAGCGGTTGATCCACCGCGAGAGCGCGCCAACGTGACGATCCCGCCCCCGACGGCGATCAGCCGCGCGTACCGCTCCAGGACCGGGCTGACGTCCACGCTCACACCGCCGCCGGGGAGAGATCGAGGCCCGCCCTGAGCTCGCCCAGGAATCGCCGCACTGCGGGAACGCCTCCGGCGCCGAGCACCTCGACCAGCGCGCTGCCGACCACGACACCGTCGGCCAGGCGCCCGACGGCCGCCGCCTGCTCCGCGCTCGAGATGCCGAATCCCACCGCGACGGGCAGCGCCGTCGCCTCGCGCACCCGGCCGATCGAATCGGCGAGATCCGCCGCCAGGTCGTCGCTGGCGCCGGTGACACCGAGCCGGGCGACGAGGTAGACGAATCCCTCGGCGCCGGCCACGGCGGCTCGCAGCCGGTCGGGTCGGGTGGTAGGCGCGATCAGTCGGATGAGATCGAGCGGGCTCGCCTGCACGGCGCGCTCGACGTCGGGGTCGCTGCCCGCCGGAAGATCGGTGAGCAGGAGGCCGGCGACCCCCAGCTCGCCGGCATCGCGGAGAAAGCGATCGAGGCCGTAGCGGAGGATCGGGTTGAGATAGCTGAAGACGACGACCGGCCGGCGGAGCCGACAGCGCGCGATCAGATCGAGAGTGCCGGCGAGCGTCATCCCCTGTTCCAGGGCCTGGAAAGTGGAGCGCTGGATGGTCGGGCCGTCGGCCAGCGGGTCGCTGAACGGCACGCCGACCTCGATGACGTCGGCCACTTCGTCGGCGGCCCCAAGCGCCTCCTCGCTCGCGCGAAGATCCGGATACCCGGCGGTCAGGTAGGGAATGAGCGCGGTGCGGCCGCGCCCGCGCAGGACCTCGAAGGTCCGCGTGAGGCTCGACTCAGACAAAGTAGTCGCCGACCGTGAGCCCGTAGCGCGACGGGTTGGTGACCTTGACGATGGAGCGCCGGTAGGCGCCGGCCTCGTCCCGCTCGGTGAGGCTCACCAGGGTGCCCGGCGGCGGGACGGCGCCGCCGTCGGCGTCGACCGCGATCGCGCACCAGCGGGCGGTTGAGCTGCTGGCCGTCGGGATCCGGCCGCGGCCACGATCGCCACCTCGAAGGTGTCGAGAATGACGCAGGTGCCGACCGGATAGATGCCGATCAGGTTGATGAGCGCCTTGACCAGGATCGCGTCGTAGCCGCGCTTCGGGTTCTGCCACATCTCCCGCAGCACCTGGTCCGGCTCGATCGGCATCGTCTGGTAGCTCCGCCGCGTGGTGGCCGCGTCGAAGCCGTCGGCCACCGAGACGATGCGGGAGAAGATGCCCAGCTCCCGGGCGCGCACGGTGCGCGGGTAGCCGGTCAAGTCGGTCTTCATGTGGTGCTCGTGCGCGGCCAGGATGGCGCGGTACGGCGTCTCGTCGTAGGTGCGCATGCGCGAACAGCGTCAGCGCGCCGAGCCACGGGATGCGCCTGCATGATCCGCCACTCCCGCTCGTCGAGTCCGGTGGTCTTGTTGAGGATCTCCACCGGCACCCGCGCCTTGCCCACGTCGTGCAGCAGCGCCGTCATGCCCGAGGTCGTAGAGCTGCAGCCGGGAGAAGCCCAGCTTCTTGCCCAGCGCGACCGAGAAGATGCAGACGTTCACCGAGTGGGTGAACGTGTACTCGTCGTAGTCGCGGATCGTGGTGAGCCCGACCAGCGAGGTCTCGTTGTTGAGCACCTGGTCGACGATGAGCTGCACCGCGCGCTTCACCCGCTTCACGCTGGTGGCCCGGCCCATCCGGACGCTGGTGATCACTTCCTTGGTGACCGCCACGCCCTGGGAGTAGACCCGCTTGGCGGCCTCCTTGGCCTGCTCCGATTCGGCGTGCTCGTGATGGCTGGCCCGCTCGACCTCGAGGCCCGTGCACCCCGCCCGCGGCGAGCCGCTCGGCCAGCTCGTCGAACCGCTCCTCCGGCTGCCCGCGCTCGGAGAGGCTCAGCAGCAGGCTCAGGAGGATCTGCCACTCGCGCCGGTCGCTGCGCGTGGATCCGGAGCGCGCCGACCTCGAAGGCCCGCAGCATCGCGAGGATGTGGCTGAACGAGGCGTAGTTGTCGAGCTCGAGCCGGAGCCGGGTCGCGTTCACGAAGATGAAGTCGCCGGCCAGGCGGATCTCGAGATCGCTCTCGATCGCCAGCAGCGCGCGGGCGGTGGCGTCGAGATCGTCGAGCGCCTTCTGCACCGTGGCGTTCTCGACCGGGTAGAGCTTGAGGCTCCGGAGCGCGGTGTAGAGCGCCAGCAGCAGGGCGCGCCCGCCCTGGCGCAGCTGCCCTTCGCGGCGCGGGCGCGCGGGCCGGCGTCGGCCGGCGTGGGTCACGCGGCGGTCTCCCGCAGCGCGCGGTTCACCGCGTTCCGCACCACGAGGTCCTTGTCGTCCGCCACGCGGGAGAGCACCTCCCGCGCTTCGGGCGTGCGGATCTTGCCGAGCGCGATCGCCGCGCAGGCGCGGGTCTCCGGCGCCTCCTTCAGCTTGAGCAGCCCGCGCGGCAGCAGGATGCCGCTCAGCGCCTTGAGGCCGGCCGGCGCCGGCGATGGAGCCGTAGGCCTCGAAGAACGCCATCTTCTCGGTCAGGTCCATCTCCTTCAGGCCCTTCCCCAGCACGACGCGCCTCCACCCGCTTGAGCGCGCCCTTGTAGCCCCGGCCGCCCACGACGCGCACGGCGGCGAGGCGCACGCCCCGGTCGTCGTCCTCGATCGCCTTGTCGATCAGCGCGAGCGCCGCCGGCGTGCCCGAGCTGGGCTAGGGCCTGCACCGACGCCAGCCGCACGCCGCGCATCGGGGTGCGCGACCGTCTCGGCCAGGCCGGGCACCGCCTGGTGCAGGCCGAGCCGGCCGCAGAGCGTCACCACGGCCGCGAGCGCCTCCGACTCCGGCGAGCGCAGGATGCGCAGCACCTCGTCGGTGTGGGAGGCCGCCAGCCGGTCGGCCACATCCTCCAGCACGGTACCGCAGCGCCGGCGAGGACAGGCTCGGGATCCAGCTCAGCACCGGCTCCAGGGCCGAGGCGCGGAGCTCGCGCAGCACCTCGGCCACCTCCGCCTCCCCCGCGAGCGCCGGCGCCTCGTCGAGCGACTGGAGCAGCTGGCTCACGATCGCCGGCTCGCTCAGCTTGCCCACGAAGCCGTCGAGCCGCGCCCGGTGCTCGGGCTGGAGCCCCGGCGCCCGAGTGCCCAGCAGCTTGCTCTCGCGGAGCACGCTCGCCGCGGTCCGGAAATCGCGCGCGTTGAGCAGGTTGGGGAAGAGGTGCTCCAGGATGCCGATGATCTCGCCGCGGGTGGCCGGCTCGCCCTCCAGCTCGAACAGGTCGAACAGCACGTTGAGCGACGAGCGTGCGGACGTCGCGCCCGTACTCCTGCTTCGACCTGCCGCGCGACCTGGTTGATCTCCGACTCGTCGAGGAAGTAGAGCGTGGAGTCGAAGTCCTCCAGGTCGACCACGCCCTTCGGCCGCGGCGGCGCCTCCTCCGCGACCTGCGCCTGGCGCCGGCGCGCCGCGTCGTCGTCGCCGCCGACGCGTACGTGCCGGTCTGCTCCGGCAGCGATCCCCCGCCCTCGCCGAAGAACTCGACGAACTGGTACTGGATGAACTGGAACTCCTGCTCCCACAGCAGCGTGAGCAGGTCGTCGCCGGCGTCCGCCGGGAGGTAGCGCGCCCGGTTGATCGCCTCCAGGAGGCGGGGCAGCTCTTCCTGCTCCGCGCCGCGGCGGATGGTGAGCGAGCGCATGCCGTCCTTGAACAGCCCCCACGCCATGCTCTCGGTCTTGTTGGGCTGGTGGTAGACGACCTGCTCCTCCCACACGAAGTCGGTCTCCGCGACGGTGAGGACCAGCTCGTCGAGCACCGCCCAGATCGGGCGCGAAGGCGATGCGGAGGTTCTCGGTGGCGCGCTGGTAGATGGGATTGTTGGGGAGATACATATGGAAGGCGCGGAGCGCCTTCCCCAGGCCGGTGATCAGCTCGGCGACCTGGGCCGCCGGGAGGCAGGTCGGCGTGCCGGTCCGGCCGTCACCCGGTGCTCCCCAGCAGGTCGGCCACGTGCGCGACGTCCTTGTCCCCGCGGCCGCTGAGACAGACCAGCACCGGCTCATCCGCCGGCCCAGCGGCCCTTCGACCGTCGCACCCAGGCAAGCGCATGCGCGGTCTCGAGCGCGGGGATGATCCCCTCCAGCCGGCAGAGCGCCTGGAAGGCGTCGAGCGCTTCCGCGTCGGTGGCCGACTCGTAGCGCACCCGCCCGGTGTCGCGGAGCCAGCTGTGCTCCGGCCCCACCCCGGGATAGTCGAGTCCCGCCGACACCGAATGCGCCGGCGCCACCTGGCCGTCCGCGTCCTGCAGCAGGTAGCTGAGGCTGCCGTGCAGCACGCCGGGAGAGCCGGCGGTCAGCGTGGCGCTGTGGCTGGCCGCTGGCGATGCCCTCGCCCGCCGCCTCGACGCCGACCAGCTCGACCGTCGTCGTCGAGGAAGGCGGTGAAGATGCCCATCGCGTTGGAGCCGCCGCCGACGCAGGCCGACGACCGTGCGCGGCAGCCGGCCGAAGCGCTCCAGCATCTGCTCCCGCGCCTCGCGGCCGATCACCGACTGGAAGTCGCGGACCATGCGGGGATACGGATCGGGCCCCACGACCGAGCCGATGATGTAGTGCGTGGTCGGGACGTTGGTGACCCAGTCGCGCAGCGCCTCGTTGGTCGCGTCCTTGAGCGTGCGCGTCCCCGACTCGACCGGAATCACCGTCGCGCCGAGCAGCTGCATGCGGTACACGTTCAGCGCCTGGCGGGCCACGTCCTCCGCGCCCATGTAGACCACGCACTCCAGCCCGAAGCGCGCGCAGACCGTCGCGGTGGCGACTCCGTGCTGGCCGGCGCCGGTCTCGGCGATGATGCGCCGCTTCCCCATGCGCCGCGCCAGCAGCGCCTGGCCGACGGTGTTGTTGATCTTGTGGGCGCCGGTGTGGTTGAGGTCCTCGCGCTTGAGCAGCACCGGCGCGCCGATCTCGGCGGAGAACCGCGGCGCCAGCGGAGATCGGGGACGGCCGCCCGACGAACTCGGCGAGCAGGGCGTCGAGCTCCGCCCAGAACGCGCTGTCCGCCTTGGCCGCGTCGTACAGCGCGGTCAGGTCGTCGAGCGCGGCGACGAGCGTCTCGGGGACGTAACGGCCGCCGTAGGGGCCGAATCGCCCGCCGACCGCCCGCTCAGCCGACAGTAGGGCTGCGTCCAAGCACCGCCTCCAGGAAGCGCGCGATCTTCTCGTGATCCTTGATGCCGGGGAGGGACTCCACCCCTGAACTTACATCGACGACGTCCGGTCGAACGAGAGCCACCGCGGCTCCCACCGTCTCCGGAGTCAGCCCGCCCGCCAGCGCCATCCGCACACCCGCGAGCCGGCCTCGCGCCTCGACCGCGATCGCCAGGTCGAGCGGCACCCCGCCGCCGCCGTCGGCGTGCGGGACACGAGGCTCGACCAGAACCGTCTCGGCATCGAGCGAAGCTTCGGTCAGGCGATCGAGGTCGGCAGGAGCCGCAATCCGCACGACCCGCCAGACAATGAGGCCGGCCGACCGGATCCGGGCGGCCTGGTCACGAGAGTAGGACCCATGGAGCTGGGCGCCGGAAAGCCCAAGGCTACGCGCGAGGGAGAGGATCTCGTCGACCGATTGGTCTCCGAACACCCCCAGCACGGGCACGCCAAGCGAGGCGGCCACCACATCCGATGCCCTTGCTTGGCTCACCCGTCTTGGACCGCCAGCAAAAACGACGCCCAAGTAGGCAGCCCCGGCGTCCGCGGCGCGCTCGGCATCCTGGGGGCGGGTCAGGCCGCAAATCTTCACCCTAACGCCCACGGCGCGCCACCTGGGTAAGCTGCCGGAGAAGCGCCGCCGGGTCGGCAGCCGCCGACAGCGCCGTCCCGATCAGTACCGCATCCGCGCCCGCGTCGGCCGCGCGCTCGACCTCGTCCGCCTCACGCATGCCGCTCTCCGCGACCGCCACCCGGCTCGCCGGCACGCGGGCGAGCAGCTCCCACGCGCCGCAGAGGTCGATCGTGAAGGTGTCGAGATCGCGGCTGTTGACTCCCACGATCTCCGCGCCAGCGTCGAGCGCCCGGGCGAGCTCGGGCGCGGTGTGCACCTCGACAAGCGCCTCCAGCCCCGCGTCCCGGGCGCATCCCAGCAGCGTCTTCAGCCGCCCCGGGGGCAGCGCGCGCACGATCAGCAGCACCGCCGCGGCACCGGCGGCGCGTGCCTCGACCACCTGAAGCTCGTCTAGAATGAAGTCCTTCCGAAGCAGCGGCACTTCGACACTCGAAGCGGCCGCGCGCAGGTCCTCGATCGATCCGCCGAAGTGCGGGCGATCGGTGAGCACCGAGATCGCGGAGGCGCCATGCCGCGCGTAGAGCGCCGCGCGCGCCTGCGGATCGAGGTCGTCCCGAATCACCCCGGCTGACGGCGAGCGCCGCTTCACCTCGGCGATGACGGCGACCCGTTCGCCCCGGAGCGCGCGGCTGAGCGAGGGCGGCGGCGGCCGCGACTCCGCCTCGCGCTCCAGCGTCACCCGCCGCTTGCGCAGCGACGGCAACCCGCGGCGGGTGGAGTCGAGGATCTGGGTCGAGTGAAACGGCCATCTTGTCCTTCGGCGAGTCTTCGGGTATAGTTATTCGGGCTCTGTTCGGTGGATTCAGGATACCTACGCCACGGAGACGGCGCGATGCCGCTGACCAAGCGTCAAAGTGAAATTCTCAGCTACCTCCAGGGTCACATCCAGGATCAGGGGTACGCGCCCAGCTTCGAGGAGATCGCGGAGCAATTCGGCTTCCAGTCACTCGCCACCGTGCACGAGCACCTGACCAACCTCGAGCGCAAGGGCTACATCCGCCGGTCGTACAACGAAAGCCGTTCGATCGAGGTACTTCCTCCGCGCGGCACCTCGGCCGCAACGGAGGTTCCGCTGCTCGGCAAGGTCGCGGCAGGCACGCCGATCGAGTCGCTGATGCACCAGGAGAGCATCGCGGTGCCCGATCAGATGCTTCCCCGCCGCGGTCCCAACTACGCGCTTCGGGTCCAGGGCGCCTCCATGATCGACGAGCACATCCTCGATGGCGATGTGGTCGTGGTGCACGGCAAGCAGACCGCCGAAAACGGCGAGATGGTCATCGCGCTGGTCAACGGCAGCGAAGCCACCGTCAAGAAGTTCTACCGTGAGGCCGGCGGATGGATCCGGCTTCAACCGGCCAACGCGGCCATGCAGCCGATGCGGTTTCAGGAGCGGGACGTGCTGATTCAGGGCGTCGTGGTCGGCGTCATTCGCAAGTACTGAACGTGCCCGATCACGCCGGCGCCGCCCGCCGCAGCCGGTCGAGCACTCCCATGCCGGCCCCGCTTTCCAGTGCGCGCGTCGCACGTTCGACCGCCTGCCCAAACGTCCATCGCTGGCCGGAAACATAGAGTGCCGCCGCGGCATTGAGCAGCACCGCGCAGCGGATCGCCGGGGTCCCCTCACCACCGGCCAGGAGCCGCTCAATCCGCTCGGCATTCTGCGCCGGCTCGCCGCCCGCCAGTTCATCCAGGTCGTCGCACTCGAGGCCATAGCGGCGCGGCTCGATCACCCACTCCGTCACGGTCCCCTCCCGCACCTCCCAGACCCGAGTCGGTCCACACGGGCTCACCTCGTCCATCCCCACTTCCGCGTGGAGCACGAGGGCGTGGGTGGCCTCGAGCCGAGCCAACGCCGACGCCACCAGCGGGGCGCGGTCCTGGTCGGCGACACCGATCACCTGGCGGGTGACCCCCGCGGGGTTCACCAGCGGTCCGAGCAGGTTCATGATGGTCGCCACGCCCAGCTCCTTCCGCACCGGCGCGACGTGGCGCATCGCCGGGTGAAAGCTCGGGGCGAAGAGGAACACGAGCCCGGCTTCGCACAGCACCGCCGCCGCCCGCTCGGCGGTGAGCTGGATGTCCACGCCCAGCGCCTCCAGCACATCGGCGGAGCCCGATCGGGAAGTGAAGCTCCGATTGCCATGCTTGGCGACCGGGATCCCGCCCCCGGCGACGACGAACGCCGCCGCGGTGGAGAGGTTGAGTGTCCCGACCCGCCCACCGCCGGTGCCGCAGGTATCCACCAGCCGCCCGGGGTGCTCGACCACGACGCGCACCATGGCGAGGCGCAGGGCCCTCGCAGCCCCGGCCACCTCGTCCGCGGTCTCGCCCTTGGCTCTGAGTCCCATCAGGAGCGCAGCAGTCTGGACCGGGGTGGCCTCGCCCCGCATCACGACCGAGAACGCCGCGGCCGCGGCCTCGCTGGAAAGCGAAGCTCCTCGCGCCAAATCCTGGATGGCCTGCCGCAGCGGGGCGTCGTCGGTCACGGGCGGAGGAGCGGTGGGTTGGGAGGACCTGCGAATGCGAAAAAACGTACCCGAGAAACTGCCCTTTTGTCAAATGGGACAAGGATTTGCGCGCCTTGCCCGGGGGTCGCGGCCGGACTAGATTTTGGGCCGATGAGCCGGACCTTCCTCGCCACGCTGCACTTCGACGGCACCGGGTTCGTCGGGTGGCAACGCCAGCCGGCCGGGCGCTCGGTCCAAGTCGAATTCGAGCGGGTTCTGCAGCGCCTCTTCGACCGGTCGGTGGTGGCTCACGCCGCGGGTCGCACCGACGCCGGAGTGCACGCCGCCGGGCTCGCGGTCAGTTTCCCGGCTCCTGCCAACTGGAATGCTACCGCGCTCCGTCGCGCGCTCAACGCCCTCCTGCCGAAAGACTGCTGGGTCGAGTCAGTGCACCCGATGCAGCCCGGCTTCCACGCCCGGAAGAGCGCCGTCTCCCGGCGCTATCGCTACGACATCGGATGCGACGAGGCGGCCTCGTCTCCTTTCCGCCGGCCATTCGAGTGGGCCCTCGGCCGTCCGCTCGACGTCGCGGCGCTCCGCGCCGCGGCCAAGCTCCTGCTCGGCGAGCACGACTTCCGGGCCTTCGCGGCGAAAGGCGCCCCCAAGCCGCACTACCGCTGCCGTCTGGTGCGTTCAGAATGGGAGGCTCGCCCGGATCACCGTGGGGTCAGCTTCCAGGTGGAGGCCGACCGCTTCCTGCACCACATGGTGCGGATGCTGGTGG
The DNA here is from genome assembly GCA_963844445.1 of uncultured Gemmatimonadales bacterium. Taxonomy (GTDB): domain Bacteria; phylum Gemmatimonadota; class Gemmatimonadetes; order Gemmatimonadales; family GWC2-71-9; genus CAVVWJ01. Next base: position 129,495 of record CAWJOB010000004.1, read on the forward strand.
GGACGATGGTGGACGTGGGCCTGGAGCGGCGTCCGCTGGCCGACATCGAGGCGCTGCTCGAGCGGGGTGACAACTCCGCGACCAGCCCTCCGGCCCCACCCCAGGGCCTCTATTTCGTAGCGGCCAGGTATCCCGACGCGCTCTATGCCGCGGAGGCGGAGGAGGCCCATGCGGGCGTGGATCGGGTGTAGCGCGGCGCTGCTGCTGGCGGCCGGCGCCACGGCCTGCGAGGAGCGAACACCGGCCGTCCACGTGAGCTCGGCGGGTGCGCAGGCGGCGGCTTCCGCACGCACCGCGCGCCAAACCGCGATCGATGCCTCGCGGCGCACCGCGTTGGTGAGCGCGGCCGAACGGGCCTCGAAGGCGGTGGTGTCCATCAACGCTACCGCGCGGCGCGAGGCCAGGGCGCGCTCGCCCTGGGACTTTTTCTTCGTCCCGGAGCGGGCGCGGGTGGTCGAGGGGTACGGCACCGGCTTCGTCATCCGCGGCAACGGCATCATCGTTACCAACCAGCACGTCGTCGCGAACGCCGAGCGGGTGGTGGTGACGCTGGCGGACGGCACCGACCTGGCCGCGACCGTCCTGGGCGAGGACCCGCTGACCGACATCGCGGTACTCCAGGTGAAGCGCCAGGGACTGCCCACGGTCAGCACCGGTCGGAGCACCGATCTCATGATCGGGGAGTGGGTCGTCGCGTTGGGCAATCCCTACGCCTTCCTGCTGGGGAACTCGGAGCCGACCGTCACCGTCGGCGTGGTGAGCGGGACCAACCGCAACATCCTGCCCAGCGGGGACCAGACCGGCCTCTATTTCGACATGATCCAGACCGACGCCTCGATCAACCCGGGCAACTCGGGCGGCCCGCTCACCAACGCGCTGGGCGAGGTGGTGGGGGTCAACTCCTCGATCTTCAGCAGCAGCGGCGGCTCGATCGGGCTCGGGTTCGCGATCCCCATCGAGCGGGCGCTCAGGGTCGCGGAGGAGATCATCCAGCACGGCACCGTGCGCCGCGCCTGGCTCGGGCTCGAGGTCGAGGGCGCCTCCGCCATGCGCAACTGGAAGACGGCGGGCGGCGTCACCGTCTCCAGCGTCGCCCCGGGAGGGCCGGCGGCGAAGGCTTCGCTCCGGAAGGGCGACGTGCTGACGGAGGCCAACGGCCGGCCGCTGCGGAACTATCTCGACTGGGAAGCAGTGAAGCTGGACCTCCACGTCGGCAACGCGGTGGAGCTGTCGGTCCGGAGCGGACGGCAGACGGCTCGGCGGCGGGTCGTCACCGGCGACCTTCCCACCGTCACCGCGGAGAAGTACACCCTGCTCGAGGATCTCGAGCTGATCAACGTGACGCCGGCGATCCGGGCCGAGCGCGGGATCCGCAGTGAACAGGGCGTGCTCATCTTCAAGATCTCGCCGACCGTCAGCGGCGCGACCGGGCTCCGCGACGGCGACGTGATCCTCGCGATCAACCGCACGGCGGTGCGCGCCGCCTCCCAGGTCGGCGAGCTGCTGAACGTTCGCCCCGGCGAAGTCGTCCGGCTCTATCTCGAGCGGGAGGGCGAGATCACCTTCACCGACCTGGTGTTCCGGTGAGCGACGAGCGCTGGACTTCGCCGCTCGGTACCCGCTACGCCTCGCCCGCGATGCAGCTGCTGTGGGGGGAGCCGCACCGGGTGGGCCTCTGGCGGCGCCTGTGGCTGGCCCTGGCGGAGGCGGAGCGGGAGCTGGGCCTGCCCATCCCCGATGAGGCGCTGGCGCAGATGCGCGCCCATCTCGACGACGCCGACCTCGCGGCGGCGGCGCGCTACGAGCGTCGCTTCCGGCACGACGTGATGGCGCACGTGCACGCCTTCGCCGACCAGGCGCCAGCCGCCCGGCCGTTCCTCCACCTGGGCGCCACCAGCGCGTTCGTCACCGACAACGCCGACCTGGTCGTCATGCGTGACGGACTCCGGCTGCTGCTCGGCCGGGTCATCGCGGTGCTGTCGGCGCTCGAGGGATTCGCCAGCCGCACCTCGCAGCTGCCCTGCCTCGCCTACACCCACTTTCAGCCGGCGCAGCTCACCACCGTCGGCAAGCGGGCGACGCTCTGGATGCAGGACTTCGGGCTCGACGTCGAGGAGCTCTGCCACCGGCTCGACACGCTGCGCTTCCGCGGTTGCCAGGGGACGACCGGCACCCAGGCCTCATTCCTGGAGCTGTTCGGGGGCGACGACGCCAGGGTGCGCGAGCTGGAGCGGCGGGTCACCGCCAAGCTCGGCTTCCGGGAGCAGTACGCGGTGACCGGGCAGACGTACCCACGCAAGGCCGACAGCGCGATTCTCGACACGCTGAGCGGCGTGGCGCAATCGGCCGCGAAGATGGCGGGCGACCTGCGGCTGCTGCAGCACGAGGGGGAGCTGCTCGAGCCGTTCGAGGCCGAGCAGATCGGGTCCAGCGCGATGGCCTACAAGCGGAACCCGATGCGGGCGGAGCGCATCGGCGGACTGGCCCGGTTCGTGATCTCGCTGCAGGCCAACGGCGCCCACACGGCGGCCGCGCAGTGGCTCGAGCGCACCCTCGACGACAGCGCCAACCGCCGGCTCACCCTGCCCGAGGCGTTTCTCGGCAGCGACGCGATCCTGGTGCTGGCCACCAACATCGCGGCCGGACTCGAGGTGCGGGAGGACGTCATCCGCCGAAACGTCGCGGAGCAGATGCCGTTCATGGCCACCGAGCGCTGGCTGATGCTCGGCGTGGCCAGCGGCGGCGACCGGCAGGCCCTCCACGAGGTCATCCGGCGCCACAGCCTCGCCGTCGCCGAGGCCGTCTCGCGCGGCGGGCCCAACGATCTGCTCGAGCGACTCGCGGCCGATGCCGGCGTTCGCCGGGGTGGCCGACGGCCGATCTCCAGGCGCAGCTCGATCCCGTCAGCTATACCGGCCGCGCCGGACGGCAGGTGAGCGAGTTCCTGGAGGAGTACCTGCGCCCCTTGCTGGCGCGCTCGCGGCCGCTGGCCGCGGAGGCGGGAAGCGCCGAGGTGCGGGTATGACGGCCGGCCCGCTGGCGGAGAGCCGGCTCCCGCTGCCGCTGCTCCGCCGCGGCAAGGTCCGCGAAGTCTACGAGGTGGACGCGGACCACCTCCTGCTGGTGGCGAGCGACCGGGTGAGCGCGTTCGACATCGTGATGCGCGAGCCGATTCCGCGCAAGGGCGCGGTGCTCACCCAGATCAGCGCTTTCTGGTTCGAGCGGCTGGCGGGGGTGGTGCCGTCGCACTACGTGACCGCGCGAGTCGACGAGATTCTGGCCCGGCTGCCGGCGCTCCGGGGTCGCGGCGAGGAGATCGCGGGTCGCTCCATGCTGGTCCGCCGGACCCGGCCAGTGCCGTTCGAGTGCGTCGTCCGCGGCTACCTCTCGGGCTCGGCGTGGGCCGAGTACCGGACCTCGGGCACGCTGGCGGGCGAGACGTTGCCCGAGGGCCTGAATGAGAGCGCGCGGCTGGAGCCGCCGCTCTTCTCGCCCGCGACCAAGGCGGAGTCGGGCCACGATCTCAACGTGACGTTCGAGGCCATGGCCTCCGAGCTGGGCCGCGAGCTCGCCCTCCGGCTCCGCGACGCGAGCTTCGTGGTGTACCAGGCGGGCCGGGACCACGCCGCCACCCGCGGCATCATCATCGCGGACACCAAGTTCGAGTTCGGCCGGGAGCGGGACGGAACATTGATGCTGATCGACGAGGTGATGACGCCGGACTCCTCGCGCTTCTGGCCGGCCGACCGTTACCAGCCGGGCCGCCCGCAGCCCAGCTTCGACAAGCAGCCCCTGCGCGATTACCTGGCGGCACTCCGATCCGGCGGGCAGTGGAACGGCGAGGCACCGCCGCCGCCACTGCCCGATGCGGTGGTGGACGCCACCAGCCGCCGATACCTCGAGGCGTACCGGCTCATCACCGGACGCGAGCTCGGAGCCTCCTCGTGATCCGGATCGCGCCCGAGGGACGCTGGTTCATCGCCGGGGCTTGGGTGATCGCGATCATGCTGCTGATCCTCGCGGTGCGTGCCGACTCCACCCCCTGGTGGATCGTGGCCGCGGTCTGGCTGGCCCTCTCGGTGTGGGTGGTCGCCTTCTTCCGCGACCCCGAGCGGGCGTGGACCCTCGGCGAGCACCTCGTAGTCGCGCCGGCCGATGGAAAGGTCGTGAGCGTGCTGGAGACCGACGAGCCGGCGTTCACCGGCGGCCGGGCCATTCGCATCTCGATCTTCATGAACGTCTTCGACTGCCACGTGAACCGGTACCCGGTGGGCGGCACCGTCGGCTACCGGCACTACAACCGCGGGAAGTTCGGTCATGCGGCGGCCGAAAAGTCGAGCCTCGACAACGAGCAGTCCTCGGTCGGCGTCGCGGCGTCCCGGGGGAAGGTGTTGGTCCGGCAGATCGCGGGGCTGGTGGCGCGGAGAATCGTCACCGATCACGATGTGGGAGCCAGCGTGCGTCAAGCCGAGCGCCTCGGCATGATCCGCTTCGGCTCCCGGGTGGATCTTTTCCTGCCGGTGGGGACCGGGACCCTGGTCCGCACCGGCGACACGACTCTCGCGGGCGTCACGGTGGTGGCCGAATGGAGCTGATACCCAGGCAGGATGGAGTGCGCCGGCGCACCATGCGCCAGGTCGTCGTCGTCATGCCGAGCGCGTTCACCCTCGGCAACCTGTTCTTCGGGTTCTGGGCCATCGTGTCCGCCTTCAACGGCAACTTCCGGTGGGCGGGATGGTTCATCGTCTTCGCCGGCATCCTGGACCTGCTGGACGGCCGGGTGGCCCGGCTCTCGAACACCGGCACCCGCTTCGGCGCGGAGCTGGACTCGCTGGTGGACGTCATCTCCTTCGGGGTGGCGCCCGCGTTGCTGATCTATTTCCTGGACTTCTCCAACGCCGGCCGCTTCTCCTGGATTCTCTGCTATATCTACGTGACCGCTGTCGCCCTCCGGCTCGCCCGGTTCAACGTGCTGTCGGCCGGCAAGCCGTCTACCGGCTGGTTCACCGGGCTGCCCTCGCCGGCCGCCGGCGCCACGCTCGCCGTGTATTACCCGTTCAGCCAGACCGAGTGGTACGGGGCGTCGCTCGCATATCTCGACCTCCAGCACCAGGGGCTCGTGGTGCTGATGCTGCTGCTCGCCGTCCTGATGGTGAGCAACGTGAAGTATCCCAAGTTCCCGCCCATCGGGGTGCGCAGCGCCAAGGGGCTGTTCGGCCTCGCGGTTCATCTGACGATTCTGCTCGGCGGAATTCTCGCGCCTGAGTATTTTTTGTTTCCGCTCGGGCTGTTCTATGTCTCCTACGGCATCGTCCGGGCGACGATCCTCGGGCTCATGGAGCGGCCGGAGGCGGTTCCAGCCGCGGAGGAGCGGATCGCCGACGGCGGCGATCCGGATCCCCCGCCCGTCACCCAGGAGCGGCGCGCCGCCTGGCGCGACCGCCGGCAGATGCCGGAGGACTGATGACTTACCGTGTCCACGTCAGGGTCATGCCGCGCCCGGGCCTGCTCGACCCCGAGGGCCAGGCGGTCGAGCACGCCCTCTCCGCACTGGGGTTCGCCGAGGCCGCCGGCGTGCGGGTAGGGCGGGCGATCCAGCTCGAGGTGGCGGCGCCTTCCCGGGTCGATGCCGAGACCCGGGCCCGGCAGATGTGCGACAAGCTGCTCGCCAACCCGGTCACCGAGGACTACCTCCTCCAGGTCGAGGAGAGCTGATGCTCCACGTGGCCGTCGTCCGGTTCCCCGGCAGCAACAGCGACTTCGACGCGGTCCGCGCGGCCGATGCGGTGGGCGCCAACAGCTACCTGGTCTGGCACCGCGATACCGACCTGCGTCAGGCCGACGTGGTGATTCTGCCCGGCGGCTTCAGTTACGGCGACTACCTGCGCGCGGGCGCCATCGCCCGCTTCAGCCCGGTGATGCAGGCGGTCCAGCGGCACGCCGCCGAGGGCGGTGCGGTGCTGGGGATCTGCAACGGGTTCCAGATCCTGTGCGAGGCCCATCTCCTGCCCGGCGCGTTGATGCGGAACGCCGGGCTCCATTTCGTCTCCAAGCCGGTGGACGTGATGGTCGAGCGGATCGACACGCCGTTCACCAGCGCCTACGCTCTAGGCGAACGCCTGCGCCTGCCCGTTGCGCATGGCGAGGGGCGCTTCCTCGCCACCGGCGACACCCTCCGGATGTTGGAGGCCGAAGGCCGGGTGGTGCTGCGATACATAGCGGACACCGAAGGCTCCCCCTACCAGCCCAATCCCAACGGCTCGGCCGCGCACATCGCCGGGATAAGGAATGCCGGAGGGAACGTGGTCGGCATCATGCCGCATCCGGAGCGCGCCGACGACCCGGTGCTCGGCCGTGCCGACGGACGCGGGTTTTTCAGTTCCATGACTGCGTGGAAGGCGCAACACTCTACCGCGAAGGTGCTCAGCCGATGACCATCGAAAAGCCCAGCCGCAACGAGGACGAATACTTCGCCCAGCAGAACGCCGAGCTGCTGCGGAAGCAGCGGGAGAAGAGTGAGACGAGCGCCCGCGAAGCGGAGCGCAAGAGTCACTACATGAAGTGCCCCAAGGACGGCTACGACCTGGACAGCGGTGAGTTCCACGGCGTGCAGATCGAGACCTGCCCCCACTGCGGCGGGATGTGGCTCGACGCGGGCGAGCTGGAAGTCATCTCGCACGAGGATCGTCCGGCGCTCATGACTCGAGTGCTCTCCGAGGCCCTGTCGGCGTTCCGGGGATCGCCCAAGAAGCGCGAGCCCGGCAAGTGACCGGTTCCGCCGTCGCGGGCTCCACCGAGGCGTTCGCCTTTCCCGGCGAGCGCCCGGTCACGCCTGAGGTGGTGCGCGAGCATAATCTCACCGGCCCGGAGTACGAGCGGATCCTCGAGCTGCTCGGCCGCAAGCCGACGCTCACCGAGCTCGGCGTCTTCTCCGCGCTCTGGTCGGAGCATTGCAGCTACAAGCACTCCAAGCCGGTGCTCAAGGCCTTTCCCACCACCGGGCCGCAGGTGGTCCAGGGCCCGGGCGAGAACGCCGGCGTGCTGCGCCTGCCGGACGGCTGGGCCGTCGCCTTCAAGATCGAGTCGCACAACCATCCCTCGGCCGTGGAGCCCTATCAGGGCGCGGCCACCGGCGTCGGCGGCATTCTGCGGGACGTGTTCACCATGGGCGCCCGACCGGTGGCCGTGCTCAACAGCCTCCGCTTCGGGCCGCTGGACCAACCCAGGAACCGCTATCTCTTCGCCGGCGTGGTGCGCGGCGTCGGCGACTACGGGAACTGCGTCGGGGTCCCCACCCTGGGCGGCGAGGTCGGCTTCGCCCCGGGCTACACCGGGAACCCGTTGGTCAACGCCATGTGTGTCGGCCTGCTCCGCGAGTCGGACCTCATCCGGGCCGCGGCCGAAGGCGTCGGCAATGTCCTCCTCGCCGTAGGCTCCCGAACCGGTCGCGACGGGATCCACGGCGCCAGCTTCGCCTCCGAGGAGCTGTCGGAGAAGAGCGAGTCGCGGCGGCCGCAGGTCCAGGTGGGCGATCCGTTCACCGAGAAGCTCCTGCTGGAGGCGACGCTGGAGCTCATCACCGCGGACCTCATCGTCGCCATTCAGGACATGGGCGCCGCAGGGCTCACCAGCTCGAGCGCGGAAATGGCGGCTCGGGGCGGCGTGGGGGTCGAGATCGACACCGGCCTGGTGCCCACCCGCGAAGACGGGATGACGCCGTACGAGATCCTGTTGTCGGAGTCGCAGGAGCGGATGCTGGTGGTCGCCACCCCGGAGCGGGTGACCGAGGTACAGCAGGTGTGCGAGAAATGGGAGCTCTCCGCCACGCCGATCGGCCGGGTCACCGACGACGGGATCTTCCGGGTGAAGCACCACGGGCTTACGGTGGCGGCCATCCCGGGCCAGCGCCTGGTCGAGGACTGTCCCACCTACGAGCCCGAGTCCCGCGAGAGCGACGAGGCCCGCTTCCGCCGTTCCGCCGTTCCGCCGGTACCGCCGAAGGTTGACCTCCAGGAAGCGCTGGAGATCCTGCTCGACAGCCCGAACATCGCCAGCAAGCGCTGGGTGTACGAGCAGTACGACTCCTCGGTGCAGGCCTCCACCGTGCTCGGCCCTGGCGGCGACGCCGGTGTGCTTCGGATCCCGGGCACCGACTTCGGGCTGGCGATGACCGTGGACTGCAACGCACGGCTGGTGGCGCTCGACCCGTACGAGGGCGGGAAGGCCGCCGTGGCCGAGGCGGCGCGCAACGTCGCCTGCACCGGAGCCCGGCCGCTTGGAATCACCGACTGCCTCAACTTCGGCAACCCCGAAAAGCCCGAGGTCTTCTTCCAGTTTCGGGAAGCCTGCCGCGGCATCGCGGATGCCTGCCGGGCGTTCGGCACGCCGGTGACGGGTGGGAACGTGTCTTTCTACAACGAGAGCCCGACCGGCGCGGTGGACCCCACGCCGGCGATCGGGATGGTGGGTTTGATCGAGCGCGTGGAGCGGCGGGTGTCGAGCCACTTCGCCGTGGCGGGAGACGACGTGCTGATCCTGGGCACGACCCGCGGTGAGCTGGGCGGATCGGCCTATTGGGCGGAGATCCGTGAGTTCGTCGGCGGCCGTGTGCCGCCGGTGAACCTGGAAGCGGAGCGCCGGCTCCAGGATTTTCTGGTCGCGGCGGCCGGACGTGGACTCCTCCGCTCGGCCCACGATGCGTCTGAGGGTGGACTCCTGGTGGCGCTTGCCGAGGCGGCGATCGGCGGCGCTTACGCGGCCTCGGGATTTGGCGCCGAGCTCGATCTGTCGAGCTACGCGCCGGGCGCCGAGCCCGTGGGGCTGCTTTACGGCGAGGACGCCGGCCGGGTGGTGCTCTCCGCCGATCCGGTCCACTCGGCGGCCCTGACCGATCTTGCCCGGGAGCACTCGGTGCCGCTCTTTCGCGCCGGCCGGGTCGGCGGTCCCAGGCTGGAACTGCGCATGGGGGCCGGGGTGTTGAGCTGGCACGTGGAAGCATTGCGAAGGACCTATTTCGAGGCGATTCCGCGGCGAATGCAGCACGCCGATGCGGAGCGCTCGGCAGGAGAATAGACGGTATGTGCGGCATCATCGGGGTCTCCGGCATCGCCGACGCGGCCCGGCTCACCTATCTCGGTCTCTACGCCCTGCAGCACCGCGGGCAGGAGAGCGCGGGCATCGTGGTGATCGACCGCGAGGGCAACCCCCGCGCGCACCGCGGGATGGGTCTCGTCGCCGAGAACTTCGCCGACGCGACCCTGGACCGGCTGCCGGGCGACGTGGCCGTGGGCCATACGCGCTACTCGACCACCGGAAGCACGGTGCTCGCCAACGCCCAGCCGTGCAGCGTCAACACCCGCTGCGGCACCCTCGCCATCGCCCACAACGGAAACCTCACCAACGCCGCCGAGCTGAAGCGGGACCTGGTCGAGAAGGGCGCCATCTTTACCACCTCGTCCGACACCGAGGTGCTGGTGCACCTGATCGCGCGCTCGGATGCGGAGACCGTCGAGGGTCAGATCCGCGACGCGCTGGAGCAGGTGGAGGGCGCCTACAGCCTGGTGATCGCGGTCGGCCGGACGCTCTACGCGGTGGTCGACAGCCGCGGCTTCCGACCGCTGGTGCTGGGCCGGCTGGGCTCCGGAATGGTGATCGCCTCGGAAACCTGCGCGCTGGACCTCGTCGGCGCCTCCATGGCCTGCGAGCTCGAGCCGGGCGATTTCGTCCAGATCGACGCCGGCCGGGTCACCGAGCTCCCCAGGCTCTCGCCTCGCCCGGTCAGCCGGTGCGTCTTCGAGCTGGTGTACTTCGCCCGGCCGGACAGCACCGTGTTCGGCGAGTCGGTGGACCGCGTCCGGCGCGAGCTCGGCCGGCAGCTCGCGCGCGAGCGGCCCGCCACCGGCGACGTGGTCTTCAGCGTGCCCGACAGCTCCAACGCCATGGCGCTGGGCTTCTCCGAGGTGTCGGGGATCAAACTGGAGCACGGGCTCATCCGGAACCACTACGTCGGACGCACCTTCATCAACCCGACCCAGACCCACCGGGTGGAGAAGGTGAAGATCAAGTTCAACCCGGTGCGCGACGTGATTCACGGCAAGTCGTGCGTCGTGGTGGACGACAGCCTGGTCCGGGGCAACACCAGCCGAAGCCTGGTGCAGATGATTCGCGCCGCGGGCGCGCGTGAGGTGCATCTCCGCCTCGCCTCACCGCCGATCACCGGACCCTGCCACTACGGCATCGACACGCCGACCCGCGAGGAGTTGATCGCCTCCAGCCACTCGACCGAGGAGATTCGCGATTTCCTCGGCGTGGATTCCCTCGGCTACCTCTCCCTCGACGGCATGTTGAGGGCCGCGGGCAGCCACACCGGCTTCTGCCACGCCTGCTTTTCCGGACAGTACCCCACTCCGATCCCGGAGGATCTGGTGCAGCTGCGGCACGCGTCCCCGCTCATCGCCGCGCCCGCATGAGCGGGCCCTACACCCAGCCGCTGGTCTATTTCTTCGGGCAGGGCCGTGCCGACGGGACCTCCGCCATGAAGGAGATCCTGGGCGGGAAGGGCGCGGGGCTGGCCGAGATGACCACCATCGGCATTCCCGTTCCGCCCGGCTTCACCATCGCCAGCAGCCTCTGTCTCCACTACCTCGAGAGCAATCAGTTCCCCAAGCGCCTGCGGGTCGAGGTGGAGAACACCCTGCAGCGGCTGGAGACTGCCACCGGCAAGCACTTCGGCGACGGGGAGAATCCACTCCTCGTCTCGGTGCGCTCCGGCGCGGCGGTCTCGATGCCGGGCATGATGGAGACCATCCTCAATCTCGGGCTCAACGACGCCACGGTCGAAGGCCTCACCCGGCAGAGCGACAACCCACGCTTCGCCTGGGACTCGTATCGCCGGTTCGTACAGATGTACGGCAGCGTAGTCTTCGACCTTTCCAAGAAGCCGTTCGAGCAGCTGCTGGAGGAAGCCCGCCATCGCTGCGGGGTGGAGCGCGACATCGATCTCCCGCTAGCCGACGTGCAGGCCCTGGTGCGGGAGTTCAAGGGGCTGATCCGCGGCGAGACCGGACGCGAGTTCCCCGACGACCCGGTGCGGCAGCTGTGGGGCGCGATCGCGGCGGTGTTCGAGAGCTGGAACACCCGGCGCGCGATCGACTATCGAAAGCTGCACGACATCCCCGACAGCATGGGGACGGCGGTGAACGTCGTGGCGATGGTCTTCGGCAACCTGGGCGAGGACTCGGGCACCGGTGTCACCTTCAGCCGCGACCCGTCCACCGGGGTGCGCAGCCTCTACGGCGAGTTCCTGCTCAACGCCCAGGGCGAAGACGTGGTCTCGGGCAGCCGCACCCCGCTGCCGATCTCCGCGCTCCGAGAGAAGCTGCCCCACGCGTACCAGGAACTGGAGCGGGTGGCGCGAACCCTGGAGCGCCACTTTCGCGACCTCCAGGACATGGAGTTCACCATCGAGCGCGGTGTGCTCTACATGCTCCAGACCCGCCGAGGCCAGCGCTCGGGGCAGGCCGCGGTCCAGATCGCCTGTGACATGGTGCAGGAGGGGCTCATCTCCGAGGAGGAGGCGGTCGCGCGGATTCCGCCCAACGACCTGGATCAGCTGCTCCACCCGACGATCGATGCGACCAGCCAGCTCGACCTGCTCACCACCGGGCTGCCGGCGAGCCCCGGCGCGGCGTGCGGCACTGCGGTCTTCGACGCGGACCGTGCCGAGCGGATGGGCCGCGCCGGCCAACCCGCGATCCTGGTGCGCCGGGAGACGTCCCCCGAGGATTTCCACGGCATGGTGATGGCCAAGGCGATTCTCACGGCCCGCGGCGGGATGACCTCACACGCGGCGGTCGTCGCGCGAGGCATGGGAAAGCCCTGCGTGGTGGGTGCGCAGGACCTGCGGGTCGATGAGAAGGCCAGCCGGTTCTCGGTAGACGGCCGCAGTATCGCGGAAGGCGACTGGATCACCGTGGACGGCAGTACTGGCAAAGTGTTCGCCGGCCAGGCAGCGCTGGTCACGCCCGAGCCGAGCGGGAACTTCCTGCTGCTCATGCAGTGGGCCGACCGCATCCGCCAGCTCCGGGTGCGGGTGAACGCCGACACGCCCGCCGATGCCCACCGCGGGCGCGATTTCGGGGCCGAAGGAATCGGGCTCTGCCGCACCGAGCACATGTTCTTCGACGGCGAGCGGCTGTCGGCGATGCGGGAGATGATCGTCGCGGCCGACACCGCCGGCCGGCAGCGGGCACTGGCCAAGCTGCTGCCGATGCAGCGCGCCGATTTCGAGGCCATCTTCCGCGCCATGGAGGGCTATCCGGTCACCATCCGGCTGCTGGACCCCCCGCTCCACGAGTTCCTGCCCCACGATGCGGGGGAGACCGAGACCCTCGCCGCCGATCTCGAGATTCCGGTGGAGCGGCTGCAGTCGCTGATCGACCGGCTCCATGAAGTGAACCCGATGCTGGGCCTCCGTGGCTGCCGGCTCGGCATCATCTATCCCGAGATCACCGCCATGCAGGTCCGCGCGATCTTCGAGGCGGCCTGCACGGTGGCGGCCCGCAAGGGACGGGTGATGCCGGAGGTGATGATCCCGCTCACCGCGAGCGTGGTCGAGTTCCGCAAGCAAGCCCTTGTGGTCCGGCAGGTGGCCGAGGAGGTGTTTCGCGAGCGCCAGATCACGGTCCCCTTCCTTCTCGGCACCATGATCGAGCTGCCTCGCGCCTGCGTGACGGCCGACGAGTTGGCTCGCGAGGCGCAGTTCTTCTCTTTCGGGACCAACGATCTCACCCAGACCACCTGGGGTCTGAGCCGTGACGACGCGGGACACTTCCTTCCCTACTATCTGGAGCACGGGGTGATCGAGGCGGACCCGTTCCAGATTCTCGACCAGGCGGGGGTCGGCAAGCTGATGCAGCTGGCCTGTGACCTGGGCCGGAAGACGCGGAATGACCTCAAGCTCGGCATCTGTGGCGAGCACGGCGGCGAGCCGGGAGCGGTGGCGTTCTGCGACCGGCTGGGGATGAACTACGTGAGCTGCTCTCCGTTCCGGGTGCCCATCGCCCGGCTCGCCGCCGCGCAGGCCGCGCTGGCGGCGAGAGGCACGATGGACCGCACCCGGGCGACGGTGTAGGGGGAGATCATGGCCGAGCCGGTCGTGGGTCTGGTGATGGGAAGCGACTCCGACTGGGAGACGATGCAGCACGCCGCTCGCCGGCTCGAGGAGCTGGGCGTGCCCTTCGAGTGTCGGGTCGTGTCGGCGCACCGCACGCCGGACCTGCTCTTCCGGTATGCCGAGGAGGCGGCGGGACGCGGGCTGCGGTGCATCATCGCGGGAGCCGGCGGAGCGGCTCACCTGCCTGGGATGCTGGCCGCGAAGACCGCGCTGCCGATCTTCGGCGTGCCGGTCCCGACCAAGCATCTCCAGGGGCTCGATTCGCTGCTCTCGATCGTGCAGATGCCCGCGGGAGTTCCGGTCGCTACCTTCGCGATCGGGCCGGCGGGCGCGCAGAACGCCGCGCTCTGCGCCGCGGCGGTACTCGCCCTCGGCGACGCCGAGCTGGCCCAGCGGCTGGAAAAGCTGCGGCGGGAGCAGACCCGGCGGGTCCTTGATCTTCAGTTGCCGGGGGAGCGCGCGTGATCCTGCCCGGCGCCACGCTGGGCGTGCTGGGTGGCGGGCAGCTCGGCAGGATGTTCGTTCTCCAGGCCCGGACCATGGGCTACAGAGTGATCGTGCTCGACCCCGACCCCGGCAGCCCTGCCGGACAGATGGCCGACGTTCATCTGCGCGCCGACTACTCCGATCCCGAAGCCCTCGACCGGCTCGCCTCCTCCTGTGCCGCAGTCACCACCGAGTTCGAGAACGTACCCGCGGAGGCGCTGGAGCGGCTGGAGCGCTCCTGCCGGGTACGTCCGCCGGTGACGGCGGTGGCGGTAGCGCAGGACCGGATCAGCGAGAAGGGCTTTCTTGAGCGTGCCGGCTTCACCACGGCCCCGTTCCGGCCGGTGCGGAACGACGACGAGCTGCGCACCGCAGTTCGCGCGGTGAGGCTCCCGGCCCTGCTCAAGACCAGCAGGCTGGGATACGACGGTAAGGGCCAGGCGCCGATCGAGCGGCCGGAGGAGGCACCCGCGGCGTACGACGCGGTGGGCCGGGTGGACTGCGTACTGGAGGAGCGGCTGGCACTGGAGGCCGAGTTGTCCGTAGTGCTGGCCAGGGGAGACGACGGCGCGATCGCCACTTTTCCCGTCGGCGAGAACCGGCATCGCGACGGCATCCTCGAGAGCACCGTTGTGCCCGCCCGGGTCCCCCAGCGCACGGCCGACGAGGCGCTCGCCACCGCCCGGCGCGTCGCGGAGGCGTTGGATTACGTCGGGGTGCTCGGGGTGGAAATGTTCGTCGCCGACGGCGGCCGGATCTACGTCAACGAGATCGCCCCCCGGCCGCACAACAGCGGCCACTACACCCTGGACGCCTGCTCGGCGGACCAGTTCGAGCAGCAGCTCCGGGCTCTCTGCGGCCTCCCGCTCGCCGAACCCCGGCTGCTGACGCCGGTCGCGATGGTGAACCTGCTGGGCGATCTCTGGCAGGAAGGGCCACCGAGGTGGGAGGAGCTCTTTCGCCGCCCTGGCGTCCGCCTCCACCTCTACGGGAAGGCCGAGCCCAGGCCGGGTCGAAAGATGGGCCACCTGAACTGCCTGGCCGACGATCCAGACCGGGCGCTCGCGCTCGCCCTCGAGGCGAGAGACGCCCTGGTCGCCTCACACACTCACGCGGAGTAGTCATCCATGTCGCTCTATGCCACCATCGCGCTCCTCAGTCTCGCGGCGGCTCCGGCCCCCGTGGCCGCGGACAGCGCCTGTCCAGTGCTCCTTCCCAACGATGTCCCCGTGGAAGGGCGGCAAAGCCCGCTCGACTCGCTCACCTTCACCGTCGCGAAGCAGACGGTGAAGGTCTGCTACGGTAGACCCAAGGCTCGCGGCAGGACGATGATCGGAGGCAAGGCGGTTCCTTATGGCAAGCTCTGGCGCACCGGCGCCAACGAACCCACCGTGATCTTTACGCCGGTCGCGCTGGAGATCGCCAGCGTCAAGCTGCCCCCGGGCAAGTACTCCATGTACAGCGTCCCGGGCCAGAAGGAGTGGGAGATCATCCTGAACCGCTCGACGTCCCAGTGGGGTCACGAGGACTCGTACACTAAAGACGTGCAGGCCCAGGAAGTAGGGCGCGGCAAGGCTCCCGCCGAGACGCAGCAGGAGCCGGTCGAAAGCTTCACCATCGCCGCCCATCCGGACACCGGCGAGGCCCAGCATCTGATGCTGCTCTGGGAGAAGACCCGGGTCGCCATTCCGATCAAACCGGCCCGCTGAGCTAGTTGCCCCGGCGTCCCGCCAGGCGCCGGACGCCGTCCACCAGCCGTTCCACCTCGTCCGCCGTGGTGTAGGCGGCGCACCCCGCGCGGACGAGGCCACCCCGGGCGCCAAGACCGTAGCGCTTCACCACGGTCGTGGCGTAGAAATCCCCGGTGGAGACGAACACCGCCTCGTCGGCCAGCGCGTCGGCCACGCTGTCGGCCTGCCGGTCTCCGACGGTGAAGGCGACGGTCGGTGTGCGAGGCGACGACACCGGCGTGCCGTAGACCTGCACGCCGTCGATGGCGCTCAGGCCGTACACCAGCCGCTCCAGCAGCGCCTGCCCACGGCGGTGCAGCTCGCCGAACGCCGCGCGCAGCCTCTCGCGACGTCCCCCTTCCACCGCGAGCGAGGCGAGGAACTCCACCGCCGCGGCCGCTCCCGCGATGCCCTCGTGGTTCATCGTTCCGGTCTCCAGCCGCTCGGGGGCCGTCTCCGGGGCCGGCTCCAGCTTGGGCACGTCCACCACCGCGAGCCGCTCCGACCGCCCGTACAGCACGCCGAGGTGGGGCCCATAGAACTTGTACGGGGAGCAGGCGAGGAAATCGCAGCCGATGGCGCGCACGTCCACCAGCCGGTGCGGCGCGTAGTGGACGGCGTCCACGAACGTAAGGGTCCCGGCGTCACGCGCCGTCGCGGCCGCGCGGGCGACATCGCTGATCGTCCCCAGCGCGTTCGACGCGGCGCCGATGGCAAGCAGCCGGGGTTTACGCGAAAGCGCCTCATCGAGCGCCTCCCAGTCGAGCCGCCCCTCGTCCGGGATCATCGGCACCATCCGCACGCTCACCCCGCGATCGCGTTCCAGCGAGCGCCAGGGCGCGATGTTGGCGTGGTGGTCGAGCTCCGTGACGACGATCTCGTCGCCCGGCCCCCAGCCACGCCCGAGCCCGCGGGCGAGGTGGAAGGTCAGCGTCGTCATGTTGGCCCCGAAGGCCACCTCGGAAGGATCCGCGCCGAGGAAGTCGGCCATGGTCCGGCGGGCGTCGTGGATTATTCCGTCGGTTTCTTGGCTGCTGGGAAAGCGCCAGTGGGTGTTGGCATTGTGATGCACCAGGTACTCGGCCATCGCGTCTACCACGGCGCGAGGCACCTGGGTGCCTCCCGGCCCGTCGAAATAGGCGACCGGGCGCTCCCGGTGCCGCCGATCAAGCGCCGGAAAATGCGACCGGATCGCCTCGGTGGACGCGACCCTGGCCTCCTGCGGTGCGGCGAGAGATGATTTCATGGTGCCTCGAGAGGAACCCCTCGGTAATGTATCGGATGAAGTAGCCAACCCGGGCCGGCCGGCCGGCGTCACTGGCGAGGGCGCAGGCCCCCTCTTTAACTTCCCTGCACCTGTGGTATGCCCCCTCCCCACAATCTACCCGAGTACCCAATGTCATCTTGGCCATCGCGCCGGCACTTGCACCGCGGCGGAACCTTGGTTCTGCTCTTTGCTGCCGCCGCGTGTAGCGGCGGGGGATCCGATCCGAGGGTGCCGACGGAACTCACCCTCAGCGCCAGCGACGTCACCCTGGCGGCGGCAGGCCAGACCGCCCAGCTCACCGCTGCCGTCCTGGATCAGAATGGCGACCCGTTTCCGAACGCGCCAGTCACCTGGGCGTCGGCCGATCCGGACATCGTGACGGTGAGTGGAACCGGATTGCTGATCGCCCAGGCGCCCGGCACGACCGACGTTACGGCGACCGCGGGCGAGGCCAACGGCACCGCGGCGATCATCGTGGAGTCCACCGCATCGCTGGCCGTGCACGAGGGCAATGGCCAGACGGCTGTTGCCGGGGCCGCGCTAGCGACGGCGCCGGCCGTCCGGGTACGTGACGGCGGGGGCGTTCCGGTATCCGGGGTCGTGGTGCGCTTCCAGGCGACGAGCGCCAGCGGTACCGTGACCGGCGAGACCCAGACGACCGGGGCCGACGGCGTGGCCCGGGTGGGGTCCTGGCGGCTGGGAACGGCGGGCGTGAACACCCTTACGGCGACGGTCGAAGGGGCCGTACTGGGCGGGGAGCCGGTGGAATTCATCGCCACCACGGCGGCTGCGTCGGGATACGACATCACCCTGCGCTATCAAGGCGAATACACCAGTGCTCAGCTTCTGGCATTCGCAGAAGCGGAGCTGCGCTGGGAGAGTCTCGTCACCGGCGATCTGGTGGACGTCAACGAGACCCTTCCCGCCAACTCCTGCGGCGTGAACCCGGAGACGCCCGGGCCGTTCGACGACCTGGTGATCTTCGTCACCATCGAGCCGATCGACGACGTCAATGGCGTGCTCGGGCAGGCGGGCCCCTGCTTCGTGCGCGATCCTGGGGATTTGACCGTCATCGGCAGGATGCGGTTCGACGTAGCCGACGTGGACGACCTCGAGGCCGAAGGCGCGCTGCAAGCGGTGATCCTTCACGAGATGGGGCACGTGATCGGATTCGGCACCTTGTGGGCCGACCCCTTCAACCTGCTGCAAGACCCCTCGCAACCCGACCCCCTGCCGCCTCTTGCCGACACGCATTTTACCGGCCCAGCGGCCATCGCGGCCTTCAACGCCGCGGGAGGAACCGCCTATACCGGGGCGAAAGTACCGGTGATGAATATTGGGAGCGCCGGGACGGTCAACTCCCACTGGCGAGACGAGGTATTCGACCCCGAGATCATGACCGGGTTCCTGAGCCCCGGATCCAACCCGCTCAGCGCGGTCTCCGTGCGCTCACTCCAGGACATGGGGTACACGGTGAATGCCGCCGGAGCCGACCCTTTCACCCTCGACCTCAGCCCCATCCGGATCGCGGGGCAGCGCCGGGGCAGACCGTTAGTCGACGACATCATCGATGACCCCATTCGACGGATCACGGCGAGCGGCCGCGTGGTCGGGGTGATCCGGCGATGAGCGCGACATGGCGAATCAGCGGCGCCATTCTCCTCGCCGGCTGCGGTGGGGCGAATGCGAGGCAGTCGGATCCCCAGGCCTGCTCCCCGGTCGCGGCAACGGAGGCCTCCGCGGCCACGGAGGCCTCCATGGATCCCGCACGGCTGGCCGGCGAGTTCGCCGTTCGGCTGGTGGCAAGCTCCGGCACCAAGCGCGGGGCGACAGCCGAGGGCACGCTCAAGCTGATGCCGCACGACAGCGCTCATAGGCGC
Source organism: uncultured Gemmatimonadales bacterium (assembly GCA_963844445.1). Lineage (GTDB taxonomy): Bacteria > Gemmatimonadota > Gemmatimonadetes > Gemmatimonadales > GWC2-71-9 > CAVVWJ01. The sequence continues at coordinate 148,032 of CAWJOB010000004.1, forward strand.
CTGCAGCTGCCGGATGGCTCGAAGAGCACAACCTACACCCTCCCGTTGTACGGCACCGCCGCGGCCGATTTCGAGGCGGTGGGCGCGGTGGTGCCCGGCGATGCGGGGTCGGCGGATCCGTCGAGTCCGGGCGTGCTGGTGATCGAGCGCCCGGGCCAGCTCATGTTGCGGGTGGGGTCCGAGGCAAACCGGACCGGTGTCCGGCGCTTCGACGGCGCCTACACCGTGCTGCGGGTCCAGCAGGTGACCGACCAGGGATTTGCCGGCACCTGGGAAAGCGGCCTGAACATGGACCAGTCGGGCGGCCACTTCTGCGCCAGTCGGGCAAGCGACTGAGTCTTGGACCGGCGGACAAGCAAGACGGCGGGCGAGACCGAGTGGTCTCGCCCGCCGTCGCTCGTAGTGGAGGCGCAGGGAATCGAACCCTGGTCCGAGTAAGCTCCCGAAACCGCGTCTACGTGCGTAGGCTCGGCTCTTTACCGTCGCCTCGGGTCGGTGCCGAACCGACCTCCCCTCGGCCAAGCTCCTGAAGTCTCACCTTGCGCGCCGAAGCGGCGCGCTCGGCCAGCCCGGATTTTCGATTCGACCTACGACGCCCCGGGCGGGCTTCGTCTGCCGAAGGCGCATCAAGCGAGCTTAGCTCAGCTTACGCGGCCAGTGCCAGGTTAGAGTTGGCAGTTGATACGTTCCAGACGGTTTTACCAGGACTCTGGACCTGGGCACGCTGCAATTTCTTCTTCATACCCGTCGAAGCCAGTCGCCCCCGGGAGTAAGTCGCCGAAAGATAACGGGGCGGGCGAGCGGGCGGAACGGCGGAACGGCGGAACGGCGGAAGGGTGAGCAGGCTGGCCGGGGAAGACAATCGATCTTACATATTGACAATATCTTACGTTCCGACGTTCCGAGCCGTTCCGACGTTCCGACGTTCCGACGTTCCGCCCTACCGCCCTACCGCCCTACCGCCCTACCGCCCTCCCGCCCGCTCCACCCGGTTCCGCCCGCTGTTCTTCGCCACGTAAAGCGCCGCATCGGCCTGGGGAATGAGGTCCCCGATCTCCCGGCTGGTATCGGGACAGGCTGCCACCCCGAACGACGCGCTGAGCGGCCACACCCGCCCGCGCCAGTCCCAATGGGTGGTGTTCAGCTTGATCCTGATCCGCTCCGCGATGCGGTAGGCCACCTCGAGTCGGGCGCCGGGCAGCCAGACGGCGAACTCCTCCCCGCCAATCCGGGCGCCGACATCCCCGTTGCGCACCTGCTCCCGGAGGATGCGGGCGAAGTGCATGAGGGCCGCATCGCCCGCCGGGTGCCCCAACTTGTCGTTCAGGTCCTTGAAGCGGTCCAGGTCGGCGTAGATGATGGCCCCGTCTCCCACATCCAGGCGGTTGAGCGTGGCGTCGAGGCCCCGGCGATTGAGCAGGCCGGTGAGCGGGTCGAGCCGGGTCTTCTCCTTCAACTTGTCGGCCTCGAGTGCGGTCACCACCCTGGGACCCGCGTTGGCGAGCGCCGCCAGGATCTCGGCGCGCACCCCTCCCGATGGCTCACGTCCCCCCGGCGGCCAGAGGGCGACGCCACCGACGCAGCGCTCCCCCGCGCGCATCGGCAGCACCAGGACGGCCCCCGGACGATGGCGGCGATCGGGCACCACCCCGCCCAGGGGATCACCCTCGAAGAAGACGGAGTCGACCTCGCCCCGCGATACCCGGGCGAGATCGCTGTCCACCGGCAGCATCGAGTCCAGCAGCCGGCGGTCTCCCCGGCCTGATACGCCGATGACCCGGATGGTATCCTCGGCCGCGGGCCCCTCGCCCGCGAGGTCGGTGGCGCTCTCCCGCGCCGCCACCACGACCTGCGCGTCCAGCATGCGCTCGAGCTGGTAGGCGAGGCGGAGGCCCACGCTGCCAACCGACTCCAGCGACGCCTCCTGGGTGTTCGCCTGCGCCAGCTGGACGATTTGAGGGCGCCGTCGGACGCCCTCTGCCAGTCGCCGGAGGTCGCTCTCCGCCATGTCCAGCCGGACCGCGTCGGCACCGCCCGGAAGGAGCAAGCCCACCGCAATGCCCGCGGCGCCGTGGAACACCAGCGTCCCGCCTTCCATCCGCTCGGCGCCGCTCTGCTCCTGATCCCGGGCCCGCTCCAGCCGCCGATCCACTGCGACGATCTGGGTCACCGAGAGCCGCTCGGCATCCACCACCCGCTCGGCGTGAGGCTCTCCGTCCTGGGAATCCATCTCCGCGACCCAGACACCGGTTGCTCCGTGCGCCCGTCGGAGCCACTCCAGCGCCGGATCCGGCAGGAGGTGCGGAGAGACGCCGGGCGCCAAGCCCGGACCGCCGGTCCGCCGGGCCAGCAGCCAGACGGCGCCCGCGCCAACCAGGATTCCGATGAGGAGCGCCCAGCTCATCTCTTGAGCCACCCGCGCCGGCGGAACCAGCGGTAGATGAGCAGGGTCACCAAGGCCATGAACCCGAGGACCCCGGGATATCCCCAGCGCTCTCTCAGCTCAGGCATGTAGTCGAAGTTCATCCCATACACGCCGACGATGAACGTGAGGGGCAGGAAAAAGACCGAGAACACGGTCAACACCCGCATCACCTCGCTGGTGCGGTGCGAGGCGAGCGCCAACTGCACGCTGAGCAGAGTGTTGGCATCGTCCAACAGCTCGTCGGCATAGAAGTGATAGCTCTCCGCGTTCTCCTGAACGTCGCGGAAGAGAGTCGCCGAGCGCCCGGCAGCGGGGACCATGCGCTGAGTCACGTCCACCGTTCGCCAGAGGAGACGCTTGCACAGGGTGACCTGCCGCCTCACCAGATGCACCTCGCGCAGCTCGGCCCTGAAGCCGGGCCCGGCCGCCTCCTGGCCCTCGAATACCTTGGTGTCGAACTGGTCGAGCCGGTGCTCGATCGCCTCCAGCGGCGCCTGGTAGGTGTCGAGCGCGGCGTTGAACAGCTGGGCCAAGAGATGGGCCTGAATGCCCTCGCTCCTGGCCGCCTGCTTGTTGGGGAGGCCGACCAGGCAGCGCTGTTGCAGTGCCGTGAGCCACGGCTGGTCCTTCCGGTGGATCGTGATGAGAAAGGAGGGCCCGTAAAACAACGCGATCTTGCGGGTGAGTGCCTGGACCGTATCCGCCGTCCGGGCCGCGGTCTCATCAACCGCGCGCAGGATGACGAACGTATGGTTCTCGAAGGCTTCGTGCTTGGGAAGATGCTCGGGGTCCAGGCAGTCTTTCACCGACAGGGGATGAAGCCCGAAGTCCCTCACCAGCTCCGACAGCTCGTCGGTGGTAGGGTCGACCACGTCGAGCCATACGAACCGCGGATCGGACTTCTCGACGATGGTACGGATCGTCATCGGCGGCAGATCCGGCTGGCCGCCGCGGCCGCGCCGAACCCGTTATCGATGTTCACCACCGTCACGCCGGCGGCGCAGGAGTTCAGCATGCCGAGGAGCGCGGCGAGCCCGCCGAACGAGGCTCCGTACCCGACGCTGGTGGGGACCGCGATCACCGGGGCCGAGACCAGTCCCCCGACCACGCTGGGCAACGCGCCTTCCATCCCTGCGACCACGATGATCACGTCGGCCTCCTGGAGCCGCTGACCGGAAGCGAAGAGCCGGTGGATGCCGGCCACCCCGACGTCCACCAGCCGTTCGACCCGATGGCCGAAGACCCGGGCCACCACCGCTGCCTCCTCGGCAACGGGGAGATCGCTGGTACCGGCCGACACGACCAGGATGGTACCGGCGTCCGGTGGCGCCTCTCCGAACCCTTCCGGGAGAAGGTGGACGGTCCTGGCGAGCGGGGTCCACACCGCGGTGGGAAATGCCCGGCGCAGCTCGGCGGCCTGGTGTTCGGAGCATCTGGTGCCAAGGAAGGAGCCCGCCATCGCGGCCAGCCGCTCGCAGATGGAAACGACTTGTTCCGCCGTCTTGCCCTCGCAGAAGACCACCTCCGGCTGCCCCTGCCGCAAGGCGCGGTGGTGGTCTATGCGCGCGAAGGCCAGGTCTTCGAAAGGGAGATGGCGCAGTCGCTCGAGCGCCGCGTCAGGCTCCAGGCGTCCGGCCGCGACCTCGGCGAGCAGGGTCTCGAGCTGCTCGGCTCTCACGCCACGTGGGCGACGGGCTCGAGGTATTCCAGGAAAATCGCCTCCGCCTCCGCCACCGATTCGATCTGGAAGAGCCGCTGGCGCAGGTCGCTGGCCCCCTGCAGTCCCTTGGTGTACCAGCCGAGGTGCTTGCGGAACTCGATCACGGTCTTACGGGTGTCCCCCTGGAGACGGAGCGCCAGCTTGGCGTGATCGAGCGCGACCTCGAATCGCTCACGCGCGTCGGGGCCGGGCGGCTGAGGTCGGCCGGCGAGGAGAGCCTGGCCGTCGCGGAAGAGCCAGGGATTGCCGAAGGCACCACGTCCGACCATGATGCCGGCGCACCCCGTGTGGTCGCGCATCCGCACGATGTCCGACGCCGAGCCGACGTCGCCGTTGCCGAAGACCGGAATGTCGAGGGCCTGCACCACCCGGGCGATTTCGTCCCAGTCGGCTTTGCCGGAGAACATCTGCGTCCGGGTGCGGGCATGCAGGGTGAAGGCCCGTACCCCGGCGTCTTGCATTCGAAGGGCGATTCCCACCGGGTCACGGTCATGATCGCTCCACCCGCTCCGCGTTTTGGCGGTGACCGGGAGATGCGTCGCGCCGATGACCGCGCGGATGATCCGCTCCACCTGGTCGAGGTCTCGGAGGCAGCCGGAGCCTCCATTGCGCTGCACGACCTTCTTGACCGGGCACCCGAAGTTGATGTCGATGAACTCGGGCCGAAAATGCTCGGTGATCAGGCGGGCGGCCTCGGCCATTGCGCTGGCGTCGGCCCCGTAGATCTGGATGCCGATCGGCCGCTCGACCTCCTCGAACTCGGCGCCTTCCAACGTGGTGCGGATTCGCCGCCGGATCGCCTCGGATGACAGGAACTCGGACAGGACGACGTCCGCGCCCATCCTCCGGCAGACCTGCCGGTAGGGCGCCTCCGACACGCCGGCCATGGGCGCGAGGATGAGGGGAAAGCCGTGCGCGCTTGGGAAGGGCAACTGCATGGCTGGAAAATACTTGGCGCTCGGAACCTGGGCAATGAGGCCGCGGGCCCTGCGATGGAACCTCCCCGAAGGCAGCCTCGTATCGGAGGGAGAGGCGCATGCCACCTCAATCCCATCCCCATGACCATCGCGCGTTTCCTCTTGCTGGCCGTCCTGGTGTCCCCGGCCAGCGCCGCCGCCCAGTCGGACCCTGTCGTAGAGTCCAGGAGCCACTACCGGGCCGCAATGCAGGCGTACCAGGCCCGGGATTTCGCCAGCTTCCTGGAGCACGCCCGGAAAGCCCACAGCCTGCGGCCCGACCACGGCGGCGTGGCTTACGCATTGGCCTCTGCCTACGCCCTGACGGGCGATACGGCCAGGGCGCTCGCCACTCTGCGGGGTTTCGCCACGCGTGGCTACTCGGCCGATCTCGCCGCGGACTCCGACTTGGTCGCGCTCCGCGGCAACCAGGCCTATGACGAGCTGGCCCTCCGGCTGAAGCGGAACGGAGACCCGGTCGTCGCCGGACGGATGGCGTTCGAGCTCCCCGAGGCGGATCTCCTCACGGAGGGGATCGGACACGATTCGCAGGAAGACATGTTCTTCGTGGGGAGCGTTCACCGCTCGAAGGTCTTCCGGGTCACCCGCCAGGGAACGGTCTCCGAGTTCGTCTCCGAGCTACCGGGACGCTGGGCGCCACTCGGCCTCCGGGTGGACCGGAAGGCGCGCGCTCTCTGGGTGAGCGCCGCTGCGCTTCCCCAGACAGCCGGATACAACCCCGCGGACAGCGGACGCAGCGCGATCCTCCGATACGACCTGCGGTCCGGGCGTCTGAGCGCCCGCTACGATGCGGCCGGCGATGGAAGCCCGCACTTGATCGGAGATCTCGTCGTCACCCACGGGGGCGACGTGTACGCCACGGACAGTCGCGCCCCGGTGCTCTACCGGGTGCGGGCTCACGGCGACAGCCTGGAACGTTTCCTGGAATCCCCCCTGCTCCTCTCCGGGCAAGGGCTCGCCCTCACGGCGGACGAGCGCTGGCTCTACGTAGCCGACTACGCCCGAGGAATCCTCCGTGTGGACCTCCGCGCCAGGAGCGTCTCTCAAGTCGAGGCCGCGGACAGCGTCCTGGCGCTCGGTATTGACGGACTCTACTTCCACCGGGGCGGCCTCATAGGCATTCAGAACGGCGTGACGCCGCACCGGGTGGCGCGGTTTACGCTGGGCCCGTCCGGCGACCGGGTGATTCGTGCGGAGGTACTCGAGCGAGCGCATCCCCGTTACGACGAGCCGACCCTCGGCGTCCTGGTTGACGGCGAGCTCTACTACATCGCGAACGCGCAGTGGGAGCGATTCGGCGAGGACGGCCGCATCGCCATTCCCGATTCGCTGAAAAGGCCGGTGGTGCTGCGACTGCGGCTTTGACACCTCTTCGGGGCGGAATTAGGTTGCCGCAACTCACCCGAGTCCACGACGACCCCTCCGCCCCGAGCCCATGCGTCTCAGGGACTTCTTCACTCCCGGTGCGATCAGCTTCGACCTTCAGGCAGCGGACAAGGACTCGGTCCTCGACGAGCTCGTCCGCCTCCTCGGGGCGGACGGACGCTCCAGCGAGACCCTGCTTCGGGTTCTGCTGCGGCGTGAAAACCTGGGCTCCACGGGCATGGGACGGGGGATCGCGATCCCCCACTGCCGCTCGCTGGTCGCCAATCGCCTTCGCCTGGCCTACGGCCATTCACGGAATGGGGTCGAGTTTCAGGCGGTCGACGGCAATCCGGTGCACCATTTCTTCCTCATCGTCGCGCCCCCGCTCGAGATCTCCAATCAGTACCTGCCGGTCCTGGGTCGCATCGCCCAGTTCGCCAAGGAGCCCGACGTGCCTGACCGGCTCGCGGCAATCACCGAAGCGGACGCCTTCTTTCGGCTGTTGGAGGAGAAGGGGGCGTAAGTTGTGAAGACCCGCATGGCAGCGCGGCGTCCCGCCCTTTGGACGGTGCTCCTCTTGGCGCTCCAGATTCATCCGCTCTCGAGCCAGACACCCTCCCAGCGTCTTACGCTCTCGGCCTACTCGGATTCGCTCGGCGCGATGGTGGACACGACCTCTCTGCGCGAGCGCCAGCGTGAGATGGGCGAGGCGGCACGCCGGGATCCGGCCGGCGGCATCGGCAGAATGCGGCTCGGGCTGGTAGGGCTCCGCCTCGCCGAGCTGGGCGCGTCGCCGGATGCCCGGGAGGCGATCAAGGCGCTCAAGGGTGCCTCCCAGGAGCGCCCAGAGTGGCCAGTCGCCTGGTACACACTCGGCCTCGCCGAGGCCGTGCGCTCGGCGTGGGAACGGACCGACAAGCTGGCGCTCGGGAGCCGGGTGGGATTGCAGACCCTGGAGCGCGCCGCCCGCCGGCATCGGCGCGCGCTCGAGGCCGACCCGTCGTTCGCGCCGGCGGCCGTAGCGTTGGCGGCGCTGACGCTGGAGCTGCGCGACACGGCGCTGCTCGCCTCCGCCGTCAAATCGCTGCGCCGTGCGGCCGCGGTTCCGGCCCCGCCGCCCGACGTGTTGCTCGCCTGGGGCCGGGTCGAGCGGTCCGTGGCCAATGCCGACTCGGCCAGCGTCGCCTTCCAGCGCTACCTCGCGGCCGGAGGGAGCCGGGGCCTGGGGCTACTCGAGCTCGCCCGAACCCGGCTCGCGGCCGGAGACGTGCAGGCCGACGGCGAGTACTACAAGGGAGCCGCGCTGGACGACGCGGTGGCGATCGCGGGCTACCGCGCCGATCTGGCGGCGGTGGCCGCCGATTCCGATCTGGCGCTGTTCGACCAGTCGCGCGGCGCGGACCGCGCCGAGGTGCTGCGGCGCTTCTGGACCGACCGCGATCGGATCGAGATGCGCGACCGAGGCGAGCGGCTGCGGGAGCATTACCGCCGGCTGTTGTACGCCCGCCGCCACTTTCCGCTGACCGTGAGCCGCCGCTTCTACGGCCTGGCCGACGCCTACCGCGAGGGTGGCATGGAGATCGACGACCGGGGCGTGATCTTCGTGCGGCACGGCGACCCCACCGAGCGGCTTCGCCCTTTCGTCTTCGGACTCATGCCCAACGAGTCGTGGCGCTTCGCCCGCGCCGAGGGCGACCTCCTCTTCCATTTCAGCTCCGGGTACGACTCCAACGGCGGTGGCGACCTGTACGACTACCGGTTGGTCGAGAGCGTGCTCGACCTGCGCGGCGCGGCGGACGCGCCCACGGATCAGCTCCTCCTCTCGCGGCAGTCGCTGTCCAACCTGTACGGCCGGATGCTCAACTGGGGGCCGTACGGCGCGTCCCGATCGCGCGCGCGGGAGCGAGGGATCGGACAGGCCAGCATAGCGATCGGCACCACCACCGACAGTCACGAGCTGCGCTTCGCCGAGACCCTTGGCGCGGTCGCCAACCTGGTGGCCGTGGGCGCCATGGACCCCGGCGCGATGGGCCATCTCGTGTTCGCCATCGCGGAGCCGGGGACGAGATCCGAGCTGGACGCGGGCAGTGTCCGCTACGCCGTCCGCGTCCGGGCAGTCGCGAGCGACAAGGGGGACCGCGCCTTTGCCGACGTGGACACGGTTCTCCAGTTCCGGCGGTCCGCCCCGCTCGGGCGCGGGCAGTATCTCATCGGACGGGTGGAGTTGCCGCTGCCCCCAGGGCTGTGGACCTGGCGGGCCGCGTTCCAGCTCGGTGACAGCCTAGGCGTGGTGCTGCCGAGAGACACGGTGAGAGTGAGCGCGCCCGGCCCGGTGCTCACCCTCAGCGACCTGGCGCTCGGCGCCCGAGGCGCGAGCGCGCGGTGGGAGCCGACCCCCGGCGACACCGTCCTGCTCACGCCCTTCGACCTCTTCCTCGAAGGCTCGGAGGTGGAGCTCTACTATGAAGCCGCCGGTGCCTCGGCGGGCGCGCCGTACCGGCACGAGATCTCGGTGTTCCGGATCAAGGGCGAGCCAGGCGCCGCGGAGCGTCGGCCGGTGGTCGCACTCGGCTTCGACGAGCGTGCGACCGGGCCGCTGCTGCGGTCGCACCGCGTGCTGCAGCTGGCCCGGCTCAAGGCGGGACGGTATCTGATCGAAGTGCAGGTGCGTACACCCGATGGACGGCCGGTCGCGCGGCGGCGGGAGTTTCGCGTGGTGCGCCGCGACTCTTGACAGGTAGTGCGCGCTGATCGGGTTCCTCGAATCGCGCTGATCTCACTCCCACTCGATCGTCGCGGGGGGCTTGGAGCTGACGTCGTAGACCACCCGATTGACGCCATCCACCTCGTTGGCAATCCGGTTGGACACCCGGCCGAGCACGTCGGGAGGGAACGGAAACCAGTCGGCGGTCATCCCGTCCCGGCTGGTGACGGCGCGCAGCGCGATCACCTGATCGTACGTCCGGAAATCGCCCTGGACACCGACCGAGCGGATCGGCAGTAGCACCGCGAAGGCCTGCCAGATGTCGTCGTAGAGTCCGGCCGCCCGAATCTCTTCGATGTAGATGTGGTCCGCCCGCCGGAGGACGTCGAGGTTCTCGCGTGAGACCTCGCCCAGAATCCGGATCGCCAGGCCCGGGCCGGGAAACGGATGCCTTCCCACCATCTCCTCGGGCAGTCCCAGCTCCCGGCCGACCTGGCGCACCTCGTCCTTGAAGAGCTCGCGCAACGGCTCAAGGAGCTTGAACGGCAGCCGCTCGGGCAGCCCGCCGACGTTGTGGTGGGTCTTGATCGTGACCGACGGGCCGCCCTTGGGCGAGATCGACTCGATCACGTCGGGATACAGCGTTCCCTGCACCAGGAAGCCGACGTCCGAGCCCACTGCCTTCGCCTCTGATTCGAACACTTCGATGAAGGTGTGGCCGATCCGGCGCCGCTTCTCCTCCGGATCCTGGACGCCGTCCAGCCGCTCCAGGAACCGCTCGCTCGCGTCCACTACGCGGAGGTCGATGCCCAGATGGCGCCGGAAGGTCGCCTCGACCTGTTCCCGCTCGTGCAGCCGCAGCAGGCCGTGGTCCACGAAGATGCAGGTCAGGCGATCGCCCACCGCGCGGTGGACCAGCACCGCCGCCACCGAGCTGTCCACCCCACCCGACAGCCCGCAGATCACCCGCTGCTCGGAGCCGACCAACTGGCGGATGCGGCTCACCTCGCTCTCGACGAAGTGTCCTGGGGTCCAATCGGGCACGCAGCCACAGATCTCGAACAGGAAGTTGTTGAGGATCTCGCCGCCCCGCGGCGTGTGCGCCACTTCGGGGTGGAATTGCACGCCGAAGAGCGGCTGCTCGGTGTGCTCCATCGCCGCGATCGGCGAATTGTCGCTCCTGGCGGTGACCTGGTATCCCGGGGGCGGCACATCGACGTGGTCCCCGTGGCTCATCCACACAGGGGTCTCCTCGCCCCGACCGAACCCGCGAAACAGCCGGCCACCCTCCACGGTGACGCTCGCCCGGCCGTACTCCCTGCGATTGGCGCGGGTGACGTTGCCGCCAGCAAGGTGGGCCATGAGCTGCATGCCGTAGCAGAGGCCGAGGATCGGAGTGCCGAGGCGGAGCAGCTCCGGATCCGCGGTCGGGACGCTCTCGCCATAGACCGAGTTGGGGCCGCCGGAGAGGATGATCCCCTTGGGCTTCCACTCGCGGATCCACTGCACCGAGCGCGAGGGCGGGTGGATCTCGCAGTACACGTGCGCCTCGCGCACCCGGCGCGCGATGAGCTGGGTGTACTGCGAGCCGAAATCGATGATCAGGATCCCGTCGTGATGCTCAGCCACTCGTGATCGCCTCCCTGGCTAGATGACCCGCGTCGTCCGCCTTCAGGGCGCGACCCGCTCGGAGCGAAACAGCTCGTCCAGCCGCTCCCGCGGCCGCGCCACCCACCAGCGCTCCCCGTCCACCATCACCTCCGCGGGCCGCGGCCTGGTGTTGTAGTTCGAGGCCATCACGAACCCGTAGGCGCCGGCGCCGAGCACCGCGATCCGCTCGCCGCGATCGAGACCGGGGAGGGTGCGGTCGCGAGCGAGAAAGTCACCCGTCTCGCAGACCGGACCCACGATGTCCACCTCCGCCTCCGGCCGGCCCCGCCGCTCCAGCTCCACCATCTCGTGGTACGCCATGTAGTGGCTCGGCCGGACCAGGTCGTTCATCCCGGCATCCACGATGACGAGGTCCTTGCCGCCCGAATGCTTCCGGGACAGCACGGTGGTCAGCAGCACGCCGGCACCGCCCACCAGGTAGCGGCCCGGCTCCATCACCAGGGTGAGCCCGCTCTGGCGCACCAGCGGGACGATGGTCGAGGCCAGCGTCGGCGGGGCGCAGCGGATGCTCGTCGCGGTAGCGGATGCCGATCCCGCCGCCGACGTCGAGCGAGCGGATGGTGCCGACCCCGACCTCGCACAGCCGGTCGATCAGCTCCAGCAGCCGGCCGATGCCTTCGGCGTATGGGCGTGGATCGAGCAGCTGGCTCCCGATGTGCATCGCGATGGTGTCGAGCGTGAGCAGCGGATGTTCCCCGACGGCCAGGGCGAGCGGCACGACCTGGTCCACCGGAACCCCGAACTTGATTCCGCCCTGGCCGGTCGCGATGTAAGGATGGGTATCGGCGGTGACATCCGGATTGACCCGGATGCCGACCCGCACCGAGCGCCCGAGCCGCGCGGCGATCCGGCCGAGCGCGGCCAGCTCGGCGGTGGACTCGAGGTGCACATGGCCGATCCCCGCCTCGACCGCGGCGGTCAGCTCCTCGTCGGTCTTGCCGACGCCGCTGAAGACGATGCGCTCGGGCTCGAATCCCGCGGCGAGCGCGCGGGCCAGCTCCCCGCCGGAAACGATGTCGGCGCCCGCGCCAAGGTCGCGAAGCAGCCGGAGCACGGCCAGGTTCGAGTTGGCCTTCACCGCGTAGGCGATCCGGTGCGGCACCGGCGACAGCGCTTCGTCCAAGCGCCCGGAACTGCCGGCGGATGACGTCCGCGTTGTACACGTACGCAGGCGTCCCCGCCCCGTCGGCGACCGCGGTCAGCGGAACGCCGGCGAGGTGAAGCGAATCCCCCACCCGCTGGAGCCCGGCGTCGCTCAGTACGGCTCGAGCCCATACCGCTTCCGTCACGCTCGGCCGCCCGCACCACATGCACGTCGCCGGGACCTCGGGGGATCGGAATTGCTCATCGGGCAGCACCCGGATCGTCGCCTTGGTCTGTTCCTTGATCTCCGCCTCGCATTCCCCCCGACCGCAGAAGCCGGAATAGATGAATCCGCCGCCGGCCTCGAGCTGGGCCAGGAACTGCTGCTTGGTGGCGCCGCGGATGCTGTTCGCCTCGCGGCGGGCCCGGGCGGTCTCCAGCAAGTCCCGCTGCATGGCCTCCATGGCCGCCGTCAGCGTGGGACCCAGGCCGGCGAGAGGAAGGCTTTCCTTCTTGCTCTCCGGTGCGTCGTGCCAGCATCACGGTACCGGCTGCCACGTCGCGAGGTCCGATCTCCAGCCGGAGGGGGACGCCCCGGCCCTCCCACTCGTAGTACTTGGCCCCCGGCTTCATCCCATCCCGGGCATCGAGGTGCACCCGGATCCCCGCACCGGCCAGCTCCTTCTTGATGCGCTCAGCGGTCTCCAGGATCGAGGTCCGCTCCTGGTCGCTCTTGTAGATCGGCACGATGACCACCTGGTACTGCGCCAGCCGCGGGGGGCAGACCAGCCCCGCGTCGTCGCCGTGGACCATGATCAGTCCGCCGACCAGGCGGGTCGAAACACCCCAGGAGGTGTTCCACACGTGATCCAGGTCGCCCGAGGCGGTCTGGAAGGTGACCTCGAACGCCCGCGAGAAGTTCTGGCCGAGGTTGTGGCTGGTGCCCGCCTGAAGCGCCTTGTTGTCCTGCATCAGCGCCTCGCAGCTGTAGGTGCGCAGCGCGCCGGCGAACCGTTCGCTGTCGGTCTTCCTGCCGGTCAAGACCGGCATCGCCATCCACTCCTCCATGAACGTCCGGTAGACCCCCAGCATGCGCAGGGTCTCCTCTTCGGCCTCGGCCTCGGTGGCATGGGCGGTGTGGCCCTCCTGCCAGAGGAACTCCGTGGTCCGCAGAAAGAGCCGGGTGCGCATCTCCCAGCGGACCACGTTGGCCCACTGGTTGATCAGCAGCGGCAGGTCGCGATAGCTCTGGATCCACTTGGCGTACATCGCGTAGATGATCGTCTCCGACGTGGGCCGGATGACCAGCGGCTCCTCCAGCTCCTTGCCGCCGCCGTGGGTGACGACCGCCAGCTCGGGCGCGAAGCCCTCGACGTGCTCCGCCTCACGGCTGAGGAAACTCTGCGGGATGAACAGCGGGAAGTAGGCGTTCTGGTGGCCGGTGTCCTTGAACATCTGGTCCAGGGCGCGCTGCATCTGCTCCCAGATGGCGTAGCCGTTGGGCCGGATGACCATGCATCCCCGCACGGGGCTGTAGTCCGCCAGCTGGGCCCGCGCGATGAGCTCGTTGTACCAGGCGCTGAAGTCGGTCGCCCTCGGGGTCAACGCCTTCGTTTCCGCCATCCTTGCTTCCTTTCGGTGCACTATTTGCGCTTGCCTCCCGACCATTGTCATCTCGAGCGAATCCGAGGGACCTTGCCCGCACGACGGCCGAGGCATTCCCAGGCAAGATCCCTCGCGTTCGCTCGGGATGACATCATGACGGTTGCCTAACAATCGCGGCGATCAACCGCTCCCGAACTGCTTCCCGCCTGACCGACTCCTGGGTTTTTCCTCGGAGATCCTTCACCATCACCTCGCCACGCGCCCGGTCGTCGGGCCCCACGACCAGCGCCAGACGGGCGCTTCTCGCGTCGGCGAGCTTGAGCTGCTTGCCTACCGCTTGCGGGGCGAGTGCATACTCGACGCGGAGACCGGCATCGCGCAGCTCCCGGGCGAGACCGAGCAGGTGGGGCAGGTCGTCCTGGGTGATCGCCGCGAGAAAGACGTCGATGCTCGAGGCCGCCGCGGGGGCCAGCCCCCGGTCCCGGAGCAGCTCGCCCAGCACCACGTCGCCCATACCGAACCCGAGCGCGGGAAGGTCCACCCCACCAAGCGACTGCAGCAGGTTGTCGTAACGCCCGCCGCCGCAGATGGCGCGCAGCTCGCCGCGTGCGTCGAACAGCTCGAAGACCGTGCCGGTGTAATAGGCGAGCCCGCGCACGATCCCGAGATCGAGGTCGAGATACTCGCCGAACCCCATCGCGTCCAGCGCCTCCATGGTCCGCCGGAGTGGATCGCCCTGCGCGAGGCCAGCGTCGAGCCCGGTCGCGAGTCCGTGGAGGTCCGCCCAGCTTCCGGCGTGAACCAGCCCCAGCAGCCGATCGATCGTCGCGGCCGGAACTCCGGCGCTGGCCAACCGAGTAACGGAGACCTCCTTCGGACTCCGGCGGATCTTGTCGAACACCTGGTACACCACCGGCACCTGGGCCGCGGACACGTCGAGGCCCTGGAGGAGCGCCGTCAGCAGCCGGCGGTCGGAGAGCCGCACCCTGACGTCCTCAGGCGTCAGTCCAAAAGCGCGCACGACGTCGATCGCCAGCGCGACGATTTCGGCATCGGCGAGAGGGGCCGACCTCACCGATGAGATCGCAGTTGAGCTGAAAGTGCTCTCGAAGCCTCCCCCGTTGCTGCCGCTCGTAGCGAAAGAGCTGCGGGATGGCAAACCACCGGATCGGCTTCTTGAGTCCGTTGGCGCGGGCCGCCACCATACGGGCGAGCGTCGGCGTCATCTCCGGCCGCAACGACACCTCGCGGCCGCCCTTGTCGGTGAAGCTGTACAGCTGTCCCACGATCTCCTCCCCGCTCTTCGCCGTGTACAGCTCGAGCGGCTCCAGCGGGGGACCGTCGTACTCCTCGAAGCCATACCGCGTCGCGACCTGCCGCCAGGTCCGGAACATGTGATCCCGGAGCGCCAGGTCGGCTGGATAGAAGTCGCGAAATCCCGGCAGGGCCTGAGGTTGCATGGGCAGCAAGATAAGCGGGCCGGGGCGTCACCTCCTAGCTCGTCACAATCCCAGCTCGCTCATCACATCGCCGACGGTGTGGAATGACCCAGTGACCAGCACTGTCCCTGCTCCCCGCTGCACTTCCTGGAGCGCGGCCCGGAAGTCCGGCACCAGCGTCCACGAGGCCCGGGCGGGAGGGCGCGACCCTTCTCCCAGCCAGCGTCGGAGCCACGCGGCGTCCCAGCCGCGGCTGGCCGCCGTCGGCGCCACGGTGAGCACGCCGCGATCGATCGCCCGGTCGAGCTGGACCAGCATGTCCGGCCATTCCTTGTCGCCCAGGATCGAGATCAGGCCGTGGATCGGCCGGGGCGGACGGAGCGTCTCCAGCGCTGTGACCAGGGAGCGGATGCCGTCCGGGTTGTGGGCGACATCGAAAAGCCACTTGCCCCGCCGGTCGAGTCGCCCGGGAATCCACGCGTCCGCGAAGCCTCGCGCGAGCGCCTCCGGGGCAGGCCGGTACCGCGGCGGCAGGGCCATGAGGATGCCGTGCGCGACTCCGGCGTTCCGGCGCTGATGCGGCCCCTTGAGTGCCAGCGGTCCGGTCCACTCGTAGCCCGGTGGCATCACCCGGACGTCGGCGCGAGCCGAGGGATCCACCCGCGCCACTGCCCTCTGGGCCGCGCGTCGAAGCACGTTCACCAGCTCCGGCTCCCGCTCGCCGATCACGAACGGGGCGCCGGGCTTGGCGATGCCCGCCTTCTCGCCGGCGATCTTTTCCAGTGTGTCTCCCAGGTACTTCATGTGATCGCGCTCGATCTTGGTCACCGCGCTCACCAGGGGGTGCACCACGTTGGTGCTGTCCAGCCGGCCGCCGAGCCCGACTTCGACCACGGCGATCTCGGCGCCCCGAGCGGCGAAATCGGCGAACGCGATCGCGGTGGTGGCCTCGAAGAACGTGGCGCGCCGCTCGAGGATCAGTGGCCGGAGGCGGTCGGTCCACATGGCCACGGCCTCTTCGGTGATGGGGACCTCATCGACCCGAACGCGCTCGCGGAAGGACTGCAAGTGAGGTGAGCTGTAGACCCCTACCCTCCAACCCGCCTCCCGCAGCGCGGCCGCCACCAAAGTGCAGACGCTCCCCTTCCCGTTGGTCCCGCCGATGTGAATCGTCGGCACGACCGCTTGCGGGTCCCCCAGCGACTTGAGCAGGGCCCGCGTCGTGGCCAGCCCGAACTTGATCGTCGTGGTGCGGGGGAAGAGGAAATCGAGTGCCTGATCGTAGGTCAGGGGCATGCGGGGTCGAATGGGAGGTCGAACCGCCTGGGACGTGTGATCATGTGGCATTCCGTGTCAGGCCATAACCCAAAACGCCAGCGCCCCACCCAGCGAGGCCGCGGGTGGGGCGCCGGAGCAGCGATGCACTCCCCCGTCAGCTCAGCTCGGCGTGCTCCGCCAGCGGGCGCTGCCCCTGCATGTGGCGCAGAAGGCGCGCGGTGGTGTCCCGAAGCGAGCCGCGCGGGACCACGTCGTCGATCTGTCCGTGCTCCACCAGGAACTCGGCGGTCTGGAAGCCCTCGGGAAGATCCTGCCCGATCGTCTGCTTGATCACCCGCTGCCCGGCGAACCCGATGACCGCGCCGGGCTCGGCCAGGATCACGTCGCCCTGCATCGCGAACGACGCCGACACGCCGCCGGTGGTCGGATCGGTGAGGATCGAGATGTAGGGGATGGCCTCCCGGTGGAGCTGGGCGATGGCGGCGGAGGTCTTGGCCATCTGCATCAGCGACAGGACGCCCTCCTGCATGCGAGCGCCGCCCGAGGTGGAGACGATCACCAGCGGGACCTTCTTCTCATTGGAGCGCCGGGCCAGCCGGGCGATCTTCTCGCCCACCACTGAGCCCATGGACCCCCCCATGAAGGCGAAGTTCATCACGCCGAGATTGTAGGGCAGCCCGTCAATCCGGGCGCTTCCCGTGACGACCGCGTCAGCCCGTCCACCCTTCTTCCGGGCGGCGGCGAGGCGGTCGCTGTAGTGCTCGAAGCGGAGCGGGTCCACCGAGCGCAGGTCGGCATACAGCTCGCGCCAGGTCCCCGGATCCGTCAGGATGTCGACGTACTCCTCCGCCGAGATGCGGCGATGCCGGCCACATTCCGGACAGACGTTCAGCGCCTTTTCGAACTTTTCGCGCAGATCGATGTGCCCGCAACCGTCGCACTTCTCCCACGCATCGGGCGGAATCTCCAGCCGCTCGCGCTGCGACGTGCGTGGTTTCCGTTCCTTCTTAAACCATGCCATCACGGCCATAGGAGTAGGGGGTCACCCGGACAGAGGGGACAGTGGATATCCGGAACCGATGGAATCTCTGCGATCCCGCCCCGGCGCGCTAGACCCCTACTTGTAACCTGTTGTCAGATATCAGGATAGCCAGACTGGCGAGAGTCGTTTGCGACCCGGAAGGCGAGGCCCAGACACAGGCAACAGATCACGAAAAAGGAGCCCCCGTAGGAGAAAAACGGCAGCGGAATCCCGGTGATCGGCATCAGATTCACCGTCATCCCGACGTTTTCGTAGACGTGGGTGAACAGCAGGCCGAGGATGCCGAAGATCAGCAGGCTGCTGAAGGAATCCGTCGCCCGGCGGGAGATGCGGAGCAGGGTCAAGAAGAGGGCGAGGAACAGCGCCAGCGCGATCGCCACGCCGAGGAAGCCCAGCTCCTCCCCGACGATCGGGAACACGAAATCGGTGTGCTGTTCCGGCAGGAAGGCGAGCCGCTTCTGCGGGCCCTGGGTGTATCCGGTGCCGAACCATCCGCCCGACCCGATCGCCACCCGGGACTGGATCGCGTGGTAGCCCGCCGCCCGGGGGTCCACCTCGGGATTGAGGAAGGTGAGCAGTCGGTTCTGCTGATACGGGGCCAGGTTCTTCCAGAGGGGGAGGGCTATCGCCCCCATCGCGACGTTCAGGAACCAGACGACGAGGGCATCCGAGAGGTAGGGCCGCCAGACGAGCAGGAGCGCCGTGAAGAGCACCATCCAGACGCCCCAGGTCCAGTCGTTGAACGCCAGCAGCAGGCTCAGGACGGGGGACGCGAGCAGGAACAGGAGCCTCGGCCGCACGCCGGCCCAGAACAGCATCGCGAACGCGATGCCGACGAAGACGATGGCGCTGCCCAGGTCGGGCTGCTTGAGGACCAGGAGAAACGGGACCCCGACGATCAGACCCGGGACCAGCAGGTCGCGGAGCGAGCGAGGCGGCTCCCGGCGGCTGGAGAGATATCGGGCCAGCATGAGCACGGTGGCCACCTTGGCCAACTCGGACGGCTGACCGATCTGATGGCCTCCTATGGATAGCCAGCTGTTGCTGCTCGACGCGGTCCCCGCGCCGGTCCCCACCAACAGCACCAGCACCAGCAGGGACAGACTGACTCCGTAGAGCACCGGCGCCAACCATTCGAGGAGCCTCGGCGAAAGCTTGAAGACCACGCCCGCCGCGACCACGCCGATGCCCACCCAGACGAACTGGCGGTGCCAGACGCCGGCCGCCCGGGTCGGGACATCGGTCTGCCCCGCCGAGTAGAGGGTGAGCAGACCGAAGCAGATGAGGCCGGCGCTCACCATCAGCAGCTGGCGGTCTATCGTGGGCCCTCTCACCGTGGCTCCGCCGGTGGCGGGATCGAGTCCTCGGGGCCGGCGGCCGCCGCCGAACGCCGAATGGAGTCCTCCCGGGCGCGGGCGGCCGCCGAATCGGGGTTGAGCTCGACGGGCCGTGGGGCGGTGTCCTGCGTGACCGCGGTCTCATCCAGCAGTGCCTTGATCTTGATCGTTCCCACGGTGTCGGGCCCCAGGAGCTGCCGGCTGAGGGTCCGCACCACGTAGGGCGCCACGCTGGAGCCGTGCTCGGAGAACTCCATGATCGCGCCGATGATCAGCTCGGGCTTGTCGGCGGGCGCGAACCCGATGAACCAGCCGTGATCCTTGCCGTGAGAGTTCTGCGCGGTGCCGGTCTTTCCCGCCACCGCGAGGTCCCTCCGCCGGCTCGCCGCCGCTGTCCCCTGCTCGACGACCGCGATCAGTGAGTGCCGCAAGCCGTCGAGCTGACCCTGCGTCAGCCCGAGGTCCACGGTCTTGCTGGAGGTCGGCCGCACGATGTACGGAGTGGACGACCGCCCCTCGCTGGCCAGGCCCTCGTAGAACTTTATCATGTTGATCAGCGTCTGGGTGATCTCCCCCTGTCCGATCGAGAAGTTGAGCGTGGTGGCCGGCGGGCTCCAATGCCTGGGCCCGTAGAGCTTGTCGAAGTAGGCGGTCGTGGACGGCCAGATAGGGTTCTTCTCGTTCTCCAGATCGACGCCGCTGGGGTCCCGGAAGCCCATGAGTACCCCGTCCTCCATGATCGCCTTGAGGCCCAGCCGGAGTCCGACCTGGTAGAAGTACACGTCGCAGCTCTTGGCCACGGCACCGATCAGGTCGAGGGAACCGTGCCCCTCTTTCTTCCAGCAGCGGAACACCCGGTTCCCCAGGCGCATCCCGCCCCGGCACGGAGTCGGCATGTGGGTGTTGAGGCCGATGAGCCCGCGCTTCAGCGCCATGGCAGCGATCGCCAGCTTGAACGGCGAGGCGGGCGGATAGCGGGTCTGGATCGCGCGGTTGAGGAGCGGGCGGGCTTCGTCGTCATTCAGCGCCCGCCAGTTGGCCCGCGAGATCCCGCCCACGAAGACGTTTGGATCGTAAGAAGGCGACGAGTAGAGGGCGCGGATCTGCCCGCCCGGGGTCATGGCGATCATCGCGCCCCGCACCCCTGCGGGCCAGATACTGTCGATGTACCGCTGGAGGTTGAGGTCGATCGTCGTGATGATCGGCCGGCCGGGGGTGGGCTGGAGCGAAGCGCCCCCGGCGTCCTCTCGCACCAGCCGCCCCCGCGCGTTCACCTCCATGTACCGAACGCCTGCGATCCCGCGCAGGGTATCGTCATACTGCCGCTCGAGGCCCGCCTTGCCGACGATGGTTCCGAGCTCGGCGCCGGGATAACGCAGGGCCGTCAGGTCGTTCTCTGTGACCTCGGACACGTAGCCCACCAGGTGCGCCACCGCCTTGCCGGCGGGATAGAGTCGCTTGGGCTCCGACTGGATGACCAGTCCGGGGAGCACCGCGCGATGTTCCTCCAGGCGGGCGATCATCTCGAAGCTGGCGTCGCCGAAGACCACGGCGGGTTGATAGGGCGCCTGCCGGAACCGGCGGACGACCTCCTCGCTGTCGGCAGTGTCGATGGGCACGAATCGCCCGATCCGGGCGATCACGGCGCGCAACGAGTCCGCCGACGGCGCCAGCACCTTCACGGAATAGCCGGGGACGTTCTCGGCGATCACGCTGCCGTCCCGATCGAAGATCGTGCCACGAGGCGGGGTGAGGGCGATCGGGCGCAGCCGGTTGGTCTCGGCCCGGAGCTGGAACTTCTCGTGCTGAATGATCTGGGTCCGGAAAAACGCGCCGCCCAGTAGCACGAAGGTGGCAACCAGCACCAGCTGAGCGATGTCGGCCCGCTCGCGGACCCGGTACGAGTCGAAGCCGTTCATACGTCGAGCCGGATGGCGAACCACTCGCGGAACGCCGCCAGCACCAGCAGGGCGAAGGCCGCGGTGGAAAGCGCCTGCAGCGGGCTGTTGAGGGTCAGCTCCACCAGGAGCCGTCCCTGGGCGGTGCCGCTCGCCAGCAGGAGCAGGAGATCGCGCACCCAGAGCGCCACCGCCACGAAGGCAGCGTTCACCAGCAGATTGTCGGCGAAGAAGACCGCGCGGCCCCACGCGGCGAAGTATCCGACCACGGTGTGGGCCAGGGCCCCGGCGCCGAAGGCTGCGGGGGTCAGCGCGTCGTTTACTACACCTACGACAAACCCCGCGATCGCCCCGGCGCCCGGCCCGGCGCGCATGGCGAGGAACACCAGCGCGATCAGCAGGAAGTCAGGGCTGGTCCGCGCGCTCCAGAGCCGGGGCCGGAGGTAGAAGTGAAGCACCACCAGGAGGGTCATCACCAGGAGCAGCTGGATCCTGCTGGCGCGGGAGGCGCTCATCGAGCCGAGTCCCGCGGCGCCGCCAGCGAGTCGGCTCGACGAGCCCGCGCCGCCGCCGCCGCTGCCGCCGCCGCCCGTGTCTTGGCCGCGGCCAGCGAGTCCGCGCGGCGGGCCTTCACCACCGCGAGCGAGTCTGCGCGGCGGACCTTCGCCGCCTCCAGCGAGTCCGCGAGGCGGACCTTGGCGATCGAGTCGAGCCGCATCGCTAGCAGCGCCGAGTCGCTGGGAAACGCGCGCTCGAGGCTGGTGCCGGGCGGTGAGATCAGCACCAGGACGTGGGCGACCGCGCCCGGGCTCGCCGCCGGCAGCAGGCGGTAGACCCGCTCCCATCCGGCCTGCTCGCGGACCACGCCGGTCACCGTGCCCACCGGAATCCCCTTGGGGTAGACCCCGCCGAGACCCGAGGACAGCACCAGGGTGCCCGTCGGCACCGAATCCCGGTAGGGGACGCCGCGGAACTCCAGGGCGCCCTCACCGCCCAGGCTCGAGAGCGAGGGCGCGACGACGCCGCTGGCATTGCCGCCCACGGTGTACGCGCTCACCCGGAACTCGGGATGGGCCCAGGTCATGACCACGCTGGAATGCTCCGCCCCGCTCAGCACCATCCCGATCAGGCCCTCGGGCGCCACGACCGGGTCGAACTCCGAGACCAGGTCGCTGCGGCCCGACGTCGAGGAGCAGCGTCCTACCGTCGGTGGCCTGCGCCTGATGCAGGACCTCCGCCGCGACGTACGGTGTGGAGATGCGGCCGCTGAGGGTGAGCAGCTGGCGAAGCCGCTCGTTCTCGACCATCAGCGAGGGGATGCCCTGGGCGAGGTAGGCGGCGGAGTCACGCTGGACGGTGATGGCCTTGAGTCTGGCGCGGCTGGTCCGACCCTCCTCAGCACGCGCCTGGAGCCAGACCAGCGGGGCCAGGACCGTGCCTCGGAGGGCATCGGAGATGCCCTGTCCCCAGGCCGAAGGCGAAAAAAGCGCGACCAGGGAGAGGCCGAGGCAGGCGAAGAACATGATGCTGTCCCGGCGCGTGTAGGAGCGTTCCGACGCGCTGGACATGCTCAGGCCGAAAGGACGCTGCGGTATTTCTCGTAGTCGTCGAGAATGCGTCCGGTGCCGCGGACCACACAGGTCAGCGGGTCCTCGTCCACGTGGATGGGGAGGCCGGTTTCCTGCGCCAGGAGGATGTCGAGCCCCCGAATCAGCGCGCCGCCGCCGGTCATCACGATGCCCCGGTCCACGATGTCGCTGGCGAGCTCCGGTGGGGTGATCTCGAGCGCGCGCCGCACGGCGTCCACGATCTGCTGAATCGGCTCCTGGACGGCCTCGCGGATCTCGGTCGAGTGCACCCGGACGGTCTTGGGGATGCCGGAGACGAGGTCCCGCCCCTTCACTTCCATCTCCCGCTCGTCGCCCAAGGGCGCGGCGGAGCCGATCTTGATCTTGATCGCCTCCGCGGTCGGCTCACCGACCAGCAGGTTGTAGTTCTTGCGCATGAACTGGACGATGGCCATGTCCATCTCGTCGCCGCCGGTGCGGATCGAGGTGTCGGAGACGATGCCGGAGAGGGCGATGACCGCGATCTCAGTGGTGCCGCCGCCGATATCGATCACCATGTTGCCGGTCGGCGTCTCGACCGGCAGCCCCACCCCGATCGCCGCCGCCATCGGCTCCGCCACCATCAGCACCTTCTTGGCCCCGGCGGTCTCGGCGGAATCGCGTACCGCCCGGCGCTCGACCTCGGTTATGCCAGAGGGCACGCAGACGATGACCTTTGGCTTCATCCGGAAGACGTGCTTGTCGATGATCGTCTGGAGGAAGTAGCGCAGCATCTTCTCGGTGACGTCGAAGTCGGCGATGACGCCGTCCTTCAGCGGCCGAATCGCGACGATGCCGTCGGGGGTGCGCCCGAGCATGCGCTTCGCCTCGAGTCCGATGCCCTTGATCTTCCCGGTGGCCTTCTCGATCGCGACGACGGAGGGCTCGTTGAGCACGATGCCCTCGCCCTTCACGTAGACCAGCGTGTTCGCGGTGCCGAGGTCCACCGCGATTTCACTCGCGGGAAGCCACGACGTAAAGTTCAGAGAAGGAAGCTTCATCGAGAGGATGTCGGAAGCATGGCTCACAAGGTAATGAATGGCCGTCTCCGCATTCAAGGGAGAAGAATGCCCCGCTAGCGCCCCGTGCTGCCGAATCCTCCCGCGCCTCGGGAGGAGTCGGGCAGCTCCGCCACCGCCTGGAACTCGACGCGCTCCACTCGGGCGATCACCATCTGCCCGATCCGCATGCCGCGGGTCACCTCGAACGGCTCGGTCCCCAGGTTCACCAAAATGACCTTGACCTCGCCGCGGTAGTCGCTGTCGATCGTCGCCGGCGTGTTGGCCACGGTGATGCCCTCCTTGAGCGCGAGGCCCGACCGGGGACGGATCTGGCACTCGAAACCATCGGGGACCGCGATCGCGAGGCCGGTGGCGAACGCCCGGCGTTCCATGGGTGCGAGCACGGCACCTTCGGCGCTCTGCAAATCGTACCCGGCCGACCCGGGCGTGGCCCGGCTCGGCAGGGGCAGCCCCTCCCCGTGGGGAAGGCGGGTGAGCAGGACCTGGATCAGAGGACGGAGCCGGCGTCGGTGAGGGGGAGCTGGAACGCCTCGGCCACCCCGGGATAGACCACCTTGCCCTCCACCACGTTCAGCCCCAGCCGCAATGCCGGATCAGCTTTGCAGGCGGCACGCCATCCCTGTTTGGCCAGCTTAAGTCCATACGGGAGCGTGGCATTGGTCAGCGCGAGGGTGGAGGTCCGGGGAACCCCACCCGGCATATTCGCCACGGCATAGTGCAGGATGCCATCCACGAAATAGGTCGGGTTCTCGTGGGTGGTGGGCTTGATGGTCTCCACGCAGCCTCCCTGGTCCACGGCCACGTCCACGATGACCGACCCCGGCTTCATCAGCTTGAGGTCGGCCCGCTTGACCAGATGGGGGGCCTTGGCGCCCGGGAGCAGCACCGCGCCGACCACCAGGTCCGCCCGGCGGATGGCGTCGAGGATGTTGTGGCGGTTGGAGTAGGCGGTATCCACGTTGGCGGGGAGGACGTCGTCCAGATACCGCAGACGATCGAGTGAGATGTCCAGGATCGTCACGTGGGCGCCGAGGCCGGCGGCCATCTTGGCCGCGTTGATGCCGACCACGCCGCCTCCGATGATCACCACCTCACCCGGCGCGACACCCGGGACGCCGCCCAGGAGGATGCCGCTGCCGCCGAAGACCTTTTCCAGGTACTTGGCCCCCTCCTGGACCGCCATCCGGCCCGCCACCTCGGACATCGGCGTGAGGAGCGGGAGCTCGCCGCTGGGGAGCTGCACCGTCTCGTAGGCCACGGCGACCGCGCCAGAGTCGATGACCGCGCGGGTCAGCTCGTCGGACGCCGCGAAATGGAAGTAGGTGTAGATCACCTGCCCGCGGCGCATCCGCGGCCACTCCACCGCGATGGGCTCCTTCACCTTCATGATCATCTCCGCCTGCTTCCACACGTCGTCGGCCGTGGGGAGCACCTTGGCGCCCACCGCCGTGTACGACTCATCCGGGAAGCCGCTTCCCAGCCCGCCGCCCTGCTCGATGAAGACGGTATGGCCCGCGCCGGTCAGCGCCTCGGCGCCGGCGGGCACGAGGGCGATGCGATTCTCGTTGGTCTTGATCTCCTTCGGAACGCCGATCAGCATGGGGCCTCGACAAGTGAAGGCTCGATGTTGAAGTGCGTGAACGGTGAACCGTGAAAAGTGAAAGGGGACGAAGACCAATCCCGTTCACTGTTCACGGTTCACCGTTCACGCCTTACCCACTGGGTCCCAGCCGCACGACCGTCTGCCGCTCCGCCGGGAAGAACTCCCCCGCGACGGATGCCACGTCATCCGCGCTGACCCCGTCGATTTCGGCGAGCATCCGGTCGAGAGGCCGATAGGGGTCGTCGTGCAGGCTGAAGCCGGCGAGCCGGCCCATCCGGGCCAGGGGGCTTTCCAGAGACAGCATGATCTGGCCCTTGAGCTGCTGCTTGCCGTCGGCCAGCTCGGACGCGGGCAATCCCTCGCGGGAGATCCGGTCGTACTCCTCCCGGATGGCCTCCACCGCCTGATCGGCGCTCGCGGTCTGGGTCCCGATGTAGACGCCCAGCTGCCCGGAGCTGTGGTGGAAGTTCTGGTAGGCGAAGACGGCATAGGCGAGCCCCAGCTCCTCGCGGACCCGCTGGAAGAGCCGGCTGGACATGCCCCCGCCGAACACGTTGGTGAGGATGGCGAGCGCGAAGCGGCGCGGATCCCGGAGCGGGAAGGTGTCGGTGCCGAAGACGACGTGGGTCTGCGCCGTGTCGCGCTCCTCGCGGAGGGAGAGGCCCCACCGCGCGGGCACCGCGGGGACCGCTCGCCTGGCGGGCTCGCGCGCGTTGCCCTCGAACCAGCCCTCCCGCTCCAGCATCTCGAGCAGCCGCGCGTGATCCACGTTGCCGGCGGCGGCCACGACGCAGTTGCCGCGATGGTAACCGGTCTGGTGCAGGCAGCGGAGATCGTCGGCCGAGATGCCGGCCAGCGTGTCCGGGGTACCCAGAATGGAATAGCCGTAGGGATGCTCGGGCCAGAGCGCCGCGGCATGAAGCTCGAAGACGAGATCGTCAGGAGTGTCCGCCACCCCGTTGATCTCCTCCAGGATCACGTTCCGCTCGGGCTCGAGGTCGCTCACCCGGAGCAGCGGCCGGCGGACCAGATCGGTGAGAATGTCGACCGCGAGGGGAAGATCGGCGTCGAGCACGTGCGCCTGGTAGCTGGTGGCGTCGCGGCCCGGTGTAGGCGTCGAGACTGCCGCCGCGCACCTCCAGCTCGAGGGCCAGGTCGCGCGCGCTGCGCCGCTCGGTGCCCTTGAACACCATGTGCTCGAGCAGGTGGGAGATGCCCATCTGCTCGCGGCGCTCGTGCGCGCTGGCGGTCCGTACGTAGATACCGACCGCCGCCGACCGGACCCCCGGCAGCGATTCGGAGTAGACGACGAGCCCGTTCGGGGCCGTGGTCCGGTACAGCCCTTCGTCGAGGAGAACCGTGTCCACGAAGGGTTAATCCTTGGGGAGCAGCGCCTTCCGGGACAGCTTCATGCGTCCCCGCTCGTCCACCTCGAGCAGCTTGACCTGGACGATGTCGCCCTTCTTGACGACGTCTTCGGTCTTCTCGGTGCGGCCGTGCTGGAGCTCGCTGATGTGCAGCAGACCCTCCACCCCGGGCAGGATCTCGACGAACGCCCCGAAGGCGGTCGTGCTCTTGACCGGCCCCTCGTAGGTCCGGCCGACTTCCGGCTCGGTGGTGATCGCGGCGACCATCGCGCGGGCCTTCTCACCCGCCTCGCCGCCGACCGCGGAGATGGTGACGACCCCGCTGTCCTCGATGCTGATCTTGGCGCCGGTCGCGTCCTGGATCCCGCGGATGGTCTTGCCCTTGGGGCCGATGACGTCGCCGATCTTGTCCGGCTTGATCTGCATGGTGAAGATGCGCGGCGCGTACTTCGACAACTCGGTGCGCGGGCCCGGGAGGACCTTCGCCATCTCCTTCAGGATGTGGAGCCGGCCGCGGCGGGCCTTCTCCAGCGCCTGATCCATGATCTTGAGGTCGAGACCCTCGATCTTGATGTCCATCTGGATCGAGGTGATCCCCTTCTCGGTGCCGGCCACCTTGAAGTCCATGTCGCCCAGGTGGTCTTCGGAGCCCAGGATGTCGGTCAGGATGGCGACCTTGTCGCCCTCCTTGATCAGGCCCATCGCCACGCCCGCGCACGGCGCCTTCATCGGCACGCCGGCATCCATCAGCGCCAGCGAGCCGCCGCAGACCGTCGCCATGGACGACGACCCGTTCGACTCCAGGACTTCGGAGACGACCCGGAGGGTGTAGGGGAAGTCCTCGTAATGCGGCAGCAGCGGCTGCAGGGCACGCTCCGCCAGGGCGCCGTGGCCGATCTCGCGGCGGCTGGTGCCGCGGATCATCTTGACCTCGCCGGTGGAGTACGGAGGGAAGTTGTAGTGCAGCATGAACGACTTGGTCGTCTCGCCGGCCACGTCGATGCTGTCGATCCGCTGCTCGTCGTCCGTGGTACCGAGGGTGACGGAGACCAGCGCCTGGGTCTGGCCCCGGGTGAAGAGCGCCGAGCCGTGAGTGCGCGGCAGCACACCGGTCTCGATGGAGATCGGCCGGATGGTGTCGAGATCCCGGCCGTCCACCCGCTCGCCCTTGTCCAGCACCTGCTTCCGCATCACCCGGTACTCGATGTCCTCGAGATGACCGCCGATCTCCCGGCCTCGCTCGGGGA
The DNA here is from genome assembly GCA_963844445.1 of uncultured Gemmatimonadales bacterium. Taxonomy (GTDB): domain Bacteria; phylum Gemmatimonadota; class Gemmatimonadetes; order Gemmatimonadales; family GWC2-71-9; genus CAVVWJ01. The sequence continues at coordinate 175,422 of CAWJOB010000004.1, forward strand.
AATCGGTCGAGCAGCGCCGCCAGCGCCTGCTCCCGCACCGCCTTCACCCCGGCGGAGCGCGCGGCCTTGTCCTTGGCGTTGATCGCCTGCGCCATGGCCCGCTCCGCGGCATCCGACGCCCGGCCCTGGAGCTCGGCGTCGACCTCCGCCTTCACCCAGGCCATGGTCGGCGCGGCGCCGGCCTTGTCCATGAGCTGGCGCTCGAGCCCGATGACGTCCTTGATCCCCTTCTGCGCCACCTTGAGCGCCTCGAGGATCTCGGCCTCGGACACCTCGAGCGACCCGCCCTCGACCATCACGATCGAGTCGGCCGACGCCGCTGACGACCAGGTCGATGGTGGAGAACTCGAGCTGCTGGAACGTCGGATTGAGGATCCAGTTACCCTCGACCCGTCCCACGCGCACCGCGGCGAGGGGGCCGTTCCAGGGGACGGGGGAGAGGCTGAGCGCGCTGGAGGCCGCGATCACGCCGAGAATGTCGGCATCGTTCTCCTGGTCGGCCGACAGCACCGTGACGAAGACCTGGACCTCGTTCTTGAACCCCTCGGGGAAGAGCGGGCGGATCGACCGGTCGATGAGCCGACTCGCCAGGATCTCCTTGTCGGAGGGGCGCCCCTCGCGCTTCAGGAACCCGCCGGGAATCTTGCCCGCCGCGTAGGTCTTCTCGCGGTATTCGACGGTCAGAGGGAAGAACGGGAGGGTGGAGACGTTGGAGGAGACGGTCACGGCGGCCAGAACCATCGTGTCGCCGAACCGGACCATCGCGGAACCTGCCGCCTGCTTCGCCATACGGCCGGTCTCGAGGTACAGCGGTCGCCCGGCGAACTGGGTTTCAATCCTTTGCACTGTCACTGCCTTCTCTCTCTCTGTTTGCTCTGGTTTCTTTGCTGCTCGGACACGTCAATACGGAGAGGGCGTCCCGATGCTTCGGATCGGGACGCCCTCTGTGGTGCGCGGCATTTAGTGACGGAGACCAAGCTGCTCGATCAGCGCCCGGTAGGTCTGGAGGTCGCTCCGCTTGAGATACGTGAGCAGCCGGCGACGGGTGCCGACCATCTTGAGGAGTCCCCGCCGGCCGTGATGGTCCTTGGGGTGGGTCCGGAAGTGATCGGTAAGGGAGTTGATCCGCTCGGTGAGAAGGGCGACTTGCACCTTGGTGGACCCGGTGTCGGTCCCGTGGGCCTGGTGCTTGGCTACCGTCCCCTGCTTGTCGAAGCTCATGCCGCCGTCCTATGGAATTTGCGCGCGCGTCGTAATCTGTTGTAGCTGTGAAGAATAACCGGGATTTGGGGGGCGAGGCAAGGGTGGGCGGACGGGCGGGACGGCGGACGGGCGGGACGGCGGACGGGCGGGACGGCGGACGGGCGGGACGGCGGACGGGGCGAAGCGGGCGGTTGTCATCCCGAGGGAGCGAAGCAACCGAGGGATCTTCTCACCGGGTCTCGATGGCTTGGGGAGAAGATCCCTCGCTCTGCTCGGGATGACACGGTTCCGCCCCGTCCGCCGTTCCGCCCGCCCGCCGTCCGTTCCGCCCCTCACCCCCCGAATAACCGCCGGATATCGTTGGAGAACGCCAGCCCCATCAACAGCACGATCAGCACCATACCCACCGCGGTGAGCCGCTCCCGCAGCTTGAGCGGCAGCGGCCGACGGATCACCGCCTCCGCCAGCAGGAACAGGAACTGGCCGCCGTCCAGCACCGGGACCGGCAGCAGGTTGAGAATCGCCAGGTTGATGGAGATCAAGGCCATGAAGGCCAGGAACGGATCCAGGCCCATCCGCGCGCTCTCGCCGGCGAGCTGGCCGATCATGATCGGTCCGCCCACCTCCCGCCGTGAGATCCGGCCGCTGAAGAGGCCCCGCACCGTGCGCACGATCTGGGTGGACGCGCTCACGGTGGCCTTCCAGCCCTCCGCCAGCGCGGCGCCGATGCCCAGGGGCTCCGAGCGGAAGTCGAGTCGGACCGAGATGCCGACCCGGCCGACCTGTCGCGGCTTGCCGTCGAGTCCTTCGATCGTCTCCACGTCGGGACGGACTTCGAGGGCCCGCCTGCCGGTGGAACCCGCCACCTGCATCGAGATTGGCTTGCCGCCGTTCGCCTGCAGCACCTCGAGAACGTCGTACCACTGCTTGATCGGCCGCCCGTTCATCGCCAGGATGGTATCTCCCGGCTGGATCCCCGCGCGCTCGGCGGGTCTACCAGGCAGCACCTGGCCGATGACCGCCGCCCGAAACGGCTGCAGGGCCTGAGACGCCTTGAGCCGCTGCTCCAGGGCGTCCTGATGGATCGGCAGCACCGCCGTCTTCCCCCCCGCCAGCTCGATCCTGATCTCGGACTCCGGCGCGTTCGCGAGGCCGTCGGTGACGTCGTTCCAGGAAGTGACCGGCCGCCCGTTGATGCCGGTGATCCGGGAGCCGGTCGGGATGTCGCGCAGCGCTTCCCCGCCGGGCGGCACCATCTCCTCGATGACCCGGCCCACCGTCGTTTCGGGGTCGATCTGCCGGCCGTTCTTGCCCGCGAGAAAGGCGAACGCCAGCCAGGCGAAGAGCGCGTTCATCGTCACGCCCGAGAGAATGATGACCATGCGCTTCCAGACCGGCTTCGCCTCGAACACCCGGTCGGCCGGCACTGGTGCCTCGACGTGGCCGCCCTCGAGCGCCGAGCTGGTGACCTCCTCCTCGCGGCTGGCCATCTTCACATAGCCACCCAGCGGCAGCCACGAAATCGAGTACTCGGTCTCACCGCGGCGAAAGGTGAGCCAGGGAATCGGGGAGCCGAGCCCCAGCGAGAAGCGGTGCACGTAGACCCCGGCCCACTTGGCGGCCAGGAAGTGCCCGGCCTCGTGGATGAAGATCAGCACACCCAGGACGACGATCAGGGCAAGAATGGTTGTCAGCACGGTGTCCTCACCAGCTCGCGGGCGCGGGCGCGCGCCCATCGGTCGGCATCGCGAACCGCCTCCACGGCGGTCGCCGGCGCGGGTGCGTGCGCGTCCAGCACCCGCTCGATGATCTCACTGATCCGGCCGAACGGGACGGCGCCGTCCAGAAAGGCCGCCACCGCCACCTCGTTGGCAGCGTTGAACACGGCCGGTGCGGTCCCGGCCATCCGCCCCGCCGCCATGCCCGCCCCCAGCGCGCGGAACACGTCGTGCCGCACCGGCTCGAAGGTGAGCGGGCTGGCCGCCACCGGATCCAGCCGGCGGACTCCGGTGTCGGGCAGGCGCCCCGGGTGGGTCAGCGCGTACAGGATCGGCAGCTCCATGGACGGGAAGCCCAGCTGGGCGATCACGCTGCCGTCGCAGAACTCCACGAACGCATGGATGATGCTCTGGGGATGGACCACGACCTCGAGGGCATCGTACGACAGCCGGAATAGGTAGTGGGCCTCGATCACCTCCAGCGCCTTGTTGGCCAGCGTGGCGCTGTCCACGGAGATCTTCTGCCCCATCCGCCAGGTGGGATGGCGGAGCGCTTCCTCCACCGTCGCCTCCCGGATCCGCTCGTGCGGCCATTCCCTGAACGGCCCGCCGGAGCAGGTGAGGATCAGCCGACCGAGCCCCGCGTCCCGCCCGGCGACGCACTGAAGGACCGCGCTGTGCTCCGAGTCCACCGGCACGATCTCCCCACCGCCGGTGCACGCCGCCTGCACGACGAGGTCGCCGGCCATCACCAGGCTTTCCTTGTTGGCCAACGCGACCCGCTTCCCGGCCCGCAGCGCGGCGAGTGTGGCGTCGAGGCCCGCGGCGCCGACCACCGCGTTCACCACGATGTCCACGTCCGGACGCGTCGCGGCCTCGACCAATACCTCGGGCCCGCAGGGCCAGCGCTCGTCCGCGCCGGGCACGGCGAGCCCGGCGAACGCGGGACGCCACTCCGCCACCTGCCGCTCGAACTCCTCCCGGTTCCGGCCGCAGGTGAGCGCCACGACCGCGAAGTGATCGCGCTGGCGCCGGAGCACGTCCAGCGTGCTGCGGCCGACCGACCCGGTCGAGCCCAGAACCGCCACACCTCGCCGCCCGCCGCCGTCGCTCACTAGATCACCCCGAAGAACCGGTACATCGCCGCCGCCACAGGCACCACGAAATAAAGCGAGTCGAGCCGGTCGAGGACTCCCCCGTGGCCTGGGATCAGGTGGCTCGAGTCCTTGACCCCTGCCTGGCGCTTGAACAGCGACTCGGCGAGGTCACCCACCTGGCCCACCACGGAGAGAACACCGGCCACCGCAACTGCCTCCCACAATCGGAGGTCGACCCCGGCGCGCGGAAAGATCCAGACCACGAACAGCGGAGCGACCACCAGGGCCCCGATCACGCCCGCGACCGTGCCCGACCTGGTTTTCCCCGGGCTGACGGTCGGCGCGAGCTTGGGTCCTCCGAACGTGCGTCCACCGAACATCGCCGCGGTATCGCCAACCCAGGTGACCACCAGCGGAAAGAACACCAGCCAGGCGCCGGCCCAACTCCGCACGGGCCATTGTCCGTGGCGGATCAGCAGCAGGAACGCGGGCAGTCCCCCCGTGTACGCCACGCCGAGCAGCGTGACCGACGCGGCCTCTAGCGGCCGGTCGCCCGGCGCGCGGGTGGCCAGGATCCAGGTCAGGAGCAGGAGCAGCCAGAGCGCGGCGGCGCAGAGCACCGCCCCCATCACCGCACCGCCGGCCGAAGGGTGGGCCAGGGTGTAGTACGTGACCAGCGGGATCGCCGCCGCGGTCGCCACGCCGAGGACGCGGGCCGGACGGATGCCCCCGCGCTCCGCCAAGCCGAAGAGCTCTCCGGTGCCGAGGGCTCCGGCCAGCGCGAGCAACACGGCCAACGGAGGCCCGCCGTACCAGATGATCAGCAGCGCCAGCGGGATCGCGACCGCCGCGAACCCGACCCGCCGGACCAGCTCGGAATCCATCAGGCGGGGACGCGTCCGAACCGTCGGTCGCGCCGCTGAAACTCCAGGATCGCCTCGAAGAGGTGCCGCCGCGTGAAGTCGGGCCAGAGTACCGGCGTCACATACAGCTCGGCATAGGCCAGCTGCCAGAGCAGGAAGTTGGAGATCCGCATCTCGCCGGACGTGCGGATGAGCAGGTCGGGGTCGGGCCAGTCAGCGGTATAGAGCCGGCGGCTCAGCGCCTCCTCGTCGATCTCGGCGGGGGCGAGCCGCCCGGCCGCCGCGTCCTCGGCGAGCAGCCGGGCCGCCCGCACGATCTCGGCGCGCGAGCCGTAGGAGATGCAGAGGTTGAGCGCCAGCTTGCTGCCGCCGTCGGTTTCGGCGACGATGCGGTCGACCGCGCGCCGGGCGCCGCCGGTCAGCCGGTCCAGGTCGCCCAGGATCCGGACGCCGACGCCCTGCGCGCGAAGCTCACTCATCTCGCGGGCGATGTACTCTTCGAGGAGGCCCATGAGCGCCTCGATCTCGCCGGCCGGGCGCTGCCAGTTCTCCTGGCTGAAGGCGAACAGCGTCAGCACGCCGATGCCGGCGTCGAGACAGCCCTCCACGACCTCGCGGACGGAGCCCATACCGGCGTGATGCCCGAAGGGACGGGGCAGCGCCCGACCTGCGGCCCAGCGCCCGTTCCCGTCCATGATGATGGCGATGTGAGCCGGGACCACACCGTGGACCCGCACCCGCTGCAGCAAGTCGTCGCTCATCCGTCAGACTTCCATGATCTCGGCCTCTTTGGCGTGGATGAGGCCGTCGATCTGCTTGATATGGTCGTCGGTGAGCTTCTGCACGTCCTTCTCCGCGCGGGTCTTGTCGTCCCCGGAGATGTGCTCCAGCTTCTTGACGCGCGAGAGCGCGTCGGTGCGGGCGTGGCGCACCGCGATCCGACCTTCCTCCGCGAGCTTGTGGACCACCTTCACCAGCTCCTTCCGCCGCTCCTCGGAGAGCACCGGCAGCGGAACCCGGATCAGGTTGCCCTGACTGGCGGGGTTGAGGCCGAGTCCCGCGTCCCGGATCGCCTTTTCCACCGCCTGCGAGAGGGACTTGTCGAACGGCTGGACGGTGAGGAGGCGGGGCTCGGGCGCGGCGACCATCGCCACCTGGTTGAGCGGGACTGTGCTGCCGTAAGCCTCGACCCGAACCAGGTCGAGCAGGGAGGGGCTGGCCTTGTTGCTGCGTATGCTGCTGAACTCACGCTTGGTGCTCTCGACCGCCTTGTGCATCAGTTCCCGGGCGTGCTTGGTCAATTCGGGTATGGTGCTCATCGGACGATGGTCCCGATGTCCGGGTCGCCTTCGAGCACCCGCCTGATGGCGCCGGGACGGTTGATGTTGAAGACGACGATAGGGAGCTGGTTGGCCTTGCAGAGCCCGAACGCGTTGGCGTCCATGACGGCGTAGTTCTTGACGATCGCTTCCTGGTAGCTGAGCTCGCGAATGAACGTGGCCTTGGAATCCTTCTTCGGATCGCCGGTGTAGATGCCGTCCACGTTGGTGGCCTTGAGGATCACCTGCGCCTCGATCTCCAGGGCTCGCAGCACGCCGGCGGTGTCGGTGGAGAAGAACGGGTTGCCGGTGCCGGCGGCAAAGATGACCAGCCGCCGCTTCTCCAGATGGCGGATCGCCCGCCGGCGGATGTAGGGCTCCGCCACCGATTCCATCCGGACGGCGGTCATCACCCGGGTGTCCACCCCGATCTTCTCCAGCACGTCCTGCAGCGCCAGGGCGTTGATCACCGTGGCGAGCATTCCCATGTAGTCGGCAGAAACCCGGTCGAGTCCCTCCCGGCTGGCCGTGGCGCCGCGGATGATGTTGCCGCCGCCGACCACCAGCGAGAGGTGCACGCCGAGCGCGTGCACCGCCTTGACCTCTTCCGCGAAGGCCTCGACGGCGTGAAAATCGAGGCCACTTCCCTTGTCTCCGGCCAGCGCCTCACCCGACAGCTTGAGCAGGGCGCGGGTGTAGACCAGGGCCATCAGGCGGCCCCGATCTGGAACCGGGCGAAGCGGCGGACCGAGATGGCCTCGCCCAGCTTGCCGGACGCCTCCTTGATCAGCTCCCCGACGGTGATCTTGTCGTTGCGGACGTAGGGCTGCTCCAGCAGCGTCCGCTCCGCCACAAACTTCTTCAGCTTGCCGTCGACGATCTTGGCCCGGATGTTCTCCGGCTTGCCCTCCGCGGCGACCTGCTCCTCCGCGATCCGGCGCTCCCGCTCGAGCAGCTCCGCCGGGACGTCCCCCGGGTTCACCCCGATCGGATCGGCGGACGCGATGTGAATCGCGATCTCGCGCGCGAGCTGGCCGAAGGCCTCGTTGCGGGCCACGAAGTCGGTCTCGGAGTTGAGCTCCAGCAGCACGCCCACCTGCTGATTGTGGTGGATGTAGCTCACCACCAGCCCCTGTGACGCCACCCGGCCGGCCCGCTTCTCCGCCTTGGCGATCCCCTTCTTCCGAAGGATCTCCGCGGCCTTGTCCAGGTCGCCGCCGGCCTCTTCCAGCGCGCGCTTGCAATCCATCATGCCGGCGCCGGTGCGAGCACGCAGCTCGCTCACATCCTTCGGGGAAATCGTCACGCTTGCCATGGCTTCCTCTGGTCGATCTCGGGCTGAATAGTAAGACCGCCGCTCACGGCCCGCACGGGCCAGGAGCGGCGGAGGCTCTCACGGGTCCGGTCCGCCGCGCCTAAGCGCCAGCCTCGCCGGCACCGGCCGGCGCCGGCACTTCCGGGGCGCCCTCGGCAGAGCCGCCCTCGGCGTCGGTCTTGAGCCGCGCGGCGATCGCCTCCGGCTTCGGCCGCCGCTTGCGGCGCGGACGGCGGCGCTTGCGGTCGGCGTCGGCGTCGCCCTCGGATCCCGCGTCGGTGCTGTAGGTCTCGGCCTCGAGGTCCTCGGTCACCTCGCGCATCGGCATCTGGGCCCGGGCCTCCTTGATCACGTCGGAGAGCGCCGCCGTGATGAGGGAGACCGAGCGGATCGCGTCGTCGTTGCCGGGCACGGGTACCGTGATGACGTCGGGGTCAGCGTTGGTATCCACGATGGCGACGACCGGGATGCCCAGCTTGTTGGCTTCGGCGACCGCGATCTTCTCCTTCTTGGCGTCCACCACGAAAAGCGCACCGGGCAGCCGGCCCAGCAGCTTGATACCCTCGAGGTTGCGGCTGAGCTTCACCCGCTCGCGCTCGAAGAGGAGTTTCTCCTTCTTGGTGTAGTTCTCGAAGTCGCCGTCGGCGGCGCCCTGTTCCAGCTCCCGGAGGCGGCGGATCTGCTTTTTCAGGGTCTGGAAGTTGGTGAGCATGCCGCCGAGCCACCGCTCGGTGACGTAGAACGCGCCCGCGTTCTGGGCCTCCAGCTGCACGATGGCCTTGAGCTGCTTCTTGGTGCACACGAAGAGGACGCCTTCGCCTTTCAGGACCACGCTGCGAAGCAGCTCCTGGGCCTTCTGGATCTGGCGGAGGGTCTTCTGGAGATCGATGATGTAGATGCCCGACCGCTCCGCGAAGATGAACCGGCGCATCTTCGGGTTCCACCGGCGGGTCTGATGGCCGAAGTGAACACCGGCCTCGAGCAGGTCCTGCAGTTGCGGCTGTGCCATGCGGTGCAACGTCCTTCCGTTCGAGTGGTTATTCGTCCACCGGGTTCATCTTCCGCGCCAACCCCCGAAGGGGCACCAAGCGCGAAATCCGCCGGTGTGAGGGATGGCGGAACGGCGGACGGTCGGTACGGCGGAACCCTTCCGCCCTTCCGCCGTGCCGACGTTCCGCCGACTTCTTACCGCTTGCTGAACTGGAAGCGCTTCCGCGCTCCCGGGCGACCCGGCTTCTTCCGCTCGACTGCGCGCGGGTCACGGGTCAGCAGCCCGGCGGTGCGGAGCTTGGCGCGGTGCTGCCCATCGGCCTCCACCAATGCCCGCGCGATCGCGTGGCGCAGCGCCCCGGCCTGTCCCGCCTGGCCTCCGCCGTCCACGTGCGCCTTCACGTCGAACGCGCCGAGGGTATCGGTCGCGGTGAAGGACTGCTGGATGTGCTGGACCAGCGAGGGACGGGGGAAGTAGTCGCCCAGCGTCCGGCCGTTGATGTCCCACTTGCCGGTACCCGGAGTCAGATAGACTCGGGCCACGCTGGTCTTGCGCCGGCCGACAGCCTGCCAGCGAAATTCGGGTACCGCGGTCATGCGCTCGCCTTGGAGGGGGTGACGGAGAACGGCTTCGGCTGCTGTGCCGCGTGCGGATGCTCAGCGCCGCCGTAGACCTTGAGCTTACCGCGCAGCTTCTGCCGCGCGAGAGACGTCTTGGGCAGCATGCCGAAGACGGCCTTCTCGATAACCCGGTCGGGATGCTTGCCCAACAGATCTCGGGCTTTGGTGTGCCGCTCGTGACCCATGTAGCCGGTGTGGGAGAAGTACGTCTTGTTCTCCTCTTTTCGACCGGTCAGCCGCACCTTCGACGCGTTCACCACCACGACGAAATCGCCGCCATCCATGTGCGGCGTGAAGGTGGGCTTGTGCTTACCGCGGATGAGCTGGGCCACGACGCTCGCCAATCGGCCGAGCGGCACCCCCGTCGCATCCACGAGATGCCACTCGTGCGAGATGTCGTCGGGCGTGGCGGTGTAGGTCTTCATGAGCGCTGCCGCCCCGGGAGCTCCCGGTGCGTTCCTTTGGGCGTTGAAACAGGGTCAAACCGAAACAGACTCACAAGATAGCCGACCCTGACGGGCAGGGTCAAGGGGACGCTCCGCGCTATTCGAACTCCACCAGCACCTGCCCTTTTTCGACCGCCTCCCCGGGTTGGGCCCGGACCGCGCCGACTGTCGCCGCCGCCGGCGCCTTCAGCTCGTTCTCCATCTTCATCGCCTCCAGCACGACGAGGCCGGCCCCCGCCGACACCTCCTGCCCCGGCTCCACCAAGATCCTCACCACCAGCCCCGGCATCGGCGCTCGCAACGTGACGGGGCCACGCCGACGCTCGGCGCCGGCGGTCAGGCTGCGGATGTGCCGCGTCCGCTCGTCCACCACTTCCACATCCCAGCGGTCTCCGCCCATCTGGAGGGTCCACTGACCGCGTCCGGTGTTCCGCATGGTGACCGCGGTGGGCTGGTCTTCCATCATGAGCTGGCGGGTCGGCGTACCGGGGATGGCTCGAAGGCTGGCCGTGCGAGTCGAGCCGTGGACGGTCACCTGGTCGCCGTCCACCTCGACCTCGATCTCGCGCCCGGCGATGCTGACGATGTACTTCACGACGCGCGGTCCAGCACCGCAACCGTCTCGACGTGTGCCGTCTGGGGAAATAGATCGAAGGCGACCGCGGTCACCAGCCGGAAGCCCGGCATCCGGGTGAGGTCCCGCGCCAGCGTCGCCGGATCGCAAGAGATGTAGACGATCCGCTTCGGCGAGCGGCGCTCCAACTCCGCGGCCACCCGCTCGTCCATGCCGGTGCGCGGGGGGTTGGTGATCACCAGCGCTGGAGGGCGGAGCCGCTCCAGGGTCCGCTCCACTCGCCCCACGTGGCGCTCCGCCGCCGGCCCGCGCGCCTCCGCCTCCGCCACTGCCCGGCGGTCGGACTCGACGCTTTCCACCGAGGCGCCGGCTAGGACCAGGGCGGACGTCGTCTCCCCGATTCCGGCGTACAGGTCCCACACATGATGTCCTTGCACCTCGCCAAGCGCGGCGAGCGCGAAGGCGCGGACCTCGTCACCCATCGCGGGGTGCACCTGCTCGAAGACCGTCGCCGGGAAACGGCTGGTTCCGCCATCCACCGCCGCGGCCTCACCCCCCTCGGGTTGCAGCCAGACGGTCGGGTCCGAGCCCTGGGCCCTCAGCTCGCGGCGGAACGCGTCCGCCCCATTCCATGGCTCCGTCCCTCCCAGCACGAGCACGAGGTGGAGCCCGCCGCCGCGGTCGAGCCGCAGGACCAGCTGTCGAAGGGCGGACGGCAGCAGGCGCCGCACCGCGCGGACGTGGTCCCAGAGCGCCATCAGCTCGGAGGTCGTGATGTGGCAGCGCACCAGGTCAAAGACCCGGTCGGGCCGGTCGAGCGGGTGGAGCCCGATCCTCTGTCCGCCCTGGTCCACGGCGAGGGTGATCTTGGTGCGATACTCGAACTCCTCGCCGGCCGGAACGATCTCGGGGTCAGGCACGTCGAGGTGGGCGATGCGGCGGAGCGCATCGCCCACGAACCCGCGGCGGGCCTCGCGCTGCGCCGCGGAGTTCAGGTGCTGGAGCTGGCAGCCGCCGCAGTCGTCATGCACGTAGTGCGGACAGCGCGGCTGAACCCGGTCGGCGGAGGGCTCCAGCACACGGCTCGACCGGGCGTGGGCGTAGCGCCGGTGTGCGCGGACCTGGGCGATCTCAATGAGGTCGCCGGGAGCGGTGCGGGGCACGAACACCGCTCGTCCATCCTCCAGGCGCCCTACCCCATCGCCCCCGGTGGCGAGCCGGAGGATGCGAACGGCGCTCACCGGAGCCCCTCGAGCCTCGCCTGGTGGAGCCAGTGGGGGTTGGCGTGATCGCTGTTGGACACCGAAGGCCGCCGCATCGAGCGCACTTCGTCCTCGGCCAGCGCGGCGGCAACCGCGAGGACGGTCGCCTGGCGGTCCGTGAGCACCGGCGCGGCGAGATCGGCCCGCCGCTCCAGGAACTGAATGTCGATGTCGCCTTCCCGGAATTCTGCGTCGGCCATGAGCCGGCGGTGGAATCCCTGGTTGGTGCCCACGCCGTCCAGCTCCAGCTCCTCGAGGGCCCGAGCCATCCGGTCGATGGCCTTCAGTCGGTCGGGGGCCCAAACGATCAGCTTTGCGAGCAGGGAGTCGTAGAACAGCGTCACCTCGTCACCCAACTCGACGCCTCCGTCCCATCGAACACCGGGACCGCTGGGAAGGCGCAGGTGCTCGATTCGCCCGGTGGTCGGAAGGAAGCCGTTCGCCGGATCCTCACTGGTGATCCGGCATTGCAGTGCCCATCCGCGCGGGTGGAGCCATCCGGCGGGAACCCGCATCGGTTCGCCCGCGGCGATGCGGAGCTGTTCCCGCACCAGGTCCACGCCGTAGACCAGCTCGGTGACCGGGTGCTCCACCTGGATGCGGGTGTTCATCTCGAGGAAGTAGAACGAGCGGTCGGCGGCGAGCAGGAACTCGCAGGTCCCCGCGCCGAGGTAGGCGACTGCCTCCGCGGCGGCGACCGCCGCCGCACCCATCCACTCGCGGAGCTCGTCGTCGACGGCGGGCGACGGCGCCTCCTCCACCACTTTCTGGTGCCGCCGCTGGATCGAGCACTCGCGCTCCCCGAGGTGGACGGTGCGCTCGCGGTCGGCGAGAATCTGGATCTCCACGTGACGGGGCCGCGCGATGAGCTTCTCCAGGTACACGCTGGCGTCACCGAATGCTTTCCTGGCCTCGGAGGCGGCAGTCTCCAGCGCGGGCCCGAGCTCCTCCGGCGTGCGCACCACCCGCATGCCTCTGCCTCCGCCGCCGGCAGCGGCCTTCACCAGTACCGGATACCCCAGCTCTTCCGCCAGGCGCCGCGCGGGCGCGAGCTCGGTGATCGGGTCGTGCGCACCGGGCACCACCGGTACGCCGGCGTCGCGCATCCGCCGCCGGGCCTCGGTCTTGTCGCCCATCGCGCGGATGGCGGAGGCCGGCGGGCCCACGAAGACCAGCCCCGCCTCCACGACCGCTTCGGCGAACGCAGCCCGCTCGGCCAGGAATCCGTAGCCGGGATGGATCGCGTCCGCCCGGGTGTCTAGCGCTGCCTGGATCAGGCGATCGATGCGTAAGTAGCTCTCGGAGGGCGGCGCGGGCCCGATCTCGACGGCGACATCGGCGGCGCGCACGTGCGCCGCGGCGCGGTCGGCGGCCGAGTAGACCGCCACCGCCTCGAGTCCTTCCTCATGACATGCCCGGATGACGCGGAGCGCGATCTCCCCGCGGTTGGCGACGAGCACCCGCTTCACGGCTGGCAGGCGGGCGGGGGCGTATCTCCGAAGAGGAGGAGGAGACTGCTGCAGAGGATGAGGTTGTGGGTCGCGGCGCCGTCGTAGACGCCGCGCACGTCCACCACCCACGGGGACGGGTTCTGGCGAACGGCCTTGAGCAGCTCAGTGACGCTCATCGCGTCGGGCCCGGGCGCCGCCGGACGGCTCACCCGAACGAGCCGGTACGGCACCCACGCGAGCGCCGGGACCGCGGCGCTGTCGGCGCCGGGGCTAAGGCAGAGCGGCCGCCGGGGCGCCACGTCGCCAAGGGCGCGCTGCACCGGCAGCCCGGGATCCACACCCATCGCCTGCGCCATGCGCAGCCGGTACAGCGAGTCGGTGGTGTAAAGGTCGGGGCGGATCGGGAGGACGTCGAGGGAGGGCCGTTCGATGCTGCCGTACCACACCGAGAGCGCTTCGAGCTCATTGCCGGTGAGGAGGACGCCGCCGGCCGGACACGAGGCGAGCAGATTCTCGCCCAACTCGACCACGAACGCCGGCACCTGCGGGACTCGCTCCCGACCCAGAGTCGTCCGCGCCGCGGCCCAGCCGACCTGTTCCACGATCACCAGGGACCGCTCGACCTCCGCGATCCCCCGGAAGATCACCCCGGAGTCGACCGACAGCCGGATGGACTGCTCCAGTGCGGTCGCGGCAAAGTCGAGGTAGAGCGGACCGTTCGGCTCGCCTCGGTGGCCGTGGAGATGCCAGTCACGGGCGTCATACAAATAGAAGCGCCCGAGCTGGAGCCAGGCCCGCCCATCGTCGGGGGCCGTGGCGAGATAGCGGCCGAGAAGGTCGATGGCCATGTGGCGCTCGCCCTCCCGCTCGAGGGCCGCGGCCCGCGGTGCGACGTTCGGGTCGATGGCGCCTTGTGCCTGGAGCTGAGCGGTTGGGATGAGCCACGCCAAGAGTCCCGCCGCGACGGCGCGGCAGAGCCTCAGGAGGTGGGCTGGCTGGGCGGCCTTCGATTGCCGGAAGAGCTGGTGCATGGCCGTTCCAAGATGATATGGCCGCTGGCCCTTGGCTAGGGGCGGCCGGAACGAGCTACCGCCTCGGGCTGATTGCTACCAGCGGTGACGGCCCAGGCCTCCAGGTCCGCACAGCCGAGGCTGATAGGACGGTCCCTTACAGGGGGATGTTGCCGTGCTTTCGCGGCGGATTCCGGTCCCGCTTGGTCCGCAGGGTCCGAAGGGCGTCGATCAGCCGCGGGCGGGTGTCCCGCGGGTCGATGACATCATCGATATAGCCCCGCGCTGCCGCGGCGTACGGGTGGGCGAACTTGGCAGTGTACTCCTCGATCAGCCGTGCGGTCGCGGCCGCCGGGTCGCTCGCCTTGGCGATTTCCTCTTTGAAGAGAATCTCGACGGCACCCTTGGGACCCATCACCGCGATCTCGGCCGACGGCCAGGCAAGGTTCAGGTCGCCTCGGATGTGCTTTGAGCTCATGACGTCATAGGCCCCGCCATACGCCTTCCGGGTGATCACGGTGAGCTTGGGGACCGTGGCCTCGCAGTAGGCGTACAGCAGCTTGGCCCCGTGCTTGATGATTCCGCCGTGCTCCTGGGTGACGCCCGGCAGGAAGCCGGGCACGTCCACGAAGGTCACCACGGGAAGGTTGAAGCAATCGCAGAAGCGGATGAACCTGGCCGCTTTCAGCGAGGCGCTGATGTCGAGCACTCCCGCCAGCACCGCCGGTTGGTTGGCCACCACTCCTACGGGCCGTCCACCGAGCCGCGCGAACCCGGTGAGGATGTTGTCAGCGTGGCCCCGCTGGACCTCGAGGAACCCCCCGTCGTCCACCACCCGCCCGACGACGTCGTGCATGTCGTACGGCTTGGTGGAGCTGTCGGGAATGAGATCGAGGAGTGCCTCGTCGCGCCGGTCGGCGGGATCGGCGGTGGGGCGCTCGGGGGGATCGTCGAGGTTGTTGAGTGGCAGGAAGCCGAGCAGCCGGCGGATCGTCTGGAGGCACTCGGGCTCGGTATCATGAACGAAGTGCGCCACGCCCGAGGTGCCCCCGTGCACGTCGGCGCCGCCCAGCGCGTCGAACGACACCTCCTCGTGGGTGACGGTCTTCACCACGTTGGGGCCGGTGACGAACATGTAGCTGACCCCGCGCACCATGAAGATGAAGTCGGTGATCGCGGGGCTGTACACCGCCCCGCCGGCGCAGGGACCCAGGATCGCGGAGATCTGGGGGATCACACCCGACGCCAGGGTATTTCGCAGAAAGATGTCCGCGTAGCCACCGAGGGACGCCACCCCTTCCTGAATCCGGGCGCCTCCCGAGTCGTCCAGACCCACCACGGGCGCGCCATTCCGCACCGCGAGATCCATGACCTTGCAGATCTTCTCGGCGTGCGCCTCACTCAACGACCCGCCGAAGACCGTGAAGTCCTGGGAGAACACGTAGACCAGGCGGCCTTCCACCCGCCCGTAGCCGGTGACCACTCCGTCACCCGGCACCACCTGCCGGTCCAGGCCGAAGTCGCTGGAGCGATGGGTGACGAACCGGTCGAGCTCGACGAAGCTGCCTTCGTCGAGCAGCAGATCGAGCCGCTCGCGCGCCGTGAGCTTGCCCTTCTTGTGCTGCTGGGAGATCCGCGCGGCGCCACCGCCCTGCTCGGCGAGTGACTGGCGATGATGCAGCTGCTCGAGAAGTTCGCGAGGGTCGGGCATGGGGGGAGAAGATAGTGCGCGACGGGGCGCCGGGGCAGCGGGTGCGCCGAGTCACGCCCCCGGGTCAGGCATGCCGCTGGTGACAAGGATCACCTGCCGCTGGCCCGCAGCGCATAAGACCCTGCGCCCAGCGAGGATTGGACCGCTTCGTGACCTGTAGCACTGGGAGACTGCGAGCCGTACAGCCGAAAAGCGTGGTGCAGCGGGCTATATAGCTGGCGTTGGCTGGAATACGAGCCCGAGGAGGATTCATGATACGGACCATTAGCGTGGCGCTGGCGGCGCTGGCCGGCAGCACGGTTCTGACGATCCCGAAAGGGACGGATATCCCCGTCACCCTGGACGAGGACATCCCCGTCGAGAGCGACCGGGTCGGCGACAGCTTCACGGCGCGGGTGACACGTGACGTCGTGGTCGACGGCGAGGTCGTGATCGTGGCCGGCTCCCCGGCCGAGGTGAAGCTGGTCAAGAGCCCGGAAAACGCCGAGGCAGCCACCCTGCGTCTGGCGAAGGTACACGTGGACGGCGATATGAGGCGGGTGAGCACCGACGTCGCCAAGGCCGATGCCGATGAGGCCGGACTCAGCACGACCAAGAAGACCGCCGTAGGTGCGGCGGCCGGCGCGGTCGTGGGTGCGATCACGGGGGCCGGCGTGATCGAGGGCGCCGTCGTCGGCGCCGGCGGTGGCCTGGCCTGGGGCCTGCTCGATGGGTCGGACCGGCAGGTGGACGACGAGACCCCGTTGAGATTCTCGTTGGAGAAGGATCTCGATCTTTAACAGCGGGGAACGGTAAAAGGTGAACGGTGAAAGGGGGCGCTCACGACCAGGCGCCCCCTTTCACCGTTCACCTTTTACCGTTCCCCGCTTTACTGGCTCGTCGCCTCTTCCGGAATCACAGGCCGAACCGGCGGAATGATCGGCTCGTCGGGGTAGTTGGTGACCATGAGCACGATCCGGTGATGAATCGGATCCACCTCGAGTACCTTGAGGTCCACGGGCTGGCCTTCCTTCACCGCGTCGCCCGGGTTCTCGATGTTGGGAACGCCGAGCTGCGACATCGGCACGAAGCCCTCGATGTCGTTCCCCAGGTCCACCACGACGCCCTTGTCCATCAGGCGCACCACCCGGCCACGAAGCTCCATCCCGATGGGATAGGTCTCGCCGATCCGGAGCCAGGGATCCTCCTCCGCCTGCTTGAGGCCGAGGGAGATCCGCTTGTTCTCGGCGTCGATGTTGAGGATCACGACATCCACCCCGTCGCCCTTCTTCACCACCTCGGATGGATGCTGGACCCGCTTGGTCCATGACATGTCGGAGATGTGGATCAGGCCGTCGATGCCCGGCTCGATCTCGACGAAGGCGCCGAAGCTGGTGAGGTTCCGGACCTTGCCCTGGATCCGGGTACCCACCGGATACTTGAGCGGGAGCACCATCCAGGGATCCTGCTCGGTCTGCTTCATGCCGAGGGAGATCTTCTCCTCCGCCTCGTCCACCTTGAGCACCACGGCCTCGATGGTCTCGCCGATGCTCACGATCTTGGAGGGGTGCCGGACGTTGCGAGTCCAGCTCATCTCGGAGATGTGGACCAGGCCCTCGATACCCGGCTCGATCTCGACGAACGCGCCGTAATTGGTGATCGAGACGACCTTGCCCTGGACCCGGGTGCCCACCGGGTACTTGGCCGCCACGTTCTGCCACGGATAGGACTGGAGCTGCTTCATGCCCAGACTGATGCGCTCGCGCTGCCAGTCGATGTCGAGGATCTTGACCTCGACCTCGCGGCCGATCGCCACCATCTCGGTCGGGTGCGAGACCCGGCCATAGGACATGTCGGTGATGTGGAGCAGGCCGTCCACACCGCCCAGGTCGATGAAGGCGCCGAAGTCGGTGATGTTCTTGACCACGCCCTTCCGCACCTGGCCGACGGCGAGCTCCTTCATCAGGTGCTCGCGCTTGTGGGCCCGCTCGTTCTCCAGGATCACCCGGCGGCTCACCACGATGTTGCGCCGGCGCTTGTTGAGCTTGATGATCTTGAACTCGTAGGTCTGGCCCAGCAGCTCGTCGATGTTGGGCACCCGCCGGAGCGCGATCTGGCTGCCGGGCAGGAACGCGTCCACCCCCATCAGGTTCACCACCACGCCGCCCTTGATCTTCTTGATCAACGTGCCTTCCACCGGCTGATCGCTCTCGTGCGCCACGCGGATCTTCTCCCAGACCCGCATGAAGTCGGCCTTCTTCTTCGACAGGACGACGGCGCCCTCCTGGTCTTCCAGGTGCTCCAGGAAGACTTCGACCTCGTCGCCCTCCTTGAGCGACTGCGGGTCCTTGAACTCGTCGAGGGGGACCGATCCTTCGGATTTGAAGCCGACGTCGAGGATGACGGCGTTCTCGGTGACGCGGAGGACCTTCGACTTGACGATTTCTCCCTCGACGATCTGCGACATGGTGCCCTCGTACATCGAGAGCATCTGCTCGTAATCTTCGTCGGAGTACTCTTCGTCGTAGAGGTCTTGCCGGACGCGGAGGCCGGTGGGGGAGGCGAACTGGTCGGTCGAGGGTTGAAGTTGATCGAGCATTCGGAACGCACCATCCTGGGGTTGTGCGCCGTGCCGGGGTGGGCCACGGGCTAAGGTGACGACGCTTGTCGAAGCCAATATGCTCCGAAGTAGCCTACAAGGGTAACGAAAGCAGGAATCCAACGCAAGGTGGGGCAATCGGTTGGCACTGTATCATTCTCAAATCCACTACCCAATCGGTTGGTGCATGACTGCCGAAAGCACGGCATCACCGCGAGAGGATCGGATCCCATGGGCCGCGATGGCGGGCATCATCGCGACCGTCACGGTGTTCGCCGTGGCACAGGGGCTGACCTATCCGCTGCTCAGCTTCATCCTGGAGCGTCAGGGGACGACGCCCGGCCTGATCGGCTTGTCGGCGGCGATGACGCCGCTGGGTTTCATTGCATCCGCGCCCTTCATTCCGGCGCTGGCGCGGCGCGTGGGCGGGGCGCGGCTGGCGATCCTGTGTTCGATCCTGGCCGCGCTCACCCTGATCGCGATTGCCTGGACGCCGGAAGTCTGGGCCTGGATGCCGCTGCGCTTCCTGCTCGGCTTCTTCGCCAATCCGCTGTACGTGATCAGCGAAACCTGGCTGATCTCGATCACGCCCGCGCCACGCAGGGGCCGCATCATGGGCCTCTATTCATCGATCGTTTCGGGTGGCTTCGCCATCGGCCCGCTGTCGCTCGGCCTGGTCGGCACGCAGGGTTGGCCGCCCTTCATGATCGGCATCGTGGCCTTCCTTCTCTGCGGCCTGATCGTGCTTGCGGTCGTGCCGCGCCTGCCAACGATGCCGCATGAAGGCGAGGCAACATCGGTCGGCGGCTTCTTCGCACTGGCGCCGCTCCTATTGTTCGCGGTTTTCGCCGCAGCCGCCTTCGAGCAGATCCTGCTTTCCTTGTTCCCGGTCTATGGCGCCGCGCTCGGCAGCGCGGAGGAGCGCATCGCTTCGCTCATTACCTGTTTCATCGCAGGCAATGCCGTGCTGCAGATTTTGCTCGGGCGTGTGGCCGAACAGTTTGGCTCGACGCGGACCATGTTATTCTGTGCCCTGGCTTCGCTGGCCGGCTGCCTGCTGCTGCCGTCGATCTTCAACTCGTGGCTCATCTGGCCGCTCGTTTTCGCCTGGGGCGGGGTCTCATTCGGGATGTACACCATGTCGCTGATCCAACTCGGCGAGCGTTTCACCGGTCACGCCTTGATCGCCGGTAACGCGGCCTTCGCGGTCGTATGGGGCATCGGCGGCATCGTGGGCTCGCCCGCGACAGGACTGGCGATGCAACTGATCGGACATCAGGGGCTACCATCGTTCCTTGGCCTGCTGTGCTGTGTACTGGCGGTGTTTCTAATGGCGGAGGGACGGCGAGTCTGATCGAGGCACTTGCCTCGTGCCGCGTCGATGGTATGCCGGGTGTAACAAAAGAGAGCGGCCCCGCCAAATCGGCGAGGCCGCTTCTGTTTGTCTATGCAAATAGTCGGCATCTAGCCCTGGTCAAGCTCCGCACGGATGCGACGCCGTTCTGCCGTGCGCTCCAGCCAGTTGAGCGACCGCCACCACTTCGTGACCTCACGTGGCTTCTTAGCAGCCGTGCCCGCCCACTTCTTAAGCAACTTGGCAGTCTTCTGGTTCACGGGTGTCTCCCCATTGCTCGGCAGTACGGCACACGACCAGCAGCATCCGGAAAAAATGATACCCGACCCCAACCAGACTGTCCAGCCACCATTCTCAATGTCACGGCTCATTGTGGGCCACTACCCAATCGGTTGGAGCCGAAGCCACGCTCGGGCACCGCTACAGCCAGAGGAAGGCCGGATGGTCGCGACCGGTCACCGCCGCGATCACCCGCTCGTAGACCTTGGGTCCGGCCTCCCCATTGGTAAAGGCGACCACGGCTCGGCCGGCGGCGGGGTCGGCGATGACGAAGTTTCGGAAGCTGTTGTTTGCGCCCCAATGCCAGAGCACCTCGCCGTTCTCGTCCCGCTGGATCCCCCACCCCAGGCCCCAATGAAGCGCCCGGTTGAGCCGCACCTGCGGGGTCACCATCGCCTTGCGCGATGCTTCGGAGAGGTCGAGCCCGGGCTCGGGAGGTTGCGCCACCACCCGCAGCAGGAAGCGGGTGTAGTCCGCCACCGTGGTCAGCAGGGAGCCGGGCGCACTCGGGATCATGAAGAGCGGGACGGCCGGCCACTCGGGATTCATCAGAGGCACGGCGCGCGCCGCATCGTCGTAGCGCCAGTCGAGCACCGGCTTCCCCCACGCGAGCGCCAGCTCCTCCGCCCGGCGGCCGATGGCGCCGACCACGTCGAGCTCGACCCCCTTGGCGTCCCGCCCCACCGCCTTGTGGGTCGCGAACTCCGGCAACCAGACGTAGCTGCTGTGGGTCATCTCGAGCGGGGCGAGGACGTGCTCGAGCATGAAGCGCGCGAATGGCCGGTCGGTCAGGTGCTCCACCACGCGCTGGAGATAGAAATAGGCGTCGCCCGAGTAGCTGAATTCGGTGCCGGGCTCGGTGGCAGGCAGCAGCGGACCCGGCTGCTCCCGCCAATTGGACAGTCCCGTGGTGTGGCTCAGCACATGCCGGGGCGTGACCCGCCGCATCCGTGGGTTGTCCGCATCGGGGATCGGCAGGTAGTCGTAGAGCGGGCGGTCCAGATCGATCAGGCCTGCGTCCACCAGTCTCAGCACCGCGTAGGCGAAGAGCGGCTTGCCGAGGGAGACCGCCTCGAAGATGGTTTCGCGGGAGACGGCCGTCCGGGGCGTCTCGGTAGCCTTGCCGAAACCTCGGCTCCAGACCTTCCCACCCTGCACCACGCCGAGCGCGAGCCCGGGCACTTCGGCCAGCTCCAGCAGGCGAGGCAGAGTGCGGAGTAGGTCGCTGCGCGGCAGCCAGCGCGGCCCCCGCGCCGCGCTGGCTGCGACCCCCTGCGACCACGCGCTCCTCGAGGAGAGCGACGCGAGCAGGGCGCCCGCGGTGATCATGAAGCGTCGGCGGCTCAGAGCGGATTCCACGATCAGGCTCGCGACCTCGAGTCGACTCGCTGGCGACCTTCGGACCAGACGAGTACTGCACCGGATGCTCTACGAGTGCCGCAAGCGGACGTTTCGTCGCGGCGGACCGGCGGTAGCGACTTTTTGGTAGATACCTGAAATGAAGAAAGAGTTGCGCGAGAAAACGTTTCAGAATCTCTGAAACGTTTGTGGTGCGAGGTGGGAACGCGGCTCAGCGCTGTCCGAAAATGGGACGAGCGAGCTCCACGATGAAGCGGACCTGCTCCGGGAATGTCAGCGCGGTGGTGTCCAGCGGAATCGCGTCCGGTGCGGCGCGCAGCGGAGCCACCGCCCGACTCGAGTCGGCCACGTCTCGGGCCGTGAGCGCGGCCGCCTCCGCCTCCAGGCGGTCGGCGTCGACCGGATTGCCCCGTTGATTGATGCGGCGCCCCGCCCGGGCCTCCGGGGTGGCGGTAAGAAAGATCTTGAGCTCCGCATCGGGGAACACCACGGTGCCGATGTCCCTGCCATCCACCACCACGTCCCGTCCCGACCGGACCATCGCTCGAAGCCGGGAGTTGATCCATTCCCGGATCACGGGCACCGCCGACACGGCCGAGACGGTGGCGGTCACCTCGGCGCCGCGGATCACCGCGTCCACCGGTTCGCCCTCCAGATAGGCCGTGAACCCCGCGCCATCCGGCTGAAGCATCAAGCCCCGATCCTCCGCCGCGCGAAGGATCGCCTCCGCTCCTACCACGGCGAGAGGGTTCTCCTTCGTCAGGTCCCTTCGCGCCGCCTCCCGAATGCCGACCAGCGTGACTCCGCGGTACAGGGATCCCGAATCGAGGTGCGCGAACCCCAACGCCTCCGCCACGGCGCGCGCCGTGGTGGACTTCCCCGATGCCGAGGGTCCGTCGATCGCGATCACGCCGCCCTTCATCGGACCCGCCCCGCCGCGATCCGGCGCAACGTCTCCGGAAAGCCCGGAAAGCTCACCGCGGCGCAGGCCATGTCGTCGATGGCGACTCGCGCGCCCGTGACCGTGCCCAGCACGGCGAAGGCCATGGCGATCCGATGGTCGGCGGCGGTGCGCACCCTGCCCCGCGGCGGGCGTTCCACGCCCTCGACATGGAGATCTTCTCCCTGCACCTCCGCTCTTCCCCCCACCGCCCGGATGTTTTCGGCGATGAGCCCGAGCCGGTCGCTCTCCTTGACCCTCAGCTCCCCGACGTCGCGGAAGACCGTTTCGCCGGCCGCACGGGAGGCGAGGATGGCCAGCAAGGGGATCTCGTCGATGAGCCCGGGGATCTCGCCCGCGGCTACCTCCGTCGGCCGAAGCGACGCCGGCCGGGCGGTGAGATCCGCCACCGGCTCGCCGAAACTGGTGTCGGCCGCATCCAGGGCAACGGGCGCGCCCATCCGCTCCAGCACTCGAAGGAACCCGGTTCGGGTCGGGTTCACTCCCACCCCGGCGATTCGAAGCTCCCCGCCCTCCGCAAGGACGGAGGCGCCCACCAGGAACGCCGCGGAGGACGGATCGCCCGGTATCTGGAGGTCGAACGGCTCGAGACGGCCCCCGGGACGGAACTCGACCCAACCGTCCCGCTCGGCGACGTCGAAGCCGGACGCGCGAAGCATCCGCTCGGTGTGGTCTCGAGACCGGCCACCCGGCTCGAGGAGGGCCACGGGGACCTCGGCGATCATTCCGGCGAGAAGGAGCGAGCTCTTGACCTGCGCGCTGGCGACCGGCATCGCATAGCGGATCGGCCGCAGCTTACCTCCACGGACAGTCAACGGCAGACCGTCGCCGCCCTGCTCATCGAACCGCGCCCCCATCTCGGTGAGCGGCTCGGTGACGCGCCGCATCGGCCGCCGGCGCAGCGAAGCATCGCCGGTGAGAGTGGCGCGGAAGCGATGGCCGGCGAGCAAACCGAGCAGGAGCCGCGTCGTGGTTCCCGAATTCCCGCAATGCAGCGTCCGGTCGGGCGCTCTGAAGCGGCCGCGCCCCTTGATTCGGAGCGTCTCGCCCTCGCGGAGCGGCGAGATCTCCGCTCCCAGCTGCCGCAGCACTCGCGCGCTGGATCGAGCGTCGAGCGCCGTAAGGGCGCCTCCTATGTGGCTGACCCCTCGGCCCAGGGCCCCCAGCAGCAGTGCGCGGTGGGTGATGCTCTTGTCGCCCGGAGCGCGCACGATCCCGCCCACCTTCATCGGTCGAGCCCACGGCGGAACTCGCGAGCAGTCTCGAGATATCGCTCGAGCGCGTCCCGGTCGCCCGTTTCGATCAGACGCCGCAGCTCGGCCACCCCTTGCTCCACGCTCGAGAGAGCCTCCCCGAGCGGCTCGCCGTTCTGCAACAGAATGTCGAGCCACATCTCCGGGCTGCTCCCGGCAAGGCGGGTGGTATCCTTCGCCCCGCTGCCGTACGACACTCCACCCAGCCGGCGATCGGCCAGCGCCTTCGCCAGGGCATACGCCACGGCCTGAGGAAGGTGGCTGGTCCAGGCCAGCTGCCGGTCGTGGCCGGTCGCATCTATGAGGATAGGGTGCGCCTCGAGGACCTCCTCCCAAAACCGCATGACCCCGCGCGCGGCGCGCGGTCCCTCCGGGGAAGCGCTCTCGCAGACGTAGACCACGCACCCGCGGAGCCGGTCGGGCCGCGCGGCGCCGAAGCCGGAGGCATGCGTACCGGCCAAAGGGTGGGACCCGGCGAACCGGTCGGCGATTCCGCAGCCGGCCGCCTGGGCCATGACCGGGGCCTTGACGCTGCAGACGTCGGTCAATGTGGCCCCCGGCTCAAGCGCTGGAGCCAAACGACCGATAAGGTCGAGAGTGGGTCCGGGCGGGACCGCCAGGACGACGAGGTCGGCGCCCCGGACCGCCTTGGCTGGGGTCTCGGCGATCTCGGAAACCGCCGATGCCTTGAGCGCCGCGACGCCTTCGGCGCGCGAGGGGGAGTAGCCGACCACCCGGGCGATTCCCGCGAGGCGGGATTGCCAGGCGAGTGATCCGCCGATCGCGCCCAGACCGATCACTGCCAGCGAGGATGGGCGCACGTATCAAAGGCCGTTGGATTTCGACACGCAGCGCATTCGCCCGCCCGAATGAGGCGGCTGCGGCCGCCGTGGGTGATCCGAGAATAGGCTCGCATTGTACCGACATGGCACTTGATTCTCAACGCGCTTCCAACGCACGCCGAGGACACAGCCGAGCGCGGGCGGTGCTCGAGCGCGCAAGCTCCTGATTCGATGGGAGTTCCTTCGGCAGCGCGGAGGCCGTCCGACAGCCGCCCGCCAAGGAAAACCGGGGGCCTTGGCGCAAGTTTTGCCTCCGGAATGCGATTCGTGGCGAGAATTCTGGTGGTCGAAGACAGCCCCGACAACATGAAGCTGTTTCGCACCCTGTTGGCCCTCAAGGGTCACCAGGTGACGGAGCTGCCAGGGGGTGAGGGGCTGCTGGAGGCGATCGCCGGGGCCGACCCGGAGCTGGTCCTGATGGACATTCAACTTCCGGGCAAAGACGGATTCGCGCTGTTGGCCGAGATCCGCCAGTCACCCCACGGCGCTCTGAGGGTGCTGGCGCTGACGGCGCATGCCATGAGCGGCGATCGGGAGCGAGCTCTGCAGGCCGGATTCGACGGCTACATCACCAAGCCGATCGAGATCCGCAGCTTTCCCGACCTGGTGAAACGTGCACTCGCCGGAGAGGCGGTTTCGCAGTAGCTCCCGGGAGCAAACCCCAGCGCTATGGCACGGTGATGACCAAGGAAACCACAGGGACCGCACCGGTCTCGGGCGCTTCCCCGCAGAAGCAGGCACTGCTCGAGGCCTTCGACAGCGTCCTGAAGAAGCAGGCGGAGGACCGCGAGGCAGAGCAGCGCGAAGCGGCCGCCCGTCGGCGCAACCGTAACCGGGTGCGGCCAGCGGTCTGGGCGGCTGCCGTGCTCACCCTGTTTCTGTGCACCTACCTCTACATCGAGCGGCCCGAGTGGCTGTTCCCCGCCTCGACCCCACCCGAATCCGTCGCGATCCAAGAGGCGAGCCTCCGGATCGGCATGGCCAGCGTCGCCCAGCACGTCGAGCGCTACCGCCTGCGGATCGGCAGGTTGCCCGTCTCCCTGCTCGAAGCGGGCACCCAGGCCCAGGGGATGACGTACCAGCCGATCGATTCCACGACCTGGCGTCTGGTCGGATCGCACCGCGGCATGGAGCTCACCCTCGCATCGCGGGACCCGCTGCCCAAGTTCCTCGGCAACAGCTTCGAGGTGATCTCCCGGAGGTCGCGATGACGCGCCGCCGGGGCTTCACGTTCATCGAGATTCTGGTCGTGGTGGTCGTGATGTCGATTCTCGCGACTCTGGGCATCCTCAAGTACATGGACCTCAAGCACCGCGCCCTGTCGGCCAGCGCCACGGCCGACCTTCAGGCCGTCCGCGTCGCCGCATACAGCGCGTGGTACGAGCAGGGGGCCTGGCCGGGAGAGGTCGGAGCCGGGATGACACCGGGAGGGCTGGAGCAGTATCTGCCGGCGGGATTCTCCTTCTCCCGGCCGGACTACACCCTGGATTGGGATAACTTCGTGCCGCCGGGCGGCGGGGCCAATGGCCTGATCCAGTTGTCGGTGGTGGTGACCTCGAGCAACGCGCGCCTGGTGAAGTCCCTGCAGAACAATCTCGGCAGCAAGGCACCGTTTTTCGTGGTGGGCGGGAATCTCACCTTCGTGATCGTGGGCCCCGACGGCAAAATCTAGAGGTCATTTCGTCAAGGCCTTCCGCAGCGCCGCCAGCTCGGGCGGAGAGCCGGGATAGCACGGCTCCATCCGCTCCAGAGTCTCGACCACCGTTCGGGCCACCAGGACATCACGCACCCGCTTCTCGTCGGCCGGAACGACGTACCACGGCGCGATCGCAGTGCTGGTCCGCTGGAGCATCTCCCGATATGCCTCGGTGTACTCCTCCCAGAGCTCCCTCTCCTTCAGGTCCCCGGCGTTGAATTTCCAATATTTCTCCGGGTCCTCCAGCCGGGCCAGCAGTCGCTCGCGCTGCTCCTCCCGCGAGATGTGCAGCACGAACTTGAGGATCGTCGTCCCGTTCTCTATCAGGATCCGCTCGAAAAGATTGATCTGCTCGTAGCGGGGCTTCCAGACCGATTCAGGGACGAGCCGGCGGACCCGCACCACGAGAACGTCTTCGTAGTGCGACCGGTTGAAGATGCCGATCACCCCTCGTGCGGGCGCCGCTCCGTGCACTCGCCAGAGGAAGTCGTGACGCAGCTCCAGCTCGCTGGGGACCTTGAAGCTCGTCGCGGTTACGCCGAGCGGGTCGAGCGGTCCGAACACCTTGCGCAGGGTGCCGTCCTTCCCGGACGCGTCCCGGCCCTGCAGCACCACGAGCAGCGCGCGGGTTCCCTCGGCATGCAGTGCCCTCTGAAGCGCGTCCATCCTCCCCGTGAGCCGCTCCAGTTCGTCCCGGAGCGCCGGTTTCGGCGAGCCCTCACCATCAGGCGGCCGTGCGTCTTCATCGCGGAGCGGAACGACGGCGCCGGGAGGAACGGGGTGGAGCCGCATGCGGGTTTCGTCTTTCATGACTCGGTGTCGGCCAACAGCAACGCGACCGGGAGGATGCCGAAGAGATCCGCGGTCCGCAACCCGCGACCCGGGTCCGAGTGGAGCGACCGCCCGCTGAGGACGCAGGTCCAGCGTGAGGGCCAATCGGCCGGCAATGGCAGATCGGTGCCGTCCCAGATCACCTTGTCGGTAGGTCCGTTGCCGTTCAGTACGTGACCGGCCAGGAACCGGGGAACGGCGGCCACCAGTCGTTCCATCCCATCCCCACGGCCGAAGGCGATCACGCGGCCGGCAGAAGGGCCCGAAGCCTCGAGCGGGACATAGGTGGATGAGCGGAACGCATCCGGACGCGCCTTTCTCGCCGCCAGAGCGGCGCGGATTACGTGGAGCTTGAGCCGGCCGTCCTCGGGCTTGGCGACGAGCTCGGTCAGGTATTCCGACCGGGACCCGAGACCGCCGGCCATTCCCCGCTCGACGTCCTCGAGCAGCCACCGCCGATGCGCGAAGTCCACCGGACGCCGGTTGTCCGGGTCCACCAAGGCGAAGGTCCACAGCTCGTCGCCCTGATAGAGGTCGGGGACCCCCGGCGAGGCGAGGTGCAGCGCCGTACGGCTCAGCGCGTTCCAGAGCCCGGCCCGAGAGATTCTCGCGACGAACCGCTCCAGTTCATCCAGGAAGCGAGGCGAACGATCCGGCGCGAGCAGGGCCTCGACGTCGGCCCGGAGCGCCTCCTCGTACCCCTCGTCGGGATCGGTCCACGTGGTACGGAGCTTCGCCTCCCGGACCGCCTTCACCATATAGCCCTGGATCCGCTCCCGGAGCGCTTCGAGGTCACCGACACCAAGCGGCGTCAGCGGCCAGACTCCGACCATGGCCTGGAGGATGTGGTGGACCGTGGCCGGTTCCGGCACGCGCCGGCCCCGGATCGTCCGCTTGTGCGGCAGATTGAGGGTGCGCCAGAGCCGCACTCGGTCGGCCCACTCCGCCGGGATCTCGCTCAGGACATCGAGCCTCGCCCGGACGTCGGCTGTCCGCTTGGTATCGTGGGTGGTCACCGCGAGCATTCCCCCCGGCCACCGGGCAGCCCGGAGCGCGTTGGCGCGATGAAACACGGCTTCGGCTTGGACGAGCGACGCCTGGGGGCCGCCACCGACCTCGTTGCGCGAGAGGAGCGGAGCGTAGGCATAGAAGGCCGTGTCCTCGATGCCCTTCGCCGTCGCCGGTCCGCTGAGCTGCTGGAAGCGGCGGCACACCGCGCTCTCGTGCCCGAGCAGCGCCTCCGCCAGGAGATCGAGCGCCGCGGCGCCGCTCCTTCCCCGGATTCTCGCGTCCGCGATCGCACCTTCCAGCAGGCGCAGGTCCTCGGGAGCGGGAGTCGGCGATCGGCCGTCGACGTACGTCCGGTAGACCGGCAGCGCCACGATCGTCTCGACGATCGCGCGGACCAGGTCCTGCCGCGTAATGACGGCAGCGGGATGGCTCTGCCGGGGCAGATCGAGCAGCCGGTCCGCCAGCCGGCGGACCCCGGCTGAGAGCCCGGTCTCGAGCACCAGCCGTTTCCCCTGACGGGCGATGGCAGGAAACTCGAGTGGCTGCCGGATGACCCGCCGGTAGTCGGCCTCCACAGCCTCGTAACCCGGGGGATCGATGAACAGCCCCTCGACTTGATTGAGGAAGTCGTACCCGGTGGTCCCTGCCACCGGCCACTCGGCGCGAAGTTGCTCCCCATCGCTCAGGATCTTCTCGAGGTAGACCGGGGGTGGGAACGGGTGCTCGGGGAACGCGGCGGCAACCAATCGCTGGAAGTATCCCAGCGGATCGAGCAGGCCGTCGGGGTGGTCGATGCGGTATCCGTCCACCCACCCTTGCCGACGCCATGCGAGCACCAGCGCGTGCGTCTGGGCGAAGACCTCGGGATCCTCCATGTGGAGCGCGACGAGATCGTTGACATCGAAGAAACGGCGGTAGTTGATCTCCCTCGCCGCGCGGCGCCAGTGCACCAGCCGGTACACCTGCGCGTCGAGCAGACGGCGAAGGCGGCTGCTTCCCTCCGCTCCATCGCCGAACGCCCTTGCCGCCCCGTCGAGGGCCGCGGCGGCCGGAGGCACTCGCGCGGCCACTTCGCGGAGCCGGGCGAGTATCAGCGGGACGGAGTCACGGCGGCGGGCAACCGCCGCGGCGACGCGGGAATTCCGGCGGGGCAGACGGCGAAGCGACTGGGCGATGTCCGTCAAGTCGGAGCAGGCCGGATGCTCCCGATGCAACGCCTGCCGGCAGCGGGCCAGCGCATCGCTCAAGACTCCGAACATCGTCGAAGGGTCCAGCGGCAGGTGATGCTCGAAGTAGCGGACCCGCGGCACGCCATTTGGGGCTTCCAGCGCGATCTCCCCCCGCTGAAGCACGTCGGAGAGCGGGTCGCCGAGGATCGGCAGCAGAATGCGGCTTCGCAGCTCGCGGTCGGAGGCGCGCCAGTCGATGTCGAACCACCGGGCGAACCCCGAGGCGTGGCCGTTCGCGAGCACGTCGTCCCAGGCCGGGTTCTCGCTCGAGGCGGCCATGTGGTTGGGCACGATGTCGAGCACGATGCCCATCCCGCGGGCCGCCAGTTCCACGTGCAGCGCCTCCAGGTCGGCCTCAGTGCCGAGCTCGGGGTCGAGGCGTGAGGGGTCCACCACGTCGTAGCCGTGCAGGCTGCCCCGTCGAGCCTGGAGCAGCGGCGAGCAGTGGATGTGGCTGATGCCGAGGCGGCTCAGGTAGGGGACGAGCTCGCGCGCCGCGGAGAGGGGAAAGCCGGCGTGGAGCTGCAGCCGGTAGGTGGCGCTGATCTCGGGCACACGATCACCGCGGCCGCTCGTAGCGGAGCAGCATCAGCGAGTGCGCCACCACGCTGACCTCGCCCTGCCGCACCACCCGGGGCACCGGATGAGCGGTGTTGAGGATCTCGGTCCACCCGCCCGGGGACGGCATCGGGGGCAGAGTGAACGGCCGGGAGCGTGCGCCGCCGTTGGTGAGCAGCAGGATCGCCTCGCCCCTGAGCCGGCGACCGCGCTCGTCCACCTCATCGGTCGCCTCGCCCAGGATGAGCATGCCGAGCACGTGATTGCCCGCGTCGTCCCAGTCCGTCTCCGTCATCTCACCGCCGTCGGGGCGGAGCCAGGTGAGGTCCTTTGCCCCGCCCGGGTGGTCGGGCTCGTGGCGGAAGTAGTTCCGCCGCCGGAGCACGGGGTTGGTCGCCCGGATGGCGAACACCGCTCGGGTGAAGGCGAGCAGCTCGCGCTGCTGCGGCGTGAGCCGCCAGTCCACCCAGGAGAGCGGGCCATCCTGGCAGTAGGCGTTGTTGTTGCCCATCTGGGTCCGGCCGATCTCGTCGCCGTGCGAGAGCATCGGCACACCCTGCGAGAAGGCGAGGGTCGCCAGAAAATTTCGCTTGGTCCGCTCGCGCATGCGAATCACGTGGACCGCATCGGTCGGACCTTCGGCGCCCCAGTTGCGGCTCTGGTTGTCGTCGGTCCCGTCGCGGTTGCCCTCGCCGTTGGCTTCGTTGTGCTTGCTCTCGTAGCTCACCAGGTCGTGCAGGGTAAAGCCGTCGTGGCAGGTCACGAAGTTCACGCTCGCCTGCGGGCTTCGTTGGCTGGCCTGAAAGAGATCGCTGCTGCCCGCCAGGCGCGAGGCGAACTCGCCCAATTGCCCCGGGTCTCCCCGCCAGAATTTCCGCGTGGTGTCGCGGTACTTGCCGTTCCACTCGCCCCAGCCGATGGGAAAGCGGCCCACCTGGTAGCCCCCGGGACCGAGGTCCCAGGGCTCCGCGATCAGCTTCACGCCGGAGACGACCGGGTCCTGGCGCACCACGTCGAAGAACTCGGCGAACGGGCTCACGTCCACGTCGCCCCGCGCGAGCACCGGCGCGAGGTCGAAGCGGAAGCCGTCCACGTGCATGTCCTCGACCCAGTACCGCAGACTGTCCATCACCAGCTGCATGGTCCGGGAATGACGGATGTCGAGCGTGTTGCCGGTCCCGGTATAGTCGACATAGAACCGGGGGCTGGCGGCGTCGAGCCGGTAGTAGGCCGCGTTGTCGATCCCGCGAAAGGAGAGGGTGGGTCCGAGGTGATTCCCCTCCGCGGTGTGGTTGTAGACCACATCGAGAATGACCTCGATCCCCGCGTGGTGAAACCGCTTGACCATCGACTTGAACTCGGCGACCTGCTGGCCCAGGCCTCCCGTGGCGTAGCGGACGTCCGGGGCGAGGTAGCCGATGCTGCTGTAGCCCCAGTAATTCACCAGGCCCATCTCGGCGAGCCGGCGCTCGGTCACGAAGTGATGCACCGGAAGCAGCTCGATCGCCGTGACGCCGAGCGAGAGCAGGTGATCGACGATCGGATCGGTGGCCAGCCCGAGATAGGTGCCCCGGATCCCCTCGGGCACGTCGGGGTGCAGCATCGTCATCCCCTTCACGTGGGCCTCGTAGATCACAGTCCGGTTCCACGGCGTCCGGGGATGCTTGTCGTCGCCCCAGCTGAACGCCGACTCGACGACCACGCACTTGGGCAGGCCCGCCGCGCTGTCCGACCGATCCGGCACCAGGTCGCGGGTCTCCATGGGCTGCTCCATGGAGTACCCGGAGAGCGCGTCGCTCCACCGGATCACCCCACTCACCGCCTTGGTATAGGGGTCGAGCAAGAGCTTGGCCGGATTGAACCGATGGCCTTCCTCGGGGGCATACGGCCCATCCACCCGGAAGCCGTAGAGCTGGCCGGGCCGGACCTCGGGGAGATAGGCATGCCAGATCTGATCGGTCCGCTCGCGCAGGCGGATCCTGGTGGATTCCTGTCCGGCCTCCGGATGGTCGAACAGGCAGAGGTCCACCGCCGTCGCGTGCTCGGAAAAGATGGCGAAATTGGTGCCCTCGCCGTCCCAGGTCGCGCCGAGCGGCGCGGGAGAGCCGGGCCAGACCCTCATGTCGTGGTGCCTCGCAGTAGGGTCGCGGTGTGCCCCGGCAACCGGAGCCCCTGATCGATGGCCGTCTCGCCCGATCCACCGTATCCCGGCGCCTCGCTGGACAGCACGAGGCTCCACCGGTGGCTGTCGTCCAGCGGCACGACCCGCGCCTCGGATGCCAGATTGAAGATCGCTTCCAGCACGTCCCCCTCCCCGGTGTAACGGACCGCCACCCACCCCGCCGCCGCATCGTTGCGAACCCGTACCGCCGCGGCGCCGGGACGCAGGGCGGCCTCGGATCGGCGGAGCCGCAACAGGTCGCGGTACAGCGCCCGCAGCCTCGTCCCGGCCGGCGCTTCCGCCTGCTGCCAGCGTGGCCGCGACGCCTCGAAGGTGTCCTCCGCCTGAGGATCGGGAATGTCGCCGGTCCAGGCGAACCTCTCGAACTCGCGGCGTCGCCCCTCACGCACGGCCTCGACCAGCGCCGGATCGCCGTGGCTCACGAAATAGAGGAACGGGTTGGTCTCCCCGTGCTCCTCACCCATGAAGAGGAGGGGAACGTACGGCGACAGGAGCAGGATAGCGGCCGCGAGTCGGAGCGCTCCGGGGGCGACGAGGGCGGCGAGCCGCTCACCCCGCGCGCGATTGCCGGTCTGATCGTGGTTCTGAATGCAGACCACGAACCGATCGGCCGGAAGGTCCACGGCGGGGCGTCCGTGACTCCGCCGGCGAAACGGTGAATACCGTCCATCGTTCACATACCGCTCGGAGAGGGCTTTGGCCAGGGCGTCCGGTTCGGTGAAGTCGGCGTAGTATCCGGTGCGCTCCCCCGTGAGCGCGACGTGGACCGCGTGGTGGAAATCGTCCGACCAATGGGCGTCGAGGCCGTAGCCGCCCTCCTCCCTGCCCTTGACCCAGCGGGGATCGTTGGCGTCGATCTCCGCGATCACCAGCGTGCGGCGCCCCAAGGCGTCGCCCTGCTCGTGCACGGCCTGGCCGATCTCTTCGGCCAGGTGGGTGGGGCTCAGGTCCACGATGCGGTCGGCCGCGTCGAGGCGAAGCCCGTCGAGGTGATACTCCGTCACCCAGTAGACGGCATTGTCCACCAGGTATCGTCGCACCTCGTCGCTGTCGGGGCCGTCGAGGTTGAACCCCTGACCCCACGCGGTCCGGTGCCGGTCGGAGAAGTAAGGTCCGAAATCCCCCAGGTAGTTGCCCTCGGGTCCGAGATGGTTGTACACCACGTCGAGCAGGACCGCGAGCCCGGCGCGGTGCGCGGCGTCCACCAGACGCTTGAGCCCGTTGGGACCGCCGTAGCTGCTCTGAACGGCGAAGAGGGAGACGCCGTCGTAGCCCCAGTTGCGGTTACCGGGGAACTCGGCAACCGGCATGATCTCGATGGCGGTGACGCCGAGTTCGCGGAGGGCCGGGAGCCGCTCGATGGCGCCATCGAAGGTTCCCGCCGGTGTAAAGGTCCCCACATGGAGCTCGTAGATCGCGAGATCGGCCGTCTCCAGACCTCGCCACGCCGCATCGGTCCAGTGGAAGGCCGCGGGATCCACGACTCTCGTCGGCCCGTGGACGCCCTGGGGCCGCCAGCGGCTCACCGGGTCGGGGCGATCGGGGCCGCCATCGAGTCGGTAGCTGTAGTCGCTGCCGGCGGGAACCCGCCGGACCGTGCCGGTGTGAACTCCATCAGCCCCGCGGACCAGCGGGTGCGATTCCGCTGTTCCGTCGCGGGCGAGGGTGACCTCCACCCGCTGCGCCCTCGGCGCCCACACGGAGAACCGGGTGCTGCCGTCGGCCAGCGGCACGGCGCCGCGCTCGAGGGAACGCATCAGCGGGCGGACCGGCAGGTCAGGTCTTCACTCGGGATCGTGGGCCAGCAGCACGGCGCCGAGCGGAGGAAGCCCGATGAGGAAGGAGGCCGGCTGGTTCTGCCACGCGACCGGCTCGGCGTGAAGTTCCGACACCAGCCCGAATCCGCCGCCGCCATACTTGGGATCGTCGCTGGAGAGCAGCATCGAGTAGCGTCCGACCTGTGGCGCCCCACTCCGGTAGTCATGCCGCGGCACCGGTGTGAGGTTGAGGAGCACGAGGAAGATCCGATCCCCGTCCCGCCGGAAGTACGAATAGATGGAATGGTCACGGTCGTCGGCGTCGAGCCAACTGAACCCGGGGAGATCGGGATCGCCGCTCCACAGCTCGGAGCGGGCGCGAAAGACGCCGCCCAGGTCGGTCATGAACCGCAGCAGCCCCCCGTGCAGCGGCCGCTCCTCGAGGTGCCAGTCGAGGCTGCCGTCGTGGTTCCACTCCCGCAGGGAACCCAGCTCGCTGCCCATGAAGAGGAGCGGCTTTCCCGGGCGGGTGTACTGGTAGGCGAACAACGCGCGCAGGTTGGCGAAGCGCTGCCATTCATCGCCCGGCATCTTCGCCAGCAGCGTTCCCTTCCCGTGGACCACCTCGTCGTGGGACAGCGGCATGATGAAATGCTCGCTGTACTCGTACATCATGCTGAAGGTGAGCAGCTCGTGGTGATGCCGCCGGTGGATCGGGTCGAGCGCGAAGTAATCCAGGGTATCGTGCATCCACCCCATGTTCCACTTGAAGGTGAATCCCAACCCGCCCTCCGCCACCGGCCCCGTCACCCGCGGCCATGAGGTGGATTCCTCGGCGACCGTAAAACAGCCGGGGTGCTCTTCCCCGAGCGTCGAGTTGAGCAACTTGATGAACTCGACCGCCTCGAGGTCCTCGCGCCCGCCGTACCGGTTGGGGACCCACTGTCCCTCAGCGCGACCGTAGTCGAGATAGAGCATGGATGCCACCGCGTCCACCCGCAGGCCGTCCACGTGGAACTCCTCGAGCCAATAGAGCGCGTTGGCGATGAGGAAATTCCGCACTTCCCGGCGGCCGTAATTGAAGATCAGCGTGCCCCATTCGGGGTGCTCCCCGCGCCGGGGGTCCTCGTGCTCGTAGAGCGCGGTGCCGTCGAACAGCCGCAGGGCGAAGTCGTCCTTCGGGAAGTGGGCCGGAACCCAGTCCATGATCACGCCCAGACCGGCGGCGTGGCAGGAGTCGATCAGAAAGCGCAAATCATCCGGCATACCGTAGCGCGCGGTCGGGGCGAAGTACGCGCTCACCTGATAGCCCCAGGATCCGGTGAACGGGTGTTCGGCGAGCGGCATGAACTCGACGTGGCTGAACCCCAGCCGCTTCACGTGGTCGATCAGGCGCGGGGCGATCTCGCGGTAGGTCAGCGGCCGGTTCCCCTCCTCGACCACGCGAGCCCAGGAGCCGAGGTGGACCTCGTAGATGGCCATGGGCCACCGCCGAAGGTCCCGCGCCGGCCGCTCAGCCATCCATGCGGCGTCCCCCCACTGATAGGATGTCGCCGCCACACGGGAGGCGGTGCTCGGGGGCAGCTCCATCGCTTGGGCGAAGGGGTCGGCCTTGACCCGGAGCGCACCCTGCGGGCCGATGATGCGGTACTTGTAGAGCGCGCCGGCCGACACGCCCGGCACGAAGAGCTCGTACACGCCGGAGGACCCGAGCCGGCGCATCGGCAAGCGCCGATCGTCCCAGCGGCTGAAATCGCCCAGCACGCTCACGCCCTGGGCATTGGGGGCCCAGACGGCGAACGCGACGCCATCGACCCCATCGAGCTGGCGCGGATGCGCGCCGAGCACCTGCCAGAGCCGGCGGTGGGTGCCCTCCGAGATCAGGTAGACGTCCATCTCCCCGATCGAGGGCAGGAAGCGGTAGGGGTCGTCCTGCTCCCACATACCGCCGCCGGGAAACCGGAACCGCAGCCGATAGCGCAACGGGAGCGATCGCCCCTTGAGGAACCCGCCGAACATGCCGGGCACGTCGAGCGATGCCATCGCGACGGCGGGACCGCCTTCCAGAACGCACTCGGCCGCCACGGCCTCGGGGTGGTAGGCGCGCACGACGACCCCGCCCTTCACGGGATGGCTCCCGAGCAGGTGGTGCGGATCGGAGTGCCGGCCGGCCGCGAGCTGGGTGAGCTCGATGGGATCCGCCGCCGCTGGCGCGCGGGCCGCTGCCCGGCTCATCGGGACACGGCCCCCACCGTCCGCTCTGCATCGGCAACCAGACGGCGCCGGATCCCCTCGAGCGGAATGCCCACCCAGTCCGGGCGGTTGTTGAGCTCGTAGCGCAGCTCGTAGATCGCCTTGTCGAGGAGATAGAAATCCAGCATCGCGGCGAACGCGTCCTGTCCCTTCGGCAGGTAGAAGGCGTCGCCGGCAGTGTCGAAGTAGCCGCGCAGCAGGCTGGCCGAGGCCCATCGCCGCCAGAGCCGGGCCCAGGGAAGCAGGGCGGGCACGTCCTCCGTGCGCATCGGACCCTGGCGAACCGTGTGGGCCGCGGCGTATTCGAAGGAGCGGATCATGCCCGCCAGGTCCCGCATGGGCGAGCGCTTGTAGCGCCGCTCGCTGAGGCTCCTGCTGGGCTCGCCCTCCAGGTCCACGATGATGAAGTCCTTGCCGGTGAAGAGCACCTGGCCGAGATGATAGTCGCCGTGGATCCTGATCCGGGACATCGGAATCTTCCGGTCCATGACCGCCCGCGCCTGCTTGAGCAACGCGTCCTCCAGCGCGAGTACGGCGCGGGCCTCGTCCCGCAACGACTCCGGCAGCGTGGAAAGCCGCCGCCGCAGCAGGTCGAAGGTAGTGCGGGCGCTGGAGCGGAGCGATTGGTAGATCGAGCGGCGATACAGTCCGGTGAACGCCTCCGGGATGAACACGGGGTTCTCGCGCTCGCCGGCCAGGGCAAGGTGGAACTCGGCGGTGCGCTGGCCCAGGAGCCGAGCCTGCGTCATGTATCCGCCCGCCGCCTCCTCCAGTACCGCCGGAGGCTCCCGGTTCGCCAGATCGAGAATCGAGGCGGGGGCAAGCTCGGCCTCACTCGGCTGGATGGAGGAGACGAGGGCGCGCTCGAAGAAGCGGCTCAGCGCATTGAGGGTGAAGGTCCACGCGTCGCCCTCGCTCGGGACGAACTGGTGCAGCACGCCCAGCGTCATCGGCTCGGCATTCCGGGTGCGGAGCTCGAGTCCGCCGGCCAGCATGGGAACCCGACGGAAGTCGGTGTGCTCGGTGAGGTACCGGCCCAGCTCCAGGTCCGGATTGATTCCCGGCTCTGCCTTGCGGAACAATTTGAGGAGCACGCGGTCGCCCAGGTTGGCCGAGGTGTTGGACTGCTCGCCGCGCAGTACCGTGGTGCGCAGTGGACCGTCGTCGCCGCGGAGACCGGTGAAGGCCCGGGTGCGGCTGCCGACCAGCTCACCCCTGGCGCCGCGCCAGTGCTTCTTCCGCCCCATCCCGTCCACCAGCGCGTTCACGAATCCGTCGTCGGCCATGGCGTCGTAGAGGACGCCCCCACCTTCGCGCGACAGGATCACGGCGCCGGGCGACGCCAGCGCGATCGCGCGCGCGCGATCTCCGTCGGCGAAGGCGAGGGGGAGCACGTAGTGCTCCGGGTCGGCGTCGAGGTAGCGCACCTCCACCAGCGTCAGCAGGGCGTCGCGCTCACCCACCGGCACCGGAATCGCACGCACGACCGCAGCCGAGGTGATCTGCCTGGCCTTTCCCCGGAACCACCGGCTCCCCCGGAGGTAGGTCGGGAGCAGAACCTCCAGTACCTCCCGCTCCTCTCCGCGAATCAGCTCCTCCCAGCTGCCGCTGAAGCGGACGGCGGGCGCCTTGAACTCCCTTGTCTCCCGCCGCGAGCCGGCGGACCCGGTCGGCAGCAGAAACCAGTAGAAGGCGTAGGGGCTCAAGGTGACGAGGTAGGGCGTGACACCGATTTGCGGAAACGGGGTGCGGCCGAACATCTCGATCGGCGTGACGCCCTGGACGTCCGCCAGGTCGAGCTCAACCGCCTGCGCGTAGCGCGACAGGTTGGCCACCACCAGAATCCGCTCGTCCTCGTGCTCCCGGACGAACGCGATCACACGCCCGTTGTCCGGCAGGAGAAAGCGCAAGGTTCCCCGGCCGAAGGCGCGGTACTGCCGCCGCAGGCCGATGATGTGCTTCATCCACCAGAGCAGGGAGTGGGGGTTGTTCTGCTGCGCGTCGACGTTGAGCGCCTCGTAGTGATACTCCGGGTCGATGATGACCGGGGAATACAGCTTCTGCGGGTTGGACTGGGAGAAGCCGGCGTTCCGGTCCGGGCTCCACTGCATCGGCGTCCGGACGCCGTTGCGGTCGCCGAGGTAGATGTTGTCGCCCATCCCGATCTCGTCGCCGTAGTACATCACCGGCGTACCCGGCAAGGAGAAGAGCAGCGCGTTCATCAACTCGATCCGGCGCCGGTCGTTCCCCATCAGCGGCGCGAGCCGGCGGCGGATCCCGAGATTGATCCGCGCCTGGGGATCGCTGGCGTACACCCGGTACATGTAGTCCCGGTCCTCGTCGGTGACCATCTCGAGGGTCAGCTCGTCGTGGTTGCGGAGGAAGACCGCCCACTGCGAATTCTCCGGAATGGCCGGGGTCTGCTGGAGGATGTCCACCACGGGAAAGCGGTCCTCCATCTGGACCGCCATGAAGAGGCGCGGCATGACCGGGAAGTGAAACGCCATGTGGCATTCGTCCCCGTTGCCGAAGTATGCCACGGCATCCTCCGGCCACTGGTTGGCTTCGGCCAGCAGCATCCGGTTCTTGTACTTGGCGTCGAGCCGGCGGCGCAGCTCCTTCAGGAAGGCGTGGGTCTCAGGGAGATTCTCACAACTGGTGCCCTCGCGCTCGTAGAGGTAGGGCACGGCGTCGAGGCGGAGCCCGTCCACCCCCAACCTGAGCCAGAAGTCGAGCGCCGCGAAGGTGGCTTTCTGGACGGTCGGGTTGTCGAAGTTGAGGTCGGGCTGGTGCGAATAGAACCGGTGCCAGTAGTAGGCGCCCGCCTCCGCGTCCCAGGTCCAGTTGGAGCGCTCGAAGTCCTTGAAGATGATGCGCGCGTCGGTATAGCGGTCAACGGTGTGACTCCACACGTAAAATTCCCGGGCCCGCGAGCCCGGCCGGGCGCGCCGGGCCCGCTGGAACCAGGGGTGCTGATCCGAGGTGTGGTTGATCACCAGCTCGGTGATGACCTTGAGGTCGCGCTTGTGCGCTTCGCGCAAGAAGGCTTTGAAGTCCTGTAGCGTGCCGTACGACGGGTTCACGTCAGTGTAGTCGGCGATGTCGTAGCCGTCGTCCCGGAGCGGGCTGGGATAGAACGGCAGCAGCCACACCGCGGTCACGCCCAGGTCCTTCAGGTAGTCGAGCTTCTCGGTCAGCCCGGCGAAGTCGCCGATCCCGTCCGCATCGCTGTCCCGGAACGCCCGGATGTGCAGCTGATAGATGATCGCGTCGCGGTACCAGCCGGTCTCCTCGCTCATCCCTCGCCTCCCCCGCCGCGTACCACACGCCAGACATAGCCCGCCCGCTCGGCGGGATCGAAGCGCACGCCCTGGGGCATCCCCTGCCACCGAAGTCGCTCGCCGGTCAGCAGGTCTTCCACTTCGTAGCTCGCGCCCTCGCCGAGGCCGAGCCGCTCCAGGGGCACGGCCAGATCGGCCTCCACCGGCTCGTGCGGATTCAGCGAGACGGCGCAGAGCAGGTCCCGGCCCCAGGCGCCCTTGAGGTACAGCAACACGTCGGGGTGACTGCTCGGGTGAAACGTCAGGTTGGTCAGTGCCTGCAGGGCCGGCTCCGTCCGGCGGATCTGGTTGAGCCGGGTGATGTCCGGGTCGAGATTGCCGGGTGCGCTCCAGTCCCGCACCCGCACCTGATACTTCTCGGAGTCGAGGTATTCCTCGCTCCCCTCCCTGACGGGCACGTTCTCGCTCAGCTCGAAGCCGCTGTAGATCCCGTAGAGCGGCGACAGGGTGCCGGCCAGGAGCAGCCGGACGCGAAAGGCCGGAGGGCCACCGAGCTGGAGATACTCATGGAGGATGTCGGGCGTGTTGGTGAACAAGTTGCCGCGGAAGTAGTCCGCCATCTCAGAAGTGGTCAGCTCGGTCAGGTACTCGGCCAGCTCGGCCGCGGTGTTGCGCCAGGTGAAATAGGTGTACGACTGGCTGAAGCCGAGCTGTGCGAGGGTCTGCATCCGCTTGGGCCGGGTGAAGGCTTCGGAGAGGAAGACCGTCTCGGGATGCTCCCGCTGCACCTCGCCGATCACCCACTCCCAGAACGCGAACGGCTTGGTGTGCGGATTGTCCACCCGGAAGGTGTGTACTCCCTGCGCGATCCAGAAGAGGAAGATCTCGCGGCAGGCGTCCCAGAGAGCCTCGCGCTGATCGCACCAGAAATTGATGGGGTAGATGTCCTCGTACTTCTTGGGCGGATTCTCGGCGTACTTGATGGTGCCGTCTGGCCGGATGAAGAACCAGTCGGGGTGCTCCCGAACCCACGGATGGTCGGGGGAACACTGGAGCGCATAGTCGAGCGCCACCTCCAGTCCCAGCGAGCGGGCCCGATCCACGAATTGCCGGAAGTCGTCGAGGGTGCCGAGATCGGGGTTCACCGCGGTGTGGCCGCCCTGCTCGTTGCCGATCGCCCAAGGACTCCCGGGATCGCCCTTCGCCGCCACCAGGGCGTTGTTGGGACCCTTCCGGTGGGTGTGGCCGATCGGATGGATCGGGGGGAGGTACACAACGTCGAAGCCGAGCGCCGCGATGCGAGGTAAGGCACGCTCGGCGTCGCGGAAGGTGCCGTGCCCCTCCGGGTCGGTGGTGGTGGACCGGGGGAAGAGCTCGTACCACGCCGCGAATCCCGCCTCGCGGCGATCGGCGCGGACCCGGTACTCGGTCTCGTCCCGGGTAAGCCCGTAGGGCTGGCCGTACGCCTCCATGAGGCCCCGGAGCTCGGGGGAGAGTCCAGCCCCGACGCGTGCCTCGGACGGTGCGGTGGCATCGCCGAGCAACGCGGCGAAGTTTGCGAGCCGGTCGTGGTCGTCTCCCCGCGCGTGCGGCTCAGCGTCGCGGACTTGATCGGCCCCTTCCAGCAGCTCCGAGGCGACATCCTGCCCCGCTCCCACCTTTTTCTCCAGCTCGCTTCGCCAGGTGGCGAAGCGGTCGATCCACCCTTCGACCGTGAAGCGCCACTCCCCCACCCTGTCGAGTGGGAGCGTGGCGTACCAGCGATCGTCCTCGAACGAGTAGGTCATCGGCGCCGAGAGGGGCCGCCGCTCGCGCGGCGTCCGGTAGAGCACGCGGGCGGCGAGGACATCGTGTCCGTCGGTGAAGATGTCGGCACCGATCCGCAGCTCATCGCCCACCAGGCGCTTCACCGCATACCGTCCGCCTCGCACGCGCGGCGCGATGCCACTGACGACCAGGTGGGGTGGCGTACGGTCCGGATCGTGTTCGACCGCACGTCTCGGTTCCATGAAATCCAACGTAAAGCTGTCGGTTGCGCGCCACTACCCCCTCGACGTCCACGCGGGTGACGCGCGTCACATGCTCTGCCGGCAGTCGAACAAGGGCACCGGTGTCCTGACAGGCCTTCGATCAGGGTCCGGAGCGACGCCTGAGGGATCGGATACGGGTAAGACCGCGGAGCACCACCACCAAAACGACGACCGTCCAGACGGCGGTGTAGCCAAGCTTGGCGGGATCGCCGGCCCTGGCGAGATGGAAGAGGAAGTATCCGGCAACGAAGAGGGCATCCACTACCAGCACGGTCACCAGCAGCAGCGCGAGCTCGCGCTTCATCGAGGACGGGCGTCGCGACCTGGGGGCAGGAGGGTCGCGCACCAGGCGACTTCGATCTCCAGCCGCTCGATCTCGACCTTGTTCTCGGCCAGGCACTCCTGGAGGTCACGTCCGGCGGTGGTGGTCTTGAGCGTGGTCATCACCTCGCGGAGCCCCTCGAGCTCGTAGGTGAGCAGCTGGAGGTAGCGCGCAGCCGCCTCCGGCCGGGTCGGCGCCAGGCGCCGCAGCTCGGCCTTCCGGTCGAGGGTGTGCTCGATCGAGTGCCGCGCCGCGTAGTCTTCCATGACGATGCGCGGCCGGCGGCGCTCGATCGGAGCATCCAGAAACCCGAGTCGGCGCCGGTGGTGGCCGCGGAGCTCGTCCAGGGTCTTCAGGAGACTGCGGAGGAGCGGCATCACGTCCCTACCTCGCGCCTATTGAGCTGCGTGGTGGTGGTTCATCTTGGGATGTGGGATGCTGCCGGACTGGGTGCGCACTCGCGGTAGGACGCGCGAGGCTACCTGCGTTCCTGCCAGATGGACCGGATATACAGCGAGCCGGCCACGAGCATCAGGCCGGCGATCATCGAGCCCGGCCCGCCGTAGTTCTCGAAACTGAAGGGCACACCGTGCGGGCCGGCGGCTCCCCGGACCATGTTGAGGACACCGAGCGCGATCCCGACGACGCCGAGGAAGGCGAGGAAGAGGAACAGAAGCCGCATCGAGTCTCCAGGGTGGATGGGAGGCCGCCGGTGCTATACGAAACCCTGGCGCGGCACGCCCGGCAAGCCCCACCGCGCCACTCAGGGGATGCCGCGCTCGCGGTTGACCTGGTCGGCGGCGCGCTCCAACCTGGCGCTCTGGGAGGGGGGCAAGGTGACGACCGACTGGCGCGATGAGAGGCGCTCGGTGGATCGCCCGGTCAACCCGCCGATGATGACCAGTGCGGCGAGGTAGCTTCCCGCCTGGCTGGGATGAAACTGGTCGGCGGCGAGCAGGGCGATTCCGCCTTCGGCATGGACCGCGCGCAGGGCCTCGCCGGCGGGAAACAGCATGCCGTCCACCGCTATCGCCGCGTCGGTGTATGACCGGGTGACGGCGTCCCAGTCTCCACCCAGTGGAGGCCCCACCATGTACATGGCGGGCCGGCCGCCCCGCTCGCGAATCTTCTGGGCGAACCGTCCGGCCCACTCGATCAGATTGAGCCGGCTCGTCGCCAGCGAACGGGCCCTGCTGCAACACGACGATGTCCCATCGGCCGCCCTCGATCGCCTCGACCGCCCGCCCGTCGCTCCAGTGGTCTTCCAGGGCGGCGCCGCCCGCGGTCACCTCCTCATAGCGGAACCGTTGAACGCCGGCCGCGGCGGCGAGCGCCGCAACCATCCCGGGCAGATCGTTCGCGGCGGTGAGACTGTTCCCCACGAACAGCACGGCGAGCTCGTCGTCCGGCGAGCCCGGCGAGGTGGAGCCACAGCTCGCCGTGCCGGCGGCGAGCAGGAAGAGCCAGGCCGAGAGAGTGCTCCGCATACTCGCGCCCCTGGGGATCGTCCCGGGTGGAAGTGGGAGTGTCAACCGCGGGTGAGCCGGGCCGCCAGTCCTCCGACGATGGCGCCACCCAGCAAGGGGACGACGTTCAGCAGGGAGATCATCACACCTCCCAGGCCCGCTAGTACCCCCCATCCGTACCAATCCGTGAGGTAGGTGACGCCGGCGAAGGCGAGCAGGCCGGTGAGCAGCGCGGGGAGGAAGACCGCGACGATCGCGGTGCGGATGGAACCCGCTTTCAGGCCACCGACGAAGCCGGCGAT
This sequence comes from uncultured Gemmatimonadales bacterium, assembly GCA_963844445.1. Classification (GTDB taxonomy): domain Bacteria; phylum Gemmatimonadota; class Gemmatimonadetes; order Gemmatimonadales; family GWC2-71-9; genus CAVVWJ01. Next base: position 218,546 of record CAWJOB010000004.1, read on the forward strand.
GAGGGGGCCGAAGACCGGGAGCCAGAAGAGGAGGAGGGCGAGGCCGCCCATCCAGTTCATGGCCGCAATCACACTGCCACGACGCCGGCTTGGCGGGACGGGGAGCGGTTCAGGCGTTGTAGATCGCTCCTCCGGTCGCCCGGTAGAGCTCGAGCACGGCGGCAGCCTCGCTGCGAAGCACACCTCGCGCGGTGCGGACGCCGCGGCGTTCCAGGTAGGCCCAGCTCTCGGCGAACACCGGTCCCTCGTCGAAGCCGACGGCGGCGGCGTCCTCCTTGGCCGCGCCGCAGACCAGGCCGCGAACGCCGCTCCAGAGCGTCGCCCCGAGGCACATGGCGCAGGGCTCGCACGAGGTCACCAGCACGTACGTGTCGGCACCCGCGGAGGCAAGCGCGTAGGTCCCGAGCCGAGCCTGCGCCAGCATGATCGCCAGCGTCTCGGCGTGGAGCACCGAGTTGTTGAGCCGGGTCACGCTGTTGACACCGGCGCCGACCAGCCGGCCACCTTTCGACTCGAACACCCCCGCCCCGAACGGCCCACCCGCGCCTCGCAGCACGTTCTGGCGCGCAAGCTCGACGACCACCCGCATCCGCTCCTCGTCAGACCGAAAGGACGCGCGCCAGTCCACGACGTCCTGCAGCCATGGGGGGAGCTCGATCACCAGCGAGGAAGGTGGCGTCATGTCAGCTCGAGTGGTCGTGAATGACTCGCCATCCGGCGGCCTGCCGCTCCCAGATGGTCGAGAACCAGCCGCTGCGCTCCGGCTGACCTCCGCCGTCGAGGATGAAGCGGCCGACCACGAGCGCGTAGCCGTCGCCCAGGCGCCGGATGGTCACCTGCTCGAAGCGCAACGCCTGAATCGGCTTTCCATCCTTGAAAAAGCCGCGGCGCAACGCGTCGGCCGTCTTGCTCTTGCCGACGAGGGGCCCAGTCCTCGTCATGAAGGTGATGGAGTCGGCGTTGTCGGCGAGGTGGCCGTCGAGATCACCGCGGTTCCACGACGCGGCGGACTGGTCCAACAGCGCCTGGATTTCCCGCTCCGGTGCGTTGGGCCCCTGCGCCACAGCGCTCCCCGCGAGGAGCGTCGCGAGCGCCGCGAGCGCCCACCCCGTTCTCGACCGCTTCATCGTGTGCCTCCGTTGGGTTGCTGCCGACGGCGATTGGTCCGCGCCCTACGGACCTGCTCAGCTCTCAAGCGTGAGGGATCAGGGTTGGCGAAGCCGATCCGAGTGTGGCTTCCGTCACAGAACGGAGCGTTGCCCGTGGCCCCGCAGCGGCAGAGCGCGGCCGTGTCGGCCGTGATGGTCTCACCCGACGCATTCATGATCCGGATCGATCCCCGCAACAGAAGCGGACCGTCCCGTGAGAACGTGATGGTCACCTCGCCGCCGGCACTCGTCGCCGCCGCGGACGCTCCCTCGCGTCGCACGCGCAGCGCGCCGGATGGACACCCTGCGACTGCGCCCACCACCTCGTCCGCGGCAGCCGCGTCGGGGCGAATCCAGCGCATGCGGGAGGGATCGAACACCGCGGGAAGTCGGTGCACGCATTCCTCCGAATGAATGCATCGCACGGGATCGAAGGTGACCGTGACCGCTTCGCCCTCGTAGGTCTGGAGCGCGCGGGATGGCGACATGCTGGGATGGTAGGCGCGGCCGGTCGCAAACGCTACCCGAGATGCAGACCGATGCATCCGGCAGGGGCACCTGGCGCATGGAACTTGCCCCTATCCCCGCCAGATCATTCCGTCGAGGATTGCGTGCGCCAGGCCCTGGCCCTCTTCGCGTTCGTCATTGCAGCCTGCGGCAGCGCCGCAGAACCGACAGGCCCGGGCGGCAACCCTCCGCCCGGAGGAAATCCCCCCGGCCCAGGCCCCGCCGGGCCGCTGCCGAGCATCGGCGGATGCCAGATCTTCCCCGCGGACAACGCCTGGAATCGCGACGTGAGCGGCGATCCGGTGCATCCCAGTTCCGCCACGCTGCTGGCCCGGATGGCGCCGGACAACCCGATCCATCTCGACCTGGGGACGACCGAGGAGTACTACGGCATCCCGTACACCGTCGTGCCGGCGGACCAGCCGCTGGTGCCCATTGCGTTCGGCGCCGGCGGGGCCGACTACTCCGACGAGAGCGATCCGGGGCCGATGCCGATCCCGCTCGACGTGCACATCGAGGGCGGCAGCACCGAGGAACCCGATCCCGGCTCGGGGGATCGCCACGTGCTCGTCGTGCGGCAGGGAGATTGCCGGCTCTACGAGCTGTTCAATACCGTGCGCACCGGAGTGGGTTTCCAGGTCAGCTCCTCGGCGGTGTGGGACCTCACCAGCAACCACACCAGGCCTCCCGGCTGGACCTCCGCCGATGCGGCGGGACTGCCAATCCTGCCGGGGCTCCTCAAGTACGAGGAGGTGGCGGCCGACCGGCTGCACCACGCCCTCCGATTCACCGTTCCCCAGGTGCGCCGCGCCTATACGGCGCCCGCGAGTCACTGCGGCCAATACCCCGACGACGCGCTTCCCCCCTACGGCACTCGGGTTCGGCTCAAGGCGAGCTTCCCACTCGGCGCCTACAGCGGCGACGCGCTGGTCATTCTCACGGCGATGAAGCGGTACGGGATGATCCTGGCCGACCAGGGAAGCGCGTGGTACGTGACGGGCACGAGCAATCCCGCATGGGAGGATGCGCTCGATCAGCTGCGTGAGCTCAGAGTACGGGGGAGCGACTTCGAAGTGCTCGCCTCAGGTCTCGTCACCACCTGCTGAGCCGGGCATGGCGATCGTCTCGGGCCGGCTCCCCCGCTGAAACGCGAGGACCAGTAGCACCGCCCCACAGGTGATCCCCACGTCGGCGATGTTGAAGGTCCAGAACCGCAAGTCTCCAATGCCGACGTCGATGAAATCCACCACCCCTCTCGGCGACCGCAGCCGGTCGAGCAGGTTGCCGAGCGCACCGCTGGCGATCAGCGCGAGCCCGGCGGCCGCGAGGCGGTCGCCAGCCGAGGTCTGGTGATACAGGTGCCCCAGGATCGCCAGGGCGCCCAGGGCCAACATGGAGAAACCGAGACGGGAATGGTCGCCGAGCGAGATGCTCATGGCGGCCCCGGGATTGTAGGCCAGCGTGAGCCGAACTACTTCACCGAGGAGCTCGTGGGGCACGTAGGCAGGAAAAAGGTGGGTTTCCGCGGCGCGCTTGGTGGCGCAGTCGGCGACGAGCACGAGCAGGAAGAGCGGCCAGAATCGTCGGGCCTTGGGAGTCCAGGACATCGGTGAGCGCTGCTTCACCCGGTCAGTCCACGACCGGCCGTGCGGAGGAGAGCTCGCCGGCGCGGATCGCGTCCACCCCTCGGGAGTCCCGGGTGACCAGCCGGCGATGGTAGCTCACCTGACCCAGGTGATAGTCGAAGTGGCTCACCAGGTGGATCAGGTATTCCCCCGTCACCACCCGCATGCCGCCCACGACCTCCGGAAAGTCCAGCTCCAGCGCCTCGGCCGTCAGCTTCTGCACCGTGGAGCGGACCGCGCCGCGCGCCGCCTCGATCTGTCTGAGCAGGGCCTCTCGCGGCACGCCGCGGGCGGAAAACTCGGCGGGGCGATCACGCTTATAGCCGGTATTCCCGAGCCGCGCGCCGAGGTAGTGCTGGATGTTGCCGGTCAGGTGAAGCACGAGGGTGCCGGCGGAGTTGGGGATACCCTCCGGCAATTGCCAGAGCGCAGCCTCGTCGGGATATGCCTCGACCTCGCGGGCGAGCGCCCGGAGATCGCGGTCCAGGATCGCGGCCACCGCCTCTATCAGCAACTCGGCTCCCTCCTCAATGTCCGGCCCGCACGCTCAACGGCCATTCCACCCGGCGCGGCGCCGAGGGATCGGCCCACAGCGGTACCAGCCGGCCGGCGAGCTCAGTCATGGGATCGTGTCCAGTGACCTGCCGATACCGCGCCACGGCCGACCAGGTGCCGATGTAGCCCAGCAGATGGGGGAGACTCCACTGGGCGACCATCGCCGGCGCGTCGATCGCGATCTCCTCGAAGGGGAAGCGGAGCGTGCGATAGCCGGTTTCCACCCAGCGGCGCTCCGGCGCCCAATAGGAGCCGATCACCCGATCGTAGAAATCGCTCAACACCTCGTCCACTGGTCCACTGTCCACCCGCTGGTTTCCATAGGTCCACACCACCAGCAATGCGCCGGGCCGGAGCACCCGCCGGGCTTCCGCGTAGAACTCGGGGAGCTGGAGCCAGTGCAGAGCCTGCGCGACGGTCACCATCCCCATCGATTGAGAGCGCAACGGCGCGGCCTCGGCCCGCGCCACGAAATAGCGGACTCGATCGTGAGGCCGTGCCGCGCGGATCTGCTCCCTACTGGCGTCGCTGGCGAACACGGAGTGGAAGTGTGCCGCGAGCCCCGGCGCCGCCTGGCCGGTGCCGGTTGCGCAATCCCACACGCGATCACGGAACGGACTCGCGGCGGCGATGGCGGAGAACAATCCTTCGGGGTACCGAGGACGATACGCGGCGTAGCCCGTCGCGAGCCGGGAGAAGTGATCGGCGAAGGCACGCACGATCACGCTCGCGACATCATGCGCCCGGGGCGGGCGTGGGCTCGACCACTCTGAGCTCCACCGCTTCACGGGGAATCTTGACCCCGCGGAGCAGCAGCTTCACCAGACGCGCCGTGCCCGGAGTGCGCACCTGGATGCCGATGCACCGCCGTGCGGGGTCGAGCGCGACTTGCTCGGTGCCGGGAATGTCCAGCGCCGCCCGTGCCCGTGGCAGCATCTCCTCGAGCGCCGGCATGGCGGTGAGACCACTGCATGGCTTGGCGACCGGGACGAGGTTCGACGTGAAGGCGAGCGCGGCTACCGCGATGGAGGGGAGTGCGAAGGAGTGCAGCATTCGGTTCTCCGGCTGGGGTCTTTCAACTTACCTCTGCCGGCGCAGTCCCTCCAGCACCTGCTCGGCCTGCCAGATGTGGCGATGCTGATGGCGCGGAAGAATCGTGAGGCAGGAATACAGGTTGTAGTGCAGGCGGGCATTGAACGGAGAGGTGATCTGGATCCGTCCCAAGGGGAGCCCCTCCGATTCGGCCACGCACCGGATCTGGTCGGACTGCAGGCGGTCGAACTTCTCCAGGGTGCGGGCCCGGGGCTCGGACCCCGAGGGAACAAAGCTCGCCGTCGTGCGCACCCGGTGACGCACCGGCGGGCCCGCCATGCGCCACAGCATCCATCCCACCACGTCGCGACGGAATCGAGCCGGCGCCTTCCCGAGGCGGGCTCCCTCCTCGATCCCACGCCGCAACAGCGGGAGGTACGCCTCGGCGGTGAGGTTGAGGTGAGCAATGCATTCGCCCACGGACCAGCGCGCGGGGTCGGCTCGGGTCGCCCACAGCGCGTCAGGCACCGAGGCGGCCAGACGGCGCAGTCTCTCACTCGCGGCAACGAACTCATTCACCACGGATCGAAGCTGCGGGTGGTTTGGATCAGGTGCGCCGGCGACGGCGGAGAGTGCTGGAGAGGTTGGAGGCCAGATCATGTGATAGATATAACGCCATGTGCCACTAATATTTAGGGTATTTACCGGAGAAACTACTTTAATCCATCACGGCCAAACACTCGATCTCGACTCGCGCGCCAAGCGCGAGCCCGCTGGCGCCCATGGCACTTCGCGCCGGCAGATGACGGGGAAAGAATGTGACGTACACCTGATTCATCGCGCTCCACTCACTCATGTCCGCCAGCATCACCAGGCACTTCACCACCCGGTCCATGGAGGAGCCGTTGCGCTCGACCACGGCGCGGATGTTCTCCATGGTCTGTCGCGTCTCCGGCACGATTCCACCCGCCACAAGCTTACCGGTACTGTCGGTCCCGATCTGGCCAGAGAGGTACAGCATGGGACCGACCCGCACCGCGGAGGAAAATGGAAGCGATGAATTCCCCTCGACGGGGATGAAGTCCAGCCCGAGCGCGGGCGCGCGCGGACCATCGCAGCCCGTGATCAACATGAGGCCGCCGAGAAAGAGACTAGCTGCCCGCCGCGGGAGCATTCGTACGAGTGTCTGCACGAGCAGCGTCTCCGATGCAGGTTTCGCCGCGAGCAGGGGCGGCTCAGGAAGGACAGCGGGTGCTTCCGACTTCCAGCACCGGAGACAACAGAATCAGGCGATCCGCTACGGCCGGATCGTAGGCGCTGCCGGGCACCTGGAGATACCAGGCGCCGGGCGCAGACTGGCTCATGCCGAGCACGGTTCCGCCGACTTCCAGGGCGACGGCGGATCGCTCGCTTTCAGTAGTCGAAGGCCGGAACGTCACCAGCAACACGTCGGGTGGACCCTGAGCCGACTGTTCGCACGCCGCGCCGAGTGCGCTGTCCACCGGCGCGGCAGAAGGGACAGCGCTGGCCGCCCGCGCCGTGGTGTCCGCACCCCGCCGAGCCAGCGAATCGACGGGAGGGACCGCCGCGCTGTCTGTGCGCACGCTGTCCCTCCGCACGCTGTCGGTGCGCACACTGTCGGTGCGCGCCCTGTCGGTGCGCACACTGTCGGAGCGCACGGTGTCGGGCGACGCGGCCACCGCGGAATCGGACCTGGCGCCGGTCGGGGCTGTAGTGCTCTGGGCCAGGGACGGGCCGGCGGTCAGCACCGCGGCGAGCGCGATGAGGGGCACAAGCGTAATCTTTCGCCGAGGCATTTCGGGCTTTTTCGATCGAGGTGACTTCATGCGCTCACTCCTCCACGCCTCCGCGGTCTCCCTGTGGCTCGGCACCGCCGCCTGCGCCGGGAGCGCTCCCGCGGGGGATCCTTCACCGGACTCAGGTGTCAAGGTGCGGATCGAGAACCGCGCGTCGGCCGACATGGATATCTACCTCAGGCCGTCGTTGAACCGTCCGGTCCGGCTGGGCTTCGTGCCTGCGACCGACACCGCGGTATTCGCCCTGCCCCGGGCGCTCACGGCCGGATCGGCGGCGTTTCACTTGGAGGCCCGCCCGATCCGATCGGCCGGCAGACCGGTGCTCAGCGAACCGTTCCCCACTGGGTCGGGCGACGAGATCTTCTGGTCCATTCCACCCCAATAGCCGGCGCGTCTCAGGAACCAAGATGGGCTCGGAGTCATGCGGCCACCAGACTGTCGCGGCGGCGCTCCCACGGCCTCACGACCGAGACGCGCTTCCCAGGCGCCTCTCCATCTCGGTGTCCATCTGCTTCCGCAGCCCGGCGAGACGCTCCGCGTATGCCTCGAGCGCCCGGTCCGTCTCGGTCTCGGGCTTCCACGGGCGGACGCTCGCGGGCTTGCCCTCGGGCCCGAGTGCGACGAACACCACCACGCAGTGTCCGGTGCGCCGTCGCTCCGCGCTCTTGGGGTCCCCGGCGTAGACGTCGATCGCGATATCCAGACTGGTGCGGCCGGTGCGGATGACGAGCGCCCGGAGCTCGACCACCTCTCCGACGCGGATCGGTCCCAGGAAGTGGAGCCCCCCGAGGTAGACAGTGACGCAATAGGTGCCGGTCCAGCCGGCGGCACAGGTGTATCCCGCCTGGTCGATCCACTTCATGACGGCGCCGCCGTGCACCTTGCCGCCGAAGTTTACGTCCGTCGGCTCGGCGAGAAATCGCAAGGTGATACCGCGCTGGGGATCCACGCGCGCTATCCCTTGGCGCCGAGAATGGCTTCGATGGCGGGAGTCGTGACCGAGATCATGCCTGCCTCCAGCAGGGAATGGTTCTAGCCGGGCAACCCTTCGGTGAGCACCAGCTGGGCGTCCGCGCATGATTGCCGGACGGCTTTCGCCGGCGCGTACTCCGGCGACGACCACCAGGCGCGCGCTCGGTCCAGATCCGGGAACTCAGAGAATCACCAGCCGCGAGGGGGACCACCCGCCCTCCTTGACTTCCACCGGCCCGCCTCGCGCGATGTAGCGGCCGCCAAATGCCGGGACGGTGGGACTGGCGAGGCGCTTGTATTCCTCGTAGCGAGCCGGATCGCGGACGGTGATGTTGACGATGACGTATGCCGGCATGACTTCTCCTCTACCAGGGTGGGGAGCCCGGCGTGCGCCCGGGCTCGACGCGAGTGGTCAGGTCAACCACGAGTGGCCCAGCGACGAGTTCAGGATGCCTCATCGGCGGGAGCCTTCGGTGGTGGTTGGAGGAGTTCGGCAGAACCGAGAGATCAGAGTGGGGCACCCAGTCGCTTGACCGCGCGTCGGAGGAAATGCAGTCGCGCGAGCTCGCTCACGGCAAGGATGCGCGCTTCGTCATCCGGTGATCGCCCGCGCCCCGAGCGCCAGAGCCAGCCTTCGGTCGCGCAGCGGACCATGGCGCCGGCGACTTCCGCGGGCGACTCGCGGCCGAGCGCGCCCAGGTCGAGCGTGCACGTGCCCGTGATCCGCGAATAGTAGCCGTGCGCCCGTGGCCGGCGCGTCAGGAAGAAACTGGTCACGTGCCGCTGAAGCCGGAGCCTGAAACCGGGCGACGAGCGGTCGAGCAGGCTCAGTGCCGACTCCAGGTGGCTCCTGCAGTCGGGCCCGGCCCCGCCGCCCCGGAGCACCGGAATGCCGCCGGCCCGGGGATGTCCCGCCAGCGCCACCCCGGCGAGGTTCGCGACGAGACGATGGAGGCCCGCCGTCACGACGAGCGAGATCCGGCGGCGCATACCGAGGCCCTCCTCGCGCGACTGCTGCGCCATCGCGCCATCCACCATGTAGGCCACCATGTGCACTCCTCCGAGCCTCGAATCCATCCTCACGGACGGACGTCCCTCTCTTCCGGCAGCGCAAGCGCCATGACCCGGTCGGTCTGGCGATCCCTGCCGAGGAAGAACGGTTTCTCCCCACGGTCCTCGAAGCCGCACTTGCGGTAGAACGCCTGCGCCCTCTGGTTCCGCTCCCAGACGCTCAGCCAGACGGTGCCGGCGCAACGGGCGGCGGCGGCCTCGAGCGTGGCCGCCATCAGCTTCTGCGCCACGCCCTGTCCCTGCCAGGCGCGCTCCACGTAGAATCGCGACAGCTCGAGCGGCCTCGGCCCCTCGACGCAGTCCGGCGCCGGCCCCTCCCGAAGCTGGGAGTAGCCAGCGAGCCGGCTCTCGCCCTCCGCGAGCAGCGTGACCATGCCGGCGTTCCGAAGCTCGGCGGCCTGCAGGTCCGCGCCATACGTCGCCGCCAGATACAGCGCCATGTTCTCGGGCGAGTTGTCGGCCTCGAACGCGTCGCGAAAGGTGCGGGCGCCGAGCTCGGCCAATCGGGTCGCATCGCCCGGCACCGCGCGCCGTATCGTGGTCAGTCGCTCCGCCACGAGAAACCCGCGAGGAGCACGAAGTCGTGCCGGGGCCGGGAGGCGTGCTCGGGGGCCGGGGCGGTCCCGAGATGCGGGGTGTAGCTGTCATCGAAGGTGCGGCTGAAGAGGTACTGCTGCGCGTCCAATCGCACCGAGAATCGGCGATCGAGCCGCATGACACCGCCAACCGTGACCATCCCGCCGACGTTCGTCTGCTGAACGGCCGATGGGCCATGCCCGCGCTGTACGATCATGGCGGGCCCCACTCCGGCGACGACGCCGAAGCGCGACCCCGGCTGGGTGAGCCACCCCTGCACCGTGCTGCTGAGAAAGAGCGTCTGAGTCTCGAACGAAGGCAGAGCCCGGCTCACTGCCCCCTCCCAGTTGCTGCTTCGGGACCAGGCGACTCCCCCATCCAGCTGCCATCGGTCCGAAAGACAGACGCCGAGCCGCGCGCCCGCCGTGGTGGCCTCACCCAGCAGGCGGCTGTGTCCCGTCGCCCCACGCGATGGGGACTCCAGTGCCTGGCGCCCCCCGCCCGGGCCCATGTGAAGACCGCCATGCACGGTGAGCTCGACCTGAGCGGCGGCCGGAATAGCCGCGAGGGAGAGCAGGAAGGAGAGCGGAACGCTCGACCAACGGTGCCACATCTTGCACCTCCAGGAGCGGAGCCGGAGCGTGGTGGTGCCCTCTCGTAAGTTCGCGATCCTTCACCCGGCGGGCCAGACCCTCGATCGTTTCACCTCGAACAGGATCGCAGGGCGCCTGTGACCCATACCGGGCACTGCGCGAGCCTCTTGCATCCCGACAGGCAGGTGGCCCAGACGAGTCGGGAAGTTCACGCCTTCGCGTTGAGCAACAACGGCTTGCGTTCGAGCCGGCGATCGGCACGCCCATTGCCCTCCCCGGACTCGTGCTGCCACTCCCTCGACTGCTTCCGGTGGCCCTCGCCACCCTTCTCGTCGGCTGCGGCTTCGACCCCGCGGGGAGTCAGTCGTGGGAGCCGCCGGCGGTCTATCAGACGTGGTGGGCAAAGACCGAGGCGTGCTCCGGGCTCGGCGGCAACTTCGACCGGGTAGAGTGGATGATCGTGCCGGGTGAGAGCTTTCCCTGCTCGAGCGGCGACTGCGTAGGGCACTGGGATCCGGGACACAAGATCTTTCTCGCCTCCGACTGGACCGGGCACGAGATGGTCGTTCGCCACGAGATGCTCCACGAGCTGATGCGGCGCGCGGGACATCCCAGCCCCCCTTTCGGCAACGGCTGCCCGCTGACCTGGGAGACCTGGCACTCCGACGAACCGTCGTCCCCCACACCCGCCGCGTCCACCAAGCTGCTCGACTGAGGCCGTCCGCCTCACCCCCCACCCAGCACCATATCTTCGCTGTCTGGCATGTCCGGGTGCGCCGCCAGCCATTGGCGAATCCGCGCCCGCAACGCATCCCGGCTCTCCCCGTGGATGGCCTCGAGACTCGTGATGGCGATGGGACCCAAACTGATGTACCAGGCGTGGTGGCCCACCGGAGCGCCGCCACCTTTCGCCGCGCTGGCCGCAGTGCCGCCGCCCTGGACGGTGTACTCCCTGCCCTCGAACTCGAGCTCGAACCTGTCGGTCATTGGATCACCGCGGTGACTGCATCAGCTGGCTGGTCGGACGGTGGTCACGATCACGCTGGCGAGATCTCCGGCAGCAGTGCCAAGTGGTGGGAGCTCTTCATGGCGGTTGCTCAGCGTGCCCGCCCGCAGCTCCCGCGCGACCCCCTCGCAGATCTCCTTGGTCCGGCGCAGCCGGAACCTCTCCTGGAAGGCCCGGTAGTCGTTCGCGGTCCCCGCGCTCATCAACCCCCACAGCCGCAGCCGCAGGTCGTCCACCGAGCTCTTGAACTCGGCCAGTCCCTCCAGCGGAACTTCGCCGCTCGCGATGCGAGACTCGAGCGCTTGCAGGGTGGCGTGCAGATTCGCGACCTCGTTCGCCAGGCTGGGCTGAGGCATGGCTCCTCCGGTTCCAGGTGAAGGCGGCGCCGTCGATCGCTAGAACAATAACTGTCAGGTCGCGAGCCCGAGCGTCCGGCGCACCTCGGAGTCCTCCGGCACGGGGTCGAAGGACTCCAGCAGCTCGGGCGGAATCCGGCGGCGCCGTCCGGTCGCGAGGTCCACGAACACCCAGATGGTTTCCGCCTCGGCCAGCACGGCACGGTCGCCCTCCCGGACGAAGAGGTATCGCCTCGGCGTGGACCGCTGATCGAACCGGGGAACCCAGGTGTGCGCGCTCAGGGGCTGATCGGCGAATGCGGGGAGGAAATACTCGATGAAATGCGATCGCACCACCCACCCCGCCCCCAGCTCCAGGTAGCGCCGCATGGGCCAACCAGCGGCCGCGGAGTGCTCGATGGCGACGTCCTGCATCCAGCCGACATAGGCGAGATTGCTGACGTGACCCTGCATGTCGATCACCTCCGCGGGCACCGCGAACCGCTTGGAGAAAATTCGAACGCGGGTCACGTCAGGAGGATGGCGACCAGCACCAGGCCCAAGGCGGCCAGCGACCATCCCATGATCAGCGGCAGGACTTCCGCGTGCGGCGACGGCAGCATCGACCGCCCGAGCAGCCGGCAGAAATCGCGGTAGCGCTTGGTGCCGGCCGAGATCGCCACGACACCGATGACGACCAGCACGGAGCCGAGGTAGGGTGAGAGGCCTCCGGAATGGATCGGCTGCCCGGTCTCCGCGCGGAGCAGGCGAAGGAAGAGACCGAACCTCGCGACGACGAACCCGAAGGCCATGATCGTCATGCCGGTGCGGATCCAGGCGAGCAGCGTCCGCTCGGCTGCAAAGTAGACCCTCGGGTCGGCCTCGGTGTTCAGCATGGGGTTCCGCTCTCTGGGGGCGGGCACGGTTACGTCCCGGCCTCGCCCTCCCACAGCGGCGGGTAGCGAAGGACGAACCCGGCGGCGCCGACCTCCAGGTCGGTCACGAAGTCGCCGCCGAATGACTCGTAGTGGTAGCTCGACTCCCCCGTCCGAGCGTAGGTCTGAACCAGGGGCTCGAGCGGTAAGCGCCGGAAAGGTGAGCCACGCGGAGCGGACCTCGGCGCGCTCGCCCTGGTTGAGCGACAGCCGGCGAATCGGAATCGTATTGGTGGAGGGGCTGAAGGCGAGATCGAGGTCCACACAGCCGGCCACCGCCGGTGACTGCTGACCATTGATGATCCACCGGCGGGCGGTATCGGTATACAGCTCCGCCTTGACCTGCTGCCGGCCGATCCACCCGGTCACCTTGGCGTGCAGCGTCCGCCATCCGGCATCGCACACCACCTGGTACTCCAGTCGACAGGGCTGCCGATCCTCGACGAATACCGCCGTGCCGCCCAGCTGCCAGAACGGGGCGTGATGCACGAGGCGCGCAGCCTCGTGACCCGGCTGATCCAACCTGCGCCAGAAAATGGTGTCGGAGTGCAGGGCGACTCCCTGAGCCATGGGTCCCAGACCAAACCCTCCGTTCACCAGGGAAGATGAGCGAGTGCGTCTCACGATCAAGCTCGGCGAGAGCGGCGGTTCGCCGCATGCATTGGCCTGGCTCATGCAGTAGGCCGAGAATGCTCCTGTTTCCGTCTCGATCGGCGGGAAACGATGCAGCAGATTGCATCGTTCCGCCTCATCGCGCCACGTGCAACCCGCTCGTGACCCACCGGGAAGGCCAGATGTCCGCATCGCTACTGCAAGCCTGCTGGGCTGGAGCCGTCACCCTCGCCCTCTATGCCTTCTACTGCTACTGGGAGGCGGGCCGTGCCGACCTGGCCGCGAGCTTCCGCCACCTCGTGCCCGGCCTGCCCGGCGCGCCGCGGGCCGACCTGGCGGGGGCAAGCTACCGCGCCCGGGCGCGATGGGCGGGCGTGGGAGGGGTCCTCCTCGCCCTCGGATGCCTGTCGTCGGTACTCTAACCCGGCCCGAATACCTCGCAAGGCGATCTCAGTGATCCTCGCCGGCCCGATGGTCGTGGGCCTGGAAGGCGAGGAACTCATGGATCGCCTCGATCGCCGAGCTATCACTGGTCGTCAGACGCAGTGCAGCACCTCGCGGCAGACTCTCCACCACGTATTTGATCTGGGATTTCCGGGCGGCCATCACGGTGGTGCCGGGAACCTCACGCGTGTGGACGAACCCGGGGACGGTGAAGTCGCCGATCCCGAAGGCCTCGGCGATCTCACCCATGTGCTCCAGGATCCGGCTCCTTCCCACGCGGTCGATCGCATCGCGCTGGAGCTCGATCCGGCCGCCATCCGGGAGGGGCTGGAAGCGATGGGTCGAAGTGTACTGGTCGACTCCCATCGCGGCGTGACCCCGGCGTTGCACCTCGGCGAAGTCACTGTCGGCCGCGGCGGCCGCTCGTCTGGCTTCGGCGCGGGGTGCGCCCTCGGACCCGGTGGCGCAGGCGCAGGTGAGTGCGATGATCAGACCGGGAAACGGTGAGCGCATGGTGAGAGCCTAGTGCCTCCATGGTTGGCGGCGAAAGGCCGCGAGGCATGTATGGTCGGCATGACGTTGCCGTCCGGCGGCCGCTAGGGTAAGCTTGGCATGCATCGCCCTCGGTGTCACGAGGGCATTCCGAGGAGCCAGGGGGGCCCGGGACATGTGCCGAGCCCCTTTCGCATGCCTCCGGATCACACCCAGCGGGAGGGCAGCGTGATAGAAGTTCGGCTCGATGAAAGCGATCGCCTGGAGCACGCCCTCAAACTGTTCAAGCGCAAGGTGCAGAAGGCGGGCTTGCTCAAGGAGCTTCGCCAGCGGCGGCATTACGTCAAGCCCAGCGCAGCGCGGCAGCTGAAGGCGGCGGCCGCACGGCGGCGGCGGCGGCGGGCCCGGGAGAGCTGAAGGCTCTCAACGCCCGAGTCTCGCGAGCGCTCGATCGAGCGCCGCCGCAAACGCCTGCTTGGCCCGCGCGCCGTAGGGGGGAGGCCCTCCGGTCGTCCCCCCGGCCATCCGCACCGCATCCATAAAATCCCGGATCGACAGTCGCTCGCCGATGGTTTCGGCCGTGTGCTCCTCCCCTCGCGGATCGAGCACCGCGATGTTCATCGGCACCAGCTGCGCGGCGAGCGGCACGTCCTGAGTCACCACGAGGTCCCCTGCCCGGGCCTGGGTCGCGATGTAGTGGTCCGCCATGTCCGATCCGCCGTCCACCCACACCGCCGATACCAAGGGATACCCGGGTGGGACCTGAAGATGCTTGTTGGCCACCAACACGGTTTCGATACCTAGCCGTTTCGCCGCACGGAAGACGATCTCCTTCATCTCGCGCGGCGCGGCATCCGCATCGACCCATATCTTCATCCCTCACCCTCCGGGGCGGCGGGCGTTTCCCCCACTCGATCGAGCGCCCGGCGCACGGCCGCCTCCTGCGAGTCCGACAGGGGCGGCGCGCCCGGTGTTTGGGCTTGAATCAGCGCCCCCAGTACCAGACCCTGGTCCCGTCGTGCGCAGACCGCGCACAGATCCACCGAGTGGAGCCCGTCCTCGCGCTTGTGGGTCAGGAAGATTTCGGCGTCCCGCTGACCGCATCGCTGACAGAGCGTCACGCGGCTACCGGATCGGCACCGAGAGCGTAGTGCGCCAGCACCCGACGGACGGCGCCGTCCACGTTGAATTCCATGCACTCGGCGCCGACCAGGCCCTGGACGCTCTGGTAGTGCAGGACCAGGCTGTTGGGGCCGGCATAGGCGCGAAAGAGCACGAACCGCAGATCCGGATATCGCTCGAGCGCCGGACCCCAGTACGCGCGCAGCGCCTTCTTCCCCCTGACCGAGGTCCGTCCGGGGCCCAGCACCGTCTCGATCAGCGGCGACGTCACCTCGACGTCCTCCGAATAGTGGCTCAGAATGCGTTCCAGATCGTGGCTGTTCCACGACTCGACCCACTCGAGCCCGAAGCGCTGGGCATCGGCTTCGGTCATACGGTGACCTCCCATCTCGTGTGTCGGCTCACCGGCGCACCCGCTCCTGCCACAGACGCTTTAATAGCTGAATCTGTCCGGTGTGATACGCGTCGTGCATCGCGATGCCTACCATGAGCTGGCCGTACGTCCATAGCCTGGAGGTCGTCGGACGGCGGGTGAGCAACGCCGGATCCACCGAGCCCGCCGCCTGCACCAGGCGCTCGTGCTCTTCCCGGAGCAGTGCCACGTCTTCCAACCAGCTCCGCTCGTCGGGCCGTCGCGGCGGCGCGGGCCAGTTCGAGGGGTGCCGAGGAAACGCCCCCCGCTCGCTGCCGTCCAGCAGCCGTCGCACCGCGTACTTCCAATAGGCGATGTGGAGGGTGAGCACCCAGATGCTCTTGCGCCGGGGAGTCGGCTTCCAGCGGGCCTGTTCGGCGGTGACTCCGCGTAGCGCGCCGACCGGTGTCGGGCCGCCGTGCCACCCCCGGCGTCCGGATCCGGGCTGAATCGCCTCCGCGAGCAATGCGATCGGCGCGCTGGTCATCGACCCTCCAGGAATCGGCGTCCGCGATACCACTCAGGCGGGATGCGTCCGCACCGCATCGTTGCCGCGAGTGAGCTTGGAGAAATAGTGGAATCCATCCAGGCGCCAGCCGGCCGGCGTGCGACGGCAGGTGAGACGATAGTTGCCCCACGTCTCCCAGAGGTTCGCGCCTTCCGGCAGAGCGGCGACATGATTCCAGGCATACCCGTTCGCCCACAGCTCGGCGCGATCGCCGTCCAGCTCGACCCGGTAGTTCGTCGCCATGTGATGGCTGCTCTTCCCCGCGTGGAGCCCCGCCCGAAAACCCTCGTACAGCTGGTCGGCCGTGATCCGCACCGGCTCGCCACCGACCAGGGAGGTCATGTCCACGTCCACCAGACCATCCACGAAGAGGGCTCGACCTCCCGCCCAGTCCTTGGTGTCCGTGGTGACGAACAACGCGTCCGCCAACTGGCGGACCGCCTGCTCATCGGCGGCCGGCCCGGGGCGGTCTTTGGACATTGGGCGTCAGGCCTCCAGGAAGGGTAACGCGCCGAGGTCCTCGGTTCGCCAGAGCGCGAGGCTCTTGTCCGCGAACATCCCGCCGTTTTCGGTACAACCTTCGTTCAGGATCCGCATGGGCACCGGAAGGTGAAACGGTGCGCGCTCGAGGTTGATTACGCGCCAGTCACCGGTGACGATATCCTCGTTCGCTTCGCATCCGGGGAAGGTCGTGGTGAGAAAGTAGGGGATGCCGCTCCTCACCGCGTTTCCGAGGGCGCGCCTGATCCCGTCGTATGACAGATGCACCAGGCAGTCGCGGCAGAGCAGGAGGTCGGCCGGCGGAAGCCGGTCACGGGTGAGATCGAGAACCCGGAACTCCCGGCGGGCATCGCTCAACGTCACCGCGAGCGGCTCGACCACCTCCGGCAGGAGGTCTCCGCCGATGTAGCGGTCCACCGGCAGATCGAAGGTCCTCATCCAGCTGTAGTCCCCGCACGGAAGGTCGAGTATCGTCGCCACGCCGAGCTCGCTCAGCAGCGCGGGCAGCGACCGGCGGAGCGCCCGGGTCTGCTGCAGACTCGCCCCGGCTCCGGACGCCGACTCGCTCCCCGACCAATGGTGGCGGCGGTAAATGTCGCGGAAGACATGTTCCGGCTCGGCATGGAGCCCGGAGCCAGCCAGCTTCTCGTAGTAATGGGAGTCGAACGGCACCCGATCTCTGCGCGAAGTCACTCGCGCCACCTCGCTTGTCGTCGCATCCCGGAAAGCTGAGGGCCGACCCGGCTCGGCGTCAACTCGCGGCCGGCCGGGTCACATCTCGCGATTGGCAGGCAGCGCCGCATCGAGCATGCCATTCTCCTGAGGCGCACATATGTTTCGGGCATGTGGCGCTTCCTCGGACGGGCCGGGTTGTTGTTCTGGCGCGCGCTGCGACTGCGATGCCCCAACTGCGGGGGCGGACCGATCTTCGATTCGTGGCTGGGCATGCGGCGGCATTGTCCGCGCTGCGGATTGCCGATGGAGCGGGGCGAGCAGGGATATCAGGTCGGATCCTACATGTTCAACATCATCGCTGCGGAGCTGGTCTTCGCGGCAACCTTCCTGGGCGTTGTCCTCCTCACCTGGCCCGACCCGCCCTGGGACGCTCTGCTCTACGGTGGGATGGTCTTGATGCTGATCATGCCGGTGCTCTTCTTCCCTTTCTCCAAAACGCTCTTCCTCGCGTTCGACCTCGTCTTCCGACCTCCATCGCGCAGTGAGTTCGTCCCGATCGACAGCTCCGATAGGCCCTAGCGATCCTCGGGTGGAGCCTGCTCGGCATCGATGCCCCGGGACGCACCGATCGGCACCGCTCGGGCGAGCAGTCCCGCGAGATCGGGCGCCGGATGCTCCCATTCGGACCGCAAGCAGGAGACCACCCGCACCCACCCGAGACTCTCTATGAGCAGCGTGACGTGGGTGTCAGCCTCCTCGTGACGGACCTCGGGTCGCGGGCGAAACACCCACGTCCTGCCGTCCGGCGCGGTGTACGTGCGTTCGGTCACGGTTGTCCTCGATGATCCTGATGCTTCTCCAGCCGCAGCTCCAGCAGGTCTTCGCGGATCCCGAATCCATGACGCACATAGAGGGCACGGCTCACGGGCGTCGGCCAGAGGATGACCGCGTCCACCGTCCGGTCCTCGCATTCCCGCAGGCAGGCCTCGAGCAGGGCGGACCCCAGGCCCGCGCCGCGGTGCTCGGGCCGCACGTAAAGGCTGCTGACGTACCCGTGCCACTCCGGCTCCCCGATCGGGTTGGGGAGCTTCTCGACGAACCCGAGCCAGACCGTGCCGACGATCGCCTCACCCGTGTCGGCCACCCAGCATCGCCAGGCGCCGGCGGATTCCAACCGACCGATCATCCATGCGGCGCAGCGCTCGAGAAACGCGGGTTTCGCTTCGGCAATCGAGGCGATGCCGGCCCGGAACTCGTAGCGTAGCCGGGCCAATGCCTTGGCGTCACGCGCACTGGCACTGCGAATTGTGGGGGGAGCTCCGGGGTCCGACGACACCTCAGTGTCGCTGAAGGAAGGCGCGCGCGATCTCGAGCTCGGGCCGGCGGCCGTCGCTTCGCTCCATCGCCTTGGCAAACTCGACGTAGCTCGCACTCGCGCCGCGTCGGTCGCCGGCCAGCTCGGCCGCCCGGGCGATGCCGAAGAGACTCCGGGCCCGGCCGGGCTCTCGGGCGAGCGCCGCGCGATACGCCGCCCGCGCCTCGGCGGCTCGCCCGGCCGCGAGCAGCATGTCGGCCTGGAGCTCCCGCGCCGGCAGCAGCTCGGCCGGCGTGACTGGGTGCTTGTCGGTGACATCCTCGGTGTCCGCCGCCGCGGCGGCGAGCGCAAGACCGCCGGCCGTGTCGCCCGATTCAAAGCGAATCCAGGCGCTCGCCGCGTCGCGCTTGATGCCGGCGATCCTCGACCAATAGGTCTCCTGGTCCGTCTCGAGATCGCGCGCGATCGCGCTGAGCGCTTCCACTTCGACCCGCGCGGCGCGCGGCTGCCGGCTCCGCGCGGAGCCCACGGCGCGGGTGAAGCGGCTCAGCATCGCAGCGACGCCCTTCTCCGGCGCGGCCGGCGCCGGAAACGATGCGGCCGACATCCAGTCCCCACGCTCGAGTGGGATCCGCGCCGCCATCGCGGTCCGGTTGTACTCGGTGATGATGCTGATCTGAGCGGGCGGGATCATCAGAGCCTGTCCGGTCGCGACAGCCTCGCGAGCGGCCGAATCATGCCCCCGCTGGAGGTGGCCATAGACGGCGTAGTCCAAAGAATGCAGTTCCTGCCCCGTGGCGCCGGGCGATCCGGCGGCCCGTGCGTGCGCCATTCCGGCCTCGAACGATCGCCGGTTCGACGCGACCGTCTCGTCCCACAGGCCGAGCCGCACGAAGATATGGGACGGCATGTGCTGGGCGTGCGGCGCCGAGGGCGCGATCCGCGCGTAGCGCCGCGCGGCCTTCAATCCGTCGCTGGCCAGGCGCGGCGAATCGGTGGAGTGAATGATGTAGTGCGCGAGCCCGGGGTGATCGGGGTGGCTCTCGTACAGCGGGTCGAGCAGCGCGACGGCCCGCCGCTGTTGCGCGAAGGTCGTGTCGGTGCGCGAAGCCGTGGCCAGGAGCGCCAGGGCATGGTAGACGATGACCTCCGTATCAGCCGGAAGGTCCCGGTAAAGGCGGGCCATGGTGTCGGCGTAGGCTTGAAGCCGGGTCGCGCTTGGCGTGCCGGCCGCGTCGCGGTAGAGAGCGGCCACCGCATTGACGAACCCCTGCTCGCGCGGAGTGGGCGCCGGCCGCGACGCGGCGCTAGCGGCCGCCGCAACCCCATGGGCGAGGGCCGCGCCGGACGGCCCGCCGGCGAACGGGTTGCCCCATGCATTGAGCGCGCGACCCCAATGGGCCATCGAGCAGGACGGATCGGCCTCGAGCACCGCGCCGAACGCGCGCTCACCCTCGTCCCACCAGAAGGAATGAAGCACCGTCATGGCCCGCTCGAATCGCCGCTGCGCCTCGGGCGTGCAGGACACGGGGAAGGTCACCCGTCCCAACTGGCCGAGCCCGTGATGGTGCGCCCCGGCTTCCTGGGCGGCGGCCATCGGAGCGATCCCAAGCGCGAGCGGGAGCAGGACCGCGAGCCTGGAGCTCACGCCGGCAGGCTCCGGATGCATCGCCGCACCTCGGCCACGAGAGCCTCGCGGGAGAACGGCTTACCCAGCACCCCGCAGGGACTGGCGATAGCCCGTTCAGCCAGCTCCGCCTTGCCGTAGCCCGACATCAGAATGACCGGCAAGTTCGGCCGCAGGGTCGAGAGCGATTGCAGCAGCTGCACCCCGTTCATGCGCGGCATGACGATGTCCGTGAGCACGACGTCCAGGTCGGTGAGACCGTCGCGGATCAAGTCCAGCGCTTCCCCGCCGTCGACCGCCTCGTGCACGCCGAAGCCTTCCTCGCGGAGGACGCGCGCGGCAAATCGGCGGACTACCGGCTCGTCGTCGACGACGAGGATGTGTTCACTCATCGGTACCCTTTGCGCTTCCTGTCCATGAGCCGGGAAATGCGGAGCGGTAGTGGTGGAAGGGTAACAAGGGCGCACAGGCCCCGGCAGCCCTCATCAGAGTGCTCGGACGAGCAGCCATACCCCTACGGCGGTCACCCCCGCTCCCACCAGCCGGCGATAGGTCGGCGCACTCACCAGTCCCAGCAGCCGTTCGCCCGCCAGCGTCCCAAGCACGCATCCGAGACCGGCAACCGCGATGGGCAGGATCAGCGCCCAGAGTTGTGGCCCCGCTCGGAGGAGATACACCGGCGTGCGCGCCAGATCGACCAGCAGTGCCACCGCAGTGCTGGTGGCCAGGAACGCGCGCGGCGACAGGTCAAACGCCAGGAGACCGGCCGCGCGAAGCCCGCCCTGATTCCCAGCCAGGCCACCGAAGAGCCCCGAGACCAGCCCCAGCGCGAGCCCCGCTTTCGGCGGCGCTCGCAATCTGTCGAACCATCCGGTTACGCTTGCCATGCCGGTGGCGACCAGGAGCACCCCGAGAATCGTCAGCAGCACCCGACCGCTGAATGCCGCCTGCAGCAGCGCGCCGGTGAGACCCCCCGCCGCGCTGGCCAGGCCGAAGTGGAGCAACGTAGGCCGGTGCACCGCCGATACGTGCCGGATGAATCGCACCGCCGTCGCCAGCAGGTGCGGCAGGGCCACCGCGGCCACGGCGAGGTCCGGAGTCAGACGCAGGGTGAGCAGCGGGGTGAGCAGGCTCCCGATGCCGAAGCCCACCACGGCCGCCGTTCCGCCGGACAGCAGCCCGACCGCGAAGATCGCGACGAGAAAGGTGCCGCTATCGATATGCGGTGCTCCCGTCGAACACGATTTCAGAAACCACTTTATTTGAATTGTGCATCATGCTGTGGCACAACGTTTTACTTGATTCGCCTGCGTTTCGCCTTTCGTGCGACCGCCAGAGAACCCTCCACCCAATCGGCCAGCAGCTCCACGTCCTCCAGCACGTCCGCCGGCACCTCGTAGTATTGCATGACCTCGCCACTCTCACCGAACGGCCGAAAGGGACCCATGCCGCGTGCTTCGAAGCGGGCGCGGTTGGAGTCGTCCACCTTGAAATACAGCACGTCGTCGTCCATCAGGCCGAAGAACAATTCGGCGGCGTAGACCCCGACACCGCCGAACATGCTCCGGGCGCGAATATCGGGAACGGTCCGTCGCAACTGGTCGAGCGCGAATGTCCGGAAGCTATCGCTGACGCTCATGGGGTGGCTGGCTCGGCTCCGCGGCCTCCGGAGCAACTGCGCCGAGCCGTCTTCCTACCGGCCCTCTACGTGCAGCAGCCGTGTGCGGTGCTTCACCGCCCGGACGGCCAGGCAGAGCACGAGCGTGACGGCCAGGGCCGTCCCCCACACCGGATCGACGATCAGGCGGCCGGTGTAGCCGTAGTCCCCCGCGAGCTCGAGTGCCGTCAGTGATGCGATGAGGGCCAGCAGGGTGGAGTGCTCGCGTCGAAGCACGGTCAGAAGACAGAACCGGGCTCCCGGGCGGCGCCAGAGGTGGGGTCGCGGAAGAAATGCCGGCGTGGTGGCGGCCCATGAGGTGTACAGGGGGCCGAACCTCCTGCGCAGGAACTCTTCTTCGGCGAACATGATCCGCTCGTAGTACAGCCAGAAGACCAGACTGATGATGACCGGCGCCCACCACGACCGGGGAAACAGCGCCACGCCGAGCCACATCAGGTAGTTGCCGAGATACAGGGGGTGGCGGACAACGGAATAGAACCCGCTGGTGTTGAGCGAGTCGGCCAGCTGCCGGCCGGTGTTGCGCCCCGACGTGTCACGGGGCACGAACCCCACCGTCCCGATCCGCAGGGCCAGGCCGACGAGCGCGAGGAGCAGGCAGAAGGCCTCCCAGGCCAGGTCGAGTCCGTGGTCGCCCGACGGATAGGCGGACTCCCGGGTGGCAACTAGAAGCAGGGGGAAGAGCAGCAGCGGCAAAAATCCGCGCCGGCGGAAGAGCCAGTTACCGGTCGCCTCAAATTCCTCACGCAGACCCATGCGGTGCCTCCCTCATCCGTCGAGATCGCTGACGTGCTCGATGATGCGCCCCACGAGTCCGTAGCGTAGCGCGGCCTCCGCCCCCAGCCAGAAGTTCCGGTGGGTGTCCTCCTCGATGCGCTCGAGCGGCTGGCCCGTCTCCCGCGCGAAGATTCGGTTCAACCGGTCCCGCATCCGCAGAATCTCGCGGGCCTCGATATCGATGTCGCTGGCCGTTCCGCCGGTGCCGCCGGCGGGCTGGTGCAGCAGAAAACGCGTGTTGGGAAGGCAGAAGCGCTGTTCTTTCGGCACCGCGACGAAGATGAGGGCGCCCGCGCTCGCCACCCACCCGGTGCCGATCATCCGCACCTGCGGCCGGATGAAGCGGAGGAGATCGTGGATCGTATCGCCCGCCTCGACGTGCCCCCCTTGCGAGTTGATGAAGACGGTGATGTCCGCTTCGGACTCCGCCGCGAGCGCGAGAAGCTGGCCCGAGACGGTAGCGGCGAGCTTCTGGGTGATCTCCCCGCTGATGATGATGGTCCGGGCCCGGAGGAGGCGCTCGCCGACCGGATCGGCGACCGCGGTCGGTGGGGACTCGGGTTCGTGCTGGCGGAGCATAGGCTCTCCGAAGGTTGTCGGTCGCCTGAAGACTAATTGTGCCGCGCCGGCAGCGCGTCGGCGCGGACCTCGCTCATCAGGGCGAGCAGGTTGTCCTCTGAATCCCGGCAGAAGGCCATCCAGAGCTCGTGGTCGGGCAGGCGAGCGACGCAGTGCGGAGCGCCGAGAAACGTGATTCCGCGGCCGGACAGCGTCCGATAGGCGGCGTCGAGATCGGCGACCACGTAGTACACCACGGCGGCCTGCCGCGGGGCGTCGGGCCCTTCGGGGGGACTCAGCATCAGACGCACGCCGCCGCAGTCGAAGAACGCCAGCGCCGGCGGAGCGCGGAACAGCAGGCGAAGGCCGAGCATGTCGCCGTAGAACCGCACGGCGCGATCGAGATCGCCGACGGGAATCGCGATCTGACCGATGCGACTCGGGGCCTCGGGGTTCACGAAGCCTATTTCGCGCCGCTGCCAGGCGGCCGGTAGGTCACCGCCTGCTCGACCAGTCGCTGGACGACCGTGCGCCGCGCCGATCCGCCGCCCTTCCGCAGTCTCTGCGCGCCTTGGGGCGTATAGGAGACCTGCCACAGATATTTCGCCATGGTTTCCCGTGAAGTTGAGGGTGCGTGACGCCCGAAGCTCCGGCGACCGCGGCTCAGCGTCCGGACTTCGGGAGGCTGTCCAGATAATCCGTCGACACCGGTCCCACTCCCTGCACGTGAATCTCCGCGCCTTGCTCCACCCATTCGAAGTGGGGCCGGCCCGCCGGCAGGACGACGAAGTCCCCGGCCGCGAGCGCGCGGGCACCCGTGGTGTCGAACCGAGTGCCCCAATTGACGAAGATGCGTCCGCTCACGACCGTGACGTGGAGCTCACCGCTGTGAACGTGCGGCCTGCCGCGATCGCCGGGGAGGAACCGGATCCGCTCGGCGAAGAGCCCGGCCACCCGGCGATCGCCCGCGAGCGGAGTCATAATTCGGGTGGGGGGAGCGGGAGCGGCCTGCGCGCGCGCCGCCACCACCGGCATCAACATCCCGGCCAGGATGAGAAGAGTCGCTGGGGATCGACGAGTCATTGCGACCACCACCGTATCCGCGAAGAGGTCGTGTTGCCGTGCGAGAGTGGAGTCTAACGTGCCGCGGAAAATCCTACTCCGCCAGTCGGGTCCGGGCGACCCGAAGTGTCAGTGATGACCGTGCCCGGCACTGTGCGCCCCGTGCACTACGGCATGTCCCCGCCCACGGTCGATCAGCCAGCCGTTGAGCGGATACGCCGCGACGCCCGCGACCAGCAGCGCCGCGAACAGGCTCCCCCAGAACAGCACGCTGCCGAGCGGAGCATCCATTGCCCCCGGGATGGCGATCATGATGAGGTTGTCCACCAACTCCATCAAAGCGATCGACAGCGTGTCGGCCGCGAAGGCCAGCCGCAGCGCCCGATTCCAGGGGAGCCCGGCTCGCCGCAATGGAACCAGGGTCAGGCCGTACCCGAAGAGGAAGGCCAAGGCGACAGCGGCCAGGATGGTAGTGAGATTCGACCAGCCGTAGGCGGTGCCCAGCACCATGCCCAATACTTCCCCGATCCCGCACCCCGTGAGGCAGTGCACCGTTGCCCGGAGCGCCAGCCGGTTCACGGTGCGTCTCCCGGCAGTCCGAACCCCATCACCATGTCTCCCTGCCTGAACCCGAACAGCGCGTTTCCTCCGACCGCGACGGCGACGTATTGTCTGCCTCCGGCCGAGTACGTAACCGGTGGCGCGTTGACCCCGGCATCACACTGGTACGACCAGAGACGCCTGCCGCTGCCGGCGTCGAATGCCGCGAAGACTCCGTGCCCCGCCCCGGAGAACACCAGACCGCCGGCTGTCGCCAGCACGCCGCCGATCAGGGGCTCCGCGGTCCTGACCTGCCAGCGAACGCGGCCCCCGGCCGCCAGGTCGAGGGCGGTCAAGGTACCCCAGGCCTCTGTCGTGGTTTGGGTGCTGGCATACCGGAGCACGCTGCCGTCCGGCCTCCGAGCCTGGTGAGCGATGTATCTGGTCGGGAGGTGGAGCGCGCCCACGTAGAACAGATCCCGCCTGGGATCGAACGCGGATGGCGACCAGTTGGCCCCGCCGCCGATGCCGGGTGCGATGACGACCCCCGCGCCCGGACGGGGAGGAGTAAACAGGTTGCGCTGGGGAACGAACGCCTCGGACTTGAACAGCAGGCGGCCGTTCCTCCGGTCGTGCACGTAGACCCAGCCGGTCTTCCCGGCCTGAGCCACGGCGGGAACCCGTCTTCCCTCGCGGTCCACGTCCAGCAGCACCGGTGAGCTGGCCGCATCGTATCCCCAGCGGTCGTGGGGCACCTGCTGATAATGCCAGACCAGTTCGCCGGTCCGAAGGTCGAGCGCGACGAGCGAGGAGGTGTGCAGGTTGTCCCCAGGACGGGAGGCGTCGGCCATCTGGGGCGAGGGATTGCCGGTGCCGAAGACGAGGAGGTGGCGCTCCGGGTCCACCACCGGCGTGGTGTAGATCGATCCGCCGCCGAATTTCCACCCGTCCGCATGACTGGGCGCTTCCGAGCGCTCGAGGGCGAGGTCGCGCCGGAGCGGCACACCGTCGGGCGTGGCGGCTCGGAATGCGCCCTCCCAACCCGGACCGGTCACGTCGAAGCTCCAGAGCAACTCCCCCGATCGCGCGTCGAAGGCCGCCATCAGCCCGGACCGCCCGTACTGGCCGGCAACCCCCACCACGGCGAGCCCTCGATCCGGGTGCAGGCCATAGCCCACCCCGGCGATCCCTACGAATACCCTGCCGTCGTGCACCAAGGGAGCCGCACTGATGCCGACCCCGGTGGACCCGGTGGCGCCTACCTGGGCCAGGGGATCGTCGGCCCCCAATTGGCTGGTCGTCTCCGTCGTGCCCCGATACTCGGCCACCGTGATGTCCCAGAGGAGGACTCCGGTCGTCGCATCGAGGGCGATGAGACGCCCGTCCACGGTTCCCACGTAGACCCTGCCCTCGGCGACCGCGACCCCACGGTTCGCCGGTCCACAGCAGAGCTGCGCCAAGCGGGATTGGTGCTTGTACCGCCAGATCTCCCGTCCGGACCTGGCGTCGATGGCCGCGACGCCGCTGAACGGAAGCGAGACGAACATCATTGTATCGAGGATGATCGGCGTCGCTTGAAAAGTCGCGGTCACCCCGCTGTGATAGGTCCACAGCGGCTGCAGCCGCGCGACGTTGGCCGTGTCGATTGCGGTGAGGGGCGAGTAGCGGGTTCCGCCCAGATCCAGGCCATGGAGAGGCCACCCCGACGGCGCCTGCGCCGAGGCCTGCGATCCGAGGGTCGCACCGAGCATCAGGAGAGCGGACCGCAGCAACGCTCGGCGCAAGGTCATCTCGATCGACGACGGCGGGCCCTAGGAGGGTCCCGGCTCCTCCACCCGGTCGGCGACTTCACACAGGTAGCGGATGGCCGCCTGCACGCTGCCCGCCGGACCCGCCACCACCTGTAGCGCGTGGGTGACGTGGCGCGCCAGGGCTTCCGTGCCACCCGGCTGTCTCGCGGCCAGCTTGTGAATCGCGTTGGCGAGGTCCTTCGCCAGATGCTCCTCGACGATGTTCTGCCAGCCGGCGGCAAATTCCTTGGTATCGAGCGGGAGATGCGGCTCCTGTGTCACAGGACCTCCGGTATCCGGGTTCGCGGTTCCTGCGGTGACACGACGGTCCCTACCTTACTGCGACTGCAGCACGCGCATCGGCGGCACTCCGGCCGACCGCCGCGCGGGAAGGTACGACGCGCCCAACCCCACCAGCACCAAGATACCGGTCGCTCCCAACAATGTGAGATGGTCGGTGGAGCTGACACCGAAGAGCTGCGCCTGAAGCAGGCGGGTCGCCGCGAGGGACCCTAGGAGCCCGAGGCTTGCCCCTGCCAGGGCCAGCCTGAGTCCCTGGCCCAACACCATCCGGACCACCGACTCCCGGGAGGCCCCTAACGCCATCCGAATGGCGATCTCATGGGATCGCTGCACGACGAGATAGGCGACCACACCGTAGATGCCCAGGGCAGCGAGCAGCAACGCCGGCACCGCGAAGGCCAGCAACAGCCCCGTCACCAACCTCCGATAGACCAGCGTGTCGTCCAGCATGCCGGTGAGCGTCTGAATCCCGCTGCGGAAATCGGCGCCCTCGAGCGGCAGGTCGGCGTCCACACCCAGCACCGCGCGCTTGAGGGCGAGCGCGAAGCGGTCGGGCGGGCCATCGGCTCGAACCAGCACCGCGATCCGGGGCCAGACCGCCACCGTGTAAGGGACGTAGACCTCCGGCTGGAAGTCATAGTCGAGACTGAAGTGCCGGACGTCGCCGACCACTCCGATGACGGTGGTCCGCATCGGCTGTCCGAAGTCGGCCCGCCCTTGAGCGGCCTTGTGAACGGTGACCGTCTCCCCGATCGGGCTCCGGCCGGGCCAGTACCGGCGCGCCAGCGCCTGGTTGACGAGCACCGACGGGCTATCCCCGACCATGTCGCTCCGCTCGAAGGCCCGCCCCGCGAGGATCGGGATGCGGGCGGTCTCGAAGTACTCGGAGTCCACCGAGCGAAAGAGCACGCCAACACTGTCGGGCGCCGCGCCGGCCACCTCGAAGGGCGTGGTGATCGAACTACCGCTCAACGGCACGTGGTTGGTCAGGCTGACCGATCGGACGCCCGGCACACCCCGGACGGTCTCCGCGATGGCGTCGTAGAGCGCGAGTGCGCGCGCCGGATCGTCGTACCGCGGGGAGGGAGGGTCGATCGGGATGGCGACGAGGTGGTCGAGGTCGAAGCCGGGACGCACCTGCTGGAGCTGCTGAAGGCTGCGGACCAGGAGCCCCGCTCCGACGAGGAGCATCAGGGCCAAGGCGAACTCCGCGACGATCAATGCGGCGCGGAGTCGTTGACGCGCCCTCCCGCTTCCGGCGCCACCGCCATCCCTCAACGCCGTGATCAGCACGCGGCCGGGTCCGCCGAGCGCCGGCACTAGCCCGAACCCCACAACCACCAGGACCGCGACCGCCGCGGTTGCGACGAGGATGCTGACATCCACCGCGATGGTATCCACCCGCGGGAGCACCGTCCTGGCCGAAGCCTTGATCCAACCGACGAACCCGCGCGCGCCGAGCAGGCCGAGAACGGCGGCCGCCCCGCCGAGAACCAGGCTCTCGGCGACGAGCAGACGGAACAGGGCTCCCCGGCCGGCGCCGAGCGCGCTCCGGATCGCGAGCTCGCGAGAGCGCACGGTCGCTCGAGCCAAGGAGAGGTTGGCGATGTTGACGCAGGCGATGAGCAACACGAAGGCCGCGGCGACGGTCAGCAGCTGGAGCTGAGGACCGACGCCCGCCAAGACCTCCTCCGCGACCGGGTAGAGTGAGACTGACCGCCAGCCGCGGCTGTCCCCCGGATAGTCGTTTGCGAGCCGCGCCGCGATGGCGGACAGGTCGCGACGGGCCGCCGCGGTGTCCACCCCCGCGCGGAGGCGGCCCACGACCCGGCTGTCCACATGGAGGCCGCGCTGGGTGAGGGCGGCGTCGGTCGCTTCGATCGCCGCGATGGGGGCGTACAGATCAGCCCACGGGGGATAGCCATAGTCCGGGGCCATCACCCCGACCACGGTGTAGCTGCGACCCCCAAGGACGAGCGTGCGGCCGAGGACGGAGCGATCGCCGCCGAACCGGCGCTGCCAGAGCCGGTGCGAGAGGACCACGGCGGTCGCGTTCGCCGAGGTGAAATCCTCGGCTGCGAGCGTCCGCCCGAGCAACGGAGTGTCGGCGAGCACGCGGAAGAAGTCTTGGGACACGTACGCGCCGACCAGGCGCTCGGAACCCGCTCCGGTCTTCATCACCGCCCCGAGTCCGCGGACGAACGCCAGTCCCTCGAACGCCTTGGCGCCGGACCGCCAATCCCGGAAGGTCGGGTAGGAGGCGAGTCGCTCGCTTCCGGTCGAGTCCCGCTCGCGCGCCATGACCACGCGGTCCGCCGGCGCGTACGACAAGGGGCGCAGGAGCACCGAGTGCAGCACGCTCGTCACCGCCGCCGTCCCTCCGATCCCGAGGGCCAGCGTCAACACCACAGCGAGACTGTAGCCGACGCTCCGCCGGAGCGTGCGCAGTGCCAGCGCCAGGTCTCTGATCACCTGGCCGACCTCCTCATCTCACGACTCCCCCGGCGGCATCTAGGCGCCATCCTCGAGCGTGAACCCGATCTTCAGCGTGATCTGCCAGTGGGCTACCCGCGCGCCCTCGATGTGCCCACGGGTCTCCGTCACCTCGAACCAGCGCAAGTTGCGGACGGTTTCGGCGGCCTTCGCGATCGCCTTCTGGATGGCGTCCTCGACGCCGACGGTGGACGAGCCGACGAGCTCGATCGTCTTGTAGATGTGCTGCGACATCCGGCCTCCTCACGCTTGGGACTCTAGGGATTCGCATCGCTGTCCGAGCCTCGAATCACCGCTCGAATGTCGGTCACCCAGCCCGCGGCGTCGTCCGGGGGCTCGAACGACCAGACCTCTTCGGTGCGCCCCTGTCCCGATCGGACCCGAACCCGATCGCGCTCGCGCTCGACAGCGTAAAAGCGCCGGCTGCGGGGCGTGATCTCGAGGCCCACCTTCTCGTTCTTGTGGATGAGCACGCTCTTCCGCGTCACCACCACGGAGGCCGGCCGGTCCTCCCGAAACTCCCGGCGGGTTCCCGGATTCCTGGTGAAACGGAACACCCGGTCCTCCGCACGGCGGACGATGCCTTCGTCGGCCAACCGGGTCTCGTATGCCGGAGAGAGCGCGCCGGTCCGCTCCTGGCAGGCCGCTGCGATCGCGACGACGGTCACCAGCAGAAAGGCGCCTCGCGCCGGAAAGCGGCGGACGCTCATCCTGGCCGGCCACCGACGATGCGACGCAGGCCCGATCCCAGACCGGCGCCCAGCAATGACACGAGGGAGTAGAGGCCGAGAAAGAGAAGTCCGAGTGGCCACAGACCGCCGCTCGTCGGATCGGCAAGCACTCTGGCCAGCAGCACCACCGCTTGGCCGGCAAAGACCCCTACCGCCACTTCGGCCCAGTGGCCCGGCACGAGGAATCCACCGATGACGCCGGAGCCGAGCAGCGCGGCCGCGTAGTAGATGCCCGGTGAATCCCAGGGTTCTCGATGTCCGGTGATGGAAGCCGACAGCACCCAGATGCCGGCGCCCAGCGCCAGGCCGATCGGAAGCCCGGAGGAGACGTGGGTCCAGCGTTCAGATCGTGGCGCGCTCACTTTCCAGCTCCACGGGGACTCCTGGGTCAGGGGGTATGGAAGCGCGCCAGCGGGACGCCCGAGCCGCTGAGGGTGAGCGTCGAGTCGGACAGCTCGTGGCTCCTGACCGCCGGCAGCATGGCCAGGTACCCCCGCTCCAGCTCGTCCCCGTCGACACACGCCATTTTCGTGGAGACCGCCGGACCGAAGGCGAGGCTGTCGCCGGTGAGGGTGTACGCCGCGCTGTACCGGTTGCACCCGGCGAACCCCTCCGCTCGGCCGGTGGCAGGATCGAACCGGATGGTGGCCGGGCGGCCACCTGCGCCGAGCGGGCCGTCCAGCTCACCGAGCCCGACCAGCACCCACTCCCGGTCGGTCAGGGTCGCGGCGGTCGCCGCCGGCGGCTCCGCGCGCGGGGGCTTGGGACCACAAGCGACAAGTGTCAGCATCCATGTGATCGCGTGGCAGGCACGAATGATTGGCATCACATCACCCCGAGCAACACCGATTCCGATGCGACTTCTGAGTTGCGGCGTTCGAAAGATAACCCACCATCTCGCCCTCACGGTTCCGGCGGCTTGCCGTCCGGACCGCGCAGCGAGCCGGTGAACCGCATCTCGTTCGTCGCCACGAATCCGAGCCGTTGGTAGAGTGCTTTTCCCTGTTCCGAGGCGTGAAGCACGAGGCGGTCGAGCCGCTGGTCGCGGGCCCACTCGAGCACGTGGCGCATGAGGATCTCCGCCAGTCCCCGGCGACGCCACCCGGGCTCGGTGAAGACATTGAGCACGATGCCGTGCCGGCCCCCGGCGATGCCCACCTCGCCACCACCGAGATCGACCGGATGAGGTAGGGCGTTCCGGAGCTGAACCCCCGCGCCCGCGATCACGCTGTCCGGCTCGCCGGCGGGTGTGAGCAGCCAACCCACGTATTCTCCCCCCGCCAGTGCCCGAGCCAGGACCGGCTCGGCCACGGCGCGGAGCGGATCGAACGCCGCCGGTGGCAGCTGCCCCATATCCTGGAACATCCGCGCCCGATGCAGGGCGATCACCGGCGCGTCGGCAGGGATGGCGGGGCGTATGCGGAACGGCTGGCTCCCGCTGCCTGGCTCCACGAAACCGCTCGAGCTGGCTTACGGGAGCACGTCGATGTCGGCCGGACTGAACGCGACTTCCCCGTGCCCGGGGACATCGAGCGTGACCCGGTCCTTCAACGGCCCAGTCGGCGGGCGCCTCGTGCGGGAGACCTCCACGATGGTGCCCGTCTTTCCGGCGACGCGAGCCACGCCGGTCTGGAGCACCCGCGCGCTGCGCCCCGGAACGCAGTCATCGATATTGGCCATGAATCCCTCCAGTATGATCCCCAGCCGCCGTCAGCCGGCGGTCACGCAGGCCGCCGCCCCTCCCGAATCGCGTCAAGGATCTCGTCGCGAGTGAGCCGCGTCTCGATGGCCGGCACGTCCAGCGGCGAATGCGCCGTCTGCTCCGGCGGCTCCGGCCGCAGCACGAACGCCTGGCCATCCTTCCGGCGGATTCTGACCGCGCCGTCTTTGCCGGCCCGATCCAGGACCGAGGCCAGCCGCTGCCGCGCCTCGTGCGCGGAGAACTCCTTCATCCCTACACCTCCAGTACCCGCACGCCGGCCTCGTGGGCCGCTCGTCCGAGACGGGGGTCCAGCGTGAGCAGGGGGGCGCCGTGTCGCCGGGCGCACGCCATGAGGTAGGCGTCGTATGCGTACAGCCCGAACCGGTCGGCCAGCTCCAGTGCGGCCCCCAACTCGACCTCGACGAGCCGGATGGGAATTCGCGCGTAGGCCGCGAGAGCCGCCTGGACTTCGGCCAGCTTCAGCCGCCGTCGCTTGAGCAAGGCGGAGAGCGCGTTGCCGGTTTCCCAGTGTACCGAGCCCGGTGCCAGCAGCTCCGCGCCCTGGGTCCGGGCGATGAGCCGGTCGCGGGCCGGCTCCCCGGTAAGGATGGCGATGAGGGCGGAGCTGTCAACGACGAGCTCCATTCCGCTGGTCGGCGCGGTCATGTCGGGAACCCTTTGCGACCGAAAAGTCTTCTGTTCACTGGATACCCGTGATGGACATGCGCTCAACGCAGGTAAGGAGAGAGGAACCATGCGCCGCCCGATCTACACGCCGAGCTCCTGCCCGGTGACACCGGAGCCTAGCCCGCTGCTGCTGTTCATCCAGCAGGCCCAGCGCACCCTGGTCTACCGGACCGTGGCCTGACCGCCCGAGCCTAGCTCCCCCCTCGCGACAGGAACTCCCGAAACCGGTGGAGCGCGTCGTCGCGCCCCGTCTGACCGGAGACCGTCGCCGTCTCCCCTATCGCTCCCGACAACAGGAATTCAGACGGGCTCCCCCGTATGCCGACGGCCAGAGCCGCCAGCCAGCGTTCGCCTTCGGTGAGCGTGATCTCGGTCCCGTCGCCGATGATCGCGTCCGGCGCGAAGAACTCCTCGACCAGATCGACCGATGCCTGGGTAATCCGCTCCCGCCCGTCGTCACAGATCCGGAGGATCATGATCAGGCCCGCGAATCAGGGAGTCGCCACGGCATCCGACGCCGGCGACAGGCGGTAGCGCTCCTGCAGCACCCGGGCGTGATGCGTCAGGTGGCCCACGATGATGTAGGCCAGCGCCCGGGTGCTGATGGGGGAGCCGCTCGCCTGCCCCTTGCGTGACCACCCCTCGTGCGGCAGACCATCCATGAGCGCGATCGTGCTCAGTCGCAGCGTGCGGAACTCCTCCATGAGCGACGCGAGCGGCCGCGCATCGAAGTCCCCGGTGGGGACATAGGCGTTCTCGTCGAACCCGGGCAGGGGTGTGGCATCACCCCGGGCGATCCGCAGCAAGCGGTAGGCGAAGATCCGCTCGACATCGATGAGATGCCCCAACACCTCCTTCACGCTCCATTTGCCCTCCGCGTAGCGGCTCCGAGCCGCGACGTCGTCCAGCGGTGCCATCAGCCGCTCGAGGACATCGAGCTGGTCCGCCAGGTACTTCCCGATCAGCTCGCCGGGGACCTCGGAGATGTAGCCGTGATAGAAGGCCTTGGATTCATCGGGGGCGGGCCGCGACAGCGACAGCATGCTCATGGTTCACTCCTGAAACGCTCCGAGCGGTGACGTCCGCCTCGTGGCGGGCGCGGGACGACCTCGGAATATGGTGAATCGAACACTTACTCAGGAGGCCCCATGCCCTCCATCGGCTGCGGGGCGGCCTCCACGCGCGCAGTGAACGCGGCCAGCGAGCGGCTCGCCTGCCGGCGGATCGCCCGCTGCACCGGGGGCGTCCAGCCGAGCAGGAGACCCTTGATCCCGAGCGCCTGCCGCGCCCATCGGTAGAGATCGAACACGTCGTCGTGCCGACGGATCAAGCCTTGCTCCACCTCGAAAGAGGCCACGATCCGATTGTGCACTTGCCGCCCGGTTCCGCTATAGGTGTACCACGCCTGCCACTCGACCCGGGCCGTGTGGCCCTCCATGCGCACCGGCCCGCATTCCACCCGCAGATCGGTGGCCCGTTCGCACAGCATCCTCCACATCAGGCCTATGCGAGATCCGGTCAGCTCCGGGAATACCGGATCCGAGAATCGTGCCGCGGGCGAGTAGCTGGCCGCCATGGCGAGGTGATCACGGCGGTGGAAGGCCGCATAGAATCGCTCGACCAGCGCGACGTCGGACGGGGCATGCGGTTGGGGCATGCTCGACGTCCCCCCGCCCCTAAGCGGCGGGCGGTGGCGGCTGGCTCATCCGCTTCACCGCCGCCCGATTGACCAGCACCCGCAGGTTGTTGCTCCGGGAGTCGCCCGGCAGGACGAAGAAGAAGGGTCGCACGGGCGGATACCGCACCGTGAGCCCGACCAGATGCTCGCCGTCGACGAATTCCAGCTCGATCGGATAGGCGCCCCGCGCCCGTCCATCGCTCGGCTCCAACGCCAGGATATCGCTGCGGCCGGAGTTGCCCACCAGGTCCTTCACGAAGAAGAGTGCCTTCAGGTCTTTGAGCTTGACCTCCAGACTCCCCTGCCCCGGCGTCCGGATGTGGCACAGCGGCCGGCCGGGATCCACGTCCAGGGTGATCCCCTTGACGACTCGACCGTCCAGGTAGTGGGCGACGACCTCGTTGGCCATGGAGTGCCCCGCCCTCAGGTAACTTGCCGCAGGGTGATGTCGAACAGGCCGAGACGCGAATCCGCTTCGGCCCCGGCGTCCGCGGGCTGGAGCGCGACGGTGACTCGCTCGCGATCCTGGGGGTCGAGAGCCTCCCGGATCCGATCACGCTCGTTGAGCGGCTCGCCGGCGAAGTACATCTGGGTGACCAGCTCGTGGTATCCCCGCCTCGACACGCGGAAGTGGATATGAGGCGGTCGGATCCAGCCGCTGTCGTCCGCCGGATAGGCGCCGGGCTTGATGGTCTTGAATCGGAAGCCGCCGTCCTTGTCGGTGAGCATCTCGGCCCAGCTCTGGAAATTGGGATCAAGAGGCCGGGGGTTGCCGGCATCGCCCTCGTGATCGTACCGCCCCCAGCTGTTCGCCTGCCAGATCTCGACCAGCGCTCCGGAGACCGGCTTGCACGACTCGTCCAGGACCCTGCCTCGCACGTAGACGATCTCGCCGGTCGCCCGGTCCGGCCGGCCCGCGACGCGAGTGAGGTCGGGGTCCTCGTCGGGTCGATCGCGGGTGGGGTAGTAAGGTCCGCGGGTCTGAGGCGGCGTCTCGTCATCGCACGCTTGACCGGGCGGGCTCTGGCCCGCGAGCCTCTGGACGACGAGTCCGGCCGCGGCGCCGGCGCCGGCGCCGAGCAGTCCCCGGCGTGAGATCGGGTGGTCCTGGGCCATATCTCCTCCTCTCAAGTAGAAACGGCTAGCGCACGTGGCCTTCGGTCAAGCGAATCCACAGCCGCAGTGCCACCCAGTGCGCCGTCCCGATCGCCAGGCCGGTCAAGGCCGCGATCAACAGCTCGCGCGTCACCAAGAACTTGGCGTTGATCAACTCGGCGACGGCCCCCGTGGCCAGTCCGGCGCAGGCGAACGGCCACCACGCGATGCGGGTAGGGGTCGATCGCCGCCCGAACCACACCAGTGCCACTACGTAGAGCAGAACCGCGCTGCCGATGGTGAGGGCGAGCCGGCGCTCGCGCTCGACCGCCTCGTACCAGATCATCATGCTGCCCACCAGCAGCACCACGGCCGTGGTGCCCAGCGTCTCGATCCGGGAGAGCCAGTTCGGCTTCATACCCTTGCCGTCGGACATCAACGCGCTCCGCTACCGAAAGAGATCCCACTTCAGGAAGCTCACCTGCCAGCGGCCATTCGCCTGACGCCACCTGAGGTCGTACCGCGCGCTCACCCTGACCCGCCGATGGGTGAAGCTCCACATGCCGTTCTCGATCACATACGTCCCGTTGCCGTTGACGGACCGGGGCCGGAGCTCCGACCGTGAGACCTGTGACGAGAGCGCCAGGCCCACGAAGTACGCGATGGCGGGGGTCCCTCGGCGAGCGGTGTCCGGAGCGGGTGGCCAGATCAGGACATCGGAGGCGAGGTACCGGCGCAGCGCGGCCGAGTCACGCTTCACGAAGGCGGCCGCGAATTGCCAGCGCGGCAGCGGATTCTGGGGAGGTCCGGACGCGGCCGTCTCTGCCCCGGGCGAGCGAGCGCCCCCGGTGGGCGAGATCATCAAGAGGAGAAGAGCGCAGAGGTGACGCATGAGGATTGAAGCATGGATGCTACGTCGGACGGGCGGTCCGCGACAGGGCCGGGCAGCTTGCCAGACGGCGCGTCGCGGCACCCGCCTCAAGCCTTTCCGACCGCCGCCGCCTGCTCCCGCAGCACGCGCACGGCCAGGTCGATCGTCCGTCGATGAGTCCGAAAGGCCAAGGCCGCCATTCGGAGGGTGAATCGACCGTCGAGCATCGTGGACGAGAGGAACAACCGCCCGTCCCGCCGGGCCCCCTCCACGATCGCCCGGTTGAGCTCGTCGATGCGCTCCGGACCTGCCCCCGGCGGTACCCATCGGTACGTCACGACGGACAGGTCAGGCGGGGGGCCGACCTCGTACCCGGCCCGCTCGATCTCCCGGTAGAAATAGTGCGCCAGCAGGAGCTTCTCCTCCAGCGCCGCCCGAAAGGGCCCGATTCCAACCAGCATCAGAGGGAGCCACATGCGGAGCCCCCGAAAATGCTTGGACAGTTCCGGCGACACGTCGGCGGGAGAGACCTCGCCGGGCTCTCGCAGCGCGTCCTGCATGTAACTGCCCGAGTAGTCGTTGCTGGCCAGGAGGGGGGCGGCATCGCGGACCACCACGACGCCGGCGCCATAGGGCAGAAAGAGTCCCTTGTGGGGGTCGAGCACCACCGAATCGGACCGCTCGATCCCCCGCAACGCCTGGCGGCCGTGCTCGGTCAGCAGAAAGAACCCGCCGTAGGCGGCGTCCACGTGGAACCAACATCGCTCGCGCCGGACAATCGTCGCGATGGCGTCGAGCGGGTCCACCGCGCCTGTGTCGGTCGTGCCGGCGGCCGCGATCACGAGCCACGGGCGGAGGCCCCGGACCCGGTCGGCCGCGATCGCCTGCTCCAATGCCTCAGGTCGCATCCGATATCCCGAGTCCATCGGAATCTGCCGGATTGGCGACTCGCCCATCCCGGCAATCCGGAGCGCTTTCTCGATGCAGTGATGCGCCTGTGTGGTGAGGTACACGACCGCCGATGCGTAGTCGGCGCCGCGGAGGCGGTGGGCATCGCGCGCGGTGGTGATGGCCGTCAGGTTGGCGATGCTCCCGCCGGAGGCGATGTTGCCGGCGGCGCCCGCCGGATAGCCCACCAGATCGGCCACCCAGCGCACCAGCAGGTTCTCCATCCGCACCGGACCCGGGCCGGCGAAGAAGATGCCCGCGTATTTGTTGCTGACCGCGGCGAGATAGTCACCCAGCGCCGCATGATAGATTCCGCCCCCCGGGATGTAAGCGAGGTGGCCCCCCGACGCGGTGTTTCCGCCGGGCCGGACGACCTCGCGCTCCACGAGGTCGATCGCGGTCTCGATCGAGATACCCCGCTCGGAGACCGGGAAGTCCATCAGTCCGATCCCCGGCTGCTGGACGTCGTTGAACGCCTTGAGCGTCTCGATCCTCCTCAGAAACCGCTCCGAGGAAGCGATCACCGCACCGCGGAGCCGCCGGCGGCGGCTTGCGCCGGGCTCGAGGGGGCGGGCTTCCCGCTCGAGCCGGCGCAGGCGCTCGAGAATCTCGGTGTCGTCCATCCCAAGCGGATCGCGCCTCATGGGCGCCAGCCGACCTCAAGCAGCCACGCCTCCATCTCACGTTGCCGGGCCGGCCAATCTGCCGGCGGGCGTTCCCGCCCCTCCATCGTCGCGCGTCTTCTTTCGGCCAGATCCTGTTCCAGCGGCGCGAGCCCCACCACGCGGCGGCGGCCGTCCACGCCGGCCGGATCGTCGATCGGCAGTGGACTCATCTCGCCGTTGGCATCCCAATCGAACTGGGTCCCGTAGCGCTGCGGACGGCCCTCCAAGACTCGGATTCGATCCTCGAGCATGGCGGCCTGCAGCGCGGGAACGTCCCCGCGCTTCGCCGCCTCCCACAGTGCGGTCAGCGCAGCCCGCTGGAATGCGGGCTGCCCGATCGCATGCTGCGCGACGAGCCACGCAGCCTCGGCGCCGTCCCTGCCGACCTGGGGCTCGCCCGGCCAGCCGTGCCGGTCCACGATCGCCGCCAGGCGGTCGGCGTTCGCGTCGTGCACCGATTGCATGCTGGAGTGGTAGCCATGGAACAGCGAGCCATCGGCCGCCAGCCGCTCGCGGACCGTGAGATCGCGCGCCGCCATGGCCAGCAGCTCCCGGCGGAGCTCGGACCAGTCCACGGATCTCGAGGTCATCGCCTCGCGCTCAGGGCCTTGGACTGGTACCTCCTTCCCTGCCCTCATTCTCCGTGGAGCCGCCGCTGCACCCGCCGCACCTCCGCCACCATCGAGCGGGCTCGCTCGACCGGAACGCCTTCCCGGAACAGGGTGCGCTCGACATCCTCGTCGGACTTGCCTTCCGCGAACAGATCCATGACCCGGCGCGTCAGGCGCATGGTCTCCTCCGGCCGGGCTCCGCCGCCGAACAGGTACCGCCACCAGCTCATTCCACCCCCACGTCCGCCAGAAGGTCACGGCTGGAGGACTCCTCCGTTCCGGCCAAGAGGACGTCGCAGTACTCGAAACGGCCGTCGCGCAGGACCCGTTCGCCGGTGCGGAGGGTGAGCGGCCGGCGGAAGATCGGGCCGGCGTAGACACAGGTATGAAACTCACCTCGCTCCCCGCACGGATCCACGCTCGGCGGCAGGTCCGACAACAGGGCGGAGTCGAACTCCCGGCCGGCGAAATCCGCGGCGAGCTGGGTCGTGTCCACGCAGGTGAGAATGGCGCGATACCCGGCCTCGAGGAACTCCCGCGCGAGCCGCCCGGTGTCAGTCGCCCAGAGCGGGAAGACAGGGTGCCAGTCGAGCGGCTCGAGGAGGGCCTCGCGATACGCCCGAACATCCCGCAGGAAAAGATCGCCGAAGGCGAGGTGCCGGACCTCCGGCCACCGGCGTCGCACCTCGGTGAGCGCGGTGGTGAACGCCTCCTCGTAGATCGCGTTACTGGCGGCCGGCGGGATCGTCGCCGCCACGAGCGGGATGCCGATGGCCGCTACCTGGGCATCGAGCACGGCACGCCGGACCCCGTGCATGCTGACGCGGTCGAAGTCTCCGGTCACCGTCGTGACGAGGGCGACCACCTCGACGTCCGGATCCGCCCGCAAGGATGCCAGGGCGAGGCTGCTGTCCTTGCCGCCACTCCAGGCGAGCGCTACGGGCCGGATGCTCACGCCGCCCTCAGGGGCCTTCACGCATCAGGATGATCTCGGTTCGGACGTCGAAGCCGAGATCGCCCAGGCCGACGACCCGCCAGCCTTCGGCTCCCATGTGGTTCAGGATCGCCGGCAGCTCGGAGCCGACAGGCTTGCCGATCCCGTTGACGTACCAGGTCACGCCGCCGCCGGGCCCGGCTGCATCCCGCCCGATCAGGACCGCGTATTCATAGGTGGCCATCTGTCTCCCCGGTTCTCCGCCTGGGCGGGAAATGGAATCGGCTCAAGGAGCGATCACCCGCTCGCTCCCGTCCTTGTTGACGACCCGAACGCTGCTGCCCTCTGCCTTAGCCAGAATGTGCACACCCGGCTCGGTGGCGTCGTTGGCGAGCAACAGTCCAGATCCGTCCGTACCGGCTCCCAGCTTCACCCGAATGGTGCCCTGCTGATCGAGCAGGCGAAACACCACCTCGCCGCCGGGCTCGACGTTGATCCTGGCGCGGGTTTTCCCCCGCTCGTCCACCAGCTCGAGCGCCCGGCCCCGGAGGACGTCGCCGGCGCCTTCTGCCTCTCCGGGTCGAGCCTGGATCGCGGCGCCGGCGAGGACCGCGAGGTTGAGCGCGCTGAGCCCGGCAGCGATCGGCAATGCGTTCATTGGTCCCTCACTGGCGTGTCGGTCGTGAGCATGACTCCTCCCTGAACGATCTACTGGCCCCGGCGATCGTGACCGGCCCTGCCGACCAGCCGCCACCGGTATCAACCTCGAAGCCGGAAGGTCCACAGCGGAGCCAACAGTGTGACGATCAGAACCGCGATCCAGATGCGGCCCCGGCGCAGGTCGTAGTCGGCGAACAGCTCGGTCCACGATTTGCCGAGCCCGTAGTGCCCCACTCCGAACTCGAACGCCAGGGTCAAGACGACCCAGAGTACTCCCACTCCAAGCGCTTCCCTGCTCGACTTCGGCCCGATCCACCGGATCGTGAGCCAGGTCGCCAGCAGAATCAGCCCGCACAGCAGCAGCGTGCTGATGGCCCGGCCCAGCGGATCGCCGAGCCGGGGGCTCAGCCAGGTGTCGCGTGCGCCGCCGTTGAGCACGGCAAAGATCAGCAGGAGCCCCCACACGGCGAGGGCGCGCGGCGTCACGGCGCTTCCCGGCCGCCGCTCGACCGACCGACACCGTGGAGCGCGCTCAGCAGCAGGGCTCGGACGCGGCGATCGTTCATCATGAACGTGTGGCGGACCGGCACCCGCGTCAGGCATGCCGGTCCCTCCATCTCCGCCTCGTTGACGGCCACGACACCGTCGTTGTCGTCCTGGCCGAAGGGGCTCCATCTTCCCCGCCGGCCGCCGGTACCGGCCACGATCGTGCAGGGCACTCCCACGGGAGGCAGCTCGCTGAAGAACTCGGCGCGAGCGAGGAGCCGGCCGCATTCTCCGTTGACGAGCCGGTACGGCCAGCGTCGCTCCAGCCGGCGGGCGAGCCGAGGCGGCCGGTTCGGCGTGCCGAGCATGAAGACGTGGCACGGGAGGGGCAGCGCCTCCGGCCACCCGCCCAGCGCGGCACGCAGGAGCAGCCCACCCAATGAATGCCCGACTGCGGCGTACGGCCGGCCGGAGCGGGCAGCCAATTCCAGCCGGCGACGCACCCGGTCGCGGATCGTGGAAAAGCGCTCCACGGCGGCGACGTAACCGACGACCCGCGGCCGATGCCCGGCGCGGCGGAGATGACGCGCCAGGCGAAAGAGGGAGACGGGAGTGCGTCCCATCCCGTGAACCAGGAGCACGTCCAGCTGGTTACCCCCTGTCACCCTAGGCGGCCGCGATCGCCTCGATCTCCAGCAGCCACTCGGCCGCGAACGTCTCCCCGATCACGACGGTGAGCGCGGGCCGGACGTCTCCGAGGCGCTCGCGCCGGACTCGCCCGTTCACCTCCGCCTGATCCCGGCTGGTCAGATAGGTGGTGACCTTCACCAGATGCTCGGGCCGCATGCCCGCGCTGGCGAGGACGGCGAGGAGGTTGTCCCACACGGCGTGACACTGCCTCTCGAATCCCGCCGGCACGCTGCCGTCCGGGCGGACCGGAATCTGCCCGCTGATGAACAGCAAGCGCGCCCCCGCCGGCACTTCGAGGCCATGGGTGTAGTTTCCCACGGCGGCCGGA
This sequence comes from uncultured Gemmatimonadales bacterium, assembly GCA_963844445.1. Lineage (GTDB taxonomy): Bacteria > Gemmatimonadota > Gemmatimonadetes > Gemmatimonadales > GWC2-71-9 > CAVVWJ01. Next base: position 259,713 of record CAWJOB010000004.1, read on the forward strand.
ACCGAAACCGGGTCATGGGTCCGCGGCGCCACGGATCTCGCCATATGCCCTCCCTGGCCTCCACGGCGCGACTTGGCGCGCACCGCGGTACTGCTTCGCTATCGAACCGCCAGCGCCATGTCTTCCAGGGGCACGCCGGCGGCACAGAGCGGACATCGAGCGGGCTCCCAGAGCTCGAAGTCCCGCCGGTCCATTGCCTCCACCGGGATCCCTTGATCCTCGAAGAAGCCGGCGCCGGTGGAGCCGAGCACCAGCAGTGCTGCGGCGACGACACAGGTCGCGCCCCGGGACTGAAGATCGAGGTACGTGCTTCGCAGTGCCGACCCCGCGCTCATCACGTCGTCGACGATCGCCAGCCGTTTCCCCTCGACCCGAGCGACCAGCGCGGCCGGGACCCGGTACTTGGCTCGATAGAGGCCGTCGCGTCTCGCCGGCAAGTCCCGCTCCGCGAAGTAGAATTCGACGCCGAGCCGCTGCGCCAGGAGTTGCGCGAGGAAGGCCCCGCCCAGCAGAGGTCCGCAGACGCCGGACACCTCGTGCGGGCGAATCGCGTCCGCCAGCCCGGCAACGAACGGCTCGATGGCGCCAGCGTCGGCAAACAGGGACCCGAGGTCCAGCCAGCGCCGGCCGTGATGGCCCGACTCGAGCCCGAAGTGTCCCTCCCGCCCGCCGACCAGACCGAGCAGGTCGGCGCTCGAAGGCCTCAGCTCACCACCTCGAATTTGCCTCGCACCGGATGCCAGTCCTTGGCACTCGAGGCGAACCCCACGATCTGCTGGTCTCGAAAGTTGAGGACCACGGTCAGCGTGTATCCCGACGCTGCGAGATAGGAGACCGCGTACACCTTGTCAGCGACCTCCACGGCGGCGTACGGCGGTTTTTCCTTGGCGGCGCCGCCCTTCCCCGCCCCACCGGCGTCATGCCATTCGACCGTCCCGTCCCGATGAAACACGTGGTCGTGCTGCGCGCTTTTGGTCGGCCCTTCAGTCCAGGTGAAGCGAATCGTCTTGCCTCGAACCGCCTCCGCTCGTTCTATGTGCTCCATGGCCCGATGTCCTCCTCTGATCCGATCGGTCAAGTTGCCGGCGTGTCGGGGAACATCACCGGGAAGGCCTCGATGAGTGCCCATCCCGTGCCCTCGACGACCGGTTCGACCGAGAGCTGCTCGAAATAGCGATCGAGCACCGCGGCTCGCTCCTGGGCGAGGGGCGGTTGACAGTAGTCCTCTTCCTCCCACATGGCCTTCCCGTCCGGCAGGCGCCGGGCCCGCCGCAACGCGAAGGACAGCGCCTTTCCGAAAGGCCGCAACCTGACGAACTCGTTGCGGGCGAGCTTCTCACCGAGCTCTCGAAGCAGCTCCTCCCGCGGCAAGGCGGTCACCAGGTAGTGTGCCATTCAGCGGCTCGGCCCGACGAACTGCTCCCACGGCAACGGCGACGCGTACTGGTACTCGCGCCAGCTCCTGATCAGTCCACCGTCGAGTTGCACCACCACGACCCCGTGATAGTTCTGGCGGCCACGGTAGGTATACTCGCCGTAGCCGACTTGTCGAGCCGAGTCGAATGCCACACCATGCCAGCGCATCCGGTCCGGCCGTGGCGGCTGCACCGATGCCGCGAAGAACTCGTGCAGCTCGGCCCTGCCACGATATCGCTGTCGGTCGGGCGGCTCCAGATAGATCGCGGCCTCGGTGAAGCAGAGGACAGCGGTCTCCGGCCGGCCGCCATTCCAACCGGCGGCGACGCTGTCGAGCACGGCGCGAAACTCCTCGACCCCGAGCGTCGCTCCGTGCGACCGACCGTCACACGGCGCAGTCGGCTCGCGCACCTGGCTTTGGGCCGCCAGCAGCGCCGGCACGAGGAGGCCCACGACATACAGCCGATTCATCCCGCCGGATCCACCTCCACCAGGGCGCCGCCATCGTGGTCGTATCGCAGGTGAACATGCCACGGCTGACAGCAGACCTGGCAGTCTTCGACGTACATCTGGTCGCGTCCGCCACCCGGGTCGAGGGCGATGCTCATTCCCGCCCCGCAATAGGGACACACGACGTCGGCCTCCGTATCCCAAGTGCCGATCTCTTCCATGGACGGGTCGTCGAAATCTTCCATCGGTGCATCCGGCACGAGTGTCTCCTCAGGGCCGTGGTCCAGCAAGCCTTCCTCCGACGACGAGCTCAGGAGGTCACCTGATGACCTGCCCTGCGCAAGGTCTCCAGGGCGGCGGGCAGGTCCCGCGCCTTCACCAGCACGTAGTCGGTGTCGTAGGTGGAGATGGCGAAGATGCTGAGGCCCGCCCGGGCCAGGGGCTCCGCAATGGACACCAGGATGCCGACGAGATTGGGTGGAAGCGTGCCGTGGACCCGAAGCGCGCGATAGTCACGCTCGCAGCGGACCGCCGGCGGCACGGCCGCCTGCACGGCCGTGATGGACAGCTCCTCGGAGGTCCGGCTGATGGTAAGAAACGGCGCCGGCGCCATGGCCCACGCCGGAATCTCCGCGTCCGGCGGCAAGCGACAGACGGCCAGAGTGTCCGGAAGCACATCCAGCGGAAGCCGATGAGCGGACCGTGGAGGCGGGGTTTGCGCTTCGGCCACGGATAGCAGACCTCCCATGAATGCCAGCAACGCGACGCGGATCCTCACAGCTACCTCCAAGACTCCTGGACGGCGTCAGATCCTTGCGTATTCGTGGACCGTCAGCTCGCTGACGACGTCCCCGGTGTGCCGGATCGCCTTGGGCTCGATCAGCATCAGTCGGACCTCCTCTTTCGCCACTGGCCGGTGCTCTACGCCCTTCGGGATCACGGCCATCTCGCCCGGGCCGAGCGTCACCTGTCCGTCGCGCAGCTCGATGGTGAGCTCTCCCTGGAGAACGATGAACAGCTCATCCTCCTCCGCGTGCCGGTGCCACACGAATTCGCCCTGGACCTTGGCCAGCTTGACGTGGCTGTCGTTCAGGTCGGCCACGATCTTCGGGCTCCACCGATCGCTGAACCGGTCGAACTTCTCAGCAAGGTTGATCTTGGTTACCACTGGGCATCCTCCCGTGCGTCAGGACGGGCTTCCCGGTCTCTCGGCCAGATAGGCGTACCGGGACAGCCGGTGCTCTTTGGCCAGGCGGTGCGCGCACGCCAGGAAACGCTGCAGACCGTCGAAGTTGGCCTGGCCCTCCCTCGCCACCAGCGCGTCGCGGTGGCGGCTGCGTGCGGAGTGCCAGCGATCGGCGACCTCGGCCGCGTTGAGGGTGACGTCCTCGACAGCCCGTACCGCGAATCCAACCTCTCTCAGCAGCTCCTCGTTGACGCCTGGCGGCACGATGAGATAGAAGCCGATCGAGCTGCGGATCGCGAGCTCCTCGTGCGACGCGACGCCGGTGAGCACCATGGCATCGGTGAAGAGCACGCGCCCCCCGGGGCGCAGGACCCGGTGCCAATCCCGCAGCACCGCCTGGCGGTCGGCGAGGTGACAGATGGCGTCGTTCGAGACGACGGCGTCGAAGCGACCCTCGGAGAATGGCAGCGGCTGGCTGGCGTCCACGGCCAGGAAATCGACCCGACCCGCGAGGCCGCGAGTGCGCGCCAGGGCAATCGCGTTTCCCACCCCGTGCTCATTGATATCCACGCCGGTGACGCGGCAGCCGCGCTGTGCGGCCAGGAACACGGCCGGGCCGCCGGACCCGCTGCCCACTTCAAGAACCTCGGATCCGTCGTCCACCCCAAGCAGGTCGGCAAAGGTGAGCCATTCGCCCACGGTCAACCAGCTGCTCTGGCCCAGGTCCTCGCCATAGGTCTCCTGCCGAACCGCGGCTTCCACGCCGCTGGCGAAGTCGGAGTAGACATGGTCGTAGAGGCTTACCGGACCCTGGGCCATGGTCACCTCATGCAGGGGTGAGCGGACCTGCGCGCGGAAAGATAGCGCGAGTGACCTCGACGCAGTCAATACGCTGAAACCTCACGCCGCCCGGTCGGTCGTGCTATCTATCAGCGTCGAATCGCCGTCGACTTTCATCGCGGGGGTTGTTGATGCGCCTGCTCCGCTGGACGTTCCTTGCGGCCCTTATCGCGGGCTCGGGAGTCCTCCTGATGTATAACGTCAAGGACCCCGAGCGACGCAATCTCGATGATGCGGCGCGCGCGGAAGCCCCCGGGCGGTTCGTCCGCCTCGCGGATGGGGTCACCCACTACGAGGCGGCCGGCCCGGATACCGGGCGCGCGGTGGTCCTCGCGGCCGGATTCTCGGTTCCGGCATACATCTGGGATTCTCTGTACCAGGGACTCGCCGACTCGGGCGTTCGCGTCATTCGATACGACTACTACGGGCGCGGCTGGTCCGACCGCCCGGACGCGACCTACGACCAGGATCTCTTCGTCCGCCAGCTCGACGGCCTGCTCGATTCCCTTCGGATCACCGCGCCGGTGGACCTCGTAGGGCTGTCCTTCGGCGGCGCCATCGTCACCAGCTTCGCGGAGCGCCATCCCGAGCGGGTCCGGTCCCTGATCTACTTCGATCCCGTCTTCAATACCGGGCGGCAACTCCCCCCGGAGGAGCGCTCGGCGCGCGCCTGGAACATCCACATGGTCATGCGAGGCGGCAGCGAGGAGATGGCGACCGGCCAGCTGCTCGACTTCCTTCATCCCGAACGACACCCCGATTGGGTCGCGCGCTACCGGGTGCAACAGCAGTTTCGGGGCACGCGCGAGAGTCTCCGGCGAACCCGCCTCGCCATCGCGGTCGCGCCCCACCAGGGCGGGCTGCTCCGCCGGTTGGGCGCGACGCAATTGCCTGTACTCGTTGTGTGGGGGAGACAGGATCCCGTGGCACCGTTCAGGGAGAGCGAGGCGCTCCTGGCCGCGATGCCGCAGGCCAAGCTCGTGCCGGTGGACTCGGCGGCTCATCTGCCTCACCTCGAGCAGACGGGCGTCGTCGTGCCGGCGGTGGTGAAATTCTTGCGAGGTGAGGCGGCTCTCCGACGGTGAATCCGCCGAAGTCAGCGCCCCCCGGTTGGAGAGCTCCAGCTCTGGATCGCGGTCCACACCTCCCGTGAAGCCGTAACGCCCGTGGAAAACCGAGATGCGAACTCCTCTCGAAGCCGCGTCGCGTGAGTCGTCAGATATCGCTCGAGATCCGCCTCGGTCGACGCCTCGTAGCGGACCCGATACCGGCCCATGGCCGAGCGGGTGAGCGCGGCGCTGTGAAAGCAGCCGGTGGCCAGGAGGTCCGGGATGTGGACCTGCCGCATGTATCGCTCGTAGGCATCGATCAGTAGGGGGTCCACGATCGTCGTCACCTCATACGTGATCATTCGAAGGAGCCTCGATCGCTGGGGATTACGACTCAGATGGCGGCTCGCCGACGGATCACTTCGGCGACGAGCTGCCTGAGGCCCTCAACTTCGCCCTCGACCGGCGCTCGAGGAGCCATCTCCCAGCTTGGCTCCTCTTCGTCCACCGGCTCCGGGCCCGTGATCAGCCAGACCGTCCCCCGGAACTCGCCATCGGATTCGAAGCGCCCCCCGATACTCTCTTGCCGAATGCGAACCGGCTCCCCTTCCGTCTCGAATCGGAAGAGGACGTGGTCGGAGCCGCTGAGCAATCGGCCTTGCGCATCCAGCAACACCTGGACGATCCGCAGGCCGGCCGGCCCCGCGGAAAGCTCGAGCACGAGGCTTTCCCAGCCGGCCGTCACTGCGCCTTCGGGCGGCGCGGGAACCGCCGGCGAGCCCACGGGTGATACGCGCGGCGTCGAGTCCGCAGGCAGCGGTCCGAGCAAGGCATGCCAGGGCGCGCTCACGGGCCGGTTCGAGTCGCGATGAAGACATGCCGGCCCCACGGATCGACTTCGGTGCGAGCGGCAAGGCCGGCCGCCGCCAGCCATTGCAGCCACTGAGCCCGGCCAAACAGTCCCTCCACGTGTCGGTCGTACTCCACCGCAACGGTGCCATCGGCCGCCTTCAGGACGAAGACGTACTCCACGATGTACGTGTCGTCCGTGGGGTCAGGGTCATACGCCCACTCCAGGTAGCGGAGACCCCTGCCGTCGGCGGCGTCGTGTCCACCGTGATCGGTCTCCGGCTCGAACGTCTCACGAACGTGGTCGGGAAGAATGGCGACCGTCCCACCCGGCCGACAGTGGATCGCGGCCGTGTGGAACGTGGCCTGAAGCGCCTCGGGATCGGTGGCGTACATGATGGCGTCGTGAATCAGCACGAAGTCGAATTCGCGGCCGAGGCGCAGCGATCGCATGTCCCCGACCAGGTGCTCGCATTCCGGGTTGATCTCCCGGCTGACGGCCAGCATGGCTGGGGACCGGTCGGTCAGCGTCAAGCTGAAATGCCGCTTGAGATGAAAGGCGAGACTGCCGCCACCGGACCCGAGCTCCAGCAAGGTGGCCGAGGGCGATCCCTCGGCGATCCCCAGGCGAGGCAAGAGATCGGCCGCCTCCTCTAGGTACTCGGAGGGTGGCGACAGCAACGGCCACCACGCGGCCAGATCCTCGTACATTCGTGGCCTGGCGCCGCCGATCGTCGAGGCCAAGGTATCTCGATGAGTCATTCTAACCGATTGAATCGATTGAGTTTCAAGCTGCCTCCCGAGCTTCCGGCGCCGCGGCGGACTGCGTCGCCGATCCGGGAGCAGTAACGGACATCGCGCCCCAAGGCCAATCCGGATGTCGAATTCTTTCGTGCTCGTTCGACTAAGGTATGGCGAGCGAGAGCCTCGCGGGCGAGATTCTGCACACGTCGAGCAAGGAGCAAGCGATGAGCGGAGTTCGAGTACTGGTCGGCACGCGCAAGGGCGCGTTCGTTCTGACCGCCGACGGAAAGCGGGAGCGGTGGCAGGTCAGCGGTCCCCACTTCGCGGGATGGGAGATCTATCACTTCAAAGGATCGCCGGCCGACCCGGACCGGCTCTATGCGTCGCAGTCCAGCGGCTGGTTCGGGCAGGTGATCCAGCGATCGAACGACGGGGGCAAGACCTGGGAGCCGGTCGGCAACGAGTTCGCCTACGACGGCGTGCCCGGGACGCACCAGTGGTACGACGGCACGCAGCATCCGTGGGAGTTCAAGCGCGTGTGGCATCTGGAGCCGTCGCTGACCGATCCGGATACCGTCTACGCCGGGGTCGAGGATGCCGCCCTGTTTCGCTCGGTCGATGGCGGCCGACGTGGCAGGAGCTCTCCGGGCTTCGCCGCCACGCGACGGGCTGCTCCTGGCAGCCGGGGGCCGGCGGGATGTGCCTGCACACGATCCTGCTGGATCCGAGTGACCCGGCGCGCATCTTCATCGCCATCTCGGCGGCGGGCGCCTTTCGCAGCGATGACGCCGGCAAGACCTGGCGCCCGGTGAACCGCGGCCTGCGCTCCCAGGGCATCCCCGACGCCGATGCCGAGGTCGGTCACTGCGTCCACCGCATCGCGATGCACCGGTCGCGGCCGGGCGTGCTGTTCATGCAGAAGCACTGGGACGTCATGCGCAGCGACGACGCGGGAGAGTCGTGGCAGGAGGTGAGCGGGAACCTGCCGACCGACTTCGGGTTCCCGATCGACGTGCACGCGCACGAGCCGGAGACGATCTACGTGGTTCCGATCAAGAGCGACTCGGAGCATTACCCACCCGAAGGCAAGCTGCGGGTCTACCGCAGCCGGACGGGCGGGAACGAGTGGGAGGCGCTGACCAAGGGCCTGCCGCAGCAAGACTGTTACGTCAACGTGCTGCGGGACGCGATGGCCGTGGACTCGCTGGATTCGTGCGGCGTGTACTTCGGCACCACCGGCGGCCAGGTCTACGCGTCGTCCGACGCGGGCGACGCCTGGGCGCCCATCGTCCGGGACTTGCCGCCCGTGCTGTCCGTCGAGGTTCAGACGCTGCCATGATCCGCGTCGTGCTTCCCGCAGCATCTGCGGACGCTGGCGCGCGTCGGGGAGCGAGGTGGAAGTCCAGGTGGAGGGCCCGGCGACGCAGCGTTCGGTTCTCGATGCCCTCGAGGCCAGCTATCCGGTGCTGCGCGGCACCATCCGCGATCATGTCACGCAGCGTCGCCGGCCGTTCGTGCGGTTCTTCGCCTGCGAGCAGGATCTGTCCCATGATCCGCCCGACGCGCCCCTGCCCGATGCAGTCGTGAACGGGGCGGAGCCTCTGCTGGTCGTAGGGGCCATGGCCGGGGGCTGAGAGCGCCGTACGAGATCACCCTCGCTGGTCATCCGCCACCCGGACCCGTCCGGTGCCACCCAGCGCCGGGCAAGGACGTTGTACCGGGCAACGAACGATTTTCGCCGCTCCCAGACCAGGAAGCACGCCCGATGCGTCGCGGCGTCGGCGAATCGCCACAATGGATCCGTCTCGTCCGCAATGAAGTCCGGGGTGATGATTGCGTCGTCGTCCGGCCGCATGGCGGTCCCGCACAGCGCGCAGTACGCCCGTCCCGCTCGAATCCGCTCCCCCTGCCCGAAGGCGTCCGCCGTCGCGGCGACGCTCGAAGTATCCCGCCAGCGAGCGATCATGGCGGCAGGACCGCCTCTGCCGCGACCTCGATCATGAGCTCCGGCCGGTACAGGGCCACCACCTGGACCAGGGTGCTCGTCGGCGGATTTTCGGAGGGCAGGTAGCGCGCGCGCACCTCGCGCAGGGTTTCCAAGTGACTGACGTCGGTTACATACATGTTGGTGGAGACCACGTCCGAGAAGCTCGCGCCCACGCTGGCCAGGGCCCGCCGCAGATTCTCGAACACCTGCACGCATTGGGCGCGGAAGTCGCCCGCGCCTACCACTGCGCCGAGGCTATCGACCGAGACCTGGCCGGAGATAGTCACTCGCCGGCCGGACGCAATGACGACGTGAGAATAGCCGCGTGGGACCGACAGTGACGGTGGGTTGAGCACCCGGCGTTTGGTCGCCTGTCCGTGAAGCGCGCTGGGAGCCCCCAGGATTCCGAAGGCTCCCACCAACGCCAGAAGGATGATCCGCATGACCCGATCTCGGCGCTAGGTGATGGGATCCGACCACACCGCCAGCTCATGCCCGCAGGGGTCGCGAAAATGGAACCGGCGCCCGCCGGGAAAGTCGTAGGTCGGCTGCGTGATCTGGCCGCCCGCGGCCCGAACTGCCGAGGCGACCGCCTCGAGGTCGATGGCGTAGATGACCACCAGGGGACCGCCCGGCTGTGCCGCTTGGTCGGCGCGGAAGCCACCGCTCAGCCGGCCGTCGACGAAGCTGGTGTAGGCGGGGCCGTAATCGGTGAACACCCAGCCGAACACCGAACTGTAGAACCGCCTGGCCAACGCGACATCGGCGACGGGAAACTCGAGGTAGTCGATCCGTCGATCGTGCTCGTGCTGACTCATGCAGCTTCTCCTCCCGACCCTCGACCGGTGGTAGACGTGCCCGGCTCGAGGCTCACGAGCCTCACGGCGCCGCGGCGGGCGCCGATTCCGAGCCGCAGGCACCGATGAAGAGGCCCGCCAGGAGGAGGAGCGCGTGCGATCGGTTCACGTCAACCAGTGCCCTCGTCGGGATAGCCATGGAGGGGTTCGACGATCACCGCGGTACCGTAGCAGAGCACCTCGGTCACACCGGACATGATCTCGGTGGCGTCGTAGCGAACACCGACGATCGCGTTCGCCCCCCGGCGCTGGGCGTGAGCCAGCAGGATATCGAACGCGTCCGCACGCGCCCGTTCGCACAGCGAGGTCAGCATGGTGATATGGCCACCGATGAGGGTCTCGATCTTGGCGCCGATCGCGCCGAAGAGTGAGCGAGAGCGCACCGTCACCCCGCGTACGACTCCCAGCGACTCCACGATCCGGTACCCGTCGAGCGTGAACGCCGTCGTGGTCATTTCCTCTTCCATGGGGTGGCCTCCGAGCCGAACTGCGCGAACCTTGCTTCATGCGCCGCCGAGGTGCGCGGCCTACGGGGCGAGGAATCGCTGAGCCAGCAGCCAGGCGAGCAGCAGCGGCAGCCCCCACCCCACAAGAGTAGCCGCCGCGCCGTCCAGCGTCATCCAGGCGCGCTCCGCCCGGCCGCCTTGACGCATCAGCCATGGGCGCCCGTCGAGATGCCCCGAGTCACCAGGAGGTCCACCGACGTATATTCAAAGTGTCGTCCCTCTCTGCCCGTCACTCCCGGGGCTCCTCCCGGGTCCAAGGTCTACAATGCCTCCCCTCAGGTCCGGCTTCGGCGGCCGCTTCATCGTGGTCGCCGATGAAGACCGGGCCATAGCCAGCCTCGTCATCCAGACTCTTCTCGACGACGGCCACGCCGTCTTCCAGGCATACGATGGGCTGTTCGCGTTCGAGCTCGCGTTGAACCTGAAGGTGTGCGACCTCCTCATCAGCAATACCCGCGTGGGCGGTGTGGCAGGGCTGGACCTGATCCACGAGCTGCGGGAGCAGTTTGCCGGAGCTCGCCGTGCTGTACCTCGCCAATCAGCATCGGTCCTCGGCCGCGTTGGAGCGGGGGCTGCCGGCTGACGTTCCCGTCCTCCGGGAGCCGTTCACCGCCGACGAGCTGCTTGCGGCGGTTCGCTCCTTGTTGCCAACAGATCGCCAATCTCCGCCACCTCTGTGATCTCAGCCTCGGAGCGCCCCGAACAGGGCGCTGACCGCGATCACGATCCCCAACCCCATCTTCGCCGCCGCAGCCGCCGCGCGACCCAGCACGGCCCCCCACCCGGCTCCGGCGGCGGCGCCCGTGTGCCGCGCCCGGGTGTACTCCAGCAGCGCGGCCCCCACGAACGCCCCGACGAAGCCCCCGATGACTGACCCGATGAGCGGCACCGGCACGCCGACCACCGCACCGACCAGCCCGCCGGCGAGCGCGCCCCAGCCGGCGCGGCTCGATCCTCCATAGCGCCGGGCGAAGCGGAACCCGAGCCAGGCCTCGATCACCTCTCCCAGCACGGCCAGCACGACTGCGAGCGCTACGATCGCGCCGGTCACCGCCTGGAAGCCGGTGAGCCAGCCGGAGGCCAGCACGCCGAGCACGATCAGCCAGAGCCCGGGAAGTCCGAGGGGGATGAGCAGGAGCCCCACGAGGCTGCTGATTACGAGGAGAAGAACGACGGGCAGGTCGATCATCGGAATTTGGAGCGGGCGGGCTTCAGGGACTCGGCTTCCGGCTGGGAGGTGCCCACCAGTCCCCGCCCGTTCCTGGCCAGGGCTTGGCCCGGCGGGACAGCACCGGCGCGGGCGAGTGACATGCTCGCTCATGCCGAGAACTCCAGCCGGTGCCCCGCCTGTCAGGCTATACCAGCGGACCGGTGCCGGTGAAGTGGACTACGGTCGCCTCGGGGGTCCGGCTGTCGAAACGAGTCTCTTTCACTCTTGCCGCCCCCTTTTGCCCGTTATCCAGGGTGAAGGCGAGGCGCTCGTTCGGCAGAATGCCGTCGGCGCTGCGGGACATGAACTCGCCGCTCCAGGACTGCCGGCCGGCACTCAGCTCGGTGACGGTGACCTGCACTTCCACCCGCTTCAGATCCCTGTGGTTGGTGCGCTCGATAAGGGCCAAGTGCGAGGCCATACCGCGACCTACTTTCTCGCGAGGGAGGAGGGCTTCGAGGGCTGTGGGCCCCCTCTGAAGGTACTCTATCTGGCGCGGCGGCGCTCGCGCACCGTCAGGACCCCTGCCGACTCGACGGTGGGACGATCCCGTTGAGGCGGAGATATGTCACAATGTTTCCGTAGTGCTCCGCGTTGTGGGTCGCATTCAGTACGAGCGCGTAAAGCCGCGTTTGATCCCGCCCAAACAGCTTGGTGCTCTGCTGTGCAGCCCGGTCCGTCTGCTGGTAGGCTCGGCCGCAGTATTCGGTCGACGCCTTGAGCGCGGCCAACAAATCTGCCTTCGAGGTACGGGTCTTTTCGATGTCGTCCTCTTTCCGTGGCGGCTCACCCATGGCGGCGGTGCAGATGAGATACTGGGCACCGGCCACGTGGCCGACCAGCTGGCCGAGAGTGCGCACCTCGGGGGTGGGGCGATAGGAATAGGTGGACTCCGGCAGCTCTGCTGCGGCCGTGGTGATGTAGCCGGTGAGTTGTTCCCACAGCATCCTGGCGGTATTCACCCCCGGGTTGGCGCTGCTGCCGGTCTGGGCTTGGGCGCCCGTCGCTGATCCTGCGAAACCGACCGCGGTGAGTACGAGCATGAGCGTCTTCATGAAACAGCTCCGGCGAAGGTGTGGGAGCGCTGCGCGGCAATATTTGCCGACGAGAGAAAGTGTGATCGACGTCACTGACCGCCTGGGCCTAGGGGGCCTACGCTGAGAACAGGCGGGCCGTGCGAGCCCACGTTCTCCTGGGAGGTTTTCAATGGACGCACAGGCCGAGTCGTCTATGTCGGCCTCACGGCCGAGCCATCGCACCAGCCAGGTGCGGTCACAGCGCTATGAGCCCACTCCGGTCTACGCACTTGCCGACGACCTGAAGCGTAAGGGACTGGCCCTTCACAAGGTCCGCGGTCCGTGGCACCCGATTCGGCGACAGCTTCGGCGAGCGGGGCGTAACGCGGAAAAGGCGATTGCCATCGTTACGAACGGTGTGACCGAGCTCGTGGTGGACACGGTTGAGCGAGCGGCCGAAGTGTCAGGACTGCTCAACTGGTGTGGCGTCAACCACCTCCAGCCTGTCCCCAATCTCAGGCCGCCCGTCCGGGACCTGGCTTAGGATTGAAGCGGTCGGGACGACGGCTTCGTGGCCGTCGTCAGCAGTGCCGGGGACGCGAATCTCACCCCGGCACCGTCATCGGTGACGAGCGGCCGCAGCACGACCTCAGCCTCCCGCACGATCTGCTCGATCAAGTCGTCCTCGAGGACGATGCCCAGGACCGGCAGCCAGCCACGAACATCCGCCTCGATCATGCTTCGAATGCTCGAAGAAGACGCCGTATCCTTGGTGGAGGCCAACCCTCGCCCCGCTGATCCCGGCCGCGGCGCAGAGCTCGGTCATTCGCGTTACTTCTCCCAACACGAACGGTGACCGCAGGGCATCCGCCGCGGCCGACCCCGCCAGCCGGTCCACCAGGGCCACCTCGGCCGCATAGGCGGGTGTGTCGTCCAGTGTGGCCCACACGGCCACGGCGAGCCGTCCACCGGGCACCAGGACCCGCATCATCTCGCGAAGCGCGGCGACCGGATCCGGAACGAACATCAGGCCGAACTGACTTACCACCGCCTCGAATACGCGGTCCGAGTACGGCAGCGCTTCCGCCGAGCCCTGCTGCCACCGAATGGTCGGACTCAGACGCGCGGCCACCGCCAGCATCCCATGGTCGAGATCCAAGCCGGTGACCGCTCCGGTGGAGCCGGCCCTGGTTGCCGCGGCGCGCGCGAGCACACCGGTTCCGCAGGCGACGTCGAGGACCCGGTCACCCGGGCGTACGCCGGCCGCCTCCGCCACGCGTGGCGCCCAAAATTCCATCAGCGCCGGCACCAGTTGGTCCTGGTAACTTGCGGCCCTGTCCGTCTGCTGGAGCAGGATCCTGTCAGTCATTCGTGTCGCCTCACGCTCGACCAGTGTTTGAGGATCGCTCATGGCACGCCAGACCCCGCCACCGCGGGTACTGCTCGTGATGCCGGCCCAGTGGCCCCGCGCGCTGCTTCGAGCGGCCCTCCGCGAGGTCGGCTACGATGCCAGCGGCACCCGGGCCTTGAAAGGCGCGCTCGACCAGATGGCGCCCGACCCGACGCGCGGGCCGGTGCGGCTGGTGGTGCTCGACCAGGAAGCGCTCTCCGGGGAGGAGGCGAGTGACCTCGAGGCTCTCCGCGACCACCCCCTCGCTGCTCCCATGCTGCTCGTTGCCCCGTCCACGCGCCGAGTGTGGAGTGGACCCTGGACACGTGTCGTTCGCCGTCCAACCAGTATCTCCGCCTTGGTGCAAGAGGTCGAGACGCTGGTGCCGTTGACAGCTGAAGCCCGGCGGCCGATCGACTAGTTCGCCCCGTCCGGAGGGCGATAATTGCCATGGTACTCGTGGGCGCCGCTCCGTCGGATGATCTCGCCGATCGCATGCTCCTTGGACTCCGTAAACTCGCCGGCGTCGAAGAAGGTCCCGTGGCATACCGGGCAGGATTCCACCCAAATGTGTGGTTGGGCCGCGTCGACCATGCGGACCATCAAGGTCCCATCGATGGGGCAGAGCACCTTTTCCTGGGCGTCGTGCATCGCAGCCATCCAAGTGGGCCCCGTGTCGATCGCCTCGGATCCCGAGCGCCGCTTCAGGGCCTCGGCCTCGAGCACGTCAAACCAGAGGCCGCCACAGCGAACACAACGGTCCACTTCAGTTTCTTCGAACCGAACCACTTCCATTTGGGCCTGACATTTGGGGCATTCCATGGTCGCAGCTCCAATCTCCGATGAATCCAAGGCTCACCGGCTGCGGGAAGCCGGCGGTCGCAATCAGTTGCCTCTGGGTTGTCGCTGCCACTGCGACCCGACACGCTCGCGCCAAGCCCGCCAGCCTTCCGGCAAATCGGCGATCTCCAGCAGACTGGGGTCTCGCTTACAGATCAATCCGAGACCCACCACGCGGGCCTCCTCGAGGTTCACGGTCCTGCGCGCTCAATCCCCCGTGGGGACGATTCCCGCCGTCTCGACCATGAGGATGACCGTCCGCTCCGGCGCCCGAGGCCGATGGAGCACTCCTTTGGGGACCACGACTCCCTGGCCCGGGCCGAGCTCGATCACCTGATCCTCGAGATCGATCCAGAACCGACCCTCGACCACGTAGAAGAACTCGTCGTCCGAGTCATGCTTGTGCCAGTGGTACTCCCCCTGTACCACTCCGAGCCGCACCACCGCTTCATTTACCCGGCACAGCGTCTGGTTGTACCATCGATCGGTGCAGGCGGCCGCCAGGGAAGGCACGTCCATCCGTTCGAGCGGGCCGAACTTGATGTCGAGGTTGGTGACGTACATCGGATTTTCCTTCTCTCAGGCCGCGGCCGCCAGCTCACTGAGGGACACTACCCGGTATCCGCGCCGCCGGAGCTCCGGCAGCACCCGGGCCAGGATCCGGACGGTCCGCAGCCCACGACGGCCGCCATCGTGCAGCACCACAACGGCACCGGGCTTGACGTTCCGCAGAATGTAATGCGCGGCCCAGGCCACGGACGGGATGGTCGCGTCGAGGGGGTAGACGGAGCCCAGCGCACAGCGGTACCCGTGCCGCCGCATCACCTCGATCATGGCTTGCGAGTACCAGCCGGAGCCGGGTCGCGCCCAGGTGGTGCGCTTCCAGCTGGAGAGCTCCTGATCCGCTCGCACCAGATCGGCTTCGAACGCGTGCCGATCCAGGCGGATGCTCGGCCGATCGCGGGTGAAGTGATTGCCCAGCTCGTGTCGCTCCGCTACGAGGCTTCGCATCAGGGCTTCCTGGCCTCGCACCCGAGTCGTGATCAGGAAGAACGTGGCACGCGCTTCGTGCCGCCGGAGCTCCGCCAGGATCAGAGGCGTCGAGACGGGGTCCGGGCCATCGTCAAGCGTCAGCGCGACGAGCCGCTGCTGGGTCGGCACCTGGTATAGGCACCCCGGATACCACCGGGCGAGTCGGTGGATCAGCCAATCGGGAGCCGTCCAGACAAGCGCGCCGGCCACCGCCAACAGGGCGCCGGAGATCGCAAGAGAGACCGAGTGAGCTCGCCGCATACTCCGTCCCACGCCAACCTCTCCCGTTGAGGCCACGACCTAGGTTGTCTTCCGCTATCGACCCATCCCTGCCGGAGCGGTTCGCACCTGCGCGCCCGCCACGGAGGGCGTCTCCGCCCGGAAGCCACGGACAGCTTCCCGCCCCAGCCAGATGAAAAGCGCCAGCACGAGAAGCTGCGTCAGCAGAAATGGCGGCTCCTTTTGCGTCGGCGCAGTCACGAGGAGGGCCGGAACCCTGCGAAACAGCTGCACCATCAAGACGAAGACGTTGAGGTAGAGCGCGAGCACCGATCCCACTGCGTACACTGGCCGCCAGGCACCGGCGAGCCGCTTCCAGTAGCGCGCGGCGACCACGACAGGCAGGACGACGAGCGAGATGACCCCGACAGCGTGCGACGCAATGAAGCTCGCGGCGGGAAAGCCGAAGCCGGTGACATTGGTCAGGACCGTGGTCACTAGAAAGACCCCGGTCCAGCCGTCGAGCCGCTTTCCCGCAACGAGCCCGCCGGCGACGACCAGTCCAGCGAAGATGCCAACGAGACTCAGCACTACGTGAACCAGCGTGAACGTCACGATGTCGAAGATCATGGACAGGTCCCTTTCGTTAGCGGACAGGCCTGGCTCGTTGCCGCGACCAGGGTACGAAACCCAGGCTCTCCTCCAGATAATGTGGCAGGAAAACGAGCGGGGCAAATCCGAAGGCCTCAACCGAGCCGAGGAATTCCGAGCTGCCGTTCGATCAGCTCGACGACCGACTCGGGCGTTGGGGCCTCATGCAGCAGTCCCGCTCCGGCGATCGCGCGAAAGAACGCGGAGGCGGCCGGCCGCGCGGCCAACAGAACCGTAGGCCGCGCCAGCTTGAGGGCCAATGCCACCTCCGCCGCCGTTCCTGGGCCCTCTACCCCGCAGGCGACTACCACGTCGCTGCTGAGCACGTTGATGACGTCGCGCGCTTCGCCTACCTCGGTAAACACGGCGACGTCGACCCAAGCGCTCACGGGTCCGTCCGGGCCCGTGGGCAAGATCCCGATCGTGAGGCTGCCGGGTACCGACTTGGCGCCGGAGCACGCAGCCTCCATGACCCCCGCCGGGCGACCCCCGGTCAGAACCACCCACCCCGCCTCGGCCAAGAGCCGGCCGAGGCGGTAGGCAGCCTCGAGCGTGGAAGGTTGGGGCTCCCTCGCGCCCATCACCCCGATGACGGGGCGCCGCTTTCCCGTGACAGCCTCCTAGCCGGTAACTCGAGGGGCGCTGCCCCTCCAGTCACGGCGTGAGCGTGGTGAACTCCGCAATGCTTCGCCACCAAGACCGCCTGGCGTGGTACTGCCCCCAATTGACGACCCTGGAGACACCGTCCTCTTGCCGCAAAGGAGCCCGCAGCTCGACCAGGGTTTCCGGCGACTTCCAGGGCACGACCCGCGCCCGCACCCGGCGCCGAGAGAGGCGAGACATCAACGGCGCATAGAGTCCGCAATCTTGCGCCGTATCCAGAAAGGCCTCGGCGACACTGGGGATCGAGGCGCGCACGCGCAGGACCCAGCTGGCGCTTCGCCCTTGGGGGGCCGAGCTGTCCTCGCAGAACCGTAGCCACAGCGGTTCGCGCTCCAGCTCCCAGAGCCGCCCACCCGCCGGAGTCAGCGTGATCCAGGCGCCGAGGTCCGGCCGTCGCCGCGACCTTCGGAGCTGGAGCAGTCCATCACCGGCCAATCCCAGCACGAGAGCGTTCAGAGCCGGTGGGTCCAGCTCATGGGTGTACGGCAGGTTGAACGCGGCGAACTCCTCGCGCCGCAACGCCCAGAGACGTTGGGTCGAGTCAAACAGGGCGTCGAATAGAAAGAGCGCGTCGTTCGATAGCGAAGTTTGTCCGGTTCGGCCCCAGCTAGGCCTCGCCATATTCGCGCTTCAGCCTTTCGTAGTACTCGCGTCGCCGCCGCATTGCTCGAGCGGGATCTTCTCGAACCCGGGTTCGAGGCGGGTCGGCCTCTTCCGTCTCCACGACCGCAAGCGTGATGCGTTGACCCGGCCTGAGAGCCTGGCGAAGCCAGGTGAGGTCCACCGACGCCCCGTCCGCGTCGTGCGAGCGACCTCCGACCTCCAGGGTGAGCTCCTCCTCGAAAGAATCGGGGATCGGCTCCCCTGAGGACGGGTCGCGGGAGGCCCGCCGGACCCAGCTCGCGATCACCGAGGCGACACCCATCCCGGATACCCCGGCGGTGCACTTCCGCTGACCATCAATCGAGATCTCGAAGGCAATCATATCCGCCGACTCTCCCGCCTTACCTCGCGTAGTGGGCGGCGCCGAGAAAGTGCAGGGAGACGTAGGGCTCGTCTCCCACGACCCAGCTGTCATGCGGCTCCGCAGGGATGTGGAAGAGCTCGCCTGCTCGCAGCTCGACCACCCTGCCGTCCGCGAACGCGGCGGTAGCCGTACCGGCCAGGACCAGGCCGACATGCTCGACGGTGCAATGAGTCGCGCCCACGGTCGGTCCCACATGGGATGACCAGCGCCAGCCGGGCTCATAAGTCGCCCGGCCGATTGTCAGCCCGCCGAGATGCACCAGTTCGAACCGGCCCTTGGTCATCTCTCGAACCTCGTCTGGCGATTCGAATCGCTTCAGGATGACGTCAACCATCGGACATCCGCTCTCCGACCGGTTTGAGTGGGACCGCCCTCAACGTCTGACGAATTTGAGGTGGGTTACCTCCGGTGCGCCTACCGTCCGAACGAGCTGGAGGCCACCGAGGTCATTGACGCCCTCGAAGAGTCGCTCCCCTCCGCCGAGGAGGGTCGGCACCAGGTGGATCTCCATTTCGTCGACTAAGCCGGCGCCGAGGTACTGCTGGGCGGCCTTTGCCCCTCCCGCGAGTGACACATCCTTCCCGCCGGCAGCGCGCCTCGCGAGCTCGAGCGCCGCCCCGATGCCATCGGTGACGAAGGTAAAGGTCGTACCCCCCTGGAGCACGAGCGGCGGACGGGCGTGGTGCGTCAGCACGAAAACCGGATGATGAAACGGCGGATCGGCTCCCCACCAGCCCTTCCATGGTGCCGCTGCATCCCATGGGCCCGGGTGGCCGCCGAACATGTTGCGGCCCATGATCGTCGCTCCGATGTTGGCCATCGATTCCTCGACGACGCGGGTACTCTCGTTGACCTCTCCACCCTCGAGGCCGTGCATCGTCCGCCACGCCGCCAGTGGGATCGCCCACTCGTGCAGGCGCTGCCCGCCGATTCCGAGCGGATTCTCCTTGCTCTGGCGTGGTCCGGCGGCGTAACCGTCGAGAGACATCGCGATCTTAAAGCGCACTTTCGCCACGCCGTACCCCTATGAGATGATCGAATCGCCCAGCTCCTTTGCCGAGGCCGGACGCACCACTTTGTGCTCGTACGTGGTCACTTCGAGATGGTGTCCGTACGGGTCGCTGAAGTAGATCGAGAAGGCCGTGTGGTGGTCCACTACGCGAAGCGGCCGCTCCCCCTCCCGAAGTCCCATCTGCTTCGCACGGTCCACGAAGACCAGGAAGTCGGCACCGCTGACGCGAAAGGCCACTCGGTGAAACCCCGCGGTTGCCCGGCTGCCCTGAGGTTCTCCCTGGAACAGCGCGAGCTTGGTCTGCCCACCGTCGGGCGAGATCATGAGTGGCCCTCCCGGGGCAGCGGCCCACCGGTCCGTGCCGGGCAGCGGCACCAGGCCGAGCACCTCGCCGTACCAGGCCGCGGCTGCGTGACGGTCCGGTACGAAAAGCTCTACGTGATCGAGTTGCGCTACCGTGAACGCCATGTCGTCAGTCGGGGTGACCTTGCGCGTGACCCTCCGAATTCCAAGGTCGCCAGCGTGGCAGGAGCCGCGGCACGTGCCGGCAATACTCCCGATACGCCGTGCCGAAGCGGTGGGCCAGGAACGGCTCCTCGAGCAGCGGAATGTAGACCGCGTTGAGCCCGAGAAAAACCACTGCCCATACGAGGTGCGGCCGGGACAGGAGCAGGAGCGCCTGCCCGAACAGCGCCAGGACGACGCCCGAGATCATCGGGTTGCGCACGTAGCGGTAGGGACCCCTGATGACGAGTTGGCGTGGTGGATCCCACGGGGCCAAGGTGCCCCGACCCTCGGCGATGAAGCGCTTGAGGCTGGCTACGAACAGGATTGCTCCGAGGCTCAATAGCCCGAGTCCGGCCACCTGGAGGCCGATCTGTGGCAGGCTCGCGCCGAGCCCCGGCGTCGTCCCGTTGCGGCGTGCCAGCCACAACGGAATGAGCACCGCCACGCTGAACGGCAGCACGACGATGGCGACAAGGTGTCTGAGAAACCAGAGCAGTTGATCTCCTCGCATCGCCTTGACAGGATCTGGACATGCTCCCATCTAGGGGCATACGCCTACCATGATCCTTTTCTCGGAGGGAACCTATGTTCGTCCTGGTCCAGCACACGATCTCCGAGCCGGCCGTCTTCTGGAACGCGGCTGACCCGGCCACCATCTCCCCCAAGATCACGCTCCACCACACATTCCCGACGCCGGACGGCACCCGGGCCGTCTGTATCTGGGAAGCCGAGTCCGTCGACACGCTACGCAACTTCTTGGAACCCGTTGTGGGGCGCATCAGCCGAAATGAGTACTTCATCGTGGAAAACCGAGAGGGGTTCGCCCGTCCTTCCGGCGTGCCACAGACTGCCGCCACCGCAGGCTCCTCGGCCCGCTAGCGAGGTTCCAGTCCGACCCGGGCCTCGGGGTTCTCCCGAGGCCCTTCGCCGATCTGCCCCAACACCTCGTCGGTCCGTCGGATGGCAGCGAACTCGCCGTGGAGGCTCGCCAGCGCAAATCGATGCATCTGCTCCGCACTATGGTGGTCGCCGTCCGGACCGGTGCGCTCGAACGTGGCCGTGCCGTCGGAAACCACGATCGCGGTGAAGCCGAGGTTGGCCGCCATGCGCGTGGTCGTGGACACGCAATGATCGGTGGTGATACCCACGAGGACAACGGTGTCGATCCGCTGAGCGCGCAGATGGGTCTCGAGCGCCGTGCCGATGAACGCGCTGTTCACCGTCTTCTGGAAGATCGGCTCACCGGGCTGCGGGGCGGCCTCCGGCTTGAACGCATTGCCCGGCCTGTCCGGCCGGAGAGGGGAGTCGGGCTCCCGTGACATGTGTTGCACGTGAATCACGGGGCGGCGCGTCCGGCGCCAGGCCGTCAGCAGCGCAGCGATGTTTCGCTCCGCGTCGGGGTTGTTCCGTTCGCCCCAACGCGGATCGTCCATACCCTCCTGGACATCGATCAGGAGCAGCGCGGTGTTGGCTGAGAGCATTGATCGGGACTCATGGCTGGATGTCGGCAAGTGCATGCAACGCACGCGATGATCGGAAGGGGAAGGATACCGGCGAAAAGGACGCGGCCAAAGACCTCAATCGCCGCCCACTCCGCGAAACAGGTACGCCAAGACCGCGCTAACCGCCAATACCAACCCTACAGTACGGAAAAATCCGCGCTCCTTGCTGCCTACACGGAGCGAATCGACCCTCTCCAAGGCCAGCTCAAGTCGGCAACTGTCGCATGTGGGTGGCTTGATGTACGGTACTCCGCGCAGAGTTTCCGATTCCAACTTCACGGCGTGGAGGAGCGTCGCGCGTCCGCCCTGCCACACTTGCACCTGAGCCCGGGCGGGAAGCGCGCGAGGCGTCAAATCGTCCAGACGGCGCCAGCCGCCACCGCACGCGGACATAGCGGTCACGAGGGTCAG
The DNA here is from genome assembly GCA_963844445.1 of uncultured Gemmatimonadales bacterium. Lineage (GTDB taxonomy): Bacteria > Gemmatimonadota > Gemmatimonadetes > Gemmatimonadales > GWC2-71-9 > CAVVWJ01. The sequence goes on from CAWJOB010000004.1 coordinate 281,077, forward strand.
GAGGATTGCTAGCGAGCGTTGCAGAGACACCTGCCCGCGGAGGTCGCCTCAGTGTCGTCTGAACCCGTCCCTCAGACGTGACCCGCGGGAGCCGAGGAGGGCCGTGCAGGTGGCGGCCTCGAAGATCGGCGCTCATGGCCTGGCGAACACCGCGCCGTGCGGTACGGCCGGGCCGGTCGCGCCGTGCGGCCACTTGTCGCGACCGAAGTAGACGCCGGCTCGCTCCGCTCCACGGGCCTTGAACGTGGTGTCGAGCTTCAAGGCGCCGGTCGAGCGGTCCAGATCGGCCAGTAGGACCCAGTGTGCGAGCGCCCGATAGCCCGTGATGACCACTCGATGCCCGGACGGCTCGAGCGCGAGCCAGTGAGGTACCTCGTCCGGCTCCAGGGTCAGCCGGCCGACCTCCCGGGGATGGCCCGGATCCGAGATGTCCAAGCTCAGGACCGAATGCTCCATCCCGCTTGGCTGCAACCAGAAGTGTCCGGCGACGATGGGAACCGCGCAGTTTCGTCCCTCCGCCCACGGGCTGGAGTAGACCCACTCCGCCCACGGCGTCTCTGTCTCGAGATCGCGCAGGCGGTAGAGCCCGCAGGTGAACGTGTTGACCAGCACCGTGTTGCCGCCTGGCAGGACACGGGGCTCGGCGGTCAGCCAGTTCTCATCGCCCCGCTGGCCGGGGGGCAGCAGCAGCGTGTGCAGCAGCGTCAGGTCGGATAGTCGCCACACCTGCACTGCACGACTCCGGACCTCGAGGTGCATGTCGGTGGCCGTGGTGACGACGCGATCGAGCGCGGGAACTACGGCGAGACTGTAGGGGCGGACCGTAGAATCGATCCGCGGTGCGGCAGCAGGCGCGGCGCGCACGAGGTGACCGGCGGAGTCGAGCTCCACCAGACCGCCCGTGGTAGCCGGCCCCACGTCGATCCGGTGCTGAAAGGTGGCCAGGACATTCCCGCTCGGCAGCCGCGCATAGCTGTGGGGATGGCCGAACGACCCCGCCTCCCCGAAGGATCCGGCGAGCCGTGGCCGTGTGGCCTCGTGCAGGTCGAACCGAAAGGTCCGGCCGGCCGCGAAGCCGTTCGCCCAGAGAACGCCGCCCGGAGGCATCTCGTACTCCGCGTGGTGGGGCACAGTCCCGACAGCCCCGACAGGCAGTGTCGCGACCACCTCCGCGTAGGTCGGGCTGTGCGGGTCGGCGTCCACCACCGCAAGGAAATCGCTCTCCCGCTTGTCGGCGTCCCCGGCCCAGACGAAGAGATAGCGGCTGTCGGCGACTTCGAGGGTCCGCGACCGGTAGCGATCGACCGCCGTGGCACCCGGCGACCATGACCGCCGCTGCGACAAGCTCCAGACAACGCACGGCTCGTACCTCCGAGATGGGGTCGACAAGCGACTCAGGCGGCGCGCTCTATGCCAAGTTCTCCTGGATGAAGCGCGGACTGAGATGGACATCGACCTGGATCAGAGGCGCGTCGCCGATACAGCGGAAGCCGTGAATCTCCCCCGCCTTGATGACGAGGATGTCACCGGCGCCAGCCTCGAACTCCTCCCCATTGACCGTCCAGAGCCCTCGCCCTTCCCTGACGAACTGGACCTCATCGTAGGGATGGCGATGGGGCCCGGGCCCACGCCCGGGGAGGGCACTGAGGAGGAACGCGGAGACGTTGACGTCGCCGTTCTCCGCCCCGATGAACTGGTGCGAGCTGCCCTGAAATGGCAGGTCCTGCTGACGTACTCGGTACATCCCGCCATCCTCCATCTGAGTGTTTGGGAAACGACTCTTCTTACCGGTGCCTCCCGCCTTCTGGACCTCCCGTCTCGCCCTCCAGCCGACCGGCACGGACGAGGGTGACGCCGTCCGCCGTGACTGTCGCCTGGGTCAGCGGCACTGTCCACCCCGGTGCCGCGTTGCTGCCGCCGAAGCGTACGTTGTCTCCGAATCCCAGCGAGACTAGCCCCAAGCTCTGTTCTGGAAGAAAATTTCCCTTCGAGCCCAGGACCGGCTTCATCGCGGGATTGAGGCCGATGCTCAAGAACCCCACCACCCCGGCCTTCGCCAAACCGTTCCGGACACACGCCTCGTCGGTCGCAGCTCGAATACCTGACGGCTGCCCCGCGCGGAGCTCGAAGGCTTCGTCGGTGACCGGTTGATCGCACTGGTCGGCGGCGGCGTGGACCCGTCCATTCACCGTGGCCTCGACGGGGATCACTGTCGCCACGCCGGCCGGAAAGGAGGCCTGGCGACGGGTCCAGGGCTGCGTCCGTGCGGTGGCCCGTGACATCGCCGCCATATCGATGCGCACCGGATGATCACTCGGCGCAAAGGTGAAATCGGTTCCATCGGGCGTGGTGACGCGCACCTGCTTCGCTCCGTCGAGCCGCCGTTGGAGCGTAGCTCCTCGCTCAGCCATGCTGTCGATGCTGGCCGCGGCTGCTTGCCACCACAGGACCGAGTAGGCGGTCGAATCCAGTCCGACGCCCTTGATTGCGGCGACCACCTCCGGCTGGGAGGGCATCGCGAGATAGAGATAGCGTCGGGTGGAGCGCTCGTTCAGTTCGCTCAGGATAGCGTTACTGCGTTGATGCCTTTTGAATCGCTCCGACGCGAGATCGGGCCACATGGTTCGAAAGTCACTGTCGTACGGCAGGTTGATCTCGAGGTCCGACTGAAGGATGAGGGCGCTGTCGATGCTCGAGGGCGGGGCCCCGAGATACTCGGGGGAAGCCGCTGTGACCGGTAGCGCCGCTCCCCGTCGGTCGTCGTCAGGATGTGCGCCTTGCTACCCGCGCCAAGCACCTCGATGGCGATCGCCTCCATCATCGGGAGATAGCGCGGGCCCCCGCGCAGTACCACCTGCTCACCGGCTGTGACACGGAACAGCCCATGGACCAGCTGCGCCGCCACTCTGGACTCGCGACTGGGGAGGGCGGGGGCCGGCTCCCGCGACTCAGGCGCGGGTGGCCGTTCCCGTGAGCACCCCGGCGCTGCGCTCAGGAGGAGTGCGGCGAGCGTCCAACTGGCTCGGCGAGATGCGGGCGACTCGGTCATGGCGTCGGCTGTGCCCTCGGGGTTAGGTGACGGGTTGGGCGGGGATTTGTCGCCGCCAGATGGCCCACACGTCGCACACGGCGTGGTGCTCCTCGGGATACTGCTCCCGCAGGGAGGCCTGCACTTCCTGGACGCGGCCCAGGTGGGAGAGAAGCCCGAGCTCTGAGAGCTCGGCGTTCCCGAAAACGCCCTCGAAGCCCCCGCAATTGGTCAGCGCGCTGACGTCTCCGTGGACATCGACCAGATCGAAACCCGCGAAGGCAAAGTCCGGAAGGGTCACGGCCGAAAGATCGGCTGCCGACGGATTCTGCAGCACCGCCAGCACGTTGAGCCGGCCCTCGGCTGCCACGCGCTGCAGGAGGTAGTCCAGAGAGCGGAAGTAGAACACCTGATAATCCGCCTGGACGTTGTGGTCCCAGTCGGCCGTGGTGAGGTCCTCGGGCACCGTGGGGCAGAGCATGGTGTCCAGAGAGACGACTTCCCGCAGCTGCGCAAGGCCGGACCATGCCACATACTGGTTCCAGCGGTCGCCGACAGAGGGGTCGAAGGGTCGCTTGGCAACATACAGGGCCTGCATTCATCACCTCGTGCTCCACCACGCGCCGACGCAAACCCTCTGCTCCTCCGGATGCGTCGGGCTCAGGCGACATTCGGGCCGGTGAGTCGAGTCAGTAGGGCTGGCAGCGCCCCCAGATTCGGGAGCCGCCAGGGGACGTCAGGGTCGGGCGTAACGCCGGGCCTGAGGATCTGCACCGCCACCATGCCCAGGGCTCGAGCCGCCGAGAGCTCATCATCTACCCGATCCCCGACGACAACCACTTGCGAGGCCGTAAGCTGGTGCTCGGCCAAGAGCCGCTCGAGGAGAACGCGCTTTCCCACGGGGCCCGGCGGATCCAACGCATCCACGTACGACGCTACGAAGAACGGAGCCAAGCCCAGCTGGCGAACTTTGCTCTCCTGCAACCGGCGGAAGCCGGTTGTGAGCAGAAACTTCTCCAGCGGTAGTTCCCTCAACACCGCCATGACATCCGGATATGGCGACAGTCGCTCTACCACCTCCACCGCAGCCGCTGCGCGTTGCCACGCAGTGCTCACCGCCTGCGGGAGGCGGTAGTGCGCGACCACGCGGTCGAACGGGAGGCGCCAGGCATCGGCAAGCGCGGCGTCCAATACGGGCGTGGGAACCTGCCCATCTGCGACCTGCCGCACCTGGGACTCGACTTCGCTGAATAACCCGGCGGGCAAGGTGCGAGGGTCGAACAGCGTATGATCGAGATCGAACACGACAGCCCGCAGCACATGCCTCCCCAGTCTAGAGGCCACCTAGGAAGAGTCGTCTCATAGACGACGCGAAAGACACCTGCGCTGACTCTAACACGGCGAGCTCGATCGATCTGTTGGGCCTCAAAGCTGAACCGGCCGGCGATCCGGCGGGCCGCCGTGTCGATCTGGGTTATGCGCCGGGGGCAGCCAGGACATCATAATGTTGTACCCTGCTGTCGAAGCGCACCAATGCGGCGCGGGCCTCGGGTTCCACCACGGCCAGCTCCGGCACCTCACCCGCGAACGCCCGAACCGCGTCCATCGAGTCCCAGAGCGTGAGCACGAGGAATTCGATCTCGTCGGCCTCGTGCCGGCGCAGCAGGTAGAGGCCGCGGAAGCCGGCCAGCTGCTCCAGTGTCGGGCGGACCGACTGGAGGAGATGCTTGGGATACGCCTGTGCCTCGGTCGAGGCTCCGTATCCGCGCCAGGCTCGTACGATCATGCGTGTCTCCCTAGGGGCTGAGCGCCTTTCCGAAAGCAACCAACGCCTCCGTTTCTTCATCCGGCCAGAGCGCGGAGCGCAGTGCCCGCCATTGATCGGCGTCGCCTGGTTCGACATGCCGGATGCGGACCTCCGGTCGGCTCACGATCCCTGTCCAGCTGACGACATGAATGAGGAGAAATCGTCCCGGCTAAGCTCGTAGCGAATGACGCCGGGCTCGGAGCCCTCGCCGCTGAAGTGGAAGCCGCACTTGGCGAGCACCCCGATCGATGGCGTCAGCTCCGGGAGGGTTTCAGCCACGACTCGCTGCACCGCCGGACTGGCAAATGCGTGGGCGAGGAGTCCTCGCACCGCCTCCGAGGCAAACCCTCGACGCTGCTGATCCCTCACGATGCCATAGCCGACTTCGACCATACCGTCGGAGGACGGTGGACCCTTGTACCCGACGCTACCGATGAGGAGACGGCCCGTCGCGCCGTCTGTAAGCACCACGAAGTGGAGCCACCAGCCGGCCTCTTCCGGACTCTCCCGAAGCCGCTTCAACGTATACTTCAGAGCCGGCCGATCCAGTAAATCCGGCGGCCAGGTGGCGGGTACGCTGGCGCCCAGAGTCGCCGCGAGCGCAGCCTTTCCCTGGAGCGCGGCTCTGGTCAGCTCGACGGTGGCCGGGACGAGCTCGAGCCGTTCCGTGAAGATCATTCTCGCTCCGCGGTCCTCAAATTGTGCTCGATTATCGGGAAGCCTCGGCGCTATCGACGCCTGTCGCGAGCATCGTCGGTGGCTGCTTCAGGACCTCGTTCGGTACGGAGTCTCGGCCATCGGCATGCGGTGCCGGAAATCGGCCACCCAGCGTCCAGCAAGTCGTGGCAGCCCTGAACGAGCAGTCGGGCTCGCGTCCTCGCGCTGCCGAGGATGACCGGGTTGTGGCCGCACAACCGCATAGAAAGACCGATGCCAATAGCGTGAGCGCTATCCACCCCGGTGTGCTCATCTTATTTCCTTTTTGCCCGCCTTGCAGTACCTTGTCCCGCCCGCCGGCCTGCCGCGGGCCATCTCCAACCTGGAGGGCGTATGGCACAGCGCCGCAAAAATCTCGACGAAGTCCACTGCTTTTGAGCGCACCAGCAAGCGGCGCAAGGGCTATCCGTCCGAAGCCCGCGTGAAGCGCGGCACCCGCGTGGTGCACGGCGACAAGGAGCTGATCGAGAAGCTCGGTCGCAACGATCTGTGCCCCTGCGGTTCCGGGCGCCGGTTTCAAGCGCTGCTGCCTCGGCGGCGGTAACTATGAAGGGGTCCTCCGGGACTACTACTTTTAGGGACTGATCGGAACAGGGAGAGCGGGCCGCTGGATTGGGCCCGCTCTCTCCTTTCCGCGGTCCGGCTGACGACCCCTCTCCCCCCATCTGTGGCGCGGCCCGCTACCGCAGCGCGAGCGCGAGCGCGGCCGGCCCAAGATCCCGGAAAATGGTCGCGTGGGTGAGGTCCGGCCTGGGCGTGTACACCCACGCGAGCCCGCGCGGCTGAGCGCCACGCAGCAAGGCCGCGAGCCGCGCCGTCCCGGCGGTGATCTCCGGGACATTCGAGCTGGCCAAGTAGAGCGAGCGCGGCGTCTCGTCCAGGGCCGTCAGTCGCGGCGGCGCCGAATCCACGACGGCGCCGCCGTTCCACCACACGCTCGGGTCGAGCGCGACGTAGTGGTCGAAGAGGGCCGGCTCGGCCAGGAACGTCTCCAGCACGAACAGTCCGGCGAGCGACTCGCCGACGATCGCTCGCTCCTCGGTTGTTCGGTACCGGGTTCGGACCGCCGGGATGAGCTCGGTGCGGAGAAAGCGCCGGAAGGCGGCCGAGCCGCCGACCCGCGGCGCTATCACGCTGTCGGCCGCGATGCGCGTCGGCCCGGTGAGGTCGCGGCGGCGCTCCGTGTTGGGGATTCCGACGACGATGACCGGTCGGATCACGCCCCGGGCGATCAGCGAATCGACGGTGCGGACCACGCGTGGAAAGTCCTCGTCGAGGCCTCCGTCGGGCATGTAGAGCGTCGGGAACCGCGCGGTCGCTGAGGTGCGATAGTCCGGTGGCGTATACACGTTGACCGCTCTGGCCTCGCGGAGCGCCCGGGAAGCGACCGTAAAGGTGTCGTGCGCGGGCGCCCCGTCGTCGCGTGGCGGCGAGCCCTGCCCCCGGAGCGGGCCCGCCAGAACGGCGAGGGCTATCACGTGTCGGAGTGATGACCGCACCCGCCTGAAGTCTCCATGCATCGTCATTGCCGCTTGTACACGTTGGTGCTCAGGTATTTGAGGCCGGAATCGGCCATCAGCGTGACCACCTTGGCACCGGGGCCCAGCCGCTCTGCCACTTGTATCGCGGCGACGACGTTCGCCCCGGAAGACGTCCCGGCGAAGAGCGCTTCCTCCCGCGCGATGCGCCTCGCCATCTCCTGCGCGTCGCCCGTACTGACCGGCAGTATGTCGTCCACCAGACTCGGCTCCCAGAGGGGCGGCGTGTAGCCGATCCCGACTCCTTCGATCTTGTGGGACCCCGGCTGGCCTCCACGCAACACCGAGGATTCCGCAGGCTCGACGGCGAAGATCCTGATACTCGGCTTGTAACGCTTCAGCACGGTGGCGACCCCCCGCGAAGAAGCCGCCGTGCCCACGCAGTGGACGAAGGCGTCGATCTCCCCGTTCAGTTGACTCCACACCTCTTCGCCAAGCGAGTGATAGCCCGCGATGCTGTCATGGTTGTTGAGCTGATCGGTCCAGTAGGTGTGAGGTTCTTGGCTCAACCTGCGGGCGGTTTCGATCATGTCCAGGATGAGCCTCTTACTGGTGAGGCCTCCCTCGCTGGGGACTAGGGTCAACCTCGCCCCCAGAGCCGCGATGTGATCCAGCTTCTCCTGGCTGAACGCATCGGAGCTCACGATGTGGAGCCGATAGCCTTTGGCGGCGCAGACCAGTGCCAGCGACGTGCCCGTGCTACCGCCGGTATACTCGATGACCGTGTCTCCGGGCTTCAGTCGGCCGTCCTCCTCCGCCCGCGCAATCACGGCCTGCGCCATCCGGTCCTTGAGGCTGCCGGTGGGGTTCTCCCACTCCAGCTTGACGAAGATGTCCGCACAGCCGGACGGCACGACCTTGCGAAGTCGGACCATCGACGTCCGTCCAATGGCGTGCAGAATGTCCATCAGCCGGGGGACGCTCCGTCTCAGAACATCGTGTTGGCGTTCGCGGCCTGCGCCGGAACCTGCTGAAGCACATCCCAGTGCTCCACGATCCGACCCTCGTGATCGAGCCGAAAGATGTCGATTCCTGCCCAGTCGCCGTCGCCCGGCCACTGCTGGTAGCAGTGCAGCACCACGTAGTCGCCGTCGGCGAGCATCCGCTTGAACTCCACCCGCTTACCCGGATACTCTCGCGCCATGCGCATGAAGTACTCGATGAAGGCTGCCTTGCCGTCGGCGACGGCCGGATTGTGCTGAATGTAGACGTCCCCGGCATAGAGGCGCATGGCCTCCGCCGGCTGGCACTGGTTGAACATCAGGTCATAGAAGGCCACGACCGTCTGCTTGTTGCGCTCCTGGCGAGTCATGATCGCGCCTCAGAATAGAGCCTTCGCTCCGCAAGGCCCTCCCATCCCCTAGCTGAAACGACCAACGGGCGCCGGGTCAGCCGCGACCTGCCCGGAGAAGGCGCGCCGCCGCGACCAGAACCACCGGGCGCCCAGGTACGTCGCTGCCGGCCCGTAGACGACCGGCTCGACGAGGAGGATCCCCACGATCAAGCTCCCCCCCGGCTCGTTCGCCGACGACAGGAGACCGATCAACATCAGCCACCACACCAAGTGGGCGGTGACCAGCGCTGCCCCGAGACGCACGTGGCGATCCCGAGGTGCCATGAAGGATTGGAGACCGCTAGCGAGCCAAGCCAGAACGGTGGGGGCGAGAGTAGCTATGGCGAGCAGATACACCCCGAAGGCTGCCTCGCCCTGGGGCTTCACCCAGAACGCGATGGCTAGGAGACAGACCGCATCGACGCTCAGGCCGCTCGCGAGCAACAGCCCGAAGACGACATCCAGGCGCCGCCGCGCCGACAGATCGTGGGCCTTCAGGGATTCCATCATGTCCCGGCCTTCCCGCGGGCGGCTGCGATGAGTCCAATCAGCGACAGCAGCGCGAGCAGCGGGTAAATGAAAAGCAGGTCCACCCGGATATTGCATTCGCCGGAGCAGAGCCACCGCCGGTTCATTGCGAGCTCGTAGGGGAGGTACACGAGCCAGATCACCGCCGCATAGAACACCCAGCGGCGTCGCGACATTCGGTGGAGTGCCAGGAACACCAGCGCGGGCACCAACGCCAGGAGCGGCCACTGGACGAACGGGCTCACTCGAACTCCTCCAGAAGTTACGGCAGTTCAGTCGGCTCCTAAGGCGCAGCGTCGTAGGAAGGCACCGTGGCCCGCTTCGGCGAAAGGCGCCCCACCAAGTAGCCCACCCCTCCACCGACCGCCATGCCCACGAGCCCCAGCGCAACGGCATCACCCAGCCGGTCGGTGTCGCATCGCACGCCCGGCTCTGTGGGGCACCCAACCGTGAGTCGCGAGCCAATCCATGCGCCGAGCGCGCCGAGTGCCAGTCCACCTACGGCAAGCCCCTCATACCGGTAATCCCGGTGAGGCATGACCGCCGCCGATGGTTGTCCACCCACGGCGGCGACCTGGCTGGGTTCCCATTGCTCGAAGGAAGCTACGGCGTGTTGCGCGCGCAGCGAAGGCGCTGCGAGAAGGGTGAGTAGCCCGATGAAGAGCAGGCCGCGCATTTGAGACCTCCCTGGGTCGCGAAGGGTGTACCGTGACCAGCGCATGAATCCCTCACTCCACGAAGTTCGCGCATCCGGTCTCATCCGCGATCACCGCCAGGCCGCCCGAGTAGCCGAAGCCGATCCGGCGAGGAATTCCTCCGCAGCTGGTGATCGTGCGCTCGATCGTATGGCTGCTCACGTCGATCAGGTGAATCAATCCGGCGCCATCCCCGGTGATGACGCCGACGAACACCGTGGCGCCGTCAGGCGACATAGCCAGTGCGAACGGCCCCCCGCCGGCGGTTGCCGCCCCCGCGGGAATCGACGCGGAAAGCGTGGCCCCGACCAGGTCGTAGATGTCGATGTGTCCCGTGCCGGACTCGTCGGCCACGTACAGCTCGGCGCCGTCCAGCGAGACCGCGATGCCCTGGGGCTCGCCACCCACGACGAAGGTGCGAGCGACCGACTTCGTGGCCAGGTCGATCTCAGAGATCGTGCCGCTGGTAAAGGAGCTGGCGTAGAGCAGCGTCCCCGCCGGATTGAGCGCCAGATGGTTCGCGCGACTCTTCGTCACGGTCAGATCGATCGACCCGGTCACGCTGGACGAAGCCACGTCGAACTCGAGCACCCGGCCGTCGTTGGTGCCCAGATACGCGGTCTGGCTGTCGGGTGCCGTCAGGGCGGAGAACGCGGGCACGTCGAGCGGAACCTGGACCAGGACTCGATCGGAGGACAACTCGATGACGCTGGCGTCGTCGTTGTCGGCGCCGGTGGGAGTCACCAGCGCGGTTCCCCCGCCCAGCAATGCTATGGAGGTCGGGGTGCCGTCGAGATCCCGGGTCGAGAAGCCGGTGACCGGGTAGAAGCCCGAGGCCACCCGCCCGCTGTGCGTCTGGGAGATGAGGATCCGGCCGTCTCCGTCGACCGCCGCGCCGAACGGTGCGTCGCCCTCCCCATCGCCCGGGAGGCGGATCGAGGTCGTCGTCGTGCCGAGCGGGTGCCCCGAGCGCATGCCGGTGTAGGGGATCACCGCGAACAGGTCATGGCTGCTTGCCCTGATCTCGGCCTGGCCGGCTCCGACGTAGCCCGCCAATCCCTCGGGGGTGACCGAAACCCGGGTCGGATCGCTGGAGACGAAGCTGACCGTCGCGCCGGAAACGGGCGTGCCGGCCCCATCGAGGACGGTGACCGAGAGTTGGCGTGAGGTGCCCAGCCCCATGACCAGACTGGCGGGCGTGACCACCAGGGTGCCCGAGGGTGACGTCGGCTCGTCGGGGCCGCACGCCGCGGCCGAGGCAGCGAGGGTCGCGGTCGCGAGCAGCCGCCGGATCACACGAGGAGTCTTATCCATCTGTCCGCCTCTTTTCCGGCGCCTCCCGCATGTAGAGGAACAACGGCAAGCCGAGCGAAACCCCGACGGTGAGGTTCGCGGCGATCGGCGCCCAGAGATGCCTCAGTCCAGCCCTCCGTCCGTCGACCAGCACGAAGATCCACAGCGCGATCGACGAGACGATGACATCCATGCCGAAGAAGCCGCTGACCGGGTTCGCGAAGAGCTGTGCGACGAACTCGCGGGCATCCAGGCCGTGTTGCCGCAGGAACGGCACGAACTGCGAGAGTGGAAGCACCGTGCCCAGCACACAAAGCCCAAGGTAGAGACGACGTGGGCTCATAACGATCTCCGGTGGGCGTCGCTTTACGCTCAGTCGACAACGAACAAGGTTGCGCCGGTCTCGGTGCGCGAGCGGTGCGGCTCTGCGTCATCCGCCACCTGATAGCTCATGCCCGGTCTCAACTGGAACCGGCGACCATCGGCTAACTCGGTTTCGAGCTCTCCGGTCACACAAAAGAGGATGTGACCTTTCTGACACCAGTGATCGGCACAATAGCCCGCCGAGTATTCGACCAGCCGCACTCGTACGGAGCCGAACTGCCGAGTCCGCCATCGCGCCATCCCGGCCTGACCGGCGCGCTCGGTGGGCTCGATCTGCTGCCAATCGGTGATCCCGAAGGGAATGCCATTCAGATCCATGAAAGCCGCCTCGAGGAGCCGTGCTAGGACCGCGCCTCGGCCGCGCGCTTCGTCCACTGCCATACGCCGCCCGCCACCGCGATGGGGAGTCGAGCGCCCAAGATCCGCGCCGCGAGAATGATCTGCCCACGGTGGTGCGCCTCGTGGGCTACGAAATAGGCCAGTACGTGCCCGACATCGAGCGGAAGATTGCGCCAGGTGTAGGTCGAGGCAGCGGGGATTCGGCCATCTCGCTCGCAGCCCAAGGTCAGCAACTTGACCATCCCTCGGCTACTTCGGTGGAGAGCCGGTACCAGCGCCTGGCGTCCGACTCGGCGGGGGTCGACGCTCCGCGGCACGGCGACACCGAATTCCTGGCCCAGGGTCTTGATCCACCTGCACCGGGAGTTATGGATGTGACCCGCGACCATGCGGAGCGTCCGTCGGGGCGCCCCCGGAACTGGCGCGGCCCACAGTGCAGCGGGGAGGTGCTGGATCAGGAAGACCGTCACCTGGTTGTTGGTCCGCCAGGTATTGAGGATCGAATCCCGAAGGTCCGGGATCACCTCAGCACGACCTAGGCGCGCCACGCGGAGCTCACAACGGCATACACCCGCACGCGGTGCCCACGCACCACCGTGTCGCCGTCCCAGCGCTCACCCAGTCGCTCCGCCAGCCGAACCGAGCGCGTGTTCGCGGGATAGATCAGGCTGATGGCGCGCGACCAGCCGTGCCGTCCGAACGCTTCACCGAGCGCCGCCCGAGCGGCTTCGGTCGCGTAGCCCTTCCCCCAGAATGGTCGCGCCAATGCCCAAGCGACCTCCCGATCGGGCCAGCCCTCGGGATAGTGCAGCCCAACGCGCCCCACGAAGCGGCCCGTGTCACGTTCCTCGACGACCCACATCCCAAAGCCACGAAGGTGCCAGTGCCCGGCCAGCGCGGACATCTCGTCCCAGGTATCCTCACGACTCAAGATGCCGCCATCGCCCAGGTAACGCATCACCTCGGGGTCGGCGCACATGGCGGCAAAGGGATCGAGATCTTCGGCCCGAAAGTGCCGAAGCCGCAAGCGGACGGTCTCGAGTTCGGTCAGCACTGGTTGTTGCTCTCCGGTGTTCGTCGTACGGCGCACTCGGCAGTCGCCTACTCGGTGATGATTCTGTCGGCCCATTCCACCAGCGAGACGAAGATCTTCGGGCTGCCGAACTTGGCACCCCAGTTCACCAGGTCCGCGTCGGTGACACCGCGGACCCGGGCACATGTTCCGCAGGCATAGATGGGAACCTTTCGTGCCGCCACTTTCCCGAGGACCTCGGCTACCGGCGGCCAGCCGACAGGAATCACGGCCTCGGCCACCGACCGGCGCATGAGCCCGACAGCCTCTCCGAGAAGGAAGATCTGGACCTCATGGCCGGCCTCGGCCAGCGCATGGCCATGCGAAAACGGAAATGCCGCCTTGGTGGGATCGTCCGAACCCCAGGCACTCTTCAGCAGGATCTTGAGGGGGGCCGACCGCGCCGAGGCGAGGGCCGCGCCGGGAAAGAGCACCGCGAGAGGCCAAGCTGCGAGTTGGGCGACAAAGCGACGTCGAGCCATGGGAACCTCGGGACAGCGGGTTAGCCGGCGGGGCCGCCGCCTGGGCCGGGGCCAGTCCGCACCCGCCACCGGTGGAGGGTAAAGAACAGCACGAGCTCACCCTCGCTTTCGATGAACCCTCCGCTGGCCTCCTGGATCCGACCGGCGATGGCCAGCATCTCCAGCCCGTCCGAGCGCCCTCCCGGCCGTTCGGGCGTGGTCAGCAGCGGGAGACCATGGGTAGCCCCGAAGGTGCGGACCTTGTGTAGATCCCGCTTGGCTGCGGCAGGAATTGCGTCGTTGGCCCAGGCCCATTGGAAGGTGCCGGCCATCTCGGATACCGTGCCCACGAGGCAGAGGTCCGCTACAACCTCATCGCCCGCACGCGTGAAGACCAGCTCGCCGGCGGCGAGGTCCCAGTGATAGGGGGCGCCCGCCAGCTGGTACTGCTCGATCCAGGCTTTATTGCTCGCTTCCATCGCTGCCACGGCCTGGCGACTCCACTCACTCCAATCGATCACCTTGTCGGGCTCGCTGAGGCTAGGGGGCGCGAGACCGCCCAGCGGCCCGAAATACGTATCGAGCGGCAGTTCAGTACCTGGGTCCTCAGGTCCACCGCCTTCGCCGAACAACCGGCCGCCCTTGGCGAGGAAGTCCGCTAGACGCATGCCCAAGAGGCGCAAGCCCAAGCAGAGTGCTTGAAGCGAATCCTCGCCTGCGATATCAGGCAGATGCTCGTCGATGCCGATGAGGCTGACGGGACAACGCCAGTGGTGCTCAGCTTGATAGGGTTGTCCCACTGAAGCAGTTATCGGCACTACACGACCATCGGCCCGCAGGCCGGATAGCTTCAGTTCTGCGATCGGTAGCATTGGGGTGACCCGACTCCTCGGCTGCATCGTGGGGGCAGGCCGCAACTCACACCGTTGCTACTCGGGGACCGGAATCGCTGGATTCCAAGCAATCTCCCAGAGGTGGCCATCTGGGTCCTGAAAGTATCCCGCGTAGCCGCCCCAAAACGTCTGTTGCGCCGGTTTGACGATGCGGGCTCCCGCACGCATCGCCTGCTCCATGACGGCATCGACCTCCGCTGGGTCTTTCACATTGTGGCCCAGGCTCAGCTCGGTCGTGCTCCTCGGGCCTTGGGCCAGGCCGGCGTCGTGCGCCAGGTCCGCTCGCGGCCAGATGGCGAGCTGGAGCCCCGCCTGGAGATCGAAGAATGCGACGGCCCCATGCTCGAACTCGGTACCGACGATGCCTTTGGTCGCCAACCCTAGGCCATCGCGATAGAACGCGAGCGCCCGCTCCAAATCATCGACGCCCAGGGTGATAAGGGTGATGCGCGGCTTCATTTCGGAAACCCGAGACCCCAGGGTCACTCACAGCGGGGATAGCCGCACCCCGCACTGTAGGACCCGGCGACCGTCACCCGACCGGTGTCGTAGACGTCATCGGCCGTGAACGTGAAGCTCCCGATCAATACCTGAGGGGTGGAGACATCCACCCGAAGCTCCCCCTGCACGGCCTGGAACAGCCGGCCATACGGCCATGGCTCCTCCGCAAGTAGATAGGCCTGGTACGAGGACGCCGTGTCGAGGCCGATGGGATAGCGGCCGACTTGCGGCCGTCCGTGACGTCCACCGAGGACCACCTTGTCGCTCTCGAGCCCCGGAGAGAAGTTGAGCTCGAGTCCGTGTGGAATGGTGAAGCTCGCGATCCCGCGCTGATCCAGGGTCGTCGCTCCCGCCACACTCCATTCAAAGACGGCTGCGGCAGTGGTGTCGACTCGCGTGAGGGTGACATCCAGTCGGAAGTCCGGCTCTCCAGACAGGCTGGCCACGATTCTGTCTGGCCCCAGCGTGCCCACCAGCTCGAGCGGACTGGTATCCGGGTCCGGTTGTTGGTCCACATCGACGTCGGGCGCGAGCCGGAGCTCGAGCTCGGGCCGGGTGTACGTTCCGGACAGGACGAAGCGGCCCAGGAAGCTTCCTCCGGACATCCAGCCGATTCCCCCCACGGATCCGTCGTGTTCGCTGAGGGTGATCGCAAGGTACGCCTGGTCGTCACCGAGAGCGCCGCCGAAATGACCGGTGGGCGCGGCGGGAGGCGAGGGATCGGTGGCGCAGGCCAGGAGCGCGGCCGGCAGGAGAAGTCTTGGCACGCTCATCTTTCGCCCTCGTCCGCCAGCGATTCGGACTCGTCGCATAGGATCAGGTCTCGTCGGCTGCAGGCGCGGGTCAGGGCGCCGGGTTGAGCGGGCTATTGTCTCCCTGCCGCCACCACCAAGTGGCGCGAACGCCCTGCGCCAGGAAGTACGCCACCGCCGCAGCCAGGAGAACCAGCACCGGCTGTTCTTGCCTCCACCCCGCTTGGAGAAGCGCCGCGACCAGATAGAACAGGAGCGCACCCGCGGCGACCCAGCTTCGGTAACGCATGCCATGCCCGAGGCCGATGAGAATGACGCCGCCTAGCAGGAGATTGAATGAGGCCCAGAACAGGGCCCCCAGCAGCATCACGGTTGCACTCCCGAGCGCGACATACCAAGCGCGCTCCAGATGTATCCGCGCTACCTCTTCCGACAGCGGCGTCCTGAGGAACAGTTCCACGGGGCCTCGTCAGCGTGAGTGGTGTGGGATGGCCTGGGGCGCGACTCCACGGGAGGACGCGAAGGGCCGCGGCTCTCCACCTAGTCTATTTCAGGAAATCAACGGCGATAGGACCGAACCTACTCCACGGGCATGTTGGCGGCATAGGACAGGAATGCGACAAGGAGGGCCCTTTTTGCGACAAGCGGCCTGGTCCTCTGAGCACCGGCAGGCTGTAACGTCATGCCACGATGGCTCTTCCGAACCCACGCGTGGTGGTCTCAGTGCATCAGTTCGGCCGCTGGGCGACAGCCAGGAGGTGCGCGCTGCTTCCCACGACGGACGGCTCCATTTCCACCATTCGAGCCGCCTGTAACAGCGATGCTCGCCCCTGGGCGTCTCCCATTCGTTCAGCCACATCCGGCAGGATCCAGCCCGGACCTTCTATACCGTACACCCCGTCCAAGGCGAGGCCGGCGGCCCCCATCTCGGCCGCCAGCTCCTCGGGGCGATGGAAATAGGCCGTGGTGAAGTAATCCAGCCGCTCCGTCGGATTGCGGTGTTGGCCGTCCCGAAGATCTTGCTCCACGATCCGCGCGAATCGGGGGTCCTGCAGGAGGCCTCGCGCGAGGCCGTCCAGCGCTGAAGCCCATCGAGAGATGGCCGCGGCGAACAGCCGGCCACCCGGCTTGAGAACGCGGGCCGCCTCTTGCAGCGACCGGGCCCGATCCCCTGCGTCGGTCAGGTGGTACAGCGGTCCGAGCAGGAGGACCACGTCTACGGTTTGAGCTGGTACGTCCAAGGCGCGTGCATCGCCCACTCGACAGGAGACGAGGGGCCGCAGAGCCGCATCGCTGCGCCTCTGCGCTTCAGCTACCAGCCGAGGCACCGGATCGAGCAGGTGGACCGCATAGCCCACCTCGGCGAGCCAGAGAGCATAGGTCCCGGCCGCTCCACCCACGTCCAGAATCGTACCAGGCGGTGGGGGGGCAAATCGCTGAATCAATTCCCGGGTGCGCGCCTCCTCCAGCTGGAACGGCCCCTGCATCAGTCGAGCTTCTTCGGGCGCGCGCTCGTAGTAGTCGGCAATGACCCTATCGAAGCCTTTCGGAGCCGCGTCGCCCATGTCCTGTCTCCTTGCAGCCGGGGGACCGAGAATCTGGCGCTCTTCGCTGACGAAATAGGCGCTGCGAGAGGGGTCCACGAAATTGGCTTCATCCGCGGTCGACGCCGCCCACTCCGGAGATCGCCGAGCCTCGAGGATCGCGCTCAGGTCATCGAACCACAGCTCGGCCATGCCGTCAAAATCGTGGAGCCGGCTATCGCCCGTTCCCGCCACCGCGTAGCTATGGACCAGCCTCCGAAGGCCAGGGATACGCGCCCCGATCGGCGCGTGAACGTCGCGCCAGACCAGCTTCACCACGATCGGCCTCCACAACTCCCCGCCGTCGGCCTGACCTCACGGCCCCTTCGACCCGGGCACCGCCGGGCCAGTGCTGTTCCACAGTTCGCGGGCGAAGAGCCATCGTCCATCCGGCTCGCGGTGCCAGACCTGGATGTAGTTGCCCCGATCGGTGACCGCCGGTCCGCCGGCCACCGGTACCAGCGTCCATTCGAAGCCGGCGACCTCGGTCGCCCACTCACCTCCGGTGAGGACCTCGCGATCGGTGATCGTCAGGTCGGAGGTGCGCAGCTGGGACAGAAACCGGTCGTACCAGGCGCGCACCGCCGCCTTGCCCTTCAGGACGGCTTCGTTGGGCGGCATCAGCACCACATCGTCGGCCATCAGCGCCATGAGCGAGTCCGGGGCATTGGTGCGCAGCGCGCTCAGCAGTCTATTCGCTGCGCTGTCGACTCCGGCTTGGACGGTGGTGCGATCCGAAGCCTCGCTGGCGGTGCGCTGCCCGGAACAGGAGACTGTTGCTAGAACCGTCAGCAGATAGGCCGAGCGGGCGAGCGTGGCCGTGTGCAAAGGAAGACTCCCCGGTAGTGGTAAGCTGGATCGAGATGAGGGGCAGGCCCTCAGCGGGGCGGCCCCGGCACGGCCTCCAGCGTGTTGTGCAACGCGGCGATCTCCCATCCCCCGCCCTCTTTCGTCAGGACCAGGGAGAATCGCGCCCGTTGGCGACCGGCGAGCGGACCCTGGGGAACATCCAGAGTGGAGTGGACGCGAACCAGGGCGACCTCGGGGCGCAGCAGCCGCGCCCCTTCGACGGTGCAGTGGTTCGTGCTCCCGGCGTAGATGGTCCGGAAGATCGCCGCATGGCCGGCGGCGATCGCTCCCTGCCCGCAAAAGTGTTCGCCGCGAATGTTGACGAAGTCGGCATCGGCGGCGAACGGGGCGGCGAACGCCGAGCCGTCCATGGCATTCCAGGCAGCCTCGAGCTGGCGGACAATGGTCTCGAGCGCGGCTCGGTCGGCTGGTGCTAGATCGGCAGGCATTCATTCTCCCTATGCAAGGCGCCCAGGATGGTTGCGGCTCAGGCCGGAACCCCGGCCTGGCGGTAAGCACGCTCGACCTCCGGACTGAAGCACGCAAAGACGACATGCCGGATGCTGGAGCTCCCCTTCGCGGCCTCTCGCACCGCGCTCACCGCGATGCCGGTGGCTTGGTCCAGGGGATAGCCGTAAATGCCGGTGCTGATCGCGGGAAAGGCAATGCTGCCTAAGCCGTGCTCAGCCGCAAGCCGCATGGCTGAGTGGTAGGCCGACGCCAGCAATTCCGCCTCCCCTTCGCTACCGCCGCGCCACATCGGGCCCACAGCGTGGATAACGTACTTCGCCGGCAGGCGGAATCCTGGAGTGAGGCGCGCCTCTCCTGTCGGACACCTCCCGATCATCGCACAGGCTCGGGCGAGCTCGGGCCCCGCGGCGCGGTGGATCGCTCCGCACACGCCACCGCCAGCCGCCAGCGACTCGTTCGCCGCGTTCACGATGGCGTCGGTCTCGAGGGTGGTGATGTCGGCGACCCCGGCACTCAGTTCCATGCGAAGGCCATTCGAAAGCCTGTCGGCGGCGAGCGCGTCAGGCGCCGTCCTTGCGAAGCAGCTCGGCCAGGAGGCTCGCACGATCGTTCATGAAGTGCCGCATGACCACGACATGCTCCGTTTGGTCGTAGTCCAGTGGCGCGATGCCGGTCTCGGAAAGGCCGAGCAGCTGCGCGCCGGGGTAGGCCATAAGGATCGGTGAGTGCGTCGCCAGAACGAACTGCGAGCCCGCCTCCACGAGCTGGTGCATGCGTGCCAGCGCGGCCAGCTGACGCGTAGGTGAGAGGGCGGCCTCCGGCTCATCGAGAAGGTAGAGGCCCGAGCCCCTGAAGCGCTCCTGCAAGAGAGTGAGAAACGCCTCGCCGTGCGACTGCTCATGCAGGGACCTGCCGCCGTACGAGTCGATAATCGCAGGACCGCCACCTGGTATCTTGTCGAGTTCCTCGATCTGGGTTGCGACGTTGAAGAAGGACTCGGCGCGCAGGAAGTAGCCGTCCCGCGGTCGGGATGGCGCCCGCACCAGCCGCAGACAGGTGTGCAGATCCGAGTGCGACGCTCGGGTCCCAAAGGCGAAGTTCCGACCCCCGCCCTCCGGGTTGAAGCCCGCGGCAACCGCCAGCGCCTCCAGGAGGGTGGACTTCCCGATCCCATTCTCCCCGACGAATACTGTCACCGGCGCGCAGAACTCCAGGCGCCCTAGCTGCCGCACGACAGGAAGATTGAAGGGGTAGGCGTCGAAAGACGCAACCCGCTCCCTGCGAAGCTCAGCGACTCGCACAAAGATCATGAGATCAACTCGCTTGGGCAGACCTCGCACGGACCTCTTCGGACGTCAGACCATACAGCGGTGGCGTAGCGACCTCGACCATGCCGAGCATCAGGTAGATCTGGCCTCGGTGATGCGCCTCGTGTTCGCACATGGCCCGCAGCCATTTCCACGTGGTGATGGGGGTGCCCGCCGGGGTCTGGCATTTCCGCTCGAGGTCCGCTTCGGTCAGGTCGGCGATGATGCCCTTGGCCTCGCCGTCGAGCCGATCGAAATACACCAGCACGGCGTCGTAGCCCTCCGCCAATTCGCGACCGCACCCGGGATAGCGGCTGGGGCGCCCGGCCACGGTTTCGGCATACATGTAGCGCTCGATCGTCGCCAGGTGCCGGACCAGGTCGCCGAAGGTGAACGCCCCCACTCGATAGGTCCATTCCAGGCGATCGGGAGGTATGCACGTGACCACCCGACGGGTGCGTGCCCGCAAGCTGTCCCAGTACTCCAGGAACTGCTTCACCGAGCGGATTTCCATTCGTCGCGGTCCTCTGTCGTTCCGCCTTACGATGAACCTACGCGTCCTTGGCGGCGCCACCAGCCAGGCAGCGCAGCCGGCGCTTCGCGGGATCGGCCGCGCGGTGCCTGAGGCGAAGACTACCGTGTTGCCGCCCGCGGCCAGCGACCTCGAAAGAAGGTATCCACCGCCGCGAAGAACGGCTCCGGTCGATCCAACCAGGACCGGTGCCCCGCACCCGGGATGAGCAGGAGGCGCGCCGAAGCCAGCTCCTGAGCCCAGACGCGCGTCGCGTCGAGCGGCACCGAACTCTCCCGTCCCTCCACCACAAGAGCCGAGGCTCGGACCCGATGCAGCTCGGGTCGAAAATCGTAATCCGGACCGAGCGACTTCAAACCCGCGATCCGCGTCAGGAGCCGGTTGCGTAGCACCGGGGCTGGATAGTCGCACACGTCCCCCCTGGGCCGGCGCGAGCCGGGGCCGCCACGCTCGTAGCGCCGGCTGTTGGCCCGCCACTCCTCTCGGCAGAGTCTCCCCAGCGCCGAGTCGGGGGCCGCGTGGTTGAACACCGATACCAGGTTGGCCCGATCGATGACTCCCCCGTGCCCGGATGCGGCGTCCAAAGAATCGAGGTGCCGCATCCGGGCGCTCAGGTACGATCGGGTTGGGGAGACCGGACTGACGAACACCAGCCGTCCCACGCGGTCTGGATGGTGGACCGCGTATGACAGAAGGACTGCGCTGCCCCACGAGATGCCGATTGCGTTCAGGCGCCGAAGGCGAAAGCGCGCCCGCACGGCCTCCAGGTCGGCCATGTGCGCCGCAAGCCCGAGCACGGAGCTATCCGACACCAGCGTCGAGTACCCCGCCCCGCGCTGATCATAGAGCAGGAGCACGTAGCCAAGCGGGACCAATGGTTCGAGGTCGTACCCCTCCCGCATCCCGGTGCCAGGTCCCCCGTGTACATAGACGACTGTGTCTCCTCGATCGCCGACCGCACGGTAGAAGAGGCGCACGCCGTCGGCTGCCGGTAGCCAGCCTTCCTCGACCTCGGCGCCCGAGTAGCCCGGCAGCGGCGGCGGGGGTCGGACCTCGACCTGAGCCTGCAAGGGGGAAGCGCTAAATGCGACGAGGCCACCGCAGAGGAGCACCGCCCATGCTGGAATGGGTTGCCCGCCTTCGATTTGGGAAGCCGTCCGCAGCAGACCCCGGGTCGCCGCGGCTGCAGCTTCAGTATAAGGCTACACCGACCTCGACAGCTCTCCGGGACGCGCCTACTCTTTGTCCATGGAAGTGGCCATCGTCCAGCGCCGCACTCTGCGACTGCTCTTCGTGACGCAGATCATCAGCGGCATCGGCATCGCGATCGGCGGGTCGGTCGGCGCGCTGCTGGCGGCGGAGATTGCAAGCATCGGGGTGTCGGGTCTCGCGCAGAGCGCCAACGTCGTGGGCGCCGCGCTGTTTGCGCTGCCTGCTACGGCTATCGTGCATCGGCATGGCCGCCGGCCGAGCCTCGCGGCGGGCTATTTCGTCGCGGCGGCGGGCTCGATCATCGTGGTCGCGGCCGCAGTGCGACACTCGATCCCGCTGTTGATCGCAGGGTTCTTTCTGTTCGGCGGTGCGACGGCCGCCGGTCTTCAGGCGCGGTATGCCGCCGTGGACCTGGCCCCCGCGGCGTTGCGAGGCCGCCATCTCTCGCTGATCGTGTGGGCGACGACGGTGGGTGCGGTCGTGGGGCCAAGCCTGGCGGCCCCGGCGGGCGCCGCACTGAACGGCTACGGCGTCCCCACCCTGGCCGGCCCGTTCTTCTTTTCGGCGTTGCTGTTCGGCCTGGCGACGCTGCTCCTCATGCTGCTGCTCAGGCCCGACCCGGCGCTGATCGCGCGGGCGGGCCTGGGGAACGCGCCCGCGCGCGGAGCCGGCGCCGCGTCCGGCGGGATGCGCGCCGCGTTACGTGCCGTCGTGTCGCAGGCGTCGCCCCGCCTGGGTGTGAGCGCGATGGCCGCCGGCCACGTGGTGATGATCGGCGTCATGACCATGACGCCCGTGCACATCCGGAGCGCCGGCCACGGCGCGGACCACACCCTTCGGGTCGTGGGCGTGGTGCTGAGCTTTCACATCGCGGGCATGTTCGCGTTGTCGCCGGTCTTCGGCTGGCTGACCGACAAGCTTGGCCGGCGACCAGTCATCATCGCGGGCATCGCGCTGCTGCTGGCGGCGTGTGCGATGGCGGGAAGCGCCGGGCACCGCTCGGCCCACCTCGCCGCCGCTCTCATGGTGCTCGGCCTCGGATGGTCGGCCACGACGGTCGCCGGATCCACGCTGCTCAGTGAGTCGGTGCCTGTGAACCTGCGCGCATCCGCGCAAGGGCTCTCGGACCTCACGATGGGCTTGGCAGGTGCGTCGGCGGGCGCGATCTCCGGGGTGATCGTGGAGGCCTGGGGATACTCGGCCCTGACCCTGCTTGCCGCGCTCGCGACGGCGCCGCTTGTCGTGCTCGTATCGCTTTCACCCGATCGGAGCGACGACCGTACCGGTCCAGCGGACGAGACGGGCCGGCAGCCTCACACCAGTGCGAGCTGATGCGTCGTCCACCACTCCCGCGCCCGGTCCTGGGTCCATGCGCTCGCGCCTTCCACGTCGGCCAGCCGAAGCGACAGTTCCCTGGCGGACTGCGGTCGATTCGCGGGGTCCTTTGCCAGACAGGACAGCACGAGGTCATCGAGTGCCGCGGGAATCGGCAGGTCCGTTCGGGCCGATGGAGGCGTAGGTGGCGTCTGGGCGTGCTGGATGAGAAACCCCATGGAGGATTCGGCGGTGAACACGAATTGCCCCGTGAGGAGCCAGTAGGCCACACAGCCGGTCGCATAGACGTCGGCGCGCCCGTCCACATCGGTGCCCATCGCCTGCTCGGGAGCCATGAACGCCGGCGTACCATGGACCGCGTTCTCCCGGGTGTGCAGCGGGCTCATGTCTGCGGAGTCGCGGACAGCGCGCACGATGCCGAAATCCAGCACTTTGACGAAGTCATACTCCTCGCCGTACCGGCAGAGGAAGATGTTCGCGGGTTTGATGTCGCGATGAACCAGGCCGCATGACTGGGCTTCCGACAGCGAGTGACAGACCTGGCGCAGCAGGTAGATGACCCGCTCGGGCGGGATTGGCCCGAAGCGCCGGAGCAGCGAGTCGGCATCGAGGCCGTCGAGCAGTTCCATGACGTAGTAGAAGGCGCCGTCGGCCGCTCTCCCGAAGTCGAAGAGCTCCACGGTATGGGGGGAGCGAAGGCGGGCGATCACCTGGGCCTCACGCTCGAATCGGCGGACTGCTTCTTCCGACACTGCGCCACGCACGTCCCCGGCGAAGGAGGGCCGGATGAGCTTGATGGCGGCGGGCCTGGCCAGCATGCGATGTCGGGCTCGCCAAACCTCCCCCATCCCCCCCTCTCCCAGCTTCTCCTCCAGGCGGTAGCTCCCCAGCTCACGCGCGCGCTTCACCTCGGTGCCCAGCTGGTAGACCACGCGGGCGCCCACATAGGCCATGCCCACCACGAGGAGGTAGGGAAACACGAGCCCCAGGAAGAACTTGGCCGGGTCCAGCCTCAATGAAGTGATGTCGAACGCGATCATGAGACCGATGATGACGGGGACCGAGCTGACCGATGCCAGGGCGGCCAGCACCGTCCGGCGCGGCGAGGTCGGCACGACGATCGTGAACAGCACGACCCAGACGGCCACCCACGAGAGCCCCAACCAGCCACGGTGCATCTCGAGGCTCGTGGGATCGGCGAACTCCGCGGCGGCGATGGCGTAGCTACTGGCGATCTCGAATGCCAGGCCGATGGTCATCGCGGTGGGAAGCGAAACGCGCGCGCGCTGGATCACCGCCGCGACGAGCAACGCTACCACGATCCCGATCACGCTGGGGCCCCACTGCGCGAAGCTCCCGAGGAATCGGGCCCGATCGCCCGGGAACAGCAGCGCCGGAAGGATTCCGGCCAGGAAAAACACGGAGGCGTACAGCAGGGCGAGGACGCGGAGGCGTGCGGCAGACTGGCTGAGCAGATCGGTCGGAAATCCCGACGAAATTCCGCGAGCGGCCGGGCCACGCGCGTCCGGGGGCATGAGAGTGACGTGCTCGTTCATGCCAGAGCTCGCCTCCGCGTGCAAGCAGCAAACAAACCTAGAATCGGGGACCTGGCTTCATCCTACCGGCGACCAGTCCGAGCAAGGAACCGATTGGTGTCCACGTGGTCCTCCCATGCAGCGAGATGTGAGGATGCCGGTAACCGGCGAGATCCTACGTCTCAAATACGAAAGGCGCAACGTCGACTCGAGCAGACCGACGCGTTAGCGCGGTAAGCGGCCCGTGGGAAGGATTCGACGCTCGATCTCCCACGCGTGCGCGATGGCGTGCCAGGCAACTCGCCGCACGAAGTAGCGGACGGGCCACCGACTCCCGCCGCGAGGACCCGTTGCCGGGATCTCGCCAAGAGCGGACGCGCGGAGCGCCTCGACGATCGCACGCCGTGTTTCGGCAACCCGGTTTGCAATCTTGCGTGACGAGCGAACCTTCCACCCCAGGGCGGTGAGGTGACCGCTGTCGGCATCGACGACGTGCCTGACGATCGCGTCAAGCTCACGCCCGCCACCTCGTGGGCCCTCGCGGAGCACTTGCCCCTTCGCTCGCTTCCGTGCGGCATCCAGCGCGCCCCAGCCGGCCCGGATCACCCTCTCGAACCGAGCGTAATCGGCCGCGTTCGCACCTGCACGGTCGGCCGAGGGAATCACGCCGAGAGCACCGAAATCCGTGGTTGCGTTGCCCACAAGACGCTCGACCACGCGAAGCTCCTCCAGTCGAGTAGGTGCCCGAAAGCCGAGTCGGGCCGACCGAACTACCGTCGCATAGCTTGGACCGTGGTCCAGAAGGGCCTGGAGCGCTGTTGCCTCATCCCTGCCGCTGCGGCACCAGCCTGGCCAGTCGATGGAACAAGCCAGGACGCGCTTCGCGCCAGCTTCGAGATAGACGTCGAATCGTATCACACTCGGCTGGCGAATCGGGCGATCGCCCGAGCTCGGAACTGGGCGGGGTTCAGAGCTTGCCCTTGCCGCGCCGCTTGGGAGGCTTCCGCGTCGCCTCCTTCACCGCTGCGGATAGGTCCTTCGCTGCGGCGCCTAGAGCCGGCAAGTCCGGTTGCAGTCCGCTCAGCTTGCCTGTCCGCAAGTCGATGTTGAGGGCACGGCACATCTCGGTTCCCCGGTGGGTGCGGAACCGCTCCTGAAACGCGTGGGGATCATCCGCGTTGCTGGCGCTGAGCAAGCTCCAAGTCCGGAGACGGAGATCGTCCAAGGCACTCTTGAACTCCGCCAGGCCGGGCGTGCTCAGATCCCCGCGCCCTACCTGGCCTTCGAGAGTGTTGAGCATGGCGCTCAGGGTCGCGACCTGCTCCGGCCAAGCGAACTGACTCATTGTGTCCCTCCTGCTTCAGAGTCACAGCCACCACGGAAATGTCCACCCACTCATCAAACGACTGTTGATTGCGGATCAGGCGGCACGGCCTCCGCCGTCTGCCGTATGTGCCGTAGCATGCTGTTTCGAATCAGACCGCTCCCCAGCCGGATGAGCCGCCAGTAGCGCCCGAATTGTCGCCGGGTAACCTCATCGCCACACCGGACACGCGTCTCAGTCGAGAGCTCCGTGCCCACCCCACGAGCTCTGACGCGGAAGTTCCAGACGGCCTGCGCGAGGCCTGGGGGCGGCAGCTCGCGAAAGCGGTCCGCGGTCGCCGCCACCACACCGCCCGTTGGCGTCCAGAAGCGGCCCATGATGCCGAGGACGAACTCCTCCCCCGGTGACTCGGCGATCACCGTGAAGGCCGCCGCTCCTACGGGGCGCTGCCCTCTTACCGTGTTCCGCGCCCGTCGCGGGCCGCCAAAGACCGTGGCAAGCCAGGCGGGCATGAGGCGAACGCCCATCAGGAGGCGAGCAACCCAGGGACGACCGAGGTCCACGTGGCGAGCCGCCTCATAGACGACGGCCGGACTCGCGTTGACCCAGATGGCATGGCGGGAACAGACGTCGTACCTGGGAACCAAGTCGTCGAGAAGTGTGGGTGCCCATCGACTGACCTGAGGTGACGACATGACGACCTCGCTATAGGATGGGCGGTTCGTGACTGGCGCAGCCGCCTATGCCGCCTCGCGCAGCAGCATCCACGCCCATCCGAGTAAGGTCGCCACGAGGAATGGATAGGCGAAGAACGGCAGCGGTGCCGAGGTAGGCAACAGCACCTCACCCGCATAGATCCGACCGGCCGTGATGGCGAACAAACAGGCGGTTGTCCCGCCCAAAAGGCGGAGCCAGCCGCTGAGCCGTGGCGGCGCACTGATGAGGGCCAGGGCAGCAGCCCAGAGCGCTGTCCCTGCTGCGAAGGCCGGCACGCTGCCCTTCGGTCCCGCCGCGGTCCCGGAGAGCAGCACGCCTTCTCCGATCGCGAAGACCAGAAACCCCGCCGACACCAGCTCGGACCCAGCTCGGAAGTACCTTAGAGTCAGAAGACTGGTCGCCACTACCAGAGCGACACTGTCGATCGCCCACAAGCTCGCCTGTAGCTCCGGTGGGGTGACGAGCGTCCCTGCCAACCCAAACCCGGCGCCCAGCAGAAGGCATCCGGCTGCGATTCGGTTGAGAGCTCCGTTCGAGCTTGAGGTCATTACCTCACCGAGCCCTGCGACGTCTCAGCCCTTGAAACCCAGGTGTACTTTGGTGAAGACAGACCTACCAAGAACCCCAGTACTCCGCCAGCTCCGCCTCCCAACAAGCCGCCATACAGCGCGCCGGTACCTGCCGAAGGTTGTTGGCTGCAATCGTCACAGCTCGTGATCGCTCCTGCTACCGCGCCTGTAAGTGCGCCCAATGCCCCGCCGATCGCAGCCCCCAGGCCCGCGCCTCGCCAATGCTGGTACCCGCCTCGCACTCGCACGCTGTCCGGCACCGAGGTCGCGACGGGGTCAGGCACGGTTGACGCCGCGACCGGTAGGTTCCAGCCAACCCATTGGGGGGGGGGTTGTTCCTGTGCCACGCCCCTGCGAGTCGGGAGGATCGAAATCAAGGTGACGAGAAGCCCTAGCCGGCAGATTCTCACGCTCGCCCCCATTAGCTGGAGTTGCGGTCGAACGACTTGCGCATGAGCTGCGGGCTCTCCTGCCGGCGCCCGCGCCGGCCCTGCTGCGCGGGTTGGACAGCACGGCGCGCCATACCAACGACTCAATCGTCCGCGAGCACGGGCTGCGCTGTGCGTATCCAGGCGTCGCTCGGGGCTGCCCACGGATACCGTTGCTCGCGGTCAGGCCAGATGAGTTGCAGCGCCGGAAAGTCGTCTCCTTCGTAGTACCACTGGGCTGAGCCGAGATAGGCGTCGTAATACCGGCGCGGGACCGGGCGAAAAGTGCAGCTGTACCCCTCGAGGATATCGTCGTAACTCTGCCCCGCAGCGTACGGCCGCGCCGCGCGCACGGCGGAGCCGGCCCCATTCAGCATCTGGTGCATGGTCTCCAGGGGCAGGCCGAACACGATGAGCTCTGGATGCTGAAAGCGCTGCCACAGTCCGATCGTAAAGGCGAAGGCTGGCCCCTCATCGTCTTCGAGGACCTTGATGACATGCCACCCGTAGGTCGCTATGTCGGCACGCATCTGAGGGTCGCCGCCGGTCATAGAACTCCCGTCGTGCTGTCTAACGACAATCTGTGCTGCCCAGCCTGTCGGCCGCATCCGCGGTCAGGCGGCCCGACCGGTGTGCTCAGCGATCGTAGCGCTCAGGTGAGCCGCGGTCTGTTGCACTTCAGGCCATTCAGGGTGATCCGAGCCCAGATGGCCTGCGGCGAGGTCCTGCGTTAACGCGCGGCAGAATTCGGCCGCGCGGCGGAGCCGGAAGCGCTCTGATGTGGCCCGCGGGGCCTCGGCTCCCGCAGCGGTGAGCAACGCCCAGACACGGAGGCGGATCTCGTCCACCGTGCTCTTGAATTCCGGCAGGCCGTCAGGGGGGACCTCCCCGGCTTCCAGGCGGCCTTCCAAATCCTGGAGGATGCGGCGCATTTGCGCGAGCTCGTCTTGCACACTGGCAGCCATGGACAAGCCTCCTGGGAGTTAGCCGAACGGTTGATCTGGAATGTCGTTGGAGCCTACCGGCTTCCCGATCGCGTGAAAAGCCCATCCCGGAGCGTCAGTCGGGCCATGACCACCCCCGCAACTCGTAGTATCGCCGACGCGGGGTGGCCTGCAGTGGATGGATCCCATGGCGCCGGCACCACCAGAAGTGCAGGCTCAAGCCGAGCGCGCCAAGCCCCAATGGCACGACAAGGGCCCAATGGCCGACAACCCGGTACAGGCCCACAGTCCCGGCGGTTACCAGGCTCCATTTGAGGACCTTCCGCCACGCCGGCGTCTCCGCCTCGAAGCGAGCCAAGATGCTGGGCCCGAGCACGGCTATGGCAAGCAGCACGGCGAGTTCGAGCTCGATCCCCACAGCCGCTCCTCTCGCTTT
Organism: uncultured Gemmatimonadales bacterium; assembly: GCA_963844445.1. Classification (GTDB taxonomy): domain Bacteria; phylum Gemmatimonadota; class Gemmatimonadetes; order Gemmatimonadales; family GWC2-71-9; genus CAVVWJ01. The sequence goes on from CAWJOB010000004.1 coordinate 309,660, forward strand.
ATCCCGGCCAACGTGCTCCCTCCGCCAGCGGCCTGACGACTTGCCCATCGGCTGCGGGCGATCAAGCCAGTGCCCGCTCAATCCGGAGTTCCGGTTCAGTCCTACTGGGACGAACCGCCAAAGCGGAGCCCGGGACCCGTCCCGGCCCGCCGGCCGCACGCGCGTTGCCGCGAATTCAACCGCAAGAATCGGAGTGCGCATCGAGGCCAATGCCGGTACACTGGCCGCAACTCTTCCGAGACGGAACCATGTGCTCCTACCGAATTCAGGGCATTCCCGATTCCATCGCGACCGGCGCGATAGAATCCATGAAGTCGCCCCAGTACGGTCACCCAGTCCATGCCGAGGTGGCGACCGGGTACGGCCCGTGCCGTCTCTGTCTCCAGACGTTTCAGGTCGGCATGGACGAACGGTTGCTCTTCACGTACCAGCCATTCACCGATCCAGCCGCCTTGCCTGCACCTGGTCCGGTGTTCATCCATCGTGCGCGATGCGAACGGTACGACCGTCCTGAGCTGCCGGAGGCGCTCCGCCCTCTCCCGCTTGCCCTCGACGGCTACGGCGCCAAGGGAGTGCTCCTGGTCCAGCGGCGGGTCGACACGTCGCCCTTCGAGGCTGTCTTGGAGGGCGTGTTCGAATCCGAAGAAGTGCAATATGCACATCTGCGCAACGCCGAGGCCGGCTGCTTCATCGCCCGTGTTGATCGGCGTTAGGGATTGGGCTGTTCGCTACCAGCTCAGGGGGGAGCGGCTAGTCTTGCAACACGAACGTGACCTTCAACAGGACCCGATACTCCGTGATCTTCCCTTTCTCAATCACGACCTTCTGGCCCTTGATCCATGCACCGCTGAGGTTCCGAAGGGTCTTGTCGGCTCGGGCAATTCCCTTTTGAATCGCGTCCTCGAAGCTCTTGGGGGAGGACGATTGGATTTCCGTGATCTTGGCGACGGCCATAGTAGACTCCAAAGTTGGCAAAGCTGGTGGTGAAGAGACAATGCGCGCGCGACCGAGCAAAAGCAGTCTGGGTCAATGACCGTGCGTCCGGGGCCATGCCAGCATTTCCGCCAGCGAGTCCGCCACCCGTTCGACGCCAGCCGCCCCATGCGAGGGGCCCAGCACATAGACCGGACCGTCCCCATACGGCGTCGGGCCGGGGACGAAGAAGTACGGATCGCCGTGCTCATCATCCGCAAAGGCCACCCCCCCGGCCGGGAGCACGCGCCCGTACGGCTGTAGAGCCTCGTCGTCCAACGGGAGGAAGAGGTCCACCCAGGCGCGCCGTGCGCCATCCGGCGGGGTACAGTAGAAATGGCCGCGCAACAAGGCCTCAGGAGCAGCATAGAGGTCTCGCAGCACGCCCGGAACGGCGCGGCCGAGAGCGGCCTCAATGGTCGCCCACTTGGGATTGAAGAGCCGCTCTCGAAACTGGGATGCGGCACTCGGAGGTGGTTCGTAGAAGCCGCTCATGAGATGTTGGGGCGCGCTCTATGCTAGTGTGACTTGTGCGGTACGATCTTCGGCGCGCTCTCGGCGAAGGAATACCCTCTCTTCGGGCACTTCACCGTTGCATTCGTCGCCGCGAAAACTCCGGCTGGATTGGCCTTCCACAGCCAGACGTGAAGATCGTAGTGATGCAAGCCTTCCGGCATCAATGGCTTGTGCCCCTCCATCGGTCCTTCGAGCTCCCGGCCGAAAATAGCAGGCCGCACCGGCCCCGCTGCGTTCACTGGTACGAACCACTCCGCAGCCACGAGGCGCAGATTATCGCCATCGGGCTCGTAGATCAGTACCTGCGGCTTTGCTGGGTCCAAGGTGGGTCCGATGAACTGCAGGTTCAGGAAATGAACCCCCATACCGCCGGGGGCATAACGCATCGTGCCCTCGCTGCCGCCTCTCGGATACTCGACACAGCCGACGGTCGATAGAAAGCCGTCGTGCACCGCAACGATAGGGTCACGATACTTGTCGAGCGCCGCGCGAACCCCCTCCAACTCGGGCGGCAGGGCCACAGAGCTCCCCGGTGCTCCTGCCTGTGCGCCCCCAGCCGATACGGGGGTAAGTAGCGCCGTGGCGACAGCGGCCACAAAGAGACGCAAGCAGGTTCGGAGAAGGGGCGTGGTGTGCATAGGGCTTCCTTGGGCAATGGGTTCGCGTTGCATCGGTCGCGTCATCTGTGATCGGTCGAGTAAATCTGTTCCGGAGCCGATACATCCGCCTGTCGGCCGCATGCGCCGGTTAGACAGCGGCCGCGTCGGGAACTTGGTACTGCACGCTGAGCAGCCCGCTTGGATAGGCCTGCGAGTGCACGAGCGAAAGCCGCGTCAGCGGTGCGCCCGCCTCCAGGAGTGAGACGCCGCCTCCGAGGAGCACGGGGATCACCACGACCTCCACGATGTCCACCTGCTTGGCCGTCAGTAGGCTCCGGAACAGACTTCCCCCGCCGAAGAGCCAGATCTCCCGGCCTGAGGCCGCGCGTAGCGCAGCGACTCGTGGCCCGGCGTCGCCGCTCACGACCGTCACGCCTGGGTGTTGCTCGGGCGTAAGCGTTCGCGAGAAGACATGGATCCGCCAGTCCTTCGGCCATGGTGGCGCGCCGGGTTGGCGCGTGAGTTCATAGGTGCGCCGCCCCAAGAGGACGGTGTCCACTGAGTCGTAGACCTTGGCGAGATCGAGCGTGGGGTCGTGTACGATCCAGTCCACCTCACCACGGGGACCGGCGATGTACCCGTCAACGCTCACGGCCACTCTGTACAGCACTCTGCGCATCTGACCCACCGGTGAATACAGCTGGTGTCCGGTCAGCGGACACTCGCGCTACGTGGTTGGCTGGCCCTCTGGTCTCGGCGCTAGCGGTGGCTGATACCGCATACGGATCAAGTGCAGCCGCACGGCGACGTTGATCGCGAGTGCCCACCACGGCGCCACCAGCGCTATCAACGTCGCAGCGAAATAGACCGTGAAAGCCATCCGATAGCCCCGGCGAACTCTCCCGATAGTCTGAGCATCGACTTCCGGACGAAACAATTGACCGCGCGCGATCGTCGCGAGCAGTAGGTTGAACGCGCCACTGCCGAAGACAAACGTTCCGCAATAGAAGACAACTGCCGTAATTATCTCCGGACCTGCAAGGTTGGCCGCAAGCACCGAGGTCGGGAACGGGATGAAGGTCACATAGGCGAGTACGCAGCCGTTCGCGAGCTGTACTGGCCGACTGGTCGAACGGACCAACCGCATGAGGTCGTGATGGGCGATCCACGAGACCAGGATCACGAAGAAGCTGAGCGCAAACGCGACGTAGTAAGGCCAGAGTGCCACCAGGCCGACCGACAGACTACCTTCGACCCCCGCATGCTGAAGGCGGATCTCGAGGACTAGCAGGGTGATCGCGATGGCAAAGACGCCATCGCTGAACGCCTCGATGCGGCCGGTGCTCTCTGTCAATACGGCCTCCCGTGTGGCGTCAACCGACGCCGCGGTGATCGGGTCGCCTGTCATCGTCGTGGTGGGCTGGATCGTACCCCCTCGCCTGTCGTTTGTCGAGCAGACTGCGAGGGGGTTGTGCAGCCGGTGCGCTAAGGTCGTTCCCAGCGAGGTCGACCCAGGGCCACGCGATCCTATGCCTCCTTGGTGGCCCTCGAGGAGAGCGCCGACGGAGCGGCGCCGTAGACAGTGATGACGATCCGGGCCCCAACCCTCCCGGCCATCAGCACCGTCGCCGGGGCGATCGCGAACTCGCTGTGATGTGGTTCTTCACCTGCCTGAATGCCAACGTTGAAATCGCGAGTTGCCGCTCGCTTCCAGCGCGCCCGCTGCCGAACAGGTAACCCTTCGATGGCAGCGACGAATCGGCGAATGGCGACATCCGGGTTCTTGGGTTGGGTCCCAAGCTCGAATCGAGCGCAGTACCTTCGCCGACAACGGCCAACGTACAGTGCAAAGAGCCGCGGCCGGAACGCCTCGGCCAGGGAGGCGAGATCCTCCTGCGACGAGACGTCGAGGTCCACGTTCAGGAACGTGGTCGCGTCGGGAAGCTTCGCTTTCGCGCTCATGGCCGAGTACCCGACCTACAAGCTCCACAATCTCCACAGTCCCCGCAAGGCGAGGAAATGTTTTTTCCTCTCTGCCATCGGGCTTAGTGATCAGCAACGTGGCCACGGTCTCGCTGGGTCCACCACCGCCCCCTCTAGTTACCCGGGCCAACATGTGGGTCGTAGGGTTCGATCTCCTCCGCGCGAGCCCGCCAGTACTCGGCCTTCAGCCGGCTCCCCTCGGCCGCGTTGAAGAGGATCTCGCAATCGCAATACCCGCCCCGCGCCATGAGGACGTGAAAGACATCAAACAGCTCATCCTCGCCGAACCCTCGCGCCAGCAGAGCCCCTCGGGCGTGGCGGTAGTCTCCGTGACATGGCTGCCGAGGATGCGACCCGTCTGCCGGGCAGAGCACGTTGTCCAGTGCCTCGAAGAATTTCGCACCAGCCAGGCAGCGCATGACATCGGGGTCGATGTCGGCGATCAGCTCGGCATCCGGATACTCCAGATCCTCCGGACGCTCGCCTGGGGCGAGCTCGAACCATTCAGAATCAGTGAGATGACGGTCGTAGTAGTCGGCAGGAATCAGGTGGCGGAGGTAGTGGTAGCGCTGCGCCGGGTACAGGGTGGCGAACTGCGATTCCGTGAAGTATATCGCCGGTCGCTTGGGATCAGCGGTCCAGGGTTCTACTCGAACTTCGATGTTTGGGTACGCCCGACGCACAAAGGCGAGGATGTCGGTTTCTAGCTGCTTTAGATCCACCCGCTCCTCCAAACCGGAGAGACGGTCTACAAGCTCAGAAGAGGGCTGTGTCCCATTCGGTCAACTCGAAGAATCGCCGGGTGACCTCCGTCGCTACACCCTCGTCGAACTCCGCGCAGGTGTAGAGAATGACCGATGCGAAGCGACGGGCCGACCACACGCAGACGTAAATTCCGGAGTCAATGAGGGGCACAAACGCATCGTAGCCCTCGTTGGTGGCCTTCCCCTGGCCGCTGGTCCGGTGCACGATGGGCTCCCCGTAGGTGCGCAGACCTAAGTGGCCGGTAATGGTCACGAAGTAGTCGCGAATCGCTTCCGCATCGAGCTCCTGGCGAGCGAAATAGCCCTCGATCAACAGCCGCTTTCGAAAGATCTCTGGAGCAAGGCGCCGCATAGCACTTCTCCCAAGGCATCACGGAGGGCCGACTATGAAAGGCTCCGAGTCAGCGGCTGAACCGACTGGCCAGGCGGCTCTGGTCCCCGAGCTTCAGCGACGCGGGTGTGTAATACTCATAGCCCGCCACGAAATAACTCTCCACAAGGTCCACAAATGCAGCGTACTGCTCAGGGTCCAGGTGTGAGATCTTGAACTGCCGCGGGTCATGGTGGTACTTGAACAATCCGTTCGTGACCAGGTCGTCCCAATGAGCCGAACTCAGGGTGGCGAGGTTGGGGAGGCCTGCGACCTCGAACCGTTGTCGATTCGCGGCCACAAACCCAGTCCACTCGCGCGCTGCTTTCGTCTGCGAAGGGGAGCCCCGTAAGCCCATGCGCGCATTACCTCGAGTCTGGTTCCGAGCGGCCTGACGACATTCACACGGTTCCCCACCACGCCGTCGGGTAGGTCCCGTAAAGCGTTTCTCCAGCTAAGCAGAGAAACCCGGTGGCGACGATGGCCAGCTCTTCGCCTTTCACACACGCTACACTCAGCAGGGCCAGTGCCACGGGGACGAGCACCGGCTTGGCCATCGCCAGGAAGTACGACGCCATCGATTCCAGTAACGGATGGCCGGTCCCCAACGGCCCAAACTCCGCCACAGCGAAAAACACGAGATCCAGCGCCATGACGGCGCTGACGCCCCAAGCATAACGCGTCACACGGTGGCGCGGCGGGGCGAGCAGAGGCACGACCATAAAGGGGAGAATCAGGCATGCCATCACGAAGACATCGACAGCACTGAAGTAATTCCAGATGCGCACTTGAACCGGTCGGAAGAACACGTAGATCCCCAAGAAGTACCCGGCACTGAGCAATGCCAGCAGCACGATGCGGCCGGGACGCAAGACCGTACCGTGACTCACTTGGGCCTCGGCGGGGGCTTCAGCCCTAGCCACTCTTGTCGACCGCATGCGCGGGGTAGGCGGCGCCCTGCGCCGCAAAGCGTCGGCGGGCCCACACCAGGCCGGCGATCCCGAGGATCGCGGGTATCATCGTCTGCGCTAACCGAGGGAGTGTCCGGAGGTACAGCCAGAACACGAACCACCACAGGATGAGGTAGGCGCCCAGGAAGCTAGTGAGGTGCTCCACCCGCCAGCGAGCCGGGTCGGCGGCCCCTCGCCAGCGCCAGTGCGCGCCCGCGATCCAGAGGCCGAAGGCTCCCACCACCACCCCATCCTGTAGCGGCGCCTGGAGCGTCATGCGCGGCAGGTCATACCCGATCAGGCCGAGGCTTGCGAGGAGGCCAACGACCGTCAAGGCGCGGTCCCAGCGGTAGTCCGTCCGTGATCCCCGGATGATGCGTGGCGAGAGGTAACCGGTCGTGATGAAGCACGCGGCCAGGAAGCCCATGAGGGCCAGCTCGACCACAGGGCCATCCGTCCGAATCAAGGCGAGAAGAATGCCCGCCGCCGCTCCCGTCGCCATGCCTAGCGCGGAGATCCGTCCCGCTAAAATGTGCCTCCGCTCGCCCTTGCGGGAGAGCAGGGCCACGGGAACGGCCAAGAAGGCAACGAGCCAGCCGCCGCGGTGCAGGAACCTGAGCGTCAGATACAGCCACTCGGGCACGGGGCCACCCGCGAGTAGGGAGGGAGCGCTTTGAGGATACGTTAGCCGCCAGCGGGTGACCAGAGGCGACCAAGTTGTGACCTCCGCAGCATCATCCAGGCGCAGGAGCATCGACTGCCGCCGCCTGTACCGCACGGCGAAGGCCCTCCGCACGACCGACTGGTTCTTCGTATCCCAGGTTGGCCCGAATGCGCCCGGTGTCTACGGTCAGCGGCACGGACCAATTCGCCGGGAGCGAGGGTGGCACAGATGGGTCCGCCATCACCCGACCTGGCCAGCCGGCGGCCTGAGCAATCGCCTCGGCCCATGCTTGTTCGGTCAGCGCCTCAGATTCACCAACATTATAGACCTCCCCCGCGGCACGATCGTTCACTGCGGCCAGGGCGACCGCCCAAGCCACATCTTCGACATAGCCACGGGTACAGCGCCATTGCGCCTCTGCCGGGTTCAACCCCAGTAGCGAGGATCCAGCCGCCAGCCGTTGAAGGTAGCCGCCGACGCGCTGGTTCGGATCCCGAGGCCCATAGACCATCGGGAGCCGCAGGATGGTGATGGGCACCGAGGACCGCACTCGCGCCTTTTGCTCGACCAGAATCTTCTCATAGGAGTACAGCAGGTCGTCAGGGCCCTGGGCCTGCGACCGGTAGGGGAACAGTTGCTCGCGCAGAGGGGCACTCTCCGAGAGCGGCTCGCCAGGAGCCTCCGGGACACGGAGCCCGCGGAAGGCGTCGTAGGTCCAGTAGACGTCCGCGCTGCTGACTAGGATCAGCCGTCGCACGGTCGCGGGTAAGGCTGCAGTCAGCCGGTCTGTGTCGTCGGCCGTGTACGCCACCATGCCGACGAGTATTGCCGGAGCCGCCTGGGCCAGCGCGTTCGACAGTGTGGGAAGGTCACGGTGGTCGGCGGTGAGATTTCGTACGCCCGGTATCTGGGTCGAGCTCGTGCCTCGTTGGATGCCGATCACCTCGTGGCCCCCGGCAGTGAGCCAGCGCGCCACGTGCTGCCCGATGAAGCCCGTACTGCCAATCAACGCCACCCGCACGCGGGCAATCCTCGCTTGAAGCGGCCTGACGACTTGCGCATTAGCTGCGGGCCTAGCTCCCAGAACGCCGGCCCAACCAGCCTCTCGGCTGCAGGCGCGGGTTAGGCGGCGCGCTTTGGCGAACTCGAGGTGCCTAACCCCGCATGGTGACCCGGGGAACCAGCCGCCACAGAATTAGGCGCGCTGCGATAACGTACAGCACCCACGTGAGTGCAATGCCGGCGATGAGCAGCACCAGCCGAGCGAAGGGTGCTTCGCCCAGCGAGCTCTCCGTTGCGCCCGGCGCAGCCCAGATGTCCAACAGCACAAGAGGCAGCGCCACTACCGCGTCCAGAGGACGTGGTGCCAGCCAGGCGATGACGACGCCGGCTGGTGTGACCGCAGTGCCCAGCAGGAGTGCGGTCACCCAAGGGTGCTGCGGCACGAATGGTTCAGTGAACTTCATCTCCTTCGTCACTGGATAACCTCAACGGTGCCTGTCGCGGCGGCCTAGCGACTCCGCATCAGCTGCCAGCTCTCCTCAGGGTGTCAAGGAGCCCAGCCGATTGGGCGGATGGCCTCAGGCATGGACCCGTAGCAAGTAGCTCAGACCAAGTGCACATAGGTATAGCCCAAATCCGAATACCAGATGGGTCACCAGGCTCTTCAGCCTGGCCTGGGTTGGATTGGGCGTTCTTGATGCAGCCATCCCGAGGCCGAACGACGGCTGCATGATGAAGAACGGGAACACTACGGTGCCAATGCCGTAGAGCAGCGCAGGCAGCGCAGTTGGTCGCGCAAGCCAGTCACCGGATGTCAGCACGACGAACACAAGCGCGAACACGACACCGATCGTGTAGTGAGCAATCCAGCCGGCCGTGCACTCAAGGGGCTTCGGTGGCGCGGCGGCGATACTCGCATGCCTAAGAGTTCCCCCGGGCATGTGGCGAACCCAGCGTCCGAGCAAGCAGTAATTGAGCGATGGAATGCCGAACGTACGCTTCAGGAGCAGATTCCACAGGTCCATCACGAGAGTGGCGCCCATACCAATGGCAACTGCACCGGGGATGTCGTTTGCCTCAATGCCCACGATCTACCTCAATATGGACGCTGCCTGCCCAACGATTTGTGCATCCGCCGCGGGCTGCCTTGCCCGCGCTCCGCCGTAAAGACCAGCACCTCAGCGCCTTGCGAGGCTATCGCTTCACAAACCACGCGCTAAGGAGCCGGCGGCCCGGTCGGTTGCGGCTGCGTGAAAGACCAGTGGGTGTGGATGATACGCCACGCTCCGTCTGCCTCGCGGTAGACCTCTGTCGCATTCCAGCGGGCCAGCACTGTCGCCTCTGCACTGCCTGAAGGCTTGCCATAGTTCACTAGGTTGAACGTGAGCACTGCGATGTTGCCTTCAACCTGCACAACCGGTTCAATCATGTCGTAGCATGGCTCTGTGAATGGCAAGGTCACGCCTCGCATTGCCGCCAGCCGGGCAGTTAGTTCCTCGAGTCCATCAACTCGCTTCTCCCGAAACGGATCGAAGTAAGTCGCCTCTCTTGCGTAGAGACCGAGATAGCCGTCCGGATCTGCTCGAATCCAACGATCGAGGGCGGAACGCTCTAAGGAAATGATGTGTTCTGCAACCTTCATTGACGCCACTCCTTCCCGAGCGGCTCATCGGCAACTCTCGCACGCGTACCGCGCTGCCTAACGACTTGCGCATCAGCTGCGGGCCCTCAAGCCGGCCCCCACACAAACCTGCGTTCCGCGGCGCGCTCAGGGCGCGCCCAGGCCGATCAAGCCACTGGACAGCGTCGTATCAGTTTGTTGCCCGCGCGGCAGCCGCGAAATCGCGAATCGCTTGGAGGACTGCCGCCCGGCAGTCAAGCTGAGCAATGGTATACCCGGTGTCTGGCGCACTTGAAGGCGGGAAGCCCCTAGGCGTAATCGCGATGGTACGAAAGCGATCGGTCAAGTCGGGCGCCAGGTCATCAAAGATGTGGGCTCCCATCCCATAGCCAGGCAACAGGAGTAGGACCGGGCCCTTCCCACCCCAGTCGAGCACTTCCAACTGCGCGCCGTCGGCTTGAACGAAGCTCGCTCGGTGGTTCGACTGATGAGTGGGCGGCGCATGACCAGCGACTTGGGCCCAGCCGCTCCGCCAACCACCGAACAGCACAGCGCCACACATCAGAACTATGGCGTGGCGACACATGGTCGACTCAACCCTCAACTTGCACACGTTCAGCCATACATGTAGTGCATGCCTAACGGAATGCAAATCAGCCGCAGGCCCTCAAGCACGCATCACACAACGCAACGCTTCCTGAACTTGGCCAGCGGGAGGCCGGCCTGTCGGCTGCATCTGCGGGTTAGGCGCCACGGCGACAACAGCCCTCACGAGCGAAGCTCATCCTACTTGAAGTCCGTCAGGTAGGACGTCAGGCGCTTGATCTTCCCCGCTTCCATGACAAAGACATCGCAGAACCGGAGGCGCATCTCACCACCGTCACGTTTCTGCGTCCGGACCGAGCCTTCGGCCATGACGACGTTCTGTTCCTCAATCATTCGCGTGACCACTATGTCGGGATGTCCCACAAAGGCGTCGTTCTCAATTTCCTGATCGAAGGCCGCCTTGCCTCGCGAGTGAAGCATGCCGGGGATTTCCCACTCCACATCATCCGTCAGGCAGGAGAGGATGAGGGCGTGGTCAGTCGCTCGGAAGCCCGCCATGTACTGCTCGATCGTGCGCTTATTCTCGGTCAACGTCCACTCCCAGCCCAAGCCTCAGAAGGTCGCATACTCCGCGCCTCTCCGGCCTGTCGGCTGCGTGCTGGGTGTGAGCTTAGCAGACACCGATCGATCCTTGGTGGTGGAGTGTCCCCCTGGCGACTCGCGCAGCCACTCTGGCCCGTCGGCTGGATGCGCGGGTTAGGCACCCATCCGCGCGATGGTTCCAGTCGTGTCAGGCGCGATGGTCCATTCGCACGCCAGCCACTCGCCAACATCTACTTTGGCAAAGCGCTGAGAGGTTAGGCGGCACAGCGAGCCATCATCCCCGACGACTTCCGTGGGGGCCTGCTTCGCCCTCACCACCTTAATGGCGTAGCCGGGTTGCGCACCGAAACTCGCGGTGACCAAACGGCCCCGAGCGGCAAAGACCTGGTCAGCATGCGAGGCACACCCGCACAGCAGGAACACTGGTAGTAGCAGCGCTGCGGAACGCACAGGAGCCTCCAAGACCGAACGTACTCCTAGTGACGCCTCAGCTCGAAGCCTTCACACTGGAACCGGCTCGCGGTGTGCCTGGCGACTTGCACAGCAGCCGCTCGCTCCGCGTCAGCCACCGAAGCGCCTGAACAGACTAGGACTTCGCTTTCTTCGAAGGTTTCGACTTGCCAGAACTGTTGAGGGCGACCGCTTGGCGAACGAGCGCCTTGAAGGCGGACTCGTCAACTGCTTCTCCTTCGTGGATGTCGATCGCGCGGCGTGTGTTTCCGTCGAGACTCGAGTTGAAGAGACGGGCCGGATCCTTCAGAGACGCACCCTTGATGAAGGTCAGCTTCACGACATTCTTGTAGGATTCGCCCGTGCAGATGATGCCGTCGTGCGACCAAATCGGAGTGCCCATCCACTTCCACTCCTCGACGACGCCCGGGTCTGCTTTCTTGATGAGCTTGCGCATTCTGCTGAGGGTTTCCCCGCGCCAGTCCCCGAGCTCGGCGAGTTTTTTTGAGATGAGCTCCGATGCCGACTGACCTTGGCTCGCGTCCGATTGTTTCATAGTCTCATCCTATCGTGGGGATCCGCCGTAGCGCGAGGAGCCGCCGTCCCAGCCGGGGATGGAGGCCGCCTGCTTGATCCAGGTCGCCAGCTGCGCCGCCGCCAGGCCAATGTCAGGCGATCAAGCCCGACGTAGAGCCCAACGCAAAGTAGGAGGCCAAGAGGCCAAGCCAGGTAGTTCCACCAATGAATTGTCGGGCCGCTCAGTGCGGCCAGGACTAGGGTTTCGAGACCTCCATCGTCGTACGATGTGGTCCTTTCCAAGGTGAAGCTAAGAAGTATACCGATGATCGCGAGGCCCAACAGCCAGAGAAAAGGCCGCATCTGAACCACAAACCTTACGATTGGCATAGCCAGCCTCGGTGGCGGTGTGGGCGCCCCGCCGGACCTCAGCGCCGAGGCTGGAATAGCTCCACTGGGTTGCCAGACGGGTCGTCGAGAATGGCTTGTGCACCGCCTGGCCCGGTCACGATATCAGCGGTGCGGAAGGGGACACCAGCCGCACGCAGCCTTGCAACTTCCGTGGCGAGATCGGTCACCTCCAGGTGCACTCGGTTCCAGCCGCCCGATACCTGACGGCGACCGTCTGGCAACGGACGCTTTCCCGAGCTACCGTCACCGCTGAGCAGGAGACGCACGCCGCCCCGTACGACCGAGGCGAAGGCCGGCGAGGCGTCCTGCTCCAATGTGAAACCGAGGAGCGTCGTATAGAAACGCAGTGCAGCCGGAACGTCATCGATGATGTAGCGCACGCTGACCCCGGGCATCACAATCTCCTCCTACGTACTGGCACTCGGTTAAGGCGCCTGACGCATGCGCGTCAGGTGCGGGCCCTCAATTTACTACCCGCACAAACCTGCGCTTCCGCAGCGTGCCACCGACGTGCTGTGGCCGCACCGGGGCTTCACGCCCCTCCGGCCCGACGGCGGCATGCGCGGGTTAGGCGGCTCCCGGCGCGTCGCCGCGGCCGGGCGTCTGGGTCAGCGCCCGCTCGATGCGACGATCCGGAATCAGCCAGATGAGAGCGACCACCAGGTACAGGACATCGGCAATTGCAGGGTGTAGGAACGCCCCGGCGATCGCCAGGGCGCAGAGCAGCGGCGAGAGCTTGCCCTTGATGTCGCGGCCCAGCGCCATGGCCAGGACGGACTGTGGCCCCTCCGAGCGCAGGATCTGCCGCTGCAGCATCCAGTAGGCAACCCCAGCCATCAGGAGCACGACGCCGTAGAGCGCCGTGGGGGTCGACGCGAGGGGATTCTCGCCCATCCAGGCCGTCACAAAGGGCACCAGCGACAGCCAGAACAGCAGGTGCAGGTTCGCCCAGAGAATGGCCCCCGTCACTCGACGGGTGCAGAGCAGCATGTGGTGATGGTTGTTCCAATAGATGCCAAGGAAGACGAAACTGAGTACATAGGCGAGTAGGACCGGCAACAGCGGGCGGAGAGCGGCGAGTTCGGTGTCGTGGGGCGGTCGCAGCTCGAGAACCATGATGGTGATGATGATCGCCAGCACGCCATCACTGAAGGCTTCCAGCCGACCCTTGCCCATCGCACCTTCCCCGCATTTGGAGTTCGCCTGACGAATGGCTAATCAGCTGCACGCGACCTGTGAGAACCTATGGTCTAGCGGGTTAGGCCGCTTCCCCCGCGTGGGCCTACGGGTGTAGCGTCGCATCGGCGGCTACGGATACCACCATGCTATAGGTGCTGTCCTCTTCGAACTGTAGGCCAACCCCATATAACGTTGCTCCCGCCAGAATTGGAAATTCTAACATGAGCCCGCCGGGTAGTCCGTGGGAGTAGGTCCGAGGCACATTCCAGGTTGAGTCCCGGACGTCAGCTGGTCGCCACCACCCCTCCAGCGTGGCCGGTAGGTCGGCCCGCGAGTTTACTCGCTGAGTACGCGGCCCGAGCAACTCTGATGCGGTCAGGAGTTGCACAATGACATCGCGGATGAGAAGCGAGTCGCGAACGCGGAAGCGTGGTTCAGACCAATTGAGGATCAGTGCGAGGTCGTCAGGCTCCATCAACGTCACGTACTTACCATCCCGCTCGGCGACGGCGCGACGCACGGTACCGCAGTGAAAGCAGCCTGCGGGAGATGCCCACCCTGAATAGACGCGGACCCGCGGCAGTCGGGTGAGACCCGTTTTGGCTGCGGAGATGTGCAGGTCCGGGTAACCTGGACTGAAGCGTCGTGCTACCCAGCCGCCCTCTGGGCGCCCGGCTGGGTCGAACATCTGCTCCGGCCAGATTGCCTGCGCGATCCGGCGAATCACGGGCGCGGGCACCTGCCCCGACACGTCTTGGGCGGTGAGACGTCCGGGCACGACCAGTGCAAGTGCCAGGAAGGCCGTGGCAGCAGCCGTTCTCATGGATTCCCAGATCTCCTGGTGAAGCGGCCTATCGGCTGGCCTAACTTCGTTGGACCCGCGTGCTAGCGCGCCATGCCAGCACGAAGGCGACAGTCATGAGCAGATGAATCACAAGGAACAGCTTCGCTACCGGGCGTGCGCCACCACTGAACACTCCCCATACGTCCATCGAGGTCACGCAAGCAAACCCAACGATATTGGCAAGGACAATGGCGTTACGCGCCGCGGAAGGCTCCGCATGCCGAGCCATCCAATTCAATACTGCAATCCCAAGCATGGGACCGCCGAAAATCCGGAGATAGGCGATCAGTGCCGGGGAGGCATCCGGTGGCACGGCATCGATACCTATTTGCCTTGGGACGAACATGAACCCGACGCCAAGGACGCCCAGGTAGATCGCCGAGACTGTTAGCACTGCCTTGAGCTTCATGCGTTAGACACCTAGCTCAATGCTCCCCACCCGGCGAGCCATCGAAGAGATCCGTGTAGATAAAGCGCCATCGCTTCTCGAAGTAGAGCATGCGGAGCTCATCTATTCCGGCTGAGGCCAGGCTACAGCGTGGAACCGATACCTCCGCCCAATCCCCATCGAGCCGGATTGCCGCCTCGTCAATCAATGCCGAGGGCTTCGCCGGGCATTTCCTTGGCGTAGAGGTCGCTTGGGAAGAGCCGCGGCTGCGCGTCCGGTCCCTGGTGACCATTCGGAAGTCCCCGGGGCCGCCTCGCCGCTCAAGGAGCTTCGGCGACAAGACGTAGGGTGATAGAGCCTCCCAGTTCTGATTCTCCAAGTGCAGGTAGAACGCACGTAGGACGGCACGGATCTGAGACTGGGCGGAGTCCGGTGGGGTCACTTCTTGTGCCGTCGTGAGCCGGGGTAAGGCCATCAGCAGCATCCCGGCTGCGAGATTGATTCGTCGATGTAGCAAAGCGGCCCTCCCGAAACATGGCCCAACGCGACTGCACTCTAGAGCAACTGGTTGCGTCCGCCTAACAACTTGCACATCAGCTGCATGCGATCAAGCCCGTGGCCGCACAATCCTACGTTTCCATTCCCTGGCCGCGAGAACCCCGCCGAGCGGGTTCTCCGGCCCCTACCGGCCTGTCGGCTGCGTGCGCGGGTGGGCCGCTCCGGTGATCGAGCCAAAGTCAGCGTCGGCCAGAGTACCAGCCTACGACATTGACCACCGGCCACCCCCAACCCACAGCCAAGATCGACAACCCGAGGAGCGTCATTCCACCCACCAGGAGCCAGAAGGTCACGGGGCGTGCACTCCGGTCGACGCGCCCGTCCTCCACGTCATAGAGCGTCCCTCGAATGACTGCCAAGAAGGCGTAGCCCAGAAAGCCGCCTCCGATCAAGGTCGCGATGATCCGGAATCCCTCTCGGGCGCCCATAACAGCCTCCGATCTCGGGTGGAGTCGGCCTAACGACTTGCGCATCAGCTGCGGGCCCCCGGGCCCGGGGCCGCACAATCTTACGCTTCCTTAGCGGCACTCTAGGAGAGCGCCGCCCGAGCGGCGCTCCGCGCCCGAGCGGCCTGTCGGCTGCATGCGCGGGTTAGGCGGCGCAAAGCACCGATGCTCAAGCGAGCCAGCTCCCAGCGTGATCACGGCTGCGGCCCACCAGAGAGTGCCAGCAAAGATACAGCCGAGTACTGGGACGCTCGGATGGGTGAGGACCTGCAGGACGACAGCCGCTCGTCGGGCGGCCACCCGACTATAGCCAGCGACGGACCGCAGACCTATAGGACAAGTACTCGGAGGGAAACCGTGCTTCGAGATAGCGCTCTTCCCGCGGGATGACCACGAGCGCCATGAGCGCAACGGCTGGAATGAGCGTAATCAGCAAGCCGAAACTGTTGACCCAGATGGAGAGCCCGAGCTGGAAAAGCGAGAAGCCGAGATAGATGGGATTCCGGCTGAAGCGATAGGGCCCCACGCGGACGATCGCGGTCGTGGGCCTGTTGCCTGGAATGGGCATGCCAGCTGCTCGTAAGGTGCGGACTGCGGCAACGAAAAGGCCGGCAGCCAAGAGCGTGAGCATGGCGCCGATCGGCGTGCTGACGGAAGGCGGGACGAACCGTGCAGGCCAGGCATAATGGACCACCAAGCCGAGTGCGATCGAGCCTAAGTACACGACTGGGGGACGAACGAGCCCGAGGTTTGCGGCGTCCGCCAAGGGGATTCCGGGACCGTGGCTACCGGGTGAATCGCCTACCATATGGTGTCTCCGCGCGTCAGCCTGCCCGGGCGAAGGCGGGCGCCCGTTCGGCCATCAAGGTAATCCACGAACGCCGAGACGGCGACGAAGACCTCGGGCTCGCAAGCATCTCCGAGCACCGTGGCTGGTTCCCTGCAAGCGATCGCTGAACAGGAGGATTACGATCCAGAAGAGCTCGTGGGGGCGTGGCATGAGAGAGTTCCTGGTTGTGAGCGGCCTAAACCGCGCATGCAGCCGACGGGGTCGTCTACCCAGCTCGGGTTTCTCGGTCCAGAGGCGAAACGCTGCCAGCCTTAATGCCTTGGCATGCGGATCTCGCGCGGACTCAAACTTTGCTTCCCATGTCGTATTACTACTCGAGCATTCTGGCCGATCGGGAGGCGCCGGAGAACAGGCTCAACGCGCGCGAACATCGCTTCGGCGTCTGGTCCGAAGGGGAACAGGCCAGTCTCCTCAGGGCCTTACCAAAAGCCGCGGTAGCTGTTGTCACCAGCTGCCGCGCCGATCGCTGCGACCACAGCCTCAAAATCGAGGTCGGCATAGACCTCGTCCGGTAGGCTCGTCCCGTCTAGGTAGATCGCCAGGCATTGCAGCTTGCCGAATTCGCGCAACACTCGATTATCCGACGTCTGGATGAGCTCGGAACCCTGCGGCGCGCCCGCTACCTCAAGTGCCTCGGCTACAATCCGCAGCGCCTCATCGACATTGGCGAGTTCAATCTCGACATCCGCGTAGGTAATGCCCCCCAGCTCGTCGAGCTGCGAGCCTCCACCGGTGACGCGGCCAATCCCCATCCTTCCAAGTGTGGCCTGAAGCGGATCCTCATAGCGATCGCCCCGGTCGATGGGCTCGATATGCTCGTACACGCGAGCGAGAACCAGGTACGGGAAATCCATGATAGCCCCGGAAGGATGAAAAGCTTCGGCCCAACAACTTGCGCATCAGCTGCGGGCTCTCGCTGGCTAGGCTGTGCCGCGCGCTTTGCGCACCTCGTAATGAGCGGACCGTGAGTCGAAATGCTGCAGCAGCGCCCGAGCGGCCGGCGGTACCACGGCCATCTCGTAGTCGGCCCCGGCAAAGGCCCGAATCGCCTCGACCGAATCGAACCACATCATTGTCACGAACTCCACCGAGTCCCCTGCCGTTCGACGGAGCAGCTCGATTCCCTGATAGCCGGGAATCTGGCGCCCCGTAATCCCCTCGAAGATTTCGGAGCGAAGCAGATGTTCATAGGCATCGGCATTCGCGGGAGTGGTCCAGCCATGCCAGATTCGGCAGATCATCCGATACTTGTCCTTCTCAAGAGCTTCACCGTGGGTAGGCCGCACTTACCCGCCTGCCCAGCTACCCTACCAGGCGCTCGTAATAGAACAGTGGGTCACCTTTGTAGACGACCCGGCCGCGCTCGGAGAACCCGCAGCGGGCATAGAACCTGCCAGCCCCGGCGTTCGCGTCATAGGCATCGAGGCGAACGGCGTTGGCCGGCCACGCTTCTGCAATGGTGCACGCGTCTTCGAGCGCCATGCTTCCCAGCCCTTGCCCTTGATGT
Organism: uncultured Gemmatimonadales bacterium; assembly: GCA_963844445.1. Classification (GTDB taxonomy): domain Bacteria; phylum Gemmatimonadota; class Gemmatimonadetes; order Gemmatimonadales; family GWC2-71-9; genus CAVVWJ01. The sequence continues at coordinate 327,399 of CAWJOB010000004.1, forward strand.
GCCACCGAGACAGCCATCCCAGTCAGGTACAGCGGCCGCTTTACCGGCGTGAAATAGGAGACGTCGATAGCCCACGGCTTCTTCGTCGCTAGCCGCAGCACAGTCAGAAGGCGTTTGCCATCTCTCCCAACGCGAACGCGCGCATGACGTAGCGCGAGTGCGGCCCCCCGCTCGTTCACAAGGGAAGACCAAGGACCTGGCCCGAAGCGGGCAGTCAGAGCACCAGCAGCTGCATTCTGTAGGCCGGCAATGGCCGCAACGTCGTCGAGTGTGGCATCACGAAACCTCAGCGTCACATGGCTCTCGAGTGAGAAGCAGTGCGGCCTAACGACCTACGCATTGCTGCTGGTTTGTCACACAGCTCGAATGACCGGTGGTTCTTCAGTCTGCGAGAACCTGAGGGATGGAGTCCCGCGAGAACCTTGGCGTAAGCTCGATCATCTGCCGCGTTGTCGAGTCTTGCGAAGCCGGTGGCGGCGGCACATCCACGATGGTATGGCAGGCCTGGAGGCTATTCAGCTGGAGGGTGTCTTCCGGCGTCCTATTCGCGGGGCACCAGACGTCGGGCACCGCCATCGGCACGACCTGACCCACTGCGGCGGCGCTCTCCGGCGAGGTCACGTCAGGAGCACAGGCGAGCTGGCCGAGGAGCAGCAACCCCAGCCATCCGCCAGTGGTGGGCACGGAGCCAGCGCTCGGGGATCTGGTTGCGGTCGGCATGGAAGCCTCGTAGGCCGTAATCTACGACAGCCTCTGATGAGTGGAAGACTTGGAGCCAAGTCCTCGTCAGGCGGGTCAGGTCGGCACCCGCCCGGCCGCTACTTCGGGGGGAGGGAGCCGGCCCATTTAGCGGCACGGTCTACCCACTCCCCTAGCTGTGCATCCTCGACGAGTCCCGTCGCCTCCACCAAGACCCACGCCTTCATCGGACGCCCAGTCAGATCGAACACTCGTGTGTGTGGCTCCGCTAGAGCTCCGCTGGCCTCCTCAGGGCCGAGGCGCACGATCAGAGCACCCCGGTGCACGCCGCAGCACATGTTCCCTTGCAGCATGAAGATGATTCCACCAAACATCTTCCTTTCTGTTACGCCGGTACGCTGGGCTAGGTGGGCTCGAATGCGTGCGGCTAGGTTCGCATCAAATGCCATCGACCCGTTGCCCTAATGGAGGAGGATGCCAGTGCGTCCCGCCTAACGACATGCACATCAGCTGTGGGCGGTCATCTTCCCGCCCGTACAAACCTACGTTTCCGCAGCGCGCTGTGGCCGCACCCGAGCGCCGCGCCTCTCCGGCTCGTCGGCTGCACGCGTGGGTTGGGCGGCAGGCCGGCGAGGACCCGGGTAGGACCTCGCACGGGGCATCCGACGTAGCACACTGCTTGCAGGATTCACTTTCGCGAAGCGGCGGTCAGCCATGGAAACCATTGCATGTCCTTCAGATGCGTGCTTCCTGATCCTCTGCTGCCAGAGGGCTGTGGGGACCGCGGCCGCCGCAAGATGCAAGTTGGACAATCATGGATCGGCGGATCCAGCATTCCTTTGCGGAGCAGGCCGCTGCGGTCGAGCACCAGGTAGGCAGCCCTACAACAGCGAGGAGGCGTGAATGAGGAAGCTTGCGCGTCGGGTCTCCCTTGTGGTGATCACCGCGGGCGGGGTGCTGGCGGCACCGGGCTTGGCGCCTCAAGTGGCCGCGCAAGATGTCTTGACCGAGGTGTCGACCGAGCAGCTCCAGAAGATGCTCGAGGCCATGGGATACGAGGTGGAGCAGCCCAAAGAGGACGTGCTCCAGTTCGCGATTGAGGGCCACACGGCCGTCATTTTCAACAAGAAGACCAACATTCAGTTCTACTCGTTCTTCAAGAAAAAGAAGGCGATGGATCTGAAGAAGGTCAACGAGTGGAACGCAACCAAGCGCTTCAGCCGGGTCTACATTGACGGTGACGGGGACGCCGTCATCGAGTGGGATGTTGATCTCGAAGGTGGCACGACCACTGGAGCACTGAAGGAGTCGATCCGAACCTATCGGATGGTCGTCATGACGTTCGTGCGGTTCGTGAACGGATAGGCCGACAACATACCAGAGGCGAACGTCTCCTCTGCTGCATGAGGTCCCGCCGAGGTGCTGCCGCTGCTTCCAGCGGCGTGCGCGGGTTAGGCCGCGGCTCCCGGAGATGCTTCCACAGCCGCCACAGGGAGACGCCGCCCAGGGTACACGGCTACCGTGGAGCCCTCGGCCAGGAAGGCTGATCGAGGCCGCATACTCAAGCACTCAGCGAAGCCCGCCCCGTACACAGCCCTCACGTCGCAGTCGAACCGTGCTCCGGCAGCATCCCAAACCCGCCATGGTGGGTGAGTCACCCGGTACTCCTTACAGCCGCCGTCGCGCTGAACCGCGTAGCCCCAGTAGTGCTCCGAGATGAAGGCCGCCTCGGAGGCCGGGTCGGGAATCGTGGGCAAGCCGCTGGTCGTCACTTCGAGGTGATGCCAGCGCCCATCCAAGCGCCATGAGTAGGCCGCCCGCCCAGACTCGCCATCCGCGGCCCCTCCCATCTCAACCTCGTGGCGCATTGGCACCGCCGTATAGGGCTCATTGTAGAACCAGCGTGCCACCGTTGCGATGGCACGCCTCGGCACGAGCTCGCGAACGAAGACGACGGCACGGCGCCAGCCGCCGTCCTCGCCGCGGTGACGGACGTAGAAACGGAGGTTGACCTCGTCGAAATCGCGGTGCCCCGGAATCGGGATCCCGAGCACCCGGGTGTCGAGGAACCGGAAGCCCACCATGCTGGCCAAGGTGACGCCGCCCCACGTGTCGAGCTCGGTTCCAACGGGCACTAGGGGACGGAGCAGCGTCGGCGGCACCTCGTAGTTGAGCATGGCGAGGTGGCGCCATGCGGCGGTCAGAAAAGGGCGCAGCTCAGCCATCTTGATGTCCACGATGTTCGGCGTCGGCCTAACGATATGCGCATCAGCTGAGGGCCATCCTGCCGGCGCCCGCACCAACCTACGCTTCCCTAGCGGCGCCATCGGAGGGTGCCGCCCGAACGGAGTCCACTTCGCGCCGCGCTTCGAGGGCTCGCCAGAGTGCCAGCGCCTAGTCGCCCCCGGGGGGTGGGACTCGCCCAGCGCGGGCGCGAGAGCGCGCGATATCCACCACCAAGAACAGGCCAATGAGAGCCACGCTCGCGCCGAGAAACCGCAGCAGCTCTTCGGCCGCCGTGGCGTACTCATGTTGGGCGATGGCCGTTTCGGTGAGCATGCGCGTGGTGATCGGGGACGGGGTTCGGGTGCCCCGTTCGACTTCGGTGGCATACCGGCGCCATTGCTCGATGGTGGCGGCCGGTACCGTGGTGCCACGGGTCACCTCGGCGCCAATCAAGGCGCCAACGCCCAGGACAACCAGGCACCCGGCTACCAGAAGCCAGCCGTTGAGGACTCCGCGCATTTCAGCTCCTGGTGTGGTGTCCGCCGAACGACTTGCGCATCAGCTGCGGCCTATCGTGCTCGCGTTCGCAGAAGTCTATGCCTCCGGAGGGCGCCGCCCGAGCAGCGCCCCACGCCCATCCGGCCCGTCGGCTCCATGCGCGGGTTAGGCCGCACCCGACGTGACCCCGTTGGTGGCCCCGACGACTCAGCGGGTTAGTCCCAGTCCTGCCCAAGCACCACCACAACGCCGTTCGGATCGCGAATAGAAAAGTCACGGACTCCGTAAGGTCGCGTCTCAATCGGAACTTCGATTATGGCCCCTCGTTCGATGATCTCATCGTAGAGAGTGTTCACATTCTTGACCCAGCAGAAGATGCGGACACCTGTCGGTGGGCGCTCCCCTTTGGCCAAATGAACCGCCGCGTTATCCCGCCACACTACACAGTAGTCAGGTGTCTCGGTTCCCGGATCAGACTTGAATCCAAGTATCCTCCGATAGAAGGCGGCCGTGGCTGCCACATCGGGGACCATGAGCAGGGGTGCGCCCTGATAGAACTGCTCCGGATTGCTGGTGGGCACATCTGGCATTGCGCTCTCTCCCAACACACGTGCCTGCGCCGGTCTGGAACCAAGCGTGCTGCCTAACGACTTGCGCATCAGGGTGCAGGCGATCAGGCCCGCGCCGGCACAAACCTACGTTCCACTGCGCGCTCTGGGAGGGTGCCGTCCGGATGGGGCTCTGCGTCTGACCGGCCTGTCGGCTGCATGCGCGGGTTAGGCACCCGCCTTCACCGAAGTCACTCCGTCACTGGCGGGGCCTCTGAGATGTCCTCCCAAATCAACCACCGGCCTTCTGGTCCAGGCCCGACCACGAGCTCGACCGTGGTGGTGAAGTCCTTCGGCAACTGTCGTTGACGCACGGTGATCTGCACGAATCCGTTGCCGAGATCCCGATAACGTGTGTCCGAATACTCGTTGTAGACCCCGCGCTGAGCCGCACCAGGGATCCAGCGCCGCATCATAGGTTTGTGCTCTGCACCAGTCATGCTCCCGTACTGCAGGCTGCCGTCGGACAAGCGCCGGCGCTTTGCGATCCTGGCCGAGTCCGCGTAGAGGTCGGCCAACGCCGGGTCGTACTGCCGCTCCAGGACGATGAGTTCCTGAAAGAACCGACGAGCCTGCGCCTCGGGTGTCCGCGACTTACCCTGGCACCCGAGAACCGCAATGAAAGGGAGAATCGCTCGGAGCAGCCAGTGCCAGGGCGTCAAGTGCCGAATGGTTCACCTCTCTCGTGCGGCGTGCCTAACGACTTGCGCATCAGCTGCGGCGAGGTGCTCGTTCGGACACTATCCTACGTTTCCTTAAAAACTGAACCCCCGGCTGCATGCGCTTGTAGACAATCTGCCTCGCCGATGACGGACCTGGTAAGGGCCCGCTCGTCAGGTGCGGCGACTTGAGCGCGCCTGCACAGTATCCGGCGGCACAATCCTAGTTGCTGACCGTCACGGTGCGTACAGCGCGTTCAGCTCCTTGAGGTACGTGTGGAGCACTCGGCTCGCACCCTCGATGAGCTCCGGGTCACTCAGACTGATGCCTACGAAGCGCTCGAGCAGGGCGTCGGGCGGCGCGTCGTATCCATTTCGCAACAGCGCCCCGTATCGCGCCGAAAACCCCGCCGGATCTCGATGCAGGAGGTCGAGGTAGCGCAGCGCGAGGAGTTTGGCATATACGTAGTTCAGCCGATAGAGCGGTCGAGTGAAATACTGCGTCGGCTGGAGCCACGCCAGCTTGCGCTCGCTTCCCGGGCCGAACCACGTCGAGAACCGTGACGCTGTGGCTTGCGTCATCGCCTCGATGCCGTCCGCGCCAACCGAACGCTCTGCGGCGGCACTATCGAAGAGCTGCTGCTCGAGCGCCGATTCCCAACCGCTCCGAAAGACCTCCGCGGCCTGGGTCACGAGTCGCTGGAGGTAGACGAGTCGATGCGGTTTGTCGGCGGCGGTTCGGTAGAGGTGCTCCAGGAGCAGCAATTCGGAGAGGCCGGCGAACGACTCGGTGAAGTACGCAGGGCCGAATGCGTATCGCGGCAAGACGCCATTCGCGGTCATGAGCATGTTCTGTACGGCGTGGCCCGACTCGTGAGCAAGGGTCACCACGTCCTCCAGGTACCCGCCGAAGGCACCCTGATAGAACATGCTCGGGAATCCGACCAGTCCTGCCGAGAACCCCTGCCGGTTGGCGCGAAAGGGGCCGGGCGCCACGTCAAGACGACCGTTGGCCGGATCAAGCAACAGCGCGAGCTCTCGGGCGTAGGCCGGACCCAATGGCCGTGTGGCTTCGAGCACGAGGCGCGAGGCATCGGCGATGGTGAATCGCGGCAGCGGAACGTCCGGCTCCAGCAGCCACTGGTCCCATACGTGAATCGTATCGAGGTGAAAGGCCGCTCTGCGGTGGGCATTCATGGCCTGCTCGATCCGCTTGTTCACCTCCGCGGCCGCGCCCAGCGCGTCAAGCATCCGCTGCACCTGCCCCCGGTCCAGGTACCGCTCCGAGTACGACTGCGCGACGAAATCGGGGTACCCGCGGAGGCGAGCGGCGGTGGTGAGGGCGCCCGCGGTTCGGGTGAGGATGGTGGCGTGTACCTGGCGCAGCTGCTCGAGACCCGCTTCGTTCCGCAGGTACGCCTCGCGGCGAATCCGAGGATCCGGGTCGGTCGTCAGGCCAACGAAGTCGCGCGACACGCTCAACGGCCCGGCGGACGTTTGCACCGTGCCGAAGTCGGTCGAGCTCACGGTTTGCGAGAAGATCTCTCCGCCCCAGCCAGTTGCCAACGGCGCCAGCGCTCGATAGACCAGTTCGCCTTCGGGGGTGAGCCTCTGCGCAGAATCTCGCCGACCGCGTTCGATCGCAAACCGATAGCGGCGAAGCCGCGGTCGCTCCCCTTCGAGCCTGACCAGAGTGGCGCTCGGTAGGGCGGCGAGGGTGCTGTCGAACGCTGCCCGGCTGCTGCCGGCCATGTCCTGCAGCTGGCTGGCGGACCGGAGCGCCTCTCCTTGGCGGGTGTCGGCGTTGAAGCGGAGCTCGAGGTAGGTCGCGTGCCGGCTCACCTCGAGGTCGAGGGAGTCCTGCAACGCGAGCGCGGCCAGGATGCCGCCGGCGGACTGGGGCAGGCTACGGGATATCCGCGCCAGATGCTCGAGACGCGGCAGCAGCTTTTCACGCCTCGCGAGCTCCTCGGCTGGGGAGCTGAAGAAGTTACGTGCCAGGTCGAAGTGATACCGAGCCGCACTGCCCCCGGGGAATGGATCGAAGGGGGTTGGCAGGGCTACTTGGGCAGGGAGACTCGTTGCGGCTCCGAGTAGTGCCGCAACCACAACACAAAGGCTGCGGCCTGGAAATATCATCCGGAGTCCCCCGCAGGGTCGAAGGAGCGGTACGCTTGCGAACCAAGGGCCCGAAGAGTTGGACACCCGAAACCTGAGGGCGGTTGGCTGAGAGGTTAATCAGCGTCGCCACCACGACCAAGACGTCCGCGTGCATAGTCGAGCCTCGCACGCTCCGCAGGAGTAAGACGCTGGATGTGCGGCGACAGGAGTGTAACAACACTCCCGTAGTCTCTCCTGCGCAATGCGTCAGTAGCTGCGCTCACTGCGGCTCTCTTGATTCGGTCTTGCGTCCCCTCATGCTCACCAAGTCTTTGCCGAGTCGCTTCCGCCTCAACTGCCGCCCGCGCGGAGGCAAAGACCCCAAAGTCGCCTCTAAGCACATCACTGGCCGTCTCCCGAAGAGCATGAGCGTAGTGACGAATAGCGCCAAGTTGACCCGGTGCCTTGGCGGACTGTTCGTACAGGTCGGGTGTCCGGTCCTTGATGATCGCCCACAGGGGGACATTGGCGTGCCACTCATTCCCGCCGGCCGCTGGTCCGAGGAGCACTTGAGCGGCAAAGCCCCAGCTGACTCCTTCCACCTGCACCAAAGTTGTCGCATTCACGAACCAGACGGCGAATGGGTTCCCCTCGACCAGACTCGCCGGCGGTACCACCTCATGAAAAGCAAACTCGCGTTCGAGGTACCCGAACGCCTCGCGCACTGTCTCCTTGAACTCGCTGAGCGTGGGGGAGGTTGTCATCCTAGTTACCTATCTGTTCCTCGGCGCGCTGGCGCAATGATTCGCCAGCCACCCTCCAGCAGGGGCACCGTGGCACACGCAGGCCCTCCATCCCGCCCCGTCCCCGCAATTCGGACTTCCAGTCGCGCCCCAGCCTGCTGCTGAACAGTCTCGATTAGCTCCTGGGTGATCCCTGCGAGCGGCACCTTGGCCCGGCGATCCCAGCAGGAGTCGGCTTGGCCGGCTCGCTTGCCCGCGTTCACGTACAGGAACCGGTCGGTCGGAGGGCCCTGCGTGACGGGCCCCAGCAAGGTAGGTTGGCCACCCGCTCGAGGGCTGCCCACACGCACGGTGACATCAAATGCGATCAACGCATCGGTGCGCTCGGTTGGCGCGATCAGGTCGCTCCGGCCGCTTTGCACCGCCCAGGCAATACCCGGTGGTGGTTCGACCACCGCAATACGTAACGGCACTTCGTGCATCATCCACTCCGTGCTGACCTTGTTCAGTCCGCAGCGGCGCTCGAGAAGCTTGCCGCCCAACCGGAGCCCCGCGCCTCTGCGGCCCGCCGGCTGCATGCGCGGGTTAGGGGGCGCTGGCGCGACGGCTCGAAGGGAGTGACTCAGTCCTTGGCGTCGGCCCGGCGTGTCTTGGTGTCCGTGGCTCCGAGGTCGTCGGTCACGGTGAGAAGGACGTCGTAGCGGCCACGAGCGCCGTAGGTGTGCACCGGGTTCTGCTCGGTGGAGGTGGCTCCATCGCCGAAGCTCCATGCCCAGCTCACGACCCTGCCGTCATCGTCCTTGCTCTTGTCGACGAAGGTGCAGGTGAGGTGGTCGCAGTGCACGTCGAAGTCCGCCTGTGGCGGCTCGTTGGACGGTGGCGGCGGCGGTGGTGGCGGCGCTTCGGGTTCGGCCTGGTGGACCCTGGTGTCCGCAGCCCCCTCATCGTCGGTGACGAGGAGCAGGACGTCATACCGCCCCGGCGCGGCGTACGAGTGCGCCGGATTCCGTTGGCTGGAGGTAGCCCCATCGCCGAAGTTCCACTGCCAGCTCACGACGCTGCCGTCCTCGTCGCTGCTCCGGTCCACGAACGTGCACCTCAGGTCCTGGCAGCCCACCTCGAACTCGGCCTCCGGGGGCCCGTTGGGCGCCGGTGGCGGAGGAGGCGGCGGAGGTGGCGGCGCCGGCGCGTCAGCCTCCGCGGTGCGGGTCCTGTCGTCCGCGGCCCCGTCGTCGTCCGTCACCGTGAGGCGCACGTCATACTGTCCCGGGAAGTCATACGAGTGCGACGGATTCCGCTGGCTCGAGGTGGCCCCGTCGCCGAACTCCCACCGCCGGCTCTCGATGCTGCCATCCTCGTCCTCGCTCGTGTCGGTGAACGCGCAGCTCAGGTCCTGGCAGTCGATCTCGAAGTCGGCCCGGGGCGCCATGTTGGCCGGGGGAGCCGACGGCGTGTCGGCGGTCACGTCATCCGATGACTCATCGCTGGAGCCCTCGTCGTCGGTGACGGTGAGCGTCACCGTAAAGGTGCCGGCCGCTGCATAGCTGTGGGTCGGCTCCCGCTCCGCCGACGTACCGCCATCCCCGAAGCGCCAGGCCCAGCCAGTCACACTTCCATCGCTATCCGTACTGGCATCGGTGAATTGGCAGGTGAGATGGTCGCAGTTCCAGCCGAAGTCGGCCCTGGGCGGGCGGTTGTCGTCCGATTCGGCCAGCGCCGAGAAGGTGGTCTTCGGCGAGGTGGGGCCGTCCACCGCCACCTGGGCTTCCCCGGTCTGCAGGCCGACCTTGTCGCCGAGGAGCACCTGGGCCTGGGCGCGGCCCTCCGCGCTCGTATGCGCTGTAGCGGGGGCAATCCCGGCTCCGGCACCGGCGGACGTCAGGACGAACTCGACGGTCGCCGCCTCGACCGGCTGCCCTCGGGCGTCGGTCACCTGGACGACGATCGGATCGTCCAGCGGTTCTCCCACCGACCCGCGCTGACCGTTTCCGTCCACTACCCGTATGGCGAGATCGCCGTCGTCAGGAAGGACCAGGTCCCCGCCGCCGCAGGCGGCGACGAGGCAGACTATGCCGAGCGGGCGCGACAGTAGGTTCCAGGGCCACGCGTGGGCTGCAGTAGGATGGCGACCGAGGGACACGCTTCAGCCTTGCCAGTGAGCGCCAGTCCAGGGCACCGCCGTGGGGGTGGTGCAGATTATCGACCTGCAAGGAACTTACGTGCCCGTCCCATGGGAGGAGGTGATGGATAGCACACCCGGTCCCCTGGGCCCGGCGGCGGGGCGGGTGGGCCATGCCGTGCGCGCGCCGGGCAGGACGATCACCTCGCGCTGGCCGTACCAGGCTGCCATGACGTGGTGCGGCCCTGCATCGAGCGTGGCGAGCTGGTTCCCATGCTCGGGGTGGGACCGGCATGACGAAGTACGATCGGGAGAGCGTCGGGCGGGAGGGAGAGGGCCCTCATGCCGGCCCGTCGGCTGCATGCGCGGGTTAGGCCGTGCGCGACGCTCTCGTGCTGTTCAGGTCATCCGGGGTCGTGATCCCCGCCGGGGAGTCAAGGCCGCCAGGACGCCGGCTGTCAGGAGAAGAGCTGCAACGTCGCCCCACAGATGTCCAATCTGACCTGAATCGGTGACGGAGTGGACTGCCATGATCACCGCGTGAACGACGCTCGACCAACGGTGAACCAGATCAGGCTTAGGTGCTGTATTGGATCGCGAGCAGCGAGCAGCAGGAAGACCCCTAGCGTCGCATAGATCCCGAGGATCATATGCAGATAGGCCGGCTGCTCGGGCTCCCACGCCCACCCGCTCGGCCAAAGGCGGTTCAAAATGAAGATCCCGAAAATAAAGACCAGTCCGAACGCGATCAGCACCGGGCGCAAGAGGGGCGAAGGAGATGCGGCGGTCATCGGATCCTCCCAGCAGAGGACAGCGTCACCTGGGTACTAGATGCATCGGCCTAACGACTTGCGCATCAGCTGCGGGCGATCGTGGCCGCGCCGGCACAAATCTACGGTTCCACAGCGCGCTCAGCGATGGCGCCGCCCGCGCGGAGCCCGGGACACCTCCGGCCCGTCGGCTGATGCGCGGGTTAGGCGGACGCCGCGACTCCGGCGATTTCGAGGTCACGTTCGGGGGACGCGCGTAGAATAGCGTAATGCATCTCGAGCCAGGAGTCTCCGCGTGTTGCGTCAAGCCTTGCTCGGCCTCGCTATCTCACTCGTGTCTCCGTCATTGCAGGCTCAGACCACTTTCGTCGGGGTGGCGGGTCCTGCTCCATCGAAGCTCTTTGCTGCTCGACCCGTAGCTGTCGCTTGGGCCGCACCCGACACGCTTCGGGTCCGCATCCCTCCCACGCAATGGCAGCGTGGTCTGCTAATCGGTGGGATGGTCGGAGGCCTAGGCCTCGGTGGTTTCGTGTACGCCTTCTGCGAGGGCATGAAGGAGACACGGGAGAGCTGCTTCGGACCCACACTGGGCGGGACCGCGGTTGGGGCTGTTATCGGTGGAACGCTGGGCGCGCTAATTGGAGGACAGTTCCCCAAGCGCAGTCCGGCGACACGGCCGGCCGAAGCGGCCTCGGGGCTCCCTGATCCGCCGCCTAACCGCGCATGCAGCCGAGGGGCGGGAGGGGCGCGGAGGTCCGTTCGGGCGGTACCTTCCGAGAGCGGGCCAAAGAACGAAGATTTGTGCGGGCACGGACATGATCGCCCGCAGCTGATGCGCATCCCGTTAGGCTGCGGCTGGGAGCAGTTCGAATGCTGAGCCTCTGACGGGGATGCGGCTAGCCCCGCCGAGTTGCGAAGCCGTACACGCGCCCGTATCGAGCGACTCGCTGAGCCACCCCCAGTCGTCTCAAGGCTTGCCACAGAAGCACTTGGTTAGCCGTCAGCACCGGCCTGCGTAGTTTGCGCTCAAGCCGTTGAATGGTGCCAATCGCACGTAGCCCATTGCCGCCGATGAAGACGGCATCGGCGCTGGGAGGCACGTGCGCACTCGTCCAGTCGAACACCTCTGCTGGGCTGACCTCCTGAAACGTGCGCTGCGGACTGATTCTGGAACTCATCAGCACCTCGAACCCCTGCCGGCGGAAGTATTCTATGCCTTGCTCGTTTGCCTGCTCACTGAACCAAGGGGGGTGAACAAGCGCGAGCCGGCGGCTGCCCACGAGCCGAAGGGCTTCGACAGCCGCTGCACAGGTGAGAAGGACCGGGGCACCATTCGTGTGCGTCTCCAGGCGCGTTCGAACGGCGGCATCCCCGTCGGCCCCCATCGCATAGCTACTGCTGGTGAACGCGAAAAGAACCGCCTGCGGCTTCAGGCTAGCGAGTTGCTCGGTGGCCGTGTCGACCAGCGGCGGCTCCGCAAACGAGCGTGCGGCCCCGCGCCGGAAAACCCGCGCCGCGTGGATCGAGATCCCACGCGGCGCCATGGCCGACATCTCGGACTCAGGCACCGGGTCGAAGTCAGGCGTGAGCACTCCAAGGCGAGCTACCGATCCGAGGCCGTCAGGCTCCCATGGCGATTCATTCCCGTCGATGCGGATGCCAGGAACGTGGAGCATTGCGTCTGCCGCGCACCCCACAAGCTCCCTGCGTCTCATATCCGCACCTCCTGGTGACGCTACGACCGTTTGTACGTCTGCCTAGCGACTTGCGCATCAGCTGCAGGCGACTTGGTTCCGCCCGCACAAATCAACGCTTCCACTGGTTGGCCACGGGGAGCGTCCCGCCCGAGCGGAGTGTCGGCCCACCTCGACCTGTCGGCTGCATGCGCGGGTTAGGCCGCACCCGGGACGATCGCTACGACTCGCAGACGGCTCGTCGAGCCCTTACCCTACCCACCACCGACTCTGTTGGCCCGACGTCGAAGAACAAGCTCGTTTCACCCGCAAGTGAATCCCGACTGCCAGCCAACCGCCAGAAGGCCCCACTTAACGACTGTGTGGCGAGTTCGAGCGTATCGGTGTCGGCGTGAACCCACCACACCAGCTGCGGCTCGGGTGCGGCTTGGCGCCCGTCGAAGCCGGCGATAGCGACCGCTCGGAGCCCCACTTCAGTTCCGGTTTCTCCGATCACCGTCGTATCGAGGCGCACGGTAAGTCGATCACTCAAGCCGAGTTCGTCGAGAGGACGGTCCATTTGCAGCTGCCAGCAGCCGATGAAGGCTCCCGCGCGCGGCGCTGCAACAGCGAACGGCGTGGGTAGGGCCTGGGGCAACGGCTTGGCACATCCCGAGATGATGAGCCCGGTGGTGAAGGCGAGGAGACTTGGGCGTCGGCCCTGGTCTGATGCTGGCATGCTGTGTCGACACCCCACGAGCAGCGAGGGTTGCTGGCTGCGGTCTGGCGACTTGCGCATCAGCTGCGGGCTATCATGCCGGCCCGCGGGCAAACCAATGTTCCACAGCGCGTCGCAGGCGCGCTGTGGCCGAGCGGATGCTGGCGCATCACCCGGCCCGTCGGCTGCATGCGCGGGTTAGGCTGCTGCCTTCGCTGAGCTCACCGGACATTTCGTAAGACCAACTCCACTTGGGCGCTGTCCAGCGTCTGCTCACCGCTGAAATCCATCACGAGTAGCGCTGTGTCCGAGTTCTGAAGGCCGGAGGCGCCTACAGGAGCACGAGCATAGACGAAGACACAGACGCTGTCCCGAAAATCGTACGCACCCAGTCCCATCTCGAAGCTCCCGTCAGGCCCAGTGAGGACGCCACCGAAGTCCGTGTCGGCAGAGTGACAATTGGTGCCCGCCGCGCTGTAAGCACGAACGCGCGCCCCTTGCACTGGAGTATTGAGACCCCCGAGTACCTGCCCCATCACCACTGCAGGCACGAATGCGGGGGTGCAGCCGCAGGCCTCAGTGGTACAGTGGGACAGACCTAGCAAGGCGAGAGTTGCGGCTGCGGCGGTCTGAATGCGACGCATGAGATCTCTCCCTGGGAGCAGCAGCCTAACGACTTGCGCATCAGCTGCGGGCGATCATGGTCGCGCCCGCACAAACCTAGGCTTCCTTAGCGACGCCACCGGAGGGCGCCGCGCGAGTGGAACCTCGCGCCCCTCCGGCCCGTCGGCGGCATGCACGGGTTAGGCAGCCGGTGCACTACCGATCTTCGTACCTTACCGGCACATGCGCTATGCGCGGGGGCTCCCCGGGCAAATAGGTGTAGAACGTCACGTGCGACGGCCGAAGGCTGAAGAGGCGACGAATCGCGCGCGCCCCATGGACCTCGAGCACGACGTGCGCGCCCTCGGCCCGGACTTGAGCCTCCATCCCAGGTACGGGGACAGCCACGTGGTCTTGGAGCAGGCGGACATCGTGCATCCCGGCCCTCAAGAGCTCGGCCAGGCTCCCACGCTGCGTGCCCTCTGGCACCGGGCGCCGCTCCTCATACCAGCTCCCATAGGTCTCAAAGCCGACGGCGGGCAGCCAGTAGCCTACCGAATACGCGGTATCGCTCAGGGCCCTGACCAGCACATCCCAGCGGTAAGTAGTCAACTGCTGGCGCTGTGCCGGACTCCACCACTCAAACTCGTCCTGGCGGACCGGCGCAAAAACGAACCGTGCCTCGTCTCTGCCGACGGTTGCAGCATACGGCCCTCCGTCCAGCTCCACCGCGAGTGGTGGAGCGATCGGCGTCAGTGCTCTACGAGGCGAACTGGTGCACGCCGCGATAGTTAGCGATACCATCAGACGCCAAGAACCCTGCACCATCACCTCCGAACGCAGGGGCTGCCTAACGACTGGCGCATCAGCTGCGGGCCCTCAACTTACCGCCCGCACAAACCTACCTTCCACAGCGCGCCATCGGCGGGCTGTGGCCGCACCGGAGTTCCGCGCCCACGCGGCCCGTCGGCTGCATGCGCGGGTTAGGCCGCAGCCGGTCCAGTCTATATACAGAGGTAACACTTAAGTCGCAGGACATAGGTGACACTATGGCCAGGTTTCGGACCTCTCAAGGAGGGTCCGATGCCGTGGCAGGAGGTCGTCACCGTGGAGCTCCGTCAGCAATTCGTCCATGATGCGCTGCGCCGGGTGGTGCCCGTCACCGAGCTCTGTGCCGCCTACGGCATCAGCCGGAAGACCGGCTACAAATTCCTCGCCCGCTATGACACCCTCGGGGCCGCGGGCTTGGCCGATCAGTCGCGGCGTCCCCATCGCTCGCCCGCTGCGCTCGATCCGGTGCTGCTCCAGCGGCTGCTCGAGGCGCACCAGCGGCATCCGTACTGGGGACCGCGGAAGCTGCTCCGCCTGGTGGGGCAGCGCTGGCCCGACGCCGCCTGGCCGGTGCGCTCCACCGTCGCGCGCTGCTTCCAGCATCTCGGCCTGGTCATCGCCCGCCGCCGGGTCCGCCGCCCCGGCTCGGCGGGCCCACCCGGCGTCCCGATGGACGCGCCCAATGCCGTGTGGACCACCGACTACAAGGGCCAGTTCAAGCTGGGCGAGGGGCAGTACTGCTTCCCCCTCACCGTGGCTGACGGCTACAGCCGGATGCTCCTGGCCTGTCAGGCGCTCACCAGCACCAAGCTGGTCGAGGCCCGTCCCATCTTCGAGCGGCTCTTTCGCGAGTACGGGCTGCCCGGGCGGATCCGCTCCGACAACGGCGTGCCCTTCGCTACCCAGGCACTCGGGCGCCTCTCCGCGCTCGCCGTCTGGTGGATCCGCCTCGGCATCCTGCCCGATCTCACCGAGCCCGGCTCACCCCAGCAGAACGGCCGGCACGAGCGCATGCATCTCACGCTCAAGCGCGAGTGCACCCGGCCGCCGCAGCACACCCGCGCGCACCAGCAGCGCTGCTTCGATCGGTGGCGCCAGGAGTACAACACCCTCCGGCCGCACGAGGCGCTCGACGATGCCACGCCGGCCTCGGTCTACACCCCGTCGCCGCGGCCCTATCCAGCTCGGCTCCCCCCGCTGGAGCTACCCCGGCCACTACGAGGTCCGCCGCGTGAGCCGCAACGGCGGGATCCGCTGGCACAAGCAGTGGGTCAATGTCAGCCAGACCCTCGGCGAGGAATACGTCGGCTTCGTCGAGATCGACGACGGCGAATGGGACGTCTACTTCGGCCCGCTCCGCCTGGGCCGCTTCCATGAGCGCACGCTCCTCATCGAGGATGCGCTCGGCCGGCACTACCGCCGGCGATACTAGAACTGTCACCTATGTCCTCGGACTTAACTGTTACCCATGTCCTGGACTGTTCACCCCCCGCAATAGCCGGAGACCCAGAAGATCTGGGCGATGTAGATCCCGTATCGGTGCAGATCGAGATGGAACATCGCTTGAGCACGCAGCTGATCTCTGGTGATAGGCGTCAGGCAATCGGCACCGCTCAACAGCATCAGGGCGCCAAACTGGTTGAGCTCGTTGATCAACGCGATTGGGACGCTTACCAGGAACCGTTACTCCTCCTTGTCGGCGGCGTCTACTGCGCTCGCATAGTGACGGCTGGATCCACCCGTGACGCCCGCAGCGCCGGAATCCAGCACGCTCCGATCCCGATGACCGCCATCACGATCGCGACCGCGCCGAACGTCGCGGGATCGTACGGCGCGACGCCGAACAAGAGCCCCTGAATCGCGCGCGCCGCGAGCAACGCGCCGAGCAGGCCCAGGACCAGTCCGAGCGCCAGCAGCACCCCGCCCTCGCCCAGGATCATCCGCTGCACTTGGCCCGGTGCCGCGCCGAGGCTCATGCGCACCCCGATCTCGTTGATCCGCGTGCTCACCGAGAACGCCAGCACGCCGGCGATCCCCACCGCCGCGATGATCAGCGCGAGGAACCCGAACGCCCAGACCAGCATCGCGTTGAGCCGGCGTGGCGCGACGCTCTGGTCCTTGATCTGCGCCACGGTCCGCACCTTCTCGATCGGGACACCCGGCGCCAGGCGGCGCACGATGCGCGTCGCCGCGCCTGCCAGCGCAGACACGTTGCTGTCGGCCCGCACCACCAGCCCCCCGGAATAAATGAACTCCTGGGCGAACACCATGTACATCAGGGCGGGCGGCGCCGCGTCGAGCCCGGCGTCGTGGGTGTTGCCCACCACGCCGACGATAGTGCGCCAGTCCCCGTTGAACGGAGCGAATCGGAGAAGGTCGCCGGTCCAGGCGATCTTGCGGTCGATCGGGCTCTCGCCGGGGAAGAAGATGTCGGCCAGTGCCTGGTTGATGATCGCGACCTGACCCGACCCCTTCCGGTCGGCGGTGGTGAACTCCCTGCCCCTCAGCAGCGGGATGCCGGCGGCCCGGAAGTAGTTGGGGTCGACCATGCGGCCTTCTGCGCGCGGAATCGCCTGGCCGGCCGACAGCGGCTTCCCCTCGACCTTGAGCTCCATGTTGAGGAGGGACGTCGTGAGCGGGACATCGGAGCCGATGCCCACTTCCACCACGCCGGGGAGCGCCCGGATCTCGTCCGCCATTTCACCCAACCGCTGCTTGGCGGCGGCCTCGGCGGTGGAATCGGTCGAGCGGAACGGCACCGGAATGGTTAAGACCTCCTCGGTCCGGAGGCCGGTGTCGACCGCGGACAGCTCCATCATCGTCCGCGTCAGCAGTCCGGCGCCGGCGAGCAGCACCACCGAGACCGCGATCTGGGCGACGACCAGCCCGCGCTGCAGTCGCTGCTTGCCCGGAGTACCGGTGAGCCGGTTCGGTCCGGCCGAGACCAGCGCGCCCTCGGAGTCCTGGCGAGGCAGCGACGCCGCGAACGAGAGGAGCAGCGCGATCGCGACCGAGAGCCAGAGCGTGAACCCGAGCACCGTGCGGTCGAGCAGGATCTCGCCGGCGCGCGGCGAGTATCGGGCGACGAGGCGGACCAGCAGCTCGAGCCCGCCCAGCGCGATGACGAGGCCGAGCGCGGCGCCCATGAGCGCGAGCAGGAGGTTCTCGACCAGCAGCAGCCGCCGCAGCCGACCGCAACCCGCGCCGAGTGCGGTCCGCACCACCAGCTCGTGGCCTCGTCGTACGCCCCGCATCAGCGTGAGACTGGTGACGTTCGCTGCCGAGATGACGAGGATGAATCCCGCAACGCCGATGAGCAGCCAGAGGGTGAGCTGGGCGCGCTGGCTGATGGCCTGCTTGAAGGGAATGACCGAGATCCGGTAGTGGGACCCCGGATCGTAGGCGTCGGGATACTGGCGCTTGAGCCGCTCGTGGATGGTGGTGATCTCGGTCCGCGCCTCGTCGAGTGTCGCGCTCGGCTTCAGCCGTCCGATCAGCTCGGTCATGCGGTGAGTGCGGCCCTCGACCATCGTCGCGCTCAGGTGGTGCTCGCTGAACACCATGTTGGTGAAGCAATCCACCTGGTCCGGGAAGTAGGGCGCGGGCTGCAGCACGCCGATCACAGTGACCGATTCACCGTTCATGACGAGCCGCCGGCCGACGATGCCGGAGTCGGCGCCGAAGCGGCGGATCCAGAAGTCGTGGGTCAGGACCGTCACGGGCGGGACGCCGGGGCCGTCGTCGCTCGCGCGGGTGAGCCGGCCGAGCACGGGGGAGAGGCCCATGACGTCGAAGAAGTTGCCGGTGATGAGGCCGACCTGGATGGTTGCCACGTCGGCGTCGCCCCGCAGCACGGCGTCCCAGGGCGAGTACTCCGCGATATAGGTGAACGCCGACGCGCCGCCCCGCAGATCGCGGATTTCGGGGACGGAGAAGAGCATGTTCTCGCCGCCGAGCCCGTCGGTCGAGTGGCGGAGGTAGACCAGGCGGTCGCCGTCGCGATGGGGCAGCGGCTTGAGCAGCACGCCGCGCACGACGCTGAAGATCGCCGTGGTGGCGCCGATACCGAGCGCGAGCGTGATGACGACGACAGCGGTGAACCCGGGATTCCGGCGGAGAGAGCGGAAGCCGTAGCGGAGGTCGGCGAGGACGTTCTCGACCCACGGCAGCCCGCGCTGGTCCCGTACCGCCTCGGCAGCCTGCGTGAGCCCGCCCGAGGCCGTGCGCGCCTGGCGGCGCGCGGTCTCGGGATCCATGCCGCGCCGGATCAGCTCGGCGGTCTCCATCTCGAGATGGGACTCCAGCTCCTCACGGAGATCCTGGTCCTCGCGGGTTCCGGCGAACAGCCCGCGGAGGCGGGCCAGCGCGAGACGGAGATATCTCATGGGGCCTCCTCACGGGGTGCGAGGAACGCGGCGATCAGGTCGGCGGTGCGGCGCCACTCGCGGGCTTCCTGCGCGAGGCGTTTCTTGCCGGCGGCGGTGAGCGAGTAGTACTTGGCCTTGCGGTTGTTCTCGGACTGGCCCCAGGCGGCCTTGATGAACCCCTCCTGCTCCAGCTTGAGGAGCGCGGGGTAGAGGGTGCCGTAGTTGAGCTGGATCTTCTGCTTGCTGACTTCCTCGATGCGGCGTGCGACGCCGTAGCCGTGGAGGGGGCCCAGGACCTCGAGGGTGCGGAGGATCATGAGGGCGAGGGTGCCGGGCTGGACGGCCTGGTTGTCGGGCATGGGGCTTCCTATGGGGGTCCCATAGGAAGGCTAGTGCGTGGCGGTGGATTGCGCAATAGCCTCAGAGATAGGCTGAAGCCTAGCGGCAGCCGCGTTGATGACGCCCAATCGAATCGGCGGACCGTCACCACAAACCAGCATTACGCAGCGGGCGCGAGGGACAGGGCGACTTGGGTGGCGGAAGGTCCTGCAGTACTCCGCAACCGCCTCTCGTGCACCTTGCAGCGTGGGAACGGAAGCCTTGGCCTCTGGCTCAACCATTCGACATACCTCGGTCTGGCGGCCTAACGACATGCGCATCAGCTGCGGGCGATCGTGCTAGCGCCCGCACAAACCTACGTTCCGCTGGTCGCCATCGGCGATCAGCACCCGACCGGAGCTCGGGGCGGTCCGGCCCGTCGGCTGCCTGTGCGGGTTAGGCCGCACGCGCGTGAGCCGCTACGCGCCGGGGGCCTGGTAGCGGACTTGCTCGGCCTTGCGCAGGGCGGCTATCGCTTCGTCGACGGTCAGAAGGACTGTCGTCTCGAAGGAGCTGAGCGCACCACCGCCACTAATGGCAAACGC
Source organism: uncultured Gemmatimonadales bacterium (assembly GCA_963844445.1). Lineage (GTDB taxonomy): Bacteria > Gemmatimonadota > Gemmatimonadetes > Gemmatimonadales > GWC2-71-9 > CAVVWJ01. The sequence continues at coordinate 346,936 of CAWJOB010000004.1, forward strand.
AACCGCGGCCATGGACACGTTGTCGGGAGCCTCCCAGAGGTTGTAGCCGTCGTGTGTGCCGAAGGCGTACCAGAACCCATGGAGCTTGCCACCAACCGACTCGATGTACGTCTGAGCGGCCTTTCGGCGGTCCTCTGGGTTCCGGACCAGTCTAGCCCAAGTCTCCGGCGTGTAACTGAAGCGCGATAGGTAGAGCGGCATCATCCCCCTCCCTCCTCGCCAACTCGCACGAGTTGTAAAGAATGGCGGTCAGTTCTCTGACGTGCCGCCTAACGTGAGACCGACTTCCGCTGCTATAGCGCTAGCGAAGGCAAGATGCCCGTTAGGCAGCCTACCGAATTGGAATACATTGCAGATCAACGGCCGTGTCGATCCGCCCTGAGAAGTGTTTTCGGACCTCTCCGACCGCTTCGCCGAGATCAAACAGACTGAACCACTCAGGAGTTCTGACCGTCGAAGGCGCTTGGATGAAGTGGCTCAACACGAGGCGCTTGGCTTTGGCCTTCTGGGCGACTTGGCCGACAGCAGCTGGCCTCGCATGTAGCTGCGCGATAGGGTCGGGGGCTCGTGCCGAGAGGCCAAAGTGCATGATGAGCGCATCGGCGCCAGCGGCAAAGCTAGTGAATCTTTCGTCGCTCCCGTTCTGATCGCTGCCAAACACTATGCTGCGATCACCAACTCGGATCCGATAGGCGATCGACGGCACGTTGCCGTGGGGCACCCCGATGGCGCTCACTTCAAGGTCGTGGTCGGACCAGATCGTCGATGAAGTGCCCACCATGGCGTCGACCGCGACGACGTCGAGCCGCACGCCCTGCCCCGGTTGTCCCAGTGTCCCACCCAGTATCGGGAAAGCGCCGCTACTGGTATCGAAGAGCCGCCTGATAAACGCGTCGATGGACGGAAATGCTCCGGCGCCAGTTGGTCCGGCGATCTTCAGCGGCTGCTGACGAGCCAACTCGCTCAACCACAGCAACGCCGGGAGGTCGGAGACGTGATCAGGGTGGAGGTGGCTGATGGCCAGCAGGGACAGATCTTGCAGCCGGGCTCCGGCCTCGCCAAACCGGAGGAACGTGCCGCCTCCGGCGTCGACCATGACGACGGCCCGGCCGCCGCGCCAGACGAGATAGCCTGTGGATGCACGGGTGCCTCCCGCGTTCGGTCCGCCTGACCCCAACACTTGCACCGCCAGTGGCTCGCTCGAGCAGACCGACTGCGCCGAAGCTGGGGTCGCAAAGACCAACACCACGCCAATCGCGACGAAAGCGCCCAGTCGTGAAGTGATCAAGCGCCGCGTGACAGCACTAACCAACATCTCCTTTCCTCCACGTGAAGGCTGCCTAACGACTCGCGCATCAGCTGCCGGCACTCATGATGCCGATATCGTGGGTGACTCGGGCACTGGCGGCGATGAGCCGTGTGGACTCGATCTTCCACACGGCCTCAATCGCCTTCGGCACATCTTTTATCCCTGCTAGATTACGGCGTTCCGGTATTCCCTGGCAATGCTGCGCAGTCGACCTATCCGGTCTTCAAAGGCCCGACAACCTTGTAAGTACTGAAAATGATGCCGGACGGCATTGCTTGCGTGCTGACGAGCTCGAATGAGCGTGCCGGGGTTCCCTCCGCAAAGAAGCGCTTCCCCGTCCCCAACAAGGCCGGATGGACGAGCAGCAGGACTTCATCCGCCAGCCCATGTTCGAGCAGCGTCGATGTCAGCGTGGAGCTACCCGAGAGAATAAGGTCCGGGCCGTCCTGCGACTTGATGCGGCGAATGCCCTCGACGATGTCCGGTCCAAGCGCCTCGAACGGGCCCCATTCAAGACTCTCCGGACGGTGGGTAGCGATAACTTTTGTTGCCGCATTGAGCCTATCGGCCATCGGACTGCTCGGCGCCTTTGGCCAGAAGCCCGACCAGGCATCGTAGGTGCGACGGCCAAGCAGCAGATCGAAGCGCTCGCCATGCGCGGCCAGGACTGCATCCCGCCCAGCGGGGGTCCGATACGGCGCGGTCCAGTCCCCGTAGGGGAAATCGCCGTCGTCGCCGGAGACCTGGATCACACCGTCCAGAGAGGTGTGTTCGATGATTTTCAGCTTTCTCATTTGAGTCTCTGTGTTTTGGGGTGTCAACACTCAGGTCTCGACATCAAGTGATGCGTGCCGCCTGCACAACGCGAGCGTCGGCGGGTGCTGTCGATATAACTCTTGGTTTGTTGGCGGACGAGATCGATCAGATTGCCCATGGCCACTTCCATATCGACCAGATGCAGGCCAAGCGGCTCCGGCAAGTCCCCTTGAATGTCGCGGCTCGCCGGACTGTCAGGACCACGCCGTACCGACACCTCGAGATACGAGGCGAACGCGTTGGACGTGCACCGCGCCTTCACCAGCCCCACGACACGCACCATGGGCGTCGCAATGGGTCGTCCGCCAACGGTCCACGGATCGGAGGGCGCCGAGCGGCAGGGCAGTCCTTCCCTCCGCGTCGAAATAGCCGTTGAGGGCGGCCTGGCCGCCGCCGAGCGCTGCGGGATTGGTGCACGCCGCGACGAGTGTCGGGTCGGCCGACCGCCCGAAGAGCGTATTCGCCGCCGGCGGCGCGGTGACGCGAAATGATGAATACGCCACGACGCAGCCGGTCTGCGTGGCAGCGCGACAGAGCGGCATGTGCGCAAACGTGCCGCCCGCGTCTCGCCCGCGGGGCACGAGGATGCCTCCCGGTCCGCCGATGAGCAACGCGGAGACGATGCGTGACTGCACCGGCATGCCCTCGATCTCGCGGCGGATCAACTCGGTCAGGACGGTGGTGCCCTGCGAATGCCCGATCAGCACAACCCCACGATTGCCATTGTCGTGCGCGAGGTAGTAGTGCCATGCCGCTCGGACGTCCTCGTATCCGATGCCCAGGAAGTTGGGCGACTCACGGCCGCCGGCGAGAGCACGACTGACGGCGGCGATCGTGACTTGCCGGTACAGGGGCGCGAACAGTCGACACCGTGTGCCGAACCGCGCCAGCTGCAATCGTACGACGGTGCGCTCGGCGGCGTCGGGTATGAGATCACTGACCGCCGTCGTATCCATCGACACCGTGGGATATACGTAGAAGCAATCCACTGCCGCGCTTGGGTCCATCCGCGCGCGCTCAACGGTTGAGCGGCCGTCTCGAGCGAGCACGGTGGTGGAAAGATCCACATCGCACGCTCCGGGCCGATCGGGGCGACAGAGCCATGCCTGCGGGTTGCCGTAGTCCGTCGATGGCGATGCGGCTGTCGTCTGCGAGAACGCGTCCGTTGCCGCAATAGAAAGGGCTAGGAGAGCAAGGCGCGGCAATCGCATTTGCATGCGTGCAAGTAGCTCCAATCAGATGTGAATCGCCGCCTAACGCCCGAGTTAGCCCAGGCTACCATTACTTGAACTTCACTTTCGCGATTTCGGGGTTCGGCGTGAACCCTTCACCGAAATCCTCGACGTCCATCAGCTTGCGGATCTCGACCTCCGCCTCGCCGTTCGGAGAGACGTTCGGAGCGCGCTTCACCAACTCGATCGCTTCTTCCAGCGACTTCACCTGAATGATCGTGAAGCCCGCAACGAGCTCTTTCGTCTCGGCGAACGGACCATCGATGACGGTGCGCTCGTCGCCGCTGAACTTCACGCGCGCACCCTTCGAGGTCGGGGCGAGCCCCTCGGCGGCGAGGAGGATACCTGCCTTCGCGAGCTCCTCGTTGTACTTCTGCATCGCGGCAAACTCTTCGGGCTTCGGCGGAGGGGCCGCCTCCGATTCCTTCGTCGCCATGCCCATGACTATGAAACGCATTGTTCTCTCCTGGATTCGGTTCGGGTCGGTTGCCGCGCCCTTCGCGCCCTTACTAACACGTCGAACGAGGCCGGTCAAAATCGACACGCGCTTCGAGAAAGCTGTAAACTGACGGCTTCAAAGAACTTAGTGTCACCCGACCCTCACATAGCACACGCTCGGCCCAGTAACAGGGCACCTAAGACGCCACCAAAGACCGCGGCGGCACCGGATACGACCAGCGCCCGAGTCTGCCTGCTGTGCTCGACGGGCGAGCGCCCTGGGCGCGCCGACCGGCACACGGTCGATCACGAAGCGGCGAAGCGCCTCCGGCTGAGCGTATAGACTTGGTTGGACAGTCAATCGGCGGCTCCCAGCAAGAAGATCCAAGCCGTGCACCCGCTCTTGCTCCAGCGAGACCTCGGTCCAAGGAACAAACTGGCTCTGAGCGCCGGATCGGACTCGCAGGCCGTGCTCGTCAAGGTCGACCGGTGGGCTGCGGTGAAGAGACCAAAGCACGAACCCGGCCCATGCACCGGCCACGCAGAGCATACCGATCAAATCCACCATGCGCATTGGTGCGACGTCATTGAGCCAGAGAGTCATACCGACGAGCGCCGGTGCCGGCAGAAGTGCTGCACGGCGCAACCACAGGACACCGGTCCGCGGGGTGAATCGAGGCTCTTCCACCGATCGGAGCTCCTTGCGCTCTGCCTAACGACTTGCGCATCAGCTGCAGGCCCTCAAGCTGGCCCGCGCACCAACCTTCGTTCCTTGGCGCGCTCACGGGGGGCCTGGCCGCGTGGGGGCCCGCCAGACCGGCCTGTCGGCTGCATGCGCGGGTTAGGCCGCACCTATATGCTTCGATGCCCGGGCTAAGGCCCCGTCGCCGCCAAAAACGTGCGCATTGCCCGTAGCGTCTCGTCGCCGTGCGAGAGGAAGACGCAGTGACAGCCAGGTTGCAAGCCGATTCTACCGAGACTTTCGCAATGGCCTAACCCACGAAGCCCGAATCAAGGATGCGGGTGAGTCGCGACGACTTCTCTGCTGAATTGGGGATCCCCAGTGCACGTCAGTAGATCCAGTCCTTAAGCCAGCCCTCGAACCAAGGAGAGGTTAAGATTGTCGTCACGTTCCGCGGCTCGTGCCACGGCTGCGACCCTGGACGGGTCGGGTTCAATAGAGGCTGGGGGCGGTCATGGCTCTCGCGGCGATCTTGCTTTGGTACCTCGGCATTGGAGTGCTGGCGGCCATCGGGGCGGTGACGATCAGCCGGGCGCGGTTCTCGCCCCGGTTCGAGCACATCTTTTTCGCTCTCCTGCTCATTCCGATCGCCGCCATGTACCTGGCCTTCGTCGCGTATTTCGGCGACCACTCGGCGCTCCGGCTCGAGGCCTACGCTGTGGCGCTCTTCGCCGTGCTCGGGCTGTTAGGTCTCCGGCTTCCCGCGCTCCTCCTGCTCGGGTACGCGCTCCACGGCGTCTGGGACCTGTTCCATGAGGTATTGCTGCACCCCGGCCCTGCTTCCGCCGGCGTCCGCTCCGCCACAGCCATCCCTCTCGCGTACGGTGTCTTCTGCGCGGCATTCGATTGGTGCATGGCGGCATACTTCTTCACCAGACGGGCCGCCTGGCGACGTTGAAGGACAACTCAGACAAATGTCAGCCATCCTTCTATGGCATAGATTGTCTGAATCTAAGTGTCTTAGGCGGGTAGGCTCCAAGCGTCGCAAATGGTTCGCATTTTGTCAGCATCACGCCATGTCCCAATCAAGATATGACGCAGGCCTGGCGATGCAGCCTGCACTTTGATGGTCGAGTGGGAGTACTAGTGGAGGTACTGACATTTTTCGGAGTCATGTCGTTGGGCTCGAAAAGCGTGCCACGCTAGTGCACTAAAATTCAACAGACAAGAGGGTCCTCCGACAAGAGGGTCATCCAATGATGATGAAGATAGTGGCGGGAATAACTCCAATGCTGTTGGTGGGGATGCTCGCCGGGTGCGGTGATGGTCAGGCCAAGGCTGAACTTGAGAAGTTGAAGCAAACGCTGGCCGAAGCCCAGAAGACCACGGCCATGGAGAAGGCCAACCTCGACAATTTCGACGACCTCGATTTCAACGTGTACTCCGGACAGAAGTGGGATCAGCTCGGTAAGAGCCATGCCAAGGACATTACTGTGCACTGGCCCGACGGCCGGACGACCAAGGGCATCGACGCGCACATCGAGGACCTCAAGGGAATGTTCGTCTTTGCGCCGGATACTCGCATCAAGGAGCATCCAATCAAGATCGCCTCGGGCGATTGGACAGCGGTCACCGGTTACCTCGAGGGAACGTTCATCAGGCCCATGCCGATCGGTGGAGGCAGGACCATTCCGCCGACCGGCAAGCCATTCAAGCTCTACATGGTCACCATCGGTCATTGGAAGAACGGCGTCATGGACGAGGAGTGGCTAACGTGGGACAACCAGGCCTTCATGAAACAGATCGGTCTGGCGCAGTGAGCTCGCCTACGCGACGCCCAACCAGCCGCTGCGGGCGACGGTCCGAAGCGCGCTTCGCTGCCGGTCCCACCATATCGCGGCGAGGGTCGGGGCAAGCAAAGCGGCGCTGCTAGCACCGGCTTCGGGCAAGCTGGCCGAATCGAAGAGTAGGGTTACTGACATTTTTTAAGTTGTCTTTATACCCCCGTCGGCTGCATGCGTGGGTTAGGCGGCATGCTGAGGCATTCCCGCCGACGCTAGGCTACAGGCTGCTTGACTACCTGACTTCGAATACCGCCGATCGCATTCAGGTTGTCCCTCAGGGCTTATCGCCGGAGTTGTCTCTCCATCATTCCTTCAATCTCATCCGCAGTGTACGGCAACTCGGGAGTCAGAATGTCGCTGCCGGCCGCACGTATCAGCACCATATCCTCCAGGTAAAACGCCTGGCCGTCAACTATCACCTCCGGCTCGAAGGCGAGGACCATGCCGGTGCGAAGGATCTCTGGCCTCGCACCGTTCTCTGCGGATTCGAGCCCAACGCCATGCAGCTGCCACGATTCCGTCCCGCAGATGCTCGGTAACCCTCTCACGCCGCGCCTCGTACTCCCTGTTCGGCACCTGCTGAGCGTCTTGCCCGGGCAGCACCGTAATGGGTACGAGACTAGCCGTGCTGACCACAGTGGCCAGAGCAAGCCAGAGTCTCCGCCTCATCTGGATCTCCTTGTGTCCGCCTAACGACTGGCGCATCAGCTGCAGGCCCTCCGGCCCGCACCCGCAGAACCCTACGTTCCTTAGCGCACTCACGGAGCGTTTGCCCGAGTGGAGGCTCACGCCCGACCGGCCTGTCGGCTGCACACGCGGGTTAGGCGGCAGCCGGCGACATGGCTTAGCGGTCAAAGAGCTGTTGGATCTCGGGGCGTGACATGCCACGCTGCAGACCGAGCATCAAGAGAATGCGCGCTTTCTGTGGAGACAGGTCGTCTGCGAACACGGCGCCTGCATCCTTCAGCGTGCGGCCGCCTCCCGGTGGTCCGTAAACCGGCTGCACCCGGCCAGTGGGCACCCGGGTCGCGATCACCACGACGATACCCCGCGCGATAGTTTCCTTGACCGCTTCGAACACCTCTGGTGGCACGTTCCCGAGGCCGAGCCCCTGGATGACGACCCCCTTTGCCCCTGCCGTGACGGCGGTGCGAACGAGGGCTCCGTCTGCGCCGGCGTAGACTGAAATGATGTCGACGCGCGGCAGGGGGGCATCCGTGGGTGCCAAGTACTGCCGTCGAGTGGGAGCGCGCTCGAACACCACGCGATCCTGGTCCACGACACCCAGGAATCCGAACTCGCCGGACTTGAACGCCTCGACATTGACCGTATTGGTCTTGGTCGCCTCTCGTGCCGCGTTGATCTGATTGTTGAGTGCGATCAGCACACCCTTGCCGCGTGCCTCCGGAGAGACACAGATCCGGGCCGCGTTGAGCAGATTGCGGGCGCCATCGAAGTCGCGCTCGGACGCATTCCGCTGCGCCCCGACGAAGACGATCGGCTTCTCCGAGCTGATGGTGAGGTCCAGGAAGTAGGCGGTTTCCTCCATCGTGTCGGTCCCGTGCGACACAATGACGCCCCAAGTATCATTCTGCTCGAGTGCCTGCAGGACTGCTGTTCGGAGCTGCATCCACCGTTCCGGGTCCATGTAGAACGACGGAATGTTGAACGGGCTCGCGACGCGGATACGGGCGACGCCGGCCAACTCCGGGACGCTTGCCACGAGGTCGTCGCCAGACAATGCCGGGACCGGCGCCCTGGTCCTGGGATCGACCTTCATCGCAATTGTTCCACCGGTGGCGATCAACTGGCAAGCGGGTTGCCCCTGAGCGGCGGCATCCGTCGGCCCGACCTTTGGCGCGGCAAAGCTCAGCGTAAGGAGGAGAGCGGTCTGAGATGAGTAACTGGTCCGCACTGCGGCTGTGCCCTCCCGCGGAAATCTGTGCTGCAGCCTAACGACTTGCGCATCAGCTGCAGGCGATCAACCTACCGCCCGCACAAATCAACGCTCCACTGTTCGGCCTCAGGGAGGGTGACGCCCGAGCGGAGCCCCGCCCACCCCGGCCTGTCGGCTGCATGCGCGGGTTAGGCTGCACCTCGCTGGGATACCTCAATCACCATGACCATCCGGTGCTGCCCGCGACCTCAAGACGACCCCGAGGATAGCGCCCCACAGGAGGCCGTTTAGGAAGAACGTTAGAGATACAAGCGCCGCATATTCACCCAGACCGCCCCGGAGCCCTAACGCCTGAACAACAGGTATTGCGGCGAACAGAGCCGGGAATCCCACTATGACCAATGAGTACCCCAGGAGCTCGGTGAACTCGTTGACACGTGTCCCAAGGGCGATATAGAGCACCGCCAAGGTTATCCCGGCGAGAACCCCAATTCTTGCGCCTCGCCGCATCCTGCGCCCAATGTGTGCATCCAAGAGCGCCTCCGGTCACGGACCATGCCAAGCCACATCAGGTTCGAAGTCGCTGTGGTGCGGCCTAACGGATTGCGCATCAGCTGCAGGCGCTCATGCAGGCGCCCACACAAATCCTCGTTCTACAGCGCGCTCGGTGAAGGTGCTGCCCGCCCGGAGCCCCGCGCCCCTTCCGGCCTGCCGGCCGCATGCGCAGGTTAGGCTGCTTCCCGCGAGAGCTCAGTCAACCGCCTGGTACGGGGCAGCATTCCACAATTCGTCCGGCATAGACCGAACCTCGGGGATTGGTAACGGCCCGTAGCTTGTCAACAGCGGCTTTGCCGTATCCACAAAGTGCAGGTAGAACAAGAGGCGGAATGACGGCATGGGAGGTGGCTCGAGGCTGCGCCCGATGACGTTACCGCTCGTTAAATTTAGGTACTTCTCATCCCAGGCGACTTGGTTTGAGTCTGGCTGCCCGAAATGCTTCACGGCGAACTGATCGTCGATATCACGCACTTCCAGATCGAACAGCACTGTGGAAGCTAGCTCACCACGGATGAACTGCTCGGTCTCAGCTCGCTCTACAGCCGAAAATTGGGCACGCCGGCTGCCATACCATGTTTGCATAGCATCCTCGATCACGGCGGCTGTGATGGGCAACTGGTAGGCGCCCAGAACGCGAACTGATGGCTGAGGGATTGGGGACCTCCGTGAAGCAGCCTAACGGAATGCGCATCAGCTGCGGGCGCTCATCTAGCCGCCCGCACAAACCTTCGGTCCACAGCGCGCCACCGGTGGGCTGTGGCCGCACCGGAGTTCCGCGCCCGTCCGGCTGCATGCGCGGGTTAGGCTGCTGCCCCGGCGTGACGCCTACCCGGTCGCCGCTCGAAGGGCGCCAGCGCGCAGGCTGCGTCAACCGCCACACGGTCACCGCGGCCGGCAGCGCAGGTAGAGTGGCTGTCGGCTTGCCAGTGTAGCAGCCTAACGACTCTTGGCGCTCACGTACCGCGGTCGGGGGCAGCGGCGCGTTGGGCAGTCTCGCGCCGCTCAACGATAACTGAGGTATTCACGGATCTCCGAGGACTGATGTCGCAGGACGCAGAGACGTGATTGCGTCAGCCTGACGGTGTGCGACCTTCCAATCCTTGCCCTCACGTCGAACGACCGTCGTGACACGCAAGGCTACCGGGGACATCTCTTCTCTTCCTCGTACCCTTGCCTCAAATCGCTCGACTTCGACGATGTATCCCAGCTCCGGGGTTAGAGACGTCGAGATGTTCTCGAAACCTACTACCTGGCCCTCGACGTAATTCGACGCAGCGCGCTCGATGGTCTCGCAGACCTGCTTATAACCATGGGAAATCGGTCCGAAGGGCGCGAAGGGATTCGCGAGCGTAACGTCGTCACGCTGAGAGTAGAGCGACTGATACAGTCCTGCGCGCCCGTTGATTATCTCACCGAGCGCCAAGTGATACTGCTCGAGGAACTCGCTGAAGTCAGACGTGTTCATGCCAACAAACCTATTCCCGGTCTGCCCAACGACTTGCACATCAACTGCAGGCCCTCATGCCCGCGCCCGCACTAACCTACGTTCCGCTGACCTCCCTCGGAAGTCAGCCCCCGGGCGGAGCCCGGAACGGTTCGGCTCGGGTGCCGTGACCGCTCCAGTGATCCGCCACGCACCATAGGGCTCGCTGAAAGCGGCTCCGCCGGGGGAGAAGCCAGCGGTGCACAAGCCGCAAGGGCGACCATCGCAGCCAGGAGTCTCCTGCTCCTCCGGTGACGCAGCGGCCTAACGACTTGCGCATCAGCTGCAGGCCCTCAGCCTCGTGCCCCCCACAAACTTACGCTTCCGCTGACTGGCCACGAGGAGGTCCGTGCCCGAGCGGAGCGCCGGCCCACCCCGGCCCGTCGGCTGCATGCGCGGGTTAGGCCGCAACCTCCGCGAAGCAGGGGCGCGCGATCAGTGCAATGACTTCGGACCTCGGACCGGCAGAGCACGAACGAACTCAACCAGACCATCCAGAAGAACTGGCGCCACCGGTAGCGTCGAGTCGCCGTAGGACGCGATCTGCTCGGCGATCGTGCCAGCGCTCATCTTCAGGATGTGATTCATGCCGGTGACTTGTAAGTAGCGAGCATCCGGGCGTCGCATGCGCAAGAAATCGGCTTCCGAAGAATCAACCTGCAGATCGGCCGTCCCCTGCACAATGAACACCGGCATGCGAAGCTGTGCCACCACGTTGGCCGGACAGATACGAAACCACGAGATGAGATATGGTTGCACGCTTGGGCGAAAGAGGGGCAGCAGAGCGGCTGGGACCGTATCGACACGGATTCCTCGCTCCAGGGCGGCCAGAATGCGGTCGCTTTCGCCGACGAGTGCTCCGCTGAGCCGACTGCGGAGCTGGCGACGCAACACGTCTGAACCTTTGTGCCCCACTCCCGCTAGCGAGACGTAGCCATCCACAGGGTGCCGGGCGGCAGCAAGCGCGAGGATGAGCGCGCCCTCGCTATGGCCCAAGGCGACCACCGCGCCGAAGCGGGGGTCGCCCCTCAGCTTCTCAAGCCAGCTTCCGGCATCCTCTACGAACGTCTCCACGCGCAGGTCGGTTTCCGCCGCAGCGGCCGCCACGCTGCCGCCCACTCCCCTCTTGTCAATACGAAGGGACGCGATGCCGCGTGTGGCTAGACCCACAGCCAGATAGCGCAGACTGCTGTTCTTCCCGGGAAGGAGGCGACTGTTCCCGTCCCGATCGGTCGGCCCCGAACCAGGATGGATAAGGGCTACGGGCACCGTTCCCGTCCCAGACGGCACAAGGAGCGTACCGCCAAGGAGGCCAGTGGGAGTCGTGAGTTGCCATTCCTGCACAACAGGGGCCGCAGCGGAGGCTGCGACCTGACCCAGGGCGCGCATGGACACTGCCAGAGAGATGACCGTCGCGAGGACGAAGCTAGGATAACGCACGCTGACCCAGGAGTTTACTGTGGGAAACCCCGATGCCTGTTGCGGCCTAACAGAGTGCAAATCAGCTGCAGGCGAATCTTCGCGCCCGCACCAATTAAGGCTTCCATTGGCTGGCCTCGAGGAGCTCCCCGCCCACACGGAGCGTTGGCCCGCCCGTGCCTGTCGGCTGCATTGGCCGTGTTAGGCAGCACGGCTGCGGGTTTTACGCGTTCTCTTTCAGCTCTTCGAAAGCACGCGCCAGCTGCTCGAGACACTCCATCATTGCTCGCCATCCCTCTTGCAATGGCGGTGTCAGCAAACTCCACCCCGTCGATCCGTGTGGGCCATCAAAGGCAAGGTGCTCTAGGTACGACACGTTTAGTGCGTTTAGCAGTGCTGCGTCAGGCGACCGCCAGAGGTGGTCGGCAATCCGGACACATCGAGCAGATGTGTCCCAATCCCCGCGGTCCATGGCCTCTTCCGTGTGCCTGGAGAAGACGCCCATTTCAATGTGTAGGAGACCATCGCAGTCCTCGATCTCCTCGCGGAGTTCGGGAAACTCGGCAAGTAGCAGCTGTTTGAAGTCGTCGTGCGTATAGTCGGACACAAGGCAATCTCCTGGTGTCTGCCTAACGACATGCGTATCAGCTGCCGGGGCTCAAGCTGGCGCGCGCACAATCCTTCGTTCATTAGCGCGCTATGAGAAGGTGCCGCCCGCCCGGAGGTCGGCGTCCCTTCGGCCTGTCGGCTGCATGCGCGGGTTAGGTGGCACGCAGCCGGGCGGAACGTCGGACGAGCCACCCGGCGCCAGCGACGAGGCCTATCCCCAACGCGCTGAGCGCGAGCCAGGCGACCCAGAGCTTCCCGCGCTCGATCAGGAAGACATCGACCGGCGCGTGCCGCCAGGCTAAGGGCCGGACCAACCCGCCCATGACCAAGGCGAGCACCACGAGTAGGCCGGCCACGAGGTGCGGCGCACGCCGCGCGATCAGCCACGCGCCAATCACAGCCAGGCCCAGGGCCATGCCCCCGACGACCTGCCCCGTCAGCAGACCGGGCCACGGCTGGCCGTCGGCGAGGTCCTGCCGCGCAGCCTCGGCCGGTAGGGTACCGAGATGCTGCAGCGCCGCGAGCCACGGCAGCATGGCCAGGAGCGCGAGCAGCCAGACGACCGTGGCATCTGCCCGCGTCGGTGAGACTGTGGTGCGCGATCGCTCCCCGATGGGAATGCTCATTTGCCCTCCATCAGCCGCCTGACGGGGATCGGCACTTCTCTGCGTGTCCACCTAACGACTTGCAAATCAGCTGCAGGCGATCGAGCGCGCGCCCAGACAAACCTATGGCTCCTTAGCGGCGCCATCGGTGGCCGCCGCCCGCGCGGAGTTCCGCGCCCGGCCGGCCCGTCGGCTGCATGCGCGGGTTAGACGGCAACGGGCGACGCGAGCCGGTCATTCGACCTGGGTTGCAATCCACCAAGTGTTGCCAGCCGGGTCCCTGACGCCACCACGGCGGTCGGGGTCCTGCCCCTTCCGTTCCGGCGGCTGCACCGAGAGGCCCCCCGCCTCGAGCGCCCGCCGATAAGTCGCATCCACATTGTCGACGTAAACGTGCAGATGCGCCGGCACGGCGGGCCAAGTATCCCCCGCATCCCCGAGCATCACGACCGTATCGCCAACCCTGACCTCGGCGTGCATGATGGACCCGTCGGGAAGATCGTACCGGCGCAACTCCTCCGCTCCGAATGCCCGCTTGAGGAAGTCGATGACCGCCTGGGCGCCCGCCGCAATCAAGTAGGGCGAGACCGTAGAATATCCTAAAGGCTTGGGAGGAACAGGCATATCCATTCATTGAGGGAAGGGGGTTGCCGCCTAACGACTTGCGCATCAGCTGCGGGCCATCGTGCTCGGGCCCACACCAACCTACGGCTCCTTAGCGGCACGAGCGGAGGGCGCCGCCCGCGGGGCTCTCCGCGCCCTTCCGGCCCGTCGGCTGCATGCGCGGGTTAGGCGGCGACTGAGCAGCGATCCCATCAAGCGCGCGAAAGACTCCAAGCGACAAGGATGGCGACCGCTGCTGGCACGGCAAAGACCACCAGGAAGATCGGCGCCTCCTCTGCCACTGAGTACCCAGCCTTGGCAACCCCAACCCACATGTTAATCGCGGCCCCAATCAGCCAGATCGGAACGAACCACCGCGCGGCGGCCGCCATTCCGGCCATTGGGCTGGCAGCATGAACGAATCGCGCCGCGAGAACAAATAGGCCCAATAGGAGAAGGCCGCCGGCGATCATCTTGAGCGTGTGCGACATTGATCCCGCCTCCTTCCCGATTGCGGGAGTGAAGCATCGAGTCTTGGTGAGAGACTTCGCTGTCGTCCGTCTAACGACTGGCGCATCAGCTGCACGCCCTCAAGCTGGCGCCCGCACGAACCTTCGTTCCTCAGATCACTCGTGGAGGGTACCGCCCGCGCGGCGCCTCGCGCCTGACCGGCCTGGCGGCTGTATGCGCGGGTTAGGCGGCAGCTTAGGCAGGTCCCCGCTGTTCGAGCGGCTCGCGGAGCGACTTGAGGCGAAGAGAGGCCCTCCCTGGCTAGGCACCCGGCACCTGACTCCCCCCCAGTAGCGAAGTGTGCCGGGACCGCGCCAACCATGTCCGGACTTGGCAGTAAACGCCGCATCCTTCATGCAGGGGGCCTCAACGGCACGATGGCTTTTACCACACGCGGAAAGGAGTCAGCGATGCGTACAACGGTTCAGGGCTTGCCAGCCGCAGCCAACCTCGCGCAGGCGATCCTGTTCGCGCAGCTGGAGATTCTTCGCCGTCTCGAGGCCCAGCAAGGACGATCTTAAGGGAAAGCTGCAGCCAGGCCGGCGCGGGCCCATAGGCGCTGGCACTCGGAGATTAGCCATTTCCTCTGGCTCCCCAGAGCAGTGCTCGCTCTGTCCGCCTAACGACATGCGCATCAGCTGCAGGCGATCATGGTGCCGCCCGCACAAACCTACGTTCCTTTGGGCGCTCGAGGAGGGTGCCGCCCGAGAGGAGCTCGGCCCCCCTCCGGCCTGTCGGCTGCATGCGCTGGTTATGCGCCATGCCTGCGCGATCTTCCCTAGCCCGTTCGCGACGCGCAAAAGTAGCCGCCGGGGTCTTCAAGAAAGCGCTTGCTCACCGTATCCATGACGCGCTCGATTCCGCCGTCGTGTTCCCAGGTGCCAGCGAACCCAGAAGCCGCTACTCCGCGAATGAGCAGGCGCTCGCCCGCGCCATCCATCGCGTCGATGCCGCCGAAATAGATTATTTGCCCGATCAGCTCGACCGCAGGGCGGTCAGGGGTGGCCGGCTCCCATTCGTTCGGATAGTTGGGCACTGTGCTCGATTGGCTAGTGAACTCGCCGGCCAACGGACGCTCGCCTCGAATCCGCCCAAGAGTGGGGAGCACCCAGGCATAGCGGCGTGCCGAGTCATTCGGCCTGAGCCTGAGTGTCCCCAGAATCACAGAGTCGCCATACTCGCCGTTCGTGTTTACCAGAACCAGCCGGTATTGGCCAGCCAGCCCCGCCACCTGTTCGGGCGCCAGCGAAAGCGCCTCCACGCGGGGCGGCGGGCAGGCTGACTCAGGAACTGCTGTCCCAGCAGCGCATGCTGACGCGGCGAATTGCGAGAGTGCCGCGAAGCCGAGAATGGCGAGTCTCAACGCTTCACCTCCGCTCGTCGCGTGTCGCCTAACGACTTGCGCATCAGCTGCCGGGCGATCAGGCCCGTCCTAACGGGGCGCTGCGCGCGGGCGGAGCCCGGGACACCTCCGGCCCGTCGGCTGCATGCGCGGGTTAGGCGGCGAGCCGGCCGGGATCCCGCCTGTTCACCCCGAGGCGTTCGGCCTCCGCTTACTGAATTCCCGTTGCCTGGGACCACACTACCTGCCACTGCCCCTCGCGCCGTTCATAAAGATCGGTGTGCCAATAGCGCTGGCCTGGGATGTGACGGCCTTGAACGACAATTTCGAGCTGCGACTGATACCGGATGACCGCCGCATCACCGTAGAGACGGACGGCGATCGCGTCGGGTTCCCAGAAGAGGTAGTTGAGCTGCCCGGAGCCAATTCCCCCGAGGTACTGCTCCTTCGTGAGCACTCCGCCGAGAGGGTTGATCAGTTGGAAGTCGTCGGCATGCAGCTGGCGCGCCTGCGCCACATCGGCCGCGACCAGCGCGCGAAGTCGCTCGCGCTCCGTGGCACGGAGGATGTCCGCCTCGCCCCGATCTTCGCCCGTCGGCGCACGGTCCGAGCTGATCATGTTGGCACTCCTAGTACTCAAAAGCGTGTCTGCCTAACGACATGCGCATCAGCTGCAGGCGATCAACTTACCGCCAGCACAAACCTACATTTCCGCTGCTCGGCCTCGGGGAGCCCGGCGCCCTCGGAGTGCCGGCCCACCTCGGCCTCTCGGCTGCATGCGCGGGTTAGGCAGCACCCGGGACTAGGCTAGTCCTTGCTAGAGCACAGCCAGCCGATGAGCGTCTGCGCCAAACCAATCCGGAGATTCGAGAACACGTGGTCGGTCTCCAGGGTTAGACTCGTCAACTCTCGGGCACCAGCTGCGCGCAACTTCGCCCCCAACGGCTCGTAAACCTCGGACTGCGGCACCGCCTCATCGTGCGCGGCTGCGATGAGCAGCACACGCTTCTTCGCAAGTGCACCCGCATAGCGCTGGAGGCTCCATGCGTCGGCGCGGTCCATGGCCTCACGGCTCAGCCCCTCTCCCGACGTTCCGCGTAAGGCGCCCAGTTGCGACTCTCGGCGCCGTACCTCCTTGACAAATACGACCGAGTCTCTCAGCGCGGCTCCACGACTCCCCAGATCTACTGGGGCGAGCGCGGCAACCGCCGCCACGTTGTCAGAAGTCGCCGCCGTGTAGAGTGCTACGAACCCGCCAAGGCTGTGCCCCACTAGGATAAGCTCCCCCGAATCCACCCGCATTGAATCGGCAAACGCGGTCTGGCGGAGCCAGGTGAGGGCGCTGGAGGCATCTTCGAGCACGTGCGAATAGGAATAGGTGCCCGGGCTACCCCAAGCCCCCCGATAAAAGAACACCAGGGCATTGAAGCCTGCCCGTCGTGCGGCCTGGGCCAAGTCCAGGTTCTTCTCGTCTCCGGGGAACCCGTGAAGGAACACTACCGTCGGGTGGGGTCCCCGCCCTTGAGCCAAGTAGAGAACCCCGTTCAGGCTGACCCCTTCGCTCGGGATCCGAACCGGACGCATTACTGGCGGGTAGGTCGTGTTAACCAGGCTCGGATCGGCAGTTGCGGTGGCCGGACTACAGCCGGAATTCTGCCCGGCGAGCCAGCCGGGCCCAGCCAAGGTGATCGTGGCGATCAAGGCCGTAACCTGGCGCGCCATTGAATTCAACTCGCCAGACCAAATTACAAGATCAGATGTCTGTGTGTCTGCCTAACGACATGCGCATCAGCTGCGGGTCATCGTACTCGCGCCCGCGCAAACCTAGGCTTCCTTAAGTGGCACTCACCGGAGGGTGCCGCCCGAGCAGTGCTCCGCGCCGGTCCGGCCCGTCGGCTGCATGCGCGGGTTAGGCGGCGGCTACGAGATCAGTGACCGCAGGTACTTGACGACCCGCCACCCTCAGGTGAGTGCTGTAACAACACAGCCGCGCTCTGGCCGCAGACCAGCCCACAACTGTCCCAAACCGAGACCACTGCCTGCTTGCAGTCACGCTGAAGCCAGCAACGCACCGTACGCCATGTCCCGAATGGAGGTTCGCATGTCCCGCGCCCACGCTACCCGTCTCGCCGCAGCCGCCCTGCTTGCCGCGACGGGCCTGAACTGCTCTGACGCTTCCAATCCCTCCAGCCCCAGCACTGCCAATCTAGCGCAGATGGCTACCAAACGAGGTCCCACCCTGACCCCCCAGACAAGCGGCACCATCGCCCGCCTGATCGGCGTGCATGCGGTCAATCAGAATGTCGCCTGGGTGAGCGGCGTCGAGGGCACGTTTGCCGTCACCACCGATGGTGGCGCTACCTGGCACCCCGGCGTCGTGCCCGGTGCCGAGGCGCTGGAGTTCCGCGACGTCGAGGGAGTGAGTGCAACGGAGGCCTACCTGCTGTCGATCGGCTTCGGCTCCGACTCGCGCATCTATCGCACAACGGACAGCGGCGAGACCTGGGACCTCCAGTTCCAGAACACGGCTCCGGACGCGTTCTACGACTGCTTCGCGTTCTGGACGCCGAACCGCGGCTTCGCGTATAGCGACGGTGTGAACGGCCGCTTCCCCGTGATCCGCACTACCGACGGCGAGACGTGGCAGGACATCGGCGACAACCTCCCGGCGGCCCAGTCGGGCGAGGCCTCCTTCGCCGCGAGCGGCACCTGCACCGCGGTACAGGGCGGGAAGCGCGGGTGGATCGGCACGGGCGGCCTGGGCGACGCGCGCATTCTCGCCACCACTGACGGTGGCGACAGCTGGACGGCCTTCTCGACGCCGATCGTGCAGGGTGCCCCGGAGGGAGCGTCAGGGATCTTCACCGTCGACTTCCGCGATCCTCTCCACGGCATCTTGGCCGGTGGCGACCTTGTGCGCGAGAGCGAGGTGCTCCCCAACGTCGCGCGCACCAGCGACGGCGGGGCCACATGGGATCTTGTGACGCCTTTCCCCTTCGGTACCGTCTTCGGACTGAGCTACGTGAGCAAGGCAGGGCTGCCCGCGGTTTTCGCCGTCGCCCGCGGCGGCGCCGCCTGGTCGCCCGACGAGGGCGACACCTGGCACGAGCTGCCCGATTTCCTCGACTTCTGGGCCGTCTCGTTCGCGAACCAGCACGCCGGATGGATGGTCGGCGGCGGAGGCCGGATCGTAAAGATCAGCTTCTGAAGGTCGGGGAGGGATCGCAGCCTACTCGAGCTCCCGATGCTAGCGGTCACATCGATGCCGCCGCGGCAGCAGGCGTCCTTCCCTGGTGAGGTCAGGGTGTGCTTTCTCCGGTCCTGGGCGTCTGCTTGCCCTGAACTCAAGTGGACTGCGCAAGGAGCTGCGCTAACACAGCCTCGGCTGCATGCGCGGGTTAGGCAGCACGCCGCGCGATCTCAAACTGCTCGATGTGCCGGTAACAGACGGCCCAAGCCTCGGCCGCCGGCCAGATGATTGCGTCGTCCGACCCAGGATAGCAGAAGTCGGCCCAGAACTCGGTGAAGACCGGCCAAGGCACCGCCACCGCCCTTTCGGATCCCCACGAAGTGGTCACCAACTCGTCATCGGGCAGCTGGGTCCTCAGCCAAACCCCGATCGCCAAGGGGGACTCGCGCGCAACAGCTCGCATGGCGATCAGTCGCATGGTAAAGGAGCGTGGCCCATCGCCGTTGAATAGCTCGCGGCTTCGAACGTCCGCCAGAAGCGATTCGGTCGGGTTCAATGGCCTAATCTGACGCTGAGTCTCCGGGGACAGCTCCTTCCAGCGCCACGCCAATTCGAAGTTGGCGAGATGTGGAAGGACTGTCATATCAGCTCCGTGTTTGCTCCAAACTTGTTCCGTGCTGCCTAACGAAATGCAAATCAGCTGCAGGCCCTACACTGCCCGTGCCCGCACAATTTGTCGCTTCCTCAGCGCAGCCAGTGATGCTGCCGCCCGGGCGGAGCCTCGCGCCGATCGGCCTGTCGGCTGCAATTGCGGGTTAGGCGGTGCCAGTCGAGATATTAGGGTTCTCTTCCTTGTCATCGACCGGCCGACGATCGCGCCGTTCAGCTTGCCCACCACTGAAGTGGATCCATCGCGCAGGCGATTCCTTCCCAGTCGGGATTTCCACCGTCCCGGCGACCCGCATTCTGCTCAGCCACGGTCCGAAACACGCAGAGCGCCGATCGGCCATCGAGCGCGGATGTGTCCTGTTCGAGATGCTCCGCTAGGAGTTCGCAGCGTAATGCGCGCACCGTCACCGCATCGGCGAAGGCGATGTTGAGCTCACTGTTACCATACATGGAATATCGGTGGAGGTTGCAGGAGCCGACCGTCGCCCAGACATCATCAATGATCATAAGTTTGGCATGCACGTGAACGGGTTGGCGTGCGCCACTGGCATCTGGTCCGGCCAGTCCTGCTAGAGTGAAATGCGACGTGCGCGCCAGCGTGCGGCGTTCGTCACGGAACAGCTCGCCGTGGGGATCCGCAGGTGCGTCGATGCTGCTGGCCACGGTCGGCAACACTAGGACAACCGCCACGCCGCGCTTCACCGCGGCTACAAGCTCTTCAAGGATTGGCCGCACACTGATGGCTTGGTTCTCAAGATAGATATACTCACGGGCAGCGCGGATGGCATGGATGTACTGGTCGCGATTGGAGAACTCACCGTCGGCGATGGCAAACGGAGCCCCGCCGGGAGTGGGGTGGGTGTTGGCGTAGCGGCCAGGATGGATCGTCCGTTGCACTTGGGCGACGGTGGATCCACGTACCGCCGCTACCCGGTCTGGAAAGGCGAGATCGCGATCAGCATCGGGTCCCCACCGACCGTCCGCCTCGTCCCGTTCGCTGGCCTCGTTCCAGCGTTGCACAAAGTTGTGGTGGACGTCTGTGACTGCCGAACCGCTGATCTCGAGATACATGTCGTGATTGTGTTGTGCGCCACGATGGCCGGGGGCAACCACCGAATGGGGATTGAGATTGATGCCACCGACAAACGCACAGGCCGTTTCCAACCCAACGTCGATGAGCCAGAGTTTTTGATGTTGACAGAATCCAGGGTGCGCGCGATCCCAGCGAATGCTGATCTCCGACGCCTGCTGCTCCAGCAGCGCGACATGCGCGGGCGACCCCCAGAACGCATTAGTCCGCAGATGTGCGGTCGCATCATCAGGTCGCCAAAATAGCACCCGGACGTCGAGTCCACGCTGGCGCGCTCGTGTCAGTACGTCAAAGAACGAACCGCGACCATCGGGCATCTGAAAGCTGGCCCAGAGAAACGTGACGGCGACCCACACCCGCGCTTGGGCCTGATCAATGGCGTCACAAACCCGGCGAAATGCAGGCTCGCCATCAATGAGCGGGTGGACGCGATTGCCCGCACGTACCGGGTAGGCGCCGGTGGTGGCAAATGGAATATGAGTCACTCGGCAGCGACTTCCAGCCAGACCGTGTTCGCGCCGGGTTTGCTGTCGACCAAGGTGCCGTCGCAATCAGAAACGACTGGGCCTGAATGCATGCACGTATCCGCGATAGTGATGCGAGTCGTGTCTTATCCTACCAAGATGCTCGCGCGTCCGCCTACGACTTGCGCATCAGCTGCAGGCCATCATGGTGGCGCCCGCACAAACCTACGCTTCCTTAGCAGCTCCACCGGAGGGTACCGCCCAGATGGAGTTCCGCCCCGGTCCGGCCTGTCGGCTGCATGCGCGGGTTAGGCAGCACCGCGCGCAGACCTGCTTTACGCCGCCCCAGCTTGAACTAGCGCGTCTCCCGCAAGTAGAGGTACAGACCGTAGCCGCCGACCGCCACGCCAGCGATCGTAACGAGGCTCTCGTCGACCAGTAAGCCAGTAACCAGCACAGCCCCACCCACGATCATTAGGATCTCGCCTTGGCGACGGCTTCCGCGCGCGCTCTCGACCTCCGGCACCAGATGGGGGTGACTCACAGTGAACGAGGTGAACGGCTGGGGGCGTAGCGCGGCGGTGGCTCTCAAACCTGCGGACGATGGGGCGATCACTCCCGAGTGCTGGGCAAGCAAACGCTGGGGGGTAGTCGCCAAGGCGAGGGCGGCCAGGGCGCCCACGAGCATTAGCCGCATGTACCCTCCAAGAAGCGCGGTGGGAGACCCAACCTCAGGACTGAAGCCTTGGGTGCTGCCTAACGGCTTGCGCATCAGCTGCGGGCGATCGTGCCCGCGCCCGCACAAACCTACGCCTCCTTCGTGGCGCTCACTGAAGGGCGCCGCCCGAGCGGCGCCCAGCGCCCATCCGGCCCGTCGGCTGCATGCGCGGGTTAGGCGGCGCCGCGCGGACGCCACTGCATGGCCAGTTTCCGCCCGTGCAGCGCGCAGTCCCGCAGATACAGGTTGATCAGAGTCTGGTACGGAATCTCGGTTTCCGCTGCCAGACGCTTGAAGTAATCAATGGTGGCCGTATCGAGCCGAATCGTGACGGAGCGCTTCAGCCGCTTCGCATAGGGATTGGGCCGGGCCTTGCTGAAATCGTATTCCTTCCTCATGGGCGCCACCTCGCAGCGTAGTGCCGCCGTTCAGGCGGTGTGGCCTTGCGAGCGGAGATCAGCCGTATGGTGTCGTCGGGGGCTCGGTAGCAGTGGACGACTACGAGCACCCGAAGTCCCGCACTCAAGCCCAACAGAATGAACCGCTCCTCGTCTGGCGAGGAGTGGTCCGGATCATCGAGTAAGAGGGCGTGCTCATCGCTGAAGACTGTCTCAGCTTCAGAGAAGCTGATCCCATGCTTGCGCTCATTGGCCGCCGCTTTACCTGAGTCCCACTCGAAGCGGAGCTCGCCCATGCGGGCAATGTAAGTACATTGTACTTACATTGCAACAAGAGCTGGGTGGTGCCGCCTAACGACTTGCGCATCAGCTGCGGGCTATCATGCCGGCCCGCGGGCAAACCTATGTGCCACAGCGCGTCGCAGGCGTGCTGCGGCCGAGCGGACCGTCGCGCCGATTCGGCCCGTCGGCTGCATGCGCGGGTTAGGCAACGCGGCACGGTGCTGGATCGGGAACTCCCGCCATCTGGGCCTCCCGGAGAGCGGCCCCGTCGGGCTAACTCCTGCTGAGCCCCGTACTTGCCACGACCTCATAATGGGCCACGCGAGGTTCCGGATCGACCAGGCACTCGAGGTCGTACGGATAGTAATGAGCACGCTCGATGTCAGGACCCGCGTACGCCTCGATCGCTTCGCGAGAGCTCCAAAATGAAAGCAGCAGAAGATGGACGTGTACCCCTTCACTGCGGCGAAGCAACTGGACTCCGCAATTGCCGGGCACTGCCTGGTAATCCTGGAGCCCAAAGCCGGTCAGATACTGGGTGTAGTCGTCCGCCTTTTCATCCCGGACCACGCCGTGCCATACCCGTGCGATCATGCCCGCGTTCTCCAAAGTCGGGTCGTGTTGCCTAACGACTGGCGCATCAGCTGCAGGCGATCACGCCAGCGCCCGCACAATCCTTCGTTCCATATCGCGCTCAGGGAACCTTCCGCCCGAGCGGAACTCTGCGCCCCTCCGGCCTGTCGGCTGCATGCGCGGGTTAGGCGGCTGCCGGCGCAATCGCCGTCTCAGCGTCGCTCTGCCTGCCACGTCCCACGCATCTGTACGAACGTGCCTTGGCAGAAGACGATCGGTCTGGTCTCGAGCTGACCCGACATGGTCGAGTCACCGGCCCGGCCCTCGAAGACTATGATCGCACACCCGCCGCCCCCCTCACCCTCTGGAGCCGTAAAGCTGATCTCATCACCGTCGAGCTCGCCAATAATCGGATGGCTCTCGGTCACGACCTCGATCGGTTCTCCTGCACCGGTGCACGTCGCTTGCTCCTCAACGAGTGTCCCCGTGAGGTCCGCCCCGTCGCTAGTGAGGGTGAGGAGAGCCTCGACCGTACAGGCGAAATCTCCGCCAGCGAAGCTGCTAGTGAGGCTCCACGTCCCACCCACCTCCGGGTTGGGCTCGGTACCACAAGCCCAGACAACAAGCAGGAGTGCAGGAACCCATCCGTAGCGAGCGTGCCGCAGGTAATGTCGTCCGTGCATGGAGGCCCGAGTGCTTCTTGAGAGAGTGTGCTGCCGCCTAACGACTTGCGCATCAGCTGCGGGCGATCCTGCCGGCGCCCACACAAACCTATGGCTCCTTAGCGGCCCACCGGTGGCCGCCGCCCGCGGGGAGTTCCGCGCCCGCCCGGCCCGTCGGCTGCATGCGCGGGTTAGGCCGCAGGTGCATGGGCGTTCGCCTCTAAGACCCCATCTTCGCCAAGAACGTGCGCATCGCGCTCATCGTCTCATCGCGGTTTGATAGGAATACCCAATGACTCGCGTTATTAATCTCCACCACATGCGATAATGGAGCGTTTCGTCGAAACTCGTCTATATCCGCCCGTAGTCCGGGAATAAATACACGAAAGTATCGCAACGCATCGCGCTTGCCAGCTGAATCCAAGGCGCCGTACCACGCGAAGTATGCTGCGGCAGAATCGGGCACCGCATAGATGGCGAGCGACGGACACCTCAAGCGATGATACGCAGGCGGAGGCAGGCCCCTGAGGAGCCGCCCGACGCGTTGTGCACCGAGGGAGTCGTAGCCGATCCTGCCTGCGTAGCGGCCGGTCGAGTCGAATCGCGTGACCGCCCGAACCTCTGCCTCCGGCAAGCCGCGGACCGCGTTCCGCGCATAGTAGGCCTCAACCGCGGTTCGCGAGGCGGAGTCCGACGGCGTCATCGGCGGGCGGGATACGGCCGGCCGCCAGAGTCTATCCAACTCCCGCGTGAGCTTGCTATCACTGTCGCTCCTGTCGTAGGCCGCATCAAGGTAAACGAGGCCCTCGCAGCCATCAGGGTATGTCGAGCCAAAACCTGTCAGTTCCTCTCCAGCAATGGAATGGCCCGCGAGGATCACCCGTGAGAGGTGGAGCGAATCCAACACCGTGCGAAGATCGCTCACCAACGTCACGGCGGCGTCGACTGGCAGTCCAGTCGAATGACCGAAACCTCGGCGAGTGATGCCATAGACGTGAAAGCGGTCGGTGAATGCTGGTGCGAAGGTGTCGTAGACATGGGGAGTGTTCCCCAGCCCTGCCAGAAAGACCAGCGGGGGTCCGCGTCCGCCCCAGTCTAAGACTTCGACAGCGACACCGGGGGTTATCGTCACCATCTGCGAGACGTGTGGAGATGGATCGCGCCATCCGGAGTGGACCCTGCTGAGAGTGGGCTCGGCGCGGCAAGCCCCGACACACGTAAGAAGGACTAGAAATCGGTCAATGGGCATGTGTTATCCCATGTACGTCGGGTGCGGCCTAACGACTTGCGCATCAGCTGCGGGCGATCATGTCGGCGCCCGCACAAATTGACGCTTCCATTGTTTGGCCTCGCTGAGGGCACCGCCCGAGCGGAGCGCCGGCCTACCTCGGCCTGTCGGCTGCATGCGCGGGTTAGGCCGCGCCCCGAGTGGAGGTCCGGGCAAAGGGCGCACGTCCTGCCAACCCTAGTCCGTCCCGGCGTACAGTCTCCGAAAATAGGATTGCCTCGCCCAGCTGCCAGTTCCCCTGGCTCGTTCGACGCCAGGTATAGCGCCCACGTCTGCTGACTTGCCAGCGCACTTCGAAGAAGATGTAGATCCGAAGCGCAATCGCCGCATCGTGAACGCCCGTCTCGATTATGTCGCCTCCAGCCTCTACCAAGCTCTCGCGCGTAAACTCGGATCGGAAGGTCACGAGTCGATCGAACTGCCGTTGCACCTCGGCGAGGAGCTGTTCCCGGCTCTGAACGCGGCCTTGGGGATCAACGTACCGAAGGTCCGGCGCCAAGTACTGGGCGTAGGCAGGAAGGTCGGCTCGCGCGAAGGCCTCGCGAACCGCGACGTGGACCGCATCGAGGCTGCTCGGGGTGTCCGCGGGTAGTGCCATTAGCCGACACCTCCCTCAGGGGTCCACGATCTGCGCGGTGTCGGCCTAACGAAATGCGCATCAGCTGCGGGCTCTCGTGCCCGCGCCCGCAGAAACCTACGCCTCCTTAGCGGCGCTCACCGAGGCCCCCGCCCGAGCGTAGTCCTGCGCCCGTCCGGCCCGTCGGCTGCATGCGCTGGTTAGGCAGCGGCTCACCGAGCGGACGGAACGAGCCCGTTAAAGAACGCGCGAACGCTTGGCGTCAGGACCTCATCCTTCCCACGAGTATGGTCCCACAGGCGAACGGTGCCATCGCAGTGGCGTAGGATGTAGTTGCCTTGCTCATCCCCACCTATGATGCACGCCTCCTTGCCAGTCCACCAAGAGGCCCGTAGCGGGCGCCAAAGCGTGCTGGGCAGGAGGAACAGGACGCGCACCTGCCGGTCGCCGACGGGCAACGTGTCGTCGCGAAAGAGCTTCGCAGTGATCTGTTCCTCGGTAACATCCATGGCGTCTGCCTAACGACTTGCGCATCAGCTGCGGGCGATCGTGCTCGCTCCCGCACAAACCTACGTTCCACAGCGCGCTCCAGGCGCTCTGTGGCCGAGCGGAGGGTGGCGCTACCTGCGGCCCGTCGGCTGCATGCGCGGGTTAGACCGCGCGGTGCCACTTCTCCTCTGCCTACTCCGCGCCCGAAGTTTCGAGCGGCGCCTCCCGGGCATACTTCGGCGATGCCAAGCCTACTAGGAAGCCGAAGGCGCTGCCCGTCCCTGTGACGAGGAGGGCTGCCTGGATCCGCTCCCATGTCGTCACGGTGCAGTCCGCGCACCTGCCGACCAGTCCGAACGCAAGTGCGCTCCCAACTGCCGCGCCCACTCCCCCGCCGATAGCCGCCCCCTTCCAGTGATGGTACCCCACCTTGCGCCGCACGCTGTCGGGCAGCATCGCCCCGGACAGGACTTTGGAAGTGAGTGGTGGGCCGGGGACCGTCCATTGGGTGAAGCTGGCCTGCTGTTGCGCCCCCGCACTTGCTGCAATGGTGAGGCAGAGGATTGCCGCGAGGAGGCCAGCTTGCAGGTGCCGCATGATACCTCCATGCTCGTGCGTCGGACTAACTAGTATTGGGTTGCAGCCCCCACCCCCCATATCCCCACCTCCACACGCCGTCCAATCCCGTCACACGCCCCCCGGCCAACACGGCGGCCACTAACCTCCAGCCACGCCCCTTGTTATGCCGGGCGAGACCTGCCCTGTCAAGATGACGCTGCCGGCAGCACCCGATATGTCCTGCAATGTTGTGAAACCCGGAACTGCCTCTCTAAGACCCTACAGCCGGTCAGCCGGGCTCCGCACCCCCAGCCCACCGCGGTTCAGCACATGGGTGTAGATCATCGTCGTCGCTACGTCGCGGTGCCCCAGCAACTCCTGAACGGTCCGGATGTCGTAGCCGTCCTGCAGCAGGTGCGTCGCAAACGAGTGTCGTAGGCTGTGGCACGTGACCCGCTTGGGAATGGCCGCCGCGATCGCGGCTGCGCGGACGGCACGCTGGATCACGGACTCATGAATATGGTGCCCGGCGTAATCGCCCGAGTGATGCAAGTATCGCCGGACCGCCGGAAAGACGTACTGCCAGCTCCAATCCCTCGCGGCGCCGGGTGCCTTGCGCTCGAAGGCATCGGGTAGCGGCGCCTTCCCGGCGCCGCCTGCCAGGTCGCGCTGGTGCAGTCGGCGCACCCGCTCCAGATGGCGCTCGAGCTCCGCCGTGAGCGCGCCCGGAAGGACCGTCACCCGATCCCTCGCACCCTTCGCCCGGCGCACCCGGATCTCACCCCCCGCGAAATCCACGTCCTTGACCCGGAGCTGGAGCGCTTCCAGCAACCGGAGGCCGCTGCCATAGAACAGGGATGCCGACCACCCGCGGGGTTCCCTCCAGCCGCTGGAGCAGCTCCCGGACCTCGTCCCGGCTCAGCACCACGGGCAGTCGCGATGGCTGCTTGGCTCGGACGAGGTCGCCCAGCGATCCCGGATCGCGGTTCAACACCTCCCGATACAGGAAGACCACCGCACTCAGTGCCTGGGTCTGGCTGCTCGCGCTGAGTTTTGCGCCGTCCGCGAGCGCGGTCAGGAATTGCCGGATCGCGTCACTCCCCAGGGTGCCCGGGTGTCGAAGTCCATGAAACCGCACGTAGCGCCGGACCCACCCGACGTAGGTCTCCTCCGTCCGCCGGCTGTAGTGGCGCACCCGGAGTGCCTGACGGAGTTGCTGCAGCAGTTTAGGGGGACGGCGTGGGACCGGCATGACGAAGTACGATAGGGAGAGCGTCGGGCGGGAGGGAGAGCAGAAAAACGCGGAGGGTGCTGGTCGACGTCCGCGTTCCGCCACCTGCGTCGGAACCAGTGCCCGGGCCGGGATTCGAACCCGGACGGGGTTGCCCCCAGAGGATTTTAAGTCCCAAGCGTCTACCAGTTTCGCCACCCGGGCGGGAAGCACGTTCAATATACCCGCCCCAGCCGACCCCGACCTTTCCCCTACGCCACCAACGTCTCCCGGCGCACCCCCGACGCCGCCCGGGTGCTCCACATCGTCGGCTCGCGCGCGAACCGGTCGCGAAAGCCCTGCGCGATCTCCGCCAGGATCCGCGCGCTCCGGTCCTCCGGCACCAGCAGCACCACGCAGCCGCCCCATCCCGCGCCGGTGAGTCGCGCGCCATACGCCCCGTGATCCATCGCCAGCTCCACGATCGCGTCCCCCTCCGGGATCGAGGAGCGATAGTCCACCCTGAGCGACTCGTGGCCCTCCACCAGCAGCCAGCCGACCTGCCCGAGATCTCCCCGCCCTAGCGCGTCCGCCGCCATCCGGGTTCGGAACGTCTCGGTCACCACATGCCGTACCAGCGCCGCCAGCTCTGGAGCGAGCCGGGCCTTGACCGTGGACAGGTCGTCGGTCGAAAGATTCGAGAGCTGCACCAGGCCCGGCCACACCTCGCGGCAATGCCCTAGCGCCTCCTCGCACTCCAGCCGCCGCTGGTTGAGCCCCGCGTCGCCCGACTCACGGGAGACGCCGGTTTCCACCACCCAGAGCCGGCCCGGCAACGGGACCCGCTGCATCTCGCCGGTCGCGGTCTCGAACAACAGTGCCGCGCCCGAGGTCGCGTGCGCCGCGATGGTCTGCTCCGTTCGTCCAGAGCGAACCCCCACCTGGTCGCGCACTGCGCGGTGCGCCACGTCCACCAGCTGCGCCGGCGTGAGCCTCCGTCCCGCCAGCAGGCTTAGCGCCTTGGCCGCCGCCACCGTGAGCGCCGCCGACGATGCGAGGCCCGCTCCCACCGGGAGCGTGGATGCCACCGCGACGCGGGCGCCGATCGGGGCGGCGCCGACCGCCCGCAGCTCGCGCACGACGCCGATGAGGTAGCCGGTCCAGTCGCCCCGGAGCGGCGCGTCGACCTCCAGCCCCCGCACGGTGCCGTCCAGCGCAGAGACCACGAACCACCCATCCTCCAGCGCCGCCGCGACCGCGGTCCGGCGCTCCAGCGCGACGGGAAGCACCGGCCCCCCGTTGTAGTCGGTGTGCTCGCCGATCAGATTCACCCGGCCCGGCGCGGAGGCCGCCACCGCGGGACGGCTGGAAAACGAGGACTCGAACAGCGAACTTGCCAGTCTCACGGACGACAATCGCGTCACGGGGGTCGGCATCTCTCTGGAGGGACTGTGGGGTATGGCGCGCGGTGTCTGGGAGTCATCGTCTGCCTGGCGGCGCCTTCGGTGGCCCGAGCTCAGCTCGCCCCCGTCGGCGCCCCGCCCGGCGTGCTCCGGTTCGAGGTGGACGGTGCCTTCGATTCCTGGGACAAGCGCTTCCGCGACGGCAACAAGGAGGGCCTCGCCGCCGACCTCTCCGGTCCGCTGGACAGCGACCGCCTCTCCATCCTCGCCCCCTATGACGCCATCGTCCAGCGGGTCACCGGGCTCGCCGACGCTCGACTGAATCTAGGCGACCTCTCCGGCGACGCGCAGGCCGACGTGAGCACCGCCGTCCTCGGCCTCACGCTCGGCGTCACCCGGTTCATCGCCGTCTTTGGCCGGCTCCCGCTCGCCCGCGCGAGAATGCAGACCACGCTCGAGCTCGACGCCGCCGGGGCCAACGCGGGACTCAATCCGGGCCCCGCCGCGCAGGACCCCTTCTTCGTCGAGTTCGACGGCGCGCTGAGCACGCTGGAGGCGCAGATCGCCGCCGGCGCCTACGACGGAGACCCCGCCCGCCGCGCCCTCGCCGACGCGACGCTCGCCGAGGGCGACGCGCTCTTCGGCGACCTCTTTGCGTTGCTGGGCGACCCCGGCACCGCGTCGCCGTTCATCCCCACCGGCGGGAGCGACGCCGGCACCGCGCTCGTCGCCCGCATCGCCACGCTCCAGGCCACGCTCGGCACCGAACTCGGCGTCGGCGGATTCGCCGCCGCGCCCGCGCTCCCGTCCGAGCCGCTTACCGGCAGCGAGCTCGAACCGCTGATCAGCGATCTCGCCGGGCCGATCGGGATCGAGACCGGGCAGTCCGAGGTGACCTTCCGCGGCGACGCCGAGGCCGGCGTCGCGCTCACCCTCGCCGACCGGTGGGATCGCGGCGGGCGCCGGGGCGGCTTCCGCGCCGCGGCCGAGGGACTGATCCGATTCCCCTCCGGCGTCCGCCCCCGCACCGATCGCCTGCTCGCACTCGGCACCGGCGACGGGCAGACCGACCTGGAGGTCCGGGGCATCGTGGACCTGGGCTCCGGCAGCATTGGAGTCCGGCTCGAGGGCGGGTACAACCGCCAGCTCGCCGGCGACATCCTCGAGCGGGTGGCCCCACCCAGCCAGCCGTTCCCCGCCCGAAGCCTGCTGGCTTCCGTCCGGCTCGATCCCGGCGACGTCACCACGCTCGCGGTGCGCCCGTTCTTCCGGCTGGCCCGGACCTTCGCGCTCATCGGGTCGCTGGAGCGGTGGTCCAAGGGCGAGGATGCCGTCGAGTACCGGAGCGAGGCGGACGCGATCCCCGGCGTGGACGCCGGCGTGCTGGCGCAGGAGAGCGACGCCAGCGCGACCCTAGTGAGCATCGGGGTGACCTACTCCAATCCCGGTGCCCTCCGTCCCGGTGGCACCGGTCTCCCGGTGGACGCCGGCTGGACCTACGAGCGTATCCTGTCCGCCTCGGGCGGCATCGTTCCCGACACCCATCGCATCCGGGCCCGGCTCCGGCTCTATTTCGGCCTCTGGTGAGCCCGACCCGGCTTGCCGGTTCCGCCACGGGGATTCCCGCATAATATTCGGGGAGATGATCGCGATCGAACGGGTCGGCCGATGAAGGGGGCGGGCGGGACGCCAGGCGGACTCGGCAGCTTTCTGGCCGGTCTCGCGATGGTGATCGCCGGCGGCTATCTGCTGCTCACCCGGGTGACCGTGACCTCGGGCCTCTGGCAATTCTGGGGCTACAACGCGTTCGGCCTGTCCCTGGTGCCGCTTTTGATCGGGATCGGGATCCTGTTCTTCGACGGCCGGTCGCTGGCCGGCTGGCTGCTCACGGCCGCTGGCGCACTCATCATCCTGGTGGGCATCATCGCCAACTTGCACGTCTACTTCCGGCCGACCTCGCTCTTCGACACGTTGCTGATCCTGATACTCCTGGCCGGAGGACTCGGCCTGGTCGCGCGATCGTTGCGGCCCCAGGCCGGCGGGTCCGCCGGATCCTATTCGGCGGCCGAGTGAGGACATGATGACCTTGCGAGGACCTGCCGAGCACACAGCGGAAGACGCTACACCCGGAGAGCTGCGTCGTTCCGTCCTCATCCTCCTGCTGATGCTGGCGGCGCTCGCGTTGCTGGTGGCCCCGCTCATCGCCGACCTGCCGCTGCTGGGCAGGAGCACCCGCACCGCCATCCTGGCCTGGCTGCTGGTCGGCCTCGCGCTCTACTGGATGTATGCGGGGATGGGATACCGGCCGCTGCTGCTGGTTCAGCTTCTGCTTTTCTCCACCGCCGCCGCGCTGCTCAGCGTGAAGCTGCTGCTGGTGGCGGTGACGATCGACAGCCTGGCGGTGTTGCGCTGGATGGCGCGCTACCTGATCATCGCGGGCGCGGTCTGCGCCGGAGCGAACCTGACGGGGATGCTCCTGGCGCTCACCTGGCAGAGGCCGAACACGCAGAACTAGCGGCGGGCCGCGCGCTCTTTCCTCAGCAGTGCCTGCGCGTGTCGCCGCGCCGCCTCCCCCTCCCCGTCGCCCAGCATCCGGGCGATCTCGCCCACCCGGTCCTCGCCGTGGATCACCTGCACGTCGCTGGTGGCGATGCCGCCCCGCGCCTCCTTCGACACCACCAGGTGCCGGTCGGCCCGGGCCGCGATCTGCGGCAGGTGGGTGATCACCAGCACCTGGTGCCGCTCGGCCACCTCGGCGAGCGCGCCGCCCACCTGCGCGCCGACCTCGCCGCCGATCCCCTGGTCCACCTCGTCGAACACCAGCGTGGCGATCGCGTCGTGCCGCGCCAGCACGACCTTGAGCGCCAGCATCAGGCGCGAGAGCTCGCCCCCCGAGGCCACCCGCGCGAGCGGCTTGGCGTCGAGCCCGACGTTGAGCTGCACGGTGAGCTGCACGCTCTCGCTGCCCGTGGGACGCCGGCTCCGGCAGCGGCGCCAGCGCGACTCCCAGCTTGCCTCCCGGCAGGCCGAGCTGCGGCAGGAGACGGTTCACCCCGCGGGCCAGCCGGTCGGCGGTCTCGCGCCGGCGATCGGATAGCGCGCCCGCCGCGGCCTCGAAGGCACCCTCCGCCGCTACCCGCCGGGCCGCGAGGGCCCGGAGATCCACGTCGGCGGTGTCGAGCAGGTCCAGCTCCGCGGCTGCTCGTTCCGCGCGGCGAGCACGGCCTCGATCGTCGCCCCGTATTTCTGGGTCAGCCGGAAGAGCAGGTCCCGCCGCCGCTCGACCTCCGCCAGCCGCTCGGGATCCTCCTGCACTTCCCCCGCGTAGCCGGCGGCGAGACGGGCCAGCTCCGAGAGGTTGGCGTAGGCGGCGTCGAGCATCTCCCGCCAGCCCGCCGACCGCGGGATCCACCTTCTCCAGCGCCGCGAGCGCGCGATCGGCCACGGCCACCGCGCCCAGCGCGTTCCCGCCCTCGCCCTCGAGCGCGTCGGCGATCCGCTGCGCGTGCTCGGCCAGCGCTCCGGCCTGGCTCAGCCGGCGGGCCTCGACCTGGAGCGCCGTCGTCCTCGCCCGGCTTGAGCCTGGCGGCGTCGATCTCGTTCACCACGTGGCGCAGGTAGTCCGCCCGGCGCCGGACCTCGTCGCGCTTCGCCGCGAGCGCGGCCTCCTCATCCCGCAGGCGGTGCAGCGCCGCGTGCGCCTCCGCCACCGCCGCGCGCTCGGCCTCCGCGTGGGCGAATGCGTCGAGGATGTCGCGCTGGGCGTCGGCGTGGAGCAGCGACTGGGTCTCGTGCTGGCCGTGGAGATCCACCAGCAGCGCGCCGAGCTCGCCGAGCACCGAGGCGGTGGTCGGGCTGCCGTTCACCCACGCCCGCGAGCGGCCCTCGGCCGAGACCTCGCGCCGCACGATCAGCCGTCCGTCCTCGAGATCGAGGCCGAGGGCTTCGATCCGCTGGCGGGCGACCTTGTCGACCCCCTCGAACGCGCCCTCGACGATGGTCTTCGCGGCGCCGGGACGCACGCTGCCGCTGGCGGCGCGCTCGCCGAGCAGCAGCGCGAGCGCATCCACCAGCATGGACTTCCCCGCCCCGGTCTCGCCGGTGAGGACGTTGAGGCCGGGGCCGAGATGGAGGGTGACGTCGGCGATGGTGGCGAGGTCGCGGACGCGGAGCTCGGAGATCATGCTAGCGACCGATTCCCGCTACCTCATCCCGAAGGAGCGAACGACTGAGGGACCTTGGCCGCAATGCGGAGAGGGTCCCTCGGTCGCTACGCTCTCTCGGGATGAAGTGAGCGCGGCCGCCCACCAGCTCATCGCACCGTCTCCCGGTCCGACAGATCCCCCCAGTGCAGCTTCTGCCGCATCCGGCTGAAGAACCCGTCGCCGCCGAGCCGGATGAGGCAGACCCGGTGATCGGCTCGCCGCACGTCCACGCTCTCGCCCGGCGCGAGCGTCGTCCCGGTCTGCCCGTCGAACGAGACCAGCAGGTCGTCGGCCCAGCCGGCAATCGGCTCGATGACGATCCGATAGGTCGCCGGCACGACCAGCGGCCGGACCGCGAGCGTGTGCGCGGCGATCGGCGTGACCACCATCGCCTCCACGCCCGGCACCACGATCGGCCCGCCGGCGCTCAGCGAGTACGCGGTCGAGCCGGTCGGCGTGGCGACGATGATGCCGTCGGCGCTGTAGGGGCCGACGTTCTCGCCGTTGATGAAGACGTTGACCCGGACCACGCGCGCGACGCCGCCCTTGTGCACGGCGACGTCGTTCACCGCCATCTGGGTCGAGCGCTGCGCGCCGCTGCCATCGCGGATCGCGGCGTGGAGCGCCTGCCGCCGCTCGGTGACGTAGCGGCCCGCCACCAGGCAGTCGAGCGCCTCGTCGAGGCTGTCGCGGGTGGCGGTGGTGAGGAAGCCGACCCGGCCGAGGTTGACGCCGAGGATCGGGGTCTCGCGGCCGCCGAGCAGCCGCGCGCCGCGCAGGAGGGTGCCGTCGCCGCCGAAGGTGATCGAGCGCGTCGAGCTCGATGGCGGAGAGCGAGGCCAGCTCCCGCGCTCCAGAACGGCGCCAGCCGCTCCTCGGCGTAGAGCGTGATCCCCCGGGCCGGCGCCTGGCGCGCGACGTGCTCGAGCACCGCCTTGAGGTCGCGGTACCGCGGGTTGCCGACGACGCCGACCTTCATCGCGCCTCGAGGCTCTCCTCGTGCTGCAGCGCGGTGATCCGGCGGGCGATACCGGCCGCGGTGAGCCCGAACAGCTCGAGCTGCTCGGCCCGCGGCGCCTGCTCGATCAGCCGGTCGGGCACGCCGAGCGCCACGACCCGCACCTCGGGGTGGGTGGTCTGCAGCGTCTCGGCGAGGTAGGCGCCGAAGCCGTTCACGATCGTGCCCTCCTCGACCGTCACCAGGATCCGGTGTCGCTGCACCAGCGACTCCAGCATCGCGGAGTCGAGCGGCTTGAGGAAGCGGCAGTTGACCACCGCGCAGTCGATGCCCTCGGCGGCGAGCAGCTCGGCCGCCTGGACGGCCGGCGGCACCATGGTGCCCACCGCCAGGATCGCGACGTCTTCCCTCCCTTCGCGGAGCTGCTCCCAGGTGCCGTACGGCACCGCGGCGATCTCGACCGGCGTCGCGCGGCTCGGCCGGCGCCTTGTCGCGCGGGTAGCGGGTGCAGAAGGGCCCGCCGGTGTGCGCCAGCGCGGTGCGGAGCAGGCCGATCAGCTCGTCGCCGTCCTTGGGCGCCGTGACCGTCATGCCCGGCACCGCCAGCATGTAGGCGATGTCGTACAGCCCCATGTGGGTCTGGCCGTCCTCGCCCACCAGCCCCGCGCGGTCCATGCAGAAGATCACCGGCAGCTGCTGCACGGCGACGTCGTGGATGACGTTGTCGTAGGCGCGCTGGAGGAAGGTGCTGTAGATGGCGACGACGGGCCGGATCCCCTGGGTCGCGAGGCCGCCGGCGAAGGTGACCGCGTGCCCCTCCGCGATGCCGACGTCGAAGAACCGCTCCGGGTGCTTCTTCTGGAAGATGCTGGTGCCGGTGCCCGAGGGCATCGCGGCGGTGATCGCCACCAGCTCGGGGTGCTCGGCGGCGAGTGCCGTGAGGCCCTCGCCGAACACCTGGGTCCAGGTCGGCGGCCCGCTGGCCTTCTTCCGCGCCTCGCCGGTGACGGGGTCGTAGGCGGCGAGCCCGTGCCACTTCTCCTGGTTCGCCTCGGCGAAGGCGAAGCCCTTCCCCTTCTGGGTCATCACGTGGATGACGCGGGGCCCGTGCATGCCGCGGACGAACTGGAGCGTCTCGCAGAGCTTCGGGAGGTCGTGGCCGTCGATCGGGCCGAAGTAGCGGAAGCCCAGCTCCTCGAAGAGCATGCCGGGCGAGAACAGGTTCTTGACGCTCTCCTCGACGTTCTTGGCGAAGTCCACCACGCCCTCGCCGAACACGCCGCCGAGCGCGAAGGTCATGCCCTTGATCTTCTCGCGCAGCCGGTTGGTGCGGGGGTCGGCCACGATGCGGCCGAGCGTCTTGCTGATGGCGCCGACGTTGGGCGAGATGGACATCCCGTTGTCGTTGACGATGAGGATGATGTCGCGCTCGGAGTGGCCGGCGTTGTTCATCCCCTCGTAGGAGAGGCCGCAGGTCAGCGCGCCGTCGCCCACGACGGCCACGACCTTGTGCGACTCGCCCTGGAGGTCGCGCGCGGTGGCCATGCCGAAGGCCGCGGACATGGCGGTGCCGGCGTGGCCGGCGCCGAACTGGTCGTGCTCGCTCTCGTTCCGCTTGAGGAAGCCGGAGATGCCGTCGCTCTGGCGGAGGCTGGGGAACGGGTCGTTCCGCCCGGTGAGCAGCTTCCAGGCGTAGGCCTGGTGGCCCACGTCCCAGACGATCTTGTCGGTCGGGAGAGTCGAACTCGTAGAGCAGCGCGATGCTCAGCTCGACGACACCGAGGCTGGCGCCGATGTGGCCGCCGGTGATGGAGCAGCACTCGATCAGGCGGTCGCGGATCTCCTGGGCGAGCTGGGGAAGCTGGTCGCGGCGGAGACGCTTGAGGTCGGCGGGGGAGTGGATGGTCGAGAGCAGGGTCATGGGATTCGACATCCGAAGTTCACTGTCAACCTGTCATCCCGAGCGCAGCGAGGGATCTTCTCAGCGGGTCTCCGGGACCCGCGGGCAAGATCCCTCGGTCGCGGTGCTCCCTCGGGATGACAGCGAGGCGCTGATCTCTACGAATTCCTAGTCACAATATACCCCGCCAGGGCGCCCAGCGCCCCGCTCGGGATGCCCGCGGCGTCGAGGTGCCCGACGGCCCGGCGCGCCAGCCGTTCCGCCTCCGCCCGGGCGGCCTCGACGCCCAGGACGCTCACGTAGGTGGACTTGGCGAGCTGGGCGTCGCGCCCGGCCGTCTTGCCCAGCTCCTCGCTGGTGCCGGTCGCGTCGAGCACGTCGTCGGCGATCTGGAACGCGAGCCCGACGTCCTCGCCGTACGCGGTGAGCGCGGCGACCTCGTCCGGCCCCGGCTTCCGCCGCGATCGCCGCCGAGGGTGCAGGCGGCGCGGATGAGCGCGCCGGTCTTGCCCCGGTGGACCGCGATCAGGTCCTCCAGCGCCAGCGCCCTGCCCTCGGCCTCGAGGTCGAGCCACTGCCCGCCCACCATTCCCTCGATCCCGCCGGCCGCGGAACAGCTCCGCCGCCATCCGGCCCAACGCCGAAGCCGGCAGCGCCAGCGCGTCCGCCGCCGCCGCGAGCACCCGCGCCGCCACCGGGACGAGCAGGAAGCCCGACCCGGGTGGCGGTGGGGACGTCGAACTTGCGATGGGTGGTGGGCCGGCCCCGGCGGAGGTCGTCGTCGTCCATGCACGGGAGGTCGTCATGGACGAGGGAGTAGGTGTGCACGGTCTCGACCGCCGCCGCGACGCCCGCGACCGCCGGCGACTCGCCGCCCACCGCGCGGTACGACGCCAGCACGAGCGCGGCGCGGACCCGCTTGCCCGGCGTGGCCAGTGCGTAGGCCAGCGCGTCGCCATCCGGCCCGGCGACTTCGCCGCGCAGCCGCTCGGCCCACTGGTCGAGGAGCGGTCGGTCGAGTCGCGGGCCTCGGTGAGGAGATCCACGGCCGACCGCGCCGCAGTGTCAGCCATCCAGATCCGTGAGCCGGAGGTCGCCGCCCGCCTCCTCCAGCACCGTCTGGACCTTGAGCTCCGCCGCGCCGAGGTGCTCGCGCGCGGCCCGGAGGCGGGCGACGCCCTCCTCGAACAGCGCGAGCGCCGCGTCGAGCTCGACGTCTTCGGCCTCGAGCTTGCGGACGATCTCCTCCAGCCGGGCCAGATCCTCGGCGATGCTCATGGCGGCCTCCACCCGGGCGGCGACGTCGCCGTCGGCCACCCGCAGATCGAAAGGGGGCACCGGGAGCGAAATCCGCCCGGCGCTTGAGCACCCGGCCGTCGGGACCGACCGGCACGGCGTAGCCGCGATCGAGTATCCGGAGCGGGCTCAGCGCGTCGAGCTGGGCGGCGAGCCGGTCGGCCCGATGGTGCTCGCGCCGCAGCACCGCTTCCACGCGGCCATGCAGCCGGTCAGCGGTGCGCGCCAGCCGCTCGGCCCCGAGCCGGGTGCGGCTCGCCGAGCCCGCCCGCGAGCCGAGCGGCGAGGTCGGCCAGCTGGCGGAGGACCTCGCGCCGGTCGGCGACGCGCCAGCTCCGCCGCGGCCGACGGCGTCGGCGGCCCGGAGGTCGGCCACGAGGTCGGTGAGCGAGATGTCGGTCTCGTGCCCGACCGCGGAGATCGTGGGGACGCGGACCGCGGCGAGGGCGCGGCAGACCGCCTCGCTGTTGAACGCGGCGAGATCCTCGCGACCGCCGCCGCCGCGGCCGACGATGCAGACCTCGATGCCGGGGATCCGGTTCACCAGCCGGAGCGCCCGCGCCAGCGCGTGCACCGCGCCCTCGCCCTGCACCCGCGCGTTGACCACCACGATCCGGCAGCAGGGCCACCGCTTGCCCACGACGGTGATGATGTCGCGCAGCGCGGCGCCGGCGGTGCTGGTCACCACGGCCAGCGTGGACACGTAGCGCCGGGATCGGGCGCTTCCGCGCAGGATCGAAGAGCCCGTCCTGCTGGAGCAGCTCCTTGACCCGCTCGAGCTCCCGCTGGGCCGCGCCGATCGCGGCGGTCGGGATCATCCGGGTGACGTTGAACTGAAACTCGCCCTTGGCCTCGTAGATGCCGGGCTTGCCGAGGACGAAGACCTCGGTCCCGTCCTTGGGCGGCGTCGCCGGCCCGCTCGGTGTACCGGCTCCACATGCAGCAGCGGACCTGGCTCGACCGGTCGCGCAGCCTGAAGTACCAGTGCCCGCTGGGCCAGGCCTTGAGTCCCACGACCTCGCCGCGGATCCAGACGGGCATGAACTCGCCCTCGACCAGCCGCTTGACCGCCGAGGTGAGCTGGCTGACCGACCAGACTTCATCCGTCGGGGCGATGCTAGGGGAGTTGCAGCGAGTAGGCCATGGCTGACTCTGGCACGGGAGGCTCCGCGCCTGTCAGTGTGAATATCGACGCCTGTTGCCAGGCCTGCAAGGTATTCTGCAGCAGCATGGCGATCGTCATCGGGCCGACGCCGCCGGGCACCGGCGTGATCCAGGAGGCCATCTCGGCCACCGGTCCGTAGGCCACGTCGCCCGACCAGCCGGTAGCCCTTGGGCTGCGAGGCGTCGTCCACCCGGTTGATGCCGACGTCGATGACCACCGCGCCGGGCCGGACCATGTCGCCGGTGACGAACTCCGCCTTGCCGATCGCCGCGATGAGAATGTCGGCGCCCCGGGTGACTGCCGGCAGGTCGCTGGGTCCGCGAGTGGCAGACGGTCACCGTCGCGTCCCCGCCGGGTCCCTGCTGGATCAGCAGGTTGGCCATCGGCTTGCCGACGATGTTGGAGCGGCCCACGATCACCGCGTTGGCGCCCTTGGTCTCGATGCCCGAGCGGATCAGCATCTGCTGCACGCCGTAGGGCGTGGCGGGGCGGAACGCCGACTGGTCGCCGGTCACCAGCTTGCCGACGTTGACCGGATGGAACCCGTCCACGTCCTTTGCCGGGTCGATCCGGCGCAGCACCTTCTCGCTGTCGATGTGCTTCGGCAGCGGAAGCTGCACCAGGATGCCGTGGATCTTGGGATCGGCGTTGAGGCGGTCCACGATCGCCAGCAGCTCGTCCTCGGAGATCGTGGCCGGGTGGCGGATCGTCTCCGAGTACATCCCCGCCTCCTCGGACGCCTTCCCCTTGGAGCGCACGTAGACCGCGCTCGCCGGGTCCTCGCCCACCAGCACGGCCGCGAGCCCGGGCTTCCGCCCGTTGCCCGCGAGCCTCGCGACCTCCGCCGCCACCTCAGCGCGGATCGTCTTGCCCAGCGCCACCCCGTCGAGAATCTTCGCGCTCATCGAGCGTAATCCACGGCTCTGGTCTCCCGGATCACGACCACCTTGATCTGTCCCGGATACTGCAGCTCGTTCTCGATCTTCCGCGCGATCGTCTCCGACAGCAGGGTCGCGGCGCCGTCGTCGATGCGGTCGGGCGTCACCACCACCCGCACCTCGCGGCCCGCCTGGATCACGTTGCACTTCTCCACGCCGGGGAACCCGTTGGCGATCTCCTCCAGCCGGGTGAGCCGCTTCACGTAGGTCTCGAACGCCTCGCGCCGCGCGCCCGGGCGGGAGCCGCTGATCGCGTCGGCCGCCTGCACCAGCACCGACTCGGCGGACTCGTGCGGCACGTCGTCGTGGTGGGCCTGGATGCAGTTGATGACCGCCGCGCTCTCGCCGTAGCGCCGCGCCACCTCGACGCCCAGCTCCACGTGGGTGCCCTCGTTGTCGTGGGTCAGCACCTTGCCGACGTCGTGCAGCAGCCCGCCCGCGCTTGGCCAGCTGCGACGTCGAGGTGCAGCTCCGCCGCCATCATGCCGGCGAGCCAGGCCACTTCCTTCGAGTGGTCGTAGATGTTCTGCCCGTAGGAGGTGCGGTAGCGCATCCGGCCGATGCAGCTTGATCAGCTCCGGGTGGAGGCCGTGGATCCCGGTGTCGTAGGCCGCCTGCTCGCCCAGCTCGACCAGCTGCGCCTCCAGCTCCTTCTGCACCTTGGCCACGATCTCCTCGATCCGGCCGGGATGGATCCGGCCGTCCTGGATCAGCGCCTCGAGCGCGCGGCGGGCGACCTCGCGGCGGATCGGGTCGAAGCAGGACACGATCACCGTGTCGGGCGTGTCGTCGATGATGACGTCCACGCCGGTCGCGGTCTCGAACGCGCGGATGTTCCGGCCCTCGCGGCCGATGATCCGGCCCTTCATCTCGTCGCTCGGGAGCGGCACGGCGGCGACGGTGCTCTCCGCCGTGTGCTCCGCGGCGAGCCGCTGGATCGCGATCGAGATGATCCGCCGGGCCTCGCGGTCGGCGCCCTTCTTGGCCTGCTCCTTGATGTCGCGCGCGAGCGCCTGGGCCTGGCCCCGCGCCTCGTCCTCCACCCGCTGGAGGATCTCCCGGCGCGCGTCCTCGGCGGTGAGCCCGGCGATCCGCTCCAGCTTGGCCCGCTGCTCCTGCGCCAGCCTGTCGGCCTCGCCCTCGCGAGCCCGCAGCGCCTGCTCCTTCTGCCCCAGCGTCTCCTCCCGCTTGTCGAGACTCCGCTCGCGGGCGTCGATCTCCTCGAGCTTCCGGTCCTGGCCCCGGGAGCGCTCCTCGGCCCGCCGCTCCAGCCGCTCCCATTCCTCGCGCCGGCGCTGGATCTCGCGGTCGAGCTCCTCGCGCAGCTTGAGCGTCTCCATCTTCGCGCGACCAGGACGGTCTCCGCCTTGGCCGCCTCGGCCTCGCGCGCCGACGTCGGCGCGGAGCCGGGCGGCCTCGCGCTGCGCGGCAGCCGAGCATCGCCGTCGGCGGCGCGGCGCTGGCTCCGCCGGTAGAAGAAAATGAAGATCAGGCCGACGATCAGGCCGGCGGCCACCCCCGCGAGCGTGGGGAGGAGGAGGGACTGGGGCATCGGGAGATGCTCCGCTACGAGGCGGCCGCGCGCTTGCCGCGCTTGGCCGGAGGGAGCAGGCGGGCCAGCTCGTCGGCGAGGGCGGTCACCCGGGCGGCGATCTCGCGGTCGCCTCGGCGGGCCTGGAACAGCTCGTCGGTGATCGCGAGCGCGGCCAGGATCGCGGCCTTGTGGGTCTCGACCGAGGGGAGCGAGTCGCGCACC
This sequence comes from uncultured Gemmatimonadales bacterium, assembly GCA_963844445.1. Lineage (GTDB taxonomy): Bacteria > Gemmatimonadota > Gemmatimonadetes > Gemmatimonadales > GWC2-71-9 > CAVVWJ01. The sequence continues at coordinate 388,072 of CAWJOB010000004.1, forward strand.
CGCTTGAGCGCGGCGTCGAGGTAGGCCGCGACTTCGCGGGTGTATTCCGGCGGCAGCTCGGAGCGGACGGTGAAGTCCTCGCCGCCGATGGTGACGCGCACGGCGTTCTTGGTCGGAGTGCTCATGCCGCGTTCCCTCCGCCGTGCTGCTCCAGGAACGAGAGCCGCGCGGCCAGCGCCCGGAGCCGCTCGCGGGCCGCCTCGATCCGATGTCGCAGCGCCTGGTTCTCGGTCTCCAGCTCGATCACCCGCTTGCGCGCTTCCTTGAGCTCGGGCCCCGCCACCATGCCGCCGCTCGACTGCGCCTCCGCCAGCTCAGCCTCGGCGCGAAGCGTGCGTCTGCGCCAGCCGGCCAGCTCCTCGGTGAGGTGTTTGAGCAGCTGCTCGAGATCGCTCAGCGCCTTCAGGTCGGGACGATCGTAGGTGTAGGCCACGTCACTCTCCGCCGCGGGCCGTGCCGGCGTCGCGCCGCCGCACTCCCAGCTCTTCCGCGAGCGCGGCCAGCAGCCGCGACTCCGCCTGGTCCACTTCCGCGTCGCGCAGGGTCCGGTCGGGCGCCCGGAACGTGAGCCTGAACGCGACGCTGCGTACTCCCGCCGGCAACTCGGCGCCTCGATAGTCGCTCTCGACGTCCACCCGCTCGAGCAGCGTGCCGCCGGAGCGGCGGAGCGTGCCGCCGACCTGCGCCGCGGTGACCCCCTCGGGCAGGAGGAGCGCGAGCACCCGCTCGGATGCCGGCGTCGCGGGCAGCGGCGTGAACTGGGGCGGCCGGCGGGGCGAAGGGTCGAGCACCAGCTCGAAGCCGAACAGCGGAGCGGCCCAGGGCGGCGCGTCGGCGGCAAGCGGACCCGCTTCGCCGACGATCCGACCCTCGGCGTTCCGGGCAACCCACGCGTTGCGTTCAACTTGCACCGCCCCCCCGGGAATCGCCAGAGCGACCGCGGCCTCGAATCGGCCCTTCAGATCCCAGAGGTCGAAGCGGTCCTCGCCGGCGCCGGTCCAGTGGCGCGGCTCCCGCCTGCCGGTGAGCACGGCGGCCACCCGCCGCTCCTCGCGCGGCCGCTCGCCCGGCCCGCGGGCGGCGAACGCGGTGCCGATCTCGAACAGCCGCACGTCCTCCACGTGGTTGGCCCAGTTGCTCTCGACCAGCCGCACCAGGCCGGGTAGCAGCCGTCGGCGGAGCCACGCATCGTCAGCGGAGAGCGGGTTGAGCAGCTGGACGCTGTCGTCGCCGTCGGCGGGTCCGAGCGGGAGCCGGGACACCTCGAAGAGCCCCTGTTCCACCATGCCCCGCCGAACCGCCGCCACCGCGGCCTCCTCGACCGCTTCGGGCAGGACGCCCATGCGGAACGGGCGGAGATCGGACGGGAAGGTGTCATATCCGTGGAGCCGGGCGATCTCCTCGATGAGATCGATCTCCCGCACCAGGTCGGGCCGCCAGCCGGGGACGTCTACCGCGATCCGGCCGTCGTCCGGCTTGGACACGGCGGTCGCGCCGATGGCGACGAGGTACTGCTCGATCGCGCTCCACGGCACCTCGACCCCGAGTACCTGGGCGACGCGCGCCGGGCGGAGGAAAATGCGGGGCGGGTGCGACGGCTCGGGCCAGAGATCGAGCGGCGCGTCGGCCAGCTCGCCGCCACCGGTGGCGAGGACGATCTCGACGCAGCGGCGCATGGCGTCGCCACCGCCCCAGCGATCGATGTTCCGCTCGAAGCGGTAGCTCGCCTCGGTGCTCATGCCGAGGGCTCGGCGGGTGCGCCGAATCCGTGGCGGATCCCAGTAGGCGGCCTCGAGCAGCACATCGCGGGTCTCGAGACTCACCTCCGTCGAGGCGCCACCCATGACGCCGGCGAGGCCGACGACGCCCTCCCCGTCCGCGATCGCGACCATCTCGCCGTCGAGCGTGCGCTCCTCGTCGTCCAGCGTCACCAGCCGCTCGCCCGCCTTGCCGCGCCGGACGATCAGCGCGGAGCCGCGCAGAGTGGCCGCGTCGTAGGCGTGCATCGGCTGGTTCAGCTCGAGCATGACGTAGTTGGTGGCGTCCACCACGTTGTTGATCGAGCGCACCCCGACCGCCTCCAGGCGTCCGCGCAGCCAGGAGGGCGAGACGCCCACCCGCGTGCCGCGGATCAGCGCGGCGTGGAAGCGCGGGCAGGCCCGAGGGTCTTCGATCGTGATCGCGACCGGGCCGACCTTGCCCGCCGCCGCGGCGCGGCGGGCTGGAGGCACGTCGATCGTCTCGGTCCCAGGAATCGACGGCAGCCGGAACGGGACCTGATAGGACGCGGCCAGCTCGCGCGCCGCGCCCTTGTGGCCGAGCAGATCCGGGCGATTCGGGGTCACGTCCACCACCAGCCGGTGATCGGACAGCGGCACCGCGTCGAGCAGCGGCGTGCCGGGGGCGGCGTCGGTCTCCAGCTCCAGGATGCCGTCGTGTTCCTGGCCGAGCCCCAGCTCGCGGGCGGAGCAGAGCATGCCCTCGGAGACCTCGCCACGGAGCTTGGCGCGCTCGATCATCATCGGCGCGCCGCTCTTGCCGTGAGGGACGGTCGTGCCGATCCGGGCGAACGGGTACTTCTTGCCCGCCGTCACGTTCGGCGCGCCGCAGACGACATGGCGGCGCTCGGATGTGCCGTCGTTCACCAGGCAGACGCGGAGGCGATCGGCGTTGGGATGCTGGCGCACCTCTTCGACCAGCCCGACGACGAGGTCCCCGAGACCGGTGTGCAGCCCCTCGACCGCGTCCACCGGAGCGCCCAGCATCGTGAGCCGATGGGCCACGTCCTGGGCATCGAGCGGGCGGCGGAGAAAGGCCTCGAGCCAGCGGAGGGAGATGTTCATTCGCCTGTCATCCCGAGCGCGTCGAGGGATCTCGCCAGCGCATGTCCGGGAAGGGCGCGCAAGATCCCTCGCTCCGCTCGGGATGACACCAGGTGCCCCTCACGTCCTCACCCCCGCCACCCGCTCCAGAAACCGCATGTCCCCCTCGAGCAGCAGCCGGATGTCCGGGATCCCGTACCGTAGCATCGCGATCCGGTGGGGCCCCATCCCGAACGCCCACCCGGTGTACCGCTCGGCGTCCACGTTGCAGTTCTCCAGCACCGCGGGATGCACCATTCCGCAGCCGAGGATCTCCATCCAGCCCGTCCCCTTGCACACCGGGCACCCGCTCCCGTGGCACAGCTGGCACTCGACGTCCATCTCGGCCGAGGGTTCGGTGAACGGGAAGAACGACGGCCGGAAGCGGGTCCTGGTGGTGGGCCCGAAGAACCGGTGCGCGAAGTGGATCAGCGTGGCCTTGAGATCCACGAACGAGATCCCCTCGTCCACCGCGAGGCCCTCGATCTGCGAGAACGCCGGCGAGTGCGACGGATCGAAGGCGTCGTTGCGGTAGACCATGCCGGGGATCACCACCCGAACCGGCGGGGGCGACTCCATCAGGGTCCGGATCTGTACCGGCGAGGTGTGGGTGCGGAGCAGCAGCCGCCCCGCGGGCTCCCCCTCGGCTGGCGGCGCATCGAGGTAGAGGGTGTCGTGCATATCCATCGCCGGATGGTCGGCCGGAAAGTTGAGGGAGAGGAAGTTGTACCACTCGGTCTCCACCTCGGGCCCGACCGCGACGGTGAACCCGATGCCGCGGAAGATGTCCACGATCTCGTCCACCACCTTCGTCACCGGGTGCTCGGCGCCGACCCAGCGCATCCGGCCTGGCATGGTGAGATCGGCCCCCTGTGCCAGCAACGCGCCGGCATCGGGAGCCGCCGCGCGCTTGTGAACCAGGATGCCGTCCGCCTTGAGCTTGAGCTCGTTCAGCTTTGCCCCGTACGCGCGACGCTCCTCCAGGGGGAGCTTCACCAGGGATTTCAGCTTGGCCGTGATGAGACCGCTCTTCCGCCCCAGGAGGGCAATCTCCTCCGCCTCGAGCGCCTTCCCCTCGAGCGTGGCGAGTCGCTCCACGCGCTCGGCAATCTCGTCCAGGTCGGCGTATCCGGTACTCTGGCTCATACGATCATCTTGGAAGCCCGCTCCAGTCCTGTCATCCCGAGCGGAGCGAGGGAGCTTCTCCGCCGAGCTCGGGGAATGGCGTGCAAGATCCCTCGCTGCGCTCGGGATGACATATCACGGCGCGCCTCGTGAGGCCTGTCCGATGCCAAGTGGGGCCGCCCGCCGAGCGCGAACGGCCCCACCGGGCGGCTGCGTGAGCTCCGTCCCTGGCTACTGATTGTTCTTCGCGACCTCGGCGAGCTTGCCGAAGGCCTCGGCGTCGCGGACGGCGAGATCCGCGAGGATCTTCCGGTTGATCTCGACGCCGCCCTTCTTGAGGCCGGCGACGAGCCGGCTGTAGCTCAGGCCGTGGATCCGGGCCGCCGCGTTGATCCGGGTGATCCAGAGCGCGCGGAACTCGGACTTCTTCTTCCGGCGGTCGCGGTACGCGTACCGCATGCCGCGCTCGACGGTCTCCTTGGCGGCCTTGTACAGCTTGCTCCGGCCGCCGCGGGCGCCCTTGGCGGCCTGCATGATCTTCTTCTTCCGGGCGTGGTGTGCGACACCGCTCTTCACTCGGGGCATAGTTCGCTCCTTACGCCTGGAGGAGACGGTTGACGCGGGGGAAGTCGGCCGAGCTCACCAGGTCGGCCTTCTTGAGCCGGTTCTTCCGCTTGCGCGTCTTCTTCGTCAGGATATGGGTGTGGTTGGCGTGCCACCGCTTCAGCTTGCCGGTGCCGGTCCGCTTGAACCGCTTCATGGCGGCGCGCTTGGTCTTTTGTTTGGGCATCGTCATCCATCCTTGATGGCGGAACGTCGGAACGTCGGAACGTCGGAACGATCTGTGGGACGGCGAAACCTTCCGCCCTTCCGCCGTTCCGCCCTACTTCGGCGCTATCACCATGGTCATGTTGCGGCCCTCCAGCTTCGCCTCGGCTTCGATCTTGCCGATGTCGGCGAGGCTCGCGGCCACCCGGTCGAGCACGGCCTTCCCCAGCTCCAGGTGCGCGATCTGCCGGCCCCGGTACATCATCGTGACCTTGACCTTGTTCCCGTCGCCCAGGAACTCCCGCGCGTGCCGGGTCTTGAAATCGAAGTCATGGTCGTCGATGCCCGGCCGGTACTTCACTTCCTTCAACTGGATGATGTGCTGCTTCTTCTTCGCCGCCCGCGCGGCCTTCGCCTCTTCGAACTTGAACTTCCCGTAGTCCATGATCTTGACGACGGGGGGTCGGGCCGTCGGCGCCACTTCCACGAGGTCCAGCCCGCGCTCCTGAGCTGCGGCCAGCGCCTCCTCAACGGCTAGCACCCCGAGTTGTTCGCCTTCGGGACCAATGACCCGCACCGGACTGATGCGAATCATGCGATTGACGCGGGTTCTCTTTTCGCGCTCGTTTGTGGACAGTGGGCACGCCTCCGACGAGAAAGAAAAACGGGCACCCCTGAAGACTTCGGGTGCCCGCCACGCCCAACGCCGATGCCGGCGGAACGCCGGCCCATCGACGGGGAAGCCAGGACCCGGTTGCGCTGCGGCTCCAGGCCGGCAGGCTCAGGGTGGGGGAGTTTCCTCCCCGCTTGACGAACGGCGCAAGCTAGTGGGGGCCGGGATGCGAGTCAACCGACCCGGATGCCCGGCCCCAGGCGCGACTCCGCTGGCCGTCAGGGCCGACGGCGGAGCTGCTGCTTCGGTCGGGGCTTCTGGACCTTCTGACGGGAACGGTCGTGCTCCCAGGGCTTGGGGAGCGTCCGTTCCGCCTGGAGCCCCGCGACCTTCGGGTCAGAGGACGGCTTGGGTTCCTTCGGACTCTTTGCCATGAGGGAAACCTAGGTCCTCGCGGCCGGCGCCGCCACCACGTCTCTGAGCACCAGGTCCCTCCCCTCCATCGCCGGCGTCCCGATAGCCGTGGCGGGGTCGTGCTCGAACACGAGCCTCCAGCCTTCCCGCGTCGCCTCCGCCAGGAAGCCGCGCTTGCTCTCCAGCGTCCGGAGCGGCTCCAAATCGTATCCCATGATCCAGGGTAGGGGCAGGTGCGCCGTGGTCGGGATGAGGTCCGACATGAATGCCGCCGTCTCGCCCTTGTCCCTGATCAGCACCGTCTGAAGGAAGGGGACGTGGCCCGGCGTGACCCGGACGGAGATTCCCGGAAGGACTTCCTCGTCCCCCTCGAGCAGCCGCCACCGGCGCGCGGTGGCAACCGGCTCGAAGTCGTGCGGCAGGTAGCTCGCCCGGGTCCTCTCGTTGGTCCGCCGGGCGAACTCCAGCTCATCCTTCTGCACCACATAGGTGGCATTGGCGAACGAAGGCCGCACGTGACGGCGAGGGTCGTCCTCCAGCTCCGGGTCGAGCGTGGTGTTGCCGCCGGCGTGGTCGAAATGCAGGTGGGTATTGATCACCCACCGGACGTCGCGGGGCAGGAATCCGGCCACCGCCAGCGCATCCTCGAGCTGCGTGGCGCCCTCCAGACCCTGGTTCTCCACGCCGTAGATGTCGAGGAATCTGGCGTCTTCCTTATTGCCGAGGGCGGTATCGATCAGGACTGGGCCCTCGGGATGCTCGACCAGAAGGCATCGCATGGCCAGCAGGATCCGGCGCCGCTCGTCATGGGAGACCCGCTTGCTCCAGAGCGGATAGGGCACCACCCCGAACATCGCGCCGCCGTCGAGGCGCAGGGTTCCGCCCTCCAGCGTGTGACACTTGAGCCCGCCCACCTGAAAGCTGCGCGAGAGGGTCATGACAGTCCCTCCGGCGAGGAATCGGCCAGTGGCTCCGTGGGCATGGCCAGCCGCCGGCGCGGCTTGCGGGGCGCGCGTCTGGTTTCGATGGCGGCCAGGTCCTGGAGCGTGCGAGCCCCTTCCAGCCGGGCCAGCGTGAGGAGCCGCTGGAGCAGCTCCGCCGTGACCAGTGCATCGCCGGCGGCACGGTGACGGGCGGCGTTGGCGAACCCGAACCAGTGGGTGAGACTGTCCAGTCCGCACGAGCGGATCCCCCGCACCAGCCGGCGCGCCAGCCGCACGGTGCAGAGCCGGGGACCGTCGAGGGCGAGGTCGCGCGCCCGGCGCACCTCGGCGGTCACGAAGTTCCAGTCGAACCTCGCGTTGTGGGCGACGAAGATCCGTCCGGCGAGCGCCTCGACCACCCGGTCGGAGACCTCGGCGAAGGAGGGCGCCTCCCGCACCATCTCGTTGGTGATGTTGGTGATCGCACAGATCGCCGGAGGGATCGGCCGGCCCGGGTTCACCAGCGACTCCAGCACCACCTCGCGCCGGCCGCCGCAGACGACGACCACGGCGATCTCGGTGATGCGGTCGCTCCCGGTCGCGCGCATGCCGGTCGTCTCCACGTCCACCACCGCGAAGGCGCATTCCTCCAGCAGCGGGGAGCCCTGCACCTCGGGCACCAGGCCCCAGCGGCCGTCCGCCAGCCGGCGGATGCGCGGATCCGATCCCAGCAGCGCCACCGCGATGCGGTCGCAGATCAGGAGGGGCGCCTCGCTCAGGCCGAGCACCTCGCGGCACAGCATCGAGGAGGCTTGGGGGCCGGTCCGCAGTACCCCGTGCACCCGCTCCACCAGCGTGCTGCTGGGATGCGCGGCCAGACCGGTCACGGCGTCGCCCGGCGGAGCGGCAGCGACATGCAGCGGGGTCCGCCACCGCCCCGCGCCAGCTCCGACCCTTCGACGGTGATCACCGTGCGGTGCTTGGCCTCGTGCCAGTCGTCGAAGGCGAGGAAGTTGACCGCCGGAACCAGGCGAAAGCCCGCCCGCTCGAGCTCGCACAGCGTCGCGTCGTTGCGCCGGTAGCTCACGAGCGTGCCCGGCCGGACCGCGAGGAAGTTGCATGCCGAGCTCCACTGCTCGCGCTCCTGGCGGGTGCGGTCGTTGCCCCCCGCGAAGATCGGTTCCAGGGGCAGGCCCAGCTCCTTGGCCGCGACGAAGAAGTTCGGCACCTCCCGCACTCCATCCATCCCCTTCCTCCGGTGCAGCACGGCCAGCCGCTCCGGCCCGACGAAATAGGGCGGGTAGACCACGCACATCTCGTGGTCCACATGGCTGAAGATCATGTCGAGGTGGATCGCCGTCGGGGCCCTCGGCATAACGACCACCAGCACGTCGGTGGCGAGGCCCCGCTCGAACGCGACGTCGCACAGTCGGTCCAGCGCCTCGGGCGAGGTGCGCTCGCTGAACCCCACCATGAGCAGATCGTGCCGCAGGTAGTGGACGTCGCCGCCCTCCAGCGTGTAGTTGCTCCGCTTTTCCTCCGACCCGTCGTAGAGCAGGCCGGCGTTGGCCAGCGTCGGGTGGAACACGAAGAGCGACTTGATCAACAGCTCCTCGGTCCAGCGCACCCCGTAGCGCATCGAGCCCACCACCGCGTTCCGCCCGATCACCATGCCGATGTCGCGAGGGAAGAACAGATTGGGCAGCGGCGGGAAGGCGAACCCCTCCTCGTTGAGCGCGGCCGTGATCGGGCCGCGCTCCTCGCGGGTGCCCTGGATCAGCATCTCGACGATCTGCGCCGCGGGCATGGTGCCGAGCTGCTGGGCCAGGGCATCCGAGGGGACCACGTCCATCGTCTTGGTGATCAGGAAGTCGCGCGCCTCGGGCTCCTCCAGGATCTCGGCGAGCAGGTCACGGACCTGGTGCACCGTGGCGAACCGCTTCAACACCGAGACGAACTGGCGGTGCTCCCGCTGGGCGATCTCCAGGTCGATGATGTCGTCGTAGAGGAAATCCTCCCGGTTGCCGGGCGTGACGGCTTCCAGCTCGGGGCCGGGAGTGTGCACCAGCACGGTCTGGAGGGCGCCGATCTCGGAGGTGACTTCTACGGACATGTGCTCAAGGTATCCGGGGGGAGAGACGGGGTGTAGTGGAGGGATCCCGTCTGCCTTGGCACGACTCCTAGCGCCGTGCGCCTGGACCCCGCAGCACCTTCCCGGACAGCGCCCCGGTCGCCTTGCCGTCGGCGATCACAGGCACGCCGTTCACCAGTACCCACTGCATGCCTTCGGCCAGCTGATGCGGACGCTCGAACGTCGCGCGGTCGCGAATCGTCTCGGGATCGAAGACCACGATGTCGGCCCACATGCCGACCTTCAACACCCCGCGATCGCCCAGCCGTACTCGCTGCGCAGCGAGGGACGTGAATTTGCGGATCGCGTCTTCCAGCGTCAGCCGCTTCTCCTCCCGCACGTACTTGCGGAGGATCCGGGGGAAGGTGCCGTACGCTCGTGGGTGCGGGTGACTCCGGGAGAGAGGGCCTTCCGGTGCGGCGCCCTCGGAGTCGCAGTTGATGGAGACCCAGGGCTGCTGCAGGGCCAGGGCCACATCCGGCTCGCTCATCCCGAATACGGCGACGAAGGTGTAAGCCTGATCCTCGATCAGCAGGTCGAGCAGCGCGTCGACCGGCTCACGCCCCCACGCCTGGCTGACCTCCGCAAGCGTCTTCCCCTGGAACTTGCGCAGGCCGGGGTTCTGTACCGCTCCGATCAGTATTGCCTCGGGTCCCGGAATCAGCTGCCAGCTGTTTTCCCAGCCGGCGTCGTCCTTGCTCTCGATCTCCCGCTTGATCCGCCGGCGGGCATCGGGATCGCGCAGACGCTCCAGCAGCTTGGCGGCCCCCCCATCGTGGGCCCAGGGGGGAACGTACGAGGAGAGCGAGTTGAACCACGCGGGATAGGCGTAGGTGTCCGCCGCGATGTCGACGCCCGCCCTCCGCGCTGAATCGATCTTGGCCACGACTTCTGGCATGCGCCCCCAGTTGGCCTTTCCGGCGGTCTTCAGGTGCCAGATCTCGACCGGGATGCCCGCCTCGCGTCCGATCCGGATCGCCTCGTCGATCGCGGAGAGGATCTCGTCGCTCTCCGACCGCATGTGGGTGGCGTACACCCCGCCGAGCTTCGCGGCTTCCCTCGCGAGCGCGATCAACTCGGGGGTCTCGGCGTATGGAGCCGGAGGATACTGGAGCGAGGTGGAGAGGCCGACCGCTCCCTCGCGCATCGCCTCCCGCACCAGCTCGCGCATCCGCTCGAGCTGAGCCGGCGTCGGGTCCTTGTCGTCATCGCCGAGCACCATGCGCCGCACCTGCGTGGCCCCGACGTAGGTGGCGATGTTGAGGCCGATCCCCTGCCGCTCGAGCCGCGAGTAGTACTGGGCCAGCGTCCGCCAGTCGGGCGTGATCTTGAGCTGGTCGTACCCCGTCCGGTCGGCCGCGACGATCGCGTCGTTGAGCGGCGCTGGGGAGCCGCCCTCGCCGGTGATCTCGGTCGTGATCCCCTGAAAGATCTTGGACGGCAGGCTGGGATTCACCAGGATGTTGAGCTCGGACTGCCCCAGCATGTCGATGAATCCCGGCGCCACGACGCTCCCGGCGGCATCCACCGCCCGCTTGGCCTTGGCTCCCTCCAGCCGCCCGATCGCCGCAATCCGCCCGTCACGGATGCCCAGGTCGCCCGAGTACCACGGCGAGCCGGTGCCGTCGATGATGCGGCCGTTTAGGATGACGAGGTCGAACGAGGGGGATTGCGCCCCGAGCGCGAGGAGCGGTGCGGAACAGAGGATCAGGAGAGGGAGAAGCCGGCGCATGAGGTCTCGTGGAATGGAGAGCAGTCACAGGGCGTGGAAGGTCCCTCGCTCCGCTCGGGATGAGGCGCGATCACCGACTGGCCAACGCGTAGCTCAGCGTCTCCAGCTCCAGCGCCAGGTTCACCGTCTTCACCACCACGTCCTCGGGCACCACCAGCTGCACCGGCGCGAAGTTGAGGATCGCCTTGACCCCGAGCGCCACCAGCCGGTCCGCCACCGGCTGCGCCGCCTCGGCCGGGGTCACGAGCACCGCCATGTCGATCGCCTGCTTCCCCAGCTCCCGCTCGAGCGAGCTGACGTCGAGCACCGTGAGCCCGTTCCACTGTCGGCCGATCTTGGAGGTGTCGCTGTCGAAGATGGCGATGATGTCGAACCCGCGTTGCCGGAACCCCCGGTATTGCACCAGCGCGCTGCCGATCTTCCCGGCGCCGATCATCCCCACCCGGTAGCGCTGCTTGAGCCCGAGGATCTCCCGCAGCTGGTCGGCCAGGTCCGGCACCGGATAGCCGAGCCCCCGCTTGCCGAACGAGCCGAAGAACGACAGGTCCTTCCGCACCTGCGCCGAGGTTGTGCCACCCCGCGACGCCAGGGCGCTCGAGCTCACGGTGGCGATGCCCTGCCCCTCGAACTCCTCGAGGAAACGGAGATAGAGCGACAACCGGCGCACCGTGGATTCGGCGACCTTGGGCATCCGCGTATTTTTGTGAAACATTTCACAAAGTTACCGCGGGGTCCACCCCCCGTCAACGAGCGCGCGCAGCAGCAGGACGAATCGCTCCGGCGCCACGGTCTCCGGACGCACCCGCGGATCGATCCCCGCCCCCGCAAGCAGGCCCGCCACCCGGTCGGCGTCCCACCCGGTGAGCTCGCGCAGTCCCCGGACGACCTGCTTCCGGCGGAAACCGAAGAGCCCCACCACCAGACGGCGGAACGGCGCGACCTCCGCGTCGCTCACCAGGGGCTCCGCGAGCGGGGTCAGACGCAGCACGGCGGAGTCCACCTTGGGCCGTGGGTGAAAGGCCCCCGCGGGCACCGTGAAGAGCCGTTCCGCGTGCGCCACAGCCTGAACGCCGATGGTGAGCGCACCGTAGGCGTCACCGCCGGGCGGCGCACCCACCCGCTCTGCCACCTCCTTCTGCACCAGGAATACGATGCGGCGCGGCCGCGGCGGGGCGAGCGCCTTGTCGATGAGCGGTGAGGTGAGGTTGTAGGGAATGTTGCCGGCGACGAGGAACTCGGGTCCGGCGATGGCGTGCCAATCGACCTCGAGCGCGTCGCCTTCGACGACGGTCGCGGCGGGTACCCGCTGGCGCAGGGCGGGAAGGAGATCGCCGTCTTTCTCGATCGCCACCAGGCGCCCTGCCCTGCCGGCGAGCGCCTCGGTCAGCCCGCCCGGTCCGGGGCCGATCTCGAGCACCGTGTCGTCCGCCGTGGCGCCGAGGGCGTCGGCAATGCGCTCGAGGATGCGGCGATCGGAGAGAAAGTGCTGGCCCAGCCTCCGCTTGGCCCGCGGCACTCAGATCCTGAGCACCAGCAGCGTCCGGTCGTCCTCCGGGCGGGAGCCGAACGCCTCCGCGGTGGCGAGGACCGCCTGTACGATGGCCTCGGGCGACTCGTTCCGATGGGCGCACACCTCGTCGAGCAGCCGCTGCTCGCCGAACGGCTCGCCCTGATCGTTGCGGGCGTCGGCCAACCCGTCGGTCCAGAGCACCAGCAGATCGTGCCCCACGCTCCACGGCACCTGGCGGCGCTGGATGCTTCCCTGCGTGGCCAGTCCGAGCGGCGGGGCCGTGGCCTCCAGCCGTTCGGGCTCGCCGAAGCGCGGCACCCGGAAGGCGTAGGGGTGCCCGGCGCTGGCGTACGAGAGTCGCCCGGTGAGCGGATCGAGCACCCCGTAGAACACGCTGAAGTACATCTCGGTCTCGGCCAGCTCGGTCGAGAGGCTGTCGAGCAGCGCGCTCAGGGTCTCGTCCGGGGTGACCGAGGCGGCGGCGTGAATGCCGGCGGCGGACAGCACCAGCGCCATCACCAGTGCGGCCGAGAAGCCGTGCGACGCGACGTCGCCCAGCATCACCCCAACGCGGCCCCGGCCCAGGCGGGTGAAGGTGTAGAAGTCCCCGCCCACCGACTCCGCCGGCAGGCATCGCGCGGCGACCTCCGCGTCGCCGTGCAGCACCGACGGCGACGGCAGCAGCTTGAGCTGGAGGTCGTGCGCCAGCTCCATCTCGTGCCGCAGCCGCTGCTGCCGGAGATCGCGCTCGACCAGCCGCGAGTTCTCCACCGCGGCGCCGATCTGGTTGGCGACGGCCGCGACCAGCTTCCGGTCGCCCGCCGTGAAGCGGTCCCCGCCGATCCGGTCGGTGAGGTTGATGACACCGATGCAGCGCAGCGGGGAGCCCGGCGCCCCATAGCAGATCGGGACGCTCAGGTAGGCCCGGCCCTTGTAGCCCCGGTCGCCGCCGCAATCGCCCGGCACTTCCTCCATCTCCTCGGGGTCATGGACGATGGTGCGCTGCTCCCGGTACACCTTCGCGGCTACCGAGCAGTCGTCGTCCACCCGCACGGGTTCGAGACCCTCCATGCCGAAGCCCCTCGCGGCCACCGTGCGGAGTGTGCCCATTCCGTCGTCGAACACCATGATGGACGCCCGCTTCGCCCCGACCACCGTGCTGACCTCGCGCACGATCGTGCGAGTGGCCTCCTCCAGCCGCACCGTCTGCCCCAGGATCTCGCTGATGGCATAGAGGAGGTCGATCTCCTGATAGCGGCTGGCCAGCTCCTCGGCCATGAATCCCCGCTGCCGCTCGGTGTCGAGCAGCGCCGCCACGATGGGGACGACTCGATCGGCCGCCAGCGCGGGATTGCTCCTCGTCTCCGGCGTCCACCTCGACCCAGAACCCCTCGACGATTGCCGACCGGCGCGAGCCATACGCTGCCGGTGGGCGTGGGCACCGGCCCGGCGGCCCGCGGAATCGTGGGACTCCAGCCCGGGTCGCTCCCGCCGCCCGCGACCTTGAGCCCGCGGCCGTCGAAGCGCCACAGGCGCACCCGTCCCTTCACGAGTGCGCCGAGACCTTCGAGCACCGGTCCGAGCCGTCCTAGTGACGGCGCAGGATCATGCAGATGGAGTTTCCTTGCTCGTTGAATTGGACGGCGTCCACGAGCTTCCGGATGAGAAAGAGCCCGCGGCCGCCTGCTTCGTCGAGCTGGTCCGGCTGAATGGGCTCGGGGACGGCGGACGGATCGAAGCCGGGGCCCTCGTCGGTCACGTAGACCCGGATCACCTCGGCGAGGAGCTCGGCCCGCACCTCCACCCACTTGTCGAGCGCCTCCTGATTGCCGCGGAGGATCGCGTTGGCGAGCGCCTCGGACAGCACCACCTGGAGCTTGAAGCGAATCGTCTTCGTCGCGCGGTGTCCGGCCAGGCAGTGGCGGGTGACCAGCTCGACCGCCTGCTCGATACAGCCGATGTCGCTGGGGAGGCGCAGGGTGACCAGCGTCGCGGCGCCCTCGGCGTCCGGGGCCGGCGAGCGGCGGACACAGAGGCGAAGGGGCGACGTCATCGGCCGCGGGCGCTAGAAGTTGGCCAAGGCTTGCTGGGGAGTGTCGGCGATGGCGAAGAGCGTGTCCAGCTTGGTGAGCTCGAAGAGCGAGCGGAGGTCTTCGTTCAGTCCGGAGAGCCGCAGCTCGCCGCCGGCTTCCCGAATCCGCTTCGAGATGGACACCAGCGCACCCAGTCCCGAGGAATCGATGTACCCGGTGCGGGAGAAGTCGATCAGAAGCCGGCGCTCGCCGCGATCCAGCGCGGCCTGGACCAGATCCTTGAGCTCCTGGCGGTTGCCCACGATCAGCTGCCCTTCCACCTGCAGCACCGCCACGCCGCTCCGGTCCTTGGTCTGGCTGAAGCCCATCGTTCACTCCGTCAGGTCGTCGAGTCGCTTTGAAGTGCCACCATCGCCGCCACCTCGACAATATCGTCGGCCGTGGCTCCCCGCGACAAGTCGGCCATCGGCCGAGCCAGGCCCTGGAGGATCGGGCCGATGGCGACGGCGCCGGCGAGCCGCTGGGTCAGCTTGTAGGCGATGTTGCCGGCGTCGAGATCGGGGAAGACCAGCACGTTGGCCTTCCCCGCCACCGGCGAGCCGGGCGACTTCCGCTCGGCGATCTCGGGCACCAGCGCGGCGTCGCCCTGGAGCTCGCCGTCGGAAGGGATGTTGGGCGCGATCGCCCGGAACAGGGCCGCCGCCTCCCGGATCCGCCGCACCCGCGGCCCGTCGGCGCTTCCCTTGGTGCTGTAGGAGAGAAACGCCACCCGCGGCGAGTCGCCCACCAGCCGGGCGCGGTCTCGTGCGGCGGCCAGCGCGATGCCGGCTAGCTCCTCTGCCGAGGGCTCGGGGACGACGGCGCAGTCGGTGAACGTGAGGACGGAGTCGTTGGGCAGCACCATGTAGAACGCGGAGCTCACCAGCTTCACCCCCGGCGCCGTACCGATGGCCCAGAGCGCGGCGCGGAGCACTTCGCGGGTGGTGAGGACGGCGCCGGCGACCGCCGCTTCCGCCTCGCCCAGCGCGACCAGCGCCGCGCCGAAGTTGGCGGGATCGGCGGCCACGTCGAGCGCGTGCACGCCGTCCCGGATCTCGTCGGGCCGTCGCTGCCGCAGGTATTCGGCGATGCGTCCCAGCCGCGGATCGTCGGCGGGCACTAGGCCGCCGGCGCCGAGCACGATCGGCTCCGCGATCTTCTCCTGTTCGAGTCGCGCCGCCGCCTTCCGGACGCGGGGATCGTCCCCCTCGCAGAGCACGATGCGGGCCCGCCGCGCGGCGGCCCGCTTGAGGAGGTCGGCGCGGAAGGTCACCGGCCGAACCGTGAGGCGAGCGCGGCGGCGACGGCGGGATGTACCAGCCCGCCGACGTCGCCGCCGAAGCGCGCGACCTCCCGCACCAGGCTCGAGCTCAGGTACGTGAGGTCCACCGCCGGGACCAGGAAGACCGTTTCGAGCGACGGGTGCAGCCGCCGGTTCATCAGCGCCATCTGGAACTCGTACTCGAAGTCGCTCACCGCCCGCAACCCTCGGACGATGATGGAGGCGCCGACCCGCTTGGCGAACTCGGCGAGGAGGCCCGTCGAACGACTGGATGGAGACCCGCGCGTCGCCGCCGACCGCCTCCCGCAGCATGCCGAGGCGCTCCTCCACCGTGAAGAGCGGCTGCTTGGCGCCGTTGGTGGCGATCGCCACGATCACCTGGTCCGCCAGCGCCAGGCTCCGGCGCACCAGGTCCTCGTGGCCCTTCGTCGGCGGATCGAACGAGCCCGGGTACAGCGCGATCCTGGTCATGGTGCGCGGCAGAAGGTGACGGCGGTGTCGCCGTAGCGGCGGGTCTCGTCCCCCTCCACCCGCCGGCCGGATGGATGCTCGACGGAAAGAATGCGTGCGAATGCGTGGCGGCGGAAGAGTGCCACGATCCGGTCGGCCGCGTCGGTGGTGTAGGGCGGGTCGGCAAAGGCGAGGTCGAACGCCCCGGCCTGGAGCCCCTCGGCGAACCGGAGCGCGTCGCCCCGATGGACCTTGGCGCGGTCGGCCACGCCCAGCGCCTCGATATTGGCGCGGAGGGCCTCGAGCGACGGCGGGCTCAGCTCCACGAACGTCGCCTCCAGCGCGCCCCGGGAGAGCGCTTCCAGCCCCAGGGCGCCGCTGCCGGCGAAGAGGTCGAGCACCCTCGCATCCCGCAGCTCGGGGCCTAGGATGCTCATCCACGCCTCGCGAACCCGATCGGCGGTGGGTCGGACGCGGGGGTCCTTGGGTATGCGGAGCCTTCGTCCGCCTAGCTCGCCAGCGACTATCCTCATGGAGGCGGACCGGCGGGGCGGCGGGCGGGCGGAATGGCCGAAGGGGGGCGTCCTCTAAGACCGCGGCGTACCTCATCCCGAGCGCAGCGAGGGATCTGGCGCGCCGGTTTCGTAGCTCCGGCGAGCAGATCCCTCGCTGCGCTCGGGATGAGGTACCCGGCGCGACGCTTCCGCCGGTCGGCCGTTCCCCCGGTCCGCCGGTCCCCCCGTCCGTCCGCCGTTCCGCCCGTCCGCCGTTCCGCCCGTCCGCCGTTCCGCCTCAAGCTGCCGCCGGTCCCAGCGCGCACAGCCTGGCCTGAAGGCTCATCTGCCCGTTCCACTCGTTGAGCTCGAGCCGGAACGCCGCGTCCACCGGGGCGTCGCTGAGCCAGGGCACCCGGTCTGCCCACTGGAACCCGATGGCCGGCAGCCGATACCGCCCGTCGTCGAGCGTGCCCTTCAGGTGGCCCTGTCCGACCCGTGAGCGGCCCGCCAATCGGACGCCGCGCACGCCGAAGACCGGGCTCGCGTTGCCGGTGCCGCACGGCTCCAGATACCGGCAGAGCCGCTCCAGCTCGTAGGTCACCTCGTGCAGTCCGATCTCGAGGTCCACCCGCTGCTCCGGCCCCAAATCCTCGGGTGACAGCGACTCGCGCGCGATCCCAGCGAACCGCTCGCGGAACGCCTCCAGGTTTTCCCGCCGGATGGTGAGCCCGGCCGCCATCTGGTGGCCGCCGAAGCGCTCCAGCAGGTCGCCGCAGCCGAGCAGCGCGGCGTGCAGGTCGAAGCGCGAGATGCTTCGGCCCGAGCCCTTGCCGATGTCGCCGTCGAACGCGATCAGGAAGGTCGGGCGCCCGTATCGCTCCACCACCCGCGACGCGACGATCCCCACCACGCCGGGATGCCAGCCGTCGCCCGCCAGCACGAAGCCCGCGTCGCGCTCGAGGTCGCCGATCCTGTCGACCTGACACAGCGCTTCGTCGAGCATGCGCTGATCGAGCGCCTGCCGCTCGACGTTGAGTCCCTCCAGCCGCCGGGCGAGGGTCGACAGCCTCATCCATGTCGTCGCTGAGCAGGAGGCGGAGGCCGTCGGCGGCATCGGCGATCCGACCCGCGGCATTGAGTCGGGGCCCGAGGATGAAGCCCAGGTGGCCGGCGCGAAGCTCCTTGCCGGCGAGCCCGCTGGCTTCGATCAGCGCGCGCACGCCCGGCCAGTTGCTCTCGGCCAGCAGGCGCAGACCGTGCTTTACCAGGATCCGGTTTTCGCCCTGGAGCGGCACCACGTCGGCCACGGTGGCCAGCGCCACCATGTCGAGCAGGTAGTAGGGGAGATTGGCCGGGAGCCCGAGGGCGGGGACCAGCGCCTGGACCAGCTTGAAGGCGATGCCGGTACCGCAGAGGTGGCCGAGCCCCGAGCTGTCGTCGGGGCGCTGGGGATCGACGATCGCGATCGCGGCTGGCAGCTCGTCGCCGGGCAGGTGATGGTCGGTGACGACGACGCCGATGCCCGCCGCGCGCGCGTCGCGCACCGTGTCGACCGCGGTGATGCCGCAGTCGCAGGTGACCACCAGCGACGCGCCGGCGGCGCGGGCGGCGGCGAGTCCGGCGGGGCCGAAGTCGTAGCCGTCGCGCAGCCGGTGGGGTACGAACGGCACCACGTCGGCCCCCGCGGCGCGCAGCGCGCGAGTGAGCACCGCGGTGGCGCACTGGCCGTCCACGTCGTAGTCCCCGTGCACCATGATGGTGCCGCCGGCACGCACGGCGGAGACGATCGCGTCCACCGCGGCACCCATCCCGGCGAGCGCGCGGGGGTCGGTGAGGTCGTCGAGTGCGGGCCGAAGATACTTCCGCGCATCGCCGGCGTTCCCCTGACCCCGCTGCACCAGGAGCGCCGCCAGCGCAGCCGGCAGGTGCAGCCGCTCGACCAGCCCGGCGACGGCGGAGCTGTCCGGCCGGGGGGCGACGACCCAGCGGAAGATCGGTGTCTGCGTGGCGCTCACGACCACAGGCTAGCCCCGGGCCGCGTCATTCGGCCGATCTCCCGGTCTCCGGCGGGTACAGAATCGCGCCGCAGACCTCGCAGCCATCGAGAATCGAGCCGGACTTGATCTGGCTGCGGCGGTTGAGGGGAATCGAGGTGTGGCAGGCTCCGCAGGAGCCGCCGAGGAGTGGGACGATCACGTCGCCGGAGCGGGCCTTGCGGAGCCGATCGTATCGGATCCGGAGCGGCCGCTCGAGCATGGAAGCAAGTTCCTCCCGCTCCCGTCGGGCGGCCGCCAGCTCTTCCTCAAGCTCAGCCCGCCGCGCCTCCAGCCGGTCCCGCTCCGGTCCTTGCCCCTCCGCCACCACGGCCACGTTGCGCTCTTCTTCGGCCGCCTTGAACTGGGCCTGGGTGACCGCGTCGGCGCTGCGGACCCAGTCGTTCTCCTCCTTCGCCACCACCGATCTCGCCAGGTCCAGCTCCGCCATCAGCGTGGACGCTTCCTTCGGATTTCGCACATGCTCCAGTCGCTGCTGCCGGCGGTCCTGGAGCACGCGATAGCTCTCGATCTTGGCCTCCAGCTCGTCCCTGCGCCTGGCGGCGTCCGCGGCGGCCCGGCGGGCGGTCTCCAGTACTTCTCGTGCGCGTTGCAATGCCTGATCCAGTACGACCGTCTCCTCCCGTAACGCCCCCAATCGCCGCTCCACCTCAGCCACCGCGGAATCCTTCGCCTGCAAGTCGAGCAGCTTGACCAGATCAGCGTGCATCTACATCCCCCCGTCTCAGTGTGCGTTTGAGCAGTTCCTCGGGAAAGATGGCCGAGAGCTTCTGCCGCAGCTCACGCTCCTCCCGCACGACCGGGTCGAAGTTTTCCGGCGCCAGCTTCCCCTGCCGCCGGAGCATGACGATCTCGATGAGCTTCCGGCGGAGCGGGCGGACCTCCAGATCGCGGCAGGCATCGACGTATGCCCTGTCGAGATCCGGAATGCCGTACTTCGCCTCGATGTTGTCCACCCAGGCGAGCGCCTTCCGCCCCGACGGTGAGAGCTGCTCCAAGAATATGGCCGAAGCGACGTTTTCGGGACTGCGCAGCATCGCCTCGTACACTTCTCGGAGCGCTAGCGTCTCGATCCACTCGGCCGGCACTTCTTCGGCTGCCTTCTTGAGCCAGGTGGGGTCCTTGATGAGGACCCACAACAGCAGACGCTCCGCCGCCAGCTCCGTCTCTCGCTTGCGTCGCCGCTTCGTGGTCGCTGCGGTCATGACCGGCTGCGCCGAATCGCCCGGGGCCGGAGGGCGTGGCGCCGGTCCCGATGGGCGGGCGGCCGCCTGCTCCCGCAGCACTTCGCGGCTGACGCCGGTGCGCTCGGCGACGGCCTTGAGATAGAGGTCGCGGGTGATCGGATCGGCCGCCGCGCGGATCGTGGGGAGGAGTCGGTCGAGCGCCTCGCGCTGGTGCTCGACGCCCTCGAACCAGCCCTTCTGCTCCAGCAGCTGGATCTTCCGCTCGAGCAGGTCGATCCCATCGTCGAGGATCGGTTGTAGCGCCGCCGCGCCGCCCTTCCGCACCAGCGTATCGGGGTCCTCGCCCGCCGGCATCGTCGCCACTCGCACGCGGACGCCGTGGCGCAACAGCTCGTCGCCGGCGCGAAAGGTGGCGCGGAGGCCGGCCTGGTCGCTGTCGTAGAGCAGCGTGGCCGAGGGCGCGAACCGGCGGAGCAGCCCGGCCTGCTCGGCCGTCAGCGAGGTGCCGAGCGGCGCGACGACGTGCTCGATGCCGGCGAGCACCAGGCGAAACACGTCGAAGTAACCCTCCACCAGGATGACCGACTCCTCCTTCCTGATCGCGGACTTCGCCTGGTGCAGGTTGTAGAGCTGCTTTCCCTTGTGGAAGATCGGCGTCTCGGGCGAGTTGAGGTACTTGGGCTCGCCCGGGACGAGAAGCCGGCCGCCGAATCCGGCCACCCGGCCGCGCAGGTCGTGGATCGGGAACAGCAGTCGCGCCCGAAAGCGGGGAATCACCTTGCCGTCGTCGCGCGCGGCGCTGAGCCCGGCCTCGAGCAGCACCGGATCCTCGATGGCCAGCGCCTTCATGGCCGTGAGAAAGGCGCGCCCCTGAGGCGCGAAGCCGAGCCCGTGCTGGGCCGCGACGTCCAGCGAGATCTCGCGGCCCTCCAGATACTCCCGCGCCACCGCCGCGTCGGGCGACTCCAGCAGCTGGCGGGTGAACCAGTCCTGCGCCACCGCGACCGCCTCGAACAGCGGCTCCCGCGGGTCGGGGCCGGCCCGCGACGGGCCCTCGGGGATCACGATCCCCGCGCGGCGCGCCGCCTCGCGCACCGCCGTGGGGTAGTCCATCCCGAACCGCTTCATCAGCCAGGAGAAGACGTCGCCCGATTCGTGGCAGACGAAGCAGTAGTACCGATTCTTCTTGGGGATGACGGCAAAGTTGCGGTGGGTGCCGCCGTGGAACGGACAGGGGCCCCGGTAATCGGAGCCGGTGCGCTTGAGCTCGACCGCCTCCCCGATGATCCCGACCAGGTCCGCGCTGTCCCGGACCTGATCGACGGTCTCGTCGGGGATCATGCTCATGCCGAGAACTCCACGATGGTGACGCCGGTGCCGCCCTGATTGCGCGGAGCGAAGCCGAATCGCGTCACCCGGCGATCGCCCGAGACCACCCGCCGCACCCGCTCGCGCACCACGCCCGTGCCCATGCCATGAATGATGCGCAGGAACGGCTGCTCCGCCAGCACCGCCGCGTCCACCGCCGCGATGGTGGCCTGCTCCGCCTCGTCGCCGGTGATGCCGCGGAGGTCGATCTCCAGTGAAGCGCCGTCGGCGCCGCCACCGGAGGCGGAGCTGCCCGCGGCCGACGTGGCGTCCCGAGACTTCCGGCCGCCACCTCAGCCGGTGGAAGCACCTGAGCATCGAGCCGTCCAGGACGAACTTCATGGCCCCGATCGCCACGACCGCGGTCCCGTCGGCGCGAATCTCCAGCACCTGTCCCGTGCCGCCGCTGGGCAGCCGGACCTGCTCTTCGACTGGATGCCCGCGCCGTTCTCCGAGCCCCCCGCCGGCGCTCCTGTCGGCTGCCCGGCCTCCTCCAGCCGCTCGGCCTGCTCGCGGATTCCCTCCTCGACCGCGCGCCGGGCCTCGCGAGCCGCCGCGTCGTCGCCCGCCGCGCGCGCGGCGCCGAGGGCGTCCTCGACTAGGCGCCTCGCGTCCATCAGGTATTGCTTCGCCTGTCTCGCGTGCGGCGCGCTCGGCGTCCTTCTCCCGGCGCTTGAGCTCCGCCTCGCGCGCCTTCTGACTCTCCTCCTGTAGCGCGAGCCGCGCGCCGAGCGATGCGATCTCGACGTCGCGCTGGTCGAGCCGGGCCTGCGTCTCCCGCAGCTCGCGACCTCGCTCCTCGACCGCGGCCAGCAGCGCGTCGAGGTTGCGCTCGGCGTCCGGCACCCGGGCCTCGGCGTCGGCCAGGATCTCGGTCCCGACGCCGAGTCGGCGGGCGATGGCGAGGCCGTAGGAGCGGCCGGGCACGCCCTTCACGAACCGGTAGGTGGGCGTGAGCGTCGCGGCGTCGAACTGGAGCGACGCGTTCACCACGCCCGGCGTGTGGCTCGCCAGGTCCTTGAGGGCGCCGAGGTGGGTGGTCGCCAGGGTCAGCGTCCCACGCTGCGTGAGCGAGGTCAGGATTGCCGCGGCCAGCGCGGCGCCCTCCGCCGGATCGGTACCGCTTCCCACCTCGTCGAGAAGGACGAGCGCGCCGGCGTCCGCGTCTGCCAGGACCCGGCGCAGCATCGCGACGTGCGCGCTGAAGGTGGAGAGGCTGGCGGAGATGGACTGGCGGTCGCCGATGTCGGCGAAGAAGCCGCCGAAGGCCGGGAGCCGGCTGCCGGGGCCGACCGGCGGCACGATCCCGCTCTGCGCCAGCGCCGAGGCGAGGCCCACCGCCTTGAGGAGCACGGTCTTGCCGCCGGTGTTGGGGCCGCTGATGAGCAGGGTCCGCTCGTCCGGGGCCATCTCGAGGTCGAACGGCACCACCGGCTCCGCGCCCGCGAGCAGCAGCGGATGGCGGCCGTTGCACGATCCGGAGACCCGCCGGCGCGGCGACCACCTCGGGCACCTCGCCCTCGGAGGCCACCGCGTAGCGCGCGCGGGCGACGAGGTCATCCACCGCGACGCACATCTCGACCACGCCCCGGAGCGTCGGCGAGCTCCGGCCGGAGCATGGCGGTGAGCTCGCGGAGCACCCGCAGCGTCTCCCGCTCCTCCTCGACCTCCGCCTCCCGGAGCGCGTTGCCGAGCTCGATCGCCTCGGTCGGCTCGACGAAGAGCGTCCCGGCGCTCCCGATTCGTCGTGCACGATGCCGGCGGGCCGGCTCCGCGAGTCGCGGCGGACCGGGATGACGTAGCGCCCGCCGCGCACGGTGACGGTGGCGTCCGCGACGGCCACGGTGGAATCGAGTCCGCGGAGCAGCGACGTCGAGCCTCCGGATGAGCCGGTTCCTCGCCTGCTGCATGGCCCGCGCGCGCGGCGGCGAGTGCGGGGCTCGCGGTGTCGAGCAGGCTGCCGTCGGCATCGAGCGACTGCTCCAGCCGGCGCTCGATCGCCTTGTCGGGGAGCGGACGGGCGAGCGCGGCGGCGAGCGGGGCGGTCTCCGCCACCCGGCGCAGATCGGCCTGCACTCGGCGCGCGGCAACCAGCACCCGCTGGATGGCGACGAGGTCGAGGCCCTCGAGCACGCTGCCCTCGATCCGGAGCCGGGCCAGCGCGCGGGCGACGTCGGGAATCGGCTCGGCCAGGAGCGCGTCGCCCCGGCGGAAGAGCCCGGCCACCTCGCCCACGCGGGCGAGCTCGGCCGGATCCAGTCGAGGTCGTGCGTGGGCCGGCGCGCCGCGCACCCGGCCGGCGCCGAGCGGGCCCGCGGCGTGGCCGGCGACGAGCTCGAGCACCTGGCCGAACTCGATCGTCTCGAGCGCCGTCGGCCGACCGTCCGGCCGGCAAAGGCGACGGGGTGCCGGCCTGTGCGTGGGCCGGCACCCCGTCGGGAGAGACGACGCTCCACCACGCCATCAGCCCGCCTGCAGCTCCTCGCGCACGATCTGGTTGATCACCTTGCCGTCGGCCCGGCCCTTGAACCGCGGCATGATCTGGCCCATCACCTTGCCGATATCCTTGGCCCCGCCGGCGATCGCGTCGCGCACCGCGCCGCGGATCTCCTCGGGGTCGACCGCCGGAGGGAGGAATTCCTCCAGCACCGTGATCTGGGACTGCTCGACTTCGGCGAGGTCGGTCCGCTTGGCGGCGGTGTACTGCTCGACCGCCTCCCGGCGGGTCTTGATCCCCTTCCGCAGCACCTCCACGACCTCCTCATCCGTGGCCGGGCGCCGCAGCTCGATCTCGCGGTTCTTCAGGTTGGCGAGGATGGTGCCCAGTACGAGGGTCCGATCCTTGTCCTGCGCCTTGCGGGCGGCATTCATCGCCGCCCGCAGGGCCTCGGCGACGCTAGCCGCGGGGGACACGCGGGCCCCGGCGGTTCTTGCGGACCGCGGCGTTCATCTTCCGCTTCCGCTTCTCGCTCGGCTTCTCGAAGTGCCGGTGCTTGCGAAGATCGGACAGGATCCCGGCCTTCTCGCACTTCTTCTTGAACCGCTTGAGCGCCCGCTCGAAGCTCTCGTCATCGTGGATGATGACTTCCGGCATGCAGTGTATCACCCCTCTCGGCCCGGATGGGCGTAAACGTTAGAGCAGTGAGAATTTAGGGGATGGAGACGGATGGAGGCAAGGCGGGTGGGTGCGGAACGGCGGAACGCTGCGAGTGTGCTGGGTTGGTAGCGCAAGTCGAGAGTGCACCGAACAGATTCGAGCATGATCCCGTTAGCGAAGAATTCGAGGCATGGCACCTAGCGTCACGAAGTGGCGCTGGAGATATATCGAGTGACTGATGCCTGGCCGAAAGAAGAACGGTTCGGACTCACCTTCCAGTTGCGGCGTGCCGCGCTGTCCGGCTCCGACGAACATCGCCGAAGGTGCCGCCAAGCGAGGCAATCGAGAGTTCAGGCGCTTCGCTCGACATTGCCCTGGCCTCGTTACTCCGAGGTGATCCTACCTGCTGCGGCTATCAGCCGATGATCGAGAACTACTGACTCCAGGAGTCTGGGCTCGAGCTGAAGACAGCTCGCGTGACCGGTCGGGCACAAGTCACTTGGGCGGCTTTACCGATCCATCTCGCGCGCAGCAAGTCGTTCTCACATCGCATCCTGATGCCACGTCGGCCGTTCCGTCGGTCCGCCGGTCCGCCGGTCCCCCCTACCCTGGCGGCCAGGTCATCCTCCGGCCCCCGAGCACGTGAAAGTGCAGGTGGTCCACACTCTGCCCCGCATCCTTCCCGGTGTTCGTAACGATCCGATACCCGCGCGCTATCCAGCCCCAGCTCCGCCGCCACCTCGGCCGCGAAGCTCAGCAGCCGCCCCAGCAGCGCGTTCGCCCTCGGCGCCCTCGGCGTCCCTCACCGCCGGCACGTGCTTGGTCGGGATCACCAGCACGTGGGTCGGCGCCCGGGCATCGATGTCCCGGAACGCCACCGCGTCTTCGGATGCGCTTCACGATCGGTCGCCGGGATCTCGCCCGCCACGATCTTGCAGAACAGGCAGTCAGCCATGGGTCCCCCGTAGTCGGCCGGCCATGACCGCGGCGGCCGCCGCGATCGCCGCCGTCTCGAATCGCAGCGTGTGGGGGCCAGAGCCACCGGCCGCGTAGCCCGCGTGCGAGGAGCCGCTCCACCTCGTCCGGTCAGTCCGCCCTCGGGGCCGATCACGACGGTGACCGGAGCCGTCCGAGCGCCGCCGGGGCGGCTCCGCCTGCTGGCATCGGCCAGCCAGCGCTGACCCCGCCGCGGCTCGTCCGCGCGAGCTCGTCCGAGCGACGACCGGCTCCTCGACCTCGCGCGGCCCACGCGGCGCCGCACTGCTTCATCGCCTCGAGCGCCTGCCGCCGCAGCTCGGTCGAGGTGGCTGTCGCCGGACGCGGCTCGCCACTCCGGCCGTCCGCGCGGTCTCCAGCGGGATCACCGCGTGACGCCGAGCTCCGCCGCCTTCTCCACCAGCCAGCCGAACCGCTCCCGGTCCCCCGCCCCGACCGCGAGCGTCAGCGCCGCGGGCCGCGCGGCCGCTCGGCCGCTGTCGATCTCCACCTCCCACGCCTTGCCCCGACCGCGATCAGCCGGCCGAGTGCCGACCAGCCCGGCGCCGTCGCTGGAGCGCGACGCGTTCGCCGTCCTCCGCCCGCCGCACCCGAAGGTGGTGCTGCCTCACCGTCCAGACCGGCTGCCCCGCTGCCCGCGCCGAGCGACGCCGCCCGGCGGCACCAGCACCCGGATCATGGCCGCGCGCGGCCACACGCCCACCAGCCCGTGTCCGTCTGCTCGTCCAGGACCGTGAAGCCCGCCGATTCGAGCGCGGGCAGGAACAGCGGCGCCTCCGTCCGCCTCCATGCCCGAGAAGATGGCGATGCCGCCGGGGCGGAGCGCGGCGACGATGGCCGGCAGCAGCGCGGTGTTGGCCATGCGGAGGATGTTGGAGAGGAGCAGGTCGGCCGGGCCGAGCAGCGGGGCCAGGTCGCCGGCATCGCCATCGAGGAACTCGACGGCGTCCTCGACGCCGTTGCGCGCGGCGTTGCGCACGGCGACCGAGTTCGCCTCGGCGTCGTTCTCGATGCCGATCGCGCGCGCGGCGCCGAGCTTCACCGCGGCGATCGCGAGGATGCCGCTGCCGCTGCCGAGGTCGAGCACCCGGTCGCCCGGACGGACCTGCCGCTCGAGCAGCGACGAGCGCGACGCGGGTGGAGCCGTGCTCCCCGCTGCCGAAGGCGCTTTCGGGGTCGAGCACGACGATCGGGCCGTCGCTCGGCGACCGGCTCCGCGTCCAGGAGGGCGCCACCGTCAGCCGGCCGAAGCGGCGCGACGCCGAGCCCGTCGCGCCAGCGCGTGGTCCAGTCCACCGGCTCGATCCGCCGCCGGCTGGCCTCCGCGACGGATCCCTCGGCCGCGCGCCCGATCTCGGCGATCAGCTCGTCGGCGCGTCCGCTCGTCGGGCGCGAAGGTCACCAGCGTGCCGTCGTCCCGCTCCTCCACCGCCTGCCCCGTCCGCGCCACCAGCCAGGCGCCGAGCCACTCCCGGCGCTTCGGCTGGCGGTCCGCACGTCGATCGCCCACCAGGTCATGCGCCGAGCGCTTCCTTGAGCTTGGACCAGAACCCCGGCGAGCGCTTGGGCGGCTCGCCCTCGAGCTTGGCCAGCTCCTGGAAGAGCCGCTCCTGCTCGTCGCTCAGCCGCTCGGGCGTCCAGACGTGCACCCGGATGAGCAGATCGCCCTTGGTGCTCTGGCCCAGCACCGGAAGGCCCCGGCTCTTGAGGCGGAGCACCGTCTCCGGCTGGGTGCCGGCAGGGATCGGATCTCCTCGTCGCCGTACGGCGTCGGGATGGTGAACTGCCCGCCCAGCGCCGCCTGGGAGAACGAGAGCGGCAGGTCGAAGACCAGGTCGTCGCCCTGGCGCTCGAACCGGTCGTCGTCCTTGATGTCCAGCATCACCAGGAGATCGCCCGGTCGGGCCGTTGCGCGGCCCGGCCGCGCCCTGCCCGCGGAGCGTCAGGTAGTTGTTGCTGGAGACGCCCGGCCGGGATCTCCACCGTCACGGTGCGGTCGCCCCGCACCCGGCCCTCGCCGCGGCAGACCTCGCACGGCTCGCGGATCACCTGGCCCTCGCCCGCGCAGGTCGGGACAGGCCGACACCGACACGAACTGTCCGAACATGCTCCGCGCCGCGCGGCGCACCTCGCCGCTGCCGCCGCAGGTGGTGCACCGCGCCGGCTTGGTGCCGGGCTTGGCGCCGCTGCCCGTCGCACGCCGTGCAGCGCTCCAGGCGTCTTGAGCCTGACCGACTTCTTGACGCCGGTGGCCACCTCGGCGAGGGTGAGCCTGCACCGTCACCCGGACGTCCTGGCCCGCGGCGCGGGTCCTGCCGGCGACCGCCGCCGCCGAAGAGGGACTCGAAGCCGCCCATCCCGCCGAAGTCGCGCATGAAGATGTTGAGCGCCTCGGACAGGTCCACGTGGTGGAACCCGAAGCCGCCCTGGCCCGCGCCGACCCCCGCCTTGCCGTAGCGATCGTAGGCCGAGCGCTTCTGGGGATCCCGAAGCACCTCGTACGCCTCGGTGATCTCCTTGAACCTGGCCTCCGCGTCCGGCGGACGAGTTCCGGTCGGGATGGAATTCCATCGCGAGCTTCCGGTAGGCCTTCTTGATGTCGGCCTCGGAACAGTCGCGCGGGACGCCCGAGCAGGACGTAGAAGTCGTTCACTCCAGCAGATCCTTCCACCATGCGGCTGGTGTGCTCCACCAGCCCGATGATCTTGTCGTACGGCATCCGGGTCGGTCCCATGACGCCGATGACGCCCCTGAGCTCGCCCGCCTGGTAGGAGGAGGTGACCAGCGTGAAGTCGCTCAGCCGGGTGTCGGGGTTCTCGCGCGCCGATGGTGATCGAGAGCCCCAGCCGCCGCCGGCTGGCCAGCGCCTGCTTCAGGAGGTCGTGCCCCTCGGTGAGCCGGAGCAGGTCCCGCATCCGGCTGTTGGAGGCGAACTCCGGCTGGTCCGCCAGCATCTGCGCGCTGCCGAGCACCACCGAGCCCGGTCGTCGTTGGAGAGGTCGAAGATCTCCTCGCGCTCGGCCACGAAGATGTTGAGCAGCTCGCCCTGGCCGGTCGGCCCGGCCGCGTCGCGGAGCCGCTCGCCGATGGTCTCACGGATGCGGAGCAGGCTGAGGCCCGCGAGCCGCTCGTTGAGGATCCGGGCGACCTCCTGCACCGCCGCGGGCGAGACCCGGGCCGGCACCTCGACGAAGATGGTACGAAGCACCCCGCTCCGCAGGTTGAACACCAGGAGCAGCCGCTCGCTGGAGACCGGCACCAGCTCCAGCCGCTCCAGCACCAGCTCGTCCAGCGCCGGGGCCACCGCCACGCCCAGCTCCTGCGTCAGCACCCCGAGGACCTGCGCCGCGCGGCGCACGATCTCCTCGACCGCGTTGCGCGAGCCGGACAGCTCGCTCCGGAGCGTCTGCCGCGCCTCGTCGGTCAGCGGCGCCAGGCGCATGATCTTGTTGACGTAGATCCGGTACGCCCGGTCGGTCGGGATCCGGCCGGCGGAGGTGTGGGGGTGGAACAGATACCCCTTGTCCTCCAGCTCGCTCATCGTGCTGCGGATGGTGGCGGGCGACACGCCAAGGCCGAACCGCCGGGCAATCGTCTGGCTCCCGGCCGGTTCCGCGGTCTCGATGTAGGTCTGGACGACCGCCTCGAGGACTCGGAGCTCCCGCTCGCTCAATTGTTCCGGCGTTGGCATCGCGGGGAATTTAGCTGGCCGAGAGCGCCCGGCGAAGCCTCGCACGCAGGGGGTGATCCCGCTGCTTGACACCCCCGGTTGCGAGTCCTTAATGTCGCGGGCGTGGCCTGAAGGCCACTCGTCTTCGACCCTCAGCCGTACCTGGAGGCCATATGCCGGCCCATACCGCCCACTCGATCGAGCAGTGCATCGAGAACTGCCTTCGCTGCCATCGCATCTGCCTCGAGACCGCCGCCCGCCACCTGCGGGGCGAGGGACAGATCGACCCCGCTCACCTCAGACTGCTGCTCGACTGCGCCGAAATCTGCCAGACCTCCGCCAACTTCATGATCCGAGGCTCGGACCTGCACGGAGAAACCTGCGCGCGCCTGCGCCGCCATCTGCGAGCGCTGCGCCGACGAGTGCGACCGGCACGGCGACGATCCCCACATGGCGGCCTGCGCCGAGATCTGCCGCCGCTGCGCCGAGACCTGCCGGGAGATGGCCACGGCTACTTCGCGGCAGCGGTAAGGGCGTCGAGGCGGAGCCAACCTTCAGCGGTCAGCCGGATGCACCCTCCGGACGCCGTGCCCAGCCGGACTCGATCCAGGCCCCGGCGGTTTCCGGGCGGCAGCCGCTCGCTTGCCACTCCATCCGAGGTCCGAAGCCCCAGGTAGAGCTCCTCCAGCGCCACCGCCTCCGCGATCGAGCACCTCGCTGCTCGCCACCGGACTGTCACCGGCGGCCATCGCCCGCTCGTAGGCGGACCACTCCCGCAGATTCCACCGGCGGTTCGCGCCCCAACCGCTGTGGGCAGACGGTCCGATGCCGATGAAGGGCGCCCGCCGCCAGTAGGCGCTGTTGTGCCGTGCCCGCCGGCCAGGAAGCGAGTAATTCGAGACCTCGTAATGATCGTATCCCGCCCGATTCAAAACGATGTCGGCCTCCAGGAACTCGGCGGCGTACCGGTCCTCGTCCACCGGCATGACTTCGCCACGGGCGGTCCACCGTGCCAGCGGCGTGTGATCCTCGACGGTGAGACCGTAGAGCGAGAGGTGATCGGGCCGGAGCGTGAGGGCGCGCTCCAGATCCAGGCGCCAATCGCGTTCGAGCGTCGCGGGCAGCCCGAAGATGAGGTCGAGCGACAGCTCCGGGATGCCGGCGTCCCGAAGGCACGCGGCGGCGGCAGCGATCTGCTCCGCGCTGTGGGTCCGGTGCATCCAGGCGAGCACCGGCGGATCGAACGACTGCGCGCCGAGCGAGACGCGGTTGACCCCGCCGGCCCGCCACTCGAGGCGCGGCCTCCGCGAGTGACGTCGTCCGGGTTGGCCTCCAGCGTCACCTCGGCGCCGGGCGCGATGGTCCGGTCGGCGGCGATCCGCTCGAGGATGCGCGACGATGGCTCGAGGGTCGAGGCGGGACGGCGTGCCGCCCCCGAAATACACCGACTCGATTCGGGAAGGGTCCGGCCCAGATGTGGTGGCTCTGCCAGCCGGCCCATTCGCCGAGCACGGCATCGGCAAAGGCGTTGGAGGGCACCTCGCGCCGCACCGCGATGGCGAAATCGCAGTAGCTGCACCGCCGGGCGCAGAAGGGGACGTGGAGGTAGACGTGCACCACGGAAATCTACTGAGAAGTGTGAAACGTGAGGTAAAAGCGTGAAAGGTGAAAAGTGAAAAGTAAAAGGGGGGTCCCAAGTACAAGTCGCCTTTCCCTTTCACTTTTCACCTTTCACGCTTCACCCTTCACGCTTTCTGGCTTGACGCTCACCCTTTGCTCACAGCCTACGAAACACCCTTCCGGGCCGCTGCTCCACCACCCCCGCGATCTCCAGCGCGCAGAGCGCCGCCAGCAGCTCCTGCGGCGGCCGGCCCGACCGCCCAACGAGATCGTCCAGCACCACGGGCTCCGTGCCGAGCAGCTCGGCGACCGCGCGGTCGCCGGCGCCGAGCTCCTCTGGAAGCGGCTTGGTCGGCTGAGGTGGATCGGCGAACCCCTCCGGCGGCCGGACCGCCTCGGGGTAGTGCGCGAGCAGATCGTCCGAGGAGAGCAGCGGCTCGGCGCCATCGCGGATCAGGCGATTGGCGCCGACCGACGAAGGGCTGGTGATGTTGCCCGGCACCACCATCACGTCCCGCCCCTGGTCCAGCGCCGTTCCCGCGGTGATCAGCGCGCCGGATCCCTCCGCCGCCTCCACCACCACCGTGACCCGCGCCAGCCCGCTGATCAGCCGGTTCCGCCGGGGAAAACTGCCGGCCGTGGGCCGCTCGCCCGGCGGAAACTCGGTAAGCAGCAGGCCGCTGGCCGCCACCCGCTGGTACAGCACGCGGTTGGCCGTCGGGTAGATGACGCCGAGGCCGTTGCCGAGCACGCCGATGGTGGCGCCGCCGGCATCGAGCGCGGCGGTATGCGCGACCGCGTCGAGCCCGCGCGCCATGCCGCTCACCACCGCGAGCCCTGCCGACGCGGCCCCCCAGGCGAGCGCCCGTGCCACCTCGCCGCCGTAGTCCGAGTGGTCGCGGCTTCCCACGATGGCCACCGCCGGCCGGTCGAGCAGCGCGAGATCGCCGAGCGCGAACAGGACCGGCGGGGGATCGGGGATATCCCGCAGCAGCGCCGGGAACTCCGGATCGTCGCGAGACGAGCGCGCGACCGCCGGCCCGCTCCGTCTCCTCCAGTGCGCGGACTCCAGCCGAGACGCCGCCCGTGGCGATGGCGGTGGCAGCTGCCGCGGTGATGCCGGGGATGGAGCGCAAAAACTCGAACGGCGCCGAAAAGGCGCCGGTTGCGGTGTGGCAGACTTGGAGAATCGCGTGAATGCGGCTCGGACCGATGCCCGGCGTCAGCGCCAGCGCCACGTAGGCGGCGCGTTGCTGGTCCACTATGTCCTCGTCCTCCCGCCGCCACGCTTCCACCGGCGCCTCCTGGGTCTTGGCCGTCTCGACGAACTTCCAGAGATACTCCTTCACCTCCTCCAGCCCGGTGCCCGCGGCGCTGGAGACGGCGAGAATTCCCGCCGCATCGGGCGCGGCGATGGCGGGCAGCGGATCGGCCGGCGGCGAGCAGATCCCGCTTGGTCAGCAGCACCAGGTGCGGCTTGGCGGCCAGCGCCTCGCTGTACTCGTCGATCTCGTGGCGCAGCCTCCGGTAGACCAGCGTCGGGATCGGGGCTGTCGAGCGGGACGAGATACGCCAGCACCCGGGTCCGCTCCACATGCTGAAGGAATCGGAGCCCGAGTCCCTTGCCCTCATGGGCGCCTTCGATGATGCCGGGGATGTCGGCGAGGACGAAGCTGCGGTGGCCGGAGAGGCCGACGACGCCGAGGTTCGGCTCGAGGGTGGTGAAGGGATAGTCCGCGATCTTGGGCCGGGCCGCGGAGACGACGGAAAGCAGGGTGCTCTTGCCGGCGTTGGGCTCGCCGACCAGGCCGACGTCGGCGATCAGCTTGAGGACCAGCTCGATCGAGCGGTCCTCGCCTTCCTCGCCCGGCTCCCACTCGCGCGGCGCCTGATGGGTGGAGGTGGCGAAGCGGGCGTTGCCCCGGCCGCCCCGGCCCCCTTTCGCGACTCGGATCGTGTCGCCCGGCTGGAGCACTTCGCCCAGCAGCTCGCCGGTGTCGGCGTCGCGGATCACGGTGCCGGGCGGCACCGGCAGGTAGACGTCGGGCGACGAGGCGCCGGTCTGGGTCTTGCCCCTGCCGTGCTCGCCGCGCTCCGCCTTCCACGCGTTGCGGTAGCGGTAGTCGAGCAGCGTGGCGAGGTTGGCGTCGCCCCGCACGTAGACGCTGCCGCCGTGGCCGCCGTCCCCGCCGTCGGGACCGCCCTTCGGCTTGTACTTGAACCGGGCGAAGGAGCTGGCGCCCGACCCGCCGGTTCCCGCCGTTACCCGGACCACCGCGCGATCGATGAACATCAGTCTCCCGGCGACCACCCCTCGCGCACCGTGCGCCACAGCTCCTTGATCTTCTTCCACTGGTCGAACGACAGCAGCGGATTCACGATGGACAGCACCCCCTCGATCTGGCCGAACGACGCCCCCGCGTTGAGCGCGCCGCGCAGGTGGGAGTGGAGCTGCTTCGGCGCCTCCAGCACGGCGGTCTGCGCCACGGTGCACAGCTCCCGGCGCATCAGGTCGAGCCCGGGCCGGCCCATGGTGCGGCCGTAGCCCTCGGTGATCATCCACGCGTCGATGGCGGGATGCAGCGCGCGCACGCTGTCGCGAAGCTTGGAGTAGTTCTCGCCGTACACCTTGGCGCAGACCTCCTCGCCCCGGCGGGTCCATTCGTGCGCCTGGCCGTAGTCCTGCCCCTTCGTCGGTGTCGGGCGCCGAGAGCGCGCTGAACTTGCGCCAGACGGCGAAGGCGATCAGCGCCCGCGGGTACCCCACCATGAGCACCGACTGCAGCAGCAGCTCCTCGACCCAGTGGGTGGGCACCTGCGAGGCCCGCAGCGGACCCACCCGCTCGCGCAGCTCGGGCTCGTAGCCCTGCGCGATGGCGGCGGCGAAGCGCACCAGGTCGCGCGTCTGCGGATCGAGATTGTCTTGTTTCGCCATGGCCACAAGATAACCTGCCCTTCCCTTTGACTCTCGTGCCGCGATCCTGTTGCTTTCCCCGCCAATGCCCCGCCCCTCCCACGCCTGGGTCGCCGCGGTTCTCCTCGGTGCGCTCGCCCCCGTGCGCGGCGACGCGCAGGCGTCCCCCTACCTCCCACTCGACGATCCCCGGCTGCCGCTGCTGGAGCATCTCATCGCGCGCGGGGACATCGCCGATCCCTCGCCCATGGTGCGGCCATTCCGGCGCGCCGACGCGCTCCGGGTGCTGGCCGATGCGGATACCGGCGGCGAGTCCACTGCCGCCGTCATCCGGCGGTCTGCGCGCCGACCTTCGGGAGCCCGCCGATCGCAGCGCTGGCAACTGGGCGCGCGCGCCGGGGTCCAGGCCTACAGTCACATCCGCCGCGACCTGCTCCATCCGCTCGGCCCCGACGGCGTGCGGCCCTACGGCGAGCTGCTCGGCGAAGCGGCGCTCGGCCCCTTCGCGCTGGTCAGCCGGCTGGCGGCGGAGCCGCGGATCACCGACGATCCCGAGTGGCCCGGCCGCCGCGATCTGGATCTGGCCTGGCGTATGGCCGAGGCGTACCTGAGCGCGCAGTTCAAGTACGGCAGCGTCTTCTACGGGCAGATGGACCGCAACTGGGGACCGGTCGGCATCGAGGGCATCGGCCTCAGCGACTACGGCTACAGCGACACCGAGCTCGGCTTCGAGATCGGAATGGACGCGGTGCGGCTCGTCGGCCTGGCCCGCTCGCTCGAGGATGCCCGCGACAGTGCCGGCGCGCGCATCCACCGCTACTTTTTCGCCCACCGGCTCGGCGTCCGGGTCAGCGACCGGCTGCGGCTCGGGCTTTGGGAGACGACCGTGCTCGCCGGGGCCGATCGGGAGTTCGACGGGCGCTACCGCAACCCGCTCAGCCTTCTCCTCCTGGCCAACCAGTACGGCCTCGGCGCCGACGGCAACGTGCTCTTCGGCGTCGATGGCCACTACCGCGTGGGCAAGGGCACCACGCTCGAGGCCCAGCTCGGCATCGACGACCTCCAGTACGAGAACACGACCGGAGCCGATCGTTACCCCAATCGCTGGGCCTTCACCCTCGCGGCCCACGGGCCCCTCGGGTCGCGGCTCGCCTGGCGGGGCCTGTACACCCAGGCGTCGAGCCTCGCCTTCCGAACGCTCGACCCGTTCGAGAACCTGACCGATGGGGGCGTCGGGCTGGGACGGAATTTCGCCGACATGGACCGGGTGACGGTGACGGTGAGCGTGCCGGCGGGAACCCACTGGCTTCTCACACCGGAGCTCACCCTCCAGCGCCAGGGCGAGGGCGACCTGAGCGATCCCTTCCCCGCTACCCCCGGTGAGGCGGGCGCGATTCCTCAGCTCTTCATCGGGACCGTGGAGCGGACCTGGCGCGCGGCGCTCGCCGTCAGCGGCCGGCAAGGGCCGCTCGACCTCCGCGCCACCGCCGGCCTGCACCACGTGGTGAATGCGGACCACCTGGAAGGGAACACCGAGAATCGGTTCGTCGGCCGGCTTCAGGCCACACTGGGCCTGAGCCGCCGGGGAGTGATCCAATGACCCATCCGCCACCGCTGAGCCGGGACCGCCTGGTCCAGCTGATCAAGCGCATGAGAGCCAGCCGGGTCGTGGTGGTCGGCGACATCATGATCGACCGCTACCTCTTCGGCGACACCGAGCGACTCTCTCCCGAAGCTCCGGTACCGGTGGTGACCGTGCGCGACCGGCAGGCCAAGCTGGGAGGCGCCGCCAACGTGGCCGCCAACGTCGCGTCCATGGGCGCGGGCTGCCTCCTGGTCGGGACCGTCGGAGACGACGGAGACGGCGCCGCCATCCGGCAGGAGCTGGTGGTGGCGCGACTCGACGGGCGCCATGTCGTCACCGTTGCCGGCCGGGCGACCACGTCCAAGACCCGGATCATCGCCCGGTCGCAGCAGATCGTCCGGATCGACGAGGAGGTGGACGCCCTGCTCGACGGCCCCGATCTCGCCCGCCTCATCAAGGCCGCCCGCGAGGCCCTGGCCGACGCCGACGCCCTGCTGCTCGAGGACTACAACAAGGGCGCGCTGGCGCCCGGGCTCATCGCGGCGGTGATGGAGGTGGCGCGGCGGCGGGGGATCCCCGTGGTGGTGGACCCGAAGTACCGGCAGTTCTTCGAGTACGCCGGCGCGACCGTCTTCAAACCCAACCGGCGGGAGCTGGAATCCGCCCTCGGCGCCTCGGTGGATCTTCAGAACCGGAACGCGCTTCCCGAGGTGCTCACCCGGCTGAAGGTGGACAACCTGCTGGTGACGCTGGGGGCGGAGGGGATGCTGCTGGTGACCAAGGATGGAACTTCGTTGCGGATCCCCAGTATCGCGCGCGAGGTCTATGACGTCTCAGGCGCGGGCGACACCGTTACCGCGTGGCTGGGCACCGCGTTGGCGGCCGGGGCTTCACTCGCCGAGGCGGCACAGCTGGCGAACTTCGCCGCCGGTGTGGAGGTGGGTAAGCCCGGCGTCGCGACCGTGACACCCGAGGAAGTGCTGGCGGTGCACGAGGAGCGGTTCGATCAGATCGGCCGACTGCGGAGGGGCGGCGCGATCTAGGAGCTCACCCCGGTCCCGAACCCCAGCCATACCCTCCACGTCTCCTTCACCCCGTCGAGATACAGCCGCAGCAGCCGGGCGCCCTCGACGTGCTTCGGATTCAGCTCCACCACTCCCGACTCGCTCATTCGTTGCCGCAGCAGTTCCGCGCACTCGAGCTCGGCCACCTCGGCGAGGCGCTCCTTGCTCCAGGAGTTGCGGGGCCGCACGCCGCAGTGAGCGAGGAAGCCGAGCAGGTCGCGACGGGTCCAACCCGACAGCCAGCCCTTGAGTCCGGTTGCAGGCACCACCAGACCGGTGTCCATGATGAGACGGGTGGATTCCGCGACGTCGAGCCCGCGCTTGCGGGTCTCGTAGCGGCTCAGGCTCGCCAGGGTCCGCGGTGTGCTCGGGTCCGCGACCAGATGGCGCAGCACGTCCGCCGCGTGGGCACGGGCGCCAAGCGGGAGCTGAAGTAGAAGGGCGAGCACTGCGGCGAGATCGGGATTGTCGGTCGGACGAAGGGGAAGCAGCGAATCGGCGGCGAGGGGAGGCCACGTGGACCAGTAGCTCATCTCGCCGGCCATGCGCTGCACGAACTCGTTCCGCAGGCCGACCAGCCGCTCGGCGCCTTCCAGGGTGAACGGGTGGGGACAGACCGCCGCCGCCAGGAAATCGGCGGCCTCGCCCGTCATGATGAATCCCGAAAAGCCTTCGTGCGCGGCCAGTAGGATCAGCGCCACCCGGAGGTCGAGGTACCCCTCCTCGGACCCGTCGCGGAGATGGATGCCCAGCTGCGCCTCTAGCAGCGAGCCGGCCAGGACACGGTATCGCTGCCGGAACTCCTCCTCCGATCCCCCCACGCCGGGGTTGGCTTGCCGGATGCGCCAAAGGTATTCGCCGGCGGAGTCGGCGTCGCCGCGACGCACGCGCTCCCGCAGCCAGGGAGAGAAGTCCAAGCACGGCACGCAGCTCGATGGATTGTGCGCGCGCGAGAGGCACGGAAAATCCGGGTGACCGATGCCGTCGGCAAAGCCGGGCAGATCGGTGGCGACTCGGTCGGCTAGTGTCATCGCGGCGGAGCCGAAGTCGAGAGTCTGCATCGTCACGAACGACCCTGGTGTCGGTTCTCGAGGTTCGGGCCCCGACGCTGCTCGAGCAGGGCACCAGATGCGTGCCGCCCTCGCCAGGGCCTAGGCCGGAGGTCCCTATATTTTGGCCTACCCTGCCTTTTTGGCAAGGGTCAACCGACAGTCAATCTCGGGGGGAGGGATCAACGGGCCGGCAACGGCGGGGTGAGTCTAACCGGTGCAGCCCCAATCGCGCTAGGCGCACTGCGAGGTGGGCCGTTACCGCCGCTTGGAAGCCTTCGATGACTCGGAAAATCTTGCCGGGCGCGCCGCCGGACGCTCCATCACCTCGCGAACCTTGGACAAGAGCTCGTCCATGGTATAGGGCTTGGCGATAAAGCAGACGTCCATGTCGTAGATCCCGTGCTCGGCGAGGACCTCTGCCGTGTGGGCCGACATGAAAAGGATGCGCTGGCCCGGGCGATGGGCGCGGATCTGCTTGGCGAGCTCCACGCCGTGCGTCTCCGGCATCACCACGTCGAGCAGGACCAAGTCGATAGGCCGCTGCGCTATCCGGAAGA
This sequence comes from uncultured Gemmatimonadales bacterium, assembly GCA_963844445.1. Classification (GTDB taxonomy): domain Bacteria; phylum Gemmatimonadota; class Gemmatimonadetes; order Gemmatimonadales; family GWC2-71-9; genus CAVVWJ01. Next base: position 425,614 of record CAWJOB010000004.1, read on the forward strand.
CGTCCAGCGCCTCCTCCGCGCCATCCGCCTCTAGGACTCTCAGCCCCAGCTCCCGCAGCATTCGGGAGGCCACGTGCCGAGAGATGCGCTCGTCGTCCACCACGAGCACGGTGACATATGGAGCTGGAAACTGAGTAGCCACTTACAATCTCCCGGAATCTACCATGGATAACATGAAGGTAGGCCGCGGTCCGGGCCGCGTGCGTGAGACAGATCACCGCGGAATCGGCGGTCGCTGGGAGACTCGCCGCTCGGGCGAGATGACGCCGGCAATGAGAAGGCCGGCGACCAAAGCCACGGCGGTCAGGATCATACTGAACATGGTCTCGATCCCGGCCAGCGCCTGCCGCTCCAGCAGCGACGTCAGGCTGCGAAACCCGATACTGCCCGGCACCAGGAGCAGAATGCCCGGGACGAGCACCACGGCTGCGGGGCGGTGCTGCCAGTGCTCGTAGGCACTGCTCGCCAGCCCGACCGCGAGCGCGCCGGCGAACGTGCCGAGCTCGACGCCCAGCGTAGCGGCGCCCAGCCGGCCACCGAGTACCCCGAGTGCGCCGACCGCGACGATCCATGGGCCATCCCGCGGCGCTGCGCGCAAAACGATCACGAAGCCGAGCCCCGCGGCAAGAACGGCGACCACCGCACTCCAGCCGGGGAGCTGGTCAGGCGCGATGGCCGGCTGCACGCCGAACGCGGCGGCGCCCAGGCGGTTGCCCAGTGCTACGCCGAAGGCGATGGCCAGGAAGGTGATGAAGGCGCCGCTCAGGCGCGCCGTACCCGACGCGAGGTGGCGCGTGGCCAGCTCGGCCATCGCCACCGTGAGCGTGAGACCCGGGAGGAGGACGATCAGGCCGCCGAGCGTGGCCACGACCACGCTGAACGGGCCGACCACCTGGGCGAGCCCTAGAGTGGCCGCGCTCACCAGGAACGCAGCGAGCGGCTCGAAGACACCGGCGAGCCGCGGCCGTCCTTCGGTGCCCAAGGCGAATACGCCGACGCCGAGTCCCAGCACCGAGGCTACAGCCGCCTCGAGGGCCCCGCCTCCCAGGAACTGGCAGGCGGCGCCGGACACCACGCCGTAGGCGAGCGTGGTCAGCGCCGGGCCATAGGGCGCCGGCGCCTGCCCGATACGAGTGATGGCGGCGACCCCGTCCTCAAGTGAGGCGCGTCCCTCCGCCACCTCCAGCGACACCTGCTCCAGCGCCGCGAGCCGGCCCAGATTCACGTCCCCGGGCGCGACGCGGAGCAGGTGGGTGCGCTGCCGGCCGATGGGGCCGAATGACGCCATGATCGAGGTCGGCGTGGAGAAGAACTGGTGGCTGGTCAGGCCCAGCCGCTCGGAGATGGCGCCCAGGCTGTCCTCCAGGCGCTGCGCGGAATACCCGGAGCTGTGGAGGGCGCGTCCGAGCTGGAGCACGAAGCCGACCGCGGCCGGATCGGGCTCATCGCGGCGCCGCTCGAGGTTTTCATCGCGGGGGTCGGACACGGCGGCTCCAGCTGTGGGCTTGCTCACGAAGGCTCGCCCCGACTTGGCTCATTGACATATTCCCATATCGGCATATAATTGCCTCATGCCCCGCGCCGCCACAACCTCCGACAGCTTCAACGCCGTCGCCGAACCCCGCCGGCGGGACATCCTGGACTTTCTCGCGCCCGCCGAGCGCCCCGTCCGCGACATCGTCGTGGCGCTGGGCGTGGCGCAACCGTCGGTCTCCAAGCACCTCCGGGTGCTCCTGGACGTCGGCCTGGTCGAGGTACGGCGCGACGGCCGCCAAGCGTTCTATCGTACAAACTCAGAGGCAATTAAACCGGTCCACGAATGGACCAGCCGATTCGAGCGCTACTGGCGCCACCAACTCACCCGAGTCAAGGAACGCGCCGAACAGCAATCGAATCGGAGTGACAAGAACGGCACTCAGAGGAGACAGCCATGACCGCGATCGCCCCAGGAATCGATAACCTGTCGCTCAGCGTTACGGAGGAGACTCACGTTCGCGCGCCCCTCGCCGCGACCTTTGCGGCGCTGCTCGAGGAGATGGGCCCCTCGAACGAAGGACACAATGGCACACCGATGCCGATGACGCTCGAGCTTTGGCCCGGTGGCCGCTGGTTCCGCGATCTCGATGACGACAACGGGCACCTATGGGGTCACGTGCAGGCCATCAAGCGACCCACACTGCTTGAGATCACTGGACCGCTGATGATGTCGTTCGCCGTGTCCTCGAATCTGCAGTACCGGCTCAAGGAGGCCGACGGCGGGACCTCGATCACGCTCCGTCACACGGCAGTTGGCCTGTTCCCCGACGGCTATCGTGAGGCGCTGTCGCAGGGCTGGCCGCTCCTGGTCGACCGGATTCGGCGCCGGGTGGAGAAGGCGTAACCCGATTTGCACTCAGGACGGAGGGTAGGTGAATGGCACTGATCGATGGCCTGCTGCGGGAGCTGGAGGATGAAGCGGTGACGACGCGCCGAGTCCTCGAACGGGTTCCGGACAACCGGCTGGGGTGGCGGCCACACCCAAAGGCGAGGACGCTGGGCGAGCTTGCGCTGCATGTCGCGATCTTGCCCGGCGGAGTCGCCCAGCTCATTGTCTCGCCATCGCCGGCTCGAGCGCCCCAGGCTGGGCAAGACCCCAGCCCGGCGAGCAGCTCGGAGCTCATGCCCGCGCTCCACCAGAGCATCGCGACGGCGAAGCAGGTGCTCGCCGATATGGACGACGGGGCGCTGACAGCGACATGGCGAATGAGGAATGGCGAACGGGAGCTCTTCGCCACGACGCGGGCAGCGATGCTGCGGTCGGTCATGCTCAACCACTGGTACCATCATCGCGGGCAGCTGACGGTGTACCTGCGAGAGCTGGGCGTGCCGATCCCCTCCATCTATGGACCGAGTGCGGACGAGAATCCATTCGCCTAGCCGCGACGATCGGCTGCGCGCTAGGCGAGGAGTTCCTCAACGGCCCGCCGGACGTGGATGCGAGTCGTGTCGAGAAGCGGCAGACCGGGATCACCCGCGCCCCTCAGGAGCAGAGGTAACTCCGTGCCGGCGAGGATGACACCTTCAGCACCTTGCCCTTTGAGGCGCGCAATCACGGCCAGTACGCCCTCGCGAGTATCCGCACGGAAGTCGCCCAGCACCAGCTCACTCATGCACTTCTCATGCACATAAGTCATGTCGTCAGCGGTCGGGGTACACACCATGATGTCGCGTCTACTGAAGACCTCCGGGTAGAAGCCACCCTGCATGGTGAAGCGGGTGCCCAACAATCCGACGGTCTTCAATCCCAGACCTTCTGTCGCTTCACAAGTAGCTTCGACGATACTGAGAAGCGGGACGGGTGAGACCCGCCTCAGGTCCTCGAACACGATGTGCGGGGTATTGGAGGCCAGCAGGGCAAAATCGGCCCCGGCGCGGGCTAGTCGATCGACTGCCTCCCGCAGGTACTCGGTCAGGTCGGTTAAGCGACTTGCAGCAATCAGCGCCAGCATCTGGGTGAGGTCGATGCTGTTGATCAGAATCGCCGGATAGCTACCGTCCTGCTTCTGCTCACGGTAGGAGGCGATGAGCTGCTGGTAGTAGTCAACCGTCGAGCCCGGTGCGATACCACCAACGATGCCGAGCGTCTTCATGGGTCCTGCGGGTCGATTCATCGGATCTCCGCACGTGAACTTGCTGAGCGGAGCTGACTCCCGGAAGAGGTCTGCTTGGGTGACCCCATCACGTCCATGACATTCGGCGGCGGGTCCTGAAAATGAAACGCCCCACGATCACGAAAGTGACAGCGGGGTCGAATCTTGGGATGCATGGGCGATGAGGGACTTGAACCCCCGACCTCGCGCATGTGAGGCGCGCGCTCTAACCAGCTGAGCTAATCGCCCGGTGGGTTCGGGAGCGGGAACCTATACCCCCGCCCAGCGCCCGGCAAGCGGGCTCCGACCCCTCCGCGGGGCATCTGCTTGCGCGGTTCCCCTGCCGACCAGATATTTCCCAACCTCCTGCACCCCCCGCACTTCCATCCCGGGTGACCGATGAGCGACCCCGCAGTGTCTTCACCGGCTCGGAGGGTCCGATCCTCGCCGCGCGGCCTGGTCCTGCTCGCGGACGACGAGGACGCGGTCCGCTGGGTCGGACGCCGCTTCCTGGAGGCCGATGGGTGGGCTGTCCTCGAGGCCGCGGATGGCTTCGAGGCCCTCCAGATCATCGGCGGACTCAATGGCCGTCTGGATCTGGTGATCACCGACCTCAACATGCCAAGGGTGACCGGCCGCGAGCTGGCGGAAGTGCTGTCGGTCTTCCGACCCGGGCTTCCGGTCCTCGGCGTCACCGGCTTCCTCAGCGCGGTCAACCACGACCGCCGGCTTCCTATCCTACCGAAGCCGTTCACCGCGGGAAGCCTGATCCAGGCTGTCCGCATGGCCTGTGGGGTCTCGGTGCGGCTCCGCCCACCCGTCATGGAGAATCGCCGCCGCGCCCGCCGGCTCCGCGAGCTCACTTCGCCCGGCGCGGAGCGGGTGGTGGACCTGGTGGCGGCGGTACGGACCCTCCGCGAGATCGAAGTGGGCTAGCGGTAAGTGTGGGCGCGTTAGGAACGGCGAAGGGGGCATGACTCAAGGTCATGCCCCCTTCTGTTCCTACAGGTGAGCGTTTACGGCCGCAGTGCGATGCTGTGCACCGGCGAGCCGGCGATGTCGCCCAGCAGCGTGGCGGCGGCGCTAGCCAGATCAATAGTGTAGAGCTGGCTCCCGCCGTCGGTCGAGAGGGCGGCGTAGGCCGTGCCATCGGTATCGATGTCGAGGCCGGAGCAGAGGTAGACGTTGAACCCGAAGGGTGCCACCGTGGCCATCTCACCGGTCGTCGGGGAGATCGTTACCAGGGTGTTCGCGTTGGCCTCGACGCCGTACAGGGTGGAGGCGCCGGCGCTCTCCAGGTAGGCGGTGGCCGAGACTCCCGGATTCTCCCCCGCATGCACGTCGCCGGCTGCGTAGGCCAGGTCCGCGCCCGCCGAGGCAGTGCCGGTCGCCGGATCGAGGCTCAGGTTCTGATTGGATTCGACCCCGCTCAGCCGAAGCCGGTCTTCCGTGCCGCTGAACGCGACGCCGAAGTGCTCGCCCGACACCGCCGGCGAAACAGCGCCGCCCACCGGACTTGCCGCACCACTCAACGTATCGATGGTGTACATCCGGCTGTCGCTGCCGACCCCGTAGAGCGCGCCGTCCGCGGGGCGGAAGTCGATGCCCTGCATCAAGTGGCCGGCCGGCATGCCGCTGATCGTCACCTGGCGAACGAGCGTGCCGGGATTCCCGCTGCCGAACAGGACCAGCTGATTGGCGCAGGTGAGACCGAAGATCGCGCGGCCCTGTAGGGTCGGGGGCTGAACGGGCGCGGGGGGCGGAGCGGGCGCAGGTGCCGGGCCGGGCGCCGGGCCGGGAGGCGGGCCGGGATCGACATCCGGGCCGGTGGAACCGCTGTTGCCGCCGCAGGCGACGAGCAACGCTGCCGCGGCGAGACTGGTGCCCCTGAAAAGGCGGCGCAAGGTGACGAAGGGCATCGGATCTCTCCTGAGACAGTGAGTGGCGCGTCTGACATCGATGCGGCCAATACTGCCTCGGGAGGTTCACCGCGATCTCAATCCGATCTCATCTGGTGGGTCACTCCCTCGTGCGACAGACGGTGCCCGAGGCGGATCATCGGCCGCTCGAGACGGCTGAAGCTCAGCCAGGAGAGAGCCGTCGTCACCAGCATCACCAGCGCGGTGGTCGCCCACACGTCGTCGAACAGCAGGCCGTGCACCAGGCCGAGCTGGATCAGAGGGAAGTGCAACAGGTACGCGCCGTAGGAGACGTCGTTCTTGAGCGTGATCGTCCGGCCGGCGAATGCCACAGAGTACACCCAGAGGCCCACCACGAGCTGCGCGCCGATGGGGACTTTCATCAGCGTGGACGCGCCCAGCACGACCAGCGGCGCACCAGCCACGGCGACAGGCAGGAACAGCGCCTTGAAGCGATCGAGATGGTGCCCCCAGCGGTACAGCAGCGAGCCGACCATGAAGAAGCTCGCCAACATCAGGTAGGTGGCGCCACGAGGGTCACCGGGGCCGCCCCGCAGCAGTGGGTAGCCGGCGAGCAGCAGCGTGAGCCCTAGGGTGAACGCGATGCCCAGCCTCCGCTCCAACTTCAGCACCCACGGGAGGGCGATGTAGCAGGCGATCTCGACCTTCAGCGTCCACGCGCTCCCGTTGATGGCATCCAACCGGAGCCCGCTGAGGGTATCGCCGATCGTCGGCTGGAGGAAATTGGCGAACACGAGATTGGCCCCCAGATACCGCAGCAATTCGCCGGCGATCCCGTCCCGCAACGTCCCCGCCTCGGCCACCAGGATGACCGCCTGAACCAGGATCACCACTGCGTAGAGCGGATAGATCCTGAAGAAGCGCTTCAGGGCGAACGCCTTGAGATCGGGGTTCCGATCCAGGCTCCAGGTCAGCAGAAAGCCGCTGATGACGAAGAATCCACCGACGGCCACCCCCGCCAGACTCGGCGGCGTGAACCCATCGTGCCAGGTCAAATAGCCGCTGTGGTAAACGACCACCGCGTACGCCAGGAATGCGCGCAGCAGGTCGAAGTTGTTCGCGCGGGGATAGGCGGGCCGCGGCCGGCCTTGGGGGTCAGCGCCTCGAGTCGAGCCGACTCGGGGGTCGCTGGCAGGGGATGCCTGGTCGATGATGCGGAGGGCTGCGGCTGAGGGTTCCGGCGATTCGTGCTCCAGGTCTCACGCTCACTGGTCAGCTGCGCTTCAACCGCTTCTTGATCGACCGAAGCGCTCGTCGCGGCCCGCGCAGGAGCCTTCTCGCGAAGAGCTCCGTCTTGCTTCGACGGGGAAACGTGCCCCGAAACTCCGCGACGGCGAGGCCGGGGAGCAGCGGCACGGCTTGCTCGTAGAGTTGTCGATCGCGCTCTGTCCGCGCGACGTCCCGCCTCGTCCGCGGCAACTGCTCCAGGCGGTTCGCGAGGTCCAGGGTCATCAGGTCTGCGAACTGCGCCAGGCTGAGCGGCATCTCCCCGCCGTCCTGAGTCTTCACCGCGTAGGGGGCGCCCACGTCGAGGTTTTGATAGAGCGATGGGCGCAATAGCGCGCAGTAGAGGTAGGCGATCTCCTCGGCCCGTTCCCCAATTGCGCCGCGAACCTCATCGCGAGCCTCGAGCGGCACGGTCCGCTTCTTGAAGTACTGCGTCCCGTATACGCTGTGGTAGAGGCCCGCCCCACACAGGTCCTTACTGCACCCCCATCGGTCGAGCTGCTCGTAGGTCCCGCGCAGATGTTCCAGAAGGGTGCCGCTCGGATGCTTAACGGAGACCGCCCCGAATCGCTCGAGCAGCTCCACCGCCCGCTCGTACATTGAGTCGTCAGCCGGCATGGCGCCAAGTTAACCCGGTTCTCGCCCTGCGTCGAGCCAACGATTGTGCACGGCGGAGTTTCCTTACGGTACCATGAGGTACTTCCGGAAATGGCGACAGCGGCTAGGTCTGATGGGCCCTGTTGGATTCGAACCAACGACCTACGGATTATGAGTCCGCTGCTCTAACCACCTGAGCTAAGGGCCCGACAGGCGCGAAACTTCATCACCGCAAACCACTTCCACAAGCGGGACGTGCTCACTCCCCGCAGCCTCTTCCAGTCCCTGGGTGCAAAATTGGGGCTGCATTGCGGAAACGTCTCGCCCTCGTCTCAGATCGCAGCCACCGCAGAAATACGGCATGGAAGAAAACTCAAGAGCGTGGGGTCAAGCCGGAGCCACCCGGGTGCGCGGCAATGCGTCTTGAGCAGGGACTCAAGTAGGTTTAATCCCTTCTCGAGCTCCTGGGCAATGTGGTCGGGGGGCTTGCAGCCCCGGCACCGTCGCGAGCTTGCCCCGAAGCTTGTCAGTGATGCCGTTGGAGAATACTGAGCGCCTGCACTGTCGCCAGTGGCCGAATGCCGGGTGGGGGCAGGCCCGGGGCTACTGCCGCCGCCAGAGCACCGCGTGAATCTGTCTACCGGACGTTTCGCTGTAGCCGACAATCGTCCCGTACCGGTTGATGCCGAAGGCGGCGCTGTGCCCGCCGACGAGCTTGGGGAGCCGCTGCACCGAGCCGTTCTCCCGTACCCAGGCGTCCACCGTCGAGAGGTCATCGCGCTCGTCGTAATCCGTACCTACGATGGTACCTCCGGCGCTGACCGCCCGGGCCTCACTGGTGATCTGGCCGGTGCCGAACACCGTCCAGGTGCCCTGATAGAACAGGAACGAGGTGCTAATCTCGAGCTCCCCGCCCTCGGCGTTCAGTGGGGGGCCCAGCGCGCCCACGATCCGGCCGTTGTCGTCTATAGCGTAGGCGGCGCTCCCCATGCGGCCGTTGGTGCCGAGGTCCTTCACCACCCCGTCCTTCCAGGCGACGACGTGATTGCGGCCCGAAGCGTCCATGCTCCGGCCCACTACCCGGCCGTACACGTTGATACCGCTGGCCTCGGAGAACCCACCACCGAGGGTACCGAGATCGGTCATCACCCCGTTCCGCCAGATGAAGGCGTGGTGTTGGCCGGTCGCCGTCTCGCTCCAGCCCACGATGACACCTGACAGGTTGATCCCCGTGGCTTCGCTGTTCCGGCCGCCGAGGGTCCCCAGGTTCTTCTTCACACCGTCCTTCCAGCGCACGGCGCGCGAGGCGCCGGACAGCACGGTGCTGGAGCCAACCACCACGCCGGAGTCGTTGATCGCCAGGGCCCAGCTCTGTCCGCCGGCCAGGGCGCCGAGGTCCCGCATGACCCCTGCGCGATAGTGAAAAGCGTGAGTCGCCCCGGAGGCCGTGGTACTCGAACCCACGATGGCCCCTACGTTGTTGATCGCGGTCGCATGTGAACGTTTACCGCCGAGGGTGCCGAGATCTTTGACCGCGTAGGTGGCGGCCGTCGCCTCAGCGTCGGAGCCAGCCGGCGCGGCTGTGCCCGTGGGCCCTGCCGGGTCCTCGGCGCAGCCCAGAGCGGCGAAGCCCATGGTTCCTAGAAGGAGACCCCGGCCGAGCACACCGGCGACCCTCCCGAGCGGCCGGACGTGGCGGAAACGAGAGCTGAACGGGAGGCGGGGTTGCATGGGGTGACCCTCAGTTTCAGATGGCTGACCGGGTGAGACCACAAGCCCGGCCTCGACGGGCCGGTCGCCCTGTGAGACGCCGCGCACGCTATGGGAGCGTTATCAAGCGGATCTCAAGTGGCGGCGGCGCCTGTCGCGTCACCACCCGCCTGCCTTGCGGAGTGCGACGGCGGGGGTAGACTTTCGCTCGAGGGCCGGGACCCCGGCCTGCCAGCCCTCTTTGGAGGCGCCGTGCCCACGCCCCGCTCCGCGACCATCCTCATCGTCGACGACGAAGACGGTATCCGCGTCACCTTGCGCCGGCAGCTCGCGGCCCAGGGCCACACCGTGCTCGAGGCCAGTCACGGCACCGAAGCGCTCGGCATCGTGCGCATGCAGCCGGACCGGGTCGAACTCGTGCTGGCGGACGTGGTTATGCCCCAGATGAACGGCACGGAGCTGGCCGCCACCCTGCAGACAGAGTACCCGGAGCTGCCGGTCATCCTGATGTCCGCCTACGCCCCGGCCGGCTGGACCCGGGTGGGCACCCAGGACTGCATCGTGCCGGTCCTGATGAAGCCCTTCACCAGCGAGCAGCTGGCGGAGCTCATCCAGATCGCTCTCGACCTGCCGGGCAAGCGCCGGCGGACCAGCAGACCCACGGCCGCACTGTAGGTTCGCGCTGCCCCGACCCGCCGCTCGGGAAGCATCCCGCGGACCGAGACCACAATTCGCCCCACCGACGCTGGCTTCACGAGGAACCCGGCAATTGGATGTCGGAGTGACGGGTCCGCAGGTCCTGGAGCCGCTCACGGGTAGACCCTCCGCGAAACTGAAAATGGCGGGGATCACAAACCCGTTGGTGAGGCGATACTCCCTGCGCCTCGGCGAGGGCGAGTAGTTTCTCGGCCATGGCCCAGGCTGGCCACCACTCGCTCGGTGCAATTCCCGGGTACAGGTGGACGTATCGCGGCTTGAGGCGCACTTGGCGTTCACCGCCATGCATGCCTGATTCTTGCATAGGATCACCTCCACTCGTCAGTTGCCGAATCTGAGATGGCCGGCGACTGGAATGCCGCAGGAGGGAACAGCGTTCATCCAAGGGCGAGAAGTTATCGCCCAGGCCCAGGCGAATGTCGCACGGCGACAGCGGTTTCGGCGGCGTCGACGATACGGACGGCCGCGTCGACCGATTCTATGATGACTTGGCCTGAGTAGTCCCGGCGCTCAGCGACGAGCTGCCCGGCGATGAGAGCGACGAGTTCTGCGGGAGAGAGCTGCGACATAGATCCTGGCCTTCCTGAACCGCGTTTTGAAGACGTGCACGAAACTTCATTACCGCAACTCCCTTCCACAAGCCGACAGCCTCTCCCTCCCAGCGCACCCAACTGCGCCGTGAGGCCGGACTCAGCGTGCCGATGCGGTCTCGCTGTTGAGCCACGCTTCGACGTGGGCGCGAAGCAGTGGCAGCGGCACGCTCCCCCGCTCCAGCACTCGATCGTGGAACTCCCGTATGTCAAAGCCCTGGCCTAACCGAGACTCGGCCGCCCGCCGTAGCCGCTCGATCTCGAGCCGACCGACCATGTAAGCGGTCGCCTGACCAGGATTGGCGATGTAGCGATCCACTTCGGACTCGACATCGCCACGTGAGAGGGGCGTGTGGGCCAGCATGTACTCGACAGCCCGCTCGCGGGGCCAGCCGAGTACGGCCAGCCCAGGATCCACCACCAACCGCACCGCCCGAAACGCCTGCCCTCCTCCCAGCTCTCCTATCAGATCGAGGTCCGTCGAGTACACTCCCATTTCGATGGCGAGGCGCTCGGCGTAGAGGGCCCAACCTTCGGAGAACGCCGAAAAGAACAGATAGCGGGTGATCGGATGCGCTTCGCGTCGCTCCTGCGAGAGAGCACCCTCGAGATGGTGTCCGGGAATGGTCTCGTGGAAGGCGGTGCCCTCCAGCGGTGCACGTGGCTGCGGCGGCTCGCTCGCCGCGTTGATTCGCCAGCGACCCGGCCGCTTCCCGTCCGAGGTACCAGGGACATAGGAGTTGGGGCAGCCTGACTTCTCCTCGAATGGAAGACACGGGTCCACGATCAGGTCCGCCTTGGGCAACCGCCCGAACCATTTGGGCATGGCCGCTTTGGCCCGGGCAACTGCCCGCTGGGCGGTGCGGATGATCTCCTCACGGCTCCGGAACGTGTATTGCGAGTCGCTGCGGAGCCGTTCCATCAACCCGGGCAAGTCCGAGGTCCCGAAGCTCCGCCTCGCGATGGGTAGCATTTCCGCCTCGATGGCGGTCACCTGCCGAAGGCCGAGCTGGTACGCAGCCTGGGCATCCAAGTCCGACGTGGTGTATTGACGCACCCGTGCGCGGTAGCAATCGGTCCCCTTCGGTAGAGCCGAGAGCGCTGTCGATGACCGGCTCCGTGGGATGTATTCCGTCTGCAGGAAATCGCGGTAGCGAGCCACGGCGGGGAGGATTTCCCCTCGGATCACCGCCACCACCGAATCACCGAACCCGGGAGCGGAATCTCGTTTCGCGAGTTGGGCGAAGGGAGACTTCTCGGGAGGAAGCTTCAGGATGTCGTTCAGTTGCTCGAGGACCGCCGTGGCATTCGCCCGCGGCTGGCTGTAACCCTGTCGGAGACCCTCGCGAAGATTGGTGATCTCGATGTCGATGAAGCGCGGCATCGCGCGCCAACGGGCGACAGCGCCGCGCCGGAGCTGTGGAGTGCCGAGGGGTTGCAGCTGTCCGGTGAGCGGGAGGTAGATCTGCCACCCGCCCTGTTGGTCCAAGGGCAACAGCTCACGCCGGCAGATCCGGGTTTGTTGCGACGACGCGAGCGTTTCCAGCAAGAAACCATAAGTGACTTCCTCCGGGCGCCCACGAAGCGCTGCCACCGGAGCGCGTTCTAGCTGGTCCAACCACTGATCCTCCCGCTGTTCCCAGGCCCGGGTGGCAGCGAGCGAGTTGTCCCCGATCCGATCCGTCGGCGCTTCGGGTACTCCGACGAACAACCCGTATAACGGGTACGTGTCGAGCCATGCCTTGAAGTACTCGTCCGCGAGAGCGGTGACCTGTCGGCCGGCATCGGAGCCCGATCCGGAGGCTGACTCAGGGGCGGATGGCGCTCGGCCGGTGGCACACGCGCCAACCAACAGGATCAACCCGGACGTCAGGAACCGGCAAAGAACACGGTCGGGCATCGGCTCTCGCGATCGGTTGAGTTCGTGCCACCGGTCCAACGACGGTGACGCTTGGGGGGTCGACGGGTGAGGGGGCCCGGAGGGCGGGGGCAGTCGTCACGTATACTAGCCACTACACTCCTTCTCGGCCCACCTTCAGGTGGATCCCGCAGCAGCTTATTCCTGCAATACCGTACCGGAAGGCCGATGCCGGGTGCATAGGCTCACGAGCAGACTCGCGTGCCTTTGGGTCCTGAGTCGCGTTCAGGGTGGTACCCCTGTCACAGAGAGCGTTACGGAAAGGTGGTAGGCTAATCCTAGCCCGCCTGCTTGGTCCGGGGACCCGGCCGCACTTTGGTTGCGGGTAGCCACCGATCGCCTGGATTGTCCATGCCTGAGAAGTTCAATCGTTCTCGCCACCCCCCTCACCCGTGAGCCCCCGTTCGCGACCTGGTCACACCAAGAGCCCCCTGCGCCGCCTGTTCCGCGAAAATGGGTTGTCCATGGTGCTCCTCGCCCTGTTTCTCGCCTTCTGGGTCGGGCAAAGCCTGGTGGGCCACCGCGAGTACAACTCCGAGCAGCGCGAGCATGGCCGGCCCCAGGAGTCGTACACCGCCTATTTGCGCACCGCTCACTTCTGGGAGGCGACCACCGAGAACTGGGAGAGCGAGTTCATCCAGATTTTCGCGTATGTGGTCCTCACCGCCTTCCTGTTCCAGAAGGGCTCGGCGGAGTCGAAGAAGCCGGATGAGCCCGAGCCGGTGGATCGCGATCCCCGGGCTAGTCGCGACAAGCCGAATGCGCCGTGGCCGGTACGCCGCGGAGGGCTCGTCCTCACCCTGTACGAGAATTCCCTCTCCCTCGCATTTCTCCTGATCTTTCTGACCAGTTTCACTCTCCACGCGGTGGCGGGCTCGGCGGAATACAACCAGGAGCAAGGTGCGCATGGTGAGCTCAGCACCCTGTCGCCGCTCCAGTATGCCGGGACGTCACGCTTCTGGTTCGAGTCCATGCAGAACTGGCAGAGCGAGTTTCTTGCGATCGCGGCCGTCGTCGTGTTGTCGATCTTCCTGCGCCAGCGGGGTTCGCCGGAGTCAAAGCCCGTTGACAGTCCGCATGAAGCGACGGGGACTGGATGATCGGAGCAGATCATGAGTCTCGATTCCCTTGCAGGCACTCTTCCTGGCCGAACTGAAGGATGTCTACCATGCCGAGAAGCAGCTTGTGCAGGCCTTGCCACGAATGGCGAAGGCCGCCGTGGCGCCCGACCTTCAGCAAGCATTCGATAGCCACCTCGCGGAGACCGAGGGGCACGTGGAACGCCTCGAGCGCATTTTCATGGACCTCGGACAGACAGCGCGCGGTAAGCGGTGCAAAGGGATGGAGGGGGTGGTCGAGGAGGAGGCTGCGGACAAGAAGCTGACCGCCATCGGCGAGCGGAGCGTCAATGCCGAAGCCGCGGCCGTGGCTCTCTCAATTGCACCTGGGTGATGTCCGCCACCGCGCCCATCACGGCGTGGAACCCCTTCGATTGCCCCACGCTCACCCGCTTCCGGATATCGGCCTCGAGGGCCTCGAGCAGCCGGTTGAGGCGCTCGGTCAGTCGCCGGCCCTCCTCGCTGATGTGTATCAGGAACGAGCGTCGGTCGTCTCGATTGATCTCCCTGCGGACCAAGCCGGCCTTCTCCAGGCGGTCGATCAGGCTGGTGAGGGTGGATGGCTTGATCCCGAATACACGCACCAGCTCGCCGATAGGGGCCGGGGCGTACTGCCGCAGGTAGGTGAGGATGTGGCCTTCGAGCGGACTCACCCCGAGCTCCCGCGTGTTGGCCTCTAGGTACATGGAAATCTGCCGGGAGGCCTTGTGCAGCGGGGAGAGGAATTCCAACGCCATCGCGGCTTCCGGGTCGAGGGGAGATGATACGAACTCGTAATTTACGACGCGATTCGCACCCCGCCAGCATCCGGCGGTCCCGGGGGATTGACCCGGATGACCGGGCCGTTAATATCTGGAAATAGTATAATACGTTTTCGTATTACTTTCGCCGGACGGTGGGTTCCGGCCAGATCACAGGGAGTGAGCACATGACGACGAAAACCGCACCGGCAGCCGTGAGCGAGATCGACCTGTGGCGCCAACAGACCCGCATGACCCGCGACGTCGTCGGCGTCAACCTGGGCGGCCTGGGCCACGAGGACAGCCTGGCTCAGCCCCGTCCCGGAGGGAATTGTCTCAACTGGGTCCTGGGCCATCTCCTCTGGGTCTACGACGGACTGCTCCCGCTGCTGGGCCAACAGCCGGTCCTCGGGCAGAAGACCCTGGAGCACTATGCCCGAGGCGCTCGGCCCATCGAGGAGGGAACCGAGGCGATCGGCTTCGACAAGCTGTTGACCTCGTGGAAGGAAGCAATCGAGCGCGTCGATGCCGGTCTCGCGGCCCTCGCCCCTGACGTCCTGGACCGTCCGGCGCAGAGTCCCAACGGCAACCCGAACGAGACCGTCCGCACCCTCCTCACCACCGTCATGTTCCATCAGGCGTACCACGCGGGCCAGACGGCGCTGCTCCGGCGAGTCGCCGGGAAGGAGGGCGCCATCCGCTAGCTGGCGGATGAGATTGCAGGTCCGAATCCGACCAGTGTTTCGCTGAGCCGCGGCATATGATAGCAGCGGCTCACCCGGCGGATGCAGTACCTCTGTGAGGAGATCGGGATGCTGGGCACTCGAAGACGTCACCGCGACGATCGCGGTCAGGGACATGGAACGGGCCAGGTACTTCTACGAGGAAACCCTCGGCCTGAAACGGCTGCCCACCGAGGAGCAGGACGCGCTGCTGTTCAGGAGCGGGAGCTCGACGCTCCTGGTCTATGAGTCGCGCTACGCCGGCTCCAACCAGGCTACGGCGCTCACCTGGGTCGTCGGCGAAGACCTGGAGAAGGAGGTCGCCTCGCTCAAGGCCAAGGGAGTCGTCTTCGGGCGGTACGACCTGCCCGGGACCACCAGGGAAGGCGACGTCCACGTCGCCGACGGCACCCGGGCCGCCTGGTTCACCGACGCCGACGGCAATATCCTCGCCCTGGTCAATCGGTGAGCCAGACGGGCCGCGCCGGCCGGCGAGAGTGGATCGGTCTCGCGGTCATCGCCCTTCCCTGCCTGCTCTACTCGATGGACCTGACGGTTCTCAACCTCGCGCTACCGTCACTGAGCGCGGACCTCGCGCCGACTAGCTCCCAGTTGCTGTGGATCGTGGACATCTACGGGTTCCTGGTCGCTGGGATGCTCATCACCATGGGCACCCTGGGCGACCGGATCGGCCGGCGGCGGCTGTTGCTCATCGGAGCGGCCGCGTTCGGCGTCGCCTCGTCGATCGCGGCGTTCTCCACCAGTGCCGAAATGTTGATCGCCATGCGCGCGCTGCTCGGTCTCGCCGGCGCGACCTTGGCACCGTCCACCTTGTCGCTGATCCGCAACATGTTCCACGACCCTCGCGAGCGCACCGTCGCCATCGGCGTGTGGATCTCCAGCTACTCGGCCGGGGCCGCGATCGGGCCGGTGCTCGGCGGCCTCCTGTTGGAGTTCTTCTGGTGGGGGTCGGTGTTCCTGATCGGCGTGCCGGTGATGCTGCTGCTGCTCGTGGTGGGGCCGACGCTGCTGCCGGAGTACCGCGATCCGAAGGCCGGACGCATCGATCTGACGAGCGCGGCCCTGTCGCTGGCCGCCGTGCTGCTCACGATCTACGGCCTCAAGCGCATCGCCGAAGACGGTCTCGATTGGTGGCGGGTCCTCTCCATCGCGGCCGGAGCCGCTCTCGGCCTGGTATTCCTTCGCCGGCAGGCGACGCTTGCCGACCCCATGATCGATCTCCGCCTCTTCCGCGCCCCGGCGTTCAGCGCGGCACTGGCCATCTACGCGCTGGGCACCCTCGTCGCCTTCGGAATCTTCATCTTCATCTCGCAGCACCTGCAGCTGGTGCTCGGCATGGGACCGCTGGAGGCGGGACTGTACACGGTCCCCTTCGCGGGCGCGTTCATCGTGGGCTCCATGCTGACCCCGATGATCGTGCGCCGGGTTCGACCCGGGAATCTGATGGCCGGCGGCCTCGGGCTCGCGGCGGCCGGCTTCGGGATGCTCACCCAGGTCGGCGAGACGTCCGGTGTCGGGCTGCTCGTGGCCGGGTTCGTGGTCTATTCGCTCGGTCTTGCCCCGGTCTTCACGTTGGCCACCGACCTGGTCGTCGGGAACGCTCCGCCCGAGCGTGCCGGCGCCGCCTCGGCAATTTCGGAGACCGCCTCCGAGTTCGGCGGCGCGCTCGGCATCGCGATTCTGGGCAGCATCGGCACCGCGGTCTATCGCGCCGAGATGGCCCAGTCACTCCCCGCCGGCGTCCCGCAGGCGACGGCGGAGGCCGCGCGAGAGACGCTGGGCGGCGCCGTCGCGCTGGCGGCGCGGATGCCCGAGGCCCTCGGCGCCGCCGTAGCCGGCTCGGCTCGCGACGCGTTTGCCCATTCGTTCGAGGTGGTGGCCGTGGTCTGCGCGCTCGTCATGGCGGCGCTGGCGATCGTCGCGGGGGTTCTGTTGCGGCAGGTGCCGGCGCAATAGCCGTTCCGCCTCTCTCACCCGCGCCCGGCGCGAATCCTCTCGTACAGGGCGATGTGCTTCTCGGCCATCGCCGCCTGGGTGAAACGGTCGGCCACCCGCTTGCGGCCGGCCTCGCCCATTCTCTTTCGGAGCTCCGGGTCGTGCGAGAGTTTGTCCAGCGCCTGCGCCAGAGCCGGCACATCGCGTAGCGGCACCTCGAGCCCGGTCTCGCCCGGCACGTTCACCTCCCTCACGGCGCTCGGCAACGCCGTAGTGACCACCGGTCGCCCGGCCGCCATCGCCTCCAGCACCACCAGCCCGAACATCTCCTCCACCGTCACCGAGGGCAGCACCAGGAAATCGGCATCCGCCATCCGTCGCGGGAGATCCTCGTCGGGATACTCGCCATACCAGCGGACTCGGTCGGTGATCGCGAGCGCCTGGGCCAGCGTCTTGAGTCGCGGGCCCTCCGGGCCCGACCCGACGATGTCGAGCCGCAGCTCCGGCACCCGCTCCAGCGCCCGCAGGAGAATATCGAGTCCCTTGTAGCTCACCAGCCGGCCGATGAAGATCGCGCGCGGGGCGGCGCCGGGCGGCGGCGGCGGCACCATCTCCCACCGGGCCTGGTCGATCCCGAAGGGGATGACCTCGACCTTCGACTCGAACCCCATCAGCTCGTTGGAGAGGGCGAGGTGCGCCCGGCTCGGCACCACCACGGCCGCGGCGCGGCGAAGCACCAGTCGAGTCACCGGCCGGTAGGTCGAGCGGCGCGAATCGGCATGCTGGGTGACTACCACCGGCGTGCGTCTGGCGCGGAGAAGGCAGGCGACGTCCGCCAGCGGGTGGGGATGGTGGACGTGGATGATGTCCGCGCTCCGCCAGGCTGCCGCGATGTATCCGGGCGCGATCTCCTGCGATCCCAGCGCGGCCAGCGAGAAGGCGCGAGTCACCGCCGAGCGCTGTCGCGCCGAGCCGCCGGCGCGGCCCAGGGTCTCCACCGCGACGACCTCGACCTGGTGTCCCAGGTTCGCAGCCCCCTCGGCCAGACTCTGCACTACGCGTTCCATGCCGCCGGACCGCGGCCAATAGTACTTCGCGAGATGGAGAATGCGCATCGACGATTCGCCAAGTTTCGCCATGGACGGCGACCGGTGTCAACGCCGCCCCTTGGTAGGGACGGGTCGACCGGCCAGATTACGGGACCCCGAACGTCACTCGCGCCTACTCTGACTTCAAACGCATGCACCGCACTCAGATCGCGCTCTGCTACGGCACGCGCCCGCAGGTCATCAAGGCGAGCGTCCGGCGGTCGTGCCTCGAGGCTCCCGTCTCGGGGCTCGAGCCGCTGGTGAGCTGACGTGCGCGCCGTCGTGCTCTCGCGGGTCTACGCCGACCCGGCCGCCAGGGGCAAGCTCAAGGCCCTGGCGGGGCTGGGCGTGACGGTCGCCGCGGCGGTGCCCGACCGCTGGTCGCCCCTCGGGCTCGGCGCCGAGCAGCAGACCGTCTGGGGCGATGACGGCGGCGTCCACACGGTTCCCGTCGCGGTCCGCGGCAGCACCGTCCCCCGATGCCGATCCCGCCTGGAGCCGGAGCGCGCTGCGCCGCCTGCTCACCGACTTCCGCCCGGAGCTGTGCAGATCGAGGAGGAGCCCTGGACCCGGGCGGCTGCGACCGCCGCCAGCCTGGCCCGCCGCCTGCGGGTACCCTATGTCGTTCTCACCCGGGAGAGCCTGTCCGGCGCCTACGGCACGCTCGGCCGCATCCGTCGATCTCGGGTCCTCCGGCACGCCAGGGGGCTGCTCGCCGTCAACGAGCTGGCCGGCCAAGCTGGTGACCAGGCATCACCCATCGCTCGCGCGCCAGGTGATTCCGCAGCTGGGTGTGGGCCTGCCGCTTCAGGGCGTCCGGGCCGAGCAGACCGGGCTCGCGATCGGGTTCTTCGGGCGGCTCATCCCCGAGAAGGGACTCGACCTCCTGTTCCGCGCCTGCGTGAAGCTGGTCGGCCGCTGGACCATCACCGTCGTCGGAACGGGGCCGGCCCAGGAGGAGCTGGAGGGCCTCGCGGAGCGTCTTGGCATCGCGGGACGGGTCACCTGGCTCGGCGCCCTCCCCGGGAGCAGGTGGACGAGATCTGGCCGCGGCTGGATTGCGTCGTCCTGCCCTCCCGGACCGCGCCGCGCTGGGTGGAAGTGGTGCCTCGGGCGGCGATGGAGGCGATGGCGCACGGCGTCGCCGTGGTCGCCAGCGCCGCCGGCGCCCTGCCCGAGATCGTCGGCTCGGCCGGGCTGGTCGTGCCCGAGGAGGATGTCGTGGCCATCGCGGCGGCGCTGCAGCGCCTGCACGACGATCCGGCGGAGCGCGAGCGGCTCGCCACGGCGGGTCGACAGCGGGTGATGAGCGAATACACCGACGCGGCGATCGCGGGGAAGACCCTTCGGTTCTGGACCGAGTCTGTCGCCGCAACCGGTTGACATCCTGTAACTTACGAGCGAACTTCAAGCCCCCATGCGCACTCACAGCCTCGCGATACGTCGTGCCGCCCGCGGTTGGGACTGCTGCTGGCCGTACTCCTCACCGCGGGCCCCGTCGCGATCGCGGCCCAGGTTCCGGTGCAGATCAGGCCGGGGCAGCAGCTCCCCATCGCCGGATCAGGCGCAGAGAGCTGCTCCAGAACCAGCCCGACCTGGTTCGCCAGCTCCGGGACAAGTTGTCGCAGTCGGGGCTGAGCCAGGATCAGGTGCGTGCCCGGCTCCGGGCGGCCGGCTATCCCGAGACGTTCCTCGACGACTACCTGGCCGGGGCGGACACCTCGCTCATGGTGCGCCCCGGGCCCCGCACCCTCGACGCGGTCCAGGCCCTCGGCATTCTCTCCCCGCAGGAGGCCGATTCGCTGCAGACCCAGGACTCGCTGTTCGCGGTGTCCGACTCGGTTCGGCAGCTGCTCGACTCGCTGCGCTACCGGCACCTGGACTCGCTGCGCGCCGATTCGCTCGCCGACTCGCTCGAGGCGATCCAGCCGGTCGGGCTCAAGGTGTTCGGGGTGGAGACCTTCCGCCGGCTATCAACCCAGTTCGAGCCGATGGACGCAGGCCCGGTGGACGAGAACTACCGGCTCGGGCCCGGCGACGCCCTCGTGCTCATCCTGACCGGCGACGTCGAGCAAGCCCACCTGCTGGACGTGACCCGCGAGGGATTCGTCGTGATCCCGCAGGCCGGACAGCTTCACGTAGCGAACCTCACCCTCGGCCAGCTGGAGGACCAGCTCTACACCCGGCTGGGCAAGGTCTACTCCGGCGTACGCCGCGGCCCCAACGCCCGCACCCAGTTCCAGGTCTCGCTCGCCAAGCTCCGGAAGCTCCAGGTCTACGTGGCCGGTGACGTCGTCCGGCCCGGCGCCTACCAGGTGAGCGCGGCGGGAACGGTGCTCAACGCGCTCTACGCCGCGGGCGGCCCCACGACCAATGGGAGCTTCCGTCGGATCTACATCCGCCGGGGCGGCGCGCTGGTGGACAGCGTGGACGTCTACGACTACCTGACGCAGGGCATCAACTCGACCGCCGCACGGCTCCAGACCGGTGACGTGGTCTTCGTGCCGGTGCACGGTGGCCTGGCCAAGGTCGCGGGCAAGGTGAAGCGCCCGGCGATCTACGAGCTGCGTCCCGACGAGACCCTCCGCAACCTCATCGAGTACGCCGGCGGCTTCGATCCCACGGCCTATCAGGCCAGGGTGACGATCCACCGCGTGCTGCCTCCCTCTTCGCGAGGCGCTGGCGGGCGAGCCCGGGTGGTGATCGCCGTCGGGTCGGACCAGTTCGTGGAGGGACAGGCCCCCGAGGTCCCGATGGCCCCGGGCGACTCCGTGACGGTGCATGGAGTGGCCGACCGGATTCGGAGCTTCGTCACCGTCAAGGGGAACGTGTGGGTGGAAGGCGAGGTCGGCCACACCCCCGGCATGAAGCTCAGCGACGCGATCCGGCTCGCCGGCGGACCGAAACCCGACGTCTACCTCGACCGCATCCTGGTCACCCGGGTGCGGGACGATTCCAGCATGATCCAGCTCCGCTCGGCCTTCAGAGACAGCACCGGGGCGGTGACCGAAGACATCCTGCTGGACGAGGAGGACGAGATCCGGGTCTTCTCCCGCTCCACCTTCCGGACCGAGCGCTACGTCGCAATCGTCGGTGCGGTTCGGAAGCCGGGCCGAGTCCCCTATCGCGAGGGCATGACCGTCCGCGACGCGGTGCTCCTGGCCGACGGCCTGACGCCCGATGCATGGCTCCAGGAGGTTGAGATCGCGCGGGTGGCCGAGGACTCCACTCCGGGTGCGCTGGCCAAGACCATCCGGGTGCCGCTCGATTCCTCGTACCTCTTCGGCCGGCGCCCCGGTGACAAATACGCCGGCCCGCCAGGCCTTGCCGCCCCCGCCTCGGGTGCGCCCGATGCCGAGCTGGAACCCTACGACAATCTGCTGGTCATGCGGCAACCGGGGTGGGAATTGCAGCGCAGCGTCGCGATCACCGGCCAGGTGCGGTACCCCGGCAGATACTCGCTCAAATCGAAAACCGACCGGGTGAGCGACCTGCTGGCCCGGGCGGGAGGCCTGACCTCCGAGGCATATCCCGCGGGCGTGCAATTCTACCGCTCTTACACCGCGGGCCGGCCAACCGGCGGAGATCCGCTCTCACCGGTGCTGGCCGGGCCGCGACCCTATCCGACGGCGGGCGGGCGCGACTCCGTGAGACGGAGCGTGACCGAGCGGGTGGGGATCGATCTGGCGAAGGTGATCGACGACCCCGGCTTCCGCGACAACGTCGTCCTGGTGGGCGGGGATTCGATTCACATACCGGAGTTCGACCCGGTCATCATGGTTCGCGGCGCGGTCAACTCACCGGGCCCCGTGGCCTTCGCGCCGGGCAAGAATCTCGATTGGTACGTGGATCGAGCGGGCGGGTACACCCAGACGGGCGACCAGGGCCATGCCTACGTGACGCAGCCCAACGGCGAGCGGGAGGGCGTGAAGCGGAAGGCGATCTTCTCCGACAAGGTGCCCAATCCCAGGCCCGGCGCGGTGATCTACGTGCCGGCCAAGATTATTCAGGACACCCCCAGCACCTTGCCGAGCGTGCTGGCGACGATGGCGCAGGTCCTGGGCGTGCTGACGACCATCGTGGTGGTCGCGACCCGGTGACTAGGCGCGCGCGATCTCGACGTCTACCTCGTACTCGAGGTCGCTGACCCGGAATTCCGGGACCAGCCGGAGCAGCAGGGCGCGGAGCTGCACGTCGGTCCAGCCGTGGCCCGCGCCGTCCACCAGCAGATCCACCATGGTGCCGAGCCCGATCGGCAGCGCCCCGTTCCTGGCCCGGAGCACCTTCGGGTGGTCGGTCGGCAGCGCGCTCTCCGAATCGAAGAACAGCTCCTCGTAAAGCTTCTCGCCCGGCCGGGTGCCGGTGAACCGGATCTCGACGTCGGAGCCGACCTCGAGGCCGGAGAGCCGGATGAGATCGGTGGCGAGATCGAGGATCTTCACCGGCTCACCCATGTCGAGCACGAAGACCTCCCCGCCCTTCCCGATCGCCCCCGCCTGAAGCACCAGCTGCACCGCTTCGGGAATCGTCATGAAGTAGCGGCGCATCTCCGGGTGCGTCACCGTGACCGGCCCGCCGGTCTGGATCTGACGGAGGAACGTCGGGACCACGCTGCCGCGGCTGCCGAGCACGTTGCCGAACCGCACCGCGACGAAGTTCCGCCCGGTGGATTCCGCCACCTCCTGCACGATCTGCTCGGCCACCCGCTTGGTGGCGCCCATCACGTTGGTGGGACGAACCGCCTTGTCGGTCGAGATCAGCACGAAGTGCTCGACGCCGAACTCCGCCGACAGCTCCGCCACGTTCCTGGTGCCGAGCACGTTGTTGGTGATCGCCTCGGCCACGTTCTCTTCCATGAGCGGCACGTGCTTGTGGGCCGCCGCGTGGAACACCGCGTAGGGCCGGTAGCGCTCGAAGATCTGCCGCATCCGCTCGCGGTTGCGCACGTCGCCGATGATCGGCACGGCCTCCAGGTGCGGATATCTCTCCGTCAGCTCGGCCATCACGTCGAAGATCGAGTTCTCGCCGTGGCCCATCACCAGCACCTGGGCCGGCTCCAGCCGCGCCAGCTGGCGGCACAACTCGCTGCCGATCGACCCGCCGGCGCCGGTGACCAGCACCGTCTCACCGGTGGCGAGCACGCGCACCTGCTCGAGGTCGGTCTGGATCGGCTCGCGGCGCAGCAGGTCCTGGATCTCCACCTCGCGGAGCGAAGCGACGGCCACGCGGCCGGAGATGATGTCGAAGATCCCCGGGACCGTCCGGGTCTGCACGCCGGCCTCCATCGCCGCCTTGACCACCTGGCGGACGACGGTGCCCGTCGCGCGGGGCATGGCGATGATGACTTCTTCCACGTCGTAGCGCAGCACCAGGTCCTTGATCGACGCCAGCGAGCCGTGGACCGGGAGGTCGCACAGCCGGTGGCCGTGCTTGCTCCGGTCGTCGTCCACGAATCCGATCGGGATTGAGGCCGAGCTGCGGATGGCTGAGCAGCTCCTTCACGATGATCTCGCCGGCCGCGCCGGCACCGACGATGAGGACCCGTCTGGCCGCCTCGAGCCGGCGCCACTGGGTCCGGCGGCCGAGCAGCCGGATGAAGAGTCGGGGCAGGGCGACCGCGCCCGCGCCGAGACAGGCGTCGATGAAGAGGACCGATAGGGGGACTCGGTAGGGCGTAATCCCGAGGCCGGGGAGCAAGGCGGCCCCCACCAGGCCGGAGATGGATGCCGAGATGGCAGTCGCGACCAGGATGTGCTCCAACTCCGCGACGCCGGCGAAGCGCCAAAGCCGCCGGTACAGCCCGACGTAAAGCAGCACACCCAGCTTGAGCGGAACACTGACCGCGATGTAAGCCAGCCCGGTATACAGGTGGGCGGGGCCCCAGTCAAAGCCTTCGAACCGCACCACATAAGCCACCAGCGTACAGAGGGCCAGCAGGACGGCGTCGAGGATGAACAGGTGGCGGTTCCGGAGGTGTCGCGGCAGGTGAAGGCTCATGGTGATTTCAACGAGTAGCGAGGCTGAACCAGAAGGTCAAGCTATTGCTAGAAGCGAAGTTAGTTGACAGTTTCAGATTCATTCGCAGTCCGTTGGTTGAGCCCCGTGCCGTCGCGTCGTTCCGCGACACTGCTGTCATCTCCGGTGTCTTGCCGCCCTCGCCTGCCGGGACCGTGCAAATCTTGATATCGCGTATCAAGGGCGCTGTGACGGGCACCCACTCTCGCCCGCTGCGTATCTTACGGACCCACACTGCCATGTCTGCGTGACGCCGGCGGGTCGAAGGGGCCTCAGCCACCTCCAATCGCTGACTCAGAACTTGCGAACCGGTCTGGTTCGGACCCGGTCCTGAGGGCGTAAGTGCAACCTCCGTGCCCGGATGGACCACGAAGGCAGGCTCTGAAATGGGGTGGTGAGGGGGGACGGCGGGACTGCTGGGGATGGGTCTGTCGGCCGGCTTAGCTTACCCCCTGCGGAAGCCGAGGAGCCGCCACGGGCGCCGGATGTCCCGGGCGGTCGCCCTCTTCAACTGGCGGAACTCATCCAGCTCGTCGGCCGTATCGGTCCGGCTCGCCCGGACGAAGGCGAGGAAGAACGCGAGCAGTGACCCCAGCAACGCCCCCGCGACCAGGGCCAGAATTCCCCGAAGCAGCAGCATTCGCGGATCCGGCAGCGCGGGCGCCTCGGGCTCTTCGACGATCGTGATGACCGGAATGTCCCTGACTTCGTCGATCCTCGCCTGTTCGTAGTTCTGCGCCAAAGAGCTCACTACCGCCTGTCGGATACTGACTTCCCGCTCGAGCCGCTCCTGGCGGAACCGGAGCAACGGTGAGGTGCCGAGATCCCGGTTGATCTCGAGGAATGCCTGGAGTCGGTTTTCCACTTCCAGCAGCTCTTCCTTGGCCTCGGCCAGGCGGACCTCGGTGAAGCGGCGCTCCGCGGCGGCCTGGGACTGTCGGGTTTCCAGGTTGAACCGGTTCAGCAGGTCGAGCAGCCGCCGGGCGATCTTGGCCGAGAGGTGGGGGTTGAACGTCTCCACCTCGAAGGTCACCACGCCGCTCGGCCGGTCGAGCTCGGCGCCGACCATGCCCCGGAACCGTCTCAGCGCCTCCTCGTCGCGCTCCCCCTTGGTTTCGCCCTCGATTTCGAGGATGTCCACCAGCGTCCCGCTGACCTCCCCCGTGTCGGTTGGAAACGTGTATCGGGTGGCGATAGTCTCGCCGAGGATACGTCTCGACTTGAGCAGCTCGACGTAGAAGTCGGGGCTGGCCCCGGCGTCGGTCGCGGGCAGCGGCACGCCGAACTGCGCGGCGATGCCGGCCAGGTTCGACGCCAGGCGCTCGGACTGGGGGGTGAACGAGGAGTCCACCGTGTAAGTGCGAGGGAGGATCAGGGTGACGACCACGACGAGAACGAACAACAGGGCGGCGCAGGTGATTACCACCGACCGGTAGGCCAGGACGATGTTGATCAGCCGGATCAGGGAGATCTCCGAGCCGGTCGAGTTCGGCCTGGGAGCGCGGCTTCGGGTCGCCTCCTGGGTGTCGGGCGTCATCGAGAGGCGCCTGTCCTGGTCACGGGAGCGGAGGGTCGGTGGCGTCGGGAAACATCGGTCGGCGCCGTTCGATGGCAAGGTAGAGTACCGTGAGCACGACGATCCCCGCAAGCACGGCGGCCGCCACCGACAGGCGCCCCGACTGGGCGAGCCATGCGAGCAGGCCGAGCCCGAGGTTGACGACGAGGACGGCGCCGGTGGCCCTCGCGTGAGAGCTTCCTGCCTGCACCAGCCGCTGGTACGCGTGCGACCGATGGGCCTGGTGCCACGGCTGCCCCCGTGCCGCCCTGCGCACCAGCGTGACGGTGGCGTCGAACGCAAAGACGCCTGCCGCCAACAGACCCAGGGCCAGCGGCAGCGCACCTGAGCGTCCGGCGATCAGGGCCAGGGCTCCAAAGGTGAAGCCGAGAAACCCCGAGCCGACATCCCCCATGAAGATCCTGGCCGGTGGCCAGTTCCATCCCAGGAATCCGGTCGCGGCGGCGGCCACCAGGAATGCGACCACGGCAAGGTCGCCTCGTCCCCCCACCAACAGCAGCACTCCCGCGATTATCCCGACGGAGCTCGCCTCCGCGCCGGCGAGGCCGTCAATGCCGTCCATGAAGTTGTAGAGGTTGATCGCCCACATGATGCAGATCACGCCGGCGACGGCTGCCGGGGTGAGCTCACCCCAGATCCAGTAGGCCGCCCAGCACGCGGCGACCAGATGCACCGCGGCACGAGCGGATGCACGGACGCCGCGGACATCGTCCAGCCAACCCACGGC
Source organism: uncultured Gemmatimonadales bacterium (assembly GCA_963844445.1). Lineage (GTDB taxonomy): Bacteria > Gemmatimonadota > Gemmatimonadetes > Gemmatimonadales > GWC2-71-9 > CAVVWJ01. The sequence goes on from CAWJOB010000004.1 coordinate 451,884, forward strand.
GGCCACCATCGCGCCCCCGGCGCCGAGGGCCCATGCGACGGGAGCCGGGATCATCGACTGCGCCGCCGCAGCGGCGAGACCGGCGAGGGTCACCACGGCGATGGCGAGCCCGCCACCGCGCGGAATGGGAGTACGGTGCAGGCTCCTCTCGTTGGGAACGTCCAGCAGCCCGGACCGAAGGGCATACCACCGAACGGCCCCGGTGAGAAGCCAGGAGACCAGCACCACACCGAGGAAGGTCGCGACCGCCCGAATCATCGGCCCTCGCGACGCTTGGTCGACCGGTACCACTCGGCCGTCGCTCGCAGTCCCTCCTCCACCGAATGCGGGCGGCGATAGCCGGTCATGCGGGAAATCCGCGAGCCGTCCACCGTGAGCGAGCCGATGAGGCGGTCGGCCTCCGCGGCCGGCAACGCCAGCCTCAGCAGACCAGGGGGCACCGTCACCAGGCGGACTCGCTTGCCGAGCGCATCCCCGATCATGCGGATCAGGGTGGGAAGCGACAGGTCGCGGCCATCGCTGACGAAGAAGGTTTCGGCGCCCTCGGGCGGATTCTCCAGCACCGAGCGAACCGCCGCGACCAGGTTGCCTACATAGAGCAGGCTCCGCCGGTTGGCGACGGACCCGAACGGAAGCGGCACGCCGCGATCGACCAGCGCGAAGAGCCGCAGCATGTTGCCCTGCACCCCCGGCCCGTACACCAGCGGGAATCGCAGGACCGCGGCTCGGGTGCCCTGGCGTCGCGCCACGTCGTGAACGGCGCGCTCCGCCTCGAGCTTGCTCATGCCATAGGGGTCCGTCGGCGCAGGCGGGGTGTCCTCCGTCCAGGGGTTGGAATTCCGCTCCCCCACTGCCTTGACCGTGCTGGCGAGAACCAGCTGCCCTACGCTGGCGGCTGCGGCCTCCTCGGCCAGGAGTCGGGTGCCCTCGACGTTCGCCCGGCGAAACTCGGCGAGCGGGTCCGCGGCGGTCTCGCGCATGACGTGCACCCGGGCGGCCAAATGGACGATCGCGTCGACGCCCGTCACCGCGGCCCGGACCGCCTGCCGGTCGAGTGGATCGGCGACGCGCACTCGCTCCACTCCCTCGACCGGATGCAGCCCCCCTTCCCTGGAGGCCCCGCGCACCGTAGCTCCCGCGTCCAGTAATGACCGGCAGACCGGCCGCCCGATGAAGCCGGTGGACCCGGTGACGAGAACTGTCCGCCCGGCCAGCGGCCGCGGGCCCGGCTCAGGCAATCTTCCATCCGTGAGTGCGGAAGAAGCGGAGCGCCGAGCCGAGGAAGAGGCGCACGTGGGTCATCCCCTTCTTGGCCGCCTCTCCCCCATGATGAACGATCCGGACCCGGCTTACGTACGCGATCTCGGACGTTCGGCGCATCCGCATGCTCAGGTCGTAGTCCTCGAAGTAGAGGAAGTACGCGGGAGAAAATCCCCCGATTGCCTGGAGGACGTCCCGGCGCGCGAACATGAAGCACCCGCTGGCGATCGGGACGTCGCGCACGACTTCGGCGTCCATCCGGTCGCGCAGCTCGTAGCGAGCGAGCAGGCGGGTGAACCGAAGCTTGATCCACTGCGGCGCGAAGCCGCGGAGCAGGAGCACCAGAACGCTGGGATACCGCCGGCAGAGGAACTGGCGCTCGCCGGCGCTGCCGCGGACGTCGGGCGCCAGCATGCCGACTCCGGGATTGGCGCGCAGGAAGCGGAGGGATTCCGTCAGCGCCGCCGGCTCCAGCACCGCGTCCGGGTTGAGGATCAGATGGTAAGTCATCGCCGAGGGCGCGATCGCGATGTTGTGCCCGCTACCGTATCCGAGGTTGCCGTGGCCCCGGCGAATGGCGACCTCGATCTCCCGGCCCGGCGGGAGGGCCGAGGCGATGACCCGGTCGAGCGCCTCGGCGTCGGATGAGCCGTTGTCCACCACGGTCACGGCGACCTCGCCGAGCTCCCCGTCATCACGAGCCCGGGCCACCGCGCCTTCGAGTGACGCCAGCGTCTCGGCAAGGAGCGAGAGGTCCGAATGGTACACGACCACGCCGACCGACAGACTGGCGGGTGGGACTCGGTACATCCGCCGTCAGTCCGTCAGAGAAATAGGGGCGCCGGGCCGTGCACCGTACTGGCGCCGCACCCAGTCCCGATAGCTGCCGTCCATCACGCCGCGCCACCACGCTTCGTGCGCCAGGTACCAGGTGACCGTTTTCTGGAGGCCGGTCTCGAAGCTCTCCCGCGGCGTGAATCCCAGCTCGCGATCGATCTTGGTGGTGTTCACCGCGTACCGGCGGTCGTGTCCGGGCCGATCCTTCACGAAGGTGACGAGCCCGGAGACGGGCCGGCCCTCGGCGGCCGGGCTCGCGGGAAATCTGGCCGCCAGCGAGGAGTCGGCGGCGAACGCCTCATCGAGGATGCGGCAGAGCAGTTGAACCAGGTCCAGGTTCCGCCACTCGTTGCCGCCGCCCACGTTGTACGTCTCGCCCACCCGTCCGTCGAGCAGGACGCGCTCGATCGCGCGGCAGTGGTCGGTGACGTAGAGCCAGTCGCGCACGTTCCCGCCGTCACCGTACACCGGTAGCGGCTTTCCTTCCAGCGCGTTGACGATCATCAGCGGAATGAGCTTCTCGGGAAACTGGTACGGCCCGTAGTTGTTCGAGCAATTGCTCGTGGTCACCGGCAGGCCGTAGGTCCGGTGGTAGGCTCGCACCAGGTGGTCCGAGGCAGCCTTGCTCGCCGCGTAGGGCGAGTTTGGCGCGTACGGCGTGGTCTCGTTAAACGCGGCGTCGTCGGGCCCGAGCGAACCGTAGACCTCGTCGGTCGAGATATGGTGGAACCGCGCGAGACCCGTGGCCTTGCCGTCCGGCATCCAGGCGGCTCGGGCCGCCTGGAGCAGCGCCTGGGTCCCCAGCACGTTGGTGCGGAGGAACTCTTCCGGACCGACAATGGATCGGTCCACGTGCGATTCGGCGGCGAAATGGACGATGGTCGAGATGCCCCGTTCGCGGATCAGTCTCGTCGCGAATTCTCCGTCGCAGATGTCGCCGTGGATGAACTCGAACCCGGCTCGCCCGTCCACCGCTTGGAGGCTCGCCCGATTGCCGGCATAGGTGAGCGCGTCGAGCACCACCACCCGGTCGCCGGGGTGGGAGTCGAGCCAGTAGCGCACGAAGTTCGCACCGATGAACCCGGCTCCGCCGGTCACGAGCATCGCCCTCACTCAGGCCTCGACCGGCCGGGGGAAGGTGGAGGGCCGCGGCTGGGGCGAGAGCGTCACCAAGGCCGTGCACACCAGGTAGAAGAAGAGAAAATCCCAGGGCCAGAACGGCAGGATCAACATGTCGAAGAACGCCCGCAGCAGCAGCGCCGCCAGGATGACGAAGAGCATCCAGTCGCGCATCAGGGCGCGCACCAGCGCCAGCGCCGCCAGCAGGTAGAGTGGAATGGCCATCACCCCCATCGACTTGTGCCACAGAATGTAGGAGCTGTGGACGTTGGTGTAGCCCGCGAAGACCGCCTCCCGCCCGTGACCCACAAGCGCCGGCAGACCACCCAGCGTTTCGCCGTATGCCCCCCAGATCCGATCGCGACCCTCGGACCCCAGACCGAATTCGGAGAACCGCTCGAATACGAACGAGATCAGCTCCAGCCGAGGCATGACCACGATGGCTACCGCGACGGTCAGTCCCGCATAGAGCGCGATCTTCGCCGCCCGCAACCGGCGGTTCTGCTCCAACACCAGGTCCCGCACCACGACACCGGCCAGCAGGAACGCCGCCGCACCCATCCCCGAGCGTCCCAGGGTAAGCGCGCTCACGAAGAGGCATGCGACCGCGGGCATCACCCGGATCGGTGCTCCCTCATCGCGCGCTACCGCATAGTACAGCCCGCACAGGACGATCATCAGCCCGGAGATGCCGTTGGCGCTCCCGTTGACCAGAATCTGGTGAATCGCCCTCGGGGTGGGGACCGTCAGCAGCCGGTAGCTGAAATAGAGCGCCGCGGCGTAGAAAAGGATCGCCGCCGACCGGCGACCCAGGTGCCCCCGGCAGAGCGCCAGGGCCACGCCGAGGTTGCCCGGAACGTAGACGCTCTCCTGGACCCACTCTCCGAAGAGAACGCCGTTTAACGTCACCGCGGCCGCGATCCAGACGCCGATGACGTAGAGGAAATACTGCTCATACTTGAGGGATCGGAACCCGAACGCCTCGTAAGCCAACAGCACCAGCCCGACCAGCACCAGCAATCGCCGCGGTACCCAGGTCGCGACCACCAGATTCGCGATCGCCAGGACGATGTAGATCACCACCAGGACATGGGCCGGCGTCCCCCGATCCAATCGGGTGAGCGCGAGGAGTCCCTTCGCGCTAGCCATGGACCAGCTCCCCAAGCGTCCGACGCAGGGCGACTCGCCAGTGATCGGGCACCATCCCGAGCGCCGCGCGGGTGGCCGAGCAATCGAGCACGCTGTAACGGGGACGGCAGGCAGGGGTGGGGTATTCCTCGGTGGAGATCGGCAGGACCGTGGCGTCGCGATGGAGGAGGCCCGCCTCCAACGCTTCTTGTTGGATCGCGACCGCGAACTCGTACCAGGTGGCGATGCCGCCGTCGGTCCAATGCGCGATGCCGTGAACGTCCGGGCGGACGGCCAGAGCCCACGCCGCCCGGGCCAGGGACGGTGCTGATGTCGGGGTACCGACCTGATCGGAGACCACCGTGACCTGCTCGCGCTCGTTCAGAAGACGCAACATGGTGCGCAGGAAGTTACGGCCGGTCGCGGCGTAGACCCAAGCCGTCCGCAGCACCACCGCCCGGTCGCCCAGGGTGTCCAGCACCGCTCGCTCCCCGGCGAGCTTGGACACGCCGTAGGCGTTGAGTGGGTTCGGCGGGTCTCCCGGCGCGTACGGGCGCCCCTGCCTGCCGTCGAAGACGTAGTCGGTCGAGACCTGGAGCATCCTGGCTCCGGCGCCGGCCACCGCTTCGGCGAGGTGCCGCGCCCCCTCCTCGTTGACGGCGCGTGCGGCCGCTGGTTCCGCCTCCGCCCCATCCACCGAGGTGTAGCCTGCGGCGTTCAACACCAGGTCGGGCCCGAAGTCACGGACGCCGCGCGCGACGTCCTCACGCGAGGTGATGTCGAGGTCGGCCTTGCTCCGAAAGCCGACTTCGGCCCCCGGCGGCGCGGTGGCCGCCAGCGCCCGTCCGATCTGCCCTTCGGCCCCGGTGATCAGCACGCGCATCGGTCACCGGTCACGCGAAGGTCTGGAGCGCCTGAAAGGCGAGCCCTTCCGCATCTTTGGCCGAGACCAGCGGGGGCTCCGAGCCAAGCGGCCAGGAGATGCCGATCGTCGGATCGTCCCACCGCAGCGTTCGCTCGTGCTCGGCGAAGTAGAAGTCGGTGCACTTGTACACCACCTCGGCGACGTCGCCGGTCACGTAGAAGCCGTGGGCGAATCCCTCCGGCACCCAGAGTTGGCGGCGGTTGGCGGACGAGAGGATGTTGCCGACCCACCGACCGAAGGTCGGGGAGGAGCGCCGGAGGTCCACCGCCACGTCGAAGATCTCACCGGCCACCACCCGGATCAGCTTGCCCTGGGGCCGCTCGATCTGATAGTGGAGCCCCCGGATGGTGTTGCGCACGGAGTGGCTGTGGTTGTCCTGCACGAATGCGAGATCGAGACCGGCCTCCCGGAACTTGGTCGCATGCCACGTCTCCATGAAGAATCCCCGATGATCGCCGTGCACGATCGGCTCGACCAGAATCACCGCCGGGATCTGGGTCGGGGTGAACCTCACAGCGGTGCGCTCTCCCGTAGCATCTGGAGGAGGTATTCGCCGTAGGCGCTCTTTCGGAGCGGCTCGGCGAGGCGCTCGACGTCGGCCGCGCTGATGTAGCCCATCCGAAAGGCGATCTCCTCCAGACACGCGATCTTGAGGCCCTGGCGCTGTTCCATGGTCTGCACGAACAGGCTCGCCTGGAGCAGGGCGTCGTGCGTGCCGGTGTCGAGCCACGCGGTGCCCCGGCCGAGCAGCTCGACATCGAGCTGGCCTCGGCGCAGATACCAGGAATTCACGTCGGTGATCTCGAGCTCACCCCGGGCCGAAGGCCGGAGCTCGCGCGCGACGTCGAGCACCCTGTTGTCGTAGAAGTAGAGTCCGGTCACCGCATAGTTGGAGCGCGGAGTGGCGGGCTTCTCCTCGATGCTGACCGCCCGGCCCGTATCGTCGAACTCGACCACGCCATAGGCCTGCGGATTGTGCACGTGGTAGCCGAAGATCACCGCCCCTGACTCCCGGGCGGCTGAGCGCTGGAGCGTGGCGCTCAGATCGTGGCCGTAGAAGAGATTGTCGCCCAGCACCAGGGCGCAGCTGTCCCTGCCCACGAAGTCGCGTCCGATGATGAATGCCTGAGCCAGCCCCTCGGGCGCGGGCTGCACGGCGTACGCGATGCGAAGGCCCCACTGGGCGCCGTCGCCCAGCAGGTGTTCGAACGCGCTTTGGTCCTGTGGCGTCGTGATGATCAGGAGCTCCCGAATGCCGCTCAGCATGAGGGTCGACATCGGATAGTAGATCATCGGCTTGTCGAAGATCGGCACCAGCTGCTTGCTGAGGGCGCGGGTCACCGGGTAGAGCCGGGTGCCCGAGCCTCCGGCGAGGATGATCCCCTTCCGCGTAGGAGCGCCCGGCGTCACCTAAAGGTCCCCAGGCTGTGATAGAGCGCGAGCATCCGATCGGTGATGGGCTGGGGAGCGAATTGGGTCCGGTAACGAACCCGCGCATTGTGTCCGAGTCGTGCTCGGAGGTCGGGGTCGTCCGCAAGGCGGCGGATCGCCTGCGCCAAGGCTGGCGGGTCTCGCTCGGGCACGATCAGGCCGGTCTCGCCGTCCACCACCACGTCTTCGATCCGATGTCGGAGCGCGACGATTGCGGGAATACCCCGCGCGCCCGCCTCGAACACGCTTCGCCCGGGGCCGTCCAGATGGCTAGGAAAAACGAGGATGTCGGTTTCGGCCAACGCCGATGCGGAATCCACCCGGCCCACCAGCCGGACGGTACTCCCGAGCCCGTGTTTCTCTATCCAGCGCCGGACCGATGACTCGATGTCCGGGGCGAATCCGAGCAGATGGAGAAATCGGCCGCGCAACGATCGGTGGAACGCAGCCGGGCGGCTGTTCGTCCCCGCGATCTGAAACACTATGTCGCGACGATGCCGCAGCAACAGCGCGCCATGGAGCAGGTCGTGAATCCCCTTGAACACCTGGAGACCGGTCAGATACGTCACCCGGACCGGCGCATCGGCGCCCGCGGGGGAACGCGGAGCCACATCCGGGGTCTCGGTGAGAGCACGGGCATCGAGTGGATTGTAGATGACTTCGACGTTCGGCTCGCCCTGGAGAGAGTCGCGGACGCTCTGGTCGATCGCCACCACCCGGGAGACATGCCGCCGGATGGCTCGCATCGAGAGTCGCCGCACCCAGCCCTCGCGCCGCTCGGCGACGCTCCGGGCGTGGAGCACCACGGGCACTCCCTCCTGGTGCGCGATCCGAGCGGCGTGGAGCATGCCCCGCTCGTTCAGGTGTACGATGTCAGGGCGCGTCTCCCGGATCGCGGTGCGGATCCTATGGCCATGGCGCATCATCCAGATAGTGCGGCTCAAGTCGAGCAGCCGGACACCGCGAAGGGGGACGCCTTCCATACTGTGCAACATGGACACGCCCGGAATGATCAGGACCGTCGCGCCCGTCCTCCGGAGCCGAGGCACCACCTCTCCGTCCGGGCAGAGCACCGTGGGGTTCAGCGCTCCCGCCGGAAAGTGCTCCAGGAGCAGGCACAGGCTTTCGGCCGAGCCGGCCAGGCTACCGCTGTGCATGAGGTAGAGAACCCGGATGGGCCGAGCGATCATATGGGCGTGCAGTGTAAACGCTCACCGATCGGAAGCGTAGCTCATCCCTGTCGGGGAGGTGCCGGGCGAGTCCGGAGTGAGACCCGTCGCCGCTCGAGCGCAAGGTAGAGTACTGTGAGCAGGATGACCCTCGCAAGTTGGGCCATTGGCCCGAGATGCTGCAGTGTTGGCTCAAGCTTTGCCAGCTTATCCGTCGAGGCTATGTTTGGCGACCATGTCCCGCATCGGTGAGCGAATGAAGCAGCGGCTTGTCCAGGGTCTCCGCGAGAGCAGGCTCTTGTCGTTGGCCGACACGATACGGTTTTGGGCGATCCGCGCAACTCATGCCCGCAGCAATCGAGCGTTCCTCCGTCAGCATCCGGATAGTATCCTGCCGCCGAAATTCCTGATGTACGATGCCCACGCTCACGTCAACTATCGTGAGTACTTCCAGAAAGGCCGCTCCAACGCCGAGTACATTGCCAGAACGGCTGCTCGCCATCTAGGGAGCGACGGGCCAATCACAATCTGCGAGTGGGGCTGCGGTCCGGGGCGGATCATTCGCCATCTTCCCCAGTTTCTTCCGGCAGGGAGCCGGGTCTTCGGTACCGACTACAATGCGGACACCGTTGCATGGTGCTCTGCGAACCTGCCGTTGGTCGCATTTCGACTCAATGGTCTTGCCCCGCCGTTACCGTTCTCGACCGGCGAGCTCGATATGCTCTATGCCGTGTCGGTGCTGACCCATTTGTCGGAAGAGATGCACCTCGCTTGGATGGCTGAGTGCGAACGAGTAGTACGCCCTGGTGGTCTGATTCTGCTCACCGTTCATGGGGACCAATCCACCGCGGGGTTGTCCGAGCAGGAGCGCGCGACATATGAGGCTGGCCAGCTCGTCGTGCGGGGAAAGGTGAAGGAAGGATCAAGGACTTTCGTCGCTTTTCAGAGCCCCCGTTACATGCGCGAGGTGCTCCTGGGCAATGTGGACCTTGTCTTACACAACCCCGCAGATGCTCCGAAGCTTGCCGGACCGCAGGACATGTACTTGGTTCGTACCCGGCGCCTGCCTGAACAGGCGTAGCCGCCGCCCGGCTTACGCTGGGTGCAGCGGCGCAACCGGGGAGTCGGCAGCCAGACCGCCGCTAAGCAGCCGGTCAAGGGTAGCGGATGCTCGCGGGGGCACTGGACTGAGGGAGCGTCGTCCCTGCGCGAGGAGACGGTGGAGCCCGGCCAGAATCTCCTGTGATGTGCCGGCCACCACCAACATGCCCTTTGATATCTCATCGCGGAAGAAATCGGGCGCCTCGGGTCCGCACGCGATGGACCGCAGCCCATTCGCGGCCGCCTCGGTCACCACAGTGGACAGGCTTACGGTGAGATGGCAATCCATTCGTCGAAGCAGCGCGTGAAGCGGCGCCTCGGTCGCGAACGCCATGAGCGCGACATCCATACCTAGTGGTCTCAGAAGGCGGGTCGCCTCGACCCGGCGCGCCGCCTCACGCACGGGGTGCAGGCGGAACCAGAAGCGCCAGGTGGACGGCGAGGATCGGATGGCGTTCAGGACGGCGGCCGGAACCACATCGCCCTGAGAACTCAGCGTCACCAGAATGTGTCGCTCCCCGCCGACCGCTGCCTTCTGCCTGTCGATGGACTCGCCAGTGCGGAGGGCCAGCTCGCTGCTCTCGTCCAGCCACATCTCCCGCCAGGGGTCACCGCCGACCAGGGCCAGGTGCCGGTGGGACACCGGCGCGGCCCAGCGGTTGATCGCCGCCGCGCTCTCTTCGTCCCAGCTCCAGAAAACCCTCGCCCGAGTCTCCCAGCCCTCCCGCGGCACGGCGAACCAGGACCCCCAGCCGGGGTGGAGGTCGCCCTGCAGGCCGTGTTGGACTTCCACCGAGGTGATGCCGAGCTCGCGGCAGGCGAGGCAGAATGCCTGCTCCGGCAATCCCGTGTTCGCTACGAAGCCCAGCCGGGGCCGCGAACGGCGGAGCCACCCGGCGAACCGGTCGGCGAGACGGCGGAGATAAAGCACGTCGCGCCGGATCCGGGTGACGTCGGCGTGGGGGAACGCCATGCCCGCCGACTGCACCCGCCCGAGAAATTCACCAAAGCGATTCAGTTCGACATGGTCCTCCTGCAGCGGCAGCACCTGGCTCGCCGCCCGAAGGGCGATGAGGTGAGGCTGAATGAGGGCCGACGGCGTGTACCGGGGAGCGTTGTAGTCCCCGAACGGGCTCATCTCCCACACCAGCGGCCGCGCACCGGCGCGTTCGAGGAGCTCCACGAACGGACCGGAGCGTACATCGTATCGCCGTCCGTCCACCAGCGGTCGGCGGCCGATCGAGCTCGCCAGGAACACCGCGTCCGAAGGTTCCCACGGCCGCCGGTTCGCTCGGCGATCTCCGGCATAGGCTCGGGCCCATGCGGCCAGGCCGCGTCCGACGTTGCCCCCGAGACGGCGCCATCCCGCACCGAGGGAATGCGCCGGCGATCCCGATCTGAAGGTCGAGGAGGACAGAGAGAGGCGGATGAGCGGCCAGACGTGGATGCTGCGGACCTTCCAGGAGGTGACCGGAAAGTCGGTCTCGACCGTCCGCATCCACTCGACGAACTCCCGGTGAATCACTCCGGCCGCTCCTCCGAGATCACGATTCCGTCGAGCGAAAGGTCGGTCACCGCCCCTTGCGCCAGGACGATGTTGCCGCGCGGCTCGACCTCGAGCACGCCGATCTTCCCGCCCGATAAGACCGGGAAGCGATGGCGGAACGCCGGACGGTAGCCCTCCGGGAGCGTAAAGATGACGAGTGGGACCTTCCACTTGCCGGACCTTACCCCGGCTACGCGGACGAGGTGCCCGCGAAGCCGGATAGAGCCGTCGGCGTCGCGCATGAATCCGGCCGGTGTCGCGTCGCCGCCCGCGTTGGCCCAGGGGGCGGCGAGCGCCGGCGACCGCCATCGGTTCATCCGGACCGCGCCGTCATGGTCGGGAATCGGCAGGCCGGCGGACGCGTCGTGGCAGCCCAGGCGCTGAGTGCGAAGACCCCGGTCGGAGATGCGCCGCGCGGCCACACCCAGCAGCTTCACATCCCGCACCCCGTCCTCGATCGCCAGGTCGGCGAATCGGCCCCCGATCAGCCGGGTGAAGTCGGCACCGCCGTGGAACCGGCTCAGCCCTTTCTCGGCCGACAGCGCGATAAACTGGTTCTGGGGCCCGCGGCAGTCGATGTGCAGCCTGTTGTTCTCCAGGAAGACGCCGTCTATCAGGTTGCCGCTGGCGACTTCGCTCACCATGACACCGGTACCCGTCTTCAGGTCCTCGAACGTCCCCCCGCGGATCATGTTGTTGTGCGCCCGATCGAGGTACAGTCCGGTACGGCCACAGCTTTCCACGATGCAGTTTACCAGCGTGCAGTCCACGGTGGCGTAGTTCTCCCTCGGCGCGGTCAGGGACGACAGCGTGATCCCGGTGCCCGGGAGGACGCCGACCACCCGTTCGTTGCCGGTCACGCCCCATCCCTCGCAGTAGTTCGCGACGAAGAACTCGGTCCTGAATCCTTCGCCTTCGGCCGCGCCCCCGATGACCCGAAGCCGAGCGAACCGTCCGTGGTGCACCGAGCGAAAGAAGAACCCGACCGAGGTTTCCCCGTTTCCCTCGAGCGCCAGGTTCTCGATCCGCATGTTCCAGACTTTGCGTCCCGGGCGCCGGACCCAGCCGTCCACCAGAAACCCGACGCCACGGCCGGTGTGTCGCAGCGTGACCCGCCCTTGTCCCAGAATCTCCAGATCGTCCCGGGCGAAGTTGGGCGACTCGGCATAGCTGTAGGTGCCCGCGGGGAAGACCAGCGCGCCGTTGGCGGCGCTCGCGGCGTCGAGCGCCCGCCGGATCGCCGGGCCGTCGTCCGACCCGTCTCTCCGGGCGCCGAAGTCGAGCACGTTGAACACCGCGTTATTCGCGAGATATTCGGTGGCGCTTCGCGTGACGCGGCCGCCGGCCGGCGGCGACACCTGCTCGGCCCGTGACAGCCCTCCATCCCACGCCGAGCCCGCGGCGAACCCCAGAAACCCTCGTCTATCCATTTCGACACCGCTTGCGGTCAGGGAACCGGACCGGACTGCCCCGCGGACGAGCGAGCGCGGCCGCGAATGAGGCGGGTCAGGACGGCCAGCTCCGCCCGGTCGAGCATCCCCAGAGCGAGGAGACCCACCGGGAAAGCGAGCCACAGGAGGACGCGACCGGCGACCTCGAGGGCGGGACTTGGAAAGGGGAGGAGTTGGCCGGTCATAAAGAGAGCAAGGGCGAGCCCCGCCATCAACCCCAGCCGACGGTACTCGTAGGGAAACGGATGGAGCCGCTCCGCGCTTTTCCAGGTGAGAGCCAGCAGCAGGGCGTACGCCGCCAGGGTGGACCACGCCGCGGCGATCGCGCCGTAACGCGGCACCAGCCAGAGGTTGAGGCCCACGTTGGCCGCCCCCGCGGCGAGCGTGATCAGCGGGATCACCCGGGTCTGCCGGCGCCAGAAGAGCAGGTTCGTAGGAATGAGATAGAGTCCGCCGAAGATGTACCCGCCCACCACCCATGGGGTGATCCGATAGGCGTCCCGAAACTGCGGACCGGCGAGGAGCGCCATCGCATGCTCCACCAGGAGCGCCCAGCCCAGGCCGACGAAGCAGAGCGCCACGGCGTAGTAGGTGACCAGACGGGCGAGCTTCGGGTGGGCGGCTTCACCCTCGTCCTTTAAGGTGCGGAAGAGGAAGGGAACCCAGGCGGCGTTGAACGCCGTCGTCACCAGCCCCATGGCGGCGCCGAGCTGGTATCCGAGAGAGTACACCCCGACATCGTGCAAGGGGATCAATCGCGTGAGGATCGCGCGATCCGACATTTCCAGCGCCCAGCCGGCCAGCGCGTGCGGCACCAGCGGAAGGCCGAATGCGAGGGCCGGCAGGAGAACGCGCATCCGGAACACCGGCCGGATCTGCTCCATCGTCAGTGCCAGATATGGGATCGCCGCCAGGCCGGCGCCAACCAGCGCCCCCTGGAGGTAACCCGCCGCTCCCCCGCCCTTCACGACCAGCCAGACCGTGGCGACCGTGGTGGCCAGCGCCGTCCACAGCGTGAGGAGGACGAAAGCGAGGGGCCGCTCCTGGGCCTGGAGTAGGACGAGAGGCGTGAGGCCGAGGACGCCGAGAAAGGCAGTCCAGACGGCGAGTCGCAGATAAGGATGAAACGGCACCTCCGGCAGAAGCGCGGCGGCGAGCGACGGGCCGGCGCGGTCGAGCAACAGCGCCATGGCGGCCGCGGACAGGATCATCGCGATCCAGAGCGTGCCGACCCGCTCCCTCCGCTCCTCGACCGTGCCGGCCTCGTAGTAGGTCCGCGAGACCGCGCCGCGCAGGCCCAGCGGGTACAACAAGCCGAGGACCACGGTGCAGGTGACCGTGAGCGCCACGATGCCGTACTCCGCCGGGCTGAGATAGCGGGTATAGAGGGGCAGGAGCAGGAACGCGAGACCGCGTACCAGGACGCTTCCCAGTCCGTACACGGCAGAGGCGCCGACCAGCTTGCGCAGCGCGCTCCCGACCCCGGAGGGTCTCACGGACTAGGTCACCCCGCGCGCTCGCCGCAACTCGTCGTGGCGGCCCACGTCGAGCCATTCGGCCTCGAGCACGTGCGCCCCCACCGCCTTGCCGTCGGCCAAGAGGCTCTCGAACAACGCGGTGATCGGGTACTCCTTGCCGGCCGGCACGGCGGCGACGGCCTCCGGTGAGAGCACGTAGATTCCCGCGTTGATCAGGGTCCTCTCGGTGGGCTTCTCCCGCAGGCTCAGCAGCCGACCCGCTTCCACTTCCGCGACGCCGAACGGCACCTCCACCGTGTACGGCCGGATGCCGAGCGTGGCGGTGTAGCCGCCTCTCTCGTGGAAGTCGAGCAGGTCGCCGACGTCGCACTGGGTGATGAGATCGCCGTTCAGTGCGACGACCGGCAGCGACGGCGGCGGCAGCAGCGAGAGCGGCCCGCCGGTGCCTAGCGGCGCGGTCTCGCGCAGGTATTCGATCTCGCAGCCCAGGCGCGACCCGTCGCCAAAATGTTCCTCGATCAGGTGGCCCAGATAGTTGATCGAGATGCTGAACCGGCTGAGTCCGCAGCTCACCAGATGGAGGATGAGTCGCTCGAGAATCGGCCGGCCGGCAACGGTCACCATCGGCTTGGGCACCTGCTCGGTGAGCGGGTGCAGCCGGGTACCCTTCCCGCCGGCGAGGATCACCACGCGGTTGGGCCGCTCCGCCATGGAGACCAGTTGCCGCATGGTGTGCAGGCCGCTGAGGCGTCCGTCCGGGCTCAGCACGGGGATCCGCTCGATCTGGCGGGCGCGCATGAGGTCCAGCACCTCCGCGCGTCCGTCGTGCGAGGTCGCGGCGGTGAAGTCGCGCCGCATGACCTGAGGCAAGACGCGATCGTGCAGCGAGGCGCCCTTGAGAATGGCGCGGCGCACGTCGCCGTCCGTCAGGCAGCCGATCACCCGCTCGCCCCCGTCCACCACGAAGGTGATCGCTTCGCCGCCCGCCTCGATCGCCTTCAGCGCGTCGAGGATCGTGGAGGCCTCCGGCACCGTGAGACGGGTCAGATCCGGCTTGCGCACCTTGATCGTCATCGCGCGGGCACTCCCATCACCCGGGCGCTGGCCGCGACATCGCGGACCACCACCGCGCCCATTCCGACCGTCGCCCCGGCACCGACGCTGATGTGATCGCGCACCACGGCACCGAGGCCGATGTAGGCGGAGGCGCCGATCCGGACGCCTCCACCCAGGGTGGCCCCGGGAGCCAACTGAGTGTGCTCGCCGAGTACGGCATCGTGCTCCACGATCGCTCCCGTGTTGATCACGCAATGCGGGCCGATGCGGGCGCCGGTCTGCACCACCGCTCCCGCCATGATCACGCTGCCCTCCCCCACCGTCGCGGTAGGGGACACCCAGGCCGAAGAGTGAACCACGACCGCCCAGCCACCCAGCAGCGGCGTGAGCCGGCGCACCGCTTCCGCCCTCTTGTCCCTGGTCTCCAGCGCCGCGAAGCCCAGGATCCCCAGCGCGCCGCGGTGGCGCTCGAGCGCGTCCTCGCCCCCCAGCCGGGGAACGCCGAGCCGCCGGCTGGTCTCCTCGCAGGGCTCGGGATCTACGAAGCCGAGCAGCGTGAGCTCGGTGAGTCCGGCGCGAATCGCCTCGATCAGCACCCGGGCGTGCTCCCCACCACCGATCACGACGATGCGTTGGCTCATCCGTCCCCGAAAAACCGCTTTCGCGGCGGATGCGGGATCTCCCAGCGTCGCAGCGCCTCGACGATCCGGGGAGCGACCGGCGCCGCCGGATAGCCGCCGAGATCGCCGCCTGGCGTGCGCCTGCCCGCGGCGAGCGCCTCGCGCAGCGCGGCGGCGACCGCATCCTCTGCGGCAGGCACGTCCGCCACCGGTCCGTACCGCAGCCTCCCGCGCTGGCGGTCACCCACGTTCACCACGGGCACGCCCAGCGCGGGGGCCTCGATGATGCCGCTGGACGAGTTCCCCAGCACCGCATCGGCCAGGCGCAGCATCGCCCAGTAGCGCCGGTCGCCCAGCGCGTCCACCAGCGCGACCCGCTTGCGGTCCGTGGCCCAGCGGCGCCAGTAATCGCCGATCTCCTTGCCTCCGGCATCAGCGTTGGGCGCGGTCACCACGTAAGTAGCGGGAACTTGCCCCATCGCTCCCGCGACGGCGGCGACCTCTTCGCCCGCCGACCCGCCCAGAGTGGCGGGGTGCATCGTGACGAGCACCACCGGCGGGTCCAGCGCCATCCCCAGCTCCTCCGAGAGCGCCTCGGCGCCGGGCAGGTCCTCGCGGTAGGCGTGGTCCATCGCCGGAGCACCGACCACGACCACCGTCGCGGGATCCTCGCCCATCCGAATCACCCGGTCCGCATGGACCCGGTGGCTCACGAGGTGCAGGTGGCTCAGCTTCGTCAGCGCGTGCCGGCAGGCGTTGTCGATCGCGCCCTCGGATTCTTCGCCGCCGTGCAGATGGACGATCGGAATCTTGGCGAGCGTCGCGGCCAGGCCGGCGGCGAGCACCTCGCTGCGATCGCCGACCAGCAAGAGCGCGTCAGGCGCCTCCTCGCTCAATGCCGCGCCGACCTGGGCCAGCGCCGCGGCGGTGTCGGCCAGCGGGCTCGGAGGTTCCGCCAGGAACGGCAGCTCGCGGGCGACGGGCACCCCGTCCCGCTTCAGCGCTACGAGCGGTTCGCCGAACCGGCTCTGGAGATGCATGCCGCCTGCCCAGACCGCGACCTCGAACCCCGGCGTACGGCGGAGCAGCAGAATGGTGCTGCGCAGGATCCCGTAGTCCTGCCTTCCGGTGGTCAGCACGACGAGCCGGCGGGCTTCAGTCAAGGTGACGCTCGGCCAGCATCTCGCCCGCTTCGACGTCCACCCGCAGCCTGCGACCGAGCAGCCGGTCGCGGAGCGCGGGCGAAAGGCCGGAGCCGGGGCGCAGCGCCACCAGGTCCGTTGCCTCGAGCGCGTGCCCCGCCGGCAACGGTCGCGAGGCGTGCAGGCTCCGGCGCACCACGGTGGCATTCGGCAGCTCGGAGTCCGCCGGCCGCTTCGCCCCGTCACCCAACGCGACCTCGACCTCGCGCACGGCGCTCACCATGGCCGTCAGCTCGCCAGGCTCGAGCGACGCGAGATGATCGGGGCCGGGAAGGCTTCGATCGAGCGTGAAGTGCTTTTCCAGCAGGCTGGCTCCGGCGGCGACGGCGGCGAGACCCACCCGCTGTCCCTCAGTGTGGTCGCTCCATCCCACGGGGACGCCGAACGCCGCCCGCATGGCGCTGATCGCACGAAGGTTGCAATCCTCCGCGGTGGCGGGATAGCTGCTCACACAGTGAAACAATGCCAGCGGTGGATCGCCGTTCTCTCGGACGACCTGAACCGCTTCGGCCACCTCAGCCAGCGTGCTCATCCCGGTGGACATGAGGACCGGTTTACCCTTGGCCGCCACGTGGGCGATGAGGGGATGATTGGTGATCTCGCCGGAGGGCACCTTGTACCCCGGCATGCCGAGACCCTCCAGCAGGTCGGCGCTGGCCTCGTCGAACGGGGTGGAGAGAAAGATCAGGCCGCGATCGGCGGCATGAGAGGCCAGCGGTGCGAGCGAGGTCGTTGGCAACACCAGCCGGCGCAACATGTCGAGCTGGCTCTCGGACGACCCGGTGTTGCGGACCTGATACTCCGCCTTGCGGGCCAGTGGAGACACCAGGCGCTCGGGATCGAAGGTTTGGAACTTGACCGCGTCCGCGCCGGCGTCGGCGGCCACGTCGACGAGACGGTGCGCCATTTCGGCATCGCCGTTGTGATTGACCCCGGCCTCCGCAATGACGAAACACCGGTGGCCCTCGCCGATCGACCGGGAGGCCAAGGTAAACGACGTGACTCGCCGCGCCGCGAGACGCGCCTCGGCCTCGGCCAAGTCGTCCGCGGTGTCGACATCCACGGATCGCTCGCGCGGGAGGATCACCCCGCGGGTCACCCCTGGCACGATGAACCGGCGCTCCTTCCGGAGCAACGCGAGCGAGATCACGTAGACCGCTCCCGAGGGCCACCAGACGTCGGGGGAGTCCTGCCGCCTGGCCGCCGGCTCGCCGCCCAGGTGCCACTGGACGGCGCCGCCTGCATCGCTCCGCAGCGCCAGGTCGGGCGCATGCTCGGCGCTAACCAGCGAGATGACCGAGGGCGAGCGTCGGGCATCGTACTCCCGCCAGCAGGCGAGGATGTCCGATCCCGAGCGGAGCGGTGAGGTGGGCTGGAGCAGGATCACGTCGCCCACGTCGTTCCCGGCGCTCTCCAGCCGGTCGAGCGAGGCCAGGCTGCTGACCGCGGTAGGCACGGCGTCGCCCGCCAATTCCGACGGCCGGAGGAAAGGGACCAGCGCTCCCCAGCGCCGGGCCTCTTCGGCGATCGCCTCGGAGTCGGTATCCACCACGATCGGGACGTCGCGCAATCCGGCCAGACGAGCGAACTCCCTGGCCGCCAATACCGCGCGCCCCACCAGGCTCACGCCCCCGACGAGCCGGAGGTTCTTGTCCGGAAGTCCCTTCGATCCGCCGCGGGCGGGAATGAGGCAGACTGGGACGCTCATCGAGCGGCCGATGATGCCCGACCAGCCCTGCCACGCGCGGTGCCGACCCCGCTCGGGAGATTGATGAGGCGGCGCTCGATGCCCTCCGCCGTGCCCAGGTCCATTCGCGGCGCCGAGGCGAACATGGGCAGCCGGTGCATCAAGGTCCACGCCGGGCGCGTGGTGACGCCGGCGGAGTTGGTCGCGTCGAGGACGGCATCACGCAGCGACTCGAGTTCGGGGTCGAGCAACACCACGTTGAGCCAGTAGTTGCTCCGGCTGTTCGGCGGCTCGGTGAAGACGCTGAGTCCGGCCACGTCACGGAAGGTCTCCACGTACCGGGTCGCCAACGCGCGCTTCGCCTCGAGAAATCCCGGGAGCTGCTCCAACTGGGCGCACCCGAGGGCCGCGTTGATGTTCGGCATCCGGTAATTGTAGCCCACCATGTCGTGGTTGAAAGACCAGCGGTGCGCCAGCTTCGCGGTCGTGGTGAGGTGCTTCGCCAGCGCGCCGAGCGCATGATCGTTGGTCAGAATGGCGCCGCCGCCGCCCGTGGTCACGGTCTTGTTTCCGTTGAAGCTGACGGCGGAGACCCTGCCCACGTTCCCGGTGTGCGTGCCTCGATAGTACGAGCCCAGCGACTCGGCGGCATCCTCGATGAGGACGAGGCCGAATCGCTCACACACCGCCGCCAGCAAGTCGATACGGGCAGGATGCCCGTAGGTGTGCATCGCGACGAGCGCGCGGACCCGACGGCCGGTGGCGCGGTTCCGCGGCCCATCCGTGCCGTCGGCCAGAATGGCCTCCAGGTACTCGGCGAGCTTGTCGGGATCCACTCCGAGGGTGGCCGCCTCGCTGTCCACGAAGTGCGGGATCGCGCCGGCGTAGGCGATGGGATTGACCGTGCCGACGAAGGTCAGGGTCGGCACCAGCACCTCGTCGTTCGCCTCCACGCCCGCGAGCCGAAGGCAGGCGTGGAGCGCGACGGTGCCGTTCGCCACCGCCACGGCTCTCGACGCTCCGGTGAACGCCGCGAGATCCTGCTCGAACCGCTCGACGAATTTCCCGACCGAGGACACCCAGCCGGTCTCGATGCACTCGCTGAGGTAGGCGATCTCGTTCCCCTCGAAGAGCGGATCGTGGAGTGGCTGGAGCGCGGTCGGATCGGCCGCGGCGGCCCTGACCGCCTGGATCACCTGGCCGGCGAGATCCTCACCCGTCATGGCTTCGGGGCCCGCCCGGCGCCTCAAACGGCATAGGTCTCGGGCCGATAGCGATCGAGGTTCGCGGCGAGCCACCGCGCCGTGGCGTCGAGTCCCTCCCGGAGCGAGACCCTGGCCTGCCATCCCAGGCGCTGCATGGCGCGCGTGGGATCGGACTGGAGCACCATGACTTCGCTCCGCGGAGGGCGCACACGGAGCGGGTCGGGCTCGATGGTGGCCTCCACACCGCAGACCGAGCACGCGGCGCGGAAGACGTCCTCGATCGACTCGGCTCGCCCGGTGCCTAGATGGATCGTATCTCCCTCCAGCCCCGGGCAGACGCCGGCGGCGAGAAACCCCGTCACCGTGTCGCTCACGTACGTCAGATCGCGCCGCGGGGCGAGGTTGCCCAGCCGGATCGCGGTTCGTCCGCTCAGCAGCTGCGCCAGAATCGTGGGGATGACCGCGCGCGCCGATTGCCGGGGGCCGTAGGTGTTGAACGGGCGGAGCACGACCACGGGAACCTCGAAGCTGCTCGCGTACGCCTCGCACAGCTTGTCCGCCGCGATCTTGCTGGCGCTGTATGGCGACTGACCCTTCAGCGCGTGCTTCTCGGTGATCGGGACGCTGTCCGGAGTGCCGTAGACTTCACTGGTCGAAGTGTGCACCAGCCTGGCGCAGCCCCGGCGGCGCACCGCCTCCAGCACATTGAGCGTCCCGCGGACGTTGGTGTCCACCACCGACTCGGGTGCCAGATAGCTGTAGGGAATCCCGACCAGGGCGGCCAGGTGGAAGACGATCTCCACCCCGTCGCAGGCCGATTCCACCGCGCGGGCATCCCGCACGTCGCCGAAAAGGACTTGGAGATTCGACGGGAGGTCGGGGCCGAGCTGGTCGAGCCAACCCCGGGAGCCGATCGAGTTGTAGAAGCAAAAGGCCCGCACGTCGGCGCCGGCTTCCACCAGTGCTTCGGTCAGATGGCTGCCGATGAATCCGTCGGCTCCGGTGACCAGTGCCCGGCGTCCGCTCCAGCCGGTGGCTCCGCTCCGGCGCTCGCCAGCCGGCATCTAGTACTCGAGCGGCAGGGCCACCCGCCGGCCGTCGCGGGCGGAGAGATACGTGGCGATCAGGATCTCGAGCGAGTGGAGCCCTTCCCGGCCGTCGGTGTCGGGCGAGGCCTCGCCGCGAAGCGCCTTGATGACGTTGTCGTAGTACAGCGGGTGGCCCAAGCCGTAGACCGACGTGGTGTCGTAGCTCGCCTTTTCGACCAGATCGTCGTCCGGGTCCCGGTCGGCGAACTGCCAGTGCTCGATCTTGTTGACGGCCACGCCGCCGATCCGGACCGTCCCCGACTCGCCGATGATCGTGATCGATCCCTCGAGGTTCTTGGGATAGGTGAGCATGGTCACGTTCATGGAGCCGAGGGCGCCGGTCCGCCACCGGATGCTGACGACGCCGGTGTCCTCGACCTGAATGTGGCGGGCCAGGGTGGCGGTGTAGGCCTGCACGCTCTCCACCGGTCCGATCAGCCAGTCGAGCAGGTCCACGTAGTGACTCGCCTGGTTCATGAAGGCGCCGCCGTCGAACTCCCAGGTGCCGCGCCAGGGCGCGCTCTCGTAATACGACTGCGGGCGGGTCCAGAAGACATTGATATTCACCATGTAGATCCGGCCAAACCGCCGCTTCTCGACGGCGCGCTTCAGCAGCTGGAGCGTGGCGTTCCGGCGGTTCTGCTTCACGACGAAGAGATGGACCCCGGCGACATCGCAGGCGTGGACCATCTGCTTCCCGTCCTGCCAGCGCGTCGCCATCGGCTTTTCGGTCATCACGTGGCGGCCGGCGGCCGCTACCTGCACCGCCTGGTCCGCGTGAATCCCGCTGGGGGTAGACAGGATGACGATGTCGGCCTCGGTGCCGGCCAGTATGGCGTCGAGGGATTTGAACCCGGGCGCACCCGTTCGCTCCACCGCCTTGGCCAGTGCCCCGGCGTCCACGTCGCACACACCGACCAGCTCCGTCCGGTCGGTGTGCTTGTCCAGGGCGTCGAAGTGGTTGGCGGAGATCCGGCCGCAGCCGGCCAGGGCAAACCGGATCTTGCGGTCCCGGATGAATGGCTTCGTGATGAACATGGGTCGGTAAATGTACATGTGGCCGGGGGTTGGGGGTATGGCATCCCACCCTCGGTCGCAGGGGCACCACCTCTCTGGCGCCGGGCACGCCTTTTTGCTATCTTGTGAATAGTTTCACAATCTTTAGGAGCGACCATGGCGACTGCCACTCGACCGGTGTCCCCCAATGCTGCCTACCCCGCCGACGCCGTGGGCCGGCTCTTCGCGCCGCCGGAATCCGAGGTCCCCGCGCTCAAGCTGCGCCGGCTCCTGCACGAGGCCCGGGACAAAGGCACCTACCTCCACACCGCGGGCGCGTACGACGCGTTTACGTCCGCCATCATGACCAAGCTCGGCTTCAAGGCCCTGTACGGCAGCGGCTGGCAGCTCGCGGCCACCAAGAGCATGTACCCGGACATCGGCATCTACCAGTCGCACCAGATGGTCGAGCTGGTGCTGGAGATGCGGAAGGGGATCGAGGGTGCCAGGAATACGTCCTGGTACGACAGCGAGGGGAAGGATCTGGTCCAGGCGCCACCCGCCTTCGTGGACATGGAGGCAGGATTCGGGGGACCCACCCAAACCTTCACCCTCGCCACCGAGCTGATCCGGGTCGGCGCCGCCGGTGTCCATCTCGAGAACCAGGATCCGTCCAACCGCACCTGCGGCCACATCGTGAATGTGGGCAAGCAGAAGCGGAACAAGGTGCTGGTCCCCCGCAAGGACTGGCTGGCCAAGCTCAAGGCGATCAAGGGCGCCGCCGAGGCGACGGGAGTGGACGTCGTCATCATCGCCCGCTCGGACTCGATCGATGGCGCGCTGCCCGATCAGGAGCCGGGTGGGGTGAAGATGGCGATCGACGACGCGCTCGAGGCCGCGGAGCTGGGCGTGGACGTGATCTGGCCCGAGTTCAACAACGTCGAGCTCGATCAGCCCCGGGAGTTCTCCGAGGGCGTGCGGAAGTACTACCCCAACCAGATGCTGGGCTTCAACCTCTCGCCCTCGCTCTACTTCGGGAAGGCGAAGAAGGCCGGCACCCTGATCACCAATCAGCAGCTCGCCGACCTCGGCTTCACCTTGCAGTTCTCGACCCTCTTCAACTTCCGGACGGCGGGCATGGCGCTGGAAAAGGGCCTGCGGAAGTTCCTCAACAGTGGGCTCGACGCGCTGGCGGACCTCCAGATCGAGGAAGACGCCCAGGATCCGGCGCCGATCACCAAGATGCATCAGAAGTTCGCCGGGATGAACCGGTGGCTGTTGCTGGAGCAGGTGCTGAGCGGGAAGTAGGCGGAACGGCGGAACGTGAAGGTGCAAGAGCGGCGCCCCGGGCACCAGGCCCGGGGCGCCGCCTTGTCATGTCATGCGACAGGATTTGTTCCGACTAACCAGGTTCTTTCGGGGCCAGGCGCTACGTTCCGCCGTTCCGTCCTTCCGGCGTTCCGCCCTTCCGCCGTTCCGCCGTCAGCGACTACTTCGTCCGTGGTACGGGGCGGTCCTTGTATGGTGCACACCTAGCCGGATCCTTACGTGCCAGCGTCTCATCGCAGCCCGTCGTCGCCTTTACGGTCGCCACTGGGCTGGGCCCACCCCCGGTCCACACCCGATAGGAATAGAGATGGTCCTTGTACAGGGTCCTGGCGTCCACGTACACGCAATTCTTGAAGGCGGGATCTGTCAGCGAGCAATTGCTCCCCTCAAAGACGAACTGGGTCGCCGGGCCCTCGTAGAGGGTCACCTCGGGAGGATTGGTAGCGGAATTGTCGACCCGGGTCACCTTGTAGGAACCAGCTCCGGCGGCGGGCAACCATTGAAGCCAAATCCCGCTCTTGTCGCTCCACCCTGTGAGCGAAGCTACAGCGGCCACGACGGTCGGGGTGGTCGTCGGCGGGCGCTCAGCCGTCGCCGTCAGCCCCTGTCCGCGGGCGCGCTCGACGCCGAATGCTCTTGGCGGGAGCACTCCTCCTGGCCGCGACCGGCTCCGGGGTCCTGGCCATGCGGTATCTGGCCGCGCGATCCAGCACTCCAGCACCGGGACCTCCCGATGTAGTGGTCGCCCGGCCAGAGCTGGCGGTGGGAGCCACCCAGCCGGAATCGCTCGCGGCCTTAACGCTGCGGCTCGCGATCGATCGCGCTCTGCCTTACCGCCAGTTGCCGTCGCCGGCACTGCGCTCCGAACTGGCTCGCATGCGCAGCCGCGACACCAGCGGCCCGCCGGACGAGGCCACCGCGCGAGAAGTGGCGATCCGGACCGGCATCGGTCTGGTGCTCGTCCCCTCGGTAGCCCGCGTCTCCGACCACCTTACCGTGACCTATCGTCTGGCCGACCCCGAGACCGGCCGGACCCTCAAGCTCCGGCAGGCGGAGACTCTCCTCTCAAGACCGACGCGGGACGTCGTCGCCCGTCTGATCGCGCCGCTGGAGGGCGACGTGGCCGCAGCCGCGCGGCTGGTCCCGCCGCGTGAGCCGCTTCCGCAAGTCACGACGGCCTCGCTGGATGCCCTCCGCGCCTACGCCATGGCGAGACAACTCACCACCAGGGGCGACCTGGGCTGGATTGCGCTCACGCACCGCGCGATCGAGCTGGACTCGTCGTTCGCCGCTCCCTACGGCTGGCTGGCCTACGAGTATTGGTTCTCCTACGATCAGAGGAAGGCGGCAACGTACGCCGACGCAGGCGAGCGACTGGCCAGGACACTGCCGATCGGGGAGCGGCTCCGGGTGCTGCTCGACGTGGCCAACGCCCGGGAAGACTGGCCCGCCGCCATCGCCAGCGCCCGGGCCTTGGTGGTGCAGGATCCCACCAACGCATCCCGCTGGCTCACGCTGGCTCAGCTCTACTACTTCGACGGACAGTTTTCCCGGGCGGTGGAGGCCTATGACAGCTCCAGGGCGCGGTACGCTCCCGCCCGTCCTCCGGCCCTGTTGATGAATCAAGCCATAGTGCTCGGCCGGGTGGGGCGGCAACGGGAGGCCGCGGCCCTATACGAGGAGGGATTCGCCGCGGAATCCTCGCTGGTGCGGCATCCGTTCGTGAGCCATGAGTACGGCGTCACCCTAGTCCTGCTCGGGCGGGTGGCGGATGCGCGGGCCGCGTATCGGCGGCGGCTGGACGACATTCCCTCCGGCCGCGCCGGCGGCCTCCGCTCTCTGGCGATGCTGGAAGCACACCTGGGGCGCTTCGCGCTGGCGAACCAGTTGCTCACCGACGCTGACGCCGCCAGCAGCGCCAGCGACGACACCCTGGGGACGGCCATCACCTATCTCCTCCGGGCCGAAGTCCTGATGGCCCGTGGCCGTCCGTCCGAGGCGCTGGCCGACCTCGCGGCGCTCGAGCGGACCGCGGCGAAGCGCCTGCTGCCGTACGAGGTGCTCGCGAGAGGTGTCAAGCTGCTCGCCCGCCTGGGAGCGACCTCGCGCGCGGAGGCGCTGCTCCGTCGGGTCGAGTCGCAGACGACCGCGGTCTCCCGCGGCGCCCGGGCGCGGCTGCTGCTGGCCCGGGGCGAGCTGCTACTTGCGCGAGGAAGGGCGGCGGCGGGACGGACGGCGGTGGAGCAGGCGCTGGCGCTCCAGCCCACCGACGATGCGCTGGAGTCGGCCGGCTACGCGGCGACGGCCGCCCACGCCAATGGCGCGGCCGCCGAGCGCTACGACAGCCTCGCCGCCCAACACACGATCGATTGGGATGGACACGCGGTGATCGAGCTGTGCCGCTATCGAGCCGCGCTCGCGTGGGAGGCCGCGGGGAATCCAGTGCGCGCGCGCGCCGGTTACCTGACCTTCCTGTCCGCGTGGCCTGATGCCGACAGCGACCTGCCCGCGGTGGCCGATGCGCGGCGGCGGCTCGAGGCCCGGTGACGCCGGCCTCGCGCCTAATACACCGTCAGGGTCAGGTTCTCCGTCGTGTAGGTCCCGGTTCCCAGCGGTCCGGATGGGACACTTTCCAGCCCCAGTCCGCTCATCCACCCATCCGCGGGATAGGCGCCCAACCACTCGCCAGGCTCGGGACAGCCGCTGATTTCCTTCTTGACGGTTTCGGATGGCAATGGGGTGGCCGGCTCCGATTTCACCCACGCCCCCCGGTCATCCTCGTAGACCTCGAGAGTGACGTTCATGGGCGAGCGGCCGGACAGATGGGCCAAGCACATGGCCACCTGATCTTCCGTCGGCGCCGGCTTGGTGCCGCAGGCGTCGACCTCGGTGACCCTCGTGAGTTTGCCCGCGTAGAGGGCGGTGCCGTCGTCACCCAGGTCCTTCAGGTCGAGGGTCCCGTCGAGGGAGTCGGTGCCGACGCCGCCGTCGCACATGCCCGCATACTGGCCGACGTCGCCTTTCGCGACTATCGCGACACGCACCTGCGCGGCACGTAGGCGAGTGCTGGGGACCGCGTTTGTCGCGGGAACGCCCGAGGCCACCGCTTCGGCGGTCGCGGCGAGCGCCGCAAGTAGCGCGATTCTGGAGATTAGTTGGGAGGGCTTCGCGGTACGCATCGCATCCTCATCGGCTGAGAGAGTAAGATGCGAACCACGGTGGCGTCCGACCAGCAGCCGGGCGTCAAGAACCGCGTCAACTCGTCGTCGGAGGACCTACCCCGCCCTCCGCCCCACCTCCCCACCCGCCGCGGCGTCGACCACATCCACCCCTTCCGCCCGCAGGCGGTCCACCTGCCAGCGATCGAGCCGCACGACCACATCGAGCGCTCCTCCATTCTCCTGCCGCGAGAGCACCTCGCCATCGCGGTACAGCGCGGCAAGGCGCGCGCCGTCGGAGACCGGAAGCCGCACCCGCACTGTGGGGCGGCCGGCGCGCTCCAATTCCCGGAGCGTGGCCTTGAGCGGCGCGAGTCCGCTGGTGCGCATGGTGCTGACCGTCAGCGCACCGGGATACAGCTCCCGCACCCGCGCGGCGAAGCCCACCGGGTCGGTCACGACGTCCATCTTGTTGAAGACCGGGATCAGTGGGCGGTCCGCGAGCTCCAGCTCCGCCAGCACCCGCTCGACCACCCGCATCTGACCCTCCCAGTCGTGATGGCTCGCGTCCACCACGTGCAGCAGGAGGTCGGCGCCCCTCGCCTCTTCCAGCGTCGCCCGGAAGCTCGCGACGAGATGGTGCGGCAGCTTGCGGATGAACCCCACCGTGTCGGTGACACGGGCGCGGTTGCCTTCGCCCAGGTCCACCTCGCGGGTGAGGGTATCCAGCGTCGCGAAGAGCCGGTCCTCGACCACGATCTCGTGCTGGCCGGACAGCGCCCGGAGGATGCTCGATTTCCCCGCGTTGGTGTAGCCCACGAGCGCGACACCGAGCATCGGGTCTCGGCCTGAGCGGAGGTTCTCCCGGTGCCGCTCGACGCCCTTGAGCTTGGCCTTGAGCGCCTGGATCCGCTGGCGAATGATCCGGCGGTCGGTCTCGAGCTGGGTCTCGCCGGGACCGCGAAGGCCGATGCCGCCGCGGATACGGGAGAGGTGGGTCCACATCCGGGTGAGCCGGGGCAGCAGGTATTCCAGCTGCGCCAGCTCCACCTGGAGCTTGGCTTCGTGGCTCCGTGCGCGAGTGGAAAAGATGTCGAGGATGACCTCCGGCCGGTCCATCACCCGGACCTCGAGCGCCCGCTCGAGATTGGCGCCCTGCACCGGGCTGAGCTCCTCGTCGAAGATGACCAGGGTCGCTCCCGACTCCGCCACCGCGCGCGCCACCTCCTCGACCTTGCCCTCGCCGATCAGGGTGGCGGAATTGGGGGCGGTGATCTGTTGCGAGATGCGGCCGACAACTTCGGCGCCGGCGGTGTCAACGAGGCGGGTCAGCTCTTCGAGGTGATCGGTCACGTGCCGGGCATCGCCCGACCCCTTGCGGGGTGCGGCGACGAGAACCGCGCGCTCGATCGGATCGCGGACTTCGATGGGTGCTTTACTGATAGCTCG
Organism: uncultured Gemmatimonadales bacterium; assembly: GCA_963844445.1. Taxonomy (GTDB): domain Bacteria; phylum Gemmatimonadota; class Gemmatimonadetes; order Gemmatimonadales; family GWC2-71-9; genus CAVVWJ01. Next base: position 479,119 of record CAWJOB010000004.1, read on the forward strand.
TGATTCCTCGCCGCTCAGCGGCCGGTCGGGACCGATAGCACGCCGCCCACGCGGGTGAGCGGCGCGCGGCCTTCCCTGGTGAAGGGGACGCTGTGCGCGCCCCACGGTGTTTGCAGTCTGATCTGGCCCTTCATTTCGTAGGGGATCTCGCCGGAGCTCAGCGCGGTCCGGAGCGCGCTGCCGACACCGGCCCACTCGAACCGGAGCGGCAGCCGGAGCGTCGTGCGGCCGCCCCGGTCCACACTGAACTCGTCGGCGTAGCGCAGGTCACCGACATGGGAGCCCTCGACGTCGAAGCCCAGCTCCACCTCGGTTCCGCGAAGGTCGAACGGGTTGGGATTGCCTACGTCCACCATGAGATCGAGATTGCCGCCCCTCACGCTGACGTCCCGGACCACGACGCGCTCGAGCCGGACGTCGGGCTCCTTCAGCGTGTTCCCCAGTCCGGCACAGCCCCCGAGGCCAGCTGCCAGTCCCATCAAACTCGCCCAGCCTCTTGGCCCCATTGACGCCCTCCTGGCACCCGGTGGGAAAGATAAGGTAGTGCCGAGCCGTTGGAGCGACCGCAATCTCCGGGCCGGAGACGCCCGCTTCGCGATCGGCGTCACTCCTCCTCGGACTCCCCCTCCGCCTGCCGCCGCTTCTTCGCCCACCACTCCAGCCGCTCCGCCACCAGCTTCTCGTACCCGAACCCGCCCGGTCGGTAAAACGCGGTCCCTCGCAGCTCGTCCGGCAAATACTCCTGCGGCAGGAACCCGTCCGGCGAGTCGTGGGCATAGCGATAGCCCTTGCCGTATCCCAGCTCCTTCATCAGCCCGGTCGGCGCGTTTCGGATGTGGAGCGGGACGGGAGCGGCCGGCGTTTCCTGGGCCGCAGCCATCGCCTCGCCGAGCGCGACCTTCGCGCTGTTCGACTTGGGCGCCGTCGCCAGATAGATGGTCATCTCCGCCAACGGGAGGTATCCCTCCGGCGGACCCAGCATGTGAAACGCATCGCGCGCCGCCACGGCCATGACCAGCGCGTTCGGATCGGCGAGCCCGACGTCCTCCGCCGCCATCGCGATCGCCCGGCGGAACAGCGTCATCGGATCCTCCCCGCCGTCCAGCATCCTGGCCATCCAGTACAGCGCGCCTTGCGGATCGCTGCCGCGAAGCGACTTGTGGTAGGCCGAGAGCAGGTTGTAGTGCTCCTCACCAGCCTTGTCGTAGCGGGCGAAGCGCTTCTGCATCGCTTCCCGCGCCACCTCCGGGGTGATCGTCCCACCTGGGCCCACATGCGCGGCCGCCGCCTCGAGGACGGTGAGCGCGCGGCGTGCGTCGCCGTCCGCCTCGGCCGCGATCAAGTCGATCGCCTCCGGCTGGACTCGCAGCTCCATCCGGCCGAGCCCGCGCTCCGGATCCTCGATTGCCCGCCTCACCAGCTCGGCCACGTCCGCCGCGCCCAGCGGCTGGAGCACGAACACTCGAGTGCGGGACAGCAGCGCGCCATTGATCTCGAAGCTGGGATTCTCGGTGGTGGCGCCGATCAGGGTGATCGTGCCGTCTTCGGAGGGGGGCAGCAGGCTGTCCTGCTGGGCCTTGTTGAGCCGGTGGATCTCGTCCACGAACAGGATGGTCTGCGAGGCTCCCGAATCCAGCCGGGCCCGCGCCTCGGACACGATCTCACGAATCCGCGGCACACCCTCGGAGACCGCGCTGAATGGAACGAACACCCGTGCGCCTGCGCCGGCGACCAGATGAGCCAGCGTCGTCTTCCCGCTGCCCGGCGGGCCCCAGAAGATCATCGAGCCCGGGATGCCGCGCTCGATCGCCTCGCGGAGCGGCTTCCCGGGCGCCAGCAGGTGCTCCTGCCCTGCGAACTCGTCCAGCGTCCTCGGCCGCATCCTGGCCGCGAGCGGCTGCTCCTCCCGGGTCGCCCTGAAGAGCGACTCGCCCTGACCCGCACCGCGTTTCCTGGCCATGCCTCCTCCCGAGCGGCTCACCGCATCCACGAGTCGAGCAGCCGCTCCGTTAGGAAGAATCCCATCGCCCCCCCGAAGAAAGCCAGGGCGCTGGGCCAGCCCCGCTTGGCCTGAAACTCCGGCACCAGGTTCGACGCCGCCACGTAGATCGTCACGCCGGCCGACAGCGCGAGCCCGTGACTCGCGAGCGGCGCCACGACCTCGGTGAGCACCACGCCAAGTATCGTGGCGAGTCCGAGCACCGCCGCCGCCGCCAGCGCCCTGCCCCGCGTCTGCCCCCCGGCCACCATCACGCTCGCGATCGTCACGCCCTCGGGCAGCTTGTGCAGCAGCACGGCTAGGAAAAGGAGGACGCCGAGCTCGCCCGAGACCAGGAACCCACTGGCGATCGCGACGCCGTCGAAGAAGGTGTGCAGCGTGAGGCCGAGCAGCGCCGAGACCCCGGCCGACCGGCTGACGCTGTGGGTCTCCTCGCCGAAGTGGAAGTGGGGCGTCAGGACGTGCTGGGCGAGATGCACCGCGAGGTAGCCGATGAGGACGAAGAGCGCGCCGTCTTGTCCCTCACGGAAGACCTCCGGCAACACGCCCAGCACGGCCACCGCGAGCATGAAGCCCGCGCCAAACGCCAGGCAGGCGTCGATCACCCGCAGCCCGCGCCGGAGGCTGCGCACCACGGCCAGCGCGCCGACCAGGTTGCCCAGCGCCGCGGCGACCGCGAACCCGAGCGTGCTCACTGCCGCCTTCCGGCGAGGGCCAGCAGCCGTTCCCGGGTGTTGGCCGCCGGCTCCTCCAGCACGCGGTCCAGCAGCACCGCGAGCGTTTCCCCTATCTGTTTTCCGCTCAAGCCGAGCGCCTCCAGATCCCGCCCCTTCACCGCCAGATCCCCGCGGGTCAGCGGATCGCCGCGCTCCCGGATGGCGGCCACCGTGCTCAGCCAGGGCGGGTCGTGCCCCTGCCGGAGCCGATGCAGCGCGGCGAGATCGTCGGTCGCACCGCCGACCGCGGCCAGCCAACGCCGCACGGCGACTTCGTCCGCTGCCACCGGCTCGGCGGGGCCCGCGGCCATCTTTTCCGCGCGCCCGACCTCGGCGTTGGAGGCGCGCAACCGGCGAAGCACTGTGGCGGGGTCGGAGACCAGGAGGGCCGTGAGGAGCACGGGGTCGCGTGGCGGGGGCGAGACCTCCGGCGACGGCGACCCGCCCGATTCCAGCCGGCGCAGCTCCGGCAGCCAGATGGCCGCGGCACCCGACTCGTGCCAGAGCCTGACCAGCGTTTCCAGCTCGCGCGCGGTGCGAACGCCCTTGAACCATTCGTCCCGCACCCGCTCTGCCGACAGGCGGCCCAGCCCCTGGGCGGCCTCCCGGGCCGCCTTCCACGTCTCTTGCTCGACCGTGAAGCCGAATCGCGCGGCGAATCGGATCGCCCGGAGAATCCGGAGGTAGTCCTCCCGGAAACGCGCGGCCGGGTCGCCCACCGCCCGCACCACCCCGGCCTCGAGATCGTGTTTGCCGCCGTGGGGATCCCGCCATTCCCCGCGCAGCGGATGGAAGGCGATGGCGTTGATGGTGAAGTCGCGGCGGGCGAGATCGTCGTCCAGCGAGGCGCCGTACTCCACCACGGCGTGGCGGCCGTCGGTCTCGACGTCCCGGCGAAAGGTGGTCACCTCGTGCATGACGCGATTTCGGTCGATCACCCCTACGGTGCCGTGCTCCACGCCGATCGCCGCGGTACGGCGAAAGAGGCGCTGGACCTCCTCCGGCCGCGCCGAGGTGGCGAGGTCGAAGTCCGAGTGCGGGTCTTCGAGGAGCGTGTCGCGAAGGGCGCCGCCCACACACCAGGCCTCGTGCCCCGCTTCTTCCAGCACGCGGGCGATCTCGAGCACCTCATCGGGCACCGGCACCCGGTCGGGGAAGCTCATGCCGCACCGTACGGCACGCCGGCCGAGAGTGCGATGGCCAACTCCATTCTCGCCTGTGACGGCGTGCGCGGGCCGGCCGGGATCGCTCCCATCGCCGTGGTGCGCGCGCCGCCTCCGTCGAACGCGTAGACCGGCGTCACTCGCCCCCACCAGCAGCGACTCGCGAGCACCACCGGCTTCCCCTCGTCCAACCAGCGCCCGATGGCCGCGACGGCGCCGGGCGGGACGTTGCCGCTTCCGAAGGACTCGATCACCACGCCGTCGTGCGCGGGCCGGGCGAGATCGAGCATGGAGCCGTCGTCCCCGACCACCATGGGGACGTGTGCCACCCGGGCGCGAAGCGCGGCGGGCCGGATGGTGGCCGGATCGACCTCGGGCGGTTCGCCGTACGCCACCGCTCCGTCGGCCACCCGGCCGATCGGCGCGGCGTGCGGCGCGGAGAAGGCTTCGACGTCCGTCGTGTGGCTCTTCGCCGCCGTTCGCCCGGCAAACACCTGGCCCGCGAACACCACCATGGCGCCTCTGCCCACGCTCGAGGGACTCGCCGCCACCGCTACGGCGTCGCGGAGGTTGCGCGGCCCGTCCCAGCCGTCGTCGCTGGAGGTCCGCATGGCTCCGGTGAGCGCGACCGGCACCCGCCGGTCGAGCGTGCGGTCGAGCAGGTAGGCCGTCTCCTCCAGAATGTCCGTGCCGTGAGTGATGACGATCCCGCTGACGTCGCCCGAATCGGCCACCTGGCGCACCCGCTCGCGCATGGCCCAGAGCCGGTCGTGGTCGAAGTGGCAGGCCGGCATCCGGGCCCAGTCCTCCAGCCGGTACGGCGCGATCCGCTCGATCCCCGGCGCCAGCCGTACCAGTGCTTCCCCGCCGTGCGCCGGAACGTTGCCGCCCGCGGTCGCGTCTCGCCGCATGGAGATCGTGCCGCCGGTGAACAGGATGTGGATCATCGCCTCACCCGCACAGCACGCTCCCGCCGTTCACGTTCAGCACCTCGCCGGTCACGTGGCTGGCGAGGTCGCTGCAGAGAAAGACGATGGGCCCGGCGATCTCCTCGGCGGAGGGGATCCGGCGGAGCGGGATGGTCCCCGCGATGCGCTCCTTTTCCCCGCCGCCGAGAGCGGGGGCGGCCATCTCGGTGTCCACCCAGCCGGGGGCGACGCAGTTGACCAGGATCTCTGGGGCGCACTCGATGGCGAGGGATTTGGTGAGCGCGATGAGCGCGCCCTTGGTGGCCGCGTAGTCGGCGTGGCCGGCTTCGCCCCGCTGTCCCGCGGTACTGGACACCAGCACGACCCTGCCCCCGGAGTCCATCTGGGCCGAGCGCGGCGCGGGTCGAGAAGAAGACGGCGTCGAGATTGGCGGCCATGGTCGCGCGCCAGCGCTCGGAAGGCAGCCTGCCGAGCGGAACCTCGTCCGGAGGCCAGACCCCGGCGTTGGCCACGAAGATATCCAGCCGGCCGAACGCCTTCGCGACGGATTCCGCCATCCGGTCCGCCGCCGCGGGGTCGGCCAGGTCGCCGCCGGTCGCGAGGGCTCGGCGGCCCAGCGCCCTGGATCTCACCGGCGACCGCCTCCGCCTCGGCGTCTCCGGTTTCGGTACCCCATGGCCACGTCCGCCCCCGCCCTCGCCAGCATGAGCGCGACCGCGCGCCCGATGCCTCGGCTCCCGCCGGTGACCAGCGCCGTCCTCCCGTCCAGGGCGATCATGCGCCGCGGGCCAGCTCCTCCTCCACCAGCTCCACGATCAGGTGCTCGAGCGCCAGGTGGATCACCTGGATCCGGCCGGTGTCGTCGGACGGCACCACGATCGCCTCGTCCACCTGCGCGGTCAGTGCCCCGCCGTCGCGACCCAGGAATGCGACGGTGCGCACCGAGCCCTTGCGGGCCGCGCGGGCCGCGGCGAGGAGGTTCGCGCTCTCCCCGCTGGTGCTGTGCAGCACCAGCAGGTCCTTGGGGCGGCACAGCGCCTCCACCTGCCGGGCGAATACCTGCTCGAAGCCCAGGTCGTTCGCGGCCGCGGTCAGCAGCGAGGAGTCGGTGGTGAGCGCGATAGCCGACAGCGGACGCCGGGACGCCGCGTAGCGCACCACGTACTCGGTGGCGAGATGCTGGGCGTCGGCCGCGCTCCCGCCATTGCCGCAGAAGAAGATCGTGCCCCCGGCCCGCAGGGTCTCGGCGTAGCGTCCGGCGACCGCGGCGACCCGCTCGCTCAGCGTGACGCTGTCGAGCACCGACCGAGCCAGGGCCTCGAGTCCCGCCTTGACGCCGGCGGCGCTCATGTGCCCCCATCGAGAAGCTGGCGGATCCTCTGCATCCAGCTCCGGCGGATCTCCACCGGCGGCACGGAGACGAGCGGCTTGTCCTCCAGGATGGCCCGGGGATTGAGCACCGTGAGCAGCTCGCCCTGCTCGGCGCCATCCTGGGCCTCGAGGAACTTGCGCCCGGTCGCAATGCTGCGGTCGTCGCCGTGGTTGTCCGCCGCGAGAATGTCGGCGAGGCCGGCCGACACCAGGGCCCGAGCCCGCTGTCCGCGCGACTGAGTGGACAACAGGGTCGGTCGCGTCCACCTGCATCCGGGCGCCGAGCTCGCGCCATCGCGCGACGGCCTCCGGGCTGCAGCAAGTGTATCGCTCGGGATGGGCAAGCACCGGCTGGAGCTCGGCGTCCACCACGCGGCCCAGCGCGATGGAGACCGTGTCGTACGCGACCATCCGGGGAAACTCGACCAGGATGTACCGGGACCCGCCGATGGTCCAGCGCCGGAAGTTTTCGCCGGTGACCGGAAGCGGACGGTCGAGCATGACCTCCGCGCCGCGGTGCAGCCGGGGCAGCGGCGGTGCGGCCGCCTGGAGGGCCGCGAAGGCCTCCTCATGCGACCGCGGCGGCGCGCCGGTCAGCTGGACCGCGCGCAGGTGGGGCGTGAGACATACATCGGTCACCCCGTGCGCGGCCATCTGCTTCATCACCTTGACCGATTGTGCGACGGAGCGCGACCCGTCATCCACGGCCGGCAGGAGGTGACAATGGAGATCGATCACGCGCGGGGCGATACGTCGCGGAGGATGGAGGCGGCGAAGTCTGCAAGGAGCTCGGGCTGCGATTCAGCCTGGGCCAGCAGGGCGAGGGTGACGAGCGCGTCCGCCGCGAGAAGATCGAGCGCCACCGAGCGGTCCCCCGCCCGCGTGAGCACCCGATCGAGCGCCCTGCGCCCCGACTCGGCCAATGCCTCGGGCATGAGCGAATCGGACCCGGAGCTCCCGACATGATCCCACACCCGCTGCCGGAGGGCCTCGGGCGCGCGGGCGGTCTGCCGCGCCAGCCAGTCGGTGGCGGCCCTCAGGCGCCGTTCCCTTCGGACGGCCCGCCGAGCCAGACGGAGACGAGATCCCGGGTCGCCGCCCGAGCGGCCTGCAGCTTCGCCGCATCGCCCGCGCCGGCCGAGGCGAAGTGAGGGCGGCCGCCACCCTTGCCGCCGCTCAGGGCGGCGATCCGGTTGACCAGGTCGCCCGCGTTCCGCCCGGCGCGCACCAGATCGTCGGTGAGGGTCACGTGAATGCCGCCGCGCCCACCGGTGCTGAAGAGCACCAGCACGCCGTTCCGCTTGCCGTCGCGGAACCGATCGGAGATCCGGCCCACCTCGGCGCGGTCCTCGCTGGCGGTTTCGGCGATAGTGAGGTCCACGCCCTTCACCGTCGCCTGGTCGCCGGCCATCGGCGCGGCACCACCGCTGCGCAGCGCCTCCGCCAACCGAGCCTCGAGCCGCTGCCGCTCCTCCAGCAGTTGCTCCAGCCGCCGCACCACGTGCTCCGGCTGCGCCTTGAGCGTCTCGGCCACCTGCGCCAGGCGCTTCTCCTGCTCGCGCAGGGCGCGCATCGCGCCGGTTCCCGTCACGGCCTCGATGCGACGCACCCCGGCCGCGACTCCCGTCTGCCCGCTGAACCGGAAGGGGCCGACCTGCCCGGTGGTGCGCACATGGGTGCCGCCGCACAGCTCGATCGACGGACCCATCCGCACCACTCGGACGACGTCGCCGTACTTCTCGGAGAAGAACGCCATGGCGCCGAGCGCCAAGCGCGTCGGGATAGGGCATTTCGCGCGTCGTCACCGCCTCATTCGCGAGCACGATGTCGTTGATCTCGTCCTCGATGGCCTGGAGTGCCGCCGGATCGATCGGACCGTGATGCGAGAAATCGAAGCGCAGTCGCTCCGGCTCGACCAGCGAGCCCTGCTGGCGGACGTGGGCGCCGAGCCGCTTCCGCAACACGTAGTGCGCGAGGTGGGTGGCGCTGTGGTTGCGCTCGATGTCCCGCCGCCGCGGCGCGTCCACCGAGGCGCGCAGCGCGGTGGGCTCGAAGCTCTCGGCGAACACGCCGCCGACCACCGTGCCCTTGGGGTCCTTCCGCACCGAATCCACCGCGAGCGACCAGCCTTCGCCGCTCACCTCGCCGACGTCACTTACTTGTCCGCCCGACTCGGCGTAGAAGGGATTCTCCTTGAGCACCAGCTCGACCCGCGGTCCCTCCTGCCGGAAGGCGAGGATTTCGGTGTCGGCGTCAGTGGTCTCGTAACCGACGAACTTTTGTTTACCCCGCTTGACCGGGCGCCACTTTCCGGCCTTGGCCGCACGGCCGACGGCCGCGGCTCCAGCCCCCTTGGCGTCAAGCCTCGCCGAGCCCGAGGTGCGCGCGATGCGGGAGCGCTGTCGCTGTTCCTCCAGGGCTCGCTCGAACCCGGCGAGGTCCACACCGACCCCTCGCTCGCCCGCGATGATCTGGGTCAGATCGATGGGAAACCCGAAGGTGTCGTAGAGCTTGAACGCATCGTCGCCGGGGATCGCGGTGGCGCCGGAAGCGAAGATCTCCTCCAGACGGCGGAGGCCGCCCTCGATCGTCTCGAGGAAGCGCCGCTCCTCGGTCTCCGTCACCTCGTGGATGAACCCGGCCTTCGCGGTCAGCTCGGGGTAGACATCGCCCATCTGCCGCACCACGACGTCGGTGAGCAACGCGAGAGTCGGCTCGCGGCGCCCCAGCAGCCAGGCGTGACGCACCGCCCGCCGCAGGATCCGGCGCAGCACGTAACCGCGTCCGTCATTGCCGGGATACACCCCGTCGGCGAGCAGGAAGCTCACCGCCCGCGCGTGGTCGGCGAGCACCCGGTACGACCCCCGGTTCTCGGCGCTGCGGTCGTAGGGCGTGCCTACCAGCTTCCCAACCCGCTCGATGAGCGGCAGGAACAGATCGGTATGAAAGTTGTCGTCCTCGCCCTGCATGACCGCCGCGATGCGCTCCAACCCCGCGCCGGTGTCCACCGAGGGCTTCGGAAGGGGCGTGAGCGTGCCGTCCGCCGAGCGGTCGAACTGCATGAAGACGAGATTCCAGATCTCCAGGAAGCGGCCGGACTCGGCGAGCTCCTCGAATTCCGCTTGGGGGATGATGCTATCGGCGGAACGGCGGAACGGCGGAACGGCGGAAGGGGCGGCACTCCTGGATACCGGAACCACGGAGGCCGAGGAGTCGTCCGCCGTTCCGCCGTTCCGCCGTTCCGCCCCGTCCGCCCCATCCGCCCCGTCCGCCCACTCGAGATCCACGTAAATCTCCGTGCACGGCCCGCAGGGCCCGGTGTCGCCCATCTGCCAGAAATTGTCCTTGTCGCCCAAGCCGTAAATCCGATGGTCGGGAAGGCCCGAGACCTCCCGCCAGTAGCGGCGGGCTTCGTCGTCGGTGTGATGCACCGTGACGCGCAGGCGCTCCGCAGGGATGCCGAGGTAGATGGGACTGGTGACGAACTCCCAGGCGTAGGCGATCGCGTCGCGCTTGAAGTAGTCGCCGAAGGAAAAGTTCCCCAGCATCTCGAAAAAGGTGTGGTGTCGCCTGGTGTGGCCCACCTGCTCGAGATCGTTGTGCTTGCCGCCCGCCCGCACGCATTTCTGGCAGGTCGTGGCCCGGAGGTAGTCCCGCTGCTCCTGGCCGAGGAACGTGCGCTTGAACTGCACCATGCCGGCGTTGGTGAACAGCAGCGTCGGATCGTCGGCCGGTGCCAACGACGAAGAAGGCACCTCGCGGTGCCCCTTGGCGACGAAGAAATCGAGGAAGAGACGACGGATCTGAGCCGACTGCATGGGGGGAATATAAGGAAGCCAGCAGGGATCAGCTATCAGCTACACCAGCTTCCCCACCATCTCCGACACGTCCCGCCCGCTGAAGCCACGCCGCGCCAGATAGGCGAGCACCCTTCGCCGCTTCACCTGTCGCGGGAGATCCCGCAGCTGGGCCGCCCGCTTGCTGGCGAGGGCAAGCGGAACATCACCGTTGCCGTCGGACGCACGCACGTGCGCGGCGACGGCCCGGTCGACGATGCCGCGCTCTACGCCCATGGCCATGAGGTCGCGGGTGAGACGGAGTGGGCCGCGCCCCCGCGTGGCGCGTGTGTCCACGTAGTTGGCGGCGAAGGCGGCATCGTCGAGGAGACCCTGCTCTGCCGCTCGGGCCAACGCCGCGTCGACCGCCTCGTGCGCGTGACCCTTCCGCAGCAGCCGCCGGCCCAGGTCCGCCCGGGCGAAGGAGCGGCGCTCGATGGCGCGGAGCGCGGTCCGGTACGCCGCTTCCACGTCGGCCTCCACCTCCAGCCGCGCCCTCAGCGCCTGGTCTAGCTCCCGGCCAACCTGGAGCCCGTGGGTCCGAGCCACGTCGGGGGAAACCGAGGCGAACCGCACGCCATCCACTTCGATCCGAACCGAGCCCGGGCTGCGGGGCTCGGGCACCAGTGCCGTGATCCGCCCGGCGCGACCACCCCCCGCGTCGGTCACTCTTCGCTCGCTCCCGCCCCCACCGGGCGGACGCCGAGCAGTTCCTTCACCTTCCCCTCGATCTCGGTCAGGAGCGGCGGATTGTCCCGCAGGAACAGCTTGGCGTTCTCGCGGCCCTGCCCGATCCGCTGGTCGTTGTAGGAGTACCAGGCGCCCGACTTCTGGATGATGTTGGCCTCGGAGGCGAGATCCACCAGCAGGGAGGTGTGGCTGATCCCCTCGTCGAACATGATGTCGAATTCCGCCTGCCGGAACGGCGGCGCGACCTTGTTCTTGACCACCTTGACCCGCACGTGGTTGCCGATGACCACCTCGCGCTCCTTCACCGGACCGATGCGGCGGATGTCGAGCCGGAGCGAGGCGTAGAACTTGAGCGCCTTGCCGCCGGTGGTGGTCTCGGGGTTGCCGAACATGACGCCGATCTTCTCGCGGAGCTGATTGATGAAGACCACCGAGGTATTGGAGCGGTTGATGGCTCCGGCCAGCTTTCGGAGCGCCTGGCTCATGAGCCGGGCCTGTACGCCCATGCTGGACTCGCCCATCTCGCCCTCGATCTCGGCCTTCGGCACCAGGGCGGCCACCGAGTCGATGACCACGAGATCCACGGCGCCGGAGCGGACCAGGATGTCCACGATCTCGAGCGCCTGCTCGCCGGTGTCGGGCTGCGAGACCAGGAGGTCTTCGACGTTGACGCCCAGCTTCTTGGCGTAGTCGATGTCGAGCGCGTGCTCGGCGTCCACGTAAGCGGCGACGCCGCCGGCGCGCTGCACGTTGGCCGCGAGGTGGAGGGTGAGGGTGGTCTTGCCCGAGGACTCGGGACCGTAGATCTCGGTGATTCGGCCGCGCGGCACGCCCCCGATGCCGGTGGCCGCGTCGAGGTTGATGGCGCCGGTGGGAATCGCGGCCACCTTGACCCGGGCGGACTCGGCGCCCATGCGCATGATGGACCCCTTGCCGAGCTGCTTCTCGATCTGGGAGATGGCCAGTCCGAGAGCCTTGCGGCGGTCGGCGTCCAGCCGGGTTTCTTCAGCGGGCATGTTGTTCCTCTGGGAGCGAGTGGCTGATTTTGCTACACAACTGAACCGTTGGCCAACATAATACCGAAAATCTTCCGAAGCAATAGTCATTAGTGACTGATTTTGAGTCAACACGGACTCCACCCCATCCGCCACGCATCCTCCACGTGCTCCACCTCGTACCTGCCGCCGCCCAGGTCTCGGATGCCCAGCACATCGAACCGGTAGGTGTCCCCCACCCGCCCGTGCCGCAGCCGCCAGAACATGGCCACCCTGCCAAGGATGTGGCGCTTGAGGGCGCTCACCGACTCGAGCGCGGCCCCACAGGCGTTCGAGCGCCGGGTCTTCACCTCCACGAAGGCCACCAGCCGGCCCCGGCGCGCCACCAGGTCGAGATCGTGCCGGCCCATTCGGAAGCGGTGGGCCTCGACGTTCCAGCCGCATGAGGTGAGATACGCGATGGCCGCCCGCTCGCCGGCGAGGCCGCGCCGCTGGCGCCGGTCTCCCCATTGACCGATGGGTACGAAGCTGCGCCGGGATCTCATGGGCCGAGGATATCGACTGGGTAGCGCGAACCGAGCACCGAATCAGCGCAATCGCGGACGAAATCTCGGGTGACCGTGGAGTCGTTGGCCGATCTCGCCCCGGCCTCGGCGCGGGGCTACACTCCTCTGACTCTTTAACCCGGGGCCCCGATCCTTCTCTCCGACTTGGCTAGCGCGCTCGCCTTGCCGATGCACGGGCCGGACGTCGAGGTGACGGGCATCGCGGTGGATTCCCGCCAGGTCCGGCCAGGCGACCTTTTCGTCGCCCAGCGCGGCGCCAAGGCCGACGGCCTGGCCTTCGCTCCCGAAGCGGTGGCCCGCGGTGCGGTCGCCGCCTGCTCCGCTGGGGCGCTGCCGCAGCTCCCGACCATCGTGGCACCAGATCCCCGGGGCACGGTGCCACGGCTGGCGGCCACGCTCTTCGGGCACCCCGCCCGGGAGCTTCGGCTGGTCGGCATCACCGGCACGCTGGGGAAGACATCCACCGCGCTCCTGGTGCAGTCGGCGCTGGCCGCCAGCGGCGTTCCGGTCGGTGTGATCGGATCACTCGGGGTCCGGATCCAGGGTCGGGTGGCCGATACCGGCATGACCACGCCCGATGCCCCGGCGATCCACCGCGCCCTTCGGCGGATGGTGGATGCCGGTGTCACCACGGCCGTCCTCGAGGTCACCTCGCACGGCATCGCGCTGCGGCGCGTGGCGGGACTCACCTTCGCCCTCGGGGCGCTCACCAACCTGGTCCCCGACGAGCACCTCGATTTTCACGGCACCGCCGCCCACTACCTCCGCACCAAGGCGCGCTTCTTCGACATGCTGGATGACGGGGCTCCCCTGGTCGTGAACCACGACGACCACCGGGTGCGGGATCTGGTCGGCGAGTCGGGGGTGGCGATCCGGAGGCCAGTGGTGAGCGTTTCGGCCATGGGCGATCCGGAGGCCGCGGTAGCGGTGAGTGGTCTGCGGAGCGACGCGGCCGGTTCCGCGTTCGCGCTGGAGATCCGCAGTCCCCTCCCCCGCGCGGGTGGCGGGTTCGTGCCCGCTGGCGCGGTCCCGCTGGTGCTTCCCGTGCTCGGCATCCACCAGGTGGCGAACGCGGCCCTCGCGGCGGTTGTCACGCTCCTGGCGGGCGGCACGCCGACCGGTGTCACCGAGTCGGTCGCCGAGCAGGCTCCGATCCGGCGGCGGATGGAGCTGGTGCGACCGTCCTCCCCCACCATCCTCGACGACACCGTCGGCAATCCCCGGGCGCTCGAAGCGGTCTTCGAGAGCATCCGTGCGATTCCCCACCAGGAGCTCAGGATCACGTTCGGCATCCGGGGCTCGAGGGGCGCGGGGATCAACCGTCGTCTCGCGGTCACCCTGGCCCGCGCGATCCAGGCATCGGACCGGGGGACGCACCTGGTCGTTACGGCCAGCGAGGACGCCGCAGGCCCTCGCGACCGGGTCCGGCCGGAGGAACTTGAGGCGGTGTTGAGCGCACTGCGGGACGGAGGGGTCGCGTTCAACTACCAGGCGACGCTGGACGGAGCGGTGCGGACGACGCTGGACGGACGCTCGGACGAGGCCCTGGTCCTCCTGCTGGGCGCTCAGGGCATGGATCGCGCCGCCGAGCTTGCATTGCGAATGCTCGTATAGCCTACGGCCGCAGCCCGCGTTTCCCCGCCACCCACGCGTCGTAGACGTTGAACGACTTCATCTGATCGGCGAGATCGGTGTTGCGGACGAGAGAGTCGATCTGGCGGGCGGTCTGTCGTGGAAGCGACAGGTCCAGCGTCGCGAATCCCCACGTCGCGGCGGCCGCGATGGCGGCGTTGAGCCGGAGCTGCTGCAGGTCGGCCCGGCCGAACTCATCCGAGCGGGCATGATAGTTAGGACCGTAGTTGGCCGACTCCTGGTTGGCCACCAGGTTGGGAATGCCCTGCATCATGAAGTCGTAGTTATCCGTCCCGACGATTGGAACATTGATGTGGCTGAACGGCCCCAGGCCGGTAACCGGAGCCAGCGCGCGCTCGAGGACTGGGATCAGCTCCGCGCGCCCACCGGTGAAGTAGCCGGTGATCCGACCGGTGCCGATGTCGTAGGATGAGGCCATGACGTGCCGCTCGAGCTCGGCGGCGTGCGTGAGGGTGTAGCCCAGCGACCCGTTCAGGCCCTGTTCCTCGCCGTTCCACAGCGCGAACCGGATGGTCCGCGCTGGCTCGAGCCCCAGCTGGCGGATCTGCCGGGCGATGTCGATCACCATCGCCGAGTTCGCCCCGTTGTCGAGCGCGCCGGTGCCGAGATCCCAGGAGTCGAGGTGGGCACCGATCACCACGATCTCGTCCGGTCTGGTTTTTCCGCGGATCTCCCCGATAACGTTGTGCGTCTGGTACGCGGGTCCGGACTGGACGTCGAGCACGGCCGTAAGGGTCAACGGGATTCCCGCCCCGAGCAGGCGGCGCGCCCGGGCCGCCCCGTCCCGCTCCATCATCATCATCGGGTGCCGGTTCGCCAGGCCGAGCGAGGCGTTGTGGCGGGCCAGGCTGTTCCCCGGACGCGAGGACATGTAGACCAGCCCCGCTGCGCCCGCCGTGATGGCCCGCCGCTCGATGTGCCCCCCCTCGGTGTACTCCCGGAACAGTCCGTCGAGATCGAGCAGCTCGTCGGTCTCGATCAGCACGTAGGCGCCCCGGGCCCGGGCGCCCAGCGCGGCGTAGTCGGCCTCCGTCCCCTTGCCGGCATCGACCAGGGGTGCCGTGAGTCCGGCCGCCGCAGTGCCGACCGAGAAGGGGAGCGCCGCTACCCTGGGACTGAAGCTCACGCCTTTGCCCAGCACCGTCGCCCGGGCCGAACGCTCCAACCAGAGGCCGGGCATCTGGAACGGCTCCTTCCGCGCGTCCACGCCGGCAGCTCGGAGGCGCTCGAGCGCCCAATCGAAGGCGCGGCGGTTCGCCGGCGAGCCGGTCGGCCTGCCGCCGATCTCGTCGGTGATAGTCTGGAGATCGCGGACCATCGGGGTGTCGCCGAGCAGAGCGCCGACGAGGCGGGACGCAGCGTCGGACTGGGCGGCCGACGAGGCGGCCGAGCTGACGGCGAGCGCCGCGGCGAGCGTGAGCGAACGAAGTGCATTCCGCGCACGGATCTTCCAGAACCCGTCAGCATGAGCGCGGCGCAAGGCGTGACTCGGTGTCATCCCGGCACCTCCTCCTACTTGCAGTACTCGTCCAGCTGATCGAACCCGACCAGCACCTCGCGCGGCTTGCTCCCGTCGGGCGGGCCCAGGATTCCGGCATAGTGCAGCTGGTCGATGACCCGCGCCGCGCGGCCGTATCCGATCCGGAGCCGGCGCTGCAACAGCGAAGTCGAGCCGCCCTGGTTCTGGATGCACGCTTCTGCGGCCTCGCGGAAGAGGGCGTCCCTCTCGCCGGCCTCGTCCTCGCCCGGACCCCCCTCCCCTTCGCTTTCCTGGGCGCGCACCATCTCGAGAATGTCGGCCTCGGCCGCGACCGTCTGCAGCGCCGCCCGCCGGGCTTCGCGCCGGCCGACATACCATGCCATCACCTTCTCGCTGTCCTCGGTCCCGATGTAGGCGCCTTGCAGCCGCATCGGCTCGCTCTTCCCCGGCGGCAGGAACAGCATGTCGCCGTTGCCCAGCAGCGCCTCCGCCCCGTTCTGGTCGAGAATCGTGCGGCTGTCCACCTTCGACGCTACCCGGAACGCGATCCGGCTGGGGAAGTTGGCCTTGATCAGGCCGGTGATCACGTTCACCGACGGCCGCTGGGTGGCGAGGATCAGATGGATCCCGATCGCGCGCGCCTTCTGAGCCAGCATCGCCAGCGGGTGCTCGACCTCCGCCTGCACCGTCATCATGAGGTCGGCCAGCTCGTCGATCACGATGACGATCATCGGGAGCACACCATCGGTGTAATTCTCGTCCGCCGGAGGCTCGGGTGGCGTGTCGGGCGCTTCGGCGCTGATGGTGACCAGCGAGATCTTGGGGCGGGGCGGATTCCGGAGTGGCTTCCCCTCCTCGAGCTTGCGGTTGAAGTCGGCCAGGTTTCGGGCGCCGTTGGCCTGGAGCAGCTCGTACCGCCGGTTCATCTCGAACACCGCCCACTTGAGCACGGTCGCAGCATCGTGGTTGTTGGTCACCACTTTGTGCCGGAGATGGGGCAGCGCGTTGTACATCGACAGCTCGACCATCTTCGGGTCCACCATCAGGAGCCGCAGCTCGCGCGGCGTGTGGCGGTACACCAGGCTGGTGATGATCGTGTTGATCGTGACCGACTTGCCGGTGCCGGTCGCGCCGGCGATCAGCAGGTGGGGCATCTTGGCCAGGTCCGCGACCACCGGCTTGCCCTCGAGGTCGCGGCCCAGCGCGATGGGCAGCGCGGCGCGTCCCCTGCCCCAGTCGGCCGACTCGATCAGCTCCCGCAGGGTGACCATTCGCGCGATCGGATTGGGCACCTCGACCCCGACGGCGCCCTTGCCCGGGATCGGGGCGACCCGGATCGACGGAGCCCGCATGGACATCGCGAGATCGTCCGCCAGCGCGACGATGCGGCCGGCCTTCACGCCGGCACCCGGCACCACCTCGAACTGCGTCACCACCGGTCCCGTCGTCCGCCCCGAGATCTGGCCCTCGACCTTGAAGGTGCGCAGCGTCTCCAGCAGCGACTGCCCCAGGCGGTCCAATTGCGCTTCCCCGGCGTCGATGTCCTCGTTCGCCGGGGCGGTGAGGAGGTCGATGGGCGGGGTGTCGGACTCCTCGTTCGCGGAGGAGACGGCGGAGGGCTCGGGCCGCTTCTCCTTCTTGCGCGGTTTGGGCGCTGGCGCCTCCGGCGGAACGGCGGAACGGCGGGACGGCGGAACGTCCCCAAGCAGGCCGCCAGCTTCTTCCGGTGCATCCTCCTTCTCCTTCCGGCGCCTCGCCGCTCGCTCCCCGACCCCTTCCGCCGTTCCGCCGTTCCGCCGTTCCGCCTCCTGGCCGTTCCGCCGTTCCGCCCGCTGCCCCGCCTCCAGTCGCTGCAGCGGATGCCAGGCAAAGGTGACCAGGGTGAGCGCCGAGAGCGCGAGGAAGCCGAGCAGGACCGCCCCCGCCACGCCGACCTTGGCCGAGATCGTCTCCGCGAGAAATCCGGGCACCAGCCCCACCGTCCTGGCGGCGATTCCCCGCTGGCCGACGTCGATATCCAGCTCCGCCGGAGTCACGTGTGTCAGCACGCCGACCAGGTAAGGCACCAGCACGCTGAGCCCCACGATCAGGATCGCCGACCGCTTCATGTCCAGGCCGCCGAGCCGGTCGAGCCCGGCGAGCGCGAGGCCGAGTCCCAGCAGCGGAATGCCGAGGGCGCCGGCGCCGAGGAGCTGCCACAGGGCGTGCCCGATGTACCCGCCCACCGGGCCGGTGATCTGGACCGGGAGAAGGGTGAGCCCGACGAACAGGCCGGCCACCAGCGCGGTCAGCGCGCCGAGGCGCCGTCTCCGTCCATCCTGCTCGGAAGCGGTCTTCGCGGGCGGGATCATACCGGAACCGCGGCCAGCGTCACCCGACGCTCGCTGAAGGTGGGAAGCACAGGATAGGCGTCGAGCCGTGCGGAGGCCCTCACGTCGTCGGCGAAGCCGAGCCGCGCCAGCTCGCGGCCGGCGCGGCTCCGCCGGAGCGGCCGCTCCCAATTTTCACCGTAGCGCCGGACGAGGTCGAGGCTGGCCAGGGCGGCATCGTTGAGCCCGCGCCGGCCTCTGGGACCTCCGAGGGCCGCGGACACCAGGCGTCCGGCAGTGTACGCGTCGTCCAGCGAGAACGCGCCGTCGCGGCCGGCGCAGACCACGAGCATTCCGCGCTCGTCTTGCAGGGTCTCCCGGGCCTTTTCCGCGGCGAGGGATAGGTTGCCCGCGCAGGCCGGATACACCGCACCCGCACCGTGGCAGGCGAGCAGGGCCTTGGTGCCGTTGGTCGTGCTGACGATGAGCGTCTTTCCCCGGACCGCGGCCTCGGTCATCTCCAGCGGGCTGTTCCCCAGCTGGAAGCCGTCGATCCGGACGCAGTTCTTCTCGCCGGCCAGGAGCACGTCGGCGCTGCCGATGGTCTGGGCGAGCCGGAGGGCCTCCTCGGTCGAGCTCACCGGGATGATCGCCTTCGCGCCGCTGCTCATGGCCGCGCACATCGAGGTGGTGGCCCGAAGGATGTCGATCAGGAAGACCGTCCGGCCCTGGACCTCCGCGAGCGTCAGGCCGGCCGGCGTGAAGAGCACGTCGAGCCTCATACTTCAGGACGGAGGAGGTGCGATTCCCGCTCGAGAAACCGGGTGTCCACCTTCCCGGCCACGAAGTCCGGGTGACGGATCACCCGGGCGAGGAAAGGAATAGTGGTGGTGACGCCCTCCAGGATGAAGCTATCGAGCGCCTGCCCCATCCGGGTGAGCGCCTCGGTCCGGTCGTTCCCGTGGACGATCACCTTGGCGAGCAGCGAGTCGTAATAGGGCGGAACGGTGTACCCGGCGTAGACGTGGGTATCCACCCGCACGCCGGGGCCACCCGGCGGGTGATAGGCCGTGATGTGCCCCGGCGAGGGCTGGAATCCGCGGTACGGGTCCTCCGCGTTGATCCGGCACTCGATGGCGTGGCCCCGAAGCCGGCGACCGTCGCCCTGAAAGCTGATCGGCTCGCCCGCGGCCACCCGGATCTGCTCCTTGACCAGGTCGAAGCTGGTGACCATCTCGGTCACCGGATGCTCCACCTGGATCCGGGTGTTCATCTCCATGAAGTAGAAATTGCCGTCGGTGTCCAACAGGAACTCGAGCGTCCCCGCGCCGATGTAGCCGATGTTGGACGCCAGGGCCACCGCCGCTCGGCCCATCCGGTCGCGCAGGTCGTCGTCCAGCACGGGACTCGGGCTTTCCTCGATCAGCTTCTGGTGGCGGCGCTGCACCGAGCAGTCGCGCTCGCCCAGATGGACCACCCGCCCGAAACAGTCGCCGATCACCTGGATCTCGACGTGCCGCGGCTGCTGCAGGTACTTCTCGACGTAGACCGACCCGTTCCCGAAGGCCGCCAGCGCCTCGTTCTGCGCCAGACCGAACGACTGGGCGAACTGGTCGGCGTCCATCGCGATCCGCATCCCCTTGCCGCCGCCGCCCGCGGTCGCCTTGATGATGACCGGAAACCCGATGCCCTCCGCGAACGCCAGCGCCTCGTCAGGATCCTCGATGGTCCCCGGGGAGCCAGGCACGGTCGGCACACCGGCTTCCTGCGCCAGCCGGCGGGCGGTGGCCTTGTCGCCCATCTGCCGGATCTGCTCGCCGCTCGGACCGATGAAGGTGATGTTGGACGCCCGGCAGGTGTCGGCGAACTCCGCGTTCTCCGCCAGGAAGCCGTAGCCCGGGTGGATCGCGTCGGCGCCGGTGATCTCCGCGGCGGCGATGATGTTGGGAATCCGCAGGTAGGACTGGCGGCTGGGCGGCGGGCCGATGCACACATCGTCGTCGGCGAAGCGGACGTGCAGCGATTCGCGGTCGGCCTCGCTGTACACCGCCACGGTCTCGACCCCCAGCTCACGACACGCCCGGATGACCCGCAGGGCGATCTCGCCGCGGTTGGCGATCAACACCTTCTTAAACAAAGTACCTGACCTTTTTGCCCATCAAGGCGTCAGGTCCAGCGAGCGCGCGGCCCCCGTATCCCCGCTGATCTCGGAGAACGTCCGGTCCGATGCCGAATCCACGCCCGACACCCGGAGCGCGAACTCGCTCGGGTTCGAGGAGTAGAACAGCGCGCTCTCGTAGGAGATCATCCCATCCTTGAACCACTTCATCAGCGACTGGTCGAACGACTGCATGCCGTAGGAGACGGTGCCCTCGGCGATCAGGTCGGGAATGTTGAGCGCCTTCTCGATGTCGCGCATGTTGTCGGCCACCGCCGCGGTATTGATGAGCACCTCGCAGCCCGGCACCCGGCCGCGCCCGTCGGCGCGCGGCACCAGGCGCAGCGAGATCACGCCCTGGAGCGCGGTGGCGAGCAGCATCCGGATCTCCTGGTGCTGGTACGGCGGATAGAACGAGATGATCCGGTTGAGCGTCTGGGTGGCGTCGGTGGTGTGGAGCGTGGAAAAGACCAGGTGTCCGGTGTCCGCCGCCTTGAGCGCGGTGTCCAGCGTCTCCATGTCGCGGATCTCGCCGATCAGGATGACGTCCGGATCCTGGCGCAGCACGTGCCGGAGCGCGGAGCCGAACGACAGCGTGTCGCTGCCCACTTCGCGCTGCGAGATGTTCGACATCACGTCCCGGTGCAGGAACTCGATCGGGTCCTCGATCGTGATGACGTTCACCCGCCGGTTCTGGTTCACGTGGTTGATCATCGCCGCGAGCGCGGTGGACTTGCCCGAGCCGGTGATGCCGGTGACCAGCACCAGGCCGCGCGGCTTGAGGGCGATCTCCTCGAGCACCACCGGCAGGTGGAGCTCCCGGATCGTCTTCACCTCGTAGGGAATGGCCCGGAAGGCGAAGGCGAGCGTGCCCCGCTGCTGGTAGATGTTGGTCCGGAACCGGCCCACTCCCGGCACGCCGATCGCGAAGTCCGCCTCCTTCTTCTCCGCGAACTCCTTCACCTGGCGCGGCGTCATCACCTGCTCGGCCAGCGCCTTCAGGTCCTCCGGCTTGACCGGCGGCATGTCGAGGCCCAGCAGCTCGCCGTTGACCCGGACCGTGGGCGGCCGGCCGACCTTGAGCAGCAGGTCGGAGGCGTTCCGCTGCACCATCTGGCCGATGGTGTTCTTGAAGTTGAACGAGGACGCCGCGGAGGCGCCCGGCACGGTGGACTCAGCCATTGGGGTCGACCCGGAAGAGGACCTGGCCGAACTCCACCGGCTGCGCGTCCTCCACGCAGACCTCGCGGATGACGCCGGTGATCTCGGCCTCGATCTCGTTCATGATCTTCATCGCCTCGATGATGCAGACCGTCTGGCCCGCGGTCACCCGGCTTCCGACCTTGACATAGGGCTCCGCGCCCGGCTCCGGCGACTTGTACAAGGTCCCCACCATCGGCGACTTGATCTCCTTGAGCGCGGGCAGCGGCAGTCGCTCGCGGCCGCCTCGGGCTCCGCCACGCCGCGGCCGGAGCCAGGGCGTGCACCGGTACCGGCGGGCGCGTAGGTCGGCGTGGCCGAGGTGCGGGTGATCACCACCCCGGTCCCGAACCAGCCCTTGACCTCGATCGACCCGATCTCGGGCGCCTCGCGCAGCAGCTGCGCCAGACCCTTCACGTCCTTGAGCTCGATCGACTTGATGCCGGGCACGTTCTGGAGCAGCTCGGCGAGCTGCTTCATCTCCTGGGGCGTCATACGCCCGTCGGCCTTGCGGCTGCGCGGCGAGCGGTCCGGATCACTTGCGCCTCCTCGATTGGCCGGCTTCATGGCGCGTCCGGCGCCGGCGGCGAGCCGGTGAGGGCGGGGCCTGGAGGGCCCGGGAATCGTGTGTGACGGTGGCATCGTGAGAATCGCAGACATGGCCGGGCTACACCAGCTCCAGGAGCTCGGTCCGCCCATTCGAGAGCAGCTCCGGCCCGTCAGCGCCCAGGTACACGTCGTCCTCCAGCCGGACGCCGCCCCAGCCCGGAAAATAGACGCCCGGCTCGACCGTGACCACCGCGTCCGAGGGCAGCGGCGCGTCGGCGGTGGGGGCGAGCCGCGGCGCCTCGTGCACCTCGAGGCCGAGGCCGTGCCCGAGCGAGTGGCCGAACGCCTCGCCGAACCCGCGGCCGGCGATCACGTCGCGGGCCAGCGCGTCGCCCTCCCGGCCGGTCATGCCCGGGCGCAGGTGCTCCAGCGCCCGGCCCTGCGCGCAGCGGACCAGCTCGTACATCGCCCGCTGGCGCTCGTCGGCGCGAGCGCCGACCACGACGGTGCGGGTGAGGTCGGCGCAGTATCCGTCCACCTGGGCGCCGAAGTCGAGCAGCAGCCACTCGCCCCGGCCGACCGTCCGCGCGCTGGTGCGCGCGTGGGGCAGCGCCGAGCGCGGCCCGGAGGCCACGATCGTGGGGAACGGATGCCATTCGCTGCCCCGGCGGCGGAGCGCGGCCTCGAGCGTGGCGCCGATCTCCAGCTCGGTCCGCCCCACCTCGATCGTCGGAAGCACCTCGGCCAGCGCCTCCTGCGCCAGCTCGGCGGCCGCCCGGATCGCCGCCACTTCCTCGGGCGACTTGACCATCCGGAGCCGCTCCACCAGGTCGGTCGTCGGCACCACCCGGCCCCGGGTGAGGCCGGCGACCCGCTCGGCGTCCCGCACGGTGAGCGACGTGCGCCTCGATGCCGATCGCGCCCTGGGAGAGCCCCGACAGCACCCGTCCGAGCCGATCCCAGACGCTCTTCTGGTCGACCTCGACCGTCGCCGCGTCGCCGGCCTCGGCGGGCGCCTGCGCCGCGTAGCGGAAATCGGTGACCAGCACCGTCGCCTGGGCGTGCGACCAGGAGCAGCCCGGCCGATCCGGTGAAGCCGGTCAGGTAGCGGATGTTGGGCAGGTGGGTGACGAGCAGCGCGTCCAGCCCCTCGCGCCTCGAGCGCCGCGCGGAGCGCGCTCTGCCGCTCGGCGCGGCGGTCAGCCGGCACGGAGGCGGCCCACCAGCGCCTGCAGGGCCAGCAGGTAGCTCTGGGCGCCGAATCCGGTGACCAGTCCCGACGGCCAGATCCGCGATCACCGAGTGCCGCCGCTCGGGCTCACGCGCGAAGATGTTGGAGAGGTGCAGCTCGACGAAGGGGACCTGGACGGCCAGCAGCGCGTCGCGGAGCGCCAGGCTCGAGTGCGTGAGCGCGGCGGCGTTGATCAGCGCGCCGTCCGCCCGCCCGCGGAGCGCCTGCACCGCGTCGACCAGCGCGCCCTCGTGGTTGGTCTGGAACCACTCGATGTCGGCGCCGTGCGACCGGGCGGCGTCGCGGACCATCGCCTCGATCTCGGCCAGCGTCGTCCGGCCGTAGACTTCCGGCTCCCGCTGCCCCAGCAGGTTGAGGTTGGGGCCGTTGAGCACCGCGATCCGCATTCAGCGCTTCAGGTTCTGAAGCCAGGCGTGGAACTGGTCGAGATCGTCGGTCTTGGGGTCCGGGGCGCGCGGAGTCCGGCGCGGCGTGGGAGGCGCTCGGGGAGCTGAAGAAATCGTCGAAGGAGACCCGATCCGGCCCCCTGGCTCGGAGGCCGGGACGGCGGGCGGCGTTTCCGGTGCCTCCTCGCCGAACACCGAGCTGAGCGAGAGGGCGTCGGCGGCGGGCCGGGTGGGCGCGCCGGCGCTGCCGGCGGCAGTGGGTCGTGACGGACCGGGGCGGCCGGAGCCTGCGAGCGGCGGCCGGGCAGACGAGGATGCCCTTGGAAGAGGTGGGCGACCGAGCGCCCGCCGGTCTCCCCCGCGCTGATACGAGCGCTTCGGCGGCGCGGCGGGAGCCTGAGCCTCCGGCCGGTCCTCGGCCCGGCGCAGGTCGCGGTAGTCGCCGGCGATCTGGAAGCGGCGATCGCCCGGGCGGCTGCCGGGGCCGTGACCGGCGCATCGGCGCGGGCGGCACTACACCAACGGCTCCGGCTCGTGGAGCTCGGCGCGGACGGCTCTCGCGACGGGCTCCGGCCGAGCTGGTACCGGCGATGCGGGCTCCGGCGACGGCGGGCTCCGGCGAGCCGGCTCCGGCTCGGTCGGCTCGGCCGGCGGCGTCTGCCCATGTCGGAGCGCGGGGCGACCGGGGCGTCCTCCTCGAACGGCGCGCGCTCCTGCCGCGCGCCCGCCGTGGAGAGCTCCTAGCGACGCGTCCGGCATCTGGAATTCGCTTCCGCCCGCGCTCTCGAGGACGATGTCCTCCGCGGTCTCGACCCGGAAATCGCCGAGCGATTCATCCGGTGTCGTCCACTTCGCGGCCGATCGAGGCCCGTCGATCGGCTCGACCGACCGTCAGGCGCCTCGAGCGAGCTCCTCGAGGTCAGCTCGAGTTCCTCCAGCTCGCGGATCTCGGGAGCGGCTCCCGCCTCGAGCGGACTGAAGTCCAGCTCCTCGAGCCGAGGGCGGCCGGCTCGGCTCCGACTGGGCGGCTCGAACGGCGCGAGCTCGCAGCGGCGGTGATCTCGCCGAGCGGCGCGGCCGTGCGTCGACGGCTCGGCCTCGTCCCGGCGGCTCCACCGGCCTCGCTTCGATGGTTCGGCCGACGAGGCGACCTCGGCCTGGCGGCGGGCGACCTCACCCGCTGCGAGCTGGTCCCGCGCGTCGTCGTTGCTGCGGTCCACCGAGAGCAGCGTGCGGAGCCAGCGCTCCGCCTCGTCGAACTGGAGCAGGCGCTCGCTGATGTCGGCCAGCGCCTTGAGCGCGATCACGTTCTCGCCGTCGAGCGCGAGCACGTGCAGGAACGCGCGTCTCGGCGGCCTGGACGTCGCCCAGATCCAGGTGGCAGCGGCCCAGCACGATGCTGGCCGGGATGTAGTCGGGATGGATCGCCAGGCCCGGGCCCAGCAGTCGAGCGCCCGCGCGACTTCGCCGTTCTTCCGGTGAACTTCGGCGAGCGGCGCGAAGGTCAGTCCCTGAGGGTTTTCGGCGTACCGGCGCTCGAGCTTCTCGATCTCGCTAAGTGCCATCCGGGTCCCGGTTTGTCGAGGTGTGAATCGGGGTCGGGAGTCGACGCATTGAGTCGTTGCGGGGAAGTATGGTGACAGTAGCGAGCCGCCCCCCGCTGTCAACTGTTAAGCCGCGCCGTGCCTTGAGCTTCAGTGTTGCCGGGCTTAGACTTACTGCCTCTTTTTCACCCTCAGGTCTGGAGTTCCGGGCACCGTCCTATGATGCAAGCATTCCGCAACAGCGCGAAGCTGGCGGGCGCCATCTTCGCCCTCCTCATGTTGATCTTCGTCCTCACCAGCGTGGACTGGTCGGGCCTGGGGATGACGCACCACGCGTCGGCAAGATCAACGGCCGGAGCATCGACGCCCGGACCTATCAGAGCTCGTGCAGCAGACGCATCGACACCCGCCAGCGAGACATGCCCGCCGTCCCTGGCGCTCGAGGAGCGGACCCAGATCGAGGATCAGGTCTGGGAGCAGCTCGTCGAGAGCAGGTGCTCGAGGCCGAGTACAAGCGCCGCGGCATCACCGTCACCGCGGACGAGATCGTCCAGGCGATGCGGAACTCGCCCCCCGCCCGAGTTCCGGAACGTCCCCGAGTTCCAGACCGACAGCCAGTTCGACCTCGCCAAGTACCAGCGCTGGCTCACCTCCAGCGTCGGCGCCGCAGTATCTGCCCGCGCTCGAGGCGCAGTACCGCGACCAGGTCCGGCGCTCGAAGCTGCTCCGGGTGGTCACCGCCGACATCTATCTCTCCGACGCGGCGCTCTGGGAGCAGTACCGCGACGAGAACGAGCAGGTGAAGATCGCCCTCACCGCGATCATCCCGCGCAACATCATTCCGGACTCGGCGGTCACGCTGACCGACGCCGAGGTCACCGCGTATTACCGCTCCCACCAGGACGAGTTCAAGCGGTCCCGGACGGCCTACCTGAGCTTCGTGGCGCTGCCGCGTCTCACCAACGCGTCCGACACCGCGGCCGCGCGGGCGCGCGCCGACTCGGCCCGGGCCGAGATCGCCGGCGGCGCGCCGTTCGCCGACGTGGCGCGGCGCGAGTCCGTCCGACAGCGCCTCGGCCGCGAACGGCGGCGACCTGGGCGAATGGACCAAGGGCGCGATGGACCCGGCCTTCGACTCGGCCGCGTTCGCCTGCCGCTCAACAAGGTGTCCGCAGCCGGTGCTCTCGCAGTTCGGCTTCCACCTCATCGAGATGACCAGCCGAAAGGGCGACAAGGCCAAGGGCCGGCACATCCTGATCCCGATCGAGGTCGCCGGGGCGCACCGCGACCGCCTCGACGCGCAGGCCGACACCCTCGAGCGGCTCGGCGCCGAGCGGGCCGATCCGGCGGCGCTCGACACCGTGGCGCGCGTGCTGTCGCTGCCGATCGGCAAGTCCGGGCCGGTCCAGGAGGGCACCCGGGTGCAGCTCGGCAACTTCGTCGTGCCCGACGCGGGCGTGTGGGCGTTTCAGGGCACCAAGCCGGGCGCCACCAGCCCGGTCATCGAGGCCTCGGTGGCCTACTACGTCTTCCGGCTCGACAGCGTCCAGGCGGCGGGCGTTCCCCCGCTGGCGCAGATCAGACCGTCGGTGCGAGCACGCGCGCGACTGGAGAAGAAGAACGCAGCTGGCGAAGCCGATGGCCGAGGAGTACCTGAAGCGGCTGGAGTCGGGCGAGTCGGCCGCGGACGCGGCGAAGGCGATGAAGCTGGCGCACCGCGAGTTCGGGCCGTTCACCCGGATCAATCCGCCGCTCACCGATCCGACGGTGGTGGGCACCGCGTTCGGGCTCGACGTGGGCCAGCGCAGCGGGCTGCTCGACACGCAGGACGGCCTCTACGTGATGCAGGTGCTGGAGCACACCAAGGCGGACTCGGCCGCGTTCGTCAAGGAAGCTCGACAGTACCGCGTCCAAGATGATCGGTCTGGCGCGGCAGGAGCGGGTCCGGGGCTACCTGGAGGCGCTGCGGGAATCCGCGAAGATCGTGGACAACCGGGCCAGAAGCTACCAGCAGCAGCAGCAGCAGGCCGCGCACGATCTGTCAGCAGCCTCCGCGTCATCCTGACCGCGAGGCGCTACTGGGAGAGCCGCTTCGGCTCGCCGGAGGACGGCTTCGGTCTGGGTCGTGGCCTCCGGCTGGCGCGGCGGCAGGTTGTCCGCTGGTCGTCGTACCCCATGATCGCGTCCTGGGTGTCGGTGAGGCTGCGCTTGAACTCGCGGATACCCTTCCCGATGGAGGCGCCCACCTCCGGCAGCCGCTTGGCCCCGAAGAGCAGCAGCACCACCACCAGGATGAGCATGATCTCGGTGAAGCCGAGGTTGCCCACGGGGACCCCCTAGAAGAGCGAGCGGGCGATCAGGTACGCCACCAGGACCCCGATCAGGCTCAGCAGCGAGACGTGCAGCCCGATCGGGCCCAGGGTGAAGTTTAGCACCAGGAGATCGGCGGAGACAGGGCCGAACTGGGCGGTCCAGGTGCTGGTGAAGAAGGTGCGCGCGGCGCTGTCGGGCAGCGTCTGCCGGAGCAGGGCCGTGAGCGCCCCGCCGGCGATGAAGCCGGCGATCAGGACGCCGAGGTAGAAGCCCGGGCGATGCGGTCCGCTGGCCATCAGCGCCTGCGATCCACGACGTAGGTGATGCTGGCGCGGAGCGCGTCCCGCGCGGGGGACGGCGGGAGCCGGTCGAGCTCGCCGTCGGCCTGCTGGGCGAGCCGGAGGGCGCGCTCCCGCGCATAGTCGAGCCCGCCGGCCTCGGCCACCGACTCGACCACCTCGTGGATCTGCTCGTCGGTGGGCTCGGGCGCGAGCAGCAGGGCCGCCACCCTGCGCCGGTCGGCCTCGCCCATCCGCGGCAGCGCCGCGATGAGCGGAAGCGTCACCTTGTGCTCCCGCAGGTCGGAGCCGGTGGGCTTGCCGGTCACGCTCGCGTCGCCGACGTAGTCGAGCAGGTCGTCCACGATCTGGAACGCCATCCCGAGCGCCTCGCCGAAGCGCCGGAGCGCCAGCGCGCTCCTCCGGGGCGGCGCGCAGCGCGCCGACCTCGCAGGCGCCCGACACCAGCGAGGCGGTCTTCGACTGGATCAGCAGGTCGTAGTCCTCCTCCGAGAATTGCAGCGGGTCGTGCGCCAGGAGCTGGCGCATCTCGCCGACCGTCATCTCGTTGGTGACCCGGCTCAGCACGCGCAGCGGCTCAAGGTCGTCGAGCCGGACCAGCTCGATCACGGCGCGCGAGTAGAGATAGTCTCCCATGATGACCGAGATCTGGTGGCTGAACAGCGAATTGATCGTCGGCATGCCGCGGCGGAGCACCGAGTGGTCCACCGAGTCGTCGTGCACCAGCGTGGCCAGGTGGATCAGCTCGACCACCGCGGCGAGGGTCGTGGCCCGCGGGTCGGGGTCGCCGGTGGCCTCGTCGGCCAGCAGCAGGAGCGTGGGCCGGAACAGCTTGCCCTGCATCTGGAAGAGGTGCGAGTTGACCTGGGCGATCAGCCCGAAGTCGGCCTCGACGATGCGGCGGAGCTCGTGCTGCACCCGCTCGAGCCGGGCGCCCAGCGGCCCCTGGAGGTCGGCCAGCGAGACGGGCGCAGTCTGGGGGCTCACTTGCCCCGGTCCGCGGTGAGTCGGTGGATGCGCTCGCCCAGGTCCATGAACCGGATGTCCACGGCGAGCGCGCGCTCGTAGCTGGTGATCGCGTCCATCTCCTTGCCCTGCGCCTCGGCGGCGCGCCCCAGCCAGTACAGCAGGCCGATCTTGGCCTCGTCGCCGCTGTCGTCCGCTTCGACCGCCCGGCGCAGCACGGTCTCCGAGATGCCGAACTGCCCCTTCTCGAAGAAGCCGATCCCGAGCGCCTCCGAGGTCCGGAGTCGACCTTCGGGAGAGCGCAGCGCCTTCTGGAACTCCGCGATCGCCTCGTCGAGCAGGCCCATCTCCTTGAACGCGACGCCGAGATCGTAGTGGGACTCGTAGTCCTCGGAGTCGAGATTCTGCTCGATACCGCGCTTGAACTGCTCCAGGATCTCCTGAAACTCGCGCTGCTCGTCCGTGCCCTTCGGGTCCGCCCGGTCGATCCGCATCCGGGTGTCACGGGGCGAACCCTCGTCGAGAATCATGGACCCGAGGTCCACGAAGGATCCCGGCGAAGTGGGCGCCCGGGAGGCCGCTGGAGGAGGGGGAGCGGCACGGACCTGCGCCTGCGGTGTGGCGGTGGGTGCGGCTGCCGGCGGTTCGGCCGGAGGAGCGTCTGGAGGAGCATCTGGAGGAGCGTCTGGTAGTGCAGCCGGGGTGGCGACTGCCTCCGTCTCCTTGCGGAGGAGCGCCGCGAGGGCCGAAATCGCGTGGGTATTGCCGGGATCGTGCTCGTGCACCCGGCCGAAGACCGCCGTGGCCTTCTCCGTCGCCCCGGAGCGGGCGAGCGCGTCGCCCAGCGCGAGATAGGCCGCGAGCAGCGGGGCCCTGTCCCCGGAGCGGAAGGCCAACTCCACCCGCTTCTGATGGTGTCGAATGGTGTCGGGCGCGAGCACCACCAGGCGCTCCGACACTTCCGCCGCGCGGGGCCATTCCCCCAGGCGCTCGTAGGACCCCAGCGCCAGCTCGAGCTCCTCGAGTCCGCGGGCGTCCTCCCCGTCGGCGAGGAGCCGCTCGCCCAGCCGCTGGTGCAGCTCCGGGTTGTCCGGATCGTCGAGGATCAGGTCTTCCAGCTCGGCGATGGCGGCCTCGTCGCCAGGCTCGGTCGGCGCGATCGGTTCCCAGGCTTCCGTCGCGATCTCGTCGACCTCCGGCTCCACGAAGTCGAGCTCGACTTCCGGCTCCGGATCGGGCGCGTCCAACGACTGGTCGATGACCGAGACGATCAGATCGTCGGCCGGGACGTCGAGCAAGTCGTCATCGACGAGGTCGTCCTGTGCCGCCTCCATGCCCTCGAGCGGCTCGCCGATGAACTCGATATCCTCGGTCTCCACACGCTCCAGACCCGGGTCGGTTTCGATCCGGGTGATCTCGAGATCCACATCGGGTGCCTGCTCCAGACCCGGAACCACGTCCACCGTCTCGTCGACCATCGCGATGTCGTCGGCGGCGGCAATGGGTTCGGTGAGCAGCAACCCTTCCGGAGGAACGACGACCGGGATGCTCGGTCCCGGCACTCGGCGGCTGCTCCGAGGGGAGGTCAACGCCGGTGTCGAGGAAGACCAGTCCCGGCGGTACTCGGGACGGACGCGAGGCCGCGTCCTCCATCTGGTCCGTCGTGGCGTCGCTCCTGCTGCGGCCGCTGGCCGAGCCGCTCGCCTCTCCCCTCGATCTCCCCGGCGAGCTTTTCCAGCTGCTCCCGGGCCTCCTCCTCGCGGGAGGTGGCGCGCAGCAGCTCGACCAGCATCAGGCGGATCTCCTGACTGCCGGAGAACTGGTCGGCGAACTCCTTGACCGACTCGAACGCCTGATCGAGCTGCCCCAGCGCGTTCATCCGCTCGAGGAACTCGATCAGGTTCCGCTTGGCCTCGATGACGACGTTCTTGCGGGCGTGGAGCTGGGCCAGCTTCAGGTAGGTCTGGCGTGCGGCCGGGGTTGACCCGCAGGATCTTGCCGCAGAGGGCGATCGCGTTGTTGAAGAAGCCCTGGTCGGCGTAGAGGTCCACGGCCCGCTCGTAGGAGCGGACCGCCGCCGCGGTATCGTTGGTCTTGAGGTAGAGGTCGCCGACCCGATTGTACAGGGAGAGGTCGGGGGAGGTCTCCTGCCCGGACTCGATCTGCTGGATGGCCTTGAGGTAGACCTCGATGGCCCGCCGCCAGTCCTCCTTCTGCTCGAACTTTCGCGCCGTGTCTTTGAGCTTTTCCAGGTTCATGCGACTCGAGCGGCGAAGGGGAAGTCAGGGCATAAGGGGTTCAACGGTCAAAAGATACCGGGGCGGGTACGGAGGGGGCAAGAATGTCCAGCTCCCCGCCCGGCCACCGCCCGCGCCAGCCGCTCCAGATCGGGCGCCGGCGGCCGGTCGCCGTCGAGCGGGGCCACCCTCGGGGTGAGCCCCCGGAGCCGCCGGTAGAGCGTCTCCACGCCGGCCCCAGGCCGGAGCGGCTTGAGGAACTCGAGTCCCTGTGCCCCGCAGAGCAGCTCCGCCGCGACCACCCGCTGGGCGTTGGCCAGGATGCGCTGCGCCTTGTAGGCGGCCGCCATCCCCATCGGGACGAAATCCTCCTGGTTGGCGTCGGTCGGGATCGAGCCGATGCTGGCCGGCATCGCCAGCGTCCGCGATTCCGCCACCAGCGACGCCGCGGAGATCTGCACCATCATGAAGCCGGACGAGAGTCCGGGGTCCGCGGTCAGGAACGCCGGCAGGCCCTGCGAGAGGTCGGGATTCACCAGCCGCTCGACTCGCCGCTCGGCGATCGCCTGGAGAGTGGTGAGGGCGGTCGCCAGGAAATCGAGCGCCTGGGCGACCGGCTGGCCGTGGAAGTTGCCGCCCGAGATGACATCGCCGTCGGGAAATACCAGCGGATTGTCGGTGGAGGCGTTGAGCTCGACGGTCACGGTCTCCCGAGCGAAGCGGATCGCGTCCGCCACCGCGCCGAATACCTGGGGGGCGCAGCGGAGGGAGTAGGCGTCCTGGACTCGCGGATCGCCCTCCCGGTGCGACTCCCGGATCTCGCTGTCGGCCAGAAGCCCGCGCATCAAGCCGGCGGCCTCGAGCTGGCCCCGGTGCGGCCGCGCCTCATGGATGCGGGGATCGAGCGGCGCCGGCGTGCCGCGGAGCGCCTCGAGGCTCATCGCCGCCGCGCCCGACCGCCGTGCGCCACAGCACCTCGGCATCGTGCACCAGCAGCGCCAGGAGCGCGGTCTGAGCCTGGGTGCCGTTGATGAACGCCAGGCCTTCCTTGGGCGCGAAGCGGAACGGACCCAGCCCGGCCGCGGCGAGCGCCTGAGCCGCCGGCTCGGCGCCCTCGTCGCCGAGCACCTCGCCCTCGCCGATCAGCGCCAGCGCGATGTGGCTCAGCGGCGCCAGGTCGCCGCTGGCCCCGACGCTTCCCTGCTCCGGCACGAGCGGGACGATGCCCGCGTTGAGCATCGCCAGCAGCGCCTCGACCAGCTCGGGCCGTACGCCGCTGGTGGGCCGGAGCAGCACGTTGGCCCGAAGCAGCATGACCGCGCGCACCACCCCCGGCGGCAACGGCGTGCCCACCCCGGCCGCGTGGCTGCGGATGAGGTTGACCTGGAGGCTGTCGAGCTTGTCGGGCGCGATGCGGACGTTGGCGAGCTTGCCGAATCCGGTGTTGATCCCGTAGATCGTCTGCCCCGACGCGATGGCCCGCTCGACCAGCCGCCGGCTCGCGACCAGAGCAGCGCGCGCGCCGGGATCGAGCCGGGCGCGCGTCCCGGACTCGCGGGCGATGCGCACCACGTCCGTCGATGGTGAGCGACCGGCCGTCCAGCGTGATGTGTGGGGTGGGCATCGCCCGAAGTTGGCGAGAGGGGCATGGGAGGCAAGCCGTGGGGCGGAGCCGTGTCCTCCCGAACGCGAAGCCGTGTCATCCCGAACGAAGTGAGGGATCTTCCTCGCGGGTATCGAACCCGTTCAAGAAGATCCCTCACTTCGTTCGGGACGACAGGGTCCGCCGATCTACTTCCGCGAGATTCCCCGCACCAGCAGCTCCGGATTTCCCGGATCGGTCTGAAACGCCCAGTCCATGATCAGGAACGTCGTCCCCACGTGCAAGACCCGCACCGCGCCGTAGCGAACGAAGCCATCGCCACCGTCGGTCTCGAACACGTAGCCAAAGCCCGGCAGGGCCTGGATCGCCGCTGGTGCGGTATTCCAGATCCTCCGCGAAATCGATGCTGGTCAGGTCCTCGACCGGGTCGTTCTCGTCGTAGTACTCCACGCCGGTTCCCGCGCGGACCGGCGTCAGGAACAGATCGCCGCGCCCGTCCCGATCCACGAAGAAGTCGATGTCCGGAGCCTCGGCGCTCCTGACCAGGCCCAGCTCTCCGGATTGGGTGGCGCCGTCGTCGTTCAGGTCGTCCCAGAAGCGGAAGCCGGATCCGTTGGGCGTGGTCGGGGCCGCGGACAGTGCCACGTTGCGCGAATCGGGACGCGGGGTGTCTCCCCGCAGCGGCGACCGGTCGCTCTCGAATCCGTCCACGCTCACGGCCGTCACCGAGAAGCAGCGCGGCACGCCGTTGGCGAGCGCCCCGACCAGGAACTCGGGCGCCACCGTGGTGCCCTCGACCAGCCAGTCCGTGCCGCAGGGGTCCGCGTCGATGTCGTAGGAGGTGCTGTAGACCCGATAGTTCCCGAAAATGTCGGGATCGGCCACGAACGGATTGTCCGACCACACCAGCGCGATGGCGCCGTCGAGCGTGGTGCTGGAGAGGCTCGCCGGCGCTTCGGGGGTGCACGCCCGGCCCGTTGCCGTCGTCGTCGTTACAGGCCGCGAGCAGGACCAACGCGGGAATCCACCAGCCGCGCATGAGACGGCTCCGAAAGGGATGGGCGAGAAACAAGGCAGGAGGTGTGCCAGGTCAGGCGAAGCGGCCGGCCGGGCCGCGCCGCGGGCCGACTTCGCATGCCTGCCAGGTCAGACCGTCTGTCCGCGACCGGTGACATCTCGAATCCTCGAATGTCGTCTGATCGTAGTCGAACTTCAGGTCGGGCAGGTCGGTCAGGTAGATCGAGAAATAGATCGCGAAGTTCCCGTGAGGTGTTCTTCACGAAGTTGAACCCCGCCCGCCATTCGTGGAGGTCGCGCTCCAGCCGCACGACGTGGGACTGGAAACGACCCCGTGGTGATGTCGTACTGGGAGGACCAGCACAGCGACCAGAACGGGGTCGGCGAGAAGCTGGTGTTGAGGCCCAGGTTCTGGGTGTCCTCCGGCGCCGGTTGATTGGGCACCGGCCGGGTTCTGCGTCAGGGAGTAGTTGAAGCTGGCGGTGAAGCCCCGGCCGGCGCCGGGCCGGAGCGGTGCCTGCGACGAGTTGTAGAACGAGCCCGGCCGCGCCCTCCGCCCCGACTGGGCGACGTAGCTCGGGATGTCCTCGTCGCGACGCCGGCCGGCCTTGTCGACCGCCCTTTCCGCCGAGACCGAAGATCGAGCCGACGGCCCGCAGCGTGTTCTCCGAGATCGCGAAGCTGGCGTTCACCCGCTGGAGGAACGGATCGAACTCGCGCGGTGTCGAACCCGACCGGGCCCTCCCAGAGATCGTGGCTCAGGCTCAGGTTGAAGCCGGGCACCAGGTCGCTCAGGAACGAGTTGGTGATGGCGTCGGTCACCCAGCCGGTCCGCCCGGGCTTCTTGGCCTGCTCGAAGTCGTAGGTGATGCGGGCTGGTGCTGATGCTCAGGAGCCGGAGCTTGGGCGCGTTCGCCGACGACGGTGTCGCCGCCCTCGGCCGGCGCTTCCCCTCGAAGGTCTGCGACAGTCCCACCTGCACCGTCTGCCGGGCGTCGCTCCGGAGCTGGATCGGCTGCCCCGGCTCGGCGATCGCCCGGGCATACTCCTCCGGCACGTCCGCGGCCGGCTCGAAGTTGTAGGAGATCACCGGCGAGAAGCTGTGCCGGATCCGCTGGAGCGGACCGATGCCGGGGAAGAACGCGAAGAGGGTGGGCGTGGAGCTCACCCCGACGCGGAATCGCTTTCCCTGCTGCACCCAGGCGCCGCCGGTGTTCCGATTGCGGAGCGCGAACGGCTCCGCTGGTCGTGTTGGAGATGCCGAGCGACGGCTGGAGCTTCCAGGAGCCGCGGAAGAGCATCGGCAGGTTGATGCCGGTGTCCCAGTCGAGCGTGCTCTGGAAGTCGCCGGGGAAGATCCGGCGCACCAGGATCGAGTCGCGTCGGGTCCGGCGTGGACGGGTCGTCCACACGAAACGTGACCGAGTCCCGGCCGTCGCTCGTCTCGTCGGTGGCCTGGATCGAGTTCTGCCAGTTGAACGAGCCGAACCGGACCGGCGTGTCGAAGCTGAGCGCGGTCACCCGGGTGCCGGCATCCAGCGCGATGGTGTCGACCGCGCCGCCCGGCAGGATCCGGAAGCAGCGAGTCGCGCTCGGGGTCGGAGGTGGTGTTGTTGGTGAGGCTGAGGCCCGGCGACCAGGTGATGTCGGCGCCGAGCGCGATCGGCACCGGCGAGACGCGTCAACGCCGGCAGGAGCTGCTGGACGCCGCCGTCGGTGATGTCCTGCCGCCGGTTGCCGCCCAGGGTCAGCGGTGCCCCAGCCGTAGCGCTTGGAGAAGTTGAGCGAGCTGCTGATCTGCTGGGTGTTCTGCAGCGGGTCGATCGCGTTCTGCCGGACCACCCGCGAGTTGCTGGCGTAGTTGAAGTTGAGGTTGAGGCTGGTGGAGAGGTTGAACGTCTGCCGGTGGTCCCACCGGAGCGCGAGCCCCGAGCCTCCGCCCACCTGGCGCTGCTCGTTGAAGCCCACCGTGCCCGCTCACGAACCGGTCGAGCCAGCGGTACTGCGCCGGTGACCCCGTACTGCACGTAGCGGTTGGCGAACCAGTCGAGCCGGCCGGTGAAGTCGAGGTAGTCGTTCGGCGCCCAGTAGTACCCGATGTTCGTGAC
The DNA here is from genome assembly GCA_963844445.1 of uncultured Gemmatimonadales bacterium. GTDB lineage: Bacteria > Gemmatimonadota > Gemmatimonadetes > Gemmatimonadales > GWC2-71-9 > CAVVWJ01. The sequence goes on from CAWJOB010000004.1 coordinate 514,458, forward strand.
CTGGCGGTTGTAGCCCCGGGTGGGCCGGACCAGGTCGTTGATCCCGAACTGGGGGATCAGGATCCCCGAGTGCCGGCCCGGCCGCATGTCCTGGAAGATGAACGGCAGCCAGAGGATCGGGACGTCGCGCACGTACAGCGTCACCGGCCGCGCCACCAGCACCGAGCTGCGAGACCCACTTCATCTGCGCGGGAGGCGAAGTGGTAGTGCGGCGTCGGCAGGTCGCAGCTGGTGATGTCGCTCGACCCCGCGTAGATCCGGCTGGAGCTCGAGTCCTGGGCGATGTTGCCGCGAAGGAACCAGACGGTCGAGCCCTCGTTGAAGTTGGTGAGCGCGTCGTTGATGACCCCCCGCCGGCGGCAGGTGTCGTAGCTGATGCCCTCCCCGACCAGCACCTGGCCGTTGTCGAAGAGGTGCGGGTTGCCCGACGCGTCGAGGATGCAGCTGTCCCGGCGGTAGCTGATCGAGTCCGCCTCCAGCAGCGCGCCCTGGCCGCTCGGTCAGCGCCTGCCCCTGGAGCCGAACCTCCTGGTCCTCGACGAACACCGTGGCCGAGTCCGCGCGGTAGCGGGTCGGCCGATAGCCCCGGCGGTTGAGCAGCTCATGCACCACGGAGTCGGGCTGGGCGAAGCTCCGCGAGGGCGCCGTCGGCAGGCCGAGCCGGCGGGCGGTGGCGCTGTCGAGCGACTGGCCCGGCCGGGTCGCGTCGCCGTCGACGTCGGTCTCGGCCTCGAAGCCGGCGCCGGTGTCGGTCGCCGCACGCGCCGAGTCGGTCGGCGGCCGCTGGCGGCACCGGCTCCTGCGCGTCCGCCGGCGCCGCGCCGAGGCCCAGCCCGAGGAGCAGGAGCGTGGCGATCGCCGCGGCCTTGCCGCCGCCGGTGCACGATCGCCGAGCCCGCCACTCCCACCTCGTAGAGGAACAGGAGCGGCACCGTCATCATCAGCATCGAGAGCAGGTCGGCCCCCGGCGAGAGCACCGCCCCGGCGATGAAGGCGCAGACCACGGCGTACCGGCGGAACCGGTGCAGCTCCCCCGGCCCGATCACGCCGAGCCAGGAGAGGATGATCATCACCAGCGGCAGCTCGAAGGAGATGCCGAGCGCCAGCACCACCTGGAGCACGAAGCCGAACCAGGCGTCGTAGGTGATGAACGGCGAGATCGCCTCGGTCTGGAAGCTGAAGAGCACCCGCAGCGCCTGAGGCACGACGAAGAGATACGCCAGGACGGCGCCGGTGAGGAACAGGACCAGGCCGACGAACAGCGCAGGGACCAGCGCCCGCTTCTCCCGCTCGTAGAGCGCCGGGGCGAGAAAGGCCCAGAGCTGCCAGAGGATGACGGGCGATGCCAGCACCAGCCCGACGAGGAACCCGAGCTTGAGGACGATCATCACCGGCTCGGTCGGGCTGGTGACGATGAGCTTGCCGTCGAGCAGGTAGGGGGCGATCGGCGCCTTGAGGAGGCTCACCAGCTGGAACTGCTGGACCGCCCACAGGCCGATCCCGAAGCCGACCACGACCGCCGCCAGCGATCGAAGGATGCGGGAGCGCAGCTCCTCGAGGTGGTCGAGGAACGGCATCTCCCCCGCGGCGCCGGTCATGGAGGTGGGCGGGCGCCCGGGCTCAGCGCCCGAGCGCCTTCAGTCGGTCACGGGCCAGGGCGGCTTCGTCGGACTGCGGGTACTTCTCCGCCACGCGCTGGTACGCATGCGCGCGCGCCGGCGGTGTCCTTCCGCCGCTCGGCCAGGAGCCCGAGGTTGTACAGCGCCGAGGCCGCGCGCGGAGAAGCGGCGTGCTTCTCCACCACCTGCCCGTAGTACGCCGCCGCCGAGTCGGGGTTTTCGGTCGCGTAGCTCTGCCCGATGAAATACAGCGCGTCCGGCGACCCGCTCGCTAGTCGGATGGAGCCGGATCATCTCCCGGAGGCCGAGCCGAGCGGTGGACAGGCTGCCGCGCCGGAGCTGCGCCAGCGAGGCCTCGTACATCTGGTCCGCCGAAGCGCTCGCGCCTGAGGGATCGGGGCGCGCGCTGTCGCCCGGGGCGGGCGGCGCCGATCTCGATCTGCGCGCCGCGCGCCTCCAGCCGGGTCCGCAGCTCGGTGAGCCGCTGCTGGCTCTGCCCGGTCAGCTCCTGGAGCTGCACCAGCTGCTGCTGAATGTTGTAGAGGTCGGTCGAGAGGTCGCCCTTGAGCTGGGCCACCGCCCGGCGGTTGGCGGTAAGCGAGTCCATGATTCGCCGCTGGAGCTGGATCACCTGGCCGAGCTCCGCCGCCCTCGCGGAATCGCGCCGCGCCGATCTCCGCCTTCAACAGGGCGACTTCGCCCTGCACCATCTGGACGTCACCCTTGGTGGCGCACCCGGCGACCGCCCCCGCCAGCAGCGCGGGGGCGAGTGCACCGGCCAGAAACCGAGCGCCCGATCTCACTGCGGAGCGACGAGGTTGTCGCCGCCGGCCGTGATCTCGAACTCGTCGCGGCGGTTCTGGGCGTAGGCGGACTCGTCGGCGCCGGGGTTGAGCGGCCGCTCCTCGCCGTAAGACACCACTTCCATGCGCCCGGCGTCGATACCCTTGTTCTCCAGATAACGCTTGGCCGCCGCCGCGCGGCGGTTGCCCAGCGCGAGGTTGTACTCGTCGGAGCCACGGTCGTCGGCGTGGCCGGCGATGCGGAGCCGCACGCCGGAGTTCGCGGCCAGGACGGCGGCCTTCCGGTCCAGAGTGCCCTGATCGGCGGGCCGGATCTCGGCGCGATCGAACTCGAAGTTGATCATGGTGGCCAGCTCGGCGGCCAGGGCGCGCGCGCGCTCGGCGGCCTCGCGGGCCATCCGCTCCCGCTCCAGACGCTCCCGCTCGGCGCTGTCATCGACGGGGGCCGGGGCCGGCGCGGGCGCCGGGGCCGGGGCGGGCTCGGGGGCCGGCTCCTCGGGCGGAGTTCCCCCGCCGCAAGCGGCGAGCACGGCGGAAGCCAGGAGCATCAGGGAAGAAGCGCGCATCATCACTCCGTGTTCATGGGTTGGTGGCGACCGCGGTCCGGCCCAACCGGCGGGACCACGAAGGAAGCCGGGCCGCTCCTGGCGTCTGGAGCTGCCGTACCCGGCCGGTTTCGGTGTCGATGATCCAGATCTGACGCCGCCCGCTGCGATCAGAGATGAAGGCGATGTGACGGCCGTCGGGTGCCCAGGTCGGATCTTCGTTGCGGCCCGACGACGTGAGCTGGCTGACGCGCCGACCCGCGACGTCCACCAGAAAGATCTGCGGGCTCCGGGAGACGTCGCGGTGGAAGACGACCTTGGCGCCGTCGGGCGACCACTCAGGAGCGTTCGAAGCGCCAGTGGCACCGTAGTCGAAGGGTGCCAGCAATTCCTGATCGGTGCCGTCCGCGGCCATCACGTAGATCTGGGGCGGTCCCGAGCGCGTGGATACGAACGCGATGCGGCGCCCATCTGGAGAAAATGTTGGTGACAAGTTGTCAGCGTAGCGCCCCACGGTCAAGCGTTGCGCGCAGCAGCGGTCCGCCACGTTGGAGATGAAAATGTCGGTGCCGGTCTCGTCGGAGTGCGCGAACGCCAGCATTCGGCCGTCCGGCGCGAACGCGGGTGTGATGTTGAGCGCGGTCTGCGCGCCCGGCGCCACCGTCGTCGCCGCCGCCGGCGAGCGGCTGCACCAGCACGCCGCCACGGCCACCCTCGAGCCGGGTGTACGCGATGCGCTGGCCGTCCGGCGACCACACCGGCGAGAGCGACGTGATGCCCTCGGGCGTGATCGGCACAGCCGCTTCGCCGTCGCTGTCGATCCGGTAGACCCGGCCGTTGGAGACGAAAAGGAGCCGGGTGGCGGCGAGGCCGGCCGTGCCGCTGGCCCAGCGAGCGATCTCGTCGGCGACGCGGTGCACCTCCAGGCGATACCCGGGATCGGTCTCGGCCGGGAGCGTGAAGGTCCCCTGGTTGCGAATCTTCTGCAGGTTGATGTCGTGGAGCCGCGCGGTCACCCCGCCCGGCGCTTGCACCAGCTCCACGCCGAGCTGCGCCCCCATGGTCTTGTAGATCCCGTAGCTGACCGATCCGACCTGCCCCGAGGAGGTTCCGGGATCCGACGCGGAGAAGTCGCCGCCGACCATCTCGAACCGGTCGGTATAGTCGAGATCGCGCCGGACGAGTGCACGAACCGAATCGAGCCCCGCGCCGGGAAGCACCACCAGGCCGGGCCGGACTCCCGAATACTCCAGGCCGAGGCGAACCCCCTCGCGGACCTGGGTGGTGTCCTGCGCGGCCAGCGGAACGGCGGCGAGCGAAAGCAGCAGCGGAGCGAGAAGTCGTCTCATTGAGTCGCGGGCTTGAAGTAGAAGCTGACCGGGAGGACGTCGGCGTCCCACCCGTCGGGTAGCGGACCGAACGCGAAGGAGTTGCCGGCGGCCTCGACCGCGCCCTGCGCGCCGAGATCGAAGGCGAAGCTCCCGGACCGCGTGACGAAGCGGATGTCGTGCACGCTGCCGTCGCGGCGGATGAGGAAACTGATCTCCGCGAAGCTGTTCCGCCGGGCGTCGTCGCGGTCCCAGCGCTGGTAGACCTGGTTCACGATGTTCCGCAGATACTCGGGAAAGGGAAACTCCAGCCCGGGGGTCTTGATCGTCACTGCGTCGGTGCCGGTGCTCGGCGTCTCACCCTCGGCGGGCGCGACCGGCGCGGCGGTCGGCGGCGGGGGCTCGCGGTCCGGCTCGGTGGTCGGCGGCGGTTTGGGCTCCGGCTTCGCCGGTGCCTTGGGCGGCGGCGTGGGCTTGGGCTTCACCGGGGCCGGCTTTTCCTGGGGCGGCGTGGGCACCGCCTCCCGGGCGATCCGCTTGCGCTCGGTGGGGGCCGGCGCGGCCACCAGGTTTACCGCGTAGACCGGCGGCGTCGCCGTCGAGGTCCGCACCTGACTGAAGAGGAACGCCGCCGCGGCCGCGTGCACCAGGATGGTCCCGATGCCGCCCGCCAGCTTGCTGCGGCCTTCACCACGGTCAGGAGCCCGCAGATTCACGACGGCTCTTCCTCCTGAGCGACGAGGCCTACGTTCTGCACGCCCGCTCCCCGGATCACCGCCAGGACCCGCACGACGTCACCGTAGGGCACCCGGGTGTCCGCCTGGAGATACACGCCCGACGGCTTCCGCGTCGCCACCAGGGAACGGAAGGTCACCCGGAAGTCCCGAAACGACACCTGCGTCTGGTCCACGAAGATGTGGCCGTCCCGATTGACCGACACGACCATGCCTTCCTTGGGCGAGAGAGGCCGCGCCTCGGCCCGCGGAAGCTCGACATCCACACCGCCCTGCATCATCGGTGCCGTGATCATGAAGACGATCAGGAGCACCAGCATGACGTCCACCAGCGAGGTGACGTTGACGTCGGCCATGAGGTTCAGCTCGCCGCGCTGGCTTCCCAGCCCTCCGCCGAGGCCCGATGCCATCTAGAACATCCCTTCTCGCGCCATGGTGCCGATCAGCTCGTTGGCGAATCCCTCGAGCTCGCCGGCGAACAGCCGCACCCGGTTGACGTAGAGGTTGTAGGCAATCACCGCGGGGATCGCGGCCGCGAGGCCGGCGAAGGTGGCCACCAGCGCCTCGGCGACGCCCGGCGCCACGGCGGCGAGGTTGCCCGAGCCCTTCGTGGCGATGCCGGTGAACGCGTTGATGATGCCGATCGTCGTTCCCATGAGGCCAAGCAGCGGACTCACCGAGCCGATGGTGGCGAGCCAGGGGATGTAGTGTCCCAGCAGGTCCCGCTCGGCCGCGACCTCCTTCCCGAGCACCATCTTCAACGCCTCGAGCTGGGTCATGGACAGCGAGCTCCGGTCGGCGCCCCGCTCCTCGCGCAGCGCTCCGGGACGCAGCTCGGAGTAGAAGGTGATGGCCTCACGGAACAGGCGGTTGTAGGGGGACGGCGGTTGCTTCATGACGGCGTGATAAGCGTCCTGCAGCCGCGTGGTTCGCTCCATCTCCGCGAAAAAGCGATCGGCCTGCTTGTTCAGGCGGCGGAACTGCCACCACTTCAGGATGATGATGAACCAGGAGACCAGCGAGAAGATCACCGTGATGACGAGGACGATCTTGGTCTCGAGACTCGCGGTGAGCACCAGCTCGATAGGGGTGCTGGGGATCGCGCCCCCGGCCTGCAGGATCACCGCGCCTCCTTTCGAAACCACTCCACCAGCTCGGGGAGCCCGTCATCGAAGCGCACTTCCGGCTTCCAGCCCAGGACCTTGGCGGCTTTGCCGACGTCGAGCGAGCTGCGGAACAGCTCGCCCGCCCGGGCCGGGGCGAACTCGATCTCGGGCTTCTGTTTCATCACCCGCCCCACCGTCTCCGCCAGCTCGAGGACGTTGGTCTGGGTCGCCGTGGCGATGTTGAACGCGGTGGCGTCGATGCCGTCACCCGCGGGCACGGCGGCGGTGCTCGCCAGCACGTTGGCCCGCGCCACGTCGCGGACGAAGACGTAATCCCGGGTCTGGAGGCCGTTGCCGAACACCGTCAACGGACGATTCTCCAGCAGCCGGGACACGAAGATCGACACCACTCCGGCCTCGGACTTGGGGTCCTGCCGCGGGCCGAAGACGTTGGCATAGCGCATGGCCACCGCCTCGAAGCCCCGGAGCGCCGCGAGGGCACGCATGTAGTACTCACCCGCGAGCTTGCTCACGCCGTAGGGTGAGATCGGCGCCTTGGGCGCGGACTCGGGAGTGGGCACGACCTCCGGATCCCCGTACACCACCCCGCCACTGCTGGCGAAGACGACCCGGCGGACGCCGCCGGCGCCGGCCCCATCGAGGAGGTTCACCAGTCCGACGACGTTGATCGCCGCGTCGAGCGCCGGCTCGTCGACCGATACCCGCACGTCGATCTGCGCGGCGTGGTGGTTGAGGACGGTGAATCCCCCGTCGGCCAGCACCTGGCGGGCTTCGGGCGATCGGATGTCGGCGCGGACGAAGCGGGCGCCGGACGGGATGTTGCGCTCTTTGCCGCGGGAGAGATCGTCGAGCACGACCACCTCCCACCCGCCGGCCAAGTACGCTTCCGCGATGTGGGACCCGATGAAGCCTGCGCCGCCGGTGACCAGAACCCGGCCGCTCATTCGCTCACTCTCGCCATGTGATCTCCAAAGGGGGCTCGATGAACCGCGGAGACGCGGAACCGCCCGGAATGTAGGGAGGTGTGGCCGCTCGACGGTAGGGCGGATCGGGTAGTCGCCGGGCAAGTGCGCCGTGGAGGGCGGTGACCAGGAAGCAGACGATCACGAACGATGGCGGAACGGCGGGACGGCGGGACGGCGGGACGGCGGGACGGCGGGACGGCGGGACGGCGGGACGACGGGACGACGGGACGACGGGACGACGGAACGGTAGCTCTAAATGGCACGACCCTCCGATGTCCTGGGACACCGGAGGGTCGAGCTGTTCGCCTTCCGCCGTACCGCCGTACGCCGCCGCCGTACCGCCTAAGGCAGCTTGGCCACCTGACGTGCCTCGGTGCCCGGCGCGATGTCGGGAGAGACGACGTTGAGCAGCCGCACCGTCGCCGACCGCTCGCGAGCGTGCACCACCTGCAGTGTGGCCATCACCTCGTCGATCCGGATGGTTCCATCGCTAAGACGCTCGGGCTGGCGCCGCACCTCGAACAGGTCGCCGGGCGCAACGCCGTCCGCACGGCCCTTGTCGAGGAACATGACCATCTGCGGCACCTTCAGGTCCTGACGGCCCGCGCCGCCGAGCAGCATGGCGCGAACGCCACCGCTCACCGGTGCGGCCTTGGCGCTGCTGGGCTCGTTGTACTTCTCCAGCGGGAGCACGCCCTGGCCACCGCGAATCGGACCGTACACGGCGAGCACGCTGGCCAGGTACCTCCCGTCCGCCGTGTCGGTCACCTGGATCAGGCCGCTGGGGATGATCACGTCACCGAAGTGGCGCACCTCGCGACCGACCTGCACCACCAGCAAGGTGTCGCCCACCTGATAGGTGGCGCCCTTCGGCGCGGAGAGCGCGACGGTGGTGTACGGCATCGCGTTGGTGTTCCTCGCCATCGCGCGGATCTGGGGCGGCGTGACCGGTCCCAGCATCTTGCCGAAGGGCAGCTTCTGGTTCTCACTCAGGAAGCCCGACGAGTAGAACTCGCTCCGGCGAACCGCGCGATACGACTGATCGTTGGACGCCTTCAGGGTGGGCTCCAGAAGGTGACCCGGCCGCGGCCCGAAGAGCGGCTCGGACTCCTCCCCCTCGGCATTGGCCGAGGTGAGGGACGCGAGGCTCGCCGGCGCCTGCGCTTGCTCGGCGGCGTCGGTGTTTTCTGCCGGGGACTCGGCCACTTCGTCGGCCACCGGTCCAACCGCCGCGGTGGAATCCTGGACCGGCGCGGGGGTATCCTCATCCGGCACCGAGGCCACTGCCTCGGTGGCCGACAGGCGAAGGATCTCGCCCGGATAGATCCAGTGCGGATCCTCGACTACAGCGGTGTTCATCCGGTAAATGTCGGGCCAGAGGAACGGGTCGCCGCGGTAATGGCGCGCCAGGTCCCAGAGGGTATCGCCCTCGCGGACGGTATGGCTCCGGGTGGAGCTGTCTTGCGCGGCGACCGCGGTGTCTCGCGCCGCGACCGTGGAAGTGTCTTGCGCGGCAACCACCACGGTGTCACGCACAGCGACCGTGGCAGTGTCTTGCGCGGCGGCCAGGGTGGGACCAGCGGCCAGCGCGATCGCGCCCAGCCAAAACCTGTGGAACGTGCGCTGCATCGGGATCTCCCGGAAGGGACGGACTTCGCGACGGTTCAGGGCGAACCCGAGCAAATCCAACGCCAGGGGAGGAGTGAGCGCGGGGAAACCACCTAACAGCCAGACGGTAAACTACTTACAGGACGCTACCGGGCGCCTCGAAGACCTCGTCGCACTGCCCTTCCCCCGCGCCCCGCGAGAACCGATGGCAACTCCCCATGCCCCCGGTAAGGCAGGCATGGGGGGCGCTCCAAGGAGCCCCGAGAGCTCGTGACCGGCTCAGAACGGAAGGTCGTCGTCTTCCGAGTCGAGCGCCTCGGGGAAATCCTCGAACGACTGATCCTTGCCCTTCGGGGCCGCGGCCGCGGCGGCCACCTTGTTGGCAGGCGCAAAGGATTCCGAGCCGTCGCTCTTGCCGCTCAGAAGGATGACCTCCCTGGCGGTGATCTCGGTGGTGTACCGGGTCTGGCCCTCGCGGTCCTGCCAGGAGCGGTACTCGATGCTCCCCTCGACGTAGAGCTTGTCGCCCTTCTTGCAGTACCGCTCGGCGAGATCCGCGAGACTCGAGCCCTTGTTGTTCCACAGAATCACGCGATGCCACTCGGTCTTTTCCTGCTGCTCGCCCGACTGGTTCTTCCACCGGCGGCTGGTGGCCAGCGAGAGGGTGGCCACCCGTGAACCATTCGAGGTGCTGCGGACTTCGGGGTCCGCGCCCAGGTTCCCGATCAGTTGGACTTTGTTCAGACTGCGGCTCACATGCACCTCCAGGATGCTGACGATGGGCCCGTAGTTGGGACCCGGATAAAATGCAGTTCCGGCGACGTCTTGCCAACCGGAGTTCCGCGGCCAGTGTCCGCCTCACGCATGCTGGCGTAATGGAAGGCGTAGCACCAGGGCGTCCTCCTTGGGGTTGCGGTAATACGAGGCCCGCTGACCGACCGGCCGGAAGCCCCGGGCCATGTAGAGCGATTTGGCCGATTGGTTCGATTCCCGCACCTCGAGAAAGACCTCCGTGGCCCGCCGGCGGCGGAACGCGGCCAACCCCGCCTCGAGCAGCATACCGCCGACCCCGCGGCGCCTGAACTCGGGGGCCACCGCAAGGTTCAATACCTCCCCACTCCCGGCTGCCTCCCGCCCGATCAGATATCCGGCCAGTCCCCGCCTCGTCTCCACCACCAGGCCGAAGGTCCACTCGGACTCGAGCGCCTCGCGAAAGCTGGCCTCGCTCCACGGGTCGCTGAAGCAGCGGCGCTCGATCGCGACGAGCACCTCGACGTCAGCGAGAGCCGCCGACCGAATCCGGAATGGGGCGTCCATGAGCGATCTCCCACCGCGCTTGCGCCTCGGCCGGCCGACCGTACACCGGCTCCCATCCCTGGGCATCGTCCACCCGTCGCGCGCCTCCCGCGAGTGCGATAAGGCCAATGAGCTTTCCGGCATGGGGTGCCCCTTCCGGAGGACCGATCATCCGAAGTCCGGTCCACCGCTCAAGCGCCGCTACCGCGGCCGGTGGCGCTTCGCCGACCAGCGCCTCGGGAGTGAGGCCCGACTCCGCTAGCGCCTCGGGCCGCCACACGCCCGCAGCGAGCACCGTGCGGACTCGCCCGGCCTCGAACTGGACCGCCGCCGCATACACCTCACCCCGGAGGGCGTCGGACACGGCAAGGATGAGCCGAGGCCCGACCCCGGCCACTCCGGCCGCTCGCACCACCAGGCTCGGCGCGGTCCATAGCGGCAGCCCCCGGGCACGGGCCAGCGCCTTGCCCACCGATGCGCCGACCCGAAGACCGGTAAAGCTGCCGGGTCCGTCGCTCACAACCACGCCGCTCACCTGGTCGAGCGTGGCGCCCCGCCGCCGGAGCACCGTCTCGATCATCGGAAGCAACGCGCCCGCGTGCCGCCGAGCACCGCTCAAGCACTCCTCCACCGCGTCTTCGGCGCCTTCGCCGATCGCGACCGAGGCGCGGTCGGTGGCGGTCTCCAGCGCCAGCCACATCAGAGCACCTCCAGGCCACGGCGGTCGGGGTCCGCCAGATGATGAAGGCGAAAACGCCGGGTCGGAGACGGGAGCCATGCGCCCGCGCGCTCCGGCCATTCGACCAGCGTCACATCGCCGTCTCTGAGCAGACCCTCCCAGTCCAGGTCGGCCGCTTCCTCCGGAAAACGAAGCCGGAAGCAGTCGAGATGAAAGACCGGGCCCCGCCGCGCGGAATACCGGTGCACCAGCGCGTAGGTGGGGCTGGTCGCGGCCCCTGCGACGCCGAGCCCGCGGGCGATCGCCTTGATGAAGGTAGTCTTCCCCGCCCCGAGGTCGCCCTCGAAGGTGAGCAGCGCGCCCGGCGGAAGCGAACGACCGAGCGTCTCTCCCTCGGCCTCCAGCTCGGGCTGGGTCAGGGTCCGGATCACGCCCGGCGGCGAGCCCTGGCCGGAGCGCCGCGCTGGACATCGGGCGCGGAGACGGCCCGCAACTCGTTCAGCTGGTCGCGGAGCATGGCGGCGAGCTCGAACTCCAGGTTGGCCGCCGCCTGGCGCATTTGCCGCTCGAGCGCCTGAATCATCGCGGCGCGCTTCGCCGGATCGCGCAGATCCACCCGCTCCTGCATGGCGAGCCTGGGTTCCGGCTTTTCCGTCCTCGCGTCCGCCACGTGGGTGGAGAGCCGCACCTCTTCCATCGACTTCACGATCGAGCGCGGCGTGATTCCGTGCGCTTCGTTGAACCGCTGCTGGATCTCGCGCCGACGGTCCATCTCGTCGAGCGCCCGGCGCATGGAGCCGGTGATCCGGTCGGCGTAGAGAATGGCTCTGCCGTTCAGGTTGCGGGCGGCGCGGCCGATCGTCTGCACCAGGCTCCGATCGGAGCGCAGAAACCCTTCCTGGTCCGCGTCGAGGATCGCTACCAGGGAAACCTCGGGCAGGTCGAGCCCTTCCCGCAGCAGGTTGATCCCTACGAGGACGTCGAAGTCACCCAGCCGGAGGCCACGAAGGATGTCCATGCGCTCGATGGCGTCGATGTCGGAGTGGAGGTAGCGCACCCGCACCCCCGCCTGTTGGAGATAGTCGGTGAGGTCTTCCGACATCCGTTTGGTGAGCGTGGTGACCAGCACGCGCTCGGCCCTGGTCTCCCGCAGCCGGATCTCGTTCAGCAGGTCGTCCACCTGGCCGCGCACCGGCCGCACGTCCACCTCCGGATCCACCAGTCCCGTGGGCCGGATGATCTGCTCGACGACGACCCCGCCCGACAGGCCGAGCTCGTAGTCGCCCGGAGTGGCCGATAGGGTGAGCATCTGGGGAACCAATGACATGAACTCGTCGAACTGCAGCGGCCGGTTGTCCAGCGCCGAGGGAAGCCGGAAGCCGTACTCCACCAGGGTCAGCTTGCGCGCGCGGTCGCCGTTGAACATCCCGCCGATCTGCGGCAGGCTCACGTGCGACTCGTCCACCACCACCAGAAAATCGGCCGGGAAGTAATCGATGAGACACGCGGGGCGCTCTCCCGCCCGGCGCCCGCTCAGATGGCGCGAGTAGTTCTCGATGCCGGCGCAGGTCCCCACCTCGAGCAGCATCTCGAGGTCGAACTGGGTGCGCGACTCCAGCCGCTGGGCCTCGAGCAGCTTGCCCGCGCCCTTGAGCTCGGCCAAGCGCTCGGCCAGCTCGGCGCGGATCAAGGTCGCCGCGCGCTCGATCTTGGCCCGTTCGGTGACGAAGTGCTTCGCGGGATAGATGGCGCACTGGTCGATCTGCGCGATGGTGTCGCCGGTGAGCGGATTGATCTTGCTGATCCGCTCGACCTCGTCCCCCCAGAACTCGATCCGGATCGCCTGGTCGGCGTACGCCGGGAAGATCTCGACCGAATCGCCCCGGACCCGGAAGGTGCCCTGCTCGAACGAGACGTCGTTCCGGGAGTACTGGATCCGCACCAGCTCGGCCAGGACGTCGTCTCGCCCGCGATGCTCGCCGTGCCGCACCGTGACCATCAGCTTGCGGTACTCGACCGGGTCGCCAAGGCCGTAGATGGCGCTCACCGACGCTACGATGACGACGTCCTCCCGCTCCATCAGGCTGGTGGTGGCCCGCAGCCGAAGGCTCTCGATGTCCGAATTGATCGAGGCGTCCTTCTCGATGTAGACATCGGTGGATGGGACGTACGCCTCGGGCTGGTAGTAGTCGTAGTAGCTGACGAAGTACTCGACCGCGTTGCGGGGGAGAAACTGGCGCAGCTCCCCGTAGAGCTGCGCGGCCAGCGTCTTGTTGTGCGAGAGCACCAGGGTCGGCTTGCCGTGGTTGGCGATGGTATGCGCCAGGGTCATCGTCTTCCCCGACCCGGTCACGCCGAGCAGCGTCTGGTACTTGTCTCCACGCGCGAGCCCCGCCGTCAGCTCGGCGATCGCCTTGGGCTGATCGCCGGCCGGCTGGAAGGGGGCCTGGACCTCGAAGCGAGTGATGCTCATAGTCCGATTAATATAGCACCATTGCCGGAGTTTATTCGGGTAAGGAAAGCGGCTTCATGACCCAGATGGCGATCGAGCAGTCCTGCTTCTGGCTCTCTCGGCGGCCGCCGAGGCCGGCCCTGCCCTTCGAGGGTACCGGGGAGGCCGATATCGTCGTGATCGGTGCGGGACTCACCGGCCTCTGGACCGCGCTCTTCGTCAAGCAGCTCGATCCCGGCGCGGACGTAGTCATCCTCGAGCAGGAGGTCGCGGCATACGGGGCCAGCGGCCGCAACGCCGGCATGCTCTCGGAGACGGTGGATCACGGGCACGGACTCGCCATCCGGCATTTCGGCGAGACCGAGGCGCGCCGACTGGCCCGCCTGGGTGAGTCGAATGTCGAAGACATGACCGCCTATCTGAGCCAGCGCGGCATCGCCTGCGACTACGAGCCCACCGGCAGACTGATCGTGGCACTCACCCAGGGCCAGCTCGAGGACGGCCGGCGCTCGGTGGCGATCGCGCAGCACCTGGGCCTCGACGGCTACCGGTTGTTGGATCGAGAAGGGACCCGTGCCCTGCTCGACTCCCCACTGTACCTCGGTGGCGTGCAGGTGGCGGGCGGCGGGATCCTCGATCCGGTGAAGCTGGTCGACGGCCTGAGAGAGGAAGCGGAGCGGGTCGGCGTCCGGGTGCACGAACGGAGCCGAGTCGAGGGGATGCACCGCGCCGGCAGCGGGGTCGAGCTTCGAATGGCGAGCGGGTCGGTCCGCGCCCGCCGCGCGGTGCTCGCCACCAGCGCGTATACCCACCAGATCCTTCCCCAGGCGACGCGGCGGTTCATCCCGCTCTACGACTATATCCTGGTGAGCGATCCACTCACCCCCGAGCAGCGCGAGACGATCGGATGGCGCGGACGGCAGGGCGTCACCGACGGCCGCAGCTTCTTCAACTACTACCGGCTCACCGCCGACGACCGGATCCTCTGGGGCACGAGCGAGGCCGCGTACTACGCGGGCAACCGGGTGGATCGGGATTGCGATCACTCGCCGCCTCACTATGCCGCGTTGCGAGCGAGCTTCCGGCGTCACTTCCCCGCGCTCGCCTCCCTCGACTTCCCCTTTGCGTGGGGGGGACCGATCTGCTCGACCACCAGGCTCACGCCATACTTCGGCCGCGCGCTGGACGGACGCGTGGTGTACGGACTCGGGTACACCGGGCATGGGCTGGGCACCACGCGAATCGCCGGGCGCATTCTGGCGCATCTGGCACTGGACCGACCGAGCGACCTGCTGGATCTGACTATGGTGCGGCGGAAGCCGTTCCCCTATCCCCCGGAGCCGTTCCGATCCTGGGCGGTCGCCAACGTCACCCGGGCGCTCCGCCGGGTGGATGAAGGGGAACGGCCGGGTCCGGTCCTGCGGCTGCTCGACCGACTGGGGATCGGATTTTCGAGCTGAGGGTCTTGGGCGTCAGCTGCAGACTGAGATGGATGAATTCCCGGTCCTCCACCCAGCCGAGCGAGTGGTATAGGCGTTGTGCGTCGTGGTTGGTTGATTGGGTCGCCAATTCCAGCTTCGCGGCTCCGTGCAGCCTGGCGTACTCCTCGGCCGATCGGATGAGCGCGCGAGCTGCGCCCAGCCGCCGCCACCGCGGCGTGACGAAGAGGTCGTTCAACACGACGATCGCCGCCAACTCGAGCGAGGAGAACGAGCGGTAGAGCTGCGCAAAGCCGATGGCCGGACATTCCTCGTCAGAGGTGAACGCCAGAAGCACCGCGGACTCGTCCCGCGCCATCCGGTCGGACAGGAAGGCGATGGCCGCCTCCAAGTCTGAGGCCATTCCGTAGAACTGCCGATAGGCATCGAACAGTTTCGCGGCCTCACCCAGCTCTTCCTGCCGTGCGGGCCGGACAATGACCGTGCCGCCGCCAGTCGCCGAGGCATTCGAGGATTCCATCGGCGGATCGTTACCGTAGCGTGTGGGATCGAGCGGTCGGACTGAGGCGCCAGGTCTCGGCCGGACCACGCAGCCGGCGCTGGAGGGCGGGCTCGGACTTGGTGTGCCATTCGCGATCGCGGGTCAGCGATCGAACGGCGAGCTCGTGCTCGGTGCGGTCGGCATAGCGGGCCAACCAGACGAAGACGCTTTCACCTTCGCGCACGGGAAGTCGAGGGAAATTGTTGGCGCTCGTCTCGGTCTCCAACACCGCGAAGGGGCGGGAGCCGGCAGCGCTCAAACGCGGGGCCACCTCGCGCTCGAAAAACTCGGGAAAACCGGCGGCCTCCGATCGCTCCAGAGTGTAGATGGTGGCCACCACGAGGCCCGTTGGGACGGTGGTCGCGCCCCGGGCCGCCCGCTCCTCCGGGACCACGAACTCACGGCCCGGCCGGGCCAGCCGCAAGAGCCGCACGTTGTCGGAGCTCACCATGGTGGCGTTGGCAGAATCCCGATGCGCCGCCCAGACGGGGCCGCCGTAGAACGCAGTCAGTGCGTCGCGCCGCGACGTCATGTCGGGGAAGCCTCGTAGCCAGGTGAAGACGTCGGGGCGATCGATGTCGCGAAACTGCGCGATGATCCGCATCCCGGCAGCTTCCTGCGGCTCGATGAACTTCCCGTCGAAGAGCTCGATGAGCCGCTCACGCGCGCCGGGGTGCAACAGGTACTGCCGCAGCTCGACGACAGCGCAGCATTCGACGGGGGCCCGGGTGAACTCCATGATCCAGTTGGTTTCCCAGGACCGTCCGGCGTCCCCCGAAAAGGCCTGCTCCCAGCGGGCGGCATCGCTGCCGGAGCTGGTCCAGATGAAGCGGACCAGGATCATCCGGCCGCGATAGTCCTCGTGGCTATAGAACTCACCCCTCCCGTCGCGGAACGCGCCCGTCATCGGAGGGTCCAGCGTTCCGCTCACGCTGTTCGACCAGTGGATGGTCCAGCGTCGGGCCTTGGGCTGGTAGAGCCGAAGCGCGATACCGCGAAGCGGGGTCCCGTCGGGGAGCGTGGCCTCATACTCCTCGAGATTCCCCTGTCCATCCCAGAACGGGCGCTCGGTGGAGCGCCCGTCGAACTCGTACCACTCCTCGGAACCGGTGAGCGGTTCGCGCAGCTTCCGGTTGTGGATCCGCCAAGCGCCGTGCAGGAAGTCGAAATCGTGGCTGCCATCGAGCGCAGGGGCCGTGGTCGTCATCGAAGCGGGTCTCGAAGGGGCCACCAGGACGGCCGCGACGGCGAGTTGAAGTGCGAGGAAGCCTCGGGCGGCACGGGCGGTGGTCATGTCGATGCGTCCGGTCATGGGGCGCGAATCAATCGCTCCAGACTAGACCACGCTGGGGTTTCCCTCCAGCGCCACTTCACCCGATCGGGGCATGACCACTGTGTGTCGGACGGCTCAGACCTCCCGAGCCAAGAGCTCGCCCAGGACGCGGGTTGCCTCCAGGAGTCGGCGCTCGTCGAAGCCGCCGAAGCCCAGCAGGAGGCCACTGCGGGGAGATGAACCCAGGTAGCAAGGGGAGAGAGGGTTGGCCGTCAGGTCCCGCGACCGAAGCCGTCGCACCACGGCCACGTCGTCTACGCCGGTCGGCAGCAGGGTGGACACATGGAGCCCGGCATCGGCGTTCAGGACCGAGAGACTTGCCGCGCAGTGCCGCGCCAGGCCCTCGAGGAGCGCGGCGCGCCGGCGGGCGTACACCGTTCGCATCCGCCGGAGGTGCCGGGCGAAGTGGCCGTCGCGGAGAAAGTCCGCCAGCGCGAGCTGGTACAGCGTGGGGGAAAACAGGTCGAGCGCTTCCCGCTCCTCGACGAAGCGCTCGTGCAGCGCCGGCGGGACGACCAGGTAGCCGACGCGAAGCGAGGGGAACAGCACCTTGCTGAAGCTCCCGACGTAGATCACACGCCCCCGCGCATCCATCCCCTGCAGGGAACCGAGCGGGCGGCTGACGTAGCGGTACTCGCTGTCGTAGTCGTCCTCCAGCACCCACCCCTGCTGGCGTTCCGCCCACTCCAGCAGCTCCAGACGGCGGGTCGCGGTCATCGACATGCCCAGCGGGTACTGATGCGAAGGCGTCACGTAGACCGCGCTGACCTGGTTGCCGAGCGCGCGCAGCTCGGCGACGGAGAGGCCCTGGGCATCGACCGGGACCGGGAGGACGCGGGCGGCGCTCGAGAGCAGCGCGGCCCGAGCCCCGGCATACCCCGGATCTTCAACCGCGACACCGCTTCCCCGGCCGAGCAGTACGGTTGCAGCGATCCGAAGCGCCGCCTGGGAGCCCGACACGATGAGGACCTGCTCGGCTTCGCAGCGCACTGCCCGCGCGGTGCGCAGGTGCTGGGCGACAGCGGACCGGAGCGCCTCGAGCCCCGCGGGGTCACCATACGCCATCAGCGCCGGGGAGAGATTTCGCGCGTGCCGGACGACGAGCCGTCCCCACTCGGCATGCGGAAAATGATCGAGCCCGGGAAGACTGATACGAAACGGATTGAGGCCGCCCTCATCCCGGGGCTGCGCGGGCGCCACTTTCGGCACAGAGTCCGCCTGCGCCTCCGGCCGGAATGCATCGTCGGGAAGCGTCGCGCTCACGAATGTCCCCGCGCCGGTGCGGCCGGTGAGGTACCCCTCGTGCAGCAGCTGATCGTAGGCGGCGAGGACCGGGAAGCGGGAGACTTCGAGCTCGCCCGCCAGCGCGCGGGTGGAGGGCACCCGCTGACCCGGGCGAAGCAGGCCGGCGAGAATCGCCTGCCTCAGGCCGTCGTAAATCTGGCGGTACAGCGGGATGGTGGCCGCGCGATCGAGCGGTAGGTGCGCCGCCACCAGCGGGCTCGCGCTGGCTCGGGCGGTTCTCCGGGGTGGAACCTTAGACTCCCGCCATCTTCAGGAGACGGGCCCATTGATCGGGTTCGACCGGTATCACCGAGAGACGCGAGAGCCGGACCAGGCCGAAGTCCTTGAACGCCGGGTCGGCCTTGACCTCGGCGAGCGACACCTGGCGGGGTAGCGCCTTGCCCGCCTCGATATCCACGACCACGAGCCGCTCGTCCTGCTGCCCGGGATCGGGATAGGGAGCGCTCGCGATCCGGGCGAGACCGATCAGCGCCTTCTCGTTCCCGGTGTGGTAGATCAACGCGTCATCGCCCTCGAGCATCGATCGCAGATGCTTGAGGGCGACGGCGTTGCTGACTCCCTCCCAGCGCGTGCGCCGGTCGCGCACGAGATCGTGAAACCCGTACGCGGAGGGCTCGGTCTTCAGAATCCAGTGGCGTGCCATCCGGCCAAGATAACGCCGGCGACCGTTACTTCTTCACTGCGAAATTCTTCGAGTCCACCGAGTCACCGTTGGCGAAGATGGTGACGTTGTACGTCCCGACCGGCCACCCCTTGGGGTTCGAGATGTGGAACTCGGTATTGTCCTTGCCCTGAGGCTTGATGCTCTGGGTCGAGGAGTCCACCACCTGCCCGGTCTGGAACAGCCACTTGGCCGAGAGGTCGGCGCTCTCCGGTACCCCTTCGGTGCTCACCGACACGTAGATGGTGTCGGCCGGCGCGAACTGGAACGTCGGCTCGGTGATGAGCTTATTCTCGCCGATGCGCTTTCCGATCATCACGCCCGATACCTTGAGCTCCTTTGATACGGCGGTGTCAGCCGCGGGCGCCGCCCCGGTCGCGCCGGTCTCGGTGCCCGCGTCGGGACGCGCGGCATCCCGTCCTTTGCATGCGACCGCGGCCACCAGCGCGACCGCGGCAAGGGCGCGTGCGAGGTGCGTCATCTTGACTTCCTCCGAAGTGAGTGGGCTCAGGCCCCGGGCAGCTTCAAGACCTGGCCGGGAAGGATGAGATCCGGATTGTCGATGATGTCCCGGTTTGCCTCGTGGATCTTGTGCCACTGCTGGGCATCGCCGTAGACCCGCTTGGCGATCTTGGAGAGACTGTCGCCTTTCTTGACCGTGTAGGTCTTGTCCGGCGTGGCCTCGGCGGGAGCCGAGGGAGCGGTCGAGGATCCGCCGCTCTGGACACTCGAGAAGTCAGGGAGCGGCTCTTTAGGGTTCGGCATCTCGGCCTCCAGGGTATTGGGACGGGAAACCGTCAAGCTAGCTCGATTCTGTAGCCTTGACCGTGACGAAAGTCACGCGGAACACCCCTGTGAGCGCCTCGCGAGGTTGCCAGCCAGTCCCTATAATGGTGGAAATCTCTCCCTCCGCCAGGAGCACGACATGCGCTGGACCCTGGGGCAACGCAGTGCCAACGTCGAGGACCGCCGCGGTGGAGGCGGCCGTTTCATTCGCGGTGCTGGAGGCATGGGGGCCGGCACCCTGGTCATCCTGCTGATTCTCAGCCTGATCTTCAAGCGGGACTTCTTCTCGCTGGTGGGCGCGGGAGGCGTGGACCCCGGGGCCGAGACGGCGGCGGGGCCGCCGGCGGAGACCACTCCGGAGGAGGAACGACTGGTAGCGTTCGTCACGTTCGTGCTGGAGGACGCCCAGAACGTGTGGCAGCAGCAGTTGGGCGCATCGTACCGCCCGGCCAAGCTGGTGCTCTTCCGGGACGCGGTGCAGTCGGCCTGCGGCTTCGCCGAGTCGGCCACCGGTCCGTTCTACTGCCCCGGGGATGAGAAGGTCTACATCGATCTCGGCTTCTACGACGACCTGCAGCGGCGCTTCGGGGCGCCGGGGGACTTCGCCCAGGCCTACGTCCTGGCCCACGAGATCGGCCACCACGTGCAGAACGTGCTCGGCACCGAGGCCGAGGTGCGCCGGGCGCGGGAGACCCGGGCGGACCTGGCCAATGAGATGTCGGTGCGGCTGGAGCTCCAGGCCGATTGCTATGCCGGCGTCTGGGGCCACAGCACCGCGCAGCGGGAGCTGTTGGAGCAGGGGGACGTCGACGAGGGGCTGGGCGCGGCGGCGGCGGTAGGGGACGACAGGCTACAGCGGATGGGCGGCGGGCGAGTGGTGCCCGAGTCCTTCACTCACGGCTCGTCGGAGCAGCGCCAGCAATGGTTCCGGCGCGGCCTCGACACAGGCCGGGCGGACGCCTGCGACACCTTCAAAGGCTGACGCGTGGAACCGATCGAGTCCGCCGCGTCACCCGGAGTGCCGGCGAGCGCCGCCGGACCTCGCGAACGATGAAGCGCTGCACGACCCCGAGCTGGAGGTAGCGGTTCTGCGCGATCGGGGGCAGATGATGGAAGTCCAGGACCACCCGGCGACAGCTGGGCCGCCCGCAGCGGCATTCCATCGTCCAGTGATCGTCGCTCATCGTGGTGGAGTAATCGAATTGGATCTCTTCACCCACCTCGATCGGCCGCAGCGCGATCAGCATGCGATCGTTCGCGATGCCCGCATTCGGATCGCAGGAGTGGTTGACGTACCGGCCGGGGGGCATCGTGTCGAGGTACTCGTCGGGGCCGACTTGGAGGGCGTAGGCCCGGTCGCCGCCCAACTCGAGGACCTCGACGCGATGCAGGACCGGCCCGGTGAACAGCAGGATGGACTGCCCCGGCCGCAGCGCCTGGGTGGCGAACACGGCGCGCCCGAGCTCGCTCTCTCGGACCTCGACCGTCGAAGGACCAGTGTTCCGGTCCACACCGTTTTCTCGCATAACGCAGCACCAACGTGACTTGAGGGGGAGGCAAGTACTCTCGTTGAGCTAAGTTAGGGCGCGACATGGAGGGCAGTGGGCAGGTTACATGCCAATGCGGATTGCGTCAGTTCGTCGGTGCCTCCCTTCGCTCGATCTCGGTCACACCCTTTACCCGTCGAACGGCCTTCAGCACCTTGGCCAGGTGCGGGAGGTTGTCGACCTCCACGAAGATGGTGCCGAACACGGTGCCGTCGCGGGTCCGGATGTCGGCCGCGCGGATGTTGGTGCCCGTCTGGCTGATCGCCTCCATCATGTCGGCGTACAGTCCGCGCCGGTCCTCCCCGGTCACCGCCAGCCGCACGGCGAACGATTCGCCCTGGCTTTCCTGCCAGTCGATCTCGACCCGCCGCTCCCCTGCCGAGAGCGTAAGAAGGTTGGGGCAGTCGGACCGGTGAATGGAGATGCCGCGTCCCTGGGTGACGTAGCCGACGACGGAGTCGCCCGGCACCGGCTGGCAGCATTGAGCGTAGCGGACCATGAGGCCGTCCACGCCCTGGATCTTGATGCCGCGCCCGAGCCGGATGCGTTCGATGACACGGCCGAAGACGGTCGGCTTCGGCTCCTGCAGCTCGTCGTTGGGGAGGTCGGGGTACATCGCGCGGATCACCTGGCCGATGGCCACGTCGCCCCGGCCCACCGCGATCTCGAGTCCCTGCCCGTCCGCCAGCGAGAGCGACTGTGCCGCCTTGGCGAGCCGTGAATCGTCCGGCGGGTCGAGACGCCGGCGGCGCACCTCGCGGGCGAGGATCTCCTTCCCGAGCGTGATGCTGACCTTCTCTTCCTCGTGGTTGATCCACTGCTTGATCTTGTGCCGGGCCCGGGCGGTTCGGACGTGGCTCAGCCAGTCCCGGCTCGGCTTGGCCGAAGGACTGGTGAGGATCTCGATGGTGTCACCGCTCTTGAGCTCCCGATGCAGGGGCGCGATGCGCCCGTTGATCTTCGAGCCCTGGCAGCGCAAGCCCACCTCGGTATGCACGTGGAACGCGAAGTCGATCGGGGTGGACCCCTTGGGCAGTCGCTTCACGTCGCCCTGGGGCGTGAAGACGAAGATCTCGTCCTGGTAGAGGTCGACCTTGAGAAACTCGAGGAACTCTTCCGGACTGTGGGTGTCCTGCTGGAGCTCCAGAAGCTGGCGGAACCAGCCGAGATGCTGGTCGAGCTCGTCGGGCTTCGCGTCGCGCTTGTAGAGCCAATGGGCCGCGATACCGAACTCGGCGGTGCGGTGCATCTCCTGGGTGCGGATCTGCACTTCGAAGAGCTGGCCGCCGGGGCCGAAGATGGTGGTGTGGAGCGACTGGTACGCGTTCGACTTGGGGCTCGCGATATAGTCCTTGATCCGCTCCTGGATCGGCGTCCAATTGTGGTGAATGACGCCCAGCACGTGATAGCACTCCGGGACGGTGCGGACGATCACCCGCACGGCCATCAGGTCGTAGATCTCGTCGAACCCCTTGTTCCGTTTCCGCATCTTCTGGAAAATGGACCAGAGATTCTTGGGCCGGCCGGTGACTTCGAACCAGTCGATCCCGGCGCGCTTGAGCTCGTATTCCAGCGGGGTCCGCAGCTTGAGGATGGTCTGCTCCCGGGCGGCCCGCTTCGACGCCACCTGGCTCACCAGGTCGCGGTAGTCCTCGGGCTCCAGGAACTTGAACGCGAGGTCCTCCAGCTCCGCCTTGATGCCGGCCATGCCGAACCGGTGCGCCAGCGGAGCGTAGATCTCCCGGGTCTCCATCGCGATGCGATGGCGGCGCTCGGGCTGCAGATGCTCCAGCGTCCGCATGTTGTGTAGCCGGTCGCCCAGCTTGATGATGATGACCCGCGCATCCTTGGCGATCGACAGCAGCAGCTTTCGGTAATTCTCCACCTGTTCTTCGGCGGAGCTGCGGAAGGTCAGGCTGGAGATCTTGGTGAGGCCGTCCACGATCCCGGCGATCTCGCTGCCGAACTCGCGGGCGATATCCTCGGTGCGGACATCGGAGTCTTCGACCACGTCGTGCAGCAGCGCCGCCGAGATGGTGGCGCTGTCGAGCAACTGCTCCGCCAGGATCAGGGCGACCGCGATGCTGTGGGAGACGAAATCCTCGCCCGACATCCGCTTCTGGCCCCGGTGGGCGGACGCGCTGAAGCGGAGGGCCCGATCGATGAGATCGAGGTCCAGCCGATCGGCGTGCTTGTCGAGCACGGCCGAGAGGTCCGGGGCCAGTTCGGGCAGGGTCGAGGTCACTCGAGTCCCATCGTCGCGAGAGTGCGCAGTCGCCGGACGGACGGAGAGTCCCCGGGCGCCGGAACAGGGGGTTCCGCCGCGGTTCAGGTCTCCGCCGTTGCCGGGGATGCGGGGCGCGCCTGTCACATGCAGCGCGGGCCCTGACTTACGATGGCGAGAAGTGCTCCGGCCGTCAACGCGGGGCCCTGTCGGCCACTCGGTTCGCACGAGGGTCCTGGCGGCCGGGATGAAGCGCCTATCCAGGTATGGACTCTAAACTTACACCGGGTGGGAAGCGCGGCTGCCGGTCAGAGGAGGCCCAGGGTGGCGAGACTGACGAAGCGGTCGCCCGCGATGATCACGTGATCGTAGAGCGGCAGGTCGAGCAACCGCCCGGCCTCAGCGAGTTGGCGGGTGACGGCGCGATCCTCCACAGAGGGAGTTGGATCCCCGCTGGGATGGTTGTGCACCACGATGATGCCGGCGGCCGCCTCGGCGATCGCGGCCCGAAAGACCTCGCGGGGATGGACCAGCGAGCTGTTCAGCAGCCCCCGTGTCACCAGCACCTCCCGGAGTACCTGGCTCTGGCTGTCGAGGGCGAGGAGATGGAACTCCTCGACCTGAAGATCACGCAGTCGAGCCTGAAACAGGCGGGCGACGTCCTCGGGCTCCCGAATGCGTTGGACCGGGGGGCGCCCCTCGCTGGCCAGGCGGGCACCGATCTCGAACGACGCGAGCAGACGGCCGGCTTTTCCCGGGCCGATCCCCTCGGCCTGGAGCAGCTCGGCATGGGGACGCTGGGCGAGCCGTCGCAAGGACCCGTCACCGACCTCGAGCAAGCGCGCGGCGATCTGGAGCGACGTCCGGCCGCCGCTTCCGGTGCCGAGGAGAACGGCAATCAGCTCGACAGTCGTGAGCGCGGCCGGACCGAGCGACCACAGCCGCTCGCGCGGGCGCTCCGCATGCGGCAGCGCGGCCATGGGCGCGGACATCGGGCGAAGATAGGGGGGACGGCGGGATCGATGGGTGGCGATTTCCCGCGGCCGCGACGGTAGTCACTCGCCTTGAGCCTTCAGTCGACTCAAGGCACCCTTCGCCTCCTCCACGAGGTGGGCGTGGGGAAGAATCGGCCGATCATAGCGGCGGAGGAATTGTTGGTAATGCTCACGCGCGCGAGCACTGTCGCGGAGGGTTTCCTCCAAGCGTGCACGAGCCAGGTAGGTCGGTCCGCCGAGCGCGACGCCGAGTGTCCAGGGCCAGCCCAGCCATGGAGCCTCCTGCCAGCGTAGCAAGCGACGGGCCTGCTCTACTTCACCCGCCTCTCCCAGCCACTGGGCCGCGACGAACCGTTGAATGGCGATGTCCGGTACAAGGGAGCCGCAATTCTCGTGGCCGACGCAGTACTCCTCGAGCCCTGCGAGCTCCCGGCCGGCTCGCTTCCTGTCCCCGGCCACTCCCCGCTCGAGCGCCGCGAGCGAGCGGACGACCAGATCCAGCTGGCTCCGCTGCTCCCACCGGCTTCCGGCCGCGTCTGCACGAGCCGTCCCGATGGCTCGGCGGTCGCCGCGAGCAAGGCCAAGCACGCCGTCGAGCCATGCCAGACGGACCCGCGAGAACCGAGCGCCCTCATCGTCGCCGAGGCGGCCGATGAATGCGACCACTGCGGGTCGGCGCTGGTCCGCGAGCACGGGCGAGGTAGCCCCAACCATGGCTCCGAGCACGGCCAGTCCGTAGTTCTGGAACGCGAGCGGGGTTACTCCCGGCACGTCGGGATTCGACGCGACCGCGCTCATGTCCGTGAGAGCCGAGTCCCAGCTCCCACGCGCGGCCAAGGACCACGCGTTCGCAGCCAAAAGTGCTGTTTTCAGCGAGGGCGCCGCTCGTCCGGTCGCTAGGGCTAGGCGGTTGAGCTCGAGCTGCGCGGCGGGAAAGCCTGCCTGGAGGAGGTAGAGGGGTTCGAACTCCTCGACCACGGGGCCTTCCTTCAACCTTGGGGACACCACGAACTCAGCCGTCGAGTCCGCCAGCCGGCGCAGATCGGCCGGCATCGCCCCGCCTGCGATCCCTACCCCGGCCAGAAGCCGGGAGAGAAGCCTTCCTCCCGGTGGTTGTCCCTCGAGCCAGCCGAGTTGGACCAGACTGGCGTACGCTTTCGATGCTTCAGCCTGGTCCCGCCCCACAGTGAGATCATAAATGTGCTCCCACGCAGGGACGAGTCTTGGATTGAGCGCGACCACGCGCCGGAATGCCTCGAGACCCTCGCTCCAATCGTGTCCGTCGATCGGCCCGCCGTGGTACAACGCATCGGCGTAGAGAAACCAGGCCGGCCAGTAGTCGGGAAAACGGCGGGTCGCGACGACGTGTCGCTCGATCTTGAGCCGGGGAGTGTTTCCACTCGTCAGGAACGCATCGATGAGGAGCCGTTCGCGCTCGGGAAAATCGGCTCGATAGCGGCGGAGCGCTTCCAGCACCTCCGGCTCGACCGGTTGCCGGGTCCAGAACCTCGTTAGCGCGTAGCGGAAATGGGCCAACACGAAGGTGGAGTCGGCCGCGATCGCGCTACGATACGCCAGCAGCGCTTCACCCCAGCGGCTGGCGGCCAGCTCCCGCTCGCCTTGCAGAAAGGCTCGGAGCGCCGGAATCGATTGGGTGGTGACGGCGTCGAGGCTCGGTGACGGTGGCTCGCCTCGCTGCCAGACCTGGCGGAGCAGCGCCCAGGCGATGGAATCGGTCAAGGGCCCTAAACTGTCGCGATGACCGCTGACGGTGATCCCCTCGGCCAGCGGAGCGAGGCCGGCAGTGCTGTAGAGGCCGAGGTCGAGCCGGACGTTGTCTCCGGCGCGCACCAGCGTCCCTCGAAGCAAACTGCTGGCGCCCAGCCGCCGGGCGAGCGCCGCCCCATCGGCGATGGAGAGATTGGGCTGGTTAGCCGTGGCGCTTGCGACGCTGAGCCGATCCGCCGTCTCGATGCCACCGACCCCGGCGAGCGTGGCACTGGTTGTGATCGCGAGGTCGCGGCCCAGGCGAGCCAGGCTGGTGTCGCCAATCGAGGAGACGAACGGCAGCACTGCGATGGACGCCGCGGAGGGAACGACGGACGGAGAGGAGGACGGTCGAAGAATCCACACCCCGAGTCCGGCCGCGGCAATCGTCGCCGTGCCCAGCAGGAGCTTGGCTCGACGCGAAACGAGTCTTCGCGACGACGGTGGCGCCGGCGCCCGGTCTGATGCCAGCGCCGCCGCGAACTGGTCCGCCGTGGGGAACCGGTCTGCCGGCACCTTCGCCAACGCCCTCGCAATGGCGAGCTCGACGGCGAGGGGGACGGTGGAGCGAACCGTTCGGAGCGAAGGAACCGGGTCGACCGAGTGGCGTGCCAGGATCGACTGGGCGTTCGGGCCGGTAAACGGCGGCTCGCCGGCAAGCATCTCGTACGCCACGCAGCCTAGGGCGTAGATGTCGCTCCGCCCGTCGATGCGTCCGCCGGCGGCAGCTTGCTCCGGGCTCATGTACCTTGGCGTGCCGAGCGCGAGACCGGTCGACGTCAGCTTTTCGGTACCGGCGGCGTCGAGCGCGCGGGCGATGCCGAAATCAGCCACCAGGGGATGCGCCGACGAGCTCTTCGAGTCTCCCGCGGCCAGCAGGATGTTTTCCGGCTTGATGTCCCGGTGCACCACGCCGTGCCGGTGGGCGTAGGTCAGGGCACTGGCCACGGCGGTGACGAGGCTGATCACTTCCGCCAGGGAGAGCTGGGCTTCGCGGTCCAGCCGCTGCCGCAGCGATTCGCCCTCCACATACGGCATGACATAGAACAGGTGGCCCTCGGCTTCGCCGGAGTCATGCATGGCCAGGATGTTGGGATGAGATAGCCGGCCTGCGATCTCGATTTCGCGAAGGAACCGCTGTCGACCAAGCGTCGCAGCCAGGTCGGGGCGGAGCACCTTGAGCGCGACGCGGCGGTGGAGGGTGAGGTCGTCGGCGAGATAGACCGTGGCCATCCCACCACGCCCGAGCTCGCGCTCGATGGTATAGCGTGCCGCCAACGCGGCGCGAAGGGAGTCGCTGACGTCGATGACGGTCATGGCCGGACTTCGAGCGCCGTCGCGAACTGCGCCGCATCGGCGAACCGTTGCTTCGGCTGCTTCGCCAGCGCGGTCATCACCGCCCGCTCCACCTGGATCGGGATATCCGGGCGCACCGTCCGGAGCGGCGGCACGGCCTCGGCCATCACGCGGGCGAGCACCGCCCCCCGGATGGCCCCGGTGAACGGCGGCATTCCAGTCAGCATCTCGTAGAGCACGGAGCCGAGGCTGTAAATGTCACTGCGGCCGTCGATCTCCCCCTTTCCTCCCGCCTGCTCCGGGCTCACGTACTCCGGAACCCCGAGGACGACTCCCGTTGCGGACAATCTCTCTCCCCCGGCTGTCTCCAGGGCCCGCGCGATGCCGAAGTCCGCCACGAGGGCGTGACCCGACTCCAGCAGAATGTTCTCCGGCCGGATATCACGGTGCACGATACCTTCCGCGTGCGCGTAGCCCAGCGCATCCGCCACCTCGCGCGCGACGTGCACCGCGTCCGCGACCGGGAGCTGCACCTCGCGCTCGAGCCGCTGGCGGAGGGATTCGCCGCGGATGTACGGCATCACGTAGAAGAGCCCGATGCGCCCGTCCTGGAGCGCCAGGGTTCCAGAGTCGTAGAGAGGCAGGATGTGCGGGTGGTGCAGCCGGGCCAGGAATCCGATCTCGCGGACGAACCGTTTGGCGTCAGTTCCGCCGGTGATCTCGGCCCTGAGGACCTTGAGCGCGATGGCGCGATCGTGCTTCCGGTCTCGTGCCAGGTACACGGTTGCAACCGCGCCGCGACCCAGCTCCCGCTCGATCGCGTACCTGTCGCCGGCCTCCACGGCGCTCTCCACACGCTCCCGTATCACCGCCCGCTCGCCACTCATGCGCTCGACCAGCGCTACCAGGCCGGTTGCCGGGGCTCCCGGCACCTCCTCCCGCACCCTCGCCTCGTACTCGCGCGCCTGCCGCAGCGCCCCAGCCCAATCTCCCGCCTCGGCCAGCGCCCGGACCAATCCGATGGTAGCCCGCTCGGCCAGGGGATCGGCAGCGGCGAGTTGCTGCCACAGGTCGATCTCCACCGTGTGGCGCCCCAGCGCGTGCGCGTCCGCGGCCAGCCTGCGTAGCGCCTGCGCGTGCTGGCCGGAGAGCCGCGCTCGCTCCTGCTCGGCCCAGCGCTCGAATTCCGGTGCGTCGGGGAGGTAGAAGCCGTCGAGGAACGCGCCTCGATGGGCCGCGACCGCGCCGGCGGGATCGCCCGCAGCGATCGCCCGGGCGAACTCGACCACGTCTGCGTGTACGACCTCGGTGTTCAACCGGAGCGGGTCTGTGCCCTGGAACAGCTCCTCCGGCAGCTGTCGCCGCATGGAGTAGAGCAGCTGCTCCAGGGCATGGCGGGCATTCTCGGCGGGGCTCTCCGACCACAGATAGGCGAGCACCTTTTCGCGGGTCAGGCCACGCTCGCCGGACGCCGCGAGGAGGGCAAGCAGCGCCAGCCGGCGGCGTTGAGGCATCACCGGCCGGCCGTCGGCGTCGGTGAGGGCCAAACCTCCGAAAGTCTCAAGCCGGAACATGAGCGTTCGCTGAGGAGGGAATGAGAAGCGCGTGAGCCCTGCGGACTATTGTGGCCCGGTGATTCGGTGCGGGCAAGCCGCACCGAGCCCGACAACCCGACCGGAGGCCACCATGCGTGCCGTCATCGTGCTCCACACCGCCGTTTCCGCGGCCACCTTGCTGGCCGCCTGCACCCCTCCCACCGGCCCCGGGGGGGCGTCCGCCGAGACCGAGATCGTCGTGCTCACCGTCGCACCCGTCAGCGCGACGATCGATGGGGGTGCCTTCATCAGGCTCCAGGCGACCGTCTCGGAAGGGGGAGGGTCGCTCAGGAGCCCGGCGGTGGTGAGCTGGTCCAGCACCGACCCGGCAATCGCCCGGGTGGGGCCCGACGGGCTGGTGGAGGGGCGCAGGGCCGGCGAGGTACGGATCGTCGCGACCTGGAAGAGTGCCCATGGTTCCGCGTGGGTGAGAGTCGCGAGGGCGATGAGGCCGAGTCCGGAGACACCCGAGTGCCTGAAGCGGCTGCCGGTCTCGGTGAATAGCAGCATCCCCAGCCAGGCATGCTGACGGCCGGACCAGGGGGTCGAGGTCATTGCCAGCTCGGAACTCCGACCCCTTGGCCGCCCAGCGGGACCGCGTGGAGGAGCGCCAGGCGGCTACTACTGTGCGAAGTTCACCACGGTGAGGCGCCCCACCCTCCTGGCATCGCCCGACTCGATGTGATAGAAGTAGACTCCGCTGGCCACCACCTGATCATTCCGACTGAGCACGTTCCAGGTCTTCGCACCACCGAAGGTCCTCGATCGGTGCTCCAGGAGTGCGACCAGGATGCCGCTCGAGGAATAGATCCGGATGATGGCGTGCTGCGGCAGGTTGACGAAGTGGATCACCTTGTTCTCAGTGGTCCGCTCGAACGCACTGGTCACGTAGTAGGGATCGGGGACCGTGTGCACCCGCGAGAGGTCGTTCGCCGATACGGGCGCCGTCCGGTTGACGACGTCATAGGAGAGCCGCACCT
This sequence comes from uncultured Gemmatimonadales bacterium, assembly GCA_963844445.1. GTDB lineage: Bacteria > Gemmatimonadota > Gemmatimonadetes > Gemmatimonadales > GWC2-71-9 > CAVVWJ01. The sequence goes on from CAWJOB010000004.1 coordinate 544,083, forward strand.
CGGCGCCGAGGGCGGAGAAGGTGCGGGGAGCCGGGGTGAAGCTATACGGACCCTCGTGGCCGCCGGCGCCATTGCCCCCCGACACATGGCCGATGTAACTCCGCAGGCTCCACACCGTCCCGGGCGGCGGAAGGGCCGCCGTGGAGGCGAGCTCCATGAGAAAAATGTGCCCCGCCACATAGACGGCGAAGCCCGGACCGGGCCGGGGAGGTTCCGTGGTCGCGTTCGAGAGCGCGCCGCCGAAGATCGCCATCGGGCCGGGGGACGCGACATCGCTCAGCAGATAGGTCGCCGTCGAGGAGCAGGGGATGCCGCTCTCACCTTGAGTGTCGGGCGCGCGGCCGGGATCGCGGAGCGGGTGCACGCACCCGAAGTCGGCCACCGTGAGCACGTCGGGCCGCCCGTCGAACGAGCCCACCGGGACGGTGGCCGCCTGGTTGAGGAATCCCCAACCCCCGCCTAGGCTCTCGGCCATGAACGGCACCGGCACGTTGTGAGTCAGGTCCACCACCGAGTCCACTTTCCCGCCGGCGCCCCAGTAGAAATTGAAATCTGCCGCCCGGACCGCGGCCGTGAGCACGGCCTCGGGTCGGCGCCAGTCGCCCGAGAGCTGAGTATAGGATTGGGGATTCTGGATCGTGACGACGCCCGGCAGCTGGCCCGCATTGTTGAACTCGGTTGCGTTCTCGGTTCCGGCGACATTGCCCGCGTTGGGATCGCCCCTGGTCTCATTCGGGCCTTGGAACCACCTCGGACCATTGTAGTGTGTTCCCGTCGCACCAGCGGCCGGCATGTTCGAGCCGTCCACCGCGCCTCGCCCGTAGGCATTGGTCGCGGTGTATCCGACCAACCCGTGACCCACGTTCGCGCTCTGCCGGTAGCCGGCGGGCATCCCATACCGCGCCGCGAGCGCCGGATCGGCCAATGCCGCCGAGAATGGGGGTCCGCGGACCACGGTGTTGACGGCTCCACTCAGGTCCGGAATCACCGCGATGGTGAACGTGACCTGCTCTCCCGTGCCGCCGGTCGTGTAGGTGTAGCTGGCGGGGATTCCATTGCGCGAATCCCCCAGGCCGAGACCGGTCAGCCGGACGCTGAAGCTCCCTTGGCCTGAAAAGATCGCATGCGCCATATCGACCGCAAACCCGAGCCGGACGTTGTCGGCGGGAGGAAACCTCTTGTTGAATGTTCCGTTCGCCGGGTCGATGATCGGGAGCACCGAATCCTGGTCGACCGCGACGCCGCGGCCTTCCACCCGCGTGACGATCACGGCCGAGTTGTGGTGGTTCGAGGCGGGGGCTACCGGCGTCACCGGCTTCGTCGTCCGGGGTGATTCCAGGCTGCTCGGACCCGACTGGATCGAGTTCACGTCGAAGGCGACGACCGCGTAGAAATAGCGGAGATTGTTGCTGGCGGTCCGGTCAACGTAGGCGAACGGCACGCCGTTGTCCCTGAGGATGCACTCGGAATCGTTGCCGGAGCCCAGACAGGTGCCGGCACCGCCGGTCAACGCGGTGTCGGCTTCGAGGATGATCGCTTCGCCGGTGGCCAGGGCCGCCCGGCGACTGAGGCGCACCTGAACGATCGGCCCCACCAAGGGGACGTCCACATGCCTCGTCCGGGCCACGCCCGGGGCCACCGGGTCGAAATCGCAGAGGTCGCGCCCGATCTCCGGGTTCACCCCGGCATCGATGCCGATCTCCGGGGCGCAGGTGGGCACCGGATTCACCTGGCCCTGATAGTCGGAGATCACGGTCCCGGCGTGGTCGAACTGGGCCAGCAGACGCAATGAGGTCGGCGTGTCCACTCTACCCCGGTAGATCCGATACCCCTCCACGTCGTGCTGCCGGTAATTGGGGTCATAGAGAGGGTTGGGAACCGGCGCGCCGCCGCCGGGGGGAACGATGGTCGCCGGGTTCGCGCTGCCGAAGTATGGATCGCCCACAGCCTCGGTCGGGCTGGGTTGCCAGAGGACGGTGACCTGGTCATCGCCGGGAATGACGAAAAAGGGTGGCGACGCGGGGGCGAACGCAAGAAGGAAGCGGCTGTCGAAGACGGTCTGCGCCACGCGCGCCTTGCCCAGCAGCGAGCCGGGCACCACCTCGAACTCCTCCTGCGTCACCCGACCGTCGGCATTGGCATCCGTGTGGTCGAGGTACCCGGTCAGCCGATCCACCGGATTGACGCCGGCGTCCATCCGGACTTTGTCGCCCAGAATGGTAGGATCCTCCGGACGGAGGTCGCAGGGCGGGGCGCACACCGCATCCTGGACCGGCGCCGCAAAGAGGTACGCCACGGCGATCGAAGCGAACTCCCCTGGGGCGAGGGTCATCGGGCCCGACGCCTGGAAGAACCGGATGTCGTCGGGTTGGGCGTTGTTCAGGAAGCAGATCCGGGTGACCTTGGGATCGCCGCTGTTGCACTGCGAGTCGCCCAAGGCCGGGTTCAAGTTGGCGGAGAGATAGCGGTAGAGTTGGGTGGCGCTAAACGGATCATCAAACGATCCTTGGTTCAAGGTATTCCCGAAGAGGGTGAGCCCCACTTCTTTGCCCGTTGTGTCCCTTGGGCTCCGCAGATACTTCACCCCGGCGAACCCCGTACCGGCGAAGAATGGTGAGCCGAAGACTCCCGGATCGAAGGTCCAGCTTTCGACCTGGCCGAAGCTGTGGTCATAGGTGTAGCCCAGATCGAATGGAAGATTGACCGACGCGTAGTTCAGGCCCGCGCTCCCGACATCCATGTCCGCCGCGAACGCCACGTAGAGATCCTGGATCGAATACCCCCCGCTCGGAAGGGTCACCCCGCTGGCGGCGTTGTTGAGCCGCTGGAAATCCCCGGCCTTCCCCAGTAGGATCTCCTGCATCGCCGGACGGACCCGGACATAATCCGCCGGGTTGGTGGAGGTGATGTTGTAGATGGTGAAGATGAAGTACAGTACATCCTCGTTTCCCGCCGGGAAGTTCCAGCCCATTCCCCGGTGCTCCACCACCACCCCCAAGGGATGTTTGCGCTTGGTTACACCGGTGATGGCCGGGTTTCCGTCCCAAGACAGCCACCAGACATCGCCTTGCGAGGCGGTGGGCCGATCTTGGAGAACCGGGTCGAAGAGCTCTTGAGACTGGTCGCCCATCGGAACCCGAGCGGCCGCGGGCCATTCCGCGAGGTCTGCCGGGTCGGCGCTGTTGAAGATCGGACGCACCGGTTCACCGTCGCCGTCCCCCGCCGGGTTGTAAAAGGTGGCACTGCTCGTGTCACCCCCCCACGGGTTTTCAGGCTTGCTGCCGCTTATGACGCCGGCGAGCTGAAGTCCGGAGCTGAACACGTACTGATCCGCGGTGCCTTTGGGCCAAAACCCCCCGCCAGCGAACGACGAGCCGGTGCTGTCCACGCAGATTTGCCCACTGGCATTGAGGCCGCAATACACACGGTTGACGGTCAGTGCGCCGACGGCGCGAGCGAACAGGCGGAAGCCGGCCGGCGGATGGCTCGGCCTCGGCCGCGGCGCGGCAGCCGCCGACCCGGGCAGGCCTAACAGCCCGAGGAACATCAACGCGGTGAACACGCGGGCGCCGCTCAAAACGCCACCTCAAGGCCGATGCGCAGCCGGCGGGGATTACCGGTGAAGGCATGACGTCCCCGGGGGACAAAGTTCGAAGATTGACCCACCGCGGCGTAGAAGGCGTCGGAGGCCCGGCGCTGCTCGTCGATGGTGAAGACATGGTCCCCATCGCCAAAGCGCTCCTCGGCCCGGATCAGATAGACGCAGTTCGGCGGGGCGGGGAGGCCTCCGCCGCTGAGCCAGTCGGAACAGCCCGAGGCGACCCGGCCGCCGAAGCGGAGGTCGAGCGAGCCGTCGCCCCCATAGACGCCTGAGGCACGTGCCTCGGCGGCGTAGTGCGAGCTGTCCGTGGACCACGTGTTCTGCCGATCGGCCGGGTTGACGATGTCCCGCGTGGTTTGAAAGACTCGCAGGGTGTTCGCGAAATTGAACAGGTTGCGGACGTCCAGATAGGCAGTCATCCCCAGGCTTCCGAGGTCGAACTGCTTGGTCAACCGGAGATCGACCTGCCGCAGCGCGGGGAGTCTCGAGCCATTGATGGGACCGGTTCCCTGGACGCACCCGGTCAGCGTCGTGGCCGTGATGCTGTTCTCGTTGCCTTGCGCGGCCGCACAGGTGGTATAGGCGGTCCCGCTTGCGTACCGGAACACCGCGAAGAGGCCGAGGCTCCGAAACATCGCGCCGGGCACCGTTCCCGGCTTCCAGCCGGCCGGGAAGGTGAATGAAACCGCGCCGGCGAGGCTGTGGGGACGGCTGAACTCCGTGGGCAGGATGGCCTGGGGTGGAGGGCCGATGGCGCCTCCGATCTGTTCGAGCACCACTGCCCCCGCATTTTGGAAACTGAAGGGATCCGAGCCGGTGCTTTTCGACGTTTGATAGCTGTAGGAGATCGTCCCGTTGAACAGGTTGCCGATCCGACGGTCAAACCTCAGGTCGATCCCCCGGGTGCTCCCGTAGTCGGCGTTGGTCACCTGGACCTGGCTGCCACGGGAGCCGGTGAACGGATCCGTCACCGGAAATGTACGGGCCGCCGCCACCGCGAGATTGTCCTTGTTGTACGCCGCGAGGTCGAGCACCATGTCGTCGCTGAAGGCGTGGCGTACCCCGAACTCGAACAGGATGGTCTTGCCGAAATCGAGATCGGTACCGATGCCTCCGAGATTGACGCCGTGGAGCACCAGCGCGAAATCCGGCGCCTGCACCTGGTGGGCGTAGGACAGGCGGAAGTTGGTCCGAGCGGTGACCGGGAAGGAGACTTGGATGTGGGGGCTCAGGTAGCCGTGCCCCCGATCCTCGCGGGTGATGACCAGGGGCTGGCCGTCTTCGCTCAACCCCCCATCGCCATACCGGGCCGCGCCGCCGACCCGCAGGTACTCGCCGAAGGTGGGGCTCGCAATCACTGTGTCGAGGAGGAAGTCCCTGGTGGCGCGGGAATCATACCCATCGAGGCGAAGTCCCCCGACCAACACGACGTCGCCCAGGTCGAGCCGGTTCTCCAGGAACAGATTCCAGCGTATGGGTCGCCCCAGGTATACATCACCGAAGCCGGTCACCTCGAGGTCAGACATGTACCGGTCGATAGCATAGCGGGTGAGCTCGCCGCCCGTCCGCAGACGATTGAATCGATCGACCTGCCAGTCGAGGTTGGCCCTGGCCAGGTACCGCTGCTCCCGATACAGCCTGAGGGTCCCGGCGGGCCCGCCTGACTCCGACCATCCCGGGAGGCCATAGGCGTTGTTGCTGAAGCGGTCCTTCAGGCTGAACTGATCCGGGCTGGAATTCTCCACGTCGTAGGGAGTTCGCCCGGTGCCGGGGAGGTCCTCCCGAAGACTCCGCACCAGGTCCTGGGTCAGCGGGTAACTGTCGAAGTCGAACAAGAACCCCAGCGGCGCGAGCAGGAAGCCGCCGAACGGGTCGCGACTCGCCCGTTCTGAGTTCCGGGTCAACGGGCTCTGGATGCCGTGGTCCTGCTGGTAGGAGAGGTACGTCTCCAGCGCCAAAGCGCGTTCGGCGGTCCGTCCAAGATTCTGGGTCCAGCTCAAGGTGAAGATGTTGCTCCAGCGACGGTAGCCCCACAACGCCGCGGCGTTGTACAGGTTGGCATAATCGAAGTTCCGCCCCTGGTTGCGGCTTCCGAGATAGCTCAGCGCGACCCGTGACCCGCGGCCGAAGGTGTAGTTGAGCTTGCCCTGGAGCTCGTACGTCGACGTGGCGCTCGCCGGTGTGCGGATGCCCTGACAGGGAAGCCCATAGTTGGTGCGGATCCCTTGGTTGGCGCTGTTCGCGAAGGCGTCGCACTCGCCTCGGTAGATCACGAACCGGGAGATGGGCATGTAGGTGGTATCGGCGAATGGATCGTCCGACTCGGGCACCGCCACGGTTGTGTCCACGCCCGCCCGAGCGAAAACCGGCGCCTTCTCCGCGTCGAAGCCCTCCCGGGCGGACTTCTGGCCCTCGAGAACTCCGGCGACGAAGAAGGTCAGGTTGCGAGCCAACGGTCCGCCCAGGCTCGCCTCTATGCGATTGAAGCCCAAGCCGTGGCTTACCCCGAATGGCTCGTCGGTTTCATAGCCGAACGCGCCCCCGAGACGCTGCCCACCGGTCGGCGTCTGGATCGAGATCACGCCCGACAACGCGTTTCCGAACTCCGCTGACGCCGCACCGGTCGTCACCGACGCCTCCTGCACCGCGTTGGTTCCCACACTGATCTCGGTGCCCCGGGTACCCAGACCTGCGAGCGCGCGGTAGCCGGGCGTCACCGGAACTCCGTCCACGTAGGTCACCGCCTCGTCGATCCGGCCCCCGCGAATGGAAAGCGCCAGCATGCCACCGAAGCCGGTGTCCACGTCGGCCACCACGCCTGGCTGAAGCGCGAGAACCCCTCGCGCCCGATCCACCGGCAGGCGCTCGGTGAACCACCCGTCCACCCGCTGCTTGCTGGTGACCTCGTCGCGAGGTACCAACAGGTTGTCCGCGGCGAGAACGACGATCTCCTGGATCCGCACCGGCTCGGGGCGGAGGATGAAGTCCTGGGTGATGGTCTGGCCGGCGAGGATCTTGAGGTCGCGCACCTCGATCGGCCCGAAGCCGATCAGGGCCGCCCGCACCGCCACCGTTCCAGCGGGGATGTTGTTGATGAAGTAGAACCCGCTGGGATCGGCGACGGCGCCGAAAGCGGTACCCACCAGATGTACTTGCGCGTCGGACAGGGCAGTCCCGTCGACACCGTGGACCCTGCCCTGCAGCTTGCCGGTGGGAGCTTGTGCCATGAGCGGGAGAGACAGGCACGCCAACAGGCCGCCCGCCGTCACGAAGCGACACGCGGCACGAATGTGCGGGTATCCTCGTCCAACGCAGGACAATGGACCGCCCCCTTCGACACGCTCTCGCATCATACAGCGGGAGCGTAATCCGATCGTGATTTGATCGTTGGATTTGCGAGAGATCGGGGGCGGGAGCCCCCGGACTTCGGTTGAATCTAGGGCTGAATAGCCAGTCAGGCGAGGACGTCGGCCTTGGTCGACCGGAATGCGCCTGCCACACACCCCTCCGATCGAGTGACCGGAGGGGTGCGGGGCGCGCGAGCATGTTGCGAGTTGCTACTTCTTCACCACGAAGACCCTGGTTTCCACCGAGTCGCCGCCGAGAAAGACGATCACCTTGTACGTCCCCGGCTTCAGGCCCTTGGGCTGAGCAAGGCGGAACTCGGCGTTCTCGCCGGCCGGCGGGACCGGTGCCGACGACTTCTGCACGATCTCCCCGCTCTGAGACCGCCACGCCGCCGTCAGGGTGCCGGCCTCCCCGGCGCCCTGGGTGCCGACTGAGACGTACACGGTATCCCGGGGGCCGAACTCGAAGGTCGGCTCGGTGATCCTGTTACCGGGACCGATCCGTCTCCCGATCATGACGTTTGAGACGCGCAGCTCGGCTGCGCTATCGGCGGATGCTGCCAACGCGGCCGAGTCGGTCACCCCTGCGGTGGAGCGCAAGTCCTCCGAGCCGGCACATCCGTTGGCGAGTATGACCAACGCGACCTGCGTGCCGACCCGCGTGATGTGGGCCATAGGCACCTCCAATCAATACTGCCGTGCTTCCCCACCGCGACCCGCTTCACGGCACTGTGTCGCGGTGTGAAACGAGGATGCAACCAGTCCCCGGCGGTGTCAACGAGGCACCGCATGCCTCCCGCAGTCACGACTCCTGCTCTCCCACCAGCCGCGCCCACTCCGCCCGCACCGCCTCGACCTCCGGCCGGACGGAGGGCTCGGGGTCGTAGCGCAGAGCCAGGTAGTGCTGCAGCGCCCGGATGGCCGTCGTGCGATGACCGGCGAGCGCGGCGGCCCGGCCTTCCTCGAGCAGGTGGGTCGAAAGGAATTTCGGATGCATGCCGCGGTATCGCCGGTACGCCGCGGCCTCGGCCCGTGTCCAATCGCCTTGCGCGGCCCAGAGTCGGCTGACGATCAGGTTCGACGCCTGGATCGGAGAGCCGGTGACGCCGACCGGGTATGCCTTCTGGAGCGAGTCCACCCTGGCAAGCCGTGGACGTGCGTCGGGCAGCCGGGCGATCGTGGCGTGCCAGGCAGCGAGCAGGTCCGCACACCGCTCGTGCTCCTCCGGCCACTGGATCTTCTCGATCCCTGCCGCCGCGCGCAGCCGGGTGATGGAGGCGGGCGCCGACCGCAGGTCCTCGTGCGCCAGCCGCCACTGCTCGAGCGTACAGATGTCGTAGTAGTAGGCGTGCAGATCGGGATCGGACTCCCTCGGCCGCGGGCCCGCGAGGGTCTGCTCGATCTTCCGAGCCGCCGCCGCCGCGGCGACGGTGTCTCCACCCCAGTAGAGAGCATCGTAGATCAGGGACCGAGGGCCTCCTCTAGGATGTGAGTCACCGATCTCCCCCCCGGCCAAAGCATCGCGCGGGCGGCCGCGATTGAGCGCCAGGTCGTGGGCGAGCACACGTACAAGGTTGCGGGGTGCCGGGGCTCCAGCCGAGAAGTCACTGGGAGCGGTCCAAGCGGCGTCCATCGCTCGTTGGGCATCCTCGACCCGCACGCCGCGCCCCTGGTTTTCCCAGAGGACCCTGATCAGGACCTGAAAGCTCGCCCGGCCGAAGCCGGCCCGCAGCCGGGCCATCCCGGTGCTGTCTCCCGACGCTTCGGCCAGAGAGAAGGCGTGCTGCGCGGCGAACTTGCCGGTCGGATCACGAGCGGCGGCGAGCGTGAGGAGGCGGCGAACCAGGCCGGTGTCCCCCGCATTCAGCCCCAACTCGCTGAAGTGCATCAGATACTCGGCATTCGGATTGGTGGCCGAGAGCGAGTCCAGGGCCAAGGCACGCTTGAAGGCGTCCAGCGCTCGCGCATCGGCGTCGGCCATGCCGTACAGACTGCCGTTGTGGAAGTACGCGTCGCCGAGGTGCATCCAAGCCTCGGGGCTGTCGGGGATCTTCTTTACGAGCTCCTCGGGATCCTTGGACTCGAGAATGGTCCGGTCGCGCCAGCTCAGGCGGTGCTTGGCTTGCTCCGCCACCTTCATTCCCTTATCGGCCTGGGACCCATCCACGTTGTTCGACGCGCTTGCCAGCGCGAGTCCCGCCAGGGCGAACGCCGAGTCGTATTCCAGGGCCCGATTGAAATGCTGGACAGCGGCGAAGTTCTCCCCGGCGCGGAACGCGGCCCGGCCGGCGAGGTAGGCCCGAATGGCCGGCAGCGAGGCGCTGGTGAGGCTGGCGAGGCGCTGCGACTGGAGTCCCGCGTCCAACGCCAGAAGCTGGCCGGCGAGACGGTCCACCAGATACGGCAGACTGTCGTGCAGGCCGTCCACCGTCGCCTGTTGCTGGGTGCGCCCGGTCGCGACATCGAGCACGGCGGCGCTCAGCACTATGCGCTCCGCATTTCCGACGATGCTGCCGGTGAGCAGCCGGCCTGCCCCGAGCCCCTTTGCCAGCTGCAGCGCCTCGACCTCGGGCAGGTCCGGCCGATCCTCGGCCGCCGCAGCCCAGCGCTGGATCACCCGGCGCGGATCCACCGCTCTCGGTCCGGTCTCGCCGGTGAACTTCGCTGCGAAGAGGTCCATTATGCCTTCGCGCAGATAGGCCAAACCGCTATCGCTGCTGACGACCCGGAAAGGCGCCACTGCCACGAGAATCGAGTCGGGGGCGGCCACGGGCTTCGGCCACCAGTACAGGCCGGCAGCGGCGGCCATCACGAGTCCGGCAAGCACGATGGACACGACGGCAGCGCGCCGGGTGCGGACCGGCCAGATGGCGGCGGTCTTCTCGGCTGTTGTGTGGGGCCCGGTCAAGGCCGCCGCGAATTCCCCCACCGATGCGAAGCGATCGCCCGGCACCTTCTGCAGGGCCCGATGAATCGCCGATTCGACGGCCGGAGATACTCCCGGGCGCGCCGTCCGAACCGAGGGCACCGGATCCAGGGCGTGGCGAGCCATGACCGCTCGGGGCGTCGAGCCGGAGAACGGCGGATCCCCCGCCAGCATCTCGTACAAGAGACAGCCCAGGCTATAGATGTCGGCCCGGGCGTCCACCGTCCCAGCGGTGGCCTGCTCCGGGCTCATGTAGGCCGGCGTGCCCAGTGAGAGCCCGGTCGAAGTCAGCTTCTCCCCGCCGGCAGCATCGAGAGCCTTGGCGATGCCGAAGTCCGCCACGAGAACCCGCCCTTGGTCGAGCAGGACGTTCTCCGGCTTGATGTCCCGGTGGACTACTCCCTGCTCGTGGGCATAGCTCAGCGCCGCGGCCACCTCGGCCGTGATCCGGAGCGCGTCCACCATGCCGAGCTGCTTTTCGCGGCTCAGCCGGTCGCGGAGCGACTCTCCCGGGACGTACGGCATAGCGTAGAACGGACGCGTCCCGCTCGGGGCTTCGGTGGTGCCGGAATCGTAGAGGGAGAGGATGTTGGGGTGCTGGAGCCGGGCCGCGATGCCGATCTCGCGCAGGAAGCGGTCGGGCCCCAGACTGCCGGCGAGCTCCGGATGGAGCACCTTGAGCGCAACCAAGCGGTCATGCCGGAGGTCGCGTGCCAGGTACACCGTCGCCATCCCGCCGCGGCCCAGCTCCCGCTCGACTTGGTAGCGCGCGCCGAACGCGGGGTAAGATGCCTCAATGCCAGGGGCAGGCCCGGCCCGCGGCACAGGGGAATCGTGCCGGGTCATGGAGATGAAGGCGGCGCAGCATGCGTACGCCGCGACTCGAGCCGCATGAGCCCTGATGGAAAGGCGGGAAAGAAGGGCAGTCTAGGGTTCAATTCTGGAGCCCACGCGGTGACAGAGGCAAGCCGAACAGGGGACGGTCTCCGCCCAGCAAGCCGTCAGTTACCGAGCGAAGTTGACCACGACGAAGCGACCCACCCGTCGGGCGTCGCCGGCTTCGATGTGGTAGAAGTAGACCCCGCTCGCCACCACCTGGTTGTTGCGGTTCAGCACGTTCCACCGCTCCGAGCCGCCGAACATGCTCGAGTGGTGCTCCAGCAGGGCCACCAGGATGCCGCTGGAAGAGTAGATGCGGATGAGGCAGTCGGCCGGCAGATTGACGAACTGGATCACCTTGCCTTCGGTGGTCCGCTCGAACGCGTTGGTCACATAGTAAGGATCCGGTACCGTGTGCACGCGGCTGAGATCGTTCTTAGTCGCGGCGACGACCCGATTGACGGCTTGGTACTGGAGCCGCACCTCAACGCCCACGGCCGTGAGCGGGCGCGACGCCGGCGTGAAGGTGTAAGGACCTCGATTCCCTGCGGCCCCTCGGCCCCCGCTGATCGCGCCGACGTAGGTCCGTAAGCTCCAGACGCTGCCTGCCCCGGGGAGGCCCGCCGTCAGCTCGACGTTGGTGATGGTGCCCGCCAGATAGAGCGCGAACCCCACCCCCGGCCGGACCGCGGCGGTCTGGGCATTGGTGGCCGTCTGATCCCAGATGGCCATCGGGCCTGGGAGGGCCGTGCGGCTCAAGGTGTAGCCCGGAGCAGTGCAGGGATAGGCACCCTGGACCGCCGCGAACGACCGCAGCGGCTCGACGCAGGTGAAATCCATGCTGGTGAGTACGTCCGGCCGGCTATCGAACGCTCCCGCCGCTGTCGTGGCGGCCTGGTTCAGCACGCCCCAGGAGCCCGCCAGCTGGAGACTATCGAACGGCACCGCGACGTTGTGGGTGACGTCGACCACCGAGTCGATCCGGCCGTCCGGGCCCCAGAAGAGATTGAAGTCCGCCGCCCGCTGGGCCCCCCCAAGGACGCCCTCGATGACGCGGTAGCCCGCCTCGGCCGTCACGTAGGCCAGCGGCATCTGGATCGTGGCCACCCCCGTGAGGGCCCCGGCGTTGTTGAGCCCGACCATCGGGCCGGGTGCAGTCGAGCCCGGCGGGTGCGCGGCCTGGGGGTCGGCCTCAGTCTCGTTCCGCTCGGGGGACGGTCCGTCGAACCAGCGCCCCCCGTTGTACTCGCAGCCGGTCGTGCCGGCGGCCGTAAATCCGCCGGCTCCATTCTGGCACCCACGCCCCCACGCGCTGGTGTAGTAGTTCCCGGGGAGCTCGAGATCGAGGCGGCCGGTCAACCGAAACCCCTCCCTGCCACCGAAGCGCTCGGCCGTGGCTGCCTCCACAGAGACGGCTTCGAGGTAGGTGGAGTTACGCCCCAGGGCCGTGGTCTGGTCCTGGAGCACCTGGAGCTGCAGACGAGAAGTCGAGCTCCCCGTGCTCGCGGTCAGGAAGTAGAGGGCCGGGGTGCCCGGCTCGCCCGCGCCACTTTCGTACGCCGAGCCGAGTTGAAGGCTGTCCAGCCGCACTGAGGCCGAACCCGAGCTGGGCAGCACCGTTTGGACCAGTTCCGCCAACTCCAACTCGAAGCCGCCGGCGGGCGGGAAGGGGCGATCGAAGCGGCCCGTCGTGGGGTCGAGCACGGGATCGGCGGCCGCCGTGTCGAGGGTGGTACCGCGGCCCAGCAGGGCGACCGCGACGGTGGCGGAGCTCTCGAAGTTCGAGGCCGCGCTGGTCGGCGTCACCGCTTTGGTGCGCCGCGATGACTCGAGGCTCGCGGGCCCGGACTGCAATGAGTTGATATCGAAGGCCGTAACGGCGTAGAAGTAACGGAGATCGTTCCGCACGCCCCGATCGACTAAGGCGAACGGCACCCCGGAGTCGCGCAACGGACACTGGCCGCCGTTCGCTCCGGCCGAGGCGAGGCAGCCGAAGGCCTTGCCGGTGCCCGCCGTGTCCGAGTGGAGGATGATCGCCGTGCCGGTGGCCAGCGCCTGCCGCCCTTCCGGAGCGAGCTTGACCTGGACGACCGGCCCCACGAGCGGGTGGGTATCGCTCACCGAAGGCGCCACGCCGGGCACGAGGGGGTCGAACGGCACCCGGCAGCCGAAGGTGGTGTCACCCTCCGCAACCGTGACGGTGTTGATCCCCAGCTCCGGGGCGCAGCCCGGCCCCGGGTTCACCTGACCCCGCCAGTCGGCCATGACTGTGTTGGCGTAGTCGAATTGGGCGATGAGGTGGAGCTCGCTCGGCGTGTCCACCCGGCCGCGGTAGACCCGGTAGCCCTCCACGTCGAACTGGCGATAGTTCGGGTCGTACTGGACGTTCGGTGTTCCCCCTGGCAGGGTTGGCTGGTTGACGAGTCCGAAGGAGGCATCGCCCGTGGTCTCGGTCGCGGAGGGAGTCCACAGCACCGCGACTTGGTTGGGGCCCGGAATAAGAAAGAAGTCAGGGGTGTCGGGGGCGGTCGACGATAGTAGGAATCCATTGTCGAACAACGCCTGCGCCACCAACGCCTTGCCCAGGAGCGAGCCGGGAACGACCTGGAATTCGCTCTGTTCGACTCGACCGTCGCCGTTGGGATCGCTGAACCCCCGGTAGCCAGTCAGCGAGTCGATCGGATTGACCCCGGCCGCCATTTGCCCTGGATCCCCGAGGATGGTGGGGTCACCCGGTGCTACATCACACCCAGCCGGACAGTTCGCCGCCTGCACTGGAGCGGCGAAGATGTAGGCCACCACGATCGACTCGAACCCGCCCGGCGAAAGCGCGAGCGGGCCAGTGGCCTGAAAGAACCGCATGTCGGACGGCGGGCTCCTGTTGAGAAAGCAGATGTGGGTGACCTGCGGGTCGCCGGCGTTGCAAGCGGGGTCGCCCACTGCCGGATTGGGACTGCCGCTGAGATAGCGGAAGAGCTGGAGCGAGCTCCCGGGATCCTGCGGCGCGCCTGCAAAGGAGGCAAAGGCCCCGAAGACCGAGATTCCAAGCTCTCGGCCCAGGGAGTCACGCGGACTGCGAAGGTACTTCACCCCGGCGAAGCCGGTACCGGCGAAGAAGGGGGGTCCGAAGATCGCCGGATCGAAGGTCCAATTATCCGGCGGACCGAAGGTGTGTTCGTAGGTGTACCCCAGTCCGAATGGAATGTTGGCTGAGGAGTAGTTGGTGGTGGCGGTGCTGCCTATATCCATGTCCGCGGAAAAGGCGACATGCAGGCTCGTGATCGGGTAGCCGTTTACCGGGAGGGTGATCCCGAAATGCGCGTTGTTCTTCAGCTGAAATTCTCGCGCCTTCTTCGAGCAAAATGTCCCGCATTGCGGGACGCACCCCTACGTAGTCGGCCGAACGAGTGGAGGTGATGTTGTAGAGGGTATAGACGAAATAGATGATGTCCTGGTTCCCGATCGGGTTGTTCCAGGCCATTCCGCGCTGCTCGAGCAGCACCCCGAGGGGATGCACGCGGAACTCTTTGAGCAACGGGTTTCCGTCCCAGGACAGCCACCAGACATCGCTTTCCGAGGCCGCCAACCGGCCCCGGAGGACCGGATGAAAGAGGTTGTCGGCTTCGTTCGGCTCGTCGGGCACGAAAGCGGCGGCCGGCCAGTCGGCCACGTCGGCGGCGTCGGTCGAGTTGTAGATCGGCCGAACCTGCTCGCCATTCGTTCTCCCGCTCGTGGGATTGTAGAAGAAGGCGCCGGTCGTGTCGCCGGCCCACGGGTTCTCCGATCTGATCCCGCCGACGATCCCGGCCAACTGGATCCCGGAGTTATAAACGTATTGGTTCCGGGTACCCTTGGGCCAGAACCCGCCGCCGATAAGACCAGTGCCGGTAGTGTCGACGCAGACCTGGCCAGTGGCGTCCAAGCCGCAAAACACTTGGTTGACGCTGAGCACGCCGATACTCCTAGCGAAGAGGCGGAACCCATCGGGCCTGTACCCCAATCCAGACTGGGCAAGCTTAGTCTGAGCATCCAAGGCCGGCGCGGCGAGCATCAGTGCGGCCAACGCCGCGCGAGCCACGCCCCGCATCAGAAAGTCACCTCGATCCCCACCCGGAGCCGGCGCGGGTCGCCGATGTAATTGTGCGTCCCGCGATCTACGGAGTAGAACGCAGCGGATGCACGCCGTTGCTCGGCCAGCGTGAAGACGTGATCGCCATCGCCATAGCGCTCCTCGGCCCGAAACAGATACACGCAGTCGGGTGCGGCAGCGCGGCCGCCGGCCGTCATCCACCCGTCACAGCCGGACGCCTGCTGGCCACGAAACCGGAGGTCGATGTCCCCCCGGTCCCCATACACACCCGATGCCCTGGCGTCCTCGGCGAAGGAAGAGCTATCGGCCGCCCACTGTACCTGGCGCTCGTCGGAGTTTTCGGTCGTCCCGTTGACCGAGAAAACCTGTAAGACGTTGGTGAGATTCAACAGGTTGCGGGCGTCGAGGTAGGCGGTGAGTCCCAAACGGCCCAGCCCGAAGCCTTTGGTCACCCGAAGGTCGAATTGTCTGGACGCGGGGAGTCTGGCGTCGTTCGGCGCACCGAGGTGGAGGCATTCCCCGCTGTCCGTCGCCACCAGGCACGGCGTGTAGGGGGTGCCGGTTGCGAAGCGGGCGGTGGCGAAGAGGCCCAAATTCCGGAGCACCGATCCGAGGATGCTTCCCTGCTTCCACTCGCCTGGGAAGGTGAGCGCGATCGCCGCGGCGATATCGTGTGGCCGGCTCAGCACCGTAGGAATGATTTCCTGGGGCGGTGGGCCCAGGATCCCGCCGACCTCATTGACTAGTGTCA
Source organism: uncultured Gemmatimonadales bacterium (assembly GCA_963844445.1). Taxonomy (GTDB): domain Bacteria; phylum Gemmatimonadota; class Gemmatimonadetes; order Gemmatimonadales; family GWC2-71-9; genus CAVVWJ01. The sequence goes on from CAWJOB010000004.1 coordinate 559,677, forward strand.
CCCCTCGATCCTGATTGGTCAGCGGATCGGACGCCGTACTCTTCGCGTTCTGATAGGAGTAGCCGATCGTTCCGTTGAAGAACCGGCCGAACCGCCGGTCGAGCCGCACGTCGACGCCTCGGGCATTGCCGAAGTCGAGATTCGTCACCCGAACCAGGGTACTCCTGCGCTGGCGAACCGGATCATTGACCAAGAACGTTCGCGCCGCGGCGACGGCGAGATTGTCCCGGTTGTACACGGCCACGTCGAGCACCATGTCGTCGCTGAAGGCATGCCGGACGCCGAACTCGAAGGCGACCGTCTTGCCGAAGTCGAGGTCCGCGCCGAGTCCGCCGGTGTTCACGCCGTTCAACACCAGTCCGAAGTCGGGCGCCTGCACCTGATGGGCGTACGAAAGCCGCAGGTTGGTCCGGTCGGTGACCGGGAAGGAGACCTGGATGTGTGGGCTCAGGTAGCCGTGGGATCGGTCCGGGCGGAAGACGACAAGAGGCTCGTGCTCGTCTCCGAACGTGCCGCCTACCTCATAGATCGGCGCGCCGGGGAGATTGAGGTACTCACCGAAGGTCGGACTGGTGGACACCGTATCCAGCAGGAAGGGCCGGCTTGCGCGGGACGCATAGTAGTCGAAGCGGAGCCCGCCGATCAGAACCACATCGCCGAGGTCGAGCCGGTCCTCCACGAAGGCGTTCCAGCGCACCGGCCGCTCGAGGTACGCATCACCGAGCGCGGCCAGTTCCGACTCGTACCGGCCGATCGAGTAGAGGACCCACTCCGCTCCCAGCTTCAGCCGGTCGAAGCGATCCACCTGCCAGTCCAAGTTGGTCCTGGCGATGTAGCGGTTCTCACGGAAGAATCGCAGCTGCCCGACGGGCCCGCCGCTCTCGCTCCAGCCGGAAAGTCCATACGCGTTATTGCGGTACCGATCGATCAGGTTGAACTGTCCCGGGTTCTCCAGGCTGTAGGGCGTCCGCCTGGTTTCGGGTCGATTGAGCCGGATGTTCTCGACCAACTCGGCGTCGAGCGGAAAGTTGTCGAAGTCGAACAGGAACCCGAGGGGCCGGACCAGGTACCCGCCGAACGAGTGACGAGTGGTCAGCTCGCTGTGCCGGGTGAGCGGGCTGGTGATGGAGCGGTCCTCCTGGTAGGAGAGATACATCTCCAGCGCCAGCGCGCGTTCCGCCGAGCGCGCGAGATTGGGCGTCCAGGTGAGGGTCAGCACGTCGCTCCAGTCGCGGGACCCGAAGAGCGCCGGCGAATTGTACAGGTTGGCGTAGTCGAAGATCCGTCCCTGGGTCTGGCTGCGCTGATAACTCAAGCCAACCCGCGAGCCAGTGCCGAACGTGTAGGCGAGCTTCCCGTGGAGCTCGTAGACGGAGGCCACGCTCTCGGGGATGCGGATGCCCTGGCAGGGAAGCCCGTAGTTGTTGCGGATGTCCGCGTTCGCACTCTGGCTGAACTCGTCACACCCGCCTCGATACACGGCTAGCTGGTAGACCGGAACCAGAGTAGTGTCGGAGGTTATGGAGCGATCGTGCGGCACCGCCACCGTCGTGTCGAGACCCACGGAGACGAAAATTGGGGCCCTCTCGCTCCCTCTCCCGGACTCGGCCGACCGTTGGCCCTCGAGCACCCCCGCGGCGAAGAAGGTGAGGTTGCGGGCGAGTGGCCCCCCGATGCTCGCCTCGATCCGATTGAAGCCCAGACCGTGGCTCACTCCGAACGGCTCGTCGGTCTCGTAGCCGAGTGCCCCGCTGAACCGGGTTCCGCCGCTTCGGGTGACCAGCGAGACCAAGCCAGACTGAGCGTTGCCGAACTCCGCCGAGGGGGACCCCGTAGTGACTGAAGCCTCTTCGACCGCGTTGGTACCGAGGCTGATTTGGGTACTGGGAGTCGCGAGGCCAAGGCCTCGGTAGCCGGGAGTCACTGGCACGCCGTCCACGTAGGTCACCGCCTCGTCCGGGCGGCCCCCTCGAATCGAGAGCGCCAGCGGACCACGCTGGCCGCTCGCCACCACCCCGGGCTGTAAGGTGAGGAGATCGTTCACCCGATCCACCGGCAGGCGCTCGAGGAAGTCGCCCTGCACCCGTTGCTTGGTCGTCACCTCGTCTCGCGGGACCAGCGGGTTCTCCGCGACAACTACCTCGAGGTCCTGGAGTTGGACGGGGGCGGCTTGGAGCACGAAGTCCTGGGTGACGGTCTGACCGGCCCGGACCCGCAGGTCACGTACCTCGACCGGGCGGTGGCCCACGAAAACGGCGCGGACCGTTGCGGGACCGGCGGGGATGTTGTTGATGAAGTAGTGTCCGCGAGGATCCGTCGTCGCGTTGAACGCGGTGCCGATGATGAATATCTGGGCATCGGCGATGGGGGTGCCGGCATCGCCCTGGACCCGGCCTTCGAGCTTGCCGGTCGGTGCCTGGGCGCTGAGGATCAGGCCCGGAACCGAGGCCAGGCAAGAGCCGGAGATGGCGTGCCAGGCAAATCGTCGCCACCAGCCGCGACCCAAACTCGGCTCGACATGGTAGCGGGAGCTGAAGGAGGCGTGGGCTTCCACGGGTGAGGCGGCCGGACCCGGCCACGGCACTGACGAATCGTGCCGGGTCATGGATGCGGCGCCGCAAGCGTCCACGGCGTCTTAAGCCGGTGCATGAGCACCTGACTGGAAGGCGGGAAAAAGGGAGGGAGTCTAAGCTCTTAATTCTACGACCCGGGCTACGGAAGGGGAAGCCGTAACCCGGCGCGGAGGCCACGGTCCGGGCTACCGCCTCGTGGCTTACGGCCGGCCTTGGGGCGGGTCACCCCGACCGGACAACCGTCGCATCGCCTCGCTCGCCTCCTCGACCAAGCGCCGGTGCGCCGGCACCGGCATATCATACCGCGTCAGGAACCGGCGGTAGTGCTCGCGGGCAAGGGCTGGGTGACCACGCGCGGCTTCGATCCGCGCACGCTGGAGCCCCGCCAGGCCCTTCAGCAGGTCCTTGCCAACACCGCCTGGTCCGCCGTCGGCCTCGACCCAGGTGAGGAGGCGAGCCGAGCCGGCGGTGTCGCCGCTCGCCAGCAGCCATTCGGAAGCCGCAAGCCGGCTGACTGGCATGAGGATCCGGCTGAAATTGTTGGGATAGTACTCCTCGGCCTGCTGCCACTCGAGGGCGGCCAGCGCGCTCCCGGCCTGGCGAGTATCTCCGGCGAGGTAACGATCGAACGCCGCCAGGGTTTGATCGAGCACGCCCGCGATGGAATCCCCGGACGCACGAGCCGCACGCCGCGCCTCGGCCAGCGCCTGGCGGTCGCGGTGAGCGAGCGCCAGGATCGCGTCGACCAGCGCCAGCTCGGCCCGCTCAAAGGACTCGAGTCCGGCCGATGTCCGGTGAGCGGCCTCGCGGCGGGCGGAGGCCTCGGCAGCCGGTAGCGCTCCCACCCAAGCGCCGAGCGCCGCCAGCCGATAGAGGCTGAGTGGCACCAGCGAATCGGCTTCGCCGGTGCGGGCGTGGTGGTCCAGCGAGACGAGCGCCGAGTCCCATGCGCCGCGAGCGGCCCAGGCATGGGCGATCGCCAGCGCGGCACCTTCCGGTACGAACCCGAGACGCCTCATGCGCCGATAGAGTGCGATGTCGGCGGCGGGGAACCCGAACCACCCGGGATTATGGTGGGGCCCGTGGCGATGCCTCGCGAGGTCCCGCGCGACGCTGTCCTCTAAGATGCTGGCGCCGCTGGTATCGCCTCTCTGGAGGCGGTCCAGGAGGCGGAACTGGAGCATCTGGTCGGAACCCCACTCCGTCACGAGGGCGGGACCAGCATCCAGACGCTCAAGCGCCTCGAACACCTGCGTAGACGCCATGGTGTCCTGGTCATGCAGCACCGACTGCGCCAGGTGTTCCCACGCAGGTATCACCCTCGGATTGAGCCGGAGCGTCTCTTTGAACGCCGCTCGTGACTCCGCGCGGGAATGGCCCATCATGGGGCCCCAGTGATGCAGGTTGTCCGCATACTGAAACCACCCGAACCAATTGTCCGGGAAGCGCTCGGTGAGCCGGCGCGCCCTGCGCAGATCCGCAGCCGCTCCCCGTTCGAGGGAGTCTCCGAGATAGAGCCGGTCGAATTCGGGCAGGCTGGTGCGGTGGCTCATCATCGCCTCCCGCTGGGCGCTGTCCATAGGCTTGTACCGCCACCCGAGCACGTAGGCGTTTCGCGCGTATGCGAGCCAGAACGACGAATCTGCCTCGATGGCACGGGCGTACGCCTGTTCCGCACGGTCCCACTGGTTCTCAGCGAACGCGCGCTCACCCTCGAGAAAGGCTCGAAGCGCCGGCACCGACTTCGTTTTGAGGGCCGCGTCCAGGCTGGGCGAGGGCGGCGTCCCTCGCCGCCAGATCTGGGGCAGGAGTGTTCGCGTGATGGAATCGGTCATGGCCTCGATGGAATCGACAGGGGCCGTGACAAGGACGCGGGCGACCGCATTGCCGCTGTCAGTGCTATCGGTGGTAAAAAGCCCGAGATCGAGCCGGACCTTCGGGCCCACCCGCACGACGCTCCCGTGCAACACGCTGCCGGCGCCGAACCACCGCCCCAGCGCCCGGCCCTCTTGTAGCGTGGAGGAGCCAGCGGCGGATTGCGCGAGGACGGTATGGGGGTCGACCGCGCGGATCTCCCCCAGGCCGTCCAGCGTGGCGCTCACGGTAAGCACCAGGTCCCGCCCGAGCCGCGCCAAGCCGGTATCGGCAACACTCGGCGCGAACGGGAGGACGGCGATGACGGACGCCGAGGGCAGGACGCTCGATCCGGTGGAACGGAGCCGAGGCCACACGACCGCGGCCGCGGCCACCACGGCGAGAGGAGCCGCGGCGGACACGAGCCACCACCGACTCGGAATCCTACGGCTGGCGGCTTCCGTGGAGGTGGCCGGCGCGCTCAGCGCGGCGGAGAACTGGTCGGCCGTGGCGAACCGGTCCGCCGGGACCTTGGCGAGCGCCGTGTTGATGGCCCGCTCGAGGCCCGGCGGCACCGTCCCGCGCACGGTCCGGAGCGAAGGGACGGGATCGACCGCGTGGCGAGCCAGGAGGCCTTGCGCCGTCGGCGCCGAGAACGGCGGCTGCCCGGCCAGCATCTCGTAGAGCACGCATCCCAGACTGTACAGGTCGCTCCGGGCGTCGACGTCGTGGCTCCCCGCGGCCTGCTCCGGACTCATGTACGCGGGCGTGCCGATGGAGAGGCCGGTCGCCGTGAGCTTCTCGGCCCCCGCCGCGGCGAGTGCCCTTGCGATGCCGAAGTCGGCCACGAACGCCCCGGCACCATCCAGGAGAATGTTCTCCGGCTTGATGTCGCGATGCACGATGCCCCGGTCGTGCGCGTGGCCGAGCGCGCCGGCGATCTGCCGGGCGATCAGGAGCGCATCCGCGATGGGCAGCTGCTTCTCCCGGACGATCCGCTGGCGCAGCGTCTCCCCCTCGACGTACGGCATGGTGTACCAGAGCAGACCGGAAGCCTCACCCGAATCGAGGACGGGAAGAATGTGGGGGTGCTGCAGCTGGGCAGTGATGCGGATTTCGCGGAGAAAGCGTTCAGGACCCAGGCTCGCGGCGAGCTCGGGATGGAGCACCTTCAGTGCAACCGGCCGGTCGTGACGGAGGTCCTGCGCCAGATAAACCGTAGCCATCCCGCCCCGGCCGAGCTCGCGCCCGACCGGGTAGCGCGGGCTCAGTACGTCACTGATCAAGGTCATGACTACGGCTCCCCCACCAGCCGCGCCAGCTCCGACCGCACTGCCTCGACCTCCGGCCGGACGGAGGGCTCGGGGTCGTAACGCAGAGCCAGGTAGTGCTGCAGCGCCCGGATGGCCGTCGTGCGATGACCGGCGAGCGCGGCGGCCCGGCCTTCCTCGAGCAGGTGGGTCGAAAGGAATTCCGGATTAAATCCCCGTAATCGGCGGGATGCCGCGGCCTCGGCCCGTCCCCAATCGCCCTGCGCGGTCCATAGTCGGGCAACGATCAGGTTCGACGCCTTGATCGGCGACGCGGTGATGCCGACCGGGTAGGCGGTCTGAAGCGAGTCCACCCGGGCGAGGCGCCGGCGGGCGTCGGGCAGCCGGGCGATCGTGCCGTGCCAGGCATCGAGCAGGTCCGCACACCGCTCGTGCTCCTCCGGCCACTGGATCTTCTGGATCCCTGCCGCCGCGCGGAGTCGGGTGATGGAAGCGGGCGCCGACCGCAGGTCCTCGTGCCCCAGCCGCCACTGCTCGAGCGTGCAAATGTCGTAATAGTAGGCGTGGAGGTGGGGATCCGAGTCCGGGGGCACTGGACCCGCGAGGGTCTGCTCGATGGTTCGGGCCGCCGCCGCCGCCGCGACGGTATCTCCTCCCCAATAGAGGGCATCGTAGATCAGCGACCGAGGACCTCCCCGAGGATGGAAGTCACCGATCTCACGCCCGGCCAACGCGTCGCGCGGCCGGCCGCGGTTGAGCGCCAGGTCGTGGGCCAGCATGCGCACGAAGTGTCGGTGCTCCTCGCCTCCAGCATCGAAGTCAACGGGAGCGGTCCAGGCGGCATCCAAAGCTCGTTGTGCGTCCTCGACCCGCACCCCGCGCCCTTGGTTATCCCAGATAACCCTCAGAAGTACTCCGAAGTCCATCCGGTCGAAGGTTGCCCGCAGCCGGCCCAGCCCGGCACTGTCTCCCGACGCTTCGGCGAGAGCCATGCGATGCTCTGCGGCGAACTTGCCGGTCGAATCGTGCCCAATGGCGAGGGTGAGGACCCGGCGAACCAGTCCGGTGTCCCCGACATTCAGTCCGAGCTCGCTGAAGTGCATCAGCGGCTCGGTATTGGGATTCGTGGCCGTGAGGGTGTCCAGGGCCAGGGCCCGAAGAAAGGCCTGCAGCGCCCGCTCATCCGCATCGGCGATACCGTGCAGCCTACCGTTGTGGAAGTACTCGTCGCCGAGTCGAATCCACGCCTCGGGGCTGTCGGGAATCTTCTCAACCGCCTCCTGAAGATCCGGCAGCCCTCGGGCCTCGAGCAGCGTCCGGTCGCGCCAACTCAAGCGGTCTCTGGCTCGCCGGGCCACCCTTATTCCCCTCTCGAACTCGGACCCGTTCAGCATGTTCGATGCGGTCGCGAGCGCGATTCCCGCCAGGGCGAACGCCGAGTCGTATTCCAGCGCCCGATTGAAATGCTGGACAGCGGCGAAGTTCTCCCCGGCGCGGAACGCGGCCCGGCCGGCGAGGTAGGCCCGAATGGCCGGCAGCGAGGCGCTGGTGAGGCTGGCGAGGCGCTGCGACTGGAGTCCCGCGTCCAACGCCAGAAGCTGGCCGGCGAGACGGTCCACCAGATACGGCAGACTGTCGTGCAGGCCGTCCACCGTCGCCTGTTGCTGGGTGCGCCCGGTCGCGACATCGAGCACGGCGGCGCTCAGCACTATGCGCTCCGCATTTCCGACGATGCTGCCGGTGAGCAGCCAGCCTGCCCCGAGCCCCTTTGCCAGCTGCAGCGCCTCGACCTCGGGCAGGTCCGGCCGATCCTCGGCCGCCGCAGCCCAGCGCTGGATCACCCGGCGCGGATCCACCGCTCTCGGTCCGGTCTCGCCGGTGAACTTCGCTGCGAAGAGGTCCATTATGCCTTCGCGCAGATAGGCCAAACCGCTATCGCTGCTGACGACCCGGAAAGGCGCCACTGCCACGAGAATCGAGTCGGGGGCGGCCACGGGCTTCGGCCACCAGTACAGGCCGGCAGCGGCGGCCATCACGAGTCCGGCAAGCACGATGGACACGACGGCAGCGCGCCGGGTGCGGACCGGCCAGATGGCGGCGGTCTTCTCGGCTGTTGTGTGGGACCCGGTCAAGGCCGCCGCGAATTCCCCCACCGATGCGAAGCGGTCGCCCGGCACCTTCTGCAGGGCCCGATGAATCGCCGATTCGACGGCCGGAGATACTCCCGGGCGCGCCGTCCGAACCGAGGGCACCGGATCCAGGGCGTGGCGAGCCATGACCGCTCGGGGCGTCGAGCCGGAGAACGGCGGATCCCCCGCCAGCATCTCGTACAAGAGACAGCCCAGGCTATAGATGTCGGCCCGGGCGTCCACCGTCCCAGCGGTGGCCTGCTCCGGGCTCATGTAGGCTGGCGTGCCCAGTGAGAGCCCGGTCGAAGTCAGCTTCTCCCCGCCGGCAGCATCGAGAGCCTTGGCGATGCCGAAGTCCGCCACGAGAACCCGCCCTTGGTCGAGCAGGACGTTCTCCGGCTTGATGTCCCGGTGGACTACTCCCTGCTCGTGGGCGTAGCTCAGCGCCGCGGCCACCTCGGCCGTGATCCGGAGCGCGTCCACCATGCCGAGCTGCTTTTCGCGGCTCAGCCGGTCGCGGAGCGACTCTCCCGGGACGTACGGCATAGCGTAGAACGGACGCGTCCCGCTCGGGGCTTCGGTGGTGCCGGAATCGTAGAGGGAGAGGATGTTGGGGTGCTGGAGCCGGGCCGCGATGCCGATCTCGCGCAGGAAGCGGTCGGGCCCCAGACTGCCGGCGAGCTCCGGATGGAGCACCTTGAGCGCAACCAAGCGGTCATGCCGGAGGTCGCGCGCCAGGTACACCGTCGCCATCCCGCCGCGGCCCAGCTCCCGCTCGACCTGGTAGCGGGAGCCGAACGCGGGGTAAGATGCCTCAATGCCAGGGGCAGGCCCGGCCCGCGGCACAGGGGAATCATGCCGGGTCATGGAGGCGGCGCACGATGCGTCCACGGCGTCGTCAGCCGGTGCATGTGCGCCCCCAATACTGCGGTGAAGGTGACCCGATCTAGGGTGCTATCAACGCCCCGCCCCGTGGCACTTCTTGTATTTCTTTCCCGACCCGCAGGGACAGGGATCGTTCCGCCCCACCTCCGGCACGGTCGCGGCGGCCTGCCGTCCAATCGGCCCCAGAGAGCTGTTGAGCGCCGGCGCCGGACCCCGCGAGGTCGGCGCGATCGGTGGCGGGGGAGGCACCCTCGGCGCCGCACCCATGAAGAGGTCGTCGGCTCCGGTGGGGGCCGGCTCCGCGCTCGGCTGCGGCGCCGGACGGCGCGTGGCCAGCCGGGACGGCTCCGGCCGCGGCGGCTCCGCGCTCACCTGGATCTTGAGGAACCGCTCGGTGAAGGTGGACTGGATGTCACGCATCAGGTCCTCGAACATGTCGAAGGCCTCGCGCTTGTATTCCACCAGCGGGTCCTTCTGGCCCCACGCGCGATACTGGATCGCGTTCCGGAGCTGGTCGAGGTCGTACAGGTGGTCCTTCCACCGCTCGTCGAGCACCGCGAGCATCACCTGGGAGAGCACCTGGCTGTCCACGTCCGGAATGCCGATGGTCTTTCCGAAATCCGACAGGTACTCGACCTTCCGCCGGAACGCGGCCTCTCCCTCGGCTTTCACCAGCTCGACGATCTTGTCCAGCGACGGGGCGGCCGCCGGCTCGGTGATCGTCTCCGGCCCGACCAGGTACTGGAGCATGAGCGCCTCGCGGAGCCCGCCCCGGTCGTATTCCTCCGGTCGCTCCGCCCCCACCAGGAACATGGTGGTGGTCCGCTCCAGCGCCGCCTCGATCATCCGGCGGGCCTCGGCCTTCAGCTCCTCGCCCCGCTCGAGCGCGAAGAGCCGCAGCGAGTAGATCACCTCGCGCTGCTGGTTCATCACGTCGTCGTACTCCAGCAGCCGCTTCCGCTGCTGGAAGTTCTGCAGCTCGACCCGCTTCTGCGCCTGCTCGATGGCCCGGGTGACCAGGCCGCCGGTGATGACCTCGCCCTCCTCCGCCCCGCTCTTGTCCATCCATCGGGCGATGCGGTCCGAGCCGAAGAGCCGCATCAGATCGTCTTCCAGCGAGAGGAAGAAGATCGATTGCCCAGGATCGCCCTGGCGCCCCGACCGGCCACGCAGCTGGCGGTCGATCCGGCGGGACTCGTGCCGCTCGGTGCCGATGATCTGAAGACCCGCCTCCGGCTGCGAGAGGTCGAGGTCCTTGCCCAGCTTGATGTCGGTGCCGCGGCCCGCCATGTTGGTCGCGATCGTGATCGACGCCTTCTGTCCCGCCCCGGCGACGATCTCCGCCTCGCGCTGGTGGTACTTCGCGTTCAGCACCTCGTGCTTGAGCCCCCGGCGCTTGAGCTGGCGCGACAGGGTCTCCGACACCTCCACCGTCACCGTGCCGATCAGGATGGGCCAGCCGAGCCCGTGGAGCCGCTCGACTTCGTCGAGCACGGCGTTGTACTTCTCGCGCCGCGTCTTGTAGATCCGGTCCACCTGGTCGGCCCGGCACACCGGCCGGTGGGTGGGGATGACGTTGACGTCGAGCCCGTAGATCTGGTAGAACTCGGTCTCCTCGGTCTCCGCCGTCCCGGTCATCCCGGCGAGCTTGTCGTACATCCGGAAGTAGTTCTGGATGGTGATGGTGGCGAAGGTCTGAGTCTCGCCCTTCACCTGCACCATCTCCTTGGCCTCCACCGCCTGGTGCAGCCCGTCTGCCCAGCGGCGCCCCGTCATCACCCGGCCGGTGAACTCGTCCACGATCATCACCTGGCCGTCCTGCACCAGGTAGTCCACTTCCTTCTCGTAGAGGGCGTGGGCCTGGAGCAGCTTGTGGATGATGTGGAGCTTCTCGCTCTTGAGGGCGTAGTCGCCCTCGACCTGGCGCCGGCGCTCGATCCGGTCGTGGGGCGAGAGATCCGGATCCTTGTCGATCCGGTGGATCTCCTCCGAGATGTCCGGCACCAGGAAGAGCTCCGGCTCGTTGGGCGACATCGCCTCCGCGCCCCGGTCGGTGAGATGGACCGAGTGGCCCTTCTCGTCCAGCACGAAGTAGAGCACGTCCTCCGTCTCGCGCATCCGCTGCTGCCGCATCGGCAGCTTCCGGTCGGCGATGGCGTCGAGCTCCATGCGCTGCACCATCTGCTTGATTCCGGTCTCATTCAGCAGCTTGAGCAGCCGCTTGTTCTTCGGCATGCCGAGGCGGGCCTGGTACAGCTTGAGCCCGGCATCCGGCCGGGTCTTTTCGTCCTCCAGCAGCCTCTCCCCCTCGGCCAGCAGCGTGTTGACCACGCCGGTCTGCTTGCGCACCAGCTCGGCCACCTGGCGGTTGAACTGGGCGTACTTGTCGTCCGTCTCGTTGCCGACCGGGCCCGAGATGATGAGCGGCGTCCGCGCCTCGTCGATCAGGATCGAGTCCACCTCGTCGATGATCGCGTAGGCGTGCTCCCGCTGGACCCGCTGATCCAGCGAGAAGACCATGTTGTCGCGCAGGTAGTCGAAGCCGAACTCGTTGTTGGTGCCGTAGGTGATGTCGGCCAGATAGGCCGCCCGGCGGCTGGGGGACGACGGCTCGGTATCGTCGAGGCAGGCGACGCTGAGGCCGAGGTAGGAGAACACGTGGCCCATCCACTGCGAGTCGCGGCGGGCCAGGTAGTTGTTCACCGTGACCAGGTGAGCGCCGCGCCCGGTGAGGGCGTTGAGGTAGAGCGGCAAGGTCGCGACCAGCGTCTTGCCTTCGCCGGTCGCCATCTCGGCGATCTTGCCCTGGTGCAGCACCACCCCGCCGATGAGCTGCACGTCGTACGGCACCATGTCCCAGGTCAGGTCGTGCCCGGTCACGGACACGGTGGTGCCGACCAGCCGCCGGCAAGCCTCCCGCACGGTGGCGTACGCCTCGGGCAGCAGCTCGTCGAGTCCGGCCTTGAGCTCGCGCTTGTACTGGGTTTCCAGCTCGTGGAAGCGCCGCTCCAGCCCGTCGCGCTCCACCGGGTCGGCGCAGCCGTGCTTCGCCGCCCGCACCTCCTCCAGTTCCGCCTTCAGCGCCCCTGTCCGCTCGGCCAGCCGGTCGCGAAATTTCTGGGTCTGGGCCTTGAGCTCCGACTCGCTGAGCGGCTTGAGCTGTTCCTCCGCGGCGAGGATCTGGTCCACCACCGGCTGGAGCCGCTTCCGCTCGCGGTCGAATCGCGTCCCGAAGACCGCTGTCATCAATGATTTGATCATGCTGGGTCCAAATATAACCGGTGCCGGGTGACGTACTCCGCCACCGCGTCGGGCACCCAGAACCGCAGGGACCGGCCCTCCCTGGCCCGCCGGCGGACCTCGGTCGCGGAGATCGCGATGGCCGGGACTTCGATGGTGCGGGCGACGAGCGGGGAGGGCGGCGGCGATACCCCGTGACGGGCGAACACGACGACGGTGGCCAGCCGGGGGATCTCCGCGGCCTCCCGCCAGGCCTCGAGCTCGGCGGCGGCATCGGCGCCCAGCAGCAGGGTCAGCTCGACCCCGGGGTCCCGGGCCCGCAGGGCCCGCAAGGTGTCCACGGTGTACGAGGGTCCCTCGCGCTCGAGCTCGGCGCGCTCCACCTGGAGGCCGGGGGAGCCGGCGACGGCGAGGTCGAGCATGGCGGCCCGATGCGCCGGGGGAGCGGCGTGCCCCCCCCGCTTGAACGGCTGCTCTCGGGCGGGCACGAAGCGCAGCGAGTCGAGGCCCAGGATCTCCGCCGCCGCCTGGCCGACGAGCAGATGGCCGTGGTGGACGGGATCGAACGACCCGCCGAAGAGACCGATCATGCCCCTATGAGGCCCCGGTCGTGTCGGCGGCGCAGGGAGACCGTCCCCGGACAGCGCGGGGATGGAAGCGGCGAAGGTACCCGCAGGTCTCCTTGACGTCTTCCTGGTAGCCGAGGCGGCGGTAGGCTTCCACCAGCTTGAGCAGCGCGTCGGGGGCGATCGACGCCCGGGGATAGGTGGCCACGACGTCCTTCAGATAGAGGACCGCCGAGTCGTAGGCCTTCAGCTTCAGGTAGTAGAGCGCCGCCCGGTATTCCTTGTATGCGAAGCGCTCCTGCAGGTCGTCGATGCGCTTCTGCGCGCGGGCGGCTGCGGGAGTGTTGGCGTAGCGGTTGAGCAGCTCCTGATAGGTCGCGAGCGCCGTCTGGCCGTACGAGGGGTCCAGCTCGGGACGGCGCCAGAGATCGGCGTAGACATCGCCGACCCGCAGGAGGGCCTCGGGCGACAGACGGTCGTTGGGCGTCTCGTCGGACACGCGCCGGAACTCGCGGGCGGCCTCGAGGTGGCTCCCGGTCCCGAGCTTGGCCTCACCGAGGTAGTAGCGCGCCTGCGGGATCCGGGAATCCCCGGGCGAGAATTCCAGCAGCACCCGCTCGAGGTCGGTGACGGCATCGCCCCACTTGCCGCGCCGCACCCGACTCTCCGCCAGGCGGAAGAGAGAATCCACCTGCTCGGGGCTGGAGCCCTCCGCCTGTGCGGGGATCTCGGGAGCGGTGCCCCCGGCTTCGGGGGAGCGTCCACCTCCGCAGCCCGCGATGGCCAGAGCCCCAACGGCGAGCAGGTGCGAACAGATGCGGTTCATCGTGAGTCGGGCCCGCTGTTCGGGTCCGCCGTGAGGGTGAGCCCCAGCCCGGCGAGCCTGGCTCGGGCCTTCCCGCTGAAGGAATCGGAGACCGTGTCCGACGCGATCGCCTGAAAGGCCAGCGCGGCGGCGAGCGTGTCGCCTTGAAGCAATCGAGTCTCGCCGTAGGCGAAGAGCGCGCGCCGCCCGGTCGCGGAGCTGGAGTCCATTCTTGCCGCCTCGGCGAACCAGAGCGCCGCGTCTTCGTCCCGGCCGCTGGTCACGGAGCGCTGTCCGAGCGAGAGCGCGCAGTCGCCGGCGCCTTGTCGCGCCCGCCGGATGAGTGCGGAATCCTGAGTCCGCCGAAGTACGGCTCGATACTGAAACATCGCCTGGCCGCAGCCGGAAGTCTGCTGCAGCAATCGGGCGTGGAGGGCGAGAAGCGAATCTACCGTCGATTGGTCCGGCGCCGCCGCGATGGCGCGAGGCAGCAGGCTGACCAGCTCGGCGGCCTCGGCTCCCTCCTTCTGAGCGAGCACGAGGGCGTAGGCACCGGGAACCCGGTCCGGGGCCACCGTCTGGAGACCGACCACTGCCTGCTGGAGCGCATCCGGACGGTCGGCCTGCTCGGCCGCACGCGCCACGGCCTCGAGCCCTTCCGCCGCTTCCTGGGCCCGGCCGGGGTCCTCGCCGGCGAGGTGCAGGTAGGCGTCCGCCGCCTCGCGGAGCTCGCCGGTCCGGAGTGCGGCGGCGCCCGTCTTGGCCCAGATCCGAGGGTGGGCCTTCCCGTCCACCAGCGACCGGTACTCCTTCAGCGCCTGAGCATACTGGCCACGCCCGTAGGCATCGTCGCCCCGGCGCTCCCTGTCGGTGGCTCCGCCGCAGGCCGCGCAGGCCACCGCGGCGGCCAAGGCCCACCGGATCACGTGCCGGTGCGGCCGAGCATTGCCAGATAGGCCTCCACTCGGGCGTTCTCGGGGCGCCGTGTCAGACATCCCTTCCAGATGTCCCGCGCGCCGAGCGCGTCGCCGGAGAGATAGTGGGCCAGCCCCAGTGCCGCGCAGGCGTCCACGAAGTTGGGCCGGGTGCGCAGCACCTCCTCCAATGCCTCCCGCGCCTCGAGCGACCGCCCCGACTCGAGCAGCAGCCGTGCCATCCGATAGCGCAGATCCACGAACCCGGGACCCAGCTCCAGGGCGCGCTGGTACTGCTCCACCGCCCGCTCCAGCGCGCCGGCTTCGGCGTACGCTTCCGCCAGCTCCGCATGCTGGTTGGCGAGGCGGGCAGCGATCGGCGCGGGGAGCCCGTTGGAGGACGGCGAGAGGCTGGCGGACGCGCGGCGGAACGCGTCCTCCGCTTCGCCCTCCCGGCCCATCTCGAAGAGGACCAGGCCCTGATGGATCAGCGCCTCGAGATAGCGTGGGTTCAGCTCCAGCGCGCGGCCGAACTCGGTCAGCGCCCGCTCGCGCTGGCCCAGGAGCGAAAGCGACACGCCGAGCAGGTGGTGCACGTCGGCGAACGCTCGCCCGCCGGCGACGATCTCCTCCAGCAGGTGGACCGTGCCGTAGTAGTCCTGCACCGCGAACCGGTCGCGGGCTCGAGCCAACACGCGCTCACTCTGAGCGGCCATAGGACTGTCGGAACCAGGCGACGAATCGCCGGATTCCCTCCGGAAACGGTGTCCGGGGCGCGTATCCCAGCACCGCGCCCGATTTGGTGAGATCCGCCGCGGTCCGCTGCACCTCGCCCGGCTGCATCGGCGCCCACTCGATCTTCGCTGTCATCCCGAGCGCCGCGGAGATCTCGTCCACCATCGCGCCGGTCGGGACCGAGCGGTTGCCGCCGAGGTTGAAGTGCTCGACCCCGATCGGGGCCGTCGCGGTCCATCGGAGGGCCGCGAGCACGCCCGCGACGACGTCGTCGCAATAGGTATAGTCGCGCGCCTGGGTGCCGTCACCGAACAGTGTCAGCGTCCTGCCCTCGACCATCTTGCGCGTGAAGGCGTGGATCGCGAGGTCGGGGCGCTGGCGCGGGCCGTACACGGTGAAGAACCGCAGCGAGGCGACGCGGAAGCCGTAGATCGGTGCCACCGAGTGGAGGAGCAGCTCGGCCGCGCGCTTGCTGGCGGCGTACGGCGAGACCGGCTCCATCGCCATCGCGTCCTCACGGAACGGAACCGGCGTGCTGTCCCCGTACACCGACGACGACGAGCCGTACAGGATCCGCGACACACCGGCACCGCGCGCCGCTTCCACCACCGCCGCGGTGCCGGCGACATTGACGCGGACGTAGCCCAGCGGATCGGCCAGCGAGGGACGGACGCCGGCCTTGGCTGCAAGATGGGCCACCACGGTGTCGGGGGTCAGGATGGACCGGAGGGCCGCGGCGTCGAGAAGATCCAGCTCGTGGAAGGCAAAACCGGGGAGCGCGCCCATCTCGGCGAGGTTGCGCTCCTTGATCGCCCTGGAGTAGAAGGGATCGAAGTTGTCGATCCCGATGACCTCGTCGCCCTGGCGGGCCAGCGCCTCCACCAGGTGCGACCCAATGAAGCCGGCCGCACCGGTGACGAGGACTCGGGTCACCGACCGCCCCGGCCGATCCCGTGATACTCGAAGCCCAGTGCTTTCATCCGCTCGGGCTCGTAGAGGTTGCGGCCGTCCACCAGCAGCGGACGCCGGAGCAGCTTGCGCACGCGCTCGAAGTCGGGATTGCGATAGACGAGCCACTCGGTCATCACGCAGAGCGCGTCCGCCCCGTGGGCCGCGCTGTAGGGATCGGCCGCGTACATCACCCGGTCCTCGAAAATCTGCCGCGCGGAGTCGGTCGCCTTGGGATCGTGCGCCTGCACCCGCGCACCGGCCGCGAGGAGCCCCTCGATCAGCGGGATGGTGGGGCTCTCCCGCATGTCGTCGGTCTCCGCCTTGAAGGCGAGTCCCCAGAGGCCGACCGTCTTGCCGCTCAGGTCGGAGCCGAGGTAGCGCTGAACCTTGTGCAGCACGACCAGCTTCTGGCACTCGTTCACCTCTTCGACCGACTTGAGGACGTCGAGTGAGAGCCCCAGGTCGTCGGCGGTCTTGATGATCGCCTTCACATCCTTGGGGAAGCAGGACCCGCCGTATCCTGGACCCGGGTAGAGGAACGCCCGGCCGATGCGCTGGTCGGAGCCGATGCCGAGGCGGACGTTGCTCACGTCGGCCCCGACCAGCTCGCAGAAGAGCGCCATCTGATTCATGAACGAGATCCGGGTGGCCAACATGGCGTTGGCGGCGTACTTGGTGACCTCGGCCGACGCGATGTCCATGAAGAGGATCCGGTTTCCGCCCTGGCGGGTGAAGGGCGCGTACAGCTCGCCCATCACTTCCTTGGCCTCGTCGTCGTCCACGCCGATGACCACGCGGTCGGGTTTCATGAAGTCCTCGATCGCCGCCCCTTCCTTCAGAAACTCGGGGTTGGAGCAGACCGCGAAGGGGGTCTCGGTCTGGGACTTCACCGCGGCTCTCACCTTCTCCGCGGTGCCCACCGGCACGGTGGATTTGGTGACCACGATCTTGGGCTCATTCATGTGCCGGCCGATCTCGCGCGCCACGGCGAGGACGTGCTGCAGGTCGGCCGAGCCGTCCTCCCCCGGCGGGGTCCCGACCGCGATGAACACGACCCTCGCGCCCCGGACGGCTGTGGCGATGTCGGTCGTGAAAATGAGGCGGCCCTCGGCCTGGTTGCGCTGCACCATGGGCTCCAGACCCGGCTCGTAGATCGGGATCTCGTTGCGCTGAAGTCGCGCGATCTTCTCCGCGTCCTTGTCCACGCAGACGACGTCGTTGCCCGTCTCCGCCAGGCAGGCTCCGGCTACCAGTCCCACGTACCCACTTCCGATCACCGCAACGTGCATGTCACGCCTCTTTCGGCATCGCGTTTCGAGTGTCCACCACCACCTTCGCGTTCCGCTTGATCATCCGGTAGTCCACGGACGTGTGATCGGTCACGACCATGACGCAATCGGCGGCCGCCACGGACTGCGGGGTGAGCGCCACCGAGCGGAACTCGTGCCCGTTTTCCGAGAAGCAGGGGACGTGAGGATCGGAATACGCCACCCGCGCGCCCTGGCCCTCGAGGAGCCGGATGATGTCCATCGCCGGACTCTCCCGGATGTCGTCGATATCCCGCTTGTAGGCCACACCCAGCACCAGGACCGTGGCGCCGCGCACCGCCTTGCCCTCCGCGTTGAGAGCTTCCGCGACCTTGCGGACCCAGAACAGGGGCATCTCCGTGTTCAGCTCGCCGGCGAGATCGATGAACCGGGTCTTGTAGTTGAGCCCGCGCATCTTCCAGGCGAGGTAGTGGGGGTCGATCGGGATGCAGTGTCCGCCGAGCCCCGGACCGGGCAGGAATTTCATGAACCCGAACGGCTTGGTCGCCGCGGCCTCGATCACCTCCCAGACGTTCACCCCCAGCTTGTCGCAGACGATGGCCATCTCGTTGACCAGGCCGATGTTCACGCTGCGAAAGGTATTCTCCAGCAGCTTGACCAGCTCGGCCGCCTCGGTGGTCGAAACCGGCACCAGCCGCTCGATCGCCGGCTCGTAGAGCGCGACCGCCACCCGGGTGCAGTTCTCGGTGATGCCGCCCACCACCTTGGGCGTGTTGTGCGTCTGCCAGGTGGGATTCCCCGGGTCCACCCGTTCGGGGCTGAACGCGAGGAAGAAATCTTTGCCCACGGTGAGCCCGGTGCTCTCGAGCGCCGGCTGGAGGATTTCCCGGGTGGTGCCGGGATAGGTGGTGGACTCGAGGATGATCGCCTGGCCCCGGCGAAGCGTGCGCTTCACCGAGTCGGTCGCGGCCACGATGAAACTGACGTCCGGATCCTTGAACTTGGAGAGCGGGGTGGGTACGCAGATCGAGACCGCGTCGGGCTCGCCCATCCGCGACATGTCGGTCGTCGCCTCGAACCGTGCGCCGGCGACCGCTTCGCGAAGCTGGGCGTCCGAAATGTCCTTCACGTGCGAGTGACCGGCGTTGAGGCCGTCCACCACGCGCTCGCTGACGTCGAAGCCGAGGACGCGGTACCCCGCCTTGGCCAGCTCCAGGGCCAGGGGAAGGCCGACGTATCCCAACCCTACGATGCCGAACAGTGCCTCGCGGCGCTGCGCCTTCCCAATCAGCGCCTGCACGTTGTCCATCGGTTCCCTCTCGTGACGGTCAGCCATGAAATCCTAGCACCGCGGCGATCACGGCATCCTGCTGCTCCCCGGTCAGCTCGGGGTAAATCGGCAGCGAGATCACCGAGTCCATGGCGGCCTCGGTGATGGGCAGGCTGCCCCGGCCATAGCCCAGATGGGCGAAGCACGGCTGCAGGTGCAAGGCCAAGGGATAGTAGATCGCATTCCCGATCCCGTTGGCCTTGAGATGGGTTTGGAGCTCGTCTCGCTGCGGGACCCGCAGGGTGTACTGATGGAATATGTGCTCGTTGGCCGGGTCGATCGCGGGAGGGCACACCGACGGGTGGCCCCTGAAGGCCTCGGTGTAGCGCCGCGCGCGCGCCGCGCGCGCGCGGCTCCACTCCGCCAGATGGGGGAGCTTGGCCAGCAGCACCGCCGCCTGGAGGGTATCGAGTCGGCTGTTGTAGCCCACCTCATCGTGGTGATACTGACGGGCGCCGCCGTGCAGTCGAAGCTTCCGCAGCCGGTCGGCCAGCTCGTCGTCCTGCGTGACCATCATCCCCCCGTCGCCGAACCCGCCGAGGTTCTTGCTCGGGAAGAAGGAGAAGGTGCCGACGCTGCCCAGCTCGCCGGCCCGGCGCCACCCGCCGTCCACCTTTCGCCGGGCACCGATCGCCTGGGCGCCGTCCTCGATGAGGACGAGCCCGTGGCGCCTGGCCAGGGGCACGATTTCTTCCATCGGCGCCATCTGCCCGAAGAGGTGGACCGCGACGATCCCCCTGGTCCGCGGGGAGATCGCGTCCTGGATAGCGCGCGGGGAGATGTTGAAGGTGCCCGGATCGATGTCGACGAAGACCGGCGTGCCGCCGGCATTGTGGATGGCGCCGGCCGTGGCGAAGAAGGTGAATGCCGTGGTGATCACCTCGTCGCCGGGCTTCATGTCGAGCGCGCGGAGCGGCAGCAGCAGCGCGTCGGTGCCGCTCGCGCAGCCGATGGCATGCCGGGTGCCGGCGAGCTTGGCCACCTCACCCTCCAGCTGCGCCACCTCCGGACCCATGATGAAGCCCTGGCGATCGACGACGGCCATCATGGCCCGAAGCACCTCATCCTTGATGCCCTGGTACTGAGCCACCAAGTCAAGCAACGGTACGTTCACCGGAATCTGTGTCCCTCCGCTTCGGCTGTGGGGCCAAAGCATCTGTAGAACGCGCCCGGGCACCGGCTTGAGCCGGGCAGGCCACGGGCGCGTGAAAAAGCGGAACCGTCGGCAGCCGTGTAACTTAGCCAACGCTTCGGGGGCGGTCAATCTGATGCATGACCCCCTCCCGCTCCTGGTACGTGGCGCCGCAGGCAGCGCAAGAGGCGCGCCCATCCTGCAGCTGGAGCCGGACACCGCATTGGCACATCCAGCCCACCCTGCGTGCCGGCACTCCCACCATCAGGGCATAAGCCGGAACATCGCTCCGGACCACGGCCCCTGCTCCAATGAAGCAATACTCTCCCAAGGTCACTCCGCAGACGATGGTGGCGTTCGCCCCGATCGAGCTGCCCCTCCGCACCAGGGTGCGGCGGTACTCCGCTTTCCGCGACACGTGGCTGCGCGGGTTGGTCACATTGGTGAATACGCAGCTGGGCCCGCAGAAGACGTCGTCCTCCAGCTCGACTCCTTCATAGATCGAGACGTTGTTCTGCACCTTGACGTTGTTGCCGAGGGTGGTGCCACCCATGACCACGACGTTCTGGCCCAGGTTGCACCGCTCCCCGATGACCGCGCCGGGGAGGACATGGCAGAAGTGCCAGATCTTGGTCCCGTCGCCGATCAGGGCACCCTCGTCGACGTAGGAGGATTCGTGGGCGAAATACCGGGGCATGGTTTCCAATCGAGGCTAGTGTGCGACAACCACGTGAGCGGCGACAACTACGTGAACAGTAAACAGTGAAAGGTGAACGGGGATTGAATCTCCTGTTTACTGTTTACCGTTCACTGTTCCCGCTTTCGTCGTTGAGATACTCGCCAAGCCCTCCGATCAACTTTACCTCGGGCTCCAGCACCGCGCCGAACTCGGTCTCGACCCGTCGCTGGACTTCCTGGATCAGGTTTCGCACGTCCGTCGCGGTGGCACCGCCGGTGTTCACGAAGTAGTTGGCGTGCATCGACGACACTTCGGCTGCGCCGACCCGGAAGCCCTTGAGGCCCGCGGCCTCGATCAGCTGGCCCGCGGTCCGCGGGCCACCCTCCTGCTTCCAGCTCGGCCCCGCCGGGTTCTTGAACACGCTGCCGCAGCACGGCTGATTGAACGGCGTACCGCTCTGCCGCCACTCGAACATCTCGGTGATCTGCTCGTCGAGCTTGTGCTGCTCCTCCCGGCGGAGCCGCACCGCGGTCTCCACCACCACGCGGCCGTCCAGGCCGCTTCGCCGGTAGGTGAACGGGACCTCCGGGCGAGGCACCACCGAATCGCGCCCCGCCTCGTCCACAACCGTGACCGACTCCACCACTTCGGACCAGTCTCCCCCATGGCAGCCGGCGTTCATGTAGACCCCGCCACCCACCGTCCCGGGCACCCCGACGAAGATATGGAGACCTGCATAGCCGGCGGCGGCGGTCCGGCGGGCGGCGAGCGGTGCCGGCAAGCCGGCGCCTAGGGTCCAGCGATCACCGTCACGCTCCAGCCGGTCGAGCCCCTTGCCCAGCCGAACCACCAGCGCGTCGAGCCCCTCGTCGGGCAGCAGGATGTTCGACCCCAGGCCGAGCGCGAACCAGGGTACCCCGGCCTCGTGCGCCATCCTGAGCGCGGCCGCGACGTCTTCGGCGGACGACGGCAAGACCACCGTGGCCGAACCGCCGATGCGGTAGGTGGAGTACCGAGCCAGCGGCTCCGACTCCCGAACCTCTCCCCCGATCCGGGCCCGCACGCCGGCCGCGAACCCGGGGTCGCGGGCGCTCAACCGGTCCACTCGGGCGACATCTCCCGGGCGAGCGCGTGCCATTCCTGAAGCGATCGCACCTCGCCGGCGCGGCTCTTGAGCGCGATGATCGCGTCGCACGCCGCGGACGCGGCGGACAGGGTCGTGGTGTACGGCAGCCGATGCTGGAGCGCGGCCCGCCGGATGGCGTAGTCGTCCTGCTGGGTGAGCTTGCCGAGCGGCGTGTTGATGAGCAGCTGTATTCGCTGGGAAACCATCAGGTCGATGGCGTTGGGGCGTCCCTCGTGCACCTTGAGCACGCGCTCGGCGGGAATGCCGCGGGCGCGGAGATAGCGGGCCGTGCCCTCGGTGGCGAAGAGCCGGAAGCCGAGCCCATGGAACCGCCGGGCGATCGGCACCAGGTTCACCTTGTCGTGGTCGTTGACGGTGAGAAAGACCGCGCCCTCCAGCGGAAGCGCGCCGTCCGCCGAGATCTGCGCCTTGGCGAACGCCATCCCGAACGAGTCGGCGATCCCCATGACCTCCCCGGTGGAGCGCATCTCGGGTCCGAGCACGAGGTCCACCCCCGCGAGCTTACTGAAGGGAAAGACCGCCTCCTTCACCGCCACGTACGGCTGGATCACGTCGTCCTGAAGCCCCAGCTCGTCCAGGGTCTTGCCGACCATCACCGCGGCGGCAAGGCCGGCAAGCTGCACCCCGGTGGTCTTGGAGACGAACGGCACCGTCCGCGAGCCCCGGGGATTCACTTCGAGCACGTACACCACCCCGCTTTTGATGGCATACTGCACGTTCAGCAGCCCTACGACTCCCAGGCGCGCCGCGAACGCCCGGGTATGCTGGCGCATCTCGTCCACCTGTGCCTCGGTGATGAGGTACGGCGGCAGCACGCAGGCGGAGTCGCCGGAATGGATGCCGGCGTCCTCGATGTGCTGCATCACGCCGCCGATGACGCAGCGGGTCCCGTCGGCGATCGCGTCCACGTCGGCCTCGAACGCGTCCTCCAGAAAGCTGTCGATCAGCACCGGATGGTCCGGCGTGACCCGCGCCGCGCGGGTGAAGTAGTTCCTCAGTGACGAATCGTCGTAGACGATCTCCATCGCGCGGCCGCCCAGAACGTAGGAGGGCCGCACCAGCACCGGGTAACCCACCCGCCCGGCCACGGCCAACGCCTCCGCCACTGAGTAGGCGACGCCGCTGGGCGGCTGGGCCACGCCGAGCTCCCGGGTCAGCGCCTCGAAACGGCCGCGGTCTTCCGCCAGGTCGATGGCCTCGGGAGAGGTCCCCAGAATGCGGACTCCTTCCTTCTCGAGCGCGCGCGCCAGCCGCAGCGGGGTCTGCCCGCCCAGCTGCACCACCACCCCCAGCGGCTGCTCGACGTGCACGATCTCGAGCACGTCCTCCAGCGTGAGCGGCTCGAAGTACAAGGCATCGGAGATGTCGAAATCGGTGGAGACGGTCTCCGGGTTGGAGTTCACCATGACGGTCCGATACCCCATCTCCCGGAACGCTATCGCCGCGCGGACGCAGAGGTAGTCGAACTCGACCCCCTGGCCGATCCGGTTCGGCCCGCTGCCCAGGATCACGACCGTGCGATCGCCCGAGGCGCGGGCCTCGTTCTCATCGTCATAGGAGGAGTACAGGTACGGAGTGGCGGAGGGGAACTCCCCCGCGCAGGTGTCCACCACCTTGTACGCCGGCCGCAGCCCCAATCGGTGGCGGAGGGAGCGGATCCCGGACTCGGAGGTGCCGCGCAGGTCGGCAAGCTGCCGATCGGAAAACCCATGGCGCTTCATCTTCCGCAGAAGCCCGGCCCCATCGCCTCCGGATTGCCATTCCTGCTCCGCCTCCACCAGCTCCGCCATCTGGTTCAGGAACCAGGGATCGATGCCGGTCCGGTCGGCGATCGCCTGCACCGGCGCGCCGAGAAGGATGGCCCGCTTGATCTGGAAGATTCGCTCGGGAGTGGGAGTTCGGAGCGCGACCAGCACCGATTCGAGCGACTCGTCCTCGAGGCGGTCGTCGGCCGGGGTGGCCCCGAGCACCCAGCCGGTCCGGTCGGCCTCCAGTCCGCGCAGGCCCTTCTGAAAGGCCTCCTTGAAGGTTCGGCCGATGGCCATGACCTCGCCGACGGACTTCATCTGGGTGGTGAGCGTGGGATCGGCGGTCGGGAACTTCTCGAACGCGAACCGGGGGATCTTCACCACGACGTAGTCGAGCACGGGCTCGAACGACGCCGGTGTCGTGCGGGTGATGTCGTTGGGCAGCTCGTCGAGCCGGTACCCGACCGCCACCTTGGCGCCGATCCGCGCGATCGGAAACCCGGTCGCCTTGGAGGCGAGGGCCGAGGAGCGGGAGACGCGCGGATTCATCTCGATAACCAGCTGCTCGCCGGTGGCCGGATTGACCGCGAACTGGATATTGCACCCCCCCGCCGCGACACCGATCTCCCGGATGATCCGGATCGACGCGTCCCGCATCGTCTGGTATTCGCGATCGGTCAGCGTCATCGCGGGCGCGACGGTGATCGAATCGCCGGTGTGCACCCCCATCGGATCGAGATTCTCGATCGAGCAGACGATCACGACGTTGTCGGCACCGTCCCGCATCACCTCCAGCTCGTACTCCTTCCACCCGATGACGCTGCGCTCGACCAGGACGGAGTGCACCGGCGAGAGCTCCAGCGCATGCAGGAGCATCTCCCCGAACTCGTCCAGGTTGTACGCGATGCCGCCTCCCGTACCGCCCAGGGTAAAGGAGGGGCGCAGGATGGCGGGGTACCCGATCTCCTCGACGACCGCCAGGCCGGCGTCGAGGCTTCGCACCGTCCGTCCCGGCGGGGTCGCCAGGCCGATGCGTCGCATCGCCGCCGCGAACTCCTCGCGGTCTTCCGCGGTGCGGATGGCGCGCTCGTTCGCCCCGATCAGCTCCACCCCGTAGCGGGCGAGCGTGCCGTCGCGCTGGAGCGCCATGGCGACATTTAGCGCGGTCTGGCCGCCCATAGTGGGCAGCAGCGCGTCGGGCCGCTCCCGCTCGATCACCTTGGCCACCCACTCAGGCGTCACCGGCTCGATGTAGGTCCGGTCCGCCAGCTCCGGGTCGGTCATGATCGTCGCGGGATTGGAGTTGACCAGGATGACCCGGTAGCCCTCCTCCTTGAGCGCACGCACCGCCTGGGTGCCGGAGTAGTCGAATTCGGCCCCCTGCCCGATCACGATCGGGCCCGAGCCGATGAGGAGGATCGTTTCCAGGTCAGTCCGCTTGGGCATCCACCAGTCCCCGCAGAGTTTGCTCCAGTGATCGCGACGGCGCCCAACCCGTGGCCTGCCGCAGCTTCGTCGAATCGCCGACCAGGTGAGGGATGTCGGCCGCGCGGGCCAGCGAGGGCTCGACCTCTGGCTCGACCCGGACGCCGACCAGCGCGGAGAGCCGCTCGAAGAGCTCGCGCACCGAGCTTCCCTCGCCCCGGGCGACGTTGTACACCTCGCCCGGCCGGCCCGAGCGCAACAGGAGCAGGTAGGCTTCGACCACGTCCCGGACGTCCAGCAGATCGCGGATCGGATCCAGATTGCCGCTCCGCACCGCGCGGGCGCCGGTGGCCTTCGCCTCCCGCAGTCGCTCCACGAAGGCCGGCAACACGAAGCGGGTTTCCTGCCCGGGACCGGTGTGAGTAAACGGACGGGCGATCACCACCGGCAGTCCCACGCGCCGCCAGACCTCGAGAGCGGCCAGCTCCGCCCCGGCCTTGCTCGCCGCGTAGGGCGACGCCGGCGCGACCGGATCCGATTCACGGCGCGGCGCGTCCCCGCCCGGACCGTACACCTCTCCACTGGAGACCACCAACAGCCGCGTCTCCCCCTTCCCCTCCTCCCGCCTCCGGCCCAGCGCGGCCGCCAGCCGGGCGGTGCCGGCGGCGTTCACGGTCCAGGCATGCCCGGGGTCGGCGTTAGCCTCGCGGTTGGAGGCCACCGCGGCGAGATGCACCACCGCGTCGGGACCGAACTCCAGCGCCGCGCGCACCGTGCCGTCGTCGGTGAGCTCCAGCGGCACGGTCGTCACGTCGGCGCCACCCCAATCCACCTGCCGGCCTCCCGGCCGGCAAGCCGCGCCGATTCGATACCCCTCCCGTGCCAGCCGGTGAACCAGGTGCCGGCCCACGAAGCCGTCGGCGCCGGTGACGAGCAGCTTCACCGTCGCGCGGCCGCCGAGAGCCGGGTCATGTCGGCGTCCACCATCATGGCCACCAGCTGGGTGAAGGTCACCTTGGTCTTCCAGCCGAGCTCCTGGCGCGCCTTGGTCGGGTCGGCGAGGAGGAGGTCCACCTCGGCGGGCCGGTGAAAGCGCGGGTCGCTCACCACATACTTCCGGTAGTCCAGCCCGACGTGGCCGAACGCCAGATCCACCAGCTCGCGCACGCTGTGGGTCTCGCCGGTGCCGATGACGTAGTCGCGGGCCTCGGGCTGTTGCAGCATCAGCCACATCGCCTCGACGTAGTCGCCGGCGAACCCCCAGTCGCGCCTGGCGTCGAGGTTGCCGAGCCGCAGGTCTTTCGCCAGGCCGAGCTTGATGCGGGCCACGCCATCGGTGACCTTGCGCGTCACGAACTCGATCCCCCGCCGGGGGGACTCGTGGTTGAAGAGAATCCCGCTCACGGCGAACAGGTCGTACGACTCGCGGTAGTTCACCGTGATCCAGTGACCGTAGACCTTCGCCACGCCGTAGGGCGAGCGGGGATAGAACGAGGTGGTCTCGCGTTGCGGCGTCTCGCTGACCTTGCCGAACATCTCCGACGAGCTCGCCTGGTAGAAGCGGGCCTTCGGGCTCGCCAGCCGGATCGCCTCGAGAATCCGGGTGACGCCGAGCGCCGTGAACTCCCCGGTGAGCACCGGCTGGCTCCACGAGGTGGGCACGAAGGACTGGGCCGCGAGATTGTACACCTCGTCCGGACCGGTCTCCTGGAGCACCACGGTGAGGGAATGCTGGTCGAGCAGGTCGGCCGCCACCACCTCGATCCGGTCCAGCAGGTGCTCGATGCGCTCGTAGCTGTCGTGGCTGGTGCGGCGGACCATCCCCACGACCTCGTACCCCTTGGCGAGGAGAAACTCGGCCAGGTACGATCCGTCCTGGCCGGTGACGCCAGTGATGAGCGCCTTAGGCATGGGAAACGGGCCGGTTGGGTTGTCTCATGCTGCTCGCCTGATTAGGTTTAGCGTTTTCCCGGCATATCGAAAACGACAACGTGAAGGATGGAGCTTATGGCGCGGGTGTGCAGCGTGTGCGGCAAGGGGCCGGTCACCGGCAACAATGTCAGTCACGCGAACAATCGGACCAAGCGCCGCTGGTACCCGAACCTGCAGACCGTCCGCGTGCTGGTGGAAGGGGTGCCCAGGCGGATCCGGGTGTGCACCCAGTGCCTGAAGAGTAACCGGGTAGTGAAGGCGCCCCGGACACCGCAACCGGTCGCCTGACGCCCGCCGGCCGGTCAAGAAAAAGGGGACCCGAGAGGGTCCCCTTCGTCGTTTCGGCGGCTGGGGCGGCGGCCGTCACTCGGAGAGCAACTCGATCCGCGCGACGTCCGCGCCGTCGCCGGGCCGATGGCCCAGCTTGAGAATGCGGGTGTAGCCGCCGGGCCGCGCCGCGAAGCGGGGGCCGATCTCGCTGAAGAGCTTGCCCAGCGTGTCACGGTCCTTGATCCGCCGCTCCACCAGGCGCCGGGCGTGGAGATCACCCCGGCGGGCGAGGGTGATCAGCTTCTCCGCGAACGGCCGCAGCTCCTTGGCCTTGGCCTCGGTGGTTACCACCCGGCCATGCTCGAACAGGCTCGAGGCCATGTTGTTGAGCATGGCCCGCTTGTGACTCGAGGTGCGGGAGAGCTGGCGCCCCTTGGCGCGATGACGCATCAGACCTCCCCGGTACCGGCGGAGGGCTGGGCCATCGGGGCGACGCCCTGGCGCGCGATGCGCAACTCGCCGTCGGTCTCTTCGAAGCCCATGCCGAAGTTGAGCCCTTCGCGCTGGAGCAGCTCGGCGATCTCGCTGAGCGCCTTCTCGCCCACGTTCTTTACCTTGAGCAGATCGTCCTCGGTGAACTCGACCAGGTCCTTCAGGGTCCGGATGTTCGAGTTCTTGAGCGAGTTGAGCGAGCGGACCGAGAGGCCGAAGTCGTCGATCGGCCGGCCGAGGCGCTGCCGGAGGTTGACGTTGCCCGCCGCCGAGGGGGACGCCCCCGCATCGCGCATGGTCGGCACCTTGCCGAAGTCCACGAAGTACTGGAAGTGGACCTGGGAGAGCGCGGCGGCGTAGGCGATCGCGTCCTCCGGGGTGATGGTGCCGTTGGTCTCGACCTGGACCGTGAGCCGGTCGTAGTCGGTGCGCTGGCCGACACGGGTCTCGGCCACGGCGAAGTTGGCCCGCCGGACCGGATTGTAGATCGCGTCGATGCGCACCAGGTCCACCGGCAGCGACCGGTCGGCCGGATGCATCTCGGCCTCGACGTAGCCCCGGCCCTTGTTCACGTACAGCTCCATGCTGACCTCGCGGTCGTCCTGGAGCGTGAACAGGAGGTGATCGGGATTCTTGATGGAGACCGAGCCGTGCTCCTGGATGTCGCGGGCGTAGACCGGGCCCGCGCCCTCGCGGCGGATGTGGAGGATGGCGTCGTCCACGTCCTCGGCGAGCACTAGCGTCAGCGACTTGAGCCGCTGCACGACCTGGTGGACGTCCTCGAGCACGCCCTGCACGGTCTGGTGCTCGTGCACCACGCCGTCGAGGCGGAAGCCCCAGACCGCGCTGCCCCGCAGCGAGGAGAGCAGCAGCCGGCGGAGCGAGTTGCCCAGCGTGTAGCCGAAGCCACGCTCCAGCGGCTGGAGACGGAACTCGGCGGCATTGGGGTTGTCGTCACGCTTCGTCATCTCGACGAGATGGGGGCGGACCAACCCGGTCAGATCAATGGTCATGGTCACTTTGTCAGAGCGTTAGACCCGGCGCTTCTTCGGCGGACGGCAGCCGTTGTGCGGGATCGGGGTCACGTCGCGGATCGACACCACCCGGAGCCCGACCGACGCGAGCGCCTGGATGGCCGACTCGCGGCCGCTGCCCGGGCCCTGCACCCGCACGTGCACCCGGCGGAGGCCGAGGTTCATCGCCTCGCGGCCGCAGTTTTCGGCCGCCACCGTGGCGGCGAACGGCGTGGACTTCTTCGAGCCCTTGAACCCGGCCTTGCCCGCCGATCCCCACGCGAGCGCGTTGCCCCGCATGTCGGTGATCGTGATGAGCAGGTTGTTGAACGTGGCCGAGATGTGGGCGATGCCCTCGGACTCGACCACCTTCTTGGAGCGCTTGGCGGCGGGCGCCTTGGCCGGGGCGGCAGTAGGAGTCGGAGTGGGAGTGGGAGCGGTCATTTACTTCTTCGTCACTTTCTTCTTGCCGGCGATGGCCCGACGCGGCCCCTTCTTGGTGCGCGCGTTGGTGTGAGTGCGCTGGCCGCGAACCGGCAGGCCCCGGCGGTGGCGGATCCCGCGGTAGCTGCCGATATCCATCAGCCGCTTGATGTTCATCGCGACTTCGGTGCGGAGCGCGCCCTCCACCTTGACCGACCGCTCGATCATCTGGCGGAGCCGGGCGACCTCCGCGTCCGACAGATCGCGGACCCGGGTATCGGGATTGACGCCGGTCTCGCCCAGGATGCGGCTGCTGGTGGGCCGGCCGATGCCGAAGATGTAGGTGAGCGCGATCTCGACCCGCTTCTCGCGCGGGAGATCCACGCCTGCGATACGCGCCATGATCAGCCTTGCCGCTGCTTGTGCTTGGGATTGCGCTTGCAGATGATGCGAACCACGCCCTGTCGCTTGACGACTTTGCAGTGCTCGCAGATCGGCTTGACGCTGGAACGAACCTTCACGCGTGAGCTCCGGACCGGTTAGGGGCTAGCTTCCCAATATATCGGGAGTGGAAAGGTCATGCAAGTGTGGCGGACAGGTGGGCTTAGGGCCCCCTAGCCTACCACCCGCAGCTCCACCAGCCGCCATCCGGTTCTCACCAGTCGATAGCCCAGCAGAAGACTCTGGATCCGGACATCCTCCGTGCCCGCGATCCGATAGTGGCGCTGCAGCTCCACGTACCCCCGCCCGGGCTCCACTTCCTTCGCCGCATGCACCACGGTCTCGACCTCCTGACCCTGCACCATGAAGTCGTGCAGCAGGGCGGCCGCCTGAGCCGGACCCAGCGCGATCGAAGGATCGGCGCCGGGCAGTTGGACCAGAAGCCGCGGCGCGTCGGCCACGAGCCCTCGCGCGTCGTGGGCGAACCAGGCCGCCCGTGCCTGCTCGGCCGCCTCGGACAGCGCGTTCTGCTGTCCGACGGCGCCGACGGGAGCGAGGGTGATGGCCAGCAGCATCAGGAAATGACGCAACCCGCCTCCTCGAAAAGGTGCCTGAGGGCACCAGCGGGGTCCGCCGCGTGGAGCACCGGCCGGCCCACCACCAGATGAGTCGCCCCCGCGCGCACCGCCTCCCGAGCCGTCGCGACTCGGATCTGATCCCCCGTGGAGTCGGTCTCGCGCCGGATGCCCGGCACGATGAGGAGCGCCTCCTCCGCCAGAACCCGCCGCACCGAGGCGACCTCGGCCGGCGAGCAGACCACGCCGGCAAGCCCCGCCGAGGCAGCCTCGCGCGCCTGTCGCACCGCCTCGTCCACCAGATCCACCTCCCGGCGCCCCGTCGCGTGCGCGTACGAACCGGCATCGTGCGAGGTGAGCACGGTCACCCCGACGAGGGGCAGCTCGTCCCCGCCAGCCACCGCGGCCGCCTGCATCATCGTTCGTCCGCCCAGCGCGTGAACGGTCGCCATCGAAACTCCGAGCTCCTTCGCGGCCAGGACCGCGCCCGCGACGGTGTTGGGGATGTCGTGCCACTTGAGGTCCAGGAACACGCGGTGACCGCGGGCGATGAGCCCGCGGACGAAGGGCGCGCCTTCCCGCGTCATCAAGATCGACCCCACCTTGACCCAGCGGATCTCCGGGAGGCGATCGAGCAGTCGGAGCGCCTCGGCGCCGCTGGGCAGATCCAACGCGAGAATGACCTCAGCCATCGGACCGCTCCAGGTCACGCACGATCCGTTCCGGCAGCCGCGGGTCGGCCAGTGCCCCGGTACCGATGGCGACCAGCACCGCCCCGACCTTCAGATACTGCCGAACGTCCCCCGCGGAGCGCACTCCGCCGACCCCGATCACGGGCATGCCACCGGTTCGTTCGACGACTCGGGCCGCGGCCAGCACGCCGATTGCGAGCAAGGCCGGCCCGCTCACTCCGCCGTTCCCATTACCGAGCCGCTGGGCTCCGCTCTCGAAGTGGAGCAGTCCCGGAAGGGTGTTGACCACCGAGATCCCGTCGGCCCCCGCGTCCCGGGCTACGACCGCCATGGCGGCAATGTCGGGCAGCACCGGCGACAGCTTCGCCACGAGCGGGAGGCGGGTTCGCGCCCGAGAGAGCGCCACGATCCTCTGGACGCAATCAGCGCTGGCTCCGAACTCGATTCCCCCCGCCGAGGTGTTGGGACAGGAGAGATTGAGCTCGAAGCCCGCGACGCCGGGCACCCCGTCGAGACCCGATACGACGTCGGCGTATTCCTCGACGGTGAAGCCCACCACGTTCACCAGCACCTGCGCCCGGCGAAGACGGCTCGCGAGCCAGGGAAGGAACTCGGACCGCACCGCCGTCAACCCGGGATTCGCGAGCCCCACCGAGTTGAGCATGCCCCCGCGGAACTCGGCGACCCGAGGCGGCGGGTTGCCCGAGCGAGGTTCGCGGGAGACCGCCTTGGTCACCAGTCCGCCGAGGCGGTCGAGATCCACGACTCCGTCCAGCTCCCGGCCGAAACCGGCGGTACCAGCGGCGAGGAGGAGGGGATTCTGAAAGCGACGGCCGAAGACGGTGCGGGAGAGACTGGACTCCGCGGCCCTCACGGCTCGAGCCCGCGCCGCGGTTGAGGTCCGGCGCCGGGGCGGGTGGGAAGCGAGTCGCGGCGGACGCCGGGCCGCCGCGCACGCGGAGAGCCGCCCGCGGCGAGGGCAAGCGCGAAGCTCTGGAGCGAGTCTTCCAGCTCGCGATAGCCATACGGCTCGTAGCCCTGGAGGTAGGCGACGTACGGGCTCGCCGCGTACCGCGCCTCGAGGAGCGGTACCGCGGATTCTCCCCAGACGGGATCCAGGGTGCGGCCGGCCAGAATCGCCTTCGGGGCGTACGGCGAATCAGGCATGATCTCGACGATCGCCCGGAAGAGCGAGGCCGCGAGCGCGGGGGCCGCGAGCGAGTCGCGGGCGGTCTCCGCGGCGAGGAAGAGGCGGAGATCGGCTTGAGCGGCGCCGGCCGCGCCCGAGTCGCTGGCGGCGAGGATGCTGCCGACGGATGCGCGGAGCTGGCCCGCCTCGCTCGCGGGCGCGCCCTTGCGTTGGATCCGCTGGTCCAGCTCGGTCACGATCGCGGGAAGGTCGGCAACGGACTTGGCTCGCGTGAGCGCCATGCGAATGATCCTCAGTTTGGCCCGTTCGCCGGCGTCGCCGGCGCTGTCCACCCCGGCGGCCTGGCGGAGCCGCGCCTCCGCCCGCCCCGAGTCCACCGAGGCCATGCGGAGACCGTCCTCGAGGAAGAGCCGGGCTCGAACCGTCGCGGGAGTACCGGGGCGGCGCTCCAGCCGATCCACCAGGGCCGACGCCGTCGCGGGGTCCTCCCGGCCGACCGCCACGACCATCGTATCCCATGGCATCGCGGTGTCTCGGGTCGCCATCATCGAATCGGCCAGTGCGAGCGCGGCCTCGCGTTGTCCGGCGCCGGCCAGCGCCAGCAGCCGCTCATCCGAGGCGCGGGGGTCCGAAGACCCTTCGAGCGCCGCCACCGCTTCCTGGTGGCGACCGGTCATCCTGAGCGCTCGGCCGCGGAGCAGCAGCGCTTCGCGGCGACGCACCGGATCCTTGCTCTCCGCGGCGCGGGCGAACATGATCTCGGCCACCCCGGGGGCGCCCAGCCTGAGCTGGCAGCGCCCCAGGGCGAGGGCCGCCTCCTCGGTGAGTTCCGCTTTGGCGGGGAGCAGCGACACCCGGCCGAGGGGGCCCACCGCGGCCTCGCACTGGTTGAGTCGCGCGAGGGCGATGCCCTTCAGGACCAGCGCCTCGTCCACGTACTTGCTGTCGGGGTGTCGTGCGACCAGCGACTCAGCCCGGGTGACGACCTGACCCCAGAGATTGGTGGCCTCGAAGGTGCGGCCATCGCGCTCGGCCTTGCGTGCCGAGCCGGCGAGGCGCTTGGTGTTGTACATGCCGTTGTAGTACACGCAGCCGCCGAGCAGGGCGGCTATGAGGACGGCCGAGAGCGCGCGAGTGGTCCTCACCGGCCCGCCCCTCCGCCGGTGTCGGCCCCGCCCGTCTTCCGCTCGTAGTCCTTCAGATACTCCACGATCGCGTCGGCGATCGCCGCGGCCATGGTCCGCTGGCTCCGGCGCGAGGTGAGATATCGACCGTCCTGGGGATTGGTGCTGTAGCCCAGCTCGACCAGGATGGCCGGGCGGCGGGCGGTGGTGAGCACCATGAATCCTGCCTGCTTCACCCCGCGGTCGTCACCGGTATGCACGGTCTTCAGCTTCTTCTGCACCAGCTCGGCCGCGCGAGCGGATTCACGGAGGTGCTCATTCAGCTGGAGATCCTTCAGGATGAAATCGAGCCCCGCGGTCATCGGGCCCTCCGATTCACCGGTCTCGAACCGCACCGCCTCGTTCTCCATCTTGGCGACCCGCGCCGCATCCTCGGTCCGCGCTTCGGCCAGGAAGAAGGTCTCGAAGCCCCGCACCTCGGTGTAGCCCCGCCGGCGGGCGAGCGAATTGACGTGGAGGCTCACGAACAAATCGCAGGCGGCGGTGCAGAACCCGCCGCGGTCGACCAAGGCGATCAGGGTGTCGGTGGTGCGCGTCATGCGGACGCCCACGCCGCGCTCCCGAAGCTCCTCTCGCAACAGCAGCCCCACCTGGAGCGTCACTTCCTTTTCGCGGACGCCGCGGGGAAAGTACGTCCCCGGATTCCCCGGGTCCACGCCCCCGTGCCCCGGGTCGATGGTGACCACGTGGCCCGGCCGGAGCCCGTTGGGGAGACGCTCGACCGGTTTGGGAGACACCGCATGCTTGATCGAGATGTCCTCCAGCCTCGCCGTGCGGAGGTCGTAGCGGTACCGCTCCCCCAGGAAATAGGGGATGATCTCCGAGACGAATTGAAACGGCAGATAGAGGGTGTCGCGCGCCAGCGAGACCTGGGTCGCCAGGGTCTGAAGCTGGCTGCTGAAGAGGTAGAGCGGCGCCCCGACCAGGAACCGGAACGGCTGTCGCGCCACCGTCACTTCCGCCCACCCCTCCTGCATTACGACGGTGCCGCCGAGGGCGGCAAGGAGCTGGGGGGCGGGAATCACGGGCGCGCCGCCGGGGTCAAGCCGGACCGGGATCTTCGCGTCGCCGCCAGGGCCCGCAACCGTGATCTGGCCGGGGACACCGACAGCCAAGGCGCCGAGGAGTGCCAGCGCCCCGATCATCTCGGCTCCCGCGCGGCCCGGGAGAGTCCCCGCTTCACGTCGCGCGCCGCCTCTCGCTCGGACACCTTGCGCTTCAACGCCTCGCGCTTGTCGTGGGTCTTCTTGCCCCGCCCAAGGGCCAGGACGACCTTGGCCCGACCGTTCTTGAAGTAGAGCTCGAGCGGCACCAGGGTCAGGCCTTTCTGCTCCACCGAGCCGATCAGTTTCTCGATCTCGCGGCGGTGGAGGAGAAGTTTGCGGGAGCGGACGGGATCGTGATTGTAGCGGTTGCCCTGCTCGTACGGAGTGATGTTCATCCCCTCGAGGAAGACCTCACCGTTCCGCAGGCGGGCATAGGCCTCTTTGATGGACGCCTTGCCGTTTCGCAGCGACTTGACCTCGGTGCCGGTGAGGACGATCCCCGATTCCCAGGTCTCGAGAATATGGTAGTCGTGTGTTGCCTTGGGGTTCCTGGCAACCGACTTGCGGCGCTCGGCCGGGGGGGATGAATCGCGGGTCACGTAGGGATCCTAAGCAAATGATAGGCCATCACTTCGGGTGGGTCAACGGCGCGGGTTGACCGGCCCCCGCAACGGAACTACCTTTGCGCCCTCGCCGAAGTGGTGGAACTGGTAGACGCGCTGCGTTCAGGGCGCAGTGGGCGCAAGCCCGTGCGGGTTCGAGTCCCGCCTTCGGCATGGGCGGCACGGCGGACGAGCGGAACGGCGGAACGTTCCCTCCGAATGAGAACGACCCTCCGGTGTCCTAGGACATCGGAGGGTCGAATCTATCGGGGTCTTCCGCCGTTCCGCCCGTCCGCCGTTCCGCCGTCAGTACCGCCGTACCGCCCTCAGTACCTCGCCATCCCCGGCTCCACTCTGCTCGCCCACGCGTCCACTCCGCCGGCCAGGCTCCGAACCTTCCCGAACCCGGCGCCGCGCAGGATCTCGAGTGCCTTCATCGAGCGCGAGCCCTTGTGGCAGTACGTCACGATCTCCGCGTGGCCATCGAGCTCGGCGATGCGGTCGGGCAGCTGGCCGAGCGGGATGAGCCGGGCCCCTTCGATATGCGCGATCTCCCACTCGTGAGGCTCGCGGACATCGATTAGCACGAGGTCGTCTCCCTTTTCGTCCAGCTCCTGCTTGAGCTGCTCCACTACCACCTCCGGGCCCTGGTAGACCGGGGCCGCGCCGATGCCGCAGAAGGCCTCGTAGTCGATCAGCTCCCGGATCGTCGGGTTGTCGCCGCAGATCGGGCAGTCGGGGTCCTTCCGGAGCTTGAGCTCGCGGAAGCGCAGCTTGAGCGCGTCGAACAGCACCAGTCGTCCGATCAGGGAATCGCCGGTCCCGAGGATCAGCTTGATCGTCTCCAGCGCCTGAATGCTGCCGATGATGCCGGGCAGCACGCCCAGCACTCCGCCTTCGGCGCAGCTCGGCACCAGTCCGGGGGGAGGCGGCTCGGAGTAGAGGCAGCGGTAGCAAGGACCTTCCTTGGCGTAGAACACCGACGCCTGTCCCTCGAACCGGAAGATGCTGCCGTAGACGTTGGGCTTGTCGAGCAGTACGCACGCGTCGTTGACCAGGTACCGGGTCGGGAAGTTGTCGGTCCCGTCCACCACGATGTCGTACTCCCGGATGATGTCCAGCGCGTTCTCGGCGCTGAGCCGGGTCTCGTGACTCTCGACACTCAGGTTCGGGTTCAGGTCGGTGAGTCTCGCCTTGGCGGACTCGAGCTTGGGGCGGCCCAGGGTCGACGTCCCGTGGACGATCTGACGCTGAAGATTGGTGAGGTCAACAACATCGAAGTCCACGATGCCGAGCGTGCCGACGCCGGCCGCCGCCAGGTAGAGCGACAGCGGCGAGCCCAGCCCGCCCGCGCCGATCGTCAGGACCCGAGCCGCCTTGAGCTTCCGCTGTCCCTCGACTCCGACCTCGGGCAGCAGCAGATGCCGGGAGTAGCGCAGCACCTCGGCGTGCGAGAGCTTGGGCAGCTCGGTCTCGACCGCCGGCCGCCCGCCCGCGATGCTCGGCACGATGGTGAGCACGTCGCCCTCACGTACCGGGGTGTCGGTGGAATCGAGATGCCGGATATCGGTGTCGTTGAGATACAGATTGACGAAGTTCCGGAGCCGCCCGTCGTCCTGGACCAGGTGGCGCTTGAGGCCGGTATGGGTCGCCAGGAGCCCGTCGATCACCTCGCCCACGGTTTCGCCGGAGAGCTCGACGGCGTCGCGGCCCCCGGTGAAGCTTCGGAGGGGTGTGGGTATGGTCACGGTCACGGACATGGTCACACCTCGCTGAGCACTTCGAGTGACTCGGGGCGCATGAGCGGCTGCTCGTCGTCCAGCGTCCAGCTCGCCGCGTCCAGCCCCCGCCCTCTCTCCACCCGCACGATCAAATAGCTGTACCAGGGCCAGGCATGCTCGGTGTCGAAGCCCGATGGCACCGCGGGATGGTCCGGGTGCGAATGATAATAGCCGACGATCTCGAGCCCTTCGAGCCGGAGGTCGGCCTCCAGCCGCCGGAGATCATCCGGAGCAATCAAGTACCGGTGAGGGTCGTCCGTCCGCCGGTTCACCGCCGGGGCCAACCGCACGACCTCCTTAGTTCCGCCGTCGTCCACCCGCCCCGCGAGGGCTCCGCAGCACTCCGCCGGATAGGCCCCCTCGCCGTGGCGGCGGATCTCGCCGAGCAGCCCTTCCGCCAGCCGCAGTGTCACCGGTCCGTCCACCGGTGCGGCTCGCTGATGTAGCGCGCGCCGGTGTCGCAGCCGATCACGACCACCTGCGCGTCGGGTTCGCGGCCCAGCACGTCGAGCGCCGCGGCGACCGCCGCGCCGGCCGACCATCCGACCAGCAATCCGGACTCGCGCGCGAGCCAGCGAGCGGTCCGGTCGGCGGTTTCGGTCGGGATCTCCGCGACCTTGTCGGGCAACGCCGGATCGTAGAGCGCGGGCGGATGCGCCGTCGTCGGAAAATGCTTCAACCCTTCCAGGCCGTGGAACGGGGAGTCGGGCTGTACCCCCACCAACGCGATCGCCGGGTTCTTCTCCTTCAAGAAGCGCCCCGTCCCCATCATGGTTCCCGTGGTGCCCATCGCGGCCACGAAATGGGTCAGCCGCCCGCCGGTCTGGGCCCAGATCTCCGGGCCCGTCGTCTCGCGATGGGCCCGTGGATTGGCCGGGTTGCTGTATTGGTCGGCGTAGAAGTACTTGTCGGGCGATTCCTCGGCCAGCTCCCGGGCCCGCCGCGCCGCCCCCTCGGTTCCGTCCAGCCGGTCGGTCACCACGACTTCGGCGCCGTAGACCTTCAACAGCGCCCAGCGCTCGGGGCTCGCGTTTCCTGGCAGGCAGATGGTGACCCGTACCCCCGCCGCGGCGCCCAACATGGCGTAGGCGATACCGGTGTTCCCACTCGAGGCGTCCAGCAGTCGCTTGCCCGGCAGCTCGCCGCGCTCGAGTCCGTCCCGGATGATGGCGCGCGCCGCCCGGTCCTTCACGCTGCCGCCCGGGTTCAGCCATTCGGCCTTGAGCCAGAGTCGCCCGCGTCCGTCCCCCGGGAACGTCACCGGCAGGAGCGGCGTGTTGCCCACCAGCTCCCAAAGGGCCGGCTCGGTGCTGACCGAGAGCTGTCGAACAGCGGTCATGAGCATCCTCCAAAACGAAAAACCCGACCGGCGGGTCGGGCTGCGCGCACGCACATTCCAGCGTGGCTAACTCGCCGACGAGATCCCGACCAACTCCTGTACCTGAGCCTCCTCTTTCATCAGGTCGGCCAGGGAGATGCCCGCCAACAGATCGTCCACCCGCTGCTGAAGGGCATGCCAGACCGGCCGGATGCTGCATGTCGATCCGGGGCTACATCGCTCGGCGTCCACCGGGTGAGACTCGCAGTTGATCTCGAAGGTCTGATGCTCGGACGCGCTCATGACGTCGCGTACCGAGATCGCCGCGGGTTGCTTGGCCAGAAAGTAGCCGCCCTTGGCGCCGCGGACGCTCTCAACCAGCCCGGCCCGGCGCAGGCGCAGCAGGATCTGCTCCACGTAGTCCGCCGGCAACCGCTCGACGTCGGCCAACTCACGCGCGGCGACGGGCCCACCGCCCGTCCGACCACGCTTGGCCAGGTGGAGTGAGATGATCAGGCTGTACTCGGTCCAGGTCGTGACCCGCATTGTAGCCGCAATATCTACTTCTTTTCAGCCGACGTCCAGCGGGCCACCTCGTCGGGGGTGAGGTTGCCGTGGGGGCGAATCCGGGCGTCCCGAAAGGCGCCGCCGAGCACGTCGCCCAGGTACTGGGACCAGGAGAGCAAGGTGCCGTAGCAGACCGGATCCTCCGCGTCAGGCGAGCGGGTCTCGGTGGCGAGCCGCTCCATCAGCTCGTCCAGGACCGCGGCCGGCACCCGCGAGCGCTGGCTGGGATAGATGAAGCCGAACAACACCAGGTGGGCGAGGAGCACTCGCCAGTGGTCGCCGAACCGGTCCATCAGGCGGCGCCAGTCCAACCGCTCGCCGTGGGCCAGGATGATGTGGGCGACGTCCGCCCCATCGAAGCGCTCGCGCTCCATCACGAACGCCTTGGACCAGAGACTCTCCTCCGGCGGCGCGACCAGCACCCGGACGCCCAGGACCTCGCGCTCGCTGGCGTGCTCGAACCACTGGTCGTCCACCACCGCGAGGCCGTTTCCGGAGCTGAAGATCACGTCGACGAAGCCCGAGGGAGAGCGGATCTTGGCCAGCCAGTGGGAGAAGAACAGGTCGGCGTCGTAGCCGGCGTCGGCGGAGGCCTGGAGCAGCCGCTGGACGTCGGTGGGCCGCACGAAGATGTCGAGGTCTTTGGTGGAGCGATCGATCCCGGCCTGGTGCACGAAGGCGAAGGCACCGCCGACCAGGAACGGCACGTTGGCCCGGGCGAGGAATTCCATCACCTCGCGATAGAACTCGCGGGACGGGGTTTCGACCATCGAGTGAGTGGGCGACAGCCCCATCCGGCGCTCCCATGAGGGGAAGGCTATCATAGGCACGGACGCCGCACGGAGTTGTGGTCCGGATCACCGCTCCCCTGGCCTGGTGGATGGTTGATTGTCAGGCACATGGTAAAGTCCCCTGGAGTCGTCAGGATCGCCGCCGTCGGCGACATACACCTCGGCCGGGCGGTCCACGGTCCGCCGATTCAGACCCTCTTCGCCCAGGTGGCGGAGCAGGCGGACGTGCTGGCGCTCTGCGGCGACCTCACCGACCGGGGCGACCCGGAGGAGGGCCGCCAGCTCGGGCGGGCGCTCGCCACCGTCGGCGTGCCGGTCGTGGCCGTGCTCGGCAATCACGACTACGAGTCGGGGAAGGTGTCGGAGCTGTGCAAGATCCTCTCCGAGGCCGGCGTTCAAGTGCTCGACGGCGGCGACGCCTACGAAGTGCACGGAGTCGGCTTTGCGGGGGTCAAGGGGTTTGCCGGTGGCTTTGGCCGCAGGGCGCTCGGCCCGTGGGGCGAGGAGAGTATCAAGCTCTTCGTGCGGGAGGCGGTAGACGAGGCGCTGAAGCTGGAGACGTCGCTCAGCAAGCTCCGAACCGAGCGCAAGGTGGCGCTGCTCCACTACTCCCCGATCGCGGGCACGGTGGAGGGCGAGCCCCGGGAGATCTACCCTTACCTGGGCTCCAGCCGGCTCGAGGAGCCGCTGATCCGGTACCCGGTGGACGTCGTATTCCACGGGCACGCCCACCACGGGACGCTGGAGGGAAAAACGGTGGGAGGGGTGACGGTCTATAACGTCTCGCTGGCCCTCCTCCAGCGAAGCTTCCCCGACCTCCCGCCGTTCCGGGTGATCGAGCTGCGCACTCCGCAGGAGCGACGCGAGGATGGACAAGTGGAGCGCCGGATGGATCGGCAGACCGACCGGCGGGCCGAGCCCCAGGCGGGCCGGCGAGCCGCCGAGACCTAGTCCTCGGGCGAGGGGTCAGCCCCCGGCGGGAATGCCCTTCCCGCCCGGCACGCCGATCTCGGTCATCGCCCGGAGGTCGAGAACTTCGTCCAGCTCCTCCTTGGGGAGGAGCTGTTTCTTTTCCAGGAGCTGCTTCACGGTGAGGCCGGTCGCCACCGCCTCCTTGGCCAGCTTGGCCGCCTCGGCATAGCCAATCTTGGGGGCCAGCGCGGTGACCAGCGCCGGGCTCCGCTCCAGCCAGTAGGCGCATTGCGCGGCATCCGCCTCGATCCCGTCCACGCAGCGCTCGGCCAGCACCCGCGTCCCATTGCCCACAATAATGAGCGCGAACACGATGTTGTGGGTGATCACCGGCATCATGACGTTGAGCTCGAGCTGGCCCGCCTCTGCCGCCATCGCTACCGTCAGGTCCAAGCCGAGCGCCTGGTAGCAGACCTGGTTCACCATTTCGGCGATCGACGGATTGACCTTGCCCGGCATGATGCTCGACCCCGGCTGCACCGCGGGGAGAACGATCTCCGCCAGACCGGTCCGCGGCCCCGACGCGAGCAGCCGGATGTCGTTCGCGATCTTGTTCAGGTCGAGGACGTAGGCCCGCAGCGCGCCGCTGAAGGTGGCGATGTCGCCCATGGACTGCATGAGCTGGATCCGGTCCCGGCCCTCCCGCAGCTCGAGCCCGCTCACCTGCTGGAGGTATCCGACCATGAGGCGCGGGTACTCCGGCTCCGCGTTGATGCCGGTGCCCACCGCCGTGCCTCCGATGTTCAGCTCACGCAGCCAGTCCGACGCCTGGGCCAGCTTGTCCCGGTGCCGTTGGACCGTGTGGCTGTACGCGGTGAACTCCTGGCCCAGGCGGATGGGGGTCGCATCCTGCAGGTGGGTGCGGCCCGACTTGATGATGTCGTCGAAGGCGACGCCCTTCACCAGCAGCGAGTGGGCCAGCTGCTCCAGCGCCAGGAGGACATCGGGCAAGGTAGCCAGCGTCGCCAGGCGCATCGCGGTGGGGATCACGTCGTTGGTGCTCTGCGCCATATTGACGTGATCGTTCGGGTGCACCGGAGAGTACGCGCCGCGCTTCCCGTCGAGGATCTCGTTCGCCCGGTTGGCGAGCACCTCGTTGACGTTCATGTTGTGGCTGGTGCCCGCGCCGGCCTGGTAGACGTCCACGATGAACTGGTCGCG
Source organism: uncultured Gemmatimonadales bacterium (assembly GCA_963844445.1). GTDB lineage: Bacteria > Gemmatimonadota > Gemmatimonadetes > Gemmatimonadales > GWC2-71-9 > CAVVWJ01. The sequence continues at coordinate 600,739 of CAWJOB010000004.1, forward strand.
GTGCTGCCCGGTGAGAACCTCGTCGGCGGCGCGGACGATCGCGTCGGCGAGGCGTGGGTCCAGGCGGCCGGTGTCCTTATGGGTGAGCGCGGCGGAGCGCTTGATCCAGACCACGGCGTCGACGAACGCGGGGAGCGGCCGAAGACCCGAAATCGGGAAGTTCTCGGCCGCACGAAGGGTCTGGATGCCGTAGAGGGCGGACGCGGGGACCGCCTTCTCACCCAAGGGGTCGCGCTCGATACGGGTGTCAGCCATGGGCTTATTCTAGTCCCGGCGCGGCGGATCGCCAATCTGCCGTGATATGTTCCCTGTTCCTCGAACCCACAGGCCGATGCGCGATTTCTTCCAAAGTGTGACCGAGAGCGCCGTCTTCAGCAACGAGAAGGCGGCGAAGGCCGATCTCTATGCCGGCGAGCAGCTGTTCGTGGGACTCAACTGTTTCGAGCGGGGGCAATCACAGAAGGTTCACGCGCACGCGGGGTCCGACAAGTTCTACTACGTCTGCTCAGGGCGGGCCCGGTTGACGGTGGGCGAGGAGACCCGGGAGGTGGGCGAAGGCGAGATCGTCTGGGCGCCGGCCGGTATCGCCCATGGCGTGGCGGAGGCGCTGGAGCGCACCGTCTTGCTAGTCGGGATCGCCCCACCGCCGCGCTAACCGCCGGAGCGCGGGCCATCCGTAGGCGTGTGCCGCCAGCGCGATTCCGAGTATGACGCCGATGCCGTTGGTGTAGAACCGCCAGGCCAGCAACAGCCAGCCCGCGCGTCCGCCCAGGTCCCCGGCGGCCCCGCCGAGAAAGCCCAGCTCCACGGCACCCGCGCCCGAAGGCGTGGGAAGGATCATCTGGCTGTAGAGCAGCGCGAAGGACCCCAGCACCATGGGCCAGAGCTCGGGCGGCTGCGGCAGGGTCGCGGCGAGTACCGGGAGCACCGCCACCCGGGTCGCCAGGTTGAGGAAGCTCAATGGCAGGCTGGCCAGCAACGGCCAGCGGGGCATCCGGCGCCAGTAGACCATGGCGCGACGCACCGGCCGGCGGACGAGGCGAACCGCCGGCGAGGCGACTTTCCTCGCGTACCACCACACCACCGCGCTTACCACCGCTACGAGCACAACCCAGGGCCACGCCTCCGTGGCGGCCCCGGCCAGCCGCGGGCCCGCCATGGACCACCACGACGGGGCGTAGCGCCACGCCAGCCAGCCGGCCGCGACGAGAATGACCGGCCAGGCGGCCAGCACCTCGAGGCTGATGGCGACGAAGGCGGCGGTCGCCGGCACGCCGCTTCGGAGCATCCCCGCCAGGCGCGCGGGCTCCCCGCCTATTCGAAGGGGGGTCAGCGCGCACGCCGCGTCGCCGAAGGCGTTCAGCACGAAGGAATCCCAGAAGCCGATTCGATGCCCGAGCCCCTGCACGATCCACTGGATGCGCCAGGCGCGGGCGAACAGGTCGATCGCTACCAGCGCCACGCAGATCACGCTGGCTTGGAGAATCGACATCACGCGCTGACGCGCTCGTAGAGCTCGGTGTCGCGAAGGGCGGTGTACCGGATCGGCGAATGGCGGCTCAGCCAGCGGTCCAGCGTGGCGGAGAGATCGCGGGCGGTGCGCGGATGCGAGTAGTCCTGTGGATGGAAGGCGATCCGAGGATACCGGGCGTGCCGCTGGAGAATCCAGCGACCTCGGGCCACGGCCACGGACCCCCATGCCCGCACCGGCGTCCTGGCACTCCACCGCACCGCCGGCGAGGCGAGGCGGCGGTCGGCCGGGTAGAGACGGACCGACCGCGCGTCTTCACTGAACCCGAGCCCGGCGTCCCGCACCGCCGCGTGTCCCTCCTCACGGGCGAGCCAACCGGGAGGGACGAAGCCCACGGGCTCGAGGCCGAGCGCCCGGAGGGAGGCGAGGCCTCGATCGATGCGCTCGCGAGCGGGGGCCTGACCCAATGCACGAAACTCACCCCGCGAGTGTCGCTCCCCATGCAACACGATCTCCGCGCCGTCCGACGCCCGCTCCCGCAGCCACCGCACGAAGTCCGGATGCCGCGCGAGCGGCCATTCCCCGTGCCAGTCGGGGACCACCAGAAGCGCCGGCGACATGCCGCGCGCGGCGCACATCGCCCACAGGCGGAGCACGCCCGCCTCGAGCGCCGGAGTGACGTCGTGGATGGAGACCAGCAGGCTCACCCGGCGAGCACGCGTCGATAGGTCTGGAACAGGCGGTCGAACACCGCGTCCCATCCGTGGTGCTCCTCGGCGTAGCGCCGCCCCACGCGGCCGAGCGCTCGGAGATCCTCGTCGAACAGGGCCACGGCCACTTCGGCCAGGTGGCGGCGATCGCCCGAAGCGTACACCCGGCCCGCGCCGGACCGGCCAATAGTCTCGGCCACGCCGCCCTGGTCGGCGGACAGCACCGGCACGCCGCTGGCGAGGGCCTCGAGCGCGGCGAGGCCGAAGGTCTCCGCGGACCCGGGAGCGACTACCAGGTCCACCGCGGCGTAGAGATCGGCCAGGAGATCCCGGTCGCGCTCGTAGGGCAGCCAAACCGCCCGCGCGCCGCCCCGGCTCCGCCGCAGCGAGCGGGCGGCTGGACCCGCGCCGACGAGGGCCAGCTTTGCCCCCGTGCGTCGCTCGACATCCAGCCATCCCGCCAGGAGCAGGTCGAGGTCCTTCTCCGCCGCGAGCCGTCCGACATAGAGGGCGAGGGGCCCTTCCGGAAGTCCGAAGCGCCGCCGAGTCTCCGCCGCACGCGCCTGGCGCGCGGGGTTGAACCGCTCGAGGTCCACGCCCAGCGGGACGTGCACCACGTTCTCGACGCCGGCGCTCTCCAGCTCCCTGGCCACCGCCCGGCATGGCGCGATGGTGGCCTGCACCAGCCTTCCCAGCCGGCGCACGTAGCGCCACGCGAGGGCGCTGGCCGTGAGCCGCGTCCAGCTAGCCACATGAGGGCGGGGTGCGATGATGCGGGGAAAGTTGCTGTGATAGAACCACACGGCGGGCACGCTCAGCCCCCGAGTCGCCAGGTGCACCAGCCACGGCGCGCACCAGGCGCTGCCGACCTCGATGAGGTCGGGCCGCTCATGCGCGACGATCCGCGACGTGGAACGGGTGGCCAGCATGAAACGGTAGGGCTTCTGGGTCGGGATGGAGGGGCCGTGGAGGCGATAGCACCGCACGCCGCCCGCCTCGAGGATTTCGTCCCTTGCGCCGGGCACGACCAGTACCTGCCGCAGGGCGGGATCCCGCTGGACGTACTTCGCCTTCTCCAGCAGATAGGTTCGCACCCCGCCGGTCGTATCCCCGAAGAACTCCGTGATGTCGAGCACTCCAACCGATGCGGCCGGGCGAAGCCGGGGCGGCAACTCGATCCGCGCGATGTCGAGCGCCGCCGGCGTAGCGCCGGCGACGGGCTCGAGATCGAGAATCCCGGTAGCGGCCCGGTCAGTCAGAGCAGTCCCCCAGGGGATAGACGGTGCCGCAGTTGGGACACGGATTCTTGCAGCCCATGGCACGGGTAGGGACGGGGAAGTCGCAGCGTTGACATCGCGGCGCGACCGGAGGTTCAGGCAGGGGGATGGTCCGCTGCGCCGTCATGCCGTCACGCTGCCGGTGATGAACGGATTGGTCAGCCGCTCGATGCCGATGGTGGTATCCGGGCCATGACCGCTGTGGACGATGGTCGAGTCGGGGAGGGACAGAAACTGGGAGTGGATGGTGGACATCAGCGTCGCGAAGTCGCCGCCGGGAAGATCGGTCCGCCCCACGGAGCCGTTGAAGAGCACGTCACCCCCGAAGACCATCCCGTGGCCGACGAAGCTCACGCTTCCCGGGGAATGGCCGGGGGTGAAGCGCACCTCGAACTCGAAGCCGCCCACCTCGACCCGACCGCCGGCCTCGAGCGCCACGTCGGGCGGCGGGGGCGGCTCGAGCTCCTTGCCGAGCCAGGCGCCGAATTGCGGCAGCGCGTCGTAGATCCGCCGGTCCAGTGGGTGCAGGTGGATCGGCACGCCGGTGGCCCGCTTCACCGCGCCCACGCCCATGATGTGATCGACGTGCGCGTGGGTGAGCCAGATGGCGCGAAGCGTCCAGGCGCGGGTGTCGAGCTCGGCAAGGAACATCGCGGGCTCCTCGCCCGGATCGATGATCACCGCCTCCCGCGTCCTTCGGTCGGCGACAAGGTAGCAGTTCTGGGAGAGCTGCCCGTTGGGCAGCGACACCACCTCGAGCTCAGACACCGACTTTGGCCTTCGCTGCGGCGCGGCTCCGGCGCTCCGTCAGGTACTTCTCGACCGCGATGGCCGCGGTGGTCGCGTCGCCCACGGCGGTGGTGATCTGGCGGGTGAGCTGCGCGCGGACGTCGCCCGCGGCGAAGAGTCCGGGAATCGAGGTCATCATCCGATCGTCGGTGATCATGTATCCGGCCGCGTCATGGGTGAAGTGCTCCTTCACCAGACCGGTGTTGGGCCGGAACCCGATGAAGATGAAGGCGCCGTTCGCGGGCAGCGATGCCGGCTCTCCGGTCACGGTGTCTTCCAGCTCGACCGACACCAAGCCCTTGGGCTCGCCTTTGAACTCGGTCACCCGCTTGTTCCAGATCACGTCCATCTTGGGGTTCGCGAAGAGCCGCTCCTGCAGCATCTTCGACGCGCGGAACTCGTCTCGCCGGTGCACCACGTGCACCTTGCTCGCGTAGCGGGTGAGGTAGTCCGCCTCCTCCACCGCGGCGTCGCCGCCGCCGATGACCGCGAGGGTCTCTCCCTTGAAGAACGCGCCGTCGCAGACCGCGCAGTACGAGACTCCCCGGCCGGCGTATTCCAGCTCACCGGGCACCTCCAGCTTCGTCGGCGTGCCGCCCGCCGTCAGGATCACGGCCGGTGCCTCGTAGATCATCCCGCCCGAGGTGGCGACCTCGAAGGTCCCGTCGTCCCGTCGCGACACCGACTCCACGTTCTCCTGCCGGATGTCGGCCCCGAACTTGGCGGCGTGATCCGCCATCTTGGCCGCCAGCTCCCGGCCGAGAATGTGCTCGAAACCGATGTAGTCGTCGATCCACTCGGTGTTGAGCAGCTCGCCGCCCGGAACGCCTCGCTCCAGGACGACCGCGTCCAGCATGCCTCGCCCGGCATACAGCGCGGCGCAGAGCCCTGCCGGGCCCGCGCCTACGATGACGAGATCATGCTCCTCACTACGCCTCATACAGCTCCCCCGAGTGGATTGGTGTCGGTCCCGCGGCCCTGTCCCGCAGCGGAACCGCCCGACCGAATTCGTTGCCCAAATATAGAACGCACCGGGGTTCCCGGGCGTTCACCGGGCGGGTCCTGATGGAGCCCGAGGTGGAGCAGACTGACGGCACCGTGGCAGCCGGAAACGGTGCCTACGACCACGTCCAGCTCCCCCGGCCGGGCCCCGGCCTCGGCGACGAGCCGGTCTCCCTCCTGCACCGCCGCCACGTCGAACATGCCGACGCCGAACACCCGGTGGCGGCAGACGAACAGCGCCGGTCCTGCTGTCGGCGTCGAGAGGTCCAATCGGGCCGTCAGCCGCTCCATCGCGTCGCTCATCTCCCAGGTCCTCGGCGCCCTGATGACCGGGCAGATGGCGGGCTCGATGCAATGGGTGGGACAGAGCCAGTCGGCGAACGAGACGTAACGGGTGCCGTCGGGAGCCGGGGAGTCGTAGGGGGTGCCGATCGGCGCGGTGAGCGGCCGCTGCTCGACCGCGCGGCCGGGCCAGCGGGCCCGGGCCCGCCGCACCAGCCACTGGTACATCAGGTGGGGCATCAACGGCGAGGGAACGATCGCATCGCCGGGGTCCGAGACACCGGGGGTGCGGGGCAGGTCGAGCCAGTTGTCGAAGAACTCACCCCAATCGGCCACGACGAGCTCGCGGTCGTCCGCGGCGCCGATTTCGGCCGTGAAGCGGCAACGCGGGTCGCGGTCCACCACCAGCAGGCTCCGGTACCGAGCCTTGCCGCGCTCCCGCGCGCGAATCATCTGGCCGGCGTAGAAGGTGCCGTAGCACCCGCCGCCCACGATCGCGACGTCGCGAAACTCGGCGCTATCGGAGAAGTCGTCCGCCATCGACGGTCAACACTTCGCCGGTGACGAAGTCGCCGCCTTCCAGCAGGTACAGCAGCGCCGCGACCACGTCTCCCGGGCTGCCGAGTCGGCCCAGCGGCGTGGCTCTGGCCAGCCGCTCTCGCTCCTCGCTGTCGTAGTCCTCGGGCACCAGCACGGCGCCGGGCGCGATGGCGTTGACGGTGACCTCCGGCGCGAGCGAGCGGGCCAGCACTTTGGTCAGCATCACCACACCGGCCTTGCTCACCGAGTGGGCCGCGAAGCCCGGCCAGGGCTGGAGCCCGGCAAGGTCGGCGATGTTCACGACCTTGCCCCGCGCCGCGCGGAGCGCCGGCGCGGCGCCTTGGGTGCAGAAGAAGACGGAGCGGAGGTTGAGGCCGAGAATGGCATCGTACTGCTCGGGCGTCGTCTCCTCGAAGCCGAGCCGGTGCATCACGGCGGCCGAGTTCACCAGGACGTCGAGCCGGCCGAACGCGTCCACCACCCGGACCGGAAGCGTGCGGGCTGCCTGAGCATCCGCGAGGTCCGCGGGGAAGCACTGGGCGCGTCCGCCGCCCGCCACCACCTCGTCGCGGAGGGCCCGGGCACCTTCCGCCGACGCATGATGGTGGATCGCCAACGTCATGCCTCGGCCCGCCAGTGCCCGGGCCATTTCCTGCCCGAGCCGTCGGCCGGCTCCAGTGACCAGTGCCACCCGTCCCTGCAGGTCCATCAGACCTTGCCGGAAGCGGCGGGAGCGATCGGGAGGATGTGTCCGGTGACGGTAGACGCCTCGGAGCTGGCGAGCGAGAGGACGCCGTCGGTGATGTCGCTCAGCTCCACATAGACGGCGTCCTCGCCGCCGGCCGCGACGTTGTCGCTGGTGCGGACCATCCCCGGCGCGACCGCGTTCACCCTGATCTTTCGGTCGCGCAGCTCCAGCGCCAGGCTCTGGGTGAAGCCGGCGATTGCCGCCTTGGCCGCGCTGTACACCGCCATCGGTGCCTGTGGCTGGAAGTAGGCGATGGAGGCGAAATTCACGATGCAGCCCTGGGTGCGGCTCAACGCCTCGATCGCGGCCTGCGACACCAGCACCGTCGTCTTGAGATTGATGGCCACTTCCCGGTCGAAATCGCCCACGGAGAGCTTCTCGATCGGGCCATAGGTTGTCAGGCCGCCGGCGACGTTGACGACTACGTCGAGCCGGCCGAAATGGCGGAGCGCCATCTCCACGGCGAGGGCGGCGATGTCCCGCTGGGTGAGATCACCGGCGCAGGGTCGGGCATCCACACCTTGCGCAGCGAACTCGCGCACCCGGTCGGCGACGCCCACCGCGTTCTGGTCGCAGGCGATGATCTTGGCGCCCGCTTGCCCGAAGGCGAGCGCGACGGCGTTCCCGATCTGTCCGGCGCGTCCGACGCCGGTCACCAGGGCGACCTTGCCGCCGAAGTCGAAGCGAGTGGGGTTCATGGAGCCTCGAAGTGGACGGTCACTGGGTCGCGACGGTCGGGCGGTCGGCCCGGAGGCGATCCAGCCGCTCGAGCCATTCCAGGGGCACCTCCTGGGATCCCAGCGCGCCGTGGGTCTCGCCCGGCTCCGGATCGCCGTGCCAGTCACTCCCGCCGGTGCGGAGGAGACCCAGCCTCAGGGAGATGTCGGTCAGGCGGGAGCGCACGTCCGGGTCATGGCTGGGATGCCGGGTCTCGATCGCATCCAGGCCCTCGTGCTTCAACCGCTCCAAGAAGGAACGGGTCCCCCGATCCTTCAAGTGCGCCACCGAAACCAGGCCGCGCACGGAGTGGACCAGCTCCGCGACTTCGCCGAACGTCGGCAGGACTTTCTCGACGAAGGCCGGGCGCCCACGGCCGATGTACCGGTCGAAGGCCTCCGACATGCCCAGCGCTCCGCCGCCGCGGACGATCGCCCGCGCTACATGCGGCCGGCCCACCGCGCCGCCTCGCGCCTGGCGCAGCACGTCCTCGAAATCGAGCGACACGCCCATCCCCTGGAGCCGGTCCACCATGGCTCGCGCCCGGCGCATGCGGTCGGCCCGGCAGCGCTCCAAAAATGTCTCGAGGGGGGTGGAGTCGGTAGGAAGGAAATACCCGAGCACGTGCATCTCGCCCCACGGTGCGGACGTGGAGAACTCGCAGCCGGAGACCACGCGCACGCCGAGCCGCTCGCCGGCAGCGACCGCCGCGGCGACCCCAGCGACCGTGTCGTGGTCGGTGAGTGAGATCGCGCCGAGTCCCGCCGCGGACGCCCGCTCCACCACCACTTCCGGCGCCAGACTCCCGTCCGAGGCCGTGGAGTGGACGTGGAGATCGACGATCGAGCCGGCAGGCGGTGCCTGACCGGGCCGAGTCAGCGCCGGTAGTCCAGCTCGGGTGAGATCCACGCCGGCTGCGAAAACGCCAGCAGTTCCGCCAGCTCCCGATCGCTCAGCTCGCCGAGCGAGGTTTCCCGGCTCTTGGCGCCGAGCGGCGAGTAGCGCACCGCGCGCCGCTCGCGATCGGGACCCGTGCCCCGGGTGAAGACCAGGCCGAACTCGTCCTTGGTGTACTGCGTGGACCGGCCGCTCACGGCGACTTCCCACCGCTCGCCGTCCACGTCGATGATGCGTCTGGGCATTATCCGACCTCCTCCCAAAGCTCCCACGCGCCGGGCTCGTATTGCGCCACGGCGCGAATCCTCTCCTCCAGACCCCGCTCGTCCTCCGGACGCTGGGCGATCGCCCGGTGTGACTCGCGGCTGCGGCTCTCGCTGAACTCCAGGAACGAGCTCGCTTCGTCCGGCCGACGGAACACCCACAGATGCCACCCGCGGCCTTCGGCGAGCCCGGCCAGCTCCCGCACCGCCGCAAGGTACTCCGTTTCCGACCCAGGCCTCACGCTCACCCGCGAGACGGTGAGGGTGCGCGGCATCTAGACCGCGGCCTCGGAGAACTCCTGCAGTGTCTTCTTCACCTCGGCCATGAACCGATCGGCGTCCGCGCCGTCCACGATCCGGTGGTCGAAGGCGAGCGACAGCATTCCCTTGGTGCGCACCCCGATAGTGTCGCTGCCGTCCACCGTGATGACCGCGGGCTGCTTCTCGATGGAGCCGACGCAGAGAATGGCGGCTTGCGGCTGGTTGATGATCGGCGTGCCGATCACCGACCCGAATACGCCGGGATTGGTGATGGTGAAGGTGCCCTTCTGGACCTCGTCGGGGCTCAGCTTCTTGGCGCGGGCTCGCTCGCCCAGGTCGTTGATCGCCCGGGCGAGGCCGAGCAGGGCCAGCTCGTCGGCGTGCTTGATCACCGGAACGATGAGCCCCCAGTCGAGCGCGACCGCGATGCCGAGGTTGATGTCACGGCGCAGGATGGTGCTCTCGCCGGAGACCGCGGCGTTGAGCGCCGGATGCTTTCGCAGCGAGTCGGCGGCCGCCTTCGCGATGAAGGCGAGAAAGGTGAGGTTCACCCCGCGGTCGGCGTATTCCTTCTTCTTCTTCGCCCGCAGCTGTGAGATCCGGGTGTAGTCGATCTCGAAGATGGTGTTGACGTGGGGCGACACCCGCCGCGACATCACCATGTGCTCGGCGGTGAGCTTGCGGATCCGACTCCACGGCTCGACCCGATCGCCTTCCCACGGCTCGACGCCGGTGGGGGCGAGCGCCGGCTGCGGCGCGGGCCCGCGGGGCGGCTGAGCCGCGGCCGGCTCGGGCAACGGAGCGCCCGCCGGCCGCGGTGGCGCCGTCTCCGCCTCGCGCTGCCCGGCGCCGGTCTCGATGTAGCCGAGCACGTCGTTCTTGGTCACCCGCCCCGCGAGCCCGGTCCCCGGAATCTCGCTCAGGTCGAGGTTGTGCTCGGCCACCATCTTGCTGACCAGCGGCGTGGACCTACGGCGGAGCCGTTCCTCCGCGGTCTCCATCTCTCCGTTGCCTTCGGCGACGTGACCGGTGCGCGACTTCTCCGCCGCGGGACGCGCGGCCGCGGCAGGGGCGGGAGCCGGAGCCGGCTTGGCGGCGCGGTGCTGGAGAGCCGGGGCCGCCGTGCGGCGGGCGCTGCGGGCGGCGCGGATGCTGCCGCCGGGGCGGCCGCGCGGGCGGGCCGCCGCTGGAGCCGGTGCCGACGCGGCGGGCTTCTCGGCGCCGACCGCCGCCTCGGTGTCGATCTTGGCGACGACGGTCTGCACCGGAACCGTCTGGCCTTCCTGCACCAGGATCTCGGTCAGCACCCCGGCCGACGGCGCCGGGATCTCGGCGTCCACCTTGTCGGTGGAGATCTCGAAGATCGGCTCGTCGCGCTTGACCGCCTCGCCGACCTTCTTGATCCAGCGGGAAAGGGTGCCCTCCGCGATGGACTCGCCCATCTGGGGCATGATCACGTCGATTGTCGCCATGTCGTTCTCCGTTGGAGCTAGCGGGCTAGCTCAATACTCCGCCACCCACCGCGCCGCCCTGACGATGTCGGTCGTCTGTGGAAGCACGAAGTCTTCCAGCTGGGGCGCGTACGGCAGCGGCACGTCATGCGCGGCGACCCGCTTGACCGGGGCGTCGAGCCATTCGAAGGCCAGGTCCTGGATCCGCGCCGTGATCTCGCCGGCGATGCCGCCGGTCACCGTGTCCTCGTGCACGATCAGTACCCGGTTGGTCTTCTTGACCGTCGCCGCGATCGCGTCGTCGTCCATCGGCAGGAGGGACCGGAGGTCGAGCACCTCGACCGAGAGCCCGTCCTCCCGCTCCAGCTGCTCCGCGGCCTCGAGCGCCTTCCACACCGTCGCGGCGTAGGTGATGATCGAAAGGTCCTTTCCTTGCCGGGCCAGCCTCGCCTTGCCGATGGGAACGACGTGGTCGCCCGGCGGCAGCTCCTCTTTGATCCGGCGGTAGAGGTACTTGTGCTCGAAGAATAGCACGCAGTCCTCGTCCCGGATGGCCGCCTTGAGCAGCCCCTTCGCGTCGGCCGCCGTGGCAGGGTAGACGATCTTGAGCCCGGGCGTATGGAGGAAGGCGGCCTCGGGATTCTGGGAGTGGAACGGACCGCCCCGAACGTACCCACCACTCGGGCCCCGCACCACCATCGGACAGGGCAGGAACGCCCGGTACCGCGCGGTCGCGACGTAGTTGGTGAGGATGCTGTAGGCGCAGGAGAGGAAATCGATGAACTGCATTTCGCACACCGGCCGCATGCCCATGTGCGCCGCCCCCGCCGCGGCGCCGACGAAGCCGGTCTCGCTGATCGGGGTATCGATCACCCGCGCGGCACCGAAGCGCTCGAGCAGTCCGTCGGTGACCTTGAAGGCGCCGCCGTACTTGCCGATGTCCTCACCCATGCAGAAGACTTCGGGGTCGCGCGCCATCTCCTCGAACAGCGCCTGGCGGATCGCCTCGAGGTAGGTCACCTCAGCCATCGTGCGTGCCCCAGCTCGAGGGGCGCTCGTGCCGGTCCACCGCGCTGCGCACGCCCTCGCGGTACCAGAGCACGGGCATCCGCGCGGGATCGGCGTACACGCCTTCCAGCGCATCGAGCGCCTCGGGCGGAGGCGAACGCTCGGCCTCGTCGGTGGCGCGGTCGATCTCCGCGATCACCCGTGTGTCGATCGCCGCGAGCTCGTCGGCACCGATGCCCTCGCCCTCGGTCAGCGCCTTGAAGTAGCGGTCGAGGGGATCGTTCTCACTGGCCCAGCGCTCGATCTCGCCGCTCGGCACGTACGACTGGTTGTCGTGCTCCGCATGCCCCTTCCGCCGATAGGTCATGAGCTCCAGGAGGGTCACACCCTCGCCGCGGCGCGCCCGGTCCACCGCCTCACGGGTGACCCGGTAGACCTCGAGCACGTCATTCCCGTCAGCGCGCTCGCCCTGGATGCCGTAGCCGGCGGCCTTGTCGACCAGCCGCTCGGCCGCGCACTGCTGCTCGGTCGGCGTCGAATAGGCGTACCGGTTGTTCTCCACGACCACCACGAGCGGGCACCGCTGCACCGCCGCGAGGTTGATCCCCTCGTGGAAGGCACCGGTCGAGGTGGCGCCGTCGCCGACGTAGACCAGGCCGACCCGGGCCTGCTTCCGCATCTTGAACGACAGGGTGACGCCGGCCATGACCGGAACCATGTCGCCCAGGTGGGAGATCTGTCCGACGAAGTTGCGGTCCTCCACGTCGCCGAAATGGATGTTCAGCTCGCGCCCGCGGGTCGGTGAATCGCCCTTGGCCATGTACTGGCGGATGACCTCGACCGGGCTCGCGCCCTTGACCAGCATCGAGCCCAGGTTCCGGATCAGTGGCGAGAGCACATCCTCGCGGCGCAGGGCGTACGCCGACCCGACGGCGCAGGCCTCCTGACCCAGCGAGCGGAACAGTCCACCCACCACCTTCGTCTGCCGGTAGAGATTGACCAGCCGCTCCTCGAGCGACCGGGTAAGCCTCATCCAGTAATAGAGTTCGAGGAGTTGGTCGCGGGGGAGGCCGCCGGCGGCGGAGCGGGACGGGACGGTTGCGGACGTGGCCATGCGGATCCTGGTTGTGGGTGCCTGAACCCGGGCAGGAAAATCCACCGGGGAAGAAGCGGAGTCAAGCGGATCGCAGGGTCCGGTACGCTGCACATATGACGGCCGAACGCCTCCAGCACGCGGCACTGGAGGCGCTCGACGACGACGGCGGGTGTAAGCCGCTGGATGTGCCCTAGGCTTTCACCGCCACTGGCCGGGCCACGCCGCTGGCCTGCTCCTGGGCCTGGATTCGCATCCCGTAGAACGACCGGTGGACGAAGTAGACGGCCACCAGGAAGAACGCCACCGCCAGCACCTTGGACAGAGTCGCGTTGCCCCCGCCGACGAGGTAGACGCCGAGCTCGACTGCGAGCAGTCCGAACAGCGTGGTGAACTTGATGACGGGGTTCAAGGCAACCGACGAGGTGTCCTTGAACGGATCGCCGACGGTGTCGCCTACGACCGAGGCGGCATGCAGGTCAGTACCCTTCATCTTGAGCTCGGTCTCCACGATCTTCTTTGCGTTGTCCCAGGCGCCGCCCGCGTTGGCCATGAAGATGGCCTGGAAGAGACCGAACATCGCGATCGAGATCAGGTACCCGATGAAGAAGAACGGCTCGATGAAGGCAAAGGCGAGAGTCGAAAAGAAGACGCCGAGGAAGATGTTGAACATCCCCTTCTGGGCGTACTGGGTGCAGATCTCGACCACCTTGCGGCTGTCCTCGACCGAGGCCTTGGTGACGCCCTCGAGCCGGATGTTCGCCTTGATGAACTCCACCGCGCGGTAGGCCCCGGTGGTGACCGCCTGGATCGAGGCACCGGTGAACCAGTAGATCACGGCGCCGCCGGTGATCAGGCCGAGCAGGAACGGCGGGTGGAGAATGGAGAGGTTCTCCATGCCGCTGGTGAGACCGTGGGTCAGCGCCATGATGATCGAGAAGATCATCGTCGTGGCACCCACCACCGCCGTCCCGATCAGCACCGGCTTGGCGGTGGCCTTGAAGGTATTCCCCGCCCCGTCGTTCTCCTCCAGCAGCTCCTTCGCGGTCTGGAAGTTCACGTCGAATCCGTGCTGCTTCTTGATCTCCTGCTGCACGCCGGGGATCTGCTCGATCACCGAGAGCTCATAGACCGATTGGGCGTTGTCGGTGACCGGGCCGTAGCTGTCCACCGCGATGGTGACCGGCCCCATGCCGAGGAACCCGAACGCGACCAGGCCGAAGGCGAAGATCGCCGGGGCCTGCATGATCTCGCCCAGCCCCAGGGTGCTCACCGCGTAGGCGATCGCCATCAGCAGCATGATCGCGATGCCGAGCCAGTAGGCGGAGAAGTTGCCGGCGACGAGGCCGGACAGGATGTTGAGCGAGGCGCCGCCCTCGCGCGAGGCGCTCACCACCTCGCGTACGTGCCGCGAGTCGGTGCTGGTGAAGACCTTCACCATCTCCGGAATGATCGCGCCGGCCAACGTGCCGCAGGTGATCACGGTGGAGAGCTGCCACCACAGGTCGCCGTTCCCGCCGAGGTCCGGCACGATCAGGTAGGAGACGATGTAGGTCAGCACCACCGACAGGAGGGAGGTGAACCAGACCAGCTGGGTGAGCGGCGACTCGAAATTGAACCGCGTCGCGTTGCCGTACCGCGCCTGGGACATGGCGTTGCTGATCAGATAGGAGAAGCCGGACGCGAGAACCATCATGACCCGCATGAGGAAGATCCAGACCAGGAGCTGCGCCTGGACCGTCGTGTCCGTCACGGCGAGCACGATGAAGGTGATCAGCGCGACGCCGGTCACCCCGTAGGTCTCGAAGCCGTCCGCCGTCGGGCCGACCGAGTCCCCGGCGTTGTCGCCGGTGCAGTCGGCGATCACACCGGGATTGCGCGCGTCGTCTTCCTTGATCTTGAACACGACCTTCATGAGGTCGGCGCCGATGTCGGCGATCTTGGTGAAGATCCCGCCCGCGATCCTGAGCGCCGCGGCGCCGAGCGACTCGCCGATGGCGAAGCCCAGGAAGCAGGCCCCCGCCACGTCGGCCGGGATGAAGAGCAGGATGGCGAGCATGAACAACAGCTCGACCGAGATCAGCATCATCCCGACGCTCATCCCCGCGCGCAGGGGGATATCGCTCACCGGCCAGGCTTTGCCTCTGAGGCTCGCGAAGGCGGTCCGGGAGTTGGCGAAGGTGTTGATCCGGATGCCGAACCACGCCACCCCGTAGCTGCCCGCCATGCCGATCACGCTGAACAGCAGGATGATCGCGATCTTGGAGACTTCCAGCCCGGTGAGCAGGAAGTACACCACGATCACCGTGCCGATGAAGCCGAGCAACACGAGCAGCAGCTTGCCCTGCTGGATCATGTAGGCTTTGCAGGTCTCGTAGATCAGCTCGGAGATTTCCGCCATGGAGCGGTGCACCGGCAGGTTCTTGACCCGGGTGTAGCTCCAGAGACCGAAGAGCAGGCCCAGGACGCAGACCAGCAGGCCCGAGAGCAGGATCTCGTGCCCGGTGAACCCGAGGAAATCACCCTGGTTCAGGTCGGGGAGGCGGATATTCACCTCGCCACCGGGACGATGCTCGGGGGCCGCCGCCTGGGCGGGCTCCTGGGCGGCGGCAAACGGCACGGCCACCGGGGCGAGTGCCCCCAGCAACAGCAGGAGCACCGTGAGGGAACGGAATGTCGGGCGGGGCAGCTTCATCGTCGAATCTCTCCTGGGCTTCACGGGCGGCGCATCAGTAGGCGCCGATGGGACGGTGAGCGATATGGGTCGCGGCGTGCACGATGGTCAGAAACCGTTTGGCCAGCTTGTCGGCCTCGCTCTCGCCGACCTGGTCGGTCTCGACAGTCACCAGCGTATAGTGACCGCCCTCGGCCTGGACCGTCACGTCCACCCGGCCGATGGCGCCGGAGAAAGTCAGCCGGCGGACGCTCTCCGCCACGGGGGTGAGGCGCGAGCCGAAAAACCCGGCGGCGACGGCGAGCACTTCATCGGGCGTGGCGTGGGTGCGGTGGAAGTACTTCATGGTCTCCGAAAAAAGCGTGAACGGTGAAAGGTGAACGGTGAAAAGGAGCTGCACCCTTTCACTTTTTACTTTTCACTTTTCACGCTGTTTCAGTTCAGTCATCCTGGTAATACTCAATCCCAAGATGGGTGATCTGCTCTTCGCCCATCAGGTATCGCAGGGTGTTCTTTAGCTTGGTCTGCTGGATGAAGAGGTCGTGTTCGGGGTAGAGGCCCGGAGCCACCTGGGGACTCTTGAAGTAGAACGAGAGCCACTCCTGGATGCCGCCGAGCCCGGCCCGCTGCGCCAGGTCGAAGAAGAGCGCCAGATCGAGCACCAGCGGCGCGGCGAGGATCGAGTCGCGGCAGAGAAAATCGACCTTGATCTGCATCGGGTAACCCAGCCACCCGAAGATGTCGATGTTGTCCCACCCCTCCTTGTTGTCCCCGCGAGGCGGGTAGTAGTTGATCCGCACCTTGTGGTAGAGGTTGCCGTAGAGCTCGGGATAGAGCTTCGGCTGCAGGATGTACTCCAGCACCCCGAGCTTGGACTCTTCCTTGGTCTTGAAGCTCTCGGGGTCGTCGAGCACCTCGCCGTCCCGGTTGCCCAGGATGTTGGTCGAGTACCAGCCGGCGACGCCGAGCATCCTCGCCTTGAACATCGGCGAGAGCACCGTCTTCACCATCGTCTGGCCGGTCTTGAAGTCCTTGCCGCCGATCGCGATGCCCCGGTCCTTGGCGAGCTGCTCGATCGCCGGGAAGTCGCAGGTCAGGTTGGGCGCGCCGTTGGCGAACGGCACCCCCTCCATGAGGGCCGCCCAGGCATAGAGCATCGAAGGCGCAATCGAGGGATCCCCGGCGTCCATGGCCCGCTCGAACGCGTCGAGGGTCCAGTGCGCGGGGCCGGGGCTGATGAAGATCTCGGTGGAGGCACACCAGACGATGACCAGCCGGCTGCAGCCGTGCTTCGCCTTGAAGTCGCGGATGTCCTTCCGCAGGGCCTCCGCCAGCTCTCGCTTACTCTTCCCGGTCTTGACGTTCTTGCCTTCGAGCCGTTTGACGTAGTGCTGGTCGAAGACCGCCGGCATCGGCTTCAGCGCCTTGAGGAAGTCGCCGATCGGCTCCAAATGCTCGTGCCGGTCGAGAACCCCCGCCCTGACCGCGGCGGTGTACGCGTCGTCCGGCACCGGATCCCAGGCGCCGAACACGAGGTCGTCGAGCGCGGCGAGCGGCACGAAGTCGCGGATGAGGGGGGCCCGTCCCTCGGTGCGCTTGCCGAGTCGGATGGTGCCCATCTGGGTGAGCGATCCGATCGGCCTGGCGCCGCCGCGGCGCACGTTCTCCACGCCCGCGATGAAGGTCGTCGCCACCGCACCGAGACCGACGCACAACACACCGAGCTTCCCGTCCGCCGGCGCGATCCGCCGGGCCGTCTTTCCAGCCACTGCTAACGTCCTTTCGCGAGAGTGTCGAGCGTCGCCGCGCGCTCGAGTGGCCGCGGGCGGGTCTCTTCGACTCCGTTCGCGGCGCGATAGACATAGGCGAAGCGCTGGATCACCGTGATGATCGACGCCACTGCGAGCAGCGCCACCAGCCCCTCGAGAAGCAGGGCATTGGGGCCGGCTCCGGCGAGCAGCGAGGCCACCCCCAGTCCCAGGATCCGCTCGGCCCGCTGGGCGATGCCCACTTTGCAGTCGAGGCCCAGCCCTTCCGCGCGTGCCCGGGCATACGAGACCAGCAGCGAGCTGAGGATGGCCACCATGCAGGCGATGACCGCGGGGGCGCGGTAGGCCACGTCGGGCGCGGTCAGCAGGAAGGCACCGATGCCGATGAAGGTGGCGCCGTCGCCGACCCGATCCAGGGTGGAGTCGTAGAAGGCCCCGAAGCGGGTGACCATGGCGCCGCCACGGGCCACCTGCCCATCCAGCGTGTCGGCGACCCCGCTCAGCAAGAGCAGAGCTCCACCCAAACGGATGTGCCCCAGCCCGTAGGCCAGCGCCGAGACGAGGACGAGGCCGGTCCCGACCGTGGTGATCGTGTTCGGCCGTACACCGGCTCGGATCAGACGTTCCACCAGCGGGTTTACCGCCGCGTAGAACGGCTTCTCCAATGCACCCAGGAGCTTCACGCTCGTCTCGACCCTCGGTCTAAGCCTTAAGGAATCACACCCGGCCCCCGACCCAATTCCGGGGCAAAGGATAACCGGCAGAACCGGTTAGGGCAATTACGGAAAAACCGGGATTAAGGCGGAAGTCGTAGGGAGCAGGTGCGTTGGAAATCGGTGTCGTGGACCCGTCTAGTCCGGGTACAGCAACACCGACTTCCGCCGCTCCAGGAACGCCCGCCGGGACGGCTCCCAGCTCTGGATGATCCCGGCGGGATCGGCGCCCGCGTCGATCGCCATCCGAAGCGAGGTGGTGCCCGCCAGACGATCGAAATGCCTCGGGATCCACCCGAACTCCCGAGGATGCCGCCGGTGGATCGCCGCCAGAAGGTGGACCGCCGTGGCCGTAGGGTCGTAGGTCGCGCGGTCGGCGACCTCCAGGCGGATGCCCACGACCAGCGTGTCGGCATATTTGCCTTCGCCGGGGCGCCTGGGCGTGAAGGTCACGCCGTGTGCCCGCACCCCCGGCAGGCCAGCCGCCCGCAGGGCGCCGAGGACCGCCGCGGTGTCGAGCCACGGCGCGCCGATCTGCTCGAACGGCGCGTCGGACCCGCGGCCCACCGACAGGTTGGTACCCTCGAACAGGCAGATACCGGGATAGTGGAAGAGGCTCTCGATCGTGCGCAGGTTCGGGCTCGGCGGAATGAACGGCAGGCCGGTCTGGTCGAACGTGATGCCGCGCCGCCAGCCCGCGGCGGGGACGACCACCAGATCCCCTGGAAGGTTCAGATCCATGCGGGCGAGGCGAGCCTGCTCCCCCAGCGTCAGGCCGTGCCGCATCGGCACGGCGAGCCGGCCGACCACCGTGACGTGTGCCGGCTCGAGCACGTTCCCCTGGACCGCGCCGCCTATGGGATTGGGCCGATCCAACACCACCACGGGGATGCCCTTGGGCCCCGCGGCCTCCATGACATCCACAGTGGTGGCGAGGTAGGTATAGTACCGGGCGCCAGCATCCTGCAGATCCACCAGCAACACGTCGATCCCGGCGAGCATCTCGTCGGTGGGGGCGGAGTTCCTGCCGTAAAGACTATAGATTGGAAGCCCAGTGGCCGAATCGACCGACGACGCGACGGCGGCGCCGGGGTCGGCCGCTCCACGGAATCCGTGCTCGGGGCTGAACAGCGCCACCAGCCGGACGCCGGCCGCCCGCAGACGCACCACGTCGCTGATACCGCTCGCATCCACGCCGGACTGGTTGGTCACCAGACCGACCCGCCGGTCGCGGACCAGCGCCGCGCTGTCGGCGAGCAGCACCTCGATGCCGGGGCGTATCGCGCCAGAGTCGGCCGGTGGGGCCGGTGGACCCGGTGTCGCGCACCCGACGGACCAGCCCAGCACTCCCAGCACCAGGAAATGACACCTGTGCACGCCAAGCTCCTCACGCTCGTGATGGTATCGCTCTGTGCCTGCGGCGGTGGGATGGCGGCCCCCGGACCGCAGCCCGAGCCGTTCCGGCCCGAGGCCGGCGGCGTGCCGGACGTCGATGACCTGATCGGCAGGCTCTCGGTGCGCGACAAGATCGCCCAACTTGTCCTGCCATGGATTCCGGGCACCTACGCCGCCTACGACGTGGAGGCGTTCGCCCGGATGGAGCAGTGGGTGGACTCGCTCCACGTCGGCGGCCTCATCGTCTCGGTGGGGTCGCCGCTGGACATCGCCGCGAAGCTGAACCGGCTCCAGGAGCGCTCGTCGCTGCCGCTGCTGATCGCCTCCGACCTCGAGGGAGGCACCAGCATCCGGTTCAACGGCGGGACGCCCCTGCCTCCCAATATGGGTGTGGCCGCCACGGGGAGCGACAGCGCGGCCTACGAGATGGGACGGATCACCGCGCTGGAGGGCCGCGCGGTCGGAATCCATCTCGCGTTCGCGCCGGTCGCGGACATCAACAACAATCCCGACAATCCGATCATCAATACCCGCTCCTTCGGCGAAGACCCCGCGGCGGTCGGGCGTCTGGTCGCCGCGGAGGTGCGCGGCCTCCAGGACCACGGGATGCTGGCCACCGCCAAGCATTTCCCGGGTCACGGAGACACCGGCACCGATTCGCATCTCGCGCTGCCGGTGATCGCCTCGAACTGGTCGCGGCTCGACTCGGTGGAGCTGGTGCCGTTCCGGAGCGCGATCGCCGCCGGCGTGAAGGTGGTGATGTCGGCCCATATCGCCCTCCCGGGGATCGACCGCGGCGAGCTGCGCCCCGGCACGGTGGCGCGGAGCATCCTCACCGGTATTCTCCGCGATTCGCTCGCCTTCGATGGGCTGGTGGTGACCGACGCGCTCGACATGGGCGGCATCACCAGCGCCTACGGCGCGGACGCCTCGCTGCGCGCCTTTCTCGCCGGCGCCGACTTGCTGCTCCAACCGGCCGATCCGGCCGGCGCGATCGCGGTGATGGAGGCGGCCGTCGCGCGCGGCGACATCACGGCGGAGCGGCTCGACGGCTCGCTCCGGCGGGTGCTCCAGGCCAAACGCGACCTCGGCCTCTTCGCCCGCCGCACCGTCTCACTCGACAGCGTGCCCGGCATGGTCGGCAGCTCCCGGTTCCTCAACGAGGCACGGGAGATGGCGGCTCGCTCGGTGGTGATGGTGAAGGACGTGAACGGCACGGTGCACGGGCTGCGCGGCTCGAGGCCGCCGATCACCCTGGTGACCTATGGCGAGGAGGAGAACCGGACGGTGGGCCTCGCGCTCGCCGCCGAGCTTCGCCGCCAGGGACTCGCACCCTCGGTCTTCCGGCTCTGGCCTGGAAGCGGATCGGCCAGCTACGACTCCGCCGCGGCCGCCCTCGCCCGGCGGCCGGTCGCGCTCTTCGTCACCGCGGACAAGCCGACCGCCTGGCGCGGCAGCATCGGGCTCCCGGAGCGGCTTTCGGCGCTCATCGGATGGAGCGCTCGAGCCCGGCCCACGATCCTGGTCTCCCTGGGCAATCCGTATCTCATCTCGCGCCTGCCGGAGGTTGGCTCCTACCTGATCGGCTGGCGCTCGAATCCGGTGACCGAAGAGGCGGTGGCTCGCGCGCTCGCGGGCGTCACACCGATCACCGGAAAGCTTCCGATCTCCATCCCTCCACTCTACCCCCGCGGCTGGGGCGTGGAGCGACGAGTATCCCAGCCGCGGTGAACCCACACCCTACCCGGGACAACCCATGACGCTCGCGCTCTCGGACTGGCTGATCGTCGCCCTCTACTTCCTCGCCTCGGCGGCCATCGCCCTGGTGTACACCCGCCGCGCCAGCGAGTCGCTGGAGGAGTACTTCGCCTCCGGCCGTGCGCTCCCGTGGTGGCTGGCGGGGACCTCGATGGTCGCGACCACCTTCGCGGCGGACACGCCGCTGGTCGTCGCGGGGCTGGTCTCCAAGTACGGGGTTGCGGGGAACTGGCTCTGGTGGAACGGCGCGATCTCGGGAATCCTGACCGTGTTCTTCTTCGCCCGGCTCTGGCGGCGGGCCGGCGTATTGACCGATCTCGAATTCGCCGAGATCCGTTACGGCGGGAAACCGGCGGCGGTCCTGCGGGGATTCCGGGCTCTCTACCTCGCGCTGCCCATCAATCTGATCATCATGGGATGGGTCACCCGGGCCATGGTGACCATCCTCCATATCTCGCTCGACATCAACCCGTGGACCGCAGCCCTCCTCCTGTTCGGCGTCACGGCGCTGTACACGATCTTCTCGGGGCTGTGGGGTGTGGTGGTGACCGACACCTTCCAGTTCGTGGTCAAGATGGGCGGGGTGATCGTCCTGGCGTACTACGCGGTCGAATCGATCGGCGGCCTCGATGTGATGGTGGAAAAGTCCAGCGCCCACTTCGGCTCCTACGAAGCCGCGTTCGGGGTGATTCCGCCGACCGACCAGGCGTGGATGCCGGTCTCCACCCTCGCGGTCTTCCTCGCCGTGCAATGGTGGGCGACCTGGTACCCCGGCGCCGAGCCTGGCGGGGGCGGCTACGTCGCCCAGCGGATCCTGGCGGCCAAGGACGAGCGTCACGGCCTTCTCGCGACCCTCTGGTTCCAGATCGCCCACTACGCTCTGCGCCCGTGGCCCTGGATCCTGGTCGGGTTCGTGGCTCTGATCCGCTATCCCGGGCTGGCCAACCCCGAAGAGGGATACGTCAGGGTCATGGTGGACGTACTGCCCTCCCCGCTCAAGGGACTGCTGATCGCCACCTTCGCCGCCGCCTACATGAGCACCATCGGCACGCACCTCAACTGGGGCGCGTCGTACCTGGTGAGCGACGTCTACCTGCGGTTCATCAAGCCGGACGCGAGCCGGCGGGCGCAGGTGATCGCATCCCGGATCGCCACGGTCACGCTGATGCTGCTCTCGCTCGTGGTCATGGCCTTCCTCACGAGCGTCGAGCAGGGCTGGAAGATCCTGATCGGCCTGGGCGCCGGGACGGGCGCGGTCTTCATCCTTCGCTGGTATTGGTGGAGAATCAACGCCTGGTCGGAGATCAGTGCGATGGCCGCCTCGTTCGTAATCGCGGTCGTGCTCCACTTCCTCGGCGTCAATGCCGCCGACACCTCCAGCTCGGACTACGCCCGGGCGATGCTCATCACGGTGGGAATCTCCAGCGTGGTCTGGGTCAGCGTCACGCTTCTGACGCCGCCCGAGCCGGATGAGGTGCTCGACGCCTTCTACCGCCGGGTCAGGCCGGGTGGGCGGGGCTGGCGCCGGGTGGCCGGCCGACTGGGGTTCCAGGGTGACCAGATCCCGGGCGGGGTGCTGTCATGGGTCAACTGGGTGGCGGGGGTGGCGGCGGTGTACGCCTCGCTGTTCGGACTGGGGGCATTTCTCACCGGAAGGCCGCGCGCAGGAGTGGTTTACACCATCGTCGCGATCGGGGCTTTCTTATTGATATACCGCAACTTGCGGGCCGATCCGACGCTGGACTCCACCGTTGACACAGGGGCTCGCGACGGATTAGGTTTGGTGCCAGATAGGACCGGCTCGTAGCCGGCCTCGCGTTCGCCAAGGAGCGTCCAATGAGTGGTACCGACCAGCAGGCCCCGGCAGGCGGACTGACCGTGAATTTGACGGGGCGGGCGGCCGAAGAAGTGCAGAAGTTCATCGTCCAGGAGCAGGTGCCGGCGGAGAGCGCGGGCCTTCGGGTCAGCGTGTTGCCCGGGGGATGCTCCGGCTTCAAGTACAGCCTCAACATCGAAGAGCGGCCCCTCGACGACGACTTCGTCACCGAGGTGAGCGGCGTCCGTCTGTTCGTCGACGGGTTCAGCGCCCAGTATCTCACCGGAATCACCATCGACTACGTGAGCTCGATGCAGGGTTCGGGGTTCACCTTCAGCAACCCGAACGCGACCGGCGGATGCGGATGCGGCAGCAGCTTCACCGCCTGACCAAACAGCGTGAACGGTGAACGGTAAAAAGTAAAAGGGGGTGGCCCGGCGAGAATCGTTCGCTCGGCCACCCTTTCACTTTTCACCGTTCACCGTTTACGCTTTCCTGATCGCCCAAACCCGGCCTTCTATCTGCACACGCTCGACGTCGTCGTCGTCGGCCTGTACTTCGTCTTTACGCTCGGGGTCGGGCTGTGGGTCGCCCGGCATCAGCGCAGCGCGGCCGATTATTTCCTGGGCGCCCGAGATCTCCCCGCCTGGGCGATCCTCCTCTCCATCGTTGCGACGGAGACCTCGGCGCTCACGGTCATCTCCATTCCCGGCATCGGCGCGCGGGGCGATCTCAGCTTTCTTCAGCTCACCCTCGGATATCTGATCGGCCGGATCGGTGTAGCAGTCTGGCTCCTTCCCGGATACTTCCGCGGCGAGCAGGAGACGGCCTACGCCCGGCTGGAACACCGCTTCGGGGTCGGCACCCGCCGGCTCACCTCCGCCATCTTTCTCCTCTCCCGCTTCCTCGGCGACGCGGTGCGGGTGTTCGCCAGCGCCATTCCCCTCGCCCTGGTCACCGGGTGGAGCATTCCCACCTCCATTGTCGCGATGGGGGTGGTGACGATGATTTACACCTGGTTCGGCGGCTTCAAAGCGGTGGTGTGGACCGACGTCCTCCAGCTCTCGGTCTACCTCGCCGGGGGTATCGGCGCCCTGTTCGTCGCCTGGCACCTCGGTGGAGGCGCGGGCCACGTGCTCGGCCTCGCCGCCGACCGAGGGGAAGCTTCGGGTCATCGATTCGACGATCTCCTTCACCCGGACCTACACGCTGCTGGGCGGCATCGTGGGCGGCGCGCTCCTCTCCGCGGCCTCGCACGGGACCGACCACCTCATCGTCCAGCGGCTGCTGGCGACCCGATCGCTGCGCGACGCGCGCCTGGCGCTCGTCGGGTCGGGGGTGATGGTGATGTTTCAGTTCACCTTGTTCCTCCTGGTCGGCGTGGCGATCTGGGGCGCCGGGTTCGCTCCGGCCGGCACGCCGGGCGACGAGCTGTTCCCCGCCTTCGTGGTGAATCACCTGCCGGCGGGGCTCGCGGGGTTGGTCATCGCCGGCATCCTCGCCGCCGCCATGGGCACCCACAGTTCGGCGATCAATTCGCTGGCCTCGTCCGCCACGCACGACCTCTACTCCTCGGTGACCGGCCGCACCGATCCGGTGCACCTGCTGAAGGTGGGACGTCTGTTCTCGGCGGCCTGGGCGACGGGTCTCATCTTCGGGGCTCTCTACTTCCACTACGCCGCCCGCGGCAACGATACGCCGGTGGTCGTCCTGGCTCTCTCCATCGCCTCGATCACGTACGGCCCCCTGCTCGGCACCTATCTCCTCGCCGGGAACTGGCCGAGGGCCCGGGGCCGGGACGTCGTGGGGGCGGTGGCGGTCACCGTTTGCGTCATGCTGGTCGTGATCTTCGCGAAGCGACTCGCCGGCTTTCCCGGCCTCGCCGGGCTCGAGCCGGTCGGCCGGCTCGCCTGGCCCTGGTACGTTCCACTGGGGACGGCGCTGGCGTTCGGCACCGGCGTTGCGCTCAGCTATCTTCCGTCCGGCGAACGGCCGGCCGGACCTGCGAAGCCGGCTTCCGGAATGTCATCCTGAGCGAAGCAAAGCATCATCCATGGCCATTCTGATCGGCGCCGACGTCGGCGGCAGCAAGACGGCGGTCGGAGTCTCCGAGGGGTCGGACGTGTTGGTGCGGGCCGACGGTCCCGGCGCGGCGGTGCGCCCGGGACGCGCGCTCGCATCGGCGGGAATGATCTCCGAAGTGGTGCGCCGGGCCCTGGCCGGAATCGGCCGGCTTTCCGGCGACGTATTGCTGGTCGGGGCGGCCGGGGCCGGACGGGACCCGGAGCGCAGCGAGCTCGCCAAAGCCCTCCGTGCGGAAAACCTCGCCACGCGGGTGGTGGTGACGACGGACATCGAGCTGGCGCTCGCCGGCGCGTTCGAGACGGGACCCGGTATCGTGGTGAGCGCGGGAACCGGTAGCATCGCCGTGGGTCGCGACGGCAAGGGGGCGCATCGGCGGATCGGCGGCTACGGCTGGCAGATGGGAGACGAGGGGAGCGGGTACGCGATCGGCCGCGCCGCGCTGGGCGCGGTGAGCCGGGCCCACGACGGACGCAGCCCTCGCACCGCGCTGAGCGACCGG
The DNA here is from genome assembly GCA_963844445.1 of uncultured Gemmatimonadales bacterium. GTDB lineage: Bacteria > Gemmatimonadota > Gemmatimonadetes > Gemmatimonadales > GWC2-71-9 > CAVVWJ01. The sequence goes on from CAWJOB010000004.1 coordinate 625,957, forward strand.
GTGCTCTCGGCCACCCGCAGCCCTGATTTCGATTCGCTGGTTCGCTGGGCGGCGAGCGCATCCCCGTCGGAGCTCGCTGGACTGGCCCCACACGTTCTCGAGATCGCCGCGCAAGGCGACCTTCTGGCGCAGGGCATCGCCGACTACGCCGCCCGCGAGCTCTCGCAGCTGGCCATCTGCCTGCTCCCACTGCTCGAGGCCGAGCCGCCGATCGGCGTGGCGCTCACCGGGGGGCTGCTCGCCGTGGACCGGCCGCTTCGCCGTAGCGTCCTGGCGCGGCTCGGTGAAGAGGCGGGACTGCGCCCCATCGAGATGCCGGTGGACGCCGTGGTCGGAGCGCTCCGGCTGGCAGCGGTGAACTGAACGCACCTGTCATCCCGAGCGCAGCGAGGGATGACAGGTGCGTTCTCTTTTACCCGTTCACACCCCGCTCCCGGGCCAGCCGGCTGTGGCGGATCCCGTAGAGGAAGTAGATCACCAACCCCACCGCTAACCACACCGCGAAGCGGATCCACGTCAGCCACGGCAGCTGCAGCATCAGATAGAGGCAGCTGACGATCGCCAGCATCGGGGTCAGCGGCACCCATGGTGCCCGGAACGGGCGGGGACGGTCCGGCTCCGCTTTCCGCAGCACGATGACCCCGGCCGACACCAGGATGAACGCGAACAGCGTCCCGATGTTGGTCAGCTCGACCACCTCGGCGATGTTGGCGAACGCGGCGAAGGAGCCCACGAACGTCCCCGTGATGATGGTCCCGATATACGGCGTCTTGAACCGCGGATGCACCTTCGAGAAGAACGGGGGCAGCAATCCGTCCCGCGACATGGACATGAAGATCCGGGGCTGGCCGAGCTGGAACACCAGCAGCACGCTGGTCATGGCGAACACCGCGCCGAGGGAGACGATGAAACGGGACGCCGTGATCAGCCGGGGCGAGCCGTCGGCCAGCGCGAGGGCGGTGATCATCGGCTCCGCGGTCCCCAGCTTCGGCCAGGGGGCGACTCCGGTCATCACGCCGGCCACCAGGATGTACAGCACGGTGCAGATGATGAGGCTCATGATGATGCCGAAGGGCATGTCGCGAGCCGGGTCCTTGGCCTCCTCCGCCGCCGTCGAGGTCGCGTCGAAGCCGATGTAGCTGAAGAAGATGATCGCCGCACCCGCGCTGATCCCGGCGAAACCGTTGGGGGCGAAGCCGCCGGTCTCCGGGGTGGTCCAGTTCGCCGGCCGGATGAGGGTGAGGCCCACCGCGACGAAGAACAGGATGATGGCGACCTTGAGGATCACCATCGCATTGTTGGAGGTCGCCGACTCGCGGATCCCGATCACCAGAATGCAGGTGATGCACGCCACGATGAGAAACGCCGGCAGGTTGGCAATGACATTGAAGCCGAAGATCTGCGGCGCGGTGGTGAGGGCGGAGGCGAGATACAGGCTGGTCGCGTCGGTGGCACCGGCGGCCACCGCTTCCGCGGCGAGCGTGGCCGATCGGAAGTCGGTCGCGAGCCAGGGTGGGAGCGCGAGCCCGAAGTGGGTGAGCAGCTCCCGGAAGTACCCCGACCAGCCGATCGCCACGCCGATGTTCCCCACCGCGTATTCGACGATCAGGTCCCACCCGATGATCCACGCCACCAGCTCGCCCAGCGACGCGTAGGCGTAGGTGTACGCCGATCCGGAGATCGGCACCATGGACGCGAACTCGGCGTAACAGAGCGCCGCGAACCCGCAGGTGACCGCCGTGAGCAGGAACGAGATCACGATCGCCGGGCCGGCGCCCGGCCGGACGGCGTCGCCCACGATGGCGGTGCCGGTCGTGGCGAAGATTCCCGCGCCGATGGTGGCGCCGACACCGAGCGCGGTCAGGTGCCACTTGCCGAGCGAGCGCCTGAGGCCGCCCCGCTCCAGGATATCGTTCTCGCAATCCTGCACGGACTTCCGGAGGAACAGCCGGCTCATCAGGAACCTCGGTTAGAATGGCGGAATGGGCGGGACGTGGAGGGCAGCAACGCCGGGCTGTTACCCGGAAGAGAGGCCAATCACGAGCTCCGCTTGCCCGGCAGCGTGAACGTCACCCGCGTCGTTCCCGCCATACGACTCCCGTCCGGGGCCCGGGCGGGAGTGAAGCGGAAGGCGCGGATCACCTCGTCGAACTTACGGGCATAATCGCGGTCGGTGATGGCCGGCTGGACCTCGTACCGCTCGACCCGCCCATCCACCCGAACCCAGAAGATCACATCGAGCTCCGCACCGCGAAGCTCCTTGGGCGGCGTCTCGAACGGGAAGGCGAGATCGCGCAGCTCGGGAGGCCGGATCGTACCGCCCTCCCCGCCCGCGCCGGGGCCGCGACCATCGCCCGCACCGGGCCCTATGCCAGGTCCCGTTCCCCCGCCGGCGCCTCCTCCCGTCGCTCCACCGGTGCCCGGGCCCGTCCCAGTGGCCGGCGCAGCCCGCCCGGAGTCCGCCCGTGCCACCGCCGGCATGGTATCCACCGGCTGCGGCGGGGGTGGCACGGGCTGCGGAACCTCGACCTCCTCCACCGGCGGTGGGATCGCTTCGGGGGGAGTCCGGGGTGGCGTGACCGGCGTCGGTGGTTGCGGCGCGGGCCGCGGGCTCGAAGGCAGGGTAATATATGCCACCCGGTTGCCTCCGCCACCGCCACCGCCGCCCCAAATGAAGAAGAGGCTCGGGGCGCCCGGCTCCAGCGTCCGCCTCCACAGCCGGTCGCCGTGAAAGACGATGACGGCCAGCAGCGCCCCGTGCAACAAGAGGGACACGGCCAGCCCGAAGTACCGCCGGCGGCTGGAGGGAAACGAGAGATTCGGCGGCAGACTTGGCGCGCGCGTGGGTAACTCCAGGCTGTGCGTCATGAGCTCCCGGGAAAGATAGTGGCCCGCTTTCCTGAGACGCCGCCGGGGCCGCATACAGCACGCGCGGGAGCCCGAGGGCCCCCGCGCGCGATGATTATCCGCCCGGGAGAGTCATCCGTCCCGGAGCTACTGCCGGCGGTCGGCCTCCTTGGGTGTGAATCCGATGATCTGGACTCCCGCTCCCCGGGCCACGTCCATCGCCTCGACCACGTCCTGATAGAGCCGGTTCTCGCCCGCCTTGATGAACAGCAGCTTGGCCGGGCGCGGATCGAAGATCGCGTGAATCTGCGTGTCCAGCTGGTCCTTGGGCACCGGCTGGCCGTTGATCGCGTAGCTGCCGTCGTTTCCCAGCTCCAGCACGATCTGGTTGTTGGCCTGCTGGGTCGCCGTGGTCTGCTCGGGTGGCGGGACCTGAATGTCCATCGCCATCCGGGACAGCGGCTGGGTGATCATGAAGATGATCAGAAGCACCAGCAGGATGTCGATCATGGGAACGACGTTCGGCTCGGACGAGACTTCGCCTCGTGCTTGTCCGGTTCCTCCCGCCATATCAGTTCTCCTCTTCTTCTTCGAGATCGCCGAACAGGGCGGCCTGCGCAGTGGGCTCCGTGATGGCGGCCATCACCCGCACACCCGACCGCCGGGCGGTCTCGACTGCTTCCTGGATCTTGCCGTACTTGAGCTGATTGTCGGCCTTGAAATAGAGGATCTTGTCCTCGGTTCTGGCCGCGAACATGGAGCGCAGCTGGTCCTCGAGCGCGCCGTCGGGAATGCCGCGGCCGTCAAGGAAATACCTGCCGGCCTCGTCGATCCCCAACACCACCTCATTGTCGCCCTCGGGCCGCGGGTCCAGGTTCTTGCCTTTCGGCATGGTGGCCTTGAACCCCGCCGCGATGAGCGGCGTCACGATCATGAAGATGATCAGCAGCACCAGCATGATGTCGATCATCGGTACCACATTGGGCTCGGACTTGACCGCGGTCTGTCCGCTCCTGCCAACTGACAATGCCATGGCCCTTGCCTCCGCTCGGGGTTACTGGTGGGCGCCGGCGTTCAGCCGGACACGTGCCCGCTGCCCGTAACCGCCTTCTGGGCCTGGAATTCCTTGGTGAAGATCGAGCGGCCGAACTCGCTGCCGACGCTCTTGATGAGGTAGTCGATCAGCTCCTTGGAGGTGTAAGTCATCTCCACGGAGAGGTTCTCGATCTTGGTGGTGAAGTAGTTGTACGCCCACACCGCCGGGATGGCGACCAGGAGGCCCATGGCGGTGGTAATGAGCGCCTCGGCGATACCGGCCGAGATGCCCGCCAGGCCGCCCGATGCGCCCGCCTGGGCCATGCCGGTGAAGGCGTTCACGATACCCATCGTGGTGCCGAGGAGGCCGACGAACGGCGCCGTGGAGCCCACGGTTGCCAGGATGCCGGTGCCCCGCTTGAACTCGGAGAGGACGATCAGCATCTGGCGCTCCACCGCCCGCTCGGCCGAGTTGATGTCGGCGGCGGTGATGGTGGCGCGATCCCGCAGCAGCGGCTTCACTTCGGCGAGCGCCTCGCCCAGCACGCGGGAGACATGGCTCTTCTTGTTCTTTTCGGCCAGCGAGATGGCCTGGTCGAGGTTCTCCTCCTGGATGGCCCGGGAGAACTGGGGGGCGAACTTCCGGGTCTCAGACTGGCTCCGCTGGAACTGGAAGAACTTCTGGATCATCACGGTGAGCGACCAGACCGACATGATCGCCATGACGATCACGACGCCCTTGGCGAACCAGCCCATCGTACCCCAGAGGTGAATCAGGTCAACGCTCATCTGGAAATCTCTCCTGTCGGGTTATTGGCCGACCTTAAACGAAATGCGCTGTTGGACCAGCTGCCGTACCGGCTGACCCTTGAACTTGGCCGGCTTGAACACGCCCTTGGCGATCGCTTCCTTCGCGGGCTCGGCGAACGCGGGATGCGTCGTCTTGATCACCTTGAAGGAATTGGGCTCCGCGTGGCCCGTGGTGTCGACGACGTATTGCAGGTCTACCGATCCGGCGATGCCAGCGCTCTGCAGCACCGGGGGATAGCGCGGCTGCGGGATGGAAATCGGCTGGACCGGATCGTCCAGCTGCGCCTCCAGGAAGATCTCTCCCGTGACGGGGCCGGTGCCGCCCACGATGCCCGAGGCGATGCCGCCCTCCACGCCCTTGCCGGTGAAGTCCTTCGGATCGAAGGGCTTCTCGTTCAGATCGATGGGCGGGATGTCCTTGGGGATATCGGTCGGCGCCACGACCGTCTGGAATCCCTTGGGCGGGGGATTCTGGGAGACGATGACATCGGGCGGCGGCTGATCGGGGGGCGGCGGGGGAGGCGGGGGCGGCTTCAGAAACACCATGGTCGTGTCGACTACACGATCCTTGCTCGACTCGGCCACCCCCGCGGTGACTTTCACGGCCGCAGCGATCACGGCCGCGTGCACCAGAAGCGAGACGACGCTTTGCCCGAGTGATTTCTTCGCCTTGGGCTTCGATTCGATCAGATTCTCGAACACTCAACTACCTCCAGGGGAGGGTGATCGTGCCGGACAAGCTAGCACGCACCCGATAGCGTGGCCTTTGCCTGGAGATGACAATTCGGTGACAAGCGGATTAGGACAGCCTCGATCAGGCGGATGTTTCAGCGGGTGACACCGCGTGGAGCTGTATGCGACCCGCTTTCGGCAGGCGGACGGTGAACGCCGACCCGCGCCCGGGCCGGCTCTTGACCGTGATGGAGCCGCCGTGCGCTTCCGCGATCCACTTGGTGATGGAGAGCCCGAGCCCGGTCCCCGGCCGATCACCGGTGCGGGACCGGGCCGGGTCGGCCCGCCAGAACCGGTCGAAGATGTGCGGCAGGTCCCCCGGCGCTATGCCGATTCCGGTGTCCACCACGGTGAAGGCGACCGAGCCGTCCTCCTGGGCCAGGGTAAGGGCGACCGTGCCGCCCTGCGGGGTGTATTTGATCGCGTTGGTCACCAGGTTGAGCAGCATCTCGCGGATACGGTGGCGGTCCACCGCCATCGAGATCGGCGCCAAGGGCATCTGACTGGTGACGGTGATGCCGGCGCTCTCCCCCAGCATTCCGGCAGTCTCCGCGACGTCGCCGATCACGTCGCGCAGATCGCACTCCTCCACCGCCAGCGGCGCCCGCCCCTCGTCAGCCCGCGCCAGCGTCAGCAGGTTCTCCACCATCTCCGACATCTGATTGATCTGGGCCAGCGTTTCGTCCAGCGACTGAAGGATCTCCGAGGGCACCCCCGGGTGCACCAGCGCGCGCTCCACCCCGGCTCGGAGGACCATCAGGGGGGTCTTGAGTTCGTGACTGGCGTCCGCGGTGAAACGGTGGAGGCTGTCGAAGCTCTTCTCCAGCCGGGCGAGCATGCCGTTCACCGTCAGCGCGAGCCGGGCCATCTCGTCGCCCGAGATCGGCACCGCGAGCCGGCGGTGGAGGCTCCGCCCGTCGCTGATCGCCTCGACTTCGTCCATGATGCCTTCCACCGGCCTCAGGCTGGTGCCCGCCAGCCAATAGCCGACCACGGCGGCACCCGCCAGGATGATCGGCGCGATGAGGAGCATGGACTGGAGGAGTGCGGAGGGTCCGAAGGCCACCTGGCTGAGCGAGGTGGCCACCAACACGCCCCCGACCTCGGGGCCGGCCCGCTCCACTCGGACCGCGAGGTAGCGCGCGTTCCCGATGGGCGGCCCCAGATCCACCTTGCCGGACTGCTTGCGCACCCGCAGCGAGTCGAGCACCCCGGTGAGCTGCTGCAGGTCGCCCGCGTCGAGCTCCCGCGCGACGTCGGAGAGCGCGAGGATCTGGCCGCCGGTGTCGGCGACGATGAGGTAGTCGCGCACGGCATCGAGGTAGGCGCTGATGCCCGGATCGAGCGTCGGGCGGGTTCCCCCGGTCGTGACGATGCGGCCCAGGACGTTGTAGGACTCGCTGAGCCAGCGGTCGGCCAGATCGGCCTCGAGGAGGAGCCGCTGATCGAGCTCCCGAAGGCTGGAGGAGCGACGCTCCAGGTAGAGCAGCGTAGCGAAGGCCACCACGGTCACCCCGAGCGCGACCGTGTACCAGAAGGTGAGCCGCCGGCGGATGGTGGTCATCCTACGGCTTCACGACGTAGCCGACGCCCCGCACCGTGTGTACCAGTTTCTGGTCATGCCCCGAATCCACCTTCTTGCGGAGCCGGTTGATCACCACATCCACGATGTTGGTACCGGGATCGAAGTGATAGTCCCAGGCGTACTCGGTGATGAGGGTGCGGGACATCACCCTTCCCGCGTGCCGCATCAGGTACTCCAGCACCGTGTACTCCTTGGGGGTGAGGTCGATCCGCTCGCCGGCCCGGCGCACCTCCCGAGTCGCGTTGTCGAGCTCAAGATCGCCCACCTGGAGCACCGGGTCGCGAATCTCCTTCGGGCGCCGGCCCAGGGCCTCGACCCGCGCGAGCAGCTCCTCGAACGCGAATGGCTTGGTGACGTAGTCGTCGGCGCCGGCCCGGAGCGCCTGCACCTTGAAGTCGACCGAGTCCTGCGCGGTGAGCACCAGGACGGGCGTCGTGGTCCCCCGGTCTCGCAGGGTGCGGAGCATCTCGAATCCGTTCATTCCCGGCAGCCGCAGGTCGAGCACGATGAGGTCGTACCTGCCTCCGGAGGCCAGGCGCAGGCCTTCCATGCCGTCGTCCACCAGATCGGCCTGGTAGCGCTGCTCTTCCAGCCCGCGCTTGACGTACTGGCCGACGGTGCGGTCGTCCTCCACCACGAGGATCTTCATGCCGCCACCGGCAGGTAGATCCGGAACGTCGCTCCCCGTCCCGGGACGCTCTCCACTTCGATCCGGCCCCGATGCGCCTCCACGATGCCGTAGCAGATCGAGAGGCCGAGCCCGGTGCCGCGGCCGGGCGGCTTGGTGGTGTAGAACGGGTCGAAGATCTTGGACTGGTCCTCCCTCGCGATGCCTATCCCGGTATCCCCGACTTCCAGCACCAGCTCGTCGTCCCGCTGCCCTCGCGCGCCGCGCACGGTGAGCCGGCCGGTGTGCTCCATGGCGTCCGCGGCGTTGAGCAGAAGCGCCATGAGCATCTGGATCAGCTGTTCCTTGTTGCCCAGGAGCCGGGGCAGGTCCGGCGCCAGCACCCGCTCCACCGTCATTCGCTTGAAGCGCTGATGATGCTTGAGGAGAAAAAGGGTCTCGTCCACCAGCACGGGCACCGACACCGGCGCCTTGTTCTGTCCCTTGGGCCGGCTGAAATCGAGCAATCCGTCCACGATCTTGCTGCAGCGCTCCACTTCCCGGTCGATGATCTCGAGGTACTCGCCCTGGGCGGCGGCGGTGGCCTGGCCGTCCTCCAGCTTGCCCTGCATCGCGGCCACACAGGCGCCGATCGTGGCCAGGGGGTTGTTGATCTCGTGCATGACACCCGCGGCGAGCTGGCCCACCGCCGCCAGCTTCTCCGATTGCATGATCCGCCCCTGCACCGCCCGCGAGTCGGTGACGTCCTCGCCGATGGTGATCACATGGGTGATGGCGTCCCGGTCGAGCCGCATCGGAATCTTGCTGAGACGGAAAAAGCGCACGTCGTTGCCGAGCGTGACTTCCAGCTCGCTCTGCTGGATCTCCCCGGTCTGGAACACGCGGTCGAACTCCGCGCGGAGCTCGTCGGCGGGCTGCCGGGTGAGGACCTCGAACACCGGACGGCCCACGACTTCGTTACGGCGTAGACCCTGGGTGCCCGTCTCGCGCTTTCGATTCCACACCTGAATGCGGTACTCTCGGTCCACCACGTAGAGGCCGACGGGCAGGCAGTCGATGACGAGGCTGGTGAAGCGGCGGTGCTCATCGATCTCGCGGGATTGGGCGACGACCTCGCCGGCCAGATCCTCCGACAGCTCGAGCGAGGCGAGGTAGGGCGCGAGGATGTGGCAGACGATCTTGAGGGTCTCCCGTTCCCGCGCACCGATCTCGACCCGCGCCTCCAGCAGCCCGACCTCGTTTCCCCCATGCTCCAGCTTGAAGCGGGCATCGCGCGGATCGGCGGCGACGCCGTCGAGCGATGTCATCCAGATCGGCTTCGGGGTAATCGGCGACGAAACGGCGCCGAAGGAGGTGGCCCCTGTGGCGCGGACCCAGAGCCGCACCCTCTCCGCTCCGAGCCCGTGCCGCAGCATGTCGGTGAGCGCGGCGAGCGTGGGCTCCGTCTCCAAGCCGCCGCCGATCAGCTCCGCGATCGATCCGGCGAGCGCCAGGGCCGACCGGTCATCGGAGATCACGAGGACTTCCTCTCGGCACCGATGACCCCGCGACGCTGAGGATCCGCCAGTTCGTTCCGATCCGGCGGAGCACCATGTGCTCCACCCAGTCTCGCTCGACCGGCCCCGACCCGGGGAGCGGCATGCGCCGCTGGAGTGTCACCCATACGGCCGCGAGGTCGCCCTCTTGCCGCAGGTCGGTCCGCAGCACCCGCACGTGGAAGGAAGCCGCCTCCGGTCCTTCCACGGTGCGGGCGATAACGTGAAGTGCGGAATCGATGGAGAGGGCATTTCCCGCCGAGCGGGGAATCATGGGGCCGGAATAGGTTCCGTTTCGCCAGAAGAGCGCCCGGACGTCGTTCCAATCCCGAGCGCTCAGCCTTCGCGCGTACTGCGCGACGATCTCCTGGACCGCGTCCTCGTCTCGGCGGGAGCCCGCCGGGGTATGGTCCTCGATCCGGCACGCCGCCACCGCCGCCGCGCCGAGGCAGATCGCCGCGAACAGGAGACCACGCATCGAGACCCCTGGGTGGTGGATACGCTACCTGAGCGCGCGGATCCGCTCGAGCAACTCGGCGTTCTCCCGGCGACTTCCGGGGGTCTCCTCGGCGAAGGCCCAGCGGACCATGCCGCCTCGGTCGATGAGAATGTAGGCCCGGCTGGAGTGGAACCGGTCCTCCAGCAAGGTGCCATACCGGCGGCTCACCTCGCGCTTGAAATCGCTCAACAGATCCACCGAGATCCGCTCCTTGGACTTGAACTCCTTGAGTGTCGGAATCGAGTCCACGCTGATCGGCAGCACCTCGGTGTCGGCAGCCCGGAAGGCGTCGTAGTCCTCGGTGAACGAGCCCATCTCGGAGGTGCAGACACTGGTGAAGGCGAGGGGGAAGAACGCCAGCAGCACGTTCTTTCCCTTGAGCTGCGAAAGAGTGACCTCGCTCCCCGACGTGGAGGGCAGGGTGAAGTCCGGCGCTGGAGACCCGACTGCCGGCAGCGAAGCGGCCGTCGCCGCGGCGGAGGTCACTTCTTCACCGCCTTGTCATAGCGCCCGCCGACGTCGGTCCAGTTGACCACGTTCCACCAGGCGGTCACGTAATCCGGACGCTTGTTCTGGTACTTGAGGTAGTAGGCGTGCTCCCAGACGTCGCATCCGAGAATGGGATTCTTTCCCGCTGAGATCGGTGTGTCCTGATTGGGCGTGCTGTCGATGGTGAGCGCACCGCCCTTGTCCGCGATCAGCCAGGCCCACCCGCTGCCGAACCGGCCAACGCACGCCTTGGCGAACTGCTCCTTGAACTTGTCGAATCCGCCGAAGGCCTTGGTGATCGCGCCGGCAAGGGCTCCGGCCGGCTCCTTCGCGCCGCCGGGAGCCATCATCTCCCAGAAGGCGGTGTGGTTCGCGTGGCCGCCGCCGTTGTTGCGCACCGGGCCGCGGATCGCCTCCGGCAGGGCGTCGATGTTGCCGAGCAGCTCCTCGATCGACTTTTTCTGGAGATCGGGATGCGGTTCCAGCGCGGCGTTGAGGTTGTTGACGTAGGTACCGTGATGCTTGTCGTGATGGATCCGCATCGTCTGCTCGTCGATGTGCGGCTCCAGGGCCTTGTAGTCGTAGGGGAGGGGGGGAAGGGTGAATGCCATGACCTGGCTCCTGATGTGGAAGCTGCAATATTCCGAATGACTTAAGTCGTCTCGTCCGGCCTAATATGGACCCGGCCGTGAGAGGAATCAACGCGGGCGCGCATTCCGATGAGGCCACCATCTCACCGGAGCGCGCTTCGAGAGGAGGCAGGCCGCCTGAATTCTTCACCGCTGCGATCCGTCGGTCCGGTGTATCTCGCCGACCGGTTCGCGCCGCTCGATGCCGAGTTGAACGGGCTGCTGGGTAACCTCGACCCGGACGACTGGGGCCGCGCCACCGCCTGCGCGCTCTGGACCGTGAAGGACATCGCTGCCCACCTGCTCGACGGAAACCTGCGCCGGCTCTCGTTCCAGCCCGACGGTCTGCCCGCCGAACCGGACGTGCCCATCCAGGGTTATCCCGACCTGGTGAAGTATCTCAACCGTCTGAACGCGGAGTGGGTGACCGCCGCCCGGCGGATCAGTCCCCCGCTCCTGATCGATCTGCTCCAGCATACCGGGCACCAGGTCGCCGAGCTGTTCGTCCGGCTCGATCCGGAGGCACCGGCGCTCTTCCCGGTCGCGTGGGCGGGAGAGGCGCAGTCCGCGAACTGGTTCGATGTCGGGAGGGAGTACACCGAACGCTGGCTGCATCAGCAGCAGATCCGCGATGCCGTGAACGCCCCCGGACTCTCGTCACGGGAGTGGCTGCATCCGGTGCTCGATGTCTTCGTCCGCGCGCTGCCGCATCGGTATCGCGACCTCGTCGCGGCACCTGAGACCGAGGTGCACATCGCCATCGACGGCACCGCGGGAGGCGACTGGACGCTTCGCCGCGACGCTCGCCAATGGCGACTCTACGTCGGGGCGTCGGAAGATCCGGCGGCACGTGTGCGCATAGGGCAGGACATCGCCTGGCGGCTCTTCTCCAAGGGTCTCGATCCCACCAGGGCCCGAGAGCAGGTGGCGGTCGAAGGCGATCAGGCGCTCGGCTCCGCCGCGCTCGGCACCCTGGCGGTGATGGCCTGAGGCCCCTTCGACGCAACGATGAGCGCCAGCCCCGCCGCACCGAGCGCCGTGTAGACCACCTCGCCGCGCAGTCCCCCTTCCAGCACCAGCAAGCCGCCCCACGCCGCTGAGAGCCAACCTGCCAGCCGGGAGAGTCGGATGACGCCTGCCGGCGCCGAGGCCATCGAGCCAAGCTCGAGGATGAGTGCGGCGCCCAGCAGCCATCCGGCACCGGCCGCTCCCCCCGGCGTCAGCCCCGCCACGCCGAGGAACCCCGCCCCGGCGGCCACCAACGGCCAGCGGGCGAAAGCGGCGGCGTGCCAGATCCCGGCGACGAGGACCGGCACCGCCACCGGCCGCCAGTACTCGAGTCCATCCAGGGCCAGGGGATACGCGATCCTGACCAGCAGCAGCGCCCCGAGCGAGCCGATGAGGGCGCCGGGCACCTGACGGTGCATCGGCCAGAGACCAACGAGGCTCCAGCCCACCAGCAGCAACGCCGGCGCGACGAGCGATTGCGCGGCGGGACTGAGCGGCACGAGTGGAAGCGAGGCAACGCCCAACCCCTCGGGTCCGGCGACCGTCGCGAGCAGCCAATACGCGGGCCCGAGCAGCAGCGTGGATAAGCCCGTCACCGGCGCGGGCCGATTGTCCCGTGGATGAAAGAGGAAGTAGGCGCTCCAGGCCACCAGGATCACCCCGAGAAACACCACGGCGGCATGAGGACCGAGGGCAGTCGCCGCTGCCCCGGCCAGGATGCCCGCTGCCCATCCCCGGGGCAATCGATTCGCGGCGGGCCGGAGCGGTTCCGAGAAGAGTCGTCGGCCGAGCGCGCGAGCCGGGGTGGCCGCGATAGCCCTTCCCAGCCTCCGTATCGTCGTGCCGGTGAGGCCGAGAGCGACGGCCGCGATCCCGACCCGAAGCAGGCCCCCAGCGAGTAAAAGTCCGGCCGAGTGCCGGATGAGGAGAGTCGCCCCTAAGGCGGTCGCGAGCATCGCGGGTAGGCGGCGGGCTGAGGCACCCGCAAAAGCCGCCCAGAGTATCAGGCCGAGCCCCAGAACCAGCAGGCCCCCGTTCACCACCAGGAACTCCGCCCCGAGCTGGTCCGGCGACCGAAGCGGGGCGGCGGAATCGCCCGAGGTCACCCGCCAGGCGGCCAGGCCGAGACCCAGGGACAGCAGTCCCGCAGCGCCGATTCGGCGCTCCCGCTCGCCGGCGAGGAGCGCGGCAGCGAGGGCCAGGGCCAGCCATCCAAGTGGCGCGATTACCTGGTAGTTGGAGGACATTCGTGTGGCTGGACTCTTGCACTTGCGTCGGGTCGCGGACGGGTCGCGATCGGACGCCAGTCGCCGCCTCCCTCTGCGGTGGGTTCGAGTGGGGCGAACCGCCAGGACAGCTCGGACGACCGGCGACAGGGTGAAACGCAACCCGCGCGGGACATCTGCAAGACGACTCTCATCTCTTTTCGGGATACCAACACGGTGACTGCCACGGTCGACCTGATTTCCGCGACCCCGGATGTGATCGGCCAGGAAGGCGGCGATCTGCGCCGGAAGCTTCCCCGCCGGAGGACGTGGCGCCCCGCCAGCGAACTGGCGGTGGACCTGGGCACCGCGAACACCCTGGTCCTGGTCAAGGGCGAGGGCGTGGTGCTGAACGAGCCCTCTGTCGCGGCCGTGGATCAGGCCACCGGGAACATCATGGGGATCGGGCTCGAGGCCAAGCGCATGCTCGGCCGGACCCCCGACGGTATCCTCGCGGTGCGGCCGATGAAGGACGGCGTGATCGCCAACTTCGACGTCGCGGAAAAGATGCTCCGGCACTTCCTGCGGCTGGTGATCGACCGCACGATCCTCAGAGTGAAGCCGACCGTCATCGTGTGCGTGCCGTCGGGGATCACCGAGGTCGAGCGTCGCGCGGTGCGCGACTCGGCGCGGTCCGCCGGCGTCAAGAAGCTGCTGATGGTGGCCGAGCCGATGGCCGCTGCGATTGGCGTGGGGCTCCCGGTCGAGACCCCGGTCGGGAGCATGGTGATCGACATCGGCGGAGGCACGACCAACGTCGCGGTCATCGCGCTGTCCGGGATCGTCTGCGATGCGTCGATCCGCACCGGAGGCGACGAGCTGGATCAGGCCATCGTCCAGTACATGCGGAAGACCTACAGCCTGCTGGTGGGCGAGCCGACGGCGGAGCGGATCAAGATCCGGCTCGGCTCCGCCGTGCCGCTCATCCCTGAAGAGGAGCTCGACGTGAAGGGCCGCGACCTGGTCTCCGGCCTGCCCAAGATCGTGCGGATCGATTCGTCGGGTGTGCGCGACGCCATCCAGGAGCCGATCTCACGGATCGTGAACGCCGTGCGCCGCGCCCTGGAGATGACGCCGCCCGAGCTGGCCAGCGACATCCTCGAGTACGGCATCGTGCTCACGGGCGGCGGCGCTCTGATCCGTGGCCTCGACCAGCTCCTGATAGACGAAACCGGGTTGCCGGTCCGGATCGACGTGGACCCGCTGACCTCGGTGGTCCGCGGGACCGGCAAGATCCTCGACGACTTCAGCCGGTACGGCAACGTCCTGACGACCTGAAATACCCGGGGGAATTTCCCCCGGACCCCAGCCCCACACGCCGGCATTCCCGCCCACGGGCGAGGTGTCCGGCGTGTGGTGCTTGTGGGGTTGCGGCAACAGATGGGGGCCACAGCCAGGAGTGCCTTGGTCGCTTCAGTGGTCTCCGCAACGCGATGGCGCTGAAGCGGTTAAAGGGCCGCACCAGGGCCCGTCATTATCCCTCCCCCAGGTGGCATGCCTCTGGCCTCTCCCCAGTGCACATCTCTCACGGAGCTGCTGCGATGCCGGCGGGCCAACTCTTCTCGGTCACCCTGAGCGCCATTTCGCTTTCGAGGGGCGCTGCACGGTCCCTCAACGGAGGCTGATCGTGCCCGGTCCCTGGGAAGTGCTGGTCATCGAGGACGACGAGCTCGATCGCGCGCTTGTCGCCGAGCTGCTCACGGTGCGTGGGCGCGGCGGCGTGCGCGTCACCGAAGCCCGCAATCTTCAATCGGGGCTCGAGGCGCTCGAGGGCCGTCGCTTCGACCTCGTCATGCTCGACACCAAGCTTCCCGAGGCCACTGCGCTTCACGCGCTCCGGGCGGTGGGAGACAAGGCTCCGCTCACTCCAATCCTTCCCCACCCCGCCTACATCTCGGTGCAGACCCGACAAACCGCGCGCCTGCGCGGCCCGTTCGACGTCGTCGTCCGCGGCGACCTGAACGCGATGTGGGCGGCCGTCAACAAGCTCCTCACCCTCAGCACTTTCGGCAGCGACATCAGGTCCTCGGCGCGCGCGGTCGGGCAATGATTCGCTGGTCGGCGGCCTATGCCACCGCCGATCGCTTCGCTTCGTGGACCACGTCCTGGGACTGGTTGCGAGGGCCGGCGCGGCCGGGTAGCGTTGTCACGACCGCGGCGAACTCGTGGTCGCACCGGCTATCCATCTGGAGGAGGTCCCGCGTGAGTGCACGCCAGCCAGCTCATGGCAAGCCCGCCAAGACGCGGGGGCGCGAGGCCAGGCTCAAAGCCGATTTCGCCTACCTGTATCCTGGACTGGACTCGACCGTCTGGACTCCGGTCGAAGCCCTCATCAACCAGGTCGTCACACTACTCTATGGCGACCCCGCCAACTCGGGGCGCATCACCGGAGCGCGGCTGCTGCGCGAGGATCACTTCGAATTCCGCGGCGAGTCGCCGCGGCCCGAGGGGTGGCCGGAGGGGCTCACCCGGATGAGCGACGCGGCCGCCCCACCCGACCGGGGCTGATCCTCCGACCCTTGCGGAGTCGCCGCCCTGGCGCTCTGTTACCTGAGCAATCGACAGCCTCGACCACCCCCTCGTCGTGGAGAGGGTTCCTGACCGCGAAACCCCGGTCCTGGAGCCGCGCATGCTCTCTCCCGACCCGCTTCCGCTGGCGCTCTTCCGTCCGCCGATCGTTCTCGTCGTCGAGAGCCGCACCGCGGCGCGCTCCACCACCAGCCGGCTGATCCGCGCATTGGGATACGACGCGCGAGTCGCCCGGGACGGGCAGCAGGCCCTGCGGATGCTTTTCCAGTATCCGAGCCTCCACCAGCTCGTCCTGACCAACGTTGTGCTCCCCGACATGGACGGCGGCGAGCTCGCCGAGCGGATCGGCGCGGCGGAAGTCGGGACCAGGGTCGCCCTGATCGCAGAGTACGCGCCGATAGGCAAGGCCGCCGCGGTCATCGCGGCTCACCCCGACGTTCCGGTGTTGAGGAAGCCCTTCGGATTCAGGGAGCTCTACGAGGTCTTGTACCCGCTCGTCGGTCCGCCCCGAGCCGCGCTTCCGCTGTCCGGCAGAGCGACTCCACCCCGGCGGCGCCGGCACGGGGCAACCGCCCGGTAGCGCACCACGACTTCACTCGACAATCACCCGCCCCACCATGAAAGGGTGGGGCCTGCAGTGGTAGGCGAACTCGCCCGGCGTCTCGAACCTCTGGGTGAAGGCGTCGCCAGGCGAGAGAAGCGGCGACTCCCACTCGCCCCCGTCGGCCGTGGTGGTGTGCGCGTCCTCGTCGCAGTTGATCCAGGTGACCCGTTCGCCGGCTCGCACTCGTACCTCACCCGGGCCGAACGCGAACCGGCGGATCACGACGACCGTGGAGCCGGGGATGTCCTCGCCGACGGGAAAGCGGCACTCCCCTTCCAATGGCGCGGTTGCACCGCGCTCGGAAAAGCAGCCGGCCAGCATGCCGCCGACCAGCCCGGCCGCGAGTCCCAGCGCCGCGAGCCCCCTCGAGGAAGTGCCCATCGGTCAGCGCACCACCACCTCACCCCGCATGAAGGGGTGGGGCGTGCAATGGAAAAGGAAGGTGCCGGGGCGTGAGAAGGTAATCGCTCGGCGTTCGCCCGCGTCGATGGGGCCGGAGTCGAAGCTGCCGTCCTCGGCGCTCACGGTGTGAACCACCTGGCCGCCGTTGATCCACACGACGGTCGTGCCGGCCGAGATCTCCAGCCGGGTGGGTCGAAACATGAAGTCCTGCACCCGTGCGGTGACCGAGTCCCGGCTTCCGGCGGAGGGTTGCCGCCCGGTATCCGTCGCGGGGCGTCGGCCGCCGAAATAGCGGCTCAGCGTCACCGGGATGGTGAACTCGAAGCCGTACCGCGTTTCGCCGGTCCCGCGGGACGAGCTCTGGAGCGTCGCGTTGTTGGTGTTGGTCGCGTGCAGCGACAGGGTGTGCGGCGTATGCGGAATGGCGAGGCTCAACCCGGCCGCCCACGCCACCCGCTCCCCGGGATCGCGGTCCGTCAGGGAAGCCACGTCGCCCGAGAGGGCAATTCCACGCTTGAGTCGTATCGCCACTCCCCCAGCCACCGCAACGTCGCTCCCACCAGCATCACCAGGCTCGGCCAGCAGTCTCAACGCCGCCAGCAGCCGTAGCGGGCCCTGTCGCCGTGCCACCGAGGCTTCGGCGTCCAGGCCTTCGGCCGCGAGGTTGTAGCCCACTTGGGCCGAGGCATCGAGCGGGGCGCCGAG
The DNA here is from genome assembly GCA_963844445.1 of uncultured Gemmatimonadales bacterium. Classification (GTDB taxonomy): domain Bacteria; phylum Gemmatimonadota; class Gemmatimonadetes; order Gemmatimonadales; family GWC2-71-9; genus CAVVWJ01. The sequence goes on from CAWJOB010000004.1 coordinate 643,259, forward strand.
CTCCTGGTCGAGCGGAGCGTACCGGCCGAACAGCTCCCACTCGTTCGGGTAGCGAGGTGAGAGCTCCGAGTTGGTGGCGTAGTGCACGCCGAGGAGAGTTCGCGCTGGTAGGCCGGCGGCGAGCAGGAAGGTGGGAGCGCTGCTCACCTTCCGTTCGGGTGCCGGGCTGATGGAGAACCGGTGGAGAAAGTTGAAGTGGAGCACCCCCGGCGCGCCGATCCAGGCGCCGGAGAGGTTCGGCGTCCGATCCAGCACCGTCTGGGCGCTCGCTTCGCGACCCGTGGCGAGGGCACACAGGATCGCGACGAGCAATCCGACTCGCCACAGCATGGATCGTAGATAAGCCAACGCGCGGCGGCCGGTCTTGCATGGGAGAAGCGGCTTGGTACTGTTCTAGCCCGCCGCTGGCTCACGCCGACGGTGCTAGGCCGCTCCAAACGCGCTACCCCGTTACAAGACCCTCCGGCGGGGAGCGACTAGCGTGATCCTGACACGCACGGGTTGATGGGGTCCAAGGCTGAAAGGATGTGCGATGATGCGAACACTCACCCTGGCGCTGGTGGGCCTCGCGCCGGTGCTTGCGGCATGCGGCGACGACGACGGGTCGGGTCCGGCGACCAACTTTACAGCCCTGTTGACCGGAGCAGAGGAGGTCCCGGCGGTCGCGACGGACGCCAGCGGAACCGCCACCATATCGTTGGCCGACGATCAGCTTACCTACACGATCAACGTATCCGATCTCCAGAACGTGGTGGTCGCCCACATCCACATCGCGCCGGAGGGGCAGAACGGCCCGATACAGTTGAACCTCTGCGGCACCGGCGACCCGGTGCCGGCATGCGAGCCGGGTGATGGCGTGCTGGCCACCGGAACCAATGGGACCACCGTCGGTCCGCCGGCGATCTCGTTCGACTCGTTGATCTCGGCAATGCGCAGCGGCGGGGCGTACGTGAACGTGCACACCGATGATGGCGTGGGCCAGCAGAACACCGGCGCCGGGGACATGATCAACGGCGAGATTCGCGGGCAAGTGGTAGCGGAATAGATCCGCCTCAGCTGTTGCGGAATGTGCCAAACCTTGCATGGTGCGCGCCGGGGAGGAGTGCGCCCGGTTCCGACCTGGCCCACACCGACTTCAGAACCCCCGATTCGGCATGTAGTTACCTCCGCTGCTCTCCCCCCGCCTCACCGGGCACACATTCTGCTTCTTTGCTCAACCCCTGACTGCATCCACCATAGCCCTAAAGCTCCATTGTTGGTACCCGATCAACCGTGACGGGAGTCCCCGTGCGACAGCTCATCCGGCGATTACGCAGCTGTGAGTCGGGAGCCGGGACCGTGGAGTACGCCTTACTGATCGCCGTTCTTGCCCTCGGCCTGGTCTCGATGCTCGCGCTGTTCCGCAACGCCGTCGGGGGGCTGGCGACCCGGACGGCGGTCGGCGTCACAACGCGGTCGTCTGGTGGGTATGGCGTCAAGGGGGTATCCATCAGCGGGGGACTGGGCGCGGGCACCGTCGGGCATTGGCCGGCGCCGTCCGAGGCGGACAGCTCCGCGGCCGAGCCGGACAGTTCATCTGCTGCCGGCGGCACCAATCCAGCCTCGTTTGATCCTGCCGCACCATAGGCCGGCTTCTCGTCCCTTTTCGCTGGACCGCCTCGAACATTCTCCTCGCCCGCACTCCTTGATCAGGCCAGCAGTGATGGGGATAACAGTCACCAATCGACACCGCTAGCGAGCCCCGTCTGGCTGGCGAGTACTGTTGGTTGCGCATAGGTTGCCCTTCACCTTCGCCATCCCGTTGCTCGCCCGCGGACCCCCATCAAATGTGGCCAGGCCGGCTGTCGGTGCGAGACCCAAGATCTGCCTGAGGCTGGAGGAAAGACCATGCGGCCATCACGCGTCCCCCTCACACTCGTTGTCGCGGTGACTGTCGGCTTCGGCGGCGCTTGCGCGACCGCGCCGGGCGGGCCCAAGCGCATCACCGCCGATATCCCGACGGCAACCGTCGCCGGCAATACGTTCGTCGCCCCCGCGGGATGGTCACTCGCCGTACGTGGACCGGCGACGATCCTCGAGGCACCGGAAGGCGGATCGTTCATCGCACTCGTCGACGTGGCGGCCGCCGACGCGGTGGATGGCGATGCCGCGGTCGCCGCGGCGTGGGCCGCGTACAAGCCCGACGCGACGTGGCCGCTCAAAGTCACGACGCCCGTCGCCGACAAGGACGGCTGGACCGATCGCAAGTCGTACTCCTACCAGACATCGCCGAACGAAAAGCGTGACGTCGGTGCCGACGTGCGCCGGACCAACGACACATGGACGGTTGGGATCTACGACATGGCGCAGGCTATCGGGGAGAAGCGCGCGGCCCAGGTGGGGTTGATCTTCGGCAAGCTGCTGCCGAAGGGGCGGAGCCGCGAGTCGTTCGCCGGCAGGAAGGCGAACCCGCTCGACGATGCACGCCTGGCGGAGCTCCGGAAGTTCGTCGAAACGTCGATGAAGCTCACCGGCGTGCCAGGCGTCTCGCTGGGGCTCTACCAGAGCGGCCGGGTCGTGCTCGCCGAGGGCTTCGGCGTGCGCGAGCTCGGCAAGCCCGATGCGGTGGACGCGGACACCAGGTACATGGTGGCGTCGAACACCAAGGCGATGGCGACGCTGATGCTCGCCAAGCTGGTGGATGAGAAGAAGCTCGCCTGGGAGACGCCGGCGGTGACGGTACTGCCATCGTTCAAGCTCGGCGACGCGGACGTCACGAGCAAGGTGCTGATCAAGCACCTGATCTGCGCGTGCACCGGGATGCCGCGCCAGGACCTCGAGTGGCTGCTCGAATTCGACGGCGTCACCCCCGACCAGGCCATGGCCGTCCTCGGCACGATGCAGCCGACCAGCAAATTCGGCGAGCTCTTCCAGTACTCGAACCCGATGGCCGCGGCCGCCGGATTCCTCGGTGGACACGTCGCGTTCCCCGGTCTGGAGCTCGGCGCGGGGTACGACAAGGCAATGCAGGCGATGGTATTCGATCCACTCGGCATGACCGCGACGACGCACGACTTCGCCCAGGCACAGAAGGGCAACGCCGCGACGGCCCACGCGCCCGACGTCGACGGCAAGCCGGCGCTGGCGGAGGATCGCACTAATCTTTCAATCGTGCCGGTCCGGCCTGCGGGCGGCGCGTGGAGCTCGGTGAACGACATGCTGAAGTACGTCGTGATGGAGCTCCATGAAGGCAAGCTCCCGGACGGCAAGCGATACATCTCGAAGGAGGCGCTGTTCGCCAGGCGAGCGCCCCAGGTTGCGGTCGGGACGGACATCACCTACGGCATGGGGCTGTTCGTGAACACGCAGTACGGCACCCCCGTCATTCATCACGGGGGGGACATGATCGGGTTTCATAGCGACATGATGTGGCTTCCGGAGCACGGCGTCGGCGCCGTGATCCTGACGAACGGCGATCCCGGCTGGCTGGTGCGTTCGGTGTTTCGGCGCAAGCTGCTCGAGGTGTTGTTCGACGGCGAGGCCGAAGCCGACGGCCAGATCGCGGCAACCGCCAAGACGTACTTCGACGAGATGGCCGCCGACCGCAAGCTGTTGACCGTGCCGGCCGATCCGAGCGAGGCGGGGAAGCTCGCCGCAAGGTACGCGCACCCCGCGGTCGGCGCGATCGCCGTGAGCAAGAAGGGCCCCGCGACGATCTTCGACTTCGGCGAGTGGTCGAGCGAGGTGGCGTCGCGCAAAAACCCCGACGGGACGATCTCGTTCATCACGATCGTTCCCGGATTCATCGGCCTGGAGTTCGTCGCCGGCGACAACACGCTGACGCTGCGCGACGCGCAGCACGAGTATGTTTTCGCAGGGCTGGCCCCGCCGACCTCCGCAACACGGTAGCGGCGCCGAGTTGGAAAGAGTACGAATGAGCGGTGCGGCGGGCCGGGGTGTCCCCGGCCCGCGCGCTATTCATGGGATCGCCTGCGGCTCCGCGTAGAGGTAATCGTCCATCACGGCGAGATCCAGATTGCCGCCGTCACTCAGGTCCTGCACCCCAGCGCCAAGCGCCCGCTGGCCCGACGTGATCCGGACCTCCGCCACAATCGGCGACTCGAACGCTACGCCGACGAAGGAGAACCCGGCCGGATCGCTCCGGACCGGGGCGTGGTATTGGCCGAGGCTTCGGCCCTCGGCGTCAAAGAGCTTGATGGACGCCGTGGTGGCTGTCGTATCTCTGAGGCTGTGCATCAATGCCCCTATCCCCCAGCGGGGAATAGGCTACCATTCAGCTAGCTTGCCTGAGGTTTCCTGCCCCCACCGGCCGTCGTCGCCGGACTAAGGCTCCCAAAATGTCGTCCCAGCGTCCCGTTCCCTCCAGTGAGGGGCGGCGCATCGTCATTTGCGACTACAACGCCCTGTTGTTGTCAGTCACCGGACTCCTGCGGATGGGCAATTACTGTGTGTTCCAGGCCCACGACGGCCTCGCCGCGGAGGAGCTATGCGGGAGGATGCCGAAAATTGCGCTGCTGGTGCTGAACACTTATGGGACCGGCGTCGACGTCGGTGGCCTCGTTCGACGCGTGCGCGTGGCCAGTCCGGGGATTCAGGTCCTTCATATCGGGTCCACAGTCCCTGACGGTCTGCCTGATGATGTGCTCACCATATCCGAGGTGTTCTCCCCGGTGTTTCTCCTCGACACCGTGAGGACGCTCATCGAGCGACGGCTAATTCCGCGGCTCCCCGGTGCTCCCTGGCTGGATGCCGTGCCGCGCGCGGCAGCGGCAGCAGAACGCGCCGAGGTAGCCGCCTCGGTCGGTGTAATCGTGGAGAGATCTGGCAAGAGGGAGGCCTAGCTCGATGACTGACAATTCAGCCGTTCGCCAGGCGCTGCTCTACCCAGCGTTCAGGCATCTATATCCGGACGTGACCCCCAATGAATGGCAGCCGGCAAGCACGCTGCTGGAGCAGATCAACGCCACGGCGCGGCGCCGGGGGTCGCAGCCCCTATCGGGGCGTGTTGAGGCCCTGGATCCTAAGCACTTCGCGTTCCGCAGCACGTCCTCCGCCGGCGCGAACCAAGTGGCCCGCGAACTGAGGATTGTGAGGAGAAAGCGGGATCGTCCTTCTTGAGACGAGCGCCCGCGCGTTACCACTCTTGACTTGCGAAGGCTCGATGCGGCTAGACTAGCTGCATGGCCTCAACCGATCGACAACGCTGGGCCAGGGGCGTCGGTGCAGGGTTCCTCGCAATTCTTATCGCGTTGGCCCTCTACACACTGGTGGAGGTTCGGCGCGCCGAAGCGCGAGTTCCGCCCACAGGACAGTTCGTGACCGTGCACGGTGTCCGCCTCCACTATGTCGATCGGGGTACGGGCGCGCCCGTCCTGCTGCTACACGGTAACCCGGGATTCGTTCAAGATTTCGTTCCCCTCGCGGATTCGCTGGCCCGCACCCACCGCGTGATCGCGTTCGACCGGCCCGGCCACGGCTACAGCGCTCGCACGTCCGCCGCCGGAACAACCCCGTACGATCAGGTGCAGCTGATTCACGACGCGCTCGCGCGCCTCGGCGTGAGCCGGACGATCGTCGTTGGCCACTCTTGGGGCGGCGGGCTCGCGCTACTGTATGCGCTCGAGCATCCGAGAGACGTCGACCGCCTCGTGCTGATCGGAACGCGTGCATTTCCGAGCACTGGTGGAGCAGACGCCGTCTACGCACTCAACCGAACACCGATTATCGGCGCGCTCTTCCGACATACGGCGTTGTTGCCGGTCGGACGCATCCTCGTGAAGCGTCGCCTCGCCTCGGCGTACGCACCGGACACCGTTCGACGCGATCACCTTGAGGCAGCCCGCGCGCTGTGGTTGCGGCCATCTCAGGTGGCGGCGACGGTGTGGGATACCCGGAATCTCGACCGCGAGCTTCGCGAGGCAGGCACACGCTATGCGGGCATGCGCGTGCCCGTGATCGTCATTTGTGGTGCGCGAGATGCGTTGCTGCCCGAGTCACAACGGCTTGCTACCGCAATACCTGGCGCGCAGTTGGTCGTTGTGCCAAATACCGGACACGAGGCGCAGGTTACGCGCACGGCAATAGTCCTTGATGCCATCCGTCACTAGTTCGAAACCGGTGACCCTGGGCCTGGGCCCTGCTCCGCGGATTAGCGTTGGCCTCTATTGGTTGGGCGGGTTTGGCTACAGAACGGTGCCACACCGGTATATTCAAACCTACCCCACGAAACGGAACGCGCATGCGACCGCTCTGCCTCGCTCTCTCTCTTGCCGTCACGCCGGCGGTGGTCGCCGCCCAGCAATCGACGGAACCGCCAGTGGACACCACGCCTCCCCTCGGGATCGGCGCGGTGGCACCAGACTTCACGATGAAGGGCGCCACGCGCTACGGCGTCCTCGCGAGCCCCGTCCATCTCTCCGACTTCAAGGGGAAGACCGTCGTCCTGGCGTTCTTCTTCAAGGCCCGAACGAGCGGCTGAACGGTTCAAATGAACGCGTACCGTGATCAGTACGCGCAGCTCTTCAAAAACGGTCGCAATGTGGTGCTCGTCGCCATCAGCGCCGACCCCGACACTGCCCTTGCCTCGTGGGCGCGCGACTCAGAGTTCCCGTTCCTGTTCGCGAGCGATACCGGGACGGCCGTCGGCAAGCGGTACGGCGCCCTGGCCAGCCGCGCAGGAATGACCAACCGCAACCTGTTCGTGGTGGGACCGGATGGAAGGATCGCCTACCGCGCGACCCCGTTCCGGGAGATCGATCCGACCGCCTACACGGAGCTGGGGGCGGTGATCGACATGTCCGTTCGATGAGGTGTCGCGGCGTCTGACCTGCTGCTGGTGCCCGTCTAAAGCCTCGATCGAGCGAGTGGAGCGGACCGGGATCGAACAGGCGACCCCCTGCTTGCGTAGCCATCGTGAGCGGGACGACTTACGCACACAACGGGTGAGAGGACCGTGCCGGCGGCTTGTTCGCTCGCCGCCGCCCATGTGGCGCCGGACACCGCGCCCGCTGCGCTCAAGACATAGGGTGAACTGCGACCAGTCTTTGCGCCTCCGCCGGATTCGGAGCGATGGTCGCGGACGAACAGCGCCTGCGCGCAGCGGGGCCGGTGGACGGGCGGCGTAGCAACACCACGGAGGAGGGCTTATGACGAGAGCCAAGAAGTCGTTCCGCCTCGAGCTGACGAAGGAGCAACAGGCGCTCGTCTTGCAGAAGACTGGAACGGAAGCCAAAGAGTTAGAGCTGACCGTCGACGAATTGAAGCGGACGACAGACCCCAAACAGGTGGGCAATCAACCGTGAGATCCCTCGGGGGCTCTGATCGCTGCACCTCACGCGCTTAGCGACTTCGCAAAGATACTGACAGTGCCAGGTCAGCCGGAAGACAGCCCGGGTCCGACCCGGGCTGTTCGTGTCTACCATCCACCGTGTTGACGTTCGGTTGCGCTCCAGTGAAGGGTCGCGCGAAAGCGTCAGGCATGCAGGGGTCGGGGCAGAACTTCTTCACGTCATGTTCTCCAGGCCGATCGCCGTGAGTGAGTGCATTCGGACGAATCCGCAGCTATTGCAGGCAAAGAGCACGCACGTTGCGAGTCTCCCCGTCGGTCCCGCCGTGCCACCGGGCGCTCCCGTGGGGTTCCCGCCCACTTCTTGGAGTCCGAACTGTCCGCGGTCGAGCACCAACGTCCCGCGTCGGCAGACAAGGCACTCCGGCTTTACACCAGCCTTCTCCAGCAGAGCGCGAATCTTGTCAAGCTGGTCCTTGCTGAAATTGGTCACAGTAACTCCCTTGCTTCAGATTCATGGAGGGGCTAGGCGTGAACCGCTTCGTGTGGGACGTGAGCGAGGGGCCTGCGTAGCCGGTGGCGTCGGCGTGCGATAGCGCGGGCGGCTCCTGTGGGCGAGTCAGGCGAGCCGCCTCAGCACCATCAAGAGCACGAACTCCTCCACAACGAATGCCCAGAGGAGCGCACGCCGAAGGCTGACCCTGACACCAGCGTTGGCCAATCGAGTGTCACAGAGCGGGCACCTGACCTGGCCGGCGACCGAAATGCCACAGTACGGGCAGTTGTTATCCATCATCCCTCCAGGCCGCGATCTGGTCGGCTGTGAGTTGCAGGGGATACAATCTCCCAGTCGGTCCGGATGGGCGCAAGAGCGCCCGGTCGTGCCTCCCGCTCGCCTGCATCGGCCTGTTCGGCCTCGAGGCGTGCCTTCCACATCGCGCACTGAGGATGATCCGGCAAGCGATTGAAGCCTCCTCATGGATATTGGCGGTGCCATCGTGGGATGGCCAAGCCCACGAGCGCGCCTAGGAGGCCACCCGCCACCGCGCCCCCTCCTCCGATAGCCAGCACCCAATCCGCTCCGGGGGTCTCGCCCTCCTCGACGGCTTGGGTCGCAAACAGAACGCCAGCAGCGGCCCCCAACAGTCCGCCGACGAGGGCTCCGGACTTACTGGATGTCCCCTTGGTCCATAAGGTGTCGATCCTGGTGGCGGGAACGCGAAGGGACTGCGGCTCAGGAGAGAGAACTATCTCTGTCGGGCTATGCTGGAGCACTCTACCCTCCCGACGGCCGAGGCCGGGTGCGGCGAGACGTATCCATTGGCTGTCCTCCAGCGTCTGGAATACCTGCTGGCGGTCGGAATCCAGGCGCGGACCACCGGCGGTTTGTGCGCCGGCGAGCCCCGGCAGGATGAGAAGTCCGCAGAGCGCCGTTGTTGCCAACGCGGGATGCATGGCTGTGCTCCGGAGAAAGGAGTGAGATGCCATGCTATTGGGTTGCTGTGACCCCCGCGTGATCTAGCATTCGCCAGCCCTCCACCGCAGATTCTAGACGTACCCCACCCGCCATTCCGTGACCGCACTAGACCTACCCCTGGCCACTGCGGCTCAACCCACCCACTCCCCGAGGTCCACCGTGATCCGTTCCGCCCGTGGTGCTCTCCTGTTGTCCCTCGCCCTCGCCATTGCTCTCGGCATGGCCGGCTGCGCCCGCCACGCCCAACGCGGCCTGGTGTTCGGTGCCGCCGGCGGAGCGGTCCTGGGCGGCGTCATCGGCAAGGTCGCCGGCTCCACCGCGAAAGGCGCGATCATTGGCGCCGTGGTGGGCGGTGCGGCGGGCGCCATCATCGGTGACCAGATGGACCGCCAGGCTCGCGAGCTGCGCCAGAATATCCCAGGCGCGACCGTCCAACGAGTCGGCGAGGGGATCCAGGTGACCTTCGCATCGGGGCTGCTCTATGACTTCGACTCGGATGACGTCAAGCCCGGCGCACAGTCCAATCTCCGCTCGCTGGCCCAAAGTCTCGACAAATATCCCGGGTCCGACCTCCTCATCCTGGGGCACACCGACAGCGTGGGTACCGCCGAATACAACAAGAAGCTCTCGGTGCGCCGGGCGGATGCCGCGGCGGAGTATCTCGTGAGCCAGGGTGTCGACCGGAACCGCATAGCCACCGGCGGCTTGGGCGAGGAAGAGCCCGTCGCCCCGAACGAGACCACCGCCGGCCGAAGCCAGAACCGCCGGGTCGAGGTGGCGATCTATGCGAGCGAGAAGCTGAGGGAGGAGGCGAAGAGGAAAGCCGGAGGGTGAGGTGGAGCTGATGTGCCGCCGCGAGGGTGACCTGGTACAGATCAAGAACGGCGTGCGCCGTGTCGTCGCCTTCCGCTCGCCATGTCGCGCTCCATTGTAGGCTGGGAAGGCAACCATGGCAGCGAAATGGCCAACAAATGGCAACGAAACAGCGGTCCTGCTAGTGGGTCGGGGTCGGCCATTCTTGAGGGATCTAACGGAGGGAGAAAGCGTTCTGAAAAGTGGAGCGGACCGGGATCGAACCGGCGACTCCCTGCTTGCAAAGCTTGGAGTAGGGGGTCCAATCCCCGACATCTTACCAGACTTCCGTCTAGGATACCGGGATTAGTCCGTCCTTCCCTGCCCTCGAAATCGGCCTTTGTCGGCCCCAAACCGTACCACAAACCGTACCACCGGGAATAGGCGCTGACAGTCGCCCGTCGGACGATCCATTCGCCAAGCGAAACCGCCGCCAATGGTAAAAGAGCGGCGGCACGCGCGCAGCAAGAACGTTGCTGGATCCTCCTCTAGGTTACTCTGGGTCGTGCCCTTGCGGACGCTTCAGTCCGAAGGCGAACCAGGCGCCATGACCTCGTGCCTCGCCAGCAGCCGCTCGAAGCGGGGGTCCCGCCGGAGCGGCGCGTAGTCGAAGCCCTCCCGAAGCCGCCCCGGATTCATCCTAGAGGGACCCCGAAGCATCGTGTCGAGCTGGGCCAGCGCCGCGTCGTGGTCACCGATAAGCACGTAGATCTCGGCGAGGCTCTCCCTGATGTAGTCTATCGTGAGGACGTCGCCCGAGGCGCGGGCCAGCGCGAACGCCTTCTCACCCTCGGCTCTCACCTCCGCCTTCCGGCCGAGGAGTGCCAGCATCCTGCCGAGGTACTGCCGCTGGTCCGGGGCGTAGGGATCGTCCCGGACGACCCGCTCCTGCAGGGTGAGCCCGGAATCGACGTACGCCCGTGCCCGCACCGTATCGCCTCGCATCAGGTACACCGTGGCAATCGCCGGGCCCCAGCCGGTCGGGTCGTTGCCGAACGGCCCCGGCCCGCTTCCAGTGCCCACCTGACTGGCTGAGGCGACACCGCTCGCCGCTGGAGGTCCAACGAATCTCGTGCCAGAGCGGCCCGGAGAAAGGACCGTGCTGGCTCGGTATAGGCGCGGTAGGGTGAAAACACAGAATAGGGCTGCACCCATAGGACGCCACCCACCGCAAGAACGGCGGCGAGAATCAGCCAACTCGTACGTATTAGTCCGTTCTTCATGAGGTCTCCTTGTCCGCCCATCCGGCCGGCGGCTGCATGCGCGGGTTAGGCCGCAGCGGACGCGTAGCACTGCAAGCCCAGAGCGGCTCCATCGGGAGCAGCCCCTCCTACCGCCGCCAGGTATAGCCGAGGCCGAGTGCGAGCACCTCACCTACCTCCTTCTCGCCTTCGGGAACTCCGGGTGCGTAGCCCAGACCCAAGGAAGCCAGGAACGTAAATCCACCACGCGAAGCGTACTGATAACCAGCCTCTAGCCCAGGTCCGTAGAAGCGGCGGGGGTTCTCAACGAAGCCACTTTCGACGGCGAGCTGGGAGACTGACAGGGCCAAAAAGCCTCGATGTTTGATTCCAGCGGTGAATCCGCGAAGTCCGACGGCGAAGGTCAGCCCGGACGGATCACCTGGGTCGATGCTGGGCGTGTATCCAAGCCCGGCAAATGCTGAGAGTCGCTCGCGCGCAAAGTACCCTTCGCCGTTCAACCCGAACCAGCCCATCACGTTTCCTATGCCTGCCGTGAGGGTGGCTACGCGCCTCGGAACCCGCGGAATCGCAGGAGACTCCTGAGCCGCAATCGAGAGAGAGGTGAGCATGAGTACCTGCAGCGCCAAGACAAGCGGCTTCATAAAGACCTCCCAGACCTCCCACGAGCTGGCTGTCGGCCTAACGACATGCGCATCAGCTACGGGCGATCAGGCCCGCGCCCACAATCCTTCGTTCCGAAGCGTCCTCAGGGTCCGCTGCGCACGAGCGGACGCAGAGCGGCCCCAGTAGAGCCTGCCCAGCAGATTCTCCCACGTCCCGATCGTCTGCCACTGATCATCTGTCGGCCGCTGCAGCTCGGCCTTGACACACCGGTCACCGCGGTAGTGCTCGACAATACGATACCGCCCAGCCAGCAGTCCGACCACAGCGTCACGGTACGCGGCGGCGATCTTATCATCGTCGCAGGGGAACCACTCAAGCCAGAAGCAGCCCGCTACCAGGTGTAGTTCATCCCCTTGCTGGTTGAGGGAACGTCGAAGTCGAGCCCTGGCTGGCGTCGGATCTCCAAGCTTAGGTCCACATTCTCCTCCGGTCGCGCGGTCAAGCTCCATTCTAAGTGCCGGGAACTCGCTGCGGATGTTTTCGAAGAGCTCGATCATCACAGCCATCCCTGGGCCTCCGTTTGCGTTCGCTAACGACTGGTGCATCAGCTGCGGGCTCTCAAGCCCGCCCCCGCACAAACCTACGTTCCACAGCGCGCTCGAGCTGCGGCTCCACCGGAGCGTCGCGCCCTTTCGGCCCGTCGGCTGCATGCGCGGGTTAGTTAGGCCGCCATTCTACGCCGGCGCAGCCCCTGCCAAGCTCCGACAACTGGAAGGAGTGGGCCGATCGCAACAGCGATGCATGATAGAACGACATACCCCGCCCCTGCTTTTCTCAGGGCCGCCGGGCTCGCGAACTCATCCGCCATGAGCAAGTGCGCTACGGCATGAAAGGTAAGGAAAGGAATCACCACGAGCCCCGACCAGGGCCACCGTCGGCAAAGGAAGTACGCGAGCATTCCTGGGAGAACGTGGAAGCCCCAGACAGCGGCCAGGGGTTCCTGATCCGTTACCTCGAGACTGAACATCGATCAACTCTCCAGCCTTCGTGGTCGGCCTAACGACTTACGCATCAGTTGCGGGCTATCGTGCTCGTGCCCACACAAATCTACGTTCCACAGCGCGTTCTGGGAGGGTGCCGGCCACGCGGAACTTCGCGCCCGAGCGGACGCCAGTTGTATTCGATGTTGAGACGAGCCACGCACCCGTCAGTGGTGATGGTAGTCTTGGAGCTGCCGACTGCGTCCGGAGCCGCTGCCGGGCTACGTCTGGCTCGATGCACCGGGGGAAGCGGCTCCACGTCTGGGCGAAGCACCTGGAGTTCCGGGACGACCTGGAAGAAGCTTGCGCCTAGCGGACGGGGAGCCAGGGAGGCACCTTATCGCCGGCAAATGATCGCCTGCAGCTTGATGAGCAGCTCGTTACCGGACGCAGGATAGAGCCGTGCGCGGCGCCCCGGTGTCCAATGGCTGCTTGACGTTGGCTTGACCGGGGGCTGGTACTCATCCCTCCGCACTGACCGCTCCGGGCAGGGGCAGCCTACAGCAACACACACACCCGTGCCACGACTTCTGAGCGCTGCCCCGCTCACTTAAGCCAACGGCGTTCCTGGCAAGGAGCTTCCGCATGCCCCGCCGTAAATACGCCCGCTTCTTGCCCGTGCTTTGGCTACTTCCTCTCGTGTTCACTACGGCCTGTGGTGATAGTCCCAGACGTGACCTCACGGCACCCGACCTGCACACGGAAACGCTTGAGCCGTATGACCTCAGCTCACTGGCTGCAGCGAATACCTGGGTCAACAGGCGCTCCATGTTGGACCCGGCGCGATTTCTCATGAAGGCAGCTACGCTCAACGGCATCATTTATGTGGTGGGGGGTGATGCAGGAGTGGAGCCCAATCGAGCACTGAGGAACCTCGACGCCTACAATGTCGTGACCAACACGTGGTCGAGACGCCGCCAGCTTCCAAGTGGTCGCAGTGATCTGAACGGCGCCTCGGTGATCGGCGGCAAGCTCTATGTGACGGGCGGAATCAAACCTCTCAACGGTGGGTACACGTCAACTCGGACATTGTTCGTGTACGACCCTGAGAGTGACACGTGGGCGAAGAAGGCCAATATGCCAGTGAATGCAACGCGGGGCGCCCAGGGGGTAATCGGCGGTCGGCTATATGTCCACGTGGCCTCAATCACTCCTGGCGCCCGCGTCTTCTTTCGGTACGATCCTGCGACCGACACGTGGATCGACCGGGCTCCGCCACCCACTCAACATATCCGCGGGGGGGCCGGGGTCATTGACGGGAAGTTCTACCTCGTTGGTGGTGAGGGGGGGCCTGATTTATTGCCCACAACGACCCTGAGCGTCTACAACCCGGCGACTAACACTTGGGTCACGAGAGCCCCTATGTCCCAGAGGAGACAGCAGTTCGCAACTGGGGTCATCAAGGGCAAGCTCTACGTCGCCGGCGGATGGAGTGATAGGCCGGAAACTCTGAGCGCGACGGAGGTATATGACCCCGCCACTGATACGTGGACCCCGAAAGCCTCGATGCTTGCCGCGCAAGCAGGCATGGCCAGCGCTGTCGCGAGCGGCAAGCTGTTCGTCATGGGGGGCTTCAATTCCGGCATGACGCGAAAAGTTCAGGCATTCACTCCCTAGACCCCCCTCTCTTGCTGACCCTGTTTCGGAGGGGCCATGTCATCCTCGGGTGGGGCACTCCCTTTTCGCACCGCCTTTCTACTGCTCCCGCTGATGGCCTGCGGCGACCAGGATCCCGTCTCGCCCGTGGCGCGGGGCAGCTTGATCCTGATCGTCGAAACGACCGGCCCTGACCCCGATCCTGACGGCTATGCTCTTCTGCTGGATGGCACTACCCACTATGCCCTGCCGGCGGTTGGCACGACGACGATTACAGACGTGCTGGTCGGGGAGCACTCGATCGGAATTACCGATATCGCCACCAACTGCACTCCCAGAGAAGCGCTACCGCTCACGGTGACGATCGCTGCCGACGCCGAAGCCACGGTTACCTTCGGACTAGTCTGTGGCAAGATCCTGCGGCACGACCTGGCGTATGCAGATGTCGAGGATGGCGACTCGGAGATTTTCCTTCGCCCAGCGACCGGCGGATTACCAAGAAACCTGACACGCAGCCCGGGGCATGACGACGCGCCGTCGTGGTCGCCCGATGGACGAAGGCTGGCATTCAGCAGCCAACGGAGTGGGAACGGCGATGTCTACGTGATGCAGGCGGACGGAAGCGGTGCCGTGCGGCTCACTACAACGGACGAGATCGATCATGCACCGCGATGGTCGCCCGATGGGTCCCGAATCCTCTTCAATAGGTCGACGATAGGAAGCGACCCCGCTCTCTTTGTGATTAATGTGGACGGCTCCGGAGAGTTCGATCTTTCCCCAGGTGCCGGGTGGGAGGACGAGGGTGAATGGTCGCCGGACGGTCGCCGGATCGCATTCGTCAGCACGCGCAGCAGCATTTATGCGGCCCAGCTGCACATTGTAGATGCTAATGGCTCGAACATCACGCGGCTCGGCACGGAGCTGGAGCTGGTGGGCTCTGCCGCAGAACCCGACTGGTCCCCGGACGGTAGCCAGATCGCATTTTGGCTCCGCGAGGACGGCGGCTGGAATCCGCGCACGGCGATCTATCGCGTCAACGCCGACGGTACCGACCTGATCCAGCTCAAGGGCGACGGATTTCGGTATCCTCGGTGGTCCCCTGACGGCACCCAGCTCCTGCTGTCCTCAGTGGGGGCAAGGAGCGGTGACATATACGAGGGCCTTGTTTCATACCTCAGGGTTCGAGATGTCCTGAGCGGCGAGGAGAAAACGTTGCGGCCCGAGTCCGATGGTCGCCAGGTTTTCGGCACCTGGGCGCCGGATGGGGAGCTGATCTCATTCTGCGACGGCGCTCTGGCAGTCATAGCGCCAGACGGCACCGGCTTCACTGAGTTGTTCCCGTATTGCGTGACGCGTCTTGCATGGCGTCCGAGTCCTCCTTGACTCGGCTGTCCTCACGGGTGTGCCCCCGCGGGGATTCACTCTAAGGAGAGACGACCTTGTCCTATGACAGCGGCCCGGCGGGGGGTCCCACCACAATCCCTCCACACTTGACTCCCAAAAGGTCGATGCGGCTAGACTAACCGCATGGCCCCAACTGACCGTCAACGCTGGGCACGAGTGTCCCCGCATCGCGCCTGGCAGTTGCCGGGGCTACCGGGGGAATGGACGCGAGTGCTGGAGCGGAACGAGGAGGCTATGAACCCGGAGCCGCTCCCGGGTTACGTCTGGCTCGAGGCCGCGTCTCCGCAGAATAAGCGGTTTCATGCTTGGGCCGCGCACCTGGAGTTCTGCGGGGTGACGGCTGACCGCATCACAACAAGCCAATAGGGCGATT
This sequence comes from uncultured Gemmatimonadales bacterium, assembly GCA_963844445.1. GTDB lineage: Bacteria > Gemmatimonadota > Gemmatimonadetes > Gemmatimonadales > GWC2-71-9 > CAVVWJ01. The sequence goes on from CAWJOB010000004.1 coordinate 659,094, forward strand.
GAGCGGCGGAAGAACCGAGTGAAGGGCAAATAAGAAGGGCTGGGGGAGCTCCCCCAGCCCCTTGGCTTGTAAAGGGAGCCCAGTGGCGGCTCGCTCAGCATGTATCGTGACTTATCGATGATTGTGTCTCTGCCCTGAGCCATAGATGGTAAATCGAGCTTAGTCCACTTCCGCTCGAACTTCTCGGTATCGGGATCGAAGCCCGGCCTGGTAGTCTGTTGGGCAGTGACCGCCCGTTTTCTCACTTCCTCTAAGTCAAGATGACCCTCTACATGGGGTCTCAGCGCAGGATCCGTTATGACCCCCGACAGTATGTTGTACTCGGAAATGGGACAGAAGGTCCGGAACCGCTCGAGGACGCCACTTGCCTCGTCATGGATCACGTAAGAGGCCACGATCGTCCCTTCCAGTCGCACGCGCGCGAGGGCCACCGCAGCGAGGTGGCTCCCTGAGCTGACAAGAAGCCTCTTCGCATAGCTGATCTCTTCCGCGACCTCAACTAGGCGAAAGATCAATACCTGCTGGGGAGTTTCATCCCCTATCTAAGTACGAAGAGTTTGAAAGGCAGCGGAGCGACTTCCACGCCTACCGGCGCGCGTGGGCGACCGCCCGGAAACATCTCCCGCTCAAGGATGTGGCCGAGGCGGGCGGCTGGCGCTCGACGGATACCCTCTTGCGGTGCTACACGCAGGTGGACGAGGCGACGATGTTGGCGGTGGTGAGTGAGACGCGGAAGGTTCGAGCAGCAGCGGGGACCAAACCGTACCAACAACCGTACCAGCTCGACTGAGCTACTACGGCGCGGTCTCCTCTAATCACTTCGTAGTATGGTACTTGGCTTGATGGAGCGGACCGGGATCGAACCGGCGACCCCCTGCTTGCAAAGCAGGTGCTCTCCCAGCTGAGCTACCGCCCCAGAAACCTTACGGCGTAGAAGTTACACTGCCGCTGTTTGGCTCGCACGTTCGACATGCACGACCAAGCCCACCGGATCAGAGACCGTAGAGCGCCCCGTACCGCGCTGCGCAGCGCCTCCACCAGCGGCCGGTGATCCGGCGGCGAGCCCGTGACCACCTCGATCAGCCGCGCCGACGGATACCGGCTGCCCTGCCGGTAGATCCGCTCGCCCAGCCAGCGGACCAGCTCGCGGAACTCCCCCCGCGCAAAGCTCTCGTCCAGATCGCCGAGGTCCTGCTGGGCCCGCGCGAAGAGCTGCGCGGCGAACACGTCGCCCAGGGTATAGGTCGGAAAGTACCCGATGAGACCCTCGGCCCAGTGCCCGTCCTGAAGGCAGCCCTCCGCATCGTTGGCGGGTGTCACGCCGAGATAGGTGCGGTAGGCGTCGTTCCACGCGCCGGGCAGGTCCTCCGCGATCAGGTCGCCCGACAGGAGCGCCCGCTCCAGCTCGAAGCGGATCATGACGTGGACGTTGTAGGTGACCTCGTCCGCGTGGACCCGGATCAGCGACGGCGTCACCCGGTTGACCGCGAAGTGGAACTCGTCGAGATCCACGTCGCTCAGGGCCTCGGGGAACCGCTCGCTCGCCCTGGGGAGAAAGTGCTCCCAGAACCCGCGGCTCCGCCCCACCCGGTTCTCCCAGAGCCGCGCTTGGGCCTCGTCCATCCCTAGCGACGCGGCCTCGCCCATCGGTGTCCCGTAGTGCTGCGAATCGAGTCCCTGCTCGTAGAGCCCGTGGCCCACCTCATGGAGGACCGTCAGGACACCACCGGTGAAGTCGCGGAGATCGAACCGGAGCCCGATGCGGCAGTCACCGGGACCGAGGCTGGTGCAGCAGGGATGGACGCCGAGATCTACCCGGCCGCGGCGGAAGCTGAAGCCGACCGCGCCGGCAATCTTCTCCCCGAATCGCCGCTGGCCCTCGAGGGGCACCGCGCGCCGGAGCATCGCGACCGCCGGCCGCGGGCTCGCGCCCGCGATGCGCGCCGCCAGGGGGACCAGCTCGCGGCGCAGGGCGTCGAAGAGACGGCCGACGATCTCGCTGGTGATGCCGGGCTCGAAGTCCTCGATCAGCGCGTCGTAGGGCTCGCGCTCGTAGCCGACGCACTCCGCCTCGGCTCGCTTGAGCTCCACGATCCGCTCGAGGTAGGGACGGAACCGCCCGTAGTCCGACGCGTTCCGTGCGGCCGACCAGGCCCGCTGCGCGACCGCCGTGGTGCGGGCGACGTCCTGCACCAGCTTGCGCGGGAGTCGGACGTAGCGGTCGTAGTCCCGCCGCAGCTCGCGGACGTTCACCGCCGGCGCGGACTCGGGATCCTCGAGGAGCGGCGATCCCTCCAACTGGTCCAGGAGCTCGCCCAGCCGGGGATCGGTGCCGCGCTCGTGGAGCAGTCCCGCCACCAGCGCCAGCTGCTCGCTCCGGCCTTCGATCCCGCCGGCCGGCATGTGGGTCTCCTCGTCCCACTCCAGGAGCGCCTCGATCGAGGCGAGCGTGGCCTCCTCTCGCACCCGCTGAATCAGCTCTTCATACGCCTCTTCGGATCGCATGCGGGCTCACCCCGTCCCTGTGCTAGCTCGCGCGTCAGCCGCCCAGTCCCGCGGCTCCAGCATCGCCAGCAGCTCGGCCTCGAACGACCCGGGCTCATAGCTCGGCGCGTACTCCCACGCGGCCAGCGGCGGCAGGCTCATCAGCACACTCTCGATCCGGGCATTGGTCTGCAGTCCGAATAGCGTACCCCGGTCGTGCACCAGGTTGAACTCCACGTAGCGCCCCCGCCGAGCCAACTGGAACCGGCGCTCACGCTCCCCGTATGACTCGTTCCTGCGCCGGTCGACGATGGGGCCGTACGCGGCCGGCAGCGCCCGGCCCACATCTGCCACGAACTCGACCAGCCGCTCGCCCCCGAGTCCGCTGTCGCCCGCGCGCAGGTGGTCGAAGAAGATCCCGCCCACTCCGCGCCGCTCCTCGCCCCGGTGCAGGTTGACGAAGTAGTTATCGCACCAAACCTTGAAGCGGGGATGGAACGATGAGTGGTGGCGATCGGAGATCGCCTTCAGCGTCCGGTGGAAGTGGACCGCATCCTCTGGGTACGGATAGGTGGGGGTGAGGTCGGTGCCCCCGCCAAACCAGGCGTCGAGCGCCATGCCGTCGGGCGCGGCGATCTCGAAGTAACGCACGTTGAGATGGACGGTGGGCACCTTCGGGCTCCTGGGGTGGGCGACGATGCTCATCCCAGCGACGAAGAACCCGGACTCCCCCTCTCCCCCAACCCGTGCGCCGAGCCGCTGCGCCATCTGGGCCGGCATGCGGCCTTCCACTACCGAGCGGTTTACGCCGCACTTCTCGAACGTGTCGCCTTCCACCAGGATCCGCGACACGCCACCCCCGCCTCCGGGCCGCTGCCACACGTCTTCGCGGAACGAGCCGCGGCCGTCCAGCTCGGTGAAGAAGCGGGTCGCCTCATCGTGCAGCGACTCGATCGTCGAGACGATCAAGGTCCGGGTCACGGCCGCCGTCACCGGGGGCGCCATTCCTTCACCGCCGTCCACGAACGCCTTTGCATGCGCCACCGGCACGTCCGGGAGAATGCCGTGCCCGAGATTCGCCACGTGCCCTACCCCGCCAAACGCGTCCAGCATCACGTGGGTTCGCTCACGAATCACGGAGGGCTCGGCGTAGAGCCAGGTGGGATCGAGGTTCCCCTGAAGCGCGACCCGGCGCTCCGCCAGCCTCCGGCGCGCCTGGGCTGCATCGGTCTGCCAGTCGACTCCGATCACGTCCGCGCCGGTGAGGTCCGCGATCTCCTCGAGGGCCCAGCCCGCGCCCGGAGCGAAGGCGATCACCGGCACTCCGGCGCGCTTCGCCAGGCGCACCGACTCCGTCAGATACGGAAGCGCGAACTCTCGAAAATCCCGCGGCCCGAGCGCCGCGGCCCAGGAGTCGAAGAGCTGCACTGCCTGCGCCCCGGCCGCGGCCTGCGCCGCGAGGAATCGCCCGACGATCGTGGCCAGGCGCTCCAGCAGCGCGTGTGCGCTCCGCGGCTGCTCCACCAGGAACCGCTTCGCCGTGCTGAAGGTCTTGGTCCCCGACCCTTCCACCATGTAACTCATCAGGGTCCACGGTGCGCCCGCGAAACCGATCAGCGGCACCCGCCCCCCGAGGCTGGCGCGCGCGAGACGCAGGGCCTCGAGCACGTACCCTAGATGCTGCTCGGGCTCCACGTCCCCAAGCTGGTCGAGGTCCCGGGACGAGCGAACCGGGTCGGGGAACCGCGGCCCAGCCCCGTCCTCCACCGTGAGCGCCATGCCCATCGCCTGTGGCACGACAAGGATGTCGCTGAAGATGATCGCCGCATCCACGCCGAGGATGTCCACCGGCTGAAGCGTCACCTCCACCGCCAGCTCCGGCGTCCCCACCATGGTGAGAAAATCGGCGCGGGCGCGCACCGCGCGATACTCCGGCAGGTAGCGGCCGGCCTGGCGCATCATCCAGACCGGCGGGCGCTCGACCGGCTCGCGCCGGCACGCACGGAGGAAGAGGTCGCTCATCTCGCTCAGCCGGCTGCCAACAGCGATCGCACGCCGGCCAGCAGCGCATCGACGTCGGGTCGGTCCGCTACGGCCGCGGGAGGCCAGCCCGACGCTCGCGCCGCCGCCGCGGTGGTGGGGCCGACCGCGAGCATCCGTGGCCGGGCGTCCTCGCGTGCGGCCCGAGCCAGCAGATCGGCCACGCTCGGACTCGCCACCACCAGGATCGCGGCACGCTCCGCCGCCGCACGCGCCGCGGCCTCGGCGGCGAGCACCGAGCGGTAGCACACCACCTCGTCCACCTCGATGCCCTGGTGTCGCAGCCGGGTGGGAAGCTCGTCCCGCCGGATCTCCCCGCAGGGGAAGAGCACGCGGCCGCTGAAGCCGGCTTCGAGCATCGCGGCGGCCAGCGCTGCCGCGGCCCCGGCCCGACTGCTCTCCTCCTCTGAAGCGTGGTGTATCTCCGCCATGAGCGGGGCAAGCGCGGCGGTGGTAGCAGGGCCGCCGCTCCATACGGGGGGCATCGCGTCCCCCCCTTGATTCAATCCAGGTCCCAGATCGCGGTAGCGCCCGACGAAGGCCGTTGCCGCGCGCGGCGAGGTGAACGCGAGCGCGTCGTAACGGGTGACGTCGCGAAGCGCCCGGTCCACCGGATCCCAGTCCATCGGAGGGACGAACGTCAGCAGCGGGTGCTCCTCCACGGCGACCGGCAGCTCGCGCAGCTTCTCGGCCAGCCCGGGAAACGCCCCCAGCGAGACGGTGAGCACCACCGGGCCTGGTGTCACGGCTCGGACACGACGGGGGCCACGCCCGTCCGCACATCGGCCAGGATGCCGGCGGCACCCTCGGCCAGCAGCCGCTCGGCGAGGGACGAGCCCAGTCGCTTCGCGTCTTCCGGCGTTCGGACCTCCCCGCTCTCCCGGCCCTCCACGATTCGCTCGCCGCCGAGCGAGATGACTCTGCCGTGCAGCCGGAGCGTCGTCGCACCGCCGGCGGCTCGAGGGTCGCGAGCGCTGCCACCGGGACCTGGCACCCCCCCTCGAGCTGCCGGAGAAAGGCCCGCTCGGCACTTACCGCGAGCGCGGACGGCACATGGTGGACCGCGGCTCGCGCCGCGGCGATCGTGTCGGGATCGTCCGCTCGAGCGGTGACGGCGAGGGCGCCCTGCCCCGGCGCCGGCAGCATCACCTCCGGCGGCAGCCGCTCGCCGATCCGATGGCCGAGACCGAGCCGAATCAGGCCGGCCGTCGCGAGCAGGATGGCGGACCAGTCCGGGTTCGCTTCGAGTTTGGCCAGCCGGGTGTCCACGTTGCCCCGGATGTCCTGAGCCTGAAGGTCGGGCCGGGCGTGCAGCAGCTGGGCCCGGCGCCGGAGGCTGCTGGTGGCGACCACGGCGCCCCGCGGCACCTCGCTCCATCGGAGCGGTCCGCGGCCCACGAGCGCGTCGCTGGAGTCCTCCCGCTCTCCGATCGCCGCGATGGCGATCCCCTGCGGCAACTCGGTCGGCAGGTCCTTCAGGGAGTGGACCGCGATGTCGATCCGCCCGTCGAGCATCGCGTCGTCGATCTGGCGGGTGAAGAGCGCGGTCGAGCCGATCCGGGCAAGCGGCACGTCCTGGACGATGTCGCCGGTGGTGCGGATCTCGATCCGCTCGGTGGGCCGGCCCGGCCGGCCAGGAGTGCGCGGATACGCTCGGTCTGCCACAGCGCGAGGGCGCTGCCCCGGGTGCCGACGCGGAGCGCCGCCCGCGGGCTCACTGGCCGTCCGTCCGCTCGCCCGTCCCGACTTGCGCGGCGATCCCCTCGGCCACCTGGTCCGCCGCCGCGATGACCTCGCCCAGGGCCACGCCCTCCCGGTAGGATCCGGTGAGCGCGAGCCCCGGATTCCGCCGCTCGGCCTCGTCCATGATCTCCTTGAACCGGCCGTAGCTCAGGGTGTACTGGGGAATCGCCTTGGGCCAGAGATGGAAGGCGCGGAACGTCGGCTCGCCGCGGACGCCGAGCAGCAGGCGCAGGTCGTCCAGCACCCGCGCGGTGAGGGTGCTGAGATCGGCGTTCGCCAGGTCGGGATTCCGGACCCCGCCCACGAACGCGGTGAGCAGCACGTGGCCGGCCGGCGCGCGGCCCGGGAAGACGGTGGAGGAGAAGATGACGCCGAGCACGTTCCGTCGCTCGACGTCCGGCACCAGGAACCCGAAGCCGTCGAGCCGGTGGGCGACGTCCTCGCGCCGAAAGCCGAGGGCGAGGACCGCGACCGGCGGGTGGCTGATGCTGGTGAGCGTTTTGAGCCGGTCGCCGCCCTCAAAGGCGAGATCGATCTCGTCGGCGCAGTGGGCGGGCGCCGCGTAGATCACCCCGTCGTACAGCTCGGAGGCCTGATACGCCGCGCCCACCGTCCACCCCTTGGGTCCCCGGCGCAACTGGGTGACCGGCGCCTTGAACCGGATCTCCGAGCGCAGCTCGCGCGCGAGCGCGTCGGGAAGCTCCTGGAGGCCCCCGGCGAACGAGATGAGTCCGGGCTGCGGCGCCGATCCCGGGTCGCCGCGAATTGGCCTGCATCATCCGCCCCAACGCCTTGATCACCGAGCCGTGGGTGTGCTCCAGGTCGTACAGCCGGGGGAGCGCGTGGCGGGCCGAGAGCTGCTCGGGGTCGCCGGCGAAGATGCCGGCGACGAAAGGGTTGGCGACGTAGTCCAGCACTTCCTGGTTGAACCGGCGGCGCACGAAGGTGGCGACGCTCTCCTCCATCGGGGAGTCGCCCGGTCCACCATCGGCTCGCCGAACATGGCGAGCTTGGCGCCGTTGGAGAGCAGCCGGGTGGTGAGAAGCTGGGAAGGCGAGATCGGCAGCGCCACCAGCTTGGACTTGCGCACGATGTACCGCTTGCGGGCCTCGCGCTGGGCCGCGACGCGGGAGGCGTCGAGCCCCAGCTGCGAGAGCACCTCCGCCAGCGGGCCGGCGGCGGACGTCAGCGAGTTGGGGCCGAGCTCGGCGAGGTAGCCCTCGCGCCGCTCGGTCAGGATGACGCCGCCGGCGCGATCGGATGCCTCGTACACCACGACCCGGATACCCCGGCGCTTGAGGCGGTACGCCGCGGTCAGCCCGGCGACCCCGGCGCCGACGATCGCTACCGCCGCCATGCGGAGGTCAAGCGCCGCCTCGACCGCCGCCAGCTCGGCCTCGCCGTGGATCGCGGAGGTGAACAGCGCCTCGAACGCGGACGGAGGGAGGTAGACGCCCCCGTCGAGCATGGCGTGGAAGAAGGCGTTGTACGCGGCGCGGTCGGTGCGGCGCGCCGCGGCGAAGTCGCGGACCGGCGCGGCGGTGAAGAACGGCGTGAGCATCGTGCCGACCCGCTGCACCGTGACCGGCACGCCCGGCCTCGCGCCGCGCGCCGCTCGATCGCCTCCGCCGCGGCACCCGCGAAGCGCTCGGCCCGCTCCCACATGCCCGGACGGCCCAGCACGTCGAGCGTCGCGAGACCCGCGGCCATGGCGAGCGGGTTGCCCGACAGCGTGCCGGCCTGGTACACCGGGCCCGCCGGCGCGATCTGCTCCATCAGGTCGCGCCGGCCGCCGTACGCCGCGGCGGGGAGCCCGCCGCCGACCACCTTGCCGAGGCAGGTGAGGTCGGGCTCGATGCCGTAGAGCACCTGCGCGCCCCGGGGGTGCACCCGCCACCCGGTCATGACCTCGTCGAAGACCAGCAGCGCGCCGGAGCGCCGGGTGATCGCCCGGAGGCCCTGGAGAAACCCGGCGACCGGCGGCACCACTCCCATGTTGCCCGGCACCGGCTCCACCAGCATGGCGGCGATCTCGTCCCCGCGCCTGGAACAGCGCCTCCACCGCCGCGAGATCGTTGAACGGCGCGACCAGCGTGTCGGCGACGGTGGCCGCGGTGACGCCCGGGCGAGTCCGGCAGACCGAGCGTGGCCACGCCGGATCCGGCCGCCGCCAGCAGGTGATCGGCGTGGCCGTGGTAGCAGCCGTCGAACTTGAGCAGGAGCTTCCGGCCGGTGGCCGCGCGCGCGAGGCGGACCGCGCTCATCGTGGCCTCGGTGCCGGAGCTCACGAAGCGCACCATCTCGATCGACGGGAAGGTGGCGACCACCCGCTCCGCCAGGCGCAGCTCCAGCTCGGTCGGCGCGCCGAAGGTCGTTCCCCGCCCCGCGGCCTCGACCACGGCCTCGAGCACCTCGGGGTGGGCGTGCCCCAGGATCAGCGGCCCCCACGAGAGCACCAGGTCCACGTAGCGGTTGCCGTCGGCGTCCACCAGCCAGGCGCCTTCACCCCGCGCGATGAAGCGCGGGGTGCCGCCGACGCCGCGGAACGCGCGCACCGGACTGTTGACCCCGCCGGGGATGACTCGCTGCGACGCGGCGAAGAGCCGCTCGGACGCGGTCGTGAGCTGCGGGGCCTTGCACCTCGGTCACCGCTTCCCCTCCTCCGCCAGCCACCCGGCGGCCTCCTTGGCGTGGTACGTGATGATGGCGTCGGCGCCGGCGCGGCGCATGCCGGTGAGCGCCTCGAGCACCAGCCTCCGCTCGTCGACCCAGCCGAGCCGCGCGGCGGCCTTCACCATCGAGTACTCGCCGCTGACGTTGTAGGCCAGGAGTGGCAGGTTGGTCCGCTCCCGCACCGCGCGGACGACGTCGAGATAGGCGAGCGCGGGCTTCACCATGAGCATGTCGGCGCCTTCGGCCTCGTCCAGCGCCGCCTCGAGCAGCCCCTCGCGCAGGTTGGCCGGGTCCATCTGGTACTGCCGCCGGTCGCCGAACGCCGGCGCGCTGTCGGCCGCCTCGCGGAACGGCCCGTAGAATGCGCTCGCGTATTTCACGGCGTAGCTCAGGATGGCCCGGTCGCCGTGGCCCGTCGCCGTCGAGCGCCGCGCGGATCGCGGCGACCATGCCGTCCATCATCCCGCTCGGCGCCACGATGTCGGCGCCGGCGCCGGCGTGGCTCACCGCGACGCGGCCCAGGATCTCGAGGGTGGCGTCGTTGTCCACGGTCTCGCCGCGCAGCACGCCGCAGTGGCCGTGGCTGGTGTACTCGCAGCAGCAGACGTCGGTGATCAGGAGCAGGTCGGGGTGGCGCTCGCGCAGCCGGCGGAGCGCGCGCTGCACGATGCCGTCCTCGGCGAAGTTCTCGGTCCCGATGTCGTCCTTCGCGGCGGGCAGGCCGAAGAGAATGACCGCCGGGATGCCGAGCGCCTCGACCCGGTCCACCTCGCGGTCGAGCGACTCGTCCACCGACAGGTGGTAGACGCCCGGCATCGAGTCGATCTCGCGCTCGATCCGCGTGCCGTGGACCACGAAGATGGGCTGGATGAGATCGCCGGGAGCGAGCTCGTGCTCGCGCACCAGACGGCGCAGGGCCTCGGTGCGGCGGCGCCGGCGGGGACGTTGGATCGGGGAGGGGGTCACGAGGGTAAGACTAGGGAGCGCGGGCACCCATTGCAACCGCACGAAACGTCGTGGGCGGGAACCCGGCACGGCCGTTGCCGCTTTTCTTTGGAGACGGACCGCGTGACGCCGGTCGCGCGGGCGATGGGACGGCGCTTACAATGCGGCAGGCCCACTATTGGGGGCACGCTCCAGAGCAGGATCCCCCGGCCGCTGCACGATTTAGCACCCCCGGCGCCCGATGCGCGAGCAGGTGGCCGGGGTCACGGCACGATGCGATGGCGTATCACCGCCCCGTATTCCGAGCCGTCGCATGTTTCGCATAACCGGGCGTTCCGCCATCCCCTGACGAGGACGGGGAACCGCCCGAAGAAGGAAGAAGGAGAGGTACCCGCTCATGGCACGGTCATCTGCCGTCTCGCTCGTCATCCCCACTCTCGGCCTGCTCGCGGCCGCCTGCGGAGGCTCAACGCCCCCGAGGCCTCAGCCCCGTCCGGTCGCCACGTCCGTCGCCATCGTGGGCGCCACCCTGTGGGACGGCACCGGCCACGCGCCGGTGCCGAACGCCGTCACTCTGGTTCGCAACGATCGAATCGTCTGCGCCGGCGCTGCCGGCGAATGCACCATCCCTAAAGGTTCGCGGGTAATCGACGCGCACGGGCAGTACCTCATCCCCGGATTGATCGACAGCCACGTCCACCTGCTCTTCCTCACCGGGGGCAGCGCGGGCGAGCGGCTGGGCCTCGACTTGCGCGACCTCCTCGCCCAGGGCATCACCACCGTGCGCGACATGGGCACCGACCCGGCAGCCCTCCTCGCCCGTGTCCGGTCGCTCCAGGCCGCGCCCCGGGTGCACGCCATGCAGCTCGTCGCCGGCCGCCGATTCTTCTTCAACGGGTTTCACGGCACTCCCACGGCGCGAGGGACGATCTACCGCCAGCCGCCGGCGATAGCGATGCAGCAGCTCGGGTGGAAGCCGATCCAGTTCGACCCCGATGGCGACGCGGAAGCGCTCGTGGCCGAGGCGCGCGAGTCGGGCGCCATGGGACTCAAGCTCTACGCGCAGCTCGATTCCGGATCGGTCCGGCGGCTCACCAATGCCGCCCACCGCGCCGGAATGCCGGTCTGGGGCCATGCGTGGGTCCAGCCCGCGAGCGTGATGGAGCAGGTGATGGGGGATCAGAACGGAGTGGTGCATGCCGCCGGGTTGGCGGGGGAGCTGTTCACGGTCGAAGAGCGCGACACGCTGGTGCGCGACGGCGACCTTCAGGCGGCAACTGCCGCGGTGGCCACCGTCGGCGCCGCGCACGACCCGCGGGTGCTCGCGGCGCTCGACTCGATGGCGCGGAAGGGCACCATCTTCGAGCCCACCCTTGACGCCGTTCGCCACAGCGTGGCGTCGTACGACGCCAAGCTGCGCCACATCCCCTCGCTCCAGGAGGAGTACGTGCGGTCGGCCTCGCGGTTCGGGATGGAGGTCACCCGGCAGGCCGTAAGGCGCGGCGTTCGCATCAGCGCCGGGAGCGACCACGTCTCCTACGGACCGTCCAGCGACCGGGCGACACTGTTCGGCGAACTGCGCCTGCTGGTTGATTCCATCGGCCTCTCGCCCACGGCGGCACTGCTCGCCGCCACTCGCGACGCGGCCCGCGCCATCGGCGGCCAGCCTGGGCGGCAGGTCGGCACCATCCAGAAGGGCCGCTACGCCGACCTCGTCCTGCTGGCAAGGAACCCGCTGGAGGACATCGGCAACCTGGAATACGTCGAGCTGGTCATGGTCGGCGGCAAGGTGTGGCGGCCGGGTCAGCTGCGGTCGGGAATCGCGATGCGGTAGGCGGAACGGCGGAACGGCGGAACGCTATGGGGAACGAGGGCGGCGCTTTTGGGAATACCCGAGGCGCCGCCTTGCTTCATCCCGAGCGAAACGAGGGACCTTCTCCGCGAACACCAACGACCGTTCGAGTAGGTCCCTCGCTTCGCTCGGGATGAGGTGTTGGCTCAGGGCGCGTTCCGCCGTTCCGCCCTTCCGCCGTTCCGCCCCCTCTCCACCGGCAGGTCCCCCCGCTCCGCCCACTCCGTCCACGATCCCACGTAGATTCTCACCCGCGGATACCCAAGCAGGTACCGCAGGGTGAAGTGGACGTGGCTCGCCTCGGTGGCGCTGTTGCAGTAGGCGATGATGTCCTTGTCGGGCGTGATGCCCTGCGCCTCGTACCCCGCCCTGAGCGCCGCCGCTGGCTTCCACACGTAGCCGAACCCCTCGCGAGTCAGATCGTCCTGCCAGTAGTGGTTGATCGCCCCCGGGATGTGCCCCCGCCGCATCTGCGCGCCCGCCTCGCCGGCGTACTGATCGGGCGGGCGGGCATCCACCAGGATCGCGTCGCCGGTGCGGACCGCGCGTTGGACATCCTCCAGCGAGGCCTGCTCCGGCCGGAACGGCGCACTCGGGAAACCTGGTCTCCGCCAGCCGGGGATACGGCTGCACCACCGGGCGCTGCTCCAGCTGCCACTTGAAGTAGCCGCCATCGAGCACGTACACCTGTCGGTGGCCGAATCCGGCCAGCAGCCAGGCGAGGAAGGTCGCGTCGATGTTATGGGTCTCGCCCGCGCTGTAGATGACCACGGGCCGGTCGAACGGCAGGCCGAGGCGGGAGAACAGCGCCCCGTACGCCGGGCCGTCCAGCAGCTGGGTCGGAATCCCGCCCCGGCTCGCGCGCAGCGTCTCGGTATTGAGGTAGACGGCCCCGGGCAGGTGGCCGCGGAGGTAAGTGAAGACGTCGGTCCGGATGTCGATCAGGACGACCGGGCCTCTGGTCTGCCACGCTGCGAGCTGCTCGGTGGAGACGATGCCCGGGCGCGGGGCGGCCGCCGGCGCGGCTGAAGTCCCTGGCGCGGGGTTGCTCCCGCAGGCGACCACGCAAGCGACGGCTCCCAGCCCCCGCCAGGCGCCGGAGTATCACGGTGAATCGAGCCCCATGTACTTCCGCTCCTCCTCCACATACACCCTGGCGGCGTTCCTTCGCCTGCGCGAGTTGAGCGAGACCGGCCGGGTCGAGTCGGCGGGGGGCAGCGAAGCCATCGCCCGGCGCATCGGGACGCCCTTCTCCACCGCCGCCCGCATGTCGGTCTGCAGCCCGCTGAGATAATCCCGGGTGCGGCCCACGAGGTCAGCAGGCACGGCTCGGGATCGCGCCATGACCCGGGACGACCACGCGGGCGTTCAGGCGGTCGACGATGCCGAGGCCGCGAAGCAGCTCGGTCGAGTTCCCGTCCACTACCATGGTCACCCCGTCCTCCACCAGGACGTCCCCCGCGAAGAGCACCCGCTCCTCGGGGAGCCAGACGATAAGATCCCCCGCCGAGTGACCCGCACCCGGGTGGGAGATGACGATCGTCTTGCCCCCGAGCCGCAGAGTGTCGGACGCCGTGACCGGCCGGTCGGGCGAGTCGGCGAACTCGAATCCCCGCATCGCGTCGAGGCCGACCACCCGCACCCAGTCCGCGATCAGCGCGTCCTCACCTCCCTCGGAGGCCAGGGCACGCTTGTCGGGATGGGCGATGACCTTGGCGCCGGCGCTCCGCAACACGATGGCGCCGAAGTGATGGTCGGGATGATGGTGGGTGAGCACCAGCCAGGCGATGGGGCGGTCGGTGACCGCGTCGGATCGTCCGGAGCAGCTGCTCGCCCTGCCGCGGACTCGCCAGCGCGTCGATCACCACCACGCCCTCCGCCGTCACGACGAAGCCGGCGTTGGGCCGCCCTTCAACCCCGCGGCCCGTGTCGCCCAGGACGGCGTACACATCGGGCGCGAGCTGGCGCAACGGGAGAGTCCCGCCGGGGTCGGCGGATCCGAACAGCGAGGAGGGGTGCGACCAGCGCGAGAAGGGTTCGAGATCAGGCGGAGGCGAACCCGATGTCGACCGACTGCTTGAACACCCCGCCCTTGTTGTCGGTCCACACCATGGCGAGCGGCGCTTCGCGGTCGGCCTTGAGGGTGAAGCTGACGATGGGGTCCCGGCTGATGCCCGAGGTCCAGTCGAACCGGGCGACCTCCTGGTCGCCGTAGGTGACCACGACGTCCTTGATGAAGTACGCCGGGATCGGCTGGCCGTCGGCATCTCGGAAGAAGCCGGTGTCCATCGGGTGGGCAATGATGGCGTTCACCATGATCACGTCGCCCGCGGATACCGGTCGGGAACGCGGATCCGGGCCTCGCCGATGCGGCGGCTCATCAGCCGCACCCGTTGAGGGTGACCTGTACCCGCGCGTAAGCGGCCCAGACCTCGCCGGTGTTGGTCTCGGCGATCGCCCGCACCCAGGTGGTGCGCTTCATCTTGATCCGGGTCGAGAGGGACACCGAGCCGATCGCGGGCGTGAGATGGAACGCGGCGAGATGCGCGTCGGGATTGTGATCCACGATCAGGTGGACTGCCTTCACGTAGCGCTCCGGCGGTCATCGGCAGATCGCTCTCGATGATCACCGGAACGATGCGCCCGTCTTCGGCCAGCGAGCGGCATGTCGAGGGAGAGGTGGCCGCGGCGGATGGGCTTTCCGCCGGAGAGCTCCCGCAGGATCCGGGCGACCTCTTCGTTCGGCACTTCGGGGTCGTTGGGATCGACCCCCGAGGCAGCGAGCAGCCGCTCACCGTGAAGGAGCGTGCCGGACCCCACCATTCCCGCGGCTGCCAGCAGAGTGGTCCGAAGGAACGAGCGGCGGGAGGTCTCGTCAGGAGACATGGAGGTAAGCTCTGCCCCCGCTCCACGGGAGTCAAGCAGAATCCCGTCTCTGCCGGTTCCGCCGGAGGGGACAGGGGAGTGGGCCTCGCGGGAGCCGCCAGAGGACAACCTCGTCGCCGGATCCCCGGCGGAGCCACCGCCGGGGACAGGACCCAAGGTGAACCTCCGTAACCCTTTCGCCCTCGACGATTGGTCAGGAGGGAATTGGCCTCGGTACGGCGCGAGGATTGCGGCAGGGAGGCGGATTCGTACCCCAGTCAGGGCGACAGGCCTGCAACTTGTGTCACCCGAGCCGGATCACTAGTTTAAATCCTTCAGTCGCAAAGCGATGTGGGGGCACTCATTACCTCCTCTCTGCTCCGAGGAGCCGTGGATACCCAAGAGCTTCAACAGGTCGCGCTCTTCGAGAAGTGCCGCCAGTTCACCAAGGCCCGTGAGATCCAGGCGGCCGGCCTCTATCCCTACTTCAATCCGATCTCGGAGTCGGAAGACACCGTCGTCGTCATCGACGGGCAGAAGCGGATCATGCTGGGGTCCAATAACTACCTCGGCCTGACCCATCACCCCAAGGTGCTCGAGGCGGCGTCCCGCGCGCTGCACCGCTACGGCTCGGGCTGTACCGGCAGCCGGTTCCTGAATGGAACGCTCGACCTGCACGAGCAGCTCGAGGCGGCGCTGGCCGAGTTCCTGGGCAAGGAGGCCTGTCTCGTCTTCTCCACCGGCTACTCGGCCAACCTGGGGCTCATCTCCGGGCTGGTCGGCCGCGGCGAGGTCGTCTACCTCGACAAGCTGGACCACGCCTCGATCGTGGACGGCGCCAAGCTGTCCTACGGCGAGACCGAGCGCTTCAACCACGGCGACCTGGCCAACCTCGAGCGGCGCATGGAGCGGAACGGCGCCGGGCGGGGCTCGATGATCGTGGTGGACGGCGTGTACTCGATGGAAGGCAACATCGCGGACGTGCCCGGCCTCCTGCGGGTGGCCCGGAAGTACGGCGCCGCGCTGGCGCTGGACGACGCGCACGCCCTCGGCGTGCTCGGGCCCAACGGCGACGGCACCGCGGCCCACTTCGGCATGACCGACGAGGTGGACATCATCGCCGGCACCTTCTCGAAGTCGCTGGCCTCGATCGGCGGCTTCGTCGCGGCCTCCGAGAACGTGATCCACTATCTCAAGCATCACAGCCGGCCGCTGATCTTCACCGCCTCGCTGCCTCCGGCCAACACCGCCGGCGTGCTGGCCGCGCTGCAGGTGC
Source organism: uncultured Gemmatimonadales bacterium (assembly GCA_963844445.1). GTDB lineage: Bacteria > Gemmatimonadota > Gemmatimonadetes > Gemmatimonadales > GWC2-71-9 > CAVVWJ01. The sequence goes on from CAWJOB010000004.1 coordinate 674,972, forward strand.
TGCAGGACGAGCCGGAGCGGCGCGACCGGCTATGGGCCAACACCCGCCGGCTCCAGGACGGCTTCCGCAGCCTCGGCTTCGAGATCGGCCCGACCGAGACGCCGATCGTGCCGGTGCTGATCGGACCGCTGGAGAAGACGTTCCTGATGTGGCGGCGGCTGTTCGACGCCGGCGTCTTCACCAATCCGGTGGCGCCGCCGGCGGTGCCGCCGTCCCAGTGCCGGCTGCGCACCAGCCTCATGGCGACGCACACGTTCGATCAGATCGACTTCGCCCTCGAGCAGTTCGCCCGCATCGGCCGGGACCTGGGGGTCATCTGACCCCACCGCTGCGCGTCCGCGCGGCGCGTGACCGACGGGACCTCAAGCGCTTCATCGACCTGCCCTACCGACTCCACGCGCGGGACCCGATCTGGGTCCCGCCGTTGCGTCGGGACGTCGCAGCCCTTCTCTCCCGGTCGAAGAACCCCTTCTTCGAGCACGCCGAGGCCGAGTACTTCCTGGCCGAGCGGGACGGCGCCGTCGTCGGCCGCATCGCCGCCATCAGCAATCGCCTCCACAACGAGACCCACGGCGACCGGGTGGGCTTCTTCGGCTTCTTCGAGTGCATCGACGACCAGGCGGTCGCCGACGCGCTCTTCGCCGCGGCCGCCGAGTGGTGCCGAGCCAGGGGCCACGACGTGCTCCGCGGCCCCGCCTCGTTCTCGGTGAACGACGAGTGCGGGCTCCTGGTGGACGGATTCGACTTCCCCCCCGCGCTCATGATGCCGCACAACCCGCGCTACTACGTGGACCTGGTCGAGCGGGCGGGGTTCGCCAAGGCCAAGGATCTCTGGGTGTACCAGGGCGGCCGCGAGGACTACTACGTCCCGGTCCCGGAGCGGCTGGCCCGCGGCACCGAGCTGATCCGGCAGCGCCTGGGGATCACCATCCGGCCGCTCGACATCCGGCACTTCGAGCGGGAGGTGGAGCGCATCAAGGAGATCTACAACGCGGCCTGGGAGAAGAACTGGGGATTCGTGCCCATGACCGAGCGCGAGATCGACCATCTCGCCGAGCAGTTCAAGCCGGTCGTCATCCCGGAGCTCGTGCCGGTCGCGGAGAAGGACGGCAAGGTGATCGGATTCGGCATCGCGCTGCCGGATCTCAACGTGGTCTTCCGGACGAACCGGTCGGGGTGGCTGCTGCCGGTGCTCCCCCGCCTGCTCTGGGCGCTCAAGATGCGGAAGATCCGGCGCGCCCGAATCCTGCTCCTCGGCGTCCTTCCGGAGTACCGTGGCAAGGCGGTGGACGCCATGCTCTACCACTGGATCTGGACCCGGGCCGAGAAGCTCGGGTTCAGTTGGGGCGAGGCGGGCTGGATCCTGGAGGACAACCCGGCGATGAACGCCGGGCTCGAGAAGATGACTTTCCGGGTCTACAAGACCTATCGGCTCTACGACCGCGCGATATGAAGGCGCTGGTCACCGGGGCCACGGGGTTCGTCGGGAGTCATCTCGCGGAGGCGCTGCGGCGGCGGGGCGATGAGGTGACGGCGCTGGTCCGCTCGCCCAAGAAGGCGGAGGCGCTCGGACCACTGGGCGTGCGCATGGTGCCCGGGGACCTGCACGACGCCGGCTCCCTGTCGCGCGCCGTCGAGGGCCAGGACGTGGTCTTCCACGTCGCGGGCGTGGTCGCGGCCAGAGACGAGCGCGAGTTCATGCGCTGCAACCGCGATGGGACGGCGAGCCTGGTCGCGGCCGCCTCGGGGGCCGGCGCATCGCGCTTCGTGCTGGTGTCCTCGATGGCCGCCGGAGGTCCGGCAGTACCGGGCAGGCCCCTGACCGGCGCCGAGCCCGCCCGCCCCGTGACCGCCTACGGCCGGAGCAAGCTCGCGGCCGAGGCGGCGGTCACCGCCGGCACGCTTCCCTGGGTCATCGTGCGCCCGCCGACGGTCTACGGCCCGCGCGACCGGGAGGTGCTCAAGGTGTTCCGCATGGCGCGACTGGGGCTCGCCCCGGTGTTCGGCGACGGCAGCCAGCAGCTCTCGGCGGTGCACGGCGCCGACCTGGCGGACGCGCTGGTCGCCGCCGGGACGGCGGCCGCCACGGTGGGGAAGATCTACTACGCCTGCCATCCGGAGGTCGTGACCAGCGCGGAGTTCGTTCGCGCCGTCGGGAACGCGATGGGCCGGCGACTTTCCCTGGTCCCCATCCCCGCGCTGGTCGGCCGGGCCCTGCTCGCGGTGACCGAGGCCGCCGCCCGCGTTACCGGCCAGCCGACGATCCTCACCCGGGACAAGGCGAACGAGTTCTTCCAGAGCGCGTGGATCGGCGACCCCGGCCCGCTCACCCGAGACTCGGGATGGCGGGCGGCCCACGACCTGAGGTCGGGACTGACCGACACCTACCGATGGTACCGGAACGCGGGATGGCTGTAGCGACGGAAGCCGCCCGCCAGAGAGCGGCGGCGGCGCGTGGCACGCCGCTCCGGCCGGTGGACCTCCTGCTCGCGGGATATCTGGCGGTGGTGTCGCTGGTCGCGGTGATTCGGGCGCCGGAGCAGCCGGGATGTTGGTGGCTCTTGGCAGCCCACGCGCTCTTCGGCCTGCTGCTCTACCTGGTGACCCGCCCTGGGCTCGGCCCGATCGGACGCACGATCCGCGAGATCTACCCCCTGCTGCTCCTCGTGGGACTCTACGGCGAGCTCGACGTGCTGAACGGCGCCGGCGGGGTTCAGGTCCACGACGCCGTGGTCCAACGGTGGGAGCTGGCCATCTTCGGGGCTCAGATCAGCGCCGAGTGGTGGCGCGCCATGCCGAGCCGGTTCTGGTCGGCCGTGCTGCACGCGGCCTACTTGTCCTACTATCTGATCGTGGTGGCCCCCGCGTTCTATTTCGTCTGGCGCAGGGACCTGGAGGCCCTGCGACATTTCGTCCTGGTCGTCATGACGACCTTCGTGGTCTGCTACCTGGCGTTCATCTTCTTCCCCGTGGCCGGGCCGTACTACGTCTTCCCCCGGCCCGATCCATGGTTCACCGACAACATCTTTGCCCGGATGGTCTACGACACCCTGGCCACCGGCAGCTCGTATGGTGCGGCATTCCCGAGCTCGCACGTCGCGGCCACCGTCGCCGCCGCGCTCTCGGCCGCCCGGGGCTCGAAGGAGCTCGCCTGGGCGCTCGCACTCCCGACCGTGCTGCTCACGGTCGCCGTGGTGTATTGTCAGATGCACTACGGAGTCGACGCGCTGGCGGGATTGCTGGTCGGGGCGGTGGTGGCGGCCGGGGCGGACAGGATGCGGAGAAGCGGGAACAGTGAGCGGTAAAAAGTGAAGGGGGCGAGCAGGATCCCCGCTCGCCCCCTTTCACTCTCGACCGTTCACTGTTCCCGCTTGTCTTACTGAACCGTCAACTTGCCCTTCATCCCCAGCGCCAGATGCGGCAGGCAGTAGAACTTGTACTCGCCGGCCGGAGCCTTCGCGAAATTCACGCTGTAGGTCGCGTTCACCTCGGTGAGAAGCGAGCCCTCGAGCGGCGCCATCTGGTCCGGCATGCCGGCCTTGAGCACGTCGGCCGCGCCGCCGGGGACACTGTCGGCCCAGAAGGAGACGTTGTGAGGTCCGCCGCTCACGTTGTGGAAGCGGACCACGTCGCCCGACTTGATGGTCAGCTGGTCGGGAACATACTTGTAGCTGCTGCCCTCCAGGACCATGTTGACGTCGTGGGTCGTCCCGCCGGCGGCGGGGGCCGCATCACCCGCGGCAGGAGCGGCGTCGCCCGCCGCCGGGGCCGCCTGATCGGGAGTAGCCGTCGTCTGCTGATCATCCGCCTTCTGCTCGCCGCCGCCGCAGGCCGCCAGAACGAAAGCCAGCCCCGCCAGCATGGAAGTCACGCGCATCGCCGATCTGCCTCCGAAGACTATGATTGGTCCGAGAACCAGTGGAACTCGACTTTGTGAACTCGTTCACAAAGATACAGGGCCCCTACGCGAAAGGAAGGGGAGGAACGAGACCCCGCCATCGTAGCAGGGATGATTACTATTGAGCCCAATGACTGCGAGCCACGTCACACAGCCGACCTCCGCAGGCTCTTCCGCGCCGCCATGCCGAAAGCTGGGGTCCCAGTGTCGCGCACTGCGCGTGACCCTCCGGGTCGGCTCCCTGGAAGAGGGCGACGCCTCGCTCGATCACGAGGCCACCTGGCTCCTGGGCCACACCGAGCAGATCGGCTTCGGCGAGCTGTGGGCGGGAAATGGCGACCTGTACGTCGACGCCATGCTCCACGTGCCCTGTCGCTACCTGCGCGAGGATGGCACCACGGCAGTATGCCGGCTCTACGGATTCCACGGCACCGCTCCGCGGCAGCCGCCCCGCGGCGAGCAGCCGCGGCGCCTCGGCGGCCAGCGATTCCGGGTGGTGGACGCCAAGCGGATGGTGACGAGATCGTTGGCCTCCACGCCAGCCCCGGCCCACGCGCTGCCGGTCCTGGACGCCACCAATCCTTGCGCGGGGGCGCCCTGCCGCACGGCGGACAACAGGCGAGCGGCGGCGTGCTGCCGGGATCTTCAGGTCGAGATCATGTGCACCAAGAGAGAGCGGCGACTGGAGGCACTGGTGCGCTCCAGGAAGTCGCCATATCTCTGTAAGGTGGAGCGGGCTGGGGACTTCTCCCTGGAGGTGGAGATGATTTCCGCCTGCGGATATCTGGAGGAGGATGGGGTCGCCTGCTCCCTCCACGGCCGATCCCGGGCCGACGGCCGGCCCGCCAAGCCTGACCTCTGCACCGAATGGCCCCCGAAGAACCGGGGACTTCATCCGGGATGTGTATTCGGTCCCCGTCGCAGACGGCGACGTCCAACCGCCGGCTGACCGGGCCCAACTGTGCAAGGCAACGTGAGTTGCCCGTCTTCATGGGCGACCCGACTCCCCGCTGAGGTGTCGTGAGCGACGATCTGGAGAAACTGTACCAGAGCACCTATACCGCCGTCGTGCGGTTCCTGTACCGCAAGGTGTGGGACGCCGAGCGAGCGGAGGACCTGGCCCAGGAAGTGTTCGTTCGTGCGCTCGCGCATCGGCCGGAAAAGCCGCGGGCATGGGTCTTCGCGGTGGCGGCCAACCTGGCGCGCGACGAGGCCCGCGCGGCGGTGCGCCGCAAGCGGCACCTCACGCTCCTCAAGGGCGACCCGATCGCGCAGCCGACGATCACGCCGTCGGCCGACGACACGGTCGAGCACGACGAGCAGATGGCTTCGGTCCAGGAGGCGCTGAACACGCTGACGCCGAGGGACCGTGAGATCCTCCTGCTCTGGGACGCGGGGTTGAGCTATCCGGAGATCGCGGCGCAGACAGGGCTGGCGGTCGGCGCCGTTGGCACGACATTGGCGCGGGCGCGACGGCGGCTGGTGGACGCCCACGACCGGCAGCAGAAACCGACGAGAGACAATGCGGCACATTCCTGAAGACGAGCTGCACGCCTACCTGGACCAGGGGCTGAGTCGATCTCAGTGCGTCGAGATCGAGAGCCACCTGGCCGGATGCTCGTCGTGCCGGGCAAATCGCGACGGGATCGCCGCCTTGCGGGACCGGACGACCGCGCTTCTCTCTCAGCTCGCGCCGCCCCGCCGATTCCCGCCGGCTTTCGACTCGCTCCGCCGTCTGGCCGCCCAGCGCGTGCATACGCGCCGTCGCCGGCTGCGGGCCGCGGCCTGGGCCGCGAGCCTCGTCGCCGCCCTCGGCCTCGGCTGGAGCGCCAGCACTATGGTCCGGCCGGGCCAGACCAGCGTCGCCACCCGCATCGTGCCGACTGCCGCCGAATCTCCGGAGATTCCCGCTGGTAGCAACTCCGTGGAGCCGAAGGCGCCGGCCCCCGCACCGGCTCCGGTCATCGCCGCCACGCCGGATCGGGCGGAGTTCCGCCGTGAGGCGCGGGCGCGCACCGTGGCGCGCGCGGCCCGCCGGGACGCCGAGCGCGAGGACTCCATCCGGGCTGCCAAGCTGGCGCTCCTCGATCCTGCCCCGGCGCTCGAGCTGGCGCCGCTCGATCAGCCCCGGCCAGCCGCCGGCGAGCAGTTCGACGGGATGTGGCGCACGATGTCCTGGGACGGCGCGCAGAGCGAGGCCGGGCAGAGCCTGCCCCACATCGACGGCCTGCCGGTGCTCCGGGTGCAGGTCCAGGCGAACGATCACGGCAAGCGGCCGCTCATGGTGGTGGCCCAGCAGCTCGCCTCGGGGCAGGTGATCCAGACGATCGAAGGCCCGGCCAGCGACGTCTCGCAGCTCCTCTCCCGCCGAACCGCCACTTCACCCGACGGTGGACTGTCGGTGACCGTCTCGGAGGCGGCGCCGCGCCGCCGACCAGGCAATGGCGATGCAGCTGGGCGACCGCATGCTCGCGATCACCGGCGCCCTGCCCTCCGACAGCCTGCGGGCGATGATCCGGCGAATGAACGCGGAGATGCGGAGCAAATAGACAGCGGGAACGGGAACGGTTAAGAGTGAAAGGGGGGACCCGTGATCAGGGGGTCCCCCTTTTACCGTTCACCGTTCACCGTTCCCGCCTTATCCCCTGCGGCTTCTCCCGCCGCTCGATCAGCTCCGGCGGCACGTAGTCCTGCGGGCTCTCCTCGTGCTCGAACTCGGCCGCGACGGTGGTGTGGCCGCGCTCCCGGTCGAGCGTGATCTCCGCGAGGCGCGGCGAGACCATCGGGAAGGTCCGGGCGAAGAGGGCGTAGGCTGAGCAGGTAGCAGCCCAGGAAGAGCAGCGTGGGCCCCGCCTCCGGCAGTCCGAACACCGGCCCAGGAAGCGCCGTCACCGACGGCATCACCAGCAGGTAGCGCTCCAGCCAGAGCGATACCAGGCTCACGGTCGCGAAGAAGAGGAAGGTCGCGCGGACCTTCTTCGGCGCCACGCCGAGCAGGCCGAAGAACGGGATGATGAACATGCCGACGAGCACGGCGCCTCCCACCGGCAGCCAGTTCCCCCACAGCCGGGCGAACACGAATCCGGTCTCCTCGGGCAGGTTGCCGTACCAGATCACCAGGAACTGGGCCCACATGAGGTAGGTCCAGAATACGGTGAAGCCGAAGCAGAGCTTGCCCAGGTCGTGCCGCTGCTTGGGTGAGACCAGATCGCTGATGCCGAGGTGCGCCGCGCCGTAGATGGCCATCAGCGCGAGCAGCATGTGGGCGCCCAGGAAGGAGCCCATGAAGTAGAAGCCGCCCAGCAGGTTGCTGAACCAGTGCGGCTGGAGCGCCATGATCCCGTCGAAGGCCACCAGGCTGAAGACGATCGCGTAGAGCACGACGTAGAGCGGCGCGAGCCGGTGGATCCGCTCCTCGTGGGCCCGCACGCTCGGCGGCGTGCCGTCGTAGCCCCGGGTCCACCGCTCGTAGAGCGAGCGGCGCCCGGGCCCCGCGACGGCCCGGGTGGCGAGCATGTCGGGAATCAGATCGGCCTGGATCAGCTTCCAGCCGACCCAGGCCAGGAGCACGAGACCGACGCCCAGCCGGCCGAACATGAACGGCCGCGAGAGCCAGACTGCCTTCGAGTGCATCATGCCGTGGGCCGCGCTCTCCATGGGCCCGTACACGGCGTGATAGCCCAGCGTGAAGATCAGCATCAGGCCGATCAGCGAGAGCGGCAGGAAAGCGACCGACGCCTCGGCGAACCGGATGACCAGTCCCGACCACTTGGCGTTGGTGATCTTCTGCACCGCCGCGAAGGCCACGCTGCCGCCGGCCAGGCCGGTGAAGTAGAGCCAGTTGACGTGGAAGAGCTGCCACGCCCGGACGGCGTCGTCTCCCCTCGAGTGCCGCCAGGAAGAGGATCAGACCGAGGATCGCGAGCCCGCCGCCGACGCCGAGGAAGAGATCGTACTTGCCGGCGAGCGCGCGCTCGACCAGCCGCTGGTGCACCGTTCCCGGACTCATCGAGGCCTCTCCCCGGTCGAGCCGGTCGCGCTGGGCGCGGGTGGGATACCGGCTGCCGCGCCGGTTGGCTCCTGAGGCGCCGGACTCGCGCCCTGCAGCTTCCGTATGTGGTTGACGATCGCCCAGCGGTCCGCCGGCCGGTAGACCTTGTCGCCGTAGCGCGGCATCACGCCGCGCCCGTAGCGGATGATGCTGTAGAGGTAGCCGTCGCTGTACCCCCGCGCCCGACCGGTGAGCAGCGACGGCGCGCCGATGCGATTGGAGACCGGCCCCTTGGCGTCACCCGCCACGCCATGGCAGACGGTGCAGAAGTTCTGGTAGAGCGTGTCCCCGGCCGCCTCGACCTCGCGAGGGAGCGCCGGCACCGCCGGGCCCGCGAGCGAGGCCTCCCGGGCGCCCGCCTGGGCGAACGGGTTCCGAAGCGAGTCGGCGGTCGCCGTCTTGCCGCCGGTCCACTCGGCCGACCAGTCGGGCTCGCCGCCGGTGACCGGAACCGTGCCCACCGGCGTGTACCGGGGCACCGCCGCGGTCTGATAGGGGCGGATGTAGCGTGCGGTGATCATGTGGTCGAACCAGGGGATGATGTGCCAGAGATGGTCGGGAGACGGCACCTTGTAGTAATAGAAGTCGCAGGCGCCACAGAGGAGCAGCAGCGAAACGGAGAGGCTACGCCGCTTCATGCCGCACCTCCACCGCCCCCGCGTTGCGCATCAGCTGCTCGACCTGCCGGCCTGGTCGTGGGCGGCCGGCACGAAGACGCCGATCTGGTCGTCGCTGAACTGCGGGTCGTAGGGCACCCCGCGCTTTCCCATCAGGATGGAGAAGACCGCCACCGCGGCCACGGTGCTGAGCGCGCCCAGCAGGATGGTGAGCTCGAACGCGATCACGACGTACGGCGGGATCGAGCCGATGGTCTTCCCGCCCACCAGCAGCGGCCAGTCGTGCGACATCCAGATCGTCATCCCGAAGCCGGCGGCGCACCCGGTGAGGCCGCCGATCAGGGTGAAGAGCCGGACCGGGCTCACCCGGTGGTCCAGCGCCTCCTCGATCTCGTGGTTCGGCGCCGCGCTGTAGACCACGAGGTCGCGCTGGCCCCGGGCGCGGAGCGCGCGGATGGCGTCGGCCGCGGCGTCCACGTGGACGAAGGAGGCCAGCACGCCCGGCGCCGCTTGGCGGATTGCTTCTTGACCAGGGCCATCAGTGGTGCCCTCCCCGCTTCCGCGGCATCGGGATCATCTCCTTGATCTCCTGGATCGCCACGATCGGGAAGTTCTTGGCGAAGAGCAGGAACCACATGCCGAACCAGCCGAACGAGCCGGCCAGGATGCCCCAGTCCGCCCAGGTCGGGTTGAGCTGGTCCCAGGCCCAGGGGATGTAGTCGTTGCTGAGCGACGAGACGATGATGACGAAGCGCTCGAACCACATCCCGATGTTGATGAAGATCGAGATCACGAAGAGCGCGGTCAGGTTGGTGCGGACCTTCCGGAACCAGAGCAGCTGCGACACGAAGGCGTTGCAGATGATCATGGTCCAGCCGGCCCACCAGTAGGGCCCGAACGCCCGGCGGTAGAAGGTGGTCTGCTCGAAGGTGTTGCCGCTGTACCACGCCACGAAGTACTCCATGCCGTAGGCGTAGAACAGGATCGAGCCGGTCAGCAGGGTCAGCTTCGCCAGGTTGTCGAAGTGGTAGTCCGGCTGATCATGTGCTCGATGTGGAGCGCCCGCCGGAGCGGGATGATCAGCGTGAGCACCATGCCGATGCCGGAGTAGATCGCGCCGGCCACGAAGTAGGGCGCGAAGATCGTGCCGTGCCAGCCCGGGCACGACGCACATGGCGAAGTCCCAGGACACCACCGAGTGCACCGAGAGCACCAGCGGGGTGGCCAGCGCGGCCAGGTAGAGATACGCCCGCGAGTAGTGCCGCCACTGGTTGTCGGTGCCCTGCCAGCCCACCGAGGCGAGCTGGTAGACCTTCTTCCGCCAGCCGGTCGCCTTGTCCCGCACCGCGGCGACGTCGGGGATCAGGCCGAAGACCAGGAACGTGGTCGAGACCGTGAGGTAGGTCGAGATCGCGAAGACGTCCCAGATCAGCGGCGACTTGAAGTTGGGCCAGAGGAAGCGCTGGTTCGGATACGGGCAGCAGCCAGTAGAAGATCCACTGCCGCCCGATGTGGATGATCGGGAAAGAGGCCCGCCGTCATGACCGCGAAGACCGTCATCGCCTCGGTGGAGCGGTAGACCGCCGTGCGCCAGGGCGACCGGAACAGGAACAGGATCGCCGAGATCAGCGTGCCCGCGTGCCCGATGCCGACCCAGAACACGAAGGTCGTGATGTAGACGCTCCAGAAGATCGGCGGCTTGTAGCCGGCATGGCCCAGCCCGTCCTTGACCAGGACCAGGAAGGTCAGGATGCCGACCAGGAACAGCGACACCGCCCCGAGCAGCAGCAGGCGTAGCCGCGGGTAGGCGCGCTCAGCGTCGCGACGACGTCGCGGGTGACGTCGGCGTGGGTCTGGGTGATCACGTGCCCGCCGTGCTCGACGGGATGCGGAGGGGCGACGGCAGCCATCGGCTAGGCCTCCGCCGGGTGCAGGACCTTGGCGAGGTAGGTGACCGCCGGCCGTACGTTGAGGTCCTCCAGCACGTGGTAGCCCCGGGGGTCCTGCTTGACGCGGGCCACCCGGCTTCGGTGCCGTCCCTCACGTTGCCGAAGACGATCGCGTCGGAGGGGCAGGCCTGGGCGCAGGCGGTGGTGAACTCGCCGTCCCGGATCGGCCGGTCCTCCAGCCGCGCCTGGTTCTGGGCGCCGCGGATGCGCTGGATGCAGAAGGTGCACTTCTCCATCACGCCGCGGGCCCGCACCGTCACGTCGGGATTGAGCTGGAGATGGAGCGGCTCCGGCCAGGCCTGCTCGTTGTACTTGTACCAGTTGAAGTACCGCACCTTGTACGGGCAGTTGTTGGCGCAGTAGCGGGTGCCGACGCAGCGGTTGTAGACCTGGCCGTTGAGCCCGTCGGCGGTGTGGTACGCGGCGTACACCGGGCAGACCGGCTCGCACGGCGCGTTGGCGCAGTGCTGGCAGAGCATCGGGACGAACCGCGCGGCCGGCGCGGCGCCGGGCTCCTCCGCGTCCTCCCAGTAGCGCTCGATCCGGAGCCAGGTCATCTCCCGGCCGCGGAGGATCTCCGGCTCGCCCACGGTCGGGATGTTGTTCTCGGCGTAGCAGGCGGTCACGCAGGCGGAGCAGCCGGTGCACTTGGCCAGGTCGATCGCCATGCCCCACTGGGGATGCTCCTTGGCGTAGTCGCCGTACTCGGTGGCGCGCTTCTGCGCTTCGGACCAGCCGTGGAGCGCCTCGAGCTCGCGCTCGGTGTTGACCTCGTGCTTGCCGTGCCCCTCCTCGAGGTAGGCCTGCTCGACGGTGAGGCCCTTCTTCGCCGCCTCGAGCGGCATCGCCTCGGCGATGCCGCGCCCCAGCTGGCGGGGCACGCCCTCGACGCTGGCGAGCTTGCGGTAGCCGCCGGTCTTTCGCACCGAGACCCGGGTCGAGAGGTAGGGGACGAAGTCGCCCCGGGGGCACCGAGCAGGTCGAGCGCGTTGACGCCCCGGCCCTGGGCGAAGGCGCCGTACTCGGTGTGGCCGAAGCCGAGCGGCATCGCGACCGCGTCGTCGCGGATGCCGGGGTAGACGTAGACCGGCGCTTCGACACTGCCGTAGGGCGAGGTCAGCTCGAGGATTTCGCCGTTCCGGACGTCGAGCGCCGCGCCGCGGCCGGGCTCACCTCGACCCACGAGTGCCAGGTGATCTTGGTGACGGGGTCGGCGTTCTCCAGCAGCCACGGCTTGTTGGCGCCGCGGCCGTCGTGCAGCATCGCGTGCGGGTAGGTGAGGAACGTGAAGTCGCCGTCGCCCTCGAAGGCGGGCTTGGTGTACGACAGCCGTGGCCGTCCAGGGCCAGCGAAACCTCCGGCGGAGCCGGCGGGTCGCGATACACCCCGCCCCGCTGCACGGCCGAGTGCCAGAAGCCGCTGCGTCCGCCTCGCCCCGCTCGCCGGCCAGCGCCTGCCAGCGGGTCTTGAGGTGCGCCTCCCAGGTCGGCGCGGTGAAGCGCGCCAGCGCGCCGGCCGCCTTGCGGCTCACCCGCAGCAGGATGTCGCCCGGCGGGCAGGGTGTTGAACACCGGCTCCATCACCGGCTGCATCAGGCCGTAGACCCCGGCCCGGGGCCGGGCGTCGTCCCAGCGCTCGAGCGCGTGGTGCTGGGGCAGCAGCAGGTCGCAGAGCGCGGCGGTCTCGTCGAGGTAGAGCGAGGTGGACACCTTGAAGCCGACCTTGGCGAACCGGTCGGCGAAGCCGCTGCTCTTGGGCAGCGTGTAGGCCGGGTTGGCGTCGTGCACCAGCGCCACGGCGATCTCGCCCGCGTCCATCGCCTGGGCGAGTCGGGCCAGCGCGGCGTAACCGTCGGCGGTGGGAGGTCGGCGCCGAACCGCACCGTCTCGCCGATGTTGCCCGCGACGAAGTTGAGCAGGTTGACCGCGGCGCAGACCTCGGTGGACGCCGCGTGCTGCGACCCCACCCCGCCGGCCACCGCCAGGCTCGGCCGCGCCGCGGCGAACTCCTGCGCGATCCGCTCGATCGTCTCGGCGCGGGAAGCCGGTCTCCTGCGCGGCCATCGCCGGCGTGAAGGAGGCGAGCGCGGACGCGAGACCGACCCGATCATCGCCCCGCGCGCCGATGAGCACGTTGGCCATCGCCAGCGCCAGCGCCGCCTCCGAGCCCGGCTTGATCGGCAGCCACTCGTCGGCGTTGAGACCGGTGAGGTCCATGCGCGGCGCGGCATAGACGAACTTGGCGACGTCGCCCTCGGCGAAGCCGTGCGCCCGGGCGAACCCGCGCTGGTTCTCGATCGGCGAGCCCCAGCTCTCCAGGAAATCGGCGCCGAAGGACATGATGTACTTGGCCTTGGCGAAGTCGTGCGCCGGCAGCTGGTCGAGGCCGAACACCTGGCGGTTGGCGGCGCGCACCGGCTCGTGATCGAAGCTCTCGTAGCGCACCAGCCGCCCGCCGAGCGCCGCGGTCCACTCGGCCAGGAGGTCGGAGAAGGTGCCGCGCGCCGCGCCGCTGATCACCGCGACCCGATTGCCGGCCTCGCCCAGCTTCGCCGGCGAGCCGGGCGATGGCGTCGTCCCAGGTGATCTCCACGAAGCCGCCGTCGGCGGACCGGGCCATCGGCGCCTTGATGCGGCCGGGATTGTAGAGGCCCTGGAGCGCGGCCTGCCCGCGGGAGCAGAGCTTGCCCTGGTTGACGGGATGCTCGGGATTGCCCTCGAGCTTGACGGCGCGGCCCTCGCGGGTGCGCACGTGCACGCCGCAGCCCGTGGGGCACTCGGTGCAGGTGCTGGCGTACCAGGTGGCGACGCCGGGGACCTGATCCTCGGACTGCACCAGGTAGGGCACCAGCTTCTCGACCCGGTCGGTGGAGCAGCCGCTCAGCGCGATGGCGCCGCCGCCGGCCGAGACGCCGAGCACCGTGAGGAAGCGACGACGGTCTACGGAGGTGGAGCGAGGATTCGTCGGCCATTCGCGATCCTGTCAGTCCTGCGGTGCTCGTGCAGCCATCGGCACATCAGTAGTGGCATACCGAGCAGTCGCGCGAGACCCCCGCTCCACGTGGCAGGTGATGCAGAAGCCCATATTGTCCACCTGGTTGACCTTGAAGACCTGGGGCATGCGGCTCACGTCGCCGTGGCAGGTGGCGCAGGCGTTGGGGCCGAGCGCCTTGATGTGCCGCTGGTGGGGGAAGTGGGCGTGCCGGGGGAGGAAGTGCACCCGGACCCACTCCACCGGCTTCTTCTCGGTCCAGGCCTGGCGCAGCTTCTTGATCTCGGTCCGGCTGCTGCTGTCGCTGCCGGCGACCACCAGGTGGCAGCCCATGCAGGTCTGCATGCTCGGGATGCCCGGGCTCCGGCGAGACGTCCACCGAGTAGTGGCAGTACTGGCACTGCATCTTGAACTGGCCGGCGTGGATGTCGTGCCGGAAGAAGATCGGCTGGCGGGGACCCTTGAGCGAGCCGGTGTCGCTGATGACTGGAGCCGTGATCGAGTCGGCGGGCGGCTGAGACTGCTGCGCTTGCGGGCTCGGACCCCCGAACGCGAGGACGGCCGCGAGTCCGCCGGCCCCGACGCCGCCGAGCACGATTGCCAACGTTCGCATTATCGATCCCACGCTGAGTGAGAGACCCGCCGGAAGGCGATCAGCGCCGCCGCGCCACCTTCGGGGGACTCGTATTGGCGCTCACCCGGTTCTCCGCGCGCCGAAACATAGTGCAGACATGGCGCGGCACAACCCGATCGCATCACGTCGTTCCGATCGATCATTCGGCTGCCGAATCGTCGCGGCTCTTCGAGGCGCGCGCTCGCGGCCCCCGGTGCGGCGCCGGCCGCTCGCCCAGCCACTCCCCCTTCCGGCGCGCGAAGGTGAGGAAGCCGTCCACGATGCGCCGGTCGCCCAGCTCCAGCCAGCACCAGCGGACCGGGCCGGTGCGCTGCGCCTCGGCGATCGCCCGGGCGAGGTCGGCCGGGAGCCGAGGGATGGCCCGCACCCGGCCCTCCTCCATATCGCTGAGCGTGAACGTGGTCGAGACTCCGTTGCCGACCACGTGCAGCCAGCAGAGCTTGCGGCTGCCGACGCCGTACTCCCAGCTCCAACGCCAGCTCGCTCCCATGTAGCGCACGCTCTCCGCGACGCCGTCGATGGCCAGCAGCCCGGCTCGCAGCACCTTGAACCGGGCGGCCGCGGCGGCGGGGAGGTCGTGGAGCGGCGCGGTCGGCTCCGGCTCCGCCTCCGGGTCCGGGTACCGGTTGGCCGACCAGTAGGCGCTCGACCGGCCCATGCTCACGAGGGATCCACCAGCGGCGGCTCACCAGCCGCGAGGCCGGCCCGGGCGAGATAGCGGACGACCTCGATTCCCATCGCGCGGACCAGCGACGCCTCCCGCCCGTCGAGCGCCGCGCGGTGGATGATCTCGCGGAACGACCGCATCACGCTCTCCGATCGCCGGGTCTTGAAGAAGTCGATCGCCCAGAGCGCCCGCCGCCAGTCGGCGAACAGCTCCTCCAGCTGGGCCGAGGTCGCCGGCGGGGTGTCCTTGCGCGGCGGCTTGAGCGGCGCCGCCTCGCCGCCGCGGGCGATCCAGCTCTCGTAAGCCATGATCGCGACCGCCTGGGCCAGATTGAGCGAAGAGTTCGCCGGATCGGTGGGGATGGTCACCAGCACATGTCCCAGGTCGAGCTCGGCGTTGGTGAGGCCCCGGTCCTCCCGGCCCACGACCATCGCCACCGGCCCGGTCGCCGCGGCGCTCACCAGCTCGGCCGCCGCCTCCCGCGGCCGGAGGGTTCGCCGCTTCGCCGTGCGGCCCCGCGCCGTGAGCACCGCCACCTGAACGCAGTCCGCGACCGCGGCCTCGAGCGAATCCAGGATCTCGATGTTCGCCACGAAGGTCGCGCTGTTGTGGGCGATGCCTTCGATCCGCCAGGGATCGAAGCTCTCCGGATTCACCAGCCGCATGCGCTCGATCCCGAAATTCCTCGCGATCCGCACCGCGGCGGCGATGTTGACGATGTCCTGGGGGTTCACCAGCACCAGCACGGGGGCGGAACGGCGGACCGGCGGACCGGCGGACCGTTCGCCGGAGCGACCTTCATCGCCCTCGGACGGTTCCGCCGTTCCGCCGTTCCGCCGTTCCGCCCCAGCGACCATCACCCCTCACCAAGGAAGCTCGTATCGTGCCGCTTGGCCTTGAGTGCGGCGGCGAAGCCGGCCTTCTCGGCGGCCTTCATGTAGGCTTCCTTCGGCTCCACCTGCTTGGTGTCCACCAGCTCCATCAGCGCGTCGTTCAGGGTGACCATCCCGACCTTGCGGTTGGTCTGCATGATGCTGGGAATCTGGAACGTCTTCCCCTCGCGGATCAGGTTGGAGACCGCGGGGATGGAGAGCAGGATCTCCCGTGCCGCCACCCGCCCGCCGCCGATCCGCTTGCATAGCGTCTGGGCGATCACCCCGCGCAGGGACTCCGAGAGCATCACCCGCACCTGGGACTGCCGGTCGGCCGGAAACTGGTCGATGATCCGGTCCACCGTGGAAGCCGCGGTCGTGGTGTGCAGGGTCCCGAACACCAGGTGGCCGGTCTCCGCCGTCTCGATGGCGATGGACACGGTCTCCAGGTCGCGCATCTCGCCGACCAGGATGATGTCGGGGTCCTCGCGCAGCGCGGCGCGCAGCGCGTTCTTGAAGGAACGGGTATGGAGCCCGACCTGCCGCTGGGTCACCAGGCACTTCTTGCTCTGGTGCACGAACTCGATCGGATCCTCGATCGTGATGATGTGGTCGTTCCGGGTCCGGTTGATGAGATCCACCAGCGCCGCGAGCGTGGTGCTCTTGCCCGATCCCGTCGGTCCGGTGACCACCACCAGCCCCTTCGTGAGGTAGCAGAGGTTCTGCACCTCGCGGCTGAGGCCCATCTCGTCCGCGGTCCGCACGGTCCTGGGAATGACCCGGAACACCGCCATCGGGCCGTGGCGGTCCCGCCCCGCGTTGCAGCGGAATCGGGCAAGCCCCTCGATCTCGTAGGCCCAGTCGGTGTCGCCTCCCTCGCGGTACTCGGCGATCTCGCGGGGCGACATGATGCTCGCCAGCAGGGTCTCCAGCCGCTCGGCCGGGACCGGGTCGCTCGGCTCGCGGACCAGCTCGCCCTGGCGGCGGAGCATCGGTGGCTCTCCGGAGCGGAGGTGGAGGTCGGAGGCTTCCGCCTCGACCAGCAGGCGCAGCAGCCGCTCGATCTCCCCGCGCGCCTCCGCGAGATCGGCCCCCTTGGCCGGTCCACCCGCCCGGGCCGGGCGGACCACCGCGCGCGAGCCCTCCGCGCCGGGCGTGAGCTCGACCTGCACCTCACCGCTCGGCGAGTGGTAGCCGAACGCTACCGGGGCTCCGCCGCCGACCTTTCCCGCCGCCTCGGGCCCCGCGACCTCGCGCACCAGGCCGACGATCTGTCCGTCGCTCAACGGGTCGCGGGTAATCGCGCGGGTCGCGCCGCTGGTCACCAGGGCGGCCGGGTGACCGACGGCCAACTGGAGCGCGTCGGCGCGCTGCTCGTGCATGACTTGAATGAAGCGGTCGAGTCGGGCCACGGCGGATCTCAGTCGAGGGGTCGGATGAGGCGAACGTGCAGCTTGTTGATGTAGCGGGTGCGGCCCTCGGACCAGAGCGCGAAGAAGCCGCCGGCGCCGTTCATGTAGTCGAGAGCCCGTCGCCGGCCCGGCGGCAGCTCCAGTGTCGCCCGGCCCCGGAACTCCACGCCCCCGGGGAAGGTCCCTTCCAGCTCCACCTGCTTCGCCGCCGTCACTCGGTCGGGGTCCGACGGCGGCACGTCTTCAGGGCACGTGATCTCGAGCACCTGCGCCTTGGGCACCAGCGCGACACCACCTTCGGGAAGAGTGAGGGCGAAGAACGCGTCTGGCCGGTTGAGCATCTCAAGGGGAGTCTCGGAGCCTCCCGGCGGGTAGGCGGGCCGGGTGAGGAGGTGCAGGTCGCCGTGGAGGACGATGCCCTCCACCAGCGCGACGTGCGCAGGCAGCCGGTTGGTCGATCCCCAGTCGCTCATCGTCTATGTCGGGGCATAAGTGCGGAAAGTGAAGGGGCGGGGGGAGCGCGGCAAGTGGCAGTCAGCCCCGAATTTCGACACCCGCCTGCGACTCGATCAGGCGGATCGCATCCAGGTAGTCGGCCGATTCGCCGAGCGCGGCCCTCGCGCGCCCGAACAGCTCACCGGCCAGGTTGAGCAGCGGCCCCTCGACTCCGGTCTGGCGCAGCAGATCGCGGGCGATCCCCACGTCCTTCTCCAGCAGCGCCAACCGAAACGTGCGGGGCCAGGCACCGGTCAGCACCCGGTCCGGCACCAGAGTCTCGCTGACGAACGAGCGCCCGCTCGAGACGTTGACCACGTCGAGGGCCTTTCGCGCGGGAACTCCGGCCTTTACCGCGACCGCGAGCGCCTCGCCGACCGCAAGGATGTTGACCGCAAGCAGCGCGTTGTTCACCGCCTTGAGCGCGTGGCCCGCGCCCACCGGGCCCACGTGCTCGATCCGGCTGCCCATCAATGCGAGCAGCGGCCGGACGCGGGCGAAGACCTCCTCGTCGGCCCCGACCATGATCGTCAAGGTGCCGGCCTCGGCGCCGTTGGTGCCGCCACTGACCGGAGCATCGGCGAAGGCGACCTGCCGCCTCGCGAGCCGCTCGTCGATCCGGCGCGACGTCGCCGGGTCGCCCGAGGTGCAGTCGAGCAGGAGAGCGCCCGGCCCCAACCCGGCCAAGAGCCCCTCGGGACCGTCGAGGAGCGCCTCCACCTCCCGCGAGCTGGGCAGGCAGGTGATGACGACGCCGGCTCCCGTCGCCGCCTCCCGAGGCGTCGCCGCGCTGCGGCCGCCGCTCGCCCGGACGAAGGCTTCCGCGCGGGAGGCGGTGCGATTCCAGACCCTGAGTGCTCCGCCGCGGGCCAGACGCGCCGCCATGGGGGCGCCGATGGCGCCGAGCCCCAGGAAGGCGACCGGCCGGCCATTCACGCCGGAGCCGCCGGGTCTTCGGCGGTGCCGCTCCTTCGCTGACCCAGCTCACGGTCCAGCATCAGCAGCCCCGGGCGATCCTCACCCACCATGCGGAACTGCTCGGCCAGGAGACCGCTGGTCTTCTCCTCCTCCACCTGTTCCTGTACGAACCAGTCGAGGAAGACGGTGCTGGCGAAATCGCGCTCGTCCACCGCCTGCCCGTAGACCTTGTTGATGCTGGCGGTCACCTGCTGCTCGTGCTTGTGGGCCTGCTCGAAGACCTCGCGCGGCGAGGCGAAATCGGCGGGGGGCCGGCCGAGCTCGTGCAGCTCCACCTTGCCGCCGCGGTCCAGTACGTGGTCGAAGATCTTCATCGCGTGCTTGGTCTCCTCCTGGGCCTGACCCCGCATCCACCGGGCGAGACCGGGGAGGTTGGCCCCATCGCAGTACGCCGACATTGAGAGGTACAGGTAGGAGGAGTAGAATTCGTGCTTCATCTGCTCATTCAAGGCGCTCTGCATCGTCTTGCTCATCATCGGCTGGAGCTCCGGTCCGTGGGTGCGTCGAAGATAGCATGAGCGCCCGCATTCTCCACGTGGACCTCGACGCGTTTTTCGTCGAGGTCTGCCGGCAGCGCCACGCCGAGTTGCGCTCGGTGGAGCTGCTGGTAGTGGGCGGCCGGCGAGACCAGCGCGGCGTCGTCCAGTCCGCCTCCTACGCCGCTCGCCGTTACGGCATCCACGCCGGCATGCCGATCGCTCAGGCGGTGCGGCTCTGCCCCGCCGCCACCTTCTTCCAGGGCTCCTTCATCCACTACCGAGACGCCTCCCGCGCCGTGCGGGCGGTGCTCCAACGATTCTCACCCACCGTGGTCATGGCGTCGCTCGACGAGGCCTATCTCGACTTCGGCGGCACCGACCGGCTCTATCCCATGTCGCTGCTGCCAGTGGCCGAGCGGATCCGCGACGCGGTGCGGGCGGACACGGGCCTCGACTGCAGTATCGGCATGGGGCCCAACCGCATGATCGCCAAGCTCGCATCCGACCAGGCCAAGCCGCGGGGACTCATGGAGGTGCGCGCCGGCTGGGAGGAAGGCTTTCTGGCCGGGCTTTCCCTGGCGGCACTGCCGGGCGTCGGGCCGAAGACCGCGGCGCGCTGGAGCAAGCTCGGGCTCACGGACGTCCATCAGGTGCAGGCGTTGGACGAGGCCGCCCTGGCGCGGCTGGTGGGCGGCGACGCTCCAGGGCTCAAGCGTCGGGCGCACGGACATGGGGGGGCCACGCTCCGGGCCGAGCGGCTCCCCAAGTCGGTGAGCCGGGAGACGACGCTCTCGCGGGACTTGAGGGACCCGGAGGAGCTGGAGGCGATCCTCTCGCTCCTGACCGCGCGAGTCGCCGGGCAGCTGCGCGAGGAAGGGCTGGTCGGCCGCACGGTGACGCTCAAGCTGCGGCACGACGATTTCCGCACGGTCACCCGCCGCCACACGCTCGAGGCCGCGACCGATCTCGACGCCGAGATCTACGAGGCGGGGCGGGCGCTCTTCCGCCAGGCGTTCGAGGAGGTGCGGCGCCGGAACCGCGGCGTCCGGTTGATCGGCATCGCCACCACCAACCTCGGTGTCGCCGCGGAAGCGGACCTCTTCGAGCCACCCGAGCGGCAGCGACTCAGGGACCTCTCGGCGGCGGTGGACAAGGTGCGGGGGAAGTACGGCTTCGGCGCGGTGACGCCGGGGTCGGTGCTGCGGGCGCGGCGACGCGACCGCTGACGGAAGCGCCGTCAGCGGGGACGAAGGTCCTTGTCTTCGAAGCGGAGGCCGACGGTACCGTCGCGGCTCTTCACCTGGGGGCCCAGATCCCGAAAGGTGGCCTCGGCGTCGGCAGGCGAGCGCACCCGAACGGTGCTGTTGGCATAGAGCCGATAGTACCCGAGGAAGACCCGAGTGGCGCCGGGGCGGACCGCGCACTCGCAGTCGCGGGCCCCTGCCAGCCCGGCGTTGACGGTCACCCGGAGCAGGTCTCCGCTCGCGTTGGTGACCAGAGGCGCGAAGTAATCCGCGTCACCCTGGCGGACCCAGGCACTGTCGGCGACGGTCCCGCGGCCGCGCGGCACGATCGCTCCCCGGATCTCCTCCCCCATCGGCTTGCCGTCCGCGGACAGCGGGCGCACCAACTCCCACTCCGCGACCGAGGTCCCGCCCCTGGGCACCGCCAGCTCCACCGTCTCGTCGGGCGGAATCATGCTCGGGGGCTGATTGCCGAAGACCAGCCGCACCGGGGCGGCGAGGCGATTGGTGAACCGAAGACGGGAGCGGTCGAGCAGCTCGCACGACGCCGACGCGGTAGCGAGACCGAGCATGAGCGCGGCGGCGAGCCGGCGGCGCATGGCTCAACGCACCGGGAGGAAGGATTCCAGTGGGTTCCGCCGCTGAGGCTCCTGCCTTCGCGCGGGCTTGGTGCGACGGAGCGTGGCGCGCGGTGGCGGGCGCAGGTCGGCGCGCTCCACCCGCACCACCACCGCGCCGCTGGCCGAGTCGCGGGCGGTGAAATCGGTGAACCTCGCGGTCCAGCCAGCGGGATCGGTTACCCGGAGCGCGGTGCGCTCGGTCAGACGGTAGTAGCCGAGGCGCAGCGAATCGCCGTCGGAGATTCGGCAGTCGCAGTCGAGGGAGTCGTCCTGGGCCATCACCGCGACGCGCAGCGGCCGGCCGGCCCGGTTCACCACGGTCGGCGCGACCCGCGTCTCGCCTCCCGTCCCGGCGTCCACCACCCGTCTGATCTCTCCCCCAACCCGCGCGGCCACGATGGCGCCCTCCACCATGTGGCCCAGCACCCGGTCGCCGGTGGACGGCTGCACCATCGCCCAGTGCGCCTCCAGCGCCTCTTGGGCCGCGAGAGGCAGCCGGGCGCTGTCGCCCGACGGAATGGTCAGGCCAGTGTCTTCCATGGTGAGCGCGATCGGCTCGGTGAGATGGTTCTCGACCACCAACGCGGGGCCCGGGATGTCACGCGGCTGGTCCACCACGGGGCCGGCGGGTGCCTCCGCCTGGGATTGCCGGCCCGGGGAAGAGGCGGCCACGATCACCCCGGCGAGCGCCGCGGCCGCGATACCGACCACCCAGCCGAGCCGATTCGGCGCGCGGGCGACCCGGATCGCCTCGGTGGGCGTCTCATCGGCGCGGGGCAGCAAGGTGACCGGGTCGACCCCGGCGGACAGCGCGCCGGCTCGGGCGGAGCGGATCGCCTCCAGGAGCGCGAGGGCGCTCGGAAAGCGGTCGTCCGGGTGCTTGGCCATGCAGCGGAGCACGATGCCCGAGATCCAGGGAGGAATCCCGTCGCGTGAGAGATTGGCCGACGGCACCGGCTCGCTGATGTGCCGGCCGACGATCTCCTGGGAATCGGTTCCCTCGAAGGGCGGCGCGCCGGTGAGGAGCTGGAAGAGCACGGCGCCGATCCCGTAGAGGTCGCTCCTCGCGTCCACGCTCTGGCTCCCCAGCGCCTGCTCGGGACTCATATAGAGCGGGGTGCCGACGATGTACCCGGCCTCGGTTAAATGCGAGGGGCCATCCAGGTACTTCACGATCCCGAAGTCCACCAGGAGCGGCCGTCCGGTGCCCGACTCGATGAGGATGTTGTCGGGCTTCACGTCGCGGTGCACCAGCCCGTGGTCGTGCGCGTGTTGCAGCGCTTCGAGGACCGGCTCGACGATCCGCAGCGCGCGCTCGGCCGTGAGCGGGCCCTCGGTCTTGAGCAGATCGGCGACGGTGCGCCCCTCCAGGTAGGGCATGGCGTAGTACACCAGGCCGGCATTCTCGCCCACGAAGTGGATCGGAACCGTGTTGGGATGGTTGAGCCGAGCGATGGCGCGGGCTTCCTGCTTGAAGCGCGAGATGGTGGCCGCGGTCCAGGGCAGGTCGGAGCGGAGCACCTTCACCGCCAGGCGGCGCTGGAGGTCGGCGTCCACCACCTCGTACACCTCGGCGAACCCGCCGCGGCCGATCAGGCGGACCACGCGATACTGGCGGCCCAGGGCGCCACCCAGGCGCTCGAGCGCGCCGCTGTCGGCGGGACGGGGGTCGAGCGAGGCGAGCTCCACGCCGAAGAGCGCGAGGCTCCCGGGGCCGCAGCGTGGGCAGTGTGAGGTGCCCTCGCGCAGCAGGGCGTGGCAGGACGAGCAGACCAGGACCGTCAGAGTACCTCCGGAGCATTCACCGCGGCTGGTGAAGATTAACCCAATTCCGCGGCACCGCGCGGGCGCCGCGCCGCCAGTCGCGGGCCCTGCCGGGCGATCGACCGGAGGCTGGAGCGGTAACCCGTGCACCTCATTGTCAGCCAATCTAGCAAGAATACCATTGCGGTAGAGCGACAATCCCCAGCTTCATGAAGTGCTGCACGCAGATTTCTGCATAGATTGCACGATTCGCTTGACAGGTAGTGTACCGGGGGATATTCTAAGCCAGCATTTATCCACTCACGAGGCCCCGATGCGTCTCAGCGTCCGCCTGCAGTTCATCGCGACCGTCCACCGAAACCGCCGGCTCCACCCTCGGCGAGCGCCCGGGCCTCTGGCGTGAGCGGACAGCCGCTCGACCGACGCCCCTGAGCTCGCTCCCGGCGGCCCAGGGGCGTCTCCCTTTGTGACCCCTCGGCGTTCCACCGGTCGCCCGACCCCAACCGTCACCACCCGCGAGGCGTACATGGCCACCAGCGTCAAGACCACGGCGTTCACCCGGACCTCCAAGACCGACGAGGTGCGCCGGGTCCTGGATCTCGTCCGCGACCGCAAGCTCCAGGTCGTGGACGTCAAGTTCTGCGACCTGCCCGGCACCTGGCAGCACTTCTCAATCCCGGCGAGCGCCCTGGACGAAGGGGTATTCCACGACGGGCTGGGGTTCGACGGGTCATCCATCCGCGGCTTCCAGGCGATCAACGAGAGCGACATGCTCCTGCTCCCGGATCCGGCGAGCGCCTTCGTGGACCCCGTGCTCGAGATCCCGACGCTCTCACTGGCCTGCGACATCTACGACCCGATCACGCTGGAGCCGTACTCCCGCGATCCGCGGTTCATCGCGTTCAAGGCGGAGGAGTACCTCAAGACCACCGGCATCGCGACGACATCGTGCTGGGGCCCGGAGGCGGAGTTCTTCATCTTCAACTCCGTGCGGTTCGACCAGAACGCGCACGAGGGCTACTACCACATCGATTCCGAGGAAGGGGTGTGGAACTCCGGCCGCAACGGGACGCCGAACCTGGGGCATCGCCCCCGATACAAGGAGGGCTATTTCCCGGTGCCGCCCGTGGACCGGCTGCAGGACGTGCGGTCGAAGATCATGCTGGCGCTGATCGAGGCCGGGATCCCGGTCGAGGTGCAGCACCACGAGGTGGCGACCGCTGGCCAGGCCGAGATCGACATCCGCTTCGGTCCGCTGGTGCAGACCGCCGACCGCTTGATGACCTACAAGTACATCGTGAAGAACGTCTGCCACCGGCTCGGGTACACGGCGACGTTCATGCCCAAGCCGCTGTTCGGCGACAACGGCTCGGGCATGCACTGCCACCAGTCGCTCTGGAACGGCACCACCCCGCTCTTCTTCGACGAGACCGGCTACGCCTCGCTGTCGGAGTTGGCGCGGCACTACATCGGCGGGCTCATCGCCCACGCCCCCGCCCTGCTGGCGCTCTGCGCCCCGACCACCAACAGCTACCGGCGCCTGGTCCCGGGCTTCGAGGCCCCCGTCAACCTCATGTACTCGGCTCGGAACCGCTCGGCCATCTGTCGCATCCCGATGTACTCCAACTCCCCCAAGGCGAAGCGGGTGGAGTTCCGGGCTCCGGACCCGACGGCCAACCCCTACCTCGCGTTCGCGGCGATGCTGATGGCCGGCCTGGACGGCGTGCAGCGCAAGATCGAGCCGCCCGCGCCGATCGACGAGGACCTCTACGAGCTGCACGACGAGCGCAAGGCGAGCATCAAGATGGTGCCGGGCTCGTTGGCGGAGGCGCTGACCGCGCTGGAGCAGGACCAGGAGTTCCTGCTCAAGGGCGACGTCTTCACCCCCGACGTGCTGGACACCTGGATCTCGATGAAGCGGACCAAGGACGTCGCGCCGATGAACCTGCGGCCGCACCCGTACGAGTTCTTCCTGTACTATGACGCCTGATCCGAAAAGCGTAAAAAGTGAACGGTGAAGAGTGAATGGGGGCCGCCATCTACGGCGACCCCTTTCACCTTTCACCGTTTACGCTTTTCATTGACCCATGCCTCTCCGAAGCGCAGCCATCACGTCCGGCGTCCAGCGCGCGCCCAACCGCGCGATGCTGCGCGCGGTGGGGTTCCAGGATGGTGACTTCGACAAGCCGATCGTGGGAATCGCGAGCGGCTGGAGCACCATCACGCCCTGCAACGCCGGGCTCGACGTCCTCACCCGCCGGGCGGAGAGCGCAGCCCGCGCTGGGGGTGCGATGCCCCAGGTCTTCGGCACCATAACCGTCAGCGACGGCATCTCGATGGGCACCGAGGGGATGAAGTACTCGCTGGTCTCCCGCGAGGTCATCGCCGATTCGATCGAGACCGTCTGCGGCGCGCAGAGCATGGACGGCGTGATCGCCATCGGCGGCTGCGACAAGAACATGCCGGGCGCGATGATCGCGATCGCCCGGATGAACATTCCGGCGATCTTCGTGTACGGTGGCACCATCAAGCCGGGGCACTACGGCGGACGCGACCTGACGGTGGTCAGCGCATTCGAGGCGGTCGGCCAGCACAGCGCCGGCAAGATCGGCGACGAGGAGCTGCGCGAGGTCGAGCGCCGGTCCTGCCCCGGCAAGGGCTCCTGCGGCGGGATGTTCACGGCCAACACGATGTCGTCGGTGTTCGAGGCGATGGGGATGAGCCTTCCCTACTCCTCCACCATGGCGGCCGAGGACGACGAGAAGGCCGAGAGCGCCGCCGCGTCGGCGGAAGTGCTGGTGCAGGCGGTGCGCGCCGGGCTGGTCCCCCGCGAGATCCTCACCCGGAAGGCGTTCGAGAACGGGATCGCGGTCGTCATGGCGCTGGGTGGGTCAACCAACGCGGTGCTCCACCTCCTCGCCATCGCCCGCGCCGCGGGCGTGCCGCTGGTGCTCGACGACTTCGAGGCGATCCGGGCCCGCGTGCCGGTGCTCTGCGACCTCAAGCCCTCGGGGCGGTTCGTGGCCACCGACCTGCACCGCGCGGGCGGCGTGCCCCAGGTCATGAAGATCCTGTTGCAGCACGGCGTGCTGCACGGCGACGCGCTCACCATCACCGGGCGGACGGTGGAGGAGACGCTCCGCGACGTGGCGGCCGAGCCGCGCGCCGACCAGGAGGTCATCCGGCCGTGGAGTCGTCCGCTCTACCGACAGGGCCACCTGGCGATTCTGCGCGGCAACCTCGCGCCCGAAGGAGCGGTCGCCAAGATCACCGGCGTGAAGTCGCCGCGGATCACGGGACCGGCGCGGGTTTTCGAGTCGGAGGAGTCGTGCCTCGAGGCGATCCTTGCGGGAGGGATCAAGCCGGGGGACATCGTGGTGATCCGCTACGAAGGGCCCCGAGGCGGTCCGGGAATGCGGGAGATGCTGGCGCCGACATCGGCGCTCATCGGCGCCGGCCTGGGCGACTCGGTCGGGCTCATCACCGACGGCAGGTTCTCGGGAGGCACCTACGGGCTGGTGGTGGGCCACGTCGCGCCGGAGGCGGCGGCCGGCGGTCCGATCGCCTTGGTGCGGGAAGGCGACCGTATCACGATCGACGCCGACCAGCGGCTCCTGGCGGTGGAAGTGTTGGCGGAGGAGATGGCGCGGCGGCTCTCGGCGTGGAACCCGCCGCCGCCGCGCTACACGGCGGGCGTACTCTACAAGTACGCGCGACAGGTATCCAGCGCGAGCCTGGGGGCGGTCACGGATCTTTAGCGTGTCATCCCGAGCGGAGCGAGGGATGACATCACGATCCCAGGACCGGCTCCACCGCCTTCCCCCAGAGCACCAGCCGCGCGATCTCGTCGCCGATCTCTCGGGTGCCGAGCGTCGGCTCCCCCTTGCGCGCGATATCTGCCGTCCGCCCGCCCGCGGCCAACACCGCCGCCACCGCCTGATCCACGGCCGCCGCCGCCTCGGGAAGCGCCAAGCCATACCGCAGGAGCATCGCCGCGCTGGCGATCGCGCCGATCGGATTCGCTACCCCACGTCCCGCGATGTCGGGCGCGGAGCCGTGCACCGGCTCGAAGAGGCCCGGCCCGTCGCCGATCGAGGCGGAGGGGAGCAGCCCTAACGATCCGCTGAGCACGGCGGCCTCGTCGCTCAGAATGTCGCCGAAGAGGTTCTCGGTGAGGAGTACGTCTATCCGGGCAGGGTCCGCCACCAGGCGCATCGCGGCGAAATCCACGTAGAGGTGCTCCAGTGTGACCGCGGGGAACTCCTCGGCGCCGATCCGGGTGACGGTCCCGCGCCAGAGCTGCGAGACCTCGAGCACGTTCGCCTTGTCCACCGACGTGACCACGCCTCGTCGCTCGCCGGCCGCTCGGAACGCCACCCGCGCGACCCGCTCGATCTCCGCCACCGTGTACCGCAGCGTGTTCACCGCGCTGTCCCGCTCCAGGCCGCGCGGCTCACCATAGTAGAGCCCGCCGGTCAGCTCGCGCACGATCAACAGGTCCACGCCCGCGAGTCGCTCCGGACGGAGCGGCGACGTGTGCACCAGCGACGGATGCACGGCGACCGGCCGGAGATTGGCGTAGGCGCCGAGCAGCTTCCGGAGGGCGAGGAGCCCGGCCTCGGGCCGGCGCATCCCTTCCGCCGCGGCCAGCGCGGGGTCGCCTACGGCGCCGAGCAGCACGGCGTCGGCCTCAATCACCGCGGCCCGCGTGCGCTCGGGCAATGAATCGCCCGACTCGGTGACGCCGGCCGCGCCGACCGCGTACTCCCGCGCGTCGATCCCGTAGCCGAACAAGTCGGCGGCCGCACGCAAGACCTTCAAGGCCTCGGCGGTGACCTCGGGCCCGATGCCGTCGCCCGGGAGGACGGCGATCGAGAAGCGCTTCACGAGCGCGCCCGCTCGAACGCGGTGATCTCCGGCTCGTGCCGGAGTGTACGGCCGATCTCGTCGAGCCCCTGGAGCAGCATGTCGCGGCGATAGGGCGCGATCTCGAACGCCGACTCGAAGCCCCGCGCGTCGCGAACGATCGTCGTCATCAGGTCCACGGTCAGATCATACCCATCGGGCGCCGCCTCCGAGCGGCGAAAGAGCTCGCGCACGGCTATCTCCGGAAGGGTGACCGGCAGCAATCCGTTCTGACAGCAGTTCCCGTGGAAGATGTCGGCGAACGACGGCGCGATGATCGCACGGAACCCGTAGTCCGCGAGCGCCCAGGGCGCGTGTTCACGGGAAGAGCCGCATCCGAAGTTTTCACCCGCGAGCAGAATGCTGGCGCCGCGTGCCGCGGGGCGATTGAGCTCGAAGGCCGGGTCCGGTGATCCGTCCGCGCGATAGCGCCAATCGAAGAAGAGCGACGGTCCGAAGCCGGTTCGCTCGATCCGTTTGAGGAACTGCTTCGGGATGATCTGGTCGGTATCGACGTTGGCTCTCGGGAGCGCGGCGACACGACCGGTGTGGACGATGAACGGTTGCATGGTTCCTCGGATGTCATCCCCGAGCGGAGCGAGGATCTTGCTGGCGCGTTTCCGGAACCACCGGGCAAGATCCCTCGCTCCGCTCGGGATGATGACTCAATAAACGACTTTATCTCAACATCGCAATCAGTTGATATCTAAATACTTACAAGAATCATCTGAGAAGGCGTCTACCCTTCATCGCACAACCCCTCGCACGTCCACCAGACGTCCCTCGATCGCGGCTGCCGCCGCCATCATCGGGCTCATCAAGTGCGTCCGCCCTCCCCTCCCCTGTCGCCCCTCGAAATTCCGGTTCGACGTCGAGGCGCAACGTTCCCCCGGTGCGAGGATGTCTTCGTTCATGCCGAGACACATGGAGCATCCGGGATTGCGCCACTCGAAGCCGGCCTCACTGAAGATGCGGTCGAGCCCTTCGGCTTCCGCCGCCGCCTTCACCCGTTGCGAGCCGGGGACGACCATCGCGCGCACGCCGCTCGCCACTCGCCGTCCGCGCGCCACGCCGGCGGCCTCGCGCAGATCGCTGAGGCGCCCGTTGGTGCACGAGCCGAGAAAGACGCGATCCACACGGAGACCCTCGAGCGGCGTGCCGGGTCGGAGATCCATGTACTCGAGCGCGCGGCGGTACGACTGCCGTTCCGCGTCGGACGGTGCGTCCGACGGATCCGGCACCCGCTCGGTGATCTCCGCGGTCATCCCCGGGTTGGTGCCCCAGGTGACCTGCGGCCCCAGAGACCCGCTGTCGATCACGACGGTCCGGTCGTAGCGTGCGCTCGGATCGCTGGCGAGCTTCCGCCACTCTTCGACCGCGCGGGTCCATGCCTCGCCCCGCGGCGACCTGGGCCGCGACGCGAGGAACTCGAACGTCGTCTCGTCGGGCGCGATCATGCCGGCCCGCGCGCCGGCCTCGATGGACATGTTGCAGACGGTCATCCGCCCTTCCATGGAGAGCGCGCGGATCGCGTCGCCGGTGTACTCCAGCACGTACCCGGTGCCGCCGGCCGTCCCGATGCGGCGGATCAAGGCGAGAATGAGATCCTTCGCGCCGACACCCGGGCGCGGCGTGCCGGTGAAACGCACCTCCATCGTCCGGGGCCGCGACTGCATGATGCACTGGGTCGCCAGCACGTGCTCCACCTCGCTGGTCCCGATCCCGAAGGCGAGGGCGCCGAACGCACCGTGGGTGGAGGTATGCGAGTCGCCGCAGACGATGACGGCGCCGGGCCGCGTGGCGCCGAGCTCGGGGCCGATCACGTGCACGATGCCCTGGTCGGGCGAGTCGAGGTCGTGCAGCTCGATGCCCGCCTCCCGGGCGTTGCCCACCAGCGTGGAGAGCTGCAGGGCCGCGATGGGGTCCGCGATCGGCAACCGCCGATCGCCGGTCGGGACGTTGTGATCCACCGTGGCCAGCGTGAGGTCGGGGCGGCGAACGCTCCGTCCCGCCAGGCGGAGCCCTTCGAAGGCCTGTGGCGAGGTGACCTCGTGGACCAGATGCAGGTCCACATACAACAGCGCGGGCCCGCCGGCATCCTGGCGGACGACGTGGGCGTCCCAGACCTTGTCGAAGAGCGTGCGAGCGGCCATCAGCCTTGCACGCCGGCGGGTCGGCGGGCCGGCTGCCGCTCCTTGCTGGTGGCCCGGGCATTCGCCTCGTTGCTTTTCCCCTCCTCCGCCCACGGCATCATCGCCCGGAGCTTGGCGCCGACCTGCTCGATCAGATGATCGCGGTCCTCCTGGCGCAGGCGCTCGAAGTTCGGGCGCCCCGCCCGATTCTCGGCCAGCCATTCCTTGGCGAAGGAGCCGTCTTGTACCTCCGCGAGGATCCGCCGCATCTCGGCCCGGGTCTCCTCGGTGATGAGCCGGGGACCACGGGTGTAGTCTCCGTACTCCGCGGTGTCGCTGATCGAGTAGCGCATGAACTGCATCCCGCCGCGGTACATCAGGTCCACGATGAGCTTGAGCTCGTGGAGGCACTCGAAGTACGCCATCTCCGGCCGGTAGCCGGCGGCGGTGAGGGTCTCGAATCCTGCCTTCACCAGGGCGGTGACGCCGCCGCAGAGCACCGCCTGCTCGCCGAAGAGATCGGTCTCGGTCTCCTCGCGGAACGAGGTCTCGATCACTCCGGCCCTCGCGCAGCCGATCCCACCGGCATACGCAAGCGCGTTGGCGAGGGCTTGGCCGGAGGCGTCCTGGTGCACGGCGACCAGCGCAGGCACGCCGCGTCCAGCCTCGTATTCGCTTCGCACCAGGTGACCGGGCGACTTGGGCGCCACCATCGAGACGTCCACGCCGGCGGGCGGCGCGATCTCGCCGTAGTGAATGTTGAATCCGTGGGCGAACATCAGCGTCTTTCCAGGGGCGAGCGCGGACGCGATGTCGCGATCGTAGATGGCCCGGGCGTCCTGATCCGGCACCAGCATCATGATGGTGTCGGCGGCGGCGGCCGCGGCGGCGACCGGACGCACGTCCAGTCCCGCGGCCTTCGCCCGCTCGGCGGACTTGCCGCCGGCGCGGAGCCCGACGATGACCCTCACGCCGCTGTCGCGCAGATTCAGAGCGTGGGCATGGCCCTGGCTGCCGTAGCCCACGATCGCGAAGGTGCGTCCGTCGAGCCGGCTTCGGTCGGTGTCGGCGTCGTAGTAGACCCGCACGGATTCGTCGCTCATGTCGCTCCCGCTTCCAGTTGAGGTTGGCTGCCGAACCGCAGCTCGGCCGCGCCGGACTCCAGCGCCACGGCCCCGCTCCGCGCCACTTCGATGATGTCGAATCGCTCGAGGGCCCTGATGCACGAGAGGACGAACGCCTCCGCGCCGGTGAGCTCGACGATGACCACATCGCCGGATTCGTCCACCACGGTGGCACGGTATAGCTGCACCACATCGAGCAGCTCGGCGTACCGGTCCGCCGCGGGGCGCACCTTGACCAGCGCGATCTCCCGCGCGACCGCATCGCCGGGGGGAATCGCCGTGGCGTCCCGGACCCCGATGATCTTGTGGAGATGGTGCACGGCCCGCTCGGCCGTCGCTTCGTCGGACTGCATCATGATGGTAAGCCTCGAGATCCCCGGCGTGTCGGTCGGCCCCACCGACAAGCCGCACACGGGGAAGTTTCGCCGCCGGATCAGCCCGACGGCTCGGTTCAGGGTAATGAGGCGGTCCTCCAGGAGGACCGAGACCACGCGGGTCCCGTTCACGCCGGCACGAGACGCGGGGCGGCGGGCTCCCCCTCGATCGGCTCCGAGAGCGAGGCTCCCGGCGGGATCATGGGGAAGACGTTTGCCTCCTGCTCGATCAGAAACTCGACCAGCGCCGGTCCCGGGTAGGCGATCGCCTCGCGCACCGCGTCGTCCACCTCGGCGCCGCTCTCCACCCGCCGGCCGAAGATGCCGTACGCCTCCGCCAGGCGGACGTAGTCGGGACTCCAGATCGGGGTGGCGGAGTACCGCCGGCCATGGAAGAATTGCTGCCACTGCCGCACCATCCCCAGGTAGCCGTTGTTGAAGACGGCCATCTTCACCGGGATGCCTTCCTGCACCATGGTCGCGATCTCCTGCATGTTCATCTGAAACCCGCCGTCGCCCGAGATCGCCCATACCGGCTCGTCGGGCCGCGCGAGAGCCGCGCCCATCGCGGCCGGCACCGCGAATCCCATCGTGCCGAGCCCACCCGAGGTGATATGGGTGTTGGGGCGGCGGTAGGGATAGAGCTTCGCGACCCACATCTGGTGCTGGCCCACGTCGGAGACGATCGTGCACCGTCCATCGGTCGCTTCGTCGAGCGCGCCAAGGATCGACTCCGGGGACAGCTCGCCGCGAAAACTCTCCGGCCGCGGCCGCATGAGCGCGGCGATCGCCGCGCGCCACTCCTGGCAGTCGCGCGGCGCCACCGCGTCGAGCAGGGCCCGCAGGACCTCACGGGCGTCACCGACCAGACCGATCTCGGTGGCCACGTTCTTCCCGATCTCCGACCGGTCCAGCTCCACGTGGATCACCTTGGCGCCCCGGGCAAAGCCGGCCAGGTTGCCGGTGACCCGGTCGTCGAACCTGAGCCCGACGCCGAGGATCAGGTCGGCCTGCTGGATCGCCCGGTTGACGTGGACCTCGCCGTGCATGCCCGGCATGCCCAGATGCAGTGGATGCGATTCGGGAAAGCCGCTGATGCCGAGCAGCGTGGTGATCACGGGAATTCCCGTGCGCTCGGCCAGGGCGCGCAGCTCCTCGTAGGCGCCGGACAGAATGATCCCGTGACCCGCCATGATGAGCGGCCGCTCGGCCTCCCCGATGAGCCGGGCGGCCTCGTCCAGGCTGGCGGAACGGCGGAACGGCGGAACGGCGGAAGGCACGGTGCTACCGCCGTACCGCCGTACCGCCGTACCGCCCTCCCATTCCGTCTTCGCCTGTTGCACGTCCTTGGGGATGTCCACCAGCACCGGCCCGGGCCGGCCTTCCACCGCGATGGCCAGTGCCTCGCGCACCGCGTCGGCCAGGTCTTCGACGTCCTCCACCAGCACGCTGTGCTTGGTGATGGGCTGGGTGATCCCGATGATGTCGGTCTCCTGGAACGCGTCCCGCCCGATCATCGCCCTCGGCACCTGGCCGGTGATGGCCACCACCGGCGTACTGTCCATGTGCGCGGTGGCGAGCCCGGTAACCAGGTTGGTCGCGCCCGGGCCGGACGTCGCCACGCAGACCCCGGCCCGCCCGGTCGCCCGCGCGTAGCCGTCGGCGGCATGCGCGGCGGCCTGCTCGTGCCGCACGAGCACATGCCGCAGCCCCGGATACTCGGGTAGCGCGTGGTAGAACGGCATGATCGCGCCGCCGGGGTAGCCGAAGAGGAGACTGACCCCCTCTTCGAGCAGGACTCGGCAGAGGATCTGGGAGCCGGACAAGACTTCAGACAAGCGCGTACCTCCGTGTTCTAACAACGTGAAATGTGAAAAGTGAACGGTGAAAGGGTTCACCGTTTCTTCCTTTTACTTTTCACCGTTCACTGTTCACGCAGTTCTACACTTCACTGTTCACCCAGTTCTACACTCCCCACAGGTACACCGAATTCAACGACGTGCTCTCCAGCTTGTCGGCGTGGCGCGCCTTGTTGAGCGCGTTGACCAGCGCCCGGGCGCTGGCCTCGACGATGTCGGTGGAGGCGCCGTGCCCCGAGAGCGATTTGCCGTCCACCTTGACCTGGAGGAAGACCTGGCCGACGCTGTCGCGGCCCGGGGTGAGCGACCGCAGCTGGAGCCCGACCACCTCGAGCTGGCGGCCGGTGATCTCGCTGACCGCGGTGAAGGCGGCGGCGATCGGCCCGTCACCGGTGCCCCGCGCCGTCCGCTCCCCCGCCCAGGCGCCGGTCATGCGGACCTCCGCGGTCGGGCTCACGCTGCCGCACACCACGCGGAGGTGGGTGAGCTGGAACTCTTCGGGAGCGTCGTGGAAGCTGTCGTGCAGCAGGGCCAGCAGATCCTCGTCGAGGATCTCGCGCTTGCGGTCGGCCAGGGCGATGAACTCCCGGTATACCTCGCCGAGCTGTGCCTCGCTGAGATCGTATCCCAGGTCGCGGAAGCGGCGCTCGAGACCGTGGCGGCCCGAGTGCTTGCCCAGCACCAGGGTCGAGCGGGGAATCCCCACCATCTCGGGCTGGATGATCTCGTAGGTCAGGCCGTTCTGCAGCATCCCGTGCTGATGGATTCCCGCCTCGTGGGCAAACGCATTGCGGCCGACGATCGCCTTGTTGGGCTGGGGAAAGACGCCCGTCAGGTAGGAGAGCAGCTGACTGGCGCGGTAGATCTCCCGGGCCTGCACGGCGCAGCGGAAGCCCAGCGCCGCGCTCCGGACCTGGGAGGCCATCACGATCTCCTCCAGTGCGGCGTTGCCGGCCCGCTCCCCGATCCCGTTCACCGTGCACTCGACCTGACGCGCTCCCGCCGCGATGGCGGCCAGCGAGTTCGCCACGGCAAGCCCGAGGTCGTCATGGCAATGGGCGCTGAGGGTAATCCGGTCGGCCCCCGGCACCCGCGCGAGCACGTCGCGAAACATGGCCCCATACTCCTCGGGCGTCGCGTAGCCGACGGTGTCGGGCAAATTGACGGTGGTGGCGCCCTCCTCGATCGCGGCATGCACTACGCGGCAGAGAAAGTCGGGATCGGTCCGGCTGGCGTCTTCGGCCGAAAATTCCACGTCGTCGGTAAACCGCCGCGCGCGCCGAACGGCGGCGCGGGCCCGCTCGACGACCTCGTCGCGGCTCAGCCGCAACTTCTCCCGCATGTGCAGGTCCGAGGTGGAGATGAACACGTGCAGCCGGCCCCGCTCGGCCCCGGTCAAGGCTTCGCCGGCGAGGTCGATGTCCCGCTCGGTGCTTCGCGCCAGCGCCGCGATGACCGGTCGCCGTACTTCGGCGGCGATCTCCCGCACGCTGCGATAGTCACCCTCCGACGCGGCCGGGAAGCCGGCCTCGATAATGTCCACGCCGAGCGCGTCGAGCTGACGGGCGAGCCGGATCTTTTCTTCGGGTGTCAGGCTGTTGCCTGGGGCCTGCTCGCCATCGCGGAGCGTGGTGTCGAAGATGAGGACGTCGCTGGTGCCCATAACGCTTTCGGTTCCGAGTAGGGGTGGACGAAAAAAGCGCCGCGGACCTTCTGGTCCGCGGCGCCCGGGGCATTCGATCGAGACCCTGCTACTGTCTCACGTTGCTCGTGCCGGCACGCCGCGGACCCCTGGCTCACCAAGAAGGACGGTAAGCAGGAGGCTGAGGAGGACGACGACGAGCGACAGACTGCGCAGCATGTGGGTCCGGGCTTTCCTCGAATTCGGGTGGTGCGCGATTCGTCAGCGTTGGTGAGGCTAACGTGCGAAGCGGTGGGCTGTCAAGGGGAAGCTAGGTGAGCGCCCAAGGCATTCCTCATCCCGGGCGGAGCGAGGGACCTTGCCAGCCTGGCCCGGGAAACTCACGGGCTAGGTCCCTCGCTCCGCTCGGGATGAAGTGCATGTCGTGCGCGCCTGGGTTGACGAATACGCCGCGATGCATAATAATACGAGCATGCATCGCGCGTTGCTCGCCTCCGTTAGCCTGCTTAATACCGCCCGCTCCACGGGAGCGACCGGGTAGCTCTTCGCGCATGCGATGACCCCGGCCCGCTCCCTGGAGCGGGCTTTTTCTTGCCCCGCAACCGGCCTCTCCGGCCGATGGGGCGCCAACCAGGAGGCACCATGGCCGCCAATGGGCAGCGGATCCACCCGGCCGGTTCCCGCAGGACACCGCCCGGTCCCCATCGCCACGCCGCCGTACCGGCGGATCAGGCCCTCGACCCCTCTCGCGAGCACGACGCCTGCGGCGTGGGGCTCGTCGCGACCGCGTCGGGGGTACGCTCGCACGAGGTGGTGGGCATGGCGCTCGAGGCCGTGGCGCGTGTCGCCCACCGGGGCGCGGCGTCCACCGACAACTCGGGTGACGGCGCCGGCCTTCTGACTCAGATTCCCGCCAGGCTCTTCTATCGCGACGCGTACCGGCTCGGTCTTCACCTCCAACCCGGTCTGCCGTTCGGTGTGGGCGCGTTCTTTCTGCCCCGCTCGCCCGATGCCCTTGCCGCGTCGGTGCGGATGATCGAGGAAGTCCTCGCGGGCGACGGGATTCCGTTCCTCGGCTGGCGCGACGTGCCGGTCAACCCGGGCGCCCTGGGCCCAACCGCGCTCGCGTCGTGCCCGGTGATCCGCCAGGTCCTGGTAGGCCGGCCCGCGTTGGCGCCCGACGAGGACGCGTGGGAGCGCTCGCTGTATCTGGCACGCCGCGAGATGGAGCGACGAGCGGGGGAGCTGAGCCTGCAAGGGTTCTACGCCAGCTCCCTCTCCTGCCGAACCGTCGTCTACAAAGCCCTCCTGACTGGCACTCATCTATCGGCATTCTATACCGACTTCCGCTACCCGGAATACGAGAGCGCCATCGCGGTCTTCCACCAGCGCTACTCGACCAACACGCTGCCCAGCTGGGCGCTGGCCCAGCCCTTCCGGCTGCTGGCGCACAACGGCGAGATCAACACGCTCTGGGGCAACCGGAATGCGATGGCGATGCGGCAGCCGATGCTGTCCAGTCCGGTGTGGGGCGCGAAGATCGAGCGCCTCCGCGAGGTGATCTGGCGGGAGGGCAGCGACTCCGCGAGCCTGGACAACGCCATGGAGTTGCTGGTCCGGTCAGGCCGCGATCCGGTCCACAGCGCGATGATGATGGTGCCGCAGGCGTGGGAGAAGTATCCCGACCTCGACCCCGCCATCAAGGCGTTTTACGAGTACCACCAGTGCGTGCTTGAGCCGTGGGACGGCCCCGCCGCCATCGCGTTCACCGATGGCGTCATCGCCGCCGCGGTCGTGGATCGGAACGGCCTCCGCCCCTGCCGCTACAAGGTGCGGCGCGACGGGCTAGTCGTGGCGGGATCCGAGGTCGGCGTGGTGGACCTCGACCCGCGCGAGGTGGTGGAGTCCGGCAAAGTCGGGCCGGGTGAAGTCCTGGTGGTGGATACCGCACGGGGCGAGGTGATCCGCAACCTGGACGCCAAGCGCGAGATCGCGGGCCGCCGGCCGTACGCCCGCTGGGTCGCCCGCTACATGGCGACACTGGTGCCCGATCCGGCCCGGGTGCCGGCCTCACCGGAAGGGGGCGAGCTCCTTCGCCTGGAGCGCAGCTTCGGCTATGGCGCCGAGGATCTCCGCCTCGTGCTGGAGCCGATGGGGTCGACCGCGGCCGATCCGGTCTGGAGCATGGGCGACGACACGCCGATCCCGC
Organism: uncultured Gemmatimonadales bacterium; assembly: GCA_963844445.1. Taxonomy (GTDB): domain Bacteria; phylum Gemmatimonadota; class Gemmatimonadetes; order Gemmatimonadales; family GWC2-71-9; genus CAVVWJ01. Next base: position 711,888 of record CAWJOB010000004.1, read on the forward strand.
CGCTTTCGGCCGTGCCGCAAAGCGTCTACGCGTACTTCCGGCAGCGTTTCGCGCAGGTGACCAACCCGCCGATCGACCCGCTGCGGGAATCCATGGTGATGTCGCTCCGGATGCACCTGGGCCGGCGCGGCTCGCCGCTGCTCGAGCGGCCCTCCTACGCCCGCATGCTCCGGTTGGAGCACCCGATTCTGCTCGACGGCGAGATGGCCGCCCTGCGGAATGTCGCCGGCTTCTCCACCGTCACTCTCGACGCCGTGTGGGACGTGTCGAAAGGCGTAGATGGGCTCAAGCCGGCGCTCACGGCTCTCCGTCGTGCCGCCGAGCGGGCCGCGCGACGGGGCGCACGCGTGATCATCATCAGCGACCGCACCGCCGACGAGCGGCAGGCCCCCATCCCCATGCTGCTCGCGATCGGCGCGGTGCGGCAGCACCTGGTCCACACCGGGCTCCGCGCCAGGGTCGGCCTGGTGGCGGAGGCGGGCGACGCACTCGACATCCATCACTTCGCCACCCTCATCGGCTACGGCGCCGAGGCGGTGCATCCCTGGCTCGCGCTCGCAGCGGTCCGGGACGCGTTCGGCAAGGAAGAGGGGCATCGCGGCGCCGGCAGAAAGGAGCCGGCCGAGCCGCGCCCGTCACCGATGGAAGCGGCTCATCGGTTCCGCTCCGGGGCGGAGAAGGGCCTGCTCAAGGTGCTCTCGAAGATGGGGATCTCGACGCTCTCCTCGTACTGTGGAGGCCAGATCTTCGAGATCCTCGGGCTGGGTCACGAGGTGGTATCCACCTGTTTCTCGGGGACCGCGTCGCCCATCGGCGGGATCGGATTCGAGGAGATCGCCGAGGACGTGCTGGCGCGGCATCGCGCGGCCTACGCTCCGGCCGAGGAGGCTGCGGCCTCGCTGCCGGACCACGGCCGGGTCCGTTTCCGGAAGGACGGTGAGGACCACGGGTGGGCTCCGCCGATCGTGGTGGCCCTGCAGCAGGCGGTGAAGAGCGACGGGAGCGATGCCTACGGGGGCTTCCTGGTGAAGAACTCCGCCCGGCGTCCCTCGGGGCCGCGAGATCTGGTGGCGGTGCGTCGGGGTAACGCGGTGCCGCTCGACGAGGTGGAGTCTGCCGATGTGATCCGGCGGCGCTTCGTCTCTTCGGCCATGTCGCTCGGCGCGCTGTCGCCCGAGGCCCATGCCACACTCTCGATCGCGATGAACCGGATGGGCGCGCGGTCGAACTCGGGCGAAGGCGGGGAGGACCCGCACAACTATCTGCCGGCCGACAACGGCGACCGGGCCGACAACCGGGTCAAGCAGGTGGCCTCCGCCCGTTTCGGGGTGACCACCGAGTATCTGGTCCGCGCGGAGGAGCTGGAGATCAAGATCGTGCAGGGGGCGAAGCCCGGCGAAGGCGGCCAGCTCCCGGCCCACAAGGTCACCGAGCTCATCGCGCGCCTCCGTCACGCGGTGCCGGGCATCCAGTTGATCTCGCCGCCGCCGCATCATGACATCTATTCCATCGAGGACCTGGCGCAGCTGATCCATGACCTCAAGACCGTGAACCCGCGCGCCCGCGTCGGCGTGAAGCTGGTCTCCGAAGTCGGGGTGGGAACCGTGGCGGCGGGTGTCGCCAAGGCCTACGCCGACTACGTGCTGATCGCGGGCCACAATGGCGGCACCGGCGCGTCGCCGCTTTCCTCCATCAAGCACGCCGGCTCCCCGTGGGAGCTCGGCCTCGCGGAGGCGCAGGCCATCCTGCTCCGGAACGGGCTGCGGCACCGGATCGAGGTCCGAACCGATGGCGGGTTCAAGACCGGTCGCGACGTGGTCGTCGCGGCGCTGCTGGGCGCCGAGAGCTACGGCTTCGGCACCGCCCCGCTGGTGGCAATGGGGTGCGCCATGGCGCGGCAATGCCACATCAACACCTGCCCCACCGGCATCGCCACCCAGCGCGAGGACCTGCGCGCCAAATTCAAGGGAACGCCGGAGCAGGTGATCGGCTACTTCACGCTGGTCGCGGAGGAGGTGCGCCGGATCCTGGCGGACATGGGATTCCGGACGATGGACGAGATCATCGGGCGGCAGGACCTGCTGGAGCGGGTGGAGCGGCCGGATGTACCCCGAGCCCAGATGCTCGATCTCTCGGTGCTCCTGGCTCCGACCGACGAGGAAGGCCATCCTCGCGTTCCCCCGGGCCCGCTGCGTCGCACCGTCGAGCGGAACGACCGCCCCGGGCTGATCTCGCTCGACGCGGAGATCCTCGAGGAGCTGCAGCCGTACCTGGAGAGCGGGCTGCCATTCTCCGGGAACTACTCGATCTACAATCACCATCTCGCGGTCGGCGCGCGGGTGGCGGGCGCCATCGTGGAGCGGACCGGCGACGCCGGGCTCGCGCCCGGCTCGGTGCGGCTCCGCTTCACCGGGTCCGCCGGGCAGAGCTTCGGCGCCTTCACCTGCCGTGGCATGCACCTCGAGCTGGAGGGGGAGGCGAACGACTACGTCGGAAAGGGCTTGAGCGGCGGCGAGATCACCATCCGTCCGTTCCGGCGGGCGGCGTATGCCGACGTCTCCCATCAGCACCTCGTCATCGGCAACACCGTGCTCTATGGCGCCACCGGCGGCAAGCTCTTCGCCGCGGGCCAGGCCGGTGACCGGTTCGCGGTCAGGAACTCCGGGGCGATCGCGGTGATCGAGGGAGCGGGCAACCACTGCTGCGAATACATGACGTCCGGCATCGTGGTGGTCCTCGGCCGCGGGGGCAGGAATTTCGGCGCGGGGATGTCGAACGGCGTGGCGTACGTGCTCGACGAAGCCGGCACCTTCGGCAACCGGATCAACCAAGACATGGTCGAGCTGACCGACCTGGAAGCGCGAGACGTCGAGCTGCTCCAGCGGCTGGTCCGGGAGCACGAGGAGCGCACCGCGAGTCCGCGGGCCCGCACCATCCTGGTGCAGTGGGACAGCTTCCTGCCCCTGTTCCGGAAGGTGGCGCCGAAAGGAGCCGAGACGTACGTGGCGGCCACACGCGAAGCCTATCTGGCGACGGAGCGGACGGAGATCGAGCCGGCGCTGGCCCGGCGGAGCGCGTAAGCCTCGCAAGATCGCGTCACCCTTGACGCCAGGCGTGCATTGCCTAACTTGCTGAACAGCAAGCAAGCCTTCGCCGAGGGGTCATGGCCTCCGTTTCCGACCGCATGCGCAACCCTGTCCGCACCCGCGCCGCCATTCTCGACGCGGCAGAGAAGCTGTTTGCCGCCAAGGGGTTCGACGCTACCAGCCTGAGCGAGGTCGGCACCGCCGCCGGGGTGTCTCGCGGCACGCCGGGCTACTTCTTCGGGTCCAAGGCCGACCTGTACCAGGCCGTGCTCGACCGCTCGTTCAGCGAGGTCCGGGAGGCCGTCCGGGCCGGCCGCGCCAGGGCCCTGGCCAGCAATCAGGCCCCGAACGCCATCCTGGCCGGGGCGGTCTCCGATTACTTCGACTTCCTCGCCGCCCGTCCCAACTTCATCCGGCTCATCGAGCGTGAGGCGCTGAATGGCGGGGGCCAGCTCGATGAGGTGAGCCACCTCTCCGCGGGCCAGGAGGCCCTGGCCGCGATCAGCGCCGAGCTGGGCCTCGACGATTCCCCGTCGGGGGAGGCGGCACAGCTACTCCTCAGCGTCATCGCGCTCTGCTGGTTCCATCTGATTCACGCTCGCACCGTCGCGCCCGCCGTGGGCGTGGCGCTGGAGAACGCGGACGATCTCGAGCGCCGGCGGCGGCACATCGTCGGCCTCGTCCTCAACGGCCTTGCCGGCCTCGACCGCCCGGTGACTTCCACCCTCAACCAATTCCCCAGCCATGACTGACGTCCTCATTCCATCCAGCGAGCAGACCCGCTCCCCGCTCGCTTCGGAGCAGGAGGCTCGCGAAGTCGCCGAAGACGCGCGGGAAAAAGAATGGCAGGCGCCGAGCTTCGTGCGGGAGATGTTCATGGGGTCGTTCCGGCTCGATCTGGTGCATCCCTTCCCCGCACCGGATCCCGCGGATCTCGAGCGCGCCCGTCCGTTCATGGAACGGCTCGAGCGGTTCATGCGGGAGCGGGTGGACAGCGACATGATCGACCGGGAGGGCAAGATCCCCTCCTACCTGGTCCGTGGCCTCGGCGAGATCGGCGCGTTCGGGATCAAGATTCCAACCGAGTACGGCGGACTGGGGCTGAGCCAGTACAGCTACACCCACGCGATCGGTCTGGTCACCAGCCAGGACGGCAACCTCACCGCGCTGCTCTCGGCCGCGCAGTCCATCGGTGTCCCGACGCCGCTCAAGCTCTTCGGCACGCCGGAGCAGAAGCAGCGATACCTCCCTCGACTCGCGAAAGGCGCCGTCTCGGCGTTCGCGCTCACCGAGAACCACGTCGGCTCCGATCCGGCTGGACTCGCCACCACGGCGACGCTGTCCGAGGACGGGCTGCACTACATCCTCAACGGTGAGAAGCTCTGGTGCACCAACGGCACCATCGCCGAGCTGATGGTGGTGATGGCCCGCACCGGACCGAAGAAGATCACCGCCTTCATCGTCGAGGCCAACTGGCCGGGCGTGGAAGTGGTCCAGCGGCTGCACTTCATGGGGCTCAAGGCGATCGAGAACGGCATCATCCGGTTCACCAACGTAAGGGTGCCGGTGGACAACGTGCTCTGGGGCGAGGGCAAGGGGCTCAAGCTCGCGCTCATCACCCTCAACACCGGCCGGCTCACCCTGCCTGCGTCGGCGGTGGCGGGATCGAAACGGGCGCTCGAGTTCGCGCGGCGCTGGGCGGCGGAGCGGGTGCAGTGGGGCGCGGCGATCGGGAAGCACGACGCCATCGCCCAGAAGCTCGGCCGGATGGCGGCCGAGATCTTCGCGATGGAGGCGGTGTCCGATCTGGCCTCGCTGCTCGCCGACCGGGGCAACGCCGATATCCGGCTCGAGGCCGCTATGGCCAAGATGTGGAACACGGAGATCGGTTGGCGGATCATCGACGACACCCTCCAGATCAAGGGCGGCCGCGGCTACGAGACGGCGGACAGCCTGCGGAGTCGGGGCGAGCGCCCGGAGCCGATCGAGCGGATGATGCGGGACTTCCGGATCAACCTGATCTTCGAGGGATCCAGCGAGATCATGCGGCTCTTCATCGCCCGGGAGGCGGTGGACACCCACCTCCGAGTGGCGGGGGACATCATCGACCCGAAGGCGCCGATGGGCAGGAAGATCAAGGCGCTGCTCCGGTCGGGAGTCTACTACGCGTACTGGTATCCCAAGCTCTTCCTGGGTTGGGGCCACGCACCCCGCTACGGGGAGTTCGACAGCCTCGCCGGACACGTCCGGTTCGTGGACCGGTCCTGCCGGCACTTGGCCCGCACGCTCTTCCATTGCATGGTCCGCTTCGGGCCCAAGCTCGAAAAGCGGCAGGCGGTGCTTGGCCGGCTGGTCGAGATCGGGGCCGAGCTGCTGGCGATGACGGCGGCATGCTCGCGGGCCCAGGCCATGGCAAAGGCCGGCGGTGAGGCCGGCCCGGGGGCCGTCAAGCTGGCCGACGTCTTCTGCCGCCATGCCCGGCGCCGGGTGGAGGATCGGTTCGAGGCCGTCTTCGACAACGACGACATCGAGACCTACCGGGTTGCGCAGCAGGTGCTCCGCGGGGAGCACGGGTGGCTGGAGACCGGGATGGTGAGAACCGCGGAAGAGCGATAGGATTCGACCCATGGCGATCGCCGAAGGCAGAACCATCCCGTTCTCAGGCCCCGAAGCGGTGGACGTCGGGGTGCTGGAGACATTCGAGTACGCGGGTCCCGATCAGGAGATCGTGACGGAGACGCGGGAGTTCAGTCCCGTCTGTCCGTACAGCGGGCTGCCCGACTTCGCGACGCTCCGGATCACCTACGTGCCCTCGGACCGGTGCATCGAGCTCAAGAGCCTCAAGTACTATGTCACCAGCTATCGCAACGTCGGGATCTTCCAGGAGCATGCCACGGCGAAGATCGCCGAGGACCTCCAGCGGACGCTGCGAGCCAAGCGGCTGGTGGTGACGACGATCTACAACACGCGGGGTGGGTTCGATACGACGTGTACCGTGGAGCTGCCGGGGCGAGCGTAGCGGCAACGTCGGACAGGTTGCTATTTGCCTCGGGCCACCGCCTCACTCGGCCGGTTCGGTATTCGCTCCGGCCCCGGCTTCGGACCCCGCGGCAGCAGCTCCGGCAGGTTCGCGAGCTCGTAGGCCGTTACCGCCATCACCGCGCTCGCCTGCGCCAGATCGTCTCCCACCGCCTTGTCGAAGGTGTCGCTCTCCGAATGGTGGGTGTGGAAGTATCCGCGGGGGTCCTGGTCGAAGTTGAACGAGGGAATCCCGTAGCGCGCGAACGACAGGTGGTCAGTGCCGGTTTTCATCGCGTCACGGACGGCGGCGGCCCCGAGATGGGCTACCGGCGCGAGCAGTGCCCTCCAAGTGCCGTCCAGGTCCGACCTGCCCTGCAACGCCTGACCCACAATCCGGCCGGTGCCGTTGTCGATGACCAGGACCGCCTGGATGCTGTCGGCCTGGGCCGCATGGGCGGCGGCGTAGGCCCGTGAGCCGATCAGCCCCTGCTCCTCACCGCCGAACAGGATGAACCGGATCGTCCGCCTGGGCTTGAGTCCCGAGCGGGCGAGCGAGCGAGCGGCCTCGAGCACGACCATGGACCCCGCGCCGTTGTCGGTGACCCCGGTGCCGAGGTCCCAGCTGTCGAGGTGGGCGCCGAGTATCACGACCTGTCCCGGCAGCTCGCTGCCCTTGATCTCCGCCACGGTGTTCCACTGCTGCACCCGCGATTTGCCCACCTTGTTCTCCACCCGCCCCTCGAGCCGCGGCGTGACGCCGTGCTGGATCAGCCGCTCGAGCAGGGTGTAATCCTCATGGGAGACCACGATGTCGGGCAGCGGGGAGACCCGGTTGGGGGAGCCGCTCATCGTCATCAGGGCATGCTCCTTCCCCCCGTCCACCAGCGTCCCGAGCGCACCGGCGTCCTGCAGCATGTAGGGCAGGTCGATCTGGAACTGCCGCCGCTCCAGGACCGCCGGCGCGGACGTATCCGCAGTGAGCGCGGCGCGGGCGGCCTGGATCGCGGCCATCCGCAGCGAGTCCTGCGTGGTCAGCGGCGGGCCGTCGGGATTCCACACCGGATTGGAGGGCTTGGGCAGCACCCAGGCCCCGCGGACGCGATCCCGGTAGAGCGCGACACTGTCGCGGGTGGAAAGATTCACGGCCACGACCGGGCCCTTTCGGGTCTTGCCGTCCGTGCCCACTGTCCAGGCCCAGCTGTGGCCGGTGATCGCCCGATCGAAGGGCTGCACGATGCGAAGCGAGAGCGGGCCGCGCTCCCAGGTCACGCCGAAATCGAACGGCTCCAGCGCCGAGGTGAGCCCGTAGCCGCGGAAGCGCTCCGCGGTCCATTCGTTGGCGCGTCGCATGGCGGGCGAGCCGGACAGCCGGGGCCCGATGACGTCGCTCAAGTGGCGGAGATTCTCCATCACCTCGGAGCGCTCGACCGCCTCGGCGGTCAGCGCGCCGGACCCGGAGGTGTCCACGGCGGTCTGCGCCCGGAGCGGAGCGGCCAAGACCATCACGGCCAGGAAAACGAACGGTCTGCTCATACGATGGCGTCCCCGACGTACGGTGGTTGCTGGCGAATGCGGCCCGGCGCAAGTTATACTCGAAATTGCACCGCGTGCATTCCCTTCCGACGCGCTTCCCGAAGGAGCAGTTAAGTGCCCCAGGACAGCCTGACAGATCACTGACAACCGCACCGGACGTACCTACGAGGTCCCTGTGGCCGAGGGCACCGTGCGCGCCATCGACCTGCGCCAGATCAAGGTCGCGGACGACGACTTCGGACTGATGACGTACGATCCGGCCTTCATGAACACAGCCGCGTGTCGAAGCGCCATCACCTACATCGACGGCGACCGGGGGATTTTGCGGTATCGCGGGTATCCGATCGAGCAGCTCGCCGAGCGGGCGACGTTCCTCGAGGTGGCGTATCTGCTCTGCGAGGGCGAGCTGCCGACCGCCGCGCAGCTCGCCAAGTGGAACGAGACCATCACCTATCACACCTACGTCCACACCAACATCACCCGGTTCCTCGAGGGGTTCCGCTACAACGCGCACCCGATGGGGATGCTGCTCGGGGTGGTGGGCGCGCTCTCCACGTTCTATCCCGACGCAAAGAACATCCACGACCCGGCCAACCGCTACCTCCAGCGGGTGCGGCTCCTGGCCAAGTCGCCGACCATCGCGGCGTTCGCGTTCCGGCACTCCCGGGGGCTGCCGCTGGTCTTCCCGGACAACGATCTGGATTACATCGCCAACTTCGTCAACATGACCTTCAGCATCGGCGGCCGGCACAAGCCGAACAAGGTGCTCCAGCGCGCGCTCGAGATCCTGCTCATCCTGCACGCCGACCACGAGCAGAACTGCTCCACCAGCGCGGTGCGCGCGGTGGGCTCGTCGCACGTGGACCCGTTCTCGGCGGTGTCGGCGGGGATCGCGGCGCTCTACGGACCGCTGCACGGCGGAGCCAACGAGGCGGTGCTGACGATGCTGGACGAGATCGGCGACAAGAAGAACATTCCCGCGTTCATCAAGGAGGTGAAGGGCGGCGGCGGACGGCTGATGGGCTTCGGACACCGGGTCTACAAGTCGTACGACCCCCGGGCCAAGCTCATCAAGAAGGTGGCCGACGACGTGTTCGCGCAGACCGGGCTCAATCCCAAGCTGGAGATCGCGCTGGAGCTGGAGCGGATCGCGCTGGAGGACGAGTACTTCATCAAGCGGAAGCTCTACCCCAACGTGGACTTCTACTCCGGCTTGATCTATCAGGCGATGGGCTATCCCACCGAGTACTTCACCGTGCTCTTCGCCCTGGGCCGCATGCCGGGATGGCTGGCCCAGTGGGAGGAGATGCTGCTCGACAAGGACCAGAAGATCGCCCGGCCACGCCAGATCTACACCGGCAAGGACGAGCGGCCGTTCGTGCCGATCGACAAGCGTTGAGACGATGACCGACCAGATCGACACGCTGCTCTCCGAGAAGCGACGCTTCCCGACCACCGCCGCGTTCGCGGCGCGCGGCCGACAACACGGCCGCTCTGTACACCGCGGGCCACGACTGGAAGCGGTTCTGGGAAGACCAGGCGCGAGCGCTGGACTGGATGTCCCCGTGGACCCGGGTGCTCGACTGGAAGCCGCCGCACGCCAAGTGGTTCGTCGGCGGCAAGCTGAATGCCTCGGCCAACTGTCTGGACCGGCACATCCGCGGGGCCCGACGCAACAAGGCCGCCATCATCTGGGAGGGCGAGCCCGGCGACCGGCGGGTGCTCACGTACTGGGATCTCTCGCGGGAGGTCGGCCGCTGCGCCAACGCGCTCAAGCGGCTCGGCGTGAAGCGGGGAGACCGGGTCGCGATCTACCTGCCGATGGTGCCTGAGGCGGCCATCGCGATGCTGGCCTGCGCCCGGATCGGCGCGGTGCATTCGGTGGTGTTCGGGGGCTTCTCGGCGGAGGCGCTGCGCGACCGGATCAACGACGCCGGGGCCGTCGTCCTGATCACCGCCGACGGCGGCTACCGCCGGGGCCAGCTCCTGCCGCTCAAGCGCATGGCCGACGCCGCGATGGCCGAGACACCTTCCATCCGGCACTGCATCGTCGTTCGCCGGCGGCCTGGGGGTGAAGGCGACGAGTCCTTCGCCGAGATGACGGAGGGTCGCGATCACTGGTGGCACCGGCTGCTCGAGCCCGAGTCGGCCGCCTGCCGGCCCGAGGCCGATGGATGCCGAGGATCTGCTGTTCATCCTCTACACGTCCGGCACCACCGGAAAGCCCAAGGGGATCGTGCACACGACCGGCGGCTATCTCACCCACGTGACCTCCACGGCAAAGCACGTCTTCGACCTGCAAGACGAGGACGTATTCTGGTGCACCGCCGACATCGGCTGGGTCACCGGGCATTCGTACGTCGTCTACGGCCCGCTGGCGAACGGGGCCACCGTCCTGATGTACGAGGGCGCTCCCGACTGGCCCGAGCGGGACCGGTTCTGGCGCCTCGTCGAGAGGTACGGGGTAACGATCCTATACACGGCGCCGACCGCGATCCGGGCCTTCATGAAGTGGGGCACCGAGCACCCCAAGCGGCACGACCTCTCCACCCTGCGTCTGCTGGGTACCGTGGGAGAGCCGATCAATCCCGAGGCCTGGATCTGGTACCACGAGCAGCATCGGGCGAGGTCGCTGCCCGATCGTGGACACCTGGTGGCAGACCGAGACCGGCGGAATCATGATCACTCCCCTGCCGGCCGTGGTGACCACCAAGCCCGGCTCCGCCACGATCCCATATCCCGGCATCGTGCCGGAGCTGGTGGACGCCAAGGGCAATCGGCTGGAGGCCGGCGGCGGGTTTCTCACCATCGCCCAGCCCTGGCCGGGGATGCTGCGCACGATCTACGGCGACGACGAGCGCTACCGCGAGATCTACTGGAGCCGCTTCCCCGGCCGGTACTTCACCGGCGACGGGGCGAAGCTGGACGAGGACGGCTACTGGTGGATCCTCGGGCCGGGTGGACGACGTGCTCAACGTGGCGGGGCACCGGATCGGCACGATGGAGGTGGAGAGCGCGCTGGTGGACCATCCCGCGGTGGCGGAGGCGGCGGTCGTCGGGCGGGCGCACGAGCTCAAGGGCCAGGCGCTGGCTGCCTTCGTCACGCTGAAGGACGGGCAGCAGCCCTCGCCCGGTCTCAAGGACGATCTCAAGGCGCACGTGACCCAGAAGATCGGCGCGATCGCCCGGCCGGACGACATCTTCTTCTCCGCGGACCTCCCCAAGACCCGAAGCGGGAAGATCATGCGCCGGCTGCTGAAGGACATCGCCGAGGGCCGGGCGCTGGGCGATACGACGACGCTGGCGGATCCGAACGTGGTGAGCCGGCTGAAGGAGATGTACGAGGATAAGGAGGGGTAGGAGGGGCGGAACGGCGGAACGGCGGAACGAGCGGAACGGCGGAACGGCGGAACGGCGGAACGGCGGAACGGCGAGCAAAGATACTTCATCCCGAGCGCAGCGAGGAATCTTCTCAGCGAACCACGATGCTCGCGAAGAAGATCCCTCGCTGCGCTCGGGATGACGTGCCTTCGCCTCCGTACCGCCGTCCCGCCGTCCCGCCGTCCCGCCGTTCCGCCATTCCGCCATTCCGCCATTCCGCCCGTTCCCCCTTCCCGCCCCTACTCCGCCGCCGCATCCTCCTCCAGATACGTATACCCCTCCAGCCCCGCCACGAAGTCCGCGATGAACGAGTTCGACTCCTGCCGGGTCAGGTCCTTGGCGTTGCCGACCTTTCGGCGGAAGGTGGCGAGCAGGTCGCAGGCGTGGAACTGGACGTAGTTCAGCACCTCGGTCACGGTGTCGCCGTGGACCAGGTCGGTGATCTCGTAGCCCTGCTCGGTCAGCCGGACGTGCACGGCGTTGGTGTCGCCGAACAGGTTGTGCAGGTCGCCCAGGATCTCCTGGTAGGCGCCGGTCAGGAAAATGCCGAGGATGTAAGGCTCGCCCTCCGAAACCGGGTGGAGCTCGAGCGACGGCTTGCCCTTTCGCCCGCCGACGAACCGGTCGATCACCCCATCCGAATCGCAGGTCATGTCCTGCAGGGTGCCCCGCCGGCTCGGCGGCTCCAGCAGACGGTGGATCGGCATGATCGGGAAGAGCTGGTCGATCGCCCAGTGGTCGGGCAGCGACTGGAAGACCGAGAAGTTGCAGAAATACCGGTCCACCAGCGCGGAGTCGATGTGCGCGGTGATCTCGGGAAACGAGGTCCGGTCCTCGCCGATCGCCTGCTGGAGGGCGTGCAGGGTGGCCAGGTAGAGCTGCTCCGCGTCGGCCTTGTCGCGCAGGGAGAACACGCCGCTCGCGAAGTACTCCTGGGTGCGCTCCTTGGCGAAGACCGCGTCGTGGAACACCTCCTCGATCCGCTCCGGATTCAGCGCATCGAGGTTCTCCGCCATCTCCAGCAGCAGGGGATGCGGATCCTCCCGGAGCGCGGGCGGCACCGGCTCGACCAGGGACTCCACGTCGGTCACGTTGACCAGCAGCAGCGCGTGATGCGCGGTCAGCGCCCGCCCCGACTCGCTGATGATGTGCGGCATCGGCAGCTCGTCGGTCCGGCAGGCGGTGCCGATGGTGTAGACGACGTCGCTGGCGTACTCCCGCATCGTGTAGTTCACGCTCGCCGGCCGGGTGGAGCGGGAGCCGTCGTAGTCCACGCCGAGTCCGCCGCCCACGTCCACGTGGGTGATGTCGAAGCCCATCCCCCGTAGCTCGGAGTAGTACCGGCTGATCTCCTCGAGGCCGGCCTTCACATGCCGGATGTCGGTGATCTGGCTGCCCAGGTGGAAGTGCACCAGCTTGAGCACCTCCTTCCGGCCCCTCCGATCCAGCTCTTTCAGAAGCCGCATCAGCTCCACCGCCGAGAGCCCGAACTTGGAGCGCTCGCCGCCGCTCTTGGCCCAGCGGCCCGAGCCCTCGGTCGCCAGCTTGATGCGAACCCCCGCCGTCGGCGCCACCCCCATCTCGTCGGCAACCTTGAGCAGGACCTCCAGCTCGCCCAGCTGCTCCAGCACGATCATCACCGTGTGGCCGAGCTTCTGGCCCATGAGGGCCAGCCGCATGTACTCCTCGTCCTTGTACCCGTTGCAGACGATGAGGTGCTTGGTGTCCTCGTTGAGGCCGAGAATCGCCTGAAGCTCGGGCTTGCTGCCGCACTCGAGGCCCACGCCGTAGGGAGTGCCGAACTCGACGATCTCCTGCACCACGTGCCGTTGCTGGTTGACCTTCACCGGGTAGACGGTGGTGTAACTGCCCTCGTAGCCGAATTCCTTGATCGCGGTGGAGAACTGTCCCGACAGGGCTTCGATCCGCGATTTCAGAATGTCGGAGAAGCGGAGCAGCAGGGGGAGGCCGACGCCTTGCGCGTGCAGGTCGGTCGCGAGGTGGTAGAGGTCGAGCCCGCGTTTCTTGTTCGCGTCGGGGTGCACGGTGACGTGGCCGTCGGCGTTGACCCGAAAGTAGCCGAGCCCCCACCCGTTCATGTTGTAGAGCTTTTCCGCGTCCTTCACGGACCAGGGGGGTGGTGCGACCGAAGTGGCGATGTCGAACTCCTGCTGAGGGCGAAGGGGCAATTGTAATGGTAAGCGACAGTCAGGGAAAGCGTCGTGGCGGGACCGCTACAGCACCCGCTCCCGCGGGACACTGCAGCCTCCGTCACCCAGGGTAAATGCCGCTTGGCGAGTTACTTCCCGGCGGGCCGGACGCCCCCGGGCCGGGCACGAAGCTCGCACCTCGGGTGGGTGCAGTCCGTGACAGCCGAGAGCAGCCTGCTGCACCACCGTTCGAAGATTGGGAGGAGTCATGGCCGCGCCCAGCTTGATCTCGACTCGCCGCTTTTCCCCGCCGACCCGTCTCCGCCTCCAGGTGCTTTTCGCCCGCGCCTGGGAGGCGCTCGCCGATACGTATCAAGTGCAGGCCGCCGAATTCGTCCGCCGGCTCAGAGCCCAGCTCGCGATGGACGAGGCGCTGGACCGGTTCTTCCGCGAGGTGGGCGTCCCCGCGGCGATGACTGATACGGTGCGCTCCCGGGCGTTGATCGCCCTCGCGCCGATGATCGAGGATGCCGTAGAGACGGACGAGAGTCCGGCGCCAGGCTGGAGTCCGCTGCGCCCCGATCAGCTGATCGGCGCTCTCCGGCGCCGGGCCCGGTACGTGGAAGAGACCAATCTCGAGTGTCGGCTGGCCGCGTCGATCGCCGACGAGGCTGTGGCCGCCACCCACGTCCGAATGGCGCTGAGCATCGCCGAGCTGCTGGTCGACGAGTGCACGCCGGACGAGTCCATCATGCACTACGTGCGGTCGTTCAACCTGCCCGCCATCGACGCCCAGATCATTTTCCGCCGCACCATGGCCTGCTGGGCCGAGCGGGATCCGCTGGGCCTCGACCGGGTCGAGCCGGTGACGCCGACGGTGGCGATCTGCGCCAGCGGCACACAGCTCGACTTCGGCGGCAGGCTCCGGCTGGGGCTGCGCGCGATCGGCTGACCCGAGACGTCTCCACTCCGTCTATCTTTCGGTCTGCCCGTATCGGGCCGGAGCGGAGGCGTCGGCGCATGAGTTGGACGTTTACGATCGGACGAGTGGCGGGGACCGAGATCAAGGTCCACCTCACCTTTCTCATACTGGTCGCGTTCTGGGGCGTGGCGGGATATCAGCAGGGCGGGCCGACGGGAGCCGTCGGTCGCCTGCCTCCTGCTGTTCGCCCTCTTCGCCTGCGTGCTGCTCCACGAGTTCGGCCACATCTTCATGGCCCGCCACTTCGGCGTTCGCACCCCCGACGTGATTCTCCTTCCCATCGGCGGCGTCGCCCGCCTCGAGCGCATTCCGGACGAGCCGAAGCAGGAGCTGTTCATCGCGCTCGCCGGGCCCGCGGTCACCCTCGCCATCGTGCTCGTGGTCTACGCAGTGCTCGCGATCGGGGGGGAGGCGCCGCGCTTCGGGGAGCTCGATCCCGACGGCCCGTTCCTGGAGACGCTGATGCGGGTGAACCTCTACCTGCTCGTCTTCAATCTCTTTCCCGCCTTCCCGATGGACGGCGGGAGGGTGCTGCGGGCGCTGCTCGCCAGCCGGATCGGGCTGGTCGCCGGCACCCGGATCGCGGCCCGGTTCGGCCAGGCCAGCGCCGTGGTTGCCGGCCTGTATGCCCTCAGCTCGGGACAGCCGCTGCTCGCGCTGGTCTCGCTGTTCGTCTTCATGGGCGCGAGCGCCGAGGCGGCGGCGGTGGAAACCCGCGTCGCCGGAGCGGGGCTCAACGTGGACCGGATGATGGTGACCCACTTCCGGACCGTCCCTATTCATGCCAGGCTGTCCGACGCCGTGGAGCTGCTTCTGTCCGGCGAGCAACGCGAGTTCCCGGTGGTGGACAACATGGGGCGGGTGGAAGGGTTGCTGACCCGGGACAACCTCATCAAAGGGATCAGCCAGGGCGGGCCGTCCTCGACCGTGGGGGATGCGATGACCGCGGAGGTGCAGCCGGTTTCGCCCCGGCTCGGATTTCAGGAGGCCCTGGAGCGCCTCCGGTCGAGCGGCCTTCCCGCGCTCCCCGTGGTGGATGACACCGGGCGCCTCGTGGGGCTGCTCACGCTCGACAACATCACCGACCTGCTGCTGGTCCGCCGGGCGCAGGCGTGACCAGTGTGATGACGCGTCAAGGGGTTGCCGGGCACTTGCGGTGGCGCCAGGCGACGGGCGAACACTCGAACCCGCCGCTTTCCCAGAGTCCCGCGCGCGCCGCCCGTGCTTCCTTCTGCGCCCGCTCCAGGCGCCCGGCATGCTTCACGTTGGGCGGGAGGGTGTATAGCACCGCCCAGCCCTCGCGGACCAGGCGCTCGTTGACCATGCGGGAACCGGTCCAGACGTAGGCCAGATCGCGACCGAAGCGGTCGCGCGGCGCGACGTCTTTCTCCAGCCGAACCGCCGTGCCCGGGGGAATGAGACGCTGGAGCGCGGCATGCGCCTGGCGGCCCGGTTCGCCCTGTCCCAGCTCCGGCGTGTCGATCCCGAGGAGACGGACCTTTCGCCCATCCCGACAGGAGAAGGTGTCTCCGTCTCCTATCCGCTCCACGATACAGGATGCGGGCGGGGGCGAAGCGGGCCGCGGGGCGGACCCGCACGAGTACAGCGCGAGCCCACCGACCAGCAGGCCGGCGAAGGTGTGTCCGCGCATGTGCCGGCAATCTAGGGAGAAATTCCGGCGATGGCATCGCCTTTCTACGTGATCGAGCGCACCAGCACGCTTCCCGTCTCCGCCGAGGAGGCGTTCGCCTGGCACGAGCGCGCCGGGGCATTCGAGCGCCTCGCCCCTCCATGGGAGCGGTTCGAGGTGCTGGAGCGAACCGGCGGAATCCAGGACGGAGCGCGCACCACCTTTCGGGTGCACATCGGGCCGGTGCCGCTCCGTTGGGTGGCGGCCCATCGGGACTACGTCCCGGGACGCCGGTTCGTGGACGAGCAGGTCGAGGGACCCTTTTCCCATTGGGTGCACCAGCATCTCTTCGAGCCGGTGAGCCCCGATGCGTCGCGCTACACCGATCGGATCGAGTTCACCCCGCCGTTCGGCACCCTCGGCGCGGCGGCAGGCATCTGGCTGGCCCGCCCCCGGATCGAGCGAATGCTGGCGTACCGTCACTCCCTGCTCCGGGAAGACCTCGCCGCCCACGGCCACTTTCGAGACCAGGGCCCACTGCACGTCGCGGTCACCGGGGCCAGCGGCCTGATCGGCTCGGCGCTGACCCCGTTCCTCACCACCGGCGGCCATCGCGTGACGCCGGTGACGCGTCGAGCTACGCCCTCGGATGCGATCCGTTGGGATCCCTCCGCGGGAGCGATCGACGTCTCCGCCTTCGAGGGCCTCGACGCCGTGGTTCATCTCGCCGGCGAAAACGTGGGGGCACGCTGGACCGACGAGCGGAAACGCCGAATTCGGGAGAGCCGGGTGGCCGGGACCCAGTTCCTCGCCGAGACGCTCGCGGAGCTGAAGCGGCCGCCGCGGGTGCTCGTCTGCGCGTCGGCGATGGGGATCTACGGCGACCGGGGCGACGAGATTCTGACCGAGGACAGCACCCCAACGGGGGCCTCGAGCGACTTCCTGGTCGACGTGGGACGCGAGTGGGAAGAGGCGACCGAGCCGGCGCGGGCCGCCGGCATCCGCGTGGTCAATCTGCGCTTCGGCATCATCCTGACGCCCGCCGGCGGGGCCCTGGGTCGCATGTTGCCCTTCTTTCGCGCGGGAGCGGGCGGGCCACTGGGTGGAGGGAAGCAGTGGGTGAGCTGGATCTCGGTGGACGACGCCATCGGCGCCGTGCATCATGCGCTGCTTACCGAGGCGCTCGCGGGGCCGCTGAACGCGGTCGCACCCGAGCCGGTGACCAGCCGGACCTTCGCGGCGACGCTGGGTCGGGTGCTGCGCCGGCCAGCCATCCTTCCCGCGCCAGCGCCCGCGCTCAGGCTGCTGTTCGGCGAGATGGCGGATACCGCGCTGCTCGGGAGCCAGCGGGTCTCGCCGGCCCGCCTGCTCGCATCCGGCTACTCGTTCCGCCATCCCCGGTTGGAGCAGGCGCTCCGGCACGTGCTCGGGCGATAGCGATAATTCTCGTGGTGCGTCCGGACCCCGTCTGCCGACCAGCCGCCATGGCGCCTAGCTTTCCCGCATGGCGACTCCCAAGGCGGTAGTCCTCCTCAGCGGCGGCATGGACTCGGCGACCGCCGCGGCCGTCGCGCTCGACCAGGGCTTCGAGGTCTACGCGCTCAGCTTCCGCTACGGCCAGCGACACGCCACGGAGCTGGAGGCGGCCCGGCGAGTCGCGGAACGGCTCGGGCTTCGCCGGCACGTGGTGCTCGACATCGACCTGCGCGCCTTCGGCGGCTCGGCGCTGACCGGCGACCTCGACGTGCCCAAGGACACCCCGCTCGAGCGGATCGGTTCCAGCATTCCGGCCACCTACGTCCCCGCCCGCAACACCATCTTCCTCTCGTTCGCCCTCGGCTGGGCCGAGACGCTCGGGGCATCCGACATCTTCCTCGGCGCCAACGCGCTCGACTACAGCGGGTACCCGGACTGCAGGCCGGAGTACATCGAGGCCTTCGACGCGCATGGCGAACCTGGCGACGCGGGCCGGCGTCGAGGGGCGCGGGCTCCGGATCCACACCCCGCTGATCAGCCTGTCGAAGGCCGAGATCGTGGCCGCTGGGAACCCGGCTCGGCGTGGAGTACGCGCTGACCTGGAGCTGCTACGACCCCGCGGCCGGACGGCGTCGCCTGCGGCCGCTGCGAGGCCTGCATTCTCAGGCGGAAGGGGTTCCGGGAGGCGGGGATGGAAGATCCGGCAACCTATCAGAAAAGCGTGAAGAGTGAAAAGTGAAGGGATCGCTTGCGGCGGGTTATCTTTCCGTTTCACTCTTCACCTTCACTTTTCACGCTGTTCCGGCTCATGCCCTACTCGGTCAAGGAAATCTTCTACACCCTCCAGGGCGAGGGGGCCAACACCGGCCGGCCGGCGGTGTTCTGCCGGTTCGCCGGGTGCAACCTGTGGACCGGCCGGGAGTCCGACCGGCGGACGCCACCTGCCGGTTCTGCGACACCGACTTCGTGGGCACCGACGGTCCGGGCGGCGGCAAGTTCGCCGATCCGCCGTCGCTGGCGCGGGCCGTGGCCGCGGCCTGGCCGGATCGGCGGCTCGGAGGGCAGGCGCTTCGTGGTGTGCACCGGCGGCGAGCCGCTGCTCCAGCTCGACCCCGCCCTGCTCGAGGCGCTCCACGCCGAGGGATTCGAGGTGGCGGTGGAGACCAACGGCACCGTGGACCCCCCGCGCGGCATCGACTGGCTCTGCGTGAGCCCGAAGGCCGAGCCCCGCTGGTCGTGCGGGAGGGGAACGAGCTCAAGCTGGTCTATCCTCAGGACGGCGCCGAGCCGGAGCGATTCGAGGGGCTCGGCTTCGAGCATTTCTTCCTCCAGCCGATGGACGGCCCTGCCCGGGAGGCCAACACCGCGGCGGCGCTGAGCTACTGCCTGGCGCACCCGCGCTGGCGACTGAGCCTCCAAACGCATAAGCTTCTCGGCATTCCGTAAGGCGGGGCAGCGGGGCCGAAGGGCAGCGGGGCGGTTCGCTCCGGTGAGCCGGAGGGCGCCCCTGTGCGGCTTGGTGCAGCGCCTCCCCTCCCATCCCCTTGCCCCGCTGAGCATGCACGGATATTCCGACCGCATCAACCACGCGTTCGCCTTCGCGGCGAAGTACTACGGGGCGGCGGCGCCCGGTGGGCTCGGGCATGGACTATCTTGCCCACCCCGCCAACGTCGCCATCATCCTCGCCCGCTACGGCTGCGAGCAGGTGACCATCGTCGGCGGCATCCTCCATCACGTGCTGGAGGAGGCCGGTCCCGACCGCCGGCTGGCGCTCGAGCGGAAGATCGCGGACAAGTTCGGACCGGTCGCCCTGGCGATCGCCCGGGACGCGCTGGAGCCCAAGTACGACCGCCGCGGCGGCGAGCGCCCCTGGCAGCCCTGCAAGCAGGAGTATCTGAGCCAGCTCGCGGCCGCCGAGCCGCGCGCGCTCGACGTCTGCGTCGCCGACGAGCTTCACGCCTGCGGCTCCACCATCACCGCCCTCCGCCGGCTCGGCGCCGGAGTACCTCCGCACCCTGTCGCGCGCGGGCTCGGAGCAGACCATCTGGTGGTACCGATCGATGCTGGAAGTGCTCGACGCCCGCGCGGACTGGCCGCGCCGGGAGATGCTGTCCGAGCTGCGGCTGATGAGCACCGACCTGGTGCGCAGCCTCCGGCTCAGCGAGGAGGAGCTGTGAGGTCGAAGTCACGGTGGGGGCTGGGTGTGCTGCTCGTCACGGCCTGCGTGCCGGGCGCCAAGGCGCCGGAGCCGCTCAACCCGGTCCGGTTCCTTCTGATCAACGACGTCTACGTCGCCGACACGCTCTCCGACGGCACGCGGCGGGCTCGCGCGCGTGGCCACGGTGCGGAACCGGCTGGCCGACCAGGGGCCGGTGCTCTTCGTGCTCGCCGGCGACTTCCTGAGCCCGAGCCTCCTCAGCAAGTACTACGGCGGGCGCCAGATGGTGGAGGCGCTGAACGCCGCCAAGCTCGACTACGCCACCTTCGGCAACCACGAGTTCGAGCTGCCCCGCGACACCCTGATCGCCCGGATCGACGAGTCGTCCTTCAAGTGGCTCTCGACCAACTGCATCCTCGCCGACGGCAGCCGCTTTCCCAAGGTGCTGCCGTGGGACACGGTGCGGGTGTCGGGCCACCTGGTGGGCCTCTTCGGCCTCACCCTCCCGGGCGACTACCGGAGCTACGTGCGCTGCGCCAACCCCGACAGCGCGGCGACCGTCGCGATGGACACCCTGACGGCGCTGAAGGCGGATCTGATCGTCGGCCTCACCCATCAGAGCATCGAGGCCGACCGCGACCTGCTCGCCCGCGAGCCGCGGATCGACCTCATCCTGGGCGGCCACGAGCACGAGGCGCACGACTCGGTGGTCTCCGGCCGGCACGTCCTCAAGGCCGACGCCAACTCGCGCTCCGCGCAGTTCGCCACGCTCTGGGGCGGCAAGGGGAAGTGGCGGCAGGCGGTGGGCCTGGTCACCATCGACTCCCGGCTCCCGGACGACACCGCGACCGCCCGCGTCGTCGAGGCGTGGGCCGACAGCCTGCGCAAGCGGCTCGGACCCGAGCGCTCCGTCGGCACCGCGGAGGCGCCGATCGACGCGCGGGATGCGGTGTCCCGCCGCCGCGAGTCCGCCATCGGCGACCTGGTGACCGACGCCATCCGGGCCGGCACCGGGGCCGACGTGGCACTCCTCAACGCCGGCGCCATGCGGCTCGACGACGTCATCCCCGCCGGGCCGGTCAGCAACTACCAGCTCGAGAGCATCTTCCTCTTTGCCGACGAGACCCGGATCGTCACCTTCCCGCTCTCCGGAGGCCGGCTGCGGGAGGTGCTGGAGCACGGCGTGTCGGACGCCTCGCTCGGCAAGGGGGGCTTCCTCCAGGTGTCCGGCGTGGAGTTCACCTTCGACCGCTCCCGAGCCGTCGGGGAGCCGGCTGGTGGGCGACCTCCGGCGGCCCGGCGGGGGGTCATCGGACCGCGACCGATACGGTCAGCGTGGCGATGGCCGCCTTCCCGGCATGCGAAGGTGGAGACGGCTACAAGATCCCCGAGGCGGCGGAGCAGCTGTGGCCAGGCGTCCTCCGGCCCCCGGGCGGCCGATCTGCTGGTCCGTTACCTCTCGGACTCGCTCGGAGGCAAGATCACCGCGCCGGCGAGCGGCCGGATCGTGGAGGCAGGAAGCCCCAATCCGGGGTGATCGGCAGCCGCCTCCCTTCAACTCGCGGGCCCGGGTATTATTGGACATGGCTTCCACGCCAGCCGCTCTCGTAAGTCTCCCAAGTGCCTTTGCCGCAGCCTGCCGGCTCTCTCGAACCGAGGGAGAGCTGTTCGAGCGCTGCCGGGTGGCGCTGGTCCGTCGCTTCCAGAGCGAGCGCATCTGGTTCGGGCTGGTCTCACCCACCGAGAGCATTCCGCGGGTGGGGCCGGAAGAGGGGTTCGCCGAGGCGGTCGAGGTCGCCCGGCTCGGGCAGCGGCGAGACCGAGGTCATCATTCACGCCGACCGCGCGGTCGTCGGCGAGATGCGGGCGGTGGCGATGCCGCTGGCGCTCGGGCTCAGCGTGGTGCTGGAGCTTCGGAGCATCCTGCTCGAGCGGCAGGCGGCGCTCGACGACGCGGTCTTCCAGCTCCGGGCGCTCCGACAGGTGGCCCGGCTGCTCTCCTCGGTGCACTCCATCGAGGAGACCGAGCAGCTGATCCTCGACTTCATGGCCGAGGTGTTCTTCGCCTGGTGGGCCTGCCTCTACCGGCCCGAGGGAACGGTCTACGCGCCCAAGGTCTTCCGCTCCCTCAACGATCGTCTCCGCCCCGCCCCCATCGACAAAGCCGCGCTCGACCAGGCCCTCCCCGCCGGAAGCGCGTCCAGTGGCGCCGACGACGTGTCCGTCGCGTCGCTGGTCGGCCCCGGGGCCGAGCTGGTGGTACCGCTCGATGCCGGCGCCGAGCGCATGGCGGTTCTGGTGCTCGGCTCCCGAATCAGCGACAAGCTGTACGGGCGGGCCGAGCTGGAGCTGGCGGGCACGCTCTCGTTCGCCGCGGCGATCGCGCTCAAGAACTCGGAGCTGGTGGAGCAGCTCCACAGCGCCGCGACGACGGACGAGCTGACCGGCCTCTACAATCGGCGGGCGCTGGAGGAGCGGCTGGCCGCCGAGATCTCCCGCAGCCTCCGGCACCAGCTCCACACCAGCGTGCTCCTGCTCGACCTCGACCGGTTCAAGGTGGTGAACGACACCATGGGCCACGCGGCGGGCGACCGGCTGCTGATCCAGGTCGCCCGCATCCTGCGGCAGCAGTGCCGCGCGCTCGACGTGGTGGGCCGGCTCGGCGGCGACGAGTTCCTGGTGATCCTCCCGATGACCAAGCCCGCCGAGGCGCAGGTGTTCGTCGCGCGGGTCCAGAAGAGCCTGCGCGAGCTGGAGCAGAACAGCCCCGAGTTCGGGCCCTGCACCCTCAGCATGGGCATCGCGGAGTCGCCGCGGCACGGGACCACGGTGAGCAGCGTGCTCGCCGCAGCCGACACCGCGCTCTACAAGGCCAAGCGGGCCGGGCGCAACGCGGTCGAGGTCGCGGACGGTTAGCACGATGGCCCATCCCGAGTTCACCCTGCTCGGCGACGCCGTCTGGCTGGACTTCGTCAACTCGGCGCGCGGACGCACCCTCTCCCCGCCCGATCTGCTGCCCGACGCCGCGGCCTTCACCCGCTGGGCCCACGCCCAGCGCCTGATGCAGCTCGACGGCGGCGCCCCCTATCCCCGTCGTCCGCGAGTTCCGGCGGCAGCTCACCGCGCTGGCCGAAGCGCTCGACGCCGGACGTTCAGCCGCCTGCCGGCGCCATCGCCGCGATCAACGCGATGCTGGCACGGAGCACCGGGCAGCCAGCGGCTCACCCGGGTCGGCGGCGAGTGGCGGCTGCAGTTCGCGCCGACCAGGCCGCTGGCGCCGCTGGAGGCGATCGCGCGCTCGGCCGCGGCCACCCTGGCCGATGCCGCCGGTCGTCGTCCGGCGCTGCGCCGGCGAGACCTGCTCGCTCTTCTTCGCCGATGCCTCACCCACCCGGAGCCGGCGCTGGTGCACCGCCGCCATCTGCGGCACCACCTTGCGAGTCGAGCGGCGCCGGGGTCCGCTCCGCTGACCGGCCCCGACCCGCGGGTCGCCTTCGAGCGCACGCGCGAGGCCCTGGGACCGCGCTATCGATCTGGAGCGCATCGTCGCCTCCTCGGCCGAGCGGGTGCTCTTCGAGGCACACGACGAGGTCCTGAAGCGCCGGGTCGGCGTGCGGATCAACTTCTATCTCGACGACGCCATCCGCGCCTGGTTCATGCGCGAGTCGGAGGCGCTGGGCCAGCTCGACGACCCGGGCATCATGCACGTCTACGACGCGGGCCGGGTCGGCGACCTGGCCTACCGGATCGGCAACTGGGTCGACGGCGAGGGGCTCCGGGAAGCGGTGCGCCGCGGCCCCCGACCGATTCCCACCGTGTTCGCCCTGGCACGCGACCTCCTCGGCGCGCTGGAGCACGCCCATCTGCACGGGATCATCGTCCGCGCGGTCTCGCCGCTCTCGGTGCTGGTGAGCGCCGGCGGCCGGGCCACGGTCACCGACCTCCGCTACTGCAGCTACTGCCTGCCCGCCGTGCCGCCGGGGGCGTCGCCGCCCGGCGCTCCGGTTCATGGCGCCCGAGATCCGCGAAGGGGCGGTGGGGGATCCCGCCTCCGACATCTACACCGTCGGGGCGATGCTCTACTTCGCCGTCACCGGCCAGGAGCCCGCCCTCGACCCGCAGCAGATCCGCCGGCCCACCGAGCTGCGACCCACCTGCCCCCGGGTCATCGAGCGGATCGTGCTGCGGGCGCTCCAGCCCGCGCCCGAGATCGCGCTACTTCACCGCCGCCGAGATGCTGGAGGACTTCGCCTCGGACGCCGGCACCTACGACGTCGCACCGCCCACCCTGGGTGGGGCGGCGGTCTCGCCCAACGAGGATCGGGCTCGGTGGGAGAAGCGGCTCCGGCGGGCGCTGGGCGACGACTACGAGCTGCTGGAGCTGCTGGGCACGGGCGGGTTCGGCCGGGTCTATCGGGTGCGCGACCTTCACCTCGAGCGTCTGGTCGCGCTCAAGGTCCTGCACCCGTCGCTGACCCGGGATCCCAGGTGGTGGAGCGCTTCCGCCGCGAGGCGCAGCTCGCGGCCCGGCTCGACCACCCCAACATCGTGAACATCTACGACATCGGCGGGCGGTCCGGCCTGATCTGGTACACGATGGAGCTGATCGACGGCCCCAGCCTGGCGCAGCTGGTGGAGCGCGACGGGCCGCTGCCGCTGGACCGGGTGCTGCGGCTCCTGCGGGAGGCGCTCTCCGCCCTGGCCCACGCCCATGGCTTCGGCCTGGTCCACCGCGACATCAAGCCCGAGAACATGCTGATCGCCGGCGACGGAAGCCTCCAGATCACCGACTTCGGCCTGGCGCTGGCGCTTCGGGGAAAGTTCGGGGGCGCCACCAGCCAGAGCGGCACCCCGCAGTTCGCCAGCCCCGAACAGCTCCTCGGCGAGCGGGTGGACCAGCGGTCGGACCTCTACAGCCTGGCGGCGGTGGCCTATTACGCCCTGCTGGGCCTGCCGCCCTTCCCGGGGCTCACCCCCGAGCAGGTGCTGGCCAAGCAGACCACCAATCAGCTCCCGGCCGCCAAGGAGACCCGGGAGGATGTCAGCGAGGCGCTGGAGCAGGTGCTCGAGCGGGCCCTCAGCGCCGACGTGGAGGCCGGTACGCATCGGCCGCCGAGTTCCTGCAGGCGGTCAACCGCGCCGCCGAGACCGGACCCCGGGAGCCGGTCGTCGACTGGGCCCGGGCGGCCGCCCGCTGGCTCCGCGGCTCCCCCCTTGACTAAACGCCGCCGGCGTACAGATTTGTCCCCGCGACGGCCCCCTTCGGAGCTCCTAAAGACTCTACCATTGAGATTTTAAGACCCGGGATTCTCGCTGGCGGGTCTTTCATTTTTTATGACGCGGGACAGGCCCGCGCTCATAAAAACTCGGTGTGCCGGACGTCCGGCGCCCGACGCAGTCAAACAACAATGGAGTAGGACCAATGGCTCGCACCCTCGGCACGGTGAAGTGGTTCAACGACGCAAAAGGGTTTGGTTTCATCACTCCGGAGAATGGGGACAAGGATTGCTTCGTCCACCATACCGCCATCAAGGCGGACGGCTTCCGCAGCCTCTCCGAGGGTGACCGGGTGGAGTTCGACATCGTGCAGGGTGCGAAGGGCCCCGCCGCCGAGAACGTCACCAAGGTCAAGTAAGACCGCCGACCCTGGAACGAAACGGGCCGCCCGACTGGGGCGGCCCGTTTTGCTTACGGCTGCTGGGGGAGGATCGTGAAAAGTGAACGGTGAAAAGTGAAGGGCAGCGGCCTACCTCACCCTCCCTTTTACTTTTCACCGTTCACTTTTCACGCGGTTCACTTAACGGCCCGTCGAGTCACTTATGCCGGTAGATGACCCGTCCCCGGGTCAGATCGTAGGGAGAGAGCACGACGCTCACGCGGTCGCCCTCCAGCACCCGGATCTTGAACTTGCTCATCTTCCCGGCGGCGTACGCCAGGATCTCATGGCCGTTCTCCAGCATGACCCGGTAGTTGCGGTCGGGCAGGACCTCGGTCACGACGCCCTCCATCTCGATCCCTTCTTCTTTCGCCATCCAGTCTCTCCGCTGCGGGAACCTGCACACACGGCGCCGGGAACCGGGGCCGGCCGGCATGGAATCTTGCCCGGCCGGAGCCGGGAAGCAACCTGAGCGTCGGGAATGGTGGCGACTAGGACCCTGGCAGCTCCGAGCGGACCCGCTCGATCTCCGACTCGACCAGCCGCACCAGCTCGCCGATCTGGGCCGCATCGAAGGTCAGCTCCGCCCCGGCGGCCCGGTAGATGTCGGGAAGGCCGCGCACCGCGCCGAGCGCGAGCGCCTCGCGGTAGCGGGCGACCGCGCCGGCCTGATCCCGCCGGCTGTTGCGCCAGACCTGCAGGGCGCCGATCTGGGCGATGCCGTACTCGATGTAGTAGAACGGATACATGAAGATGTGGAGCTGGCGGTACCATCGCGCCACCCGCTCCCGCTCCAGCCCGCTCCAGTCCACGCCGCGCTCGAACCGCTGCCGGATGCGAAGCCAGGCCGCGTCCCGCGCGGCCGCGTCGCCGCCCTCGCCGCTGGTGTAGATCCAGGTCTGGAAGGCATCCACCGACGCGATGTGGACCAGGCTGAGCAGGATGTCTTCCAGATGCTCGAGCCAGGCGCTGCGATGATCCTCCGGCGGTGAAGTAGCCCGCCGGCTGCGAGCAGATGTGCGGCCCGCGAGCAGCTCCATGGACATCGACGCCAGCTCCGCCGCCTCGGACCCGGGATGCCGCTGCCAGATGAGCGGCTGCCGGTGCGAGGCGAAGGCGTGGAAGGCATGCCCCGCCTCGTGCAGCAGGGTCATCACGTCGTCCACCAGGCCCACGGCATTCATGAAGATGAACGGGCGCCCCCGGTGGTGCAGCGTCTCGCAGTATCCGCCCGGCGCCTTGCCCTTCCGGCTGTCCAGATCGAGCAGGCGCTCGTCGATCATGGTCTGGAACTCGGAGCCGAGCACGGGATCCACCCGGTCGAAGACCGATCGCGCCCGCCCGACGAACTCCTCGGTGGTGGAGAACGGCCGAAGCGGTGTCTTGCGGTACGGATCCACCGCCAGGTCCCAGGGCCGGAGCACGTCGAGGGAGAGCCGGCGGCGGCGGACGGCGAGCATGCGCTCGACCGCCGGCGCGACGGCCTCCTCGATCGCGTCGTGGAAGCGCTCGCAGTCCGCCGGGGTGTAGTCGAAGCGGAACTTGGCGGGGAAGATGTAGTCGCGGAAATTGGCGAACCCCGCGTTCCGAGCCGCCCGCTGCCGCAGCTCGTACATCCGGTCGAACAGCCCGGCCAGCTCGTCGTGCTTGTCGGCGTAGGGCTCGCGGCGGCGCGGAAGGCGCGCTCCCGGACCGGCCGGTCGGGGCTCTTGAGGTACGGCTGCAGCTGGGGCAGAGGGCGCTCCTGCCCCTCCCACTCCACCGTCATCGAGCCGGTGATCCGCTGATACCGGGCGCTCAGCTCCTCCAGCTCCGAGAAGATCGGCACGTTGGCTTCGCGGAAGATCTCGATCGAGGTCCGGAAGCGGGCCAGCGTGGTCGCGAGTGCAGGGGCGCGGTATCCGGACTCCACCAGGCGCCGCGCCAGCTCGACGCTGCGCTCCTCCATCTTGGGCAGGATCTCGGTGGAGAAGCGGAGGTGGTCGGCTTTCCTTCTCCGGATCGGAGGTCTCGATGGTGTAGGCGATCATGGCCAGCGCCGCCGCCTCGGTGACCAGCTCTTCCAGCGTGGACCAGCGCGGAGCCAGCCCTCGACCGTGGTCTCGTCGAGCGGGCGCTCCGCGAGATCATCGAAATAGGGGGCGATATCCTCCCATCTCGCCTTGGACAGCGCGGCGGGAGACGAGGGCAGAGCCGACACGGTCACGCTGAACTCCTGATCCAGATAAAGTCCCATCGCGAGTGAGCTTCCGAATCTCGGTCAGGAGATATAGGGGGGAACGCGGCGGGTCACAATCCCGGCGGACGCAGCCGGTGAAATTTCGTGCGCTGCTGGTACCGGTGGCCGATCGCGAGCAGCGAGTCTTCACCCAAGGCCCGACCGGTGAGCTGAAGGCTGGTGGGGAGGCCGCCCTCTCCCGTGCCGTTCATCAGGAACAGCCCGGGGACGCCGCAGAGGTTGGCGGACCACTGATATTCGCCCCTCCCGAGTAATCGGGGTACACCTTGTCGAAGGCCGCGTCGATCGGCCACGCCACCGTCGGAAGCGTCGGCGCGGCCAGCGCGTCCACCCGGGCGAGCAGCCGGTCGAGAGCCGCGGCCGCCGGGCGCCGCAGCCGGAGGGCACGGAGGTAGTCCTTCGCCAGCACGACCTGGCCGGCGTACCCGCCGATCCGGTCCTCCGGCGCGGTCAGCTCCGGTGATCCGCCCGCTCTCGAACAGCGGCTCGAACGCGCTCGCCGCCTCGGCGTCGATCACGATGGACGCCATCGCCTCGTAGGGGAAGTCCGGCAGCTCGAGCTCTTCCTCGATATCGGCAAACTCCCGCAGCACCCGGAGCGACTCCTCGAAGTTGCGGCGCACCTCCGGCTGGGTCTTCTCCAGCGTGCCCCTCAGGATGCCGAGACGGTAGCGCTTGCGAGACCTGGCGCCTGCCCGGTAGGCAAACCCTCGGCCCAGCGCGGACGGATCGGCGGGATCGGGGCCGGCGGCGGCAGCGAGCACCGTCCCGCAGTCCTCCGCCGTCCGAGCCAGCGGACCGAGCTTGTCCATCGTCCAGCTCAGCGCCATCGCGCCGTGGCGGCTCACCCGGCCGTAGGTCGGGCGCAGTCCGGTCACGCCGCAGAAGGCGGCCGGATACTGGATGGAGCCCCAGGTCTCCGATCCGATCGCGAACGGTACCAGCCCCGCCCCGACCGCCGCCCCCGACCCGCTCGAGGAGCCGCCGGACCACCGGGCCGGATCCCACGGCGACCTCCCGGGACCGGTGAAGCTGGCGAACGCCTGGTTGTACCCCATGCCGCCGGCGAGCTCGACCATGGCGAGCTTGGCGCACAGCACGGCGCCCGGCTTCCCGAAGCCGGCGGACGACGGTGGCGTCGCCTTTGAGCATCTGGTTGCGGTACGGCTGGGCGCCCCAGGTCGTCGGCGCGCCTTCGGCGGCGAGCAGGTCCTTGGCGCCATAGGGAATGCCGTGCAGGGGGCCGCGGTCCTTCCCCGATGCCAGCTCCGCGTCGCGGTGCCGGGCCTCCGCCAGGGCGGATTCCCGCAGCACGGTCACCACCGCGTTGTAGGCCGGGCCGAGGCGCTCCAGCCGGTCGAGGAAGTGCTTCGCCAGCTCGACCGAGGACACCTTCCGCGCCCGCAGCAGCCGGCCGAGCTCGGGGATGCTCAGCCAGGTGAGATCGCTCACCCGGTGCTCTCCGAGCGAACGGCCGAGAAGACGAAGTCCGGCTCGTCGCCGTTGGCGAGCGTGATCTTGCGGACCTTCTCGGCGCGTTCGAGCCCGCTCTCGATCTGGCGGGTGACCGTCGGCGAGGTCGGTTTCGCTGAGCCGGTCGCCGTACTGCGCGCGGATCGCGGCGGCGAGCGCCTTGGCGAGCGCCCTCGGCTCGAGCGTGGCGAGTCCGGCAGCCGGGGCGCCGGCGACCAGGGGGCCGGTCCACTCGATCGGGGCCGGCGCCGCCGAGCATCGGCGCCAGGGCGGCGAGCGCAATCGCCTCGGCGAACTCGCGCCGGTTCATATCGGACATGGTGGCTCCCGCGGTCGAACCGGCTTCATAGATCGGCGGGCAAGGTCCCTCGCAGGGCTCGGCATGACATCACGGCGTCGGCTCCGAGCGGTCGTATCGGTAGTAGAGGTAGGCGAGCGACAGCATGACCAGGCCGAGCAGGAAGACCGATCCGACCCGATACAGCGCGTCGAGCGAGGAGAGGTCGAAGAAGATCACCTTCACCACCGCGAGTCCCGCCACGCCGAGCCCGGCGACGCGGAGCGGCTTGATCGAGCGGGTGAACCCGAAGAAGACGAGCGCCGCGGCGAAGACCAGCCACCAGGCGCTCACCGCCAGGCCGGCGGCGAGCTCCGCCGTGACCCGGGAGAGACTCCGTAGCTCGAAATAGCGCCGGATCTCACCGGTGACGCCGAAGAGCGGCGAGCAGGCCCGCGAACAGCCAGAGGCCGGAGCGCACCAGCTCGGCCTCACTCCTCCTCGATCTCACCTTGAAGAGGCCTGCCGCGAGGCCGAGCGCCGCGGCGGTCGTGCCCCAGAGGGCGAGAGCCCAAGGGCCGACGAAGGCGGCGTCCGCCGCGGTGCGCTGCCCGAGGGCCTCCTCGAACAGATGCTGGGCCGCGGCGACCCACGTGAGCACGCCGTACCAACGGCCATCCGATCGGCCGAGCTTGTGGTCCAGCGCAGGCCACAACAGGGCCATGGCAAGGAGCGCCCAGACCTGATTGATGCCGTCCCACTGCGCCTGGGCGGCGACCGCCATGGCCGCCGCGCCGACCAGCGCGAACGGCGGACGGGGACGCAGGTAGCCGGCGAGCAGATAGGGAACCGCCACGAGCAGCGGGCAGCAGGCCGGGCGTCGTTTCGAAACGGTCCGGCGCGAGACCGTACGCGGCCCAGCCGAGGAGCAGCGGCGTGGTGAAGAAATAGAGCGCCTCACCGGCCGACCACCCTTCTGCTCGGCTCCGGGCGTCTGGCTGGCTGGGGCGCCCGGCACCGAGCCGCAGTGGAAGCGCCTTGGGATTCCTGAGCGCGTGCCACCAGACCGGCGCCGACAGAATGAGGCCGGCTATGAATACGGGCCAGTGGGGCGCCATCCGCTCGCTCGCGGCCGCCAGCAGCGTCCAGCCACCGGAAAAGGTGAGGAGGCGGGTCTCCCACCACTGCTCGCGCAGGCCGAGATACAGTCCGGCGGTGCCGCCGATCACGCCGTACAAGAGCAGCGCCCAGGGCACGGCCCTGTCGCCCGCACCGGCGATCCCGACCCCGAAATAGCTTGCCGCGACCACGAACATGGTCAGCCGCCAGCGCTGCCGCGCGGCGACCAGGCCGAGTCCCGCGGCCATGCTCGCGAGGTAGAGCAGGAGCAGGTTCGCGTTGGCGTCGTCGCTGCCCAGCAGCACCGGCGCCATGAAGGCGCCGAGCGCCGCGGTGGTGCCGAGCGCCTCGACGTTGATCGCGAAGGCGACCATGGCGAGCGCCACCGACACCAGCGCGAGCCCGACGATGCCGGTCGTCGGCGGGATGACCTCGTAGAGCCGGCAGGCCGCCCACACGCTCAGGTAGATGATGCCGCAGCCGCACCCGATGAGCGCCGCGCCGTAGGTGCGATAGCGCTGGTGCAGCCGCCAGCCGATCGCGCCGACCACCGCGCCGAGCACGGCGCCGCCGGTGCAGCGCATGACCGGCGAGATCCAGCCGCGCTCGAACGAGAGCTTGAGCAGGTAGCCGGTGGCCATCAGGAGCGCGACGACGCCGATGGCAAGGAGGCCGCGCTGGCCGATCCACTGTTCGGTGAAGTCGGGAAGGCGGGATGGCGGCGGGCTGGTGGGGCGACGGAGTGGGGCGGGCGGTAGGGACGGGCGATGCGATGACCGGGGCAGCCACCGGTGACGGCGGGACCGCCTCGACCCTGGGTGGCTGCTCCCATCACCTCGTCGCCTTGCTGTTTCGCCCTCGCCAGCGCCTCCAGCACCGCCACCCGCTGCTCCAGCCGCTCGAGCCGGTCGTCCGTGCTCATGAGACCCTCGCTTTTTCCTCCGCTGCCGGATGCGCGGAGACGCTGGGACCGACCTGGATCCGGAACGCGAGCACCCCGGCGAGCGCCACACAGGCTCCGCCGAGATAGAACGGCGCTCCGTGGCCGAGCCGCTGAAACGCCATCGTCGCGAGCAGCGGTGCCGCCACCCGCGCCAGTCCGGCGAAAGTCTGGGCCACGCCCATCGTGGTGCCCAGCTCGCGCGGGTCGGACTGGCGGGACATGAGCGAGGTAGTGGATGGAAACAGCAGCGCCGTGCCGATCGGCACAAGGGGGATGACGGCCGCAAAGGCCCAGAGCGACTCGGGAGTGGGGTAGAGCCAGAGGCCGAGCGCCAGCAGCGGCCGCTCCGAGCCGCATCGTCCACAGCTCACCCAGGCGGTCCACGATCGGACCCAGCAGGACGCTCCGCATGACGAACGACAGGATCCCGATGTAGGTGAAGATCGGCCCGATGGTCGCGCGCGTCGAGCCCGAACTCCGCCCCGAGATACAGCGCGAGCACCGAGGTCTGCGACGCGAACGCCACCATGCCGATGCCGTAGATCCAGAGCAGCCGGGAGAGCGGCGCGCCGGGGTGGCGGAGGGCGGTCCAGGCCGGATGCCAGACCGGCCGCCGGGGTCGGCGCCGGCCCCGTCTCGCGGAGCCGCGACTCGGGGAGCCAGCGCCAGGCGAACGCGACGTTCACCAGGCAGAGCGCCGCCGCCACCAGACCGGGCGCCGCCCTGCCCAGGTGCGCCGCGAAGGATCCGATCACCGGCCCGAACGCGACGCCCGCCGACGTGGCCGCGGAAAGCCAGCCGAGCGCCTTGGCCCGGTCTTTGGCCGGCATCGTATCGGCGACGTAGGCCTGGGCCACGCCGGTCGTGCCGCCGCCCGCGCCCTGGACCAGCCGGGACAGGAAGAGCAGCCAGAGGCTCTCGGCGAAGCCGAAGACGACGTACGCGATCGCCGAGGCGCTGAGCCCGATCAGCAGCGCGGGCCGGCGGCCGTAGCGGTCGGACACCCGGCCCCAGAACGGCGCGGAGACGAGCTGAGCGATGGAGAACGACGCGATCAGGAGGCCGACGATCTCGGGGGAGGCGTGGAGATCGAGCGCGTAGAACGGCAGCAGCGGGAGCACGATCATGAAGCCGACCATGTCCACGAAGTTGACGGCGATGAGGACCGCGAGCCGGCGGAAGCCGCCGCGTGCCGTTCGGCGGCGTCACCCGGCGTTCCCTCCCCGTCCCGGCCGCCCGACACCAGGGCGAAGACGGCGCGCGCTCACCAGCATGAGCACGACGCCGTACGCCGCGGCGACGCCGACGTCCGCCTGCCGCAGGCTGGACAGGATCTCGAGCGAGATCGGCCGGGTGTCGTAGGTGTAGAGCATGATGGAGGTCACGAAGTCTCCGAACGCGGTGACGAACGCGAGGCTGGCGCCGGCCAGGAGCGCCGGCCGCAGCAGCGGGAGCGTCACCCGCCGCAGCGTGCGCCGGCGCCCGGCGCCCAGGCTGGCCGCGGCCTCGTCCAGCGAGGGGTCCAGGGCGCGCACGCCCGCCGTGATGGCGCGGCTGGTGATCGGCAGGTTCCGTACGAGGTAGGCCAGCGGAAGGATCCAGAGGGTCCCGACCAGGACGAACGCGACCCGCCAGGGGCGCGTGCACGCTGAACGCGGTCGCCAGCGCGATCGCGAACACGGTCCCCGGCACGGCCCACGGCAGCGCGAGCAGCGCCTCGATGGCGCGCCGCGGCGCCGTACGCCGCCGCGCGCTCAGGAGCGCGCCCGCCAGCGCGATGCCGACCGCGGCGACCGTCGCCACCGTCGCCAGCCAGAGGCTGTTGACCAGCGGCCGCACCCGCACCGGGTCCTGCACCAGCGTGAGGTAGTTGCGCACCGTGTACGCCGGCGGGAGCGGCTCGGTCGGTCCAGGTGCCGACCGGCACGAAGGAGACCAGCAGCAGCGTCAGGTGCGGCAGCAGGAGCAGGGCGGCCAGGCCCCAGCCGACGGCACCCGCGGCGAGCCGCGGCCGACCGGCTCCGCATCACGATCCGGGCGGGGCGCGGCGCCCTTCCGTCCGCCGTGCTCCCGGTCCATCCGGCGCCGCTCCGGAACAGCCAGCAGCGCGAGCAGCGCCAGCGCCGTGAGCGACGATCGTCTCCACCATCGCCAGCTGGTCCTCGCCGTTGAGCCGGGTGGAGACGATCTGGGTCGGCATGACCCGGAAGCCGCCGCCGAAGATGTACGGCGCGCTGAACGAGGCGAGCGCGGTCATGAACGTGAGCAGCGCCGCGCCCGCGAGCGCCGGCTTGAGGTGCGGCAGCACCACCCGCCGGAGGGTGCGCCACCGGCCGGCGCCGAGGCTCGCCGCCGCCTCGAGCTGCGAGGCGTCGAGCGACACCAGCGCCGCGCGGACGAGCAGGTAGAAGTAGACGTACATCGAGTAGGCGTGGACCAGCAGGATCGCGCCCGGCGCCCTCCAGCCGCCACGGCGGCTCCTCCAGTGCGCAGCAGCCGCAGCAGCAGCAGCGAGACGAAGCCGGTCTCGCCGTAGAGGAAGAGGAACGCGACCACGCCGACCAGCGGCGGCAGCACCGCCGGGAGCGCCACCAGGCCGCCAGCACGCGGCCGCCCGGGAGGTCGTAGCGCGCGAACAGGAAGGCGAGCGGGATGCCGAGCAGCGCCGCCAGCACCACGCTCGCGAGCGAGATCCAGAGGCTGCCCCACAGCGCCCGCATCTCGGTCGGCCGCCCGACGAACTCGCGCACGTGATCGAGCGTCCACCCTGCGGGCCCGCGCACGCCCTCCGCGCAGGACCAGCACCAGCGGGTACAGGACCAGCCAGAGGAGCAGCCCGAGCAGGAGAGCCGCAGCGATGGCGCCCGTACCCCGGCGGGTCATCCGCTCCTCCGCGGGGAACAGGTGGAGCCCGCCCGCGGCGCGACGGCTCGGAAGGATCCCGACGCGCTCGCCCGTCGCGCACCGCCATGGGCGGGGCGACGACCTCCAGCGCGGCGCCGCTCGCCGTGAGCACGGTGAAGAACGACGACGGCCCCGTGAACCGCCGCCCGGCCACGGTGCCCACGATGGCCTGCGGATCGTCGCCCAGGCGGAGCGCCTCGGGCCGCGCCAGCAGCACCGCCGGGCCCGGGAGCATGACGGGGTGGCCGGCCGGGCGCTCGACTTCCCACTCCACCCCTTCCACGGCGATCCGGGTTCCCCACTCGGTGGGGCCGAGCACCGCAACGGGGATCACGCTCGAGCGGCCCACGAATCCGCCGACGAACCGGTTGGCCGGCGCGGCGTACAGCTCGTCGGGCGTGCCGACCTGCTCCAGCCGGCCGCCGCGCAGCACCGCGACGCGGTCGCCGAGCTCGAAAGCCTCGTCCTGCTCGTGGGTGACGAGCACGGTGGTGATGCCCACCCGCCGGATGAGCTCGCGGATCTCGCGCCGGGTGCGCTCGCGGAGGGTCGGGTCGAGGTTGGAGAGCGGCTCGTCCAGCAGCAGCACACGGGGCTCGGGCGCGAGCGCGCGGGCCAGCGCCACCCGCTGCTGTTGCCCGCCGGAGAGCTGGCCGATGCGCCGGCGCTCGAGCCCGGCGAGGTCCACCAGCGCCAGCGCCCGCGCAACCCGGTCAGTGAGCTCCTCGCCTCGCACGCCGAGCGACTCCAGCCCGAAGCCGACGTTCTCCCCGACGTCCAGGTGGGGGAAAAGGGCGTAGTGCTGAAACACCATTCCGAACCGGCGCCGGACCGGCTCCACTCGCGTGACGTCTTCGCCCTCCACCAGGACGCGACCGGCATCGGGCGTCTCGAAGCCGGCGAGGAGCCGGAGCATCGTCGTCTTGCCGCTGCCGCTCGGACCCAGCAGCGCGAGCATCTCGCCCCGCTCGATCGAGAGCGTCACATTGTCCACGGCCACGGTGCGGTCGAACCGCTTGGTCAGGCCCTCGACGCGTGAGGAACGGCGTCATCGGGCCCCCGCCCGGCCGCTGCCGCGCACGTGCCGGTCCCAGTAGCCCATCCACTCGGCGCCTCGCCGCGCGAGCAGGCCCCAGTCCATCGGCGCGACCACCATCTCCGCCTCCACCTCGGCCACCCAGGCCGGGACTCGGTCCGGCGGGAGGTCGTGGCGGGCCGGGAGCCGGTACACCCGCTTCGCGGCGAGCAGCTGCGCCTCGACCCCGCCGACGAAATCGATGAACGCCTTGGCGGCCTCGGGGTGGCGGCTTCCGCGCACCAGCCCGATGGCATCGTCGATGACCACGGTCCCGCTCCGCGGGAAGGTGTAGCCGAACGGCAGTCCCTTCGACCTGCCGATCAGGATGTCCGGCAGGTCCCACAGCGTCACCAGCCCCTCGGCCCGGGCCAGCTTCGCATCGAGAATGGCCGGGTTCAGCGTGTAGGTCTTGGTCTGGCGTCGAGCCGGCGCAGCCAGGCCATGCCCTGCGCGGTGTCGCCGGTCGCGCGGATGCTCCTGACCAGGATGAGCCCCCAGATCGCCCGCATGGTGCCGCTGGCCATCGGGTCGCGGATCACCACCTTGTCGCGCCAGCGCGGCTGCAGGACGTCGTCCCAGTCATGGGGCGCTTCCTCGGGGCGCACCACTCTGTTGTTGTACGCGATCACCGCTGGCGTGCGATAGACGGGATAGTACAGATGGTCGGGCCCGACGCCGTTGGGACCGACCCGGTCGGCCCACGTCGGCCGGTAGGGCTGGAGCAGCGAGTCCTCGATGCCGAGGTCGAAGGTCGTCGTCGGGCCGCCGAACCAGACGTCTGCCTGCGGGTTCACCCGCTCGAAGCGGACCCGGTCGAGGATCTCCTGCGAGCCCATGTCCAGCCAGCGCACGTCGATGTCCGGCCGCTCGGCCTCGAAGGCGTGCTCCAGCAGGGTGAGTTGGTCGCGTCCATGCGGCGAGTACAGCACGACCGGCGTGCGGCCGTCGTCGCCGCACCCGGCCAGCATGGCAACGAACAGGCCTGCGTCAGCGAGCCGGCGCCTGGCCAAGAGCGAGCAGGTTCGCGAAAAGTCGCAGCGCGCCCGGGACTCCCGCCGGAAGCTGCCGGAAGAAGCTGAGTCCGGTATAGACGTAGGTTCCCCGGCCGACGGGTGCGACCAGCAGGCCGCCCTGGAGCGGCGATTCTCCCTCGTCGTGCGTCTCGAGAATCGGAGTGTAGGCCGCATCCCAGGTTCGCGCGAAGTAGAGGCCGCGCTCCTGCACCCACTCCTCCCAGTCCCGCTCGGAGATCCGGTTGGGACGCCGCACCACCGGATGTTCAGGCGCGACGATCGTCATAGGAGCGCGCTCGTCCACCACCCGGTCGTGGCTCACTGAATCGGCCGGCACCGAATCCGGAGGCGCCCCGTTGGAGCCTGCGGACGTCTCGTCCACGCTGTCCCGCACTAGCCGGAGCGAGGGCCCGCCGACGGTGAGCGGGAGCGGCGCGAAGCCTTCGGTGAAGAATCGGTGCTGCTGGTACTGTACCAGCAGCACCCCACCCCCTCGCACGTAGGCCAGAATGCGTGCGTTGTTCTCCACCAGCGCCGAATCGGTCTCGTACGCGCGGGGACCGATGACGATCACCTCGAAGCGGCTGAGGTCGTCCCGCTCGAGCGCGTGCGCGTCGAGCAGCGTCACCGGGAGCCCGGCCCGCTGGAGCGCCTCGGGCACCAGGTCGGAGGCGCCGCGCACGTAGCCGATTCTCGAGACCCGTGGGAGCGCCACCGGGGCAAGATGGACCTCCGCGGCGGCCGGCGCGACGTACGACCGGGGCCGGATGTGGGGATAGCTCACCGTGAAGACGCCGCTGTCGTATTCCCTGCCCGCCGAGTCCCGGGCGACCGCGCGGATGGTGGCGCGGCTCCGCCCGCTGGCGCGGGGCGCCCGCACGTCGAAGCTGAAGGTCTCGCGCTCGTCCTCGCCCGCCAGACGGAAGGGTTGCGGCCGGACCGCCGGCCACCCCTTGGGCAGCGCCAGGGTGACGGAGCCAGCCGTGGTGTCGCGCGCCCCGTGGGTGAGGGTCACGGTGAAGCGGTGACTCCCCGGGGTGAGCAGGGACCAGACGTAGGTGGCCGGGTCGAGCTTGACGTCGATCCGCGGGACCACGGTCAAGGGTCGCCGGACCTCGCCGAGCGCCTGGTCGTTCACCCGGTAGCTCACCTCGCGTGACACCTCGCCACCCGGTCCGAGCCGGCCGAACCGCGCGATGGGCACCGAAGACCCGAACGGCTCGCCCAGCTCCGCGGCCGCGGCGCCGGTCCAATCGTAGAGCCCGCCCCGTCGGGGCCGGCGGAGGAAGTAGGGCGTGGTGGCGGTCGCGGCGCTGTCGGGGGTGAGCGTCACGGTCGAGCGATGCACCGCGCCGGGGGCCAGCGAGACCTCGTTGCTGGAATCGGCCTGCACGTGCCACTCCGCGGAAGGGACTACGCCTCCCGCCACGGTCAACGAGTCCGGCCCCGCGTTCCACAGGACCAGCCCGACGCTGTCGGTCTGTCCCGCCACCATCCGGTCGTCTTCCGACAGCGCGTCGGCCACCAGCCCGGCGGCGATGCCCAGGGCCCGCTCGGTGTGACGCCGTTGGTCGGCCTGCTCGGGCGTGGAGAACAGCATCTGCGCGCGGGTGTCGTCGGATTGGGGCAGGAGGTCGCGCTTGCCACGGTCGAGCAACGCGATCACCCGACGGTAGGCTCCGCTGCCCAGGGCCGCGCGCGCGCTGTCCGCCCGGGCGGCGAAGCGCCGCCTGGCGGCGGGGCCGTCGGTGCCAGGGGCGTCGCGCCACGGCATGGCCGAAAGCGAGGTGTCGATTCCCGCGAAGAGACCATTGCTACCTTCCGCGGTGCGGTCCTCCACCAGGGCCAGATGCACCTGCGACGGGCCGATCCGCTGCAGCCGCCCCATGTCCTGCGACCGGTGCAGGCTTCGACCGGCCATCGCGATCTGGTGATACGACTTGCCGACGGCTCGGTCGAGCACGCCGCCATCCAGCGTGAGGGTGGTCGCGGTGGTATCGAACCGGGTGCTGCGGTAGAGCTTCAGCGGGGTCCAGGGCCGGATCCCTTCCTCCCGGGCCAGCTCGGTGAACCGGGTGGAGTCGCCCGCGGCCGCGAAGGCCTCCCGAGCGACCCAGCCGGCCGCCTGATGCTGGCCGTGGCCGTCGCGCGGCAGGCCGCTGAAGATCGAGACGATGATCTGTGGCCGGAACCGCCGGACGATGCGGACCACATCCTTCAGGATGGTGTCCCGGGGCCACTCCTCCCAGGTCTCCTCCAGCGTCTTCGAATACCCGAAGTCGTACGCTCGGGTGAAGTACTGGCGCGCGCCGTCGAGCCGACGGGCCGCGAGGAGCTCCTCGGTGCGGATGAGACCCAGCGCCTCGCCCAGCTCGGGACCGATGAGGTTCTGGCCGCCTTCGCCCCGATTGAGCGACAGGTACGCCGCCTCCGCGCCCATGCCGCGCACCAGCACCGTGAGGAGCTCGGTGTCCTCGTCGTCGGGGTGAGCCCCGATCATGAGCACGCGCTGGTAGTGCCCCAGCATGCGGAGCTCCTGATCCAGCGCCACCACCCCGCCCGTGCCGGGAGGCTCGAGCTGGGCGGACAGCCGCCCCGACTGGGTGAGAAGTGAGAAGACTGCGAGCGAGCTAGTGAGAACGAGCCGCAACAGAAACCCCGGCCGTGTGGTCTGAGAAGCAGAAACCTACACGGTCCGGGGATGGGATTCTAAGGCGCGGCTCAGTGCAGCGGTGCCGCCCCCAAGGGGGTGTCCTGTATCGAGCGGCGAAATGCGGGATGCCGGATCCAGAGGTAAAGGCCCATGCTCAGCGCCGCGAGCGTGTTGGCGGAGACCACGGCCCAGAAGGGAAACAGCTCACCGGTCCCTTCGGAGAGCACCTCCAGCAGACCATAGAAGAGCACCTCGAAGGCCAGGAACACCGGAAGCAGCGCATAGCGGACCACCGAGTTCTCGGTGCCCCAGTGCACCAGCGCGACCAGGCCCATGCCGAGGAGGGCAAACACGACGAAGTGGAAGGCGGTATAGAGCAGGATAGCCCCGAAGACGATGGACCGCGTGTCGGGTGTCGAGTCGCCCATGAGGACCACCTGGCCGAGCAGGCTGGGTGTGAGCAGCGGGCGGCCGGCGATGGTGTCGAGGAGAAGGAACCAGAGCGCGACCGCGAGGCCGCCGATGATGCCGACATCGGTGCCTTCGGCGCCGATCGAATGGGATCTTTCCGCCATGCGGACCTCCTGTAGCGAGAGCTATTGTATGACAGTGGAGGCAATGGCGGCGAAGCGCAAGTCGTCGTGCCGTCAGCCGCGCGGGCCACGGGGGCGTGGGGCGTGGACTTCACCTCGTCACCCAGTGGGGCCTCACTCGCCAGACGGGGATGGCGTCGGACGGCGGATGTCTCAGCTTAGGATCGGCGAAGTGACCGGGATGTGTCCGGCGTCACCCGTCCCGCGGCTTGGAGCGATCGCCGCGGCAGGCGTCGCAGGGGCAGGAGGAAAGCAGGCGCTCGAAGGTGTAGATGCCGGTGCCGTGGCCGTCGCTCCACTGCACCTGGAGGCCGTAGGCCCCCACGAGTGCGAGGGAGACCGGGCGGATGTCGCCCGGGATCGAGCCGGGCTCGAGCAGCGCGCGTCCACTCATCTCGTCCACGCACGCGGCGCAGGGACAGGCGAGCCGGAGCGCCCGGGCGGGAAACCAGGCTTCGTGGCCGGCGGTGTCCCACTCGATCAGGATGCCGTCGTCGCGGCGATTGATGGCGTAGGGGGTAGGAACGGACACGGATGGATGATAGGCGGATGGGGCGCGAGATGGGGGCTATACTAGAAGTGCACCTTGGATGTCAGGGTTCGCGGTCCAGCCAGTCGACCACGCTCGCAGCAGAAACACGTCGGAGGGGCCTATGCGACGGCGGATCATCGGTTTCCAGGAGGATTCAGACGGCCACTGGGTGGCGGAATTGGAGTGCGGTCACACTCAACACGTGCGGCACGAGCCGCCGTGGCAGGAGCGCTCCTGGGTGCTGACGCCGGAAGGGAGGGCGGCGATGATCGGAACTCGGCTCGACTGCCCGCGGTGCGCAGAGCCATGACCGGAGTGCGTGCGATATATTCCCCTCGACGACCGCCAGTTCACTCAATCCGGAACGCCGATGCCCGCTGACACCATCAACCCTTTCGGCTCCCGAGCGACGGTGCGCCTCGGGAGCGAACAGGCCGCGGTTTACCGGCTCGGCGAGCTCGCCCGCCAGGGCATCGCCGAGCTCGACCGCCTGCCCTTCTCCATCCGCGTGCTGCTGGAGAACGTCCTCCGCCACGCCGGCCGCGGGGTGGTCACCGAAGATCACGTTCGCCGGCTCAGCGGCTGGCACAAGGAGGGTGCCGCGCGGACTGAGATCCCGTTCATGCCCGCGCGTGTGGTGCTGCAGGATTTCACCGGCGTGCCCTGCGTGGTGGACCTCGCCGCGATGCGCGACGCGATGGCGCGGATGAACGGCGACCCCGACCGCATCAACCCCGTGGTCCCCTGCGACCTGGTGATCGACCACTCGGTGCAGGTGGACCACTACGGCTCCGACAACGCGTTCCGGCTCAACGTCCAGCTGGAGCTGGAGCGCAACGTCGAGCGGTACCAGCTCCTCAAGTTCGCCCAGCGCGCCTTTCACAACTTCCGGGTGGTCCCGCCGGGCACCGGGATCGTGCACCAGGTCAACCTCGAGTACCTCGCCCCGGTAGTGCAGCTCCGCGACCAGTTCGGGGAGGTCACCGCCTACCCCGACACCCTCGTCGGGACCGACTCGCACACCACGATGATCAACGGCCTGGGGGTCATGGGCTGGGGCGTGGGCGGCATCGAGGCCGAGGCGGTCATGCTGGGGCAGCCGTATTTCATGCTCATCCCCGAGGTCGTCGGCATGAAGCTGACCGGTGCCATGCCGCTCGGCACCACCGCGACGGACCTGGTTCTCACCGCGACCCAAATCCTCCGGAAGAAGGGCGTGGTGGACAAGTTCGTCGAGTTCTTCGGCCCCGGACTCTCGAGCCTGGGGCTGGCCGACCGGGCCACCATCGCCAATATGGCTCCCGAGTACGGCGCGACGATGGGGTTCTTCCCGGTGGACGCGGAGACGCTCCGCTACCTGGAGCGCACCGGCCGGAGCCGCGGGGTGGTCGAGCGGGTCGAGCGCTACTGCAAGGAGCAGGGCCTCTTCCGGACCGACGCGACGCCGGACCCCGTCTTCAGCACCACCCTCGAACTCGACCTAGCGACCATCACGCCGAGCCTGGCCGGCCCGCGCCGGCCGCAGGACCGGGTGCCGCTGGTGGAGCTCAAGCGGAACTTCGTGGTGAATCTTCCCGGTCTCATGAGCCCCACCGTTCCCGCGGCGCGGAAGGAGCTGGCGGAGAGCGCCTACTCCCGCTGGGTGGGCGAGGGCGGCGCCAACGTGACGATCGGGGAGCATCGGTCCGAGGCCACCGACGGCCTGACGGACCCCGACGCTCCACCGGTGGTCTCCGGCGTCCTCGAGGGCAACGACATCTCGCTGCATGACGGCGCCGTGGTGATCGCGGCCATCACCAGCTGCACCAATACCTCGAACCCCTCGGTAATGATCGGCGCTGGCCTAGTCGCCAAGAAGGCGGTGGAGCACGGCCTCGAGACCCGGCCGTGGGTGAAGAGCAGCCTCGCGCCCGGCTCCCGGGTGGTCACCGATTACCTGGAAGGCTCCGGGCTGCTGCCCTACCTCGACCGGCTCCGGTTCAACGTGGTCGGATACGGCTGCACAACCTGCATCGGCAACAGCGGCCCGCTCCCCGACGTGATCGCCCAGATGATCGACGAGCACTCGCTGGTCACCGCGGCCGTCCTGAGCGGCAACCGGAACTTCGAGGCGCGGGTGCACCCGCAGGTGCGGGCCAACTACCTGGCCTCGCCGATGCTGGTGGTGGCCTTCGCCCTGGCGGGCCGGGTGGACATCGATCTCAGCCGCGAGCCGATCGGCACCGGGCGGGACGGGAAGCCCGTGTTTCTCCGCGATATCTGGCCCACCGCGGAGGAGATCCAGGTCGCCATGGCAGCATCGCTCAAGCCCGAGCTGTTCGAGCGCCGCTACGCGTCGGTGTTCGAGGGCGACGAGATCTGGAAGGGGCTCCAGGTGCCCGAGGGGAGCCGCTACGCGTGGGACTCGAAGTCCACCTACGTGCAGGAGCCGCCCTTCTTCGTGAACCTGCCGCCCGAGCCCCCGCCGATGCGCGACGTAACCAGCGCGCGGGTGCTCGCGGTGCTGGGCGACTCGGTCACGACCGACCACATCTCCCCGGCCGGCTCCATCCCGAAGAACGGCCCCGCCGCGCGCTACCTCAAGGAGCACGGCGTGGAGCAGGTGGATTGGAACACCTTCGGCTCCCGCCGGGGCAACCACGAAGTGATGATGCGGGGCACCTTCGGGAACGTCCGCATCAGCAACGCGCTGGTTCCGGACAAGGAGGGCAACTGGACCCTCCACTTCCCCAGCGGCGAAGTGATTTCGATCTACGACGCCGCGATGCGCTACCAGGCCGAGGGGACCCCGCTGGTGATCCTGACGGGCAAGGAGTACGGCACGGGGTCGAGCCGCGACTGGGCGGCGAAGGGCCCGTCACTACTCGGCGTGAAGGCCGTGATCGCGGAGAGCTACGAGCGGATCCACCGGAGCAACCTGGTCGGCATGGGCGTGCTGCCGCTGGCGTATGAGCCGGGCAGCGACCGGAAGTCGCTCGGGCTCACGGGCAGGGAAACTTTCTCCATCAGCGGGATCGCGCAGGGCCTGACGCCCGGCGGGCGGGTGACCGTCACCGCGCTGGACGAGAGCGGCAAGGAGACGAAATTCCCCGCGGTCGTGCGGCTGAACTCGGCGGTGGAGCTGGATTACTACCGCCACGGAGGGATCCTGCAGCGGGTACTCCGGCAGTTCATGGGGAGGTAGGCTGCCTCCTTATCCGAATGTAAAGACGAAGACCTCAACACCGGGATCGAGAAACTGGATCTCGAACCGGCGGTCGGCGATGCGCCCGGGCTGCCGAACCAGCTGATACATCCGCGGCTCCGCCACGGTCCCGTTCCCCTCCTCGTCCACATCGACCCCATGAGCCGCGCCGGGCGCTTTCCCGTCGATGAGCACGCGAAACCGCACCGGTTTTCCGCTCGCGCCCGGCGCCATCACCAGGTTGAGATCGCGGGCGTGGAAGCGATACGTGATCCGGCCGCTGGCTTGGTTGAGCACCGCCGCCTGCTTCTGCACCGTCCACTCGCCGTCCAGCGCCCACTCGTTGAGGCCCAGCCGCGCGCCCGGCGACACGCGGTTCTCGCT
This sequence comes from uncultured Gemmatimonadales bacterium, assembly GCA_963844445.1. Lineage (GTDB taxonomy): Bacteria > Gemmatimonadota > Gemmatimonadetes > Gemmatimonadales > GWC2-71-9 > CAVVWJ01. The sequence goes on from CAWJOB010000004.1 coordinate 755,354, forward strand.
CCGCGCCGAGCCCACGTAGGTCTCCGGCGACCTGACGTTCGGCCAGTCGGCCGCCGCCTCGGCCCCCTGGGGAACGACCGAGACCAGATCCCGCTCGACCCCGCGCGCCCCAGCCTCGGCCAGCAGCTCCTGAATGACTTGCTCCGACCGCTCGTAGTTCCCTTCACCGAAGTGCCGGTGGCGGACCCGGCCTTTTCCGTCGATGAGGTAGAGCGCCGGCCAGTAGTTGTTGCCGAAGCCGCGCCAGATCGCGAAGTCGTTGTCGATGGCGATCGGATACTCTATCCCGAAGATCCCCTTGGCCCAGCGCACCTTGCCGAGCTCCCGCTCGAACGCGAACTCCGGCGCGTGCACCCCGATCACCACCAGGCCGTCGTCCCGATACTTCTCAGCCCAGGCTCGGGCGTACGGAAGCGTGCGGATCCAGTTGACGCAGGAATAGGTCCAGAACTGGACCAGCACGACCTTCCCCCGCAGGGCTTCCTCCGTCAGCGGAGGCGAGTTGATCCATTCGGTCGCGGAGCTGAGCGAAGCCAGCTCCGACGTTCTGGTCGGTGCGCTCATGGCGGTGACCACGATGGCGGTGAGTATGAGTCGTTTCATTGGACGTTTCCGGCGACGGATCAGATGAGAACGAGTCGTCCGCCGCCGGTCGTCAGGATCACCAGGCTGGCGACCAGGTACGTCAGATCGTAGTGCCAACCGTACGTCTTCTCGCCCCAGAACCCGGTGTGCCACACGAAGACCTTCTTCTGAATGGCGCCCAGCATGATCAGAATGAGGCCCACCGCCGCCACCTGCGTCAGCACGCCCAGCCCGACGCCGAGGGCGGCGGCCATCTCGCCCACTCCCAGAAACCGGGTAAACCCCGGGCTCAGCCCGATGCTCGCGGCCCGTCCAACGGGATCCGCCGCATGCCGCCGCCCGCTCTCGAAGAAGACCACGGCCACCACCAGACGCAGGCACAGCAGGGCCGCGTCACTGAATGGGAGCAGCTGTGGAAACACCGGGTTCACCTGGGCTTGCCCGGCGAGTTGAAGGTCACCGTTTGCCCGGTGAACACCTTCCCTTCGGGGTCGACCAGCTCGATCAGCACTTTGTGCTGGCCGCGCGGCATGGCGATCAGGATGATGGTGTTGCTCTGACCGTAATCCGCCCACTGCCAGGGCAGGTCGTCGACCGTAATGTGCAGATGGCCGACCCGCGGGGACACATCGCGTGCGGCCGCCCCGCCCAGGGGCAGGATGCGCAGGTTCTCCACCCGGTATGGGATGTAGGCGATGCCCTGGGCCAGGGGACCGGGAAGCGGCGGCTCTACGATCAGCCTGGGCGCGGGCTCGTCGTCGATGGGAACGACCGTGCTCTGGGGCAAAGCGTCGGTCGCAACAAGCGTCTCGTTGAGCGGGTTCATTTGCATTCTCTCATTTGAAGATTCGCCTCGGCGCTCGTCGGGCGCCGCGGGGGGATCATCTTAGGCGGCGGATGACGAGCACGTCCGGCTCGCCATCCACCGCACGACCTTCGAACTACCGCAACGACTTGAACCCTTCGCGTAGCTCTTCCACCAAGAACTTCGGCTGTTCCCAGGCTGCAAAGTGCCCACCTTTGTCGAGCTGGTTGTAGTGGATGAGCTTGGGATACGCCCGTTCGGCCCAACTCCGCGGCGCCGCATCGATCTCGTCAGGAAAAACGCTCACGGCGACCGGGATGGTGACGCCTTTCGGATTGAAGAACGGCAACTTGTTTTCCCAATAGAGACGTCCCGCGGAGATCCCCGTGGTTGTCAACCAGGAGAGCGTGATGTTGTCGAGGACATCGTCCCTCGTCATAGCGCCATAGGGCGTGCCCGCGACGAACAAGCGCGAGATAGCCGTATAGCTCAGCAGGTCGTGGTCGATCATCCAGGCGGCCAGGCCGACGGGTGAATCCGCAATGCCGTAAAGCGTCTGCGGCCGGAGCCCCATCTGGAGAGCGTAGGCCACTTCTTTCGCAAACCAGACTTTCAGCTTCTCGAACCTCTCTCTTTCCTCGTCGGACAGATCGGATGGCACCGGGCCGTTGGCGGCGACAGCGTTCCACACGTCGGCTGGAACGGCTCCAGGCATATTGGTGTGAATGCCGATCAATTCCGGAGCGCCTTCCACCGCCATCATATCGACCACAACCCCACCCCAATCGCCGCCCTGGGCGACGTAGCGCGTGTATCCGAGGCGCTTCATCAGCACGTTCCAGGCACGTGCGATACGCACGGGGTCCCAGCCGGTCGTGGTCGGCTTCCCTGAGAACCCGTAGCCCGGCATGTTCGGAATCACCACATGGAAAGCATCCGATGCCTTGCCGCCATGCGCCGTGGGATTGGTCAGGGGCTCGATGATCTTCAGCTGCTCGATGACCGAGCCGGGCCATCCGTGCGAAACGACGAGCGGCAACGCGTCTTCGTGCTTCGACCGCACGTGAATGAAATGAATGTCGATCCCATCGATCTCGGTGATGAACTGCGGTAGCGCGTTCAGCCTCGCCTCGACCTTGCGCCAGTCGTACTCTGTCGCCCAATAGCGCGCGAGTTCCTGTATCGTCGCGAGCGACACGCCTTGCGATTCATCCGTTTCCCGGTCAGGCCATCTTGTCGCCTTTATGCGCCTGCGCAGGTCCTCGAGCTCCGCCTCGGGGGTCTCGATCGTGAACGGCCGGATCGCCGGGACGGCGGCGGCGGGTGGCTTTGCAGTTGCGACGGCCATATGAGTCTCCTTCATCCTTCTTGGGTGATGTCACCGTGGTTGACGTCAGCGTGGCAGTTCTTCCCCCGACTGCTCCCGCACCAGGTACTCGGCGTACCAGTCGGGCCAGTTCGTGTCGTACTCACCGCCGTTGCGCTTCTCGTGCTCGCCGTGAGCGGCGGAAGCGCGCCGCAGCGCGTCGGCCAGGTCACTTACCGAGGTGAACGTCGTCTCGCCCCCGACGCGTCCCGGCAGCCGCGTGGTGATCTCCTGGACCAGCCAGCCGTTGCCGTCCGGGTCGTTGAACGAGACCCAGGACGCGTAGCTCTGCCGGTCCGGCGCCGGGCCGCTCAGCCGTTGGGTGGGATCCACCCGGTTGAAGCCGGCGTAGTGATACACCTCGCTCACCTGGACCCCGCGCGCCACCAGCTCGTCGCGCGCCGCCTGGATGTCGGAGACGATCAGCAGCAGGCCCTGCACGGAGCCGGCCGCGGTTGGCGTGACGTGGGTGCCGAAGTGGATCGAGGCCGGGGAGCCCGGCGGCGTGAACTGGATCGCGTGGCTCTCCCCCACGGTGAAGTCGGCGTCGAGCCGCCATCCGAGCTTGCTGTAGAACGCCTTCGCGCGGTCCACATCCGAGACGGGGATGGAGATCACCTCGAGCTTCATGGCGACCTTCCCGACAGTGGCGTTTGTGGCTGCATCGGCAGTTGGGACTACGGTCGTGCTCATTGCTTGCCTCCTGGTCTCGTGGGTGGTCGATTCGGCCTCCACGATACCGGTGTGAGCGCGCGAACGCGTCCCTAACTCTGGGAGTCTTTGGCTACCACGTTGGAGGTACGACTGGCCGACTGGGATGAAGCCGCGGAGAGAGGCGGCAAGCGATGGTTCCTGCGCAGTTTACGCCGTCCGTAACCGGTGAAGGTCGTGGCCGCCACCCAAGCGTTCACTTTACCAGTGTGACGAGCGGCTTTCCCTTCTCGACGACATATGTGGCGAGCTCCGCCCCGGTGCTGCTGCCGACGTTTCTGCCCAGGTGGACCGTCCCGGCCGGCACGAACAGCACGTCCCCCGGCTTGACCTTGACCGGTGGCCCGCTGCCAATCTCATACTCCAGCGTTCCTTCCAGGACGTAGATGATCTCTTCGCCCGGATGCGTGTGCTTGGGCGAGGTGTATCCCGGAGCGAACTCGACGCGCGTCTGGATGACCTCCCGCCCGGGAGCGCTGAGGTCGTGCCGCTGCAGGTCGATTCGCTTGCTGCCCGACTGCTGGGCCTCCGCCGCTTCCACCCACACCATTGAGGCGAGCAGCACCGCCGCCCCAGGGACGAGCCTTGTTTTCATGGGTACCTCAGAGCGCCGGCCGCAGTGATCGGAACGCCGTCCGCAGCTCGGACACGAACAGCTTGGGCTGCTCCCACGCGGCGAAGTGGCCGCCTTTGGCGACCTTGTTGTAGTGGATCAGCTTCGGGTACGCCCGCTCCGTCCAGCTCCGCGGCGCCTCGTACTGCTCCCCGGGGAAGACGCTCACTGCCACGGGTATCGTGACGCCCTTGGCGTTGAAGAACCCGCCCTTGTACTCCCAGTAGAGCCGGGACGCGGACACGCCCGTATTCGTCAGCCAATAGAGCGTGATGTTGTCGAGGATTTCCTCGCGCGTCAGCTCGCCCGTGGCGCTGCTTGTCCGGGTCATGGCCTCGAAGACCGCCGCGGCCGGCTGGCCGTCGGCGTCGTTGTGGTCCAGCAGCCACGCGGCCAGGCCGACCGGTGAATCCGCGATGCCGTACAAGGTCTGGGGACGCGACGCCATCAGCCTGGCGTAGTCCACCTGCTTGAACGTCCTGACCAGCTGCTGGTACGCGAGTTGCTCCTCGGCCGAGAGACCTGACGGCGCCGGGCCCCCGGCCAGGAGCGCCTTGTCCACGTCCGCCGGAACGGTGGCCGGCATGTTGGTGTGGATGGCGAGCAGTCCCGCCGGCGCCTGCAGACCCATCTGGTCGACCACGAACGCCCCCCAGTCCCCGCCCTGTGCGACATAGCGGGTGTAGCCGAGCCGTTTCATCAGCTCCGCCCAGGCGCGGCCCATGCGCTCGGGGCCCCAGCCGGTGCTGGTCGGTTTCCCGGAGAAGCCGTAGCCCGGCATGGACGGGATGACGACGTCGAAGGCGTCTTCCGCGCGTCCGCCATGGGCCGTGGGATTGACGAGCGGGTCGATGATCTTCAGCTGCTCGATGATCGAGCCCGGCCATCCGTGCGTGACGATCAGCGGCAGCGCGTTCGGGTGCTTGGAGCGGATGTGGATGAAGTGAATGTCCAGCCCGTCGATCTCGGTGAGGAACTGCGGGATGTCGTTCAGCTTCGCTTCAACGAGGCGCCAGTCGTACTCGGTCGCCCAGTAGTGCGCGAGCTCCCGGACCGCTGCGAGCGGCACACCTTGCGACTGATCGGCCACCGTCTCCTTCTCGGGCCAGCGGGTGGCGGCGATGCGCTGGCGAAGCTCATCCAGGGCCGCCTGCGGAATTTGCACGGTGAAGGGTCGGATCGTAGGATCCTCGACCGCGCGGCGAGGCGCGGGCGCCGCTGTGAGAACGGCGGCGTCGGTCTGGGATGTAGTCATGGTCTGGCCATCGGTTGGAATAGCGGCCACAATGAGGCCGACGCCCAGCGAGACTGCGTGATGTTGGATGGTCATGGTCGGTTCTCGGTTATGGCGCGCATGGTTTCTTTTCCTGTCACCTCACGTCGGTAGATCCGTCTGCGTCAACAGGATAGGTTCTTGAGCCGCTCGAGGCGTCCCCACGACAGGGAGTCTTTCGGTACTCCCTTTGGGGTAGAACAGGGACTCGCCTACGCGGCCGGTGCCGGGCCCGGTGCTGCACTCCTCACTGTTCCGTCCCGGCCTTCGCATAGCCTCCGGCCCACCAGCTCGTCACCAGGGCCGCGTACTCGTCGGCCGCGTCTTCCCAGATGAAATGCAAAGCGTCGAGGAGATCGAGCCTGCTCTTGGGCAGCCGCTCGTGGAGGAACTCGGCGTTGACCGGCGGCACCACGGGGTCTCTCGCGCCCGCGATGATCCGCACCGGCGTCTGGATCTTGGGCAGCAGGTCGCGCAGGGCAGGCAGCTGCTCCGGATAGGTGCGCACGTAGCGCATCGACTCGGCAAAGCGATCGCCCGCGTAGGACGCGAGATAGTCCTCGCGCGCCGCAGCCGTGGGGGTGTACCGCTCGAGGGTGGCCATCGCGGCGGTCACGATCTGGCGTCCGTCGATCTTGCGGTAGGGCTCAAGGCTCGGCGCTTCCACCCATTCCTTCAGCACGCCGGCGACTTGGACCGGCACGGCGGCGCCGCCGGTGCCGACGACGAGGCTACGGAACCGGCCCGGATGCTGCGCCGCGGCGAAGAGCGACGCCGCGGTGCCGATGTCCGGCCCTACGACGTGAGGCTGTTCCAAGCCGAACTCGTCGGCGAGCCGCACGATGAACTCGCCCATGGCTTGCGGCGACATCAGGTCGTTGCGACGCTCGGACTGCCCGAACCCCGGCAGATCGACCGCCACCAGATGGGTATGCTCGGCCAGCCGGGACCAGGTCGGCTCGTAGCAGTAGATGCTCTCCGGCCACGGGCTCAGCAGGAGGGCGTGGTGGTCCCGCGGCTCGCTCTCCGCGTAGCGTATGGAGAGGCCATCGATGGTGCGGACCCGGGGTTGGATCGCTTGGGTCAAAGTGGTGCTCATGGAATTGTTCCCTCACTGTTGACGATCAGACGGATGTCGTTCGAGGTAGGAGGCTTAGTCGAGCCGGATGAAGCCGCGCCGCAGGGCCGTTGTGACCGCATCGGTGCGGTCGTCGACGCCGAGCTTCTGGAGGATGTTCTTGAGGTGGACTTTGACGGTACCCTCGGTTCGGCCGATGCGCCCGGCGACTTCGGCGTTGCTGAGCCCATTCGCGACCAGCGAGAGCACTTCCGTCTCGCGCGGCGTCAGCGGTATCCGTGGGGTGTGCTCGGCTAGCTTGGCGGCGACGGCGCGCGGGATGCCGCGCCGCCCCTGGTGCACCGCCCGTACGACATCCATCACCTCGGCCACGAGCATGTCCTTCAACAGGTAGCCCCGGGCGCCCGCTTCGAGCGCGCGATGGATGTCTTCGTCGCCGTCATACGTCGTCAGCACGATGACGTTGGCGTCGGGAAACTCGTCGAGGATCCCGCGCGTCGCCGAGAGCCCGTCCATGACCGGCATGCTGAGATCCATCAGCACGATGTCGGGCCGGAGGTCGCGGTACCGCTCGATCGCTTCCTCGCCGTTGGCCGCCTCGGCGACCACCTCGACGCCCGATTCGGTCTTGAGAAATGCGGCCAGACCCGCCCGGATGAGCGGGTGGTCGTCCACGGTGAGGACCCTGATCGGCGGAGCGCTGGTCATGGCCACCGATGTATAACCGTTTGACCTGGCCCGCGGCATACCCCGAAAGTGGTAAATTCACGTTCATGCTCAGCCAAGCGTCCAGGGCTGTTCTGACCCTCGGCGTTACCGCGGTAATGTTCCTGCCCCTCTCCGCCCAGGGGCCGGATCAGTCATTGTCCCAACTCTATCACACTGCTTGGACGGCCCGCGACGGCGCCCCCAGCGAGGTCCAGGCGCTGGCGCAGACGACGGACGGGTTCCTGTGGGTCGGCACCCAGTTTGGCGTGTTTCGCTTCGACGGCGTGCGCTTCGAGCTCTTCGAGCCCGCGGCGCCGGACACCTTGCCATCGGTATCCGTCAGGTCGCTCCTCGCGGTTCCTGACGGCGGGTTGTGGATCGGGTATCACTTCGGCGGTGTGAGTCTGCTTCGCGGCGGAACTATTCGGAGCTACAGCGAGAAGGACGGACTGCCGCGGGGAAGCGTCCTGGGTCTGGTGCAAGACTCCGATGGAGTGATCTGGCTGGCGGCGACCGGGGGACTGGCCAGGTTCGCGGACGGACAGTGGCACAAGTTCGGCCCCGATGAAGGGGTTCCGGACGGGATGGTGACCGGCGTTCTGGCGGACCGGGCCCGCCGGCTCTGGGTGGCCGGCCCCGACGGTGTGCTCGTGCGCGCGCCGGGCGCGCCTCGATTCGAGCGGGTGGGCGCGGTGCGCAGTCCCACGCTCGGTTTCAGAGAATCCACCGGCTTCGCGGAGGGGCCGGACGGAGCGGTGTGGGCCTCATCGCTGGTTGGCGGGCTGCAGAAGCTCGCTCCGTCTGACGAGATCAGGCGCGGGGGAGCTTCCAACCCGCGGGTGCGGGAATCGGGGCCCATCCTTATCGACAGGAGCGGCGCGCTCTGGCTTGCTCACACTCGCAACCGAGGTATCGAGCGCTTCGGGGCCGATCGCCTGGCATCGCAGCACAAGACCCAGGGGCTCTCGGCCGACGTCGTGACCGTGTGGCTGGAAGACCGTGAGGGCAATGTGTGGGCCGGGACCACCGGAGGACTGGACCAGTTCCGCCGCACCAAGCTGACCCGGGTCGCACTGCCCGGGGCGGCGGGCAACTTCGCCATTGCGGCAGCGGACTCCGGCGCCGTGTGGGTCGGCTCCGACGGCCGCCCCCTCACCAGAGTGGGCAGACACCTCGACGAGTTTCCCCAGGTGCAGAACTTCGTCGATGTGGCCTATCGAGACCGCGAAGGGGCGGTGTGGATCGGAAGCCCGCGTGGCCTCTGGCAGTTCGCGCGAGGGAAGTTTGCGCAGGTTCGTCTGCCGGAGGTACAGAACGCCGGCCTCCAGGCCGTCACGCGGGATGCGGCGGGCCACCTGTGGATCTCCGTCGTTCGGAGTGGCGTGTATCAGCGCATCGGGGAGCGGTGGCTGCCTTTCGGCGACCGGCAGGACCTGCCGCAGGAGCCCGCCGTCGTCCTCACGACGGACGACTCGGGACGAACCTGGTTCGGCTACACGGCGAACCGTGTCGCCGAGATGCTAGGTGATTCGGTGCGGCTCTACGGGGAGAAACACGGGCTCAACGTCGGGATCGTGCTCGCCATCCAGTCGCAGGGTTCGCACGTTTGGGTGGGGGGCGAACGAGGACTGGCGGTGCTCGCCAAAGGTCGGGCCCACCCCGTCACCGGCAGGAACGGTCACCAGTTTCGAGGGACCTCCGGCATTGTGGAGCTCCCCGGCGGTGATGTGTGGCTGCATGGCGCCATAGGGATCACCCGCATTCCCGCGGATGAGGCGCGGCGCGCCGCCGAGGACCCTCGCTACCAGGTGAGCTATGACCGTCTCGATTTTCGCGATGGACTGACCGGCTCCGCCGCGCAGATCCGGCCCCAGCCGACCGTGATCACGGGAACCGATGGCAGATTGTGGTTCGCCACCAACCTCGGCCTCGCCTGGCTCGATCCGGCCGCGATCTCCAGAAACCCGACGCCTCCCCCGGTGGCGATTCGGCGGCTCACGGCGGGCGGCAAGTCCTACTCGGTCGCGCCGGAGTTGCGCCTGCCGGTTGGGACGACGGCGCTCCGCGTTGATTACAGCGCGCTGAGCCTGTCGATCCCGGAGCGCGTGCGATTTCGCTACCGGCTCGTCGGCAGCGACACGGGATGGCAGGACGTCGGGGGACGACGTGAGGCCTTTTACACCAACCTGGGTCCGGGACCCTATCGCTTCCAGGTCACGGCGGCCAACGAGGACGCGGTCTGGAACGAGGAGGGCGCCGCGGTCGATTTCACCATTCCACCCTCGATCACCCAGACCCGCTGGTTCCTCCTCGTGTGGGTCGCCGGGGTCGGGATGCTGATCTGGGTGGGGTACCTCGCGCGGGTGCGGCAGGTGGCCGCCGGGATACGCGCGCGCTACCAGGCGGGACTGGACGAGCGCGCCCGCATCGCCCATGAGCTGCACGACACCCTGCTCCAGGGATTCACTGGCATTACGCTCCAGCTTCGGGCCATCGAGCGCCTGCTCGCGCATCGTCCGGCGGAGGGAGCGGAGGCGCTGAAGAACGTGCTCGCGACCGCGGATACCACCCTCCGCCAAGCGCGACACATGATCTGGGATCTGCGGGCGGTGGAGCTCGAGGGACACGACCTGGCGGGGGCGCTGGAGACGGCCGCCCGATCGGCGGTCGCCGGCTCGGGCGTCGAATTGGTGTTCGCGGTGCGCGGGGAAGCCCGCCGGCTTCCGGTCGCCCTGGAGACGACGGCGCTCCGCATCGGCCGCGAGGCGGTGCTCAATGCCGTCAAGCACGCGGCCCCGAGTCTGGTTCACGTCGCCGTCGAGTACGGGCCGCGCGCCTTGACCGTGCGGGTCCGGGACGACGGCGCCGGCATGTCTCCCAGTGCGATGGAGACGCTGAGCGTGGGGGAGCATATGGGCATCGCCGGCATGCGGGACCGGGCCCAGCGCGTGGGCGGCACCCTGGAGATTGCCAGCTCGCCCGGAGGTGGGACCATCGTCTCCCTCGTGCTGCCATTTCGCCCCTCCGGCCGACACCTGGCGGCGGCGAGCGGAGGAGGTTCAGAGCTCGCATCGCGCTTCACGCCGGATTGATGACGCTGGTCGCCGGCCCTACCCTTAATGGTGTCACCCCATCCCGCCACGCCTGAGAGGGAGTTGCTTGGCCGGCTTCCCCACCGCGCTCGAGACCGGCCTCGCCGGCCACTACCGGCTCGAGCGCGAGCTCGGCCGGGGCGGGATGGCGCGGGTGTACCTCGCGCACGATCTCAAGCACGACCGGCCGGTCGCGCTGAAGGTCCTTAACCCCGAGCTCAGTGCCGCCCTCGGACCCCAGCGCTTCCTGCGCGAGGTTCGCACCGTCGCCCGGCTCCAGCATCCCAACATCCTTCCGGTCCACGACTCGGGCGAAGTGAGAGATGACGCCGTCGCGGGCGAGGGCGCGGCGGTTCTCTGGTATTCCATGCCCTACGTCGAGGGCGAGTCGCTGCGTGATCGGTTGCGCCGCGAGATTCAGCTGCCGATCGGCGAAGCGGCGGCGATCGCCCGCGAGGTGGCGGAGGCCCTGGACTACGCGCACGGCCGGGGTGTGCTCCACCGGGACATCAAGCCGGAGAACATCCTCCTCTCCCAAGGGCACGCCCTCGTGGCCGACTTCGGCATCGCATGCGCGCTCGGTGCCGACGGCCCGGCGCCGATCGACGAGCGACTGACAGGGACCGGCCTGACTCTCGGCACACCGGCCTACATGAGCCCCGAGCAGGCAACCGGCGCCGATCGCCTCGACGCCCGGAGCGACGTGTACAGTCTGGGCTGCGCCCTCTTCGAGATGCTCGCCGGCGAGCCGCCCTTCACCGGACCTACCGCCCAGGCCGTCATCGCCAAGCGGTTCACCGAGATGGTACCCTCCACCCGGCGAGGGGGCAGGGTCGTTCCGGAAGAGCTGGACCGGATCGTCCTCCGCGCGCTCGCGCCGGTGCCCGCGGACCGATTCCCGTCCGCCGCCGCCTTCGCCGAGGCGCTCCGGGCCGGGCACCCGTGGATCCACCGGGCCACCGAGCGGCTGGAGACCCCCCACGCCGTCGAGCCATCGGTCGCGGTGCTGCCCTTCGCCAACCTGAGTCCCTCGCCCGACCACGAGTTCTTCGCCGACGGCATGACCGACGAGCTGATCAACGCGCTCGCCAAGGTGCCGGGCCTGCACGTCGTGTCGCGCACCTCCTGCTTCGCGTTCAAGGGACGACCCGAGGACGCGCGCGAGATCGGGCGCCGGCTCCAGGTGCGCACCGTGCTCGAAGGGAGCGTGCGCCGGGCGGGGCAGAGGCTCAGGGTCTCCACTCAGCTCATCAACGTGGCCGACGGTTTTCTGCTGTGGTCGGAGAGCTTCGACCGCGACACCGAGGACATCTTTGCGATTCAGGACGAGATCGCCCGGGCGATCGGCGGTGCGTTACGGGTTCGGCTGCTCCACCCAGGCCGCGAGACGAGAGTCAAGCCGCCCACCGACGACCTCGAGGCCTACGGGCTCTATCTCAAGGGGCGGCACTTCTGGAACCGCCGCACCGAGCAGGACCTTCGCCGGGGCATGGAGTACTTCGAGCAGGCACTCGCCCGGGATCCGGGATTCGCGCTTGCCCATGCCGGTATGGCCGACTCATGGGCGCTCCTGGGATTCTACTCGGCCGGTCCGCCGGGTGAGGTGTTCCCCAGGGCCAAGCGCGCCGCCCACGAGGCGCTGGCGCTGGAACCCGGCCTCGCCGAGGCGCATCCGTCGCTGGCCTACGTGGCGATGTATTACGACTGGGATTGGTCGGAGGCGGAGCGGACGTTCCGCCGCGCGATCGAGCTGCACCCCGGGTACGCCACCGCTCACCAGTGGTACGGCAACTTCCTCTCGGTGCACGGGCGGACCGAGGAGTGCATCCGCGAGTTCGAGCGGGCGCTGACGCTCGACCCGCTGTCGGCGCTCAAGCACTCCGCGCTGGGCTGGGGATACTACTTCTCCCGGCAGTACCAGCGAGCGGTAGAGGAGTGCCGCAGGGGAATCGAGCTGGAGCCGGGCAACATGGTGGCCCACGCGTGGCTGGCGTTGGGGTTGGAGGCACTCGGCAGAAGGGACGAGGCGGTCACCTGTGCGGAGGAGACGGCGCGGCTCTCGGGCGGCGGGGTATCGAGCCTGGGATTCCTGGGACACGCCTACGCCGTAGCGGGGCGGTCCGGCGAGGCTCGCGGAGTTCTGCTGGAACTGATGCGGCTCTCGGAGACTCGCTACGTATCCCAGTACGACATCGCCCTCATTCACTTGGGCCTGGGCGAGCCGGATCTGGCAATCGAGTGGCTCGAGCGGGGCTACGCGGAGCGGGATCATCAGACGGTATTTCTCAAGGTGGACCCCCGGCTGGACGCGCTGAGAGAGCGGCGGGACTTCGGGCGGCTGCTGGACCGGATGCGGTTCTGATGACGCCCGCTACCTCAAGGTGCTCGATCCATTGCTGCTGACCGGGGAGAAGCAGTGACCTCGGGGTGGGGCCTGGTCAAACGGAGGGATATTTCGCGGCCAGCCTTCGCACGGTGTTGATATTGCGCAAGGTCGCCGGCTGCCCTAGTACCTTCTCCAGGATCGCGCCGGAGATGATCGACTCCAGCGAGGGAACGGCGCAAAGCCAGTACAGCTCCCGCCCGTCAACCGCAAAGGTGTCGGTCGGCGTGGCCAGCGCCAGGACTGTCTTTCGCGCGGATGCCGGCGGGGGATCGCGCAGGAACCCAACGTAGATTCTTCCCCCGGTCGGCACGGGCATGCCGAACGGATCGAGCTCTGCCATCGCCGCGATCTCTTCCGTGCTCCGCAGAAACGTCACAACCCGATACCCCAGCGCGCCGTGCAGCCCCTTCTCGATGCGGGTCTCGAGCCGGGCTGCGTCCCCTGACGATGTGAAGATCACATTGCCGCTGGCAATGAAGGTTTCGACCTCGGCCAGTTTCAGGTCCTCGAAGATCTGCTTCAACTTCGTCATCTTCACGACCCGGCCCCCCACGTTGATGGCACGCAGGAAGGCGACGTAACGGCGTTTCTTCACCGCGCCTCCGTTATCGGTGACAGAAAAGCCCCCGGCCGGATTGGCCGGGGGCCTCTTGCTCGATTCGGTACTGCGTCAGGCGACTAAGTCGCGCAACCGGTCGCCGGTTTCCCCCTCACGTAGCCGGAGCAACGCCCGGTCCCGGAGCTGACGGATCCGCTCGCGGGTCACTCCCATCATCCGGCCGATCTCCTCCAGCGTGCGGCTGTTTCCATCGTCCAGCCCGAAGTACAAGCGGAGCACCTTGGCATCCCGGGGCGGGAGTGCCGCCAGCGCGGCCTCGATATCCCGGGTCTGACTGTTGGCCATCGTCGTCATGTCGGTGCTTTCCTGCTCACCGCTGGTGAAGCGCTCGATCCGCTCGTTCCCCTCTCCATCCCGGGTGGGATGATCGAGGCGCACGGCCTCGGAGTTGAGGGCGCTGAGGGAGCGAACTGCTTCCACGGTGAGGCCGGTGGCGCGGGCCAGCTCCTCGGTCGTGGGCATCCGGCCGAGCTTGTCCTTGAGGAGCGTAGTCGTGCGCCCCAGGCGGCTCAAATCGGCGGTCCGGTTGAGCGGCACCCGCACCGGCCGGCCATGGCGTGCGATCGCCGCCTGCACCGCCTGGCGGATCCACCACACCGCGTAGGAGATGAACTTCACCCCCCGATCCGGATCGAACTTCCGGGCGGCCGTCATCAGGCCGAGGTTCCCCTCGCCGATCAGGTCGACCAAAGGCACGCCACGGTTCTGGAACTTCTTGGCCACCGAGACCACGAAGCGGACGTTGTGCCGCGCCAGTCGTTCCTGGGCCACCACACTGCCCTTGAACGCCTTCCGGGCGAGCTCCATCTCCTCCTCGCGGTTGAGGAGCGGAACCCGACTGATTTCGTCGAGGTACAGGTCGAGACTCTCACGTCCTTCGTCGATTGCACGTGCGATCTGCGCTGGTCGCACCGGGCGACGCTTGCTGCGTGCCTTTATCGTCACGCGGTTGCCTCCTCGGACTCCCGTCCCCCGCACGTATACCTGCAACAGACCCGGGGCCGCCCCCAGGTCGAGACGCGCGAATATAGCACCTAAGATGCGAAAATACAACACCTTAGGCTAAATCGTAGCGGGATGGCGATTTGCGTGCACCAGTCCCAAGCCACAGCAGTAATGTGATGTGTGGCGGGATCCGGCTGCAACTTTGGCAGACGGGAGATCTCAGGCACGCCTACGTGGCGGCGACGCGATAGGTAGTCCCCCTATTTAGAAGGTCCTAAACCAGGCATTTCCTGCGGAGTCTCCGCGATGGACGATTTGGCCCCTTTGCCGCTGGAAACGAGGCTGAGGTCGAAATCCTTCCCCTTCGACTTCACCATGAAGAACGGCAGTTTCGGGTCTACCCAGGTGTCGCTGTCGTACTTGGAGTTGTGGTAACGAAGCGCCTTGAAGGTGCCGGCCGGGACCGTGACCGACTCCTCGCCGGCCAGGCTCACGCCCTCGCACAGGTTCCCCAGCGCCGAGTTCTTGCCGAGCTGCCCCCGGATCATCTTTATCATCATGGCGTTCATCTTCATCGCCGGCTTCTCCCCCGGCTTGAAGATGATCTCCTGGGCGAGGTCCATCTCCGCCGGGCTTCCCGGGGTCAGCACCTGGTAGACCATGTTCTTGTCCTTCTTGTCCCCCACCATCCTGAGCTCCAGCCACTTCATGGTCGTGCCTTCCCGATCCTCGGTGCCGACCACGGCGTACCGCATGGTGTAGGGGTCCTTCTTGTTGAGGACGCCCTGGTATTCGGCCCACTGGCCGACATCCGGCATCTTCAGGCCTGCCAGACACTCCTGGCCCTGGCCGGCGGCGAGAGACACCGCGAACAGGGAGAGTGACAGAATTCCGGCCACGGTCCCGCGCATGCGAAAATCTCCGGAGGATGGTGAGTGTGGGCGGAACGGCGGAAGGGCGGAACGGTGGAAAGGGCCCGGCCCCTCCGGGAGTAAGCATAGTCCGCCGGATTGCGGCAAGGGCTTATGCCTTCCGCCGTTCCGCCCTAATGCATCCCGCTCCCCCCCGACATCTGCTTGACCAGCTCGCCGATGACACTTTTGGCGTCCCCGAACAGCATCCAGGTCTTGTCCGAAAAATACAATTCGTTGTCGATCCCGGCGAACCCCGGGTTCTTGCTTCGCTTGATCGCGAAGACCGTGCGGGCCCGGTCGGCATCGATGATCGGCATCCCGTAGATCGGGCTGCCCTTGTCCGAGCGGGCCGCCGGATTGACCACGTCGTTGGCGCCAACCACCAGCGCCACGTCCACCTGGGGCATGTCGGGGTTGATCTCGTCCATCTCGACCAGGTCGGTATAGGGGATGTCCGCCTCCGCCAGCAGCACGTTCATGTGCCCCGGCATCCGGCCGGCGACCGGGTGGATGGCAAACTTCACCGCGATTCCCCGCTTCCGCAGCTGATCGTACAGCTCGCGCACCTTGTGCTGGGCCTGCGCCACCGCCATGCCGTACCCGGGAACGATCACGACCAGATTGGCCTGTTCCAGCACCTGGCCCGCGCCCTCGATCGACTCCGCCTTGTACACCCGGTCCTCGCCGCCCGTCTTGGCTTGCTGTACCTGGCCGAAGGCGCCGAAGAGTACGTTGGTGAACGAGCGGTTCATCGCCTTGCACATGATGACGGCGAGGATGAGGCCGCTGGAACCGTCCAGAGCGCCCGCGGTGATCAACAGCTTGTTGTCCAGTACGAAGCCCATCGCCACCGCGGCGAGGCCGGCGTAGGCGTTGAGGATCGCGATCACGGTCGGCATGTCCGCGCCGCCGATCGGGATGATCAGCAGCACGCCGAAGAGCAGCGCGAGCGCGATGATCGCCCCGAAAGCCACCGGCGCCCAGCCCGCGGTGGGCTGGAGAATCACGGCGACGCCGAGCCCGGCGGCGAGCAGCAGCAGGCCGATGTTGGCCACGTTCTGCAACGGATAGGTCACCGGCCGCTGGGGGATCCACTTCACTTCCTGGAGCTTCCCGGCGGCCATGAGGCTGCCGGTAAACGTGAGGAACCCCAGGAGCACTTCGGCGATGATCGCCGTCGTCCGGAAGGCGGTGAGCTGGTCCGAGCCCTGGCGGAACCAGAGATAGAACTTCGCCGCCCCCACCAGCCCCGCCGCGAGGCCGCCGAACGCGTGGGAGAGCGCCGTCCGCTGCGGCACGGCGGTCAGGGGGACCCGGGAAAGCGGGATGCCGACGGCGAATCCCGCGATCACCGCGACCACGATCCAGAGGTGGTGCACCACCTCCGGCTGTGCCCAGGTGGCGACGACCGCCAGGGTCATGCCGACCACGCCGGCGTAGACGCCGCGGCGTGCCGTCGCCGGGGTGTTCAGCCAGTGCAGCGCGAAGACGAAGAGCCCGGTCGCGACGAGGTACGCGAGCTGGACCAGGTCGTGGATCATGGGCGCGGACCCTCACCCGGCTTCTGCCCGGTCTTGAACATCTTTAGCATCCGCTCGGTGATCAGGAATCCACTAACGATGTTGGTCATGGACGCGAACACCGCGATGGCGCCGAAGATCCTGATCTCGGGCGGGTAGTCCGGCCCCGCGACCAGGATGGCGCCGACGACCGCGATCGCCGAGATCGCATTGGTGAGCGACATGAGCGGGGTGTGCAGCAGCCGGGAGACGCGGCGGATCACGCCCAGGCCGATGAACGTCGCCAGGACGAAGACGTAGACCTGGGACCAGAGCTCCCCGGCCTGGGCGGCGGCGGGGGCGGCGGTTTCGAGCGGAGTCATGCGGCACCTTTCTGAAGAGCGTCCCGGGTCCGCGCGTGCTTCACCTCACCGTCGTGCGTGATCAGCGCGCCCTGCTGGATGTCGTCGGTGAAGTCGAGCTCGAAGCGCTTGTCCTTGGTGAAGGCCTGCACGAATGCCGTGAGATTGCGGGAGAAGAGCAGGCTCGCGTGCAGCGGCATCGAGGCGGCCAGGTTGAGCGGCGCCAGGATGGTCACGTCGCCCACCCGCGCCGTCTCGCCGGGACGGGAGAGCTCGCAGTTCCCTCCCCCATCGGCGGCGAGGTCCACGATCACCGAGCCGGGCCTCATGCTCCGCACCATCTCCGCCGTGAGCAGTCTAGGCGCGAAGACCCCGCCGATCAGCGCCGTGGTGATCACCACGTCGGATTGGGCCACCTGGGCGGCGAGCAGCTCCCGCTGCCTGGCCTTGTCGGCCTCGGTCAGCTCCTTGGCGTACCCGCCGCCGGCCGACGCGGCCTCGCCCAGCTCGATGCCGACGTACTTCCCGCCGACACTCTCGATCTGCTCCTTGACCTCGGGCCGCACGTCGGTCGCGACGACGTTCGCCCCGAGCCGCTTGGCGGTGGCGATGGCCTGGAGCCCCGCGACCGCCGCCCCGATCACGAACACCTTGGCCGGGGGTACCATCCCCGCCGCGGTCATCAGCATCGGGAAGTACTTGTTGAGCTCGCCCGCGGCCAGGAGCACCCCCTTGTAGCCGGCGATGTTGGCCATGGACGACAGGGTGTCCATGGACTGCGCCCGGGTGGTTCGCGGGATGGCATCGGTGGAGAAGGCGGTGACGCGCTGTTCGGCCAGCGCGCGCACGGCGGCCGAGTTGCGGAGCGGCATCAGCGAGCCGAGATAGATCGTCCCGGCCTTTAGCCACCCGACCTCGTCTCGCGCAGGTGGCCCGACCTTCAGCATCATGTCCGCCGAACCCACCAGCGCGGCGCGGTCCGGCTCGACGGCCGCGCCGACTTCCCGGTAGGCGGGGTCGCCGAACCCGGCCTCAGCGCCGGCACCGGACTCGATCGCGATTTCATAGCCGGCCTGGATCAGCTTCTTGCTGGATTCAGGCACCAAGGCAACGCGCCGCTCGCCAGGGGCGGCTTCCCGCGGGACCGCGATCCGCATCCGGGGCTCCGGTCTACAGGGAGGGAGGAACGAACTAATGTGATCTCGGCTGTGGCCCGGTCAAGACGAGAGCCGGGCCAGCAGCTCGCGCAGGCGCGGGTCGGCCGGCACGCCGAGTTCCGCGCGCACGAGCGCGTCGTGGCGGAGACCCTCGCGCAGTGCCCCCGGCCGGTCTCCCGCGGCCGTGAGCGACTCGACCAGGCCGAGGGCGACAACGGAATCGTACGGGTCGGCGGCCAGGGCCCGACGCCACCACGTCGCGGCCGCCGTGTGGTCGCCGCTCAGGGCGGCGCGTTCCGCCAAGGCCGAGAGCGCGCCGAGATGACGACGTGCGAGTCGGGCACGCTGCTCCTCGGTCCAACGCTCGAACTCCGGGGCATCCTTCAGAAAAAAGCCGTCGAGAAACGGCCCGGCGTAGGCCGCAGCCGCGTTCTCCAGCGCACCCCCTTGGAGCGCACCTTCGAAGGTCCCCACGTCGGTCCAGATCAGGTCGGGGTTGAGCCGCAGCGTCTTCTGGCCGCGGAACAACCCGCCCAGCCCCACTTGGCGCCGCTGGGCGTAGAGCAGCTGGTTCAGCACGTGTCGGGCACGCGTCGCGTCGCTTTCCGGCCAGAGCAGTGCCTGCAACTTGTCCCGGCTCAACCCCTGCTCTCCGGCGACGGCCAGCGCCGCAAGGATCGCCAGCCGTCGCCGCTGCGTCACCGCCCCCGTGAGATCCTCCTCGCCTCGCGCGAGGGTGAGTCCCCCGAAGGTTCTGAGTCGGAGCATCCAGTTGACTCCCGGCTGACCGCGGATTGACCGCTCGGTTCTAGCATATACCCCCGTTCCGATGGAGCAAGCAAGCCGAGAACCGCGGCCCGAGCCGCAGGGGGCATCGATGCGAGCTGGATCAGGACCCGCGCTGCTAATGCTGCTCGCAGCCTGCAACGCCTCGGACCTGGCCAGTCCCGTTGCCGGCGCCATCTCGGTCCGCATCTCGACCTCGGGCGACGCGGTGGATCCTGACGGATACCGACTCACCCTGGGCGGCCGGGCCGCGGAAGTCGTGGGGATGAACGCCACCAGGGAGTTGACCGACCTCTCGCCGGGCGAGTACGCCCTCACACTCGACGGCGTGGCCCCCAACTGCGAGATACGCGGCGACAATCCTCGACGCGTCAGCGTGTCCGCCGGCGTCACCGCGGACATCGTGTTCGAGGTGCTCTGTGACGCCCCGACCGCGATTGTCACCGTCATCACGATGACCACCGGGGAAAGCCTCGACCCCGACGGTTTCACGCTGCGGATGGATGGCAACTTCCAGCGCGTACGACGGGACGCTAGAGTCACGATTACCGGGGTCTCCGCCGGCGACCACCTCGTGGAGCTGTCGGACCTGGCGTCGAACTGCGCCGTGCAGGGTGAGAATCCTCGAGTCGCCGTGGTATCACCGGGTAGCAGGCTTGATCTGCTTTTCGAGATCGTGTGCTCCCCTCTGCCCGCTACCCTGCTGGTGAGGACCGTGACGAGCGGTGCCGGCAGCGATCCGGACGGGTTCGACATTTCGATCGACGGGGGACCGGCACAGTCCATAGCCGGCAGTGCATCACTGGCCCTGTCAACCGCGATCGGCGCGTCCCACCGGATACTGCTGACGGGCTTGGCTCCGCTCTGTTTTGTCGTCGGTCCGAATCCCATAGAGATCGAGGTGCGAGAGGAGCTTACTTCGACCGAGTTCCAGGTTGAATGCCCCGGCATACCAGGGGGCGGGAGGCTGCTCTACACCGGCAGCGTCGCCGGTCTCCCCCATATCCTCGCGATGGATCCCGACGGCTCCGGCTCGACCGATCTCACGCCGCACTCGAGTGGCTCCGCCGCCCGCTGGTCGCCGGACCGGCGGCGGATCGTGTTCGAGGGTTACCGGGACGGCGACGCGTCGGTCTGGGCGATGGACGCGGACGGGAGCCATCCGACCCGGCTTGCTGCCGGCTCCCAGCCGGACTGGTCGCCCGACGGACGACGGATCGTGTTCGCCCGCGGCTCGGTGCTCCAGGTGATGAACGCCGATGGCACGGAATCGAGGCAGCTGACCAGTGAAGGATGGGCCAAGGAGCCAGCCTGGTCGCCTGACGGGAGTACGATCGTTTATACAGCGCAAGACGTCACCCGCTGCGAGCTCCTGCCCAACCTCGATGTTGTCTGCGCCTGGAACATCCACACCATCGGCGTCGACGGCTCCAACCACCGTCAGCTCACCCAAGCCACCACGGCGTACTCCGCCAGCCGTTCGCCGGCCTGGTCGCCGGACGGCTCCCGGCTCGCCTTTTGGAGGTCCACGTCCGCCTTTCACCTGCCCGACGGCGAGCTCCAGTTGATGGCAGCCGACGGCACCGGTCTGACGAAGCTCACCGTTCCTGACCTGGCGATCGAGGCCTACCCCGTGTGGGCACCCGACGGGGAGAGCCTGGCCTTCGCCAGCCGGGTTTCGGCCGGCTCCGGCTTCGATGTCTCTCTGATCTCCCGTCACGGAGGCGCGCCGCTTCTGGTCCGAGGCGGGCGCGGAGACCAGGTACCGACCGCCTGGCGGTAGCCGTTGATCCGCGTCAGTCCACCCCAACATCGGAGGAGACGCCCATGACTCGCCTCACACTCGTGGCCGGACTCGGTGCAGTCCTGCTTGCCTGCGAGCCCACCACCCAGCAGAGCCCCGACCCAGGGCTGGGACCCAGCCTCACGCACACCCCGAGCACCGTGGCCGCCACCGTCACGGTGCGATTTGGCTTCAACGAGCACGGTTCGCCATTCCCGCCCCAGGTTGGGCACGACCACTCGAGCCAGGCCAAGGACGTGCTGATTCCGCGCACCGTGGTGATCGCGCGAGGCGGCAGTGTGAGCTATGCGGTAGACGAGGTCCATCAGGTCGCCGTGTACCGGCCCGGCACCGAGCCGGAAGACATCACGGTAGGCGGGTCGACGTTGGAGTCCGTTGACCTCGGTTTCGGCATCGTGCTGCCGGAGTTCCGTATCAACGACCCGAACGGGCGAATCGCCCTGTCGCCACCACAAGCCCTGGTGGACCAGACCTGGACCACGCCTCCCGGGACCTTCGACGAGCCCGGGCACTACCTCGTCATCTGCACCTCGGTGCCCCATTTCATCCTGAACACGATGTACGGCTGGGTGGTCGTGAATTGACCCGCTTCGAGGAGGTTGCCATGCAACGCGCAATGATGATGGGAGTGCTTGCCCTGATGTTCCTGCCGGCGGCGTGTGGCACCGAGGAGGCGACCGCCCCACTCGGGCAGTCGGGCGAGACGGCCGCGATAACCATGTCGATCTCGGGCCACTGCGAGGGCAGTTTCGATTTTATCCCCATCGATTTTCTCCCGCCGCCGCTGGAAGACCTGGCCGCCCACGCCAGACTTCCGGGCCGCGGCGTCTGCCGGCTGACGCATCTGGGAAAGACGACCTACGCTGACGACCTCCTGGTCGACTTCACCAGCGATCCGTTCGTGGGAACCGGGACTCGAGTCTTCATCGCCGCCAACGGCGACGAGCTTCGCGCCACCGAGGAGACCGCCACGCCAGGGCCGGGAGCCAATCCCCAATTCACCTCCAGCGGCACGTTCAGCTTCGACGGCGGGACCGGCCGGTTCCTGAACGCTGTCGGCTCGGCGACCTTCACCGGCGGTGGGTCCATCGAGGACAACAGCAGCTTCCTCTCGCTCGAGGGAACCATCAGTCTGGCGCCGTGACAGCGTACTTCGGTGCGAGACGCGGGCCCGGTCGCCTGCCTTACTGGCGGCCGGACCGTCGGGGGCCCATCTTCTCCCTACTCCCCTCAGCGGGATGGCCCCCCTGTCCGACCCCGCCGGCCGCATCACCGCAGCCCTCGGCCGCCGCTACGCGATCGAGCGTGAGCTCGGTCGCGGAGGCATGGGCACGGTCTACCTGGCGCTGGATCGGAAACACGACCGCCGGGTGGCGATCAAGGTGCTCCCCCCCGAGATCGCGGTCGCACTCGGCTCGGAGCGGTTCCTCCGAGAGATACGAATCGCCGCCCGGCTGAGCCACCCCCACATCCTTCCGCTGCACGACTCCGGCGAGGCCGCCGGGATGCTCTACTACGTGATGCCCTTCGTCGAGGGGGAATCGCTCCGCGAGCGGTTGGCGCGCGAGCACCGGCTTCCTCTCACGGACTCGCTGGCCATCGCCCGCGAGGTTGCAGATGCGCTGGCGCACGCGCACTCCCAGAACGTGGTCCATCGGGACGTCAAGCCGGCGAACATCCTGTTGACCGGGGGCCACGCGCTGCTGGCCGATTTCGGCGTCGCCAAGGCGGTGGCCGGCGTAGCCGGCCAGGAGGTACTCACCGATTCCGGCCTGCAGCCGGGTACCGCGGCTTACGCCAGCCCCGAGCAAGCCGCGGGGAGCCGTGATGTAGACCATCGGAGCGACATCTACAGTCTCGGGTGCGTGCTGACTGAGATGTTGGCAGCACAGAGCGATGGTATCCCCGACTGGGTGGGGCGCGCCCTGGCACGGGCAACGGCGCACCATCCACCCGACCGCTTCCCCAGCGCGGCCGAGTTCCGGCTGGCACTGGCAGAGCCCGCGCCGCAGCCGCGGCGCCGCTTGGCCTGGATGGCGGCGGGCGCGGGGGCGCTGACACTGGTGGCCGCCGCCGCCTTCCTGCCGTGGCGGACCGCCCGCGCCGATCCCCGCAAGGTCGTGGTGGCCCGATTCGAGAATCGCACTGGAGACTCGGCGCTCGCGCCGGTGGGCGACATCGCGACCGACTACGTGGCGCGCGGCCTCGCGGCCACTCGCCTCATGCATGACGTGTTCGATCTCCGGGTGTCCGCGCTCGAAGCCGGTGAGCGGGGGCAGCCCGGCCCGGCGGCGGCGCGGGAGCTGGCGAATCGGATGGGCGCCGGAACCGTGCTGTGGGGGAGCTACTACGTCCAGGAAGACAGCCTGCGCTTCCAGGCGCAGTTGATCGATGCTCCGACGGGGAAGACTCTACTCTCCCTCGAGCCAGCGGTCGGAAGCCTCGGAGAAAAGACGCGGGCGGTCGAGGTGCTACGCCAGCGGGTGATGGCGGGGTTCGCCACGCTGGTCGGCGCCAACTTCGAGTCCTGGACCGCCGCGAGCGTGCCTCCGACCTACGAGGCATATCGCGAGATGCTCGAGGGCGACGCGGCAAGGCTGAGCTTCGGTTGGAAGGAGGCAGCCGCCCACTACCAACGTGCCGCGACTCTCGACTCCAGCTACAGCGGGGCCCACACCGCCAGGGCCCTGGTGCTGTCGTTGGATAGGAGCTGCGAGGCGGTGGATTCCATCGCACGCGGCCTTGCCGGCCGGACTGTCCTCCTACCGCTGATCGATCGCGGCCAGCTCGACTACGCGATCGCCAGCTGCCGGAACGACGGGGAGGCCGCACTGGCGGCGAGCCGAGTGGTACTCATGGCCGAGCCTCGGTCGGTGAGCTTCGCGGTTCTGGGCGCGGTAGCGGCGCTGGAGGAGCTGCATCCGCGGCAGGCGCTTGAAGTCCTTCGTCTGCACGACCCGGAGCGCGCCAGGATCAAGCAACCAGCGCTCGGGATGTACCTGGACTGGCTCACCATGACCTACCACATGCTGGGAGACTACCGCCGGCAACTGGAGGCGGCGCGATCCGACCTGCGCTCCGCGCCGAATGCCCAGGAGGAAACGGTCGCCCTCGCCGGGCTCGGCAGGGCGGCTGAGGCCGAACGGCGGGCGGTCCGCTACCTGGCCAAGCGCTACGATAGTGAAGAGCTCTGGTCGCCCCAGACGGCCGAGTGCGTCGCGCTCGAGCTCCGGGCCCATGGCCACCCGGACGCATCCCGGCGCGTGATGGAGCGGGTAGACGCCTGGTTCGAGCCGGGGAGCGAAATCAGCAATACGACCGTGGACCTGCTTCCCTGCATGTGGCACTTCTTCAGCGCGTCCTACTACCTGGGCCGATGGGACAAGGCCCGCGCCGCTTATCACGAGCTGTTGGCCCGGGACAGCGCCAGTCTCAAGGCCCACGCGGCGCTCGGCGCGCTGGCAATACGGCAGGGGGATCAAGCCGAGGCCCGGCGCATGGACCAGTGGCTCCAGGGGCACGAGGGCAACTCCCGGGCCACCCAGGCGCGGGCACGGCTCGCCGCCCTCAGGGGCGATCGAGCAGGCGCCGTGAGCCTCTTGCAGCGCGCCTTCGACCAGGGTCTCAACGGGCGGATGTTCGTTCATATCGACCCGGACTTCGAGTCGCTGCTCGACTACCCACCCTACCGGGAGCTGATTCGGCCCAAGGGATGAGCGTGCCGGCACCTCTGTGTCGCTGGATCGCTGCGGCCGCCGTGCTGGTCGGGGCTGCCGCCGACGCCACTGCCCAAGCGGTGACCGGCTCGGCCATTCAGGGGCAGGTCCTGGGGCCCGACAGCGCTCCGGTCGCGGAAGCCACGATCCTGGTGACCAACGGCTCGAACGGGGAGCGGTGGCGCACATCGTCCATGAGCGGCGGCCGCTATTTGCTGGAACACCTGTCGGTCGGCGGCCCTTACCAGCTCGCAGTCCGCGCCCTCGGGTTCGAGCCCGCGACGCGGGACGGCATTTTCCTCTCTCTAGGACAGCGCTTGCGGCTGGACTTCGTCCTCCACCCTGGCGTGACCCTTCTTGAGCCGCTCACGGTCCGTGCCGCCGACGATCCGCTCATCAACCCGGGCCGCACCGGGCCATCCCAAATTATCGCCGAGTCGACCCTCACTCGGCTCCCGATCAGCGGCCGCGATCTCCTCGCTGTAGCGTCGCTCTCACCGTTGGTGACGGGGAGCGGCTCGGTCGCCGGTCAGAACGACCGGCTTACAACCGTCCAGATTGACGGGGCCGTTGGTGGTGACCTGCTCGGGGGGGTCATCACTCCGGGCCAGGCGCTAGGGCTTCGGACCGTCGCGGTCGAGGCGGTGAAGGAGGTGCAGGTGCTGGCGGCGCCGTTCGATGTGCGGTTCGGCACCTTCGCCGCCGGGCTGGTAAACGCCGTGACCAAGTCCGGATCCAATCGGTTCGCGGGGTCGGTCGTCGGCTATTACACCGGGCCGGCATTGCAGGGGAAGGACGAGACCGGGAGTCGAGGCGATGACTTCGTTCTCGACGAGGCCAGCCTGACGCTGGGCGGTCCGATCGCGCGAGACCGGGCCGCGTTCTTCATTGAAGCAGGTCTGCAGCATGGCAGACGCCCAATCAACACGCCGCTTATCGGACCGGACAGCACCGGCGGCGCGGATTCAATCGGCATCGGCTTCCGCCGGGCCAGCGTCACGCGATTGCAGGAAGTCATGCGGGACACGTACGGTGTGGAGGCCGGGAACACCGATCCCTATCCGGTAAGCGCGGTGGCAGGCAATGTCTTCGGCAAGGTCACGCTGCAGCTGGGGGTGAACAGCCGGCTGGATGTCGCGCACGAATACAGCCGCAGCACGCCGGATCTGCTGGACGAAAATTGCCGGACGCGGGAGGCGTTCTGCCTCGGCTCCACCGCCTTCCGCCTTTCGGTGAGAGCCCATATCACTCGCCTGGCCTGGGCCACGGCACTCGGGCGGCGATTCTCCAACGACCTGCTTCTCGCCCGGTCCTGGTTCCGGCAGACCTGCCGGACCACTGACTTCCCTCTGGTCTTCGTGCGTGCCGGCGCGGGTGATCTCGGGGCCGGGGGCAACTCGCTCTGTGTAGGTGACCGCCTCGAAGAGGAAGTCTTGGAGCTGAGCGACAACCTCTCGCTGACCGCCGGATCGCACCGGTTCACCTTTGGCGCCCACGGTGAGCTGATCCGCCTGCCCACCCACGAGAATTCCGCCTACTTCTTCGCCCCTCGCTGGCACTTCCGGACCCTGGATTCCCTCGCGGCCGGGCTACCGGACAGGTACGACGGGATCGTGGAACATCCGGTCAGACAGGGTGGACCGTTGTCGGACCTTCGGACGCAGTTGTTCAGCCCCTACGTCCAGGACCAATGGAGCGTGACGCCGAAGCTGCTCCTGACCGCGGGGATTCGGGCCGATGTGCCGTTTGTGTCCCGGCAACCGGTGCGGAACCCGGCGCTCCTGGAAGCTCTTCGCATCGACAACACCCTCACCCCTGGCGGGCACTTGCTCTGGTCGCCACGCCTGGGGGCGAGTTACGACCTCTACGGCGATGGGAAGACATTCCTGCGCGGGGGCATCGGGCTCTTTGCCGGCCGGCCGGCCTACCGCTGGTTCAACGAGGTCTACGCGCACACCGGGCTCGACGCCATCGAGCTCGCGTGCGACAGCGCCAACGTGCCCCAGTTCATTACCGACGTCGACCGGCAGCCGGTCGCGTGCGCCGGGAGCGAAGCGGTGACGCCGATCGCGGGCCCCGTGAGCGTCTTCGATCCGGAGTTCCGCTTCCCGCGGACCCTCAAGATCGCCCTTGGCGCCGACCATCGGCTGCCTTGGGGCGTGGTGGGCACGATGGACCTGCTTTTCAGCCAGGGGATGAACCAGCTCGACGTTCGGGAACTGAACCTGGTTCCCCCGGGCGCCGTCGCGGCCGGTGAAGGGGGCCGGCCACTCTACGGAGTGATCGGCGACGACGGATCGGCGGAGCCGAACCGGCGGAGTCCGGCCTTCGGCCGGGTCACCCAGGTCCGCAATGCCCGCGGGGACCGTTCGTTTGCGTTCACCGCCCAGCTTCAGAAGCATTTCCCCGGCGGGCAAGAGCTCGGCGCGTCGTACACCTTTACCAGCGCCCGTGACCTCCTCTCGGCCACGGAGGACGGGCTCGACGGCAACCTCGACGCGGTTACCCTCGACGGGAGCCTGGAGCGCAGGCGGCTGGCGTCCTCGGCCTGGAGCATACCACACCGAGTCACCCTGCTCCTGACCGCGGACCTACCGCTGCACTTTCGGCTGACGCTCTTCTACCAGGGGGCGTCGGGGTCACCCTTCACCTACCGGGTAGAAGGGGACGCCAACGCCGACGGGTACGGGAACGACGCGATCTACGTCCCGACGGACGCTGCTTCCGGGGGTGACATCCGATTGGTAGTCGATGACGATCAGGGCCTACCGGTGGCGGCGCCGGCGTCGGAGTACGCCGAGCTGGGCCGCTTCATCGGGCAGCAGGGCTGTCTCCGCAGTCAGCGGGGCCGGGTGATGCGGCGGAACAGCTGTCGAAACCCGTGGACCAACAGCACCGACGCCCGGTTCTCCCGACTCTTCCCGACGATACGAGGACAGTCGCTCGAACTCACCCTCGACGTCTTCAACCTATTCCATCTACTGAACGGCGGTTGGGGATTGATCCGGGGTGTGGACGACACCCCCTTGCTGCAGCTAGTCGGGTACGACTCTGCCGGCGGGCGCGGGATCTACCGGCTGCTGCGACCGGCCCCCGACGCAGCCGATTTCGCCGGCTCCCGCTGGCGGATGCAGGTCGGCGCGCGGTATACGTTCTGATTTCGGACGGAACCTTCACAGCTTGATCTTCGGCAGCTCGATGCCCGGCACCAACCCGGCAGTGAGCCGCTTGACCTCCGCCTGAAGCTGCTTCTCCACCTCGTCCAGTCGTGTCCGCTCGGTGGCGAGCCGGGTCTCCGCCTGGGTCCGAACCTCCGAGACCTGCCGCTTCACCGGCTCCACCTTGGCCGCCACCGCGCTGTCCACCTTGGCCCGGACCATCTTCTCCGCCTTGGCCACCTCCTCCCCGATGACCGCCTCCAGCCGCTGGGCGATGGCTCGGTCGAGGTTGCTCGACACCGCGAGCTTGGGCGACTTGAGTGATCCACTCACCCGGGCGTCCACCGACAGCTTCTCCAGCCCGGACACTACGCGCCAGACCAGTTGTTCCAGCGTGTTGAGCTTCTTGGCGGTGCTGTCGAGCGCCCAGGCGACCTGGTCCGAGGCGATGGACCACCGGCCCGACAACTGGTCGTTCCGGAGTGCGAAGCTGAGATCGGCGCCGCCGGTGCCCGGTCGGAGGTTGAACGGAAGCCCCGGCACGCTGAGGTTCGGGAGCTTCACCCCTCGGAGCCGCGCCGACGCCGAGTCCTTGACCCGGTCGGGATTGACGTGGTCGATGACGGCGCGCACGTCGATCGACGCGATGGCGCTCCCCTGGGCCGTGCGGCTGGTGCGCACCAGCATTGGCTTGCCGTACAGACCGGGATCCGAGGTGAGCCCCTGCACCACCGCTTCGTATGCGCCGCGGAGCGGGCTGTCGCCGCCGATCGCCAGGTCCACCTGACCCGCCTGGACCAGGAACTTCGGCCACTCCTTCTCCTTGGGAAAGCGGATGCTCTTTCCCGACGCTCGGAGGCGCTGGGGGCCCGGATCTTCCCTCGGGAGGAGGCCCGGCGGCAGGTAATGCCGGGCCAGCTCCGAGTAGTAGAGCGCCTGCTGGAAGCGATCGATGCTGACCTTTCCGAAGAAGGCCTCACCGATCTCCGGCGCCGAGAACGACGGGAGCTGGAGCAGGGACCTGGCGAAGGCGTAGTCCTTCCGTCGCGCCTCGTCGAGCGTCTCGAGTCCGGAGGTGAGCGCCCCCACCCCGCCCTTCACCTGCCGCTCCAGGGTCTCGAGCCGGCGCTTGGCGTCTTCCAGCCGCTTGAGTGTCGCGCGCCCGTCCTCGATCGCCCGCCTGGTGCCGTCGAGGCCGAGCTGCCGCGGATTGGTGGCCCGGAGCCGCTCCACGAGCCCACGCGCGGTGTCCACGGTTCCCTTGACGTCGAGCTGCTGGAAGGACTGATCGAGCCCCTGGCGGGCGGAGTCGGCGCGGGCCGCGAGCGCCTGGGCCGATTTCACCGTGGTGAGCTGGGTCGGATTCAACACCAGCTGCTTGATGGTGTCGATCGGGGTGAGCTTGAGGATCGGGACATCGAACTGCTGCGACCACTGCCGCACCGCCCGCAGAGCCTGCGGCGCGAAGCCGTCGCCTCCCACCGGCCGAGCCGGCTTCTTCCGGTCGGTGCCGAAGCGCATCCCGCTCAGCCGGACATTCTCCACCACGAACTTCTTCTCCGCCAGCGCGGCAGGATTGAGTTTGAGCCGGATCTCCTCCGCTTCGACCAGATTCCGGTTGACATTGAAGGGATCGGCGATCTGCAGCGCGCGCAGGTCCACCGACGCCTCGTCCGCGATGATGTCGAGCTTGCCGACGTCCACCTGGGTCCCGAGCAGCTCGGTGCTCACCTCTTCGGCGGTATCCTTCGCCACCGGCTCGGCAAACAGCCACAGCAGCACGCCGATGAGGACGAGCAGCAGGAGCAGGGGACCGATTGCCTTCCAGCGGAAGATCTTCACGGCCACGGTCTCACTCCGGCCGGAAGAGGCGGTAGATGTTGAACACCTTCGACGCGGTGAGCGCCTTGTAGAACTTCGACTGCTGCACCCGGGCGCCGATGGTCGCGCGATAGCGGGCCACCGCCCAGCGCGCCGCGAAGAAAATCGGGACCGCCAACACCAACCAGCCGACCACGCTGCCCAGCACGACGGTGTTGTTGAAGTTGGTGTAGGGCAGGAGCGGGGTGTTGTACCAGTCGGTCCACAACCGCCGAAGGGAGGGCGCCTCGAGCAGCTCGAGCCCGATTCGGTGGAACAGCGGGTCCAGGATGAATCCCACCGGGACGAAGAGCGCCCATCCCAGCATGCCACCGCCGAACGACACGTTGAGCAGGAGGATGAACGAGAACACGATGAGGTTGTGGACGTTCATCAGCGGCGTGAGGCCCAGCGCCGCCCCCAGGGCCATGCCCGCTGCCACCTGTCCCGGCGTGCCGTCCGAGTGGAGGGTCTTGATGATCGACTGGATGAGCTTGAGGAGGGCGAACATGGGAGCAATGTAGGCGGAACGGCGGGACGGCGGAACGGCGAAGTCCCGACGGAGCGAGATGCGACCTGGGATCTTCTCACCCGGCTTCGATGATGGCAGAGAAGATCCCTCGCTCCGCTCGGGATGACACGCCACTCTCGTTCCGCCGTTCCGCCATTCCGCCGTTCCGCCGTCCCGCCGTCCCGCCTACATTCCCCCATGCCCCGTCCCCGCCGAGCGCCGCACGTCCACAAGTTCGGCGGTGCGTCGCTGGCCGATTCCGCTGCCGTGCGCCATGCGGTCGAGATCGTCCGCCGCCATCGTCCCGAGCCCACCGTCGTGGTCGTCTCCGCAATGGCGGGGACCACTGACGCGCTCCTCGAGGTGGCGCAACAAGCGGGAGCCGGTGAGTCGCGCACCGTCGCGTCGCTGATCGCGCGGCTCCGCTCCAGGCACGTCGAGGTGGCGCGATCGCTCCTGCCCGGCGGACGGATCCGCGCCGACGTGCTGCTCTACATCACCGATCTCTTCGCCGAGCTGGAGGCGCTGGCGCAGGGCCTTCGTCTGCTACGCGAGCTGACCCCGCGCACGACCGACTCGCTCGTCTCCCGGGGCGAGCGCCTGAGCGCGCGGCTGGTTGCCGCCGCGCTCGAGGCGGGCGGCACCCGAGCCCAGTACGTGGACGCGCTCGACCTGGTTCACACCGACGCCGCGTTCGGCCAGGCCGCGCCCGACTACGCCCGCACCGACCGCGCGATCCACCGGGTGCTCACCCCGATGCTCGCCAAGGGCATCGTGGCCGTGGTGCCGGGCTTCATCGGCGCCACTCCAGACGGCGAGGTCGCCACCTTGGGCCGCGGGGGCTCCGACCTCACCGCGACGCTGCTCGCCCGAGGCCTCGGTGCCAAGCGGGTGTCGCTCTGGAAAGACGTGCCCGGGCTGCTCACCGCCGACCCCCGCGTCGTGCCGGACGCGCGGGTCATTCCCCAGCTTCACGCCCGCGAAGCCGCGGAGCTGGCGTACTACGGGGCCAAAGTGCTGCACCCGCGCGCGCTCATCCCCGTCACCGGCCGCCGCATCCCGGTCTTCGTGCGGCCGTTCGCCGACGCCGACTCATCAGGCACCGAGGTCTCCGAGCGGGTCGGGGCCGGGCGCAACCCGGTGAAGGCCCTGACGGCCGCGGGCGGGCAGGCGCTCCTCACGGTGACCGGGAACGGCATGTTGGGTGTGCCGGGCATCGCCGCGCGGACCTTTGCGTCGCTTCACGGCCGGCGGATCTCCGTCTCTTTGATCTCGCAGGCGTCCTCGGAGCACTCGATCTGCTTCAGCGTGCCCGAGGCCTTCGCGGCGGATGCCCGCTCGGCGCTGGAGCGTGAGTTCCGCGGGGAGATCGCTCGGGGTGAGATCGACGGCGTCGAGGTGAGCCCGGACATGGCGACGATCGCGGTGGTCGGCCTCGGAATGCACGGCACCCCCGGGATCGCCGCCGGAGTCTTCTCCGCCCTCGCCGCGGGCGGCATCAACGTCGTCGCCATCGCTCAGGGGTCCTCGGAGCTCAACATCTCCGTGGTGGTGGAGGCCGGGCAGGCGGCGGACGCCCAGCGGCGGATTCACGCCGCCTTCCAGCTGTCGCGCATCGCCGGCGGCGCCGTCATCCAGCCGGAGCGCATGGAGATCGTGCTGCTGGGGTTCGGTCAGATCGGCCGCGCCCTGGCGACGCTGATCGGCCAGGTGCACCGCCCCGCGCTCTCGCTCAAGGTGGCGGCGGTTGTCGACCGCAGCGGGTTCGTATTCGATCCCCAGGGAATCGGCCCCCGCCGGCTCGCCGCACTCGCCGCGCACAAGCGGAAGGGCCGCGGCCTCGCCCAGGCGGCGCGCGGCCGCCCCGGGACGGCGGAAGAGGCGATCGCCCACATCGCGGGGTACGCGCTCACCCGTCCGGTGCTGGTGGATCTCACCGCCGAGGACACCGGCGGCGTCCTCGAAGCGGCGCTCACGCACGGCATGGATCTCGTCCTGGCCAACAAGCTGCCGCTCGCGGGGCGCCGCTCGGCGAGCGAGTCGCTCTGGCAGACGGCGCGGGCACGAGGGCGGCGGATACTGCACGAGGCAACCGTCGGAGCCGGCCTGCCGATCATCGACACCTATCACAAGCTCACCGAGTCGGGTGATCGGGTGGAGCGTATCGAGGGGCTGCTCTCGGGCACGCTGGGCTACGTGCTGACCGAGGTAGGGGATGGCGTGCGCTTCTCCCGCGCGGTGCGCTCCGCCATGCGGCTCGGCTACACCGAGCCCGACCCGCGGGAGGATCTCTCCGGGATGGACGTGGGCCGCAAGGCGCTGATCCTGGCGCGGCTGCTCGGCTATCGCGGGGAGCTGAGCCGGCAGGCGGTCGAATCCCTGGTCCCCAAGTGGGCCCGTGCCCTGTCCCTGCCCCAGTTCCTCGAGCGTCTCGGCGAGCTGGACGCCGGATGGAAGCGACGGGTGGACGCCGCCCGGGCTCGAGGGGAGGTGCTGCGATACATCGCGACGGTCACGCCGAACAGAATCGCGGTCGGCCTCAAGTCGCTGCCGCTCTCCAATCCGCTCGCATCGATCAAGGGGTCGGACAACCAGCTCGTGTTCACCACCGCTCGTTACAAGGCGAATCCGCTGGTCATCCGCGGCCCCGGCGCGGGCGCGGAGGTCACCGCCGCCGGCGTCCTCAACGACATCCTCCGCCTGGCGGGCGCTTGAGGGACGGAGCGGTGACGGCATTCGCCCCGGGTAGCGTGGGGAATGTCGGGCCCGGCCTCGACATCCTCGGGCTGGCCGTGGCCGGCGACGGCGACGCGGTGCGGGCGGAATGGCTGGCGGAGGCGGGCATCCGGATGCTCGATCCCGGCCATCCCGAGCTGCCCCGGGAAGCCGAGCGGCACACGGCCGGGCTCGCGGCCCGCGCGGTGCTGGATCGCGCCGGGCCCGGACGGGCGCGCGGCCGGGGGATCGGGCTCTCGGTTCGGAAGGGACTTCCGCTGTCGGGCGGACAGGGCGGCAGTGCCGCTTCGGCGGTGGCCGGCGCGGTCGCGGTGAACGCGCTTCTGGGCGATCCGCTCGGCAAGATCGAGCTGCTCGCGGCCTGTCTCGACGCGGAGGAGGCGGTCGCCGGGCGCCATGCCGACAACATCGCACCCTCGCTTCTCGGCGGGATCGTGCTGATCCGCTCCATGGACCCGCTCGATGTGGTGCGGCTCCCGGTCCCCTCCGAGCTGTACGTTGTGCTGGCGCAGCCGGATCAGCGCATGCGGACGGCGGAGGCCCGCGCGGTGCTGCCGCGCGAGATTTCCCGCGCGGTGGCCTTGCACCAGGCGGCCCAGGTGGGCGCCATGGTCGCGGCGCTGGCCCTGGACGACTACGAGCTCCTCGGCCGGTCGGTGGACGACCGCATCGCCGAGCCGGCGCGCGCCGGACTGCTGCCCGGCTTCGCCGAGGCGAAAGCCGCGGCGCTCGACGCGGGCGCGCTGGGCAGCTCGATCTCGGGGAGCGGACCCACCGCGTTCGCATTGGCCCGCGGTCGCGAGAGCGCCGGCCGCATCGCGGAGGCAATGGTGGCGGCGTACCGCTCGAGCGGCTCCGATTGCCGGGTGCGCACGGGTCCGGTGGATCGGGCCGGCGCTACGGTGACCCGTGAGGGAGGAACCCGGTGATGTTGTTCGAGACCGATCGCCCCGCCAGCTGGCAGGTCTGCGTCTCCTGCGGCAACGAGCTCACCGAAACCGACCCCCGCTCCCGCTGCCCCGCCTGCGGCGGACTGCTCGAGCTGGCCCACCGGCCACCCGACCTCACCCGCGCCGAGCTGCTGCTGCGCTTCACCGAGCGTCGCGGCCGGCCGCCGGGGGCCCCGGTCTCCGGCGTGTGGCGGTTCCGCGAGTTCGTCCTTCCCTCCGCGGAGGACGTCGTCTCCCACCCGGAAGGCAATACCCCGCTGCTTCGGCGTGAGGCACTGGACCGGTGGACCGGCATGGGGGAGCTCCTGCTCAAGCACGAGGGGCACAACCCCACCGGCTCGTTCAAGGATCGGGGCATGACCGTCGGCGTCACCCAGGCCCGGCGGATCGGGGCTCGCGCCGTCGCCTGCGCATCCACCGGCAATACCTCCGCCTCGCTCGCGGCCTATGCCGCGCAGGCGGGGATTCCGGCGCTGGTGCTGGTCCCCGCCGGAAACGTCGCCTCCGGGAAGCTCGCGCAGTCGCTCGCCTACGGGGCGCGCACCCTGCTGGTGCGCGGCGGGTTCGACGACTGCCTCCGGCTGGTCCAGGAGGCGAGCGACCGCCTCGGCGTCTACCTGCTCAATTCGATCAATCCGTTCCGGATCGAAGGCCAGAAGACCATCGTGCTCGAGCTGCTCCAGCAGCTGGCGTGGGATCCGCCCGACTGGATCGTGCTTCCCGCCGGCAACCTGGGGAATACCGCGGCGTTCGGGAAAGCGTTGCGGGAGGCGCTCGCCTGGGGCCTGATCACCCGGCAGCCGCGGATCGCCGCGGTGCAGGCAGCGGGCGCGGCCCCGTTCGCGCGCAGCTTCGAGGAGGGATTCCAGCGACGATATCGGGTCGAGCCCGAGACGGTGGCGACCGCGATCCGGATCGGCGACCCCGCGTCGCACGACCGCGCGGTGCGGACGATCCAGGAGACCGACGGCGTCGTGCTCGCGGTGACCGACGCGCAGATCCTCGAGGCCAAGGCGGCGGTAGACGCCTGCGGCGTGGGCTGCGAGCCCGCCAGCGCCGCGAGCGTGGCGGGCGTGCGGGAGCTGGTGCGCCGCGGGACGATTCCGGCCGCCGCACGGGTGGTCGCGGTGCTCACCGGCCACGTGTTGAAGGACCCCGGCATGCTGCTCCGCTACCATGTCGAAACCGACCCGGCGCCGTCCGACGCGAACCGGCCCATTGAGATCGGGGCCGATTTGAGGGAGGTCGAGCGAGTCCTGGAAAGCGTGAAAAGTGAAAGGTGAACGGTGAAAGGGAGTGCCCCTTTTACCGTTCACTTTTCACTTTTCACGGTTTTCCCGGGGGAACCTTCGACACTTCCCTCGGGGAATCCTGGCATTTCCCTATTGCATGTCCGGGCGGTCTGTGTACTGTTTGTCACGGGAGTTCTGCGGTACTGCGGCACGCACGGTCCTCACAAACACTGGGAGACACGCGATGGCCACCAAGAAGAAGACCAAGAAGTCCGCCAAGAAGAGCGCCCGTAAGCCCGCCAGGAAGACCGCCGCACGGAAGAAGGCCACCAAGAAGTCGGGCAAGAAGCGGACGCCGAGCGCCGCGTTCATGAAGCCCGTGCAGCCGGACGACAAGCTCGCTGCGGTGGTCGGGTCGAGTCCAATGCCGCGTACCGAAGTGACGAAGAAGCTCTGGTCGTACATCAAGCGGAACGGACTGCAGGACTCGAAGAACCGTCGCAACATCAACGCGGACGATAAGCTCCGTCCAGTGTTCAATGGCAGGAGCACCGTGAACATGTTCGAAATGACAAGCCTGGTGAGCAAGCACGTCCGCTGACCTTCTTCACCCCCGACCTTCGAGGGCGTCCCCGCTGGGACGCCCTTTTGGTTATTTTGCGCCCCCATGGCCGGCGAATACATCTTCACCATGCGCGACCTCGGAAAGGTCGTGCCTCCCTCCCGAGAGATCCTCAAGGGCATCCATCTCGCCTTCTTCCCCGGTGCCAAGATCGGCGTGCTCGGCGCCAACGGGGCCGGTAAGTCCAGCTTGCTCCGGATCATGGCGGGCGAGGACAAGGACTTTCTGGGCGACGCGCGGCCGCTGCCGGGCACCAGGATCGGCTTCCTGCCCCAGGAGCCGAAGCTCGACGCCACCAAGGACGTGCGCGGCAACGTCGAGGAGGCGGTGGCCGCGCAGCGGGCGATGCTGCGCCAGTTCGAGGAGATCAGCGCGAAGTTCGCCGAGCCGATGGACGACGATGAGATGAACCGGCTGCTGGAGAAGCAGGGCAACCTCCAGGAGCGGATCGACGCCCTCGGTCTCTGGGAGCTGGACCACAAGGTGGACATCGCGATGGACGCGCTCCGCCTGCCACCGGGCGACGCCGACGTCGCTCGGCTCTCCGGCGGCGAGCGACGCCGGGTCGCGCTCTGCCGCGTGCTGCTGGAGCAGCCCGACATGCTCCTGCTCGACGAGCCCACCAACCACCTCGACGCCGAGAGCGTCTGGTGGCTGGAGCGCTTCCTCGCCGAGTTCCCCGGCACCGTGGTGGCGGTGACCCACGACCGCTACTTCCTCGACAACGTGGCCGGATGGATCCTGGAGCTGTACCAGGGCGCCGGCATCCCCTGGGAGGGGAACTACTCCTCCTGGCTGGAGCAGAAGGAGCGCCGGCTGGCGCAGGAGGAGAAACAGGCCTCCGCCCGCCAGAGGACGCTGCAGCACGAGCTGGAGTGGATCCGGATGTCGCCCCGCGCCCGACAGGCGAAGAACAAGGCGCGCATCACCCGCTACGAGGAGCTGCGCGAGGAGGCGGCGCGCCAGACCGAGGGATCGGCCGAGATCCTGATCCCCGTCCCCGAGCGGCTGGGCGACGAAGTCGTGGTGGCGGACCACCTGAGCAAGGGGTACGGCGACCGGCTCCTCATCGACGACTTGAGCTTCGCGCTGCCGCGCGGCGGGATCGTCGGCGTGATCGGGCCCAACGGCGCCGGCAAGACGACCCTCTTCCGCATGATCACCGCCCAGGAGACGCCGGACGGAGGGGAGCTGAAGGTCGGCTCGACGGTGCAGATCGCCTACGTGGACCAGACCCGCGACGCGCTCGATCCCGACAAGACGGTCTACCAGGAGATCTCCGGCGGGCAGGACCAGCTCCAGTTCGGCCGTCGCACGGTGAACGCGCGAGCCTACAGCGCCGGCTTCAATTTCCGGGGAGCCGACCAGCAGAAGAAGGTCGGCACCCTCTCGGGCGGCGAGCGCAACCGGCTCCATCTCGCCAAGCTGCTCCGGAGCGGCGGCAACCTGCTGCTGCTCGACGAGCCCACCAACGATCTCGACGTGGATACGCTCCGGGCGCTGGAGGAGGCGCTGCTCGGCTTCGCCGGC
This sequence comes from uncultured Gemmatimonadales bacterium, assembly GCA_963844445.1. Lineage (GTDB taxonomy): Bacteria > Gemmatimonadota > Gemmatimonadetes > Gemmatimonadales > GWC2-71-9 > CAVVWJ01. The sequence goes on from CAWJOB010000004.1 coordinate 792,372, forward strand.
TGCGCCGTCGTCATCAGCCACGATCGCTGGTTCCTCGACCGCATCGCGACCCACATCCTGGCGTTCGAGGGAGACAGCGAGATCGTCTGGTTCGAGGGCAACTACCAGGACTACGTCGCGGATCTCAAGCGCCGTAAGGGCGTCTCGGCCGACCAGCCACACCGGATCCGGTTCAAGAAGTTGGTGCGGTAGGGGGCGGACGGGCGGAACGGCGGACCGGCGGACGGGCGGACGGGCGGACGGCGGACCGGCGGACCGGCGGACCGGCGGAACGAACGCGGCCTGTCATCCCGAGCGAAGCGAGGGATCTTCTCCGCGGTGATCGAGACCGGGTGAGAAGATCCCTCGGTCGCTTCGCTCGCTCGGGATGACAGCCACCCAGGTTCCACCGTTCCGCCGTTCCGCCGCCTTCGCCGTTCCGCCCGTCCCCCCGGCCCCGCTATACTACGGCCCTATGAATTCCCAAAGCCCTCACATCCCGTACCTTCCCGCCCGTATCGAAGGCCTCGCGCCGCTCGCGAAGAACCTCTGGTGGAGCTGGAATCGCGAGGCCCGCGGGTTGTTCCGCAGCATCGACCCCTCGCTCTGGGGCCTGACGCGCCACAATCCGCTCGAGCTGCTCTGCCGGGTGGATCCGGAGCGCATCGCCGGCTGCGCCAGCGATGCCGACTTTCTCCGCCGTTACGACGAGGTCATGGTCCGGCTGCAGCACGAGACCTCGAGCCGCGACACCTGGTTCACCCACAACTACCGCGAGCTCAACGGTCGGCCCGTGGCGTACTTCTGCGCCGAGTTCGGTCTGCACAGCTCGGTGCCGATCTATTCCGGCGGCCTCGGCGTGCTGGCCGGCGATCACTGCAAGGCGGCGAGCGACCTCGGCGATCCCGCTGGTCGGCGTCGGCCTCATGTACATGAAGGGCTACTTCGACCAGCGGCTCAGGCTCGACGGCTGGCAGGAGGACAGCGACGACGAGTACGACATCTCGCTCACGCCGCTCGAGCCGGTGGGCGATCCCCAGGGCCGTCCCTATCTGACCACGGTGGAGACCTCGGGGCGCCCGGTGCACGTCCGCGCCTGGCGGATGATGGTGGGGCGGGTGCCGATCTACCTGCTGGACACCAACCTCGAGCTCAATCACCCGGACGATCGCGGGCTGATGAACAAGCTGTACGCCGGCGGGCCCGATCTCCGGGTCCGGCAGGAGTGGATTCTCGGCGTCGGCGGCGTGCGGGTGCTGCGCGCGCTCGGCATCGATCCGGCCGTCTGGCACGCCAACGAGGGGCACGCCGCGTTCATGATGATCGAGCGGCTCCGCGAGCTGATCGTGGCCGGCACGCCGCTCGACGAGGCGGTGCGCCAGGTCCGCGCCCACAGCGTGTTCACCACGCACACGCCGGTGCCGGCGGGGCACGACGCGTTCGCCGTCGAATTGCTCGAGGCCTGCGCCGGCCCGATCTGGGAGGAGATGGGGATCGACCGCGAGACCGCTGTTCCAGCTCGGCAAGCATCCCGCGATCGACGACCAGTTCCACATGACGGTCTGCGCCATGCGCCTGTCCGCCCGGGTGAACGGCGTCTCCCGGCGCCACGGCCAGGTGTCGCGGAATCTCTGGCGCGACCTCTGGCCCGGGCGGCCCTGGGAGACGGTGCCGATCGGCCACGTCACCAACGGCGTGCATCTCGCCACCTGGATGGCGAGCCCGATCATGGAGCTGCTCGACGAGCACCTCGGGCCGGACTGGGGCAACCGGCTCGACGAGCCGGGATTCTGGGACCAGGTGCTGACCCTCGACCACGCACCGGTTCTGGGCCGCGCACCTGCGCCTCAAGCAGGTGCTCGCCAACTCGGATCCGCGAGGACGCCCGGCGGCGCTTCGCCGGCGCGATTCAAGGAGGCGGCGCAGGTGGTCGGCGCCGGCACGCTGCTCGACCCCGACGGCGCTCACCATCGGCTTCGCCCGCCGGTTCGCGACCTACAAGCGCGCCAATCTCATCTTCCGCGACCTCGACCGGCTGCGGCGGCTCCTGGTGGACCACCGGCGGCCGGTGCAGATCATCTTCGCCGGCAAGGCGCACCCGGCCGACAATCCGGGCAAGGAAGTGCTCCAGAGCGTCTACCAGTTCACCCGCGATCCCGAGTTCGAGGGCCGGGTGGCGTTCCTCGAGGACTACGACATGCACCTCGCGCACCTGCTGGTGCAGGGCGTGGATCTGTGGATCAACCTGCCGCGGGTGCCGCTGGAGGCGTCCGGCACGAGCGGCATGAAGGCGGCGCTCAACGGCGTGCCGCAGCTCAGCACGCTCGACGGCTGGTGGCAGGAGGGCTACGATGGCCTGAGCGGCTGGGCCATCTCGCCGGCGGGCGACACCGAGGACGCGGACGCGGCCGACGCCGAGCGGTTCTACCGGCTGCTCGAGGAGCAGGTGGTCCCGCTCTACTACACCCGCAACGACGCCGGCGTGCCCCTCGGCTGGGTGGACAAGATGCGGCACGCGCTCCGGCTCGCCGGGTCGCACGTTCACCGCGCGGCGGATGGTGCAGGACTACGTGCAGGAGTACTACGCCCCCGCGATCCGCGGCGAGGCGGCCGGCGACGACCCGCCACGACCGGGATGCGATGGCACCGTACCGATCGGCGCACGCCTGGCTGACCCGCCGCACGCCGGGCGGCGAGCCCGTCTCGATCGTCCACCTGACGGCGGAGTACTCCCCGTACGCCCGCACCGGCGGGCTCGCCGAGGCGGTGACCGGCCTGGCCAGCTTCCAGCACGCGGCCGGGCTCGAACGTCGCGGCGATCCTCCCGCTCTACCGCACCGTGCGCGACGAGGACCCCGATCTCGAGCCGGTCGGGCAGCCGTTCGTCGTCACGCTCGGCGCCAGGCACGAGGAGGCCCGCGTCTTCCGCGTCGCGGGGCCGGCCGCCGGCCCGCAGGTGTACTTCATCGAGCATCTCGGACTATTTCAACCGCCAGGCATCTACGGCGAGAGCGGCGCCGACTACCCCGACAACGCCCGCCGCTTCGCGTTCTTCGCGCTCGCCGCGATGACGGCCCTGCCCCGCCTCGTGCACGGACCGGTCCTGCTGCACGCCCACGACTGGCACACCGCGCTCGCGCCGGTCTACCTCCGCACGACCCTGAGCCAGCGAGCGCTACGCCCGGGACGTCGACCACCGTGGTCTCGGTGCACAACCCGGGCTACCAGGGCCACTTCGGCCCCGAGGTGATGCCCGACATCGGCCTGCCGTGGGAGCTGTACAACTGGCAGCAGCTCGAGTGGTACGGGAAGGTGAACTTCCTCAAGGGCGGGCTGGTGTTCGCCGACTCGGTGACCACCGTGAGCCCGACCCAGGCCAGGGAGCTGCGCACGCCGGGCGGCGGCTTCGGCCTGCACGACGTCTTCATCGGGCTGGGCGACCGGCTGGTCGGCATGCTCAACGGCATCGACCAGCGGATCTGGAACCCGGCCACCGACACCCAGATCACCGCCCAGTACTCCGCGCGAGAAGCTCGAGGGCAAGCGGCGCTGCAAGGCGGCGCTGCAGCGCTCGTTCGGGCTGCCGCAGCGGCGGCGCGTGCCGCTGTTCGGGATGACCGGGCGGCTGGTGACCCAGAAGGGGCTCGACCTCATCCTCGGGGCGCGAGAGCTGCTCGGCAGCGACGCGCAGTTCGTCTTCCTCGGCAGCGGCGAGCCGCGCTACGAGCACGCGCTGGTCGAGCTGGCCACGTCCGCGCCCAACCGGATCGGCGTGCAGCTCGACTTCACCGACCGGCTGGAGCACCGGCTGATGGCGGGCGCCGACATCTTCCTCATGCCCTCGCTGTACGAGCCGTGCGGCCTCACCCAGATGCGGGCCCAGCGCTACGGCGCGCCGCCGATCGTGCGGCGCGTCGGCGGCCTCGCCGACACGGTCGAGGACGGCGTCACCGGCTTCGCCTTCGACGGCTACACGCCGGAGGCGTTCCAGGAGGCCGGCGCTCCGCGCGCTCGCGCGGCTATGCCGACTCGACGCGAATGGCAGGCGATGGTGCGGCGCGCCATGGCCCGCGACTTCAGCTGGGAGCGCTCGGTGGACCAGTACCTCGAGGTCTACCGCCGCGCCATCGCTCACGCCGCGATGCGCTAGGTGACCGCCCGATGGACTTCGTCCTCGCGCTGCACAGCCACCTGCCCTACGTGCTGAACCACGGCCGCTGGCCGCACGGCAGCGACTGGCTCTGCGAGGCGGCGCTCGACACCTACCTCCCGCTGCTCGAGGCGCTCGACGCGCTCGCGGCCGACGGGATACCCGGCGCCGGTCACGATCGGCTTCACGCCGGTGCTCGCCAACCAGCTCGCGAGTCCCGTGTTCGTCGCCGAGATGGAGGCGTTCTTCGCCCAGCGCCTCGCTCGCCTGCGACGAGGCGCCCGCCTCGCTCGCCGCCACCGGCGAAGGGCACCTGCTCCCCCTGGTGGGCTTCTGGCGCGAGCGGCTCGCGCCGCCTCCGCCGGCTCTTTCACGAGATCGGCGGCGACATCGTCGGCGGCCTTCCGCGCGCTCGAGGCGGCCGGCCGGCTCGAGATCATCGGCTCCGCCGCGACCCACGGCTTCCTCCCGCTGCTCGCCCGCGACGAGAGCATCCGGCTCCAGCTCGCGGTCGGCCGGGCCGAGCACCGCCGGCTCTTCGGCCGGGCGCCGGCGGGCTGCTGGCTGCCGGAGTGCGCCTACCGGCCGCGCGGGCCGTGGCAGCCGTGGCCGACCGCGCCCCGCGCGCCGGCATCCGCCGGGGCATCGAGGAGCACCTGGGCGACGCGGGCTTCCGCTACTTCTTCGTGGACTCCCACCTCGCGTCCGCCGGGCGGCCGCTCGGCATCTACGGCGATCCCGGCGGGCGATCCGACCGCTGCATCGCGCCGGGCGACACGTGGCGACGGCATCGCGCACCGCTCGCCCTACCGCGCCTACCAGGTGGCGCACTCGAGGGCGGCGGAGGGCGTCGCCGCCTTCGTGCGCGACCCCCGCTCGTCGATGCAGGTGTGGAGCCGGTTCCAGGGGTACCCCGGCGACGCGGCGTACCTCGAGTTCCACAAGATGCGCTGGCCCGGCGGCCTCAAGCTCTGGCGGGTGACGCGGCCGGCGACGTGGACCTCGGCGGCAAGGAGCCCTACGATCCCGGCGGCGGCGCTCGAGCGCGCCCGCGGCCACGCCGACCATTTCGCCGGCCTGCTCGGCGGCGATCGCCGACGGCGGAGCGCCACGCGGCGCGACGGCGTCATCGTGGCGCCGTTCGACACCGAGCTCTTCGGCCACTGGTGGTTCGAGGGGCCCGACTTGCTCGGCGCGGTCTATCGCGCGCTCGCTCGCGACGACCGCGGTCGTCCGGCCGGTCACGGCGTCCCGGCACCTCGCCGATCACCCCGCCAGGCAGCCGATCCGGCTGCCCTCCGGGTCCTGGGGCGCCAACGGCGACTTCAGCATGTGGCTCGAGCGACAGCACGGCATGGACCTGGGAGCGGCTCTGGCCGCTGGAGGAGACGCTTCTGGGACGCGGCGCCGGCGGCGCTCGCGAGCCCCGCCGCGCGACCGGTGCTCGCGCAGGCGGCGCGGGAGCTGCTCCTCGCCCAGTCGTCCGACTGGCAGTTCATCATCTCGACCGGCGCCGCGGCGGACTACGCCGAGCGGCGCTTCACGCGAGCACTGCGACGACGCCCGGACGCTTGCTCGCGGCGCTGGCCCCCGGGGCGGAGGAGTGGCTTCCGCAGGCTCAGGCACGCGCGGAGGAGCTCGCACGGCGCGACGACATCTTCCCCGACGTCCTGTCCGCCGTCGCCGCGGCGCTCGGCGGCTCCCGCTCGCTCGCGTTCGGCTGATCGATGGCTCCGATCCGGTTCGTCTTCGGACTCCACCTCCACCAGCCGGTCGGCAACTTCGACCACGTCTTCGCCCAGCACGTGGAGGACGTCTACCGGCCGCTGCTCGACCGTCTCGCCGGGCGCGGGTTTCTCCCGGCGGTGCTGCATCTCTCGGGCCCGCTCCTGGAGTGGCTGGAGAATCACGAGCCCGCCTACCTCGACCAACTCGGCGCGCTCGCCGCCGACGGGAAGCTCGAGATCCTGCTCGCCGGCTTCTACGAGCCGGTGCTCGCCGCGCTTCCCCGACGCCGACCGGGTCGAGCAGATCCACTGGATGCACGAGGCCGTGCAGCGCCGCTTCGGTGTGGATGCCCGCGGCCTCTGGCTCACCGAGCGGGTGTGGGAGCCCGAGCTGGCCGCCGACCTCGCGGAGGCCGGCGTCCGCTACGCGCTGGTGGACGACCGCCATTTCCTCGTCACCGGATTCGAGAGCGAGCGGCTTCACGCGCCGTTCTGGACCGAGAGCGACGGGCGCCGGCTGGCGCTCTTCCCCATCGACGAGCGGCTCCGCTACCTGATCCCCTTCCGGCCGCCCGAGGAGACGGCGCAGTACCTCCGCGCCCTCCGCGACGCCGGCCACCGCCTGGCGGTGCTGGCCGACGACGGCGAGAAGTTCGGCGGCTGGCCCGGCACCAGAGAGTGGGTCTACGAGCGCGGTTGGCTCGACCAGTTCATGGGCACGATCGCGGGCCTGGTGGAGAGCGGCGAGGTGAGATTGAGCCGGCTCGACGAGGCGCTTGCCGAGGTGCCGAGCCATGGGCTCGCGTATCTCCCCACGGCGTCGTATACCGAAATGGAGGCCTGGTCGCTTCCGCCCGACGCCGCGCTCCGGCTCGCCCGGCTTGAGCGCGACCTGGGCGAGGCGCGTGTCGCGGGGCCGGACGGCGCCCTGATCCGCGGCGCGCACTGGCGGAACTTCCTGGTCAAGTACTCCGAGTCGAACCGGATGCACAAGAAGATGCAGGCGCTGTCCGCGCTCTGCCGCCGGAAGGGCGATCCCGCCGACGCGCGTCGCGCCATCGGCCGGGCGCAGTGCAACGACGCCTACTGGCACGGCGTCTTCGGCGGTCTGTACCTCCCCCACCTGCGGGACGCCATCTGGCGCGAGCTGGCGCAGGCCGAGGGCGAGCTGCGCCGGGGTAAGGGGCTGGCGTGGGAGGTGCTCGACTTCGATGGTGACGGATACCAGGAGATCTGGGTCCACTCCGAATCGTTCTCGGCGCTGGTGAGCCCGACGCGCGGCGCCGCCATCGAGGAGTTCACTGTGTTCCGAAGCGGCATCAACTACGCCAACGTGCTCACCCGCCGGCGGGAGGCCTACCACGACCTGGCGCTGGAGCGGGCCGCGGCCGCGTCAGAAGGAGGGCACGGGGGAACCGCCAGCATTCACGACTCGAGGAGGGGATTCGCCTGACCCAACGCCCGCCGCTCGACGCGGAGGATCGGGCCCTCTTCGTGGAGCGCATCCTGCCGGGATCGCTGGGGCTGGAGGAGTACGCGGGCGGAGACTACCGGCCGGCGCGCTCATGGGGCCGCACGGCGTTCGAGTACGCCGTGCGGCGACGGCGGGGGGGCTTGGAGCTGGCCTGTGCCACCGGCGAGGGTCCCGAACGGCTGTCCAAGATGATCCGGTTCGAAGGCGATGGGGGGATTACGGTGCGCTACGCCTGGGATCCTGGAGCGGCAGCCCCGGACGACCTCTTCGCCACCGAGATCTCGCTCGCCGCCGCGCTCGAGCCGGAAACCACACCGGCCGCCGAGATCTGGCGATTCCCGATCGAGACGGTCGCGAAATCGGAGCGCGGACTCGACCGCACGAGGCAGGGCGAATCTCTCACGCTCCGATGGCCGGTCCGCCTCGGTGAGGCGGCCGTCGTGCTTCGCCGCCCGGTCTAGGTCCCTGCCTTCTCCTTCGCCTGCGCAGCCGGTTCCTTGGGCCGGCCGGCCGGAATCTGCTTGCCGGCCCTTCCCTTCAGGTAGGCGTAGACCGCGTCGATCTGTTCCGGGGTCATGACGTCCGCGAACGCGGGCATCCCGCGCGCTTCCGCCCCGTTAATGACGATTTTGGTGAAGGTTTCCTTGTCGGCGGCCGGCCCTCCCGGCGCCAGACTCACCAGGAGATTCGCGGCCACCGGGTTCGGCAGTGCATCCTGGCCGTGACATCGCGCGCACTGGACGCTGTATTGCCGCCAGCCCTCGTACTCCAGGGTGCTCACCGTGGCGCCCTCTTGTCCCGCGACCGGCCCGGCGATGCCACCGGTGAGGACGACGAGCGAGAGCCAGAACGTCAATGGTTTCATCTGATACCTATCCTTCCGGCTTCACGGCGGGACGCCCCGGGCGGATCTTCCCCTCGCTTCTGCCCTTCACGTACGAGTAGATCTGGCCGATCTTCGCCGGATCCATTCCCAGTGCGCACCATGACGGCATGCCCTTGTCGGGCCGGCCGGCGCACACGGTCTGGGTGAAGAGCTCCGGGGTATTGATCGGTCCGTCGGGCTTGAGCGACATGACGAGGTGCGGGGCGATGGTGGACCCGAGCACGTCCTCGCCATGACAGCGGGCGCAATTGAGATTGTACTGCTTCCAGCCGTCGTAGGTGGCCTGATTGACGGTGTCCTTCGGCGCCTGGTGGTACTGGTCACGGAGCGGCGCGTCGGCCGTCTGCGTTTCACCCGTGCCCTGACCTTGGGCAGCGCGCGGCCGCGGTCGCTGGGCCGGTGTCCGGCGGCCGGTGCGGCCGGTGCCGCGGGCTTCGCAGGCTTGGTCGCCGGCGCCGCGGGCTTGGCTGCAGGCTTGGCAGGCTGCTTGGCGGCGGTGTCCGGGCCGGAGCCGGGGGTCGAGGTGGCGCTGGGCGGAGTCGCGCTGTCGGCCGTCGCGACGTCGACGGTGTCGGCTGGCGGTGTGGGGGCGCTGTCGGCGACCGCCGCACCCTCGGTCCCGGCGCCGGGTGACTCCTTCCGGTCGCCACCACAGGCGGCGAATACGACAAGCGCCGCCAGGCGCATCCAGCGGATCGCGGGCCCGCGTGCCAGCATGACCTCATCCGAAGCAGCGCTCATGATCCTCGCCTTCCTTTCCTGATGTGGGGGCCCCGGCCAAGATCGATCCTACTCCAGACCGTGCCGTTCCTGCCGCACCTATGACCACGGCCACGGTGTGACCTGGGTCACCTGCGGCCGCTGTCGCCGGCATGCCCGGTCGTTATCTTCACACCCATGAGCGCGCCCAGCAGCACCACCGTGGCACTCGGCCTGGTCCAGATGCGGTGTTCCACGGACCCGGAGGAGAACCTCGAGAAGGCGATCACCGGCGTTCGCGAGGCCGCCGCGAACGGCGCCCAGATCGTCTGCCTTCAGGAGCTCTTCCGGAGCCAGTATTTCTGTCAGACCGAGGATCACCGGTACTTCGATCTGGCCGAGCCGATCCCCGGGCCGTCCACCGAGCGGCTGGCCCGGCTGGCCGGCGAGCTCGAGGTCGTGATCGTCGCCTCGCTCTTCGAGAAGCGGGCCGAGGGGCTGTACCACAACACCGCGGCGGTGATCGACGCCGACGGACGGTACCTCGGCAAGTACCGGAAGATGCACATCCCGGACGACCCGCAATACTACGAGAAATTCTACTTCACGCCGGGCGATCTCGGCTTCCGCACCTGGGACACCCGGTACGGGCGGATCGGGGTGCTGATCTGCTGGGACCAGTGGTACCCCGAGGCCGCCCGGCTCACCGCTCTGAGCGGGGCGCAGATCCTCTTCTACCCTACCGCCATCGGATGGCTCCCGGCGGAGAAGCAGGAGCACGGGGCGCAGCAGCAGGCGGCCTGGGAGACCATCCAGCGGAGCCACGCCATCGCCAACGGCGTCTACGTCTGCGCGGTCAACCGGGTGGGCCACGAGGGCGACCCCGACGGCGGCATCGAGTTCTGGGGCGGCAGCTTCGTCTCCGATCCCGGCGGGCGACTCCTGGTCAAAGGCGGCACCGGCGAGGAGGTCCTCACCGCCACTTGTGATCTCTCCAAGGTCGACGTCAGCCGCACTCACTGGCCCTTCCTCCGCGACCGGCGAATCGACGCTTACCAGGGCATCACCAAGCGGTATCTGGACTGATTCCCGCCTGCCCGATCCCCCCTCCCGTCCTGTGATCGAATCCGACCTCGGTCTGGAGGGCTACCGCATGCCCGCCGAGTGGGAGCCCCACCGCGGTACCTGGCTCAGCTGGCCACACAAGGAAGCGTCCTGGCCCGGCAAGTTCGGCGCGGTGCCGGGGATCTTCGCGCGGATGGTGCGACTCCTCGCCGACCAGGAGGAGGTGCACATCAACGTCGCGGGACCCGCGATGGAAGCCGACGTCCGCCGGCTCGTCGCCGATGCGGGAGCCGACACGGGCAACGTCTTCTTTCACGACAATCCCACCAACGACGCCTGGTGCCGCGATCACGGCCCCATCTTCGTCCAGCGACGATCCGCTGGAAAGGCCGAGCAGGCCATCCTGGATTGGGGCTACAACGCCTGGGGCGGCAAGTACCCGCCATACGACCTCGACGACGTGATTCCGACTCGGATCGGCCGCGAGTACGGGATCCCGGTGTACCACCCGGGGATCGTGCTCGAAGGCGGGTCGATCGACGTGAACGGACGCGGCACGCCTGCTCACGACCGAGGCCTGCCTCCTCAATCCGAATCGCAATCCCCATCTCGACCGCCAGGCCATCGAGGCGAGCCTTCGCCGACACCTCGGCGTCAGCAATATCCTCTGGCTGGGCGACGGGAATCGCCGGGCGACGACACCGACGGCCACGTCGATGACCTGACCCGGTTCGTGGACCCTACGACCGTCGTCACCGTGGTCGAGGCGGATCCGGCGGACGAAAACTACGAGCCGCTCCAGGAGAACCTGGAGCGGCTGCGCGCCATGCGCGATCAGGACGGGACGCCACTGCGGGTAGCGACGCTGCCGATGCCCCGCCCGATCCACCACGAGGGCCAACGGCTCCCGGCCAGCTACGCGAACTTCTACATCGCCAACGGCCTGGTGCTGCTCCCGACCTACGACCCCGACCGGGACGCCGAGGCCGAAACCATCCTGCAAGAGCTCTTCCCGGACCGCGAGATCGTCGGCATCGATTGCACCGACCTGGTGTGGGGCCTCGGCGCTTTCCACTGCGTCACCCAACAGTGGCCCAGCCTGGAGAGATGACGCGCGATCTTCTCGCGCCCCAGTCCGGTCAGGTCTTATTCCACGTCCCCACCAGCGCCGCCCGCCGGCCGCCGCAGGAATCCATTCCCACGCCCGCGATGCGCATCTCGTTCTCGGTGCGGCTCACGACATAGCGCGCATCCGCGGTCTGACAGGCGCTTCCGGCGGTGTCCGCCTTGAAGATCAGAGTGTCGCCGTTGAACGCGGCCCGGCCCTTCATATCCACGCTGTCGGGCCAGCGGGGCGATGGAAGCAGCAGCTCGAGCCCGCCGTTCGAGGCGAGGTTCATCTGCACTTCGCCCTCCCCGTACAGGTCGCGCTTCCAGGAGCCGGAGTACTTCGACGCCTCCCCGCCACACGCCGTGAGTGAGAGGAGCGCGACGGCGGCAGCGAGCAGACGGACGCCGGAAACCCGGGTGATGCGGTGAATCATTTCGGTGCCCTCCAGGGAATGAGCGTGTACTCCCCGCTGGTCGGTCCAAGAAGTCCATAATGCCGAACGAGCCCCCACTACGCCAGTGGGGGCTCGCCCGAGCTGTCCGTATGCTACTGCCGGGGCAGCGTTTCGTCCGTGGGGATCGGCAGGGTCGAGAAGACCACGTCCGGGGGGCTCCGCGCCGGTCGACCGGCGAGGTCGCCAGCCGGCCGTAGTGCCGCGCGTCGATCCAGCGGTGCGCCCCCTCGAACATCAGTGAGTACAGCTTGTTGTACAGCAGCTCGTCCAGCGCGGCTTCCGGCGTGCCCAGAGTCGGGCAGCGCCTCCAGCCGGCCCGAGGCCGGTGCGAACGGTATTGATGTCGGTCAGCGCCGCCGGCCAGATCGCCCTGCCCGATATGCGCCTCGGCCCGGAGCAGGAGCAGCTCCTCGTTCTTGATGATCGGGATCGGGCGTATCCGGTGCTCGGGTACCGGATCCAGCCCAGGTCCGAGGTCAGGCCGTTGCGGAGCTGGTGACGTGCGCGAGCACGATCTTGTCCAGGAAGCGCTGGTCGGGCGTGACCCCGTCGGCCTGCAGCTGGCGCCCCGGTCTCCAGCGACGGATGCGCGAAGTTCTCGCCCTGTCTGCGGATCGAGCGCCAGCGGATTGGCGAGATCCCCGGCGCCGGTGCCGTAGTCCATGTAGACGCCGAGATCGAGCGGCCCCGGCCGGGTCGATGAACGACTCGCGCCAGCGCGGTGAGCGCGCCGGCGAAGTCGTCGCGTGTATACCGCCACCCGGGCCCGGAGCGCCCGGTTGAACTGGAGGAACGTCGCCGGGTGCATGAAGCTGTTGAACCCCGAGGCAACGAGAACGGGAACGCGGCCCCGCCGGCCGCCAGCTCGGTCGCTCGCCTCGTCCAGCAACGTGACGACGTGGTCGAACGCCGCGGCGTTGGTCACGAACGGCGCCGGCGGCGCCGCGACCGACGTGTCGGTCACGATCGGGATCGAGTCCTGGGTATGGGTGTTGAGGACAGCAGGTAGTTGAGCGCCTGGATCGTCTTGACGTACCCGGACGGTCGCGCTCTGCTCCTCGGCCGTGAGCTCGGCTCGCGGTGGGCAGCACGGCGAGGATCAGGTTGCCGCCGCGGATGGCGGCATACTGATCGGCCCAGTGGTCGCCGCCGAAGGCGTCGCTTCCCGGGTCCAGCGGCCCGCGCAGCAGCTCGCGCGGTGAACCGCGGGTCGGAGCCGTCGAACCGGAGCACTTCGCGTCCGATGATCCCCATGTCGAGCGGGATAGTCGGCGAAGTCGGTGCGGAACGCGATCAGCATTCCGTTCGGCCGCGCTGCACCTCGGGCCGCGACGGGTTCTCGCCCGATCGGGTCGGGACTGTTGGGGTTGGTCTGGATGTCGAAACTGCACGCTCCCGACGCCGAGGACGCGCCAGCAGGAGCAGCGGATGCCACAGTCGCATGGTCGGCCTCATGGTCAGAACCCCAGGTCGATCGAGAAGAAGAAGCTGCGGCTCGGCGGGAACGGGGCCACGTCGATGTTCCGCACGATCGCCTGGTTGCCGAAGTTGCTGACCTCGGGATCGAGCCCGCGGTAGCCGGTGAACCGGAGCAGGTTCCGGCCGCTCAGCGACAGCCTGGCATGGCGGACGTTGCGAGCCGAAGAGGCCCCGGGTAAAGCTCTCCGGCAGATTGTAGGAGAGCGTCACCTCCCGGAGCTTGAGATAGGAGCCGTCCTGCACGTACGACCTGGTGAACCCGGCGTTGAACGAGTCGTTGGCGCGCCTGGCCGGGCGCCGACGAAGTCGATGCTGTTCTGGCCCGCGTCGTACAGGAACTCGGTCAGATTGATGATGTCGCCGCCCTGCTTCCAGTCCAACAGGAACCCGAAGGTGAACGCGCTTGTAGTCGAGGTCGCTGGAGAACGACATCTGGAAGTCGGGGGTCGCGTCGCCGACCATTGCCTTCGCGTCCCGAAGATCTGGGTGGCCGAGCTGTCCCCTGCTCGATCTGGATACGTGCCGAGCGCCAGCGCGAAGCCGCCGGTCTGGAAGGTGGGCACCGACAGTCGGGTGATCTTGGTCCGGTTCGCGAAGAACGTGGTGCGGAAGAGCCAGTTCACGTCCCGCGCTCTGAATCGGGGACACGGTGAGCGACGCCTCGACGCCGCGGTTCCGGAGCTTGCTGTCCGAGCTGAAGATCCGGGTCTCCTGCCCCGAGCTGGGCGGCGAGCGGTCTGCTCCAGCAGCAGGTCGCTGATGGTGCGCTGGTAGACCGAGAAGTTGACCTCCGCCCGGCCGCCGGCGAGCTGTGCATCGAAGCCGGCCTCGAACTCGGTCTGCCGCTCCGGCTTGATGATGGGATCACCCGCCCGGTTGCCGGGGAGCACGCCGAAGATGCCGCCGATGGTGCCGGTGGTGTCGGGGGAGAACTTGGCGCCGAAGAGCGGCTGGTTGCCGGTCTGGCCGAAGGCGCCCGCGCAGCTTGATCTCGTCCAGCCCGCCGAACGGCTTGATGATCCGGTAGGAGACCGCGGCCTTGGGGTAGAAGAAGAACTTGTCGGTATTGCCGTTGGTGCTGCTCCGGTCGGCCCGGAGGCCGGCGGTGAGAAGCAGCTTCCGGTCGAACAGGAGCACTTCCTCCTGGCCGTAGATGCCCAGGTCGCGCACCGGCCGGTCGTCCTGGAGCACGCTCAGGCTGGCCGCCTGGTCCGGGTTCTCCTGTCCGGCCAGGAGCGTGCGCGCCAGGATCCGGGTCGCGTCGAGGTCCCGGTCCTCGTACTGCACGCCGAGCGAGGTCGTCGCCTGCGACTCCCCGATTCGGGGGTGTAGGTGTAGTTCCCGTTGACCGCGAGGTTGAGGTTCAGGTTGGACGACTTGCCCAGAACCACGGTCCCCGGCTGCCCGTCGTTGGGCTCGATACTCCAGCTCGGGCGGTGAGACGAAGTCGTTCTCCTGGTTGAAGTAGTCCACGCCGCCGATGGTGATGAGCGACAGGTTGTGCCGCGGCGTCGACTTGAGGGCCATCCGCGCCGTCACCGTGCCCAGCGCCCGCCAGATGTCCTCCTCGTTCTTGAGGAAGCTGAAGGTCTGGATCGGGTTGCTGCGCTCGAAGGGATTGTGCGGGAAGTCGGTGATCTCGTCGCCGGTGGCGGAGAGGTCGACGAAGTTCGGGGTGAAGGGGAAGACCAGGTAGGGACTGGTGCCCGAGTTGTCGTTGTTGGAGAGCCCGCGCTCGGACCGGCTGTGGATCACGTTGGTGTTGACCGAGAGATTGATCCAGCTCGCCAGCTCCTGGTCGATGTTGGCCCGGAGCGATTGCTTCTTGTAGCCGGTGTTGATGGCGATCCCCTCGTCGTTCTTGACCAGGCCGGAGACGAAGTACTTGGTCTGTCTCGGTGCCGCCGCTCACGCTGGCGGAGGTCTCGTAGGAGAGATCGTGCCGGCCGTAGATCTGGTCCTCGATGTCGAAGGTCCGGCCCGGCTGGAAGAGTGCGCGTGACCGTGGCGGTGTCGGAGTAGACCGACAGCGCCTCGTCCAGGTCTGCGAAGGTCCGCCGGCCCAGCTCGTTCGCCCGCCAGAAGGTGCCGAACCGCTGGGTGATGTTGAACTGCGGCTTGCCCTGCTGGCCCGCGCTTGGTGGTGATGATCATCACCCCGTTGTTGGCCTTGGAGCCGTAGATCGCGGCCGCCGAGCCCGCCCTTGAGCACCTCGATCCGCTCGATGTCCTCGGGGTTGAGGTCCGCGATGCGGTTCACCGGATTGTCCTGGTTCCGCGGATTGCCGCCCGCCTGGGCCGCCGTCACCGCGTCGGCTCCGTTCGGGATCGCGTCGTTGCTCACCACGACCCCGTCGATCACGAAGAGGTTGTTCACGTCGCCGGTGATGGTGGACACGCCGCGCAGGTTCACCTGGATGCCGCCGCCGGGCGCGCCGGAGTTGGCCTGGATGAGGGCCCCGGGGATCTTGCCCTGAAGGGCGCTCTCCAGGGTGGCGGTCGGCGCCCGGGTGAGCTCGCTCGCGCTCACCGTCGCGACCGCGTTCGGCAGGTTCCGCTTCTCGATGCCGGTGGACTGGCCGGTGACCACGACCTCCTCGAGCTTGAACGGGTCGGGCTCCAGGGCGACGGTCACCGTCCTCTCCAGCGCGGGGACCGTCACGGAGTCTCGCTTGAACCCGATCGCCCGGACGGTCAGCCTCTGGTCCCCATCCGGAATGTTGAACACGAATCGGCCATCGGCGGCGGATCGGGTGGCGATCCGGGTGCCTTCGACCGAGATCACCGCCTCGCCGACCCCCTGGCCGGTCTGCTCGTTGGTCACCCGGCCGCTCACCTGGCGAACCTGGGCCGAGAGCGCCGGGACGCCGGCGACCGAGCAGTGCAACGCATCCTCCCAACAAATGTCTTAGCATGGCGCCTCCGTGCGTGGGTGACTCCTGCCGAAAAGGTGTCCTACAGTGCTTTCGCAGTTGCGAAACACGCAAGCGCCCCGGGCGGGACGGAGCGGCTAGGGCGCCCGCCACACGGTACGGCCTTGCTGCACCGTGAGCCGGCAGGCGTTGGGCCGGAAGTGGTAGAGCCAGTGGTCCACGTCGGGCGCGTCGATGACCGCGAAGTCGGCCGCCTTCCCCGGCTCGAGCGACCCGGCTCGGCCCTCCAGCCCCACCGCCCGGGCGGCGATCGAGGTGGCGCCCTTGAGCGCCTCGGCCGGCGTCATCCGCTGGAGGGTGCAGGCCAGGGTCAGCGCGAGCGGAAGGTGATAGCTCGGCGCCGAGCCCGGGATTGAAATCGGTGGCCACCGCGACGGGCACCCGGCCTCGATGAAGCGGCGCGCCGGCATCGGCGGCTGGCCGAGGTAGAGGGACGCGATCGGCAGACTCACCGCCACCACGCCCGCCGCCGCCATCGCCTGCGATCCCCGCCGGCGAGGCATGCTCCAGGTGGTCGGCCGAGAGGGCGCCCACCTCCGCCGCCAGCTCGGCGCCGCCGCTCGAGCTGAGCTGATCGGCGTGGAGCTTGGCGCCGAGCCCCGCGCGCCGCCCGGCCAGGAGGATCCGCCGCGCCTCCTCGACCGTGAACGCCGATTGCTCCACGAAGACGTCGCAGAAAGCGGCGAGCCCTTCGCCGGCGACTGCCGGGATCAGCTCGTCGACCAGAAGCGCGACGTACGCCTCGCGCCGGTCGCGGTACTCCGGCGGGCACGACGTGCGCGCCGAGGAAGGTCGGCACGATCCGCACCGGCTCGGTTGCCGCCAAGCGGCGGTAGACCCGAAGCAGCTCGAGCTCGTGCTCGCGGTCGAGACCGTAGCCGCTCTTGCACTCGACCGTGGTGACGCCGAGCGGCGACCATCGCGCGCACAAACCCGCGGGCCCGCTGGTACAGCGCGTCCTCGCCCGCCTCGCGCGTGAGCCGCACCGTGCGGGCGATCCCGCCGCCCGCCGCGCGCGATCTCGAGGTAGCGTCGCGCCCTGGATCCGCGGGTCGAACTCATCGGCGCGCCAGCCGCCGAAGGCGAGATGGGTATGGCAGTCCACCAGCCCGGGGATCACCAGCCCGCCCCCGGCGTCGAGTCGTCTCCGCTCCCGGTACTCCGCCGGCAGCTCCCGTCGCGGGCCCACCCAGCGGATCGTCTCCCCATCCCACACCAGCGCCGCGTCGGCGATCGGGTGGATCTCGCCCTGGCCGCCATCGGCGCGGCAGGTGGCGAGCTGAGACGATGTTCAGGAGCACCTTCATGCGCGGGAAGCCGGCATCGGCGGCCGCTTGCGGGAGTCGGTCACAGCATCGGCAGGTCGACGCCCCGCTCGCGCGCGGTCTCGATCGCCAGCTCGTACCCCGCGTCCGCGTGGCGCATGACGCCGGTGCCGGGATCGGCGGTGAGCACCCGCTCGAGCCGCCGGTCGGCCGGAATCGGTCCCGTCGGCCACGGCGACCATCCCGGCGTGGATCGAGTAGCCGATCCCCACGCCGCCGCCGTGGTGGAGCGACACCCAGCTCGCCCCGCAGGCGGTGTTGAGCAGCGCGTTGAGCAGCGGCCAGTCGGCGATCGCGTCGGAGCCGTCCCGCATCCCCTCGGTCTCCCGGTTGGGCGACGCCACCGAGCCGGTGTCGAGGTGGTCCCGCCCGATGACGATCGGCGCCGCCACCTTGCCGTGCTGCACCAGCCAGTTGAACCGGAGCCCCATCTCCGCCCGCTCGCCGTACTCCAGCCAGCAGATCCGCGCCGGCAGCCCCTGGAACTGCACCCGCTCCTGCGCCTGCCGGATCCAGCGGGCCAGCGAGTCCTTCTTCGGGAAAGGTCTCCAGCACCGCCCGGTCGGTCTCCGCGATGTCCGCCGGATCGCCGGAGAGCGCGGCCCAGCGGAACGGCCCGGCGCCCTTGCAGAACAGCGGGCGGATGAACGCCGGCACGAAACCCGGGATGTCGAACGCCTCGCGCATGCCCGCGGTGGTCGGCCACCTGGCCCCGCAGGTTGTTGCCGTAGTCGAACGCCACCGCGCCCGCGCGCCTTCAGGTCGAGCATGGCGCGCACGTGGACGCTCATCGAATCGAGCACCCGGGCCTCGTAGCCCGCCGGGTCGCGCTCGCGGAGCGCGGCCGCCTGGTCGAGCGTGCAGCCCGGCCGGGATGTATCCCAACCGGAGGTCGTGCGCCGAGGTCTGGTCGGTCACCACGTCGGGCACCAGCCCGCGCCGCACCAGCTCGGGCAGCACCTCCGCGACGTTGCCCACCAGGCCCACCGAGAGCGGCCGGCGCGCCTTCCTCGCCTCGTCGAGCAGGCGGAGCGCGCGCGTCGAGGTCGGTCTCCAGCCGGTCGCAGTAGCCGGTCTCCACCCGCCGCCGGATCCGGCTCTCGTCCACGTCCACGCCGAGGAAGGCGGCGCCGTTCATCGTCGCCGCCAGCGGCTGCGCGCCGCCCATGCCGCCGAGACCGCCGGTCACCACCAGCCGGCCCTCGAGCGTGCCGCCGAAGTGCTGCCGCGCGCACTCGGCGAACGTCTCGTAGGTGCCCTGGAGGATGCCCTGGGTGCCGATGTAGATCCACGAGCCGGCCGTCATCTGGCCGTACATCGTGAGGCCGAGCGCCTCGAGCCGGCGGAACTCGTCCCAGGTGGCCCAGCGCGGCACCAGGTGGGCGTTCGCGATCAGCACCCGCGGCGCCTCGTCGTGGGTGCGGAAGACGCCCACCGGCTTGCCGCTCTGGACCAGCAGGGTCTCGTCGTTCTCCAGCCGGCGGAGGGTGGCGACGATGCGCTCGTAGCACTCCCAGTTCCGCGCGGCCTTCCCGCTGCCGCCGTAGACGACCAGCTCCTCCGGCCGCTCGGCGACGGCCGGGTCGAGGTTGTTCATCAGCATCCGCAGCGCCGCCTCCTGGTGCCAGCCCTTGCAGGAGAGCGTCGGCGCCGGTGGGGGCGTGGATGGGT
Organism: uncultured Gemmatimonadales bacterium; assembly: GCA_963844445.1. GTDB lineage: Bacteria > Gemmatimonadota > Gemmatimonadetes > Gemmatimonadales > GWC2-71-9 > CAVVWJ01. The sequence continues at coordinate 811,325 of CAWJOB010000004.1, forward strand.
GACAGCGCGGGGGTGAGAGTCATGGGGTGGCTCATCCGGGCAAGATCCTTCGCTTCGCTCAGGATGACAAGCAGGGCCCCTCGACTCCACCCCGCTTCCCTGCAACCTTTCCGCCCGATTTCCGATCCAATCCCTCGCGATGACCCGAACCCGTCCAGGACCGGTGACGCTGCGGCGCGATCTGACCTCCAGACCGACCCGGACGCGGTGGACGCGACGCTGGCCGCCAGCGGGGACGCGCACGCCTTCGAGCGGCTCTACCGGGGCCACATCGGCCGGGTCCACAGCCTGGCCCGGCGGATGCTGAGCGACGACGAGGCCGACGAAGCGGCTCAGGACGTGTTCGTCCGGGCCTGGCAGAAGCTGGGCACGTTTCGGGGCGAGGCCGCGTTCGGCACCTGGCTGCACCGGCTGGCGATCAACGTGATCCTGGGCCGGCGGGAGCGGCTGGGGATACAGCGGCAGCGCTACCTGGAGGGCGACGGCGTGCTGGAGACGGTGGCGGGACGGCGCGCGGCGCCGGAGACCGCGATGGACATGGAGAGCGCGATCGCGCGGCTCCCCGACGGCGCCCGGCAGGTGTTCGTGCTCCACGACATCGAGGGCTACCGGCACGAGGAGATCGCCGACATGCTGGGACTCGCGACCGGCACCTCGAAGTCGCAGCTGCACCGGGCCCGCATGGCGCTGCGGCAGCATCTGGACCGATAGGAGAGACACGATGAGCGACCAGTGGACCGACCGGCTCTCCGAGTATCTGGACGGCGACCTGGCCGAACCGGAGCAGGCGGCGCTCGAGGCGCACCTGGCCACCTGCGCGGCGTGCGGCGACGCGCTCGCCGGCCTCCGGCGCATCGTGGTGCGGGCCCGCGCGCTGGAGGATCGCCCGCCCTCGCGCGATCTCTGGCCCGGCGTCGCGACGCGGATCGGCGCCGGTCCGGTCCGGCGCCGGCTCAGCTTCTCGGTGCCCCAGCTCCTGGCGGCGGGCATCGCGCTCGCGGTGCTGTCGGGCGGGGGCGCGTGGCTGCTGCACCCGGATCCCGCGCGGCGTCGCCGGACCGGCCGATCCCGCCGGCGCCGGGCGCGATTCCCGGTCGCCACCGTCGGGCTCGACCCGTCGCCGGCGCCGCAGCTACGACTCCGCGGTCGACGACCTCGAGCGCATTCTGGCGGAAGGCCGCGGCCGGCTCGACTCCACGACGGTGCGGGTGCTGGAGCAGAACCTCGCCCTCATCGACCGGGCGATCGCCCAGGCCCAGCGCGCCGTGGCGGCGGACTCCGCCAACGTCTATCTCAATTCCCACCTGGCCGAGACGATGCGGCGCAAGATCGACCTGCTTCGGCAGGCCGCGGCGCTGGTCTCGGCCGTGAGCTGAAAGGACCTCGACGTGCTTCTGCTACTCGCCCTGCTCCAGCAGATCGACTCGACCGTTCCGGTGGAACGGGGACAGCGGCTCGAGGTCAGCGCCTACGCCGGCGAGATCGCCGTGAAGACCTGGGCCCGGAACGCCGTGCGGGTGGAGGCGGATCCCGGCGGCCGGACGACCGGTCGAGATCGACCGCTCGGCGAGCTCGGTCGCGGTGCGGACCGAGGGCCGGCGCGGGCCGCCGGCCATGGTGGACCTCCAGATCACCGTGCCGGCCTGGATGGCGCTGGACCTCTCGGGGGTGTACACCGACATCAGCGTGGTCGGGGCGCGCGGCCCGATCTCGGTGGAGACGGTGCAGGGCGAGGTGGACGTCGAGGGCGGCGAGGGGCTGGTCTCGCTCCAGTCGGTTCAGGGGAGCGTCAGCCTCGCCGGGCGCGAAGGGTCGGCTGGAGGTGCACTCGGTGAACGAGGACGTGCTCGTGAAGCGGCAGCTCGGGCGAGGTGACCGCGGAGACGGTGAACGGCGACATCACCTTGAGCCGGGTGGACGCGACCAGCTAATGGCCGAGCTCGGTCAACGGCGAGCTGGAGTACGACGGCACGCATCAGAAACGGCGGGCGCTACGCGCTCTCCACCCACAACGGCGACATCACCGTCACCGTCGCCGGAAGGCAGCAACGCGGCGGTGTCGGTCGCGACCTTCAACGGCGAGTTCGCGTCGGAGTTCCCGGTGACGCTCACCGAGACCCGCAAGGGCAAGCGGTTCAGCTTCACCATCGGCACCGGCAGCGCGCAGATGACGCTGGAATCCTTCCAGGGCTCCATAGAACTCGTGCGCCCCGGGAGCTCCCGGGGCGCACGCGGCCGCGAGCACGATCGCGACCATGACCACGACGAGGAGTGAGCGTCAGGGCGTGAGCGCGACCTCGTCGGTGGCGATCGCGGCATGGTCGATCACCAGCGCGACCCGGCGGTTCTCGATTCCTTCCTCGCCCGGGCCCTTCGCGCCCGGCACCACCTGGCGGTTGCGAACCTCACCGTAGCTGACCGACTTGAGGTGGTCGGCCCCGAACCCGCCCGCGGTCGCGAGGTATTCCTTCACCGCCTCGGCGCGACGGCGGCCGAGCTGGAGGTTATAGGCGGCGCTGCCCGACGGGATCGGTAAAGCCCTCGACGGTCACCAGCGCGCCGGGGTAGTACTCCGCGACCACCGCGGCGAACCGGTCGAGCACCGGGCGATCGGCCTCGCGCAGCTCGCTGCTGTCGTACCCGAAGTGAACCGGGACGTTGAACTTCAGCATTCCGCGCACCTTCTCGATGCTCACGGTGTACTCCTGCCGGAACGCCTGCAGCTCCTGCTCGAGGGCGGCGATCCGGGCGTTCTGCTTGGCGAGCGCCTGATTGGTGGAGTCGAGCCGGGTCGCCACTGCCTGGTCACCCGACTGCATCTCCTGCCGAAGCTTGGCCACTTCGCTGTTGAAGTCCTCCTGTTTCACCTTCGCGGCGCACCCGGCCAGCCCGACCACCATCGCGAGCGCACCGACCGTCATCGCTGTCCGGCGGCCCTGACGAGTAAACATCGGCTCCCCCTTTTCGCTAGGCTGATGATCCGGCGGACGCGGCTGGCGTGCGGACCCGTGCAAAGGCCCCCAGTCGGTCAGGTCTGCGGATGGTGAACGGAGAAACGGCCTCGTAGTATGTGGCCGCCGCCCCGCGGGGGCTGTGATCCACCTCACTGGAGCTCGAGCAGCTCGACGTCGAAGACCAGGGTGGCGGCCGCCGGAATGACCGGCGGGCTGCCCATCTCGCCGTATCCCAGGTCGGGCGGAATCACCAGCTTCCGGCGCCCTCCCACCTTCATGCCCGCGACGCCCTCATCCCACCCCGGAATCACCTGGCCCCCACCCAAGGGGAACGAGAACGGCTCCCCCCGGTCGCGGCTGCTGTCGAACTTGGTTCCATCGGTCAGCCATCCGGTGTAATGGACCACCGCAACCTGGCCAGGCGCTGCCGCCGGACCGCTGCCGGTGGCGACATCCTGGTACTGAAGGCCGGAGGCTGTCTTGGTCAGCGCGGCCGAGTCGATCTGGAATCCGGAGCCTGTCGCCCCCGCCTTGGGCCCGGCCCTCACCGCCGCAGGCTGAAAGGAAGAGCGCGAAGAGAGCCACGCTTGAGCGACGCATGGTGAACCTCGGTGAGAGTGGTGGGTCGTGTAGTTGGCGAGGATCCGTCTGTGACAAAGCCGACCAAACGAGGTCGGCTCTGTACCCATCGGGACGGCGGGATTTGAACCCGCGACCCCTGCAACCCCATTGCAGTGCGCTACCGGGCTGCGCCACGTCCCGTCATGAGGGACGGAAGTGTAGTTGGGCCGCCTGGAACACGGTAGGTCCCAGCCGCCCATCGCGTCTCGCCGGAGACAGCTGTGTCTCGCCTTCGCCGGTTGACCCTGTGTGACCGGTCCCACCTCAGGTTCAACGGACCCCCACTGATACTTGTAACTGTCGCCCCGTCTCGCGGCTGCGAAGGCCGAGAACGCCCGGGAAAGCGGGAACCGAGCCATCCGGCCCGGCATTTGCTCAATGAGGCGGTGCGCAGTGTTCCGGAGACCAACCGAGGAGCGGGTTATGAGCCTACAGGATGGGCGACCCTGGGAAGGAGAAGGAGATCTGCCCTGGGACACGCCGGATGCGGAATGGGAGCCGGCCGACACCGAGGCGTGGCGGGGAGATCTCCACCTGGACGATTGGCCGGAGAGTCTGGCCGGACCGGAATACTGGCTCTACAAGAATCAGGACGAGAGAATAGCCCCGAGGGTGCCGCAGGACGCGATTGAGAGGGACTGGCGAACCGCCGGTCCCTCTCCTGTTTTTCCACTCCCGAAACAAACCCGAAGCCAGGTCGCCTAACCTCATGTCAGGAGCGGAGTTATGCTCTGTTGACATGAGGTAACCCATTGCTAGATTTCGTGTTAGGCTGTCCCGGCCATCCGTCGTAACTCCGGCCGGGCAAGCCACTACCAGGGCGCCAGGTCGGGCCCGTGAACATATAGCGGGAGACGGAAATGTCGGAAGCAATGCTCGGTCCTACCACGGAGGCCCCGGCGGTATCGCCGGCCCCCCAGTGGGACCCGTTTCAGCTGATGGACCGGATGGATGAAGAGGCGCTCCGGCGCGAGCTCGATGGAGTCGCCGCCACCGACTTGGTGTACGTGGTGAAGGAGGGTGGTCAGGAGGTGGTCGGCCTGAGCAAGACCGGGGTAGACCAGTGCTGCATGGCATTGGTCGGGCAGGGGCAGGTGATTCGCGAGGAGAACCTGCAGTACGAGCTGATCGGTGAGGGCGATGATCGCGAGGCGTTGTTCAAGGTCAAGGCGGCGCGGTTCGCGGTTTCCGCCGAGGGCCAGGAGGTCCGGCTCGACCAAGTGATCGGCGTGAAGCGGCAGCCGCTCTACTACGAGCCGGCGCAGCTCGACCTCGACTCGCGCGTCCCCAGCAAGAAGTACCGCGGCAAGACCTATCGCGAATTGCTGGAGTTCGCCGAAGGTCGCGACTATCTCGGGTGGATGGCGGAGAGCTTCGGTGAGTCGGAGATCCGCGACTTCGTTCGGCGAATCCTCGCGGGCGAGGAGGTGGTGGCGCAGCGCGGGCGGCAGCTCAATCCCCACTGGTACGAGGCCGGCGCGATGAAGGCGGCACGCAATGCTCGCTTCCGGCTCATTCCCGGCAGCGTCCGGGCGCAGGTGATCGCCTCGGCTCGGCAGAGTGGGCTGGCCCGGGTGGTGGATGCGCAGGCCTCAGCGGGCGTCACACCCGCGCCGACCGCCGAGCGCACGGAGGCGGCAAGCCGGGTTGGGCCCTACGCCCCGACCGAAAAGCAGGTCGCCTTCTACCAGCGCCTTGCCGAATCGCCGGTCTTTTCCGAGCAGGAGCGACACCGAGCGCTGGAGTGGCTCGCCACCAAGGCTACGCGTCAGACGATCAAGGATCAGATCGACTGGCTCAAGCGGCAGGTCGAGACCCGGCGTTCCCACCGCGCAGGCGAATCCGCCGCGTAAGGCTGGATGGTGCGGGGGGCGTCAACGGCGCCCCCCGTTCCATACCGCCATCCCGACTCCACCGAGAATCGCGGCGCCGCCAAGGGCGGTTCCCCACCCCACCCGCTCCTCCAGAAACATCACGCCGAGCCCCACCGCCACCAGCGGCGTGATCAGCGGGATGAGCAGTACTCGCGTCACCTCGGTGTGCCGGATCAGCCAGTAGTACGCTAGAAACGCGATCACCGACCCGACGATCGTCAAATAGCCGAGTGACAGGACGGCCGAGGGAGTCCAGTCGAAGCGCAGCGGATTCCCTTCGAGCGCAGCGCCTGCCAGGAGAAGCAGGATCGATCCGGCGGCCATCTGCACTCCGGCGAGCACGGCCGGATCGAGATGGGTGGCCTTCGCCTTGACCAGCACGCCGGCCTGCGCTCCGGCGAGGGACGCCACCAACACGCCGACACTGGCCCAGGCCGCCAGCGGACTGTCGCCGCCGAGCTCGGAGCCGAACACGATGGCGAGGCCGAGCACGCCGAGCACGACGCCTCCCACCTTGTGCGGCGTCATCGGCTCCGCCGGGAGCAGGCGATGGGCGAGCGGCAATCCGAAGAGCGGAATGGTCGCGTTGAGCACCGCTGCGAGGCCCGATGAGATGTGCAGCTCCGCCCAGAACACCAGAGCGTAGTTGATGGTGATGGTGAGAAATCCGGTCCACACCAGCAGGCGCCAGTCTCGGCTCGCCCAGGGCAGCCGGACACCGCGCGCCGCCACGATCGCGAAAAGGATGACCGCCGCCAGCGCGAAGCGGATGCCGGCGAAGCTGATCGGCGGCAGATCCCTGAGTCCGACCTTGATGGCGAGCCAGGTCGATCCCCAGATGGCGCACAGCCCTGCGAAAGCGATCACGGCCTTGAGCCGGTTGCTCGCCGGGGGGGAGGTGGGACCTGCCACACGGAGCCGGGGGCGACGCGGCGATCGCTCGTGCCCGGTGGAACCGGCCGGGGTGTCGACTGCCTTGTCTTCGCGGGGCATGCTGCTGGCGGCCATGTTCCTCTCCGTGTTCAATTCACCTATTGCACAATATTGTTGTTGACTTGTACGGTGTCAAATGGCATATTGTCACTATGACAATATGGACTCCCCTCCTCCAACCCGATGCTGAGCCCAAGTATCAGGCTCTCCTCGACGCCCTCCAGCGCGATATCGGCTCCGGCACCCTTTCCCCCGGCACCCGCCTTCCCACCCAGCGCGACCTCGCCCAACGACTCGGCGTCGCGATCGGCACGGTGGGACGCGCCTACGCGGCGGCCGAGCAACGGGGGATCGTCAGTGGGGAGGTGGGACGGGGAACGTTCGTCCGGGGGCCGGTGCCCGACGTCGAACGTGGCTCGCTGGAGGAGGAGGATCCCGAGGTCATCGACCTGAGCAAGAGCCGGCTGGTCCGGGATCCGCGCGTAGGATCAGTCGGGGAAATCCTTCAAACGCTCGCCCGCCGGCCGGACCTCGACCGGCTCATGGACTTCTACCAACCGGCCCCGGGAATGGCACGGCACCGCGAGGCGGGAGCCAGCTGGATTCGACACGCCGGTCTCGCCGTGCCTCCCGAGCGGGTCATCATCACCAGCGGCGCCCAGCACGGCGCCGCCACAGTGCTGGCCTCGCTCGCGAAGCCGGGCGACCTGATTCTCACCGAGCACGTGACCTACACCGGCATGAAGGCGATCGCGAGTCTGCTCCACCTTCAACTGCGCGGCCTGCCCCTCGATCAATACGGCCTGATCCCGGAGGCGTTCGAAGCCGCGTGCCGGGAGCATTCCCCCCGGGCTCTCTATTGCATGCCGACGCTGCAGAATCCCACGGCTCGCACGATGCCGCTGGGGCGGCGGCAGGCGCTGGCCGAGATCGCCGAGCGGTACGACGTCGCACTGATCGAAGACGACGTCTACGGCTTCCTTCCCGACGCGCCGCTCCCGCCGCTGACCGCCATCGCGCCGGCCAACTCCTACTACATCACCAGCACCTCCAAGAGCCTGGCCCCCGGGCTCCGCGTGGGGTACGTCGTGGCGCCGGAGTCCCGGGTGGACCGGGTCGCCGGCGTGATCCGTGCGAGCACCTGGCTGATCGCCCCGCTGCTCGCCGAGTTGGCCAGCGAGTGGATCGCGCGGGGTGAGGCGGAGGCGATGGTGGCGTGGAAGCGGGAGGAGACCTCAGCGCGGCACGGTGCCGCGATCCGGATTCTGGGGCGTTGGCTGGCCGGCACACCGCCCCGAAGCTTCCACCTCTGGCTCCCCCTGCCCGAGCCGTGGCGCACGGAGGAGTTCGTGGCCCAGGCCAGGGCGCGTCAGGTGGTGGTGAGCCCTTCGGAAGAGTTCGTGGTCGGGCGCGAGAGCGCGCCGCACGCCGTGCGGGTCTGTCTCGGCGCCACGTCGAGCCGCGCGCGGTTGGAGGAGGGACTCGGCCGACTCGCCGACCTGCTGGAGAACGGGCCGGAGCCGAGTCTGACCGGGTATTGAGCCTGTGGCGCGACTCGGTTCAGAACCCTGACCCGATCCCAAGGTAGAGCGCAGTCCGCTCGGAGCTCTTCGCCAGCGAGAGGCTTACCATGTAGGACCGGTCGAGAAACGAGGCCCAAATCCCACCGCCGCCCGCTGCGTGCCAGCGGTCCGACTCCTCGCCGTCGAGAAATACCCGCCCCACGTCGGCCAGCCCCAGCACCCCGAAGTCAGCCGGGGCGAGGAAGTAGAACCGGGTCAGGAACAGCCGCAGCTCGGACCCCGCGTAGACCGACGCCTCGCCCGCATACCGATTCTGCCGGCCGAGCCGCACGGTCGAGGCGTCGCCGATGTACGCCGCCTCCTGGAACGGGAAACCGCCCCAGACGCGCTTGCCGCCCACTCGCAGGGCCAGCGTGGGCTCGAGCGGCAGCGTCGGCGAGGCGACGAAGCCGGACGCCTCGGCGTGCATCTCACCGAACGACTCCTCCACGTCCAGCATGGAGGGGAAATAGCTGCCACCGAGCCCGAAGGTGAGACCACGAGTCGCGCCCACTTGTTGATCCCTGGTCTCCAGCTGGAACTGGCCGGTAGCGCCCAACATGCCGAAGTCCCCCGCCCCGTAGGTGGCCGGGGTGATGAAGCGGTTCGGCTCGAAATCGGTTGACGAGAACCGCAGCCGGGAACCGACGCTGATCTCGGCATTCCGTCCGACCGGCAGACTGAGTGAAGGAACCAGCGTCAGGTCCACCTGATCCACCCGGTAAAACTCGTTGGGTCCGGCCGCGCTGACCTCGTTCCCGAAGCCGTGGAAACGCAGGACGTCTATCCCCGACGCCCGGGCGAGCAGGTTGGCACGGAGCCGCGAATTGGCCGGAATCCAGGTGGCGTTGAAGTCGGCCCGTCCCGTGTTCGCGCCGGTGGACCACCCCGCGCGAAGCCGGTAGCGCTGGGCGTACGGGTCGTGGCGAAACCCGAAGCGGGTCAGCGAGACGCCGGTGCCGGCGAAAACGCCGATGTCCGGTCCGGCGGCGAGCCAGGTCACCGAGAGCCAGCGATCTCCCCAATCGCGGATCGCCGTGTCGCTGGGGGCGTAGCGGTCCCGATCCACTGCTACGTCGCGGCCGGGCAATACCTCGTCGGCCGCCTCCTCGGTGTACATGGTGACTCGCCCGCCGCGCGACGAATCGCTGATCTGATCGGCGCCATGTCCCGGCAGCACACGAATCCGTATTCCGCCGTCGCCCGCGCCCCACACCCGCACGCGGTCGGCGCCGTCGTGCAGACATCAGGCGGACTTCCTTGGTCTCCTCGCTGTCGAACCGGCGCCGGAAGTAGGGGTCGGCCGCCTGGCCGCCCTCGCCCGGCAGGGCCAACGACACCTCGGTGACCCTTCCGTCCACCCGGTGCACCTGGGCGATCTCGTCCCGGTCGGTCCCGTGCACCTCCACCTCGCCCGCGAGGTGGCGATAGTACCGCCCCGCAGCCTCCGGCAGGTCGTCGCGCCGTCGCTTGAGGGCGTTGGCCAACCGTGCGGAGTCCAGCGGGACGTAGCTGGGTGGCAGCCGTGCCGCGGCCGACTCGATCACCTCATCCGTGAGGCGCGATTGCAGCACCGTCGCGACCGAATCCCATACCGCTCGCTCCAGCGGAACCAGGAACCGCCGATCCAGGTCGCGGCCGTTCCACGTCTGCCCCAGCATTCCGGAATACGAAGGCCCGAAATTCACCAGCTGCGGCGTGCTGGCGCGCGCGACCGTCAGAAGCAGACCGTCGTAGCGAACGAACGCCTGGTCGCGATCCCGCGGAATCGGACGCCACAGGCGAGGCCGGGTGTCACCGAAGCGGGCCCAGCGCCACTGGTCGGCATGGCGGTCCCAATCGCCGATGAAGACGTCCACCAGCCGCGCGGTCAGGAACGCCCTCGCGTCCACCTGATCGTTGGGACTGTCCTCCACTTCCTTCAACAGTTTGGCGGTGCTGATCACCTCGCTGGCCCCGGCGAACGACGCGTCTTCGTCGTCCCGTGGGCGCTCCTCGATCGTGCCGAGCATGCCGCCGAACTCGGCGGCGAACTCGCCCAGCCTCGGATCGTCCTTGGGAAGAATGACGACCTGCGGCGCGCTGTGGAGGACGCCTGCGGCCTCCAGGATCGGAGGCGCCAGCAGCGCTCCGACCGGGTGGCCCGCGCTGGTCTGGTCGCGGACGACACCTGCCGCGGCCGTCGTGCGGAGCGCGGGAGGTAGTGTCAGAACCGGGTCCTTGTCGATCGAGCGGAACTGATACTCCTTCCCGTCCGCGCCCTCGAGCCGGATCGACTTGGTCTGCTCGCCACCGCCCCTGCGGGTCGCCTTGAGCCCGCCCGCGAAGCTGCCCATGTCGAGCTCAGGCACCTCGATCGGCGTGCTCCAGAGATCTCGGTAGTGACGGCCGAAGAACAGCCGGTGCAGCCAGCCTGCGTCGTACTGCGGGCCGGGCGCGACCCGCGCCGTGCCCGCGGGTGCTGCCGTGTCGGCCGGCGACTGCGCCGCGGCGGGAGCGAATGGGAGACCAATGAGGAGAGCCAGCTGCACCGCCACGCGCGGGCGGCGACCGCGGAAAGTAGGCATGTGACAAACCTCCACCGGCCTGCGTACTTACGGAAGAGCCATCCGGGAGAATCTTACGTGTGCTCGGAATGCCGCAAGCGCATCACCGGTTCCACAGGAGTTATTATCCGAAGCTCAATGTACTCCCTCCTCGCGGTTCTGCTCGGTGTCGGTCCCGCTGGTTGCGCCACGGCGCAGTCTTCCGCCGGGCTGCGCCACTATGACCTGGCGGGGCCGACAACACTACCGGATCTCCCTCCCCGCCGACCTGGCCGAGATTTCCGGACTGGCCTACACTCCCGACGGACGGCTGCTCGCCCACGGGGACGAGGAGGCGGTGGTGTACCAGATCGACTTGGCGCGCGGCCGCCCAGTGAAGCGATTCGGTATCGGCGGTCCGGGCGCCCCCCTGCGAGGCGACTTCGAGGATATCCAGGTGGTGGGCGACCGCATCTTCCTGGTGAGCAGCGACGGCGAGATCCTCGAGGCCCGAGAAGGCGGCGACGGAGAAACCAAGCCTCCCCTGCGGCGGATCCGAGGGCTCGGCGGCGCCTGCGAAGTGGAGGGAATGACCTGGGACCAGGGCACCAGGTCCCTGCTACTGCTGTGCAAGCAGGCAAAGGGCAAGCACTGGGAGGGACGAGTGGTGATTCTGGCCGTCTCTCCCGAGACCGGCAAGTTCGAGCCGGAGCCGCGCCTCGCCATTCCCGAAGCGGAGCTTCAGCGCGTGACCGGGGCCAAGGGCTTCGCCGGGTCCGCGATCACCCGTCACCCACAAACCGGAACCTACCTCATGCTCGCAGGGCCCCAGCGCGTCTACGCCGAAATCGATTCCACCGGGAAGGTGCTCGGGGGCGGCAAGCTGTCCGCGCGCCGCCACCGGCAGCCGGAAGGAATCGCCATCGCCCCGGATCTCACGCTGCTCATCAGCGACGAAGCGGTGGGCGGGCCCGCGACCATCACCGGCTATGCCTTCCGCCGCTAAAGCAGCGAGATGGGTCGCGGCGAGGTGGGTCGCGGCGACGCTGGCGGCGGCCGCAGCTGCCTGCACCCCCGCGCTCGAGCCCGCCACCCTGGTACCGGCGCCCTTGCCGCCGAAGGACAGCATCGAGGTCGCGATCTTCCTGATCGGCGACGCCGGAAGCGCGGCCTATGATGGCGAGCCGGTCCTCAAGGAGCTGGCGGTCCAATCGGACTCCCTGCGGCCGGTGCGCCAATACGTCGTCTTCCTCGGCGACAACGTGTATCCGCGTGGGGTCCCACCGCTTGGCCACCCCAACCGCGACGACGCGGAGAAGAAGATCGCCGCGCAGGTCCTGGCGATTCGTAAGGGAAGCGCCCAGGGCCTCCTGATCCCCGGCAACCATGACTGGGACCGGCAGGGACGCGATGGCTGGAACTCCATCCGGCGCCAGGACACCCTGGTTCGGAAGTTCGGTGGGAAGGACGTCCGGCTGGCCCCCGCGGGTGGCTGCCCGGGACCCGATGTCGTCGATCTCGGCGCCAATGTGCGAATCATCGCCATGGACTCCGAGTGGTGGGTGCACAACGACGTGAAGCCCTATGGAGAAACCTCCCCCTGCCCCACCCGCACCTACGACCAAGTCGCGGATTCCCTCGCGGGCGCCCTTCGCGACAAAGGCAAGCGTCATGCGATCGTCCTCACCCACCATCCGCTGCGCTCGGGCGGGATTCACGGAGGCACCTTCACCCTGGGAGATCACCTGTTCCCGCTGCGCAACTTCAAGCGCTGGCTCTGGGTGCCGCTCCCGCTGCTGGGGTCGATCTATCCCTTCGCCCGGCAGATGGGCATCTCCAACCAGGACGTCAACGGCAGGAAGTACCGGGAGATGCGGCTGGCGTTCGAGCGCGCGTTTAGCCGCCACCCGCCCTTGGTCATCGCGTCGGGACACGACCATGACCTGGAGGTCATCCGGGGCGGGAGCCCCCGAATCACCAACGCCGGTTACCAGCTGGTGAGCGGCGCCGGAATACTGGGCCACGCCAGCGTGGTGCGGAAGATCGAAGGCTCCCTGTTCCAGCGCGAGGCTGCCGGCTTCATGCGACTCGACGTGACACGGGAGGGCCGGGTGCGGCTGTCGGTGACGACCGTCGTCCCGGAGGGCGAGCGCGCGAAGGGCGAAAGCGCGGAGGTGTTCTCACTCTGGCTCACCGAGGAAGAAGGCACCTGAAAGGCGAATTGCCGATACCCTTCGATTTTTGCGTGATCTCCCCTCTCGAACGATCCTGAATCTCCTCCGTAAAGTCCAGTTCGACAACAACTTGGCTGGATGATTCATGCGGCCCGTTTTGTGCACCTGAGGCGGCTCGGGTAACCCCACCTCAGAACTTACACCACGGTCCGCATGCAGCGACTGCTGAACCTCTCCCTTGGAGTCGTCGTCCTCGGTGCGTGCGCCTCGGGCCTGCCGCCAGCGCCGTCGGTGGCCCCGATCTCCGCTCCGGTTCACGATAGCCTCTCGCCCGTCACGGTCGGACCGCTTCCCGCTCAACAGCCCGACGCCGAGCTGCTCGACGGCATCGCCTCGAGTACAGCCGGCAAGGACGTCGCCCCGCTGGACCCGGCCGATGTCAACTGGGACATCGACGTCAGCACCTACGCTTCGCATCCGCGGGTCCAGCATTACCTGAGCTACTTCCAGAGGATGCCGGCGAACCGGATGGCGACGGTGCTCGAGCGGGGTGCCCGCTACGAGCCGATGATCCGCCAGCGATTCGAGGCCGAAGGGCTCCCCGGCGATCTCTTCTACCTGGCACTCATCGAGAGCGGCTACTCGAGCGAGGCGGTGAGCCGGTCCCATGCCGTAGGCATGTGGCAGTTCATGCGCCGGACCGGCCGGGGCTACGGACTCCGGGTGGACACGTGGGTGGACGAGCGGCGGGATCCGGTGAAGGCCACCGATGCCGCGGCCCGGCATCTCCGGGACCTGCGCAAGCGCTTCGGGTCGCTCTACCTGGCGGCTGCGGCCTACAATGCCGGGGCCGGCAAGGTGTCGCGGAGCCTGAGGAAGCTGGAGCCGGTAGAGGCCGACGACGAGGACGCCGACGAATCCCCGGATGAAGCCGTCTCCGGCAACGCGGCGTTCTTCCGCCTCGCCGACTCCAATCTCCTCGCGAACGAGACCCGGGACTACGTCCCCAAGCTGATCGCGGCAGCGATCATCGCCAAGCAGCCGGCGCGTTACGGCATCCAGACCGCCCCGGTCGAGCGGTTCGCCTACGACTCACTGATCGTCACCGAGGCCACCGGCCTCGACGTGGTGGCCCGGCTGGCCGGGGTCGGCCTGGGCGAGATCCGCGATCTCAATCCCCAGTATCTCAGGCTCGCTACTCCGCCGCGGAGCCCGTCGGTGATCCGCCTGCCCTCCGGCTCCGGCCCGGCCGTCGCCGAGGGGTACGGGACGCTGTCTCCGAACGAGCGGGTCAACTATCTGACCCATGTCGTGCGGAAGCGCGAGCGCATGTCCACCATCGCCGCCTCCTACCGGATTCCGCTGGCCGATCTCCGCGCCGCCAACCCCAAGCAAGGCCAGCGTCCGCGTGCCGGCACCCGGCTGGTCGTTCCGACCGTCGCGATTCCCTCGGCGCTCGCGATCCGGGCCACGGGCGACCGCCGGCCGCACCACTCCGCCCGGACCCACCGGGTGCGGCGGGGCGAGACGCTGAGCGGCATCGCGCAGCGCTATCGGGTGTCGCTCAAGGCGCTGCGGCGGGCCAACTCGATCCGTAACGAGCACGCGCTGCTGGCCGGCACACGGCTTCGCATTCCCGGCTGATCCATCACCTACCACCTCTCAGAGACCGGAACCAACCCAGTGTCCGCCGATTCCAGCGCAGCGCCGACCACGAACGCAGTCCCGCTCACCCCCGTCCCCGAACGGGCCGCCGCCGCCATTCTGGGCTCGATGATCGCGCTGATTCTTCTGCTCATGGCGATCCTGGTGCAGACCACCTGGGTCGATCCCGCGAGTGCCTCCGACACGCCCCCGGCCGAGCCGGCGGGCTACGCCCAGCTCTGAGAAAAGTGTCCGCCGGTCACTGCCTGTTCGCGCTCGCACTCGCGGTCGCGGCCGCGGGCCTGCCCGCGTCGCAGGACGCGAACGGATACGCGCCGGTCACCGGCGCCGACACCGCGCGCCCGGGGCCGGCGCCGGTGGAGAGCAACGACCGGGTGCCGACAACCGGGTTGCCGGCCGGAGCGGAAATCGCGGGGTTCCTCTCGTCGCGCGGCCTGCCCCCGCGAGCCGGCCGGTTCATCGTCAGCGACACCGGGCTCGTCTTTCTGTCGGCCGACGGCCGCCTGGCGCAGACCTACCCACTCATCGGGCCGGTTCGCTGGCGAGACGGCCGCCGCTGGCGGGCGCCGGCGGTGTCGCTGGCCTACGCCGACTCGGCGCTGGGGCAGCCGGTGTACGTCTTCCGGGTGGACGGCGGCGTCTTCGGCACCAGTGCGCCGGGCCCGTTGCTGGACGTCGCCGGAAACCCCGAGTGGCTCGACAGCGTGGCGCCGCGGGGATGGCGGCCCGACCGACCGCTGGTCAATCCTAGGGACACGGCCGCGATCTGGCTGGCGACCCGCTCGATCGAGCGCAGCGCCTACGCCGACACTCTTTACACGCTCTTCGGCCGGCCGGCGCGCCCGGCCGGCCTGGTGGGAAATCGGGGCCGCCGCGCGGGGCGACTCGGCGAGTACATCGCTTCGCGGGACTCGCTCGCGCTCGATCCGGCACGGATGAGCAGCGAGGAGCAGCTCCGGCACGCGATGGCGCACGAGATGGCTCACCGGTGGCAGTCGCGCGCACCCGGGCAGCTCCGCACGCTGTGGCAGGGCATCGCACCGATCCCGGACAGCCGACGCTATGGCCACAACCGCGTGGCCGAGCACCAGGCGGAGGCGATCGCCTTCGCGGTGCATTTCCTCCAGGTGACCGCCGCCGCTCCCGACCCGGCAGCCTCGTCACTGCTGGAGCAGTACGAGCTGCTGGTCCCGGGCACCGGCGTGATGGCCCGCTATCTGGCCCTCCAGCCGATCTACTCGCTCCATCCGCTTCGCCGCATGCTCATTTCCGGCGCCCGGGACTAGATCCGGCGACTCCCCGCACCACATCCGTAGCCGCTAGTTTATCGAGGTCTCCCACCGGGGGCCGCGGTGCATCCTGAGCTTCAATTTCTGATCCGTCTGCTGGTGGCCGCCGGGCTTGCGGCCGCCCTGGGATGGGAGCGCGAGCACGCGCGCAAGTCGGCCGGACTGCGCACCCACATGCTGGTCGGCATCGCCGCCGCGCTCTACACCGCGATCGCCCAGCTGGCGGTGGCGGACATCCCGCCGAACGAGCAGGGATTCCAGGCCGATCCCATCCGGGCGATCCAGGCCGTGGCCATCGGCATCGGCTTCCTGGGGAGCGGCGTGATCTTCGTGAGCCGGCACGAGGACCGGGTCCAGGGGCTGACGACGGCGGCGTCCATCTGGGCGACGGCCGCCATCGGCATCGCCTCGGGGCTGGAGCACTACGTGTTGGCGGCGGGAGCGACGATCCTAATGCTGTTCGTGCTGCGGGTGCTGGTGCGGTTCGACGCCCCGGATTAGAAGCTAGGCGTCGAGCAGCTCCCGAACCTTCCGGGCGAGCGCGTCGGGGGCAACGGGTTTGGCGAGGAACGGCCACTCGCGCTCGATCAGTCCGCGCTCCACGACGTCGTGTCCGGTGTAGCCTGACGTGAAGAGGACGGGCACGCCGGGCCTTTGCTCCGCCAGCCGCCCGGCCAATTCCCTGCCGCCGAGGCCGGGCATCACCACATCGGCGATGATGAGATCGATGCGGGTGGCGGTATCGCCCGCGATGGCGAGGGCCTCCAGGCCCTGGGACGCCTCGAGCACCCGATACCCCTGCTCGCGCAGCACCCGGCCGATGATCATGCGGACGCTGGCCTCGTCCTCCACCACGAGCACGGCCTCCCCGTCCAGCGCCATCGGCATGGAGTCATTTCCGCCGCCCTCGGTCAGCATCGCACCCACCACCGGCAGGTAGATCTTGAACGTGGTGCCCTGCCCCGGCTCGCTGTAGGCCCAGATGTAGCCCCCGCTTTGCTTCACGATTCCGTACACGGTGGCGAGGCCCAAGCCGGTGCCCGCACCGATGGCCTTGGTGGTGAAGAACGGCTCGAATGCCCGCCCCACCGTCTGGCGGTCCATCCCGACACCGGTGTCACCTACGGTGAGGAGCACATGTGGGCCGGGCACGATGGTCGCGACCGGTTTCAATGCGGCGTACTCCGGCGTGAGCGCCACGTTGAAGGTCTCGATCGTCACCGTGCCGCCATCCGGCATGGCGTCGCGGGCGTTGAGCACCAGGTTGAGCAGCACCTGCTCGAGCTGCCCCGGATCGGCCTTGACTCGGCCCAGTTCGCCGGCCGGGCGGACGACGAGGTGGGAGCGCTCGCCCAGCGTGCGGCGCAGGATCGGCTCCGAGCGCTGGATCAGGGCATTGAGGTCGATGATCTGGGGCTGGAGCACCTGGCGGCGGCTGAAGGCCAGCAGCTGCTGGGTGATTCCCGCCGTTCGCTCGGCGGCGCGCTGGATGTGCTCGACGTCCTCCCGGACCACGTCGGCGATGTCCGGCCGGCGAAGCACGAATTGAGACGCGCCGAGGATCACCGACATCTGATTGTTGGCCTCGTGCGCGATCCCTCCGGCCAGGCGGCCCACCGTCTCCATCCGTTCGGCGCGGCGCAGCCGCTCCTCGGCAAGCCAGCGATCCTCCACGTCGGTGACGGTCCCGATCCATTCCCGAACCCCACCCGCGCCGTCGAGGACCGGCACGGCCCGGCCCAGAACGTGACGATAACCGTTCCGGTCGACCGACCAGAGCCGGGCGTGGTCCTCGGGCACCGAACTCGGCTCGCGGGCCCGCCGCTGCCATGCGCGCCGGACCGCATCCCGGTCGTCGGGATGCAGCGCGTTGATCCACCCCAGTTCCCGGTGCTCGGCCCACGGCTGGCCGGTGTAGCTCTCCCAGGAGATCTGGCGCTCCACGAACCGACCCGCGGCATCGCTGGTCCAGACCAGCGAGCTGCTCGCCGCCACCAGCGCGCGATAGCGCTCCTCGCTCGCGCGGAGCGCCGACTCGATCTGCTTGCGGCCGGTGATGTCCCGCTGTGAGCCCCAGGCGCGGATCAGGTGCCCGTCGCGGACGATGCCGATCATGTTGTTCAGGAAGTAGCGGCTCTCGCCGTCCCGGCCGAGCTCGTGCGACTCCGCATCGGAGATCCGGTAGCCGCCGCGAAAGAACGCCCGCAGGTATTCGATGTTGCCGGGGTCGGAGCGGGGGAGCAGCTCGCTGAGCGGGACGCCCACGATCTGCTCGGCGCTGTCGAGCCCGTACATCCGGGCCATCGCGTCGTTGCACTCCGCGAGATACGAGTGAGCGTAGATCAGGTCGATCTGTTCGTCTTCCGACAGGCGGACGTCGATCGGCACCCGGACGTCACAGCGCCAGACTCCCTCCGACGTCTGCTCGATGAACGCGCGGTAGCGCTCTTCGCTCGTTTCCGGGGAAGCTGGTTGGGGGATGGACGTGGGCGGCGCCGGCTGATATGGAGACATGAAGCGCCGGGTACGCTCACCTTCTGGAGGGCGTCGTGCCGGACGTGGAGGTGGTGCGGCGAGAGCCACTGGTCGGATTTGAACCGACGACCGCTCGATTACGAATCGAGAGCTCTACCCCTGAGCTACAGTGGCTGGTCAGCAATACGGGGGCGCGTGCGCACGCGCCCCCGCTCTGGATGCCCTGGCGCGGATTCGAACCGCGACGCCTTTCGGCACTACCCCCTCAAGATAGCGTGTCTACCAGTTTCACCACCAGGGCGTGCGCGGCGCAAGATAGCGGCCGGGTGATAGGGGGTCAACATCAGGGAACCTCGAACGGACTGCCCGAAATGACCCCGCCGTTCAGCGTGATCGCGACGCTGAACTGGAAGCCGAAAGTGGGGATGGAGGCGGTGTACGTCCCGTTGCCGTTGTCGGTGGCCCGGACCGGGGAATTGCCGTTCACCGAGATCAGGACGGTGTCCCCGCCCCGGCCCGTCGCGTTGCCCTGCGCATCCCGCGCCGTCACCACAACGTCGATGTTGTCGAAGAGGCCACCGCCGCGGGAGACCGTCGCGGTGCTGGCCCCCGGGCTCACCGAGCCCGGCGCCACCGCGCTGGTGAATGGGCTGCCAGGAATCGGCGTGCCACCGACCCGGATATCCACCAGGTCGTTGCCGGCGGCGCGTCGGCGTGTAGGTCGCGCGGTACTGTCCCCCGCCCTGATCCTCGATCCCTACGGCCGCTCCCGAGTTCGCCCCGTTGACTACCACACCGATCGAGCCGGCCGCGCCCGCCACCAGGTTGCCGATGGCGTCCTTGAGCTGGATCGACATGGTGGTGACTACGGCGGAAGTCCCGGTGGCGGGGACGCTGGCCGAGCTGTTCCCCGCCACGGGCGGTCCCGCGCTCACCGTCACGGTCGCAGTCTGCGCGATCGCCGTTTCGCCGGCGATGGCGGAAACCACATGCCCCCCGACGCCCGTGGCACTCAGCCGCCCCGGTGGTCACGCCGGCCGCGTTGGTGGCCGCGGTCGGCTGCACCAGCGCGTTCCCCGAACCGGTCGCCGAGAGCGACACCTCGACGCCGGGCACCGGATTGCCGAACTCATCGCGCACGGTGACCGTGATGACCGACGCGCTGGAGCCGCTCGACGCGCCGATGGTGGTCGGCGCCGCGGTCACGGTGCTCTGCTCCGCGCTCGGACCGCCCGCGACGCTGGTGGCGGAAAAGACCACCGGGCTGCCGCTCAGGTTCTGCCCGGCCACGGCCGCGGAGAGGGTGTTCTCCCCGACCGCGGGGCCGAGCCTCCACTCGCCCACCGTGGCCACACCGTCCGAGCCCGTCACGGGCGTGTTGCCGGATACCGTGCCGCCGCCGCCGGTCACCGTGAAGGTCACTGGAATGCCGCCCAGCGGATTCTCGTCCGCGTCCCGCACCACGACGGAAGGGGCGAGTGGCACCGGCGCGCCGACGGTGGCGCTCTGGTCGTCGCCGGCCAGCCCTTCGATCGAAGTCGGCGCGCCTACACCCAGCGCGATCGGACCGGTCGTCGCGGGCGCAAAGGAGGCATCGGCGGCAGCAAAGAGGAGCCGGCGGGTTCCCGGGGAGCCCCGGATCGCCAGGTCGGTGAACGCTACCAGGCCGTCAGCGTCACTGGTCGCCGTCGTCGCGCCGCCGAGAGAGCCGCCCCCCGCGAAGATCTGAACCGTCACGATCACGTCCGCGCGTGCGATCGGCGTGCCGTCCACGTCCTCCAGCCGGAGCGTCGGCTGCGGAGAAAGCGGCACACCGGAAACCGCGATGGCGGGAATCTCCGACGTGATGACCAGCCGCGCGGCGAGCCCGGTGCTCCTGAACGTCACCCCGGGGAGTCCCTCGACGGTCGCGTCGGTGAGGTAGGTGGTGGGTTGCGGGCCAAGGATGCGGGCGGTGCCGGCTCGGCCGTCGGCGGTGGTAGTGGTCTCTGCCGGATCTACGCTCCCGCCCCCTTCGGCCGACCAGGTCACCACGGCCCCCATCACCGGGTTGCGGAACCGATCGGTCACCTCCACGACCAGCGAGTCCCCCAAGGCCTCTCCGACCGTGCCGTTCTGGTCATTCCCCCGGATAATCTCGACCTTAGCCGGCTCGCCCGCGTTGGGAAGCGTCAGATTGTCGCCGCCGCAGGACGAGCCCAGGACGGCCAACGCCAGAGTGAGCCGCAATGTGGAGGTGCGAAGCGCCATCAATCCTCGACCGCGAAGAGTGAGCTTTCTACCGATCCCAGCTCCGGCATATCGGGGACCGACGCGCGCAGCCGGAAGTCGTCGTGATCGTGGTCGATGCTTATGTCCGGAAAGACGGCAATCCCGTCCGCGGTGTTGCGAGTGGGATCGCCATCGAACCTGTGGTCCCGCCCGTCCTCGCGAATCAGCTCGATCTCGATCTCGACATCGGACAGGGGGACCACGCTACCGTCCTCATCCACGATGGCCACTTCGACCGCCGGCGAGATGGGCTCGTCGCTTTCCGTATTGGTCGGCTGCACCAGGAACTCCAGGTGGTCCGGCTGCGGGGGGATCGCGGTGACTGTCACGGTCGCTGTCGCCACGATAGACACGGCGCCGTTCACCACGGCCGACACGACCTTGTCCCCTGGTACCGCGGACCGGAGGGTGCCGGTCGCCTTTCCGTCCCCGCCAGTCGGCCCCGACGGCTGGGTCAGGATGTTGCCATCTCCCGTGGCCGCCAAGGTGACGGTGGCGCCGGAGATCGCGTCACCCGTCCCGTCCCGAACGGTGACGGTGATGGTCGAGAGGCCGGTAACGGCCTCGATGCTGGTGGGCGACGCCGTGACGGTGGAGCGTCCAGCGCTGGGCCCCCCGCCGCCGCCCTCAGCGGTGGCCGTGAAGCTTACAACGCCGACCCCGGATACCACAGCATGGATGGTCTGGACCCCGTTCTCCGGCCCGAGGGTCCAGGTAGTGGAGGCGTAGCCGTCGGCGTCGGTGTCGCTCGATGTGCCATCGCCGAAGGCGTCGACCCAAGCCACCGCCTGCCCCGGCACCCCATCACCGGCTTCATCCACCAGTCGCACGACCAGGGGCTCGGCCAGCTCCGCACCGGGCGCGGCCGTCTGCTCGTCGCCGCTGGTCATCTCGAGCTGGAATGCGGAGGTGCGCTCGGCTTCAGCGGAAAAAGTGACCGCCAGGCTCCCGCCGACGATCTGAGCGTCCACCTCCTGCTGGCCGGCGCTGCCACCCAGGACCCAGCGTGAAGACGCGAGCCCGTCTGCATTGGTGAGGGCGGTATCCGGGGTCACGTCGCCGCCGGAGGCGCCGGCGCCAAGCGCGAAGGCGACGCGCACTCCCGTCAGCGGATGGTCCTGGGCATCGACCACCAGCACCACGAGCGATTCGGGCAGCTCGGCCCCCACCGCGCCGGTCTGCTCGTCCCCGTCGAACACCTCAATTGCGGCAGGCGACTGGTCCACCGGCAGCACCAAGTCCCCTCCGCCACAGGCAACGCCGGAGACCAGGAACGACGACGCGGCGAGCGCACGGAACAAGCGCAAGGTGTGCACCCCTTCGAGGGGAATCGGACGATGATTTCTGGACGAACTACCTTAGCACGGCGCCTAGTCGGAAGATAGGGCGTAGATCACAGGGAGGGCAGTTCAGGGCGGCAGTGCAAGATTTTTCACTGCATGGGGTTCGGCTGTCGGCTCAGGGTCCCGGCGCGGTGACGATAATGGTCACGGTCGCGTCCGCCGATGCCCCTCCGGCCGAAGCCCGGTAGGTGAAGACGTCCTGACCGAAAAACGTCGCGTCGGGCGCATAGTCGAACGAGCCGTTGCCGTTCAGCGTCAGGCTCCCGTGCGTGGTCGGGCTCAGCACCTGGGCGCTCAGCGGATCTCCGTCCGGGTCCACATCGTTCCCCAGCACTCCAGGCGGGGGGACCGACAGCGGAAATCCGGCGGTAGCCGCATACCCGTCGTTCACGGCGGTCGGCGGTGTGTCGGGTATGACAACGCTGTGCGCCGCCGTCCCGGAGCTCGGGTTGAAGAGAGCGCTGCCCTGGAAGCTGGCGGTCAGAGTGCGGTTGCCGTCGGCGGTCAACACGAGGGTGCACCGGCCGGCCGCCACGTCGGCGCTGCAGCTCTCGGAGCCCCCGGAGGCGGTGACCTGCACCGCTCCCGAGGGAGTGCCGCCAGGAGAGGTGACCTCGAAGACGACCTCGACGCCCTGCCCGGGAGCGGAGGGATCCGGAAGGTCGGAGGTGATGCGGGTACTGGTCGCCACCGGGTTGACGGTGATGGCGGCCGAGGTGACGGAGGTGAGTCCCCCAGCCGCAAAGATCAGCGTGTGCGTACCGGTGGCGCCCGCAATGGCGAGGTTGGCAAATGTGGCGCGTCCGTTCGCGCCCGTCGTCTGGGTCCTGGTGCCGATCAACTGTCCGGCGCCGCTCTCAATCGCGGCGGTCACCAGGACGCCGGGAGCCTGCACCGGATTCCCCGCGGCATCGCGCACCTGAACTACCGGCTGCCGCCCGAACGGCACGCCGACCTGCGCGTTGCCCGAGGGTTGCGTGGCCAGCCCGAGGACGGACGGTGCTCCCACGGTCGAAGTGGCCTCGAACCGGACGGAGCCCGCACCGGGCGCCGACGCCTGCACCCGCTGGGTCCCCAGGCTCGGACCCAGCGTCCAGACCGTGGACGTCTGCCCGTCGGCGCCAGTTGCCGCCGATCCCGGAGCCACCGATCCCCCACCAGACACCACGGTCCAGGTGACCGGCACATTGCCGACAGGGTTATCCGCGTCGTCGAGCACCTGGATCACCAGCGGAGAGGCGAGGGTGCTTCCGGCCGGACCATTCTGATCGTCGCCCGACACCTTGCGGATCTCGCTGGCGGTTCCCGCGGCGGCGGTGGCGATGAACTCGGCCTCCCCGACGCCGGAGACAATCGCCCGTGCCCTGTTGGTGACGGCCGTTGGACCGAGCGTCCACTTGGTTGCCGCGCTGCCGTTCCCGTCCGTGGTTCCCGTCGAGGGTGAGAGCGTCCCTCCGCCCTCGGTCACCACCCAGGTCACCGCCGCGGCCACGACGGGATTTCCTGCTTCATCCACCACCTGCACCACCAGATCCTTAGGTAGCGTGGTGCGGGGCGGAGCCGTCTGGTTGTTGCCGTCGACGATCAGCACGCCGGAGGCATTGCCCGCTGTCACAGTGTGGGTGAAGACCACCGGCGAGCCCGCGAGTGCTTCACCTTCGGAGGTTGCGAGGGTGGTCTGCAGTCCCGCGGTGGGGCCGAGGGTCCGAACGACCGATGTCCGTCCATCGGCGCCGGTGGTGGTGGACGTCTCGCTCACGCTGCCGGCGTCCGGCGTCCAGGTGATCGCGACGCCTTCGATCGGGTTGCCGAACGCATCGGTCACCTCCACCACGAGCGGCAGGGGGAGTTGGGTGCCGGCCGGGGCAATCTGGCCGTCTCCCGACACGCCCGCGAGGCCGTTGGCCGAGTCAGGCAAGGCCACCACGGTGAAGCTCGTCTCCACCTCCACCGGACCTTCCGGTGCGATAACCCGCGCCGCACCGGCGGCCTCCCCCACTACGGCACCCAGGGTGATTTCCGCGCTGGCTCGGCCGTCGGGGGCGGTGGAGACGGTGTCAGGCTGCGCCGCGCCGCTGGACAACTCGATCACCACCGTCGCCCCGGCGACGGGCCGCCCCACGCCGTCCAGAACCTCGACGATGAGCGGGTCGGCGAGCACCTTCGCCCACC
Source organism: uncultured Gemmatimonadales bacterium (assembly GCA_963844445.1). GTDB lineage: Bacteria > Gemmatimonadota > Gemmatimonadetes > Gemmatimonadales > GWC2-71-9 > CAVVWJ01. The sequence continues at coordinate 835,183 of CAWJOB010000004.1, forward strand.
CGGCCGCTCAGCGCGTTCCCCGGCACGATGGTGATTGTGGCCGGCTCACCCGCACTGGGGAGCACGAGATCATCGCCACCGCAGGAGAACAGAACGGTGCCGGCGAGACCGATCGCGAACATTTGGAGGTAGCGCATCGCGGCGATGATAGCGCCCACCGGTGTCCCGGCACTAGGACATAGGTCACAGGCCTGGCTAAGTGACTGGCTTGTATTGTTTTGGGAAGACTACGGGTTGATCGTGATGGCGAAGTCTTGCGGAGCGCTGGTGGCCCCGTCGCTGTCCTCCGCGACGATGGTGGCGTTGACGGTGATGGGGGAGCCGGTCAGCTCGGCGCGGTAGAAGAGGGTTCCGGAGGGATCGACCTGCGGGATCGTGGAGAAGGCTGCGGGAGTGTCCGTGTTGACCTGGAATTCCACCGTCTGACCACTCTCATCGGGTGGTCCGGGGTCGATGGCCGTCACCCATTGCGTCTCCGAGTGACCGGCCAGGAGTTCGAGCAGCGCCGACAATGTGGTAGCCCCCGCTGGGGCCTGGAAGCTGGGCGGGTCGTTCAAGGCGTTCACCGTGATGGTGACCGTCGCGGTGTTAGATGCGGCCTCGCCGTCATTCGCCTGGTAGGTGAACGAATCGCTGCCGTTGAAATCGGGGTTCGGAGAGTACGAGAACGAGCCGTCCGCGTTCAGGGTGAAGCTCTGCGCGTTGGACGGGCCGCCGACCAGTGCCGCCGTGAGACCTGGTTCGGGACCATCCGGGTCGTCGTCGTTGTCCAGCACCCCATCGTTCGCGTTTACGCTGAGCGTTTGGTCCTCGTCGAGGTTGTAGCCGTCGGCCTCGGCGGTCGGTGCCTGGTTATCAACCGTTCCCGTGGCGGTGAACTCCACCGTACCCACCCCCGTCGCACTCGCCTCGAGGGTGTTGGTGCCGGCCGCTGGTCCTAACGTCCAACTGTCTGCGGTAGCGATACCGTTGGATCCGGTGGCCACCGTCGCCGGGGCCACTTCACCGTCGCCAGCAGTCACTTGGAAATTCACGTTCACCCCCGCGACAGGATTGCCGCTCGCGTCGGTGACGAGAACCGAGGGTTCGGTGGGCACCGCAGTGCCGACCGCTGCGCTCTGGCCGTTGCCATCCTGGATCGTGATGGACGTCGGCGGGCCGGCGGTGATGTTGATCTGATTGGATTCCACCGCGACCAATCCTGGCCGCGAGAAGCTGAGGGTCCGGTTGCCGACCACACCGGTGATGCGAAGGCCGGCAAAGCTCGCCGTGCCGGTCCCGTCGGTCGTGGCGTTGACGATCGCCGACGGTCCCAGCGCCGGCTGCCCGTCCTGGATGGAGGCCGCGATGGTGAGCCCCGCGGTCGGAATCGGATTGCCCGCGCCGTCCTGCACCTGCACCACCGGCTGCTGCGCGAAGATGGCGCCACTGGCGGCCGTGGACGACGGCTGGGTGAGGATGACGATCCGGCTGGCGCTGCCGGCGGTGAGTGCGATGGTCGCGGAGCTGACCGGGATCAGGGCCCCGCTGCTGAAGGTCAGCACGTAGGTGCCCGCCGGACCCGTGATCCGCAGTCCGGTGTAGGTCGTCCGGCCGTTGGCGCCTGTCAGGTCGGTGGCACCGCTCAGCGTCGCGCTCCCATCACCGAACGGATCCTCGGGACTCGAGGTGATGGTCGCCGACACCGTTCTGCCGGCCTGAAGGATTGCATTGCCCAGCAGGTCCTGCACCTCGATCTCGGGCTGCGGCACCAGCGCCTGCCCGCTCGTCGCGGTCGTCGTTCCCGGCTGGGTGATGATCGCCAGCTTGGCGGCGGGCCCCACGGTCGCGGTCGAAGTGAACGTGATCGGCGATCCGCTCAGGTCGTCCACCGCGGCAGTGGTGGTATAGGGCCCGGGCAGCACGCCCAGGGTTCGCGTCACCTGCGCCAAGCCGGACGCGTTGGTAGGCGTGTTTGCCTCCGACACCGATCCGCCACCCTCCGCGGTCCAGCTCACGCCGACATTCTGCACCGGAATGCCGTTGGCATCCGTCACCCGGACGACCAGCGGATTCGTCACCGCGGCGCCGACCGCCCCGTTCTGGTTGTTCCCGCTCACCAGCTCGATCGTGGTCGGGACGTCCGCGGTCGCGGTAGCCGTAAACGGCACCGGGTCGAGGCCCGAGAACACGGCGCTCACACCGTTGGTGTAGGTACCCACGGCGGCTGGAAGGGTCCAGCGCGTGGTTGCAAACCCATTGGCATCGGTCGTGGTGCTTGTCGGATTGACTGAACCCGAGCCGGAGGACACCACCCAGCTGATGGAGCGGCCGCCGATCCCGTTTTCGCTTGCGTCCTCGAGCCTAACTTTCAGATCCTTCGCCACCTCGAACCCGCCCGGTGCCGTCTGGCCGTCCCCGTCGATCTTCACCAAAGCGGTTGGATTCGCCGGAATCGCTATGTGAGTGAAGGTGACCGGGGAGCCGGTGAACCCGACCACGACGGCCTGAGCGGATTGCGGACCGGCGGCGGGACCGAGCACCCGCTCAGCCGCGGCGAGTCCGTTCGCGCCGGTGATGACGGTGACAGGCGCGATCGACCCTCCGCCCGAGACGCTCCATGTCACCTCGACGCCGGCGACGGGATTGCCGAGCGCGTCGGTGGTCTTCACCACCAGCGAGTCGGCCAGTGCCGAGTTCACCGGCCCGGTCTGCTCGTCGCCGTCGACCTCGACGAGGACGCTTCCGCTTCCCGCATCCGCGGTCGCACGAACGGTCACTTCGAGCGTGCCGGAGCCACCCCGAGGCGTTTGCGCCCGCAGCAGGTGGCTTCCCGCATTCGGACCCAGCGTCCAGTTCGCGGCGGCGTCACCGGCAGCGCTGGACTTGACGGTCGTGGGCGCGACCGAGCCGCCGCCACTGCCGATCACGAAGGTCACGTCCTGATTCGCCACCGGACGCTCCCGCGAATCCAGCACTCGGACCACGACAGCTAGCGGAAGGACGCTGCCCGCGGGGCCGCGTTGCTCATCGCCGCTCACGATCTCGAGACTGGCTGCCTCCCCTTCGTCGGGAAGCACCACGTCGCCGCCGCACGCGGCGCTGAGACCCGCGAGAAGAAGGCTTAGCTGGAAGACCCAACGGCGGTGCAGCTTGATCACGTCGGCTCTGGATTAGAGTAACTGCCGAGAAGACATCCGGATGGGTCAGGAAGAAAGCATGATACGTGCCGAAAGGCGAGCCCGCCCTGCCGGCCTAATCCCTTGCGGGGCCGTGACTTCATACCACGGATCCGAGGTGTGTGGCGGGGGCGCAACGGCGCGCGCCGCCCTCAGAACAGCACTGTCGCCGTAAAGGCCACCGGGGACCCATGAGCCCCCTCGACTCGAGCGTTCAGTTTTTGCACCCCGATGCTCGGCCCGAGCGTCCAAGTCACGCTCGCCTTCCCGTCCGCATCGGTCACCGTCCGGGCGCTGTTGACCGTGCCCTTGCCGGTTGTCACGTCCCACGCCACCTCGGTGTCCCCGACCGGGTTTCCCAATCGATCCAGGACCAGCACCGTCGGATCGTCGGAGGTAGGCTGCCCGATGCGTCCGGGCTGACTGACCGGACTCAGGGCCCGCGCGGTGTCTGGCTCCCCGGCCACCTCTCCCGGGGAGCTCGGCAGGGAGAGATCGCCGCCGCAGCCCAGGGTGGCGGCGAGTGAGAGCGCAACAAAGGCACTCGCTCGTCTGAAAAGTGTGTTCGCCATCGGCACCATCACCTGTAGGCCTGGGATGCCCTTCCACGGAGTAGGTTCAGCGCCCACTCTGGAAGACCACCCCGAGTCCGAAGTTGACTAATCGCTCGCGATATCGCTCGTTGTTGCCGCGGCCGGTATAGCGGTGTTCCACGACATCCACCGAAGGTGTGAGGTACCACCGCCGGCCCATACGAACCTCCCACCCCGCACCGAGGAGACCGGCGAACCCCGTGTCGCCCACCCCGCCGCCATCGTCGAAGTCCACCGCGTTCCGCCCCAGGCCGAGACCACCCTTCAAATAAAGGCCGGTGGTCCGCAGAGGATACAACTGGCCCACGAACAGGACGCTGGTGAGCGACTCGACCGCGCGGTCGTGCTCGTCGATCCAGGCCAGCACCTCGCCTCCGAGACGGAGACTCTGATTCACCGTTCCGCCCAGGCGGAGGGACACCGTAGGCCGGTAGAGGAGCTCCTTGCTGTAACCGTTGCCGTCCCGCAGGTCGAACGCCTCGCCCCCGGCGCCGAGGGAGAATCCGCCCCAGAAGCCGGCGCGACCGCCCTCGCGAACCACCGAGAGGCCTCGAGGCGCGTCCTGCGCGGAGGCGCTGCCGAAGGCGATGAGGAGGAGGGCGACCGCAGCTCGGGTGCCGCGCCACTCGATGCACATGGTTACAGCCTCGCCGTCGTTATGTTGGGGTCGAAGACCACCGGGACGCTGCCCAGTCCCTCACGGCAAACCCCGGACCGCTCGTCATCTCGATCGAACCGCTTGAGACCGGCGGAGTTAGAAATCAGCCCCGTGGCCGATCGCCACGCTGCTCGTCCTCGACCACAGACAGAACATGTCCCCCACGACTCGCCGGATCGCCATCGTCGGGCTGATGCTCATCGCCGCGGTCTGCGTCCGCCTCGGCTTCTGGCAGGTGGAACGCCTCGCCCAGCGCCGCGCGGCGAACGAGGCTTCGCTCGCCGCCCGGGCGAAGCCCGCGCTGGACCTCGCAGCGAGCGGGGAGTGGACCGTGGAGCAGTTGAGTGACCGGTGGGTGGGGGCTCGGGGAGTCTACGATCGGGACCACGAGATCGTGCTCCGCGGCCAGGCCTTCCAAGGCGCGCCCGGCGTTTACGTCGTGACGCCGCTTCGACTGGTGGAGAGCGAGGCGGCAATTCTGGTGCTTCGGGGATTCGTGCCGGCGCCCGATGCGGTGCGAGCGGACCTCGATTCGCTGGAGGAACCGGGGGTGCTTCGAGTGCGAGGACTTGCAACCCCGATACCGAGTGGGTCAGGACAGCCGATCGAGGCTGCCGGCCGGACTACCTGGGCCAGGCTCGACTTGAGCGCCCTCCGCGCGCGGCTGCCCTACCCGCTCCTCCCGGTAGTCGTGCGGCAGACCCCTGATTCGTCGCTCCCGCGCTTGCCCTGGAGACTGGCTCCTCCCGAGCTCGACGACGGGCCGCACCTGAACTACGCGATCCAGTGGTTCCTGTTCGCGGGCATGGCGGCCGCGTTTGCGGTGCTGGTGGTGGGACGGACAAGGGGGGCATGAGGCATGTCGCCTAGGGCACGCTGACCGCCGGCCGGTCGAGCTGCTCGATCGTGCGGGTCGATGGCTGTCGCTCACGCTGAAGGCGTGCCGCGGTGGACTCCGCGGCGCGAAGCACGCGAAGGAGATTCCGCCCGGCCAGCTTCCGGAGGTCATCGTCGCTCCAGCCCCGCCGGACCAGCTCGGCGAAGAGCTGCGGGAAGGTGGACACGTCCTCCAGGCCGACCGGCGTATGCTCGATCCCGTCGAAGTCGCTGCCGATCGCGACATGGTCGGCGCCCGCCACCTTGCGCACGTGATCGATGTGGTCGGCCACCTGCTTGAGCGTGGCCTGGGGGCGCGGATGGGCGGCCTTCCACTCCTCGATCAGCCGGTGTTTTTCCACGCTGTCGCTTTCCTGGACCCCGATCCGCTCCCATTCGGCAGTCTCCATCGCTTCGTAGTCCGCCACCTCCTGAGAGACGAAAGCGGGCACGAAGGTCACCATCACGACGCCGCCGTTCTTCGGCAGCCGGCGCAGGATCGAATCGGGCACGTTGCGCACGTGGTCGGTCAGCGCCCGGGCCGAGGAATGCGAGAAGATGACCGGCGCTTCCGCGACGTCGAGCGCATCGCTCATGACACCCGGCGAGACATGGGAGAGGTCCACCAGCATCCCGAGGCGGTTCATCTCCCGCACCACCTCGCGGCCGAACTCGGTGAGACCGCCGTGCCTGGCGGAATCGGCGGCGGCATCAGCCCAGTCGAGGGTCACGTTGTGGGTGAGGGTGAGATACCGGGCCCCGAGATCGTAGTACACCCGCAGGGCGCCGAGCGAGTTCTCGATGACGTGGCCGCCCTCCATTCCCAGCAGCGAGGCGATCCGTCCCCGCTTGAACTCGCGCTCGATGTCGGCGGCCGTGAGCGCCAGGGCGAGCCGGTCGGGATAGCGGGCGATCATGCGGCGGGCGATGTCGAACTGCTCTAGCTGGATCTTGGCATAGCCGCTGTCCTTCACGTCCCCGGGAACGTAGATGGACCAGAACTGGGCCCCCACCTGGCCGGCCTTCAGGCGCTCGAAGTCGGTGTGCCCCGGGGCACGGACCCTGAGGTCGTACGCGGCGACATCGCGCGGCGCGGTCTTGGAGGTCCGGATCTCCCACGCCAGATCGTTGTGTCCGTCGATCAAAGGCACCGAACGAAGCACCTTCCGGGCCCGCTCGAGAGCGGGATCACCCTGGGCGGCCGCGGGGGCTCCCGAGGTCACGGCCAGGGCGAGAAGAAGAACACCGGAGCGGTGAACCGGATGCATGAGGAGGCTCGGGAAGAAGGGGGTGTGGCCGGCAAATCATGCGGACCGATGGATGCTCACCAGCTCGGGCCGCAGGATGAACTCGGGACAGATGGTCCGGTCGTACTCGTAGGGGCCGCCGGTCTCCGCGTCGGTCCAGGGGAAGCCGCGACAGACCGCCGGATAGTACGATTCCGCGTGGATGGTGCAGACGTTGTCGCGGAGAAGGACGCAGCGACCACCGCGCACGCGGGTGCGCCATTCGCCCCACCGCGTGCGATACACCACGGCGCTGCCATGCACGGCGGCGATGGCGGCCGCCTCGTCGTCACTCAGGGTGACGCCGTACGCGCAGCAGGCGGATTGGTGAGGACAGGGATAGCACGGCAGCGCCGGGAATTCGCGCATGCGAGAAAATAGCGGATGCCGTCGCCGCTTGGCAGCCCCGCTCACAGGACCGTGAGCAGCAGGGTCACGATTTCATGGGGACCGGCGACGAACCGGACCGAGGTGCGTTTCGCGTCGAGCGGCAACGGCTGAGGCTCCCGCTCGTCGGCGCGGACTCTCGCCACGGCGGCGACCGAGGTGCCGAGCTCGACCCGGCCCGCGACCTCGGAGCCCGTCGCGTTGTAGCAGCGGAGGACGATGCCGCCGTCCTCGGCCGGCTTGAGCGACGAGAACACCAGTCCCTCACCCGTCAGGCGGACATCCGTCGCCGGCAGGTGCAGCTCGGTAGCCTGGCGCAGCCAGATCGCGCGCGGAGGGAGGAAGGCGTCTTCCCACAGAGCGGCGAGCGGCGCGCCAAGGGCGATCGCTTCGGCAGTCACCGGCGCCAACGCCAGCTGGAGCCGCTCGCGGCCGATGCACTGGGCGCCGGGCGTTGCCGTGGGCCAGCCCGCGTTGCCGGGACGGGTTGGCAGGTCCTCCCGCGAGAGCTGGCCGACGCAGCGGAGCAGGGTGACGACTAGGTCCCCGGCGGGATCGTGTTCGTACTCGAAGAAACCGGGCGCAAACAGCGCCAGCCCGCCGCCGCTCCCGACGGTCGCCACGAACCGATGGGCCGGGGCTGTGGCGACGGGAGTCTCGCGCGGGTATCGCCGGGTGGGCTCCCGGCTGGCCGTGCGCCGGACGGGGCCGAATGGACCGCCGGCCACCGCGTCCGATCCGCTCTGGCCGGTGGGGACGCGCAACCTCAGCCGGTGATCTCGGGTCGCGTTCTCCAGCTCGATGCTGCAGCGGAGCAGCGGGCTTCCGGCGTAGAGCGCCAATGTCAGCCGCGCCCGCACACGGCCCGACCGCAGCGAAGCATGGGCTTCGAGCGCGCCGACCAGCGGGCCCGCCGCAATCGGGCGGACCGAAGCCCATGCAGTCGCGCGTGCCCGGCCGCCGGCCGCCGGCGCGAAGCTGTAGGTGTCGCCGGCGTCACCCTCGGTTTCCAGGGAGAGCAGCCGCTCGTAGTGCGCACCGCTCCGCCGATCCGTCATCCGGATAACACCGGCGGGGGAGACCGTCACCCGGAGAACGCCGTTGTCGAGTGTGCGGGGGCCCGCGGTGACCGGAGATCCGGCTTGCTCCGAGGGTTGCCGGGAGGGGAACCCGAATCCGCCGAGCAAGGGGGTTGCGAGCGCTACCCGAATCACCTCGACGTCGTCCTGATCGGGATAGTGCCGAGCCGAATCGAGCCGCTCGGCGGCCCGGCGGCGGCTCAAGATCTGGAACCGGGTGCCGTCGAGCGCGGCGGCGATGTCCATCTCCGAAGGAGGCCCGGCACGCCGCGGCACCCTGTCGCCCGGCGGGCCGACCAGCACGTCGCGTCGGAACCAGGTGAGGTCGGCCACGACTACGTCGCTCCGCCTGCGCGGCACGGGGTTGTAGAAGACGAGGCGCGGCGACGTGGCGGTGGGGTTCTCCCGCGCCCTGTCGGGCGCGTTCCCGCTCAGCGCATCGAGGGCGGACCGGGCGAGCTCGCCGGACATCGCGAGCGCGTCGCCGAGTCGCGCCGCCACCCGATCCGCGACGGCGTCGGAGGTGCATCCGCAGATCGAGTCGTGGAACTGCGAGCGAATCAGTGTGCGCCACGCGTGATCGAGCACCGGCCGCACATCGTACCCCCGGTGCCAGAGGGCCAACGCGGCCAGCGGTTCGGCCATCCGCTCCAGGCTCAGTTCGGCGTTGCTGTGCAGCCGCTTGAGCGGCGCGCGAGTCGCATGCACCCCCTGGAGCGTCCAGGTGTACCCGTATGACCACCGGAGCTCGCCCTCGAGCAAGGGCAGGTTTGCCCCAACGGCGCCGCCGGCGGCAGCGAAGAACTCATCGAGTCGGGAAATCCGAACGTCCGCTTCGGGCTCGACCAGGCCGAGCAGATCTCGCAAGCGTCCGACGGCCGGGTGGGCCGCATGGTGATCGGCGCCGACGAAGACCGCGACATGCGGGGTTCGCGCCCGGGCGACGAGTTGGGCTTTCAGCCGCTTCCAGGCAGGCTCGAGCAGCAGTGGATCGGGAGGCAGCGCGGCGCCCGCTTCATACCCGTCGGCCGAGAGGTGATGCAGCAATACCTCGCGTCCGTCCGGCGCCCGCCAGCGGTAGAGGTCGCCGTCCTGGCCCGGCTCTCCGCCGAGGCCCCGCCACAGCACGCCGTAACGGATCCCGAACTCGGCGGCGAGCGCCGGCCAGACGGCGGGGTGTCCGAAGGCATCGGGCGAGTAGAGCACATCGAGCCGGCCGCCGAATTTTTCCGCATCGGCGCGCCCGAGGAGCAGATTCCGCAGCAGCGATTCGGCGGAGGGGATCAACTCGTCGGCGAGAACGTACCACGGCCCCAGCTGCAGGCGGCCGTCGATGACCAGCGCCCGAGCCCTGGACTCCATCTCCGGCCGGACCGCCAGGTAATCCTCGAGCAACACCGTCTGGCCGTCGAGAACGAAGGCGCGAAACTCCGGCTCGGCCTCCAACCTCCCAATGAGGTCGTTCAGTGCCGGCACCAGCCGGCACACGAAGGCGGCACGCGTGAGATACCACTCCCTATCCCAATGGGTATGGGGAATGAGGTGGTAGGTTCGCCTCTGCATGCCCAGAAGCTAACCGTAGTTCTCGAATGGCTCGGTCGTCTGGCGTGCTTTGGTGGCCCGGTGCTCGAAGACGTGCACCAGGCGGATGGTGGAGTCGAGCGGCTCTACGCGGGTTTCGACGAGCGTCAGGTCGGGATCAGTCCCGAGGCCGAGCTGATTGAGTCGCTCGGCCTCGGCTCGGCAGATGTCGCCGGGGGTGGGACGGCTGGCGGGATAGGCGTCTTCGTGAAAGCGGATCAGTGCCTGCCAATGCTGATCGCCCGCGCGCTCGACCGCTTCGCGGACCTTCTCGCGGGTGAGGGCCACGTCACAATACTGTGAAGTGCCCCGAGTCTCTCAGTGGGCGGGCGCCGGCGGCCTCACTCCGGACGCTGTAACAGACACCCGCCAGGATGGCGAAGCCCGCCATGAGCGGGAGGAACCGGATGTTGGCGAAATGGTATCCAGTCATCCCAAGCACCGCGACGAGCAGCAGGCACACTCTCCCGGCCCATCGCTGCAAATATTCGTTTGGGAACATGTTCCGGCTCCTGACAGGTCTAGGCCAATGATTGACCGAGTCGCGGCTGTCAGGCTGTATTGCAGGTCACACGCCAGAGGCAGCCCCTCTGTTAGTACCGCGGCTTGAAGGCCCAAGTCGCGATCCGTAGGGCCACTAGGGCCAACCCCACATATCCGACCAGTTCCCAGTTGATGCGGGAGAACCACACTTCTGCGGAGCGAGCGAACGCCCCTAGGGAAGCCATGGAGGTTCCGGCTATCAGGACGGCATACTCGACCATGCGCCCTCCAACGGGCTAAGATGGCGCCGCACCAGCTTCTAGGACGAGGCGGGCCGCGGCGCCGAACCGACCGGCGTCGAGCAGTGCTGCAATCGGCACGCCGGGAACCCGCATCTGCCCGTCTTTGGTCATGGTCAGCTTGATCACGTCGACATTCCGCCCAAACCAACGGACGCTGGGCTCCAGGTCCGAGGGATAGACGAACTCGGGCAGGGACGCCGCCGCCAACGCGGCTTGCGAGCCGAGCCCCGATTCCGGCATCGTCCCCGCCCAGAGCCGGGCGCCGCACTCCCTGGCAATGTGGACGATGCGGCAGACCTCCGATAGACCACCCACCCGGTGCACCTTCACGTTCCAGACCAGCGGTCCACCCAGCTGCGCGATCTGGCGCGCGGCGCGCGCGTCGCGGAGAGTCTCGTCCACGCACACGGGCGTCTTCAGGCGTTCGGCCAGGCGGGCGTGGCCGACCAGCTCGTCGGGATGCAGCGGCTGCTCGATGTACAGAAGCCCGGCGTCGTCCAGCGCGCGCAGCGCGCGCTCGTGCTCGGGCCATTCGTAGCCGCCGTTGGCGTCCACGGTGAGCGGGAGGTCGGTGCCCGCCATCGCGTCGCGCGCGGCTCGAACCGGCAGCTCGTCCCATCCCGGCGCGACCTTGATCTTCACTCTCCGATACCCGGTTGCGACGGCGTCCTGGATCCAGCGCTTGAGCGTGTCGGTCGAGCGGTCCATGGGGATGCCGAGGGCGACGCCACACGGAACCGCGTCCGCCGTCTTGGCGCCGAGCCGCTCGCCGAGCAGCGCGGCGAGCCCGGTGTTCCGGCGGTGTGCCTCGAGGTCCCAGGCGGCGGTCTCGACCGCGGCGCGAGCGAAGGTGTTGCCCCTCACGCCCGGACGGAGAGAAGCGTCTACCGCCTCCGGCGACTCCAGCTCGGCACCGAGTACCCGGGGCAGGAGCACATGCTCCAGCATGTAGCGGGCACTGGCGGTGGTTTCCTCGGAGTAGAACGGCAGCTCGAACGGCGGCGACTCGCCGTACCCGCGGTGCCCGCCGTCGTCGTGCAGGACGACCACCAGCGAGCGCCGCTCGCGCATCGTGCCGCCGGAGATCACGAAGGGCTCGATCAACGGGAGCGACCAGCTCGAACAGCTCGACCCGGGTGATTCGCATCAGAGGGACCGTCACGTCGAGAAACCGGAGCTCGCCGTCCCGCCGGCTCAGCCGGCCCGAGCGCTCCAAATCGAGCAGCCCGACAATCAGGCCGGTCTCGGGGTGGAAGACGAGCGCGTGGAGGGCCCGCTGCGTTCGGGAGCCTGCCGTGCCGGGATATTCCGAGAGCGGCAGCTGGAAGAAAGTGTGGAGCTGAACGCTCTCGCAGCCGAGCTTGGCGTACTCGAGAATCATCCGTCCGGAAGAGATGTTTCCCGTCCCGCTCAGCGCGGGTCGCCCGAGTCGGGCCGACTTCACCGCCTCGAGGGCCCGCAGGTTGCGATCGCTGAGGTCGTAGCCGCCGTAGGCCGCGCCTCGGGCCTCCGACCAGAGCCGATTGAAGCAGACAAGGGCATCGGCGCCGGCCGCGGCCTGCACCATCTCGACCTGGAACCGCTCGCCGTGGCGCGCGTTCATGAGCTTGAGGGCGATCCGAACCGGAAGACCGCCGGCGCCACCGCGGATCAGTCCCGGCACTTCCTGCAGCCAGCGCAGAATGCTGCCGCGCTCATCCGCGAGCGCGTCACCCGCCAGGGTGGGCGAAAAGTCCTTCTCCATCGGCAGGAATTCCCCGCCCCAGGCCCTGGCCAGCCGCTTGGTAGTGTAGCCGTACTCCGGCTCCTGGAATCCCTCGTCCATCTTCGGCAGGTGGTACTTGGCCGACGGCACCGCAACCATCGCACCGGAACGGGTCATGTCTCCAGCCGCGCGAACGAGCTCGAGATACTCCTCGAACGACCGGTCCCATCCCCTGCCTTTCCAGGTCACGGTCCACCCGTCGAGGCCGGATGCCGAATGCACCTTTTCGACCCGCATGCGAGTCTCGTGAATCGCCCACGCGTCCATGGCGCGGCTGCCCGTCGCGTCCTCGGCGATCACGGTCTTCAGCACCGCGAACGCAAGGCCCGCCTCGCGGTCGGTCTCCAACTGCTCCTGATTGAGTGAAAGCTGCCCGGAGCCTTTGCCGATCGGGTGCGGGAGGGCAAAGCCGAGGTATCGGGCAGTCAGATCGATCCGGTAGGCCTCTCGTACATAGTCGGCGAAGTCGGGCGGGAGCTCGCCGCGGAAGCGCTCGAAATCACGCTCGAGACGCGCGCGCACCGGCCACCGCCTGTTCCACTGCCTCCCGCTCATGGTCGGGTAGAGCTCGGGCCCCACGGGTCGTCACACGCTTCGCGCGGCAGCGCGCCGTCGGCGGCGGCAGCCCAGAGCATGCGGCGAACGTAACCCTCCATCGGCTCGGTAAACGTGGCCTGTGCCAGCCGGTCGCAGAGCGCCGACAGCGCCACGAACCGGTCCCACTGCCGGTCGCGCCAGGCGTGCAGCAGGTCCACCTGCACGTCGGGCAGTGCCGCGCCCATGCCGACCAGCGCGGCCGTGGCGCCGGCCATCACCGAATAGCCGAGAAACCGGTCTTCGCCGGTGATGAGCATCTTGCCGGGATGACTTCGCATCAGCGCGGCGAGCCGCTGGAAGGTCATGACCGAATCCAGCGTCGCGACCTTGATCCCGACCACTTCGGGAAGATCGAGGATGGCGTGGATGGTACGGTCGTCGTAGGGGACGCCGCCGGCCGCCTCGTACAGGTAGAACGCAATGACCGGCAGCTCCCGGCCCAGCCGGCGGTGGTAACCTACCGGGTCGCTTCGCTCGGGGAACGCGAGCAGGGCGTCCGCCCGTCCGCGGCGGGCCTCGATCGCCATGGTGATGTCGCGGGCCCCCGCGACCACCACCCGGTCGGGCAGCGCCTCCCGCCAGGTCTCCAGCACCTCTCGGCGCTGCTCGGCGCTCAGGTGCGGACCCCGGCCGGTGTGGGCCCACACCGCGACGCCGGCTACCGGCTGTGCCGCCATCCAATCGGCATAAGAGCGTTGCGCGGCGGCATCCAGGTCTGGGCCGCGAAACGGCACCGGCACGGCGGGGATGAGTCCCCACTCGATCCGGGAGGCGAGACCGGTCACCGCGTCAGCCTTTCACCTTCACCGCCGCGCCGCCTCGCGCGGCCGCGGCGTTCCCTGCTTCGATCGCGGCCCGGTCGGCGGGTGCGAGGTCGAGGAGGTCGAGCTTGGCCAGGGAGTTCTCCGGGATGCGGAGCGGTTGGCCGGTGCCGAAGACGAACCGCGTCGGGGCCCACGGTCCCGAGCAGGGTCTCGAGATGATCCTCGGGCGGCCCCCAGATCCACGAGATGTCCCACCAGGTTCTGCGCGCCTCGTCCGGCGTGGATCCGAAGTGCACCTCTTCGATGAACGGGCGGTCGGCATGGGTGATGATGAGCCGCACGGCGGCGTCGGCACGTGCCAGCGATCGGACCGCGGCGGCCGGCAGCTCGGCGGCATGGTCGTTGGGATGGCGTTGCCTGCCGTCTTCCAGGCGCACGGCGAGCATCAGCGCGATCCGGGCGCCGCCGCAGGCCGCGGCCAGCGCGCGCATGGACGGCCCCGACGGCGCGATGCCGTGGTAGGTCGGATCGCAGCGGACCGCCGGAGCGCCGGCGTCCGCCGCTGTCCGCAACAGGCTCTCCCACCCGGCGATCTCCGGTTGCACCGCGAGAACCGGCCGCAACCTCGGCTGCCGGCGGGTGGTTTCCAGAAGCCACGGGTTTCCCTCCGACGGATCGCGCCAGAAGATGCCGGGAAGATGGCTCACCCACGCCTCGTCGATGCCGGTCCGGTCCATGGCGGCGAGGAGTGCATCGGGAGTGGTGCCCGGCACTCGGCGGAAAGGGTAGGAGCCGAGAAAGGCGTTGACGTCGGTACGCATCAGTCGGACGGAAACGCTCCTGGAGGGAAAATCCGCGCGGCGTTGCGCCAGCGCACGAGGTCGAGGTCGCCCGCCGAAAGGATGCCCTCGAGGTAGCGAAGCTTGGCCCAGCCGGTTTCGATGGTGAGGTCGCATCCCCAGAGCAGCCGCTCCACGCCCACCGCCTCGATGCAGGCCTCGAGCATCCCGCCATCCACGCCGCTTCCCGAGAGATCCACCAGGACGTTCGTCAGTCGGCCGATCGCGGGGAGTGTATGCAGCCAGTCGCCACCGCCGCCGATGTGCGCCAGGATGAATGAGACCGACGGGTGTCGGGCCGCCAGGCGTCCCAGCTCGACCGCGTCCGAGGCCTCCTGGCCCGGGTAGTCGCGGCGGCGGTGCTGCCAGATGTGCTGGAGCACGGGCACACCCCGCTGGGCCGCGAGAGCGCAGACCGGGTCGAGGAGCGGGTCGTCGGCTCTCCGGCTCGCGGCCAGCTTGACGCCGATCATCCCCGCGTCGAGGCAGCGGCGGATCTCGCCGAGCGCGTGGTCGGTGTAGTTGGGATTGACGGCGACGTAGCCGCGGATCCGATGGGCATGCTCCCGCTGGAGGCGCAGCAGGTAGTCGTTGCCGTAGCGGCAATCCTCGGGGGACGGAAAATAGATGGGCGAGGTGAGGCCCCAACTGCCGAGGATCGAGGCGACGTGAATCGTGATGCCGACCCGCTCGCCGGCGCGCAGGCGGCTCGCGTTGCGCTCGCGCCAGTCGGCCCGCGGGGTGCGGTCGTGGAGGAAGTGCGCGTGAACGTCTATCAGCACGGCTCGCAATCTAACGTCAGGACGACGGTTGGGCCCGGCCGACCGTCGAGAGCACCTCATCGAGGATGGCGAGCGTACGGTCCACCGTCGCCTCGTCGTGCGCCAGCGACACGAAGTTGTAGGCGCTCCGCTTGAACAGGAGCCCGCGCGCGGCGCACGCGGTGGCGATCCGGCCGGAGAGCGGCTCGTCGCGGTACTCGAGGAAGCACATCTCGGGCAGGCCCGCGGCGCGCACGCCGAGCCCGGGATGGGCGGAAGCAAGGGCATGCAACCCCGCGAGCAGCCTGGTTCCCACCCGGGTGATGTGGGCGGGCACCTGTCCTTGTACCATCGCGGCCAGGGTGGCACGGGACGCGGCAAGGGAGACGAATTCGGTGGAAAGAGTCGAGGAGATCCAAGTTCGCGAGACCGCCTCCATCACGTCGGCGCGGCCGCCGACGGCGGCCAACGGGAATCCGTTCGCGATCGCCTTGCCGATGACCATCAGGTCGGGGCGGATGCCATAGCGCTCGCAGCCACCGCCGATCGCCAGGCGGCACACGGTCTTGACCTCGTCGGCCACGAGCAGCGCCCCGCACCTCAGCGTCTCCTCGCGCAGCATCGCAAGCCAGTGGGGATCGGGCGGCTCCGCGATCACAGGCTCGAAGACCACGGCGGCGAGGCGCTCGCCGGCCGCGCGGATCAGCCCGCGGGCCCGTTCCGCGTCGTTGAAGGGCAGCTCGCCGTAGAGCGCCCTGACCGCGTTTGGCGTTCCCCTCCCCTCCCGGGTCTGACACCAGTCGAGCCATCCATGGTAGCCGCAGCCCAGGATCGCGTCGCGGCCGGTGACCACCCGGGCCAGACGGACCGCCGCGGCCATGGCCTCCGCGCCGGTCTTGAGAAACCTGACCCGCTCGACCCACGGAATCAGCCGACAGAGATCGGCGGCGAGACCCTCCTCCAACACGGGTGGGAGCGGCCCGACCACGCCGAGCTGTGCCGCCTCCGCGACCGCGCGAGTGACCTCGGGATGCCCGTATCCGAGCGCCACCGAGCCGAGGCCCATGATGTAGTCCACGTACTCGCGGCCTTCGGCGTCCCACACCGAGCAGCCGGATGACCGAGTCATGCGCAGCGGCGCCGACTCCCCCGCTTCCCCGAACAGCGCCCCGGGGCGCTTGCTCCCGGTCGAAGTAAAGCCCGCGACTCGGTCCATCTACCGCAGCTCGAGCACGCCGAGGCTCGCTGCGTCCTGCCGGTCACCACGCAGGTAGACCCAACCCGCACCGCCGCTCCATACCAGCTGTCCCGATCGCCGCTCCCGCCCGGGCTCGATGCGATTGACCAGGAGATCGAAGCCGATCTTTTCGCCCGGACGGGGAGTCCACTCCGGAATGGTGACGGCGGCGGAGATCGTGTAGCCGCTCTCGGCCGGTCGCCACGCGCCTCGCACCATGCCGGCCTCGCCGGCGGTCCCGCTCGCCGCGCGGACCCGGATAGTTCCATCATCGCCGGAAGGCACGATGAGGAACCCGTAGACCGGCCGGTCCGGCGATGTGCGTACGTAGACCTGGATGCCGTCCGCGTGGATGTCCTCGGGCTCGTTGTCGAGCCGCAGGGGCGGCGCGGCGGCGTCCCGAACCAACAGCTCCGGCTTCTTCACGTCGACCGCCAAGTAGAGTGTGTCACCGTCCCAGCTCACCGCGGCGACCGCCGAGAACTCCTCAGGGCCGGCATACGGCTCCTCGCTCCGGCGGTACTGGTCCTCGTGGTCGAGCTCCAGGGGAGCCGAGAAATCGAAGGCGCGGAGCGTGCCGTCCAGCCCCGGCGGCTCCGTGACGCCGAGCGCGACTCCCGTGATCGGCGTCGGCCGATTGTGGTCGATGAGCGGCCGGGCCGCCGGCGCCGGTGGCGCTCGGCGCAGCCCGCGCAACGCCACCTGGCCTCCCCCGGACACCACCTCCCAGCCGTCGTTGGTGTTTACGTGGCGGTCGATGCCGGCGGCCGTCTCCACCTCGATCACGTCGCCGCTCGCGCGCCACGCGCGGACCATGGCCTCACCCTCGCCCGCCTCGACGACCGACACCAGGCGAACGCCGGACCCCCGAGCGCGCTGAAGGTAGAAGGTCGCCGACTCGCCGGACCCGGGCAGGCCGGGACCCACCGCGCGCAGCAAGTCCGCGGCGGAGTCGAGATGGAGCGAGAAGGTCCCACCATTCGGCCCTGTCCCCCTGAGCAGCATGGTGCCACCCGCCTCCGGGACGAAGCGCTCGAGCGCACTCAGGAATTCGCCCGCGGCCGGCTGCGGCTCCCAACCGCCTGCGGTCAACATCTCGACCTTCGCGGTCGGGTGCCAAGGCAGCTCGAGGAGATGCTCCTCCGGCGCGGACATCTCCAGGACGTCGAGGAGGTAGCGCGGGCCCGCGACCACGGTGCGGGTGCAATAGTCGAACGCGCCCCGGGTCCAGGCCCACTCGCCCGCCTCGCCGAAGGCGACGCACTCGGCGTCCCGCGGCGGTTGGGAAGCGCCGTCGAGCCGCGGTGCGTTGTGGGCGAGGGTCGAGCGATACCAGAAGAGGTCGCGCGCGACGTACGAGCCGGTACCCGGGTCCGGGAGCCAGTGCCGTCCATTGGCGTGCAGGGTGAGATGCAGCCGGTCGGGGTGGCCGTGACCGCCGCCGAAGGCGCCGCACTCGAGGCTGGCGTAGCGGTCGCCCCGACGCAGGATGGCGAGCCCCTGGCTTTCGAGGAGCGTGTTCCCCGGCCGCCATCCGCCCCCGCCGGTCCCGAGCGCCGGCGCCATCTCGAGCAGCGCCCACCAGGAGAGATGCGGAGCGACTCCGGGATCCGTCCGGCGGTTCCGCGCCGGTCTCGTGGAGGTAGGAGTCGAACCGCTCGGCCCGGGGCGGCGGGGAGGCGTAGAGATGGCGAAGCCAGTCCCACAGGTCCGAGCTCGCATCGCCCAGGCGCGCGAGACCGATCTCCCAGAGCTCGAGATACATCGGCTGCGCCAGCGACACGCCGTAGCGGGAGTCCTTTCTGGCCGGGAAGGTGCAATCCGGCAGCGCGGTCAGCGCCGGCGCCCGAAGCGCCCCCTCCAGCCGCGCCGCCAGCCGGGTGTCGGCGAGGATGTCGACGCCCGCCTGCCGGGCCCAGCCCATGGCGAGCAGCTG
Source organism: uncultured Gemmatimonadales bacterium (assembly GCA_963844445.1). Taxonomy (GTDB): domain Bacteria; phylum Gemmatimonadota; class Gemmatimonadetes; order Gemmatimonadales; family GWC2-71-9; genus CAVVWJ01. The sequence continues at coordinate 853,485 of CAWJOB010000004.1, forward strand.
CCCCCGCAGCGCGAAGAGGTGGTAGTTCTCGCCCTCGTACCACATCCCGTCGATACCAAAGCCGCGCACCAGGTGCGCGATCGCGCCCGTCGGGCCCTCGACCGCGCGACCGGCCAGCTCCGCGTCCTCGAACCAGACCGCGATCGCCAGGAGCGCCGCGTTGTGCCAGGTCTGCCGGTTGGAGAGGCCCTCGTCGAACTCACCGATGAGGTTCGCCGCCTCGTCGGCGAGCGTGCTCACGCCTTCCTCCAGCGACGGATCGAGCATGCCGGCGTCCCGGAGCATGCCCGCGGCGGCGAGGTAGTTGGCCACCCAGATGGACTCCAGGTACGTCGAGAAGAACAAGCGGCTGGGTCCCAGCACGTTGTCGCGATTGGGATACTCGGTATAGCGCGAGGCGTATGCCGCGAGGATGCCGGCAGCGGCCTCGGCCGCATCCGGGCGGTCGGCCACCACCCCGACCGTCGCGAGCTCGGCCGCCCGTTCCGCCAGCCAGAGATGCTGCCAGCGCGCCCACGCGCGATCGTGCCGGGCTCCCGCGTGCTCCCGGCGACACGCCGGACAACGATGCGAGTTGGGGCGCCAGGGATCGAACTCGAGCGGAGAGCCGTCGTCGGGACAGACCCCGCCGTCCGCGGTCAGCTGCGCCTTGAGCGCGGGCGGGTCGAGCGCACGCTGGAGCAGTGGCTGGGCCCGTGAAGCGAGCCGGCCGGCGAGCGCGGACAGGTCGGCCGACTCCGCCACCACGCGCCGCCGCGACTCCAGCTGGTCGGCAGTCAGCACGGGCGCACGCCCATCAGGGCCCACCGCACGGGCAGGAGTCGCATTCCCAGGCGGCTGACCACCGCCCTGGCCTCACTGGGATCGTCGGGAGCCAGAAAGAACATCGAGCCCCCGGCTCCAGCCCCCGCGGCCTTGCCACCCAGCGCGCCGGCGTCGTGCATTGCGCGCTCGAGCCGAGCCATCTCCGGGGTGGACATCCCCGGGTCGAGCACCTGCTGCAGCCGCCAGTTCTCGCTGAAGAGCGCGCCGACCCGGGCGAAGTCCGCAGCGCGCAGCGCTCCCACCATTTCCTCCGCGACCCGGCGGAGCCCGTCCAGCGCGCGGGCGATGGCGGGCTCACCGCGCTCGTACGCGCGCATCACCCGGCCGATGGTATCGCCGGAGAATCGCGATGCCCCCGTGTAACAGAGGACGATCCGCCGCTCCAGCTCGGCCGCGAATGCCGGATCGAGCGCGATCGGCTCCACCGCGGCGTCGGGATCTCGGAAGGTGAGACGGAGGACTCCCCCGTAGGCCGCCATGAACTGATCCTGCCTGCCGCCAGGGATCCCCGCCTCTCTGCTTTCCAGCCGGCAGGCGAGGTCGGCGATCTCGCGCACCGAGGCCTCCCGCCCTCCCGCCTCCGCGAGCGCCGCCACGAGTGCCACGTCGATCGCCCCCGAGCTGCCAAGGCCGCTGCCGGGCGGAGCGTCCGAGCGGGTCACCACGGAGCACGGTCCCGATTGAATCAGCCTGATTCCGGCGCGCAACAACGGGAGTGGACCGTCGCCCGCGAGCGCGGCCATGTTCTCCACCTCCAAGGCGTCGCCGAGGTCCTTCGCGATCAAGAAGTATCCCGCGTCTCTGGGCGTCACCTCCGCGTAGGCGTGCAGCTGCACCGCGGCCGCCACCACCACGCCGCCCTCGCGAGCGGAATACGGCGGGACGTCGGTCCATCCACCGGCGAAGTCCAGCCGCACCGGAGCCGCGGCACGGAAGGCCGTCACGGCGCGACCCACCAACGCTGCACGCTCGGCAACTCTCCCCGCAGGTCCATCTCCACCCCTTTCACTCGCCGGTTCGCTCCCTGAAGTCCGCCGGCGTGATACAGAAAGGCCACCGGCACGGAATCGGCGAAGAAGCGCTGAGCCTCCGCCGGATCGGCCGGCGGCACCAGACCGGCAGTCTCCCCCAGCGATGTCAGATAGCCGAACCCGATGTCGCCCGCGACGCCGAGCACGGCGGCGTCGAAATCTCGCTCGGGACCATAGACCCGAGCGAGAAATGCCGATAGCTCGAGCTGCCGGATCCTCACCTCGAACCCGGCGGTCGCGAGACGGGCCTGGACCATCTGCTCCAGCGGTGCCTCGCCGCTTCCCACGGTCAGCAGCTCGAACCGCGTGGGGACATCGGCCGCACCGATCGCTCTCAGGGAGGACGTTTCGGCCACCGGAAGATATCCGGGCACCCCGGGCGGCACCGGCCCGGTCGCCGGACTGCCGAAGCCGTAGAGATAGCCCTGGACGATCTCCCGCCGGTCGATCGCCGCGCTCACCGCCCGGCGGGTAGCGACTTCGTGGAACGGCGGGCGCCGGGTGTTGAGCACGATGCCATAGGTGAGGAACAGAGGAAAGCTCCGCACCTCGAGCGCGGGGTCGTCACGGACGAACGATGCATGGGCCGGCTGGATCCCGGCGAAGTCCAGCTCGCCGGAGGTGAGCGCGGCGAGCTTGGTGGTCGGCTCGTCCACCACGACGACGATCAGCCGGTCGAGCCGCGGCGGTCCGCCCAACGAGCGGGGGAATTCGCTGTCGGCCGCGAAAACCCAACGGCGGTTCGGCTCGTGGGCGACGAATCGGAAAGGCCCATTGCCCACCGGCCGCTCGTTCCACGCCGCCTGTCGGAACCTGGCGGCGGGCACGGTATCGAGCAGGTGCGCCGGAAGGATCGCGAGGTCGGTGAGCACGTCGGGGAACCGCTCCTGCGGGCGGTCGAAGCGCAGGACGACGGTCGAGTCGTCGGGAGCGGAAACCGCCTCGAGCGGCCTCAGGTCCACCAGCCGCGGATATCCGGTCGCGGGATCGCGGGCCCGGGAGAGAGTCCACTGGACGTCCCGCGCGGTCGTGGGCACGCCGTCGTGCCAGCGCACGCCGGAGTGGAGCATGAAGCTGAGACGCCGCCGGTCCACGCTCCAGGTCCACGCACGCGCGAGATAGGGCTCGAGCGCGAGCGCGCTGTCGTAGCGCGCCAGGGTGGTGAGCAGCACGTAGCGCTGCACCTGGCGGGCCAGTGGGTGCTGGGTGAGCAGCGGATTTATGCTCTGCAGGTCAGCGCCGGAAGCGAACAGCACCGTGGCGCCGCGCCGGCCGGCCTCCGGTTGGCAGGCCGGAAGCCACATCACCACGAGGAGCGCCGGAAGCAGGCGTCGAAGCACGCCGGAAGCTATCGCACTGGGGGTCGGGATGGCCTCACCGTCTCGGCTCACCCGTGAATCGGCTGAGCGCCGCACGCGCTTCGGCGACCACCGGCTGCAGCTCAGGATCGGCCTGCCTCCAGCTTCGAGCGACGAAGGAGTAGGCCTCGATTGCCTTATCCCGATTTCCCAGCCGGCCGTTGACCCGACCCCGCTCGAGCGCCCACACGACCTCCAGTGCTTCGGGGAACTGCGCGATGGGAACCTCCAGCTGCGCCGCTGCCTCCCGATCCCGCCCCTTGGCGCTAAGCAAGCGCACCCTGGCGAGCCGCTCGTGGGCGCACGCCTGACAGAGAGAATCCGGCAAGGCCATGAACTGCTCGAGCGCCCGCGTGGTGTCCCGCCGGGCGAGGGCAAGGTACGCCGGTGCCGCCTGCGCATAGTAGGGACGCAGACCATCCGGTCCGCGCAGCGAGTCCCGTGAGGTGAGGATCTGCCGGACCAAGGAGGTATCGCCGCGTTCCGCCCACCACCACAGCGTTTGCATGGCAAAGAGGTCTCGCTCGCGCAGCCAGCTCAGGAACGTCGCCGCGGCCGAGTCGGGGGGGATCACCCCGAGCAGCACAGCCTGGACGTACTGCCACCTCATCAAGCCCTGCGGGTCGCTGACAGTGGCGTGCGCCTCCTTTAGGTGGCCGCGGCGGAGGAGCTGCCTCGCAAGGTGCATGCGACCCCATGCCGGCGCGCTCCAGGGCTTCTCGCCCGGCCGCCCCTCGGCCAAGAGCCGGGCCAGCCGGATCGCCGCCTCCGCGGAGTCGGGAATCCGCCACAGCGTGAGGTAGGCGCCAGAGAGTGTGTTGGCCGAAGCACTATCAAGCCAGCGGTCGAGGTCCGGCGAGGAAGTCGATCGGGGGCTGAGCAGCGCACGCACGAGGCGCATGCCGTCGGCGTGCTTGTCCGTCGGGCCGAGCGCGAGGTAGGCGTTGATGTACCGGAGAGCGCTGGCGGGCCCCCCAATGTGGAGTGCGATTTCCGCCGGGTGGATGTACGCAGGCGCAAACGCGGAATCGACCCCAATGGCACGGTCGAACGGCTCGAGTTCCCACGTCTGAGAAGCGTCGACGAAGGAGCCGAGATGCGCCCGCGCTTCGCCGACGGCGTTCCAGACGAGCGGGTCGTCCGGATATCGGGCCGCCGCCTCGTCCACGGTGTGGAAGAGGCGGCGAACACGGGACCAATACTCCAGCCCCGCGGGGGCGCTCGCGAACAGCGACGCCATCAGTGAATCGGCGGCGATCAGGAGGCTTTCGCGGGGGGCGAGACCGTGGTTCAGCGCGCCCGCCTTCATCGTGTAAGCCTCGGAGAGCGAGTCGTACGCCGTCCGCTGCCAGCCGAGGATGGTCCCCAGCCGGCTGTACGCCAGGGCGAAGGCCGTGTCGAGCTCGACGGCGCGACGATAGCCGACCAGCGCCGAGTCCCAGTTCGAGCGGCGGTACTCCTGTTCGCCCTGCAAGAAGGCCTTGAGCGCCGGCAGCGAAGCCGATGCGAAGGTCGCCAAGCGGGCAGCCCCGATCGGCCGGGTTCGCCCGAGGTCGCGGAGCAGCCGGACCGTCAGCGAATCGGCCAGACGATCGATCGTCGCCTTGGACCCTCGTAGGTCGGCTTCACCTATGGTGGCGCCACGGCCCACGTCGTAGAGACTCGCACTGATCCGGACCGAGTCTCCGCTCGTAGCCACGAGTTGGCCGAACACGGCGAGTCGCGCACCTGAGCGACGCCCGAGCTCCGTGGCGGATTCAGGGTCTGCCCGTCCCCGCCAGCGGCGGATCACGACGGTGGGAGAGACGGTGCGCAGGGGACCGGCGCCGTCCAGGTTGCGGGCCAGGACGTCTACCAGCCCCTCGCGCCAGAGCTCGAGGTCCGCGCCGAGCACATCGAAGGGCGCGACGGCGATGAGATCGGCGTCCAGCACGGAGGTCGGCCTCGATCGAAGCCAACTCCACACCCCGGCGCCGATGAGGACGAGCAGCATGACCGCCGCGGTCCCTCGCAGCCGGCCTGAGGAGGCCGAAGCGGACACCGCTCTCACCGGTACCGTGGTAGCGCTCGCGGTAGCTTCCCCAAGGGTGATCGTCTCCAGCCGGTGCAGGAGCTCCTCGGCGCTCTGCCAGCGGTCGGCGGGTCGTTTCTCCAGACAGCGCAGTACCAGTGCCTCCAGTGCAGGCGGCACGCTGGGGCGGTCTTTGGTAAGCGAGTGAGGCGTCTCGGTCAGCTGGGCGGCCAGCACCGCCTGCGGTGTGGATCCCGTGAAGGGCGGGCGGCCGGTCAGCATCTCGTAGGCCATCGCACCGAGCGCGTAGATGTCCGCCCGATGATCCGCATGCGGATCGGCGGCGGCCTGCTCCGGTGCCATGTACGCCGGGGTCCCTATGGCCATGCCGGCGGAGGTCAGTGCGGAGTCGCCGGCGGCCGCGCTCAGGGCCTTGGCGACACCGAAGTCGGCGACGATCGCGTGATGGCCGGAGAGGAGCACGTTGTCCGGTTTGATGTCACGATGCACCACCCCATGCTGGTGGGCGCAGGCCAGGGCATCGACCACGTCGCGGAGGAGGCGCACCGCCTCGCCGATCGGGAGCTCGCCCTCACGCTCGAGACGAGCGCGGAGCGACTCACCCTCGACGTAGGGCATGGCGAACCAGAGCCGGCCGATGGCTTCACCCGAGTCGTGCATTGGGAGGATGTTGGGATGCTGCAGCCCGGCCGCGACCTTGATCTCCCGGAGAAAGCGCTCCGGACCTAGCGTCGCCGCGAGCTCGGGGTGGAGGACTTTGATGGCGACCATGCGGTCGTGCTTGATGTCGCGGGCGAGGTAGACCGTGGCCATGCCCCCGCGTCCGAGCTCGCGCTCGAGCTGGTAGCGATCGGGGAGGGCCTTGGCCAGGGAGGAGTCGGCTACGGTCACGAAAGCCCGGTGGGGGACGGGTAGGAAATGTGTAGTACGCGGTCGGGGAAAGCTACGCCGGAGACCATCTCCCTGGCGGCGGGGATAGAGAGGAAGGAAATTCCTCCGATGCCGGCCCTCCTGCTGCGCCGAGCGCTGAGTGGAGTCGCCGTTGTCTTCGGCGTCCTGACGCTCATGTTCTTCCTCCTGCGGCTCGCGCCGGGTGATCCCGCGCGTCTGCTGGTCGGCCCGGCCGCGACGGAGGCGCAGGTTGCGGCGCAGCGTCACGCGCTCGGGCTCGACCGGCCCCTCCCGGCGCAGTACGCGGCATGGCTCGGCCGATTCGTCCGGGGCGACTGGGGGACCAGCATCGCCACCGGCCGGCCGGTCGCGCAGACGCTCGCCGAGGCCTGGCCGGCGACCGTCCGGCTGGTAGGGATCTCGCTGGTGTTGAGCTATCTGCTGGGGATCGCCGTCGGCGTGCTGCAGGCCATGCGGGGTGGGCGCCTCGACACGGTGCTCTCGGTGGTGACGGTCACGCTGTTCGCCATGCCCGGCTACTGGCTGGGCCTGATGCTGGTGATGGTCTTCACCTACGAAGCGAGAGTGCTCCCCGCGTTCGGCGCGGCGGGGTTCGACTCGGATTTCCTCACGGGATGGGAGCGGATCGCCGACCGCCTGCGCCATTTCGCCCTCCCGCTCGCGACGCTCACGCTCATCGGCGTCGGGGGCACGGCGCGCTACGTCCGTGGAGCGATGCTCGACGTCGCCGGCGCGCCGTTCGTCGCCGTCGCGCGGGCCAAGGGACTCTCCCCGGCGCAAGTGGCCGTGCGCCACGTGCTGCGGAACGCGCTGATTCCCGTGGTGACCCTGCTGGGGCTCTCCCTCCCGGCGCTCTTCTCGGGGGCGGTCTTCATCGAGGCTATCTTCGCCTGGCCCGGGGTCGGACGGGTGCTGGTGAACGGCGTCGGCGCACGCGACTACCCCGTGGTAATGGCGGCGACCGCGGTGAGCGCGGGGCTCGTGGTCGCGGGCAACCTGTTGGCGGAGGCGCTGGTCGGCTGGGTGGACCCACGCGTGCGGGCGGAAGCGCACGGCGCCGGGCGGGCCGGGTGACAGGCGGCCTCTGGAGCGACCGGCGAGCGGTGTTCGGACTCGCGGTGCTCCTCGCCGCGGCGGCGGTGGCCCTATTCGCTCCCCTCGTCGCCGGGGACCCGGTGGCGCAGCAGGACATCGTCGCCACACGCTTCCTGCCGCCGCTCAGCGCCGACGTCCACGGCGCCTTCCATCTCCTCGGCACCGACCGCTTAGGTCGGGACGTGTGGGCCCGCCTCGCCTACGGTGCCAGAGTTTCTTTGAGCGTGGGAACTCTGGCGGTCCTGGTGTCGCTGCTGGTCGGCGTCGCCGTCGGCGCGGCGGCCGGATTCTGGCGCGGGTGGCCCGCGACGGCGCTGCTGGGGCTCACCGACTTCGCGTTGGCCCTGCCGCGGGTGGTGCTGCTCCTGCTCCTGGCTTCGCTGTGGCGCCCCAGCGCCGGCCTCGTGATCGTGGTGTTGGGCCTCACCGGTTGGATGACGATCGCCCGGTTGGTGCACGGCGAGGTGCGGGCGCTGGCGGTGCGGCCGTTCGTGGAGGGCGCGGTGGGCCTCGGGGCCTCGGATCTGCGAGTGCTGCTGCGACACATTCTGCCCAATGCGATGACCCCGGTGATCGTGGCCGCCGCGCTCGGGCTCGGCAACGCGATCATGCTGGAGGCGGGGCTCTCGTTTCTGGGGCTCGGCGTGCAGCCGCCGACCCCATCGTGGGGCAACCTGATCGCCTCAGGCCGCGACACGCTGGTCAACGCCCCCTGGGTGGCGGCCGCGCCCGGTGTGGCGCTGGTCGTGGTGGTGGTGGGGGCTACGCTGCTGGGCGACGCGGTGCGGGACCGGCTCGACCCTTCCCTGGCGGTCCGGCGATCGGCTTGAGGCGGAACGGCGAAGCGGCGGAACGGCGAAGCGGCGGAACGGCTCATCAGCGCGACCGTTACAGCGCATGGCCTTTTCATAATGACGGCCCCGGCCCAACACCGTCCGCCGTTCCGCCGTTCCGCCGTTCCCCCGTTAACGCCCGATCCAGCGGGAGGTACCGGCGACTTCGTCGATCAGCCGCTCGAGCCGGCCCAGTTCGCTCGGGGCTGCGTTACACCCGTAGTCGTGCCGAATGGTCTTGCTCCGGCCGGCTGTGCTCGCGGACGTGATGACCGTCGGGGAGTCGGTGGCGTACTGGCCACAGGCCGGCGCATCCATCACGTAGTCGTCCGCGAACCCGAAGTATCCTCCCACTTCCAGTTCCCGCAGCAGGCTGTCCACCCGCGCCGCGGGGATCTCCGCCGTGGCCTCGCCCTGCTGGATCACGTGGTGCTTGCCGACGAAGCGCACCGACCCGGAGCGCGAGATCGCGACCTGGTAGACCGGGCAAGTGCCGAAGCACGGTGTGCGCTCGAGCGTGACGACCGGAGAGCTGTTCGCCGTGGCGCCCGGCTCGCCGTACGGAGTGGGGGCCGCGCCCTCCCGCGTCTGCCCGGAAGAGCAGGCCGCCAGGGCGGCGAACATGACCACAGGGAGCGCCCGGCCCATCGTCATCGAACCCTCACGCGCAGGTCCCGGCTCCCCACCCGATCGGACACCGTCAAGGAGAGATCCGGCTGGTTGGTCTCCACCTCCGCCGCTCCGCCGCGAGCGAAGGAGAGAATATCGCCGTTGACCGGGTCGCGGACCATGATCATCGGTGACTTCGCCGTATCCCATCGGAGCGCCACTCGTCCCGCGCCGCTGCGGCGGACCTCGATGACGGCCGGCGTGGAGGAGACCTGGGAGGCGGAAGTCTGGAGGCCGGCGCCGGCCAGGTGCAGGGAGACCACTCTCGCCGCACGCTCGGGCTGTAGCGGCACGGCGAAGGCGAAGTGTTTCGCTCCCGTCCGATCGTCGGCGACGTCCAGGGGAGCGAAGTCGAATCCGAACACCACAGTCCCGCCGTCGGCGCGACCCTCCAGACGATAGGGACCGGGGCGCCGCGGCAAACTCGGCCTGGTCGTTAAGCGGAATGCCGGTTGGAGCACGGCACGGCCGTTCTCGATTCGGCCCCAGACCAGCAGCGCCGGCTGGATCGCCCCACCCATGGCGTTCGCCATGAGCGCCTCGTCGCTCCGGAAGTCGAGGATGTTCTGAAACGTGTAGTCGCTGATCCATTCCTGGTTGCAATAGCCCATCAGATCGTGCGAGCTCGCCGGCTTGACCGTCGCGGTGACGAAGTCGTACCCGATGACGCCGATCTCCCCGCCGGCATAGGGGTAGCCGGCGTCGGGAGACGTGGGATCGCCGCACGGGGCGTGATTCCGGCGCCAGTTGTGACCCCATTCGTGCGCCGCCACCGAGCTGGCGCTCGGCAGCTTGTCCCAGCCGATCGCCGCGGCCGCCCCGATATAGCCGACCCCGGCAACCCCGGCGCTGTAGCTCGGATTCACGACACCGTAATAGTACTGAGTGGTGGTCCCGGCCGTCCGGAGCGCAAGAATCTCCGCCACGATGGCGTTCCAGGCCTGGTTCTCGTTGCCCGGCTGAAGCGGGGCCTCGGTCGAGGTGGTGTACACCCCGCTCACGGACGCGTCGAAGCTCGCCAGCGGGTGCATGGCCATCGCCGCCGTCAGAAAGTCATCCCGGTTCACCGCGGTAACATTGCCGACGCGGTTGTCGGCCTGGGTTCTCACCGGAATGAAACGCACGCTGAAGGGTTCGGTGCTGCGGACGTCCGCGAGGATCGGCGTGCCCGATGAGGGAAACAGGTTGTCCGCTTCGTTCCCCTCGGGAACGGTATTTCCGGGATCCACGTCCGCCAGGACGGACAGGTTCGGCTGAACGAGCGCCTTGTCGACCACGAGATTCCACGAGTTGCCGAGAACGGCGTCATTCGCGCCGAGTGGAGTCGCGAGTCCCGGTGCGGCAATGGTCGCGGTCGACATGAGCACGCCGCTGTGGTAGAAGCGTATGCGGACGTCCGGGGTCGCCGCGTTCATCTGATTGGCGGTGACGAAGACACGGAGTAGCGCATCGCGGTTTCTGACCAGGGGCACACCCCGGCTATAGGTCTGCACGCTCTGAACCAGGTACAGACCATCGATCCGGAGGTTGAATCCGGCTGGGCCGCCGGTCGAGTAGTTCACGGTCGCCATTGCGGTCCCGCTGGCACCAACCGACACGATCTGGTTCGACGGCGCGGGAGAATACTGCTCGCTCCCGTCGCTGACCGGCAGCGCGGTAAGGGTGTACTGGCCCGCGGCGAGCCCGTGCAGCGTCTCGGTGGCCGTAACGGCGCGGGAATAGCCGCCGGGACCCGTCACCGTCACCGCGGCCGCAGTGCCCTGGGGCAATTCGGCAACGGTCACCGACAGGTGGCCGCCGCCGGCCGAGCCGGGTGCATACACCACGGCAGCGCTGGCGGGATCCGGGCTGCTGACCACGACCACCTGGGAGGACGGTGCGGCCGCGTACACCGACGGTCCGACGGGGACCCCGGCGGCAACCACGGTGTAGCTCCCGTGAGCCAGCCCGACAAGGGTTTCCGACCCATTCAACCGGCGGTTGAATCCCCCCGGCCCCGACACGTTGATGTCGGCTTCCACCCCGTTAGGCAGTCCCGACACTGCAAGCGCCAGGCTTCCGGTACTTGGTCCGGTGGATTCCCCCCCGCAGGCCACGAGGAACCAGCCGATGGCGAAGGCGAGACGAACTCCGACCTGCCGGCTGATCATGCGGGCACCTGTGGCCATGGGGATAACGGTGTCCGGGGTATGGACGACGACTCTCGCGTCCTGCACGCCACGGACCCTCGGGGACCCGGGTCCGAGGTGCGCCTTAATCTCCTCAGGGAACAAAGGTTGAGGGATCGGCGGAGGGCAGCCCGCCAGGGCTCCCGGTCCGGGTCCGCGGACTTGGGGCAACTGGCGCGCCACGCGGGAGCGCCATTACAAAGTTCGCTAACCGGGATACCTTACAGGACGATGAGGCGACGGAGGCTTCGCACCAATGGATGACACCCGATCGAGCCAAACTCCCGATCATCCGGTCGAAGAGTTGGCCCCTCAGACCTACTGTCAGCGTGCGGCCCTGGAGCTGGCGGCACTGATTCGACACCAGCGGAAGCCCAAGCATCGCACCCGCCGCGATTCGTCGCTCCTGCGCCAGTGCGTGGAGCAGCTGGTCGCCGGCACGTCGGCCGCACTACGCGACGGTCCTTGGCGCGCCGGGACCCGGCCGCTGAAGCGACCGGGCCGCGGTGGCCTTCCGTACATTCCGACCGTCAGCCGAGGGAGCACCACGATCATGGTCGCGACTTCTCGTGAAGCGGAGGAGCTCGCGGCGTTCCTGAACTACTGTGGCACTCAGGAGCTGGGAAGCTAAGAGGCTTCGGCGACGTTCCCCACCTCGATCTCCCGCACCATCCCGTGAACGAAGTGCGGCTTACCGTTTCGCCCTTGGCGATCGGGCTCACCCCACCGATGGCGGCCCCGGGGATAGGCCCCTCCGGACGCAGCCCGTCGCCTAGGTTCTCACCGTCGAGGAGAGCCGCGGCAGGCCTCGCTCGATCTCGGCCCGGCGCGGCTCCAGCCAGGGCGGGAGGATGAGCCGCTCGCCCAGCGCGTCCAGCGACTCATCCACGGTGAAGCCGGGGCCATCGGTCGCCACCTCGAACAGCGCGCCACCGGGCTCCCGGAAGTACACCGACTGGAACCAGAACCGGTCGATCACCTCGGTGGGCCGGCCGCCGGCCGCGCCGACGGACGCGCGGACCCCGCGCTGCGCGGCGCCGTCCGGCACCCGCCACGCAATGTGGTGAACGCTGCCGATTCCCCATTCGCCCCGGGGCGCGCCGGGAGTCACCTGGATGTCGAGGGTCCGCCCCGAGCCGCCACCCTGAACCGTGAAGCGATGCCAGCCGCTCTCCTCCCCGGCGGCGGTGAACCCCAGTCCCTCGATCAGGAACCGCGCGGTCGGCGCCAGCTGCCGCTGAGCCAGCCGCACTCCATGCAGACCGCGGATCTGGCGCTCCGGAGGCACCGGGCTCTCGGCCCAGGCAGCGAACTCACGGGCGTCTCCGGTTTCGACCAGCGCGAGTCCCAGTCCGTCTGGATCGGTGAGCGGGAGCGCCGGCTCGCCGAACCAGGTCGCGGCCGCTCCAGTACGGGCCCCTGCCGCGTTCAACCGCTCCGCCCACCAGCCAAGCGTGCCAGGCGGCACAGCCAGGGCGACCTCGTTGGTCAGTCCGACACCACGCTTGCCTGGCGGGAGCTCAGGCCAGGGAAAGAAGGTGATGTCGCTTCCTGCGTGCCCTTCGGCGTCGGCGTAGAAGAGGTGGTAGGTGTCCGGCGCGTCCTGATTCACCGAGCGCTTGACCAATCGCATGCCCAGGGTACCGGTGTAGAAATCGAGGTTGCGCTGTGGATTCCCGGCGATGGCCGTCACGTGGTGCAGACCGGTGACGGCGGGAACAGGGGGGGTCGACATACTTGCGACTCTGCTTGCTGAGGTGAACGCGGGGGCGACGCCATGTCGCTCGCTCGATGAGGGAGAAATAGCCGGTATGGGGTTCCAAGGCCAACCGAGCCTCCCCTGTTGTGCTGGACCGCAGCAGGGTCGAGTCGTCATGTTGCGAGGATGACATCGACGTGGCTTTCCGTGCTGCGGATGCGGCTGACACCGGGCCTGCGCTCGGCGGCGCTGTCGGCTGGAACGCTGGATCGACTCGACCTGGCGGCGATCTTCACGGCGGCGGCAGTGGACTCGGATTGGCGGGCCGCCTCGGCGCGCATCCAGCAGCTCGAGATCTCCGCCGAGGCGGGCATGAATCCCGGCGACCGCCGGGCGCTCTACTATCTCGTTTGCCATCTTCGGCCGCGCCGCGTGCTGGAGATCGGGACCCAGGCAGGGGCCTCCACCGTCCATCTCGCGGCAGCGTTGGCCGATGCCCACCCGGGGCCTGCCGAGCCCCGGCTTTTGAGCGTGGACATCAAGGACGTCAACCACCCGGAGACGGCGGCTTGGCGAGCGTTCCGGTTGCCGCAATCGCCCGCGGCGGCGATGCGCCGGCTGGGTTATGGCGACCTGGTGCAATTCCGCGTCGCCCGCGGGATCGAGGTGCTGCGAGAAGCCGGCGAGCCTTACGACCTGGTCTTCCTGGATGGCGATCACCGGCTCAAGACTGTCGTGACCGAAGTACCCGCGGCGCTCCATCGGCTGCGGCCCGGAGGATTCCTGCTGCTGCACGACTATTTCCCGGAGCTCCGCCCCCTCTGGCCCGACGGCAAAGTGATCGAAGGGCCGTACCTGGCAGTCCGCCGGCTGCAACAGGCCGGCTGGCCGATCGAGGCCCGACCGCTGGGGCAGCTGCCCTGGCCCACCAAGCAGGGAACCGCGATGACCAGCTTGGCGCTGCTCGGAAAGCGGCTAGCTTAAGATGGCAACGCCCCGCTCGACGGCCTCGGAGCTTCCCCATGCCCGTCGTACCTCATCCGGTTGACGCCCCGGGCGTCGCCCACGCCGCCAGCGCGGAGATCGCCATTCTGTGGCTCACCGCAGGTCTGAGCTGCGACGGCGATACCATCGCGATGACGGCGGCTACCCAGCCCAGCATCGAAGACCTGCTGAGCGGCGCCATTCCGTGGACCCCCAAGGTCACGCTCTACAACCCGTTCCTCGCCGCGGAAGTGGGCGACGAGTTCGTGGAGTACTTTCACCGCGGCGCCCGTGGGGAGCTCGGTCCGTTCATTCTCGTGGTCGAGGGATCGATCCCGGACGAGACCAACAAGCTCGAAGGTTATTGGGCCACGTTCGGCACCGACCTGGTCACCAAGCAGCCGATCACCACCTGCGACTGGATCGACCGTCTGGCGCCGCAGGCATGGGCGGTGGTGGCCGCCGGCACTTGCGCTGCCTACGGTGGAATCCACGCGATGGAGGGCAACCCCACGGGCGCCATGGGCCTGCCCGACTACCTGGGATGGAGCTGGCGGTCGCGCGCCGGGCTGCCCATCGTCTGCCTGCCCGGTTGTCCTGTCCAGCCCGACAACATGACCGAGACGTTGCTCTACCTCCTCTATCAGTTCGTCGGCCGCGCCCCGCTCATCCCTCTCGACGACGTACTCCGCCCGCGCTGGCTGTTCGAGCGCACGGTGCACGAGGGCTGCGACCGGGGAGGCCACTACGAGCAGGGGGAGTTCGCTGAGACCTACGGCTCCCACCTCTGCATCGTGAAGCTGGGGTGCTGGGGGCCAGTGGTGCAGTGCAACGTGGGGAAGCGCGGGTGGATGGGCGGCATCGGCGGGTGTCCCAACGTAGGGGGCATCTGCATCGGCTGCACCATGCCGGGCTTCCCGGACAAGTTTATGCCCTTCATGGACCAGCCGCCCGGCTCTCTCCTCTCATCCGCGGCGGTGATGACCTACGGCCGCGCGATCCAGGCACTGCGCCGCTTTACGCTGGTCTCGATGAACAAGGAGCCGAGCTGGCGCGGCGGCGTCACCCGGCCAGAATGACCGACGTCATGGACCATCTGGAAGCGGAATCGATCCTCCGCGACCTCGCCGCGGTGTTCGCGCGCGACGGCGGCCACGGGAACGGGACGTCGAGCTCGGCCGACTCGCCGGGCCCCAACCTGGAAGCGAAGTATCGCACGCTGGTGGAGCAGGTGCCGGCCGTCGTCTTCATGGCCTACCTCGACCGGGGGATCGGCGAAGCCTACGTGAGCCCCCGGATCGAGGAGGCCATGGGATTCTCCCAGGCGGAATGGCTGGAGGATCCGGTCCGGTGGTACGATCACATCCACCCGGATGACCAGCTCCGCTGGAGCGTGGAGGCGGCGGAGATGTTCCTGACCGGCAGGCCGCTCCGGTCCGCCTACCGGGTCCTGGCTCGCGACGGACGCCTGCTCTGGTTTCAGTGCGAAGTGAAGATGGTGCGGCGCGACGATGGCCGTCCCTGGTTCATCCACGGCGTGGGGTTCGACATCACCGAGCTGAAGCAGACGGAGGCCGCGCTCGAGGGGGAGCGCAACCTGCTCTCCGCCGTGCTCGACACCGTCGGGGCCCTCGTGGTGACGCTGAGCCCGTCAGGATCCATCATCCGCTTCAACCGGACCTGCGAGCTCATCAGCGGCTACTCGTTCGACGAGGTGCGCGGCCGCTACTTCTGGGACCTGTTTCCGGTGCCGGAGGAAGCGCGCGGCTTCCGGACGCTGCTGCAGTCGCTTCGGCCGGGCCAACAACGCCCGTACGAGAGCGACTGGGCGGCCCGGGACGGCGCCCGGCGCCGGATCGCGTGGTCCAATACCGTCCTCCCCGGGGCCGGGGCCGCGCCGGCGCACATCATCACCACCGGTATCGACATCACCGAGCGGAAGCGGATGGAGTCGGCGCTGCTCGAGATCAGTGGACGGGAGCAGCGCCAGATCGGGCAGGACTTGCACGACGGCCTCGGCCAGCACCTGACCGGCATCGCGTTCATGAGCAAGGTGCTGCAGCGGCAGCTGACGGAGGAGGGCGCGCCGCAGGCGCCCCAGGCGGCGAAGATCGTGCGGCTGGTGAACGACGCGATCCACAAGACCCGGGAGCTGGCCCACGGGCTGGTGCCGGTCTTCTCCGACGCGCAGGGTCTGATGTCGGCGCTCCAGCAGTGGTCGGCCGAGATCGAGGACCTCTTCACCGTCTCCTGCCGCTTCGAGTGCCCCGCTCCGATTCTCATCACCGACGTGGGAATGGCGACCCATCTGTTTCACATCGCGCAGGAGGGGGTGAACAACGCGATCAAGCACGGCGGGCCGGAGCACATCGTCCTCACCCTCGCCCGGGAAGGTGAGACCGGTAGTCTCAGCATCGAGGACGACGGTACCGGGCTGCCCGAGATTCCGGCCAGCCACCCGGGATTGGGTTTGCGCATCATGAGCTACCGCGCCAACATGGTCGGTGGGTCGCTCGACATCCGCCGCGGTAGCCCACGGGGCACGGTGATCTGCTGCCGCTTTCCGCTGGAGAGCTGACGGAGCCCGATGTCACCACGAACGACGGCGAAGGCAGGCCGAGGCAAGTACCGGGTTCTCGTGGTGGACGACCATCCGATCGTCCGCCAGGGCCTGGCCCTGCTCATCGATCAGGAGCCTGATCTCGTCGTTTGCGGCGAGGCCGAGGAGGCCCACTCCGCCCTTGCGGCGATCGCCGGTAAGCGGCCGGATGTCCTCCTGCTCGACATCTCGCTCCCCGGACCTGACGGGATCGAGCTGCTGAAGACCATCCGGTCCAGCGATCCGGCGCTGCCGGTGCTGGTGCTCTCGATGCACGACGAGTCGGTCTATGCCGAGCGCGCGCTCCGGGCGGGGGCCAACGGCTACATCATGAAGCAGGAAGCGACCGAAAACGTCCTGGTGGCGCTGCGCAGGATCCTGCGCGGAGAGATGTACGTGAGCGAACGGGTGACCAGCACGATGCTGCGGCAGATCGCGACCGGACCCGGGAAACCGGGCCGGGCCCCGATGGCTCGGCTGAGCGACCGGGAGCTGGAGGTGTTTCGTCTCATCGGCGAGGGACACGGCACACGCCAGATCGCCGACGAGCTGCACCTGAGCGTCAAGACGGTCGAGTCCTACCAGGCGCATATCAAGGAGAAGCTGGACCTCCATACCTCCCGGGACCTGGTGCAGCGGGCCATCGAATGGAGACTGGCCGAGCCGGCCCAGTAAATCCCCTCCACGGGAGCCGCATCGGGGATTCCCCGATGCACCGCATAAGAGAATCCCCCATCACGCGCCGCGGGACGCGCCCGCTGGCGAACCTCCCGACCGATCCCAAATTGGAGTGATTGAGAACTGCCCGCTCAGCGCCGTGCGCGCCTGACCGAGCGTCGCAATGCGTTCCCACGCAGGGAAGTCCGCCCTCGCCTCTCCCGCCCTTCGAAGCCCGAGAAGGAGAGTCTATGCCTGCCACCGTTCCCTACGGTCGCGTCACCCAGAAGCCGCCGGCGGTCTCTGACATCCACGTCCTCTGGCTGACCGCCGGCCTCGGCTGTGACGGAGACTCGGTCTCCATCACCGCGGCCACCCAGCCGAGCATCGAGGACGTCATCCTGGGCGCCATCCCCGGACTGCCGAAGGTCCACCTGCACAACCCCGTGCTCGCGGTCGAGGTCGGCGACGAGTTCCTCCGGCCCTGGTACCTCGCGAAAGAGGGGAAGCTCGATCCGTTCGTGCTGGTGGTGGAGGGGTCGATCCCCAACGAGAAAATCAAGAAGGAGGGCTACTGGGCGGCGATGGGCACGGACATCGAGACCCGGCAGCCCATCATGACCAACACCTGGATCGACTGGCTGGCGCCCAAGGCGCTGGGAGTCGTGGCCATCGGGACCTGCGCCACATATGGCGGGATCCACGCGATGGAAGGGAATCCCACCGGCGCGATGGGCCTCGCCGACTATCTCGGCTGGGACTGGAAGTCGAAGGCGGGCCTTCCGATCGTCAACGTCCCCGGCTGTCCGGTGCAGCCCGACAACTTCATGGAGACGTTGCTGTACCTGCTGTATCAGGTCGCCGGCCTCGCCCCGATGATCCCTCTCGACGATCAACTCCGCCCCACCTGGCTGTTCGGCATGACCGTGCACGAGGGTTGCGACCGCGGGAGCTACTACGAGCAGGGTGACTTCGCCTCCGAGTACGGCTCGCCCAAGTGCATCGTCAAGCTGGGCTGCTGGGGACCGGTGGTGAACTGCAACGTGCCGAAGCGCGGCTGGATGGCGGGTATCGGCGGCTGTCCCAACGTGGGTGGCATCTGCATCGGCTGCACCATGCCGGGCTTCCCCGACAAGTTTATGCCCTTCATGGACGAGCCGCCGGGCGCGCGGATGTCGACCGCCAGCATCCAGATCTACGGCAAGGCCATCAGGGCACTCCGCTCGTTCACCAACTCGACGGTGAACAAGGAGCCCAAGTGGCGCCATGCCCGTCCCGAGCTGACCACCGGCTATCACCCCAGGTCCTTCTGACCAAGGAGTAACGGCGATGACTACGACCGTGGCCGCCCCAAAGACCGGGACGGCCGGCAAGTCGAGGAAACTGGTGGAGATGAACTGGGATCCGATCACTCGGATCGTCGGGAGCCTCGGGATCTTCACCAAGATCGACTTCGAGAACAAGGAAGTGGCCGAGTGTCACAGCACCTCCTCCATCTTCCGTGGCTACAGCATTTTCATGAAGGGCAAGGATCCGCGCGACGCGCACTTCATCACCAGCCGGATCTGCGGGATCTGCGGCGACAACCACGCCACCTGCGCCACCTACGCGCAGAACATGGCCTTCGGGGTGCGGCCGCCGGCCATTGCCGAGTGGATCGTCAACCTCGGTGAGGCCGCGGAGTACATGTTCGATCACAACATCTTCCAGGACAACCTGGTGGGTGT
This sequence comes from uncultured Gemmatimonadales bacterium, assembly GCA_963844445.1. GTDB lineage: Bacteria > Gemmatimonadota > Gemmatimonadetes > Gemmatimonadales > GWC2-71-9 > CAVVWJ01. The sequence continues at coordinate 872,074 of CAWJOB010000004.1, forward strand.
GGACTTCTGCGAGCAGATGGTCAAGGCCACCAATCCCGGGGTGTGGGCCAAGGCGCAGAAGACGGCCGCGCCGAACGCGGCCGACCACGGGTACCGCACCATCGCCGACATCATGACGGCCCTGAACCCGTTCACCGGCGATTTCTACCGCGAGACACTCATGGTGAGCCGCTACACCCGGGAGGCGTTCTGCCTTATGGAGGGACGGCACGTGCATCCCTCCACCCTGTATCCGGGCGGCGTCGGCACGGTGCCGACGGTGCAGCTCTTCACCGACTACCTGGTCCGGCTGGCGCGGTACGCGGAATTCATGAAGAAGTGCCTGCCGCTGCACGACGATCTGTTCGACTTCTGGTACGACGCGCTCCCGGGCTATGAGAAGGTGGGATACCGCCGCACCCTGCTCGGCTGCTGGGGCTCGTTCAACGATCCCGACCACTGCGACTACACCTACAAGAACATGGCCGGCTGGGGCGACAAGATGTTCGTCACGCCTGGCGTGGTGGTGGACGGCAAACTGGTGACCCACAGCCTGGTGGACATCAACCTCGGCATCCGCATCCTGCTCGGCCACTCGTTCTACGACGATTGGGCCAAGGAGGAGACCTTCGTCAAGGTGGATCCGCTCGGCAATCCGGTGGACCAGCGGCACCCCTGGAACCAGACCACCATCCCGCGGCCGCAGAAGCGCGACTTCGACGGCAAGTACAGCTGGACGATGTCGCCCCGTTGGTTCGATGGCAAAGACCACCTGGCGCTCGACACCGGCGGCGGACCGCTCGCCCGGTTCTGGGCCACGGCCCTGGCGGGTATCGTGGACATCGGGTACGTCAAAGCGACGGGCACCAGCGTCAAGATGTATCTGCCCAAGACCGCCACGAAGCCCGAGTCCGAGTTCGAGTGGAAGATCCCCAAGTGGAGCAACGCCATCGAGCGGGACCGCGCGCGTACCTATTTCCAGGTGTACGCCGCTGCCGCCGCCTACCACTTCGTGGAGAAGGCGCTGGCCGAGCTGCACGCGGGCCGGACCAAGACGTGGAACGAGTTCACCGTACCCGACGAAGCGATCGGCTGCGGCTTCCACGAGGCGGTGCGCGGTGTGCTGTCGCATCACGTGGTGATCCGGAACGGGAAGATCGCCAACTACCATCCGTATCCGCCGACGCCGTGGAACGGCAGCGTGCGGGACGTCTACGGGACGCCAGGCCCCTACGAGGACGCGGTGCAGAACACGCCGATCTTCGAAGAGAACGGGCCGGACACCTTCAAGGGCATCGACATCATGCGCGCGGTGCGGAGCTTCGATCCCTGCCTCCCGTGCGGCGTGCACATGTACCTGGGCAACGGCAAGGTGATCGAGACGCATCACTCACCATTCTTCGGCAACCACGGCTGAGGAGACGTCCAGAGGGCGGGAATCCATGGGGAGGGGCGTGATGCCCAGGCAGACGGAGTTCGAGCGCCGGATCGCGGCGATCGAGAAGCTGGTCAAGCAACTCGAGACCGCGACCGACCCCGCGGCTCGAGCCGCGTCGGAGGAGCTCGTGCGCGCGCTGATGGAGCTGCACGGGGAGGCGCTCGAGCGCATGCTGGCCACGATCCGCCGGAACGGCGCCGCCGGCGGCACCATCGTGGACCAGCTCTCGCGTGACGACCTGATCGCCAGCGTGCTGCTGCTGTACGACCTGCATCCGGTGGACCTGGAGACTCGGGTGCTGGGCGCGCTGGAGAAGAGCCGGCCATATCTCAAGTCGCACGGCGGCAACGTCGAGCTGGTGGCTATCGAGGAGTCGGTGGTGCGGCTCCGGATGCAGGGGAGCTGCCATGGCTGCCCGTCGTCGGCGGTGACGCTCAAGCTCGCCATCGAGCAGGCGATCCACGAGGCAGCGCCCGACGTGAGCGCCATCCTCGTGGAGGGCCAGGCCGAGCCGCATCCGGCCGCCGCCGTGCTCGCCGCGCTGAAGGCCAGCGGCGGCCTGGAGGGGCTGGCCGACGCAGACAGCGTCTGGCAGGATGTGCCCGACCTCGGCCGGCTCGCGAACGGAGCGACCCGCCGGATGGATGTCGGCGGGCGGGAGGTGCTTTTCTGCCGGCAGGAGGAAAGCCTGTACGCCTACGGTGCCCGCTGCCCGGAGTGCGACGCCGATCTCGGCGCCGCGGCGCTGGCGGGCCGCTCACTCGCGTGTCCCGGGTGCGGCCAGGCCTACGACGTCGTCCAGGCCGGCCGCTCCCCCGTCCGCCCCGACCTCCACCTCGACCCCTTCCCCATCCTCACCCGCAATGGACGCACCCAGGTGGCACTACCCCCACCCAGTGTCGCCGCAGGCTCGGCCTGACCATGACCTCGCCCGACGGGGCGCGCGGCGCCGGGTTCGAGGTCCTCCGGCGGTTCGCCAAGCGGCGCACGCCGGTGGAGCGATGCGACCTGTGTGGCGTGGAGGTCGCCCCGATCCACGACCACCTGATCGACCCGGCGGAGCGGCGGCTGGCCTGCGCCTGCGGCGCCTGCGCCGTGCTGTTCAGCGCCCAGGCTGGCACCAGGTACAAGCGGGTGCCCCACGATGTGATCGCTCTCGACGAGCTCACCATCAGCGACTCGCAGTGGGAAGCGCTCCGGCTGCCGATCGATCTCGCGTTCTTCTACCACAGCACGCCACAGGCGCGGGTGGTCGCCTGTTATCCCAGCCCCGCGGGCGCCACGGAGTCGCTGCTGGAGCTGGAGACGTGGGAGGAGATCCGCGGGGAGCATCCGGTGCTGGTCGACCTGCAGCCGGACGTGCAGGCGCTGCTGGTCAATCGCGTGCGGCGCGGCACGGCGCGCAACGACTGCTTCATCGTGCCGATCGACCAGTGCTTCCGGCTGGTCGGGCTCATCCGGACCCACTGGAAGGGATTCACCGGCGGCAGCGCCGTCTGGGAGGAGATCGACCGCTTCTTCGGCGATCTCCGCCGTGTCGCCCGCCCGGCGAAGCAGGGACTCCGTGCCTGACCTGCGCGTCCAGGTGGAAGGCGCGGAGGTCACGCCCTTCGCGATGGTGCCCCTCCTGACGTTCAGGTTTCGGGTGACCAACGCCTCCCCCGACGAGACCGTCCACAACGTGGTACTCCGCTGCCAGATCCAGATCGAGGCAACCAAGCGGCGCTACGGGGCCGGTGAGGAAGCGCGGCTCCGCGACCTCTTCGGCGAGCCGGAGCGCTGGGGCCAGACGCTCCGAGCCCTGCTGTGGACCCACGCGACCGTCGTGGTCCCGCCGTTCACCGGCGAGACCACCGCCGAGCTGCCGGTCCCCTGCACCTACGACTTCAACGTCGCGGCGACCAAGTACTTCTATGCGCTGGAGGACGGGGAGATTCCGCTGGACTTCCTCTTCAGCGGCAGCGTCTTCTACCAGGACGGCGAGGGCGCGCTTCAGGTGGCGCCGATCTCGTGGTCGCTTGAGGCGCGCTACCGCTTGCCGGTAAAGACGTGGCGGCAGCTGATGGACACCTACTATCCGAACATCGCCTTCGTCGAGCTGCGGCGCGACGTGTTCGACCGGCTGTACCAGTACAAGGTGCGCCACGGCATCCCGACCTGGGAGCAGGCCGTGGAGCGCATCCTGCCGCAGGTGGACGAGGAGGCGCCGGTATGAGCGAAGCCTCGGTGGACCGGATCGCGCGGGCTCTCCTGTACGAGGGGTACATGCTGTACCCCTACCGGCGCTCGGCGGTGAAGAATCGGCAGCGGTTCAACTTCGGCGTGATCTATCCGGAGGCCCACAGCCGAGCCCAGCACGGCCTGGACCTCTGGGAGATGCGCACCGAGTGCCTGCTGCAGGGCGGCGCGGACGTCGGGCTGGAGGTGTCGGTGCGCTTTCTCCACCTGTTCGCCCGCACGCCGAACCGGCCAGACGAGTCCGAGTGGCACGAGGCGATCGAGCGCGACGCGACGGTCCGTGTGGCGCCGCTCGGCGAGCTCCTGGCCGCCTCTCGGTCTGTTCCCTTGGCGTTTCCGGCGGGCGACGACCTCGGGCGCCAGGTCGGCCTGGAGGGACGAATCGACCTGAGCGCCGAGCCGGTGGCGGACCGCCTGTTCCGGGTGCGGGTCAGCGTCGCGAACCTGACGCCGATGGACCCGGACAACATCCCGAGCCGGGACGATGTCATGCTGCGCTCACTGGTGTCGGCCCACACCATCCTGCGGGCCGCGGGCGGCGACTTCGTCAGCCTGACCGACCCCCCCGAGCCGCTCAAGGCGATCGCCGCGGTGTGCCGGAACGTCGGCACCTGGCCGGTGCTCGCGGGCGACAACGGCGCGAGCGACACCGTGCTCTCCTCGCCGATTATCGTCTCCGACTTCCCCGCCATCGCGCCCGAGAGCCCGGGAGACTTCTTCGATGGCACGGAGATGGACGAGATGCTCTCGCTCCGGATCCTCACGATGACCGACGAGGAGAAGCGGGAGATGGCGGCATCCGACGAGCGCGCCCGCCTGCTCCTGGAGCGCACCGAGGCGAGCGGCGCGGAGGAGCTCATGCGGATGCACGGGGTGCTGCGGCAGATTCGCGCGTTGGAGGAGGCGCCATGAACGAACAGGACTGGCGCCTGCTCGACGCCGACCGCTCGGTCGAGGAGCTGCGCATCGGCGGGTGGCTGCTGCAGAAGGGCGACCGGGTGCGCCTCCGGCCGCGCGCTCGGGGCGACGTGTTCGACCTGGTGCTCGACGGCAAAGTCGCGGCGGTCGAGTCCATCGAGCAGGACCTGGAAGGGAACTTTCTGGTCTCCGTCGTACTGGAGGAGGATCCCGGCGCCTACCTGGGCCTCCTGCGGCAGCCGGGCCACCGGTTCTTCTTCGCGCCGGGTGAGGTGGAGCCGCTGCCGCCGGATGCCGCCGTGCGTCCCGCCGCCACCCGCAGCATCCTCGTCGCCGGGATCGGGAACATCTTCCTGGGAGACGATGGATTCGGCGTCGAGGTCGTCCAGCGGCTGGCGGCCCGCGATCTGCCGGACGGCGTGACCGTCGCCGACTATGGGATCCGCGGTTACGACCTGGCGTATGCCTTGGTTCGGGGCGCCGACCGCACGATCCTGGTGGACGCGTGCCCGAGGGGCGAAGCGCCGGGCACGGTGTTCGTGCTGGAGCCGGACCTGGCCGAGCTGGACGCGCCGGAGGCCGGGCCCGCGGTGCTCGACGGCCACGACCTGAACCCGATCCATGTCCTTCGTCTGGCCCGCTCCCTGGGAGCGGCCCTGAAGCAGATCGTGGTCGTCGGGTGCGAGCCGGTGACGCTGGGGCCGCCGGAAGGCCACATGGGACTGAGCCAGCCGGTAGGGGCCGCCGTGGACGACGCAGTCGGCCTGATCCACGGGCTGATCGAGCGATTCCTCAACGAGGACGCGTGATCCGCGCCTCGCCACGCCACATTGACACAGGAGGTTGGCGTCATGGATGCGATCCGAACGACCCGCAACGGTGAGGCCGGCGACAACGACACGCTGTTCCTGTTCGGCGGCGCGGCGTGCCTGCTCCTGGGCGCAGGGTTGATCCTCTCCAGCTCGCTGACCCGCCGGTACCTCGGCGATCTGAACGCCGGCGAGCTGCTGCAGGGCGCCGTGCCCGACGTGCAGCGGTACCTCAGACTGCGGGCGATGTGAGCGGGCCCGTGCGCTTTCGCATCGATTCGCAGGGCAGCCGCTTCACCGCCCGGGCCTTTGTCGGCGGGGCGCTCTCGGCGATGGGACACAATCCCACTTTCGCGATCCGCGACTTCAGCGGCGAGGTGGTGTACCACCCCGACGACCCCACGTCCTCGTCCTTGCGGCTGATGATGAAGGCCGCGTCGCTGGCGCTGGCCGACAGCGTGAGCGACAAGGACCGGCGTGAGATCGAGCGCGCGACGCAGGAGCAGGTCCTGGAGACCGGCAAGTTTCCTGAGATCACGTTCGAATGTGCCGCATCCGGCGTTACGGCCGGCGGGCCGATGCAGCTCACCCTGGCGGGCGATTTGACCCTCCACGGCGTCACCCATGCGCAGATGGTGACGGTGCGCGTGTACCTGACGGGCGACACGCTCCGCGGCCAGGGGGAGGCCACGGTGCGGCAGAGCGACTACGGCATCCGCCCGGTGTCGGTGGCCGGTGGCATGCTGAAGGTGAAGGATGAGATCAAGGTGGCGTACGACATCGTGGCCCGGCGGGTCGGGCCCGAGGAGACGGCCACTCCCGCGGCGTCCAGCACCGCGCAAGGGGAGTGAAAGTGACATGCTCCGCGCCTCGGGCAAGGCGCCGATCAGCCAGTCGGACTTCAAGCTGAAGCCGATCACGGTCGCCGGCAGTATGATGAAGGTGAAGGACGAAGTGAAGTTGACGTTCGACATCGTGGCCCGGAAATAGGGCCAAACGAGGCTCCCATGTGCCTGGCCATACCCGGAAGGATCGTCGAGCTGATCACCGACCCCACGCCGCTGGCGCTGGTGGAAGTGACCGGCGTGCGGCGTCGCGTGGATCTCGGACTCCTCCAGGACGACATGCCCGGGGTGGGCGATTGGGTCTTGATCCACGTGGGCTTCGCGATGAGCCGGATCAGCGAGCGCCAGGCGGAGGACCAGATGCGCATGCTCGCCGTGCTCGGTGAGGACGAGGCCGCGATGGAAGAGGTGCGGGGCTACGGCCTGGAGGGGAGGGAACCGTGAAGTTCGTCGACGAATTCCGGGACTCGGACCTCATCGCGAGGACCCGCGACGAGATCCTGCGGCTGGCCGACCCGGGGCGGCACTACCGCCTCATGGAAGTGTGCGGCGGCCATACCCACGCGATTTACCGCTTCGGCCTCAAGGACGTACTGCCGGCCAACATCGAGTTGATCCACGGCCCCGGCTGTCCGGTCTGCGTGCTCCCCATGGGCCGGATCGACGACGGGCTCGCGCTGGCCCGGCGGCCGGAGGTGATCTTCGCCGCCTTCGGCGACATGATGCGGGTGCCGGGAGCGCACGGGAGCCCGCTGGAGCACAAGGCGCGGGGTCTCGACGTCCGCATCGTCTACTCTCCGACCGATGCGCTCAAGCTCGCCCGCGCCAACCCCGAACGCCACGTCATGTTCTTCGCGATCGGGTTCGAGACCACCGCGCCCTCCACCGCGCTCACCCTGATGCGCGCCAAGCAAGATGGCATCGAGAACTTCTCGGTCTTCTGCAACCACGTCACCATCATCCCGGCCATCCGGGCCATCCTCGACTCCCCCGACATGCGGCTCGACGGCTTCATCGGGCCGGGCCACGTCTCGACCGTCATCGGGTGCCGCCCGTACGAGTGGATCGCCGCGAATGAGCACAAGCCGATCGTGGTCTCGGGATTCGAGCCACTGGACATGCTCCAGTCGATCGTGATGCTTCTCCGCCAGCTGAACGAGGGGCGCAGGGAGGTGGAGAACCAGTACAAGCGGGTGGTGCCCTGGGAGGGCAACCGCGCCGCGCTCGCCGCCATGGCCGAGGTATTCGAGCTGCGCCCATACTTCGAATGGCGCGGGCTCGGCTTCATCTCCCAGTCGGCGCTCCAGCTGCGCGACTCGTACGCCCGGTGGGACGCGGAGCGGGTGTTCAGCGTCCCCGGGGTGCGGGTGACCGACCCCAAGGCGGCCCAGTGCGGCGAGGTGCTGAAAGGGGTGCTCAAGCCCGCCCAGTGCAAGCTGTTCGGGAAGGAGTGCACGCCGGAGCACCCGGTCGGGGCACTCATGGTGTCATCGGAAGGCTCATGCGCAGCCTACTACAACTACGAGCATCGGAAGACCGCGGCCTCGCTCAGGATTCTGACTCCGGCCTGACGGCGGGGGCTCCGATGACCGGCGACCCGCCCCCGATCCGGTTTCGCGATTCGCAGATCGAGATGGCGCACGGCGCCGGCGGCAAGGCCTCGCGGCGGCTGGTGGACGGCCTGTTCGCGCCGCTGCTGTATGGCGCGTGGGATGCCGCCGACGGCGACCGTCTGAGCGATGCCGCCCGAGTCTCCCTGGGCGGCGCCCCGGTCGCGATCACCACCGACAGCTTCGTGGTCACACCCCTGGTCTTCCCCGGCGGCTCGATCGGCGAGCTGGCGGTGAACGGCACCGTGAACGACCTCGCGGTGAGCGGCGCCAGGCCGGTCGCGCTGGTTGCGTCGTTCGTCCTGGAGGCGGGGCTCGCCACCGAGACACTCGCGGACGAAGTGCGCGCGATGGGCCGCGCGGCCCGCGCCGCAGGGGTCGCGATCGTAGGCGGCGACACCAAGGTCGTCGAGCACGGCAAGGTAGACCGGCTCTACATCACCACCACCGGGATCGGGCACCCGCTCCCGGGTGTGACGCTGGGCGCCCGCACGGTGCGGCAGGGGGACAAGGTCCTCCTCTCGGGGCCCATCGGCGACCACGGCATCACGATCCTGCTCGCGCGGGGCGAGCTGGACCTCGAGGCGGATCTCCGCTCCGACACGAGGTCGGTATTCCCGCTCGTCGAGGCCCTCGCCGCCGCCGGTGCGCCGGGCATCCGCTGGATGCGCGACCCGACCCGCGGCGGCGTCGCGACCTCCCTCAACGAGCTCGCGCTGGACAGTGGTCTGGGCGTGCACCTATCTGAGGAATCCATCCCGGTGCGCGACGAGGTCCGGGGAGCGTGCGAGCTCCTGGGCCTCGACCCGCTGCATATCGCCAACGAGGGCCAGTTCCTCGCAGTCGTGGCCGCCGACCAGGCCGACCGGGCGCTGGAAGCGCTGCGCGCGGCTCCGGGCGGCGAGGGTGCGGTCCTCATCGGCGAAGTGTGCGACGAGCCCGCCGGCGCGGTGCTGGTCGGGACCAAATACGGCGGGACGCGGATCGTGGACATGCTGGTGGGCGACCCCCTGCCGAGGATCTGTTGATGGTGGTGACAGCAATGCCCAGCGCCGCGCGGCTTGCCTCGCGGATCGAGGAGAGTCTCCTCTCTCGGAACGCGGTCTTCGAGCGGTTCTTCGCTCGGGAGGCCCCTCGGCTCGCTGAGGCGTGCCGCGAGATGTCCGAGCGGTTCCTCCGCGGCGGCCGCCTGCTGGCCTTCGGCCGCGGACCTTACGCCACCGACGCGCAGCACGTGGCGGTGGAGTTCGTGCACCCCGTCATCGTGGGGAAGCGGGCGCTGCCGGCGCTCGACCTGAGCGTGTTGTTCGGACCCTGGCTCCAGGCGCTGGTGCGCCCGGACGACATGGTGATGGGCTTCGGCCCGCCCGAGGGGGACGCCGAGGTCCGGTGGGCCCTCGACCGCGCCGCGGAACGTGGCGCCATGACCTTCGCGCTGCCTGGAACCGAGGGATCGTACGCCGTTTCGGCGGCCGGACCCGAGGCGTTCGTGCACCAGGAGCTGATCGAGGTCCTCTATCACACGCTCTGGGAGACGGTCCACGTCTTCTTCGAGCACCGCGAGCTGGGGCACGACGTGGGACAGTCCGGGTTCCTCTACCCGTTCCTCGGCCGCGACAAACAGCCGGCCGCGGATCTCGAGGGCCAGGTGGCTTCGTCCATTCTCATGAAGGTGGCGGACGACGGCGCGCTCCGTGTCAAGGTGGCGGAGGAGGAGGCCGGACGGATCGGTGAGGCGACGCTGGCCATGCACGACCGGCTCCAGCGGGGCGGCAAGCTCATCATCTTCGGCAACGGCGGCTCGGCCACCGATGCCAACGACTGGGCGATCGACTGCGTCGCCCCGCCGGCGGGCATGCGGCCGCTGCCCGCAGTATCGCTGTCATTGGAGCCGGCCACGGTCACCGCCATCGCCAACGATATCGGGACCGACGTCGTCTTCCTTCGCCAGATCATCGCCCAGGCGGAGCCCGGCGACGTCGCCGTCGCCATCTCGACCAGCGGTGGTTCCCGCAACGTCATCGCGGCGCTCGCCGAGGCGCGGAAGCGCGGGCTGCTCACGGTGGCGCTGCTGGGCTACGACGGCGGAGAGATCCGGCGGCAGGGCCTGGCCGACCATTTCGTGGTCGTCGGTTCGGACTATATCCCTCGCATTCAGGAGGTTCAGGCCTCCATCTACCACACGATGCGGGAGTGCTTGGAGGAGCTGGGTCATGAGACGATTTGAGCTGTACGGGACACCCGGCTGTCCCTATACCCGCGACATGCGCGAATGGCTGGAGCTGCGCGGCTCGGACTTCGTCGAGTACGACGTCGAGGTCGACCAGGCCGCGCGGGAGCGCATGCGAGCGGTGGCAGGCGCCCAGCGCACTGTGCCGATCCTGGTCGAGGACGGCGCGGTCGTGCAGATCGGATGGCAGGGCCGCGGCTGCACGGTGGGCGAGTAGCCGCGATGACCAGTGCCTGTACGGTCCGGGTGCGCGGCGTGGTGCAGGGTGTCGGGTTTCGGCCGTTCGTCTACCGCCTCGCTCGCGCCAACACCCTGGCAGGCTGGGTGCTGAACGGAGACGAGGGAGTCGAGATCCGCCTCGAGGGCGACACGGAGCGGGTGGACGCATTCCTCCGCGAGTTGCGGGCGGAGGCGCCCGAGGGAGCGAGCATCACGGCGATCGACGTGAATGCCGCCGAGCCGAGCGGGCTCGACGGATTCGTCATTCAGTCAAGCAGGGGATACAAGCATCCCACAGCGGCCATCTCGCCGGACCTTGCGGTCTGCAATCGGTGCCTCCAGGAGCTCTTCGACCCCGCCGATCCCCGGTATGGCTACCCCTACATTACCTGCACCGACTGCGGCCCCCGCTACTCCCTCATCCTGCGCCTGCCCTACGACCGTCCCGCGACCACGATGAGCCACTGGGCGATGGACGAGGCGTGCGATCGGGAGTATCACGACCCGGCCAGCCGGCGGTTCCATGCGCAGCCTGTCGCATGCCCCACCTGTGGGCCGCACTACCAGCTGAGTGTACCTGGCGACCTCGTGGACGGGGTGGAGGACGACGGTGGCGCCGTCCGCCTCGCCGCCGACCTGCTGCGCGGCGGCGCCATCGTGGCCGTGAAGGGCCTCGGCGGATACCATCTCGCGTGCGACGCGCGGAACCCGGCGGCCGTCGGCGCGCTCCGCGAGCGGAAGTACCGCAAGGAGAAACCCTTCGCGCTCATGGTGCGGGACCTGGAGACCGCACGGACACTGGTCGATCTCTCGCCGGAAGCGGAATCGCTGCTCGTGAGCCGCGCGGCGCCGATCGTCCTGGCGCGCGGCCGGCTCGTTCTGCCGAACGTTGCCCCGGATTCGAGCGAGCTTGGCGTGATGCTCCCCTACACGCCGCTGCACCATCTGCTCTTCGCCGCCGGAGCGCCTGAAGTGCTGGTCATGACCAGCGCCAACCGGTCGAGCGAGCCGATCGCGTACGAGGACCGGGACGCGCGGCGGCGTCTCGACGGTCTGGCGGATGCGTTCCTCATCGGCCAGCGGCCGATCGCCCGGCGGGTGGAAGACTCGGTCGTGCGGTGCGGCTCGCTGGGGTCGGTGATCCTGCGCCGCAGCCGGGGTTACGCGCCTGGCGCCGTGGCCGCGTTGCCCGTCTCCCGGCCGGTGCTGGCGCTCGGCGCCGACCTGAAGAACGCGATCACGCTGGTCGTGGACGGCCAGGCCTTCGTGAGCCAGCACATCGGCGACCTGGACCATTACGACGCGTGTCGCGCGTTCGAGGAGACGATCAAGGACCTCCTGGCGATGTATGCCGTGCGCCCGGAGGAGCTGCTGCTGGTGCGAGACTCCCACCCCCAGTACCGCTCCACCGCACTGGCCCCGACCCTCGGTGTCGCGGACGTCGTCGCCGTGCAGCACCACCGGGCCCACGTGGCCTCGGTGCTCGCGGAGCGGGGTGCCTGGGAGCATCGGGTGCTCGGTATCAGCCTGGACGGCACCGGCTACGGCGACGACGGAACGATCTGGGGCGGCGAGATTTTCGCAGGGAGCATCCGGGATGGGTTCGAGCGGGTGGCCCACCTGCGCCCGGCGGCGCTCGTGGGTGGGGACGCCGCCTCGCGGCACCCGGTGCAGGCCGCCGCCGGCTTCCTGGAGCAGCTCCATGAGCTGCCCGACCTCGGACGCCCGCCGTTCGAGTTCCCCCGCCTCTATCAGTCGTCACGCCGATTGCTCGAGACCCGCACCCGGGTCTTTACCACCACCTCGGCGGGCCGCCTGTTCGACACCGCGGCGGCGCTGGTCGGGTTCACCCGGCCGATCTCCTTCGAAGGACAGGCCGCCATGTGGCTCGAGCAGCTCGCCCGGACGTCGCGGCCGGTCGAGCCGTACCCCTGTCCGCTGGACGGGGACTCGCTCGATTGGCGCCCGCTGCTCGGCCGCGTGGTGATCGACCGGCTCCGGGGGCGGGATCGGGGTGAGATTGCCCAGGCGTTGCACTCCGGGCTCGCGCATGCGCTGCGCGACGCCTCGGTGGCGCTCTGCGCGCTTCGCGGGCTGGACACTGTCGCGGCGTCAGGCGGCGTCGTCCAGAACGGCGTGCTGCTGGAGGAGCTCGCGGTCCTTCTTGAGCGGGAGCGGATCGCCCTCTGGATCAACCACCTGGTGCCGCCGAACGACGGTGGCATCAGCCTGGGACAGGCCGCGCTGGGCGTGCTGGGGCCATGCACGAGCTCTCGATAGCGATGAGCCTGGTGGACCTAGCCACCGAGGAGGCGGGTCGGCACCCAGGGCGCGTGTGCGCGTTGCATCTGCGGATCGGGGCGCTTGCAGGCGTCGTTCCCGAGGCGCTTCTCGCGTCGTTCGAGATGGCCTGCTTCGCCACCCCGCTGGAGGGATCGCGCCTGGTGATAGAGGAAGTGCCCGTCCTGGTATTCTGCCCTCAATGTCGGGCCGAGCGCCCGCTGGACAGCGTGCAATCGTTCTGCTGCCCCGAGTGCGGCACTCCCACCCCCCGGGTCGAGCACGGTCGGGAGCTGGAACTGGTCGCCATGGAGATCGAGCAATGAGCCACGAGCCCCGCCTCGTCGAGGTCCGGAAGAACATTCTCAAGCAGAACGACCTGGTCGCGCGCGAGCTCCGGCAGCGCTTCCATGACGCGGGTGTATTCGTGGCTAGCCTGGTCTCCAGCCCGGGCGCCGGCAAGACGACGCTGCTGGAGCGCACGCTGACCATGCTCCACCCGCGTTGCCGAGTTGCCGCCCTGGTCGGGGACCTGGCCACGGAGAACGACGCGGCCCGGCTTGCGCGGAGCGGCGCGCCGGTTCGGCAGATCACGACGGGCACTGTCTGCCATCTCGACGCCACCATGGTGCAGAACGCCCTCGATGGCTGGGCGCTGGACGAGCTGGACATCCTGTTCATCGAGAACGTCGGCAACCTGGTATGCCCGGCCTCCTACGACTTGGGCGAGAGCATGCGCTTCGTGGTCCTCTCCGTCACCGAGGGCGAGGACAAGCCGCTCAAGTACCCCACCATCTTCAACACAGCCGACGTCGCGCTCATCACCAAGACCGACCTGGCGGAGGCGGCGGGATTCGACTGGGACGCCGCCTTGGGCAACATCCAGTCCGTGCGCCCGGGAATGCGGGCGCTCGGAGTCTCGGCCAAGACCGGGGCCGGGATGACCGAGTACCTGGCGCTGCTCGAGTCCACCGTCCCGGCCACTCGCGACGGGGCGGTGGCCGCCCCATGACCAGCCTTCTGGCGGTGTGCGTGCTCGGGTTCTTCCTCGGGATGCGGCACGCCACCGACCCCGACCACGTGATCGCGGTGACCACCATCGTCTCCCGGCACCGAACCACCGCTGGTGCGGCCATGATCGGCGCGCTCTGGGGCGTGGGCCACACCTTGACGATCGTCGTGGTCGGGGCGGGCATCATCCTGCTCGGCTGGGTCATCCCGCCGAGGGTGGGGCTCTCGCTCGAGTTGTCGGTGGGACTGATGCTGATCGTGCTGGGGCTCATGAACCTCACCGGCGTCCTCCAACGGGTCACCGAGATCGTCACGCCTCCCGCGGGCCCGCCGGGCACCGTACACGCGCATCCCCATCCGCACGGCGACTACGTCCACACCCACGTGCACGGACATGAGCCCGAGTCCCATCCCCATGCCCCCGACCAGACGCCGCTGGCCCGCCTCGACCGGTGGCTGGGCAGGCTCGGCCTTTACCAGACGGCCCGTCCTCTCGTCGTCGGCGTGGTCCACGGCCTCGCCGGCTCGGCGGCCGTGGCCCTGCTGGTGCTGACGACCATCGGCAACACTGGATGGTCGATCCTCTACTTGCTCCTCTTCGGCGTCGGCACGATCGTGGGTATGATGCTCGTCACCGCCGGCATCGCCTGGCCGGTCGCTCACGCGGGGGCGCGGTTCCCCAGTCTACCCCGACGGCTTCGGGTGGCATCGGGGATCATCAGTCTGGTGTTCGGCCTGGCGCTGGCGTATCAGGTCGGGCGTGGTGGACGGGCTGTTCGGCGCGAATCCGAGGTGGACGCCACACTAGGGCGGGTCGGCCGGTGCGGATCCCCGTCACAGACATGATGGCGCCGGGACGCGATAATGGGCTACGGCGGAGGGGGGTGATTCTTACGCGACGCGTAATTGCATTCGGGCTCATCGTGGGTCTCGGCACCCTGTTGGTCCGCTCGATGCCGGACATCCGACGCTACATCAAGATCTCCAGGATGTGATTAGGGCGCCGTTGATCCGCGCATGAAGGGCCACCAGTGCTGGGTGGCCCTTCATGGTTGGCGGTGGTAGGTGTTCGTAGGTGGACGCCAGGCGAGCCGGCTGCCCGGAGCCCAACTCAACCCCTTTCCACCGTCACTGGAGCCGCGCCTTATCGCTAGCCAGGTGGCTGCGCCGTCTCGGATTCGGACCAGGGCCTCGTCGAGTACCCGGTCATCGCCTAGGAGGGCCGAGCCGCCCAGAGTGAAGGCACTTTGGCCCAGCGCGACCGCGGGGGTCTGCGACTGCCGATCAGGGTCGACACTCTTTCTTCGGGCGGCTCCGGGCTACCTCGGCCAACTCCGCCAGGGCCTCTTGGATTCCGGGGCGTGAGAGGTACGTCGAATCGTACTCATAGAGGATGAACGCACAGATATAGGACTCCGACAAGTACCGTTTACCCCAGGACCTGAGCTCGTCGGGGTTCATCCCGAATTTGCCTTGCTTCCGACCCGGGATCCCGCTCGTCTTGCTCCCGCCGTTGAGCACGTTCAGGCCGCCCACCAAGGCCAGGCCGAGCGCCCGCGTGCCCTGAACGTTGGCGGTGATGAAGCTGTCGATGGGACTGAAGCGGTCCAGGTATTGGACCCGGTTCGCATCGAGGTGCGGATACTGGTGACCCTCGAGGTACCAGGGGAACGTGCGGACCATGGCCACCATGGTGGGCCAGAGTTGCTTGCTGTAGTTGGCCATTTCCTCGATCATGGCCTGCGGGACCCGCGTCCCGTTCCAGTTGCTCGGGTCGTCGGGCTCGTCCAAGATGAAGTGGCCGATGATGGTCCCATCGGCTATGTAGGGGGTGAGGTCGAGGCCACGAAAGCGATCCACTCGCTGTTTCCACATCGTGAGACTGAACCCGTTGCCGTCACGGAAGAACTGCGCATTCCCCACGAAGCTGATGAACATCCGGGTACTGGCTCGTCTGGCCGTTTCCAGGTCTCGCATCAGCCTGTCAGGCTCAGTGGCCGTGTAGATCGTGCCGCTGTACTCCGCGAAGCGCTCCGGCGGCATATGGGCTGGTCCGAACGGAATGCCCACGTGGGTCGGTGGGACGGACGGACCGGGTGGAACCGGTGACGCGGTCGAGTCCTGTGGCGGTGTCGAGTCCGGGTTGGGCGCCGGAATCGAGTCCCCCGGCACCGGCATCGAGTCCCCGGGCACCGGGTCTGGATCGGCAGGTACTCCGGTAGGGCCCTCACCGAGCCTGCCGTCGTCAGAGTTCGTCGGCCCGGCATTGTCACATGCGTGGAATGGGAGTGCCAGGAGAAGGATCAGGCCCGCCTGCAACCGCATTGCTTTCCTGGCAACGGCAAACGTGTGGAACATGGCCGCGTTCTCGTCGTCGGGGTGCAGGGGATGCCTGCGAGTCCGTTGATGCCGAGGCACCATTCATCCCCGATATGAGGCTTGTCAAGTGCATAGCTCACCAAAAACCTGACGGGATGCCCAATAGGCGCTTGGAATTCCTCGTGCGTGCCGGGAGCGGGCTCCTTGTCGACCATGACGTACCGACCCGAAGATTTCGGAGCCTGGAGTTGCAGGTTCGGCTTTAGATACCGAGCACATTATCAAGGGCTGCCACACGCCAACCGCTCCCGTAAAGTACGGTAAAGAGCACACCCCCTTCTCCTGCGGTTCCTTTGGCATAACAGATGTGCTGGATCCGAGAGCGGAGTCGTCGAAATGCCGCGGCCGCGGACACTTTCACAACCCAGGAGGGTCCACGTCTGTATCACCTTGAGCAGGCCAGCAATCAGCTCCCGTCTGGGCCCCGGGAAAGAGGCCCTGAACTCGGGCGTCACCTCCGCCGAGTCCCTACCCGAAGCAATGTCGCCCAGCAATTGATCAATCGGTGTGGGCGGAGTCGCACCAGGCAGTCGGGTGGGTAGGAGATGCGGTGGGGTTAAGACCGGCTCGACTAGACCCGCGATGCCTACCGCGATGCTCTCGGAGCTTTGCCTGCGCCAGGTTGGCTAGCACAATGACGGTAAGGTCGAAGTCAGGATAGCGCTGAATGGTGGCCTGGAAGCCCAGCCAGGCGCCGCTGTGCCCGATCCGCAGATAGCCGCGTTGCTGGGTGAGATTCCAGCCGAAACCGTAGGGGTAAGTGCCACCGTCGTTGAGCCGGACCGGTGTCCAGCTCATCTGCAGTCCGGCACGGCTGAGCAGCTTCGCTTGGTTAAGCCCGATCGCCCATTGCGCCAGGTCACGCACGGAAAAACTGAGGCAGCAGTCAGCGGTGGAATTGATCGAGGATGAGACCCATTCCTGATTTTTGAGCGTGTCATTCGCCAGGTAGTATCCGGCCGCCCGGTTGGGTACGATGTCCGCGTCGGAGTTGACCCGCGCCGTGCGCATACCGAGAGGAAGGAAGAGGTGCTCCCGCAGAAAATCACCGTAGAACTTGCCGGTCACCCGGTGAATGATGATGCCGAGCAGCGAATACCCTGTGCTGCTGTAGCTCTCACGGTCTCCCGGCGTGAATTCGAGAGGCTGGGCGGCCGCCGAACGTACCAATTCGCTCTCCGAATAGTCTCGCCGCCAGTCCGGCACCGTGTCCTCCGGAATGCCCGAGGTGTGGGTGAGAAGATGCCGGATCGTGACGCTGGGCCAGACGCCCGAACCTTCGGGTAGATACCGCACGATTGGATCGTCGAGGCGGAGCCGGCCCTGGTCGGCCAGCATCACGATCGCCGCCGCCGCGAATTGTTTACTGACCGAGCCAACCGCATACACCGTGCTGTCGGTCGCCGGGACGCGGTGCTCCAAGTTGGCAAGGCCGTACCCACGCGCCAGGAGGACGCTGTCGCCGCGCAGAACGGCGACCGACATCCCCGGGATCTGCTGGCGAGCCAGTTCGGCCCTGATGAATCGATCGACCGCGTTGGGCAAGGAAGGCGTCTGTGACGCCCCTCTACTGGCGCAGAAGAGCAGGATGATGAGCGAGCTGGTTGTGGCAGTCGACATCATGACCCCCGTCCTTGCTGCCTCAGATGGCTGAAGCCGGAGTCATCACAAAGGATCTGGTCATCGAGCCAGCGATCGATGATGCTCTTCCGAAAGCGCCACTCCTTACCCAGCTTCGCGCCTGGAATTCGTTTCTCCTGAGCCCACTTGTAGATGGTCTGCGGAGTAAGCCGGAGATAGGAGGCGACCTCCTCGAGCGTGAGAATGTCGTTGGCAGGTGACCGACCGTTCTCCTGGGCCTGACTCACGGTTGAGCTCTCGGGGCTGCGGTTGAGTCTCCTCCGCGAAGCAACTCTTCGAGACTCCGTTCCGCGGGCGCGGGCGCCGCCGGCACCGTGGAGTTGGAATCCGTCACGAGCTGCTTCATGGCGTAGATCACCGCCTCGTAGAAATTGCCCTGGTAATGGCCAATGACACGGAAGGGCTGGTTGCGGTCACCCAGGAAGGGGCGAAGGTTCCAGGCCATTTGGATACCGACGAACGCGAAGAGCACCGCCCACAGCCGCATGATCGTGATCGCCTTACGCGGGTACACGCCGCGCCGCTCGCAGATTGTGGTGAGCCCGTCGTGAAGGGCGTACATGCCAAAAATGCCTGCGGCTCCCACTATGGCGATGTGTAGCAGGTGCTGGAAGTAATAGTTGGCGCCAGTAATCAGGAAAAAGGCCGGCACTGGAACAAATGCGGCTAGCACCACGGCGGTTAGCGCCAGCGCGCTTGTCACCAGCACGACAACCTGCAACAGCCTTAGCCGGGAGCCAACTAGGACCTGCACGACATAGAATGCCGGGAAGCAAACGACAAAAGTGGCGAGAAAGAGGAAGGGCAACTTTGCCGCGGCCGCGACGGCCTGAAGCGGTCCGCTGTAGGCCCCAGCCACACCGCCGTACAGTCCCCCGAGCAGCAGTAGAGTGCCCAGCGCAAAGCGCAGCTTTCGACCCAACTCGACTCCCGCTACAACCTCATCGAAGAACGACTCCCGATCACTAAGCAGGGCCGCCAGGAACTCGCCGTAGCTGTGGAGCGACGGAGCGGGGGAGACCGGCCGATCGACCGTGGTGCTCATTGAGGCTCCTGATCGGACGCCAGGTTGCGCTATTTGTGACTGTTTATCACTGTATTGTACTGTTTCCTACTATATCACCCGAACCTGCAGACTGCCAGCCGGAGCCCGCCTGGGCCCCGACTAGCAGCTGAGTGGCACCTTGAGTGAACAATTGACGGTTGGTTTGAGGGGTGAAATCGACCCCGGTCCAGGGGCCCCGATGAGAGCGGCACTCAGCAAGCCCAATGCAGCTCCGCCGATCCGCCGGGGCGGGCCTTTCAGGGAGCGACGGGTGATAGTAAAAACCCGCGAATCTCGCGGAGTGTCCGGGCCGGGTGCGAGTTGAAGAAGTGATGATCAGCCTCAACCTCGATCGTCCGACTGCTCCGCATTTCACGCCGAAAGCGCTCGCGGCCGGCAGCCAGCCAAGGTTGCAGCACCTTGGTGAGCCAATGTTCAGCTCCCCTCCACTTCACGCTGTCTGCGATCGGGTCCAAGTAGAAGAACCAATTCTGCATCGTGTATCCGGCGGTGAGCGCGAGCGCGGGAGCCCGCACAGCACCATACTCCTTCGGGTGGAGTGTCGCGTCCCGCAACAAACATCCATCGGATGCCTCGTCCGAACTGGCTGACCGAAGGATGCCAGACTCCAGCGCGTCTGACCAATAGCCGAATCGATACCGCTTCGACCGATCCCGGGTGGCATTCAGCGTGTCCCTTGCTGTCCCCGAAGGCGGGGAGAAGGCTGGAGGCCAGGCGGGGTTCGCGCCAAGGATGCTGTCGATCCCGGCAAAATCGTGAGACGCATCGAGGTAAACGAGTTTGTCGGTTCGATCCGGCCACCGCGCGGCGAAGCGGGTGATCTCGGCCCCGGCGATGGAATGGCCGATGAGAGAGGCACGCCTCAGCTGCAGGCTATCCATCACCGCAGCGATGTCAGCCACGAGGGTGTCGAGCACACAGGTCGATGAGTCGGCACGGGACGAAGCACCGTGTCCTCGCCGGGTGAAGGCGATGACCCGGAATCGATCGGTAAGACCGGGAGCAAGGTCGTTGTAGATGTGCCCGGTTTCGCCGAGGCCCGCCATGAGCACTAGGGCCGGGCCACCGCCACCCCAATCAATGAGTTCAAGTTGAACATGTTTTCCGGCCTGACCAGGTACGACAATGAATCGGACGTGCTTTGTGGAAGGATCGACCCAGTCGGTCCACTCAGCGTCGGTACGACGCCAGGCCGCGAGGAGCGGTGGGCTCTGCTCGCCGAGGGGGGGCCCCTCGGGACGCGCCGCACTGACTGTTGCCCGACCACCGCTACACGCCGTCAGGCAGGTTCCTGCGAGCAGGAACACTCCGACGAGCGCCTGAGTGAGACAAGATTGCAGCATGAATGCCAATATCTAGCTGGAAAAGCGCAGCTAGCCAGACTGCGCAGGGCGACTGGGCGAACTGGAAGAGAACACCGTCGACCGGCTCTCGCTGCCCGATATGGGCGAGCCCGGACCACCACAGTGTTCCACCAGAAGGCGAGTCCGGCGCAGCGTCGGCATTCGACCGACGCATCACTTCATACCGATCCCGTGCGGGCGCGCCGGCCCGTCGAGAATGCGGTGTTGAAGTCTACCACCTGAAACGCCGGATCCACCGTTAGGCTTTTTTTCCCCACCTTGAGCACCCGCATACCATTCCGCACGGTGGGGTCTGGTCGCACTATTTGGCACGCTACCTGGCACACCTGGGCACGAAAAAAGGCTCCGAAGAGTAGTCCAGGATCTCACTGCATGCTGTTGGTACTGAGTGCTTTCTCCTGCGAGTGAGCGCGTAGGAATCGAACCTACAACCAAGGATTAAGAGTCACTTGCTCTACCACTTGAGCTGGCGGCGCGGATCCCATAGCCCCAAGGGGGGTCGAACCGCTCCCTCGCCCTTGAAAGGGTCGCGTTCTAACCGATAGACGATGGGGCCCGACCGCCCGCCGACGCTACCTGACTTGACATCCGCTTGACGACCCTTGGCCAGACATGGCGGCCAGTTCTCGCGGTGGCATGGCACCGGCTCAAGAGCCGCGTCGGCCTCACCACCACGTTTGGACCGGGCTTGTGGCCGAGCCTGCAGGTGAGCGGCACACCCTCCCCTTCGTTCACCGATGACCTGCGTCCGCTCGCGGGTCAGCAGAAGGAGACCGCGATGCGAACAATTACCGTGCTGTCAGCCTACGCAACAGTCGCGCTGCTGGCGTGTGCCTCCGAGAATGGCCCAACTGAGCCTGAGGCGAGGGGACTATCGTGCCGACGGTCTCAACGGAGGCAGCGGCCGTGGACACCTGGCGGGAAAGGGCGCACCACTTGAGTACTGCGATTGGAGTCGCCGTCGGTGTCATGCCCAACTCGGCGGGGCAGTCGGTTGTCTACACCTTTGGGGGGTGTGATGTGGTCGAGGGCGGCGGCGGCGGGCACTGCACGGTGCCCGGGATCGGGATCTACAACGCCGTGACCGGAACCCGGACGGCTGATTTCGCGACTGAAGTAGCCGTGTGGAGAAGCAATGGCGTCGGCACAATCGGGGGCAAGCTGTACTCCTCGGGGGGCTTTACCACTCTCCATCGGGACGAGGATGCGTCCAGTCGAGCGTGGGCCTACGATCCGGCGGCCCGCCGAGTGACCCTGATCGCCGACATGCCGAGGCCCACCGCGGAAGGAGTCACCGGCGCCTTTGATGGCAAGCTCTACGTTCTGCCCGGGATGTGTAACACCACCGGGGTCCGGCCCGGCACCTGCTTAGAGGAGCCGATCCGCCGACTCTATCGCTACAATCCCGCCACGAACAGGTGGGCAGCTCGGAAATCTGCGCCGCACTACCACAGATTAGGCGCAGGCGGCTTCATCGGCGGCAAGTTCTACGTGGTGGGAGGCTTCCACGGCTTTCAACCGGTGGCCGATCTCGATGTCTACGATCCGGCGACCGACACCTGGACGACCCGGGCTCCGATACCTACTCCCGGCAGGGCCATCGGAACCGCCCTGCACGGCAAGTTGTACGTCATCGCTGGCTCGAACGCTTACGTCTACGATCCGGGCACCAACAAATGGGGCTCCATAGCCGCACCGACCTGGGACCATGACGGGGTCGTTCGCATCGTGACCTTTGGCAAGCCCAAGCTTCTCGCGGTCGGCGGCCTCCACGGCGTTACTTCCCAACAACACCGAGGTGTACACGCCCTGAGGGGATGAGAAAACGGCCTGGCGAAAGCCAGGCCGTTTTGCGCGGCCCGTCGCGGCCGACCTGTTGTCACCCGATTCCGGGGCTCCCTCGATTCTCAACAATTGGCCACTGGTTGGCCACTGCGGTGGTGCCGCGCTAGGGCTCCAGAGGCCCGCTGCGTCCCGATCTCGGCCTCAGTCGAGGGAGAAGGGGCGGCGCGGGGAGATCGGCTCATGGCGGGACGCTAGGCGCGAAGTAGCAAAGGCCCTTGCACTGAATCGTGATCCGAAGCGGTCGACCATCTGTAGGTCGGTTGGCACACGCTATTAGAGAATTCCTGGGTTTCACATCATTGCCAGACATCTTTGGCGCTGCACGCAGCGTCATCTTGACAGGGCGAACCGGGTCCGGCATAACAGGGGGATCGTGGCTGGCTGAGCCATGCCATGCTGACCGGGTCTTTCGGTAACAGTATTTAGGGGATGTGCAGGCGGGGAATTTGGGGAAGGGAGCCGGCCGGGCGTGCAGTCCAATACTGGTTAGGCCGCATACCTCGTTCTTGCTAAGACGACCAGGTACATGAGGCACTGAAATGGCGCTTCGCCAGGATCTGCGAACTTACCAAGATCAACTGTACCGGCGGTTCTGGATTGTCGTGGCGCCGCTCATGGCAGCGCCGTTGCTCCTGGTTCCGGTCATTCGGCGCTCGGTGGCCCCGGGTGCCGTACCCAAATGGGTTTTGGTCTCCATCCCCGCCGTGCTCCTCTGTTTTGTAGTCTTCTACGTGGCATGGGCGTACGAAATGCGGCCACGCCGACTTGGCCATCGCTGCCCGAAGTGTTCTCAGGCGCTCACCGGCTATGCAGCGCGCGTGGTGATCGACACTGGTCGGTGCCCTAGCTGTCAGACTGACTTGCCTTAGGTGCACAGGATGCCACCGCCCGTCCCTTTGAGATCCTAAAGCGTGCGGCCTAACCCGCGCATGCAGCCGTTGCCGGTTCGCCTATGCCATGTGGGACAAGGAAGACACCATGACTGTCCGATCCTGTATCCCGGTGATACCGAGCGCAGACTTAGACAAGACCCTCCGCCTGTGGGTTGAAGGTCTTGGCTTCAGCAGGGAATCGGACATGCGAGTCGAGGGTAGGCTTGTTTTCTGCATGCTGCGACATGGCCATTTGTGCTTCATGCTGAATCAGCGAGCAGGCTCACCAGTTACGCCAGATAATTACGAAGGCATCCGGCTTTATTGGGCCCCTTCAGACATCCATGAGACAAGACAACGGTTGATACGGCTCGGGTATGCGGTATCAGAAACCGTGGACAGAGACTACGGGCAAACCGAGTTCCTCCTCACAGACGACGACGGTTATTCCCATTGCTTCGGGGTGCCGACTCCCGCATGACAATTACGACAGCCCACAGGGTTTTCCAAGCGCGGCGGGGAAGCGTCGGCAGCGGGCTGCGGCCTAACCGCGCATGCAGCCGACGAGCCGGACGGGTCCCGGGCTCCGCCCGGGCGCTGCGTCCCTTTAGAACGAAGCAGAACGTAGCTTAGTGCGGGCGCCGGCACGATCGCCCGCAGCTGATGCGCAAGTCGTTAGGCAGCACCAAAGGAGCTCAGTCCGGACGCAGACGGTCAGGCCCGGCGCCTCAGAGGGGAGGATGTATGAGGTTTTCGCTCGTCGGGGCCATCGTCGTCCTCGCTGTCGGAGCTGCGCCCAGGAGTCTGCTCGGTCAAGGTGCCGATCTAGTTCGCATCGCTCCCAGCCCGGCCGAGATGATGGTTACCGCCGCCCTGCGCCCCGTCTCCATGGTGCCGCTTGCGGTAGAGCCACCGCGCCCCATGGCAAGCACGAAGCCCGCTCGTGGGGGCCGTCGCCAGGGCGAGATTCTGATGATCGTAGGTGGCGCCGGGATTCTGACCGGCCTGCTCGTGGACGAGAGCCTTATCACCATCGCAGGAGCGGCAGTGGGGGGTTACGGCCTGTACCTCTACCTGCGGGCCACCCGCTAGCCGGGGGGCCGGGCATGGTGCCCGAGGATATCCACGCGCGGTGCTGCCTAACCCGCGCATGCAGCCGACGGGCCGGATGGGCGCGGGGCTCCGCTCGGGCGGTGCCCTCCTATAGCGCGGTTAAGGAAGCGTAGGTTTGGGTGGGCGCGAGCGCGATGGCCCGCAGCTGATGCGCAAGTCGTTAGGCCGCACCGAGCTGTTGTCGCGTGACGGTCATGCGTCTTGGCGGGTCTCTCACGGTATGATGCGTGGGCCAAACTTGACTGTGGATTGCGAGGTGCTGAATGAAACATGAGTGGCGATCACTAGCCTTCCGAACCCTGCTCCTGCCATTCGCGCTCGCCGTTGGCTGCAGCGACGGGAGCGGACCGGACGACTCCCTTTTTGCCGGTCGGTGGGCTGGTGCCGCCTGGGTGGGAAACGCTGAGGCGCTCGTTGCTCCTGGCGCGACTATCGACACGCTCTATCTGTTCGGCGTGCGCGCATCGGACAGCCACGTGCCCGAAGAGGTCATCACAATCCGGCTGCCCTTCACGGGAGCAGGAAGCTATTCGTTGAGCAGAGACGCTGTGGAGTTCGCGGTACTAATCGGAGGCGATGTCGTAGAGGCAGAGTACATTGGCCGCGGCCCGAACGCAGGCACGCTCGTAGTGGACACGTACAAGACGACTGCCGGGTCGATCAGCGGGACCTTGACATTCGACGCGGCGGCCGTGCGTGGCTCTCAGCGCTATGGGGCCACGGCAAGCTTCACAAACGGTCAGTTTCGAGCAAGCGTGCGCCAGCGCCAGTAAGTGGCTGCTTAGGATCGAGCATCTGCGGCCTAACCCGCGCATGCAGCCGACGGGCCGGTCAGGCGCGGAGCTCCGGTGCGGCCACAGCGCGCCCTGAACGCGCTGTGGAGCGTAGGTTTGCGCGCGCGGTAAGATGATAGCCCGCAGCTGATGCGCATTTCGTTAGGCAGACGCCATGGATGTTACCGAGGAACAGATCACTGCGAAGCTCTTTCGCGACGACACGTTGCCCGTCGGCGACCGGCAGGTGCGCGTCCTGTTCCTCCTGCCCAGCACGCTTTGGCGCCCGCTACGGGCCTCTTGGTGGACTGGCAAGGAGGCGTGCATCATAGGTGGGGATGAGCAAGGCAACTACATCCTACGCCACTGCGATGGCACCGTTCGCCTGTGGGACCATACTCGTGGGAAGGATGAGGTCCTGACGCCAAGCGTTCGCGCGTTCTTTAACGGGCTCGTTCCGTCCGCTCGGTGAGCCGCTGCCTAACCAGCGCATGCAGCCGACGGGCCGGACGGGCGCAGGACTACGCTCGGGCGGGGGCCTCGGTGAGCGCCGCTAAGGAGGCGTAGGTTTCTGCGGGCGCGGGCACGAGAGCCCGCAGCTGATGCGCATTTCGTTAGGTCGCGAGCTACCGCAGAGTGGTGTCGATGCTAGCCTCTCTTGCACTGTGAGTCTGCTATGGATCTCGAGCGCGAACGCACGCATTTGCTCAAACGGGACGCGGAGTGGGCCACGCTCGGCTCGAGCGGTCATGAGGTCGACCGGATTCTCTCCTACTGGACCGACGACGCGCGTGTCTATCCTCCCGGCATGCCAGTGGTTAGCGGTAAGGCGGCGCTACGAGGGTACGTGGAAGGAGCACTGGCTATCCCAGGCTTTCACATCACCTGGACCACCTCAGAGGCGATCCTCTCGCCAGACGGCCAGATGGCCTATCTCCTGAGCACGAACACAGTGACCCTGCCGAGCGCGACGGGAGAGTTGGTAACCACACCTGGCCGCGCGGTGACGGTGTGGCGAAAAGAACCGGATGGCGAATGGCGCTGCGTAGTGGACATCTGGAACGAGGCGCCTGTCGGGGTGTGAGTTGCAGGCGCTTCCTGGCGGCCGCTCGCGGCCTAACCCGCGCATGCAGCCGACGGGCCGCAGGTAGCGCCACCCTCCGCTCGGCCACAGAGCGCCTGGAGCGCGCTGTGGAACGTAGGTTTGTGCGGGCGCGAGCACGATCGCCCGCAGCTGATGCGCCAGTCGTTAGGCCGACGCACCAATATCCCCAAAGGCGGCATGACTCGAAAGCGGCGTCCCTGGGTGGCTGCGTTGCTCAGCTTGGTACTTCCAGGTCTTGGACACCTCTACGCGGCTCATCCGGCAGCGGCTCTGGCCGCTTATGTAGCCACGCTGACTGGTGCCGCATTCATGGCCGCGACGTGGCTTTGGGCTCCGGAGGGCCCTGTCCTAATCCTCCTCGGCTTTCTAGTCGCAGTAGGGGCCTATCTCGCTGTGGTTGTTCACGCATGGCTACTCGCCAGGCGGCGACCGGCGGACTTTGAGCTCCGGCCCTATAACCGCTGGTACGTGTATGTCGTCGTCTATTTGCTGGTCGGTGTGATGTTTGGGTCTAGCCTTCAGGATCAGTTGAAACAACGGCTGGAAGCGTTCCGCATTCCCAGCGCGGCCATGGAGCCGACACTGCTTATCGGCGACTACCTCTACGTGGTGAAAACTCCCGCGGCGCGACGAGCCTTGGCGCATGGGAATGTCGTGGTCTTCGAGTCTGTCGATGAGCCCGGCCTCAAGGTGATCAAGCGAATCCTCGGGCTCCCGGGTGACACGCTGATGATGTCTTCCGGTATCCTGCACCGGAATGGCCGCGTCCTGGAGGAGCCTTTCATTATCCATCTCGACGAGGACCGCACTGAAGACGCAGAACAGCGTGGCCGCATGCGCTCTTGGCAAGTTGCCCACACTGTCGCCCTTGACACAACCTCCTATGCGCCGGATCTGCAGGATTGGGGACCGCTGGTCGTCCCGCCAGACTCCTTTTTCACGTTGGGAGATAACCGGGACGCTTCCTACGATAGCCGCTACTATGGGGTTATCCCCATGAGCCGGGTGATTGGGCAGCCACGGCTCATCTATTTCAGCATAGCTAAGGACACCTCAGGCTCCGCTACCGGCGTACGTTGGGCGAGAATTGGTAAGCGGGTCCGATGAGGAATTGAGCTACACGCGGCCTAACCCGCGCATGCAGCCGAAAGGCCGGGGTGGGCCGGCGCTCCGCTCGGGCGCCGGCCTCCTCGAGCCAAACAGCGGAAGCGTAGGTTTGTGCGGGCGCGGGCCTGAGGGCCTGCAGCTGATACGCCCGTCGTTAGGCCGCAGCAAGTGACTCCTTCTGAGATGGAGGCTTCCTGACCGACGACCCAGCTGAGCAGTCCCAAAAGCGAATCGCCTTCTACACAGAAGTTGCCGGGGCGTGGATAGAGACTCGGATGGAACGTGACAGGGCCATCCTTACTCTCTCGGCGGCTGGCATTGGCCTACTAGTCACCATTCTCACGACCACCAGCCTTCCAGTCCGCTGGCTGATATACGTTTACGCGCTGGCTGGCGCCGCCTTCCTTGTGGCATGCCTAACATGCGTTTCGGTGTTTTCCCAGAACGCTCGGCATCTCGAAGAGATAGCTCAAGAACGGTCAGGGATTGGTGAGGGGTTGGAGCGGCATGACTTGGTGTCCGCGATCTCTTTCGGAATCGGCGTGCTAGCTTTCATTGTCATCGGTGTCTCCTCAGCTTACTACAAGATCCAAGGCCAGGAGGTCTCTGCGGTGTCTAAGATCGAGCAGAAAACAAGCAGGCAGAACTCCTCAGAAGGAACTAAGAGTCTGTCTGGCGTCGAGAAGCTGAGCCCAGCGAACCAGGAGAAGCCAACCACACCTGCGCAACCTGCGGCCGCTCCCGAAACGACCAGCGTCCCAATTCAGAAGCGCTAACGGATGTCGCGCGGGCTGCAGCCTAACCCGCGCATGCAGCCGACGGGCCGGAGGGGCGCGGGGCGCCGCGCGGGCGGCGCCCTCCGGGGGCGCCACTAAGGAAGCGTACGATTGTGCGGCGCGCGAGCACGAGGACCCGCGGCTGATGCGCATGTCGTTAGGCCGCTGCCCGACGTTAAAGTAGGGACGACATGAACCGAATCACGCCTCAGCCCGTGGTCTTTCTGGTCGCTCTTCTATGGACTGAGTCGCTGGCTGCTCCGCAAGATTTGGATTTCGATCTCACGCTGGTCACTTCAGGAGTCTACATCGCGGTTCCACGCCCGCAGCGCTGGGTGCACAGCAACGCGGCGGTCATTGAGCTTGAGGATGGCCTGCTCGTGGTAGACTCCCATGGCACGCCACGCGCGGCCCAAGTGCTCATCCGCCGCCTGCGTCGCCTCACCCCAAAGCCGGTCAAGTACCTGGTCAACACGCATTTCCACTTCGATCACCTGCAAGGCAACCGGGCCTATCTCGCCGCCTGGCCAGCCGGCATTGAGGTTATCTCAAGCGAAACGACCCGGGAGCGACTCAAGCACATTGGGGTGACGCGGCTCGGGGAGGAACTCGGCGACTTGCGGGAACAGGTGGCCAGACTGCGCCGTGAGGCGGATAGTCACGCCAGTTCCGCGCGGCGCGGCGAGGTTGCGGCGCGGTTGCACGAAACGGTTACCCAACTTCACGACGTCGAAGCGGTTCGGCTCGTGTTTCCCACGCTCACGTTCGACCACAGCCTGATACTGCGACGAGGTGCCCGGGCCGTGCACTTCTTGTACCTCGGACGAGGCCACACTGACGGCGATGTGGTCGTCTTCCTGCCACGCGAGCGGGTCGTCGCTACCGGCGACCTCCTAACCGGCTGGGCGCCATATGCTGGGGATGCCTACCCGGCTGACTGGGCCGTCACGCTGGAGGCGTTACATGATCTCGATTTCGAGTACGTCATTGGTGGGCATGGCGACCTCATGCGTGGCAAGGCGCAATGCGAGCTGTGGATCGAGTATTTGCGGGAGCTTCAGGAGGTCACAGAGCGAGCGGCCGCCTCGGGGGCAACGCTTGAACAGACTCAGGCGCAGGTGGTCCCGGCACTGAAGGCAAGATTTGCCGACCGATTCTCCCCGAAGTTCCTGGACCGCGTGAGCGGAAATGTGGCGCGGGTCTACGAGCTCGCCCACAATGCAGAGGGACCATCCGAGCATCGGTGACTGCAGCTGTCTGACCCGCGCATGCAGCCGACCGGCCGGGCGGCTGATCCTCGCCGCCGGTCTTGCGGTGGGCGGCGTCCTATGGGTGCAGTCCTATTCTGTGGTTTCACCCCACCGCGCCTCGAGGCCATGGGCCGAACCGATCGCCACTGATTGGCCACTAAATCGGCCCCGGGCGGAGGATCGCCCGGTGGCCATGTTGCTGGAAGATGTTGCGGGGATGGATGTTGCTGGAAGTGCGCCGCGTAGGAATCGAACCTACAACCTAGTGATTAAGAGTCACTTGCTCTGCCAATTGAGCTAGCGGCGCCGATAGTCCATAGCCCCAAGGGGAGTCGAACCCCTCTCTCGACCTTGAAAGGGTCGCGTCCTAACCGATAGACGATGGGGCCGACCGATCCAGACATAGCGCTAACGGGATTCGAACCCGTGTTTGGGCCTTGAGAGGGCCCCGTCCTAGTCCCCTAGACGATAGCGCCGAAAGTACGCCACAGGCCCGGCAGGACTCGAACCTGCAACCCCCGGTTTTGGAGACCGGTGCTCTACCACTTGAGCTACGGACCTCTGCACCGATCCCTCCGCGCTCGTTCCGCCCGCGGCGAACCGGGTCCTACCCGACCGGGATCCACCTGTACCAGGGTTTACCCAGGGTGGCTGACGGGAATCGAACCCGCAACCTCCGGAGCCACAGTCCGGCGCTCTAACCGATTGAGCTACAACCACCGCGGCGGACACAGCGTCCTCACACGAGCCGCAAAAATTACCGGGTCCGAGGGGGTCGGGTCAAGACCAGAACGAGGCCGAAAGCCGTGATGTTCCGGGATCTTGCGGCACCGGACGGCCCTCGAAATTCACCACCGGCACGACCCCCCTTACCGAGTTCGCCACGAGGAGGCTCCGGCCCTGGATATCCGCCGGTGCCACCCGGCGCTCCGAGATCCCGCCCACCAAATCCCCCAACCGCGCTCGGGCCACCCCCGGCAGAATTCCCAACTCGAGCGCCGGGCCGCACAGGCGGTCACTCTCCCACCAGAAGATCCCCCAGATGGCACACTCGGCGATGTGCCCGCCCTCGGTCAGGAGCACCGCGTCGTCGGCGCCGGCCGCCCTGGCCTCCTCCAGCGCGCGATCGAACTGGGCGCGCTCGGTCGTCTTGTGAGGATACGGCCGGTGAACGACCCTCGCACGCGCCAGCGAGACCGGCTCGGTTCCACCCACCGAGCGTTCACTGACTTGGAGCCCCTCGCGGGCCCACCTCGAGCCGGTGAACCCGGTCCGGGCCGCCCGCCGGAGTCAGCAGCTCGCCCGGCAGCGGAACGCCGAGCGCCTTACAGCTCGACGCGATCCGCCGGAGATGAAGGTACCAGAACGGCGCGACCCCGTTCCGGATCCGGAC
This sequence comes from uncultured Gemmatimonadales bacterium, assembly GCA_963844445.1. Lineage (GTDB taxonomy): Bacteria > Gemmatimonadota > Gemmatimonadetes > Gemmatimonadales > GWC2-71-9 > CAVVWJ01. The sequence goes on from CAWJOB010000004.1 coordinate 902,335, forward strand.
CGTCTCGATCAGGCTCGGTATGCGATACACCATTTGCTCACCCCACCGGCACCCGAGGAGTCTCGGTCTCGAGGCGGTCGTCAGCCCCCTCGGGACCCCGCCGGGCGTCGAGCACCGCGCGAACCGTCGTCGCGCCCAGGATGACCCCGCCACCGACAAGCGCCCAGGCTCCCGGACGCTCACCCTGAAAGATCCAGGCCCAGACCGGGTTCAACACCGGCTCGATCTGCAGGATGAGCGACGCCTCCAGCGCCGGCATCGTGGTGAGCGCCCGAGTCATCAGCACGTACGCTAGGGCGACCTGAAACACGCCGAGGTACCCGATCAGCGCCCAATCACCGGCCGTGTGAGTCCCCAACGGGAAGGCGAACGGCAGGGCGAGCAGGAACGCGATCACGTTTCCGGCGACCACCGCCACCGCGGCCGAGCCGCGCTCGCCGCCCGCCGATCCCATCCATCGCAGGCCGCACACGGTGAGCGCCCAAAACAGCCCGCTCGCGAGCGCCAGCATGTTGCCCCGGAGCGGGTCCGGCGCCGTTTCCGCCGGCGCATCCACGCCGACGAAGAACAGCGCCAGCCCGAGCCCCACCGCGGCCATGAACGCGATATCCTGCCGTCGCGTCGGTTCCTTGAGCAGCCATGGGGCGAGCAGCGCGAGATACAGCGGCGCGGTGGACTGCAGGTAGATCGTGTTCGCGGCCGTGGTGAGCCGGTTCGCGAGGACGAAAAGCGTGAGCGTGGCCGCGTAGGCCACCCCCACCACCAGTGTCCGCCCGGTCCACGCCCGCCGGGCCTCCCGGGTCATCAGCCAGATCGCCAGTGCGGCAGTTCCCGAGCGAAGGCAGGTGATCTGCCACCCGGTGAAATCTGCGGCCTTGATGGCCGCGCCACCGGTCGAGAAGAGGACGGCGGTGAACGCGAGCTGGAGCCGTGCGGTCGAGCGGGCCAGCATCAGCCGGAGTCGTCACCGGGTACGCTCACCTCGTCGCCCACCACGTCGCGAACGTACAGCATCTTGATCGGCACCATGGCCGTGGCCAGCAGTGGCACCGCCAGCAGTAGGCCCATGAACCCGAACACCAGGGCGAACAGCGCCTGGCCGAGGAGGGTGACGACCGGCGGGAGCTCGAGCCCCTCTTTCATCAGCAGCGGCTGGACCACGACGCCCTCCAGCTGCTGGATCGCCACATAGGCGAGGAGCACGTAGATCGCCTTGTCGGGTCCATCCACCATGGCCATGGCGATCGCCGGAAGCGCGGAGAGGATCGGCCCCACGTAGGGAATGAACTCGAGGAGGCCGGCCAGGATGCCGAGCGCGATCGCGCCCTTCACGTCGAGCAGGAGGAGCGCCACCGTGGTGACCGCACCGATCGCCACCATGGCGATCAGCTGCATCAGCAGCCAGCGCCGGAGCGTAGTTGCCGTCGCGCTCAGCACCTCCCCCGCCTTCCGCCGCGTCCGATGGGGAAAGAGGTGCATGAGACCGCGATGATAAAGCCCGGGATCGACGGCCACGAAGATCGCCACGAAGAGCAGCACGATGAGCCCGCCCAGGAGGGTTACCGTGGACGAGAACACCGAGAAGAAGTGGTGACTGCAGGTCGGCACCGCGGCACCCGCCGTCACCGCTCTGCCGTTCCTTGCTCCCCTGCGCCGACGTATCCGGCCGATCCCGCGTTGTGTCCGCTGGCTGTCCCGCCTCCTCCGACCCGGCCTGGATGAGCTCGGCGACTCCACCGCCCCGCTGCTGGACCCAGCGCTCCACCCGGTCGATCGCCTGCGGGAGCTGTTCCCGCACCTCGTCGAGCTGTCGGTTGATCTGGGGAGCGGTGAGAAGTCCCAGACCCGTCAGGCCGCCCAATACGAGGACCACGATGGCCACGGCGCCTATGCCCCGGGGGATCCGGCGCCGCTCCAGGCGATCCACGCCCGCCGAGAGGGTGATGCCGAGCAGAACACCGAAGAAGCCGAGCAGGAAGACGGACCGCCCGACCCACAACAACTGCAGCGCCACGTAGACGCCCGCGACGATGGCGGCGGCGCGCAGGATGTCGCGCACCGGCCAACCGACGTCGCCCGGCTTGGAGGCGGGGCTCATGGCGCTGGAGAGCTCAGAGCACCGCCGGGAGTACCGTCGTGTAGACCTCCTGCCGGATAGGTCGGAACCCCCGCTTGAGGTAATTCGGCAGTGCCGCCGGATGGTCCAGAGTGCAGGTGTGCAGCCACACGCGGTCCGGCTTCAGCTCCCACGCCGTTGCCGCCGCCCTGGTGAGCAGGTGCCCGCCCCAGCCGCGCCCCACGAATTCCGGCAGCAGTCCGAAATAGGCGATCTCGATGGATCGGTCGCCGTGATCCCGGAGCTCGAAGTATCCGGCTGGAGCGGCCCGCGACGTCAGCAACCACAGCGACACCGCGGGATTCTCGAGATGCGCTCGTACCTCCTCGTCCGTCCAGGAGAGCCTGTCCGTCCAGTGGTACGCCCGGCCGACCTCGGCATACAGATAGCGAAAAAAGGAAGCAGGGCATCCTTCGATCCGCTCCAGCCTGGGCGGGTCGAGGGGATTCGCCGCAGGGCGCAGATCGCCCGGAGAACGCATCTCCAAGTACGTGCGGGTGACCTCGACGGGAGGCATGGCGCATTCTAAGCCCTCCCCCGATTCCAGCGCCATTCCAATAGAACGAAGGCCCCGGCGAACCGCCCGGGGCCTTCATCCTGAGGTACAGCCTTCCCCGATTTACTGAGGGGTCGGGTAGGTGCTGTCGGCCGGCATGCTGGGATCGGCCGGGGCACTCGGGTCGGCCGGAGCATTCGGATCGGCCGGAACAGTCGGGTCCGCCGGGACGCTCGGGTCAGCCGGGACCGTGGGGTCCGCAGGAACGCTGGGATCGGCCGGAACCGCCGAGGTGGTGTCGATGCCCGCAGAGCTGGTGTCAGGCACGTAGGCGCCGGTGTCCGGCAAGGTCATGGTGGTGTCGGTACCCATGCTCGACGTGTCGGGAATCGCTTCGGTCGGCGTGGTCGGGGTGAGGGCCGTGTCGCTCGGCGCGTTGACGTCACCCGTCGTGCTGGTCGTATCCCACTGCCCGGTGGAGGTATCCACCTCGGTCGTTACGGCCGTAGTGTCGTCCCCACGATCGGGGGCCGCACCCACGTCCTCTTCGCTTCGGCTGGAGCACGCCGCGAAGGTGGCCGCGGCGGCGAGGATCCATAGTGTCTTCATAGCGTTGCTCCCCCTGGTCAACAACGATTTGCCCGCTCCAGGTCTCTCTGAGGTGTGAACTCCTGGACTCGGGCCACGGTATCAAGTTCGTTCGCGGGGCTAACCTAACGGACTGGGCCGCAGCGTACTAGGTCATAGATCACACTTTTTCTGGCCCCGTTAGTCCCGCAGTTCCGGAAGGTCCCGGAAGAGCCCCAGGGCGGCCGGATTGGCCAGGGCCTCCGCGTTTGTTACAGAGCGTCCGTGGATGACCTCCCGCACCGCCAACTCGGTGATCTTGCCGCTGATGGTCCTGGGGATGTCGGCGACCTGGACGATCCGCTTGGGAACGTGGTGGCGGCTGGCATGCTCCCGGATCCGGCGCCGCAGGCGGTCCCGCAACGAGTCGTCCAGGGTCACGCCCGGCCGCAGCCGGACGAAGAGGACGATTCTGACGTCCCCCTGCCAATCCTGGCCCACCACCAGGCTCTCCACCACCTCCGGGAGCTGCTCCACCTGCCGGTAGATCTCCGCTGTCCCGATGCGGACGCCACCGGGATTGAGGGTGGCGTCGCTGCGCCCGGTGATGACGACGCCGTCATGCTCGGTCAGCCGCGCCCAGTCGCCGTGCCGCCAGACGCCGGGGTAATGCTCGAAGTAGGCGGCGCGGTACTTCGTGCCGTCGGGGTCGTCCCAGAAGGCGGTAGGCATGCTGGGGAAGGGACGGGTGCATACCAGCTCTCCGTCCCGCTCCCGTACCGGCCGGCCACCCTCGTCGAAGACCTCCACCGCCATTCCCAGCCCGCGGGTCTGGAGCTCCCCTCGCCACACCGGGGCGATCGGGTTCCCCAAAGCGAAGCACGAGATGATGTCCGTCCCACCGCTGATGCTCGCGAGGTGGAGATCGGGCTTGATCTCCCGGTAGACGTAGTCGAAGCCTGCCGGGGCGAGGGGGCTGCCCGTGGAAAGGATGGCTCGGAGTGCCGAGACATCGTGGGTCTTGCCGGGACGAAGACCCTCCTTCTCCGCCAGCGCGAGATACTTGGCGCTGGTCCCGAACACGGTGACGCCCTCACGAGCCGCCATATCCCACAAACCGCTCGGCGGCGACAGCGGGGCGCCGTCGAACAACACCACCGTGGCGCCTACAGCGAGACTCGAGACCAGCCAGTTCCACATCATCCACCCGCAGGTGGTGAAGTAGAAGATCCGGTCGTCCCGGGTGAGATCGGTGTGCAGCGTCAGCTCCTTGAGGTGCTGCAGCAGCGTCCCGCCCGCTCCGTGGACCATGCACTTCGGGAGACCCGTGGTGCCGGAGGAATACATGATGTAGAGCGGATGGTCGAACGGAAAACGGCGGAAGGTCGGAAGGGCGGACGGGCGGACGGGTACCGCCGCCGCTTCCGACCGTCCGCCGGTCGGCCCGTCCGCCCACTCCTTCCACAGCACCGCGTCGCGCACCCCATCCAGCGCCGGCCGCTCGCTCAAATACGGCACCACCACCACCCGCTCGATGTCCGGGATCCGCTGGCACACCTCGCGCACCCGGGCCAGCGAGTCGATCCCCTTGCCGGCGTACCGGTAGCCGTCAGCGCAGACGAGGATGCGGGGTCGGATCTGGCCGAACCGGTCCACCACCCCGTTGACGCCGAAATCGGGAGAGCAGGACGACCAGATCGCGCCGAGGCTCGCCGTGGCGAGCATGGCGATGACCGCTTCCGGCAAGTTCGGCAGAAATCCCGCCACCCGGTCCCCTGGGCCGATGCCGTGCGCCCGCAGCGCGGCCGCCATCGCGCGGACCTCGGCCCCCAGCTCGGCGTAAGTGAGCCCCCGCTGCCGCCCGCGCTCGTTCCAGAACACCAGTGCCGGACGGTCGTCGGCGAATCGGAGCAGGTTCTCCGCGAAGTTGAGCTGCGACCCCAGAAACCATCGCGGCCCCCGGAGCGGATCGGGCGGTCCCATGCGGTCGAGCCCGACCGCGACCTCGTCCCACGGCGCCGCGCCCGCTCGTTCCTCGCACACCACGCCGCAGAAGTCCCACACCTCGGGCCAGAAGGCCTCTGGATGCTCGACGGACCACCGATAGAGGGAGGGAAAGTCCACGACCGACTCACCGCCGCGCGGCCGCCGGTCGCGGATGTGCTTCAGGAATGCGGTCAGATTGGCGCGACGGACCCGCTCGGCGCTCGGGGTCCAGATCGGACTGCCGCGATTCAAGACGTCGGGGGGTTGAACTGCGCGTGCTGGGCGTCCAGCCACGACTTGTGATAGTTGGGGTCCTCGATCGAGATCGCCGCCTTCGCGACCTTCAACGGGCGGAAAGTGTCCATCATGACCGCCAGCTCTTCGGTGTACTTGGCGCCAATGCTCGCCTCGGCACGGCCGGGATGCGGGCCGTGCGGAATGCCGTCGGGGTGGTGGGTGATGCTCCCGAACTCGATTCCTTTCCGGCTCATGAACTCGCTGGAGGCGTAGTAAAGCACCTCGTCGGAGTCCACGTTGCTGTGGTTGTACGGCGCGGGCACGGCCTCGGGATGGAAGTCGTAGGGCCGCGGACAGAAGCTGCATACCACGAATCCGTCACCCTGAAAGGTCTGATGCACCGGCGGCGGCTGGTGCACCCGACCGACGATCGGCTCGAAGTCGTGGATGTTGAACGCCCAAGGGTAGAAGTAGCCGTCCCATCCGACCACGTCGAAGGGGTGGTGGTCGAGGATGATCTCGTTCAGGCCGTCATACTGCTTCACCAGGATCGGGAAGTCGCCCTTTTCGTCGTGGGTGCGAAGGGCGTTCGGCCGGCGGATGTCCCGCTCGCTGTAGGGCGCGCCCTCGATCAGCTGCCCGAACTCGTTCCGGTACCGCTTCGGCCATCGGACGTGCCCGCGGCTTTCCATGACGAGGAGCTTGGTCTGTTCGCCGGCGAGATCGAGCCGCCACCGGTGCAGGATGCCACGGTGGATGATGAGGTAGTCGCCCTCGAGAAACGGCAGGTCGCCGAACACCGACTCGAGCGTCCCGCTGCCCTTGCTCACGTACACCAGCTCGTCGCTCTGGGCGTTCCGGTAGAAGTGGGCGTCGTTCTCGTCCGGCTCGACGTAGAGCATCGAGACTTCGTTGTTGAAGAGCAGCGGCACGCGGTCGAGCGTGGGACTGCCGCCCTTCTTCACCTGCGAGGTGCGGAAATGCCGGTGCCGCAGAGTCTGGTCGGGGTCGGCCTCCAGCTTGGTCTCCCGCAGCCGGCGCGCCGACTTCACGGTGGTCGGGGGATACACGTGATAGAGCAGCGAGGCGGTTCCGGTGAACCCCTCGTGCCCCATCAGCTCCTCGGCGTAGATCCCTCCGTCGGGCTTCCGGAACGCGATGTGCCGCTTCCGCGGGATCTGGCCTACCGTGTGGTAGATCGGCATGATTCTTCTCCAAACAGCGTAAACAGTAAAAGGTGAACAGTGAAAGGGGACCACGCCCGTCACCCCCTTTTACTTTTCACCTTTCACTGTTCACGCGGTTGACACACGACTCCTCCCCCCTCACAGATTTCCTCTCAGCTCCTGCTCCCGCTCGATCGCCTCGAACAACGCCTTGAAGTTTCCCTTGCCGAAGCTACGGGCGCCCTTCCGCTGGATGATCTCGTAGAACAGGGTGGGCCTGTCCTGCACCGGCTTGGTGAAAATCTGCAGCAGGTAGCCGTCGGGGTCCCGGTCCACCAGGATGCCGAGCTCGGCGAGGGTATCCACCGGCTCGTCGATCCGGCCCACCCGGCCCTGGAGCTCGGCGTAGTAGGTAGTTGGCACCCGGAGAAACTCCACGCCCCGATCCCGCAACGCGGTCACGGTCTCGATGATATCGTCCGTAGCGATGGCGAGGTGCTGGACGCCGGGCCCGCGGTAGAAGTCCAGGTACTCGTCGATCTGGGACTTCTTTTTGCCTTGCGCCGGCTCGTTGATGGGAAACTTGATCCGCTCGTTCCCGCTGGCGACCACCTTCGACATCAGGGAGCTGTATTCCGTCGAGATGTCCTTGTCGTCGAACGAGATCAGGTTGCGGAAGCCCATCACGTCCTCGTAGAACTTGACCCAGGTGTTCATCCGGCCCAGTTCGACGTTGCCCACGCAGTGATCCACATGCTGCAGGCCGACCGGATCCGGATTGTAGCGGCTCTCGACCGGTCTGAACCCCGGCATGAACGCGCCCCGGTACTGCCGCCGCTCCACCAGGCTATGGATCGTGTCGCCGTAGGTGTGGATCCCGGCGATGACCACCTCGCCGTCGTCGTCCCGCAGCACCGTCGGTTCGGCGGCCGGCTTGGCACCCCGCTCGACTGCGCGGCTGAAGGCCTCGCGCGCATCGTCCACCCAGAGCGCGATGTCGCGGACGCCGTCACCGTGGCGGCTCACGTGCTCGGCGATCGGGTGATCCGGCCCGAGGGCCGAGGTGAGGACGAGGCGGACTTTGTTCTGGGTCAGGAGATAGCTGGCGCGGTCCCGGGTGCCCGTCTCGGGGCCCCGGTAGGCCAGCAGCCGATAGCCGAACGCCGAGCGGTAGTACTGGGCGGCCTGCTTGGCGTTCCCGACGAAGAACTCGACGAAGTCGGTGCCGTTGATCGGAAAGGTATCGGTCGTCTCGTTGGCGACGGCCATGGTGTCGGTCTGCATTGGTCCCCCTGACCTCGGCGGCGGGCCTTGGATCACCTTCAGCCGGGAAAATAACGCCGATCGAAGCGGCCCACCACGGCCTCAGGGCGGTGAGACCATCCGCCCGACATCGCTCGCCAAGTCCTCACTGGTGAAGGGCTTCTGCAGGAAAGCCTGGTCCTCCCGAAGCAGCCCACGATCCAGGATGTCGTCCCGGGGGTACCCCGACATATACAGGATGGGAAGGTCGGGCTTCAAGGCATGTACCTGCTCCTCGAGCTCGTCCGTGCCCATGTCCGGCACGATGACGTCCGTCAGCAACAGGCCGGGGCTCCGGGACCCGTCCCGGAGCGCGGCCAGCGCCTCTCTCCCATTACGGGCCTGGACCACTCGGTATCCGCACTCGAACAGAGCCCTGGCGGCCAGCTCCCGGACGCCGTCCTCGTCCTCGAGAATGAGGACCGTGACGCCGCCCCCCTGAGCGACTGGCTCCTCTGTCGATTCCTCCGCGTGCTCCACACCGCCGCCCCGCACCTCGGGCAGGCACACGGTGAAACGGGTCCCCTCGCCCGGATCGCTCTCCACCCAGACGTACCCACCGCTCTGCTTCACGATGCCGTAGACGGTCGAGAGGCCCAGCCCGGTGCCGAGACCTACCGCCTTGGTGGTGAAGAATGGCTCGAACACCTGGGCCAGCGTGGTCTCATCCATTCCGTGACCGGTGTCCTCCACGGAGATCAGCCCATATCGCCCGGCAGGAATGGGAATCCCGATGAGCCGGCGGCCCGCCGCCTCGTCGAGCCGGGACGATTCGGTGGTGATCTTGATCGTGCCCCCGGATGCCATCGCGTCACGAGCGTTGAAGGCAAGGTTGATGAGCACCTGCTCTATCTGAGAGCGATCGGCGCGTACCAGAGCATCCAACGGAGCGAGCGACGTTTCCACCTTGACGTTCGCTGGCAGCATCAGCCGCAGGACCGGCACCATCTCTTCCACCACGGGATTGAGTCGGAGGTCGGTGGGCTGAAGCACCTGCTGCCGACTGAAAGCCAGCAGGTGGGTGGTGATCTTGGCGGCCCGCAACGCCGCCTTCCTGATCTCCTCGACCTCGCGCTGCCGCTCGTCCGGGACCTTCAGCCCGCGGCTCAGCAGGTCGCTGAACCCGAGGATGATCGTCATCATGTTGTTCACTTCGTGCGCGACGCCGCCGGCCAGGCGCCCGACGGCCTCCATCCGCTGCGCGCGCCGAAGCCGCTCCTCGGTGCGCTTGAGATCGGTGAGATCTTGCACGGTCACCACGAACGAGCCGGTGTGTCTGCGGTCGTCCAGCGGCGTGACGCTCACCAGCACCGGAACCATGGTTCCGTCCAGGCGGACGTGGACCGTCTCGTACGCCTGGCCCTCCGTGTCGGACCACCATTCCTCCGGCTCCCGGACTCGATCGGGAGGCAGCAGCTCCGAAAAGTGCCGGCCGGCCATGCTCGCGGGCTCGGCGTACCCGTGGAGCCGGGCGAATGCCGGATTGACCATATCGATCCGGCGATCGGCGCCGTCCACCACCGCCGCTCCCCAGCCAGCCAGGTTGAACACCTGGCCCCACTTGTGCATGGCCTCGCCCACCCTCGAGCGACGGTCGATCTCGAGCTCGATGCTCTCCTGAGCCATCGCCGACTCCATTGCCAGCGCGATCCGCCGGCCCAGCGCCTGCGCCGTGGCAAAGTCGGCCGCGCGGAATGGTTCCGCCGTCTCGGACCGGCCCAGCGCCAGCCCTCCGATCTCGCGGCCGCTCGCCCGGAATCCGACGACGATCAAAGACCGCACGCCGAAGGAATGGAGCAGGCGCCCGAGTCGATCGTCACTGCCGGCGCCGAAGTGGGTGGAGCGTCTGGTGACGGCGGGGATCCAGTGGGAGTGACGGCCTTCTCGAGAGTTGGACTGCGCGGCGGTGCGGATGGTCTCAAGGGAAGACGTCACCTCACGGTGGAGGCGCGGCGTTTGCTCTCGTCGGACATGGGTTACCTCCAGCCGGGGTCCTCCAGGTGACTCATCGAGCACCAGCACGGCGAGATCGGCAAGGGCGGGCACCATCGATTCCAATGCCACTCGCAGCACGGCCTCGAAGTCGATCGCCTCCAGTAGCGCGCGACTCGTTTCCTTGAATAGGCGAACCCGTTCTTCGCTGAGTGGTGAATCCGTTTCCATCATAGCCCGCTCCATAGCTCAACCTCATACTTTCACGCTCCCTGGGCAAGCGTTGACAGCGCCACTGTGAGCGCCGTCACACTCGCTCGGCACCAGTACGGCATCCGACGTGCAAGTCTCCTACGGCGAAACATCTCCCGGACCCTGAATCCGGAGCGTCTCGATGCCCCGCTCGCCCCTGCTCGCCCTGCTCATCGGTTGGTGCATTCCCTTGCATCCCTCCTTCGCGCAAGGATGGATCGAGATCGAAGGTCGCCGCCCCGAGGTGCCGGTGGGGCCGGTATCGCGGGTAGCGTCGCGCGTGACCATCGCGGTGGAGGACCGGGTGGCCCGGGTCCAGGTCGAAGAGCGGTTTCGGAATAGTGGGCCTACGATGGCGGAGGGGAGCTACTTCTACCCGCTCGCGGGGGAGGCGTCGTTCACCGACTTTTCACTTTGGCTGAACGATGAAGAGCTCCGCGGCGAGCCGATGGACGCCGACAAAGCCCGCGAGATCTACGAGAGCATCGTGCGACGGCGGAAGGATCCGGCGCTCCTGACGCTCGCCGGGCACGGTTTGGTCAGAGCCCAGGTGTTTCCCATCCAGCCGGGCGAGACTCGCAAAGTCGCCCTCCGCTACACTCAGCTCCTCGCTCGCCAGGGAGACGCGCTTCGGCTGCGCTACGCGCTCGGGCTCCGCGGTTCCGACAGCGGCACCGAGCTGCACATCGAGATCGCCCGCGGTGACTTGTACGGCACGCCCTACTCTCCCACTCATACGATCGACAGCCGAACCCAAGGCGGCAGACTCGACATTACCGTCTCACCCGGGAGTGCGGGCGACGTGGAGCTGTTCCTTCCGCTCCGCCGACCAGTGGCAGGCGCTACCGTTCTCAGCCATGCGGTAGGCGGCGAAGACGGGTACTTCATGCTGTTGCTCGCGCCCGGTCCGGCCGGCCGCACCCAGGCGCTTCCCCGCGATCTCACCCTGGTGGTGGACGTCTCGGGCTCGATGTCGGGAACCAAGCTGGAACAGGCCAAGGTCGCGCTGCAGCAGGCCTTGGGAACGCTCGCCGCGAGCGATCGCTTCCGGGTGATCGCCTTCTCCGGCGCGGTGCGCTCCTTCCGCGAGGGCCCGGTCGCCGCGACTCGCGACAATCTGGCCGACGCGGGCGAGTTCGTGGACGGATTGGCGGCGGAGGGCGGTACCAATCTCGCCGGAGCCCTGGCTGCCGCACTCGATATCCCGGCTGACGCAGAGCGACTAGCGCAGGTCGTGCTGGTGAGCGACGGCATGCCCTCGGTGGGTGAGCAGGCCCCGGACCGGATCGCTGCCGAGGCGGCGGCACACGTCGGTCAAGCGCGGATCTTCCCGGTCGGAGTCGGCCATGACGTCAACACCTATCTTCTCGACCGGCTCGCCGCCGAAGGACGGGGTGCGGTGGAGTATGTTCCGCCGGGAGCGAGCGTGGAGTCCGCCGTCGGGGTCATCCTGGCCAAATTGCGCCATCCCGCCCTGGTCGACCTCAGGATCGCGGAGTCGCCGGTGGAGCTTCAGGCGCCGCAACCCGCCAGGCTGCCGGATCTGTTCTACGGAGAGGAGCTGGTTGTCTTCGGACGCTATCGGCAGCCTGGCTCCGGGCGCCTGGTCGTGACCGGTACTCGAAATGACGCCCGGGAACGGGTGGAGACGCAGGCGACATTCGCCGCTTCGGAGACCGGAAACGCATTCATTCCCCGGCTCTGGGCCGCCCGCCGGATCGGTGAGCTGACGCGCGTCATTCGTGTCGAAGGGCCCTCCCCTGTCCTCATCGAGGAAATGCGAGACCTCGCGTTGCGCTTCGGCATTCTCACTGAGTACACCTCTTACCTGGTTCAGGAGCCGGACAGGGTCGCGACGGCCCCCCCTCCAATGCCCCGCCCGGAGCTGGCCAGGGAGCAGACCGGAGCGGCTGCGTTCAACCGTGCACGGCGAAGTGCTAAGATGATGGAAACAAAGAGTTTACAGAGTGCAGACGAGATGGCGATCGGAGCGGCTGGCGGAACCGGGCCGGCAGCCGGCAGGCAGGAGTCCAAGTTGGTGGGGGGCCGGGTGTTCGTTCTCAGGGGCTCGGTCTGGACTGACCTCCGAAAGGCGGATAGGATCTCCATCACCGCCGTAGCCGCCTACAGCGATGCATATTTCGCTCTGGTGCGAATGTTGCCAGAGATAGCCCCTTATCTGTCGGCAGGCGAGGATGTTGTGGTTGCGGGCCGGCGGGGAAGTATCAGGATCGCCCACCAGGGCATCGAGTCCTGGAAGCCGGGTGAGTTGGCGGCGCTGGTCCGAAACTTCAGGGGCACATGACGACCGACCTCACCCGGTTGTTCGAAGAACTTTACCCTTCGCTCGTCCGGATGCTCTATCGCCGGACGGGCGATCGGGATCGCGCCGAGGATCTGGCACAGGAGACCTTCGCCAGGGCAGTCTCGGCCCCGCCCGACAACCCGCGTCCCTGGCTCTTCGCAGTGGCGCTGAACTTGGTGCGTGAGGATGGTCGCAAGGCTGTGACCCGAGGTCGTCGGCTGGAGTTGTTGCGCGGCGAACAGGACCGACCCGCCGCGGGCCCCGATGCGGACTACGAGCGCAACGAGGACGTCGCTCGGGTGAGGGCTGCGCTGGCGCGGCTGAACGAGCGGGATCGCGAGGCGCTTCTGCTCAAGGCCGAGGGTTTCGGGTACGACGAGATCGCTTCCACGCTCGGACTCGCGAAGGGGGCGGTAGGCACCACGTTGGCGCGCGCCCGGCGGAGACTGGTGGAAGCGTATCGTGCGCAGGAACGAGGCAACCATGTCGCATCTTGACGAAGGCACCCTGCACGCCCTGCTCGACGGCGAGCTGGACCTGCACGAGGTGAAAGAGATACAGGCCCACATCGGCAGCTGTGCCGCCTGCGGCACCCGCCTGCGCGAGGTGAAGGAGTTCCACGGCGAGTCCGACCGGCTGGTCGGCATCCTCGAGGTGCCCGCTGCTCCGTCGCGCTGGACCGCCGGTCGCCCGACGAGCGCCGAGCCCGGATCCGGTGACCGCAGCCGAGCGAGCGAGCCGCCGCCGACCGCGGCCCCCGCGGAACTCTGCCTCGCACCTCGGGGCCCGCGGCCGAGCCGACCGCCCCTTCTCCTTCCCGAGAACCCGGAGTACGGTCGCGGCCGGTTCATGCGCCGCATGCGCTGGGCGGCGCTCATCCTCGTGACCGTCGGCGCGGGGTACATGGGCAACCAGATGCGGCGAACGGGAAGCTCTCGAGTTCGACGGACTGCCGCTGCCCGAGTCCATGACCGACTCGGGCCCGGGCGCGGTGCTGAGCACGGAGGAGGCGGCTCCGCCCGAGCCGCCACCGACACCTCGGCCCCGTCGACGCGAAGGCCGCGCCGCCGGCCCAGGCCAAGAGCGCGGCGCCGGTGCCGAAGCGGGTTGCCCCTCGTGCGGAGTCGCCGTCTTCGTCGCGCGGCGCGCGCACCTCCCGGCCCCGGCTCCGGCACCTCCTCCGGCCGAGACGGCAAACGAGGAACCCGAGTCGTCATTCGCGTCGGGATGCATCCGGCGAAACCGCCAACTTCGAAGACTCGGCCGAGGATGCGGAGGGCGGACGCGGCAAGTCCGGGCAGCAGGAGGCGGACGTGCGAGCCGAGGCGGCTCGCGCACTTCGGGAGCTGGACCGGGAGCGTCAGGTTGGACCGCGCCGCCGCGGCCACGGCCGCGCTCGACAGCGCGCGCCGCCGCGACGCGATGGCGCCGGCAGGCCGCGCCGATCGCCGCTCCCGCGCCGCGCACCCCGGAGCAGCGGGCGCGGACTCTATCTCCGGATCGGCCTCGACGAGGCCTCCAAGCAGCTCGGCCGCCCGGTGCACGTGATCGAAGGGATGAGCCCGCTGTTCATGGGCCTGGCCCTGGGCCGGACGTCACCGGGCGCCGACGCGACGCGACCTGTGGTGCGGGTGGTGTATCAGGATTCCCAGGGCCGGCTGATCCTGCTGGACCAGCAGCGGCTCCGGCCGGGCCAGGCCACCAGCGCGCCGGGAGCCGAGCCGCACTGGATCGTGGGAGAGCTCTCGCTGCACCTGAGCGGTGAGGTGAGTCCCGATATCCTGAAGAACCTGCGAGCGCGAGTCAGGTAGTCGCCGGCGCTCCGCTCGTCCAGCACTCCCCGCACCACCCGCATCAGGCCATCCGAGGTGAAGGGCTTGTGGAGGAAGGTGGTCTCGGCGCCCTGCACGCCGCGGCGGAGCACCTCGTCGTTGGTGTAGCCCGAGATATAGAGGGTCTTGAGGTCCGGCCTCCGGGCGGTCAGCCGCTCCACCAGCTCGCTACCGCCCATCTCGGGCATCACCACGTCGGTCACCAGCAGATCGATCGGACGCTCGTAGCGCTCCGCGACCAGCAACGCGTCTCGCCCGTGCCGAGCCGTCAGCACCGCGTAGCCCTGTTCGACCAGAATCTGGCGCACCAACTCCCGCACCCCGTCTTCGTCCTCCACCACAAGCACCGTCTCATTTCCCCGAAAGGCCGTGTCGGGCGCGACCGCTTCGATCTCATCCGGGTCCGCGTGCGGCAAGTACACTTTCACGGTGGTGCCTTGCCCCGGCTCGCTGGATACGCGCACCACTCCCCCGTTCTGGCGCACGATACCGTAGACGATGGTCAGGCCCAGGCCGGCCCGTTGCTGCCGGGGATCCGTCGTGGGGAACGGCTCGAAGAGCTCGGCCCGCGCCTCACCGCCCATCTCCGCTCCGGTATCCTTGATGGCGAGCAGCAGGTACGGGCCGGGACGGACCCGGCGGGATCTCGCGCCCGCGCCGATCTGCCGCTCCGCGGTCTCGATCGTGAGCACGCCGCCCTGGGGCATCGCGTCGCGAGCGTTGAGAATGATGTTGATCAGAAGCTGGTCCAGGTGCCCCGGGTCCATACGCAGCATCGCGGTCCCCGGGAGGAGTCGAAGGTCGAGCTGGATGTCGGCGCCGATCAACCGCCGGATGAGCCCCTCCATCGACCGGATGACTTGGTGAAGGTCGAGCCGCGTAGGGTTGGGTACCCGGCGCAGCCCGAAGGTCTGGAGCTGGCCGGTGAGCAGCACGCCCCGCTCCGCGGCCTTCCGGATCTGATCGGCATCGGCCCGCCGTGGATCGTCCTCGGCCATCTGGCGGAAGAGCATGTCCCCGAAGCCACGGATCGTGGTGAGGATATTGTTGAAGTCGTGGGCGACGCCGTCGGCTAGCCGGCCCACCGCGTCGAGGCGTTGGACCTGCCGGAGCTGTTCCTCGCTGTGGTGCAGCGCGGCCCTGGTCCGGGCGCGGTCGCTGACGTCGGTCGCGAGCACCAGACGGGCACGGCGTCCATTCATCTCCAGCTCGTGGGAGACGAGCTCGACGTCCATCAGGGTTCCGTCTCTGCGCTGGTGGCGGGTGAAGGCCGTCTCCTGCCGCCGGCCGGGCAGGGTCGAAGCCGGCAGGTCAGGGGCATCCTCGACCGGGTGGATGTCCATGATGTTCATGGAGAGAAATTCGTCGCGCGAGTACCCGTAGTGCTGGACGGCAGCGTCGTTGACGGCGAGGAACTCCAGCGTCTCGGCGTCGAAGACCCACATCGGTTGCGGATTGGCGTCGAACAGCAGCCGGTAGCGACGATCGGCCTCCCGCGCCTCGCGGAACAGGTGCCCGGCGCCGATGGCGAGCGACGCACGGTCTCCCAGCTCGCGGGCGTAACGGATGTCCTGCTCGCCGAACGCGCGTGCGTACTCCCGACTCATGCCCAGTGTGATGACGCCGGCCAGCCGTCCGTTGGCGTGCAGCGGCACCTGGAGCACCCAGATCGGCCGGAGGGCGCGGTAGAGCTGGCGGTGCTCGTCGTCGTGGGTCAGGCCCCGAAGCAGCTCATCGGTCACCTCCAGCGGCTCCAACTCTGCCTTCCCCGGCAGGCCGAACGGAATGGGGCGGTCGCCGTGCTCGCAGAGCACCCGTACCAGCAGATCACGCGCCGGATCGCGGTGAGCGCCGGCGATGAAGCGCAGTGTCCCGCCTTCGTCTATTGAGTGGATCGCGCACCAGTCGCCGAGAGTCGGAACGAGGATCCGGGACAGCTCGCGGAACGCGACATCGTAATCCAGCGACGAGGCGAGCGTGACGCTGACCTGGGAAAGAAAGGACACGCGGCGATCCAGCGCTTCAGCGTCGCTTCGGCTGAGCTCGGCGTGCCGGCCGCGTTCCGCCGCCGAGCGCAGCCGCGACGCCAGGACCGCGATGGCAGGCGCCACCAGGCCCACCACCAGAAGGCTGTACGCCTCGCTCGGTTGGTATCGCAGCGGCAATCCGGGCTCGGCGAAGAAGTGCACTCCGTAAAGCACGGTGAGCACCGCGCTGATCAGCGCGGGCCGGAACCCACCGAGATAGGCGGAGATGACCACGGTGAGGAGCAGCGGCGGGAACGGATAGAGGACCGGCATTCCGTGGCGCGCGAGCTGATCGATGAGGATCAGCGCCGCCAGCGTCAGCAAAGGGCCCCACACCGTCTCCGCGGCCCGTCTCCACCCTGCGCCCGGCGCCCTCAACCTCGCCAAGAGGCGCGAACGTGCGATCTCGACGAACTGTGTGGCTCCGCTGTGCGTCATCCTCGGTCCGATCCCGGGCGACGGCGCCCGCTGGGGAAAATACGGATCGCCCCCGCCTCGGGGCGGTGGAACGAGGGAAGCGGGGGACAGGACGAAGATGACCCCTGGTTGGGAGGGAGTCTGTGAGACGCCTTACACCGCGCGACGAGTCAGCTGGCCCGCAGGGCCTCCATGGGGTCGACCGCGGAGGCCCTTCGAGCGGGGGCCAGGCAGGCGACCGCCGCGATGAGGACCAGGATCAATGCCATACCGGCGAAGGTGATAGGGTCGGTAGCCTCCACCTGAAAGAGGAGCCCGCTCATCAGCCTGGTCAGGAGAATGGCGGCAGCGAGCCCCAGGACCAGCCCGGCCCCGACGAGACTGAGCCCCTCCCTGAGCACCATGCCTAGGACATCCGCGCGGCCGGCTCCGAGGGCCATGCGGACGCCGATCTCCTGGGTCCGCTGGCTCACCGAGAAAGCGACGACCCCGCCGAGCCCCGCAGCCGTGATGCAAAGCGCCAGCAGCGCGAACATCAGGAGCAGCGTAGTGGTGAGTCGCGGCGACGCCAGAGCCTCCCCTCGGACCTCGTCCAGCGTCTTCACGTTGGCGAGCGGCTGCCCGGCATCGATCGCAAGCACTTCTTCCCCGATGCGCCGCGCCATCGCCCCCGGATCGGCGGAGGTGCGGACGAGGAAGGTGCCCTCGCGGAACGGAAGCTGGGAGAACGGCAGATACACCTCGTCGGAGGGCTCGCTGTCCAGGCCGTAGTGATGCACGTCGCCCACCACACCGACGATCGTGATCCAGGTCTTCCCGCTGTCGGCCGAGATTCGGTGACCGACCGCGGTCTCGCGCCCCCAGTAGCGGCGGGCGAGCGTCTGGTTCACGACCGCGACGTTCGGCGAGTTCGGCCCGTCGGACGGGGTGAAGAACCGGCCGGTCACCAGGGGGATATCCAGCGTCCTGAAATATTCGGGCGTCGCGCTCCGGAGATCGCCCAGCGGTTCGACGCCCGGCTCGGCGGGAGGCTGACCTTCGATGCGGAATCCGACGTTGATTCGCCGGTGGCCGTCGAGCGGGAAAGTGAGTGACGACGCGGTCGCGATGACCCCGGGCTGGCCGGCGAGCCGGGTGTGCAGGCGGTCGTGGAAGCCCAGGACGAGCTCGTTCGTGGTATAGCGGGACCAGTTGAGGTCCAGCGTCATGGTCAGCACGCGCTGGGGATCGAAGCCCGGATCCACCGCCTGCAGCGCCAGCAGGCTTCGCAGCATCAGGCCCGCCCCCACCAGCAGCACCATGGAGACCGCCACCTGCGCCACCACCAGGGCGGCGCGCACGCGATGGGAGCCGCCGCCGCTCACCGCGGCTCCGCCCTCCTTCAGGGCGGTGACCAGGTTGGCTCGCGACGGGAGGGCCGGCAGAATCGCGAAGGCCAGACCGGTGAGCACACAGACCGCAAGAGTGAAGGCGAGCACCTGACCGTCGAGCGCGATCTCACCCGAGCGCGGCGTAAACCGGGCCGCGAAGTCGGCGAGGAGCCGCATCGTCCCCGCCGCGAGCCCCAGGCCTAGCACGCCGCCGGCCAAGGTGAGCAGGCCGCCTTCGGCGAGCATCTGGCGGAACAGCCGTGCCCGGTCGGCGCCGAGCGCCGAGCGCAGCGCCATCTCTCGAGACCGGCGGACCAGCCGGGCCAGGGTCAGGTTGGCGATGTTGGCGCAGGCGATCAAAAGCACGAACGCGGTGGTGCCGATCAGCAGCAGCAGCGTGGGTCTCGCCCGGCTGGTCAGCTCGTCGTGGAGAGAGGCCGCGGAGATGGTGAACCCCTGCCCGCTGGGGTAGTCCGCCGGGTGCTCCGAGCGCAGCCCGGACGCGATTCCCTTGAGCTCCGACTCCGCCTGCTCGAGGGTCGCGCCGGGTGCCAGCCGCCCGAAGAGGAGCAGCATTCTCATGCTGCGGGTGCTCAGCATCATCGGGCTCGACCGGAAGGGACAGGACGAGCTCGGCATGTAGACGTCATTCTCGGCCGGGTACTGGGGGACCGCCGGGAGCACCCCGACGACGGTGTGGATCCGATCGTTCATCTCGAACGTCCGCCCGACGATGGCCGGGTCGCCGCCGAGGCGATTTTTCCAGAAGTTGTAGCTCAACACCAGCACCGGCTCAGCGGCGGGCTGGTCCTCCCCGCGGCGGAACCCGCGGCCGAGGAGCGGCCGTACGCCGAGGACGTCGAAGTAGTTCGCCGAGACCACCCCGGTCTGCACCCGGCGTGGCTCGCCGCGGCCGAGGAGAATGAAGGGCATCGAGTGATACTCGACGATGGCCTGCAGCGCCCTGCTGCGGTCGCGGTAGTCCACCAGCTCCGGGACCGAGAACCGCGCGTTCTCCACCGCCGCAAGCGGCGCGGGCTGCCGCAGGTGCACCAGACGTTCCCCCTCCTGGTACGGAAGGGGGCGAAGGAGCACGCCGCGAATCATGCTGAAGACCGCCGTATTGGCGCCGATGCCCAGCGCCAGGGTCAGGATGGAGGCGAAGGTGAAGCCGGGGCTCTTTCGCAGCGAGCGGAGGGCAAAGCGGAGATCGTGAACTAGGCCAGTCATTATGTCTCTCCTGGCGCGCTCGCGCGCCCCGCGTGCGGCGATGGTCCTGCATTCGCCTTCGATGGCAGCGAGATCCCCGAACGCCTGGAGCGCCGCAAACCGGGCCGCCTGCGGCCCCATGCCTGCCTCGATCAGCTCCTGAGTGCGCATGTCGAGGTGGAAGCGCAGCTCGCTCCCGACGTCGCGGGCGACGTCGGGCGGGGAGCCGGGCAGACGGAAGAGGCGCCGCACGGGGAAGGGCGGATCAGCCTGGCGCGGCGTCCAACGCCGCGGTGACGGCACGGGCATAGGTGCGCCAGCGCTCGACTTCGGTCCGCAGCTGGCGCCGGCCGGTCGGCGTCATCCGGTAGTACTTGGCCTCACGCCCCGTCTCGGTGATGCCCCACTCCTCCTCCAGCCAGCCCCGGCGCTGGAGCCGGTGCAGTGCAGGATAGAGGGCGCCCTCCTGTACCGTGAGCGCTTCGTCGGTGGTCTGGCGGATCCAACGGCCGATGCCGTAGCCGTGCAGCGGGCCCAGGCTGAGGGCCTTGAGAATGAGCACGTCGAGTGTGCCGACGTAGAGGTCGCTTCCGGCCATGGCGGCTCCGCGCGGAAGGGTGTGTTGCGATACCTAAGTGGCTTATGTATTATAGGTCGCCACCCCTAGTTCAGCAAAGGGTACTCACGGAGCCCTTGATTCGCCGCCTTCTCTTCCCCGCCCTCGCGGCCGCCCTTGCCGCCGCTCCTCCGCCCGCCTCGGCGCCGGTTCTGCCCCGATACACCCTGGATGGCGCCCTCCTCCGGCCGGCCGACGTCGAGCGGTGGATTTTGGTGGGGGCGTCGCTGGGACTGGGCTATTCCGACGCTACGGAGGACGGCCCGGGGATGTTCCACCGGGTCTATCTCGAGCCGACCGCGTACGAGCACTACCTTCGGACCCGCCGATTCCGCGACGGCACGATGCTAGCCCTCGCGATCCGGCAACCCAGCCGCCGGGTCCCGCCGAGTCGGGCCGGCTGGACCGAAGGAGCTTTCGCGGCACTCGAGTTGGCGGTGAAGGACCCCGGACGGTTTCCAGGAGGGTGGGCATACTTCGACTTCGGGCGCGATGCGCCGACCGCGCCGACGCTTCCTCCGGAGCGTTGCGCCCGGTGCCACGCGCGACAGGCGGCCCGAGACAATGTCTTCGTCCAGTTCTATCCGACGTTGCGCGACCTCCCGCCTCAAGGAAAAGGGGAGTCCCGCAGTCCCTGAAGAGGGACCCGCCCGGAACCGGGGCATCCTTGATTCTTGCCCCGCGCGATTCGGCGGAGTATGCTATCCCCATCCGAAAATCAGTTGGCTCGCGGTCCTCGGCTCCGAAGGCTTTCGGCCCCCGTTCAGCGCGCGAACGCGCGCACCCCCCACAAGCGAGATGCCTATGCTGTTGCCCCGTGTGCTGCGTGCGACCTGGCAGGTCCCGGTGGCTGCGGTGCTGCTTGCCGCCCCGGCGGCGCTTCATGCCCAGGCCCAGGCCACCACCGGCGTGATCCGCGGGTCGTCGCCGATTCAACCGGCAAGCCCCTGTCCGGGGCGGTCGTGACCCTGCGAAACGTCGAGACCAACGCCGACCGCGTCCTCACCACCAACGACCGCGGCGTGTACGTCGGCACCCTCCTCCGGGTCGGTACCTACGACGTCTCGGCCCGGGCGCTCGGCTTCATCGAGGACCGGCGCTCCGCGGTGCCGCTCCGGCTGGGCGAGACGGTGGATCTCCCCTTCGCGCTGGCGCCCCAGGTGGTGCAGCTGGAGGAGCTCACGGTGGCGGTCGACGAGCCGACCGTGGACGTGACCATGTCCGCATCGGCCACCCGGCTCGGGGTCGCAGCGGTGGAGGGATTGCCCAACAACGGGCGGAACATCTTCAACTTCACCACGCTCACCCCGAACGTCGCCCTGGTTCAGGGCCCGGACGGCGACGAGATCAGCATCGGCGGCCAGCGGGGGATCCACAACAACGTCTCGGTGGACGGCGCCGACTTCAACAATCCCTTCTTCGGGGAGCAGCGGGGCGGCCAGCGCCCGGCGTTCACCTTCAACCTGGACGCGGTGCAGGACTTTGTGGTGGTGTCCGATGGGGCCAACGCGGAGTTCGGGCGGTCGGGCGGCGGATTCCTCAACATCATCACCAAGTCGGGCACCAACGAGTTCCACGGCTCGGCGCACTATTTCGGCAAGTACGACGCGCTCTCGGCCGACTTCGGCCACACCTTTCCGGGAGGCGGCACGACCGGGTTCGAGCCCGACTACTCCCAACACCAGTTCGGGGCCACCTTCGGCGGGCCCATCGTAAGGGACAAGGCGTTCTTCTTCATCGCATACGACCAGCAGGAGTACAACGAAACCAAGCAGCGCGACCGGACCTCCCTGATCGATCCGGATCTACTGGCGTTTTCCGACACCGCATTCGGGGGCGTGCTGGCCGGTGAATTCGGGCCGA
Organism: uncultured Gemmatimonadales bacterium; assembly: GCA_963844445.1. Classification (GTDB taxonomy): domain Bacteria; phylum Gemmatimonadota; class Gemmatimonadetes; order Gemmatimonadales; family GWC2-71-9; genus CAVVWJ01. Next base: position 924,028 of record CAWJOB010000004.1, read on the forward strand.
TAAGCCGCACCAACGACGCCAACGCCCTTCTGGCCAAGCTCGATTTCAAACTGAGCTCGAAGCACCGCGCGACGATCAAATACAACTACACCCGGGCGCAACAGCAGAATGGGACGTTCGACGTGGATTTCTGGGGGCGGAGCGCGAACGCCCTGGAAAAGGATCACTCCCATGCCGTAAACGGCGCCCTCACCTCGAACTTTTCCTCGTCGCTGTCGAACGAGTTCCGCTTCCAGATAGCTCGGGAGGACCGTCCTCGCCCGTACGAGGGTGCCATCAATCCCACCACCGGACGCCCGTTCCCGGATACCGATATTGGCTTTGTCGGTCCCGACGGGTTCTCCGGCTATCGAATGGGGATGCCGTTCTTCATCCCGCTCGCGACCGCGTACGACTATCGGCTGCAGCTTCTCGACAACGTGTCGCTGGTCTCGGGCAACCACCTCATCAAGGTGGGCGGTGAGTGGAACCGCACGGGCGTGAACCAGACCTTCCGCGGCTTCGAGAACGGGCGGATCGGCTTCACCTCGGTGCCTGGCTTCCTCAACTACGTGGCGAACGGCAACGGGTACGTCGAGTGCGCGGACGGCCAAGCTCCAACACCACGGGCGCCTGCCCGGGCTCGAGCATCGTCGGCCCGGTGGCACTGTACCTCCAGCAGGCCGGAGTCGGCGGCCTGACCGTTGAGGAGGCGGGCTCTCAGGAGATCATCCAGAACGAGCTGGCGCTGTTCATCCAGGACAGTTGGAAGCCCCGCTCCAACCTGACGCTCAACTACGGCCTGCGTTGGGAAGCGCAGATCCAGCCCAGCCTCATCACGCCGATCGAGGATCTCTTCTACGCGCCGTTCATCGGCCAGACCGTCACCACCTCGGCCGGCACCTTCGAGTTCCCCGGAGACGGGACGATCCCGTCCGACTACTCGATGTTCCAGCCCCGGCTGGGCGTCGCCTACGACGTCAAGGGCGACGGCAAGCAGGTGATCCGGGCCAACGCGGGCATCTACTACGCCCGGATCCCGGGACTCAACCTGGCGAGCAGTCGCAGTACTGACGGCTCTCGCGGCCAGACGCTCTTCCGCAACAGCGCGTTGATTCCCATCCTCGGGGCGCCGCCGGCGTATGGGGAGCTTCTGGTGCCGCCGAGCGGTGCGCCATTCGGCCCCGACGTCTACGTCTTCGACAAGGAGTTCCAGAACCCCCGCACCATCACCGCCACGGTCGGCTACGAGCGCGAGGTCACGCAGAACGTCGCGGCGGGAATCAGCTACACCCACGCCCGAGGCGACCACCTGACCCGGTTCTTCAACTCGAACGACCCGGTCTTCGGCAGCCCCTGGAGCACGGGCCTCGAGCCCGGCGGGGCAAACGGCGTCACCACGCTCTGGACGGTGCAGAGTACCGCCAAGTCGCGCTTCAACGGCATCACCGCCGAGGTCAAGCGGACGACCGGGTCCAAGCTCCAGTTCCAGTTCAACTACACGCTGTCCTTCGACAAGTCGGACGACGACAACGAGCGGGACCCCTTCACCCTCCGCTACGCCCGGGCCGACGCGCTGGAACAGGAGTATGGCTGGAGCGACCGCGATCAGCGCCACCGCTTCAACGCCTGGGTGCTCGCCATCCTGCCCGGCGACATCTATCTCAATAACCGGCTCAGCGCGTACTCGGCACAGCCGACCTCGGAGAGCTGCGATCAACAACCAGCCGTCCGGGCAGAGGGCGATCCGGAACGACCCGACCCAGGATCGGATCTGTGACGACGGCACGGTGCTGCAGCGGAACACCATCCGGCGCGACAACGGATTCTTCTCCTGGGACATCCGGGTCTCCAAGCCGTTCCCGGTGGCGGGGGGGACGGTGGAGGCGATCTTCGAGGCGTTCAACGTCACCAACTCCGACAACTTCAAGGATCCCGCCTCGGGCGGCACGTTCCTCAACTTCGACGGCACCATCAGGAGCGGCCTCGGCGAGCCGCGGCAGTTCCAGGCGGGGCTGAGGTATCTGTTCTAGGCACTAGGTACAGGCCGTAGAAGCGGGAAACGTGAAACGTGAACAGTGAAAAGGGGCGATTCAGCGACCCTTTTACTGTTCACCTTTCACTTTTCCCGCAGTTTTTTAGAACGTCAGTCCGAACAGCAACGCCATCCCCCGATTCCTCAGTTCCACGTTGCCCTCCAGGATCGAGCGGAAGCCTGCCGAGTACCGGCCTTGCAGGGCGAGCGTGGTGCGTGGAAGGTGCATTTCGATCGCCGCCCCCGCGATCCACCCGAAGTCCCACTCCCGCACCTGGCTTAACTCTCTCCTCCCGGCCTCCGGGCGCTTCTGTCCGCAGGTCAGTCGGGATGTGGAGTCCGGAGAAAGATGATCAGGACGTCGCAGCCGATCTGGAGGCCGGCGGAGGGGCCGCCGAAGATCGCGGGTCTGAAACGGCCGCTCGGCAGGGTCAGCCGGGCGAGGAGCGGAAGCTCCAGATAGGCGAGCTCGATGTCGATGATCCGCCAGCGTCGAGGTCCCGGCGATCCGGGCCACGGTTCGGCCGCCCTTGAGGGAAAACAGCAGCTCCGGCCGCACGCTCATGATCCGGTTCAACGGCAAGTGCAGGTAGACCCCGGTAATCGCCCCCTGCCGGCTCTCTACCAGGTCCGAGGCCTCCCCGGTCAGGTCCGCCCTGGAGTACCCGGCCTGCGCTCCGACGGCGGAGTGCTCCTGCGCCCGCGCGTCCCGCGCCGCCGCGAGCGGCGCCAGCACGCAGATAGCGATCCCCAGGGTCGCCCTGCGGCCGATCGAGCCTGCCCGATTGATGGCGGTCACGCGTGCGAATGTAATCGGTCCGGTTCAGCCGAGCGCGACCACCCGGTGCCATCGTGCATTTCCCCCTGGATGGAGCTTGATGGCCGGTGCGCCGCGCATTAGAATCCCGCCCGGCGACAACTAACCCAATCCAAAGCGCTCTATGCCGTTGCTTACGCTCGAACGAGTCTCCAAACGGTTCGACCGCGTCCCTGCCGTAGAGGAGGTTTCCTTCGCGGTGGATCGGGGACAGGTGGTGGGCTTCCTCGGCCCCAACGGGGCCGGCAAGTCCACCACCATGCGGATGATCACCCAATACTTCGAGCCGGACACTGGAACCATCCGGTTGGATGGCGTCCTGCTGGCCGACGGCGGCCGCGAGGCGAAGCGGCGGATCGGCTACCTCCCCGAGAACAATCCCCTCTACGCCGAGATGCTGGTCTCCGAGTGGCTGGACTACGTGGCCGGGCTGCGGGACATCCGGGGAGCCGAGCGCCGGTCCTCGGTCGACGAGGCGATCGCGGCCACCGGAATCGAGGACGTATACCATCGGCCGATCGGGGAGCTGTCGAAGGGCTTTCGCCAGCGCGTGGGGCTGGCAGCCGCCATCCTGCACCGTCCGGACCTCCTGGTCCTCGACGAGCCCACCGAGGGGCTCGACCCTAACCAGCGGGTGGAGATCCGCCGGCTGATCGGCCAGTTGGGCCGGGAGCGGACGGTGATCCTCTCGACCCACGTCCTTCCGGAGGTCCAGTTCACCTGCTCCCGCCTGCTGATCATCAACCGAGGGCGGATCGTGGCGGACGGACCGGTGGACGACCTGGTTTCCCGGGCCAAGGACGGCGCGCGCATCAGCGTCGAGGCCGCGGGCAGCGGGATTGCGGACCGCCTGGCCGAGCTGCCCGGGGTCCGGGGAGTGGAGCCACGCGCCGGTGAGGGAGACCGTGTCCGGGTGACCATGACCGTGGCCGGTGCGGAGGACCTGCGTCCTCGGGTGTTCGAGCTGGCCAAGGCGTCGGGATGGACGCTGTTCGAGCTCCATCAGGAGGCGGGGAGCCTCGAGGATCTCTTCCGCCAGCTCACCACCGACCAGGAGCCGGTATGAGGCGCATCTGGACCATCGCAAGCCGCGAGCTCCGGGCGCTCTTTGACCTGCCGACGGGGTACGTCCTCCTCGTCGTGTTCCTCGCGATCAACGGCTTCCTCTTCTTCCGCCAGGCTTACCTGTCGAACACCGCCAGCCTGAGGCCGATGCTCGACCTGCTTCCCTGGGAGTTCCTCTTTTTCGTCCCCGCGGTGACCATGCGGTCGCTGGCCGAGGACCTCCGGGGCGGGCAGATCGAGGTGGTGCTCGCCCAGCCGGTGAGCGAGCTGGAGCTGCTGCTGGGCAAGTATCTCGGCTCGGTGCTCTTCCTATGGACCGCGCTCGCGCTCACCTTCGCCATCCCGCTCGGCCTTTCCGCCGGCGCCGACCTCCCCTGGGGCACCATCCTCGCGCAGTATGTCGGCACCGCGCTGCTCGCGGCGGGGCTCGCAGGCATCGGCGTGTGGGCCTCGAGCCTGACGCGGAGCCAGATCACCGCCTTCATCGTCGCCGCGGGCCTCATGTTCCTGCTGGTCCTCGTCGGCCTCGACCCGCTGCTGGTGGGGCTGCCGCCGGGCCTCGGCACGGTGGCCGCCAGGATCGGAGTGCTCTCTCACTTCGAGAGCATGGGCCGAGGCGTGGTGGACCTGCGGGACGTCATCTACTTCGTCTCGCTGGCGGGCGTCTTCCTCGCGCTCGCCTACGGCGCGCTGCTGGGCCGCAAGCTCGCCCCCGGCGCGGGTGCGCGCAGGCTTCGCCTGGGGGTGGGCATACTGGCGACCTCGCTCCTGGTGGTGAACCTGCTGGGCAGCTACATCGGCGGCCGCCTCGACCTGACGCCCGGCAATGCGTACACGCTCTCCCCGGCCACCGGCCGCCTGGTGCGGGATCTCGACGACTTGGTGACGGTGAAGCTCTTCGCGTCGCAGGAGCTGCCCACCGAGGTCGCGCTCATGAAGCGCGACGTGGACGACCTCCTGCGCGACCTCCGCTCGGCCGGACGGGGCCAGGTCCGCATTGTGGAGCGCGATCCCTCGGACGATGAGGCCGCCCGGCGCGAGGCCGAATCGCTCGGCATCCAGCCGGTGCAATTCAATGTGATCGGTCAGGCGGAGCTCCAGGTGAAGCAGGGCTATCTCGGGTTGGCGGTGCAGCATGGAGGCGAAACCGAGATCATTCCCTTCGTGCAGCGCACCGACGACCTGGAGTACCGGCTCGCCTCGACTATCCGGCAGTTGAGCCGCGAGAAGAAGCCGGTGATCGGCTTCGTGGCGGACGCCGGGGCGCCGGGAGTCTCCTTCCAGGAGATGCAAGACCAGCTCCGCCGCTCCTACGACGTCCGCGACATCGAGCTGAGCGATTCCAGCCAGCCGGGCCCCGACGTCGTGGCCCTGGTGCTTGCGGGGACACCCGACAGCCTGGCACCCGCCCAGCTTCACCGCCTCGAGGCGTTCCTCAACCGCGGCGGCAGCGCGCTGGTGCTCGCGTCAGGTATGGAGGTCTCGCAGCGAGCCCCGACCGCGCAGCCGCGCCCAGTGGCATGGAACGCTTTGCTCCGGCCGCTCGGCGTGACGATCCGGGGCGACATGGCGTACGACCTTCTGGCCAACGAGGTGATCCCGCTCCCGACCGAGTTCGGCCGGGTACTCCAGGTCTACCCCTTCTTCATCCGGGCGCAGAGCACCCGGGCCTCAACGGTGAACCAGGATCTCGGCGCCGTCGTCCTGACGTGGGCAAGCACCATCGATACCACCGGTGCGGCGAAGGGCACGGTGACGCCGCTGCTCGTCAGCAGCCAGGCCACCGGCACGTTCACCAACGTCACCACCATCGCGCCGACCCAGGACTTTCCCCAGACGGAGCTTCGTCACCGGCTCCTGGCGGTCATGGTCACTCCGCCGCCCGCGCCCGCAGGCGGCAAGCCGCGTGGCCGCGTCGTGGTGGTCGGCAGCCTCGATTTCGCCAGCGACAGGTTCGTGCGCACGGCACCGGAGAATCTCGCGTTCACCCTGAACTCCATCGACTGGCTGGCGCAGGACGAAGACCTCATCGCGATCCGGTCCAAGGATCGGCGCCCGCCGCCGCTGCTCTTCCAGAGTCCGGCGACGCGACAGGGGGTCAAGTACGCGAACCTCGTGGGGCTGCCGCTGCTGGTCGGCCTGGTGGGTGTGATCCGCCTGATCCGCCGCCGCCGGAGAACTCGGGAGGCGTACCGGCCGCTGGTGCCGGCGCCGGGGAGCGCGGGATGACGCCGAAACAGCTTGCCAGGCTTGCGATGGTCCTGGGCGCTCTCCTGCTCCTTTGGGGTGCGGCGTCGCTGGCACGCCGCGGGAGCCGCGGGCCATCGGAATCGGACCGGTTCGCGATCCCGGCCATCGCCGGCGATTCGGCCGACTCGGTGATCATCACCCGGCCGGCCGATACCACGCGGCTGGTACGCCGCGATTCGGCCCGCTGGATGGTGAATGGCCATCCGGCTTCGCAGACGGCCATCCAGGAGCTCTTCACGGCGCTGGCCGATACCGCGCGGCGGACCGAGCTGGTGGCCGGCCGGTCGGCCTCACACTCGTCGCTCGGCGTGGACAGCGCGAAAGGTGCCAGAGTTCGGATTCTCCAGGGCGACTCGACCCTGGCGGAGCTGGTGCAGGGCAGGCGCGGGCCCAGCCTCGACGGTGGGTACTTCCGCGCGTCCCGGGACTCGGCGGTCTACCTGGTGGGTGGCAACCTGGCGCAGGTGCTGGAACGATCGCAGGATGAATGGCGAGATCGCCGGATGGGAGGCGTGACGGCCGACAGCGTCGCGCGGATCGAGATCACCCGAGGGAAGCGCTCCTATGCCGTGCACCGCGATGGCGCGAAGTGGATACTGGGATCGGGCCCGGCCGACTCGGCCGCCATTCGCGCGCTGCTCGCCGACTACCGGAATGTGGAGGCGGCGGGGTTCGCCACCAAGGCACAAGCGGATTCCGCCAGGTTTGCCCGCCCCGATCGGCGTGCCACCCTGCTTCGCGCCGATGGCACACCGCTCGTTGTCTTGAGGTTCGACTCGACCGCCAACGGGTTCTGGGTCAAGACGGCTCAGGACAGCACCGTGTACCGGGTGGATACCTGGTTTGCCGATCGCCTGGCGCCCGCGGACACCAGCCTGCGCACACGCTGAGTTGTCATCCTGAGCGCAGCGAAGGATCTTGCCCGGCAATGGTTCGAACTCGGCGGGCGAGATCCCTCGCGGCGCTCGGGATGACAAAGGCAGTACAGCCAGTCAGAGGTTCGCGAACACCCCCCACCCAAGCGCCCGCACCATCGCCCCATGTTGGTCCAGCCGGGGTGGCGGCAGGCGAATTGAGCCCGGAGGCGCGGGCGCGATTCCGGTCCGAGCGTCGGCCTCCACCTCGGCCAGGGCCTCGGAGACCGGCCGTACCATTCCGGCAGGCACACCGTTCCCCTCCAACACCTCGAGCCACTCCGCCGCCGGCCGAGTGCGGAACGTGTCGCCCAACGCGCCGACGAGCGCGGCGCGGTTCTCCACCCGACCCGCGTTGGTCAGATATCGGCGGTCAGCGGCGAGATCGGGGCGGCTCACCGCCCGACAGCACCCGAGCCACTGCCCGTCGTTCCCCACGGCCAGAACCATTGGCCGGTCCGCGGTCTGGAAGACCTGGTAGGGGACCAGATTGGGGTGCGCGTTGCCCCATCGTGCGGGCTCCTTCCCCGTCACCAGCGCGTTCTGCGCGACGTTGACCAACGCGGCGGTCGCGCTGTGGGAGAGCGCGATCGTGATCAGCCGATGCGACGCGTCCGGCCGCGACTCCCGTGACGCGAGACAGCCGAGGATCGCGATCGCGGCGTCCTTCCCGGCGCAGACATCCGCCAGCGCCACCCCGAACTTCATCGGCGCGCCGTCGGGCTCGCCGGTAATCGCCATCCAGCCCGACTCGGCCTGGATGACGGCGTCGTATCCCGGCCGGCCGCTCTCCCCGCCGAATCCGGTCAGCCTGCACCAGATGAGATTCGGAAGACGCTCGAGCAGGACGACGGGGTCGATCCCGCGCCGCTCGAGCGTGCCGCGGCGGAAATTCTCGACCACCACATCTGCCTGTTCCGCGAGATGGAGGAGCAGGGTGCGGTCGGCCTCGAAGTCGAGGTCGAGGGCAACGCTGAGCTTGTTGCGGTTGACCGAAAGGAAGTAGGCGCTCTCCCCGGTCTCATCGAACGGGGGACCCCAGCCCCGAGTCTCGTCCCCCGCCCCGGGCCGCTCCACCTTGAGAACCAGTGCGCCGAGGTCGCCGAGAGTCATGGTGCACAGGGGTCCCGCCAGCACCCGCGAGAGGTCCAGGACCTTGACGCCCGTCAATGGCAGGAAGGGATCGCGCACTCTTGTGCTTCGGTCTTTGTTCGGGTAGTCTGGTGGGACCGAGGAGGAGCCAATGTCGCGAAGCCCGGAGCTGGAGCGCAAGCTCGCCGTTTTGATGTCACTCGCCGCCGACGATAGGGAGGGCCTGCCGCCGCGTCTCCGACATGCGAGTGACGTCGGGGCCCTTGGACCGATCAACATCCGTCACCTGCGGCCGATGCCCGGGATGCGGATGTCGCTGCTCCGCATACTCATGACCAACGCGTGCAGCTACAACTGCCACTACTGCCCGATGCGGCGGGACCGGGACATGCCGCGGACCTTGCTCAAGCCGGAAGAGCTGGTCCGGATCTTCCTTGGCGCCCGGCAGCGCGGCTGGTGCGAAGGGCTCTTCGTCACCACCGGAATCCCGGGCCGGCCGGTGAAAGTCATGGACGATCTCATCACCGCGCTGGAGCTGCTGCGCGAGCGGCACCGCTTCGGGGGATACATCCATGTGAAGCTCGTTCCCGGCGGCGAGCCGTCCCAGATCGAGCGGCTCACCCAGCTCGCCAGCCGGGTCTCCGTCAATCTCGAGGCCCCCTGCGGGGCGAGCCTGGCGCAGATCGCTCCCGAGAAGAGCTTCGGCACCACGGTCTCGAACCTCGAACAGGTCCGGGCGCAATTGCTCGGCGAGCGGGCGCAACGGGCGGAGGGCAAGCCGCGCGACGCGCTCCACCCCGGCGGCGTCTCCGGAATGACCATGCAGTTCGTGGTCGGCGCGACGCCCGACACCGATCGCAGCATCCTGGATACCGTGAGCCGCCTGAACGTCGGGGGCGGTATTCACCATACTCACTTCAGCGCCTTTCGACCCATCGAGGACACGCCGCTCGAGGGGGCGCCGGCCGCGCCGGCGCTGCGGGAACACCGCCTCTACCAGGCTGACTACCTGCTCCGTGGATACGGGTTCGACTCCGAGGAGGTGGTGTTCGAGCCGAGTGGCAATCTGCCGCTGGCGATGGACCCCAAGAGCGCCTGGGCGCTGGCCCATCCAGAGCGGTTCCCCATCGAGATCAGGACGGCGGCCCCCGAGGAGCTCATGCGGGTTCCGGGAATCGGACCCGTTTCCGCCCGGCGGATCGTCGTGGAGCGGAGCGGGACGGCCTTCCGAACGCTGGCGGATCTTCGCAAGCTTGGCGTGGTCACCAACCGTGCCGCCGGGTTTCTCACCCTCTCGGGGCGCCGGTTGCAGACCGCGCGATGGACCCAGCAGCTCGGCTTCTGGGCGCCGGAAGAGGAGGTTGGCGCGCACCACATGGTGTATCAGGTCAGCCCGGGCACATTCAGGTAGTGGCCGAGGATTACAAGTTCGTGACCCCTCTCACGGAATCGCACCAGTGCCATAGACTATCAAGCCAGGTGTGAACTTTCGCAGAGAGTCGAGGACACGATGACCAGTGAAAGCGAGCGATTCGCTCGTGCCCTAGGGGTGTTGAGCGTCGGGCTCGGGCTTTCAAAGCTCCTGGCCCCCAGCGCCGTCGTCCGGGCGATCGGCCTCAAGGACGACGGTCGCAACCGCAAGACGATGTTGGCGTGCGGGGTTCGCGAGATGGCTACCGGCATCGGCCTGCTCACCCAGCCGCGTCCCGACTCCTTCGCCTGGGGGCGCGTCGCCGGGGACGCCATGGACCTGGCCGTGCTGGGCAAGGCGCTCGTCTCCAACCGCGGCAACCGGAGCCGCGTCGCGGCGGCCACCGCCACCGTCCTCGGGGTGACGATGGTGGACATCGTCGCCGGGATGGCGCTGACCCGTTCAGACACCGAGGTCGCCGACGGGCAGAGCGCCGACCGCGGAATCCGTGTACGGAAAGCGATCACCATCAACAGCTCCCCGGAAATCGCCTACAACTTCTGGCGGAACTTCGAGAACCTGCCGCGATTCATGGCGCATCTCGAGTCCGTACGGATCATGGACCCGCGGCGGTCGTACTGGAAGGCCAAGGCCCCGCTCGGGACCACCGTCGAGTGGGTCGCCGAAATCACGGAGGATCGGCCCAACCAACTCATCGCGTGGCGCTCACTGGAGGAAGCCGACGTGCCCAACTCAGGCCAGGTACGTTTCGTCGCGGCGCCAGGCGGCCGGGGCGCTGAGGTGCACGTGGAGCTGGTGTATACCCCTCCGGGAGGAACCATCGGCGCGACCATCGCCAGGCTGTTCGGCGAGGAGCCCTCGCAGCAGGTGGACGGCGACCTGCGCCGGTTCAAGCAGGTGCTGGAGCTCGGCGAGGTGCTGCAGGCCGACGCCAGCGTCCATCGCGGCCTGCACATGGCCCAGCCGCCCGCCGGACGGCCGCCGCTTGTCTCAGAGCGCCAGGGAGCCCCGGCATGAGAGCCACCTGCTGGGAAGGCAAGCGCAAGGTGCGGGTCGAAAACGTGCCCGACCCCAGGATCCTGAACTCGCGCGACGCCATCGTCCGGGTCACCTCGACCGCGATCTGTGGTTCGGACCTGCATCTCTACAACGGGTTCGTCCCCGGCATGGAAAAGGGGGACATTCTGGGCCACGAGTTCATGGGCGAGGTCGTGGAGGTGGGTCGAGCCGTCAAGGGCCTCGCCGTGGGCGACCGTGTCGTGGTTCCCTTCCCCATCGCATGCGGCATTTGCACCATGTGCCGGCGGGACCTGTTCTCGCTGTGCGAGAACTCCAATCCCAATGCCTGGCTGGCCAGCAAGCTATGGGGGCACTCGCCGTGCGGAATCTTCGGCTACTCGCACCTCACCGGCGGTTATGCCGGCGGTCAGGCCGAGTACGCCCGGGTCCCGTTCGCCGACGTTGGCCCGCTGAAAATTCCAGACGGGATGCCGGACGAGCAGGTGCTCTTCCTGTCGGACATCTTCCCGACCGGATACATGGGGGCGGAGATGTGCGACATCGCCCCCGGCGACGTCATCGCGGTGTGGGGCGCGGGGCCGGTGGGACAGTTCGCCATCGCCAGCGCGAAGCTGCTCGGAGCCGAGCGGATCATCGCGATCGATCGGTTCCCCTACCGCCTGCGGCTGGCCCAGGAGCGGGCCGGCGCGACCGACATCATCAACTACGAGGAAACCAGCGTCCTAGAAACGCTCAACGAGCTCACCGGCGGGCGAGGGCCCGACGCCTGCATCGACGCCGTCGGGATGGAGGCCCATGGCCACCCCGCCATGTACGCCTACGATCGGACGAAACAGGCCCTGATGCTGGAGACCGACCGCCCGCTGGCACTCAGGGAGGCGGTGCACGCCTGCCGGAACGGCGGGATCGTGTCGGTGATCGGGGTGTACGGCGGGTTCATCGACAAGTTTCCCATGGGGGCGGTCATGAACCGGTCCCTCACCATCAAGACTGGCCAGTGTCACGTCCAGCGCTACATGAGGCCGCTGCTCGAGCGGATCCAGCGGGGCGAGATCGACCCCGCCTTCGTCATCACCCACAGCCTCCAGCTCGATGAGGCGCCGCTGGGATACGATCTGTTCCTGAACAAGCGCGATGACTGCGAGAAGGTCGTATTGAAGCCCTGACCGGGCGCCGCGGCGCGCCTGCCGCTAACTTCTCAGCCACCTCCACATGCGCTTCCCATCGCTGGCCTTGCTCGCCGAGCACGCCGTCGCGGTGCTGCGTCGCTTCCCGTGGACCCTGGGATCGGGCGTCCTCGCGGCCGGCGCGGCAATCGCGCCCACTGCCTCCGGCGCCGACGACGCCTGGGCCCGCCTGGCATGCGTCTTTGCGCTCGGCCTGCCGGTCACGCTGGCGATCGCGCTCATCGCCGAGGCGCGCGGTTGGTCCACCGGAAGCCGCACACTGGCGATGCTGGGTGGGATCATCGGGCTAGCCGCGTTCTTCTTCGCGTGGCCTGGCATCGATCGGCGGCACGACGCCATCCGCTACTTCCAGCTGAGCGCGGCGCTGCATCTCTCCGTCGCCTTTCTTCCCTATCTCGGATCGGCGGAAACGGTCGCCTTCTGGCAGTACAACCGCCGCCTGTTTCTCGGCTTCCTGCGGGCCAACGTCTTCTCGGCGGTGCTCTACGTCGGCATCGCTATCGCGCTCGGCGCGCTCGACCATCTGTTCGGGGTGGATGTCGAGGGCGAGGCGTACTTCCGCATCTGGCTGGTCGTCGCCTTCGTCGTCAACACCTGGATCTTTCTCGCCGCCATTCCGGAGCCTCTCGCCGCGCTGGAGGCCGACGCCGACTATCCCCGGGGACTCAAGCTCTTCGCGCAGTACATCCTGACCCCGCTCGCCTTCACCTATCTGCTCATCCTCCTCGCCTATCTGATCAAGATCGTGGCGGGCGGCGAGTGGCCCAGCGGGTGGATCGGCTGGCTGGTCGCGAGCGTGTCGGTGACCGGTCTGCTCGGCTTCCTCCTGGTCCATCCGCTCCGGGCCGATCCGGCGGAAGGGTGGATTCGGACCTATGCCCGCTGGCTCTTCATCGGTCTGGTGCCCACGGCGCTCATGCTGCTGGTGGCGTTCTGGAAGCGGATCCTGCCGTATGGATTGACCGAGCCCAGGGTGCTGGGACTGGTGCTCGGCCTCTGGCTGCTGGGAATCGCGTTGCTCTTTACCTTCCGCGCCGGCGCGAGCATCAGGACCATCCCGATCACCCTCGCCACGCTGCTGCTTCTCACCCTCTATGGTCCGCTCAGCCTCACACGGGCCTCCGTGTCGAGCCAGGCCCGCCGTTTGGCCGCGATGCTCCAGCCACCGAGCTCCAACAGCGACGCGCGTGAGGCGAGCGCTGCGCTCCGCTTCTTGATCGATCACAGCGCCGGGGACGAGATCGCCGTCCGAATCGGGCGGGACCTGCCGCCGATCGACTGGGATGCATTGCCTCGATACGGGACCCAGCGGGACTCGATCGGCATGATGATCATGAAGCTGGCGGGCACGACCTACATCCCCGAGTACGCGGGATCGGAGGGAAATGAATGGTTCAGCCTCGAAAGCCGGGATCCCATCGCGGTAACCGGCTTCGATTGGGTGGTGCCGGTCGCCTCCAGCGACCCCACGGCCCGCATGCTTGGCGGCGACAGCGTGAGCGTCGTGCCCGGAGCGTCGAGTGGGGTCGCCCGGATCAGGGTCGGCGGCGACACGCTCGATTTCGACCTTCGTCCGATCGGCCGGCGGCACGCCGACTCGCTCGAGCCGCGTGCCTTCATCCCGGCCGCGCAGCTTCGGGTCGAGACCGGGGAGGGGGGCAGGCGCAGTACCCTCGTCCTCAGCCATTTCAACGGCCGGCGGATGCGGGACTCTATCGAGGTGGGTTACTGGACCGGATCCCTGCTGCTCGGGAAGCTGGTCGAAGGCGATTCCACCGGCCGCTGAGGGGTTGGGCCGGCCTCTCTGCCAAACTGCGAGAACTCTTGCATCGATCCCCGTAACTCTCGGGGCACCAAGGCCGGACCAGACTGCAAAGAGCTGCACTTTCAGTTGCCAGACCCCCCGTCAGGCCCCTCCAGAGCGACTCGATAAGGCCGTGCTGCGTCGACCCGCCTCCCTGAAGCCGGTGAGGCCCGCGCTTTGCATTGCGCCCTGAATAAACCGATTCGCGCGCGCGTCCCTTCCCCCCCAAGTACACTCGCTCGCCTCTTACTTCACGGCCCCTCGAACGAGAGTTCGCCATGACCTACACGTTCAAGCTGTCCCGCCGGATCGCTCGCCTTCGAGCCCCGCTGTTCGCCGCACTCATCCTCACTCTCACCGCCTGCGACAACTCTGGCTCCTTGGGCACCGATGTCTCCGAGTCACCCCCGCTCGCGGCGCTTTCCTTTGCCGGCGGCATCCCGATGGGCACCTTCGCCCAGCCGAACAGCGAGTTCGGGAGCCGGTACAACGGCGCGCACCGGAACATCTCGCCCAATCTGCTGATCAGCGAACTGTCGACCATCCGCTCCCGCGGGGGCAAGATCGTGCTGATGATGGCGGGGAGCCAGAAGCACTACAAGAACGGCGACGGTACCTTCAGCCTGTCCGAGTGGAAGGCCCGCATCGATCGGTATCGCTCCGTCAACTTCTCCTCATTCATCAACGATGGCACCATCATCGCCCACTATCTCATCGACGAGCCGTACGATGCGTCCAACTTCGGCGGCAAGCCGGTTCCCGGTTCGACGCTCGAGGAGATGGCGCGCTACAGCAAGTCGATCTGGCCCAGCCTCAAGACGGTGGTGCGGGCGGAGCCATACGAAATCAAGTGGAGCGGCACCTACCAGCACCTGGATGCGGCCTGGGCCCAGTATCTCTCGCGCAAGGGCGATGCGTCCGATTACATCCAGAAAAACGTGTCCGCCGCCAAGCAGATGGGCCTGGGGTTGATCGTCGGACTCAACCTCGTCGGCGGAGGTACCCCGAACGGCACCTGGATGACGCCGAGCGAGGTCGAGAACTGGGGCACCGCGCTGTTGAGCAGCGACTATCCCTGCGCGTTCATCAGCTGGCAGTACAACGCGTCCTACCTGTCCTCCAGCAGTATGAAGAGCGCAATGGATAGGCTGCGCCACCTGGCTCAGTACCGGAGCTCCAGAAGCTGCGGGGACGCCACATCAGGGGGTCAGACGCCACCGCCGCCTCCGCCGACCGAGCCTCCGCCGACCGAGCCCCCGCCGACGGAGCCGCTCCCGTTCTCCGGGGTGCCGTTCGGTCCCTACGGTGGGCCCACGTCGGAGACTGGCGCGTTTACCGGCGCGCTGCGCGGCGTGACCCCTGACAATGTGCTCGCCACCGCCGCCGCCGCGCGCAGGGCCGACATGAGGATCGTCCTGCGGCTCGCCGGCAGCGAGATGACGAACAGCGACGGCACGTTCAGCCTCACGAAGTGGAAGGCGGCACTCGATCGGTACGCCGGCGTCGATCTCTCCTCGTACGGGGCTGACGGGACGATCGCCGGGCACATGCTGGTCCGGAACCCCCAGGTGGCCGCAGCGTGGGGCGGGCGGCAGATCTCGCACGCGACACTGGAGGAGATGGCGCGCTACAGCCGCCAGCGCTGGCCCGCCATCGCGACGATCGTGCACGCGCCGCCTTCGTGGCTGGCCGACAAATCGACGGCCTGGCAGTATCTCGACGCGGCTTCGGCGATGTACTCGGGCTCGGCGGGGGACGCCGGCGCCTGGGTCGCCCAGCAGGCGAGCGAGGCCGCGGCGGAGCGGCTTGGGCTGCTGGTGAGCATGAACGTGTTGAACGGAGGTACGAGCGCGAGTCCGCTTGCCGGTACGACTGCGGGCAACTACGCGATGAGCGCGAGCCAGCTTCGAACCTGGGGCTCCGCGCTGGTGGCACCCAGCCGGGTGTGCGGGGTGTTGATGGCACGCTACGACGCCGGCTACTTCGGACGGTCGGACATCAGGGATGCGGTCGCCACCGTGGGCGGCAAGGCGCGGGCTCGTAGCGCGACATCCTGCCGTATGCGATACTGATCCGGCGCTTCCTGGCAGAGACACCGCAGTGGAAGACCGCCGCCTTCGGGCGGCGGTTTTCGTTATGTTCGGGCTACCCTCAACCTGAGGCTCGCCGTGTTCTACTGGCAGGACATCAAGTACGCCCTCCGCCTCCTGGCCAAGTCACCATTCTTCACGATCCTCACCGTCGTCGTGCTCGCCGGCGGCCTGGGTCTGAGCATTTTCACTTTTTCCTTTCTGCACACAGCGATGCTGAAGCCGTTGCCGGTTCCGGAGGGGGAACGGGTAGTCCGCCTGCTCGCCACGGGGGGTGCATCGTCCTCGGGCCTGATCGACGCCGCCGACCTCGCCGGGATCCGGGCGGATGTCACGGTGCTCACCGACCTCGGTGCCTACGCGCGCAAAGAGGTGGTCGTCGGAACTGGCCAGGGAGCCCGTACGATCCAGGCGACGGCCACCGAGTGGAACATCTTCCGCGCGACCCGAGCCACGCCGGCGCTCGGTCGAGGGTTCCGGCCCGACGACCAGGTGCCCGGAGCCGAGCCGGTGGTGGTGCTGAGCCACTGGGCCTGGCGGGTGGTGTTCGGCGCCGACAGCGGCCTGATCGGCCAGCATGTGCCGCTGAACGGGGTCTCGACCCGCGTCATCGGCGTGATGCCGGAGGGCTACGGGTTTCCAGTGGCCGCCGAGGCCTGGGTGCCGATCCGGGCCGATCTCGTGCGGGCAACCGTGCCGAACCAGGACTGGGTCGAGGCATACGCCCGGCTGGCGCCGGGCGTGGATGCCGCGAGGGCAACCACCGAGCTCAGCGGCCTCGTCCACCGCGTCCGAAATGCCCGCCCGCCACGCACACCCTCCGGTGACGAACCCACGGGCCTGATGGTCAGCTCATTCCCGATGGCCCAGATCGGTGAGGAAGCACCGCTGGCCCTGCTGGTGCTCAATACCCTGGCCACTTTGATCCTGCTGCTCGCCTGCGTCAACGTCACCAATCTGCTGTTGGCCCGGGCCAACGAGCGCGCCCGGGAGACCGCGGTGCGACTGGCGCTCGGCGCTCCGCGGGCGCGGCTGGTCATGCAGAGCATGTGGGAGAGCATCCTCCTTTGTCTCGGCGGCGGCGTGCTGGCTACCGGACTCGCGGTGTGGGGCCTGGACGCGATCGACGCCTGGGCCCGAAGCCATCTCGAAGGCAATCTGGCGTTCTGGTGGGTCTGGGGCTTCGACCGCACGGTCCTCCTGTCGGCAGGGGGTTTCGTGACCCTGGCGATCGCGGTCCTGGGCATCGTGGTGTCCTTGCAGGCGGCCCGTACGGAGATCAACGCGGTACTACAGGAGGGGGGCGCACGCGGAGGGGGGCGCCGCGAAGGCAAAGTCAACCGATGGCTGGTCATCGTTCAGGTCGCGACGGTGTCCCTGTTGATGTTCTTCGGAAGCATGTCGGCTATCGTCGCGTACCGGGTCGCGAACGTGGACCTGGGCTATGACACCGACAATCTGCTGAGCGCATCGCTGGACCTGCCCGATGGACGCCATCCCGACGCCGAGTCGCGAGGGCGCTTCTATCAGATGCTGCACGACCGACTTGCCGCGCGACCGGAGCTAGATGGGATCGTGCTGCAGACACCGCTGGCCGAGATCGGGGACGACGGCGGGGAGCTCGAGCTGGGTGGCCGGCCGGTCGATGGTGTCCGTCCCCGCAGCTTCGTCCAGGCGGTGCTCGGGCCGCTGACCCCGCTCGGCATTGCGCTCCGTGAGGGCCGGTTCTTCGATGCTCGGGACACCGAGACCAGCGCCCGGACGGTGATCGTGAGCCAGGCGTTGGCGGAGCGGCACTGGCCGGGCCGGTCACCGATCGGCGCGCAGATCAGGATGGAAGGGCTCGGTGAGCCGGAACCCCGCACCGTCGTCGGAGTGGTCGCGAACGTTCTGCACGGCAATCCGCTCAGCCGGAACAGAAGCCCGATCGCAGCCTACATCCCGGTGCGTCAGACCGAGGTAAGGGGAACCGCGGTGCTGCTCCGGCACCGCGGGAGCCGCGCGGCCGGTCAAGGGGCGTTGCACCAGGTGCTCGGCGACCTGGACCCGGAGATGCCGCCGGGCACGGTGATGAGCTTCGAGGAGATGCTCGCCAAGACCAGCCTCATCGCCAGGTCGGTGACGGCGCTATTCGGAGCTTGCTTCGCCTTCGCCCTGCTGCTCGCCTTGAGCGGGACCTATGGGCTGATGGCCCGGGCGATCGGCCGGAGAACGCGGGAGATCGGCGTACGCCGCGCGCTGGGCGCCACCAACCGCAGCATCGTGCTCCTGCTTCTGGGACAGGGCGGCCGACAGCTCGGCGTGGGCGCGCTCAGCGCGCTGCCCCTGACTCTCCTGGTGGGGTGGGGGTTCTCCCGATATTTCCCGATCACACTCGCCGTATCGGTGGGGACGGCGCTCGGAGTGTCGGCCGCGATCACGGCGCTGGTGCTCACCGCTACCTGGCTCCCGACCAGGCGTGCCATCGCGATCGAACCGCGAGATGCGCTGTGGCGGGAGTGAGCCGTCAGCCTGGTTGGTCCCCCACGACATGCAGTGTCGAAGCCTCGCGGTCGAGCAGGGTCCACTGCGTCCACGGGGAGTCGAGTCGGACACACCACGTGTGCCGGACATCGTCCTGCATCCCGACGGCGAACACCTCGAGCCCGTCGGTATAGCTGAGCTGGGCGGCAACGCTCTTGGCCTTCCCGCGCAGATCCATCCATCGGCTCCACTCACCGGAAGGCTTCGACTGGTACCGGTACTTCACTTCGTCATCGGTGCCGACTGCAAATACGGCCAAGCCGCCGCCGGGGGACTTGGCGACATCGAAGCTCCGGAAGGACCCTTCCAGAGATTCCCAGTCATGCCATGTCCCGAAGGGCTTGTCCTGCCACCGGTGATAGATGGCGTGGTCGCCGCCGAGTGCGAAGACGACCAGGCCCCCGTGGGTGATGGTGGTCACCCGAATCGCCTTGGCTCCCCCGGACGGCCCTTCCAGGGAGGTCCACTTCTTCCATTCGGCCAGGGGTCGGTCCTGCCACCGGTGGTACACCTCTCCGTCGCGGACTCCGAAGACCACGAGGCCGCCGCCGGGAATCTGCTCCGCGGCGACGCTCGTGATCGGGCCGTCGAGAGGCTGCCAGTCGCTCCACAGGGACGAAGGCGTCGGTTTCCAGGCACACCACGCCAGGTCGTCGCCATCGACCAGGATCAGGACTGGTGCGCCGTCGGGGAGATGCGCGACAGCCAGCTCGGTCGCCTGAATGTCCCAGGTGAGCCAGGGCAGCCGGGGAGTGACCTGGAGTGCCGACACGCGGTCATCGGCGCCGATTTTCGCCACCACCTGGCCGCCGTGCACGATTGCCTTGGCGCGTTCCCCGGTGGGCTGCCAGCCGCCCCAGCGTCCATCGGATCCACGCTCGATGAATGTCAGCTCATCGGTCGGTCCGAGGGCGAAGATGCTCTTGAGGGCGATGGCGATCTGCCGGGCTTTCATCTGCGGTCCTCACGAAGTCGGGTACGGAGCCGGTGAAGGGCCTCTATCCCGTGTGGGGTGCACGCAGTGTAAGTGCGAAGGCCGCCCGGCAGAAGTGCCGAAATCGTTGCTTTCTCGCAATCAACCACCTGTGGAATCTGAGCCACAGTACCTAGCTCGAGAGCCAACCCGTTTCGTTTACCTCGCGGTGAATCTTGAACTTCCGCCCAGGGGCGGCGGGGGCCACACATGGCACATGTTTCGCACACACTCGAACAATTCCCCATCGTTCCGCCGAGTAACCGACGTTCCCCAGCTTGAGACGGTGGGGTTCCACCCTTCTCCCCTGGGCGTCTCATGCGCCGTCGCCTTCTCGCCTGCGGCATCGCCGCGGGCCTCCTGGCCATGCTGCAGTACGGCTGTCAGGAGCAGCCGGAGCCACTCGCCCCCGCATTCTCCAGGCTCAAGTCAGGTCGAACGCTGACGGTCACCGGTGGGGGAAACGGCCTGGGCACCGTCACCGCGCCCGACTACGGCGAAGCGGGTGCGCTCGGGTGTGGGATCAGCGGCGGCACCGCCAATCCGATCGACTGCGTCAAAACCTACGGCTGGAAGACTCAGGCCCAGTTGACCGCGACGCCCCAGGGTGGCAGCACCTTTACCGGCTGGAGCGGGGCATGCACCGGAACCGGGCCGACCTGCAAGGTCGTCATGACTCAGGCTCGGTCGGTCAGGGCCAGCTTCTCAGGGCCCGGCACGCCGTCCTTTGTCCTCAACGTCACCGGCGGCGGTGACGGAAGCGGGACCGTGGCCAGCCAGGCCGGACTCACCCCCGCGATGGCCTGCACCATCACCTCGGGAGGTGCCGTCGGGGCCGGCTGCAGCGGCACATACCTTCAAGGCACGAGTGTGACCCTCACGGCTACCTCCTCCAACGCCAACAACTTCGAGGGATGGACCGGCGACTGCAGCGGCACCGGTGGCTGCGCTCTCACCCTTTCGGCGAATCGCTCCGCCACGGCGACCTTCAGCGCTCCACTGGGCGTCGAGAGCATCGTGGGCAAGTGGGACTCGCCTCGCTCCACCCCCGCCATCGGCCTGCATCTGAGCCAACTCCCCAATGGCCGAGCGCTGCTGTGGGGCCATGGAGGCGAGCCGCAGCTCTGGAATCCGGCGGGCGGTTTCACCCAGGTCCCCAACAATACCTGTAGCAATCCGACCAACTGCGAGCTCTTCTGCAGCGGCCACAGCTTTCTCGCCGACGGCCGGCTCCTGGTCGCCGGTGGGCACAATGAGTCATTGGGTGACAATAACGGCCTCAGGCAGGCCAGCATTTTCGACGGTACGTCGTGGCAGGCCACCGGCCCGATGACCTATCCGCGGTGGTACCCGACGCTGGTCACCCTGGGGAACGGCAGCGTGGTGGTGCTCTCCGGCAACCAGGCACCCAGCACGCCGGCTACAATTCCGGAGCGCTTCGACGGAACCTTCTGGACCGCCCTGACGGGGGCCAGTATGGCCATACCGCTCTATCCGCGGGCGTTCGTCGAGCCGAAGAACGGCAACATCTTTGTTGCCGGGGAGGGGGCCGTGTCCCGCTACCTCAATCCCACAGGCGCCGGCTCGTGGTCCACCGGCCCCACCCGATTGGTCGCCGACCGGGGCTACGGATCGGCGGTCATGCTGGACAGCAAGGTGTTGTATGTGGGCGGCGGCGGCGGCGGCGGCTGCCCCGGGAATCAGCCCCAGAGGTCGGCGGAGGTCATCGATTTGGCCGCCGCGTCACCTACCTGGATCCGCACGGACTCCATGGCCGTCGCACGCCGGCAGACCAACGCGACCATCCTGGCGGATGGACAGGTGCTGGTGACAGGCGGAAGCAGCCAATGCGGATTTACCAACGAATCCGGTGCCGTCTTCGTGGCCGAGATCTGGAACCCGGAGACCGGCCACTGGACTACACTGGCGAACGCGGGCGTGGTGCGAGTCTATCATTCGACGACGGGGTTGCTCGCGGACGGTCGTGTGTTCTCCACCGGGAGCGGCGAGGGTGGCGGGATTACCCTGCAGTACACCTACGAGATCTTCTCACCCCCATACCTCTTCAAGGGTCCGCGACCGACGTACAACCTGTCGGGGACGGACATGCACTATACTGTGCCCTTCTCGGTCGCGACGCCGAATGCATCCTCCATCCGGAAGGTCACTCTGATCCGGCACACCTCGTCCACCCACGCCTTCGACATGGGCCAGAGGCTCAACACCCTGGCATTCACGGTGGCAGCCGACGGACTGAGTCTCACCGTCACGCCGCCTGCCGCGGGGCGCATCGCGCCGCCTGGGCCGTACCGGCTGTTCATTCTGAACGACAAGGGAGTACCGTCCGTCGCCCAGACGATTCTTCTGTCGCAATAGAACGGAAGTGCCCCGCGACCTCTGAGATGATCGCGGGGCGAATGTCTCGAAGCCAGCTACCGGCTCCAGGCGCGGCGGGACGCGACCACTTCAAGGAATTCCGACTCGACGCTCGCGCAACGCCTCGGCCGGCGACTGTTGCCCTGTCACCGTCAACGACGACAGGATAGGGTTTGCGGTCAGGGGCTACGAGTACGAGATTCGTATCGCCTTCGACCCGAGTCATTCATGGCGATCCGCCCTCCCCGAAGCTACGGCTCCTTTTGCCCGGCCGTCGGCACCCAGCGCCCCTCGCCCGACTCAGCACTCGAAGGTCGACGTGCCTGACTGGCGCAACTGGTCCGGATCGGTGCGATGTTCGCCCCAACGGCTCGTCGCGCCGGTCGACGAGCAGGCGGTCGCGACCGCGCTCATGAACGCCCACGGCAGCGACCTCCCGATCCGGATGGTAGGGGCGGGCCACTCCTACTCACCGCTCGTGGCAACCACCGGAACCCTCCTGTCACTCGATCGCCTCACCGGTATCCTCGGGGTTGACTCAGCCACGCAGCGAGCCGTCATCGGTGCCGGTACCAGGCTGCATACGCTCGGTGTGCCGCTCCGCGCGCGGGGGCTGGCGCTCCAGAATCAGGGCGACGTCGACTACCAGGCCCTTGCGGGCGCGCTGGCCACGGCCACCCACGGAACCGGGATCACCCTGGGCTGCCTCTCCGCCGGCATCGTAGCGCTCCGGCTGGTGCTGCCGGACGGCGCGACCCTGGAATGCGATTTCACCCATGAGCCCGAGGTCTTCCGAGCGGCCAAGCTGCACCTGGGGTGTCTGGGCGCGGTCACCGCCGTCACGCTCCAGCTTCGCTCGGCCTATCGGCTCCGGGACGAGACTCGGGTCCTCCCACTCGAGCAGGCCCTCGCGTCGCTGCCCGATCTCATCAAGCAACACCGCCACGTCGAGTGCTGGTGGTTCCCTCACGCGGACGTTGTCGGCGTACGAACCATGAGCGAGACCGGCGAGCCGGTGAATGACCGGCCTTCGGCGCGTTGGCTCAAGGAGAGCCTCGTCGGCAACGTCCTGTTCGGTCTGGTGGCAGCCCTGACGCGGGTTCCTGGCCTCCCCGGGTCGCGCCCCGCCGTGAGCCGCCTGGTGGCCAAGCTCGCTGGGGAGAAGCCGTACGTGGACTGGAGCGACCGCGTCCTGGCCACCGGACGGACCGTTCGGGCCAACGAGATGGAGTACGCGGTGCCGGCAGCCCTCGGGCCGGACGCGGTGCGCGCGGTTCGCGACTATGTCCGCCGCCACCGCACGCCGGTGCTATTCCCGATCGAGTATCGGTACGTCGCCGCGGACGACATCCCATTGAGCCCCTTCTACCATCGAGACAGCGCGGTGTTATCGATTCATCAGGATGCCCGGGTGAATCGCGACCCGTACTTCCGGGACGTCGAGCTGCTGCTGCGCGGCATGGGCGGGCGCCCGCACTGGGGGAAGCTCCACTCGCTGTCGGCCCGAGACTTGGAGCCGCTGTATCCCGAATGGGGGCTCTTTCAGGCGGTGCGCAAGCGACTGGACCCCACCGGGAAGCTGATGACGCCCTATCTCCGCGAGGTTCTGGGGGGTTAGGAGCGGGTCGGCGGAGGCGAGTGGCGGAGCGCGAGTCGAAGGCCGACCACGATCACCGCCAGAAGAACAGCCAGCCCGGCCGTCACCGCGACGCGCCCGGCGGCGCTGGTCAGCTCCTGGGCCGTGCGAACCGCGAAGTGAGTCGCGTCGTAAGCCAGCGCACCGAGCGTCGCCACGACGAGCCCGCTGGCCACGGCGGCGCGGCGGCGGAGCGCTATCGCCGCCGCGAGCGCGAGGGGCAACAGGATGAAGAAGTCGGCGATGAGGTAGGCGAGCTCACCCGGCTTGTGGAGGCGGGTAGGATCGAGCGCGAGTCCCACCGGCCAGCTCGCCACGACCCAGAGGACGATCGCCGCCGGGATCAGGCGAAGCCATCGAGGAAGCGCGGGGGTCACCCCACCACCATCGCCACGCCGGTCAGCATCAGTGCCACGGCCCACACCAGATCCAGATTGACCCACGCAGTCCGCAAGAACCGAAGTCCCACTTTCTCGTACACGATCACGGCGATCAGCGCAGTCACCAGGAGGTATCCGGCCGTGTGTGCCAGCGCGGCCAGGACACCACTCCACTCGACGCCGGCAAGGCCGATCACGGACGCCTCGGCCATGTGATGGGTGAGCCCCGCCATCGGAGTGTCGCCTATCACCAGCGGCAGCACCATCAGCCCGGCGCCGTGTGCCGAGGCCACGAGAAAAGACCAGGTGGCCAGCTCCCTCGCGTTCACCTGCATCCCTCCGAATCGGGGATGCCTCGAGCGGGCCAGGCGGAAAAAGCCGAATCCGATCAGGAGTCCGGCGATACCCCACCGAAGGGTGCTGAGCGGTATCATCAGACCCATCACGCCTGCGATAGCGATCGCGGCGGCGATCGCCAGCGCATGCCCGACCGCGAGCGGCATAAGGGCGCCCCAAACGGCACGACGGCTCTCCCGCTGAAGTCCCAGGGCCACGGCGAAAAGC
Source organism: uncultured Gemmatimonadales bacterium (assembly GCA_963844445.1). Taxonomy (GTDB): domain Bacteria; phylum Gemmatimonadota; class Gemmatimonadetes; order Gemmatimonadales; family GWC2-71-9; genus CAVVWJ01. The sequence goes on from CAWJOB010000004.1 coordinate 948,165, forward strand.
CATCCCATGGCTGGATTGATGCCGTGCCCGGCACCGAGCGCGAAGAGCGAAGGCCACGACATCGACGTGCCGTCGATCATGACGAGAAGCAAAAAGAATCCGACGACGCATCGCCACCTTGGAGCCGAACCTGGTGGCAGCGGACCCCCTGCTCCATCCCGAGGAGGAATGTGGTGTCGAGCGCCATGCCGCCTTCGGGTCGAGTGTCGAGCTTTACCATCCAGCCTTCGAGCCCGTCGGGATAGAACTGCCCGTCCCAAGGCGAGTACAGCGCGTTCGTCAGGTAGACCCGGCGGCCATCCCGGCTCAACTCCACCATCTGCGGCCCGCCGTTGAGTCGCTTGGTCGGCTTGCCGGGATGCGCGGCACGCCGCACGATGCCGCCGATCTGGGTCGTGGCGGTGAGCTTGGGGCTGTGCGGGTCGCTCACATCGTACTGCCTGAGCTCGCCGGTTCCCCAGCACGACACGTAGAGCTGCCGGTCGTCCAGCGACAGGATGATATCGCTGATCAGAGGCGGCACGGCCTTGAATCCCTGGAGCAGCGGCGGCAGGTCGGCCGGCTCGGCCGGCTCGGCCGGGATCTCGATCACCTTCTTCACCTTCCACTCGCCGCCCTTGCCGTCCTTTCCCGCCTTCCCGTCCCTATACCATAACCAGACGGAAGCCGAGAGATCCTCCAGCGAGATCACTACGCCCACGAACCCGTATGCCTTGCGCGGATCGCGGGCGGGCCGCAGCTCTAGCGTCATCTGGTACTGAGGTCCGAGCTCCAGCTTCTGCTGGTGGATTCCCTTCCGCAGATCCCACACGTGGATGGAGTTGCCGTATTTCCCGCCCAGTAGCAACTCGGGCATCAGGCCGCCGCTCACCATGCTCGGGGTGCCCCACTCGCTCGTGATCGTGGTGTCGTGACCCAGATGCCAGGCAAAGTCATACGCCAGCTGCTGCGGCCCATGGTCCCGCTCCCAGGCACTCCTCGGCTCGAAGCTGTCGTGGTCCAGCACGAAGATGCCCCCGGGGCCGTTGCCGTCGGGAGCACCGAGCGCGCTCAGGTAGATCCCATCGGGGCCGCAGTGGACGGTGTGGGGAGATGCGTACCCCGTCTTCTTGGCCAGGGTCTCCGGCTCGATCGTCTTGACCAGCTCGGGCCGGCGTGGATTCGACTTGGTGTCCAGGATGTGAATCCGCGACGAATTGATCCCCGGCACCACCAGATACCGCCGCTCGACGTGCGGGTGCGGGGCCCAGGGGCAGAGGCTCGCGCTACAGGCGTTCCAGCCGAAGTGGTGCAGCTCGTCGCCCACGTTGGGCATGTCGAGCTGCCCCACCAGCCGACCGTAGGACTTGGAGCCCGGTTTCAGGTCCACCACGCCGATGGCATCGGGACGGGATTTGTCGGGGCTCAGCATCGCCAAGTAGGCCAGCTCCTCCTGTGGGGCTTCGGCCGCTTGCTTGGCGGATGGGTAGAATGTGGGATCGGGGCGCAAGGTAGCCATGGGATTCCTCCGGAGGGTGGCCGCTTTCACTGGTTGATACGGCGTCGCCCCCGATGGCGCAAGACTTATCGTCAGACCGGGACTTGAAGAGTCGCGGTATAGCCGCCGGCGACGGTACCGGAAACCGTGGCCAGCTGAAATTCGCCGTCATCCTCGCCGAACACGTTGTCGTTCGTGAGGCTCACCTGCTGGCGGTTGATGACGCTCTGCTCGTACCCGGAGGTCGCGTAGACCTCGTCGCACGTCGCCTCCGGAAGCGCGAGCTGGGAGGTGGCGATCTTGTTGGCCTCATCGGTCGCGACGGCAAGGACCTCGAAGTGAATGTGCGGCCAGCGACCCGAGTAGCAGGCGGGAAAGATCGTGGTGAAAGTCACCTGTCCGTTCGCGTCCGTCTCCTGTACACCTCGGAGGTAGTTCTGATCCGTGATGCCCGACGAGTAGAGCGAGTAACGGCCCTCGCGATCGCAGTGCCAGAGGTACACCGCATGGCCTGGGAGGGGAGGGAAGTCATTCGAGGCGGAAACGACCGTGAGCGTCACGGTGAGCGGCACGCCGTCGGCGGCTCCCGTGGACCCGGCGAAGCTGGAGCGAATGCGCGGACTGGAACCGGGGATCCCGAAGCAGGTCGAAGGCACAACCGAGCGCGGGACATCTAAGTTGTGGTCCACATTGCGACATACCCGCTCGGGGGCTCCGGATCCGAAGCGACCGAACCGTGCAACCAGATGTGATCGTTGGCCGGGCTGGCCGCCCCGGAACGATACACATACATCACTCCCACCCATACGGCTGGACCATCGGGCGCCGAAGCACCGTTCGTGCTCGGCTGGATCTCCCGTGCGGCCCTAAACCAGGCATTGATGATGGTCTCGCCATCCCTGGCATACTGGACCAGCGACTTGCCCTCCTCCTCATTGTCGAAGGTGATGGCGCCATAGCCGAGCAGTTGGTGAAGGCCGTCAAACGCCCCGTCCCATCTATCGAAGACATCCCCGCCCCCGGCGCTGATCACGCTGTCCTGGAGTGGGCCGCAAGCAGCGATGACGAACCATTCAAGGTCCTGTTGACCGAACAGGTCGCCCGGATTCTGAGGGGTAGCACCCGGCTCGCTGAAGTCCAGGGATCCATCGTCCGGATTGCTCAACACCCAACCGTTCATGTCAGCATGACCTGTGTAGAAAACGAAATCCGCTGCGTCGACCCAGCTATCGTCGTTCCTGCGCCAATCGGACTCCCATGCCGCAGCGTCACCCCAGTTGAAGTTCACGCTCCAACCATCAGCGCTGAGGCCGTCCACGAACCCCTTGGCGTTATTCTGGCTGCCCCCAAGTCCTCCGCTCAGTCCAATCCAAGACGTGCCAGCCTCACGCCAGGTCGCCTGCGTCATCGAAGCGCGCGACTCTGTCAACAGCGGTCGGATCATCAGCAGACTAACCCCTTGCGAGGGCTTGGTGGCGCGCTCTTCCGGGCCCTCCGGCATCGTCGAACGCCGTGTTGGCCGATCTTTGTCCGTACGAGTTGGGAGTGCGGCTGGGCGCTCTCGTTTCGGCCCCCATTCCGTGGCGGGAAGCGTAATCAACCGGAGGGGGATCGCCTGGGTATCGACCACCGCGACTGCGCGGTACACGTAAACCGGGTACAAGAACTTCTGCTCGACGGAGGCAGGCGCCGAGTAGTAAGCGAGGAACGAATCGAATGAGCGAATCTTCAGATCCTTAACAAGAGCCCTAAACTCCGAGTCAGCTTTCTCCTTGGGAATCATGGGCGACTCAGCCTCCACCCCGGCGACCGGCCTCCACACGCCGCTGTAGCCGATGACGGCACCCTTGTTGCCAAGGGTGAGATTAAACTCCCCGCCACCGCCGACAACGGGCAGCCGTAGGACTGAGTCCTTCCGCGAGATGGCCATCCTAACATCATAAGTCGCCTGCACGTCGAGCTGTCTGTCTATCCGCTTGCGAGTCGCTTGATCGAGGAACGCGGCACGGGTGCCGCCAACGCCCGCGAAGGATAGCGTAAAGGGCTGTTCTCGGGTCGGGGTGGGGAGAAGTTTGGTCTTCTTGAAAAACTCATCGCTGATGGCTCTGGCCTTCTGCGAATCCGGCACTGTAGGAGTTAGGTCCGGCTTCCAGAGCTGTGTCTCGTCTGCAACCCAGAACGCACCTGTTGTGGTGTATGCTTCCACAAGCTTGGCCCGGTCCCGCAGTATCAGTCGATCTCGATCGTGGACGACCTCGCCCGAAATACCCAGTGTGGCTGCCGCGACCCGTTTTACACTATCCGCTTCCACTTTGACGGGCGATAGGCGATAAACGGGCAAGGTGGCGGCCTCCGGCGGTCGTGGCACTTCCTTGTCGCAAGCAACAAGGAAACCAACGCCCAGGATGGCTGCGCGGAAGCTGATGGGATGTCGACGCATGGTTTCCTCCAAAATCTCAGCGCGGCTTGGGAACACAGTCGCCTAGTTCGGCATTCTCTGGGTCCTGAATGGCCTCCGGAAGAGGTAACGGCTGGGGTGAGACGAGCGCCCGCCGTGGCGGCGCTCTCAGGGCACTTTCCAGACCGTCAGGCTCAAGAAGAAGAACGAGCCCGATCTCTGTCGGATTCGGAAGTGATGCCCACCAGCCGCGAGATTCGACATGTGTGGTTGATTGATGGTTCCGAGTACCGTCAACAGGCCGAAGGAGCTGTTGTCGATGAGACATTCGACAACTGCAGACGAGCTGGTGGGGAAGCTTTGCAGCCGGGCATTGCACAGGTAGTGCCCGGCTGTCGGGGCTAAAAAGTAACAGTTGATGCGGCCGGTTTTCGTCTGCTCGGAGCCCCAGAACTCGTAGCCGTCGCCGGAGAACCAGGCACGGCAGTCGTTCACGGCGCGCTGCATGTCGGTGAAGCCGTCGAAGTGATCAGTGTCCCACAGATCGAGGTACCTCGCTGTCCCGGTCTTCCGACAGACGCTGAAGTAGGCAGTAGACAGCCACAGCGTTAGGTTTTCGAGGTTCGGCAGGCGCTTCAGGACGGCCGATGCCCCTCTCGTTGCCCTAAGCGCCTCGATCGCTTCTTCCGGTGTCGTAACGAGGTCAGCAGCAGCAATGCCGTCGCGTTCCTCAGGCGTGGGGTAGCTCCTCAGCGACTCCACAATCGTGAGCTCAAACTCTGGTTGGTCCTTCATGACATACCACCTTTCATGATGTGCGTCTCGGGTCGAACCGATCGCACCTCATGAGCCCTACTGGATGACCGTTGTGCCTTGCTCACTCACGGCCGCGCCAGGGCCACCATGCTGCGAGGTCGGGTGTAGCAACGGTAGGGGCGGGATGAATGTGCACAAGGTCATAAATGCGACATTTGGGGCCCTGTTTGCGACAGGCCGGGCTGAGCTTTGGAGTGCCCCCCGTATTTCGGACCGTTGGATCTGGGACTAAGCTAGGGAGCGCCGGACCGGAGGCGTCCCCATGCGGCAGAGTCGGTTCCACGAGGAGCAGATCGTCCGGCTGCTCCGCGAGCACGAGGTGAGCGGACTGCCGGTGACGGTGTTCATGAAGCGCCACGGGGTGACCCGGCAGACCTTCTATCGCTGGCGCAAGAAGTATGGCGGCCTCACGGAGGACGAGGCCAGCCGCTGAAGCGACTGGAGCGGGAGAATGCCCGGCTCAAGAAGCGGCATGCCATGCCGATGATCGCCACCCCGTCGATTCCGCGGGGTCCGGTCACGGCTTCCGCCCACGTTCCCGAAATGCCCGCGCGGCGCCCACCACCTGGTCGGCACGTACCGGGACCTCTGCCGGCAATGCCGGGGAAGGGGGAGGGATGAAGCTCGCATTGATCGTGGTGTTGGCGGCACTCGTGGCCTGCGGTAACGAAAGTGAGCCCAGCCTCGGTCCCTTCGAGGGCGTCTGGACGGGCGCGTACACCATCGACACGATCATCACCCAGGCGGAGCTAGTGCTCTCTCAGAGCGACGACCAAGTGCTCGGCACCCTCACGGTCGATGGCCGGGAAGCCTCGTTGAACGGGACGGTGAGCGGAAACCGGCTCGAGGCGACCTGGTCCTATCTCGACCAGTGCGGCGGGGAGGCGACCACGGTGGCGGATCTCGTGGCTGCGGACCTGGTAGGCACCTACGACGCCACGGACTGCGATGGCTCAAGGAGCGGCGAGTACGTTCTCACGAAGCAGGAGTGACCGTGCGATCCAGCCTCTAGCTCGCCCCCTTCCGAAACCGCGGCAGGTACTGCCCATACCCCTCCGCCTCCAGGCGGTTCACCGGGATGAATCGGAGCGCCGCCGAGTTCATGCAGTACCGAAGGCCGGTCGGCTGAGGCCCGTCGTCGAACACGTGCCCCAGATGGGAATCGGCGTGGACCGAGCGGACCTCGGTCCGCTCCAGCAGGAGCTTGCGGTCGCTGTGGGTCGTGATGTTCTTGGGCTCCAGCGGCCGGGTGAAGCTGGGCCAGCCCGTGCGCGAGTCGTATTTGTCGAGCGAGCTGAACAGCGGCTCACCCGACACCACGTCCACGTAGATCCCCGCCTCGTGATTGTCCCAATAGACGTTGTGGTAGGGCCGCTCGGTGGCGTCCTGTTGGGTGACGGCATACTGCTCCGGCGTGAGCCGTCGCTCCAGCTCCGCTTTGCTCGGCTTCTTGAAGGTTGTCGGGTTCCATCCCCTGGCGTCCGTCTGAGCCGCGGCCACACCGGCCGTCACGAAGAGCGCCAGAGCGGATGCGGCCAGGAGGCGGGTAGCCCACAGCGCGAACCGGGTGGCCACAGCGGATGTTGAACGATGCATCGCAACCTGCCAAGTGAGAGTCGTAAATAGTAAACGTAGCCGGGCGGCGATTGGATCCATGCCCGGGGCGGCAGCATCCTGGGCGCCGCCCTGGCGGGTGCGGAGTATCCCGTGTGGATCGCCAAGCTTCCCACGGCCCGTCCGAGTCCTCCTGCCTGCCGTACCGCACGCTCGCCACGTGGGACGGATCGTCGTGCAGCCGTAAGGGATCGGAGGTAGGCCAGGCGATGATCGGAGGTTGACGGGAGAAAGGCCAGGAAGCATGCTATTGGCATTCCCGTAGCACTTCCACGCCCGACAGTTCGAGGCCGCTGAGCGGTAGCCCGTCAGAAGGTTCTGCCTGATGTCCCTCACCGTGACCTCCTCCAAGCACCTGCCTCGCAATTCCGGCAGCATTCCGAGGTGCACTCATGCGCTACCGCGTCCGCTACCGCGTCCTGTCGAGCTGGGCCTGGCTGGGGTTGGCCGGGTGCGGTGCCGACCTGCCTGCGCCACCCCCGCCCCCGGAAGTCACCGTGGCCGAGGTCCGAGCCAAAGAGCTGGCCGAGTGGGACGAGTACCAGGGCGAGTTCGAGGCGGTCGACGCCGTGGAAATACGTCCCCGGGTCTCGGGCTACCTTGACCGGGTGGCGTTTACCGAGGGGAAGGAGGTCCGCAAGGGCGACGTGCTCTTCGAGATCGACCCCCAGCCCTATCAGGCGACGCTGGACCAGCGCCAGGCCGACCTCACCCGCGCCCGTGCTCGGCTGTCGCTGACCGAGCGCGACGCGGAGCGGGGCGAGCGCCTTGTCGCCACGCAGGCGATCTCCCAGGAAGAGATGGATACCCGGCTCACACTAGTCTCTGAGGCGCGCGCCGCGGTGGCGGCGGCGGAAGCGGCGGTGCGGGCGGCGGAGCTGGATCTGGGCTACACCAAGGTCCGCTCTCCGGTGGATGGCCGCGCCAGCCGGGCCGAGGTGACCGAGGGCAATCTGATCACCGGCGGCCCGGCGGGATCGACCCTGCTGACCACCGTCGTCTCCCTCGACCCGATCTACGTCTACTTCGAGGGCGACGAATCGGCCTACCTCCGCTACGCCCACCTGGCCCAGAGGGGGGAGCGCCCCAGCAGCCGCACGGCAGCGAACCCGGTGCAGATCGGGCTATCCGACGAGAAGGGCTTTCCCCACAAGGGGCGGATGGACTTCGTGGACAACCGCCTGGATCAGGCCACCGGGACGATTCGCGCCCGGGCGGTGGTGGCCAATCGAGATCGGCTGTTCACCCCAGGGATGTTCGCCCGGGTTCGTCTGATCGGCACTGGTTTGCGGCGTGTGACGGTGATCCCCGAGGCCGCGGTCAGCACCGATCAGGACCGCAAGTTCGTGTTCGTGCTGAAGCCCGACAGCACCGTGGCCTACCGTGCCGTGACTCTGGGGCGACAGGTGGAGGGTGAGGGTCGCATCATCCAGGAGGGGCTCAAGGAAGGCGAGCGGATCGTGGTGAATGGGTTCGCCCGGATCCGGCCCGGGATAAAGGTCAAGGCCACCCGGGCGCCTCCTGACAGCGCCGCCACTGCGGCCCCGGCGGATTCCGGGAGCGTTCCATGAACATCTCCCGGTTCTTCATCGACCGGCCCATCTTCGCCACGGTGCTGTCGATCGTCATCACCATCGCCGGCCTCCTGTCGATGCAGATGCTCCCGATCAGCGAGTATCCCGAGGTGGTGCCCCCGACGATTCAGGTCCGGGCCAGCTTCCCCGGCGCCAGTCCCGAGACCATCGCCCAGACGGTCGCGTCGCCGCTGGAGGAGCAGATCAATGGCGTCGAGGACATGCTCTACATGTCCTCCCAGGCGACTTCCGACGGCGTGATGCAGCTGACCGTGACCTTCGCCATCGGCACCGACGTGGATCTGGCCCAGGTGCAGGTGCAGAACCGGGTCAACCAGGCGCTGCCTCGGCTGCCCGAGGAGGTGCGGCGCCTGGGCGTCAGCGCGGTCAAGAGCTCCCCCGACCTGACCATGGTCGTCCACCTGACCTCGCCCAACCGTCGCTACGACGTGCTGTATCTCCGGAACTACGCCCTGATCCAGATCCGGGACGTGCTGGCGCGGCTGCCCGACATGGGCAACGTCCGCATCTTCGGAGGCGGCGACTACGCCATGCGGATCTGGCTCGATCCCGCCAAGGTCGCCGCCCGGAACCTGACGGCGGCGGAGGTGGTGCAGGCGGTGCAACAGCAGAACGTCCAGGTCTCCGCCGGCATCCTGGGAGGCCCGCCGCTCACCGAGCAGGTGCCGTTCCAGCTCACCGTAAACACCCAGGGCCGGCTGCTCGACGAGGAGGAGTTCGGCGCGGTGGTTATCCGGACCGGGAGCGAAGGCCAGCTCACCCGGCTGCGCGACGTCGCCCGGATCGAGCTGGCGGCCCAGGACTACGGCGTCCGGTCCGGCCTGGACAACGCTGCGGCGGTCCCCATCGCCGTCTTCCTGCTACCGGGGGGGAACTCCCTCCAGCTGGCCGCCCGGGTCAAGGCCACCATGGCGGAGCTCTCCCAGAACTTTCCCGAGGGAGTCAGCTACGAGATCGTGTACGATCCCACGGTGTTCGTCAGCGAGTCCATCCGGGAGGTGGTCATCACGTTGTTCGAGGCGGTCCTGCTGGTGGTGGTCGTGGTGGTGCTGTTTCTCCAGACCTGGCGGGCGTCCATCATTCCGCTGGTCGCGGTCCCGGTGTCGATCGTCGGCACCTTTGCCGTTCTGCTCGGGTTCGGATTCTCCATCAACACCCTCTCGCTGTTCGGCCTGGTGCTCGCCATCGGCATCGTGGTGGACGACGCCATCGTGGTGGTCGAGAACGTGGAGCGGAACATCGAGCTGGGGCTTCAGCCCAAGGAGGCGGCGTACCGGGCTATGGAGGAAGTCACCGGGCCGATCATTGCCATCGCGCTGGTGCTCTGCGCCGTGTTCGTCCCGGTGGCGCTGGTACCCGGGTTCACCGGGCAGTTTTATCGTCAGTTCGCGCTCACCATCGCCTTCTCGACCGTGATCTCCGCGGTCAACTCTCTCACGCTCTCCCCCGCCCTGGCGGCGATCCTGCTGCGGCCGCATGGGGCCCCGCGCGACCTGCTGACCCGGCTGCTCGACCGCGGGCTGGGCTGGATCTTCCGGCCCTTCAACCGCGTCTTCAACGCCGGCTCGGAGCGCTATGGCGGCGGCGTGGAGCGCCTCGCTACCCGGCCTGGCTGGCCTCTGGCTGTGTACGCCGCGCTGCTAGCGCTCACGGTGGTGGTCTTCCGGCTCGTCCCCGGCGGGTTCATCCCCGCGCAGGACAAGCAGTACCTGATTGGTATCGCCCAGCTCCCCGACGCCTCGTCGCTCGACCGCACCGACTCGGTCCTGCGGAAGATGGCGACCATTGCCCTGGAGCATCCGGCGGTGTCGCACGCGGTCCAGTTCACCGGGCTCTCGGTGAACGGCTTCGTCAACGCGCCCAATCAGGGCATCGTGTTCTTCCCGCTCAAGCCGTTCGATGAGCGGGAGGAGCCGGAGCTCGGGGGCGGCGCCGTGGCCCAGGCGCTGAATGGCCGCTTCGCCTCGATTCAGGAGGCATTCGTGGCTGTCTTCCCGCCGCCACCGATTCAGGGGCTCGGGTCCACCGGCGGCTTCAAGATGCAGGTGCAGGATCGCGGCGCACTGGGCGCGCGTCAGCTGTTTCAGGCCTCTGAAGCGCTGACTGCCCAGGCCAACCAGCAGCCCCAGCTGCGAGGGGTCTTCTCCAGTTTCCGGATGAACGTGCCCCAGGTCTGGATCGATATCGACCGGGAACGGGCCCGCCGCCAGGACGTGCCGTTGCCCGATCTCTTCGCGACCCTGGGCGTCTATCTTGGCTCGGCCTACGTCAACGACTTCAACCGGTTCGGCCGAACCTACCAAGTGGTGGCCCAGGCCGACGGCCCCTTCCGCAGCCAGATCGAGGACATCGGCAACCTGAGGGTCAGGAACGCGGCAGGGAACATGGTGCCGCTCGGCGCGCTGGTCCGGACCCGGGAGACCTTCGGACCCGATCGGGTCATGCACTACAACTCGTTCCTGACGGCCGATATCAACGGCAGCCTCGCGCCCGGGGTCAGCTCCGGCCAGGCGGTCGCGCTCATGGAGCGATTGGCGCTGGAGACCCTGCCCCGCGGGATGGGCTTCGAGTGGACCGAGCTCACCTTCCAGCAAGTGCAGGAAGGCGCCACCCTCCTCCTGGTCTTTCCCCTCTCGGTGTTGCTCGCCTTCCTGGTGCTGGCGGCGCAGTACGAGAGCTGGTCGCTGCCGCTGGTGGTGATTCTGATCGTCCCCCTGTCGGTGCTGGCGGCCATGGGCGGTGTGTGGCTGACCGGGGGCGACAACAACATCTTCACCCAAGTCGGCCTGGTGGTGCTGGCGGCGCTGGCCTGCAAGAACGCGATTCTCATCGTGGAATTCGCCCGCGAGCTCGAGCTTCAGGGGCGGAGCATTCTCGGCGCGGCACTGGAGGCGTGTCGGTTGCGCCTCCGGCCCATTCTGATGACCTCGCTGGCCTTCATCATGGGCGTTGTGCCGCTGGTCATCTCGTCGGGCGCCGGTGCCGAGATCCGGCGGGCGCTGGGCGTGGCGGTGTTCTCGGGCATGCTGGGGGTGACGGTCTTCGGCCTCTTCCTGACGCCGGTGTTCTACGTGGTGGTTCGGTCGCTGGCCGCGCGGCGGGCGCCGACCGCGGCGCCGCTGCAGGATCCATCGCCGGAGCCGGGGGTGGCGCACGGGTGACAAGGCACAGCGGCGGCCGGCTCGATGTCTTACCCCACCACAGTTCCAACCTCGCCTGCGACCTTGGCAGCGTCGGCTACCAGATCGGCCACGGTGTCCGGGCGGGAAACGTACACTGCGTGGCTCGCCCGAACCTCAGTGACCGTTGACCCCGCGCGCTGGGACATGGCGCGCTGAGCTGCCGGAGGTATCATGCGATCTTCCGTAGCCACCAAATACCAACTCGGCTTGACCTTCCAGGCTGGCTGGCTCACCGCGCCCTGGAGCGCCTCCACGCCCCATGGCACCTGAGCATCGGCCATGAACGCGGCCACCTCAGGGCCGACGTCGGCGGCGAACGAAGCAGCGAACTTTGACTTGTCCAGGAGGAGGTACCCGTCCCGTGGCGGGAGAATTGGAGGCACGGGCGCCCCTTCCGGCGGATTCTTGATGAGCGAAGCCACGGACTCGCCGGCATCGGGCGCGAACGCCGCGATGTAGACCAGTCCCGCGACGCTCGGATCGTTGCCCGCCTCCGTGATTACGACTCCGCCATAGGAGTGTCCGACCAGGATGACGGGCCCCTCCTGCTCCGCCAGTACCCACCGAGTAGCCCTGACGTCGTCCGCCAGCGACGTAGTGGGATTCTGGACGACGGTGACAGTAAACCCCTGCTTCCGCAGTCGCCGATAAACGGCCTCCCAACCAGAGCCGTCCACGAACCCCCCATGGACGAGTACGATGTTCCTGATGGCACCGGCGGTTTGTTCGGACATAGCTGACTCCTCTCTCAGTGGTCGATTCCGTCGTTCTTCGCCGTCTCAAAGTCTCGCACTTGATACTTTGGGGTGGGCCCTCATCGAGCACCAGTAAATATTCATCGCACCAGTGAAGCCACGGTACCTGAAACTGGCACATTCACTCGGGCCCACGTCGCAAACTTGGTCGGTTGCCGGCCTGCTATTTTGTTGGCGAGCGCGATCTGGTCGGACGAATCCGAACCCAGGTAGGTATGCGCCTGGAACCAAGCAAAGGTCGCGGCGATCTCGGCAGCCATGGGGAAGAGGGTAGCGTACACTTCCCTTGGGACTCGTGTGAACGAGAAGCTGTGACCCTGTCGATTGAGCGTCTCGACAATCTCGTTGAAGCTCATGAAATCACCGACCAGTGGCAGATACTCGCCGTTGCCCGCCTCATCAGGGTGTGCGAATGCTCCGGCCACGATGCTGCCAAGTTCGGTGATGTCCCCCATGTGGATGCCACGCGCATCTGGATCAATAGGGAGCGCCCAGCCCAAGGACCCGTCTGCCTGCTTTTGCGGAGCAAGGGCGCCGATAAGGCCCTGGTAGTAGAAAGGCGCGATGACGAAGGTGTGGTGCGCAAACCCCGCTTCCCGGACCACCCGATCAATCCTGGCCTTGCCGGTAAAGTGGGGGACGTGGAGCTTGCCGCCGCTGATCGTTTCTACATCAGGCAGCGTTGACCAGATAAAGTGTTTGACGCCGGCATCCTTGGCAGCGCGGACCGCCGCGGTGGCCTGCTTCAGCTCGTCGGTGCCCTCTTCCCAGAAGTTGGTGACCAAAAAGACGCCAAATGCCCCCTTAAGAGCAGCTTTGAGGGTTTCCGGTCGATCTAAATCTGCTTTGACGACTTCGTCGGCGAGGTCGCGATGCTTGTCTGGATTGCGGGTCAGAGCGCGCACCTTGAATTGACCGCCGGCCTGCAGGGCACGTACCACTGCGCCTCCCTGCTGACCCGTCGCGCCGATCACGGCGATCACTCTTTCATTATTGGATGACATGTCTATGCTCTCCGGCGTAGGTCGTGGGCGAAATGGAAAGCCTTGCTCCTAAGGGAGTTCTTCGACTATATGCGATAACATGTATGTTATAACAGACGTATACGCTTAAAGGTTTCACAGCGCGTCCCGGATATCGGACAACCCATCTATGATGTGCTGCAGCCGCTCGGCGTCGAAGTCGCCAAAGCGCTCCCGCTCGAACTCTTCGAGCTTGGGCGTGGTCTCGTCCAGTACACGGAGCCCCTTGGGTGTGATGCGGGCCGTGACGTGCCGACGGTCCGAGTCGTCCCGCTCGCGGCGGAGGAGCTGCACGCTCTCCATGCGATCCAGCAGGCGCGACACGTCGGGCACCTGCGACACCAGCCGCTCCGAGATCTCGCGTCCGCACAGACCGTTGGGGCGGGCGCCCCGAAGGATCCGCAGCACGTTGTACTGCAGTTCGGTGATCCCGTAGGGCCGCAGGATTTCGTTGATTCGGTGCTCGAGCAGCGCCGCTGTGCGCAGCACGCTCAGGAGCGCCTCGCTGCTCCGGCGCGGAAACGGCTTGGTCTGCTTGATCTCGGCCTGCAGTCGGGATGGCATGCTGGGAGAATACATGTCATAACGTGCATTGTCAATGGCCCCCAGCTCGCCTCGAGCGCGGTCGCGGGCTTCATGGTCGCCTCCGTGTGAACCACCGGGACCGGACTATGGCACACTATCACCTGACCTATTAAAAACTATTGACAATTTTTAATACCCTCGTAACATTGCATCCCATGCCCCGACCGACGCGCCACCGAGCCACCCGCGAGCAGCGCGAGGCGCTCACCTCCCCGCTCCGTGTCGAGATCCTCGGCCAGTTCACCGGGCCCAACCCGCTGTCGGTGCGCGATCTCGCCGAACGGATGGGGCGGACGCCGCACTCCATTTACTACCACGTCCACCTGATGACGCGGATCGGACTGCTGCGGGAGGTCGGACGGCGGGAAGGCGGCGGCCGGAGCGAGGCGCGCTACCAGCCGGCGCAGGACGAGGTCGCCCTCGATGCGGCCGATCCCGGAGCGGGGCTCGCGATCCGGCGGACCATGGGCGCCGCCTTTCGCATGGCGGAGCGGGACTTGGAGGCCGCGCTCGAGTCCGCCCCTGGCGATCCGCGGCTGCTCGGGATGCGTGGGCACTTCCGCGCCACGCCGAGGGTGCTGCAGCAGGTGCGCCGCCACCTCCAGGCGGCGCTCGAGATCGTGCAGCGGGAAGCGCGGCGGGGCGCCAGGCGCAAGCAAGGGCCGCTGTACTCGTTGACCCTGGCGCTGCTGCCGCTCCGGGGACGGAACCAACCCGAGGAGGATGCATGACATACGGGACGCTGGACCATGTGTTCGTCGCTCTGCTGGCGTTCACGGCGCCGCTGTTCGCCGTATGGACGTACCGGCGGATGATCGCCAGCCTGGCAGCCGGCGACGCGGGGGCACGGACCCGAAGCTTTCGCAGGGCCATCGGGCTCGGGCTCGTCGACGTAGCCGTGATCCTGGTGTTGTTTGCGGTAGCGGGGCGTCCGCTGGAAGGACTGGTGCGCCTCGATTGGCTTCCGCAGGGATGGTGGACCGGCGCGGCGTGGGGCGTCGTGCTGCTCGCGTGTGCCCTCCTGATCGCCCAGGTGGCTGCGATTCGGGGAAATGAGACCGGGCTCGCCACCGCGCGGAAGCAGATGACCTCGGTCGAAGGCATCCTTCCCCACACGCCGGGCGAGCTCAGGCTGTTCCTCGCTCTCTCGCTCGCGGCGGGGGTGAGCGAGGAGATCATCTTCCGGGGCTATCTGTTGGCCTATTTCGACGACTTGGTAGGCCCCACGGTCGCTGTCCTCGCCTCCACCCTCATGTTCGGGTTGGGGCACGCGTACCAGGGGGCCGCCGGCATCGTGCGGACCGGCATCGTGGGGCTGCTATTCGCGGGGGCGTACGTAGGGACCGGCAATCTCCTGGCGCCGATGCTGCTGCACGTGGTGATCGACGCGACCAGCGGGATGGTCGCGTACCTCGCGCTCAGACCGGTGACGACGGTCGGCGGGCTGCTGGCCTGAGGGCCCGCGCCGCAGCGGAGTCTATACAGTGGATACCCTATTGAAACGCTCTTTGATTAGGCTTTACGCATGACCCACGTGTTCCCCGGGATGGTGCCGATTATCGCGAAGGAAGGGCTGACGGGCGTCCGCAGTGGCGCGGAGTGCGGTTGCCACCAACATAGCGGCTTCGCGCAACCACCTGGCCCGACATCGCAGTCAGCTGTCGTGGGGGTTCAGGGCACGGATGCCTGACTAGGCTGAATGACAAGCGAGTATCTCCTATTGAAGTTTCTCCACATCCTGACTGCGATTCTCGCATTGGGAACGAGCGCGGGGCTCGGCATCGTCCTCGAGTTCTACGGAAGCCACCCAACACACGGACCATTCGTCCTTCGTGCGATCACGCGGATCGTTGCGCTGTTCGTACTCCCCGGATACGTGCTCATGCTCGTGACAGGGCTGTGGATGGTGCATCTCTCTTGGCCCTTGACGACACACTGGATTCAAGCCGCTCTCGCCTTGTGGGGCGTAGGGCTTGCAATGTTGACACTCGATTTAGCGGTGATCCGGAAGCAACGGCGGGTGTTCGAAACCGAGGGATTCGCCACGGCTTCCTACCAGCGGGTGTCTTTGCTGGGACGGGCGCTGGGGGCCGCAGGTGGCCTTATCGTCGTCATCCTGCTCTACCTGATGGTGTTTAAGCCCGCGCTGTGAGCAACCGCGACGACCTCCTGTTCAGGAGCCCCCGAGGCCCAGCGACGATCAGCGGCCATCGGCGGTTCGCGCAACCTGCCCAGGTTGAAGCCCCCGAACGGGCCAAGTGGGCGACCGGAATCGACAGCAAATTGACAGCCCGAGTCGGCCGCCCTCGCGACCTCGGACGTTCGATCCTCACTCCACCACCGGGAGTGCCACCCGGAACTCGGTTCGCCCGGGCTCCGACTCCAGCTCGATGGACCCGTCGTTCCGGTCCACCAGTCGGCGGACGATGTCGAGGCCGAGCCCGGTGCCCTTGCCCACGGGCTTGGTGGTGAAGAACGGATCGAAGACTCGACTCTTCATCTCCGCGGGTATCCCCGGCCCGTCATCCGTCACCCGCACCACTACGCGGCCCCCCTGGGGCCGAGCGGTCACCATCACCCGACCGTTCTCACCGACCGCGTCGAGTGCGTTATCGATCAGGTTGGCCCACACCTGGTTCAGCTCGCCGCCGAACCCACGCACACGCGGGAGATCCGGCGGCAGGTCCAACGCCAGCGATGCCGACTTCGCCCGCGCCTTCGCCGCCATCACCGCGAGCGTATCGCTGAGCCCCTTGGCGAGGTCCACCGGCTCGGCCGACGGCGCGTGATCCATGTAGGTGAAGCCCTTCACCGCGGTCACCAGCTCGTGCACCCGCGAGGCCGCCCGCTCGACATCCTGCGCCAGCCCACGGACGGTGCACCCGGCCGCCACCCAGCGCAGCGACGCGCGAAGTTGATCGCCATCGACCACCGCCGCCAGCTCGTCGAGCAGTGCGAGCGTGACATTGGTCTCGCCCAGTGGCGCGGCGAGTGCATCGTCCAGGTCGTGATCCAGCAGCCAATCGGTGAGCGCCTCCTCCCGATCCGCGCGCTCGAGTGGTGAGAACACGCCGGTGGTCGGTCCGCCGCTGCAGACCCAGCGGACCCGCTCGACCATCGCCTGGGCCCGGTCATCGAGATGGGCCGCGCCGAACCCTCGTGACGCCTCCTCGGACTCGGCCAAAGCCTCGGAGATGAGCTGAGCGCTCCTGGCGGCGGCGGAAGCGGGATTGTTCAACTCGTGGGCCAAGCCCGCCGCCAGCTTGCCGAGCGACGCCATCTTCTCCACCTGGAGGTCGCTGGCTTTGAAGGCCCGGGCCCGGTCCACCATCACGTGCACCAGCTCCGCCGTCACCTGGGGGCAATCGATCGGCAGCGCGGGCAGGTGCTCGCGAGCGACCCGCAGGATCTCAGTCGGCTCCAGGATCACCGTGTTGCCCGGGGCGTTTGCGAGCCGGGAGTAGGGGAGCATTCCGGTCGCGTCCCCGTCGTGCCAGTCCACGGCCTTGCGCAACGAGCCGCCCTGATCGGTGAAGTGGGCCACGTGGCCCTTGAGGATGATGTAGAGCGCCTCGACCGGGTGGCCCTTCCGGGCGATCATGTCGCCGGGTACGTATCGCTCGAGCGTGCCGTGCGCGACCAGCCATTCCAGCTCAGCGCGCGGAACATTCCCGATCGCCCGGTGCGCCGCGAGGCGGGCGAGGAGATCGCCGTCGGGTCCCGGATCGCTCATGCCCTACACCGTCTGCAGGTATTGGTGGATCATGCTCACCGTCGCCGATCCCTCGCCGACGGCGGCCGCGACGCGCTTGCCGGAGCCGTGGCGGGCGTCGCCGGCGCAAAAGATGCCCGGCACGTTGGTCTCGAACAGGTACGGGTCGCGCGAGGCGGTCCAACCGGCAGGGCGATGGCCATCGGTCATCACGTCGCGGCCGGTGAGCACGAATCCCTGGGTGTCGCGTATCACGAGGTCGCCGCAGAGCGCCGTTCGCGGTGCGGCCCCGATGAAGATGAACATGGCGGCGGCCGGCAGCTCTCGCTGCTCGCCACTGACGCCATCGCACACCGTCACGGCCTCGAGCCGCCCATCGCCCCGGGCCGAGGCCACGCTGGTGTTCACCAGCACTTCCACGTTCGGCGTCTCGCGAATGCGGTCCACGAGATAGCTCGACATGGCGGTAGACAGGTCGGGCCCGCGCATCACGATGGTGACCTTGCGGGCCTGCCGGGAAAAGAACAGTGCCGCCTGACCGGCCGAGTTGGCGCCGCCGACGACGATCACGTCCCGGCCGCGATACATCGCGGCCTCGGTGAGGGAGGAGCCGTAGTACACGCCCGCACCCAGCAACGGCTCGATTCCCGAGGCCTGAAGCCGTCGCACTTCCATGCCCGGCGCGATCAGCAGTGCATAGCCGGACAGCTCCGATCCGTCGCCCAGCATCACCTTGCGATACGGGTCCTCGCGCCGGATCTCGACCACCTCCTGCGCGGTGATGATCTCGGCACCGAAGCGCCTGGCCTGGCCGGCCGCGCGCATTGCGAGGTCGGCACCGGAGACGCCGCCCGGGAAGCCGAGGTAGTTCTCGATCTTCGAGCTGGTCCCTGCCTGGCCGCCCGCAGCGAATCGCTCGACCAGGATGGTGCGCAGGCCTTCCGACGCGCCGTACACCGCGGCGGCGAGCCCCGCCGGCCCTCCGCCCACCACGATCAGATCGTAGAACGGTTTCTGGGCGCGGGTCTGCAGCCCGATCTTCTCGGCCAACTCACGGATGGTGGGCTGCACGAGGGCGGCCCCGTCGGGGAGGAACACCACCGGGAGGTGGGCCGCGCCGCCGTCCACTCCCGTGAGGAGCTCGCGCACGGTGACATCGTCGTCCAGGTCGAGCCACTGGTAGGGCACCTGGTTGGACGCGAGGAAATCCCTCACTGCGTAGCTCGCCGGCGAGAGCGCGGTCCCGGCCACCCGGATGCCGTCGAAGGCCGGCCGGGCGCGGGCGAACCATTCCGAAAGCAGGTCCTCGAGCACCGGGTAGAGCTTGACTGTGGGCGGCTCCCAGGGCTTGAGGAGGTAGTGGTCGAGGCCGACCTGGTTGATCGCGGTAATGGCGGTCTCGGTGTCGGCGTAGGCGGTGAGCAGCACGCGCCGGGCGTCGGGGTACAGCTTGATCGCCTCGAGGAGGAACTGGGTGCCGCTCATCTGCGGCATCCGCTCGTCCACCAGGAAGAGCGCGACCTGGGCGCCACGCTGGAGGAGCTGATTGAGGGTCTCGAGGGCCTGTGCGCCGGAGGACGCCTTGACGATGCGGTAATCCGAACGGAAGTGATGCCGCAGGTCGCGCTCGATGGCTTTCAGAACCTCGCGGTCATCATCGACGGTGAGCAGGACGGGCTTCTGCATTCTCTTAATGGATGGGATCGCTCGCGCCGGAACGGGCAGTCGAGCTCGATGGCATTAGAGATCATGCGAACGTAGCAAATCTGCCAAGGGCCTGCCAGCGGGGCCAGGGCTACGATGGGCACCCTCGCCGCACTGCCCGGGGGAAGAAAATAACGGCCTGGTCACTCGGTAGTAGGTCCGTCCCGAGCCCTCCCCTGCTGGCCTTCCCGACCCGGTTTCTGCATCTTATCGAACGCTATCGGACTCGGGACCAACGGGGGTGGGGACATGGCTCCACCATCATGGCAGGTCACGGGTCAATACTACGAAACCTGCAGTTGCGATTTTGTCTGTCCCTGCGTTCCGGGGCAGCTGGCAGTCATGCCGACCAAAGGGTTCTGCGCGGTTGCAATGGCGTTTCAGATCGAACGCGGCAGCTACGGCACGGTTCCACTCGACGGACTCGGCTTCATCGTTCTTTTATGGACGCCGGAGGAAATGGGCAAGGGGAACTGGTCGGTCGGTGTCATCACGGACGCCCGCGCGAATGCCGAGCAACGCGACGCGATCGCATCGATCGCGAGCGGGTCCGCAGGCGGCCCCATGGCCGCCTTATCAGCCCTGGTCGGAAAGTTTCTGGGCGTGGAATCGGCGCCGATCCGATTCGATCGCACTGGCGCCAAATGGTCGGTCACGGCAGCGAAGCTTGTCGACATGGCCGCCGAAGGGGCCATGGGGATCGACCCCAGCATCACGGAGCCGATCTATCTGGACAACACAGGCCATCCAGCCGCGAGCCGCTTTGCGCTCGCCCACGCCGTGAAGAGCCACGTTGACGCCCTGGGGCTGAATTGGAGTGACACAAGCGGAAAGAATCATGGCCAGTACGCTCCGTTCTCCTGGAGAAGCGCGTAGCCCATCACCGGTCCCGGCCCCTTCCCGCCGCGACGGATGCAATGCCTACCCACCGACTATTCTGATGCCGCTCTCGATTTGGCCTTCCCGGCCAAGGCCCCATCGGTTCGAGCTCTTGCTTCAGCTGGTCTGCAGTTATGGAGCCACGGCGTTTCGCCGTTAGCATGTCAGCGATGGCGCTGGGCAGATCCTTCCCGTCATCAAAGCGACCCAAAACGTGCAGGATCACAATAATGACAACCCCGCGAGCGCCGAAACACTAGCGGGGTGCAGAGATAGCAGAATGGGCCTGGGTAGAGTTTAAGCTACCGACCTCACGCTTATCAGGCCCTTTGACTTGTCTTTCGTCACCGACACTTTGCCGTAATGCATAATCACATAAGTGCTGATCTCGTCAGCACTTTTCAACTAGACGGCCCCGCCACCTGCCGACGTCAAACGACGTGAAATGTCGGTTCATGCCGCCCCGAACGAACAACACAACGGACAACATGACTATGCGATCGCCAGGGACGTGCCGCGTGGGGCGAGGTGCGACCGCTGAACTCTCCTGATTCAGCGGGGCCGCTATAACCGCCCAGAGTCAGCAACCCTCGCACCCGAGTCCAGGGGATGTAATCTCCACTGGTTCACGCCGAGCGTGCGCTAGCATTTCCTCGCGTCCCGCGTCACATTCCAAACGTTCCTACCTGTGATACCGTGACCGCAGCTAACTCGCCACTGACCGAAGCTCTCCTTGACCGCTGTGTGGTCGAGCGCGAGCTCGGCCGCAATGGCATGGGTACCGTCTACCTCGCCCGCGACCTGCACCACGAGCGCCGGCGGGGAGAGCGGGTGCTGATGGTCTCGGATTGGCCGCGAACCGGGGGCATGGCCGAGAGATGACTCCCGCTGCCGAGCGAATCGCAGCTGCATTGGCCGGGCGCTATCGCTTCGAGCGCGAGCTCGGCCGCGGTGGGATGGCCACCGTGTGGCTCGCCGAGGACGTGCGACACCACCGGCGCGTGGCCATCAAGGTCCTGCACCCCGAGCTCTCGGCTGTGCTCGGTCCCGAGCGATTTCTCAAGGAAATCGAGCTCACCGCGGGGTTGCAGCACCCCCATATCCTACCGCTCTTCGACTCTGGCGAAGCCGACGGGCTCCTCTGGTACGTGATGCCCTACGTGGAGGGCGAGACGCTACGCGCGCGGCTCGAGCGCGAGCGTCAGCTGCCGGTGGCCGACGCCGTGCGCATCGCCCGCGAGGTGGCCGAGGCGCTGGACTACGCGCATCGCCGCAGCGTCATCCACCGGGACGTGAAGCCGGAGAACATCCTGCTGCATGAGGGACGCGCGTTGGTCGCCGATTTCGGCATCGCGCTTGCCGTCCGGAAGGCTGGCGGCGCGCGCATCACCGAAACCGGCCTCTCGCTTGGCACGCCGCAATACATGAGTCCCGAGCAGGCCACGGCTGAGCGGGAGCTCGACGCGCGTAGCGACGTCTATTCGCTGGGCTGCGTGCTCTACGAAATGCTCGCCGGTGAGCCGCCACACACGGGGCCCACGACGCAGGCTATCATCGCGAAGATCATTACCGACAAGCCGCGTCCGGTCACCGAGCTGCGCGAGGCGGTGCCGGCCTCGCTCGCCCTGGCAGTGCACACGTCGCTCGCCAAGCTGCCCGCCGACCGCTTCTCCTCGGCGGCGGAGTTCGCGGCGGTGCTCGCGCGGCCCGAGACGGCCGCCGCCGCCCACGGCGCCGGCCTCGAGAGGCGGTCGCCCCGTAGCCGCAAGTTGGTGTTTGCCTGCGCCGCCATCTTGGCCGTCGCCCTCGTGGCGCTCGGCTGGCTCCTCGGTCAGCGGACCCGCGACGCTTTGGACGGCCGCGCCGCGCCGCCGTCGCGTCTCGCGATCGGGGTACCCGGGCTCGGCGGGTCGGGCGGCACGGCACTGCAGCGGCAGATCGCCCTGACGCCGGATGGGGCGGCGGTGCTGTTCCTCGCCGCCATGCCTGACGGGTCCGATCACCTGATGCGCCAGTCGCTCGATGCGGCCCAGGCGACGCGGGTGCCGGGCGTTCCCCCCGACCCGGCGAGTCCAACGGTCTCGCCCGACGGCCGCTGGCTCGTCTTGGCCAGCTACGGCCAGCCCCTGGTGCATCGCTACCCGATCGAGGGCGGCTCAGGCGAAGCGCTGCCGATCGAGGAGCGACTCGACGCCGTCTCGTTCCTCGACTGGGATCAGGACGGCGCCATCTGGTACTCGACGACCACGGGGCTCCGCCGGCTCACGCCCGGCGCCGACTCGAGCACCCTGCCGTTCGGGGCTTCGAGTATTGGGCTGCAGATGCAACAGATTCTGCCCGACGGCCGCCACGCGCTCATGGTGCGCCGGCCTGTCGGCACGGCGAGCGGGCCGGTGCTGGTTTTCGATGTGCGCACGGGCGAGGAGACCCCGTTGCTCAGCACGCCGGTGGTCGAAGCGCGCTACACTGCGGGCCATATCGTCTACGCACTGCCCGACGGCACGCTCCAGGCAGCCCCGTTCGACCCGGACAAGCGCCGGCTCGCAGCGGGGGCCGTCGTCAGAATCGCGACCGGCGTCTTGGTGAGCGGCAACGGGGTCGCGCAACTCGCCGTCGCTCCGAACGGCACGCTCGCCTATATCCCCGAGGAGCCGCGCGCGCTCGTTTTTGTGGACCGCACGGGCGTCACCCGTCCGGCCTTCGATGAACTGCACCTCTACCACGCGCCCGTCTTCTCGCCCGACGGGAGCCGGCTCGCGGTGGACTATGCCGGCCCCGACGGGCGAGACGTCTGGATGCTCACGCTCGAGCAGGGCACGCTCTCGCGCGCGACGTTCGAGCGCGACGGGCACGACGCCGTCTGGACACCGGACGGGCGGTTTGTCACCTACTCGTCCGCACGATCCGGCATCCTGGGCGTCTACCGCAAACGACCGGGCATCGCCGAGCCGGCCGAGTCGCTGCTGGCTTCGCCGGCGCTCCTCTTTACCGGCCGCTGGCTGCGGGACGGAAGCGCGCTGGTGACGGTCGCCGTGGACCTACGCCCGGGCTCAGGCAACGACATCGCGCTCGTGCGCAACGGAGGCCGTGGTCCTATCGAGCCGCTCGCCGCGAGCCGGTTCACCGAGGGCCACCCCGCGCTCTCGCCCGACGAGCGGTGGCTCGCCTTCGTCTCGAACCAGTCCGGGCGGCCGGAGGTCTACGTGCGGCCGCTGGGGAGCGAGGGGGAGCAGGTGCAGGTGTCGCTCGCAGGGGGGAGCGAGCCGCTCTGGGGCCCCGATGGCCGGGAGCTCTTCTACCGGAGCCAGGACGACGAGCCCCAACTCATCGCGGCAGCCTTGCGGACGACGCCGCAGTTCGCCGTGATGTCGCGACGGTCGCTGTTCCCCCTCGCCGACATCGACGGGTCGAACCCGCATACTGGCTACGACGTCTCACCCGACGGTCGCACCTTTGCGATGGTCCGCCGCAGCCCCGCGACACGAATCATGGTGATCCAGAACCTGCCTGGACTTGTCCGCCGATTGCGCGGCGCCACCGGTGAGAGCCAGTGATCTGCCGCTCGGCGACGGCTCGAAGCCTGAGGACGAACGGACAACACAACGGACAACATGGAGGTCTAGGATCACAAAAATGACAACCCCGCGAGCGCCGAAACACTCGCGGGGTGCAGAGATAGCAGAATGGGCCTGGGTAGAGTTGAACTACCGACCTCACGCTTATCAGGCGTGCGCTCTAACCACCTGAGCTACAGGCCCTTCGTGGAGCGTGAATATAGCCGGTCGGGGACACCGCGGTAGCGGTGGGCCGCTCGCGCCGTCACGCCCGCTCACTCTTTCTCTTCGTCCTCTTCGAAATCCTCGAACTCCTCGAGATCCTCGTCGTCGAAGTCGTCGTCGTCGTCCAGCTCGTCCTCGTCGTCCAGGTCCTCGTCATCATCCTCGTCGTCGTCGAAGGTGAATCCGTCGTCCTCGAATTCCTCGTCGTCATCGAACTTGCGACGCAGCTCCGAGT
The DNA here is from genome assembly GCA_963844445.1 of uncultured Gemmatimonadales bacterium. Classification (GTDB taxonomy): domain Bacteria; phylum Gemmatimonadota; class Gemmatimonadetes; order Gemmatimonadales; family GWC2-71-9; genus CAVVWJ01. The sequence goes on from CAWJOB010000004.1 coordinate 971,918, forward strand.
CGAGGGCCTCCAGCGACGTCTCCCAGGCCGACATGATGTCCTCCGCCAACAATGAGTGTGATCCCGACATCTTAGGACGCGTCCGCCACCCGGGCTGCCCGGGCGGCCTTCTTGCGGTCGTTCGCCGTGAGGACCCGCTTCCGCAGCCGGATCGTCTTCGGGGTGATCTCGATCAACTCGTCTTCCTCGATGTACTCGAGGGCGTATTCCAGGGTGATCTGGCGCGGCGGCTCCAGGATCACGTTCTCGTCCGAGGCCGTGGTCCGCATGTTCGTCAGCTTCTTTTCCTTGGTGACGTTGACGTCCAGGTCGCCCGGCCGGGAGTTCTCCCCGGCGATCATCCCCTCGTACACCAGGTCGCCTGGCGTCACGAACATCTGGGCCCGCTCCTGGAGATTCCCCAGGGCGAACGCCACCACGCTGCCCTCGCGGTCGGCCACCAGCACGCCGCGCTTCCGGCCCGCGAGCGGCCCCGCCCACGGGCCGTAGTCGAGGAACCGGTGATGCATGATGCCGGTGCCCCGAGTGTCGGTGAGAAATTCGGACCGGTACCCGAACAGGCCGCGGGCGGGGATCCGGAAGGTGAGCCGGACCATGCCCTGCCCCGGGTTCCGCATCTCCGACATCTCGGCCCGGCGGGGGCCCAGCTTCTCCATCACCACGCCCATGTAGTCCTCGGGCACGTCCACCGTCAGCTCCTCGTACGGCTCCAGTCGCTCGCCGTCTTCACCCAGCTTGGTGATGACCCGCGGGCGGGAGACCTGGAACTCGTACCCCTCGCGGCGCATCGTCTCCATCAGGATGCCGAGGTGAAGCTCGCCGCGCCCGGACACGGTGTGGGTATCGGGGCTGTCGGTCTCCTCCACCCGGAGCGCCACGTTCCGCTCCAGCTCGCGGTACAGCCGGTCCTTGAGCTGCCGGCTGGTGACGTACTTCCCGTCCCGCCCGGCGAACGGGCCGTTGTTCACGATGACGTCCACCGAGATCGTCGGCTCCTCGACCGCGATGCCCGCCAGCCGCTCGGGGCGTTCGACCGAGGTGAACGTCCGTCCGATCTCGATGGTCTCGAAGCCCGAGAGCGCGACGATGTCGCCCGCCCCCGCCTCCTGCACCTCGACCCGGTGGAGCCCGTCGAAGGTGTAGAGCCGGGTGACCCGGTTCCGCTCGAACCCCTCGTCCTCCACCAGGCCCGGCTCGCCGAGCGGGAGGAGCGCCACCTGGTCGCCGACCTTCACCCGGCCCCGCTCGATCCGCCCGATGGCGATCCGGCCCAGAAAGCTGGAGAAGTCGAGCGTCGAGACCAGCATCTGGAACGGGCCTTCGGGGTCGCCCTTGGGTTCCGGCACGTAGTCGAGGATCGACTGGAACAGCGGCTTGAGATCGGTGCCCGGCCGATCCAGCTCGGTCGTGGCGGTGCCCGCCCGACTCGACGTATAGAGGAACGGAGCGTCGAGCTGCTCATGGGTGGCCTCGAGGTCGATGAACAGGCCCAGCACCTCATCGTGCACCCGGAGCGGCTCGGCATCGGACCGGTCGATCTTGTTGATCGCGACGATCGGCCGGAGGCCCAACGCCAGCGCCTTCCGGGTGACGAACCGGGTCTGCGGCATCGGCCCCTCGGCCGCGTCCACCAGGATCAGCACCCCGTCCACCATGCGCAGGATCCGCTCGACCTCGCCACCGAAGTCGGCGTGGCCGGGGGTATCCACGATGTTGATCTTGGTCCCCTCCCAGCTCACCGCGGTGTTCTTGGCGAGGATGGTGATGCCCCGCTCCCGCTCCAGCGGGTTCGAGTCCATCACCCGCTCTTCCACCTGCTGGTTGGCGCGGAAAGCTCCCGCCTGCCGCAGCATCTGATCCACCAGGGTGGTCTTGCCGTGGTCGACGTGGGCGATGATGGCGAGATTACGGATCAACGAGGCTTTCCTGGACTCCGCCGGGGTTAGAACGGGTGAGGCCCGGACCCCGGGCCTCCGGGGCGCATATATAGACAACGCCGTCGGATGCCGCAAGAGATGCGAAAGTGGGCACCTCTCCCCTTAATGGCGGTGTCCGAGATGCCGGTCGTGAGCCGGGTGGCCCCAGTGGGGAGCGGTGGCGGTTTCCCGGGCATCGTCACACCCCTCGCACCCGTGCTCGACCTCGAGCTGTATGGTGACGTGCCCGATCCCCATCAGTGACATCTCGGCGCGGATGCCGTCCAGAACGCCAGGGTGGGCCTCCAGATCGGGCACCACGGCGTGCCCGCTCATGGCGATCATGCCGCTGGTGACCGTCCAGACGTGGAGGTCGTGGACCGCCGCGACCCCGGGGACGCCGAGCATGCGGCGCTGCACTTCCGCCATCGAGACGTGCCCGGGCACCGACTCCAGCAGGATGTCGGTGCTTTCGCGGAGGAGGCGCGCGGCCCCTACCAGGATGAGGACGGAAAGGAGGATGGAGACGATCGGGTCCGCCGGCGTCCAGCCGGTCAGCGCGATGACGCCGGCGGCCACCACCGCGCCGACCGAGCCCAGCGCGTCGCCCAGCACGTGGAGATACGCGCCCCTCACATTGAGGCTACCCGCCCGGGAGGGGTGGAGGACCGCGAGGCTCATCAGGTTGACCAGCAGCCCCACGCTGGCGATGGCCAGGAACAGGCCGGTCCGCACCGGCTGGGGGTCCTGGATCCGCTGCACCGCTTCGACCACCACCCAGGCGGCGATGCCGAACAGCGCCGCGCCATTCACCAGTGCCGCCAGGATCTCCCACCGGAGATAGCCGTACGTCTTGCTGTCGTCGGCGGGCCGCTGGGCGATCCACGCGGTGAGCAAGGAGAGGGCGAGTGCGCCGACATCGGTGAACATGTGGCCGGCGTCGGCCAGCAGCGCGAGCGACCCCGAAATCCACCCGCCCACCGCCTCCACGACCATGAAGACGCTGGTGAGGGCGAGAACCCATCTGAGGCGCGGGAGACTCTGGCTCGCTGCCATACCCATATCCTAGCCGGATGCCCCGCTCTCCGCCCGCCTCACCCTCACCGCTTCCGCATGCCCGTAGAGTCCCTCCGCCTCCGCCAGCGCGATGATCGCGTCGGCGTCGGCTGCCAGGCGCTCCGGGGAGTATCGGATGACGCTGGTCCGCTTCACGAAGTCGTACACGCCGAGGGGGGAGGCGTAGCGGGCGGTCCCGCCGGTGGGGAGTACATGGCTCGGGCCGGCCAGGTAGTCACCCACCGGCTCCGGCGTGTGGTCGCCGAGAAAGATGGCCCCGGCGTGCCGGATGCCGTTGGCAATCCGCTCCGCCCCATCGGCCAGGATCTCCAGGTGCTCCGGGGCCCGGCGGTTGGCGACCTCGATGGCCTCCCGCATCGTCGGAACCACGATCACCAGGCCGTTGCGCTCCAGCGCTGCCCGGGCGATCGCGGCACGCGGGGCGCCGGCCAATGCCGCTTCGAGCGCCGCCGGGAGCGCGTCGGCCACACCGCTATCCGTGGTGACGCACCAGCTGGTGGCGTCCTCATCGTGCTCCGCCTGCGCGATCATGTCGGCCGCGACCCGGGCCGGCGACGCGTTGCCGTCGGCGATGATCAGGACCTCCGTCGGTCCCGCGATCATGTCGATCCCCACCTGTCCGACCACCTGTCGCTTTGCCTCCGCCACCCAGCGGTTGCCCGGCCCCACGATCTTGTCCACCCTCGGCACCGTGGCGGTGCCGAACGCCAGCGCCGCCACCGCCTGCGCGCCTCCGATGCGAAAGATTCGGGTCACGCCGGAAAGGGCACAGGCGGCCAGCACGAGGTCGGTCACTCCCTGCGGGGGTACCACGGCCACGATCTCCCGCACGCCCGCCACCAGCGCGGGCACCGCATTCATCACCACCGAGGACGGGTACGATGCCTTCCCTCCAGGCACGTAGAGGCCCACCCGGTCCAGCGGCGTCACCCTCATCCCGACCACACTCCCGTCCTCCCCCGCGAGGCGAAACCCCTCCTCGCGCTGGTGCAGGTGGTACTCCCGCACCCGATCCACCGCCCCCGCCAGGGCGGCGCGGAGCCGGGGAGCGACCCGGTCCAAGGCCCCTTGCCACCCGGCGGGATCCAGCTCCCACGCCGAGGGCGGGAGATCCACTCCATCGAATCGCCGGGTGTATTCCCGGACGGCGTCGTCACCCCGCCGCAGCACATCGTCGAGGATGGCGGCCACGGCCTCCCGGGTCGCGGGGTCGCTACCGGCCCGCTGCGGCAGCATCGGGTCCAGGGACTCGAACGGCGGCACCGCGATCCGGCGGATCATCCCGCTATCTCGCGGTAAGACCGCATCGGCGTTACAGTTGAACCGTATGGAACCTGCGGAGTCACCGTCCATCCTCCTCGGCCTTGGCGCGGTCGTCATCCTCGTGCTGGCCAATGCCTTCTTCGTGGCAGCCGAATTCGCGCTGGTGGGAGCGCGAAAAACCCGTCTCGATGAGTTGGCCCGCGCCGGCGACGGCAAAGCTAGGTTGGCCCGCCGTGCCGTACAATCGCTCGACCGGTACATCTCCTCCACCCAGCTCGGGATCACGCTGGCCTCGCTGGGCCTGGGCTGGATCGGGGAGCCTGCCCTGGCCAGCCTGATCGACGGGATCTTCACCTGGCTGCCGGCCCCGGTGAGCACCATCGCCACCCACACGGTGGCGTCGATCGTGGCGTTCAGCATCATCACCGTACTGCACATCATCCTCGGCGAGCTGGTCCCCAAGGCGCTGGCGCTGCTCTACCCCGAGGCAGTCAGCGGCTGGGTCGCGGCGCCGCTGATGGGATTCTCCTGGGTGATGGCGCTGCCGATCGCCATCCTGAACGGCACCGCCAACCGCCTGCTTCGCCTCATGCGAATCGATCCGCCGGGAGAGAAGGAGCGCCTCCACTCGCCGGAGGAGATCCGCATGCTGGTGGAGCAGAGCACCGAAGGCGGCAGCCTGCTCAAGCAGGACGCCCGGCTGCTGGAGGGGGTGTTCGAGTTCAGCGAGAAGACGGCCCAGGAGGTCATGACCCCCCGGACCCAGATGATCGCGCTCCAGGCCGATCTCCCGGTCGAGCGGGCCGCCGACGAGGTCGCCGCCGCGGGGCGGTCGCGCTATCCCGTCTTCACCGACTCGCTGGACGAGATCGCCGGCGTGGTGCACGCGAAGGACATCCTGGCGGCGTTGCGCGCGCACCCGGGCCGGAAGGTGCGCGAGATCATACGACCGCCGCTGTTCGTCCCCGGCACCCGCGAGGTGGAGGACGTGCTCTCGGACATGAAGCGGCTCAAGACCCACCTCGCGGTCGTGCTCGACGAGTACGGCGGCACCGCGGGCCTGGTGACGATGGAGGACCTGCTCGAGGAGATCGTGGGCCCGATCTACGACGAGTATGATCCGCAGGTCAAGGCGCGTCCCGCCGGGGATCCCGCAGCTGGACGGGGCCATGCCGATCTCCGAGTTCAACTCCGAGTACGGCGAGCGCCTCGACGACACCGACTACACCACGATCGGCGGCTACGTTTTCGGCCAGCTGGGCCGGCTCCCCCGCGCGGGCGATCGGGTGACGGCCGGAAACCATGCGCTCGAAGTGGTCGAGATGGAGGGACGCCGGGTGAAGGCCCTTCGACTTCACACTCCGCCAACCCGAACCCGAACCCGACTCTCCGGTCGCCGGCCGGGAAAGTCGCACCTCCTGAGGGGACCGTTCCTCATGCCCCCGGAGAACCCGCGGGCAGAGCTGCGCACCGCCCTGCTCGACCTCGGCTACCGGCTGGCCGGCGTCCGGACCCCGGAGGAGGCGGCTCGCATCATCGCCTCCGTCGCCCAGGACGTGCTGGGCTGGGACGCGTACAGCCTCGATCTGTACTTCGCCGAGACCGAGACGGTTCAGGCGATCGTCAGCATGGACCGGATCGGCAACGGCGAGCCGGTGGACGTGCCGCACGCCTATGCCTCCGGTCCACCGGGCCCGATGACGCGGAAGGTGCTGGCCGAGGGAGCGCAGCTCATCCTGCGAGGCCTGGCCGCGCCGACGACCGAGGGCCTGACCCCGTTCGGGGCGGTGAGCCGCCCGTCGGCGTCGCTCATGTTCGTGCCGGTCCGCCACGGCGAGCGCGTGGCCGGCATCCTCTCCATCCAGAGCTACACGCCGAACGCCTACGACCCCGACGATCTGGCCATGCTCCAGACGCTGGCGGATCACTGCGGCGAGCGCCCTCGAGCGGCTCCGGATCGAGGAGGCGCTGCGGGAGAGCCAGGCCCAGCTGCAGCGCGGCCGAGAGCGTCGCGCTCGTCATGACCGCTCATGTGGCGCTCGACGGCCGGTGGCGGAAGGTTCCGCCGACACTCTGCGAGCTGCTGGGCTACACGGAGAAGGAGCTGCTCGCGCTCGAGATCGCCGACGTTGCCCACCCGGAGGACCTCGAAGCCGAACGGGCGGAGCGGAAGCGACTGATCCAGGGCGAGGCGCGGTCCTACGACCTCGCTGATGCGCCTGCTGCGGCGGGACGGCCAGGTGGTCTGGGTCTACGCTCAACAACTCCGTGGTGCAGGACGCCGCGGGCACGCCGCTCTATTTCCTGGTCTACATCCGCGACGTGAGCGAGCGGAAGATCCTGGAGGAGCAGCTCCGCCAGGCGCAGAAGATGGAAGCGGTCGGCCAGCTCGCGGGCGGCATGGCGCACGACTTCAACAACCTCCTGACGGCGATCATCGGCAACACCGAGCTGCTGCTGGGAACCATCGACCTCGAGGACCTCCGGCGACTGGACGTGCTCGAGATCAACCGGGCGGCCCACCGCGCCGCGACGCTCGTCCGGCAGCTCCTGGCCTTCAGCCGGAAGCAGGTGCTCCAGCCGCGGATCGTGGACCTCAACACGGTGGTGGCACGAGCTGTCGCGCGATGCTGCGGCGGATCATCGGCGAGCACGTGGAGCTTCGGCTCCAGCTCGAGCCGAGGCTGGGACGGGTGCTCGCCGATCCCGGCCAGCTGGAGCAGGTGATCACCAACCTTGCGGTGAACGCGCGCGACGCGATGCCCTCCGGCGGCACGCTCACCCTCCGGACGGCCAACATGGACGCGGCCGAGGTGCCGCCACCGAGCCCGGAGGCGAGCCGCCGCTCCTCGGCCCCTGGTGGCGCTGAGCGTGAGCGACGACGGCGTCGGCATGGACGAGCGGACCCAGGCGCGACTCTTCGAGCCGTTCTTCACCACCAAGGAGCTGGGCCGGGGGACCGGACTCGGCCTGGCCACCGTCTACGGGATCGTGCGACAGAGCGGCGGGCATATCCGGGTGGCCACGCGGCTGCACCAGGGCAGCACCTTCACCGTCTATCTGCCGCGGGCCGAGGGAACGCCCGATCCGGAGCTCGCGAGCACGCAGCGTGGAGCCGACGTGCCGCGGGGGGCCGGCACGGTCCTCGTCGTCGAGGACGAGGACGCCGTCCGCCACCTCGCGTGCCGGGTGCTCCGCGCCAACGGGCTACCGGGTGCTGGAGGCCGCCGCACCCGAGCGCCGCGCTCCGGCTCGCTGCGCGACGCAGGGCGAGCCGATCGACCTCCTGCGTGACCGACATCGTGATGCCCGGGCATGAGCGGCCCGCGCTGGCCGAGCGGCTGGTGGCGGGCCGGCCGGCGCTGAAGGTGCTCTACATCACCGGCTACGCGGAGGAGGCGATCGAGCGGCAGGGCGCGCTGCCGGCCGGGGGCGCGCTGCTGGAGAAGCCGTTCACCGCGCGACCAGCTCGCCGACCAGCGTGCGCCGAGGCGCTCGCGGGCAGCGGAGACCTAGATGCTCGAACGCTCCCCGCAGCCACCCCTCCAGGGGCGCTCGACCTCACCGGCGACGCCGCCCGCCGCCGCCGCGAGCTGCAGCGCGCCGCGGTGGCGGTGCTCGAGCGCGCGCGGATACGAGGAGCTTCTCCCGCCCACATTCGAGTACGAGGACGTGTTCCTCCGGGCCGGCGGCGCCGGCGTCGCGGAGCGGCTGATCCGCTTCCCCGATCGCGACGGCCGGATCCTGGCGCTGCGCTACGACTTCACCGCCAGCATCGCCCGCATCGCGTCCACCACGTTCGCGCGGCGCCGACCTGCCGCTCCGGCTCTGCTACTCGGGCAAGGTGTACCGCCAGGAGCCCGAGCGCGGCGGGCGGCCGCGCGAGACGCTCCAGGTCGGCGCCGAGCTGCTGGGTGAGGGCGCGCTCGGGGCCGACGTGGAGATCGTGCGCCTCACGATCGACGCTCGTCCGGTCGGCGGGGCTGGAGGACTTTCAGGTCAACCTGGGCCACGTCGGCGTGCTGGCGCCGGGGCTCGGCGCGCTGGAGGAGCCGCTCCGCGCCCAGGTGCGCCGCTGGATCGACCGCAAGGACCGCGGCAGCCTCTCCCGGGCCCTTGCCGGTCGCGACGGGCGAATGCCGCGCACCTCGCGGTGCTGCCGTTCGTGATCGGCCGGCGCGACGCGCTCGAGGGGGCGCTCGGCGGACGCTCGCCCGCGGCGGCCGTCGCCGGGCTCGCGCCACCTGCTCGCGCTCGACGACGCCCTGGAGCCGCGGCGAGCGGGCCCACGTCGTCTACGATCTGGGCGAGGTGCGCGGGACTCGAGTACTACACCGGCGTGCACTTCGAGGTGTACGTCTCCGGGCGCCGGACGCGCCGCGGGCGCCGGCGGACGCTACGACGAGCTGATGGGGCGGTTCGGCCGGCCGATGCCGGCGGTCGGCGTGTCGCTGGATCTCGACGCCATCGCCGAGGTGCCGCGATGAGCCGGCTCCGGGTGGCGCTCGCCAAGGGCCGGCTCTACGAGCCGTCGGTGGAGCGATTCCGCGCCGCCGGCATCGTGCCAGCCAACGACGCCGGCCGCCGGCTGCTGATTCCCTCGAGCGACCCGAGCATCGAGTTCCTGGTGGTGAAGCCGGGCGACGTGCCGGTCTACGTGGAATCGGGGGCGGCCGACCTCGGCGTCACCGGCACCGACGTGCTGCGGGAGACCGGGGCCGACGTGCTCGAGCCGCTCGAGCTGGGGTTCGGCTTCTGCCGGCTGGTGGTCGCCTCGCCGGCCGAGGCGCCGTACCCGGCCCTGCAAGGCGGGATCACCGCCCGGGTGGCCACCAAGTACCCCCGCCTGGCGCAGGCCCACTTCGGCGCCGCGGGACGGCCGGTGGACATCATCCAGGTGAACGGCTCGGTGGAGGTCGCGCCGCTGCTCAACCTGTCGCACTGGATCGTGGACCTGGTGGACACCGGGAACACGCTCCGAGCGAACGGGCTGGTGGAGCGGGAGACGATTCTGGAGTGCGGCGCGGTGCTGGTGGCCAACCGGGCTTCGCAGAAACTGAAGCTGGAGGCGTATCTGCGGTTGATGGAGCGGATAGAGAGAGCCAGACCGTAGCCTCGCTCAGGATGACGTTCGCGCCCGGTTTCGCTCCGCCAGCTCGACCGCCGTCTCGATGGCCGCCCGCATGCTCGACGCGTCGGCCCGTCCGGTGCCGGCGATGTCGAACGCGGTCCCGTGGTCCGGCGAGGTGCGCGGAAAGGGCAGGCCCAGGGTAACGTTCACCGCGCGGCCGAAGGCCGCCACCTTGATCGCGGTCATCCCCACGTCGTGATACGGCGCGAGCACCGCGTCGAACTCCCCCCGCATCGCCCGCACGAACACGGTGTCCGCCGGCAGCGGTCCCGCCGCGCCGAGCGCCTCGGCGGCCGGCCGGAGCACCCGGTCCTCTTCGTCGCCGAAGAGGCCCGACTCGCCCGCGTGCGGGTTCACCGCGCAGAGCGCGAGCCGAGGGGATTCGAGTGCCCCACCACTTCCGCAATCCACGCTTCCGCGATCCGCCCGATCGCGGACCACCCGGTCCACAGGTGAGCAGCGCCGGCACGTCGCGGAAGGGCACGTGGGTCGTGACCAGCACCACCCGCAGCTCCGCCGCCGCGAGCATCATCGCGACGTCCACCCCGCCGGCGAGGTGGGCGAGCCATTCCGTGTGTCCGGGATAGGGAAAGCCGGCGAGATGAAGGGCGTGCTTCTGGGCCGGCGCGGTGACGATGGCGTCCACCTCGCCCGCGAGCGCGAGCTTGACCGCCGTCTCGACGCGCGTGGCCGGCAAGGCGGCCCGCCCGGATGGCGCGCGCCCGATCCTCTGGCCGCTCGCCGGATCCCTGCCCCCAGCTTCCGACCGGAACCCGGCGTGCCGGCGGGAAGGTCGCGCGATCTGATCCTCCGCCCCGACCAGCGTCACTTCGGCCTCGAGCGGCGCTTCCAGCGCGCGGCGCGGTGATCTCCGGACCGATGCCGCGTGGATCGCCGAGCGTAACGGCGATTCGCGATCAGCTTGCGCAGACCTCCACGTAGGTCGTCGCGCGCAGCCGGTCGATGTAGCGCCGGATGGCGAGTTCCTGGCCGAGCTGCTGGCGGATGCGGTCCTTCACGTCCTCGTAGCGGATCTCGCCCTCGGGGCGGCGGCCGGTCACCTGGAGTACCACGAACTGCTCGCGGTCGCCCGCGCCCTTCAGGGTGAACACCGGGATCACGGTTCCGGAGTCGGCCTCGGCGATCGCCTTGGCGTAGGCCTCGGGAAGCTTGTCGGCCGGAACGTTCTCCGCCTCCCGCTCTCCGCCGGATGGATCGTGGTAGAGACGCTGGAGCGAATCGAATGAGGCGCCCTTCGCCAGCAGCTCGACCACCTGATCGGCCAGCCGGCGCGCGCGCTGTCCACGTTGGCCGAATCCACCGCCGGCATCAGCAGGATGTGGCGGGCCTGCACTTCGGCGGGCTGGACCCGCTCGACCTGGATGATGTGGAAGCCGAACGGCGACTCGACCGGGTCCGACACCACACCGGGCTTCAAGCCGAACGCCACCCGCTCGAACTCGGGCACCATCACGCCGCGCCGGAACCAGTTGAGCGAGCCGCCCTGCTCCCGCGAGCCGGGGTCCTGGGAGAACCGCCGGGCGGCGGTGGCGAAGTCGGCGCCCTGGCGCAGCTCGAGCACGATGGAGTCGGCCTGCGCCCGCGCTCTGGCCTTGGCGGCAGCGCTCGCCTTCGGCGTCACCACGATCTGGCGGAAGGAGATCGTCGCCGGCCGGCTGCCCGAGATTCCCTTTCTGCTCGTCGAAGAACTTCCGCATCTCCTGCTCGGTCGGTGCCACCGGCTTGAGCTTGCCGCTGCTCCGGAGCCCGTCGATCAGCCGGTTTTGCAGCGCGGCCCGGCGCTGCTGGTCGGTGAGCCATCGGCGGTACTCCTCCGGGGTCTGGAACCCCGCCTTCTTGAGCTCGTTCCGGTAGTCCACCTCGGAGCTGAAGTTGCCGCGGACCTTCTTCACCTGCTGCTCGACGCCGTCCGCGACTTCCTGGTCGGTGACCTGGATGGCGGTGTCGCGCGCGGCCTGCTGCACCAGCAGCTCCTCGTCCACGATCGACGAGATGACCTCGCGCCGCACCGCCGCGAGCCGCTCCGGCTCCGTGGGCAATCGGACACCCTGAGCTTGCCGGCTGAACAGCTCCTCGTCCACCTGGGACGCGAGCACCGGCCGGTTCCCGACGACGGCCACGACGCGGTCCACCACGATCACCGAATCGACGCCGGCAGAAGTGGGGTCCGCGACCGCGGGGCCCTCGTCTCGCGCAACCGTCGTGTCGCGCGCAATCGTGGTGTCCCGGGCAACCGTTGTGTCCCGGGCCGCGACCGTCGTGTCCTGGGCCGCGGCCACGGACGGCAGGGCGCCCGCAAAAAGCCCCACACAGACGAGCCACACAGGTCCGCAGAGCCGCATCGTCGTTCCTTCTATCGTGCCGCGGCGCTGTCGGGCGCCGTGCCGGGTGCTGGCCGGCCGGGCATGGGCTGGCCCGGCATAGCCTGCCCGGGAATGGGCGCCGGGCCCGGCGCCGGCTGCATCGGCCCCGCGGCGGAATCGCGGGCCGCCGGACATCTCCTGTGCCAGTGTCAAGGACCGCTTGATCCCAGCGTCGTCCACCCGGGACGGAAGTCGTCCGCGCAGGAGTGTCGAGAGCGCATAGGGGAGCGGGCGGAGGCGGCCCTTCTTGTCGGTCAAGCGGTCGAGGTACGCCTCGACCTTGTCCGAAGCGAGCGCTGCGCGCTGGGCCTCCGGCACGCCCTTGTCAGTCAGCTCCGGCGCGTCTAGCTCCATCTCGGAGCGCAGCGTGTCCAGCTGCGCCCGGTAACGGAGGGTCAGTTCGGTCCATTCCTCCGCCGTGAGCCGGATGCCGCCCGCCTCGGCGTCGCGCAGCAGGAGCGTGTTCTGCGCCAGCGCCTTGGCGAACTGCCTGAGGGCGCTGTCGTCGGCGGTCCGTAGCCGCGCCGAGTACTGCGGCGGCAACGCGTGCACCCAGCGAAGGTAGTCGCGGCGTGGTGAGCGCGCCGCCGGTGAACCGGACCAACGGCTTGGCGGACCTGACTGCCTCCCCCGGGCTCTCGACCGCGGTGCGCATCACCGCGGAGGCGTCACCCACCAGCTTCAGGTCGTTCGCCGCGGCCAGGCTGTCCATGTACATGGAGTCGAGCCGCATGCCCACCTGGGTGACGAGATGGTCGCCCAGACGCTCCCGCACCTCCTCCAGCCCAGGCCGCCGGAGAATGTGGTAGCCGTACGGAGTTTCCACCGATACCGCTGGTCTCGCCGGGGTCGAGCAACCACGCGGCGCTGTCGAACGGCGCGACGAATCGTCCGCGCGGGCCCAGCGGGAGGTAGCCGCTGTCGCCCTTGGACCCGGGATCTTCAGAGAGCTGCGAGGCGAGGCGGCCGAACGCCGTTCCCTGCCGGAGCCGGGTCAGCGTGGCCTGGGCCTGCTTCCGCTTGGCGGCGCGGAGGGTGTCCCCGGCGTTGGCCCTGGCGGCGAACAGGATGTGCTGGAAGATCCGCTGGTCACTCTGCCCGTACAGGCTGTCCACCGCGGTCGGCGGGATGGCGGTACGCCGCGCCATCAGCGTGTCGTGCCAGCGGGTGCCCTTGATCTCCGCCAGCTCGGGCCAGACCGCCTCCGCGATGCTGGCGGAATCGTTTGGCAGCTGGTCACGCACGACCGCCTGCGCGAGGAGGGTGTAGTCGATCCAGATATTGGCTACCAGCTCGGCCGCCTCGGGGCTCAGCCGCACGGCCTTCGCCGCGCTCATGATCGTCGCCAGCCGCTCGGGCGACAATTCCTGGCCGGCCGCCTCCGCGGCGGTGCCGGCATGGGCGGTGAACAGGTCCCGCGCGCGGTCGCAGCCCGCGAGGCTGCCGCTCAGCACCAACGTAGGGACGAGCACACGGGCGAAAACCGAAAATCGATTCATGACCTCTCCAGTGACGTGACTTCGACTAGCCGACGGCCTTTTGCAGCGCCCGCACCAGGGCGGGCACGATGGGCTCTCCACCGAGCCGCACGAGACGGAGCGAGAGCGGCACCGTGCGGCGCACCTCCGCCGCCAGCTGCACGTCGTCCAACGCCGATGTGAGCCCGGCGAGCCTCGGCTGTGTGCCCGGGCGAAAGGTGAGCCGCGCCTCGTCGCCCCGCACCAGCACGTGCTGCAGGCCGAGCGCCGCTCCCAGGACGCGCAGGCGCGCCATGTCGAAGCAAGGTTTCGGCCTCGGCCGGGAGGGGCCCGAAGCGCTCGCGCAGTTCATCTCGCAGCCCGTCAATTTCGCCGGGTGTCACCGCTCGCGCCAGTCGCCGGTACAGGTCCAGCTTGACGTCATCGTCGGGCACGTAGCCGTCCGGCAAATGCGCCGGGCGGTCGAGCACCACGTCGGGCGGCGACGGGTTGCTCCGTGACGCCCTGTCCCCGGAGGCTTCGGACGGTCTCCTCCAGCCAGCGCATGTACAGATCGAATCCGACCGCGTGCGCGTGTCCGGATTGCTCCGCGCCAAGCAGGTTCCCCGCGCCTCGCAGCTCGAGGTCCTTGAGGGCGATGCGATATCCCGCGCCCAGGTCGGTGTGGTGCTCGAGCACCCTCAGGCGCTCGTCCGCGTCGGCGTCGATCGAATCGGGCACCAGCAGGTAGCAGTAGGCGCGGCGGTGGCTCCGGCCCACCCGCCCCCTCAGTTGGTAGAGCTGGGCCAGGCCGAACCGATGGGCGTCGTGCACCACCATCGTGTTCGCGTTGGGAACGTCGAGCCCCGACTCCACGATCATGGTGGAGACGAGGATGTCCACCTCGCCGGACACGAAGCCCCGCATCACCGTTTCCAGGCCCTCCGCCGGCATTTGCCCGTGGGCCACCCCGATCCGCGCTCGCGGCGCCAGCGCCCGCACCCGGGCGGCGATGGTCTCGATGGTCTCGATCCGGTTGTGCACCACGAAGACCTGGCCGCCCCGGTCGATCTCCCGAGCGAAGGCCTCCTCGAGGAGTCCGTCGTCCCAGGGCTCCACGAACGTGAGGATGGGGGACCGGTCCCGCGGGGCGGTCTCGATGAGGGTCAGGTCGCGGAGGCCGGCCAGCGAGAGATGCAGTGTGCGGGGAATGGGTGTCGCGGTCAGGGTGAGCACGTCCACCGCCAGCCTGAGCGTCTTCAACCGCTCCTTGTGCTTGACCCCGAAGCGATGCTCCTCGTCCACCACCAGCAGCCCGAGATCCTTGAACCCCACGTCCTTGGAAAGCAGCCGGTGGGTGCCGATCACGATGTCGGTGGCGCCATCGCCGAGCCGCGCGAGCGCGGCCTTCTGCTCCTTCGCCGTGCGGAAGCGGGACAGGACCTCGATCTTGACCGGAAAGTCGGCCAGCCGCTCGGTGAAGGTGCGGCCGTGCTGCTCCGCCAGGATCGTGGTGGGCACCAGGACCGCGACCTGCTTGCCGCCCTGGACCGCCTTGAAGGCCGCGCGCACCGCCACCTCGGTCTTACCGTATCCCACGTCGCCGACCAGCAGCCGGTCCATCGGGAGCGGGCGCTCCATGTCGGTCTTGACCTCTTCGGTCGCCTTGCGCTGGTCGGGCGTGTCTTCGTAGAGAAAGCTGCTCTCGAGCTCGCGCTGCCATTTGGCGTCGGGCGGGAACGGATACCCGGCGGATACCGTGCGCCGGGCGTAGAGGTCCAGCAGCTCGGCGGCCATCTGCTTGATCGCTTGCCGGGTTCGCTCCCGCACTCGCTGCCACGACGAGCCGCCGAGCCGGTGGATCCGAGGCGGGGGCCGGTCGCCGTCGTCGCCCGCCGCCCGATAGCGCTCGAGCTGGTCCAGGCGATACAGCGGCACGTTGAGCCGGTCGCCACCCTCGTACTCCACGATCGCCACCTCGAGGGTGGACTCGCCGACCATGATCGTCTGAATGCCGCGGTAGATCCCGATGCCGTGATCGAGGTGGACCACGTAGTCGCCCATCGCCAGCGCGCCGGTGGCGAACGACGGCGCGGCCTGGCGGTAGCGGCGGGCACGCCGCAACCGGCGGGCGCGGCGGAAGATCTCGTGGTCGGTCAGCACCCGGAGAGACGGCATGACGAACCCGCCGTCCAGGGCGCCGATCGCGAGCGTGGCCCGTGTCGCGCCGCGCCCGCCCTCGTCGAGCAGCTCCTCCAGCCGCTCGAGCTTGCCCTTCGTTGTCGCAGAGGATCAGCGTGGGGGGAGTGCCGTTGAGCAGGCCGCGGAGCCGGTTCAGGTCGCGGTCCATCTTCTCGGGTGGGAAGAAACCGAACTGGACGTCGGCCGGCTCGTCGCCGAGCGTCAGTCGCGGGAATCCGCCGATGCGGCCCCGCCACGCGTCGGGGCTTTCCAGGATCGCGTCCCGCTTGGGGACGTCCTCCCCGAGCCGGCGGGCGACGTCGAGGTGGTGCTCCGCCTCGCTCCACGCCCGCTCCACCTCGTCCCGGTCGGCGCCGGCGGACTCCTGGACCACGAAGGTGTCCGAGGGCAGCAGCTCGAGCAGCGTCTTCCGCGACGGTGCCTCACCCGAATCGGCTCCATCGGTGAGCGCCCTGGTGCTCACCGGCAGCACGGTCACCTCCTCCAGCTCCTGCAGCGAGCGCTGGGTGGTGAGGTCGAAGCCGCGGATGGAAGTGATGTCGTCTCCCCACCACTCCAGGCGGGCCGGCACCGCCATCCCGAAGCCATAGACGTCGAGGATCCCGCCTCGGACGCTGAATTCGGCGACCTCGGTAACGGTGCCCACGCGGCGGTATCCCATCGCCTCCAGCGTCTCGGCCGCCTGCGCAGGAGCCTGCCGGTCACCCTTGGCGAGGCGCAGCCGGAGCCGCTCCAGGGCGGCAGGCACCAGGGTGCGTTCCGCCGTCGCGCGCGCCGTGGTGATGACGATCCGCACCTGCCCGCGGAGCAGCGCCTCGAGCGTCTCCGCGCGCTCGCCCGCGATTTCGTAGTGCGGCTCCTCCTCGCCCAGCGCCTCGCGCTGGGGATAGAGCGCCACCGCGCCATCGGTGAGCAGCGCGAGATCGGTGAGCCAACGCTCCGCCTCCCCGGGCGTCGTCGCGACCACGACCACCTGCCGGTGTGGATTCAGCTTCGCCAGCCAGGCGGCCAGCACGCTCCCGCTCGACCCCGCCAGTCCGGCGAGCCGGACCGTCTCGCCGCGCGCGGGCAGCCGCTGGGCGAGGTCCGTGGTAACCGGACTCCGCGCGAACGCCTCGACCACCGGCCTGAGCTTCACCGCTGCCGCCTCCACACGCTCGCGAGCACGAGCTCGCCCAAGGCGAGCGCCAGGGCGGCGGCGAGCAGCGGTCCGCGCAGGTCGCCCATGGCCCCCGCGGAGAAGACCCGATCGGCGCTTTCGGCCAGGGGAACGACGCGGACGTCGCCCCAGAGCCGACGAATCTGATCGTCGGACGCGGGGGCCAGCAGCGATTCCCGGGTGTCGAGATTGGAGCTGATCGCGCCCAGCGTGTCCCCGTTCCCCACGAGATAGTAGGCGCCGACGGACGGGGGGTGGAACACGCCCCCGCCCTCCACCTGCCACTCCCGCTCGCCCTGGCGGACGCTGGTCGTGAGGTCGGGCAGCGGGACCGCGTCGCCGGGGGCGCCCTGCGCGAGTATCACCTCGCCTCGCGCGAGGCGGTTGAGCAGCAGATCCATGAACGGCATGAATCCGGCCGCGAGCGGAAGCCCGGTCCACGAGGGATCGAGCCGGCTGCCGAGCAGGACGACGTCCCCGCTCCGCACCAGCCAGGGCTCGCCGGCGACGCTCGCGAGCACGCCGGTGCGTCCGCTCCCGGTGGCCTGGAGCACGTAGCGGCGCGCGACCGGCACCCGCCCGATCACGGGCCCGCTATCGGTGACGGCGGGATCGATCGCGAGCCGGCCGTAGCTCCACCCGATCCCGCGGGCCGCGAGCGCGCGGTTGAGCGCGCCCAGCTCGGCGGGATCGGCGGGCGGCTGCACCACGGAGTTGCCAGGGCCGAGACGGCCGAACGTGACCTCGCCCCCACGCGCGATCCGCCGGTTTGCGGCCAGCACCTCGCACGCGGCGGCGACATAGCGGCTCGCCGAGTCCCAGGCGACGCGCGCCACCGGTGCGACCCGGACCACGCCGATGCGTCGATCGTCCGCCCGCAGCTCGTCCGGGGCCAGCTCCGCCGTCAGCGTCCACCATCCGCTGGGCCCGCCCGGCAGCGCCAGCATCGCCGCTCCGCCCACTCGCCCCAGCGCCTGCCTCGGGGGACGCTCGGCGAGCCGGGCGGTCAGGGGCACGGCGAGACCGGAGTCACCGACCAGCACGACGCTGACTCGCCCGCCATCGCCCGACCACGGCTGCGCCCCGGTCTGGAGCTGGTCGATGCCGACGTTGGGCGGCGGCGGGACGTCCGGGCGGCCCACCAGCACCGGCGTGGCCGGCTGGGCGGAGGAGACCGCGCTGGCCTGCACGTCGCTCAACAGGACCGTCTCGCCCGGCCGGAGATCCGCGGCGAGCACGTCGCGCGCGAGACCGAGCGCGGCTCCGAGGTCCAGGCGGTGGGGCGAGACGTCGAGCTCGTCGACCCGGGCGCCGAGCGTTGCGGCATCGCCGCGCTGGAGGATGCCGTCGGCGGTGAGCAGCCAGAGCGCGTCGTCCGGCGTGGCGCGGGCGAGCACCCGCCTGGCCGCGTCCCGCAGTTGCGCCATGCGGGGCGAGCCCCCCACCACCGCGCCACTGCTCGGCGAGTTGTCCACGATCAGCACCAGCGCGCTGGGCGCGTGCCCCGGCACGCCGCGGAGCGGAAGCGTTGGCCCGGCCGCCGCCAGCACAAGGGCGATTACCAGCAGGGTGCGCACCAGGAGGAGCAGCAGGTTCTGGAGCTTGAGCCGGCGCTGGTGCTCGCGCGTGGTCGTGATGAGGTAGCGAACTGCCGGGAAGACGACGGTCGGCGGCTCGCGGCGGGCCAGCAGATGGAGAAGGACGGGAATCCCGGCGGCCGCCAGCCCCAACAGCGCCCACGGGTGGAGGAAGCCGATCATCCCGTGCGCGGATCCGGTGCGAGGGCCTCGCGCAGCACCGTGCCATACGGCGTGTCGGTCGTGACCCGGTGGTAGCGGATGCCATGCCGGCGGCATGCCAGCCGCCATTCGCCCACGACGTGGCGAACCGTATCGCGGTAGGCGCCGGCCCAATCGCGGGGACGGAGCACGACGGCGCTCTTAGTCTCCGGGTCCTCGAACCGCGCCTCGGCCGGACCGCCGAGGGTCAGCTCGGCCGGGTCCATCACGTGGAGGACCAGCACCTGGTGGCCGCGGTGCCGGAGAAATCTCAGGGCCTTGAGCGCGAGGTCGCGGTCGAGCAGGAGATCCGAGACGAAGACCACCAGGCCCCGTCGGCGAAGCTGACCCACGACCCGGCGGAGCGCCGGTTCGGCGGCGGTGCCCAATCCCGCCTGGAGCGCCGCAAGCGTCTGGACCAGCTGGCGCCAGTGGCTGAGCCGGGCGCGGGGTGGCAGCACCACGCGCACCTCATCGTCGAACGCGATGAGGCCGGTCGCGTCGCGCTGGCGCAGCAGAATGAGGGAAAGGGCGGCGATCAGCCGCTGGGCATAGGCGAGCTTGGGAAGGACCACCTCGGGGTCGCCCGACCAGGCCATGGACCGGCTGACGTCGCAGACCACCATGGCGCGCAGGTTGGTCTCTTCCTCGAACTGCTTGACGTAGAGCCGGTCGTTGCGCCCCAGGATCTTCCAATCCACGTATCGGAGCTCGTCGCCCGGCTGGTACATCCGGTGCTCGGCGAACTCGACCGAGAACCCGCGCCTCGGCGAGCGATGCAGCCCGGTGAGGAAGCCTTCCACCACGCCCTCGGTGACCACCTCGATTCCGCCGAGCCTGGAGACGTCGAGTGGATCGAGGAGATCGAGTCGAGCGGGGCTGGTCATGAAGGGCGCAACGTATTGGGGTTTCCAGCACCAGGCAACGTCGATGGATCGGCGGCGATTGTCCGGCTGCGGTGACGCGGGCGGCTAGGCAAGGCCCGTCTGCTTTTCCTCAACGCCTTACCTTCTCGTATCTTAACCTTGTGGCCACCTCTGGCATGCCACCTGCTACCAGTCCGTGGATACGCCCGAAGCGTCCGGAGGAACCATGTTCGCCACGCTGGGTTGGGTGCTGCTCGCCGGCCTCCCGCTCTCCAGCTTCCTTTCAATCGACAATGCCAACCATCCGCAGGCCCGACGGTCCGCCGTCTCGGCGGCGGGCCGGGTGGCTGTGTGGACCGAACAGGACGATCCGTACCGCCGGGGCCAGGGCGCGCGCGTCTACCTCGCCGCCGACCGGCCCGCCCACGTCACGGTCTTTCGGGTGGACACTGACGGACGGCTCACGGTGCTCTTTCCCCGGGAGCCTTGGGGCGATACCTACGTGCGTGAGGGCCGGGAGTTCGAGGTGACCGGAGGCCGCGGGGGCCGCTCGTTCATCGTGGATGACGACCCAGGTGTGGGTTATCTATTCGCCATCGCCTCCGCGCACCCCTTCGACTTCGATGACATCTCGCGAGGCGACTACTGGGACTATCGGCTCATCGAGGGTGGCCGGATCCGGGGCGATCCCTACGTCGCTCTCACCGACCTGGCGGCCCGCATCGCCCCAGGCGGGGACTACGACTACGATATCAGCCCGTACCATGTGGAGCAGCGCTACGACTATCCCCGGTTCGTTTGCTACGACTGCCACGCGTACGCCAAGTACGACGAATGGGATCCCTATCGCCAGGCCTGCGCCCGGTTCCGCCTGGTAATTTATGACGATCCCCGGTTCTACCCTTACCGCTGGGGACGCGGACGCCGCGTCGTCATGTCCCGACCGGTCCGACCCGGTCCACGCTATGTGTTCCGTGACGCCGACCCCCGGCGCGAGTACGTGACCCGGGTCCAGGGGAGCGAGAGCGCGGACGGGCGGCGGGGCGACGAGGCGGCCCGCACCAGCCGAGACATTGGAGGCCGAGGCTCGGTGCCGGCGCCGTCCATGTCCTTCTCTCGCCCCACACCGCGAATGGCCCCGCCGCTTCGGGCGATCCCGTCCCGGCCTTCGGCTGGCGAGGGGCGTCCCGAGGGACGCCGGCGCACCGAGACGGCCGCCCCCCAGGCGGCCCCAAAGGGGTTGAGGCCGACCGAGGACCGCAGGCGGGCCGACCCGGCGGCGACGCCGCAGCGGGTGCCCCAGAGTACCGGCGAGCCGGAGCTGCGCCGGCGGAAGCCCTGACACACGGATGACCGGACGCCTCTCCCTCCTGTTCGCCTTCCTGGTGAGCCAACCGCTCAACGCTCAGGCACCGGGTCCCCTCGACGGGGCGGCGGAAACGATCAGCGCTAACGACCTGCGCGCGAGGATCGAGATCCTCGCCCACGACTCGATGATGGGCCGCGAAACGCCAAGTCCCGGTCTGGAGCGCGCGGCGGCGTATGTCGTGGGTGAGTTCCGGAAGCTCGGGCTCCGGCCCGCCGGCGACCGCGGTACCTACGAGCAGCGGTTCGGAGTATCGCGCTGGACGGTGGACACCGGTGCCTCGTCCCTGGAGCTGACGAGCGGCGGCGCGCGGGCCAAGGCGGTATTCGGCCGCGAGGTCCGGGTGATCGGGGGCCAGGTCTCCGGCAGGCACATCAGCGGGCGTACGGTCGTCGTGGCCGGCCCCCTTACGCGCGAGATAACAGCAAGCCCCCGGTTGCGCGGTCGTGTCGTGATGCTGGCACCCGATTTCGAGCGGCCGCTGCCGTTCGATCTCGGTGAGCGGGTGGACGAGATCGCCGCCGTTGCCCACGCCGTGATCCTGCTCTCCAACCGCGATTCCTCCACGTTCACCCGCCGGATTGACACCTCGCTGGAACCGCGTCTGACTCTGGATTTTCGCGACGGGGAGGGCGGCGCGCCGGTGGTTGAGCTCCGGGATGACGCGCTCGGCGCAGTGGCGAATGAGCTCGACCTCCCCAGGCTCCGAGCGCTGGACGCGGCGGTGGTGCGGGACCTGTCAGGGCTGCGGGTAGACTTGCGGATCGCGCGGCGCTATCTCGCCCGATCGGCGGCGCCGAACCTCGCGGGGGTACTGGAGGGACGAGACCACCGACTGCGGCACGAGTACGTGGCGATCTCGGCCCATCTCGATCACGTCGGCGTGCGGCCCGGGCGTCCCGACAGCATCTTCAACGGGGCGGACGACAACGCCTCCGGCGTCGCCGGGCTGCTGGAGCTGGCCGAAGCGTTCAGCCGACCCGAGGCCCGGCCCGACCGGTCGCTGCTATTCCTGGTGCCGAGCGGCGAGGAAAAGGGACTCTGGGGCAGCGCGTACTACGTCGGCCATCCCACGGTGCCGCTGAGCGACGTGGTGGCCGACCTCAACATGGATCTCCTGGGCCGCAACTGGAGCGACTCGGTGATCGTGGCCGGCACCGAGATGTCCAGCCTGGGCGTGACGGTGCGCCGGGTGAGCGCGGCGCACCCGGAGCTTCGCATGGCACCGCTCGACGATCGCTGGCCGGAGGAACGGATTTTCTACCGGTCAGACCACTACAACTTCGCAGTGAAAGGTGTCCCAGTGCTCTTCTTCACCAGCGGCACGCATAGCGACTATCACCAGCCCAGCGACGTGGCGGACCGCATCGACGCCGAGAAGGCCTCGCGACTGGTCCGGCTGGTGTTCCACGTGGCCGCGACGGTCGCCGACGCGCGCGAGCGTCCTCGGTGGAACCCCGGGAGCCACCGCCGGCTCGTGGAGGAACGATGAGATCCCCCACGCTCGGCCTGGTTGCGGCCTGCGTCTTCGCCGCCGGTCCGCTCGCGGCGCAGGCCGCGGAGCCGGCGATGCCCGCCGATGCGGCGACGACGATCACCCCGTCCGACGTCGCCACCAGAGTCGGCATCCTGGCGCACGACTCCATGCTCGGCCGCGACACGCCTAGCCGGGGTCTCGAGCTCACCGCGCAGTACGTGGCCGACCAGTTCCGACGTTTCGGCCTTCGGCCCGGCGGGGGGAACGGTGAGTGGCTTCAGCGCTACCCCATCACCCGGCGGCGGCTCCAGCTGGCAAGCTCGCGCGTCGTGCTCGAGACGGGAGGCGTCTCGGCCATCGCGGCACTCGACCGGGCGGCGCGTCTGGTCAGCGGGGACGTTCCGGCCGGGCTGGTCGGCGGTCCGGCCGTGCTCGTAGGCGGCACGGTCACACCGGAGGCAGTCTCAGCAATGAGGCTCCGGGACAAAATTGTGCTCTACGTGCACGACTACTCCAAGCCGATTCCGGGCAACGCGGCCCAGGTGGCCCGCGCGATCCGGCTGAGCAGGCCCAAGGCGATCGTGGCGCTCTCGAACCTGGACTCCGCCACCTTCGCCGCACGAGTTCCCAAAGCGGCGCCCGAGCGGTTCGGGATGGAGCTGCGGCTCAACTCGCCGCCCACGGTGGAGGTGAGCGAGGCGGTGGTCGCCCCGGTGCTGCGGGCGGCGCGGGTGAACCTGGCCGAGGTGAGGAGGTCCACCCGGGCCGTGGTGCGCGACCTGCCCGCGCTCGCGGCGACCGTCGTTCTCAAGGAAGCCGTCACCGACTCGCTCAGCGCTCCCAACACGATCGGCATCCTCGAGGGCAGCGATCCCGCCTTGCGGGGCGAGTACGTCGTGTTCTCCGCGCACATGGATCACATCGGGGTGACGCCGGGCGCTCGGGACAGCATCAACAACGGTGCGGACGACAACGCGTCGGGTACCGCTGGTGTGGTCGAGCTGGCCGAAGCGTTCAGCCGGCCGGGCTCCCGTCCCCGGCGGTCCCTGGTGTTCCTGACGGTGAGCGGCGAGGAAAAGGGACTCTGGGGGAGCCGCTACTTCAGCGAGCATCCCACCGTGCCGCTGGAGCAGATCGTCGCGGACATCAATCTCGACATGCTGGGCCGCAACTGGGCCGACACCATCGTGGCGATCGGCAAGGAGCATTCGGACCTCGGCGCCACGCTCGAGCGGGTGAACGCGGCGCACCCGGAGCTCCACATGGTCGCGATCGACGACCGCTGGCCCGAGGAGCGATTCTACTTCCGTTCCGATCACTACAACTTCGCCCGCAAGGGCGTGCCTGCGCTCTTTTTCTTCAACGGCGTGCACGAGGACTACCACCGAGTCACCGACTCGCCCGACAAGATCAACGGCGAGAAGGAGTCGCGGATCCTGAAGCTGTTGTACTACCTGGGCCAGGAGATCGGGAACGCGCCGCGCCGGCCCGCGTGGGATCCGGAGAGCCGAAGGCTGATAGTTGAGGAGTAGGAAGTGGAGCAGAAGAGCGGGAACGGTGAACGGTGAACGGTAAACAGGGGGCCACTTTAATGGCCACCCCTGTTCACTTTTTACTGTTCACTCTTCCCGCCTTATCTTGCCCTCATGCCCGACAGCATTCAAAGCTTTGAGGCTTTCCGCGCCCGGATGAACCAGCTGATCCTCGGCGCGGGTAATCTCACAATCAATCGATTCTTCGCGCTCGACCACCGGGCCTACGAGCCGGGGGCGCTGGGCAGCAAGGCGAAGGAGATGCTGGGCCTGGTCTCCTCGCTGGTGCTGCGGTGCGACGACTGCGTGACCTATCACGTGGTGCGGTGTCACGAGGAAGGCGTCACGCGGGAGGAATTCCTGGAGGTGTTCTCGGTGGGGCTGGTGGTCGGGGGCAGCATCGTGATCCCCCACCTGCGGCGGGCCATGGCGAGGCTGGAGGAGATCAGCGAGGCTCCGCCGTCCCCCGGGTGACCAGCACCCCGCCGATGATGAACGCCGCGCCCACAGCCTGGAGCGGCATCGGCCGCTCGCCCAGGAACATCGCCGCCGTGGCCACCGCGACCAGCGGCGTGAGGCACATGTAGATCACCGTCCGGCTGGGCCCGACGACCTGCACGCTGCGGTTCCAGATGACGTAGGCCACCAGCAGCGACAGGAACGTGGCGTAGCCCAGCGCCGCCCAGCCCTCCCAGCCGACCGCACTCCAGTCCATCCCGAGCACCTCCGGCAGGCCCGCGAGCACGAGTCCCGGGGTCCCCGCGACGGTGGTGACCATGGTGACCCGAAGCGGCGAGATCCCCGGCGGCAGCACCCGGAGGCCGAGCGTGTACCCGGCCCAGCAGGTCACGGCGCCAAGCGTGAGGAAATCGCCCACCATGGTCCCGCCGCCGAATCCGACGCCGCGCGCGGCCACCACGAGCACCACGCCCGCCGTCGCCAGCACTACACCGCCCAGCACCTTGGGCCGGAACGGCTCGAAGCGGAGGGCGACAGCGAGGCACGCCACGATCGGGGGCATGGCCGCGAGGAGCAGCGCGCTGTTCGACGCCGTGGTGCGATCGAGTCCCGTGATGAAGCCGAGCTGGTAGAGTGTGTTGCCCACCACCCCGAGCACGATCAACCGGGTGAGAACCCCGCGCGGCAGCGGCTCCGGCCCCTCCATCCAGCGCACCAGCGGGACCAGGAGGAGGCTCGCCAGGACGAAGCGCACCCCGGTAAAGGCGAGCGGCGGGAACCGGGCGAAGGCGCCCTTGGTAACGGAGAAATTGACGCCCCAGATGAGGACGACGAGAAGCATGCCGAGGTCGGCCAGGCGGGCCGGCGGGCGGCCGGTCTCGACAGAAGCGGTGGATGACACGGGCGAAGCTTAACACCGCCCGGAAGGTCCACTGCTCCGCTATCTTACCGCCATGTCACAGGCCCGCATTCGCAACTTCTGCATCGTCGCCCACATCGATCACGGCAAGTCCACTCTGGCCGATCGCCTGATCGAGGCGACGGGCGCGGTGGAGAAGCGTCAGATGCGCGAGCAGCTGCTCGACACGATGGACCTGGAGCGCGAGCGGGGGATCACCATCAAGCTCAACGCCGTCCGGATGAGCTACACCGGCCGTGACGGGCGGGAGTACGAGCTCAACCTGATCGACACGCCGGGGCACGTGGACTTCACCTACGAGGTCTCGCGCTCGCTGGCCGCCTGCGAAGGGGCGATCCTGGTGGTGGATGCCTCCCAAGGGGTGCAGGCCCAGACGCTGAGCAATCTGTTCCTGGCGATGGACGCGGGCCTCGAGATCATTCCCGTCCTCAACAAGATCGACCTGCCCGGGGCCGAGCCGGAGAAACGGGCCCAGGAGATCATGGACCTGATCGGGTCCAAGAGAGGCGAGATCCTCGCGGTTTCCGCGAAGGAGGGCACCGGAGTTCCCGAGCTGCTGGAGGAGATCGTCGCACGGGTTCCCCCGCCGCGAGGCAAGGAAGAGGCGCCCCTGCGCGCGCTCATCTTCGACTCCTACTACGACCGGTATCGCGGCGCGGTGCCCAGCATCCGGGTGGTGGACGGCGTGGTCCGCCAGGGGATGGAGATCAGCTTCGGCGCCCACCCCGACGACGTCTACCACGTGGACGAGGTGGGCTACCTCCAACTGGGCCAGCGGCCGGCGCCCCAGCTCGAGGCCGGCGAGGTCGGCTACCTGGTGGCGAGCCTGCGCGACGTGCGCGACGCGCGGGTGGGTGACACCATCCTCGACGCGCACGACCGCGCTTCCGAGCTGCTTCCGGGATACCGGGAAGTGAAGTCCATGGTTTTCGCCGGCCTCTACCCGACTGACTCCGATCAGTACGAGGGGCTGCGCGACGCGCTGGAGAAGCTCCGGCTCAACGATGCCAGCCTGCAATACGAGCCCGAGTCGTCCACCGCGCTCGGCTTCGGCTTCCGCTGCGGATTCCTCGGCCTGCTGCACATGGAGATCGTGCAGGAGCGGCTCGAGCGGGAGTTCAATCTCGACCTGATCAGCACCGTCCCGACGGTGGAGTACCACGTCTACAAGGCCGACGGCGAGATGCTCCTGCTGGAGAATCCCTCCAACCTGCCCGACCCCGCCTCGATCGACCGGATCGAGGAGCCCTACGTGAAGTCCCGGATCATGGCGCCCGCCGAGTATATCGGCGGAATCATGAAACTGGGCCAGGAGCGTCGGGGGGTGTACAACGGGATGCATTACATCGACACCTCACGGGTCGAGTTTCACTTCGACTTCCCCCTGGGGGAGATCGTCCTGGACTTCTACGACAAGCTGAAGTCGCTGAGCCGGGGCTACGCTTCGCTCGACTACGAGATGGCGGGCTACCGCGAGTCCGAGCTGGTCAAGCTCGACATGCTCATCAACGGCGACCCGATCGACGCCTTCAGCGTCATCATCCACCGCGATAAGGCGCAGGAATACGGCCGGAAGGTCGCGGAGAAGCTCAAAGAGCTGATCCCCCGCCAGCTGTACCAGGTCGCCATTCAGGCCGCGATCGGCAACAAGATCATCGCCCGCGAGACGATCTCGGCCTTCCGGAAGGACGTGCTGGCGAAGTGCTACGGCGGCGACATCACCCGCAAGCGCAAGCTCCTCGAGAAGCAGAAGGAGGGGAAGAAGCGCATGAAGCAGATCGGGGCGGTCGAGATTCCCCAGGAGGCCTTCCTGGCCGTGCTGCAGGTGGATTGATGGCGGAACGGCGGAACGGCGCAACAGCGGACGGTTCCGCCACCCTCGTCATTCAGACCGCCTTCCTGGGCGACGTCGTCCTCACCACTCCCCTGCTCTCCGCCCTGGCCGACAAGTTCGGGCCGGTGGACGTGGTGGTGACCCCGGACGCCGCGACTCTGCTCCAGGATCATCCCGCGGTTCGCGAAGTGATCCGATACGACAAGAAGGGCCGAGAGGCCGGACTTCGCGGCCTGTGGCGGATGGGGGCCAAGCTTCGGACGCGGCGATACGCGCGGGCCTATCTGCCCCACCGCTCCTGGCGGTCGGCCGTGCTCGCCCTGCTGGCCCGCGTGCCGGAGCGCACGGGCTTCGCGGATAGTCCCGCCGCGATTACTTATACCACGCGCGTGACACGCGCATCCACGGGCCACGAAGTCGAGCGGCTCCTCGCCCTGGCGGGGCGCCGGACACGGGCGGCCCCACCGGTGTCACTCGGGCTCACCGCCGAGGACGAGGCGGCGGCCGACCGCTGGCTCGCCGAGCGCGGCATTGGGCCCGGCTTCACGGCGATCGCGCCAGGCTCGATCTGGGGCACCAAGCGGTGGCCCTACTACCCGGCCCTCGCGGCCGCGCTGGACGGGCCGCTGGTGCTTGTGGGCGGAAGTCAGGACGCCGCGCTGGCCGCTGAAGTCGTCAGCGCGGCTCCGGGACGGGCGTGGAGCGGCGCGGGAGGACTGAGCCTCCGAGTTTCGGCGGCGGTGATCAGCCGGGCGCGAGTGCTGATCACCAACGACTCGGCGCCGCTGCACCTGGCCACCGCGGTGGGTACGCCGCTGGTCGCGATCTTCGGGCCGACCGTGCCGGAGCAGGGGTTCGGTCCCCGCGGCTCGCGGAGTCTCGCACTGGGGCACGCCGGTCTCCGGTGCCGACCCTGCTCGTCCCACGGCCCGCAGGTCTGTCCTTTGGGCCATCATCGCTGCATGCGTGAGCTTCCGGTCGAGACCGTGGCAGAGGCGACGGTCATGGTAGCGGGAGCGGAGGAACGCCGTGCGATTCGTCCTCGGCATTGACGTCGGTGGAACCAACCTGGTGGTCGGGTGCGTGGCCGAAGACGGCAGCGCCCTCCATGCGCTCGCGACCGAGCCGACCCACGCGGAGGCCGGCGCGAGCGACGTGGTGGACCGGCTGGTCGCCCTGGCGCAGCGCTGCATCGCGCAGACCCGCCGGGAGCTGCCCGGCGCGGAGATTCTCGGCGTCGGCGTCGGCGCGCCGGGGCCGCTCGATACCAAGAGCGGCGTGGTCCTGCTCACGCCCAACCTGGGCTGGGTCAACCTGCCGCTCCGGCAGATCATTCGCGACCGCCTCGGCCTTCCCGGCGAGCTGGACAACGACGCCAACTGCGCGGTCCTGGGCGAGTGGTGGGTGGGCGCGGCGCGCGGCGCGCGGCACGCGATCGGCATCACCATCGGCACCGGGATCGGGGGCGGGCTCATCCTCGACGGACGGCTGTACCACGGCGCCTCCGACGTGGCGGGCGAGATCGGGCACAGCACGATCGACACCGAGGGCCGCCGCTGCAAATGCGGGAACTACGGCTGTCTGGAGGCCTATGCCTCGGGGCCCAACATCGCCCTTCGGGCGATCGAGGCGATCGAGGCGGGGGCCGAGACCCGACTGCCGGGCTACGTCGGCGGCGACATCCGGCGGATCACGGCCCAGACCGTCTATGAAGCGGCGCATGACGGCGACGAGCTCGCGCTCGAGGTGGTGAACGACACCGCCCGGTTCCTCGGCGCCGCGCTGGGCAATCTGCTCAACATTTTCAATCCCGAGGTCGTCGTGATCTGCGGCGGCGTGACGCTCGCCGGCGACCACCTGTTCATCCCTCTGCGCCGGGAGACGGCGCGCCGCGCCTTCAAGCCCGCGGTCGCGGCCTGCCGCATCGTCCCCGGCGAGTTGGTGGGCACGGCGGGTGTCTACGGGGCAGCCAAGACGTTCCTGGATGCCTAAGGTCGGCATCCTCGGTTCCCTCGTCTGGGACCAGATCTACGGCCGCGACCGGCTCGCGGCGCCGGTGGAGGAGTGGGGCGGCGTCGCCTACGCGCTGGCCGGCCTCGACGCGAGCGTCGCCCCAGGGTGGGAGATCGTCCCGCTGATCAAGGTCGGGCAGCGACCTCGCGACCGAGGCACAACGAGTTTCTCGGCGGGCTGGAGCGGCTGACGCCGGGAGGCCGATGCGTCGAAGTCCCGGCGCCCAACAATCGGGTCGTGCTCCACTACTACTCCACCGAGCGGCGCACCGAGCGGATGTCGGGCGGAGTGCCCGGGTGGACCTGGGGCGAGCTCGGGCCCGATGGTGCGGGACCTCGACGCGCTCTACCTGAACTTCATCTCCGGCTTCGAGCTCGCACTCGGCACCGCGCAGGCGCTCCGGCAAGGCTTCGGCGGACCGATCTACGTGGACCTCCACAGCCTGCTCCTCGGCATGCAGCACGACGGGATGCGGGTGCCCCAGCCGCTGCCGGACGCCGCGGCCTGGTTCGGCTGCTTCGACGTGGTCCAGCTGAACGAGGACGAGATGCGCCAGCTCTCCCCCGACCCTCTGAGTCTGGCTGTGGACGCCATCGGCGCCGGCACGTCGCTGCTGATCGTGACGCTCGGCCGCGAAGGGGGCGGCGTACGTCGCGGCCCGGGATTCGATGGGTGGGCGGACGGGAGGGCGGAACGGCGAACGGCGGAACGGCGGAAGGTCGGCCGGTGGTGGATCACGGTCCGGGCCCTTTTCCGGCGTTCCGCCGTTCCGCCGTTCCGCCCCCCTCCACACTCCGCACGGCCCTCATCCCCGCGCCGCTGGTCGACGTCCTCGACCCCACCGGCTGCGGCGACGTCTTCGGCGCGGCGGCGGCGGCCCGGCTCTTCGCCGGCGACTCGGTGGAAGCCGCGATGCGCCACGCCAACGCCATGGCGGCGCGCAACGCGGCGTTCCGCGGGGCCGGCGGGCTGTCGCGCCACCTCCGCGGCGAGCTGGTGACGCCGTGACCCGGGTCATCGAAGTCCCCGCCGCATTTCGACGACCGCAGCTTCGACCAGTTCGCCGCGGGCTTCGGCGCGTGGCCGCCGAAGGAGAAGCTCCTGGTCGACGCGCGCGGAGCGCAGTGGGCCTCGCCCTACGGCCTGATCGGCATGCTCACCGCGGGGCAGGCGATTGCCGAGGCCAAGGGAGAGCGCCCGCTTTTCACCGTGCCCATCAGCGACGACGTCAAGCGCTACTGGGCCCGGGTCGGCTTCTTCCGGCACGCGGCGGAGCTGTTCGAGCTGCACGGCCGGGTGCCCAAGGCGGCGGCGACCGGACCGAGCGACGTCCTGCTCGACGTCACGCCGGTCCGGGCGATGGAGGACGTGCACCAGGTGGTCGAGAAGATCAGCGAGAGCGCCTCGCGCATCCTGCACGGCGAGCTCGGGCTGGAGCGAAACGCCACGATGCGGTTCAGTATGGCGCTTTCGGAAGCGTGCCAGAATATTGTGGAGCACGCCGGCACCAGTGGCTGGGTGGCGGTGCAGGCGTACACCTTCCGGCGCCGGCTGGGGCGCCGGGTCGCGGTGATCGCGGTGAGCGATGCGGGGCATCGGGTTCCGCCGGTCGCTCGAGAGCACCCACGCCAAGCGCTTCGGCGAGCGCTGGGGCGACGGCGCGGCGCTCGAGGCCGCGCTGATCCAGGGCGTGAGCCGGTTCCGCGATCCCGGCCGCGGGCAGGGCCTCGCCGGCATCAAGGGGTTCCTGGACCGCTGGAAGGGCAAGATCTCGATTCGGAGCGGCACGGCGCGGCTCGCGATCGTCCCCGCGTGGGACGACGACCTCCCCTTGGCCGATCATCTCCCGTTCTTTCCCGGAGCCCAGGTGCAGATCACCATTCCCGCCCAGGAGGCCGAGGCGCAGATGATCGAGACGATTCGGATCGGTCACCTGCTGCGCGAGACGGCGACGTCGCCCTACCGCAACCTCGTCACCCGCCCCACCGGCGCCGCGGTGCGGAACCGGATCGAGGACGCGCTGTCCCGCTCCGACTGTCTCACCGCCCTGCTGGACTTCTCCGACGTCGAGCTGCTCGACTTCAGCTGCGCCGACGAGGTCGTCGCCAAGCTGCTGCTGGCGCAGGCCTCGCACCGGCCCCGGTTCGTGGTGCTGCGCGGCCTGCGCGACGACCAGCACGACGCGATCGAGCAGGTGCTGACGCATCACCGCCTCGCGGTCGCGGCGTTGATCGCCGGCGCGGAGCCGATGCTGCTCGGCTGGGTCTCGCCCGACGCCCGCGCGGCGTTCGCCTGCGTCTGCCGGCTGGGGCGCGCCTGCACCGGCGATCTGGCGCGCCGCACTGGGCTGGCCGGAGCCGAGAGCGAGCGAGGCCCTCGAGGCCCTGACCCTGCATCGACTGGTCCGTCCCGAAGGCGATCTGCGGTACCCGCTCCTCGTCGCATGAGCCCGCGCCGCCTCGGCCCGTCGACCATCGCGATTCACGGTATCCCGCGCCGGCGGCCGGACTGGACGCCGGTGGCGCCCCCGCTGGTGCAGAGCAGCACCTTCACCAACCCGGTCGGCTCCGACGACGACGTCCTCTACACCCGCTACGGCAACAAGCCGACCCAGGTCGGCGCTGGCCAGGAAGTACGCGCTGCTCGAGGGCGCGGAGGACGCGATCTTCCTCTCGAGCGGCATGGGCGCCACGGCGCTGGCGCACCTCGCCGTGCTCCGACCCGGCGACCATCTCGTCAGCAGCAGCTGGATCTACGGCGGCACCCGGCGATTCTTCGACGAGGAGCTGACCCGCCTCGGCATCGAGGTGACCTACGTGGATCCCGACCAGCCCCGGCTCTGGCGCCGCTCGGTCCGGAAGGCCACCCGCGCCATCTTCGTCGAGACCCCGACCAATCCGCTCATGCGGGTGCTCGACCTGGCGCCGGTCGCCCAGGTCGCGCGGGAGTTCGGCCTGGCGCTGCTGGTGGACGCCACCTTCGCCAGCCCGATCAATTTCCGGCCGCTGGAGCACGGCGCGGACGTGGTGATCACCAGCGCCACCAAGTACCTCAACGGCCACAGCGACGTCATCGCCGGCGCGGTGGCGGGCTCCGCCTCGGTGATCGAGGAGGTGAATCGGCTGCTCCGGCTCTGGGGCCAGGCGATCGATCCGCACGCGGCGTGGCTGGTGGACCGCGGCATGCGCACCCTCGCGGTCCGGATGGAGCGGCACAACGCCAACGGCCTCGCGGTCGCGCGGTGGGCGGAGAAGCAGCCATCCATCGTACGGGTCCACTATCCCGGCCTGCCGTCCCACCCCGACCACGCCCACGCGCGTAAGGTGCTCTCGGGATTCGGCGGGATGGTGGGGCTGGAGCTCAAGGGCGGCACCCGCGCCGCCGAGCGGATGCTCAAGCGGCTGAAGCTGGTCACCCACGCGCCGAGCCTCGCCGGCGTGGAGAGCCTCGTCTCCGAGCCGCGGCTCACCTCGCATCGCGACCTGGGCGCCGAGGGCCGCGCCGCGGCCGGGCATTCCCGACGGGTTCCTCCGGCTGAGCTGCGGGCTGGAGGACGCCGAGGACATCATCGAGGATCTGCGACAGGCGCTCGGGAAGGAAGCGTGAGAAAAGCGTGAAAAGTGAACGGTGAAAGGTGAACGGGAAGGGCTCCGGCCCCGTTCACCTTTCACCGTTCACTTTTCACGCTTTTCCCCTTCGCTATTATCTTCCTGTCCGTGATCCGCTTCTCCCACGTCTACAAGTCGTATCCCAACGGCGCGCTGGCCCTGAAGGACGTCTCCTTCCAGGTCGGCAAGGGCGAGTTCGTCTTCCTCACCGGCCACTCCGGCGCCGGGAAAGTCCACCATCATGAAGCTGCTGTTCGCCGAGCAGCAGCCGACGTCGGGCGAGGTCCGGGTCTCCGGCTACAACGTGAGCGCCCTCAAGGTGGACGAGGTGCCCAAGCTGCGCCGGCGCCTGGGCATCGTGTTCCAGGACTTCCGGCTGCTGGAGGACCGGACCGCCGCGGAGAACATCGCCTTCGCGCTGGAGGTCACCGGCGCGCGGCGCGACACCATCGCCGCGCGGGTCATGCGGGTGCTCACCCAGGTGGGGCTCTCGGCCAAGAGCCGGGCCTATCCGCGCGAGCTCTCCGGCGGCGAGCAGCAGCGGGTCGCGATCGCCCGCGCGCTGGTGAACGACCCGGCGATCCTCGTGGCCGACGAGCCCACCGGCAACCTCGACGAGCGCGCCACCCGCGGCGTCTTCCAGCTGCTCCGCGACATCAACGCCGGCGGCACCGTCGTGGTCATGGCGACGCACGACCTCGACCTCGTCCGGCAGACGCCCTACCGCACCATCGAGCTGCGCGAAGGGGCGGTGGTGTACGACAGCGCGGTGGACGAGACCGAAGAGACGGAGGTCTCGTGAGGCTGCTGACCCGCGAGGCGCTGCTCTCCTTCCGGCGGGCGCCGCTGCTCTCGGCGCTCTCCATCACCACCATCGCCTTCTCGCTCTTCACCATCGGCCTCTTCGGCCTGGTGGCGATCAACCTGCGCCAGGCGCTCCGCGGCATCGAGGAGCGGGTCGAGATCGTCGCCTTCGTGCTGCGGGGCACCCCGGCCGAGACCATCACGCTCGCCACCCAGGACATCGCGGCGTTCCCCGAGGTGCAGGACGTCGGCTTCGTCTCCGAGGAGCAGGCGCTCGCTCGCGCCCGCAGCGAGCTGGTGGAGTTCCGGGACGCCTATCGCGACCTCGAGGCGAATCCGCTGCCCGCGTCGATCGAGGTGCGGATGAAGGAGGGGTTCCGCGACGCCGCGAGCGTGGAGCGCGTGGCGGAGCGGATCCGGGGGTTCGGCTTCGTGGACGACGTGCGCTACGGCCGCGACTGGGTGCAGCGGCTGGACCAGCTCCGCAACGTGACCGGGCTGGTGGGCCTGGTGATCGGCCTCGCCTTCGCCGG
Organism: uncultured Gemmatimonadales bacterium; assembly: GCA_963844445.1. Lineage (GTDB taxonomy): Bacteria > Gemmatimonadota > Gemmatimonadetes > Gemmatimonadales > GWC2-71-9 > CAVVWJ01. The sequence continues at coordinate 1,005,696 of CAWJOB010000004.1, forward strand.
CGTCGCGGTGGTCATCATCGGCGTCACCATCCGGCTCACCATCCTCCAGCGGGCCCGCGAGATCTCGATCATGCGGCTGGTCGGCGCGACCAACTGGTTCATCCGCGGCCCGTTCCTGCTCGAGGGCGCGCTCAAGGGCCTGCTCGGCGGGTTGCTCTCGCTGGCGCTCTGCTACGCCGGCTATCTGCTCTTCCGCGACACCGGCGCTTCGCCGGCCTCATCTTCTTCCGTGTCCGAGCACATGCTGGTCATCATCGTCTTCGGCGTGCTGCTCGGCCTCGCCGGGAGCCTGGTGAGCGTCGGGAGGCATCTGCGGAATGTCTAGGGCGGACAGGCGGAACGGCGGACGGCGGAACGGCGTTTGAGCGACGGTCCAGCCCTGTGCCGACTTCCGCCGTTCCGCCGTTCCGCCGTTCCGCCAGCGGCCCTTCTGCTTTTGTGCCTCCTCGCCCCGATGCCGGCCGGCGCCCAGCAGGACCTGGAGCAGAGCCGGCGCCGCCTCGAGGAGATCCGCCGCGAGCGCGACCGACTGCAGGAGCAGCAGCAGCGACTGCAGGGCCAGGTCCACGACGTCAACGACGAGCTGCACAACCTCGAGCGCCAGCGCGAATCGACCCAGCAGATCGTGGACGAGATCGAGCGGCAGATCGGCGGCCTGTCCAGCCAGCTCGACCGCTCCAGCGCGGAGCTGATCCTCGCCGAGGACAACCTGGCGGAGCGGCGCGCGGTGCTCGAGCGCCGGCTGGTGGACATCTACAAGCGCGGCCCGCTCTACACCTTCCAGGCGCTGCTCGCGGCGGAGTCGTTCGGCGACCTCCTGAGCCGCTACAAGTACCTCTACCTCACCAGCCGCCAGGACCGCGCCCTGGTCGGCGACGTCGAGAAGCTCCGGAATCGGGTGGTGGACCAGCGCGACGACCTGCTCGACGTCCGGAAGCAGCTCGACCGCACCCGGGAGGAGCGGGAGGCGGAATACGCCAAGTACACCGAGCTGGCCCAGGCGCGCGCCCGGCGGCTGAGTCAGCTGCGCCGCTCGGCCCGGAGCACCGAGCGGCGGCTCGACTCGCTCCAGCGGGACGAGGCGAGGCTCAACAACGTGCTCGCCGCGCTGGAGCGCGCCCGCCGGGACGAAGCCTCCCGGGGCCTTCGCGGTGCGACGCCCCTGCCCGGCTCGATCACGACCGCCGACCTCGGCCAGCTCGACTGGCCGGTCGAAGGCGCGATCGTCTACCGGTTCGGGCGCGACACGCTGCCGAGCGGCGGGATCATCCGGTGGAACGGCGTCGGGATCGCGGCGGGGGCGGGCACGCCCGTGAAGTCGGTCGAGGCGGGGAAGGTGCGGCTGGTGGGACAGTTCGGCACCTACGGCCTGACGGTGGTGCTGGAGCACGGGAACGGCTACTACTCGGTCTACTCACACCTGCAGTCCGCCGCGGTGGAGCTGGCGGCGGCGGTCACGCGGGGCCAGGAGATCGGCAGGGTCGGCGGCGAGAACTCCGACTACGGCCCGCACCTGCACTTCGAGATCCGGGGCGAGAATCAGGTGGCACTGGATCCGACGGAGTGGCTCAGAAAGCGGTAAAGCTGGGCCTCAGTCGGCCACGCCGACGCGCTCGCCTACCTGCGCCTTGCCCCGCGCCAGCGCCGCCTCGACCAGCGCGAACATGTCGTCGGCCTGCGTGACCGCGGGGTGGGGGTAGGTGACGATCCCCGCGCTGAAGATCGGATCGCCGCCGCCGGTGGCGTCGCCCGGCCGCGAGACCAGCTGCTCCCGCATGCGAGCGACCGACCGCCGAGCGCCGTCGAGGCCGGTCTCCGGCAAAACGATCGCGAACTCGCCACCGCCGTACCGCGAGACGAAATCCGGCAGCCGAAGCTCGTGACGCAACCGCACCGCCGTCTCCGCCAGCAAGGGAGCGGCCGCTTCCGCCGGCGGCGCCCCCACGTCCAGGAGCACCAGGCTGAAGCTCAGGGAATAGCGTCGCGCGCGCTCGAACTCCTCCTGGAGGCGGTGGTCCAGCGACGCCTCCGCGGGCGTGCCGTTGGGCCGGAGGCCGGGCGACGCGCCGTTGCCGTTGCCGTTGCCGCCCTGAAGCTGCGGGTCCAGCGCGTGCGCGGCCGCCTCGGCGAGACTCTCGGCGAATTGGAGCTGGGCCGGACTCAACCCGGTGTGCTCCGCGCGGAGGTGGATGATCAAGACCCCGACCACCCGGCCGCCGACGACCGCGGGGAGCGCAATTGCGCTACCGTCGGAACGGGCGGCGGCACGGCGCGAGCGGACGGCCTCGGCGATCTCGGGATGATCGGCCGGATCCAGGACGCTCTCTCCGCCGACTGTGACCGGGCCCGGGCCCACTTCCGCGACGACGCGGGCGTCGCCGTCACCCAAACCCATGGCGACGTAGCAGCAGGAGCACAGATCGAACGCACGGGCCAGCCGCCGCACCAGCGCCAGCACGACCTCGTCAGGCCTGAGGGTCATCCGTCCCTCGCTCACCAGGCCGTCGAGCGCCCGGCGCACTGCGCCCTCGCGAGCGGTGCCGCGGGGACTCTGACGATCGCGGATTCGGGCGTGGAGCCGGGCACACAGCTCGGAGAGATGGATGGGCGCGGCGAGCGCGTCATCGGCGCCGAGCGCCAGAGCGGCAGCCGGAGCTTCCGGATCCGGGCTTGCGATCAGCACCACGACGGGAGGTGAATCAGTGTGTCCCGCGCAGACGGCCGCCCGGGTCTCCAGGTCCCCGGACCCGGCGACGGTGACCAGGATGGCGTCGGGCTCGAGGCCGCCGTTGGCCGGCGGCGCCTCGGTCAGCACGAAGCCGGCGCGGGTCAAGGCGCGCTCCAGCCCCGCCGGCCTGGCGGAGGCGTCACCCGCGAGCAGCACGCGGCTGCCGCTCGTCACGCGACGGAGATAGTCGAATGCATCAATCGAGAACCGCCGACCTGCTCGGAGCCCACGTCTCGACGCAGGGCGGCGTGCAGACGGCGCTGGCACGCGGGAAGGCGATCGGTGCCACGGCGATCCAAGTGTTCACCAAGACCCCCAACCAGTGGCGTGAGCCTGCACTGACAGAAGAGTCCCGAACGGCGTTCCGGCGCGAGTGCGACCGGAGCGAGATAGCCAGTATAGTGGCGCATGACTCCTACCTAATCAACCTCGCTTCCCCGGATCCGGCCCTGGCCGCCCGCTCCGCCGAGTCCTTCACCGCCGAGCTGCGGCGCTGCGACATGCTCGGTATCCCCGCGGTCGTCTCCCATCCGGGGAATTTCATCGATGAGCGCGAGGCGGGGCTCCGGCGGAACGCGGCAGCGATCACCCGCTGCCTCCAGGCCGTCCCCGGTGAGGTCATGGTCCTGCTGGAGACCACAGCCGGAACCGGCACCGCGCTCGGCGCGACCTTCGAGGAGCTGGCCGCGCTGCGAGAGGCGATCGGCGAGAGCGTGCGCCACCGCATCGCGTTCTGCGCGGACACCTGCCATCTCTACTCCGCCGGTTACGATCTGGTCCGCGAGTACGACGCCGTTTGGCGCCGCTGGGAGACGACTATCGGGTACGCGCTCCTCCGCTGTCTTCACCTCAACGACTCCAAGACGCCGTTCGGCTCGCGCCGGGACCGGCACGAGCTGGTGGCTGAGGGATCGCTGGGGCCGGAGCCGTTCCGCCGGATCATGCGCGACCCGCGGTTCCGGTCGGTGATGAAGGTGATCGAGACGCCGAAGGGCGACGACGAGGTGACCTTCGACCGTCGCATGTTGCGACGGCTTCGCGCGTACGGCCGGGTGGCGCGTTGACCCCCCCGATGGAGCCACCCATTTTCCTCCGATGCTGAGACCGATACTGATTCCGGCCCTGCTGCTCGCGGCCGGTTCCGGGGCGCTTCACGCCCAGACGGACTACTACGCCCGCGTAGGCGCGGTGGGAGCCACCAGGCTGGTGCGCGACTTTCTCGACAGCGAGATCAGCGTGCGCCAGTCGATCGCGCCGATGGTGGCCATCGGGGCCTCGATGCCGATCTCGGCCAGGTACGGTGCCGGCATCGAGGCCGCGCTCGCCTCGGGCGGGCTGGAGGCCGAGCAGGATGGAGCGGAGACCGACCTGGGGACGGTGCGGACCGCGTCCGTGCTCCTCGGCCTCGATGGCCCGATCTCGCGCTCACTCCGCTGGCGCCTGGGCCTGGGGGGGTTGTTGTACTGGCCGTCCGAGGACAGCGGCATCTTCGCCCAGGGCGGTCCGGTCCGGTTCGTGGCAGGCGCGGGCGCCGACTGGCGGCGGGCGATGATGTCGAAGTGGGACCTTATGGTGTCGGCCCGATACGACTTCCATCGCTTCACCACCGACGAGCTGAAGAGCCGGGGATTCTCCCAGGCGCAGAGCGTCAGCCGGGTCTCGTTGTCGGTGGGAATCGCCCGAGGTATTCGATGACCGCTTCACTCCGCCGGCTCGCGCCCGCGCTCGCCCTGGGTCTCGCGGGCATCGCCGCGCTCGCGTGCGGCGACATCGCGGCCCCGGTGCGCGACGAGCCCTACGAGTGGCGGCTCGAGGCCCCGGCCGTCCCCGGCCCCGGTCTCGACACTCTGGGCTTTCACTGGGACAAGGAAGATCTCCCGGTGCGCGTCTGGGTGGAGGACGCCGACGGCCTTCCGAGTCACATGGCCCGCGCGATCGACATCTGGGAGACGGCATTCCTCTACGGCGAGTTCCGGGCGACACTGGTCAGCGACTCGGCGACCGCCGATGTGATCGTGCGGAGCGGCGTGCCCGGCTCCAATCTCCAGATGAAGCGGCTGCACAGCGCCTTTGCTCCCGAATGCATCGGCATCACCGACCTGGACATCGACGACACCAACACCCAGCTCAGGCTGCCGATTCGCCTCTTCATCGATCCCAGCACCCTGCCGGACGACCCCGGCCTCGAGCGCTGTCTGGCGCTCACCAGCGTCCACGAGCTGGGCCACGCACTGGGAATCTTCGCCCACTCCCCGTTTCCCGACGACATCATGTTCGCGAATCCGCAAGTCGAGCTGCCCAGCGCGCGCGACCGGGGGACCGCCGAGGTAGTCTACCATACCCCCCCTACCCTCGAGACGGTGAGGCCGTACGGGCGGAACGGCGGAACGGCGGAAGGGGTCGAGCTAAGATCCATTCCCAGGCGACCTTCCGCCGTTCCGCCGTGCCGCCGTTCCGCCCTTCAGTTCCGCTCCCGTTGCACCGGGCGGTCGCTGTGCCGATCTTTCCCGCTCCCTTGGAGGCGGCCGGGGCGGCCGCCGGGCACCTCAGCCGCGCCGTCGGGCGCATGGGAGTTATGACCGAGACGACCGCAGTCCCGCGTGAGAGCCTCACTCTCGTGGAGCACGGCCTGTTTCCGATCCGGATTCACGCCAACCTCACTCCCGCCGCGCTGATCGAGCACGCCATCTCTCGCGGCGAGGGAATGCTGACCGACCGCGGCGCCTTCACTGCCATCACTTCCCCCCACACCGGCCGCTCCGCCAAAGACAAGTTCGTCGTCGAAGAGTCGGGCGGTGGCGACAAGATCTGGTGGGAGAAGAACCCCCGCCTGGAGCCCGCGGCCTTCGAGCGGCTGCACGAGGACGTGCGGGCCTACCTCGACGCCCGCGAGGTGTTCGTGCAGGATCTCTTCGGCGGGGCCGATCCCGCGTACCGGATGCCGGTGCGGTTCGTCACCCCGAACGCCTGGCACGCCCTGTTCGTCCGCAACATGTTCATCCGCGCGATGCCGGCCGAGCTGGCCCAGTTCCGAGCCGGCTTCACCGTGCTGCACGCTCCGGACTTCCAGGCAGACCCGGCCCGGCACGGCACCCGCAGCGGCACCTTCGTCGTCATCCACTTCGGCAAGAAGCTGGTGCTCATCGGGGGGACCCGATACGCGGGCGAGATGAAGAAATCCATCTTCACCGCGCTGAACTACATGCTGCCCGCCAAGGGTGTGATGCCGATGCACTGCTCGGCCAACGTCGGAGCGGGCGGTGACACGGCGGTCTTCTTCGGGCTCTCCGGCACCGGCAAGACCACGCTCTCCGCCGACCCGACCCGCCAGCTGATCGGCGACGACGAGCACGGATGGAGCGACCGCGGCGTGTTCAACTTCGAGGGCGGATGTTACGCCAAGGTGATCCGGCTTCGACCCGACACCGAGCCGGAGATCTACGCCGCTACCCAGATGTTCGGGACGGTGCTGGAGAACGTGGTGGTCGACCCGACCAACCGAACTCCGGACTTCGACGCCGACCGCATCACCGAGAACACCCGCGCCTGTTATCCCATTCACTTCATCCCCAACCATCTGCCCAGTGGCGCCGGCTCCCACCCGAGGAACATCGTGTTCCTCACCGCGGACGCGTTCGGGGTGATGCCGCCGATCGCCCGACTGACCGCCGACCAGGCGATGTATCACTTCCTCTCCGGGTACACCGCGAAGGTGGCGGGCACCGAGCGGGGCGTCACCGAGCCGTCGGCCACCTTCTCGTCCTGCTTCGGCGCGCCGTTCCTGCCGTTGCATCCGGGGGTCTACGCGAAGATGCTGGGCGAGAAGATCGCCCGTCACGGGGTGAAGGTGTGGATGGTCAACACCGGGTGGACCGGCGGCCCCTACGGCACCGGCACACGGATGAAGCTGGCGCATACCAGGACGATGGTGCGCGCCGCCCTTTCCGGCGCCCTGGACGGCAGCCGCTTCGCGAAGGACCCGGTGTTCGGGTTCGAGGTGCCTGTCGCCCTGAAGGACGTCCCGACCGAGCTCCTCACGCCCCGCGGCACCTGGCCAGACCAGGCCGCATACGACGCCCAGGCCCGGAAGCTCGCCACGATGTTCCGGGAGAACTTCGAGCAATACCGGACGCAGGTGCCCGAGGCGGTCGCGGCGGCAGGACCCACGGTGTGAGCGGCGCGGCGGGTCGCGGCCCGGCGGAGCTGGAGATCATCCGCGACCCCCTCTGGGACAATATCCGGCTGGACCGGCCGGCGCTGCTGGCGCTCGACACGGCGACGGTGCAGCGGCTGCGGTACGTGCGCCAGGTCGGGCACGCCTTCCTGGTGTATCCCGGCGCGACCCACACCCGTTTCGAGCATGCCCTCGGCGCCTATCACCTCACCAGGCGCGCGTTGGCCGCACTGGAGGAGCGCGGCGAGCTCGGGCCGGCGACCGACGCGGATCGCCTGGCGGTCCGGATGGCGGCGCTGCTCCACGACGTGGGCCACTACCCATTCTCCCACGCCCTGGAGGAGGCCGGATTCCCCTCCCATGAGAAGCTGGGCATCGCCAAGCTGTCTCGCGGCGAGCTGGGTGACCGGCTGGTCGAGATCGGCGGGGCCGATTTCCCCGGCGCCGTGGGGCGACTCATCGGCGGCACGAGCGATGGCCCGCTTCAGGGTTTGATCTCCGGCTCGCTCGACCTCGACAAGATCGACTATCTGAGCCGCGACGCGCGGATGTGCGGCGTGCCGTACGGGACGGTGGATGTGGACCGGCTCCTGTCCTCGCTCACGCTGGTCGAAACGAAGGAAGGATGCTTCGAGGTCGGCGTTCAGGAGAAGGGTGTGAGCGCCCTCGAATCGCTGCTCTTCTCCAAGTACCAGATGTACCGCAACGTCTACTGGCACCACGCGGTGCGCGCCGCCACCTGCATGTTCAAGCGGGCCGTGCGCGGCGCCGTGGAACGGGGGCAGGTCACCGTCGAGGCGATCGCTGACGCCACGGACGACGGGCTCATGGAGCTGCTCATCAGCCGCGACCGGGATGGTCTTGCCGCCGCCATCCGCGCCCGCCGGCTGTACAAGCGCGCGCTCGACCTTCCGGCCAGCGACGTCCCCGCCGACGTGCAGCCCTGGATGGTGGACGACCCGGGGCTGCTGGAGCGGGTCGAGGATGCCGTGGCGACGCGGGTGGGACTGAGACAAGGCGAGCTGCTGCTGGATTTCCCGGCGCGGTCCTCGATGCTCGGCGTGGATCTTCCGCTCCGCACCCGAGGCGGCACCGTCGAGCGCCTCACCGACGCGGGCCGGGCGGGACAGCTCGGCCTGCCCAGAGTGGCCGACGAGCTCTACCGCAGCGCGCGGCGGCTCAGGGTATTCGTGGCGCGGCCGCCCGAGCGGCCGATCGAGGGTGTACTGGATCTCCTGACCTGGCCGGCGGACGAGGTCGCCCGGCGGCTGGCGGACGAAGTCTCACTGGTTTGACTGGGGTATACTCCGATGATTTCACGACGTGGGTTCGTGGGCCAGGCCGCCGGGTTCGGCTTCGCGCTCGCCGGGGGAAAGGCGCTGTGGGCCTGGAGTCCCGAGTCCGCCGCCGCCAACCCGACGGTGACCGTCTACATGAGCCCGACATGCGGCTGCTGCGCCAAGTGGGTGGACCACCTGAAAGCCGCCGGCTTCAAGACGGTGGTACACGAAGAGCAGGACATGGACACCGTGAAGGAAAGCCTCGGCGTGCCCCGGGACATGCGGTCCTGTCACACCGCGCAGGTGGACAAATATCTCGTCGAGGGGCACGTCCCGGCGGAGGACATCAAGCAGGTCCTGGCGCGGAAGCCCAAGGCCGCCGGTCTGGCCGCGCCAGGCATGCCAGCCAGCTCACCCGGCATGGCCGTTCCCGGCGAGCCCCACGAGCCCTTCGACGTGCTGCTGTTTCAGCGCGACGGGAAATCGGAAGTCTTCGCGCACCGCTAGCCCGGCCGATCACCCTCCGAATGTGTCGCGTGCCCTGTCGCGGGGGCGGTCAGCCTCGTATGCTCGGGGACGGGCCGCCCGGTCCGGGAGTGACGCACGATGACTTATCAGGGAGAAATCGATGGCGACGCGCACAGAACAGCAGCCCAAGGCCAAGGACAAGACCAAGGAGCTGCTCGACGGGTTGAATGAAGACCTTCGGGGAGAGTTTCAGGCGGTCATCATGTATCGGCTTTTCGCCAGCATGGTCCAGGGACCATGGCGGCAAGAGCTCCGGGCCTTCTTCGCGAACGAGATTCCGGAGGAGCTCGGCCACGCCCAGATCCTGGCGGACAAGATCTCCTCGCTGGGTGGCACGCCGGCGGCCGAGCCGTCGCCGGTGAAGGTGGTGAAGGACGCCAAGTCGATGCTGGAGACCGCCCTCGAGGCGGAGATCGAGACCATCGATCGGTACGTCCTCCGTCGCGATCAGGCCACGGCGGCAGGTGAGCACGGTCTCGCCGTCCGGTTCGACGACATCATCGCGGACGAGACCAATCACCGGGACGAGATCCGCCAGATCCTGGCCCGCTGGCCGTAGCGACCCCGGGTTCGCCGATGAGCGAGATCGTAGGCTGGCGGCCCGAGCTGCGGATCGAGTTCGAGCGGCTGAACCGGGAATGGATCGAGCAGTACTTCGTAGTGGAGCAGGAGGATCTGAAGGTCTTCGAGGATCCGGCGGGACAAATCGTCGCGCCGGGCGGGGAGGTCTTCTTCCTGCTCGACGAGGGTGGGGTGCAGGGAACCTGTGCCGTCATCCGGCACGACGCCGAGACCTTCGAGCTCGCCAAGATGGCTGTGGCGCCCGCCGCCCGCGGCCGGGGCTATGGCGACCGCCTGGTGGAGGCGGCCATCGCCTTCGTGCGGGGCTCCGGCGCGCGCCGCCTCATGCTCGTCTCCAACACCCGCCTGGCTCCCGCCCTCACCCTCTACCGCAAACACGGCTTCCGCGACGTACCGTTAGACCCCGCGAACGGCTACTCCCGGGCCGACATTCAACTCGAGCTCCGTCTGGACCAGTAGCCCACCAGCCGCGCCCTCAAGGCGTGTTGGCTCCGCCGGCCGCCGCGGTGACCGTGGGCTGCTCGCCGGTGTTGCTGTCCACCGACTCGATCCGGATCACGATCGCCGTGATGTTGTCGAGCCCGCCCCGCCGGTTGGCCTCGGTGATCATGCGGTCCACCCAGTGCTGGGGTCCCCCATCCGACGAGAGGATCCGGATCAGGTGCTCGTCCTCCAGCATTCCAGTGAGTCCGTCGGAAGCGATCAGGAGGATGTCGCCCTGCTCCAGCGTGCCGAAGTAGATGTCGGGAACCACGTCGCCGCTCGCCCCGACGCAGCGGGTGATCACGTTGCTGTAGGGGTGGACCCGCGCCTGGTCGGGGGTGAGCAGCCCGGCGTCCACCTGCTCCTGAACGTAGGAGTGGTCCTTGGTGAGCTGGAGGAGCTGGCCGGTCCGGAGGAGATAGGCCCGGCTGTCGCCCACCTGGCCGATCAGGTACCGGCGGGGCATGAGGACGAGCACCGTCGCCGTCGTTCCCATGCCCCGCTTGTCGTGCTCCGAGAGTGTCCGCTCGAAGATCGCGTCGTTGGCGGTCCGGATCGCGGTCCGCATGCGGTCGCTCGCCTCGGGGTCGGAGAGGCCGCGCAGCGAGCCGATCTCGTGCGAGGTGATCCGCACCGCCATCTCGCTGGCCACTTCACCGGCCGCATGCCCGCCCATCCCGTCGGCCACGATGAACACACCGCGGTCGGCCAGCATGAGGTAGTTGTCTTCGTTGCCCGAGCGGACGATGCCAACGTCGGTTCGAGCGGCACAGGTGAAGTGCACGAGTCCCCGTCAGCTCGAGGTCAGGAGGACGTAGGCGATGACGATGACGGCGACCACGATCAGCGAGATCAGCCACAGGGGCGGCCCGGTCGGCTTCGGCGTGGAGGCGCGGATCGGACGCTGGGTAGCGCGCCGAGGTGCCGCGGGCGGCGTCTCGGCCGCCCGGGCCGGTGACGGCTCGGCCGCGGGACTCTCCGCCCGGTGGCCGATGGGCTGAGGCTCGTCGTGGGGCTCGAACAGCGCGGCCACGTCGCCGAACCGCAGGGTCGTGCCCGGGGTGAGCGCCGTCTCCCCGGTCACCGGCTCGCCCTCGACGTAGGTGCCGTTGGTCGAGCCCAGGTCGGTCAGCACCCAGACATCGTCCTTCCGCTGCAGCTTAGCGTGGGTGGTGCTGACGCTGGGATCGGCGATCACGATGTCGTTGTAGTCCGCCCGGCCCACGTTGACTATCGGCAGCGTGATCGGCAGCCTCCGGCCGCGCATCTCACCGCTTCGAACCAGCAGTGACGCGATCGGCGGGAGCGCGATGGCCGGAGGAGTCGGTATCGGGTCGCGAGGAATCGAGAGCGGCACGCCGTGCATCGTGTCGGACAGTCGCGCGATGGCCCCGGTCGGCGTATGGAGCGGTCCCTCCGAGGGCAGGGGACGAGGTGCGAGCGGAGGAGCCGGGGGCGCGGCTTCGGCGTAGAATCGGAACTCGTCGGTCCCGATCCGGAGGACGTCCGCCCGGGCGAGCAGATGGCTATGACCGACCCGCTTGCCGTTGACGAAGGTCCCGTTAACGCTGAGGTCCATCAGCACGTAGCCGTCCGGCCCCACCTGGATCTCCGCATGCCGCCGGGACACGTCGCCACCGGTCACCACCACGTCTGAAGCCGCGTCCCGCCCGAACACCAGGGGCTCGGACCCCATCGAGTACTCCCGGCCGTCGGTCAGACAAACGACTCGACCGCCGACCGCCCCGGGGGGCGGCTTGGCGGGCTTGACCGGCGGCAGGTCGGCGAACGCGCCGGAATCGAACAGCTGGGTATTGCCCACCCGCTCCGGGTCCACCGCGAGGATCTCGTGCTCGAAGATCTGGATCTTGTCGCCATGGAGGACCGGCGTGGGATCGGTGCCCAGCCGCACGCCGTTGATGGACACCTCGGCGTCGGCGCCCGCGGTCCGGATCGCGGCGGCGCCCCCCGAGGTGCCGTGCACGACGGCATGGTGCGGGCGCACGCCCAGACCCTCGAGGACGATGGCACACCATGGCGCCGAGCCTATGACAGTGTCTCCGGTGGCGACGGGTATCCGCCGGCCACCGACTTCAAGTTGCATCATCGATCGGTTCCCGAGGGCTTAACCGGATGCCAAACGTATCCCGGGCTCCGGGGGCAGGCAAGCAAACGTGCTCAGGCAATCTTGCGGGCCTCCTGCCCGCGCAGCTGCAACTGGTAGAGTCGCTCGTACAGCCCTCCTCCCGCCAGCAGCTGCCGGTGGGTGCCGCGCTCCCGGATCTCTCCGTGGTGCAGGACCAGGATCTCGTCGGCGTGGAGGATGGTACTGAGCCGGTGGGCCACGACCAGGCTGGTGCGGCCGGTCATCAACTCCGCGATCGCCCGTTGGATCTGCGCCTCCGCTTCGGCGTCCACCGAGCTGGTGGCCTCGTCCAGCACCAGGATTCGAGGGTCGAGCGCCAACGCCCGGGCGAAGCTCAAGAGCTGGCGCTCCCCCACGCTGAGGTTCCGACCCCGTTCCCCCAGCCGATGCTCGTAGCCGGACGGGAGCCGCTCGATGAACCGGTCCGCACCGACGCGCTCGGCCGCCGCCCGGGCCGCCTGGGCCGGAATCGGGGCGCCCAGCGTGAGGTTGTGCAGGATGTCGCCGGTGAAGAGGAAGAGGTCCTGCTGCACGAATCCGATCGCGGATCGGAGATCGGAGGTGGAAAGCTCTCGGATGTCCACCCCATCCACCGTGATCCGTCCCCGCTCGGGGTCGTAGAACCGCAGCAGCAGATTGACGATGGTGGTCTTCCCCGCCCCCGTGTGGCCCACCAGCGCAAGCGTCCGGCCAGGGAGGGCCGTAAAGGAGATGTCCTTCAATACCCACGGTCCGTCGGGGGAATAGCGGAACCAGACCCCCTCGAAGCGGACCTCCCCTCCGACCGGCCGCGGCAACACCGCCGGGCGAGCCGGCTCGTTCACCGTCACAGGCTCGTCGAGCAAGGTGAAGACGCGCTCGGAGGAGGCCATGGCGCTCTGGAGGAGGTTGAACTTCTCCGAGAGATCCTGTAGCGGCTGGAAGAACCGCCGGGTGTACTGGATGAAGGCCGCCAGCACGCCGACCGTCAGGGTCTGGTCGAGGACCCGGAGCCCGCCGTACCAGAGCAGGAGGGCCATCGCCACCGCGGTCAACACTTCGACCACCGGAAAGAAGATCGCGTAGATGGTAATGGACCGGAGGTGCGCGTCGAGGTGCTCACGGTTGAGCTCCCCGAAGCGTCGGGCGGAGGCCGCCTCCCGCCCGAAGAGCTGGACCACCCGCATGCCGGAGAGCCGCTCCTGGAGGAAGGCGTTCAGCCGGGCGAGCCGGTAGCGGATGTCGCGGAACGCGTCGCGCACCCGCCGGCGGAAGATCGCGGCCGTGAGCCAGACCAGCGGAATCACCGCGAACGTCACCAGCGCGAGCTTGACGTCGATTACCAGCATCATGCCCATGATGGCGACGAGGGTGAAGACATCTCCGAAGATCGTGACGACGCCGGAGGAGAAGAGCTCGTTCAGCGTTTCGACGTCGGACGTGACTCGGGTCATCAGCCGGCCGACCGGATTCCGGTCGAAATAGGTGACACTGAGGCGCTGGAGATGGCCGAAGATCTCCATCCGGAGATCGTACATCACCTTCTGCCCGACCAATGCGGTGAGCACCGCCCCGCCGTACTCCACCACCAATTCGAACAGCAGCGTCGCCAGATAGAGCCCGGCCAGCAGGCTGAGCAGGCCCAAGTCCCTGTGCGGGATGGCGACGTCGAGCGCCCGCTCGGTGAGCCGGGGGCCGACCAGGGCAAGAACCGATTGGACCAGGAGCAGCAGCACGGCCCCCGTCGCAAGCCAGCGATACGGCCGCAGGTAGCCGAGCAGCCGGCGCAGCAGCGCAGCGTCGTACTTGGTGGCGGGGGCGTCCTGATCGTCCATCATCCGCGTCACTACCCGCCGGCCGGCTCGGCGAGCGCGCCCTGATCGATCGACTTGAGCCCTCGCCGCAGCCATCCGGAGAACACGATGAACCCGAAGCCCAGGGTGAAATAGGTGAGCGTCAGCCGCCAGACCAGGATGTAGATGGGTGTGAGCTCGCGTGGCACGTAGGAGGACATGACGGCGGCCGACAGGATCTCGCCGATCCCAGACGCTCCGGGAGTCGGCGTGAAGTACAGCAGGAACATCACCAGGGTCTGGACCAGCAGGATGTCTACGAAATTGGCCTCGATGCCCAAGGCGCGGAGAGCGACGTACCCGGCGAGCAGCTTGTTGGCGTGGGAAACCGCGGAAAGAACGGTGGACCAGAAGATGGCCAGCCATCCGGTGGGGCTGTTGAAGGCCACCACGCTGGCATGCGCCTCGTCGATGCCCTGGCGGAGCCGCTCGAGTCGGGCCGCGACCCGCTCGCTCCGACGCCCGATCGCCTCCGCCACCCGATGGATCAGGTCACGCACCAGCCGGGGAGCGAAGATCACGAACCCCATGAGGACGCCGATCCCGCCCACGATGGTGAGACTGCCGCGAAAGAGATCGTACAGCGAGAGGCCGAACACGTCTCCCCGCTCTCCCAGCCCCTGGCCGGCCCCGAAAAAGAGCGCGAGCGGTCCCGCGATGGCGAAGAAAACGACCGTCGAGACGAAGCTGATGAAGGTGGCCGTGACCGCCACCGGCAGCGGGATCCCGTAGCGCCGAAGCGTGTACATCGTCATCGGCCCCGCGGCCGAGTTGAACGGGGTGAGAAATCCCGCCCACGCGCCCATCCCGCCAGCGAGAAAGCAGCCCTTGAGCGAGGGGCGGGGGAAGACGTGGCGCGCGCAGATCCAGAGCCGGAGCCCGCCCCCGATCCAGTCCATCGAGGCGAGGCAGGCACCCACCAGCACCCACCCCAGATGCACCCGGCCGAGGCCGCGGAGGAACGCGGGAAGGTCGTTGCCGTAGAGCAGCGTGATCCCGAATCCGGCCAGGGAGGCCAGTACCGAGATCTCAAAGCCGCGCAGAAGAAATTTGGGGGTGAGCAGTCGGGGCATGGGAGACGAAAAGATAGTCGCGGGGACGGGGGGGAGGGCAGCGGGGGGCCGGGTGTCATCCCGAGCGCAGCGAGGGATCTTGCCGGGATGTTTCCGGACGAGCGGGCGATCCCTCGCCGCGCTCGGGATGAGAGCAGCCCCACTCCGCCCGAAACTATCCCGAAACCGCCGACCTCACTATTTTCCCACCGTGGCCGATTCCGTCATCCGCATCGTCAACGCACGCCAGAACAATCTGCAGGGCGTCACCGTCGACCTGCCGCACCGCGCGCTCACCGTCGTCACCGGGCCGTCCGGATCGGGGAAGAGTACGCTCGCCTTCGACACGCTGTACGCCGAGGGGCAGCGCCGGTACATCGAGTCGCTCTCGACCTACGCCAAACAGTTTCTCGACCGGATGCCGAAGCCGCTGGTGGACCGGCTGGAGGGCATCGCCCCCTCGGTCGCGATCGAGCAGCGGAACCCGGTGGTCTCCAGCCGGTCCACCGTCGGCACCGCCACCGAGGTGTACGATCACCTGCGCCTCCTCTGGGCGCGGATCGGCCGGAGCTTCTGCCGGGCATGTGGCGCTCCGGTTCGAGTGGATACCCCCCAGTCCGCGGCCGACGACGTCGTGGCGGGCGGATTCGACCGGGTGCAGATCGCCTTTCCGCTGCCTCCGGTGGCCCGGCTGGCTCACGCGGCGGTGGTGGAGAACCTGCGCGCGCTCGGTTTCGTCCGGGTGGTGGCCGACGGGACACCGCATCACCTGGACGACCTGCCGGCCAAGCTGGACCTTACCCGGGCCGCCGAGCTGTTGGTGGTGGTCGACCGGCTCGGCGGCTCGGCAGAGTCACTCGGCCGGATCTCGGAGGCGGTCGCGGTCGCCTTCCAGGAGGGCGAAGGCGTCGCGCTGGCGCTCCACGACGGCGGCCGGCTCCGGTTCACCCGCAGCCCCTCGTGCAGCGCCTGCGATACACCGGCCGCCACGGTGACACCGGCCCTCTTTTCCTTCAACAACCCGCGCGGCGCCTGCGCCGCCTGCAACGGCTTCGGGGCCGTGCTGGAGTACGACGAGTCGCTGGTCGTCCCCGATCCCGAGCGCAGCCTGGCCAACGGTGCGATCGACCCCTGGACCAAGCCCCGCTACGAGTCGCGCCGGAAGATCCTGGTCGAGCACGCGCGGCGGATCGGCGCCGATCCGACCAAGCCGTGGCGCGCGCTCAAGGCCGGCCAGCGGCGAGACCTGCTCTACGGCCGCAAGGGCAAGTACGTCGGGATCTTTCCCTTTCTAAAGGGCCTCGAGGAGAAGCGCTACAAGCAGTACATCCGCGTCTTCCTGCGGCAGTACCAACTGGCCAAGACCTGCGCCGACTGCGGCGGCGCCCGACTGAACGGCGACGCGCTCGCCGTCCGGATCGACGGCGAGACCATCGCCGAGATCGCCGGCCGGCCGGTGGATGGAATCCACCACTGGCTCTGTGCCCTCCAGCTCACCCCGTTCGAGCGTGAGGTGGCGCACCTGATCGTCGAGCAGCTCGACGCTCGCCTCACCTTCCTCCGGGACGTGGGTCTCGGCTACCTGTCGCTGGACCGGCAGACCCGCACGCTGTCGGGTGGCGAGGCCCAGCGGATCTCCCTGTCCAATGCGCTCGGCGCGAAGCTGGTGGACACCCTCTACGTGCTCGACGAGCCGTCGGTCGGCCTCCACCCGCGCGACACCGACCGCCTCCTGGGGTTGCTCCGGCGGCTGCGCGACGGCGGCAACACCGTGGTCGTGGTCGAGCACGATCTCGCGGCGATCCAGCAGGCCGACTTCATGCTGGAGCTCGGCCCGGGCGCGGGAGATCGCGGCGGACGCGTGGTGCATGCCGGGCCGGTGGCCTCCGCGACCCAGACGCTCACCGGCCAGTACCTCACCGGCCAGAAGCGGATCGCGGTGCCCAGCGCGCGCCGCCCCGCCGGCCCGCTGTGGCTCAAGGTGCGCGGGGCGGCGCTGCACAACCTCCGCGGGGTGGATGTGGACATTCCGCTGGGCGCACTCACCGCGGTGACCGGGGTTTCGGGCTCCGGCAAGAGCACGCTGCTCTACGACGTGATCTACCGGAATCTGGAGAGCAAGCTGCGGGGCGGACATTCGGCGAAGTCGCATCTAGGCGAAGCGGTCGGCCGGATCACCTCGATCACCGGCTGGGAGCTTCTCCAGGACGTGCTGCTGATCGACCAGTCACCGATCGGCCGCTCGCCCCGCTCCAACCCGATCACCTACATCAAGGCGTTCGACGAGATCCGGGAGCTGTTCGCCGCGCAAGCAATGTCCCGGCAGCGGAAGTACTCGGCCAGCACGTTCTCGTTCAACATGCCCGGCGGGCGCTGCGAGGAGTGCGAGGGAGCCGGGCACGTGCAGGTGGAGATGGTCTTCCTGGCCGACGTGTTCGTGCCGTGCGAGGCGTGTGGCGCGAGCCGCTACCGCCGCGAGGTGCTCGACGTGCGGATCCAGGGTCATTCGATCCACGACGTGCTCCAGTGGACGGTGGAGGAGGCGATTACCCGCTTCCGCCACCAGCCAAGGCTGGGCACCGCGCTCTGGCATCTCCAGCAGGTGGGACTCGGCTACCTCAGGCTGGGACAGCCGGCAACGACGCTCTCTGGAGGTGAGGCGCAGCGGCTCAAGATCGCCCGCGAGCTGATCCAGGCCGGCAAGCGGGACGGGCGGAAGCTCTACATTCTCGACGAGCCGACCACCGGCCTGCATTTGGACGACGTGCGGGTGCTGATTCAGGTGCTCGACCGGCTGGTGGACGCGGGGCACTCGGTGGTCGTGATCGAGCATCATCTCGACGTGATCAAGCGGGCGGACTGGGTGGTGGATCTGGGCCCGGAGGCGGGCGACGCGGGGGGCCGGCTTGTCGTTCAGGGTGTGCCGGAAGCCGTTGCCGAGTGTGAACAGTCCCACACCGGGCGCTACCTCCGGTCGCTTCTGATGTCTCCGGCGCACGCGCTCGCCGGGTGATTTGCGGGCAGGTCCCGCGGTCGCTGCGATTCCTCAGGATGACAGACCGGCGTGCTGCTTACCGGAGCTTCCTGGCCGCCTCCTGGATGATCTCCCACGCCTCCGCCACATGCTCCCGCTCGGTCGCCCGCTGGCCGATCACCATGCGAATGACGTAGCGCCCCCCCAGCCGGGTGTGGGTGAGATGTACCCGGCGCGTCGCGTTGACCTCCCGTAGCAGCCGCTCGTTGAGCTCGTCCAGCTGCCGTTCCGACTTCCCCGCCGGCCGATACCGAAAACACACCAGCCCGAACGGCACCGGCGCCACCCGCTCGAAATCGGCGGCCTCGTCCACCCAGGCAGCCAGCTCCGCCGCGAGCGCGACATGGCGCCGGATGATCGCGCGCAGACCCTCGACGCCGTAGCTCCGGATCACGAACCACAGCTTGAGCGCGCGGAACCGCCGCCCGAGCTGAATCCCCCAGTCCCGGTAGTTCACCACCTCGGCGTCGTGCGCGGTGCGGAGGTATTCCGGCGTGAGGCTGAAGGTCGAGAGCAGCGCGTCGCGGTCGCGCACGTAGTAGGCGGTGCAGTCGAAGTTGGTCAGCAGCCACTTGTGGGGATTGAGGACGATGCTGTCGGCCAGACTCCATCCCCGCGAAGTATCCCCGCAGCTCCGGCACGATGGCGGCGGAGCCCGCGTAGGCCGCGTCCACGTGCAGCCAGATACCGTGCCGCCGACAGATCGCCGCGACGGCAGGCACTGGGTCCACCGCCGTGGAGGATGTAGTCCCGATGGACGCCACGACACACGCGGGCGTGAGCCCTGAGGCGATGTCCGCTTGGACCGCCCGCTCGAGCGCCGCGGGGTCGAGCGCGAACGCCGCGTCGCCCGGGATTCGCCGCAACCGGTCCAGGCCATAGCCGGCGAGCTTGACGCCCTTGTCCACCGACGAGTGCGCCTCCACGGAGGCGTATACGGCGAGCCCCGGACCGGCGTCCATGCCTTGCCGGCCGCTCGCCCCACGGGTCGCACGCTCCCGCGCGGATAGCAGGGCCACCAGCGTGGCGGTGGACGCGGTATCCTGGATGACGCCGACGAATTCCTCCGGCAGACCGATCATCTGCCGGAGCCACTCCATCGTCGTCTGCTCCAGCTCGGTCGCCGACGGCGAAGTCGCCCAGGACATGCACTGCGCGCCCATCGTGGCCGTCAGCATCTCGCCCAGGATCGAGGGTGGGCTGTTGTTGCCCGGGAAGTACGCGAACCACCCCGGATGGTTCCAATGGGTCATGCCGGGGACGATCAGCTCGCGGAAGTCGTCGAACAGCGCCGTGAACGGCTCGCCCTCGGCAGGCGGGGAGGCAGGCAAGCGCCCGCGGACGGCGCCGGGTCCGGCTGCCGGCGTGATCGGCAAGTCGCCCACGTTGGTCAGGTAGTCGGCCATCCAGTCCACCAGCTGGTGGCCGTGGCGGCGGAATTCTTCGGGGTGCATCGGCCAAAGCGAACGCGCTTCCAGAGCCGCGTCAAGGATGCCGGGTCGCGCTAGCTTTCTCCCGCCCATCCTAAAGGACACCGTGCCCGCTGCGCTCCGCGGGCTGGGCTGGATGATTCTCGCCCAGCTCTGCTTCGCCGCCATGAACGTGTTCACCCGGCTCGGCTCGCGCCATCTCCCGTGGCCCGAGATCGCCGCCGCGCGCTTCCTGATCGGCGCGGGAATCGCGGTCGCGCTGGCCCGGACGCGCGGCGTCCCGTTGCGGGTGACCGACCGGCGCGGCACCTGGCACCGAAGCGTCTACGGCACCCTAGCGGCTCTCGGGGCCTTCTACGCGCTCTCCTCACCCGGCGTCGGCGTGGGGGACGCCGCGACTCTCGGCGCCACCGCGCCGATCTTCGTCGCCCTGCTGTCGGGGCCGCTGCTCGGCGAGCGCGTCGGCCGGCGGCTCTGGATCGCGGTCGCCATGGCGTTCGCGGGCATCGTCCTTCTGGTGCAACCGTCGCTCACCATCGCCGCACCGGTCGCCGCCGTGGCGACCGGCGGCGCCTTCTTCTATGCCCTCGCCATGATCTGGCTCCGGCGCATCGGGCCCGGCGAAAGCCACGAGGCGGTGGTGCTGCACTTCTCGCTGGTCGCCCTCGCCACGATGCTGGTTCTCGCGGTCCCGTCCTGGACCTGGCCGGATGGGAGGAACGGGCTCTACCTGCTCGGGGCGGGCCTGGGCGGGGGCGGCGCTCAGATCGCGATGACCAGGGCCTACTCCCTGCATCGCGCGACGCCGGTGACCGCCCTCAGCAGCCTCGGCGCCGTCTTCACCTATCTGTTGGCGTTGCCGCTCTTCCCCGAGCGCCCGGGCCCATGGCAGCTGGCCGGCTCCCTGCTCGTGCTGCTGGCGACAGCGCTGGTCGGCGCCTTCACCGCCCGCCCCCGTTTATCTTGAAGCCATGACCGCCCGACCGCTCGCCTTGTCGGGGCTGGACTACGATCCCGCCCTGGCGTGCCGGCACCTCGCGGAATCCGATCCCACGCTCGGCGAGCTGATCGCACGCGTGGGACCTTTCGGGCTCCGGCCCCGGCCCACCCATAGTCTCTTTACCGCTATCGCCCGCGCCATCGTCTATCAGCAGTTGTCCGGTGCCGCGGCCGCTACCATCCTGGGCCGGGTTCGGGCGATCTACGCGCCCAAGCGCTTCCCGACTCCGCGCGATATCCTGGCGACTCCGCCGGAGCGGCTCCGCGCGGCCGGCCTCTCCACCGCGAAGACCGCGGCATTGCGCGACCTCGCGGCGCGGAGCCTGGACCGCACCGTGCCGAGAATGTCGCTGGTGCGCCGGATGCAGGATGAAGAGATCATCGAGCGCCTGATCCAGGTGCGCGGCGTGGGACGCTGGACCGCGGAAATGCTGCTCATGTTTCGGCTCGGCCGGGGAGACGTACTGCCCGTCAGCGACCTCGGGATCCGCAAAGGCTTCGCCCTCACCTTCGGCAGCCGGCGCCTGCCGGCGGCGGTGACGATCACGCGGCGCGCCGAACGGTGGCGGCCCTACCGTTCGGTCGCGTGTTGGTATCTCTGGCGCGCGTGCGACATGTGAGACGGAGGCAATCCCGATGCGCGAGATGACCCAGGGGGAGGCGGGGCACGAGCCCAGCCTGCAAACCGTGGAGATGGTCTGCGATCGCCTCGCCGAGCTGGGCCTGGCGGTGGGGCCGGACACGGCGCGCGCCCTGATCCGGGAAGTGCTCACCGCGGAGACGCCGAGAGTGGACGCGAGGCTGCGCGACGCGCTCGAGACCACACTCCAGACGATCCGGATAGCCGCCCAATCGGCGATGGGCCTCCTCGCCACCACGGCGTCGGAGGGACGTCCGAAGGAGCTCGCTCCTCCCGAACAGCTCCACGTCTCGCGCCGTCCACCGCCACAGCCCGCGGCGCAGCCCCCGCGGAAGGCGCCGCCTTCGCCGCCGGAACAGAAGAAGCCGGAGCCCAGGCAATCGGGCCCCCGGCGGCCGCGGATCGAGCAGGATGACGACGAGCGGCGTCCCGTGTTCCGGCGTCCCGGGCGCCGCTAGTGCTGCTCCACCGTGTCTGGGACCCCAAGCTTGCACAGGCGGGGTACCTGATCGGCTGTATCGAGGCCGGGGAGGCGCTCGTCATCGACGCCACCCGCGACGTGGATCAGTATCTCGCCCTCTCCGCTTCGCTCGGCCTTCGCATCGCTCACGTCACCGAAACCCACATCCACGCCGACTTCGTCTCCGGCAGCCGCGAGCTGGCGGCCCGGGCCGGCGCGAAGCTTTACCTGTCCGGCGAGGGCGGCCCCGACTGGCTCTATCACTTCGCCGCGTCCGACGGCGCCGTGAGTGTGCGCGACGGCGATGGCTTCACCATGGGACGGGTCGGCGTGAAGGTCCTCCATACTCCGGGGCACACCCCGGAGCACCTCACCTTTCTCATCACCGATGGCGCGGCGGCCACAGAGCCTATCGCGGCGGTGACCGGAGACTTCGTCTTCGTGGGCGACGTCGGCCGCCCCGATCTGCTCGAACGGGCGGCGCAAGTCGGGGGCACGATGGAGTCGGCTGCGAGGACGCTCTTCCGCAGCATCCAGCGCTTCAAGTCCCAGCCCGACTACCTCCAGATCTGGCCGGGCCATGGAGCGGGCTCCGCGTGCGGCAAGGGGATGAGCGCGATTCCCCACAGCACGGTGGGCTACGAGCGCCGCTTCAACTGGGCCTTCGGCGTCACCGACGAGGCGGAGTTCGTGCGCCTGGTGCTCGAGGGTCAGCCGGACCCACCGAAATACTTCGGTACGATGAAGCGCATCAACCGGGCGGGACCGCGCGCCCTGGGAGGGCTGCCCCGCCCGGTCCCCCTCCCGGCCGAACGAATGGCCGAGGTGCTGGACCGGCGCGAAGTGCTGGTCGACACTCGCACGTCGGCGGAGTACTCCACCGGGCATCTGCCG
The DNA here is from genome assembly GCA_963844445.1 of uncultured Gemmatimonadales bacterium. GTDB lineage: Bacteria > Gemmatimonadota > Gemmatimonadetes > Gemmatimonadales > GWC2-71-9 > CAVVWJ01. The sequence goes on from CAWJOB010000004.1 coordinate 1,027,958, forward strand.
GGCAGCATCAATATCCCCTTCAACAATGCCTTCACTACCTGGGCGGGCTGGGTGGTGCCCTACGATCGGGACGTCTATCTCATCTCCGCCAAGCCCGACGGGCGACAGTCGGAGCTCGCGCTGCGGGACCTGGCAATGATCGGCCTGGACCGGATCGCCGGCTCCTTCGGCCTGGACGCCCTGGGCACCTGGACCCACACGGGGCGGCCGCTCGCCAGTTTCGGCCGGATCTCGGCGCGGGATCTGGCGACGAGGCTCGAGGCCGGCGCCGCTGCGGTGGTGGACGTGCGGAGCCGCGCGGAATGGGAGGCGGGACACATCCCCGGCGTCCTCAACATTCCCGCGGGCGAGATCGCGGATCGCATGGACGAGCTACCCCAGGGCCGGCCGATCGTGGTGCACTGCCAGGGCGGCACTCGGTCGGCCATCGCGGCGAGCCTGCTCGATGCCCGGGGCGTTACCGAAGTCCTCGACATGCCCGGCGGGTTTACGGAGTGGGAAAAGCAGGGGCTGCCGGTGGAGCGCGACACCGGCTCGCTGGCCGACCTGGTGATCGCGCCTTTGGATCGGGCCGCCAGGCGATCCGGCTGAGCCGGTAAGACCTCACCGCGCCTTGCGGGCAAGCCGGGCGCGCACCTTCGGACCCGCCAGCTCGCGCAGCGCGTCTTTGCCGACCCATCGACTGCCGGCCTCCTCGGACTGGGCCAGACGCTTGGCCACCGCCAGCGCCGCCCTGTTGAGCGCGAGATTCCGCTGCCCGATGCCGCGCAGGGCCCAGCTCACCCCCTTCTTCACGAAATTGCGCTCGTCGCGCGCGCCGCTTTCGATCAGCGGCAGCAGGGCCAGGAAGCTCTTGTCGGGAGCGTCCTTGTCATGCAGGGCCAGGCACGCGATCAGCACGAAGCCACCCCGCTTGACCAGCTCGCGGGGTGACTTGGCCCACTGGCGGGCCTTCTCCCACGCGAGCGGCGACCGGTCGAAGAGCTTGAAGCATGCCGTGTCGCAGTCGGCCCAGTTCTCGAACCCGGTGGCCCAGGCGTTCATCTGGCGGCGCGTCACCTGTTGCGGGTCACCCACCAGGGCCGCCAGGAGTCGCGCCTCGTACCAGCCGGTATCCCACAAGGCGAGCGACAGGGCCTGGTCCTGGCCCAGCCGCTTCCTCATCGACAGCAGCGTCCCCATCGGCACCCCGAACGCCTGCTTCGCCTCGATGCCGTAGCGGGCCATCCCATCGACGGTGCGGCGGGTGCCCTGCCGCTCGAGCCATTGCAGCACTTCATGCTTGTCCACGTCGACGCTCCGAGGGCTGAGCTACGCCTGGTCGTAGGCCTCTTTCAAGCGCGCGATGTCGATCTTGTCCATCTGAAGCATCGCCTGCATCACCCGCTGGGCCTTCGCGGGGTTCTTGTCCTGCAGCAACCTGCCCAGGACCGTGGGGATGATCTGCCAGGACAGGCCGTACTTGTCCTGCAGCCAGCCGCACCTCTGCTCCGAGCCGCCTTCGGTAAGCTTCTCCCACAGGTCGTCCACTTCCTTCTGGGTCTCACAGTTCACGAAGAGGGAGATGGCCGGCGTGAAAGTAAACATCGGGCCACCGTTCAGCGCGTAGAACTCCTGTCCCTCGAGTTGGAACGTCGCGGACATGACCGTTCCTTCCGGCCCGGGCCCAGCTTTCCCGTAGCGGGTAACGCTCACCACCTTTGAATTCTTGAAGACGGAGACGTAGAAGTTCATCGCCTCCTCGGCTTTGCCGTCGAACCACAGGAACGGCACGATCTTTTGCATCCGGCTCTCCTCTTGGATTTCCTCGAGTTAGTATCGTCCGCGGCCGCTCGGCCGTACTATTCGCCCCGAGCCGCCCACGGTCATTTGGTCTTCCCCGCTGCCGTCGATGCCAGCAGCTCCGCGAGCTTGTCGAAGCCCGCAGCCACACCCTGCTCCATGGGAGACTTGAGGACGGCATCGCGGGCATCCCGCGATTCGTATCGGACCGTCAGGGTGAGCGTGGTCTTGCCGCCCTGCTCGACCAGCGCGAGGGTCGATACCGCCTCGCCCGGGTACCAGGACTGGTCGAATTTCTCCGTGGCGACGATGCGCTCCGGCACCACGACCTCGCGAAAGACCCCACCCATCCCCATGTCCGCGCGGCCCGGGCCGCGCCACACGTAGCGGTAGGCGCCGCCAACTCTCAGATCGATCTCGCAGACGGCCAGCGACCAGCCCGCGTGGACTCCCAGCCATCGCTTGAGCAACTCGGGTTTGGTGTAGGCCTCGAAGACCAGGTTGCGCGGGGCGTCGAATACCCGCGTCATCGCGATCTCCCGCTCCGAAGGCGTGGTGACCTTCAAGGCTCCAGTGGCGGCGTGCATTTGTGATCTCCTCTAAGGGTTGGTGGGTCCGCGGTTCTTCGCGTCGGCCTTGAGCTCGTCGAGCAGGGCGTCCAGGCGCTGAAACGTGCCTTCCCAGAACTCGCGGTAGCGCTCCAGCCACTCGGAGGCCTCCGCCAGCGGCTTGGCCTGGAGCCGCCGGGGCCGGCGCTGAGCCGCCCGGCCCTGGGAGACCAGGCCGGCACGCTCCAACACTTTGAGGTGCTTGGAGATGGCCGGCTGGCTCATAGCGAACGGCTGGGCCAGCTCGGCGACCGACGCCTCTCCCGAGGCGAGGCGGGCGAGGATGGCCCGGCGGGTGGGGTCCGCCAGGGCGGCGAAGGTGGCGTTCAGCTGCTCGGGGGTCGACGGTCCATAACTTTGAAGTTGCATAACCAACATGTTATATACAGTGGAGCGATCCGTCAAGCCCATAGGCGGGTCGGGGCTGCTTGAATTCCGCTTGACAGTGGCCGCCAAAGATGGTCCTGCTTCTCGCATGGAAACGGCGACGTGAGCGGCTCGACGCCCGCAGGTCCCTTCGGATCGAGGTCGATACCCATGCGATCACCCAACTCGCCCTCCAGCCCCGGGTCAGCCCTGCCCGCGCGCGGATGCTCCGGAGCCCGTCGGCTCGTACTCCTGCTCACCCCGGTGATGTTGGTGGCCACCCTGGGCTGCCGGGAGGGTCCCACGGACCCGGAGGCTGCGCCCGCGCCACCGCCGGTGCTCGCCACCGGCTCGGTCGCCCCCCTCGCGTTTCACCAGGTGAGCCCGGGTGACCTGCACAGCTGCGGGGTAACCGTGGATCACCTGGCCTACTGCTGGGGGCACGGCACCAGCGGTCAGCTCGGCACCGGGGTCCGCGAGGAGCGCCGCCGCCCTGTCGCCGTGAGCGGCGGCCTCCGCTTCCGACAGGTGAGCGCCGGGTGGGCCTTCGCCTGTGGTGTGACCACCGACGACCGGGGCTACTGCTGGGGATTCAACGGCAGGGGTCAACTGGGAGACGGCACGGAAACGACACGCCTCGTCCCCGTGGCTGTGGCCGGCAATCTCCGCTTCCGACTGGTGAGCGCGGGTAGCGACCACGCGTGTGCCGTGACCACGGACCAGCGGGCCTACTGCTGGGGTCTGCTCACCGATGACGGCCCAGTCGCGCTCGGGAACGGCTCGACGGTCGGCAGTGCGACCCCCGTACGGGTGGCCGGCGGCTTTGCGTTCCGCCAGGTCAGCGCCGGGACGTTCCCACACCTGCGGCCTGACGACCTCGAACGAGGCATTCTGTTGGGGGACCAACACGCACGGCCAAATCGGCGATGGTGCGGCGGCAACGCCCGCCCGCCTGCGGCCGAGCCGCGTGGCCGGCGGGCACCGGTTCAGGCAGATGGACGCCGGCGATTTGCACAGTTGCGCCGTGACGCTGGCCTACCGGGCGTACTGCTGGGGCGACAACAAGGCGGGACAGCTAGGCAATGGGACAACGTCCGCCCGGTTTTCGCCACGAGCGGTCAGTGGCGGAATTGAGCTCGAACGGGTGACGGCAGGTCATCAGTACAGCTGCAGCGAGGCCAGGGACAACCGGACCTACTGTTGGGGGTCAAATGTGGCGGGCCAGCTCGGCATCGGCGACGAGAGGGGTAGGAGCCTCACGCCTCTAGTGGTCAAGGGCGGCCACATCTTCAACCAGGTGAGCGCGGGGGGCTTCCACACGTGCGCCAAGACGAGCACCGGTCAGGGTTATTGCTGGGGCAACAACGGCAACGGCGGCCTTGGCGACGGCAGTCAGGTGACCTTCCAGTATCTCCCTGTCCCCGTGGCCGGACCGATGTGACGATACGCAGGGCCAGGGGCCCACCACCGGTGCGACGCCACGGCGCGCTCCGATCAGGTCGGGTACTCGTCCTTGCGCCACGATCGCGGCTCGGAGTCGTCGGCACCCTTCGGCGTCCGCTCCTCTAGGAACGAGTAGTAGGGAGCGACGAACGGGTCGGGCGCCGACACCGTGTAGGTGTGATAGACAGTCCCATTGTCGCGAGCGAACGCAATCCAGCTCGGGTTCTCGCGGAGGCCGTCCTCGAGCTTCGCGCCGATCTGTTTCCCCCAGTCCTGCAGCCACTCCGGAGGGGCGTCCAGTATCCCCGCGATCTCCGGGGTCTCCCGCGCCTGCTCCTTGGTCAACGCGAGCCCGAAATCGAACGGGAAGTCGGTTCCGTAAGTCGAGACGTAGGGGAGCTGCCAACCCATCCGCCGCTTGTAGGCGACGAGCCGATCGATCGGCGCGCGCGAGAACAAGATCAGCGTCACGTCGCGGTGTCCGAGGTGCAGCGCGGCGGCGTCGAGATGGTCCACCAGGCTCGAGCATCCGGGGCAGGCGCCGAGCTCGTAGTCGGGCCCGAACATGATGTTGTAGGCGAGGAGCTGGGAGCGCCCCTCGAAGAGATCCGCAAGCGTCCTGCGGCCGGCCTCGGTCTCGAACTCGTATTTCTTCTCGACCGGAACCCAGGGCAGCTCCAGGCGCCTGCGCTTGATCTCCGCGTTGTGTTCCGCGTGCTCCGCCTCGAGCTTCGCCAGTTCGTCGCGGGCGGCCTGCCACTCTGCGCGGGTTCCGATTTTGTGATCCGTCATTTCTTTCCCTTTTCGGTTAGGCCATCCGGAGATCTCGCAGCCCTCTACCCACACGACGAGCGAGAGGTCAAGAGTTCGACGCGGGACAGGTGCCTATTCGGCCCGCAGCGCGACGACCGGGTCGATACGGGTGCTCGACCGCGTCGGGATGAGGCTCGCCAGCGCTGCGACGCAGAGCAGGATCAGGGCGACCACGCCGAGCGTCGGCGCGTCCGTCGGGCTGACCTCGAACAGCATGGACGAGAGCAGGCGATTGCCCACGAGCGCGCCGAGCAGCCCGACCGACGTTCCAGCGGTGGCAAGCGCCATCCCCCGGCGCAGCACCAGCCGCCCGACATCCGCTGCCGACGCCCCAAGCGCCATGCGGACGCCAAGCTCGCGCGTCCTCTGGCGCACAATCGTCGCCATGACTCCGAACAGGCCGACGGCGGCCAGCGTGACTGCGGCACCCGCGAACACGACGAGGAGGAGAGCGTTGAGCCTGGGCTGCGCCAGAGGCTCCTGTAGCAAGGTCTCGAACGGCGCGGCGCTCGCGAGCGCGACGCCCGGCTCGAGCTCTCCGATTGCGCGCCGAATCGTGGGGACGAGATCGGCCGGGCGACCCTCGGAGCGGATGGCCAACGTCATCGGCGCAACAGGGAACGACGACTGACTCAGCGGAAAGTAGATGCTGGGCCGCGCGTCCCGAAGGTCACGGTAGCGGGTCTCCGGCACCACGCCCACGATGGTCACCGCGCTCTCATCCGGGCCCAGCAGGCGCTTGCCGATCGGGTCGGCCCCGGGCCAGTAATGCCGCGCGGCCGAAGCGCTGATGATCGCGACTGGCGGTGAGCTTGCGCGGTCCTGGTCCGCAAACCCACGCCCCCTGAGAACGGGAATGCCGAAGGTCGTGAAGTACTTCGGCGTCACCACTTCGAACATCAGCGATGGGTTCTTGGCTGCCTCCTCGGCGGTTTGCCCCTCTGCCCCGAGCTGGCCGAAAATTCCCCCCGAGCTGACAAATGGGGCGGTGAGCACGGGGGAGACCGCGCGCACCCCCGGGATCGCCTCGAGGCGCGGCAGCAGACGGTCCAGGAGCGCGAGCTGCTTTCGCGTGTCGCCGAACCCCTGGTAGGGCAGGCCCAGCTCCGCGATAAGAAGGCGCGAGGGCTCGAACGCGAGCTCGACACGCTCAAGCTTCATGAGGCTGCGGGTGATGAGGCCTGCGGCGGACAAAACCAGCAGCGCCAGCGCGACTTGTCCCACGACCAGCGCCTCCGTGCCGAGGCGAAACCGCCGGCCGGCCCCGCTCTGGCGCGACCCGGAGCGCAGGGCGTCATGGAGCTCGACGCGCGACGTGGCCAGCGCGGGCGCGAGGGCGAACAGCAGCGTCACGAGTCCGGTAATCGCGACGGCGCCTCCGATCGCGGTGGCGTTCACCTGGATCTCATCGAGCCGCGGCGTCCCGGCGGGCGCCAACGCGACGAAGCCGCGGATGGCCACCGCGGCGAGGACCGTCCCGAGAATCCCTCCGCCCGCGGCCAGGATGGCGCTCTCGGTGGTGAGCTGGCCGACGATGCGTGCGCGTCCCGCGCCGAGGGCCGACCGGACGGCGATCTCCCTCACGCGGGCGAGGCCCTGGACCACGAGCAGGCTTGCGACGTTGATGCAGGTGATCAGGAGCAGCAGCCCGGCGGAGGTCGCGAAGGCGATCACCGCCGGCCTCACGTCACCGAGGATGGCGTTGGTCAACGGACGCACGATGCCGTGCACGCCCCGCTGCCACTCGGAGGCGTCGGGACGTTGGAAGTAGGTCGTCAACTCCGCGCGGGCGTCGGCCGCCGATGCGCCGGGGTGAAGACGGCCGAGAACGTTGAGCTCCGCGTACACTGGGTGGTCGCCCAGCGGCCCCGAGTTCGGGACGACCGGTGCCCAGAAATCGGTACCCCTTGGATAATCCATCCCGAGCGGCATCACGCCGACGATCGTGTGCGCCACGCCGGTCTCGTGCATGACGAGCGGCCGGCCGACCACGCGCGGGTCGCCTCCGAAGTAGCGCCGCCACGCGCCATGGCTCACGACGACGACGGGCGCCGCTCCCACGGCGGCGTCCTCGGGACGCAAAACCCGGCCGAGCACCGGCCGGGTGCCGAGGAGTTGGAAATAGCCGTCCGATACGAGCGCCCGGCGGAGGCGGAAGACGCTGCTGCCGTCGCGGATCGGCACCAAGTACGCACCGCCAGCGGAGAAGAACTCCACGCGTTCCAACGAACGCACTCGGGTCGCAAAGTCGCGAGCTTCGGGGAGCAGCAGCGGGAAGTTGTCCACGCTCCCGTCGCGCGTGGCGCCCCAGAGCACGACCACGCGGTTCTGGTCGCGGACCGGCAGCGGGCGGAGGAGCAATGCTTCGGCCACGGCGAACACCGCCGTCGCAAGGCCGATCCCGAGAGCCAGGGTGAGAATTGCGGTGACCGCAAAACCCGGAGTGCGACGGAGGCCTCGAAGGCCGACGCGCACGTTCTGAAGAACGTGTGCCATGCTGGGTCTCCTCAGCTTACCACCATGGACCGAGGCAAGGGTCTCCTAGAATAATCTCATGCACAGTGGGGTTTGAGAGGCGAGCTTGGCACGCCAACTGGCACACCTGGGAAGAAGAAAGGGCTCCACGAAGGAGCCCAGAGTGTTGCGCGATACTTTGGGTTCAGCACGACTTCTACTTCAACTCCCGAGGAGGGACTCGAACCCCCGACCCGGTGATTAACAGTCACCTGCTCTACCAACTGAGCTACTCGGGAAGGCGTTCCAGCTACAGGCGGCTGCAATCTCGCCAGCGGTCCCATGGGGGTCAAGCCGCGCGGACGAAGCGCCCGAACCTGTCTCCGGAATTGTCGTTAGCCGGTCGCCGTGCCACCTCTTGCGCGGAAATAAGTGAGTGACTGTTCACCTGTCACGGACCACGGGCCTCGGATCGACTTTGTGAAGCAAAGTCGAGTGGGATCATGTGCCTAAGCTATTGTTGAAGAACATGTTACAATGTTCGTGATGGCTTTTCCACCCCCACTGCTTACCTTGTCCCCATGCCATTGCCGCCCCTGACCGGGCACCTCCAGACCAGGCAGCGCCTGGCCAGAGCAGTCCTCGGAGGCACCCTGCCCCAGGTCCTGCTGTTCACGGGTCCGACAGGCATCGGCAAGCAGCGTTTGGCTCTTTGGTTGGCACAATTGGTCTTCTGCGAGCGCCGGGGTGAAGAGCCCTGTGGCTCCTGCCGCGCCTGCCATCTGGTGGTCGGCCTGACGCACGCCGACCTGCACTGGTTCGTCCCGATCGCGCGGCCCAAGGCCGGCGACCCGGACAAGCAGGTGGACGAGGCGGCCGAAGCCCTGGCGGGCATCATGGAGGAGCGGCGGAAGCAGCCGCTCTACAGCCCGGCCGACGGCATGGCGAGCCACTCGATCGCGACGGTGCGGCTGCTCCAGCGGCGGGCCTCGCTGACGTCGGTCGAAGGCGGCCCTAGGGTGTTCATCATCGGCGAGGCGGACCGGCTGGTCCCTCAGGAGTCGAGCCCCGAGGCGGCCAACGCCACGCTGAAGCTGCTGGAGGAGCCGCCGCAGGGCGCGCTGTTCGTGCTGACGACGCTGGATCCTCGGCGAGTGCTCCCGACGATCCGCTCGCGGGCGGCGCCGATCCGGCTGCAGCGACTTACGGACGAAGAAGTGCGCGGCTTCCTGCGGCAACATACCGTGCCGCGGTGGAGTCCCGAGAAGATCGAAGAGCGGGTGACCGCGGCGGCCGGTTCCATCGGCCTCGCGGTCAGCCAGGACGACGAGACCGGCAGGGCGTATCGCTCCGCCGAGCAGCTCCTCGCGGCCGTGGTCGAGGGCCGAGGGCCGGCGCTGGAGCGGGCGCTGAGCCAGGCGGCGTATTCGGCTCGCGGAGACTTCGCCGCGATGCTCGACGCGCTCGCGGACACCCTGGGTGAGGCGGCCCGGGGGACTATGGGACAGCCGGTGCGACGGGCGGTGCCGCAGCCGTTGCTGAGACACCGGAGTCCGGCGCCACTGCTCCAGGCGATGGAGAAGGTCGCCGAGGCGCGGGAGGCCGCCGCCGGCAACGTGAACCCACAGGTCCTCCTCGCCGTACTGGGGGAAGACCTGGCGGAGGTGCTGTGAAGCTGAGCCATCTGGACGCGGAAGGCCGGGCGCGGATGGTGGACGTGGGTGACAAGCCGGTGAGCGACAGAACCGCCGTCGCCAGCGGCGCCGTGCGGATGTCCCGCGAGGCGTACGATCTGGTAGCCGGCGAGGGTGTCCCGAAAGGCGACGTCCTCGCGGTGGCGGAGCTGGCCGGGGTGCAGGGGGCCAAGCGGACCGGCGAGCTGATTCCGCTCTGTCACCCGCTCGGCCTCGACCACGTGCAAGTCGAAGCCCGGTTGGACCCTGCGCTGCCAGGGGTGCAGGTGACGGCAGCCGCCCGGGTGACCGGGCGCACAGGCGTAGAGATGGAGGCGCTCACAGCGGTAACGGTGGCCTGTCTTACAGTTTACGACATGGTGAAGGCGGTCGATAAGGGGATGGTCATTCAGGACGTCAAGTTGGTGAGCAAGACCAAGCGGCCTTCTCACAGCTCATAGACAGGAGGTTGGCCCGTGATGAGACCGACCGACGAGTACGGCGAGCGACGTGGTGGGATCCTGGAGCGGCTCCTCGTGAGAGGCGCGCTGCTGCTGGTGACCGCCGTCGTCATCGGCGCCCTGGCCGGCTGGACCAAACGGGTGGGTGCGGCGGACCACGTGGTGGCCCCGGACACGCGGCTGCTGGCGCGTGAGATGGGGAGCCTCGAGCAGCAGCTCCAGGCCTCGCGCGGCGAGATGGAGCTGGTCAAGCTCCAGCTCGAGCGGACCAATGCCATCATGGCCAACTCCGCCAGGTACCAGATCCCGGCGGATCTCGCCGAGGATATCTACGACATCGCGCTGAGCGAGGGGATCGATCCGGCCCTCGGGTTCCAACTCGTCAAGGTCGAGAGCGGGTTCAAGGCGAACGCCCGTTCCTCGATGAAGGCCTTCGGCTACACCCAGCTCCAGCTGCCCACAGCACGGTTCTACGATCCGGACGTGACCGTGGGTCGGCTGTTCGAGCGGGAGACCAATCTCCGGATCGGGTTCCGCTTTCTCCGGGACCTCCTGGAGCAGTTCGACCACGACATGGAAGTCGCGCTCGTGGCCTACAACCGCGGTCCCGGCGAAGGTCGCCGGCATCCTCGCCAAGGGTGGGGACCCGGCCAATGGATATGCGGAGGCGGTGATGGAAGGGTATGAGCCGCTGGGGGCGGAGGCGGCCCAGTAAAGGTCAGGCCTCAGAAAAAGCGTGAACGGTGAAAAGTGAACGGTGAACGGGGATGCCCCGTTCACCGTTCACCTTTTACTGTTCACGCTTTTTCTGAGAGGGCCCTCGCTCATCCCGGGATGCGTATGCGATTCCCCGGCCCGCAGCGTCGTCTCCGGCGAGAGGCCGTTTTCCTTGCGCAGGTCGGCCACCGTCACGCCGTAGCGCTTGGCCAAGCCCGAGAGGGTGTCTCCCCGGCGCACGACGTGGGTCCGGGCGCTGGAAGGCTTGTCCCCGGGGGCGGAGACCCGGAGGCGCTGGCCGGCGCGGATCCGGCCCTTGGCGTCGAGCTTGTTCCACAGCCGCAGATCACGCTGACTCACGCCGTACTCGTCGGCGATCTCCGACAGGGTCTCGCCCCGCTTGACCCGATGGTAGCCGGAGGAATTGGTGCCGGCGGCGGGCACCGGGTCGGACATCCGGCGCGCCATCGAGCTGGAGATGGCTCCCCCGGTGGGGACGATGAGCCGCTGCCCGATCCGGAGCCGGCGGGCGTTGACCCGGGGGTTCGCGTCGGCGAGGAGCCGGCTGCTGACCCGGTATTTCCGCGCGATCCCTCCCATCGTCTCCCCGCGCGCCACGAAGTGCTCGACGAACGTCACCCGCTTCTCGGGCGGCAGGTCCGCATAGGCGGTGACCGTGGCCGGCCCGCGCCCGGCGGGCAGGCGGACGACCGACGCCTTCGCGGGCGGAGTCGCCAGCCGAAGGAACTGGGGGTTGAGCTCGCGGATCGCGGCGACGGTGGTGTCGGCCAGCCGGGCGATCACGTCGAGGCCGGTCATCGTCGGGACCACGATCGAGTCGTACACCAGCGGCTCGGCGGCCGTAACGGTGAAGCCGTAGCGCGCGGGCTCCTTGGCGATCACCGCGGCGGCGATGAGCTTGGGCACGTAGTCCTTGGTCTCGCGGCGCAGCAAGCGGGTGTCGTACAGCCGGAAGAAGGCGGCGTCGGAGGTCTGGTCGGAATCGTCGTGGCGGAGCCGGCGCAGCCCCCGGGAGACTCTGCCCGATCCCGCGTTGTAGGCGGCGGCTGCCAGGTAGAGGGAGCCGAATCGGGTGTTGAGATCGCGCAGGTGACGCGCTGCGGCATCGGTGGCGAGGAACGGATCCCGGCGCTCGTCCACCCAGGAGTCCACCCGGAGATCGTAGTACTTCGCGGTGCCCTTCATGAACTGCCACATCCCCACCGCCTTGGCCCTGCTGGTGGCGGTGTTGGAGAACCCGCTCTCGATCAGGGCGAGGTAGACGAGGTCTCCCGGCAGCCCCTCGCGCGCCAGACGCTCGCGCACCATCGGCTCGTAGCGCTGCATCCGGTTGAGCCAGATCCCCATTCGCTCGCGGCCCCGGCCGAGGAAGAAGTCGAGGTACCACTGGACCCGGTGGTGGCTGTTGTAGGTCTCGACATCGATGTCCCAGGTGACCGCGTTCGCCAGTGCCTTGGTATCGTTGCCTTCGATGACGGCATCGGATTTCTCCGCCTCGTCCTCGCTGAGCTCCGCCTCGGCGAGGGCCTCGAGCACGGCCTCGTCCGCGGCGGAATCGGCGGCTTCCTTCGTTTCGGCGGCCAACTCCTCCGCGGGGATCAGCGAGTCGAATGCGGGAGCGGGAGGCAGCGCGAAGACTTCGTGCCCCGAACGGACTGGCCGGGACTCTGGCTCAGGTACGGGGTCCGGCCCGGGCGTCTGCTTGGACCCGCCGCAGGCGACCAGGAACACGAGCGGAAGAAGAACGAATGGACGAAGCATCGGGGGCTCCGCTTCGGGATACGTTCGGGGCGCATTCCGCGGGGCGGAAGGCGTTCTGAGGCAGTGGGCCGGCGCGGGGGCCGGCTAACGCATGAACAGGCGGTTTCCGAGGATCCGGTTGGTGGCATTGAGCACGGCCAGTGCCGCGGCGCGCGCTGCGTCATCCTCGGTCAGAACGGAGCCCACGACCCGCTGGTCGGTGCCTTCAGCGTTGGTCGAGAGGGAGACGATCACGACCGTCGCATCGAATGCCCGTACCGCCTTGACGCCGAGCAGCTCGAACACCATCCCGCCCTGCACCGCCTGACCCAGGGCCAGCACGCAGGCCTGGGCGGCGCAGCGGAGCTCCCCGGCCTGCGAGCACAGTCCCTCGCTCTCGCCGGCAAAGGCCTCCGAGTCCTTCCACGTGAGACCCACCTTCGCGCGGCACCGGCCGTTGGGCAGGCGGTCCAGCACGAACTCGGCGAAGCGCAGGCGCTCGCTGAGGGGATTGGGTGCTGACATGGCCTTCCTTGGACGGGCGAGTTGAGTGAGCTACGCGAGGAATGAGGCGGGGCAAACCCTATGCCACCCCCTGTCCCCCAGCCCCTCAATCCAGGTGCTCGGAGAGGATGGCCGTGAGGGCTTCGTTGGGGAGCTTTTCGGCCTGGGCGAAGAGTGCGGCCTTCGAGGACGACGAGAGCGGATACGTCGCCCAGAACGATTGTCGCTCGGTGCTCGCGCACCGAAACGAGAAAACCAGATTCCATTGCGCCGAGTTGGCGCGGCGTTCCGCGGCCACCGTCACGCTCCAGCGACGGTTGCCGTGCTCGACCACTCTCCAGGCCATCGACGACTCCACGAAGTCGAACGAAAGGTCGGCCAATATGGGCCGCGCCCCGGAATCAGGTCAAGAGCCGCTCGGCCTTCGCGTTCTCCATCGTGTCCACCGTGCGCAACGGGGTGAGCTCGCGCCAGGTGACCCCGACGTGCGCCAGCCGAGCCCGCGTCTCGAGGATGAGCCGGCTGGTGCCCCACGGCATCGCGGTGAAAATGTCGGGAATGGGTGGCGCGCCGCCGATGAGGTAATAGCCGCCATCCAGCGTCGGGCCGATCGCGAACTCGCCGCGCTCCGCGATCGCGGCGGCTTCCCGAAGGATGGCGGCGTCGAGACTGGGGCAATCGCCCACGATGGCGAGCCAGGGGCGGCGGGGATCGGCGGCCCGCGCCGCGGTGGCGAGCCGTGCGCCGCGATCGCCGGAGGCCTGGGGACGGAAGTCGCAGTCCTCGCCCAGCCAATACCGCATCTCCGGACCGGCATCGCCCGGCGCGAACCACACCGTCACATCGAGGCCGGCCCCGCGGGCCGCCGCGAGCGTGCGCGCGGCCATGATGCGATAGAGTCTGAGCGCATGGCGCTCGCCGATCTCGTCGGCGAGCCGGGACTTGACGGTTCCGAGGCGAGGTGCGTGGAGGAAGACGGCGAGCGCCGGGGTCACCGGGCGGGGGCGCGGTCGAGCGTCGGGGCGACGGCCGACCGCACGATGATCAGCTCCGGGCCAGCGCCTGGAAGCGGGAGCGGAGGTCGCGGGTGACCGGCCCCGACTTCCCGGTGCCGATGATCCGCCCATCCACCTGGCGGATGGCGATCAATTCGCTGGCGGTGCCGGTGAAGAAGGCCTCGTCGGCGGTGTAGACGTCGTAGCGGTTGAGCATGGTCTCCTGCATGTCGTAGCCGGCCTCGCGTGCCAGCTCGATGACCACGTCGCGCGTCACGCCCTTGAGGATCCCCGCGTAGGGCGCCGGCGTCCGGATCACGCCATCCTTCACCACGAAGATGTTCTGACCCGACCCTTCGGCCACGTGGCCCTCGCTGTCGAGCATCAGGACTTCGTCGGCGCCCGAGTGGATGCCCTCGATCTTGGCGAGGATGTGCGCCAGGTAGTTGAGCGACTTCACCCGCGGCGAGAGCGCCTCGCGATGCGGGATCGGCGTGCCGGCGGTGACCACCCGGAGCCCGGTCTCGTAGACCTCTTCCGGGAACAGCCGGATGGTGTCCACAATGATGATGATCGAGGGTTTGGGGCACTTCCGCGGATCGAGGCCGAGATCGCCGACGCCGCGGGTGATGATGTGCCGGATGTACGCCTCGGCGATCCCCGAGCGCCGGACGGCCTCCTCGGTGACCGCGGCCATCTCGTCCTTCGGCATCGGGATGGTGAGCCAGATCGCCTTGGCCGAATCGTAGAGCCGGTCGAGGTGCTCCGAGAGCTTGAAGATCTTTCCGCCGTAGACGCGGATCCCCTCGAACACGCCGTCTCCGTACAGCAGGCCGTGATCGTAGACGGAGATCGTCGCGTTCTCGCGGTCGGACCACTTGCCGTCGAGCCAGACTGTGGGCACACCCGCTCCCGTGGCCGTCGAGGGCTTTGAGGGTTTGAGAGTCGTCGACATGGGGCAAATCTACCCCGAGGAACGGGGATGGCCAAGGCGGGCGTTCGTGGCGACTATACGGCATGCGACTGAATCGCTGGAGCGAGCCGCAGCTCGATCGTCGAGCCTACCCGCGTGCCGAATATCGCCGAACCGCCCCCGCACTTCTCGAGCTGGAAGGCCACCGCTGCGCGGTGCGAGATCTGGCACCAGGGGGTCTGCGGGTGGAGCCCGCCCCGGCGGGCCGCTTCTGGGGGATCGGGCAGCGGGTGACCGGCGTGCTCCACCTCCGCGCGGGCGGCCGGATCGGGATAGACGGGACGATCGGCAGGATCGACCGGGCCGGTCTGGCGCTGCTGCCGGCCTCCGAGGCGTGGCCCGACGTCGACGCGATCGACGCCGAGCGATCCGCGCTGGTGCGGTGGCACCACGAGCGTCGCAGCGCGCCACGGCTGCCGCTGCCGGTGCCGGCGGGAGCGGGCGGCGCCAGCACTCCGCTCCGCGACGTCAGCGCAACGGGACTCCGCTATGCCCTGGCACCGATGGAACGCGCTCCGGCCGTCGGCAGTCACCTGGAGGGTGAGCTCAGGCTCGACGCGGAGACGGTGATTCCAGTGCGGGGACAGGTGATCCGGCATGTTGGGAGGGAGATCGCAGTGGCACTCGATCCGCCGGGGCTCACGCCCGAGATCCTGACGTTGCTCAGGCAGCGGTACTTTCCGGAAGGAAATGGCCCGTCGGTCTAGCTGTCATTCCCGAGCCCACTAAGCGGGGCCAAGCGCTCCGAGCACCCCAGCGATCTCCTCCAACGGCAGCACCCACGTAGCGCCCCCGCGCCGCACCGCCGCCCGCGGCATCCCGTAGACCACGCAGCTCGCCTCGCTCTCGGCGATCGTGACCCCGCCGCCCGCGCGAATCGTCGCCATTCCTTCGGCCCCGTCCTCGCCCATCCCGGTCAGCAGAATTCCCAGCACCCGTCCAGGCCTCGATCGCGCCGCCGAGCGCATGGTCACGTCGATGCTCGGGATGTGCCGCGCGTCGGACGGCTCCGGCGACAGCACGACGGCCAGGCCCGGACTCAGCCGGAGGTGCTGGCCGCCCGGTGCGATGACCACATCCCCCGCGGCCAGGCGCTGCCCCTCCGCGGCTTCGGTGACGCGAAGACGGCTCAACGAGTCCAGGCGCCGGGCGAATGGATCGGTGAACCCGGGCGGCATGTGCTGCACCACCACGACCGGGAACGGGAAGCGCGCGGGAAGCTGCTGGAGCAGTCGCTGCACGGCGGCCGGGCCGCCGGTCGAGGCGCCGATCACGCACAGCTCGCACCCGCGTAGATCGGCCAGCACCGCCGGGCCCGTGTTGATCGCGGGTCGTGCGGCGGTGCCGTTCGTGGCGCGCGCGCCCGGAGCGAGCGCCTGCAGCCGGTCCACCACTTCCCGCCGCAGATACTCCAGATCCATCACGTTGAAGGCGGTTTTGTCGATGAAATCCACCGCGCCGGCCGCAAGCGCGGTGACCGTGGCCGCAGCGCCCTCATGGGTGTGCGCCGAGAGCATCACCACCCGGAGCGACGGCTTCCAGCGGAGTAGAGCCGGCAGGACCTGGAGGCCGTCCAGCCCCGGCATCGCCACGTCCAGCGTCACGAAGTCGGGATCCGCCGCCGGAATCTTCGCCAGCGCCTCGGCCCCCGATCCCGCCTCGCCCACCACGCGAAAGCCTTTCTCGGTGGCGAGCACGCGCGCGAGCGCCCGGCGGACGAACGCGGAGTCGTCCACGATGAAGATCCGGGTCATGGCGCCGGCCGCCTTCGGTAGATGACCGAGCCGCCCACGACCACCGGCACGAACTCGGTGGCGCGGTCGAACAGCGACTCCGAGTGCCCGAGAAACAGGTAGCCGCCCGGAGCCAGCGACCGGGCGAAGAGCCCGATGAGACTCTCGAACGCGGAGTCGCCGAAATAGATGAGCAGGTTACGGCAGAGGATCACGTCGTATGGGCGCTCGAGCGTGAACCCCGGCGCGAGCAGGTTCGACTGGAAGAAGCGGAGTCCCGCGCGATACCGGTCCTTGAGGCGATACCGGCCGTTCTCCGCCGTGAAGTACCGCTGCCGCGCCTCAGCATCGCAGGCGCGCATGGAGGTCTCGTCGTAAATCGCCTGTTGGGCCCGGGTGATTCGTTCCGGGTTGAGGTCGCACGCGTCGATCTGCCAGGACTTGCCCGCCTGGGGCAACCCGGCGTTGTGCAGCGCGATCGCCAGCGAATACGGCTCCTCACCGGAGGAGCATCCCGCGGACAGCAGCCGCAGCGGGTGTATCGGCGCCACCGCGCGGCGCTCGGGAATCACGTGCTCGATCAGAATCTCGAACTGGCGGGTCTCACGAAAGAAGTAGGTCTCGTTGTTGGTGACCAGAGCCGGCAGCCGGTCGAGCTCGGCGTCCCGCTGGGGATGGAAGCGGAGATACTCGTAGTAGGCGCGGGGAGTCTCCAGCCGCAGCTCGCGCATCCTGGGCTGGAGGCGCGACGCCAGGATCTCCTGGCGTACCCCGTCGAACGTGAGACCGAACCGCTCCTGGATCAGGTCGCCCAGGAGCTTGAGGTCGGCCGGCTGAAACGCGGTCACCCGGTGCTGGGAGGCGCGTCGCGCGAACGCTGCTCCAGCGCCGCCCGTGCGGTCGCCGCGACCACCGACTCCACGTCGCGCACCAGGGTGAGCAAGGCGGCGCGCGACTCCGGGGTGCCGATGCGGCCCAGTCCGCGAGCCGCAGAGTTCCGGATATCCCAGTCGGCGTCTTCGGCCAGCCTCAGCAGCACCGGGAGGTGATCCGGTCCGGCGACATCGGACAGTCCCTGCGCGGCGGCGCGGCGCATGTCGAGATCCGGCTCCGCCAGGCGAAGGAGGAGGAACTCGGACAGCCAGGGAGGGCCGATCCGAAGCAGCGACCAGACGATCTGGAGCCGCTCATGAGGGCCACACTCGGGGTAGAGATCCCTGAGGCGGGTCGCACCGGCCTGTGCCTGGCAATGCCCCAGGGCACGAATGACGTGGAAACGGAGCGAATCCGCGCTCCCCAGCAGGGCCACCATCGTGGCGACCGAGCGGTCTCCGCCCCGGCGGACCAGGAGCTCGAGCACCTCGGTCTGAATCGGCTGGTGTCGGTCGGCGAGGGCGCGAAGGAGGAGGACGTCCGACTTGGCACCGGCGATTCGCGCGGTCGCTCGAAGCGCCGCCAGCCGGACGTCCGCGCTCCGCGACTCCGCGAGCTGGAGGATGCGAGGCTCCAGCGCGGAAACCGGTGTTCGGGCCAGGACCGCGAGCGCCTCCACCATAACCGGATCGGCGGTGCCGGGCTCGAGGCAGGAGTCGAGCTCTCCGAGCACCTCCGGCGACAGCCGGGCCAGACCCTGGCCCGCCGCAGCCTGTTCCGGCGGCTCGCCGCGGCGAAGGCGCTCCAACAGGAGCGGGGCCGCCGCGTCGAGGCCCATGCGGCCGAGCGCGAGGCACGCCGCGGTGCGGACGTTGAGCTGGGGGTCGCTCAAGTGGGCGACGACCGCCGACAGGTCATCCGGCCCGAACGATCCGACACGGAGCGCTCCGCAGCGGACATCGGGATCGGGGTGCTCGAGCAGCGCGTGGAGGTGGGGAGCCACCCGTTCGGGAAAGCGGCCCAGCACGACCTCGATCCACTGCGCCATGTCGTCCCTGGCCAGCCGGGCCAGCAGGATCGGCTGCAGCTCGGCGATGCCGGCGGCCGCGACCAGTGTGGCCGCCGCTCGGAGCAGGCTCTCCGTGTCCTCACCGTCTTCCGCGTCCGGTGCCGGGACAAGCAGTTGGCGCAGGTAGGCGACGAGGTTCCCGCCGTCCACCACCACGTCGCGCTGCACCCGGTTCATCAGAGGTGCCGGATTGGGATGCAGGTCGATCACCACCGCGACGGCGAGCAGCAGCGGGTCGCGGAGCGCCCGCTCGCGCACCACCAGCAGCAGCGGGAGGAGCGGTTGGAGCGACTCGGGCGCCGCGATGCGGCGTAGCGCCTGCACCGCGGGCTCGGCCAGCACCGAATCGGGCACGAACGCCATGAGCGGCCCGACGGCGCCGGGGTGGCCGATCTCCCCCAGCGCCGCGATCGCGGCGAGCTGGAGCCAGAAGTCGCGCTGGAGCAGTCGGCAGAGCGCGGGGACCGCCTCCCCGACGCGAAGCTTGCCCACGGCCTCGATGGCGGCCTGCGCGACGTTGGCGTCGGGGTGGTCCAGCAGGGGAAGAATCGCCGGCCCCGCCGCTGCGTGGCCGATGCGCGAGAGGCTCTGGAGCGCGAACAACATCAGCTCCGCGTCGTCGCGGCCCAGCATGGCGATGAGGTGGGGCACCGCGTACGGCCCCTGCCGCTCCAGCGCGCTGAGTCCGGCGTTCCGCCGCACGGCGTTCTCGCCGTCAGCCACCAGCTCGCCCAGCACCGCGGGCTCGACGTAGCGGGCGGCCAGGCGGATCGCCCGGTCGCGGACGCTCGGGGCGGCATCCTCGAGCGCGGCGAGAATGTGCCGCTCGCTTTCCGGGCCGCGGGCCGCAGCCTCGAGGGCCGCGAGCCGGGTCGCCGGCGCGGTCAACACCGAGCTCATACCTGGAGGAGCGCGACGCGCTGCCGGAGGGCGTCGGACTCGCCGGCCAGGCTCTTCGCCGCGCCGTTCATCTGTTCCACCGCGACCAGATTCTGCCGCGACACCACGGCGATCGCCTCGACCGCCTTCACCACCATCTCGCCGCCGTGCTTCTGCTCGATCACCGCCTCCGACATCTGGTGGGTGAGCTGGTTCATCTTCTGAGCGGCCGCGCTGATCTCCTGGGCGCCGGCCGCGTTCTCGTTGATGGAGCCGGCGATCTGCTTCGCGAGGGCCGACATCCGGCCCACCGTGGCCAGCACTTCCCGCGCGTCGGCCGCCTGCTCGTCCGCGGCCGTCGCGGCTTCCGCCACCAGGCCCGAGGTCTTGTTGATGGACTCCACGATGCCCGCGAGCACCTGCTCGATCAGGGCCACCGCCCGCTTGGTGTCCTTCTGCACCGTCTCGATCACCGTGCCGATCTCCTGGGTGGCGGCCACCGACCGCTCGGCGAGGCGGCGAACCTCGTCGGCCACCACCGCGAAGCCCTTGCCCGCGTCGCCGGCCCGGGCCGCCTCGATCGCGGCGTTGAGGGCCAGCAGGTTGGTCTGGTCGGCGATCCCCTCGATCACCTTGACGATCTTCCCGATCTCGTCCGACCGCTGCCCGATGGACCCGATGGACTCCTGCAGCAGCACGCCGTTGCCCTGAGTGTCCGTCACCGATTGCCGGCTCACCTGGTCCACCTGGTGGATGCGCGCGGCTATCGCCCCGACGTTGTCGATCATGGTGCCGAGGGTGCCTGTGGCCTCCTCCACGGCGCCGATGAGGACCTCGCCGTTTTCGGCGGTCTGGGTCAGCGTCGCGCTCATCTCCTGGATCGAGGCGGAGGTCTGGTCCACGTTCGCGGCCAGCGCCTCGGCGCTTCGGGCCAGGTGCTGCATCTGGGAGGCGATCTCGACCATGGTGGACGAGGTCTCCTCGGTGGAGCTGGACTGCATCTCGGCGCCCTTGGCCATCTGGGTCGAGGAGGCGGAGATCTCCTCGGCCGACATCGCGACGGTGCGGGATGAGACCGCGATCTGGGTGGCGATCTCCCGCAGGTTCTTCACCATCTGCCGCATCGAGTGCTCCAGCCATCCGATCTCGTCGCGCGACCGGCTCCGGATGTCGGTGGTGAGATCCCCCTTCGACACCTGCTCGGCCAGGATGCCCAGGCTGGTGAGCGGGTCGGCGATGAGCCGGGCGAGACCGAGCGCGAGCAGTATCCCGCCGCCGATGGTCACCACCAGGAGGGCGAGGATGATCACCCTGGAGTTCTGGAAGATCTGCGCGGCGGCGGCGGTATCGTTGCCGGCGCCGTTGAGGCGGTCGAGCGCTCGGAGCGCCTGCCACCCCAGCACGGCAGTGAGCGCCAGCACGCCCGAAAATCCCGTGAGGATCTTCCGCCGGATCGTCCAGTCCCGGACCGTCTGTTGCAAACCGTTGGGCATTTCCGCGTCCTTGAGCAGGGTTATCTGTCATCCCGAGCGCAGCGAGGGATCTTGCTCGCAGAGCTCGAGCCATTCCCGGGCAAGATCCCTCGCTGCGCTCGGGATGACACCGTCACATCAAGCGTTCAGGAGCAGTACCTTGTCGAGATCCAACAGCATGATCAGCCGGGAGTCCCACCTGGCGACCCCGGTGAGAAAATCGGTCTCCGCGGTGACGACCTCATCCGGCGGCGGCACCACGCTCTCCGCCGGCACCTTGGTCACCTGCGACACCCGGTCCACCAGCAGGCCGAGCACGCGGCCGCGCACCTCGACCACCACGATGCGGGAAGTGGGTGTGACCACCGCCTCCGCGAGGCCCAGCCGGGTCCTGATCTCCACCACCGCAAGGATGCGGCCCCGGAGATTGGTCACCCCGCGAACATGGGCCGGCACCTGGGGCACGCGGGTGATCCCACTGACCCGGATCACCTCGCGGACCTGGGTGACGGGAATCCCGAACTCCTCGCGGTCGAGCGCGAAGGTCAGGAGGTGCAGCATCGGGGCCACGCCGTTCGCATCCGCGGGCGCCGTCGCCGGCAGCGCGTCCGCAAAGCCCAGCAGAGGGTCGACCGTCCGCTCGTCAGTTGGCATGGCCGGCTCCGTCGAGAATGCGCACCACGTCGAGAATGCAGGCGACCTGTCCGTCGCCGAGGATCGTGGTGCCAGAGACTACGGCGGGCCGGCCCAACGCGGGGTCGAGCCCCTTCACCACGATGTCCTGGTGTCCGATGAGACGGTCCACCAGGAGCCCGCGGCGCTTGGCGCCCGCCGTCATCACGACGAAGAAGGGGCGTGGCTCCCCGGAGGAATCCTGGGTACCGAGAACGGCCCCGGCATCGGCCACGTGGATCAGGTCGCCGCGCCATTGAGTGACTCCCTGGTTGTTGATCTGGCGGATCGCCTCCGGCTCCGCACGCACCGTCTCCGCCACGTGGGAGAGGGGCACGGCGTAGCGCTCGCGGTCCACCTCGACGATGAGCGAGCGCACGATCGCGAGGGTGACGGGGAGGCTCAGCGTGAAGGCGGTTCCTTGCCCGGGCCGGCTCTCCACCTCGATGGTCCCGCCCAGCGCGTGGATCACGCTGGCCGCCACGTCGAGCCCCATTCCCCTCCCCGACAGGGTGGTGACCCGGTCGGCGGTGGAGAGGCCGGCGACGAAGACGAGGCCGTGCAGCTGGGCCGAGTCGGCGGTGCGGGTGTCCATGCCGAGGGCTTCGGCCTTGGCCCGGATGGCGGCCTCGTCGAGCCCGCGTCCGTCGTCGCTCACCCGGATCGCGACCCGGCCCGACACCGACGCCGCGTGCAGGCGCAGCAGGCCCTCGGCCGGCTTGCCGGCCTTCACCCGATCATGGGGCAGCTCGAGCCCATGGGCGACGGCGTTGCTCATCAAGTGCATCAGTGGCTCGCTCAGACGGTCGAGCACCGCCTTGTCGAGCGAGGTATCGCCGCCGGTCACCTCCAACCGGACTTTCTTCCCCTCGGCATGGGCGATGTCACGCACCATCCGGGGAAACCGCCCGAACACCGTGGAGACCGGAAGCAGCCGGGTCTCCATCAAGGTGGATTCGAGCCGGGTGAGCGTCTTCTGGAGCGATAGCACGGCCAGGTCCAGCTCGCCGAGCTCCTCGCAGGCGCCGACCCGGCGCATCAGGCGGCGGTAGACATCCACCAGCGCCGAGTGTTGGATGAGGCCCTCGCCGAGCACCTCGAGCAGGGCGTCGAGCCGGCGGAAGTCGATCCGCACCACGTTGCTGGCAGCGCCGCTCTGCTCGGACCGGGGCCGGTTTCGTCGCTCCGCCTGCCGCCGGTCTCCCTCGGCCGCCGCCCCGGGGGCGACGCCGAGATATCGCCGGACCCGCTCGACGAAGTCGGCCGCAGGTGCGCCATCGGCCTCAGGGGACGCGCTGCCCACCAGATCCACCAGGAGGCCGGCGCCCGCGACGAGCAGCGTCGCGGCTTCCTCCCCCCGGCTCGCCGGCGCGCGGCCCAGGAACCCGCAGGCGTCCTCCAGCGCGTGGGCGACGTCCCTCGCGGGCGTCAGGCCCATCATGGCCGAGTTGCCCTTGATGGTGTGAAGGCGCCCCTTCACCGAGGCGAGCAGCTCATCGCCCGCCTCGCCCTCGTGCCAGCGGCGCTCCAGCTCCACGAACGCGTCGCCCACCTGCTCCGCCAGCGGCAGGCATTCGACGATGTAGTCCTGGAGCAGATCCCCGAAGGGATTCTCACCGCCCGTCATGCCGCTCCCCGGCTCCGTCTCTGCTCGCGGGCGAGTCGCACCAGGCGCTGGATGTCCGACGGCTGGAACGGCTTGCGCAGATAATCCCAGGCGCCCACGGCCCGGCCGCGGGCCTCGTCGTCCTCGGTGCTCTCGGTCGTGACCAGCGCGATGGGAACGTGCGGGTGGAGCCGCTCGGCCTCCCGGCGCGCCAGGACCTCGAGACCGTTCATCTCGGGCATATTGAGGTCGAGCAGCACGAGGGTGAGGTCGGGATGGGCCGCCAGCAGTCCGTAGCCGTCGCGGCCGTTGAGGGCGTAGTGGACGGTGCTTCCCGCGAGGTCCCCCTGCGAGAAGATCAGCCCGTACATCTGGTGGAGCAGCTTGGAATCGTCGATGACGAGAAACGACTCGGGCATGGCGTTACCTCTGCGGTGACTCGATGACCTTCTGGACGACGCCTCGCAGCCCCTGTGGCGACCACGGCTTCTTTACCACCGCGGCGACGCCGAGCGCCCGAGCCTGCTCCAGCAGATCGGAGCCGTCCGCCTCCGCCGTGGTCAGGACGACCGGCGTGCGCCGATGGACCCGCTGGCCTCGGAGCGCGCGCAGAAACTCCACCCCATCCATGTCGGGCATTCGCAGGTCGAGCAGCACCGCGTCGAACGGCTCGCTGGCCACGGTCAGCAGCTCCAAGGCGGAGCGGCCGTTCTCGGCCGACTGGACCTCGTGCGTCCGATTCGGGAAGGCAAGACCGAACATCTTTCGCAGAAGGGGCGAATCCTCGACAACCAGGAGCCTCATACAGCTGGTCTCCACACGGCAAACCGCTCGAAGGTGTGAGGGGGCGCCGCCCCTAGTGCAAAAGGAGGACCCACCCTGGAGAACGAGGGCAAATGCTTTTGCCGCAACGGGGTGGCACGATAGTCCCGAGGCGGTGGCGACGCTTGCCACACGTCTTGTCCATGGTTCGGTGGGCTTTGCAACGGAAGTTTCTTCCGCACGAAAAGGCCGGGCCGCCTGCTCGGCGACCCGGCCCCCCGATTACAGCCGAGAGAAAACTGGATCAGTTCGGGCCGCCGGCGCCCCCCATGGGGTTGGCGTCCGGGCGGAGCGCGCGGAGCGCGCGGTCCGTCGAATCCAGCGACTGGCTGACCCCGCGTTTCAGCTCATCCCAGTTGCTTTCGGTGGCTGAGCCAAGCCGCTCGAGGTTCCGATCGATGGCTGCCCTGGCGTCGCGCGCGGCGGCCACGGCGTCCCGGCGGGCCTGGCTCGCGCCCTTCCCGGTGGTGCGCTCGAGCTCGGCGAGCTCCTTATCCATCCCGACAAGCCGCTCGCGCACGTCGCGGCGAAACTCGTCGCGCCGCTCGTAGGAGTATCCCCGAATCTCGTCGACAGCGTCCTCGGCGGCGTTGTCCGTATCCTTGGCGTCTTCGCGAACGTCCCGTCCCGCTTCCTCGGCGGCCTTCTCCACATCCTCGGCGCCTTCCCGAACGTCCTGCCCAGCCTCCTCGGCGGCAGTCTCGGTGCGGCTCGACGTGTCGTCGCGATCACGGTCCTTGCAAGCGAACGCGAGCGCGAACGTCAGCGCAGCCGCGGCACAGGCCATCGGTCTCATGTCTCGTTCCCCCTGATTGTCCGGCGTGGTTGCCGGGCGTCCGGCGCGGTTGGTTCCATCCTGCTGGGCGAGAATAGCGGATGGGGCCTCCCAGGAGGGTGACACGGCTCACCGGCAGCAAGGGGTCGCTGGCCGCACACGATCACAGTCGCCTGGATCACCGGGAAGCCATTATGGCGATCACCATGCGGACGGCCTTATTCTAGGGTGCGCGACCAACACGAAGACACAGGAGCGCGATCATAGCTGGATGGCGGGAAGAGCTGCGGGAGCTCGCGGCGGCACTGGAGTCGCGCGTCCGGCGCGGCACTGACGCCCTGGAGCGCATGGTCGACCGCGACCCCTATCACATCGCGGGCTACCGGGGGTACGGGCGCGACGGCCGGGTGCTGGTACTGGCCCGGGTGCTCCAGGACGAGTCACTGCCCGTGGCGGTCGCCGGCGCCGGCAAGGCCCGCAACCTCCTCGCCATGCTGAAGCGCCTCGAGAGCGATCCGCTTCCGTTCGCCAAGGTGTGGGCGCGGCTCCCGGACGGGGACCGCGAGCTGATCGCGGACGACGAGGGATTCGTCCGCGAGTGGCTCGAGGCGGAGCCGGGAGGAGCCGACGGCTGGGGCTCGGTTCGGCTGGAGCTCATGCACCCCGCAGGCGCACCACCGCGGGTGACGGCGGCCCCCATCCTGACGCCCGCCGCCACGGCGGCTTACGGCGTCATCAGCGACTTGGACGACACCGTCCTGCAATCGGAGGTGACGAACTTCCTCCGCGCCGCCAGGATGGTGCTGCTGGAGAACGCGCGGACCCGGCTGCCCTTCGCGGGGGTGGCGGCGTTCTATCGGGCGTTGGAGGAAGGGCCGACGGGGGGACCGAAGAACCCGATCTTCTACGTCTCGAGCAGTCCCTGGAACCTGTACGACGTTATCGCCGGGTTCCTCGAGGCCGAGGGGATCCCGGCCGGCCCCATGTTGCTGCGGGACTGGGATCTGGGCCTTTCCCGCTTCCGACACGCCGGGCACAAGAGGCGGCAGATCGATGAAATCCTGGAGACCTTTCCCTCCCTGCCGTTCATCCTGATCGGTGACAGCGCGCAGGAGGACCCCGAGATCTACGCCGACATCGTCGCCGCCCATCCGGCGAGGATTCTCGCGGTCTATATCCGGAGCGTCGAGCCGCGCCCCGAGCGCTCGACGGCGATCAAACGTCTGGCCGACCGGGTGGCAAGAGCGGGCTCCACTCTGGTCCTCGCCGACGATACGCTGACCATCGCCTCGCACGCCTTGGCCCACGGGTGGATCCGGGAGGGGGCGATGCCGGAGATTCGGGGCGAGAAGCGGGCCGACGAAGGCGGTGGGGGCAAGGAGGACGCCCCCGGTGTCGGCGGGGCAGCCGCGGCACCGACGCTGGTCGTCGACAAGGACATCGGCGTGGCGGACCTGGAGTAGCGTGCGGCGGTCCATCGGATCGGTGGTCGCGCCGGCGGTGTTCGTCTCGCTGCTCGTCCTTCCCATGCCCGGGCTCTCCCCCGAGGCTCACCGCCTCGCGGCGGTGCTCGGCGCCGTGGTGGTGCTCTGGGTGACCGAGGCGCTGCCGCTCCCGGTCACGGCGCTGCTGGGCGCCTCGGCCTGCGTGATGCTCCAGGTGGCGCCGGCCAAGGAGGTGTTCGCGCCGTTCGCCGACCCGCTGATGTTCCTCTTCATCGGCGCCTTCATCCTCGCGCGCGGCATCTTTCTCCACGGGCTCGACCGGCGGGTCGCCTACGCGGTGCTCTCGCTTCCCTGGGTCGGGGCCCGTCCCGGCAGGATCCTGGTCGCCTTCGGCGCCGCGACGGCCCTCATTTCGGCGTGGATCTCCAATACCGCGACGACCGCGATGATGTTCGGCATCGGGCTCTCCATCCTGGCGGCACTGCGGGCGCCCGGGACCGATGTCGCCCTGGATTCGCGCTATCCCAGCGCGCTCATGCTGATGACGTCGTTCGCCGCGTCCATCGGCGGGCTCGCCACCCCGGTCGGCACGCCGCCGAACCTGATCGGGCTCGGCTTCATCCGCTCCCAGCTCGGGGTGGACATTGGGTTCTTCCGCTGGATGCTGATCGGCGTCCCGATCGTCCTGCTGCTCTTCATCTTCCTCTGTACCTACCTCAGGGTCGTCGCCCCGGCCGGCGTTCGCGAGCTGCCGGCGGGCGCCGAGCTCATTCGCCGGGAGCGCGAGCGGCTGGGGCCGTGGACCCCGGGCCAACGATCGGTCGCGCTCGCCTTCGGGATGACGATCGCGCTCTGGGTGGCTCCGGGGATCGTGGCCGTCGCGGCGGGTGAAAGCAGCGCGCTGTACCAGGGCCTGTCTCGGCGTCTGCCGGAAGGCGTCGCGGCGCTGATCGGCGCCGGCGCGCTCTTCGTGCTGCCCGGCAAGGATGGTCGCGCCATCACTTGGCAGGAGGCGACCCAGATCGATTGGGGCGTGGTGCTGCTCTACGGCGGGGGGTTCGCCCTGGGGGTGCTATCGTTCCAGACCGGGCTGGCCGAGGCGATGGGTCGTGGGCTCACGGGCCTGCTGCCGGTCGAGGGCCGGCTCGGGTTGCTGGTGGCATCGGTCCTGTTCGCGGCGATCCTCTCGGAGACGACCTCCAACACCGCGTCGGCGAACATGGTGGTGCCGGTGGTCATCTCCATTGCCCGCGCCGCCGGGATGGACCCCGTGGAGCCCGCGCTCGGCGCGACGCTTGCCTCGAGCCTCGGGTTCATGCTGCCGGTCTCCACGCCCTGCAATGCCATCGTGTACGGATCGGGATACATCCCGCTGGGCAGGATGATCCGGTGGGGCCTGATCCTGGATCTGGCGGGGGTCGTCGTCGTCGTCGCCGTGGTCAGGACCCTGTCGTACCTGGTGCGGTAGGGGATCCCCAATCAGGAGCTGCTCTTGAGCATCGATCCGCTACTCACCGCCGCGGCGCTCGGCATCGGCATCGTCGTCGGACTCACCGGCATGGGGGGCGGGGCGCTGATGACCCCGGTCCTGGTGCTCTTCTTCAATATCCCCCCGCTGGCCGCGGTGTCCTCCGACCTGGTGGCCAGCGCGATCATGAAGCCGGTGGGGTCGATCGTCCACCTGCGCCGCGGCACCGTCCATCTTGGCCTGGTGAAATGGCTCTGCGTCGGGTCCATCCCCGGGGCCTTCGGCGGTGTTCTCATCGCCCGAGCGCTGGGCCGGGGCCAGGAGGTGCAGGACGTCGTCCGCATCGCGCTAGGGGTGGCGCTGCTCCTGGCGGCGTTCGGACTGACGGTGCGCGCCTATCTCCGACTGGTGGAGCATGCGCGCCGCCGGGACGGACGGGCGCCACCGCTGCCCCAGGGCCGCCCGTCGCTGGACCTTCGGGTGCTCCCCACGGTGGCCCTCGGCCTGGTGGGCGGTATCGTCGTCGGATTGACGTCGGTTGGCTCGGGGTCGCTGATCATCATCGCCCTGATGGCGCTGTATCCATCGCTGAAGGCCAGCGAGCTGGTAGGCACCGACCTGGTCCAGGCGGTCCCGCTGGTCGCTTCGGCGGCGGTGGGGCACCTCCTGTTCGGCGACTTCAAGATGGACCTGACCACTTCGCTCCTGCTGGGCTGCATTCCCGGCGTGTGGATCGGCGCCCACCTCTCGGCGCGCGCTCCCGGCGGCCTGGTGCGCCGGGCCCTGGCGTTCGTCCTGCTGGCCTCAGCCTTGAAGCTCCTCCACGTCTCCACCCCGCACACCGGCATCATCCTGCTCCTCGTGGCCCTCATCGCACCCGTGCTGTGGATGCTGGTGCGACGGCGGCACGGATTCCCCGCCCTGGCGCGGAGGGGTCGCCGGTCGAAGAGCCCTATGAATCCGGGGCCTGAGTAATAGCCCCTACGGCTGCTCCCGGGCCTCCGCCAGAAGGCCGACCAGCGAGCGGAGCTTCCGTTCACTGAGGTGGCCGAGCTGTTTGCTATGGAGCGTCCGGACGACGTCGTCGAGGGGGCGCAGCAGGTCGAGACCCGCCCGGGTGATGCGGCTGCGGACGAAGCGCCGGTCATCGCCCTCGCGCTCGCGGACCACCAGACCCATGTCCGTCAGGCGATCCAGCAGGCGGGTGGCATCGGGTACCCGCGCAACCAGCCGGTCTCTGACCTCGTTGCGGCACAGCCCGTCCGGCTGGGCGCCGCGCAGGATCCGGAGCGCGTTGTACTGGGTGGGGGTAAGGCCATACGGCTTCAGCGCCTCGGCGGTGGCGTGCTCCAGCAGGGCGGCGGTGCGCGCGATGCTCAGCATGGCCTCGTGCTCGAGACTGGTGAACGGTTTCCGCTGCTTGATCTCGGACCGCAGTGTGGGCGCCATGAACGGATGCTATGTGTTATAACATTTAATGTCAAGGCAAATGTCGCGCAGATGCTGTGGCTTCGTCACCGCATCTCCGAATGGATGAGGTGATTCGCAGGCGATCCATGGCCTCTGCGGAGGTCCATCTCTTGCAGTGACTCGCTCACCCCCACATCACCGCCGAAGAGATCAGGAGTCGCTGTGCCGACCGACGCTTTGCCGCCCGCCGTGATCCTTGTCGTGGATGATGACGACTCCGTGAATCGGCTGGTGAGCCGCTACCTCACCCATCTCGGCTACCGCGTGCTGGAAACCCGCTCGGGAGAAGAGGCGCTGGCCGCCGTCCGGCGCCGGCGGCCGCCGATCGACCTGGTGTTGAGCGACATCGTGATGCCCGGCATGGATGGAGTCGCCCTGGCTTCCCGGCTACTGGCCAGGTGCCCGGGACCCAGCGTCATCCTGATGACCGGGTTGCTGCCCGAGGAGGTGGAGCACATGGAGGTGAACGGCCAGATCGTTCCGGTGCTCCGGAAGCCGCTCAGCCTCGATCAGCTCCAGCACCGCCTCCAGGTGACGCTGCACGGGTTCCCGGACGCCGAGCTCGACTCGGTCTACGTGGCGGGGTAAGAAGGACGAGACGATCATCCCGTCGAGAATCTCCCGCCCGACTCCGCCAGGCGCTCCAGCAGCGGCGCCGGCGTCCAGAAGGCGGGATCGCCATGGGGATTCTGCGCGAACTCGCGCACCCGGCGTAGGACCTGACCCAAGCCCACCTGGTCGGCGTGGAACATCGGTCCGCCTCGCGCCCGCGGAAAGCCGTAGCCGGTGAGATAGACGACGTCGATGTCGCCCGACCGCGCCGCGATTCCTTCCTCGAGGATCCGCGCGCCTTCGTTCACCAGGGCATAGACCAGGCGGTCGACGATCTCGCTGTCGTCGATCGGGCGGGGAGAGACCCCGATCTCCCCCCGGTGCGACGTGACGAGCTGTTCCACCACGCCCGATGGCGCAGGGCGACGGGGCCCCTCGGGATAGTCGTACCAGCCGCCTCCCGTCTTCTGCCCCAGTCTCCCCAGCTGACAGAGCTTGTCCGGCAAGGTGGAGTTGCGGTACGCCGGACGCTCCGCGCGACGGCGCTTGCGGATCGCCAGGCTGACGTCGTGACCTACCAGGTCGCCGACCCGAAACGGGCCCATCGCGACCCCGAACGACTCCATGGCCCGGTCGATCTGCTCCGGCGTCGCCCCCTCCTCGACGAGATACCAGGCCTGCTTGGTGTACGCTTCCAGCATCCGATTGCCGATGAATCCGTCGCAGACCCCCGACACCACCGCCACCTTTCGAAGCGCCTTGCCGAGCCTGAGCGCCGTCGCCAGCACCTCGGGCGCCGTGGCGCGGCCGCGCACCACCTCCAGCAACCGCATCACGTTGGCCGGGCTGAAGAAGTGAAGGCCGAGCACGTCGGCGGGGCGGCGGGTGAAGCCCGCGATGGTGTCCACATCGAGCGTCGAGGTGTTGGTCGCCAGAACCGCCCCGGGCTTCATCACCCGGTCGAGCGCGCCGAACACCTGGCGCTTGACCTCCATCGACTCGAACACCGCTTCGATCACCACGTCGGCACCATCGATGGCATCGTAGGAGAGGGTCGGTCGGAGGAGCGACAGGCGGCGATCCCGCTCGCTCGCGGCGAGCTTGCCCTTCTTCAGCTGCCCGTCATAGATGCCGGCAATCCGTGCCAGGCCCCGGTCCAGCGCCGCCTGGTCAGTCTCGAGGAGCCAGAGCGGAATGCCGGCATCGAGCAGGGAGACCGCGATTCCCGCCCCCATGGTGCCCGCGCCGATCACCGCCGCCTGGTCGAGCGGGCGCACCGGCGTGGACGGCGTGATGCCGTCCACCTTGCCCGCGGCGCGCTCGGCGAAGAAGGCATGCCTGAGCCCCTTCGACTCCGGCGTCTCCATCAGCTCGAGAAAGGCGCGCCGCTCGACGGCCAGTCCTTCATCGAAGGGTCTTCCCGAGGCTTCGATGGCGTCCAGCGCGCGCATCGGCGCCGGCAGCAAGGTTCGCTCCGTCCTGAGCCTGGCCCGAGCCGCCTCACAGAGGGCCGCGAGCGCCGAATCGTGGAGCGGGATGTCGCGGGTCCTGGGGGGCGGGCCGGTTGCGACGTCGGCCGAAGCGGCGAACACCACTGCCTCGTCCAGCGGGTCGCCGTCCACCAGGAGATCGAGTAGCGCGGTGCTTGCCAGGCTTCTTGCCGGCACCGGCTCCCCGCTCACGATCATCTCGATCGCCCGTTCGACCCCGACCAGCCGCGGCAGGCGCTGGGTGCCGCCCGCTCCGGGAAGGAGCCCCAGCTTGACCTCCGGCAGTCCCAGCTTCGCGTCCGCGCTGGCGACTCGATAATGGGCCGCCAGCGCCAGCTCGAGGCCGCCGCCGAGGCAGGTGCCGGCGATCGCGGCAACGACCGGCTTGGCATTGGTCTCCACCTGCTCGACGAGCTGGCGCAAGGTGGGATCCGCCGTACTCGCGGGCGTGCCGAACTCGCGGATATCGGCGCCACCGGAGAAGAGACCGCCGGCCCCCGTGAGGACGATGGCCCGAACGGAGGAGTCGTTCCGGGCGCGGTGGAGGGCCGTGGAGATGCCGGCACGGACAGCGTGCGACAGGCCGTTGACGGGAGGGTTGGCGAAGGAGATGACCGCGACGGCGCGGTCGACCCGATAGTCGTTGCCGGGCATTCTAAGGATATAATTAGCCCTCCGTTACCCGCCCAGAGCCGAGGTGCCAGTGCCCACCCGTGCGTCCATCCCGATCCGCGTCGCGCTCTCGATCTCGCTCATTGCCGGCTGTCGGAACAGCTCCGAATCCGACAAACCGTCCGCTCCCGACCTGCCTGCCCCTGCGGCAGCGGCAGGGAGCTCCCTCGTGGATCGGGTATGGGTGCGCTCCGACTCTACGGGCCTGCCCGGAGTGATGCTGATCTTCCTGAGCGACAGCACCCTGGTGATGGACTCGTGCTGGGAGACGTACCGACTGGCTCGATGGCAGTGGGAGTCCGACAGCACGTTGCGCTGGCAGGAGGACGCGGCGGACATCCAGGCGACTATTCGCTCACTGCAGAACCAGGAGCTGGTCCTGGTCTTGAGCCTGCGAAATGGCAGCGAAGAGCAGCACTACACGGCGGCGCCGGTGCCCTTCGTCTGTCCGGACATGAAGCGCTGATCTCAGGCACTCGAAGGCGTCCTGAGCTTCCCTCGGTCGACTTTGCCCAGGTGCGTCGTCGGGAGTGAATCGACGAAGATGACCTCCCGCGGATGCTTGTACGGCTCCAGCCGCTCGCACACGAAGGCCTTGAGCTCCTCGGCCAATCCGTCGCGCCGCTCGCGAGCGATGACGTACGCGCAAGGCTTGATCAGCCCGTTGGCATCCGCCACGCCCACCACCGCCACCTGCGACACCGCCGGGTGGAGCAGCAGGCAGCCTTCCACCTCGGTGGCGGAGAGCCATTTGCCCGATACCTTGAGCAGCTCGTCGGCCCGACCCCCGTACGTGTAGAAGCCGTCGGCGTCGCGCCGGACCAGGTCTCCCGTCACCACCCACTCACCCCGGAAGCAGGTCTGGCTTTTCTCCAGCTGCTGCCAGTAGCCCAGGGCCCGCGACCCGCCCCGCACCCAGAGATGCCCGATCGCGCCCTCGGGCACCTCCCGACCCTCCTCGTCCGCCACCTTGATCTCGAACCCGGGCACCACCTCGCCCAGGGTCCCATGGCGAACCCGGCCCAACCGGTTGGAGAGGAAGATGTGCCACATCTCGGCGGTGCCCAGCCCATCCAGCAGCGGGACCCCGAAGCTC
Source organism: uncultured Gemmatimonadales bacterium (assembly GCA_963844445.1). GTDB lineage: Bacteria > Gemmatimonadota > Gemmatimonadetes > Gemmatimonadales > GWC2-71-9 > CAVVWJ01. The sequence goes on from CAWJOB010000004.1 coordinate 1,060,602, forward strand.
CGGTCCCATTTGGCGTGCAGCTCCTCGGGCAATCCCTCACCCGCCGAGGTGGCGAGGCGAAGCGACGAGAGGTCTTGGCGGCCGGCCTCCGGATGACTCACCATCTGGTTGATCATGGTGGGAACGGTGATCAGGATGGTCGGCCGGTACCGCGCGATCCGGCTGAAGATGACCTCCGCGGTGCAGCGCTCGTCGAACAGCACGCTGGCGGCGCCGGCGGCGAACGGAAACAGGAGATTGGAGCCCGTCGCGTAGCCGAAATAGAGCTTGGGCACCGAGAGCGTCACATCGTCCTCGGTGTAGCCCAGCACCTGGCGGGCGTAGCACTGCGCGGTGTTGATGAACGAGCGATGCGGCTGCACCGCGGCCTTGGGTCGGCCGGTGGTGCCGCCGGAGAAGAGCCAGATGGCGGCGTCGTCACGGTGGGTGGGAAAATTCCGCCAGGACTCCGGCGCCGAATCGAGCCGCGATGCCCACTCGCCGCCGCCCACGACCAGCAGCGCGGGCGCGTGGGCGGACCGGCCGGCTGCGGCGCGGAACGCGTCGGCGCGCTCCGCCGCGACCAGCGCGATTGCGGCGCGGCTATACTCGAAGAAATACTCGATGGCGTCCGGCTTGAGGTCCGGGTTGACCATCACTACGACAGCGCCGATCTTCAGGACGCCAAACAGGGCCGCCACATAGTCCGGCCCGTCCGGCAGGGCGATGATCACGCGCTGTTCCGGAGCCACTCCCGCCGACCTGAGCACGTTGGCAACGCGGTTGGCCTGTGCCTGCACCTCACGGTAGCTCCACCGTCCGGCATCGGTAATCAGCGCGGTCCGGTCGCCCCGGCCTTCGCGCACCCGGGCATCGAGAAAGAAATCGGCGATGTTCAGGTGCGTCGGATGTTCGACATTCATGGCTGAACTCCGCGGCTGGGCACGAGAGGTGAGGACACAATAACCGTGCAGCCGCTTGCCGCAATGACCTGGGAAGAGGCCCGGGACGCCGCCGGCCCCGGTTCCGTCGCCATCCTGCCGGTGGGCGCCGTCGAGGCCCACGGCCCGCACTTGCCGCTGGAGACCGACGTGATCATCGCCCAGGCGATGGCGCGCTCCGGCGCCGTCCGGCTGGTCGCTCGGGGCTCGAGGGTGACGGTGCTCCCGCCTCTGATGTACACCGCGGCCGCATTCGCCCAGGATTTCGCCGGAACGCTCTCGCTCCGTCCGGGGACGGTCACGGCGACGGTGCTGGATATCGCCGGCAGTCTGACCCGGCACGGATTCGAACTGCTGGCCATCGCCAACGCGCATCTCGATCCGGGGCACCTCGCCTCGGTGGAAGCGGCCGTGAGCCTGATCCGGCGAGACCTCGGGCTGGCGGTGGCATTTCCCAATCTCGCCGCCAAGCCGTGGGCACTCCGTCTGACCGACGAGTTCCGGAGTGGGGCCTGCCACGCCGGCCAGTTCGAGACTTCGATCGTGCTGGCAGAACGCCCCGAGCTGGTGCGCGAGGCCACCAGGACCGCACTGCCGGCGAACCCGGCGTCGCTTTCCCGTGCCATCCGCGATGGCAAGCAGAGCTTCGAGCAGGCGGGCGGCCCCCGGGCCTACTTCGGGTTTCCAGCCCAGGCGACCGTCGAGGAGGGCCGCGCCACCATCGAGCTCCTCGGCGGGATCCTCGACGAAGCGGTCCAGGCTGAGCTCGGGGCCAGGACCGGGCAAGCGCAATGAATACCCCGGCGGGTCGGGTGGCGGTGGTAACTGGCGCCGGTCGGGGCATTGGAGCCGCCACCGCCCGAGCGCTTGCGGACGCCGGCCACAGTGTGGTGCTCGCCGCCCGCACTCGAGACCAGATCGAGCGGCGTGCCACCGAGCTGGCGGCGATGGGCCGCCGGGCAAAGGCGGTGGTCTGCGACGTGACCAGCGAGGCAAGCGTGCAGGCGCTCGCCCGCGAAGCTGCCGAGCTGGGACCGGTCGCGGTGCTGGTGAATAACGCCGGCGCCGCCGGTTCGATGCCGATCACTCGGACCTCGCTCGAAGACTGGAACCGCCTCATGGCAGTCAACGCCACCGGCGCGTTCCTCTGCACCCGGACTTTTCTTCCCGGTATGCTCGAGCGGCAGTGGGGCCGAGTGGTCAACGTGGCCTCGACGGCGGGGCTCAGTGGCAGCAAGTATCTCGCGGCCTACTCCGCGGCGAAGCACGCGCTGGTGGGTCTCACCCGCGCAGCGGCGGCGGAGGTGGCGGGCACCGGGGTCACGGTCAACGCGGTGTGCCCCGGCTTCGTCGACACCGAGATGACCGCCGAGACGGTGGACCGGATCGTGGCCAAGACCGGCCGCACACGGGAAGAGGCGCTGGCGGCGGCCCTCGCCTCGGCGGGCCAGACCCGGCTGATAACGGCGCAGGAGGTGGCGGCGGCCGTGGTGTCGCTCTCGGCCGAGACCGTGACCGAGGCCCCCAACGGGGAGGCGCTGGTCCTTGACGGGAGAGATCCGATGGGCGACCGCTTCGCGATCATCAACCCCGAAGAGCTCGGCGCGCCCCGCGGTTGGAACAACGGGATGCTGGCCCAAGCCGGGGGCAGGACGCTCTTCATCGCTGGGCAGACCGCGCGCGACGGCTCGGGCCAAGTGCCGGCCGCCGACTTCGTATCCCAGTTCGACCGGGCGTTGGGCAACGTGCTCGCCGTGCTGCGCCAGGCCGGCGGCGAGCCGGGGGACATCGGGCGATTCACGATCTATGTCACCGACGTGGCGCGGTACCGCGCCAGCCTCAAGCCATTGGGAGAGGCTTACCGGCGCCGGATGGGAACCCACTTCCCCGCAATGGCGCTGGTGGAAGTGAAGTCACTGGTGGACCCGCAGGCGGTGGTGGAGATCGAAGCGACCGCTGTGCTGGGCTGAGAAGGAGGCATCATGGACCTAGGCCTACGAGGGAAGTCCGCGGTCGTGACCGGGGCGAGCAGGGGCATCGGCCGAGCGATCGCTCTCCGCCTGGCTGAGGAGGGAGCGGGCGTCGCCATCTGCGCCCGAGGTGAGCCGGCGCTGCGTGAGACCGAGGCCGAGCTGCGCGCCCGGTCCGTCCCCGTCTACGCGGCGGTGTGCGATGTGGGAGACCCGGGGGCGCTCGATGGCTTTCTCGACACGGCACGGGCCAAGCTGGGACGAGTGGACATCCTGGTCAACAATCCGAGCGGGATCGGCTTCGCGGATGATGAGGCCACATGGCAGTCGACCCTGAACGTGGACCTCATGGCCGCGGTGCGGGCCAGCTGGAAGGTCGCGCCGTGGATGAGCGGCGCCGGCGGCGGCGCGATCGTCCACATCTCCTCGATCGCCGGCCTGGAGGCGACCGGTTTCCCGCCGGCCTACGGGGCGGCCAAGGCGGCCCTGGTCAGTCACGCCAAATCGATGGCCTTCGCGCTCGCCCCGCAGCGGATCCGGGTGAACACGGTGGCACCGGGCTCCATCGAGTTCGCCGGTGGCCTCTGGGCAGAGGCGAAACAGAACAATCCGGATTTCTACGGCGCAGTGCTCCAGACGATCCCGATGGGCCGGATGGGCACCCCGGAGGAGGTCGCCGATGTCGTGGCCTTTCTGGCGTCCGAGCGGGCGAGCTGGGTCACGGGGGCCTGCATCGTCGTCGATGGCGCGCAGCACAAGGGGAACCTGTGAATCCCAAGTCGTTCCTCTACGCCGTTGATTCTGCAAGCGCCGTCGCGACCATTACCCTGAACCGGCCCGAGCGACTCAACGCCCTCACCTTCGAGGTGTATACCGAGCTCAGGGACACCTTCCGTGCCCTGGATACGACGCCCGGGGTTCGCGCCGTCATCATCACCGGCACCGGCAGAGCCTTCTGCACCGGCGGAGACGTCGAGGACATCATCGGCTCGCTGTTCTCGAGGGATGCCGCGGGATTGCTCGAGTTCACCCGTCTCACTGGCGATCTCATCCTGTCCATTCGCGAGTGTCGCCGCCCGGTCGTGGCGGCGCTCAACGGCACGGTGGCCGGCGCGGGCGCCGTGATCGCGGCGGCCAGCGACATCCGGATCGCGGCGGACAGTGCCAAGATCGCCTTTCTCTTTCGCGGGTGGGCCTGGCCGGCGCCGACATGGGGGCGGCCTGGCTCCTGCCCCGGATCGTCGGCCTGGCCCACGCGAGCGAGATCCTCATGCTGGGAGACTTCATCACCGCCGAGCGAGCCGCCCAGATCGGGCTCTACAACCGGGTGGTACCGGGCGACCGGTTGATGGCCGAGGCGACCGACGTCGCCGCGCGGCTGGCGCGGGGACCGTCGGTGGCGCTGGGAGTCACCAAGCAGGCGCTCAATCAGGAGGCCGCGATGGATCTGGTCTCCGCGATCGAGTGGGAAGCGCAGGTGCAAGCCGACTGCATGCGAAGTCCCAACTTCCGCGAGGCTTACGAAGCCTTCCGCGCCAAGCGCGAGCCGAAGTTCGAATAGGCCATGCCGGACACGCGACCGATCCGCACCTTCCTCGAATCGCATCACACACCCCTCGCCGAGCGGGCGACCGGCTTTGCGATGGGAGAGATCGCCAGGCGCCCCGAACCGGCCGACGATGACGCGGCCCGGAGGGAGGCGCGGATCATGCTCGCGCTGCTCGGTGCGGGAGGCTGGCTCCAGCCGATTCTCGACCTCGATCTCCGCGGGTGCTGCCTCCTGCGGGAGGCGCTCGCTGAAGCGTCCCCGCTGGCCGACGCGGTGTTTGCCCTGCAAGGGCTGGGCACCACGCCGATTCTCTTGGGCGGATCGCAGACCCAGAAGGATCGTTGGCTCGGGCCGATCGCCCAGGGAAAGGTGATGACCGCCTTCGCGATGACCGAGCCGGAGGCCGGGTCGGACGTGGCCGGCATCGCCACCACCGCACGGCGAGAGGGGTCGGGATACGTCCTGGACGGCAAGAAGACCCTGATCTCCAACGCCGGCATCGCCGATCTCTACACCGTGTTCGTCTCCACCGACCGATCCAAGGGTGCCAAGGGGATCAGCTGCTTTCTGGTGCCGGCGGATGCCCCCGGACTCCGGTTCGCTGGCCCCCAGGTGCTGAGCGCCCCGCACCCGTTGGGCGAGATCGCCTTCGAGAATTGCCGGGTTGCGGCGGACGCGCTGCTGGGCGCCGAGGGGCGCGGCTACGGGCTGGGCCTCGCCGCGCTGGACCGGCTGAGGCCCACGGTGGCCGCGGCGGCCTGCGGGATGGCGGCCCGGGCATTGGCCGAGTCGCTGGCCCACGTAAAGCAACGGCAGCAGTTCGGGAAGCCGCTGGCGCAGTTCCAACTGGTGCAGCAGAAGCTCGCACGAATGGCCACCGATCTCACGGCCGCCCGGCTCCTGACCTATCGGGCGGCGTATGAGAAGGACCAGGGCCAGGAGCGGATCACCAGCGAGGCGGCCATGGCCAAGTCCTTTGCCACCGAGATGGCCCAGCGGGCGGTGGACGACGCGGTGCAGCTGATCGGCGGACGGGGGGTGCTGGCCGCTCACCCGGTGGACCGCCTCTACCGCGCGGTACGGGCGCTCCGGATCTACGAGGGGACGACCGAGATCCAGCAGCTGATCATCGCGGGGGAGCTGCTCAAGTAGATCAGCGAACGGCTCCCCGGCCGGTCCGCACTCCGAGCGCATAGCAGGCTGGCTGACTCCCGCCGCAGTTCGCATCCGGCCCGATGTTTGTGACGCCCGCCATAGCAGACCGCCTGAGGTCGTCCGACTTTGCCTGACCGACTTCGTGTCGGGGTCAGCCCAGCTTGGCACGATGCCGAGACTTGGGGCCCCGGCTCGCACCTGCGGAGCCCCAATGCGTTCTTTCCCCACCTCGCGGCCGGTGTTTTCGTCGGCCGCGACCCTCCTCCTGGTAGGCTGCGACTTCCACCGCCCCGTTGATCCTGATCTCCGTCCCGCACCGTCCGCCGCCGTCGCGCTCTCGAGCTACTTTCCGCCGCCCGAGGCCAACGGCGGCTGGCGCACCACGACCGACGCCGCACGCATCCGTGGCTATGGGGTGGACGGTGGCAAGCTCAAGGCCTTGGGGCAGTACTTGATGTCCCTCCCGTACGAGAACTACGCCATCCCCGTGAGCGGCTACAAGCCCTCCAACAAGGCCGCGATCGTGGTGAAGAACGGCTGGATCGTGGGCGAGTATTACAACCAGGCGGGGGCCAAGACCGCGCTCTATTACACGGCGTCGAATGGCAAGACCTTCGCCATGCTGCTCGCCGGGCACCTGGTCCAGACCTACCCGGAGCTCGACCTCGGATTCACCAGCAAGCTGTACGACCGCCGCTGGCTCCCGCAGGGATTCCCTCTCACCGACAGCCGGAAGGCCGGCATCACCTTCGACCAGGTGTTCCGTCACGCCTCGGGCATCATCCCGGAGGTTCATCATCAGATCGCCTCCGGGGCGCTGCAGACCGAGGCGGACTGGGAGTTCGAGCCATTCACCGTCGGAATGGACGCCGACTGGCCGCAGAGCGCGCGGCTCGCCTACACCCCGGGCCAACCATCGAGCTACACGAAGGGCAACCCGTACTCGAGCGTGGCGTTCAACCACCTGAGCCTCGTCTTTCAGAACGTGAGCGGCAAGGAGGCAAGCGTCTATCTCAAACACGCGGTCCTGGACCGGATCGGCGTCGGGCGGACCGCCTACAGGCTCACGTCAGGGATGGAGGACACGAGGTACGCGGCGGCGGGGAACAAGCTCATGACTGCGCGGGACTTCATGCGGCTCGGTTACCTGATGCTGCACGAGGGCGACTGGAACGGCCGGCGGATCTTCCAAGCCTCATGGCTCCGGCGGTTCACCGGGTCCACCGCCTACCCGAACCTCCGCACCAACCGCGATTGCCGCTGGGGTGCCAAGTACCCGGCCGACCTCTACCGCACGATCGGATCGGGCCAGAACTGGGTGCTGGTCGTGCCGTCGCTCGACCTGCTGCTCACCTTCAACGGCCGAACGCCCAAATCGAAGGGCGACGAGATCGACCGGGTGTCGCTGGAGAAGCTCTTCGCGGCGGTGACCGAGCGCTACGTGGCCTGCGACGGCACGGTGGTGAACGGCGACTAAACGCGCCTTGTCGGTGAGATCGGACACCGCGCGCCCCCCACCGACCAGCCATTTTCGTCCCTCGCTTGTCCGCGGGCCACCCGCGGGCCGGTCTCGACTGCGACCGGGCATAGCCTACCCCATCAGGCCTTCGCGCCTGCCAGGCCTGTTCCGCCCTGCCGCCTGCTGCCCGCCCTTCGGCCGGAGAAGCACCCAATGAGGGCCATTGAAGGCATAGGGATTCGGGGCATGCCCCCCGTACTGTTCGCCGCCATGTCACTGATGTCGTGCGCCGCGCCCACCGACCCGGCCGGGGCAGACCCTGGCATCGCTGAAGCGGTAAATCCGGCGGATTTCGTCGCGCGCACCCGGCTGACGATGGACGGCCGCCGCTTCCGAATCAATGGCGCTCTTACTTACTCGGGCCGGTCCGCCGAAGGCCTGCTGATGAACGTCCGCATGGTAAACTCGGTCTTCGAGGACGCGAATCGGCCGTCGTTCAATCCGAGCGCCAACACCGACGAGTTCGTCGGCCGAATGAGCGAATACGTCTCGCTGGGCGTGCGTGCTTTCACTGTCTCGCTGCAAGGGGGATATCCCGGCTACGAAGGAGCCAAGAACACCGCCTTCTATAAGAACGGCGACTTGCGGTCCGGTTACCTCGCTCGCGTCGCGCGGGTCATCGAGCGCGCGGACGCACTGAGCGCCGCGATCATCCTGAGCCTCTACTATCAGCGCCAGGATCAGCATTTGCAGGACGAGCAGGCGATCCGGGCCGGCGTCGTCAACGCAGTCGATTGGATCCGGGCAAAGGGCTACCGGAACGTCGTTCTCGAGGTCGTCAACGAGTACGGTCACGGCGGATTCAATCACTCGATTCTTCGCTCGGACGCCGGCGTCGCCGGCCTCATCCGACTGGCCAAGAGCCGGTATCCGGCGCTCCCGGTCTCGGCGAGCTACCTGCGCAACGGCCAGACCACATCCCAGGTCGCGGCGTCCTCCGACCTCATCCTGGTCCATTTCAATTCGCTGTCGCTATCGGATATCGCCGTGCGGGTGCGCGCACTGCAAACCGCACATCCCGGCAAGCCCATCGTCTGCAACGAGGATGCGCGGACCGGATCGGCCGCGGCAGCGGCGGCCAGCGCGAACGTCAAGGCGGGCGCCTCGTACGGCCTCATGGTGGAGCACCAGAACCAGCACCACCCGTTCGATTTCTACGGCCGGAAGGATGATCCGACGGCATACGACCGCTACGTCGCCCTGACGCGATAGCCCGGGGAGAAGTGCGTGCCTGGTGGGCGTCAGGCCTCCTGATGCACATTCCGACATGTGGCACCCCGAGCCCTTCGTCAAATTCCCCATCCCCGCGACTCATCCGCCCACCGCGGTAGAGGCGGCCCAGTCGCTTTGGTTCAGCCCACTCAGCTCCGGCCGGCTCGAGCTGAGCGAGCGCACCTGGGTTCCGGCCATGGTGCCTTGGCGGGCCACCGAAGACGGGTTGGTCACGCCGGAGGTTCTGGCGTGGTACGAGCGCTTCGCCCGCGGGCAGCCCGGCGCGTTGGTCGTCGAAGCCACCGGGATCCGGGATATTCCCAGCGGACCACTTCTCCGGGTCGGGCACGACCGATTCATTCCCGGCCTGGCGGAGCTCGTCCGCACCGTCCGGCAGGCAAGCGGCGGACGGACCCGGCTGTTCATCCAGATCATCGACTTTCTCCGGATCCGTCGACGGCCGGAGCCCGAGCGCTACTTCCGGGAGTTCCTCATCCTCACCGACCGGCACCGCGCCCTGCTGGGGGGCACCGACGACGCCATACGGGAGACGCTGGCGCGATTGCCGGAAGCGGAGTGGCCCAGCTTCCTCGATGAGCGGGAGCTCGAGAGCCTTCGATTCGGTGAGCGGGAGCGGATCACCGATACCGATCTCTCTCACATTCGCGATCTGCCACGGGCCCTGCCGGGGTTGTTCGCTGCCGCGGCGGCACGTGCCGAGCAGGCGGGGTTCGATGGGGTGGAGCTGCACTACGCCCACGCCTACACCATGGCATCGTTCCTCTCCGCGCTGAACCAGCGCGACGATGGCTACGGCGGACAGCGGGGCAATCGAGTGAAATTGCCGCTCGAGGTCTACCGCGCGGTCCGAGCCGCGGTGAGCCAGCGTTTCGTGGTGGGGTGTCGGTTCCTGGGCGAGGAATGCGTCGCCGGCGGCAACACCGCCGAGGATGCGGCATGGTTCGGCGCCGAGTTCGCGCGGGCCGGGATGGACTACGTCTCGCTCTCTCGCGGCGGCAAGTTCGAGGACGCCAAGCAGCCGCGGGTGGGCTGGGCCCGCTATCCCTACACCGGGCCCAGTGGCTACGAGTGCATGCCGACCGTGCGGTCGGACGAGCGAGGACCCTTCGGCCGCAACCGCGACGCCACGCTGGCCGTGCGGGAGGCGGTGCGCGCCGCGGGGTGCTCTACGCCGGTGGTCTTGTCGGGCGGCATCTCGACGTTCGAGCAGGCCGAGGCGCTGCTGCGAGATGGCGTGGCAGACATCATTGCGTCGGCCCGGCAGAGCCTGGCGGACCCCGACTGGTTCCGAAAGCTCCGCCTGGGCCTGGGCCAGGAGGTGCGGCGCTGTGTATTCACCAACTATTGCGAGGGCCTCGACCAGGTGCACAAGCCGGTGACGTGCAAGCTGTGGGACCACGTCGGCCTGGACGACGGCGAGACGCCGCTCACCGCTGACGGCCGCCGCAGGCTGGTAGCCCCGGCGTGGGAGCCGGCCGCCGAGTGAACGTCGCGAGCCCTGGCGCTCAGGGCGCGGTCTCAGACACCCCTTTCACCCGGGTGTCTGTCGCGATCCAGTTGAGCTCCCAGGTTCTGCCGCCATCAGCCGAGAAGGACTGTTCGAACCGGCACGAATCCGAAGTGATGACCGAGATGACGAAGCGAACCAGGATGGCTCGGCCATCGAGCGACTCCTGCGCGAAGAACTCACCGCGTCCACCCCGAAACTCGCCGATCGAGGGCTCTGCCAACGTGCCGGTCTTGCTGTTGGAGAAGTTGAGGCTCCACTGGCGTGATTGCGGGTTGTAGAGCCGCAAGCTGAGGGCCTGGATGTGACCCCCAGGACCATCGACCTCGAGCTCCACCAGATTGGCGCGGCCGTTCCAGATCTTACGGACGACGGTCGTCCCCTCGTACCGGGCCCATTCGGTGGAGCCGGTCAAGGGACGGAGGAGGCGCGACAGCCGAGTCGTCCATGTCCCGATCTCGAAGTCGAAGTCGTCTTGTCCATTTGACTGACCGGGTGCTGGAGTGTGCAGGGCGACAACCAGGCCGCAGACAAGGAGGCAGATTCGCATGTGTTCCGTCCTCATTGCCGCCGCGATCATCGGCCACCCGGCATGAGCGCAGGCGAGGGAACACCGAGAGTATTTGAGGATGAGACACGGCGCCATCGCCAGTTGATACATTTGGGCCATCACCACTCTGCGGTGACCGCGCATCGACAGTCGCACAGCCGACGCCTACCTTACGGCGTCGTCGGACTTGTGTCCCTTACCAACTACTGCGAGGGCCTCTACCAGGTGCCCACTCCGGTGACCCGCAAACCGTTCGACCACATGGATCGTCGAGGCTGGCAGCCGGCCCCGGCGTGGGAGTCGGCCGCGCGGTGAACGTCGCGATCGTGGGTGCGGGGCCGGCCGGCCTCTATCTCGCCATCCTGCTCAAGCGCGACGACCCGAGCCACCAGGTGACGGTGTACGAGCGGAACCGGGTCGAGGACGCCTTCGGCTTCGGCGTGGTGTTCTCCGACGAGACGCTGGAGAACGTCGGTGAGGCCGATCCCGAGACCAACCAGGCGATGGCCGCTGCCGCGGCGCGCTGGGAGGACATCGAGATCCACTACCGCGGCAGCGTTCTCCGGTCCACTGGGCATCGCTTCTCCGGAGTGGAGCGGAAGACCTTCCTGGAGCTGCTCGCCGGGCGGGCGCGATCCCTGGGCGTCGAGATCCACTGGCAGCAGGAGATCCGAAAGCTTTCCGACTGCAGCCTTCCGGCCGCCGACCTGATCGTCGCCGCCGACGGAGCCGCCAGTCTGATCCGCGACGCGCTGTCCGATCAGTTCGGGCCTCACCTCGACTGGCGCCGCAACCGCTTCGTCTGGCTCGGCAGCACCCGCCCCTTCCCCGCGTTCACATTCTACTTCAAGCCTTCGCCTGCCGGGCTCTGGCGCACGCATGCGTACCAGTACGCGCCGGGTCGCTCGACCTTCATCGTCGAGGCCAGGGAGGAGACCTGGAAGGCGAGCGGCCTCCACGAGAACGACGAGCAGGCCACGGTCGCCTACCTGGAGCAGCTGTTCCAAGCCGAGTTGCAGGGCCACCCGCTCCTGGCCAACCGCTCCATCTGGCGGCGCTTCCCCACCGTCCGGAACGCCCGCTGGCACGCGGGCAACGTGGTGCTGCTGGGCGACGCGGCCCATACGGCGCACTTCTCGGTGGGCTCGGGCACCAAGCTGGCGATGGAGGACGCCATCGCGCTGGCGGCGGCGCTCAGGGTCGAGCGGGCGATCCCCGACTCGCTCGCCAGCTACGAGGCGGAGAGGCGGCCTCAGGTGGAGAGCCTGCAGCGCGCGGCTCAGGCGAGCCTGGAGTGGTTCGAATCGGTGGAGCGCTACCAAGACACCGAGCCGCTCCAGTTCGGCTTTAACCTGCTCACCCGAAGCCTCCGCATCACTCACGAAAACCTGAGGCTGCGCGACCCCGGGCTGGTCGCTCAGGTGGACCGCTGGTTCGCCGAGCAGTCCGGGCGGCAGAGCGGGCGCCCGGTGGGCGCGGATCCTTGCCCGCCTCCGCTGTTCACACCCTACAAGATCCGTGAGCTGGTGCTGCCCAACCGGATCGTGGTCTCCTCGATGTGCCAGTACCGGGCGGACGACGGGCTGCCGAACGATTGGCACCTGGTGCATCTGGGCAGCCGGGCGATCGGCGGCGCGGGATTGGTGATGACCGAAATGACCGATGTGAGCCGCGAGGGCCGGATCTCCCCCGGCTGCACCGGGATGTATCTCACGGCACACGTCGCGGGATGGCAGCGGATCGTCGAGTTCGTGCACCGGGAGAGCGAGGCCAAGATCGGCATCCAGCTGGCGCACGCCGGCAGGAAGGGCTCGACCTGCGTGCTCTGGCAAGGCGAGGACCAGCCCCTGGCCGAGGGGAACTGGCCGCTGATCGCGCCGTCTCCGATCCCCTACCGGCCCCACAACCAAATTCCCCGGGAGATGACTCGGGGCGACATGGATCAGGTGGCCGCCGACTTCGTCCGTGCCGCCGGCATGGCCGACACCGCCGGGTTCGACCTGCTGGAGCTGCACCTGGCGCACGGCTACCTGTTGGCTTCGTTCATTTCGCCTCTCACCAACCGGCGGACCGACGAATACGGCGGGTCCCTGGCAAAGCGAATGCGCTACCCCCTAGAGATCGTGACGCGGGTCCGCGCCGAATGGCCCCAGGCCAAGCCGCTGTCGGTCAGGATCTCGGCCACGGACTGGGCGCCCGGCGGCATGGAGGCGCACGACTCGGTGGAGGTCGCCCGGATGGTGGTCGATGCCGGGGCCGACATCGTGGACGTCTCCGCGGGGCAGACGGTGCCCGAGGGCAAGCCGGTCTACGGCCGCCAGTTCCAGACCCCGTTCAGCGATCGGATCCGGCACGAGGCGCGGGTGCCGACGATGACCGTGGGGAACATCTCGTCGCCCGCCGACGTGAACACCATTCTGGCAGCGGGTCGCGCCGACCTGGTGGTGCTGGCGCGGGCTCATCTCTGGGACCCGTACTGGACCCGCCATGCCGCGGCCGACCTGGGGCACACGCTGCCCTGGCCGCCGTCGTATGCGACACTGAACCGGTACACGCCCCGACTGCGGTAGCCTACACGGGGCGTGTGACGAGGCGTAGGCACCGAGACCCGCGAGCGCGCCAAGCGGAAATCGGAATCTGGAAGTATCTTGACCAACCCACCGCAAATGCCGGCCCCGCCGATACGCTATCGGGCGCTCCTGCGCCTTGTCATAGCAGGTTGAATTCGGTTGCACCACATACCAGTAACTCGCCGAAGGACGGTAACCAACGTGCCGGTGCCTGACGCAGTGGATCACGCTGTCGTACCGGCCGCCCTGGTCCGAGCCACCAGCCGGGGCAAGCTGCTCCAGGTGCTGGGCGTCTCCTTCGGTGTCGCCGTGATCATCGGCAACACCATCCTGGTCGGCATCCTCCGTACGCCGGGCGATGTGGCCGAGCGGCTGCCGAGCCCGGCGCTCTTCCTCGGCGTGTGGATCATCGGCGGCCTGTACGCGCTGCTCGGGGCGATATCCATGGCCGAACCGGGCGCAATGGTGGCCGAATCGGGTGGCCAGTACGTGTTCGTGCGCCGAGGTCTCGGCGAGTACCCGGGATTCGTGGTCGGCTGGAACGACTGGATCTCGACCTGCGCTTCGGCCTCCCTCGGCGCGATGGTCTTTACGGAGTATCTCGAGGCCCTGGTGCCGGCCATGGCGGGGCGCCGGGTTCCGGCGGGCGTGGCCCTGGTGCTCCTGTTCGGCCTGCTCCTCTGGCGCGGGATCCGAGTCGGCGACCTCTCGCAACAGATCCTGAGCGCCCTCAAGGCACTGGCCTTCGGAATTCTGATCGCCTTGTGCCTGCTCCTGCCGGTGCCGGCGCGGGAGGCCGTCGCGCCCGAGGTGCTCCCGACCGGCATGGCCCTGGCCACGGCCATCGTCATGGCCCTACAGGCGGTGATCTTCACGTACGACGGATGGACCGGGCCGGTCTACTTCGGCGAGGAAGTACGGAACCCCGGCCGCGGTATTCCGCGCGCGATGGTGCTGGGGGTCCTCGCCGTCATCCTGATCTACACGCTGGTCAACGTGGGATTGGTCCGGGTGCTCGGCATCGACCGGATGGCGGGCGATCCATTCGTCGCCGCGACTGCGGGCAAGGCGCTCTTCGGCGAGCGGGGCGACCTGGTCATCCGGTCGCTGGTACTGCTGTCCATCCTGAGCGGCATCAACGCTCTCTTGCTCATGGCGCCCAGGGTGGTGCTGGCTATGAGCCGAGACCGGCTGCTCCCCGCCGGATTCGAGACGGTGAATCCCGGCGGCACGCCGACGGTCGGGCACTGGGCCAGCGTCGGAGTCGCGGTCGGGTTCATCGTCTCCGGAACGTTCAGCACGGTGCTGGCGCTGTGCGCGTTCTTCTTCGTCGCCAGCTACACCATGTCCTTCCTGAGCGTGTTCGCCCTCCGGCGGAAGGAGCCGGACACACCGAGGCCCTATCGGGTGCCAGGCTTCCCTGTCACCACCGGAATCGTGCTGCTGGCGTCGGTGGCCTTTCTCGTGGGGTCGGTGGCCACCGACTGGGGCAACAGCTGGAAGTCGATGCTCCTGCTGGCGATCAGCTATCCCGCCTACCGGCTCATCGTCGCTCGAAGGGATCGAGCGGGCGCCAGCTAGCCATGCGATTCACCCGTGCCCTCGTCCGGCCCCCCGCGGACACCTTCGCCGCGGGGATCACTTCGTCCCGCCTAGGGACGCCGGACCTGGCGCTCGCGCTCGAGCAGCACGACGCCTACTGCCGGACGCTGGAGCGGCTGGGACTCTCCCTCACTAGGCTCGCTCCCAATCCCGATTTTCCCGACTCCACCTTCGTCGAGGACGTCGCCATCGTCATCACCGGCGGCGCCATCCTCACCCGCCCTGGCGCCGCGAGCCGCGAGGGTGAGGTAGGCGCGGTCGGACAGGCGTTCCGAGAGTGGTTTCCCGAGCTCGACGAGATCACGGCTCCCGGCACGGTCGACGGCGGCGATGTCTGCGAGGCAGGCCGGCACTTCTTCATCGGTCTATCGAAGCGCACCAATGCCGAGGGGGCTGCCCAGGTCGGCCGGTGGTTGACGCGGCATCGCTTCAGTTCGAGCGTGATCGACATTCGGTCCATGCCCGGCCTGCTGCACCTGAGGACCGGCCTCTCCTGGCTGGGTGGGCGACGTCTGCTCGCCGTCGGCGGGATCGCCGGCCACGGAGCGCTGCGAGGGTGGGAGGTCCTGCGCGTGCCGGACGGGGAGGACTACGCGGCCAACTGCCTCCGGGTCAACGAGGCGCTGCTGGTCGCCCAGGGGTTCCCGGCGACCAGCGCGCTACTCGCTGGATCGGACTATGAGCTGGTGCCGCTCGCCATGTCGGAATACCGGAAGATGGACGGCGGCCTGACCTGTCTGTCGTTGCGGTGGTGATCCCGACCCACTGCCCGTCCCGACCTACCTGGCCGCCCCGTCGGCCTGCTCGCCCACCGCACCTGCGGTCCCCGCGGCCATGTCCGTCTCCCACATCGCAAAGACGTTCCCTTCGGTGTCCGTCAATTGGGCGAACCACCCCATTCCCGGCACCGGCTGCCGCCTCATGAGGACCTTGGCCCCGAGCCGCTCCGCTTTTTCGACCGATTCATCGAGCTTGTCGACGGCGATGTAGTTGACCGGAACGTGGCCCGGAAACATCCGAGGCATGAGCCCGCCGTTGACGCCCTGGCGCACAGGCCGGCCCTCCGCGTCGGTCGGAACGGTCTCGACCATCCAATACTCCATGCCCCCGGGGTTCTCCCAGCGATTGATGTTCCATCCGAACAACTCACGGTAGAACTTCGCCGCCCGCTCCGGCTGGTCGGCGGGAATCTCGAAGTGCACGATCGTGTGGTCCATTAGTGTTACCCTCCTTCTCCAGAGTGATTCGTGCCTTGAGGCACCGGTCCAGCAACCGTCCATCGCCGATCCGCTCGGCCCAGGCGGGGAACTCGCCGGTAGGCCCCGGCCACCGAAGCTCGTCCACGTCCCGGAACAGTGGGGCGTCGGCTCTCAGCGTGGCGAGATCCTTGAACAGCAGTGCCCGGTCCCGTGCTTCGCCCAGTACGCTCGCAGGGAAGGCTTCGATCGGGCCGTACTGATTCAACAGCCGAGCCGCGGTAGCTCGGCCTATCCCGCGAATGCCGGGATATCCGTCCTGAGCGTCCCCGGCCAGAGCGAGCAGGTCGGGGATCAGCGCGGGCTCTACGCCGAACTTCTTGCGCACGCCTTCCGAGTCGCGGATCTCCTTCGCCCGGCGGTCCACCTGTACCACCCGGTCGCGCTCGACGCACTGCGCGAGATCCTTGTCGTTGGCCCAGATGCAGACCCTCTCGACTCGGTCGTCCTCCGTCGCGAGGCGCGCGGCCGATGCCAAGGCGTCGTCGGCTTCCAGCTCGATCATGGGCCATACCGCGACCCCCATCGCCGCGAGTGCCGTCTCCAGGGGGTGGAACTGCCGGACCAGCGCGGGCTCGATGCCCTCACCCGTCTTGTAGTCAGGCCAGAGCGCATTCCGGAAGGACTCGATCACATGATCGGTCGCGACACCCAGGTGAGTGGCTCCCGTCTCGAACATCTCGAGCACCGTGTGCAGCACGCCTGCGACGGCGGCAAAGGGCTTGTCCTTGCCCTTGTTGAAGCGACGCTGGCCGTAGAAATGGCGGAACAGCTCGTAGGTGCCGTCGACGACGTGGACGATCATTCGCCAGTATACTGCCTCTTTTGCGGGTCGGCACCGGCCAGCCGGCTACTTCTCGCCCGGGGTCTGGCTCGCCTTCCGCCGGGCCTCCGCGACCAGGTTGTCGGCGCGCTGATCCGCCTCGCGGACGATCTTGACGGCCTTCTCGTCCGCCTCCTTCCGAAGCTTGTCCGCGGCGGGCTTGGCTGCGGCACGAAGTATCGGATTGGACGCCTGGGTGGTCAGCGCGTCCGCCTGCTGGTAGCCCTCCCGTTTCACGCCCTCGGACAACGTCTGGGCCTCCTGGCGGATGGCGGAGGCGCGCTGCTCCGCCTCCTGAACCAGGCGGGTCGCCTCGGCCGAAACCTTTTTGGCGGCCCCCTCCCGCGCCGCCTGCTCAACGCCCTGCTTCACCGACGAAGCGACGCTGCCCGCGTCGATCTTGACCGAGGGGTTCGTCACCGTGCCGGCGAGCTGCACGCCCAGCTCGATCTCGGGCGCCGCCTTCAGATCGATTCCGGCGCCGCCGGCCCGCGATACCAGGCCGGCGACCGCCTGGTTCGCCGCGTCGCCCAGCTCGGAGCGGGGCACTCGAAGCTTGAGGGCGTACTGCAGCGACTGGTCGAGGCCGTTGGAGCCGCTCACGTTCATCGTGGTCGGTCCCAGGTTCACCGCGAAGGGCTCGACGTGCAGCCGGCCGTCCCGGATCTGAAATGCCGTGCGGAGGGCCACCAGCGCCGGATTGTCCAGAAATTGGAGCTTGGTCAGGTCCACCATCTTCTCCAGCGCGGGAAAGTCCTCCAGGACCAGCCGCGACGTCTGCAGCGATCCCGCTCCACTGAGCACGTCGAACAGGGGCATCATGTCCTTGCCCAGCGCGCCGTTCAGCTTCAGATCGGTGGAGAAGTTGCCGCGGGCGTACTTAGCGACCGGAGCCAGCAACTTCACCGTGGTGAAAGCCTCGAACGCAGCGGGGATATCAACTTTGGCCATCTCGCAGCCCGACGTCGAACGTCGGTCTGGCCGGATTGGTCGTCTCGTAGGAGCCCGTCACGCCGAACTCCCCGCCCAGAGTGTTCATCCGGAAGTTCTCCAGGGTGAGCCGCTGATCCTTGACGCGGAGATGGCCGCGCGCGTCGGTCATCTTCAGCTTGTCGTAGGTCAGCTCCGCGACGGTTGCGTCCAGGCTGAAATCGATCCTCGGCGGCACCGGGATGACCTGCAGGTCCCCCTCACCCGACCGCCATTCGTCCAGGTTGAACCGGTTGCTCCGCACCGTCGCGCTCCCGCGCAGGACATCGTCCCGGAAGGCGAAACCGAGCAGGTTCTCCAGGGCACCGGACGCCTGAAGGTCGCTGCTGCCGATGGATCCCTTGAAGGACTTGAGCTCCGCGCGCTGGGGAGCCAGCTGGAGCGACGCCTGCTGGATCGCGAGTGGCTGCGGCAGGCCCTCGCCCTTGACCGTCAGGTTTCCCACGTCCAGGCTGCCGCGAGCGGCGACCTTGTCGTACTGCTTGGCGTCGATGTACGACATCCGGGTGCGCACCGCGGCATCGGCCGCGACGGTCCCGGTCAATTGGTCGATCCCTTCGAGCTTCATGGTGCGGCGGACGTCGGCCAGATCCACCTTGCCGGCCACGCGCAGATCGAGGTCGGGATCGGACAGGGGCGTCCTCAGCACCATGCTCGCGTCCACCGGATCCCGCCCGACCCGGACGTGAAATCGCTCCAGCCTTACGACCGTGCTGTCGGCATTCCCACCGGGGTTGGCGATCGAGAGGTCGACGAAGATGTCGCGGGCGGGCAGCGGGAGGTCGGGGTAGCGGAAGGCGCCGTTGTCCACCTTGGTCTTCAAGGAGAACGACGGAAAGGCACTGTCCCCGTAGGTGCCCTTGACCCGGCCGGAGACCGCGATGGTGCCGGAGGCCTGTACCGACTGGAAGTCGTGGGCGTAGATGGCCGGCACCAGCGACAGAATGTGCCTGAACTCGGTGCTGGGCGCGCCGAATGTCAGGTCGAGCCCGATCTGCTCGCCGGCCGCACTCGCCGAGCCCGAGGCGCCAAGCCGCAGATCGTTGAGCCGGAGCTCGGTGTCCTTGAGCGTGAAAGATTTCTTCGCGAGGTCCGCCTGGATGTCGGCGGTGAGATCCAGCTTCACCCGGTTCAAGTACGGGATGCCCGCGAAGGTGAGGCTCACCCTATCCGAGCCGGCTCGGGTCTGGAGGACGACGAGGTCGCGGCCAAAGTCTCCCGTGAGGGACTGATGAAAGCCGATCAGCGAGGCGCGCAACCCCGCCTGTTGATTGTCGAAGGCCACGGCGGCGTCGCGGATCTCGAAGCGCCGCAGGCTGATAGATACCGCGCTCGCGGTCTCCGGCCGGGGCTCGGCCTCCGGCGTCTTCTTGGTGATGTCCCAGTTGGCGGTGCCGTCCTCGAGCTTGACCAGGGAGAGTCGAGGCTGGTCGAGCTCGATGGACCGCACCACGATCGCCTTCCCGTCCCCGCCGAGGACGCTCCCAACCACGCTGGCCAGGTCCAGGACGACGCCGAGATGACGGATCGAGGCGAGGGTATCGCCCTCGAACCGGCCGATCCCGACCGCCGTGAAATCATCCAGCCGCAGGGTGAGGTTGGGGAAATCGCGGAAAAGGGTAAGACCGACGTCCCGCCAATCGACACGGGCGTCGAGCGTCCGGTTCGCTTCCGCCTTCGCCCGTTGCGCTATCCGGTCCCGGAAGAGCATCGGAAGAACGATGAGAAGCCCGAGCAGGAGAACCATCAGCGCCCCGGCTAGGGCCAGGATCCGCGTGCGTCGTTTCATGTATTACCTCCAGAATGGAATCCTCGCCCCACTGGCTGATCATGTCCACCGCGAGGCCGGCCCAGCACGAGCGGGTCCGGGGGACCGGTACCCACGACTTGCAGGGCCCTCGGCACAGACGTCACTTTTACCTATCCCTCTGCGTTACGAGCTCTCCGGCTTCTCGAAGGGGAGCGGCTCCACTGCGGCGAGCCTCGGATCCGCTATTCCTTTCATCAGGAGACGACCCGATGACCGCGAAGCCCCGGTCCACCCGAGCCGCCTGGGCGGCCGCTGCGGTGGCGATGACCCTGGTCGCGGTCCTCCTGTACGCCAACCTCACCAGTCCCGACCAGCCGGTCGAGCATGCGATTGCCCATCGCTATGCCACCCGCGATCCCCAGTTCCTCCGAACGATGACCCATCTGCTCGGTACGCCATTGGTGCCGGGCAACCGAGTGACCACCCTCCTGAACGGTGACCAGGCGTTTCCCGCGATGCTCGAGGCGATCCGGTCGGCCAAGCGGAGCATCAACCTCGAGGCCTACATTTTCTGGTCGGGGGAGGTGGGAACGACGTTCGCGGCAGCGCTTTCGGAGCGCGCCCGCGCCGGAGTAGCCACGCGCCTTCTCGTCGACTGGATGGGGTCCAAGAAGATGGGCGACTCGCTCCTGACGGAGATGCGGCGGGCTGGAGTCGAAGTCGTGCATTACCATCCGCTCCGCTGGTATAACCTCGAGCGCTTCAACAAGCGGACCCACCGGAAGCTCTTGATCGTGGATGGCCGGGTAGGGTTCACCGGCGGGCTGGGTATCGCAGACCTTTACCTAGGCCACGCGCAGGATCGCGACCACTGGCGCGACGCCCAGTTTCGGGCGGAGGGCCCGGTGGTGGGCCAGATGCAGGCGGCGTTTCTCGACAACTGGATCGAGACCGGTGGCGCGCTTCTGGATGGGGCCGAGCATTTCCCCAAGCTTGATTCGGTCGGAAGCCAGGCCGCACAGGCTGTTCACAGCTCGCCCGGCGGAGGCACGGAGAGTCTACGGCTCATGTACCTTCTGGCGATTGCCTCGGCCAGCCGGAGCATTCGGATCGCCAACTCCTACTTCGTGCCAAACAGCCTGGCGGTCGCCATGCTGGTGGACGCCCGCAGGCGTGGGGTGGACGTAGAGATCATCGTGCCCGGTGTGATTCACGATGCTCAAGTGGTGCGCCGGGCCTCGCGGGCGAAGTGGGGGCCCCTGCTGGAGGCGGGCGTGAACATCTACGAGTACCAGCCGACGATGTACCACACCAAGGTGATGGTCGTGGACGACTATTGGGTCTCGGTTGGGTCCACCAACTTCGACAACCGCTCCTTCCGCCTCAACGACGAGGCGAACCTGAACGTAGTCGATGAGGAGTTCGCCCTGGCGCAGGCCAAAGTGCTGGGCGAGGACCGCGCCCGATCGCGAAAGGTGACGCTCGAGGAATGGCGGCGTCGCCCGATGGGAGAGCGACTGCAAGAGCTGGTGGGCAGGCTGATGCGACATCAGCTGTAATAGTTACGGCACGGCGGTGACCGCACCAGATGGCGAAGGCGTCACCACGGTCCAGACCGGGTGATGATCGCTGGCTCCGTGAGTCTCCCGGAGCACGCCGGCGCTGGCCCGAATCGGCCGGGAGACCCCGCGAACGAAGACGTGGTCCCACGAGAACCAGGACACGCTGGGTCCGACGTGCTGGGTGAGCCAGGTATAGCCCTGCTTCCTCAAGAGCCCTCCGACCTCCCAACTGTTGAAATCACCAGCGATCACCACGGGGCCCCGGTAGGCCGCCGCATCGCCCACCACCGCCATCACCTGATCCTTGCGCTCCGCCTCAGAGATCTGAATCGGCGTTTCCAGGTGAACGGAGTAGACGAGGAGTCGAGTTCGTCGGACCTGCAAGATCGCGGCGGTCGCGGTCCGACGCTGGCCTCGAGTCCATCCGCTGTGAGGAAGCAGTAGCTTCCAGCTTCGCTCGATCGGCCAGCGGGAGAGAACCGCCGGACCGAAGTAGTGGCCGTTTGTCGGGTGGATGCTGGCCGGGTAATAGGCGTAGTTCAGATCGAGCGCTCGAGCGATCCGATCCACGCCGGCCTCGTCCATCTCCTGCAGCAGCAGGACGTCGGCTCCCCGAAGACTGTCCTCTTGGAGCACCTCGATGGCGCGGTCGATCTTGCGCGCAAGCTTGATGTTGAAGGTGACCAGGCGGATGGGGAAACCCGCCGGCGCGGCGAGCGGAACTTTCGAAGCGTAGTGGCCCTCGAAGCGGGGGCCGGCGAGGTTCAATAAGTTGGTCATCGGCGCGCATCCGGCCAGCAATACCCCAAGGGCAAGAACGAAGGCACCCGGGGAGAACCCCTGCGACTGAGCATGTCGCGAGATCTGCTTTATCACCATCGAGAGGGAACCGGTGTGCCGTGACGCTGTGAAACCTGCCTGGGCGTGGGGGCTTCGGGGCGTGTGGAGAGCTGCTTGGGAGTGAGGCGAGACCCTAGCGTTGCTGGTCCAATCGCTGCGGTTCCTGTCTCTGCGCCAGCAGCCGCTCGGTGAAGTCCAGGCGCTCCTGTATCTCGCTCAGCTCCTGCCGTGTCTTGCTCATCTCGGCGTCGAGCGTGTCGAGGGCCTCGATCACTTCGAGCGGAGCCTGGAGCTCGCTCCCACGGCGATCCTGCCGCAGGCGCTGGGACCACAATCCGAACGCCAGCGCCACCCCGGCGTGGATTCCGGCATGCCATGGCTCGGAATCGCCCGCCGCGAATCCAACCGCGACCAAGTTGGCGGCGCTCAGCACGATGGAGAGCGGATACCAGATCGCGGGCTTGAAAGTCATGGCTACCCCTAGGGCGCGGTACCGACTGACTACGGCATCAACCCGGCATAAGTTGCGGTCGCGTGCCGTCGTGGGAGCGATGCCCGACCTTTTTATGGGCACCTAAGTGCTTGAATGTTGCCCTGTTTGCACTTAGGAGCAATGCGCTGGCGCACGGGCCCCTGCCGAGGCCGAATTCGTGACTACTCCGCGTCCACCGGGGTGTGCTCCACGCGGTCGATCGCGGCGTCGGGATGCTCGCCCAGGTATTCCACCCAGAGCTTCTTGAGCGGCCGGTAATGCTTCGCCGCCTCGACGAGCTCGAGGAAGCACCCAATCGTGCGATCGAAGCGCTCCTGGAGGACCGGAGTGGCGATCCTGCCCGCCGCGTCGAACGCCTCGTGCGCCTGGGCCAGAGAGAACATGTCGGGATAGACGCGGGCTCCGAGGTGTTCGAGGGGCACACGGAGCGACCACAGGCCCCGGTTGCCGCCGGCCATGGAGGGCGAGGCGGAGAGGAGCATCCCCTGACGACCGTTAAATGGCTGCGGACGGATGCGAGACACCCAATCGATCGCGTTTTTCAGGAAGCCGGGCATGGACGCGTTGTACTCCGGCGACGCGATGATGAACGCATCGGCCGCCACCAGACGCTCTCGCAGGCGCTGTGCAGCGGTCGGAACGCCCGTCTCGCGCTCGACATCGGCGTTGTACGAGGGGCAGTCGAAGTCGGCCATGGTGGCGCGATCCGCCGCACCACCCTGCTCTTCCACGCTCACTCCCGCGAGCGCGGCCAGCCGCTCGTTGAGCGAACCCCGCCGCAGGGAAGCGGCAAAGACGAGCACCCGTATCCGCCGTCCATCCCGTGACTCCATCATCTGTCGCTGATCCTCTCCGCAATTCTGTATTGGGTTGGAGTGGGGAGACATGTTGACAGGATCAGAACCGCAGCCTACCGTCTCATTCGCCGCCGTAACATAGCAAAACGCACACCCGGCGAAAGCCGGCGCCTCAAAGCTGCAAAGCCAGCCTCTGCCCCAGCGATACGACCGTTCACCCCAGCCGGCGCGAGGGACACCGAGTCGCGGCTACGGCGTCATTCCAGCGGTACTCCCACCCGTCTCAGGACCGAGGCCGTCCTAGGATCCTGAAGCAACTCCGCGGACAGGCGATCCACACCACAGAACACCAACAGACCGCTGCGCTCGGACAGGAGCTGTTCGAGCAGCGCGACGGCCCGCTCGGTCTCACCCAGCATCACTCGGGTGGCCGCCAGGTACGGCCCGCCGGGACCGGGCTCGGCTTCTGCTGCCTCGCACAGAGCGCGCGCACGGCTGCCCTCGCCGAGCATGACGAGGAGCCGGGCCTCCAGTGAGAGGACGTACCTGCCCCGCGTCCGCTCGGGAATCTCATTCAGCACGGCCACTCCCTCGGCCGGGCGCCCGGAGAGTGCCAGCGCCCGAGCGAGCCAGGTTGTCACGCCCAGATGGTCCGGCTCCGCCAGACGCATCGCCTCCAACAATTCCACCGCCTCGTCCAGGCGACCGCTCCAGTAGAGAATCCGGCTGGTGACCAGTTGCATGGTGAGCGACAGCGGCTCGAGCGCCTGCGCCTCGCGGGCGTTATGAAGAGCGTCGCCGAATCGCCGCACCACAGCCAAGTACACCGCATACCACGTATGGGCATACGCCAGCCTGGGTCCGAGCTCGAGCGCTCGGCGCATGGCCGCTTCGGCGCCGGGCAGATCCCAGTCGAACAGGAGCCGCACCGCACCGAGCCAGAGGTGCGGCTCGGCCAAGGTCGGGTCCAGTCGCTGGGCCTGGAGCGCCGCCGCGCGTGCCTTCGGCATCGCGGTGAGCGGTGGCACGCCACCGTATTCCGGGAATCCCCGAAGCACCCAGCACTCGGCGAGGGCTGCGTGCGCGAGGGCATACGACGGATCCCGCTCCGTCGCCTGCTCGAAGTACTCGATGCCGAGGGCGAAGCCCTCCTCGGTGCGCTTCAGCGCCGCGTATCGGCCCCGCAGATAGAGGGTGTAGGCCTCGGCATCCCGGGTAGTGGCGGCGCCCGCGGGCAAGATCGGTCCGCGGCCGGGGAGTGGAAGCGCGGTGACCACCGCCCGGGCCAGCTCTTCCTGCAGGGCCAAGACATCATCGATGGTGCGCTCGTAGGTGTCCGACCAGCGTTGGTAGCCATCGGCGGTGGAGACCAGCTGCACGGCGAGCCGAATCCGCCGGCCCACCATGCGCACACTGCCCTCCACCAATGACCCCACACCGAGCTGCTCCCCGATGGCGCGCGCGTCCACCGGCTTGTTCTTGAACGCAAAGCTCGAGCTGGCGGCCGCCACCTGGAGTTCCGGCACCCGCGCGAGGGCGTTGATCAGCTCCTCGGTGACGCCGTCGCTGAAGTATTCGGCCTCCCGACCCGGTGTCAGGTTGAGAAACGGCAGTACGGCGATCGAGGTGCTCGGAGCCGAGCGGGTACCCCCGCGCGACGTTTCAGCCGTCGTCCGCTCCGCTCGGAGCCGCTGGACCGCGGCAATCACTTCCGGATCCGCCGGGGCGTCGAGCTCCTCCCGCATCAGAACCTCGTGGGCTCGGGCCAGCCGGAGCGCCTCGCCAGCCTCGCCCAGCGCCGCGAGCGCGTCCATGCAGCGCAGGACGACGCGGCCGTTGGACGGCTCGCTGTCCACCCGCCGACGCCACCACTCCGCGGCGGCTGAGGCGTCGCCGGCACGCTCCGCCGCCAGGGCGAGGGCCTCGAGCGACTCCGCTCGGCGGCGCGCCAGCCGGGTCCGTTCCACCTCCACCCACCGCTCGAACTCCGGTGCATCGTCGAGGAAGAATCCATCCAGAAACGGCCCACCGTACACCGCCACCGCCGCGACGTAGTCCCCGTGGGCGAGAGCGCCCTCGAACTTGGCGACATCGCTGTCGAGAAGCACCGGGTTGAGCCGCAAATCGGCCGTGCCCAGGAAGAGCGCGTCGGCGCGCAGATCCCGGCGGATGGAGTAGATCAGCTGCGTGAGACGGTGGCCGGCGCGGTCGGCCGCGCCCTCCGGCCAGAGGTAGGACATGAGCCGGTCCCGACTCAGTCCCCGCTCCCCCGCCACGGCCAGCAGACTCAGCAGGGCCAGCGGCTTTCGCTGACCACCGGCTCCTCGCGCAGGGCTGCCGCCTACCTCGAGTGATGGAGTACCCAGGGCCCGCAGGTAGAGCATCCGCCGCCTGATGTGCGTGTGAGGGCCACCTGATTCCTAGATGAGCCCGGCGCCCGATTGTAGGTCGCGATCAGACACCGTGCAAGCTGCCCTGGCTGTGCTGGCGCAGAACCCCTGCTTCGAGGTGCCCCATGTCCTCCACGTTTCTGCTCCTCGCCGCGGCGGTGGGCCTCACCGCCTGCGACGACGCTGGGCCGACCGCTCCCCAGCTCGCCAACGCTGGGCCGACCGCTCCCCGGCCCGCCAGCATCCAAGTGCCCATCACCTCCAGCTATCGCGCGCAGGGCACCATCGGAACGGCCCCCCGCTGCAATGCGCTCGGGCTGCTGTACGTGAGCCTGGAGGGTGAAGGCATCGAGTCCCACGTCGGTCGCTACACGATCCGGAACAGCCACTGCCTCAACCCGGTCACCGGCGAGTTCACCGCGGGCTTGTTCCGCAAGGTCGCCGCCAACGGTGATGAGCTGTCCGGCGCCTACCAGGGAACGTCCTCCGTCATCCAGGCCCCCGCACCGGTGGGGATCTTCGCCATCCGGGGGCAAGTCGCCTTCACCGGTGGCAGCGGTCGCTTCACCAATGCCACCGGGTCCCAGGAGATGGTGGGCACCCAGACCTCCGACTTCTCCCAGCCGGGCGTGCCGACCACCGTCGAGCTGAGCATGACGGGCACGATCTCCACCGCCGGTTCCGCGCCGTGATCGGCGGCTCCGCTGAGCGATGCACCCATTCGCGGCACTGATGTCACCTGGGAATGCCGCTCGACGCCTCCGTCGAACGCCGTCCCGGATGACCCCTACTCACGAGGAGCTCGGACATGCCCGCCTCGACCATTGCCGTCCCTCCACTCGGGCGGATCGGCTCACCCCACCGCCACTCGCCGGCGTCCTCCGAATCCGAGATCGAGGCGAAGGTGCTCCGCGTCAAAGAAGCGGCCGGCATCTGGGCCGCCTTGGGGATCAAAGAGCGCCTCGCCTTGGTGGGCTCGATGCTGGCCGGTTACCACCGCGTGGCCGAGCGCAGCGTGCGGGAAGCATGCGTCGCCAAAGGCATTCCGCCCGGCACCCCCCTGGAAGGCGAAGAATGGACCACTGGGCCCTGGTGCGTCATCCGGCATCTCCGGCTCGTCTCGGAGGCGCTCACCTGCATCGCCAGGACCGGCACCACATGCAGGGGACCGGTGTTCACGGCCGCCGACGGCCGGCTCGCGACTCGGGTCTTCCCGGCGAGCGGCACTGATGGATTTCTCTTCGCGGGCATTACCGCCGAGGTGCGATTTCGCTCCGATGTGACGGACTCGGTCATGGACGAGGCTCGCGCGGGGTTCTACAAGCGCCCATCGCACACCGGGCGCACGGTGCTCGTGCTCGGCGCCGGCAATCTCGCCTCCATCCCCGCGATGGACGTGATCACCAAGCTGTTCAACGAGGGGAAGGTGTGTGTGCTGAAGATGAACCCGGTGAATGCTTATCTCGGCCCGTTCATCGAGGAGGCGTTCGCCGAGGCGATCGCTCGCGGTTTCCTCGCGGTGGTGTATGGGGGGGTGGCGGAGGGCGCGTATCTGGTGCGTCATCCTGCGATCGATGAGATCCACCTCACCGGATCCGACGCCACCTACGACGAGCTGGTGTGGGGAGCGGCGGGTCCGGAGCGGGAAGCACGCAAGGCGCGCAATGCCCCGATACTCGCGAAGCCGATCACCGCGGAGCTGGGTTGTGTTTCCCCGGTGCTCGTCGTGCCGGGACCGTATAACCCGGCGCAGCTCGCCTTTCAGGCCGAAGCCGTCGCCGGCGCGGTCACCAGCAACGCCTCCTTCCTCTGTAACGCAGCGAAGGTGATCGTCTCACCGCGCGGCTGGGGGCGCCGACGCGAGCTGCTGGCCGGCCTGGAGGGAGCGCTCGGCCGGGCGGCGTTGCGCGACGCGTACTATCCCGGCGCGGCCGAACGGTGGCATCGCCTGACCCGCGGACGTCACGAGCTCAGGACCATCGGCACGCCCCGCCAGGGCCAGCTCCCCTGGGCGCTCATCCCCGGGCTCGATGCCGAGGATCCCAGCGAGGCGGCATTCCGGACCGAGGCGTTCTGCCCGGTCATCGGGGAGACGGAGGTCGCGAGCGATGACCCGCTGGAATATCTCGCCGGGGCAGTCGATTTCGTGAATGCAAAGCTCTGGGGCACGCTCTCCGCCACGTTGATCGTGCACCCCACCACGATGAAGGATCCGGTGCTGGCGGCGGCGGTCGAGGCTGCGATCAGCGGGCTGCGCTATGGAACGGTCGCCGTGAACGCGTGGTCGGGTCTCTCCTTCGCGCTCGGGTCACCACCCTGGGGTGCCTATCCCGGTGCGACGCCCGCCGACATCCAGAGCGGCACCGGGTTCGTCCACAATACCGCGATGCTGGAGGGAGTCGAGAAGGTGGTGCTGCGGCATCCGGTGACCCTGCGGCCGAAGCCGGTCACCTTCCCGAGCCATCGTACGGCCCACGTGCTGGGGCGCCGGCTGGTGGAGCTGGAGGCGCGACCCTCCTGGGCTCGGGCTGCGAGCGTGGTTGCCGCGGCCATTCGGGGCTAGGAGGGTCCCACCGAGGAAAGCCACCATGGCCGGGGAGCTAGAACGCGGTAATCCCGTTCAAGACATTGGCTTGTCGAAAGTGAGGGCGGTGGGACTCGAACCCACGACCTAGGGATTAAAAGTCCCTTGCTCTACCAACTGAGCTACGCCCCCGGTGCTTAACGAAACATCTTCGTGGGCATTCGCTTAGACAAGCCCGACCCGCTGCAAAGGACTCTCATCACGGCTTCTAATCGCAGCGGAGTCCTGGTCGAGGGAGGCCTCTGGGGCGTGCTTCATGTACCGCATGGTCATGGTGGGATCAGAGTGCTCGAGGAGCTGCCAGGAGCCGGCGGCGCTCCGGTCGATGTCGTCGGGCGGCCGTTGGCTACCGGCGAGCGATAACGCCAGCTCGGACGAACGCCGGCAGTCTGGCGCCACTACAGGAAGCGTAGGGTTTGTGCGCTGGCGCCAGCTTGAGGGCGTGCAGCTGATGCGGAAATCGTCAGGCCGACGCACCCGAATCGGAAACCGGGCGCCGTGGCGCACCGCCCAAAACCCACTGCTGCCTCGGAATGCCCGTATCGACTGAGACTCGCCAGTTAAAGCGAAGCCCGCACCCTGTTCCGGAGCTCCCATCACTCGGATCGAGTGCCAGTTCGAGCACGTTGGCATGCTCTCCGGTTAGCCGGTGAATCATCTCCTGCTGTTCTTGGGTCAGTGATAGCTGGATCGGTGGTTCGGTGGTGCTCATGGGAGATCTCCGCGGGAATAGGCACGCCCGAGTGAAGTGAGGCACACGAATGTGCTTCATGACAGATCATGATGGGGCTGGTGCTGGGCTAAGTTGGAATCCCGTCGGACGGCTGGCAATGGGGGCGTGCCCGCGTGACCGATTTGTTACGATTCGAAATTGATCGCGGGCTACCCGCGCATGCCTCAAACCCTGGAGGATGAGTTGTCCCCATGACGTGATCCAGGTCACTGACGGCGTTCCGGCTAACCCGCTACCAATCAATTGATCGATTCGCCAATGCCGCGATCGATCTGGCCTGACCTCTTGGGATGGATTGAGATTGAGATGGATTACGACCTTTCGACACCAGATCTCCCCTACATCCGCACGGTCCTCGTAGTCGACGACGCCGGGGTCGTGCGGCGGCTTTCCTTCCGCGTTCTCTCCGAGGCCGGCTACCGCGTCTTCGAGGCGGCCGGGGCGGTCGAGGCGCTCGAAGTCATCGAGATGCTGCACGGCCATGTGGATCTGGTGCTGGTCGACGTGGTGATGCCGGAGGTCAACGGGGTGGACCTGGTTCGGCTGATTCGGGAGAAGTGGGACGAGCCGAACATCCTGTTCATGTCCGCGTATCCCGCTGAAGTGCTTGCGCGCGAGGGACTCAAGGACCTCCGGGTTCTGTTCCTGGCCAAGCCGTTCACCCGCGACGAGCTGTTGGGCGCCGCGCAACGCGCCCTCGCGGCCACCCGGCGCGGCGGCGAGCAAAACCCGGCCGCCCGCAAGCAAGACTCCTAGCCGTTATTCCCGGCCTTCCGCGCCTCGATAGATCTCGAGCGCCGCCTCCACCAAGTCACCCACGACAGCAAAGCGTGCGCGCGCGCGCGCAGCGACGGCATCGGACACATCGAGCAGACCCTCGGACTCCCAGCGGCTCACGTTTTCCTCCAGCGCTGCTCCGAAGTCGCCGCCTTGCAGCGGCTTCGAGAGACATTGCTTGACCGCTGCTCGCCCTGCCGCGGTACGCCCGGCCGACATGCACAGTACCCGGAGATCGGGCCGGAAAATTCGCAGCGTCTCGACCAGGACGGCACCGGGAATTCCCGGCAAGTCCAGGTCGGTCAGTACCAGGCCGAAGCTTTGCGGGAGGCGCTGGATCAGCTCGAGCGCGGCCATGCCGTTCGAGGCCTGCACGACGTCCATGCCCCGCAGCTCCAGTATGTGCCTGGTTTGTCGCCGAGACTCGACGTCGTAATCGACCAGAAGTACCAGCTTGCCTTCACTCGGTCCGCTCGCCTCACCCAATCGTGCCTCCGGTCCTGAGCCAAGGCTGAATGTGCCGGTCCGAACGGCCCCAGTCAGCGGCACCGGTCACGGCTTCGGTGTGCCCCTGTTCATTTCGGCCACGGCCATCGTGAGGCCGGTCACCGGACGTCGGTGCGGCGGGGCGGACTGGGAGTATCATTCGAGAATGAGAACCACGTGGGTCACGGCGTGGGCGGCGGCGGCGCTGTCATGCGCGACGTTGGGCGCCACGCCGCTCGCCGCGCAGCAGGACGACCGCTGGCAGATCAGGCTGGATCAGGATCGGTATGTATGGGATGTCAGATTGGTGCGACTCGACGGGGACTCCCTGGTGGTGACGCAAGCCGACTCGTCACTGAGTCTGCCGGTGGGGCGGATCACCGAGCTCCGCCTCGTGCGCAAGTCGGAGATGCGGGTTGGGGAAGGCGCTCCGGCGATCGGCGCGCTGACCGGCGGGGACGACGAGGTTTACGACTTCACCCCGCTCGATTTCGCGGCGCGCATGCGGGCCATCCAGAAGATCTTCCTGTATCACCCCTCCGGGCCCTGAGCCCAGGCCTCTCGCGCCCAGTCCCGTACCCAGCGCCGTTCATCGGTCAGCAGTCGGGCCATGGCGGCCTTCGCCGATGCGTCACCGCGGCCGGCAAGAGCCGCGAGCGCCAGGGTCGGTAGCGGCTGCTCTCCGGCGATGGCCTCGAGACCGGCCACCAGGCCGGAATCGGGCCGCTGCACCGCCGCCGTGATCGCCGCGTTCTGAATCGCCTCCCGGTAGGACTTCGCGCGGAGGCCGGCCGCGACCACTTCGCGTGAGGAATCAGGGGCGAGACGGGCCAGGGCCGTGAGGGCCGCCGCGCGCACCTGGTCGCTGGGGTCTTGGTCCCACGCCCGCCGCACCAACTCCGCCACCCGTTCGCCTCCCACTCGTCCCAGCGATTCCACCGCCGCCCTGCGCACCCGCGCCGAGGTATCCGCCAGGGCGGAGTCGAGCGCCGCGCGCGACCTCTCCGGGGCGAAGCGGCCCAAGGCGGAGGCGGCTTCCGCCCGGGTGAGATCGTAATCGGCCGATAGCACGGCGTGGGCAAGGGCCGCCGCCGCAAGCGTGTCCCCGGTTCGCGAGGCGAGTTGGCCGATCGCCCAGCTTCGGGTCCAGAGGCCCTGATGCCGGTGCAGCAAGTTTGCCAGCCAGGATGTCGGCTGGTGAAAGGACAGGGTCTTGAGCACCGCGTTCGAGTCGTCGAACGCCACCATCGTAGGAGGCCGGCGAATCCCTTCGATACGGACGGTCTGCTCCCGCCGATCGATCACGGTCTGCGCGACGACGTCGCCGCGCTCGGTGCCGACCCGGATCGCGATCGGGGCCCGGAACGCGAGCGGCGTGACGAAGCGGACGCCGCCGGTGTCGGGTGAGGCGGTGTCCACCTGGGTCTGACGCACGGTGAGGGTGAGCGCCGCCGAGGTCGAGTCGTACACGGCCGCAACGTCGAACTCCGGATGGCCGGCCTGGTAAATCCACTGCGACCAGAACCAATCGAGACTCTCGCCGGTGGTCTCGAGCACGGCCTGCCGGAGATCGTCACTGGTCGCGGTGCCATAGGCATGGCCGGTGAGGTAACGGTTGATCGCCGCCCAGAAGCGCTCGGCCCCCAGGTGCCGCTTCAACATTTCCAGCACCAGCGCGCCCTTGGGATAGACGACATTGGAGTTGTAGGTCGAAAGGGGAGTCCGTCGCCGCGCGTCCCTGGCGAGGTACTGCCGGTACTCCTCGAGGTAGAAGTCCTCCTCGGCGTGACGGCCCTGCTTCACGCCCCAGTATTGCCCGGGCATGAACTGCGCCATGCCCTCGTGAAGCCAATAGTTGGCCCAGTTCTCCGCCGTCACCAGGTTGCCGAACCACTGGTGCGCCAGCTCGTGGGGGATGAGCGTGTGGAGGTACCAGGGGCGGTCGCGGTAAGCACGGGGGTCGGGCAGCCAGTCCACCAGCGTCGTGGCGCCGACGTTTTCCATTCCGCCGATGAAGTCGGCCGCGGTCACCTGCGCGTACTTGTTCCAGGGATACCGGACGCCGGTGAGCCGGACGAACGTCTCCATCACATCGGGGGTAACTCCGAACAGCGGACGAGCGCGCGCGCTGTCCTCGGCGTAGACGTAGTAGTCGAGAGGCACGTCCCGCCACCGGTCGCGCAGCCTCACCAGGGGAGCCGCGACCAGCGAGATCAGGTAGGTGGAGGCGGGCTTCTCCTGCGACCAGTGCGTGGTGCGCAGCCCGCCCGCCACGCGGCGATCGCCCAACAGGCGGCCGTTGGAGATCACGGTGAGGCGCGCGGGCACGGTGGCGATCATCTCCCAGGTCGCCTTGTCGTGGGGAGCACCGTAGGTCGGGATCCAGCGAGGGTTCCCGTCGGTCCCGCCACCGCTGTAGACCTGCTGGGGACGCCGGGGCCGGCCCGGCTCTTCCTTGAAGAAGTAGAGGCCGCGGCCCTGCGCGATGCGGCCGTGGTAGTCCACCGTGAACCGCACCGTGTCGTTGAAGGCAGCGGGGCGGGCGAGCCGAACGACCAGAGAATCGCCCGGGCGCTCGTAGCCCAGCGCCTTGCCTCGCGCCGTCACCGCGCGGACTTCGAGCCGCCGCTCCATATCCAGCACCACCGCATCGAGCGCCGGCCGCCGCGACACCACAGTCGTGGTCACCCGGCCGTCGAACGAGGTCGAGTCCCAGTCGAAGTTCTTCACCTCGATGCGCTGGTGGATCAGGTCGTAGTCGTGCGACGGCGTGAAGGCGCCGTTTACCACCCGCTCGAGGTTGGTCTGGGCAGAGGCCGCCGCCGCGAACAGGTTGGCGGCGGCGAGCAAAGCAGGGCCGAATCGCACGTGAGATCCCGAGGGTGCCGGTAGCGACGTCTTACCACAGGGGCGACGGAGAAATCTACTGCGCGCGAAAATGCAGCGGATCCCTGAGGTTCTGCAACTCCCGGTAGTAATAGAGGGGTGTCGGCCGCCTCCCCTTGAACCGCAGCCGCTTGAGGAGCGCGACTTCATCCTGGGTCGCGGTGCCGCTGAGGGCGGGATCCTCGAGGAACTCCGTCAGCCCCGGCTCTTCCACGAACAACTGGTCCGGTTCCCTCTCGATGAACTCGAATCTCCTGACATGCCCGGAAACCAGTCCGGCGTTCAAGAGGATGTCCAGGGCGAATGTCCCGAGATCGATGCCCCAGGATTCGATCAGCGGATCCAGGAACGAGACACAGTGCTCTCGTGACAAGTGAAAGATGTCCGTATCGAGGAACTCGAGAACGATGACGCGCATCTCCTCGAAGCTGCGACCGCTGAGATCCGCGACCATGCGGAGCCAGAAATCGTTCCCCAATTCTTCCTTGGCCACCGCGTGGAGCACGTCCAGGAGCCTATGGGTGACCAGCCGCTCGAGCTCGCCGAAGGGCTGCTTTTCGAAGATCGCGCGGACGTGCGGTTCCTTGTCGGCGTGGCACTTGCGCAGGATCAACTGGCGGACTTCCCCGAACAACGGCGCCGGTTCCTCTCCCAGCTCTCGCTTCAAGCCCTCCTTCCGCTGGGCCTTCGCCAGTCGCGCCAGCTCCCCGCTCGGGAGTTTGAGGAACCGGTCCATTTTCTCATAGATATCGGTTCGGCTCGGCGCGGGCGGCGCCTTCTTCCGAGTCAACAGTTGTGAGATGTAGGACTCGGTCACTTGGGCGGCCCGAGCGAGCTCGCGCTGCTCCAGGCCGAATGCTTCCAATCGCTGCCGGATCACCAGTGACACATCCACGGGAACGCCTCCTGGGGCACATTTAACAAATCAAAGTTAAGTCTCCTTCGACCTGTTCGCAATCAGTTGATGCACTTGACAAGTATAGTACATCATAGTAACATGCTGGTCTGCGAACCAAAAAAGTAAAGTCCCTTCTCCAAGACAAACCCCTAGGAGCCCCATGTTCGCACGCAATGTCTCCATCAGTCTCAAGCCCAACACGGCCAAAGAGTTCACCCAGACGTTCGAGCGGGACATTCTGCCCCTGCTCCGCAAGCAGAACGGCTTCAAGGACGAAATCACCTTCCTCGGCGAAGACGGTAAGGACGTGGTTGCCATCAGCTTGTGGGATCGCAAGGAGAGCGCGGATGCCTACGGCCGCGAGACCTACCCCCAAGTGCTGAAGGGCCTGTCCAAGGTCGTTTCCGGCACGCCGGCCGTGCATGGCTACGAGGTCTGCAACTCGACCTTCCACAAGATCGCCGCGAAGCTCTAAGCAGATCGAGCGTGCTAGCGCTGAGCCGGTCAAGAGAGGAGCAACCGATGTCCACAGCTACCAAGGCCAGACCCAAGATCAAGATCCATCCCCTCGAGGACCGCGCAGTCATCTTGCCCGCGGAAGAGGCGGAATCCATGCGCGGCCAGCTGTACATCCCGGATACCGCCAAGGAAAAGCCCACGCAGGGTGAAGTCCTCGCAGTCGGGCCCGGCCGAATCGAGAAGGGCCAGCGGATCCAGATGGAGCTCAAGGTCGGCGATCAGGTGATCTACGGGAAATACAGCGGGACGCCCTATCAGGTGGGTGATGACGAATTGATCATCATCAAAGCATCCGACATTCTGGCCAAGATCGGTTGAGGCGGCCAACACAGGGGAGTGAACCCACATGTCAGCGAAAGAACTGCAGTTCAGCGTCGATGCCCGCGCCCGGCTCAAGCGGGGCGTCGACACCCTGGCCGATGCGGTGAAGATCACCCTCGGCCCCAGGGGCCGGAATGTCGTCATCGATAAGAAGTACGGCTCGCCGACCATCACCAAGGACGGTGTGACGGTCGCCAAGGAGATCGAGCTGTCGGATCCGGTCGAGAACATGGGCGCGCAGATGGTGAAGGAGGTCGCGACCAAGACCTCCGATCTCGCCGGCGACGGCACCACCACCGCGACCGTGCTGGCCCAGGCGATCTTCCGCGAGGGCCTCAAGAACGTCACCGCCGGCGCCAACCCGATGGAGCTCAAGCGCGGGATCGAGAAGGCGGTCGAGGCGGTGGTCGAGGAGCTCAAGAAGCTGAGCGCCCCTTCGGCCGGCAAGAAGGAGATCGCCCAGGTCGGCACCATCTCCGCGAACAACGACAAGGAGATCGGGAACCTGATCGCCGAGGCGATGGAGAAGGTGGGCAAGGACGGGGTGATCACCGTCGAAGAGGCCCGGGGCCTGGAGACCACGCTGGAGACGGTGGATGGCACGCAGTTCGACCGCGGCTATCTCTCGCCCTACTTCGTGACCGATCCCGAAAGCATGGAAGTGGTGCTGGAAGACGCCTACATCCTGATCCACGACAAGAAGATCTCCTCCATGAAGGAGGTCCTCCCCATTCTGGAGAAAGTCGCGCAGAGCGGGAAGCCGCTCGTCGTCATCGCCGAGGACGTGGACGGCGAGGCGCTGGCCACCCTGGTGGTGAACAAGCTCCGCGGCACGCTCAAGATCGCCGCCGTCAAGGCGCCGGGCTTCGGCGACCGCCGCAAGGAGATGCTGCGGGACATCGCGGTGCTCACCGGCGGCCAGGTGATCTCGGAAGAGGTCGGCTTCAAGCTGGAGAACGCCACCCTCAAGGATCTCGGCCGGGCCAAGCGGATCGTCATCGACAAGGACGACACCACCATCATCGACGGCAAGGGCAAGCCCGACGACATCAAGGGCCGGATCAGCGAGCTCAAGGTCGCGATCGAGAAGTCCACCAGCGACTACGACCGGGAGAAGCTCCAGGAGCGGCTCGCCAAGCTCGCCGGGGGCGTCGCGATCATCAACGTGGGCGCCGCGACCGAGACCGAGATGAAGGAGAAGAAGGCCCGGGTCGAGGACGCGCTCCATGCCACCCGCGCCGCGGTCGAGGAAGGCATCGTGCCAGGAGGCGGTGTCGCCTTCCTGCGCGCCCAGTCCTCGCTCGACCGGATCAGGGGTACAGAGGACGAGAAGATCGGCGTCGCCATCGTGCGCCGGGCACTCGAAGAGCCGATCCGGATGATCGCCCAGAACGCGGGCGCCGAGAGCTCGATCGTCGTCGCGAAGGTGAAGGGATCGAAGGAGAAGAACTTCGGGTACAACGCGCAGACCGACACCTACGAAGACCTGGTGCGGGCCGGTGTCATCGACCCGACCAAGGTCGCCCGGACGGCGCTCCAGAACGCCGCGTCGATCGCCGGCCTTCTGCTCACTACTGAATGTGTGGTAGTCGAGCGGAAGGAGGAGAAGGCGGCCTCCGCCCCATCCGCCGGCGGCATGGGCGGAATGTATTGAGGACGGCTGAGTCGGCGGGGCTGCCAAGCGCAGCCCCGCCGGCTCAATGTCGCTCCAGTATCTCGATCGCAGCGAGGGATCTAACCGAGGGAACGCCTCTGTGACGCTGGCCCAGTATCAGGACCTCGTACTCCCTTCGCTTCGCCGGCTGGTGAAGCACCAGCGCCGGCACAACCCCCGCCAGCGGTACGAATCCCGCTTCCTTGATTCTGTGATTGACCAGTTGCGGTGGCAGGGCTGTGACATGCGGGCCCGGCCTGGTCCGTGGACCGTCGGTGCCCGGTGGCTTCAAGGTCCTGGACGGGGTGGGCTTCCGGTGATTCCGCTGGTGCAACGGGCCGATACGGTCGTGATGGCGGACACGTGGGACGAGGCCCGGCGACTGGCCGGGCTGCTTAACTGGTGTCACGCGCCGAGTCTCACTCGCTCTCTCGTCCCCGAGGTGCCCCATGTCTAGCCTACGTGGCCGTCCACGCCGCTCAGTCAGTCCGGCCACCGCAAGCGCCGAAACCATGGACCCCACTGCGCAACGGATTCTCGTTGTCGAGCATAGCGACTCCCTTCGGGCCGTCGCCGTGCGCACTCTGACGGCTGGGGGCTACGCGGTGGCCGAGGCGCGACATGGGGAGGACGCTCTGCGGGTGATCGAGCAGCACGCAGCGCCGTTCGACTTGGTGCTGACGGAGATGGTCATGCCGGTGATGAGCGGCTACAAGCTCGGGCGGCACCTCGGCAGGCAGCGTCCGGGGCTGCCTGTGCTGTATATGTCTGCCCCGGCAAATGAGACGCTGGTTCGGTCCGGTTCCCCATCTGGGCGGCCGAGGTTTCTGCCGAAGCCGTTTCTGCCGGATGACCTGGTGCGCCAGGTGACCGAGTCGCTTCGGCTACCGGTTCAGGAGGAGGCTGCAGTAGGGACCTGATCCCAGGGTCTGGTGGGTTCACGCAACGCGCATCACCTTCTGCATCCATGTCCTCTACCGCCCCGCCTCGCTGTCCTGCCAAACGCCCCGCGTTCGTTCCCTTCGATCGAGCGGCGCTCGAGGATCGATCGTACGGCGATTCGAGTCACAGGCCGACGCCTATCCCGGCCGTCTCGCCGTCGGTTTCGGGGAGGAGGCGTGGACCTATGAGATGCTGGATGGGTCCGCGAACAGAGTCGCGCGGGCCCTGTTGAGCGTCCGCAAGCCACTCCCGGGACCGGTGGTGCTTCTGATCGAGCAGGGCCCGCCACTGGTCGCAGCCATACTAGGCGTTCTCAAGTCGGGCGGCGTCTACGTTCCGCTGGAGACTACCCACCCAGCCGGACACGTCACCACCGTGGTGAACGAGGCACGAGCAGGTCTCGTCCTGGCGGACGCCGCCGGTGCCGCACTGGCCGCCCAGGCAGCCCCGGGGATCCCCGTGGTCCGGGTCGATCGAGCCCTTGCAACGGGCGGCACCGAACCGGTCGGGGGATCGGTCGAGGCAGATGCTCCGGCATACATCTACTACACCTCCGGATCGACCGGGCGCCCCAAGGGGGTGGTGGACACCCACCGGAACGTGCTGCACAACGTCATGCGCTACACCAACAGCCTGGGCATCGATCGGGACGACCGGCTCACGCTGCTGCAGTCGCCCAGCTTCAGCGGAGCGGTGTCCAGCATGTTCGGGGCCCTGCTCAACGGCGCCGCGGTCTTCCCTTACGATCTGCGGCGGCTCGGCACGGCCGGGCTCGGCCGCTGGCTGGTCCGTGAGCGCGTCAGCATCTATCACTCGGTGCCCGGCCTTTTCCGCCTGGCCGCGGGCGGTGCCGGCGCCTTTCCCGACCTGCGTCTCATCAGGCTCGAGGGCGACCAGATGTCGCGGCGCGACTGGGCGCTCTTCCGTGAGCGGTTCGAGGGCGACTGTCTGCTGGTGAACGGTCTGGGCGCGACCGAATGCGGCCTCGTGCGCCAGTTCTTCATCGACCCGACGATGCCGGCCCCGGACGGCGTGGTGCCCATCGGATACCCGGTGGAAGACATGGAGATACGCGTCCTGGACGAGGCGGGCCGGCCGGTGGCGGAGGGAGAGGTGGGAGAGATCGTGGTGCGCAGCCGGTATCTGGCCTCGGGGTATCACGAGCGGCCTGACCTCACGGTGCTCGCCTTCGCGACCGATCGGGCCGAGCCCGGCATGCGGACCTACCGCACCGGCGACCTCGGGCGCCTGCATCCCGACGGCTGTTTGGACCATCTGGGGCGCCGCGATGCGCAGGTCAAGATCCGCGGCCAGAGGGTCGACCTCGCGGAGGTGGAAGCCGCCCTGCTCGGCGCGCAGGGTGTCCAGGAAGCGGCAGTCCGAGTCCATGACGGAGCGACGGGCGAGCCACGGCTCGTTGCCTACATCGTGCCTCGAGACGGCGCCGGTCCCGCCACCAGCGCCGTTCGAGCCTACCTCGCGGCGCGCTTTTCCGCCGCGGCCGTGCCGGCCTCGTTCGTGACGGTGGCGCGGCTGCCGCTCACCCGCAACGGCAAGCTCGACCGGGCCGCGCTGCCGCCACCTACATCGGAGCGTCCCGACCTGGAGATCAGCTTCGTCGCGCCGCGGAGCGGACTGGAGCGGGCCATCGCGGCGATGTGGGCCGAAGTGCTGGAGCTGGAAGAGATCGGCGTCTACGACAACTTCTTCGGTCTGGGTGGTGACTCGCTCGGGCTGAGCCGGGTGCACGGGCGGCTTCAGGAGCTGATCGGCGCCGAGATCCCCGTTGTCGCGCTCTTCGAACATCTGACGATCGACGCGCTGGTCAGGTATCTCGACCGTGAGCAGCCTGCATGAACTAGGCGAAGAACGTCAGCTGCGCGAGCGGCGCGAAGGTGACTCGGTGGTGGCGGGTGGGGCCGTGGAGGCGGATACCGAGCTGGTGCTCTTCGGTGCCGTAGCCGACGTTGGTGTCCCAGCCGTAGCCCGGATAGCGCGGCGCCAGTCGGTGCATGAGGAGGTCGCGCACCGTCTTGGCCAGGATCGCCGCCGCGGCGATGGACTGGCAGCGCGCGTCGCCGTCCACCAGGGCCTCGTGCTCGAAGCCGATCTCCGGAAGCGGCAGGCCGTCGATCAGGATGCGGTGCGGGGCTGCGCCGGCGGCGAAGGGGCCGCGGGTCACCAGCCGGGCGATGGCCCGGTGCATGGCGAGCGCGGTGGCGACCCGGATGTTGAGCCGATCGATCTCTCGCGACGACGCCGCGCCGACCGCGAAGGCGAGGGCGCGCTCCCGGATCCGGCGGGCAAGCCGAAGCCGGATCCGCGCCGGCAGGATCTTGCTGTCCCTGAGTCCGCGGACCGCGGAGCACCGGGCCGGAAAGACGACGGCCGCGGCAACCACCGGTCCCGCCAGTGGCCCGCGGCCTGCTTCATCCACGCCGACGAGCAACAGCTCCTCGGCCCAGGCGGCCCGCTCCCGCTTCAGCGAGGGGCGTACCGCCATCGCATCAGCCCTCGCGCTTCTCCCGGATCCTGGCCGCCTTGCCGCTCAGCGCGCGCAGGTAGTAGAGCTTGGCGCGGCGCACCCGGCCGCGGCGCACCAGCTCGACCGACGCGATCGTCGGGCTGTGCACCGGGAAGAGCCGCTCGACCCCGACCCCGGCGGAGATCTTCCGCACGGTGAAGGTCTCGCTGATCCCGCCGCCCCGCTTGGCGATCACCAGACCCTCGAAGGCCTGGAGCCGCT
This sequence comes from uncultured Gemmatimonadales bacterium, assembly GCA_963844445.1. Classification (GTDB taxonomy): domain Bacteria; phylum Gemmatimonadota; class Gemmatimonadetes; order Gemmatimonadales; family GWC2-71-9; genus CAVVWJ01. The sequence goes on from CAWJOB010000004.1 coordinate 1,100,624, forward strand.
CCTTGTCGCCCTCGCGCACCCGAACCATGACGCGAACGGTGTCACCCGGGTCGAATGCAGGAATGTCCGTGCGCAAGCCCTCACGGGCCACCTCTGCCAGCCGTTCCATGGTAGAACCTCCGCGCCGATGTGCGCTTGAACTTGGTATATCTGCCGCCGCCGCGCCACTGTCAGCCGACGATACTGTCCCCCCCTTCCCCTAAGCCCTACCCCCCTCATACCGCTCCCACAGCTCCGGGCGCCTGGCCCGGGTGATCCGCTCCGCCTCCGCCTGCCGCCACGCCGCGATCCGGGCATGATCACCGGAGAGGAGCACCTCGGGCACCGCGAGCCCCCGATACTCCGGCGGGCGGGTGTAGCTCGGCGGGCTCAGCAGCCCCTCGTAGTGCGAGTCCGAGCTGGCCGACTCGTGGTCGCCCATGGCGCCCGGGAGCAACCTCACCACTGCGTCCAGCAGGCAGAGCGCCGCGGGCTCGCCCCCCGAGAGGACGAAATCGCCGACCGACAGCTCCTCGGTGGCCAGGCCTTCCGCCACCCGCTGGTCCACGTCCTTGTAGTGGCCGCAGAGCAGCGTGAGCCGCTCGCCCACCGAAAACCGGACCGCGTCGTCGTGCCCGAACCGGCGGCCCCTGGCGGAGAGCAGCACCACGGGACCCGTCGTGGCCAGACTCTCCACCGCCTCGAAGAACGGCTCCGGCTTGAGCACCATCCCCGCGCCGCCGCCGTAGGCGTAGTCGTCCACCGTCTGGTGGCGGTCGTGGGTGAAGTCGCGAAGCTGGACCAAATTGTACCGAACCAGCCCAGCCGCCGCCGCGCGTCCCGGAATGCTCGCCGCGACGAAGGGAGCGATGACTTCGGGGAACAAGGTCACGACGTCGATCGTCAGGGACGGAACGGCGGAACGGCGGAACGGCGGAACGCTCACGCTCACCTCGGTCCCATTATCGCCGTGCGGAACTCTTCCGCCGTTCCGCCCTCCTGCCGTTTCCGCCCTTCACTCGATCAACCCCTCCGGCGGCGTCACCACCAGCCACCGACCCTCCCGATCCACCTTTTGCACGAACTGCTTCTTGTACGGCAGCAGGAACTCCCGCTTCGGCCCCTGCACCTCGATCATCAGGCCCGCCTGCGTCTCGAAGACCGCGCTCACCAGGCCGAGCGGCGTCTCGTCGGGCGTGCGGACCGCGAATCCGGCGAGCTCGTGCAGGTACACCTCGTCGCCAGCCGGCGGCTTCAATTGCTCGGCGGGCACCGCCAGGAAGAGTCCCCGCCACGGCTCCAGCGCCTCCCGGCCATCCGCTCCGGCGAACTTGACCAGCCACTCCCGATGATACGAGCGGCTCCGCTCGATGGTGAGCGGCCCCGCCACCGTCTCGCCATCCAATCCCACCAGCCACACCGACCGGCCGGGCGCGAACACCGCCCCGGGATCGTCGGTGAGCGGGAAGAGGGTGGAGTCGCCCTTCAGGCCGTGCGGCTTCCTCAGCCTGCCCACCACCATGTGGCGGGCGGCGGACATCAGACCGCGGTCGGCTTGAAGACTCCCGCCTGCTTGAGCAGCGACTGCACCGTTTGCGACGGAGTGGCGCCCCGCGCGATCCAGCCGCGCGCCTTGTCGGCGTCCACCTGGATCTTGTCGCCCGCGGTTTGACCCTTGGGATTGTAGGTGCCGATCACTTCGATGAAGCGTCCGTCGCGGGGCGACTCCTGGTCTGCCACCACGATGCGATAGAGCGGAAGGTTCTTCCGTCCGACGCGACGCAGGCGAATCCGTGTTGCCATGTCCGTCCCTGTGTGTGCGGGGTTACCCGGGGAAAGGGCCGCGGCCGAACGGGAGCTTGAGCCCGCCCACGCCCCCGGTCTTCCCCACCGTCTTCATGACCTTCTGCATCTGCTTGAACTGCGCGAGCAGTGTGTTCACTTCCTGCACCGACCGGCCCGAGCCCTTCGCGATCCGAAGCCGCCGCTGCCCGTTGATGAGATCCGGGTTGGCGCGCTCCTTCGGCGTCATCGAGAGCACGATGGCCTCGACCTGCTTCATTTTCTTGTCGTCCACCTTGGCGGCCTGGAGCATGGCCGGGTTCACCCCCGGCAAGAGCCCCAGCACGTTCTTGAGCGGACCCATCTTCTGCATCTGCTTCATCGCGCCGAGGAAGTCCTCCAGATCGAGGCCCTTCTTCGAGGTGACCTTCTTGGCCAGCCGCTCGGCTTCCTTCTCGTCGACCGCGCCCTGGGCCTTCTCGACCAGCGAGAGGATGTCGCCCTGCTGGAGGATCCGCCCCGCCAGGCGGTCGGGATGAAACGGCTCCAGCGCGTCCAGCTTCTCGCCCACGCCGATGTACTTGATCGGCGCGTGGGTGACGCCGTAGATCGAGAGCGCCGCCCCGCCCCGGGCATCGCCGTCCATCTTGGTCAGGATCACGCCCGTGATGCCGAGGGCGTCGTGGAAACCTTGCGCGATGCGGACCGCGTCCTGGCCGGTCATGCCGTCGGCGACGAGGAGAATCTCGTGGGGCGAGACCGCCGCCTTGAGCCGCTTGAGCTCGCCCATCATCTCGTCATCGATCTGAAGCCGGCCGGCGGTGTCCACCAGCACCGTACGGCCCCGCGCCTTCCCGGCGGCGGCGATACCGTCGCGGACGATCTTGACGACGTCCTTCGAGCCGATATCGGCGTGAACCCCGACGTCGATCTGCTTGCCCAGCGTCTGGAGCTGCTCGATGGCCGCCGGCCGGTAGACGTCGGCCGCCACCAGGAACGGTGCCTTCTGCTCCGTCTTGAGCCGCCGGGCCAGCTTGCCCGCCGTCGTGGTCTTGCCCGAGCCCTGCAACCCGACCAGCAGGATCACCGTGGGCGGCACCGTGGCGTGGACGATCGGCGCCTGCTTCTCGCCCAGCATGACGACCAGCTCGTCGTAGACGATCTTGACCAGCTGGTGCCCCGGACGCACGTCGGTCAAGGCGCTCACACCGATCGCCTTGGCCTGCACCCGCTCGAGGAAGTCGCGGGTCAGATCGAAGCTGACGTCGGCCTCGAGGAGGATGCGCCGGATCTCCCGGAGCCCCTCCTTGACGGCGTCTTCCGTAAGCACGCCGCGCCCCGCGAGGGTGCGGAGCGTGGCGTTGAGTTTGCTGGACAGCTCGTCGAACATAAGCCGCGAAGAATAACAGGTTTACAGGGTTGGATCAACTGGCAGGGGGAACGGCGGAAGGGCGGAACGGCGGGCGGGCGGGTGGAACGCCGGAACGCCGGAACGCCGGAACGCCGGAACGCCGGAACGCGGGAACGCGGGAACGCGGGAACGCGGGAACGCCGGAAGGTTCCGCCGGGGATGCGGTGACGGCTCGCCCTGGAAGCTTCCGCCGTTCCGCCCGACCGCCGTCCCGCCGTCCCCCTCCGCCGTCCCGCCGTCCTCCAACGCTACCTTTCCTCCCATGACGAACCCCGTCCCCCGCGCCGTGGCGATTCCCCAGGTCGCGGACGCCGAGGCGAAACAGCTCCAGCTGGACCGGATGAAGCGGCGGGCGACGGGGTTGCTCGTCGTCATGAGCGCGATCTTTCTGGCCGCCCTGGTCCTCGAACCGAGCTACCCCTGGCTCGGCTACATCCGGGCGACCGCGGAGGCGGCCATGGTGGGTGGCCTCGCCGACTGGTTCGCCATCACGGCCCTGTTCAAGCACCCGCTCAACATCCCGATTCCCCACACCGCCATCATCCCGACCCGGAAGGACCGGATCGGGCGTACTCTGGGCAACTTCGTCCAGCACAACTTCCTCTCGCCCGAGGTCCTGGGGCCCAAGCTCCTCGCGATCCAGCCGAGCCGGAGGGTCGCCGAGTGGCTCCGGCACCCGGAGAACGCGCGGTCGCTGGCCCGGCACGCGGCGTCGGCACTCCGCAGCGCCACGGAGGTGGTGAAGGACGACGACGTCCATGCGCTCCTCGAGCGGAGCGTGATCGAGCCGCTCCGGCAGCGGCCGATCGCGCCGGTGCTCGCCAAGGGCCTTCTCCTCCTCACGGCCAACGACCGCCACCAGCAGCTGCTGGACCGGGTGATCAACGGACTCGCCGGCCTCATCGTGGAGAACGAGGAGTTCATCCGCCGGCGGATCCACGCGGAGAGTCCCTGGTGGGTCCCGGGATTCGTGGACGAGCGGGTGCACGAAAAAGTGGTCGCCGGCATCCAGCGGACGCTGCTGGAGGTGGCGACCGACCCCTCCCACCCAATGCGGCGGCAGTTCGACGACCTCCTCACCGATTGGATCGTCCGGCTGCAGGAGTCTCCCGAGGCGATCGCCCGGGCCGACGCGGTGAAGCAGCAGCTCTTCGACCATCCCACCAGCCGGGGGTTGAGCGCGTCGCTCTGGGAGGAGGTCAAGCGGATGCTCGATCACCAGACCGAGCCGGAGCCGGGCGAGGCGCCGGGTGCCCTCGAGCGCGGGCTCATCGCGCTGGCCGACGGCGCGCTGGGGGACGAGGTGCTGCTGGCCAAGCTCGACGGTTGGATCGTGGAGGCCGTCCTCCGGGTCGTGGAACAGCACCGCCACGAGGTGGGCCGGCTCATCGAGCACACGGTCGAGCAACTGGGATCCGGGGGAGACCTCGAAACGGCTGGAGCTCGCCGTGGGCCGCGACCTCCAGTTCGTGCGGATCAACGGCACCCTGGTCGGCGGGCTGGTGGGCCTGATCCTCTATACGGCGTCCCGGTTCGCGGGGTACGTCGGACACTGATGGATCGAGAGCTGCTGGTACAGGCCCTGGTGACGATCGGCGTGGGCGCCGTCTCCGGCGGTATCACCAACGCCGTCGCCATCTGGATGCTCTTCCATCCCTACGACTCCCGCGGCGTCGGCCCATTCCGGATACAGGGCGCGATTCCCAAGAACAAGGCCCGGCTCGCCAAGAGCATCGGGCGCACCGTCGGGGAGCGGCTGCTGACGCCGGAGGACCTCGCCGAGCGCCTGAGCGCGCCGGCGGTCCGCGCGGCCTTCGACCAGGCGGTGGCGCACTTTCTCGACGACATTCTCGAACGCGAGCGGGGGCCGCTGCGCGAGCAGCTCGATCCCGAGCTGGTCACGGCGCTCGACCATGCGATCGCCGGCATGGCGCCGCGGGTCGCGGACCGCGTCGCGGCGTATGCCCAGTCACCCGAGTTCGAGCACCAGGTGGCAGGGTGGGTGGAGCGGATCACGGAGGAGGTGAAGGACCATCCGCTGTCGGAGGCCCTCACCGGTAGCAGGCGGGAGGCCCTCAAGGGGAACGTCGAGATCTGGGTCGAGCGGCTCGCGGAGGGCGACGAGCTCGAGCGCACCCTTCGCTCGTTCGTGGACCGCCAGCTCGAGACGCTGGCGCGGGACGAGTCGCCACTGCTCGACCGGCTGCCGCCGGGCGTCGTGGGCGCGCTGGAGCTCGCGATCACGGACTACCTCCCGATCGCGCTCGAGCGGCTGAGCGCCCTTCTTGCCGATCCCGAGGCGCGCGGGATGGTGGAGGAGGCCCTCCGCACTGCCTTCGATCACTCGGTTCGCGACCTCCTGCTGCACGAGCGCATCCTGGCCCGAATCATGGTCACCGACCGCACTATCGAGCGGCTGGTGGACGGCTTCGAGCAGGAGGGGTTCGACCGGTTCGCGGAGTCGCTGGCGGAGCCCGAGATGAAGACGCAGGTGACCCGGGCGGTGAACGACGCCGTGGTCAACTTCCTTCGCCTTCCGCTGGGGGAGCGGCTCCGGCGCTTCACGCCCGACCGGCGACAGGCCTTGGGCGACAACATCGCGGACTGGCTGGTGCGGGTCGCGCGCGACTCCGCCACCCGCGAGGCGATCGCCCGCGCCGTGGACCGGCTGCTCGAGGCCGTCGAGCGCCGCACCTGGGGCGACGTGCTCGGCGTCGTCCCGCCGGAGCGGCTCGCCCACGTTGCCGCCGAGGTGCTCGCGGCGGAGCGGGGTCGCCGATGGGTGGAGGACAGCGTGACCCAGGTGACGGCCGTGCTGCTGGCCCGGCCGATCGGCCGCCCGTCGGCATGGCTGGGCCCCGAGACCACCGCCGCGCTCCGGACGGCGCTGTCGGACGCCGCATGGGTGTGGCTCCAGGAACAGATCCCCCGAGTCGTCGAACAGATCCGGGTGCCGGAGATGGTCGAGCAGAAGGTGCTGGGGTTCTCGACCCAGCGGATGGAGGAGATCGTCCGCAACGTCACCCAGCGCGAGCTGGATCTGATCGTGCGGCTGGGCTACGTGCTCGGTGCCCTGGTGGGGATGGTCGCCTTCGGTGTCAGTCTGCTGGCGGGGTCCTGATGAGGGAAAGCGTGAACGGTGAACGGTGAACAGTAAAAAGGAAGAACACCTCCTTTTACTGTTTACCGTTCACCGTTCACGCTTTTCCTGAGACATGACTGCGGGCAAGTCCTCCCACCGGCTCCACTCCTCCGGCGCGGTCACGAACCGGGTCGCGGGCCGCTCGCCGACCCTGGCCGAGTCGAGCGCCGACCGGTAGCCGGGCCTCGAGGTTCGCCGCAGCCCCGCCGCGCTTCTCAGGAACCGCGCCACCGACCGGTCGTCGTCCCACACCACGTACCACACGAGGGCCTCGCCCTTCGGCGTCCGGTACAGCCGGAATCGGTCGCCGCCCCAGCCGATCGGCACCACGGTCTGCACCTCGTCCGATCCCGCCAGCGACGCCAGGATCACCCGGATCTCGTTCTCCCCCAGCACGTCCTCGTACACCACGCCCGAATCGGGCGCGAAGCCGAGCACGACCGGCGCGTCACCCCGGGCGTAGCGGGCGGGGTGGAGGATCTGTTCGGTCGAGACCGGCATACGCGGCCCGTAGGGTAGCGAGTCGCGCCGCTCCCGCTCCCACCAGTGCATGAACTCCGCGCCCTGGAGGTAGGGGAAGATCAGCGCCTCGCGCAGCACCAGCGGCGCGCGGCGGAAGACCGGCATGGACGACTGCTGCTGCCGGACCTGCTCGCGATACAGCTCCCAGAACTGGGGGTTCTGCGCCACCGCCTGTCCCGGCGCGAGGACCTCGAGTGACGCGAGCGTGGCCTGCCCCTCCAGAATCGCCTGCGCCGCCGCGAGCCGGTCGTTGTTCTCGCGGGAGCTGAGAATGGAGTCGAGCGGCAGGTGCTGACCCTGGAGCGCGTGAATCATCTCGTGCGCCAGCACCAGCCGCAGCTGGGTGCGGTCGGCTCCCTCCACGCCGAAGAGCATCGCCGAATCCGGGTCGTAGAACCCGGCGACCTGCTCGGTGTAGAGATCGAGGAGGAGCGGTCTGAGCTGGAGCGTGTCCGACAGCAGGCCAAAGAGGCGATAGGCGTTCTCCAGCCCCCTTAATCGCTCCGGCGGCAGCTCCTCATCAAGCTTTGCGATCAGGTAGGCCCGCACCTGCTCCCGGCTTCGCATGCCCGAACGCGGCGGAGATGTGAACCGGAGGCCGGCGGCCTGCTCCACCGGAGCGCGGAGGCTGTCCACCAGCCGCGCGAGATCGTCGTCGCTGCGCGCCTGCCGCTCCTGCCGAGCCTCCCCCCGGCAGGCGACCAGGATCATGGCGGCCGCCACGAGCCACCGGGTACGTCGCGTCACAGGCCGAGTCCCGGCGCGACCTCGCGGAAGATCTCCCGCACCCGTTCGAGCCCTCCGGTGAAGGCGAGCAGTGCGGCCGCGATGCTGAGTCCGACCCCGAAGGGCAGGTATCCGTGCGAGCTGAGCTCCTCGGCGTCGGCCGGCGAGGCGGTCACCTCCTGCCGCGATGCCCACGCCAGCGCCCCGGCTCCGAGCGCGAGCCCGCCGAGAATCCCCATCCAGCGCGCGGTGCCGACGGCGATGCCGATGCCCGCGCCGATCAGCCCCCAGACCTGCGCCAGGACCCCGTCCAGCAAGCGGTTCGGCAAGAAGAAGGAGGCGTAGTATGCCGCGCCGGCTCCGAGTACCCCGTAGTAGCAAGCCCGCAGGATCTCGCCGATGACTCCCGCCCGTGCCGCGGCCGCCATGAGTGCCGCCAGCACGAGCCCCCCGGCCAGCAGCTTGAGCAGGTTGCCCCAACGAAGTCCCGGACTGGGCTCGTCGGCCGTGCTCCGGTCCGCCGCCGAGGTCCGCCGCAACGCGCCGGGGAGATGGAGCAGGATGCCGATGAAGGCACCGACCGCGAGCACCGGCCATACCGATTCCCAGCCGAAGAACGCCCCCACCATCCCCATGAGCGCGCAGTCGCCGCCTCCCATCGCCTCCTGGCCCAGCATCAGCTCCGTCACCTCCCCCACCAGGAGCACGAGGCCGGCGCCGAAGAAGGCGCCTCGGATCGCGTCGGGCAGGCCGCCCGGCTCGGGCCACGCGGCAAAGGCGAGGGCGAGAGCAGTGCCGCCCAGCGAAAACTCGTGCGGGATGATGAAGGCGCGGGCGTCGCTCACCGCGATTCCGAGCAGGAGCGTCGTGGCCACCGCGAGCTCGATCGCCGGCAGGCCGAGCCCGTGGATCGCGACCGCTCCGCCCCAGATCAGTGCCGTGGTCGCCTCGATGGCGGGATACATCGGGGAGATGGCGACCCCGCAGCCCGAGCACTTTCCCCGAAGGAAGAGCCAGGACAGGATGGGAATGTTCTCGTACCACCGGATCGCGTGGCCGCAGGCGGGACAACGGGAGGGCGGATGCATCACCGACTGCTTCGGCTCCGCGCCCCACCGCAGGATGCAGACGTTGAGGAAGCTGCCGAGGGCCGCGCCGAGCAGCGCGAAGTATCCCACGACCAGCAGGTCCGGCAGTTGCGATTCAATCCACACGCGCGACCTCACGCAGCAGGATGGCGGCGGCGACCGCCACGTTGAGCGATTCCGCTCCCGGCGCCAGCCGGATGGCGACCCGGCGGCTCGCGGCCGACTCGAGCGTGGGGCTCACGCCGGCGCCCTCGTTTCCCAACACCAGGCCCACCACGCCGCGGTGACCGCGCGCCGTCCCCGGCTCGATCGCCGTGCCGTCCGCGGCGGTCACCCAGGTCTCGATCCCGCGCTCCCTGGCCCACGCGAGATAGGTCTCCGCGTCGCTGGAGACCGCGGGCAGCCGGAAGAGCGCGCCCATGCTCCCGCGCACCACCTTCGGGTTGGTGAGCTCCGCCGTGCCCTTGAGCGCGACGACGCCTGCCGCTCCGAGGCCGAGCGCCGAGCGCAGCATGGTGCCGACATTGCCCGGGTCCTGGACCCCGTCCAGCACCAGCACCGGAGACCCCGCTCCGGCCGCGATGTCGTCGAGCGCCCAGCGCCGGGGCTCGACCACCGCGACCACACCCTGCGGATGCTCGGTGTCCGCCAGGTCCTCCAGCTCGCCGTCGCTCACCGTCTCGACCAGCACGCGGCGCTGCTCCAGCGCGCTCTTGAGCGCCTTCCCCCGAGTGGTACCTTCAAGCGCCGGCGAGATCGCGGCGCCGCGCAACGGCAGCCCGGCCTCGAGCGCCTCTTCCACCAGACGCACGCCTTCCGCCAGCGCGAGACCGCGCCGCTCGCGGCCGCGCCGGCGGTGCAGATCGCGGATCATCGTCTTGAGGGGGCTCGTCATGCACACGCTCGCCCGATGAGAATCGCGCTCACCATCGCCGGATCGGACTCCGGCGGTGGCGCCGGCATCCAGGCCGATCTGAAGACCTTCCAGCAGTTCGGCGTCTTCGGAACGTCGGTCATCGTGGCCCTCACGGCGCAGAACACCCGCGGCGTGCGCGCGGTGGAGACGGTCTCCGAGGCGATGGTCGCGGCGCAATTGGCCGCGCTCGCCGAGGATCTTCCGCCCGCCGCCCTCAAGACCGGAATGCTGGCCGAGGCGGCCCTCGCGCGCCTCGTCGGTCAGACGGTCAGGGAGAATGGCTGGTCCCCGCTGGTGGTGGACCCGGTCATGGTCTCCACCTCGGGCCAGCGCCTGCTCAGCCCGGAAGCGGAGGACGTCGTGCGCGAGAGCCTGTTGCCGCTGGCCGCGCTGGTGACGCCCAACCTCGACGAGGCCGCGATCCTCACCGGCCGCGCCGTTCACGACGAGCCGTCGATGGAGCGAGCGGGCGAGACCCTGGTGCGCTACGGCGTCGGCGCCGCGCTGGTGAAAGGCGGGCATCTTGCCGGCGACATCATAAGCGATCTCCTGGTGACACCCGCCGGCACCCGTGTCTTCCGGCGGCCCCGTATCCCCACCACCTCCACCCACGGCACCGGCTGCACGCTCTCGGCGGCGATTACCGCCGGACTCGCGCTCGGGCGTGACCTGGAGACCGCGGTGGCCGACGGGCTCGATTACGTGCACCGCGCGATCGCCGCGGCGCCGGCGCTGGGTGGGGGGCACGGCCCTTTGGACCACACCGTCGCCGCCCGCTTGTCACCCTGAGCGGCGCTCGGCGACCGCGGCCACGATCCCTTCCACCAGGCGCTCCAGATCCCCCGCCACCCGCGCCGCGACCTCCATGACTTCGGAATGGTCCAGCCGCTCGCTCGTGGTCCCGGCCGCCGGGTTGGTGATCGTGGAGAACGCGAGGCATCGCATCCCGCGGGCCCGTGCGGCGACCACCTCGATGGCGGTGGACATCCCGACGGCGTCCGCCCCGAGCCGCTCGGCCATCCGCACCTCGGCGGGCGTCTCGTAGCTCGGCCCCGGCAGCTGCATGTAGACGCCTTCCTCCAGCGGAATCCGGCGCTCCCGCGCCACGCCACGGGCCAGCGCCCGCAGGCCGTCGTCATAGGGATTCGACATGTCCGGGAACCGCTCCTCCTCCGGCAGCACCGGGCCGATCAGCGGATTCCGGAACGTGAGATTCACGTGGTCGGCGATCATCATCAGCGCCCCACGCGCGAAGGTGCGCCTGATCCCTCCCGCGGCGTTGGTCAGAATGAGCGTCCGGATGCCGAGCGCCGCCATGACTCGCACCGGCATCGCCACGGTCTCGGCGGGATGCCCCTCGTACAGATGGAAGCGCCCGCTCTGCACCAGCAGCGGCTTGCCGCCCAGCGTTCCGGCGACCAGCTCCCCCTGGTGGCCGACGACGGTGGTCCGGGGAAAGCCAGCGATCTCGGCGTAAGGGATTCGCCGCGCCCCCTCGAGCCGTTCGGCGAGCTGCCCCAGCCCGCTGCCCAGAACGATCGCGATGTCGGGGACCGCGCCTAGCCGCTTCCCGATGGACCGCGCGGCCGCTTCCACCCCGGCGGCAGGCCCAGCGGCGGCAGGACTCACAGGAGGATGCCCGCGATCGTGGCCGAGAGAAAGTTGGCCAGCGTCCCCGCGATCATGGCGCGGAACCCGAGCCGCGCCAGGTCGCCTTTCCGCTCCGGCGCCAGCGCGCCGATACCGCCGAGCTGAATCCCGACCGAGCTGAAGTTGGCGAATCCCGCCAGAGCGAACGAGGCGATCGTGAAGGAGCGGGGATCGAGCGCCTCGCGCATAGGTCCGAGCTGGGCATAGGCGATGAATTCGTTCAGCACCATGCGGGTGCCGAGCAGGCTCCCGATGGTCCCGCTGTCATGCCAGGGCACGCCCATGAGGAATGCCACCGGTCGGAAAATCCACCCGAGCACCGTCTGGAGGTCGGCGGGGAACCAGGGCAGCCAGCCGTGCAGCGCCCCGAAGCCGCCGTTCACCAGGGCCACCAGCGCGATGAACGAGACCAGCATGGCGATGACGTTGAGCATGAGGTGCAGGCCCTCGCTGGTCCCCCGGGCCGCGGCGTCCACCACGTTCACGTCGGTGCGGGGGATGGCGAGCCGGACGTTGCCGTACGTCTCCGGCGTCTCCGTCTCCGGCTCGAAAAGCTTGGCCATCAGAATGGTGCCCGGGGCGGTCATGATGACCGCGGTCAGGAGGTGCCTGGCCTCGATCCCGAAGGCGATGTACGCCGCCATGATGGAGCCGGAGACGTGGGCCATGCCCGAGGTCATCACCGTCATCAGCTCCGAACGGGTCATCCGGGGCAGAAACGGGCGGATGGTGAGCGGCGCCTCGGTCTGGCCCATGAAAATGGAGGCCGCGACATTGAGACTTTCCGCGCCGCTGGCCCCCATCACCCGGCTCATCACCACGGCGAAGGCGCGCACGATCACCTGCATGACGCCGAGGTAGTACATGATGGCGAAGAGCGCCGACACGAAGATGATGGCGGGGAGGATCTGAAAGGCGAAGATGACGCCGAGACTCGAGTTCGGCTTTCCCAGCTCGCCGAACACGAACGCGGAGCCGGCGTAAGAATAGTGCAGCAGGGCCGTCACCAGCTCGCCCAGCCGGCGGAAGAGCGCCTGTCCAGCCGGCACCCGGAGCACGAAGATCGCGAACACTACCTGGAGCGCGAGTCCCCAGGCGATCACCGGCCAGCGGATCCGCCGCCGGTTCCGGGAAAAGGCGACGCCGATTCCGATGATCGCCGCCAGCCCGATCAGTCCGGTGAGCCGCTGCGCCAGCGTGACGGGGGTCCGCTCCGGTGGAGCGGGCGGAGCCATCGCGGGCAAGGAGTCGCTCGGCGGGGTGACCGGCTGTTGGGCCACCACCGCGGCCACACCGCGCCCGGCCAGACCCGGCACCAGCCACGCCCCCGCGACAGCCAGGGCGCAGAGCCCCAGCGCGAGCAGCGCGCGCGCGCCGCTCACCTGACCGTCTCCAGCTCGCGGCGCACCTGGGCGACGAGCGACCCGCGCTCGGGCCAGGGGAGGAACGATCCTTCGAAGCCGGTCAGGATCATCTGGTCGATCTCCTCGCGGTTGAACCCGAGTACCGTATGAGCCAGCCAGTATTCGTCGCTGAGCGTAACGCCGCACATCAGCCAGCCATCGGTGCAGAGTGTAACCGCGAGCCCCTGGTCGAAGTAGCTCCGCACCGGGTGGGCCGACGCGGCGGGGACGGCGTGGGTCTGCACGTTGCTGGTGATGTTGATCTCGAGCAGAATGCGCCGGTCTCGCACGTACGCCTGGAGCGCCGGATCCTCGTACAGCCGGGTGCCGTGCCCGATCCGGTCGGCGTGGCAGTGGTGGAGCGCGTCGGCGATCGACTCCGCGCCCGCGGCCTCGCCGGCGTGGACGGTGATGCCGAGATTTCCCTCCGCAGCCGCGTCGAACGCGGCCCGGTGCGCGCCGGCGGGACGGCCCGCCTCGCCACCGGCCAGATCGAAGGCGACGACCCCCTGATCGCGATACGCCACCGACAGGCGAGCGATCTCCAGCGACACCGCGGGGTCGTAGTGCCGGAGCGAGCAGTTGATCACCCGAGTCACCACCCCGAAGTCCCGTTCGCCCCGCGCCAGGCCGGCGAGCTCGGCCTCCAGCGCCCGCTCCATCGAGAGCCCTTGGCGGCGACTGAGCCAGGGGCAGTAGCGCACCTCGAGATAGCGGATCCCGTCGCGCCCCGCGTCCTCCACCATCTCGTAGGAGACGCGCTCGATCGCCTCCGCGCTCTGCAGCAGCGGGATGGTGTACTCGAAGCGCTCGAGGTAGTCCTCGAGATTGGCCGCGTCGTCCACCCGCATGAACCTGCGGAGCTCCGTGGGATCGTGCGCCGGCAGCTGGAAGCGGACGTCGCGAGCCAGCTCGATCATGGTCTCGGGCCGGAGCGAGCTGTCGAGGTGGGTGTGGAGCTCCGCCTTGGGCAATCGGGCGATCAGCTCAGGCGTCAGCATCGGGCTCCTCGGCGGCGCGCCGGGCCCGCACCACCACCCGGAGAATCGAGCCTTCGGCCAGCGCCGACTCGAGCGGCATCTCGATTCCCCGGGCATCGGTCACGAACGCCGCGCCGGCGGCGAGCTTTCGCTCGAGCTCGGCGTCGTGCGCCCGCACCGCGGCGCGTACGTCGGCGCCCTTCCCGACCTCCAGCGGAACGGCGTTGATGAAGACGCGCATCGGATGGCTCAACGTCGGGTGGACCGGAACGCCGTGGAGGCTTCGACCTCGACCGGCTGGGGGAGGCGCCGAAGGTACGTGGCGGCCGCCTCCACGTCCAGGAGTCCGACGCGCTCGGCGGGCTGTCCCAGCAGCATCGTGAAGCCGCCGGCCCCGGCTGCCGTGGAGTCGTCGGTCGCCAGGGTGTAGCTGCTCCGGGCCTCCAGCTTCCGGCCGGTGCCCAGGATCACCTGCTTGACCCGCCGACCCGCCGGCGCCCGCGGATCGTAGCGAACCTGGCCGCCGGCCAGATGCACCGATGGGCCGTCGGCGTTCTCCAGGGCGTGCTCCAGGAGGCTCTGGATCTGCGCCCCGGTCAGCGTGAGACGGAGCAGGTCGGACCCGGCGGGCTCGACCTCCCGAAGCCTCGCCAGCGTCACCGGTCCCGCGGGAAGATCGGCCCGGAGGGATGCGTTCCGCACCAGGCCCAGATCCGCCCGCGCCAGGTTGCGCCGCGCCTCGGCGAGCAGGCCGCCGAGCGCGTGCTGGCTGCCGTCGCGCGCGAGTGGCCGCTTGAGATGCCCCTGGGCCCGGCGGGCGATGCTGTCGCTACGACGGGAGAAGGTATCAAGGGCGCGGGCCAGCGGCGTGCCGGGCAAGGCCGCCGCCGCCGGTACCGCGGCCACCCGGGTGCGCATCTGCAGCCCACCTCCGGGCGTCTTCACCAGATCGCCGACCGCGAGGGTCCGGGGGCCCGCGGCGCTCACGATCGACATGCCGGCGATACGCGTCTCCACGGTGTGGGCGCCGTTGCCGCCCACGACCAAATCCACCCCACCGCCGCGCAGTTCCTCCGCGAGCCGCACCAGCTCCCCATCGCACCGAAGACCTTCACACTCGGCGCCGGCGTGGGCGAGCAGGATCGTGAGCGACGGCTTCGCGCGCCGGACCTCGCCGAGCGCGTCGTGCAGCCCCAGCTCTCCGATGGCGAACCGCAGGCCGCGGGTCCGTTCGGCGGCCTGGCTGGTCTTGGTCTCCGGCGTCACGTAGCCGATGACGGCGATCCGAAATCCGGCGGTGTCGATCATCCGATACGGTACCACCCACGAGGGACGCCGTCCCGTCGCACTGTCGAAGACGTTGGCCGCGAGCCAGGGGTATGACGACTCGGCGAGCCAGGTCCGGAGCGAGTCCACCGACTGGTCGAAGTCTCGTTCCGCCAGCGCTGAGGCCGCGAATCCCATCCGGTTGAGCACCGCCAAGGCCACCCGGCCGGTGCCCGCACCGCCGCCGTCGAGCCGGAGCGTGGGACAATCGCAGTCGGCGCGCAGGCTGTCCATCGAGCGGTCGATCGCGCCGGCCGCCGTGCCCAGGGCACCGTGCAGGCCGGCGGTGCCGAGCACCCGCAGCACGATCGTGTCGGCGGCGGAGCGAGGCAGCGGCTCGGGCGCAATGTCGTAGATCTCTCGCACCGCGATGGCCGACACTTCCGGAACGATGCGCCACTCGGATGGAGCGATGGTGGCGGGGTCGAGCGGAGCGCGCCGGACCTCGGCTTCGAGCAGATCCTGGATGCGTTCGCCCTTGTCGTAGACCACCGGCGCGGCTGCCACCATCCGATAGCCCCCGGCCCCGGTCTGGCGGTGGCTGTTGAGCGCCATCGTGTAGCTCTGCAACGGCTCCACCATCCGGCCACCGACCGAGAGGTTCCGGATCCTGCTGCCCACGGGACGTCGCAGGTCCACCTCGTAGCGAGCTCCGCGGACCACATCGAAGTCGTATCCGGCCATCGAGTCCTCGAGCGACACGCGGCCCGCTGCGTCCACCCGGAAGTACCGCGCGCTCCGCTCCAGGTACTCGCGGAGCTGGTCGCCGGATACACGCACCGCGCGCAGGGTGTTCTCGTAGGGGTAGAGCCGCAGGATGTCCCGGCGGCGGATGGTGTCGGCGCCGAATCCGGCGCGAAGATCGAAAACCGGGCCGGCTGCGAGCTGCGCGCCCGCCCGCCGGCGTTGGGTCTCGAGTACCCAGTCCAGAATCGCCGTCGGGCCCGCGCGCGCCGCAGTGGCCCGCATCGGAGCCAGCGCCATGCCCACCGGCGCGTCCATCCACACCCGCACCGAGTCGTGGCTCGGCCCGAGGCGCTGCTCGAGCAGGGCGGACGGCTTCAGGTTGCTGGTGGAGACTAGACTCGACCGGACCCGGGATACCCGCCAGCGGCCTTCCGGCGCGCGAGTCAGATCCACGTGCACGACGGCGACCGCGGCGGCGTACGGCCGGGGCTGCACGAAGCGGACGCCGCCGATCGTCGAGTCGCGGATCTCGCCATGCGAGTGTCCGACCACCACGACGTCCGGCCGCACCGGCAGCGAGCCGAAGATTCCCGCCGCGTGCTCCGTCCCCACGCCCGTCGTATCGTAGGTGGAGCCGCCGGAGATGCCGCTGTGCGACAGCGCCACGACGAGGTCGGCCGAGCGTCGCATCGCCTCGAAGGTGCGCGGGGCCGCCTCCTCGATGCGCTCCACCCGGATCTTGCCCTCGAGCCGGTCACGGTCCCACACCATGGTGCCCGGGGTGGTGAAGCCGGTGACGCCGACGCGGATGGGGCCTCGGCTCAGGACCCTGAAGGGGCTCACCAGCGGCGCGTCGCGCGGGAGGGTATGGAGGTTGGCGCTGACATATGGGAAGGCGGCGTCGGCCAGGGCCCGCTCCAGCTCCGGCACGCCCCAGTCGAAGTCGTGGTTACCCGGGGTCGCGACGTCGTAGCCGGCGAGGTTCATCGCCTCGACGATCGGGTTGGGGCCCCGCCTGCCGGGACGTGCGTGGTAGGCGGCGAAGGGGCTGCCTTGCAGCATGTCGCCGGCGTCAAGCACGACCACCTGCCCCGGGTACCCTCGCCGGAGGGAGTCCACCAGTGTGGCGACGCGGGTCAGCCCGCCGGGTGCCGCCTCATCGGCGAAGTAGTCCCAGGCGGTGGCGCGGCCGTGCACGTCGGTCGTGGCGACGAGCACGACGTGGGCACTGTCCGGAGCTTGGGCGACGGCGAGTGATGCTAGGAAGAGGAGCGAGAGCATCGGGGGGGAATATAGGCAGGGCAGCGCGGCGGCGGGCGACCCTCGCCCGCCATTTCGACTCGATAGGCGATTTCCCTAAGCGGCCGACTGCTCGCTGCGGGGCAGTGGCACGAGGAACTGGAGCTTGCCGCTCGGCGCCAGGGGAATCTGGTCCACCAGCTCGATCGATACCTCGAAATCCGTCCCGACGCCGGACTGCACGATCTCGGTCAGCGTGTCCCGCTGCAGCGCGGATGGCGGGCGGCGTGCATCCACCAGGAATCGCAGGTGGCGACCCGGCTCCTCCCGCACCTGAAACCGGCGAACCCAGCTGTGAGCGGCGGCCCGGCCGAAGAGGCCGGTGATCAACGGCGTGGTGATCAGCGCGCCACTGGGCCGGCGGATGGCATGGGCGGTCCGGCCCTGCACCCGGGTCAGCAAGCCCAGTCCACGGCCGCACGTGCAGGGCTCGTCCAGGCGCGCCGCCATGTCTCCCATCCGATACCTGATCATCGGCATCGAGGTGACGCCGAGACTGGTCACCACCAGCTCCCCCAGGGTGCCTGGGCGCACCGGTGCGCCATCCTGGCCGACGACCTCCACCACGAAGGAGTCGTCGTTCACGTGGAGCACATCGCGCCGTGCCGGGCAAGACCAGGCGATGACCCCGAACTCATTGGTCACGTACACGTCGACCGCCGGTGCCTTGAACGCCTGCTCGGCCAGCTCGAGGCACCGGTCGGTGACCTCCATGGCGGTGCAGAACACCGCGCGCGGCGGACGCACCTGCGCGCCGGTGGCCAGCACGTGTTCGGCGAGCGCCTCGATGGCGCCGGCATATCCGGTGAGAATGGGGGGTGAGAGCTCGAGCACCCTCTTCAGCACCTGCTCCGGAGGCGCGTCGGAGGCCAGCCGCTCGATCCGGGGCAGCACGCCGATCCTGCGCAGGAGCGAGATCGGCCCCGCCCGGTCGGGCTTCCCCGCGCGCGCCACGTTGATCTGCGAGTCCCATGCGCTGCACCCGAACGCCGCGTAGACCCTCCACCACCTGGCCGAGTAGTCGGCCTCCTCCATCTTGTGGCGCAGGAACTCACCCGGCGTGCCGGTCGATCCCGAGGTCGTCACGCTGATCAGGCCGGCCCGATCAACCGTCAGGAATGCGTCCAGACCGTGCCGCGCGATTATCCGCCGGTCGAGGAACGGGAGGCGCTCGAGCTGGTGGGGCTCGAACTTCGCCGGATCCGCGATGCCCGCGTCACGGAGGATCGCGCCGTAGTAGCGAGACTCGGCCGCGCGCGCGAGCAGCTGCTGGAGCCGGGTCCGGCGACGCGCCGCCAGCTCCTCGGGAGGGAGCCACTGCTCCTTCTCGAGCCGCTGCATGCTCTGCAGCAGGGTGGAGACGGCCGCAATCGGACCGGCGGGGCCAGGGGGGTGCGGAGCCATGCTCGTCAGGATGAGCAAATGCGGGTCCCGGCGGAGCCCCATCGAATCCACCGCGGGGGGACGCCCTCGTGCTCACGCCAAGGGGCGACCCATCACCCTCGCGGAGGCCCACGCAGGGGGTCAGCCGCGACTGGGTGCAGTACGGAAAGTGTTGTCCGCAGATGGGGTTAGGCGCTGAGGACAGCGATTGAATCCCGAATCCGGGAAGACGGGTGCCGGCGGCGATCCCCTGCGTTCAGTCGGGAAACCGAGCGGGAAAGCGACTTCCCTTCTATTGCACGTTGCGGCACCTCTGGGGGGAGTGTGGCGTCCGGGAAGCAGCCCGCCTCGGGCGAGGTGCCGGTCCGGTTCAGCCGGCGACGGGGCGGGCGCCGTCGAGGAACTCGACGACACCGGTCTCCAGGGAATACTCCGCGCCCACGACATCAAGGCCTTCGTCCTGGATCAATTGCTCGAGCACTTGAGAGCCGTGTCGCAGATGATCGACCGAGGCGCGGATGTTGGCCCGAACCGCCTGCTTCACCAGGGCCTCGGGATCCTGCCTGAGCTCGGTCGCGAAGAGCCCCTCGACCGAGGGCCGCACGCGGTCAACGATCGAGCGAAGATTCCAGGACTGATTCTCCGTCGGCATGCGGAGCTCCTCGACAGTGGCCAGGATCGCCCCGCACTGCGTATGGCCGAGCACCACCACCAGCCGCGTCCCGTAGCGCGCGGCGGCGAACTCGACGCTGCCGATCTGGGAGGGCGCGACGATGTTGCCGGCGACACGAATCACGAAGAGGTCCCCCAAGCCCTGATCGAACACGATCTCCGCCGGCACGCGCGAGTCCGAGCACCCCAGGATGATGGCAAAGGGCTGTTGCCCCGCCGTCAGCTCGGCGCGGCGGGTCTGACTCATGAAGGCCTCCGACCCGCCCACGTTCGACGTGAACCGGTGGTTTCCCTCTCGCAACCGCTTGAGTGCTTCGCGCGCGGATACCATCGATACTCGAGCCTCGCAGGGCGTCTAGGGGATCGGACATCGCCTACTCGAAGACAACGGCAACCGTGTTCGAGCAGGTGGAACTGCCGGCCCGGCAAACCTTGAGGAGGTAGGTAGCCGGTCCGGTAAAGTTGTTCTTGACGACGGTGGCGCGCCCGTCGTTGGGCGCGCTTCTGAGGAATTTCCCGTTGCGGTAGATGTCCACCGTCGCACCGGTCGCTCCGGACCACAGGAGCAATATGTACTGATTGATGGCATCCTCCCGGGGCGTGGCGGTGAGCAAGATCCCCGAGGAAGCCTGCACCGAGACCGAGGCCGTCCGCTGATGGGTGGCGCCCCCGTTGTCGGCGACCGTGAGCGTGACCTGGTACGTGCCGGCGGCCGCGTAGGTGCGGCTCGGGTTGCGCGCGGTGGAGGTCCCGCCGTCGCCGAAGGTCCAGCCCCAGCCACTCACGCTGCCGTCGGGGTCGGTGCTGGCGTCGGTGAAAGCGCAGGTGAGTCCGCCGCAACTGCTAGCGAAGGCCGCGGTGGGCGGACTGTTGGGCGCCATCACCGAAAGCTCGCGAGAGGTCGAGGCGGTGGCTCCCCGATCGTCGGTCACCGCGAGCGCCACGGTGTAGGTCCCGGCCGCGGCGTAGCTATGGCTCGGGTTTCTCTCCGTGGAAGTCTCCCCATCACCGAATGCCCAGCTCCAGGCCGCGACCTCCCCGTCCGAATCCGTGCTCCCGTCCGTCAGCTGGCAGGCCAACCCGGAGCAGGTCGAGCCGAAGTCGGCCGTCGGCGAGGCGTTCTCTTCGTCCACGGTGACCGACCGCGACGTGCTGCTGCTCGCGCCGCCGT
The DNA here is from genome assembly GCA_963844445.1 of uncultured Gemmatimonadales bacterium. Lineage (GTDB taxonomy): Bacteria > Gemmatimonadota > Gemmatimonadetes > Gemmatimonadales > GWC2-71-9 > CAVVWJ01. The sequence continues at coordinate 1,120,761 of CAWJOB010000004.1, forward strand.
TGTCCGTGACCGTGAGGGCCACCGTGTAGGTGCCGTCGCCCGAGTACGTGTGGCCTGGGCTTGGCTCGTTCGAGCTGGCGTCGTCACCAAAGCTCCAGGTCCAGGTCGCCACCGACCCGTCCGGATCCGAGCTGCCGTCGGTGAAGACGCATTCCAATCCCGAGCAGCTGGAGGTGAAGGAGGCCGATGGAGGAGCGTTCAAAGGGGGCGGCGCGTCGTTGAACACCGTTCCGTCGCACCCCACGTAGCGCTCGGTCACCGCGGCGAAGAGCCGGTTGAGCGAGGTCGAGTCGATGGCGGTGGCCTGAGACTTCGGAGTCCGCCCGTTGAAGGTCAGGACGAGGTCGAGCGAGGGGACTACCAGGGCCCAGTTCTGCCCCGAGCCGATCGTGCGGTACATGTCGCTGGGAAACTTGTTTCCCCAGCGGCAGTCCACGTTCGATCGGATGTTGCGGTAGTCAGGCGAGGTGGTGAACCGACGCAGCCACGCCGCCGGAACGACCTCGGTACTCCCCCACTGCCCCTCGTGGAGCATCAGGTAGCCGAGTCGCGCGAAGTCGCGGGCGCTGCTGAGCCCGTTTCCCGCGACCGCCCACAAATAATCACCCATGCCGCCGGACTTCTTGTACGCCATCCGGCCGACGCCGATGGGGTCCAGGATTGCCTGGCGGAGGTAGACACTGGCCTCCAGCCCGGTCACGTTCCGGAAGACAAGGCTGAAATGGTTGAACGCCACGCTGGAATACGTGTTCCCGTTGTACGTGGATGGCGCGCCGGGGTTGAAGTACAGCGGGGCAATAACCGGATAGTCGGGGTCCTTTCCCACGGTGGCGGTCGCGAAGTTCCAGTTCGCCTCCGGACGCACCGCTCCCGAAGCGATCGGGTTCTGCGCTTCGGGGATGATCCCCGAGACGTGCCGAAATACCTGATCGAAGGTGATGTCTGCCTTGCGTGCGTCAGTCAGCGGGAAGCCCTGCGGAAGCCACCGCTGGTCGTAGAGCTTGCTGTTCAGCCCCAGTCCGAGCTGCGGGTAGTCCCGGGCCATGCGCCCGGCGAGCATCAGGCCGAACGTCTTCCCATTGGAGGCCAGGTAGTACACGCCCGTGGCCGCGCTCGCCTGGTTGTAGTACTCGCCCACGATCCACCCGTTCTTGATCACGATCGCGGCCTTGTCCGAGGCGGTGTACCCGGTGACGCCGGTGTTATAGCTCTCGTGTGGCTGCGACATGAGGTACGACCCCAACGCCGCGAGCTTGCCCGCGTCGATGCCGAGGCCGAGGATCTGCGTCGCGTCGGTGGCCTTGCGCCATCCGCCCGCGGCCTCCGAGGGTGGGAAGTAACTGGACAGCACCGCCGCGGAGCGGCCCGGTGCGACAGGGTCGCTCGAAGGCATCTCAGGCGAGGAGGGGCTCCGACTTGGATCGCACCCCACGAGGAGAAGGAGTGCTGCCGAGGCGACCGGAAGCCCCCGGGCTAGCTGGGGCCGAGACATGTCGAGCTCGCCTGAAGCACTCTGGCGTTGGCGCCCGCGCCCAGGAACTGCAACACGATTGGCGCGTCACCACACGCGTCACCCGGTGGATACACGAACACCTCGGCCGTATCGCCTCGTACCACGCCCGTCCAGGCGTGGATGCGCCGGCCCCACAGCGCCAGCGTTTCCGGGTGGGCGCGCGCGGCCTCCAGCGCCCAAGTCACCGGCGATGGCGCGCCCGACAGTCGGACCAGGTCCAGGGAATCCTGCTGGATGGCTGCCCGGATGTAACGTTGCGCCGGTTTGGTATAGCCGGTGCCGGGCCAATCGGCGGAGTAGGGCTGGAACGTGAGCAGCACGGCGGCGAGCACGGCCATCACCAGAATCGTCAGATACAGCGGTGCTCTGCCGTTCACCATAGGGTCCTCCTGGCACCACAGCCGCTCCTACTGCGGCGCAAGGCGCGTTACTCTGGGTCGGGCGGCAGCTGGCAGTAGACCAGCCGCATGGATGCATCAGCCGGGTTGTAGCCGGGGCGTCCGGATGTGAAGGTCTCTTCGAGCGCGCGGATGTTCCGTATTTCATTTCGCTGAGAAGATAGGTACGCCATCCCGGCCCTGTTCCCGACTCGGAGTATCCCCGGAGAAGCCACGCCAGCAGGGCATCGTGGCCGGCCGTATTGTGACCGCACCGGTGTGGCTCGGCGACACGTTCGAGGCCCTCGTAACTGAAGGCCAGCACCCGGCGGTCGGCGATCGCGTCGCAGATCGCCCGACGCACTACGCGGTCATCGCGGTCGGCATCTGCTTCACCATCGTCTACCGACCAAGGGGCCGAGTCTCTCGCGATAGACATGGTACATGCCGGTCAGGTGGCGGGACAGGCGTCGTCGCGCGTCACGCGCTCGTTCGGGATCGGACGACCATCGGGCCCGAAGGGCTCAGCAAGGCGAGCCACCGCCTCGGCGACCGACGGGCGATGCCCCGCCGGAACCCACCAGAGCGCGACGTAGACGCGATCGAAGCGCTCGAACCACTCGCGGCGACGCTTCATGACCCCCGCATGGGCACTCCGGTAGACGTAAGTCCGGAGCGCGGGGAGATCGGCCCACACCGAGAGGTTGATCAGGATACGCGCGTCCTCGTAGGGCCGCACCGCCGTCGCGTCGCCGTCCTCGGTCTGGAGTCGCCAGACGAAGCCCGGGCTCTGCTCGGCCAGGGCGTTGATCTCCGGCAGGCGGGCGACGAATTCGGCCATGACCGGATCCGTCGTTTCCCCGCGCGCACGACCGATGTTGACCTGGGCGAGCTGGAATCGGGCGGTCGGGTTACCTGTATCCGGTCGCATCGGCTGGTTTGCCGGCATCCTGAACCTCGCGAAGGTAGCGCCACGCATCCGGTTGGGACCCATCCAGATCGGTGAAGCCATAGACCCTTGCCAGTTGGCCACTCGACAGCGACTGACCACTCCAGCGACTCACCTCGGGATCTGTCGCGAGACTCGCGACGGCACGGCCCACGTATCGTGGCGTTTCGGCGATCAGGAAATGGGGCTGCTTCGCGGCGGCGTCACGCCAATTGGCTTCGCTGACGCCGTAGGCATCCAGCATCATCTCGGACCGCATCCAGCCGGGAGTCAGGGCCACAGCGGTGCACTGGTGGGGTCGAAGCTCCTGCGCCTGGGCCCATGCCATGCGAATGACCGAGGCCTTGGCAAGATCATAGAATAGCGACAACCGGTAGTGTGCGCTGTTGTATTCGGCGGTGCCATCCGTCATCTCGACGACCAGCCCCCCCGGGCGCTTGATCAAGAGCGGTAGGGCAAAGTGGCTGGTGATGATGTGCGTGTCGATGGCGAGCCGCAGCATGCGCAGCCCCTTTTCTAGGGAGTGGTCCCAGACGGGTACGTTCCACTGGATCAGGTAATCCGCTCCCCACACGTCGTTCACCAGGACATCCAGGCGGCCTTGCTCGCGCTCGATGCGCGCCACCAGCGCCTGCACCTGGGCCGGATCCAAGTGATCGACCTGCACGGCGACACCCTGGCCGCCGGCCTTTTGCACCAGCTCGGCCGTCTCTTCGATCGTTTCGGGACGGTTGGACTCGGAGCGCTGCGTGCGCGTGGTGCGGCCGGTGAGGTACACCGTGGCGCCGGCGGCGCCCAACTCGACGGCGATGCCGCGGCCCGCGCCGCGCGTGGCCCCCGCGACCAACGCCACCTTGCCCTTCAAAGCTTGACTCGCCATCCGCCTTTTGCTGGTTCCCCCTCGAATTGGTGCCCGGACTCAGTCCGTCAGCTCACTGAAGACCAGGACATAGACTGCTGGCGTGATTGAACCGCTGGAAGGGCCGTGATGCCTTCGTTCGACCTGGGCAGGGCGCACCTCCTCAGTGCGATCTACGCTCGCGGCCGCGTGTAGCCGGTGCGCGTCATGAGCCACTGGACCACGCCCGGAAAGGCGGCGTGCTGCCAGTAGGTGAGCTTCATCATGAACGGCACCACGACCAGTTTCTGTTCCCGCTCGATGCCGTTGACGATCGCCTTGGCGACCGTCTCGGGCGTCAGTTCGGGAACGAGCCGGCCCATCTTGGGCACCCGCTCCCGACTTCCCGGGTTGTGCTCCCAGTACGGTGACCGGACCACCCCTGACTCGAACAGCGTGACACCGATGCCGGTGCCTGCCAGATCCGCCCGCAGCGCCTCCGTGAATCCGCGCACTGCCCAGCGGGCCGCGATATAGGCCGTGGCGCCCGGCCAGACGAAGCGGGACCCGACCGAGCTGACATTGACGAAATGACCGGTATTGCGGCGAAGCATGCCCGGTAGAAACGCGTGGGTGACATGGAAGGTCGCGAAATAGGGAACGGCCATCATCTGCACCGCTTCCTCCGAGGTCGTCTCGTCGACGAACTTCCATTGGCCGGCGCCGGCGTTGTTCACGATGATGTCGGGCGTCCCCACAGTCGAGCCGATCCGCTCGGCCAGCTGGGCGACCGCTGACGCGTTGCTCAGGTCGACCGGGTACGTGGTCGCCGCGCCGGAGCCGATCGAGGCGGCCACCTTCTTCGAGCTCCGCTGCGCGGCGAGCCACCAGGAGCACCCGGGCCCCCGCACCCGCGAGCGCGCGGGCCGTTGCCGCGCCGATTCCACTCGACGCTCCGGTGACGAGCGCGATCTTGCCGCGTGGATTCACGAGTCCCCCTTTTCGCCGACGTCAGGACTTCGGTCGGGCAGCAATAAGGTATTCGCTCTGCACCAAGCCGCTCGGAAACGAGCGGGTGGCGACGTGCTCGAGTCGGACGTCCTGCGACAGTGGGCCGAACAGCGGGATCCCGCTCCCGAGAAGCACCGGGATCCGGGTGATGATCATCCGTTGGATCAGGCCTGCTGCGAGGAACCCCTGGATGGTCACGCCGCCATCGACATAGAGATGCTTGAAACCGCGCGCGCCGAGCCGGGCGACGACCTCTGATGGAGTACCGGCCATCATCTCGCACACCGCTCCGTCGGGCGCGCGCAACGCCGACGGAGTCCTGCTGAGCACGACCACCGGCTTGGTCCCATAGGGCCAGGCACCGAATGTCAGCACCGTCTCGAACGTCTTGCGACCCATGACGATCGCATCCACCGTGGCGATGAACTCGTCGTAGCCGTGCGGCTCGACGTCGTCGGCCGGCAGCCAGTCCAACGCACCGTCCGCCCGCGCGATGAAGCCCTCGAGGCTGGTGGCGATGAACACCGATGCTTTCATCTCGGCCCTCGCTCCGGCGCCAAACACTCCACCCAGCCTGCCACAGTGTCCTCGGTTGAGCAAGGCTCAGGTGGTACCAGTCCGTGACTTTTCACCTCTTGTTCATTCCCCTCGCCATATATATGTTAGCGCGCATATGAGCACCCCGTCGGCCACCGACCTCCTCCTCACCGTCGCCGAGCCCACCCGGCTCCGGATCCTGAACTGCCTGGCGGCGGCGCCGCTCTTCGTCTCGGACCTGCAGGATCTGCTCGACCTGCCGCAGCCGACGGTGTCCCGCCATCTCCAGGTCCTGCGGCGGGCCGAGCTGGTGCGGGACACGCCCATCGCCCAGTTCGTGCTGTACCGGCTCCGCCGGGACGGGGGAGTGCCGGCCCGCCTGCTGTCCGCGATCCTCGACGCCGTTATGCAGGACGACTCCGGCATGCGCGCCGAGCGCGACCGGGCCGCGCACCGAAGCCGATCGCACACCCACGCCCGGGTGCAGGAGCCGACCGCCGTCCGGCCGTTGACCCGCGCTAAGAGACCGACATGACGCACCGCATTCTCGTGGTGGACGACGAGCCCGACATCACCGCCCTCGTCGCGTACCATCTCGCCAAGGCGGGATTCCGGGTCTCGACCGCCGCCAACGGGCCCGACGCGCTCAAGGCGGCGCGGGAGGAGCGGCCGGACATCGTCATCCTCGACCTGATGCTGCCCGGCGTCTCGGGGTACGACGTGCTGGCCGAGCTGCGGCAGCGGGACGAGACCCGGGACGTCGGCGTCATCCTGCTCACCGCGCGGCGGGAGGAGACCGACCGGATCCGCGGCCTGTCGCTGGGCGCCGACGACTACCTCACCAAGCCGTTCTCGCCCCAGGAGCTCTCCCTCCGGGTGCGGGGGCTGCTGCGCCGGCTGGGCTCGCCGCCGGTGACCGCTGGCTCGACGCTGGCTGCCGGCCCGATCGCCATCGACCGCTCGGCCCACCGCGCTAGGGTCGCAGGCGAGGAGCTGAGCCTCACCGCGACGGAGTACAAGCTGCTGCTCACGCTGGTCGAGCGCCGCGGCCGGGTGCAGACCCGTCCCCAGCTGCTCGAGACCGTCTGGGAAGCGCAGCCCGACATCCAGACCCGCACGGTGGACATGCACGTGCAGCGGCTCCGCACCAAGCTCGGCGACGCGGGCCGGCTGATCGAGACGGTCCGCGGCTTCGGCTACCGGTTCAGGGGCACGGAACGGGGGGCGCGCGCCCGGTGAGCTTCGCCAGGCGGCTGGTCGCGGGGACGCTGCTGGTGCTCGTGCTGGCCATGGCGGTCCTGCTCTTCGGCGCGGAGCGCTCGCTCCGCCGCGACCTCGAGGGCGACATCGAGCGCTCGCTGGAGCGCGAGGCGCGCCTGATCCGCGAGGCGATTTCCCGCCGACTCCACGGAGTGGGACGAGACCGTGCACCGGCTCGCCCAGCAGAACGGCCGCCGGATCACCCTCGTGGACTCGACCGGCCGGGTCCGGGCCGACAGCGACTTTCCGCCCGGGCCGCTCCCCGCGATCGAGAATCATCGCGACCGGCCCGAGGTGCGGGCCGCGCTGGCCGGCAGGACCGGCGTCGCGACGCCGGCGGAGCGAGACGGTCGGCCGCCCGCTGATCTATGTCGCGGTGCCCGGCGGGCCCGGCGTCATCCGGGTCGCGGCGAACCTCAGCCAGGTGGACGAGATCGTCCGCCGGGCGCAGGGCGCCGTGGCGGGCGCCGCGCTGCTCGCCCTGCTGGTCGGGGCGATCTTCGCCCTCGTCGCGGGCCGCTCGATCGCTCGGCCCGCTCACCGACATCACCGCCGCCGCGCGCGCCATCGCCGCCGGCTCCCCGCCGCGGTTCCCCCGCTCGGGCGTCCCCGACATCGACGTGCTGGTGCAGGCGCTCCGGCAGATGCACCGCCAGCTCGGCGATCGCTTCGACGAGCTGCGCCGGGAGCAGGCGGAGATCGGCGGCGCTGGTCGAGTCCATGGTGGAGGGGGTGATCGCCGCGGACGGGCGGGGCCGGATCGTCACCGCCAATCCGGCCGCGCGCCGGCTGCTGGGCTACGACCAGCGCGACCCGCTGCCCGACCTCGCCGAGCTCTTCCGGGTGAAGGCGGCGCGCGAGGTGGTGGACGCCGTGCTCGGCGGCGAGCCGGTGCAGGACCGCCAGCTCGAGCATGGACGGGCGCTCGGTCCTGCTCAACGCCCGCCCGCTCCCGGCGGGCGGCGCGGTGCTGGTGATGCACGACCTCACCGAGCTCCGCCGGCTCGAGACGGTCCGCCGCGACTTCGTCGCCAACGTCTCGCACGAGCTCAAGACCCCGCTCACCTCGATCTCGCGGCTACGCCGAGACCCTGCTGTGCCGACCGCCCGATCCGGAGACGGCGCGGCGCTTCCTGGGCACGATCCTGGGCAACGCGCAGCGGATGCAGCGGCTGGTGGACGACCTGCTCGACCTCTCGCGCATCGAGTCCGGCCGCTGGCAGCCCGTCCGCACCGAGGTGGACATCGCCGCCGTGGCGCGGGAGTCGTGGACCGCGCTGGCGGTCCGGCCCGCGTCCCAGGCGTGGAGCTCTGCGTCGAGGTCGAAGCCGGGGGCGGAGATGCTCTGCGCCGATCTCGACGCGATGCGCCAGGTCCTCACCAACCTGATGGACAACTCGCTCCGGCACACGCCGGCGGGCGGGACGATCGGCTGTGTCGCGCGCCGAGAGGGAAACGGGGTGGCGGTCGCGGTGCACGACAACGGCGTCGGGATCAGCCGGGAGCACCTGCCGCGGATCTTCGAGCGGTTCTACCGCGCCGATGCCTCGCGCTCGCGCGAGGAGGGCGGGACCGGCCTAGGGCTCGCGATCGTGAAGCACCTGGTCGAGGCGCACGGCGGCCGGGTGTACGCGGAGAGCGAGCGGGGCAGGGGCACCACGGTCACCTGCTGGTTTCCCGACGCCTGAGCCCGTGTCGCGCCGACGCGCACACCTCGCGGTAGCTCGCGTCCAGCCGATCCATCTCCCGCTCCCAGCTCAGCCTCTCGACCGTGTGCCGCGCCTTCCGCGCCAGCCGCCGGCGTGAGCTCCCACTCGTTGACCAGCGGCACCATGGCGCGCGCCATCGCGGCAGCGTCTCCCGCCCGTAGGTCAGGCCGTTCCGCCCGTCGCGCAGGTGGTCCCGGACCCCGCCCTCCGGCGCGGCGATCACGGGCAGCCCGCTGGCCATCGCCTCCAGCACGACCAGGCCCAGCGTCTCGGTCACCGACGCGAACACGAAGGCGTCGCAGTTGGCGTAGAGGTCGGGCAGCGCGGCTCCGGCGGTCGAGGAGACCGAGAAAGGTGACCCCCGGCGGGCGGCCGCGCTTGAGCTCGGCCTCGCACGGTCCGGTGCCCGCGAGACGAGATGGATGACACCCCGCGGGACCATCCCGCTCGCCAGGCGGAAGGCGTCGAGCACCATGTCGGCCCGCTTCTCGGCCGCGAGCCGCCCGACGTACACGAACGTGAAGCGGCTCCCCATGCCGAGGGCCTCGCGGAGCTCGCTGGCTCCGCCGGCGCGGGATGGAACACCTCCGTGTCTACACCCCGCCCCCAGACCTCGACGCGGCTCGACGCCGAGCGCGGAGCAGATCCGCCTTGGCGACGGTCGAGGCGTGTACACCCGCCGGCTCCGTCCGGTGGAACCGGGCGAGGTACCGGTGACGACGCCCGCAGCCAGCGGGCACGCCGTACGCCTCGGCGTAGCGCGCGAAGTCGGTGTGATAGGAGGAGACCACCGGCACCCCGGCCCGCCGCGCGGCGCGCTGGCCCGCGCGGCCGATGCCGAAATTCCGTCTCGCAGTGGACCAGGTCGGGCCGGAAGCGCGGATGAGCCGCTCGCACGTCGGCCGGCCCGCGGCCGGCGAGCCGGACGTCGGGGTAGCGCGGCATCGGCAGGCTTGGAAGACTCGATGACTCGGCGCCCCGGCCTCGCCGGAGTCCGCTCCCAGCCACGCGTGCGTGGACCGCAGCGGGATAGCGCGGCGCCACCACGGCGCACTCCCAGCCGCGCCGGGACAGGCCGGCGACGCGACAGCGCGGTGACGATGGAGACGCCGTTGATCTGCGGCGGGTAGGTGTCGGTGCAGTACAGGACGCGCATCGCGGCTTCCGACGGTGCGGACCACGCAAGCTGGCCGGGTTGCGTCACGGAGCGTGACAGGCGGGTCTCGATCACGGTGAAGGGCCAGCGCCGCGATTGTTACGAGGTCGTGGCCGTGGCGACGGCGCCATGGTGGCGGAGGGCGGCGACTTCGGTGGCGATGACCGCGCCCCTCCTGGTTCGGCTCGACGCCCGCGATCGCGCGCTGATGCTGCGCTGCGCGATCGCTCCGGCGGCGCCGCGGCCGCTCGCGCCTGGCCTGGACGGCCGTGACCCATCTGGGCGGCACCGGACCGACGGTGGCCGCCGCGGGCGTGCCCTGGCTCGCCTGCTGCGAAGCTGCACCGGCCTCCGCGGCTCGCCCTGACGACCCTGGTCGTCTCCCACCTCCTGGTCCAGCTGGTCAAGCGCACCGTGGCGCGCGGCGGCCTGCCGAGTCCGGGATGCGGCTGGCGCCGCGATCGGCGCGAGCCCGACCGGTTCTCGTTCCCCTCCGGCCACGCCGCCGCGGCCATGTCGGTCGCGCTGGGCTACGGCGTGGTCTTTCCGCTCTGGGCCGGCCCCTCCTCGCTGCTGGCGCTGCTGGTCGGCTTCTCCCGGGTGCGCCTCGGCGTGCACTATCCGAGCGACGTCCTGGCCGGGCAGCCATCGCCATCGCCACCATACTGGGCGCGATGGCGGTCTTCTGATTCGCGCCGGCGCTTCAGTCGAGCCTGTTGGCGTAGCTCAGGAACTTGTAGCGGCCGCCGCGCTCGAGGATCTGACCGAAGAGCCGCTGCCGAGACCGTGTCGCCCGCTCTTGGCGCGCCAGCGGACGACACAGGGGCCGTAGACCGTGTTCTCGCCTTCATGCCGAGGCGCCGGCTCCGCAGTCGTAGTCCACCAGTGGCATCGACTGCCGCCCATAGACCTGAAGCGCGCGGCGAATGCCCTGCTCGCTCCGCTCGAACAGCATGAACCACAGCAGCCCGGGCTCCAGGTTGTAAGGCGGAGGCCCTGCGTTGCGGTCGGGTAGTAGAGATAGGCGAACTCGGATCGGCTGACCGCCAGCCCGGCGAGCGCCGCCGTGTCGGCCGCGCTCCAGCGCCCGCACGAAGGCCGCAACCAGCGCATCGCGGCTGTCGGCCGCCGCCGCTCAGCGAGTCGCGCCGGTGGAAGGCTCGCCCGGAAACGGCGCAGCGCTTCCTCCCGGGGCAGCGATGCTGTCCACTACCCGGCGGCCCGATGGCGCGCTCCGCCCGGGCATCGGGGTTTCCACAGGCGGCAGCCCCGGCTGCACAGGGCGCACCAGAGCATCACCGCTATCCGCATCCGTACGCCTTCCTCATCGAAGGAGACTCCGGGCAGACGAGGCCATCAGCGGCCCCGCCTGCCCGCAGTGTTACAGATCTTCGCTACTCCGTCGCGTATCGGGTCCAGCCCTCCCACCACTTCGGCGCCGGCCGGGTCGGCCGCGCCGAAGTAGGTGGTGTTCGTCAGCGTGCCGCCGAAGTAGCTGCGCCGGTGTACTCGGCCGGAATCACGACCGTGCCCGCCCCTGCCGCCGCCGGCGAGCCGCCCGGCGGCGTCCAGTCGAGCGAGCCGGGGTGAGGCTGGTGAAGAGCGAGGCCGCGGTGCCCGGCGTCTGCCACGTGGTTGGCCGCCGCGAAGGCCGCCGCCTCGCCGAAGTCGCTGCCGGCGTCCGCGTCGTAGTTGGCCGTGTTCTCCGCCAGCAGGAGATTGACGACGTTGAGCGAATCGGACCGTCGATGCAGGGCGTCGGTCTCCGCGTCACGCACCGAGAGCCCTTGCCGCTGCCAGCGGGCCACGATGCCGTTGGTGAGATACCCGCCGGTGCCGCGGCGGAGCACCATGCCGATGTCGCCGGACGCCGGTGAGCGTCGTGCCGGTGCCCGGGCCGACCAGGGTGAAGTTGGCGAAGACCGGCACCGAGAAGGGCTCGCGTGGCGAAGCCGAGGTCGCAGCCGGTACCGTTGCAGCCGTCGGCCTCGAAGCCCTGCGGGTCGGTGGACGAGCACGCCGGCGCCGGCCGCCGGATCGAGCCGGGTCGACTGGAAGCGCGATGAGGAACTGGTTGCGGCCGCGGTAGCCCTCGGTCCAGTCGAAGTGGTCGTCGCCCGACTCGTAGGACACGAGGTAGCGGCCGTCCACCGCGCCGCCCCACCACTCGAACGAGTCGTCCAGCCCGGCGAGCGACTGCGACGTACTCCAGCGTGGTGCCCGAGCCGACCGCGTACATCGAGAGGCTGTTGAGCTCCTGGCCCGCGCCGCTCGACACGTCGTAGCCGGCGAACTCGATGCGGACGTAGCGGAGGGTGCCGCTGTTGTCGGCGTTGTCGGTGCCGCCCGAGTAGGTCTCGGTGACGCCCTGCGGGCCCTCGGTGAGCACGGCGCCGGTGCGGTTGATGATGCCGTTGCCGATGATGATGCATCCCGCCCCAGTCGCCCGGGCGCGCGCGGCCCGGCCGGCGTTGCCCGAGGTGAAGACGATGGGCGCGTCGGCCGTGCCCTGCGCGTCGATCTTGGCGCCGCGCAGGATCCACAGCGAGCTGCCGGCCACGGCCGGGTCGCCCACGATCGTGGTGCCGGGCTGGATCGTGAGGGTCGCGCCGTTGCGCCACCTTCACGTAGCCGCTCAGGGCGTAGAGCGTGTCGGCGAACAGCGTCGCGGTCGGCGGTGATGTTGCCGCGTGATCGTCGCCACCTTGGCGCCGGCGGTGCTCGCGTTCACGCGCCGCTGAAGCGCGCCGGTGCCCGCGTCGTTGACCGCGGCCACGCGGTAGCCGTAGGCCGCGTCCGGCCACGATGTCGGCGTCGGTATAGGCTCGGGTCGGTCAGCGTCACCGCCGACCTGCGTCGAACGTTCCCGGCGCGCGGCGCATCGGCGCGCTCGAGGACGTAGCTGGTCGCGCCGGTCACCGCGTTCCAGCGTGACCTCGATCGACGACCGTCGTCGGCCAGGTCGCGGCGAGCCCCGTCGGCGCCGGCGGCGTCGCCGGCGGGATTGGTACTGTCGTCGTCGCCGCAGGCGGCGAGGCTCACGGCCAGAAGCACCGCGCACGGCGGTGACTCGGAACGTGCGCACGGGAAACCGCATCAGGTCCTCACGAGGAGAAGGGTTGCGAAGGACTGACCAAGGCAGCGCGATGGTAAACAACACTCGGGCTTCTCGGTGCCAGCACGGCGAGGTCACGATCGCGTCACCTCGGTGGTCAACGGCTGCCACGTGGCGCCCAACGCGAAGCACCCGGCCGGTCTTGTAGCGGCTCCGGAGCACGCCGCCCTGCACGCATCTCGGTAGGGTGCGTCCAGCAGGTTCTTGGCGTCGAGCTTGAGCGACGCGGCGCTCGAAGACGGGAACCTGGAGCGAGAAGTCCAGCACGTGGCGCGCCTGCTCGTAGGCATCCGGGAACGGCAGCGCGCCGGCCTCGACGATCCGTCGGACCGACCACGTTGTAGAGCGCGGTGGCGCTCAGGCCTCCACCGCTGGCGTACGTCAGCCCGCCGTTCACCACGTACTCGGCCTGGCCCACCATCGGCCGGTCGGCGCTGGTGAGCGAGCTGATGTCGGTGTTGCCGGGGGTGATCCGGCTCCGCATCAGCGTGGTGTTGGCGAAGACGGGTGAGCGGCGCGAGCGCCGGGCGAGAACAGTCCAGGCTCTTCCGCACCTCGAGCTCGACGCCGTAGTTGTCGGCCTTGTCGGCGTTGACGAAGCTGTTGGCAAGCGGCGCCGGTCTGGTTCACGAAGACCCGCTCGATCGGGTCCTCGAAGCGCTTGGCGAAGACGCCCGATGCTCAGCACCTCGCCGGGCCGCGGGATACCACTCCCAGCGCGCGTCGTAGTTCTGGATCAGCGCCGCGCTGGAGGTCGGGGTTGCCGAAGGTGATGAGCCCGCCGATCGGCTCGAACGAGCTGACGCTGCGCGATCTCGCGGTACTCGGGCCGGGAGAGCGTCTGGCTCGCCGAGAGCCGGAGCATCTGGATCTCCGTCAGCTCGTAGTTGAGCGCGAGCGACGGCAGGACGTCGGTGTTGTCGCGCGTCGGTGGACGAGGCCATCGCCCTGGGGATCGAGGGTGTTGAGGTCCAGCGTCCAGTGCTCGACCCGCGCGCCGCCGATCAGGCGGAGCCGCCCGGCGAGCGGCACCTCGACCTGCCCGTAGCCGGCCGCCAGCCGGTCCCGGGCGTCGTAGCGGCCGCCGTTCGCGTTGATGAACAGCGAAAGCCGTGCTGTCCTGGGCGTAGGGCCCGGCGAAGATCTGCTCCGGCGGCGCCTGACGGTCCGCCTCGGGGAGAGTCCGCGATTGGTGATGTCGAATGCCCGGCTGTCCGCGTCCCGATCCACCGCGCGGTACGCGCCGCCCACCTTGACGATCGCGGGATTGGCGGAGGAGCCCAGGAACAGCCGGTAGTTGCCCTGCCCCTCGTAGCTGCTTTCCCCCAGATCGCTGAACGTGCGGGTCGGCGGACCGCGGGCGCGCCCAGCCAGTCGATCGGCCGGGATGCGCCCGTCACCGGATCGATCTGGGCGATGTAGGCGACGTCCGAGCGGTCCGGCTCGTACCGGTCGACCCGGGAAGCGCGTCAGCGACCAGTCGACGCAGGTGGTCGTCGGCCGAGCAGGTGCTCGCCGGTGAGCTGGTGCGAGCGCACGGTGCGCTCGGACGAAGGTGAGCCGGGTGACGTCGAGGTCGACCGCGAACTCCTCGTTCGTCGCCGGCGAGCCGGGTCGCCTCGTTGTCGGCGCTTCGGTTGTAGGTGTTGTTGAACGAGCAGCTTGTGGCGGCGCCGAGCCGGGTGCTCAGGTTGAGAATGCCGCCCCAGAGCACGCTGTTCGCGGGCGGTCGAGCCCACGGTCTGGTTGCAGCGGCACGAAGCCGGTGCTGCTGGCGCATGACGAGCGACCGGGACTCCTCCGCCCGCACTTCCTGCCCGTAGGAGTAGGTGAACGAGCCGATGTAGCCGATGGGCTGGCGGAAGACCGGATCCTCGCCGCCGACCGTGAATCCGAACCCGCCGTTGGCCGAGCCGTTGTCCGAGCCGTCCCGACCAGGCGTTGCGGAACGAGCCGATGATGCCGTTGATCTGCGACTGGTCCAGGCCGCGCGAGGTTGCCGGCGGCCTCCGCCGGCCGCCGGGATCCGGCGCTCCGATCCCGCGAAGCCCGAGCCATTCGGCCCCCGACCGCTGGGGCCCGCACCAGGTCCTTGCCGGTGCGCCGCGGTGTTGAGACCGGCCGAGACCGAGAAGGTCGATCACCCGCCGTGCCGGGAACTCCCGGGTCTTGAGGTTGACCGGCCGCGCCGCTGAAGTCACCCGGCTGATCCGGCGTGAACGTCTTCGAGGTGGTGATGCCCTCCAGCAGGCGAGGACGGGAACAGGTCGAGCGGCACGACCTTGCGCTCCGGCTCCGGGCTCGGGATCCGCGCGCCGTTGAGCGAGGTGGTGGTGTAGCGCTCGCCCAGGCCGCGGACGAAGACGTACTTGCCGTCCTGCACGCTGACGCCGCTGACCCGCTGCACCGCCTGGCCCGGCGTCGCTGTCGGGACTCTTCGCCGATCTGCTCGGCGGTGATCGCGCTCACGATGTTGGCGGCGTTCCGCTGCTCCTCCAGCGCGCGGTTCACCGTGCCCCGCTCCGCCTCCGCGCTCACCGAGATCTCGGCCAGCTGGACCGCTTCGGCCACCAGCGCGACGTCCTGCGCGACCGTGCCGCCCTGCCGGCACCAGCGACCCCGGTCACCAGCTTGGGTCCGAATCCGATCATCCGCACCCGCAGCGACACCGGGCCGGCCGGGACCGACTCGAAGAGGTACCGGCCATCGAGGGCCGACACCGCCCGTCGATCGGTTCGCGTCCAGCTCCACCGTCGCACCCGCTACCGGCGCGCCCTGTTGCCCGTCCACCACCCGGCCGACGATCCTGCCCCGGCCTTGCGCGGAAAGCTCGGCCGCCGAGACGAGGCAGAGCGAAAGGACGACGCCGAGGCGGGCCAGGTGTGGTTTGGTCATCGAGGCATGGTGGTAAGGGTGGTCGCGTCCTGATCGCCGGCCGGTCGGCCGGGCAGCCACGAAAGTCGCGTACGGTCGGCTACGGGAGCGGCACGGAAATGCAACGGAATGGTCACGCGCCGGTGTGTGGGTTCCCGGCACCTCGTGTTTACCGATCTGTTACAAACCAGCGTGGGATTCGTGACCGGCGCCGGGCTTCTTTGGCGCGGTCAGTGGACTCGGCTGGACTCACCTCGGGAATGAAAGGTCGCGCATGCGTGCGATGATTCGCGGACTCTCGGGCATCACCCTCCTCTGCTGCGGTTTCGCGGGGCAGCTGCTGGCCCAGACAACGTATCCGAACGTCAAGCTCACCGGCCGGCTGCAGGAGCAGGGCTACTACTTCGACAACGAGGCCTATGCCGCGACGGCCGGCGCCCAGAGCAACATCTTCACCCGGCGCGCCCGAATCGAGGCGCGGGGCAACATCTCGGAGAACGTCTCGGTCTACATCCAGCCATCCTTCGAGGGCGGGCGAAACCTCTCCAGCGTCACCACCACCTGCACGTCCACCGAGGTTCCGGTGGGCGGTGGGACGCCCACCATCACCTGCCGGACCACGGGCCGGAGCGGCCTCCGCCTGCGGGACGCCTACATCGACGTGCGGTTCAGCAAGGAGGCGAGCAAGTCGGCGCTCTACCTCCGAGCCGGACAGGAGAAGCGGCCCTACAGCCGCTACGAGCTGACCTCGTCCACCAATTTGCCCTCCATCGAGCGCGGCGCGGGCCAGGGGCTGCTGCCCCGGGCGTCGAACGACCTTTTCGGCTCGGCGGGCTACCTGTCGCACGACGTCGGCGCCAGCGTCCGACTGGAGCACAAGCTCGACGACATTCGGTTGATTACGGTCAAGCTGGGCGCGTACAACGGCCAGGGTGAGAGCCTCAACGACGTGAACAACAAGAAGAGCTTCGGTGCCCGGGCCACCGCGGCGGTGACCGCGAAGATCGACGTCGGCGGGTCCTGGTTCGTCCACGATGGAATCGTAACGGTGGGCGACGTTCCCGACTCGGGCTTCACCAACAACGCCTGGGGCCTGGACGCACAGTACGGCAAGCCGGGCGACGAGGGTCTGTTCGCGCTGGCCGAGTATCTCCAGGGCGAGGACGCCTCGGCCGCCACGCTCCAGATGCGCGGCATTCAGGGCGTTGCCGCGTACAACGTCCGGATGACGAGCCCCACCTCCTGGCTCTATGCGATCGAGCCGTTCGCCCGGGTGGACCTCGGCCGATCCCGATACCGACACCGACGACGACGGCGCCACCCTCATCACCGCCGGCCTCGGGGTCTACATGTCGAGCAAGGCCTGGTTCAGGGTCGCCTACGAGCGGGAGAGCTTCCAGGCGGAAGGCGCCGAGAGTGTGAGCGGGATCCGGAGCATGATGGCGGTGAGCTTCTAGGGGCTTGTTATCCGGAGCGGAGTGAAGGAGTCGAAGCGACGCCGCGCGACGTGATACGACATGGCGTGAGACAATACACTAAGGAATCGAGAATCATGCGGACTTCCAGGCTCGTGCTGACCGGCATGGTGGCCCTCGCGCCCCCGCTCGGAGCACAGACTCTCACCGGCGCCGGCGCCACATTCCCGAACCCGATCTACACCAAGTGGTTCGACGCCTACAACAAGCAGACCGGCATCCAGATCAACTATCAGTCGATCGGCTCCGGCGGCGGAATCCGCCAGTTCACCGAAGGCACCGTGGACTTCGGCGCCACCGACGGTCCCATGAACGAGTCGCAGATCGCCGCAGTGAACGGCAACGTCCTCCACGTCCCCGCCGTGCTCGGCGCCGTGGTCGTCACCTACAATCTCCCCTCGCTCGGCGATGCCAAGCTCAAGTTCGACGGCAACGTCCTGACCGACATCTTCATGGGCCGAATCACCAAGTGGAACGACAAGGGGATCGCTGCTCTCAATCCCGGGGTGAAGCTGCCGGACATCGATTTGATCGTCGTGCACCGCTCCGACGGCTCGGGCACCACCTATGTTTTCACCGATTTCCTCAACAAGTTCTCGCGTGAGTGGCGCGACAAAGTCGGCTACGCCACCTCGGTCAATTGGCCGGTAGGGCTCGGCGGCAAGGGCAACGAGGGCGTGACCCAACAGGTGAAGCAGGTGGAGGGAGCGCTGGGATATGTCGAATTGATCTACGCCAAGTCCAACAAGCTGCCCTACGGCCTGATCAAGAACAGCGCGGGCAGCTTCGTCGAGCCGTCGCTGGAGAGCGTGACGGCGGCGGCCGCCGGAACCAAGCTCAAGAACGACACCGACTTCCGCGTATCGATCACCAATGCGGAGGGAGCGGGCTCGTATCCGATCTCGTCCTTTACCTGGCTCCTGGTACACAAGGACAATAAGGATCCGGCGAAAGCGAAGCTGATCAAGGATTTTCTGACCTGGATGATCACTCCGGAGGCCCAGGGGATGGCGGAGTCGCTGCACTACTCGCCGCTCCCCAAGGAAGTCGTGACGATCCTTCAGGCCCGCCTCCCGACCCTGAAAGCCGCTGGCAAGGCCATCGCTTCCAACTGAGGAGTCTCCATGCTGACACATCGCCTGGCTATGCCCCTGGTGGCCGTGCTCGCGATCGGCTGCGGTGGCGACAAGGCGCCCCCGGCGAGCGGCGACAGCGCCGCGGCAGGACCCGCAAGCGCCGGCTCGGCTGGCTCGGGCGCCGACTTGACGGGCGCCGGAGCCACCTTTCCGAACCCGATCTACACCAAGTGGTTCGACGCGTATGCCAAGGAGACGGGTGTTCGCATCAACTACCAGTCGATCGGCTCCGGAGGAGGGATACGGCAGTTCACCGAGGGTACCGTGGACTTCGGGGCCACCGACGGCCCGATGACCGATGACCAGATCAAGAGCGTGAACGGGAATGTCCTGCACGTCCCCACGGTCATGGGCTCGGTGGTGCTCACCTACAACCTCGCTGCGGCGGGCAACGCCAAGCTGAGGCTGGATGCCACGACGATCGCCGACATTTTCCTGGGTAAGTTGACGAAATGGAACGACCGGCGGATCGCGCAGCTGAATCCCGGGGCCAAGCTGCCGGATCAGGACATCATCGTCGTTCACCGCTCGGACGGTTCCGGCACGACCTATGTTTTCGTGGACTACCTGAGCAAGGTGTCCCCCGAGTGGGAGAAGAAGGTCGGCAAGGCCACCTCGGTAAACTGGCCGGTGGGGCTGGGCGGCAAAGGGAACGAAGGAGTAACCCAGCAGGTCAAGCAGTCCGATGGGGCCATCGGATATGTGGAATTGATCTACGCCGTTTCGAACCAGCTGCCGTATGCGGACGTCAAGAACGCCGAGGGTGAATTCGTCGAGCCTTCGCTGAAGAGCGTCACGGCCGCGGCGGCCGCCACGAAGCTTCCGCCTGACACCGATTTTCGGGTGTCCATCACCAACCCCAAGGGGTCGGGGGCGTACCCCATCTCATCCTTCACCTGGCTCCTCATCCAGCCCCAGCCTCGCGACAGCGCCAAGGGAGCACAGATCAAGAAATTCATCACCTGGATGCTCCAGCCTGCGGCCCAGCGGATGGCAGCCGACCTGCACTACGCGCCGCTGCCCGTGCCGGTCATCGAGCTGGCGCAGAAGAGAATCGCCGGGTAGCTCCGCCCCTTCGCTTCGCTCGGGGCCGAGGACCTCTGTTGCCCTTGCCCTGGGCGAAGCGAGGGATTCAAGCCTGCAGGAGAGGCCCCCCGCCCCGTGACCCGTCCGTTACAAATCCGTGACCTTCCGCACGGATGTTTCGGATAACATCAGCCCCATGACGACCACCCTGCCCAGCGAGCCCGTCACTCGGTCCCCGGCCGAGGAGCCGCCCTCCTTAGAGCTCACGAGCTACGGGGACCGGGTGTTCCGCTGGCTGCTGACGCTGGGGGCAGTCTCCATCCCCATCCTGCTCGGGTTCCTGGTCTATGAGCTCTGGATGGGCTCCCGGCTGGCCATCGCCAAGTTCGGCCTCGATTTCGTCACCAGCAGTACCTGGGACCCGGTGGCCGAGCAGTTCGGGGCCTTTCCGCTGATCTTCGGAACGCTGATCTCCTCGCTTGTCGCGCTGGTCATTGCGGTCCCGCTCTCGCTCGGCGTGGCGATCTACCTGAGCGAGTTCGCCCCCAAGGCGGTGCGGCAGCCGGTGGCCTTCCTGATCAGCCTGCTCGCGGCGATTCCCAGCGTGGTGTACGGGCTGTGGGGAATCTTCGTGCTGATTCCCGTCCTGCGAGCCAGTGTCTTCCCGTTCCTTCGCGACGTGTTCGGCTTCCTGCCGCTGTTCCAGGGAGCGATCTACGGGCCCTCCATGCTCTCCGCGGGGATCATTCTCGCGATCATGGTGATGCCCTACGTCATGTCGGTTTCCCGGGAGGTGCTGCTGGCGGTTCCCGACACCCAGCGCGAGGCCGCGCTGGCGCTCGGCGCAACCCGATGGGAGGCGGTCATCACCGCCATCATCCCCTACGCCCGCTCGGGCATCGTCGGCGCCGTCATCCTGGGCCTGGGACGCGCCCTGGGCGAGACGATGGCCGTCACGATGCTGATCGGGAACCGGCATGAGATCGCCGCGTCGCTGTTCGCGCCGGGATACACCATGGCGGCCGCGATCGCCAACGAGTTCACCGAGGCCGTGGGCGACATGCATCTCTCCGCCCTGGCCTACGTCGCGTTCCTGCTCTTCATCGTGACCGTGCTGGTGAACGCCGGCGCGCGGCTGCTCATCTGGAGGGTCGCCCGCGGCTCGGGCATCGGGAGCAAGGCCCTGTGAACCGTCGCGTGGTGCGCCGGCTGGTGAGCAACGCGATGGTCGGGCTCATGGTCCTGGCCGTCGTGGTGGCGCTGCTGCCGCTCTTCTTCATTCTCTTCGACCTGGTCGTCAAGGGCGCGGGGAGTCTCTCGCTGGACTTCTTCACCCGGATGCCCGCTCCCGCCGGGGAGATCCGGCGGCGGGGTGGCGCACGCCATCGTCGGGACCCTCATCATCGTGGGCGTTGCCAGCCTCATCGGGCTCCCGATCGGGATCGCGGCGGGCATCTACTGCGCGGAGTACCCCGGCAGCCGGCTCACCTGGGTCACCCGGTTCGTGGCCGACGTGATGAACGGGACGCCGTCCATCGTCGTCGGCGTCTTCGCCTGGGCCTGGATCGTGGCGACTCAGAAGCACTTCTCGGCGCTGGCGGGGAGCGCGGCGCTGGCGATGCTGATGATCCCGATGGTGCTCCGCACCACCGAGGAGATGATCAAGCTGGTGCCCAACTCGCTCCGCGAGGCGGCGCTGGCGCTCGGGTACCCCCGCTGGCGGACCAGTCTCGCCATCGTGATGCGGACCACCCTGCCCGGGATCGTGACCGGCAGCCTCCTGGCCGTCGCCCGGATCGCCGGCGAGACGGCGCCGCTGCTCTTCACCGCGCTCGGCAGCCAGTACATGAGCTGGAACGTAAACCAGCCGATGGCGGCGCTGCCGCTCACCGTGTTCACCTACGCGACCGGCCCCTACGAGGAGTGGCATCGCTACGCTTGGGCCGCGGCGCTGGTGCTCATCCTGGTCGTGTTCGTGCTGAGCCTCGGCGCCCGGCTCGCAATCGGCCGGAGATTCACCCTCAATGGCTGACGCCACCTTGCGCCCGGCGCCGGCGCCGGCGGCGGTTCGCGCACCCGACAAGCCGCGGGTCGAGACCGACAAGCTGACGGCCATGTACGGGAAGTTCACCGCCGTGAAGAGCGTCTCCCTGGGCTTCCGGCCCCACCGGGTTCACGCCCTGATCGGCCCGTCCGGCTGCGGGAAATCCACCTTTCTCCGGACTCTGAACCGGATGCACGAGCTGGTGGAGGGTGGGTGGATCACCGGGCGGGTGCTGTTGGACGGCGAGGACATCTACGCGCCCCGGGTGAACGCCATGCAGCTCCGGCGGCGGATCGGAATGGTCTTCCAGCGGCCCACGCCGTTCCCCACGATGTCCATCTACGACAACGTGGCGGCCGGCCTCCGGGTCCACGGGCGGATGCCTAAAGCGGAACTGGACGCGGTGGTGGAGCGGTCGCTGCGGCAGGCGGCGCTGTGGGACGAGGTGAAGGACCGGCTTCGCACCAGCGCGATGGCGCTCTCGGGCGGGCAGCAGCAGCGCCTCTGCATCGCGCGCACGGTGGCCCCGTCGCCCGACGTCATTCTGCTCGACGAGCCGACCGCATCCCTCGACCCGCAGGGCACTCAGCGGATCGAGGAGCTGCTGTTCGAGCTCAAGAACGCCTTCACCATCATCATCGTGACCCACAACATGCAGCAGGCAGCGCGGGTGTCGGACACCACGACGTTCTTCTACCTCGGTACCATGGTGGAGACTGGGGCGACCCGGCAGATCTTCACCGCGCCCCGGAACGAGCAGACCGAGGCCTACATCACGGGGAGATTCGGATGAGCGCCACCATGAAACCGAGGACCTCCTTCGTCACCACGCCCAGGGCCACCCTGGCCCCGCGACCGCCCTCCGCGCAGCCGGCCGAGCGTGGCACGCCGGCGGTGGACGTACGCGGGTTCGGCTTTGCCTACGGCGAGCGCCAGGTGCTCCGGAACCTCGAGTTCTCCATCCAGCGCAAGGCGGTCACCGCGATCATCGGGCCCTCCGGGTGCGGGAAGTCCACCTTCCTGCGCTCCGTCAACCGGCTCAACGACCTCATCGCGGGCACCAGGCATCAGGGCGACATCCTGATCGAAGGCCGGTCGGTTTATTCCAATGGGACCGACCTGGTCGCGCTGCGCCAGCGGGTCGGCATGGTCTTTCAGCGGCCCAATCCGTTCCCGAAGTCGGTGTTCGACAACGTGGCGTACGGGCCGGGTCTCAATCGCCTGGTCACCAAGCGCGACCTGCCCGACCTGGTGGAGCGGTGCCTCCGGCAGGCGGCGCTGTGGGAAGAGGTGAAGGACCGCTTGGAGGAGCCCGCAACCGGCCTCTCCGGCGGCCAGCAGCAGCGCCTCTGCATCGCGCGCGCGCTGGGCAACCAGCCCGAGCTCCTCCTCATGGACGAGCCGTGCTCGGCGCTCGATCCGGTCGCCACCCAGCGGGTCGAGGAGCTGATCTTCGAGCTCAAGCGGGACTACACGATCGTGATCGTCACGCATAACATGCAGCAGGCCGCGCGGGTGTCGGACTACACCGGGTTCTTCGACCGGGGAGTGCTGGTGGAGTTCGACGACACCGAGCGGATCTTCACCAGCCCGGCGCACGAGCGGACTGAAGCCTACATCACCGGGAGATTCGGATGAGCGTCGACGTCCACCGCCATTTCCACGACGAGTTGAGCCACACCAAGGTGCGCTTGCTCACCATGTCGGGCGAGGCAGAGGCGGCGCTGAGCCTGGCGGTGGAGGCGCTGCTGGAGCGCGACAGCGAGAAGGCGCAGCGGGTGATCAAGGGCGACCGGGTGATCGACAGCATGGAGGTCGAGATCGAGGAGCAGTGCATCAACCTCCTCGCCCTCCAGCAGCCGATGGCCCGCGACCTCCGGATGCTCACCTCCGCGCTCAAGATCGCCAACGATCTCGAGCGGGTGGGCGATCACGCGGTCAACATCGCCCAGTCGGCCGAGCGGTTGAATCAGAGCCGGCCCATCGCCCCCGAGCCCGAGATCGTCGAGATGGCCCGGCTGGCGCGTGACATGCTCTCGGACGCGCTCGAGGCGTTCATCCGCGGCGACGCCGCCGCGGGCCGGGAGGTCTGCCTGCGGGACGACAAGGTTGACCAGCTCCACGGCTCGGTGTTCCGTATACTGCTGACCCACATGATGGAAGACCCGCACATGATCGGCGCGGGCATGGAGCTGTTCCTGGTGAGCCGGAACCTGGAGCGGGTGGCCGATCTCGCCACCAACATCGGCGAGGACGTCGTCTTCCTGGTGGAGGGAAAATCCATCAAGCATCACGCCGAAGACCGAGGCGAGGCGAAAGCCACGGCATGACCGGCGGCGCCCCCGCCGAGCGCGAGCGAATCGCCGCGATCGACGTCGGCTCCAACTCCGTCCGGCTGCTGGTGGCCGAGTACGACCCCGCCTCCGGTCTCACCGTCATCGACGAGATGAAGGATCAGCCGCGGCTCGCGGCCGGCCTGGCCCGGACCGGCTGCCTCACCGACGCCGCGATGGACCGCGCCATCCAGACCCTGAAGCGCATGCGGGAGGTCTGCCAGCGGCGCGAGGTCCGCCGGATCGCGGCGGTCGCCACCGCGGCGGTGCGGGAGGCGGAGAACGGTCCCTGGTTCGTCCGCCGGGTCCGGCAAGAGCTCGACATCCCACTCCGCATCATCGATACCGAGGCCGAGGCCGCGCTCTCCTACCGCTCGGTCGCCCACCATTTCGCGCTCGCCGGCGAGCGGGCCGTCGTGGCCGACATCGGCGGGGGCAGCCTCGAGCTGATCGGCGCGGTGGACGGCCTGGTGGAGCTCACGCTCTCCCTGCCGCTCGGCGCCGTCCGACTCACCGAGCTTTACCTGCCTGGCGACCGTTCGATCCAACGGGAGCTGGCCGGCCTGCGCAAGCACATCCGCAAGCAATTGAAGCGCGCCATCTCGAGCCGGGAATGGGCCGCGGCCAGCGTGATCGGCTCCGGGGGAACCTTCACCACGCTCGGCCGAGTCACCCAGGCCCGCCGCGGTCTGCCTGCCGGGGATACCGTGCACGGCGTCTCGGTCGAGGCCGCGGAGGTGGAGCGGCTGCTCGACTGGCTCGTCAGCCGCACGCCGGAGCAGCGGCGACAGGTGCCGGGGCTCAACCCCGAGCGGGCCGACATCATCATCGCGGGTCTCGCGGTCACGGCGGAGCTGCTCGACTGGGTCAGGACCCGGAGCATCACGGTGAGCGCGTTCGGGCTGAGGGAGGGACTGCTGCTGGAGATGGCGGGCGCCGAGGAGCCGGTGGTGCGCGACCCGCTGCGCCTCTTCCGGGAGTTCGCCGAGCGCTGCCAGTCGGACCGCCGCCATGTGGAGCACGTCCGGCTGCTGGCCTTGCAGCTCTTCGAGCAGCTCGGCGAGACGCTAGGCTGCGGCCCCGAGGAGCAGTTGTTGCTCGAGGCGGCAAGCCTGCTGCACGACGTGGGGCAGCTGGTGAGCTACCCCAAGCACCACAGGCACAGCTACAGCCTCATCACCCACGCCGAGCGGCTCGGCCTAGCGCCGCGGGAGCGCGAGCTCGTCGCGCTGATCAGCCGATATCACCGGCGGACCGGCCCGCGGAGGAAGCACCCGGAGCTCGCGGTGCTGCCGCCGGGCGATCAGGACGTCGTCAGGCGAGTGAGCGCGATCCTTCGGGTGGCCGACGGTCTGGACCGCGGGCACTCGGCGGCAGTGGAGTCCGTCAAGGCGAGACTCGACCCGGATGCGCTGGTGCTGACGGTGACGCCGGGAAACGCCCATGCCGATGTCGGCCTGGAGTGCTGGGGCGCGTCGCGGAAAGCCGACGTGATGGGCAAGCTGCTCCAGCGGGATATTGTCGTGACGCCAGCGAGAGGTGCCTAACCCGCGGCTGCGCTGGCCATCCTCATCGGGCGCGCTCACGGTAACCCAGACCGTGTTCGATCGTCCGGGCCACGGACCGATGCTTCGCCACCAGCTCCCGGTCCTTGAATATGTGAACCAGCAGGGCGCCAGCGATAAAGCCGCCGGCGTGCGCCCAGAAGGCCACACCTCCCTTGTCGTCACCGATGGTCGGAACTGCTCCCAAGATCTGGATTAGAAACCAGTAACCGAGCATCAAGTAAGCTGGTACCACTATAGTGGTTACAAAAAACCCCAAGAACACGACCATGTGCACCCGAACCTTGGGATAGAGGATGATGTACGCGCCCATCACACCGCTGATCGCTCCCGAGGCGCCGACCATGGGGATCGGACTGGTTGGATTCACGATCGTTTGGGCTGCCGCCGCGGCGATGCCCGAGAGGAGGTAGAACGTCAGGTAGCGGACGTGGCCCATGGAGTCTTCGACGTTGTTCCCGAAGAGCCAGAGGAACCACATGTTGCCGAGCAGGTGGAACCAGCCGCCGTGGAGGAACATCGAGGTGAGCGGCGTCAGCAGATTCCGGTCGCCCTCGATCACGCAGCCAGTATCGGGGCCCAGCGGGATGGTGGCGCCCGGGGGCAGCCGGCCCAGAAATTCACCCGGGATCAGGCCCAGCTCACACACCGACCGCGAGAGCATCGGGTCCGCGCCCATCCCCTGCACCAGCACCCAGGTCGCGACGTTGAGCCCGATCAGGAGGAACGTGACCGCCGGAGTCGCCAGCGTCGGGTTGTCGTCACGGTAGGGGAACATTCAACGAATATAGGTGAGACTCTGACCGGCTGGGGCCTCCGACAAACGCAGAGGCCCGTGGACAAAGGGCGCGTCCCACACATCGTGGAATGCGCCCTCGCCTTTGTGCCTGCTCCGCCTGCCTACAGTGCCCTTCTCCCCTGAACCAGCTGCATCACCGCGAGGATGACCGCCACGATCAGCAGGACGTGGATGAACCCACCCAGCGTGTAGGACGAGACCACTCCCAGCAGCCACAGGACCAGGAGGATCACGAAGATCGTCCACAGCATGATACCCTCCTTCAAATGGTGTCCGACGCTTCCGACGGGCACCCGTGGAGGACCTGCGAGCCGACGATACCGCGCCGGTCCACGGGGGCTGACACCAGAGTAGCAGAGACTCGGAAAAACAGTCGTGAGACGGGTCACGCCGAGGCGGGGCGCTGGGGCCCGCTTCGGCTGCCAATATGGCAGCAAAGCAGGGTACGGGACTTGCCCCCTCCACCCGCGACACGTGCGTCCGTCTGTCAGAAGGGCAATCGGACCAATGGATTTCACGATTTCACTGGAGTCGACATGGCGTCGAAAATCATCGGCATCGACCTGGGAACCACCAACTCGGTCGTCTCGGTCATGGAAGGCGGCGATCCCGTCGTCATCCCCAACGCCGAAGGTGGCCGGACCACTCCCTCGGTCGTGGCATTCACCAAGGACGGTGAGCGCCTGGTCGGCCAGGTGGCCAAGCGTCAGGCCGTGACCAACCCCAAGAACACGATCTTCTCGATCAAGCGGTTCATGGGCCGCCGGATGAACGAGGTCCAGGAGGAGATCAAGAAGGTTCCCTACAAGGTCGTCGAGGGACCCAACGGCCTCGTGGCGGTCGAGATCAACGGCAAGCGATACACCCCGCCCGAGATCTCAGCGATGATCCTGCAGAAGATGAAGCAGACCGCGGAGGACTACCTCGGCCAGAGCGTGGACCGGGCCGTCATCACCGTGCCCGCGTATTTCAACGACGCCCAGCGGCAGGCCACCAAGGACGCGGGCAAGGTCGCCGGTCTCGAGGTGCTCCGCATCATCAACGAGCCCACGGCGGCGGCGCTGGCGTACGGGCTGGACAAGAAGAAGGAAGAGAAGATCGCGGTCTTCGACCTGGGCGGCGGCACCTACGACATTTCGGTGCTGGAGCTCGCCGAGGGCGTGTTCGAGGTCAAGAGCACCAACGGCGACACCCACTTGGGCGGCGACGACTTCGATCAGCGACTCATCGACTGGCTGGTGGCCGAGTTCAAGAAGGACCAGGGCATCGACCTCTCCAAGGATCCCATGGCGATCCAGCGCCTGAAGGAGGCGGCGGAGAAGGCGAAGATGGAGCTCTCCACCACCACGCAGACCGACATCAACCTGCCGTTCATCACGGCCGACCAGTCCGGCCCCAAGCACCTGAACCTGAGCCTCACCCGGGCCAAGTTCGAGCAGCTGGTGGACGACCTGATCCAGCGGACCATCCCGCCGATGCAGCAGGCGCTCAAGGACGCGGGACTCGATCCGAAGGCGGTGGACGAGGTGATCCTGGTCGGCGGCTCGACCCGCATCCCCAAGATCCAGCAGATCGTGAAGGACTTCTTCGGCAAGGAGCCCAACCGCTCGGTGAACCCGGACGAAGTCGTGGCGATCGGCGCCGCGATCCAGGGCGGCGTGCTGGGCGGCGAGGTCAAGGACGTTCTGCTCCTCGACGTGACTCCGCTCTCGCTCGGCATCGAGACCCTGGGCGGCGTGACCACGGTATTGATCCCGCGGAACACCACGATCCCGACCAAGAAGTCGGAGACCTTCTCCACCGCCGAGGACAACCAGACGACGGTGGAGATCCACGTGCTCCAGGGCGAGCGCCAGATGGCCAGCGACAACCGCACCATCGGGAAGTTCCAGCTCACCGGGATCCCGCCCGCTCCTCGCGGCATGCCGCAGGTGGAGGTCGCCTTCGACATCGATGCCAACGGCATCCTGCACGTCGGCGCCAAGGACAAGGCCACCAACAAGGAGCAGAAGATCCGGATCGAGGCCTCCAGTGGCCTGAGCGACACCGACATCGACAAGATGGTGAAGGCCGCCGAGCTCCACGCCAGTGAGGACAAGCAGCGGCGCGAGACGATCGAGCAGCGGAACCAGCTCGACAGCCTGGTCTACCGGGTCGAAAAGGACAGCAAGGAGTGGGTAGACCGGCTGCCCGCCGACGCGAAGAGCCGCCTGGACTCGGCGATCGAGGCTGGCAAGCAGGCCCTGCGGACCGGTGATCCGGATGCCATCCGGAAGGCGCTCGATGAGTTGAACAACGCCTACTCGGCGGCGGGAGCCTCGCTGTACCAGCAGCAGGGCCAGGCACAGGATCAGGGCGCCGGCGCCGGACAGCCCGGGCAGGAGGGTGCCGCCCCCGAGCAGCCGGCGGAGCAGGAGGACGTGGTCGAGGCGGACTACGAGATTGTGGACGAAAACAAGAAGTAGGAAGCCGTCTGCGAGCAGGTGCCAACGGCGGCCGGGTCATATCGCCCGGCCGCCGTTGGCGTTTCCGGGAGTGGCGCGGCGCCGGAGTTGAGAACCCTTTGAGGAGCGGGTGAGACGGGTCATCTAGGTTGCCGGGCGACCGAAACCAAGATTCGCCACACGCAACCTTGAGGACTCATCGTGTTCCGCAATCCTTCCCTAATCCGCTCCGCCGCTGTCCTGTTCGGCGCCGCCTGCCTGGCCGGCCTCGTCGCCTGCGATGGAGACGCGCTGTCGCCGGAGCCGCCACAGGTGCCCCAAGCCCACCTCATCCCCGCGACCCTGCCGGGACTCGCGAACAGTTGGGCCACGAAGGCGGCCATGCCTACCGCACGGGGCGGACTCGTCGCCGCCAACGTCGACGGCATCGTGTACGCCATTGGAGGAGCAGCGGAAGGCTGGGGTGGCAACGGGCCAACCCTCCGGACGGTGGAGGCCTATTCCAAGGCCGTCAACGCCTGGAGCTCGGTGGCCCCGCTTCCATCCTCTCGTGCCTACGCCAACGGCGCCAGCGTGATCGGAGGCAAGATCTATGTGACGGGTGGTCTCTACCGGCCGCCCCCGATCATCGGAAAGCCGCCCCTCGAGCCCATTCCGACCAGGAGCCTGTTCGTCTACGACCCGGCGAGCAACACCTGGTCGAGGAAGACCGACATGCCGGTCGCCGGCTACGCCGGGTCATCCGCGGTCATCAATGGCAAGCTTTATGTCGCACTCAGCGGGATAGGGTCGAAGAGCGGCACCGCCCTGTATCGCTACGACCCCGGCACCGACACCTGGAGCCAACGTGCCACCGCACCGCGAACTCATCGCTTCGGGGTCGCTGCCGCCATCAACGGCAAGCTCTACGTGGCCGGAGGGTGGATCAGCAAGTCAGCGGTGGGCGACCTCGATGTGTACAACCCGGCGACCGACTCGTGGGTGTCCAAGGCTGCGATGCCCACGTTGCGCTCCGGCGCGGCGGGCCGGGTCATCAATGGGAAATTCTACGTAGCGGGTGGACTGGACTCGGAAGGCCAGTACTCGAAGCGCCTGGAGGTCTACGATCCTGCGACCAATACCTGGGTCAAGAAGCCCGATCTGCCCACCGTCCGGTGGGGAGCCGGGGCCGCGGTGACGGGTGGCGCGCTCTACATCATCGGGGGAGAAACCCCCGGCGTGAGCAAGGCGAACGAGGTGTACATCCCGTAGCGCCGAGCGTTCACTCTCCGTAGGGGATCCAGATGTTCTTCACCTGGGTGGAGCGCTCGAGGAACTCTTCGCCCTCCGACTGCCGTGGGTCGCTCCAGTCGGGGGAGTTCCCGAGGTCCACCCAGGTGCGCTTCATGTTCCCCGCGGCGAGCCGCTCGACTTCGGCCGAGCCCTCCCGGCTGCCGAAGTACCAGAGCCCGTCAACGTCGTCGTGCGCGGCAAGGACCGGCGCCAGCTCGTCGCGGCGGCCGGTGACAATGTTCACCACGCCGGCCGGCAGGTCCGAGGTGTCGAACACCTGGTAGAGGTCGGTCGCCGCCAGCGGCGCAGCGGTCGACGGGATCGCGATCACCGTGTTGCCCAGCGCGATCAGCGGGGAGCGCCGTGGAGATGAAGCCGAGCAGCGGCCAGCCTTCGGGACAGGCGACGC
Organism: uncultured Gemmatimonadales bacterium; assembly: GCA_963844445.1. GTDB lineage: Bacteria > Gemmatimonadota > Gemmatimonadetes > Gemmatimonadales > GWC2-71-9 > CAVVWJ01. Next base: position 1,150,603 of record CAWJOB010000004.1, read on the forward strand.
CGACGACGCCGATCGGCTCGGGCATCGCGAGGGTGACGTTCCGGAATGGGGTGTGGTGGACCAGGCCGTCGTACTTGTCGGCCCAGGCGGCGTAGGTGAAGGTCCGATCGATCGCCAGCTCCACCTCGCGCTCGGCCGATCCGAGGTCACCCGACAGCGCGGCCAGCCTTCGGGCGAACTCGTCGGCCCGCGCCGCGAGATTCTCGGCGATGTAGTACAGCACCTGAGCCCGGTTGTGCGCCGTCGTCCGCGACCAGCCGCTCCCATTGTGGGCGGCCTCGACGGCATTGCGGATGTCTTTCCGATTGCCTTGTCCCACTTCGCCGATTTTGCGCCCCGCCGCGTCAAGGACCGGGAGACTGTAGCCCGAGTCCGGCCGCACCTGCTTGCCTCCGATGTAGAGCTTGGGGGTGCGGTCGATGGGCGGGACGCCGGCCACGGAGGAGATCTTCTTTGGTTGCCGGCGTTTTCCGCCGTCCCGCCGTCCCGCCGTCCCGCCGTCCTCTCGGCCCTCCCACTCCCACTTCACATACTCCCGCAGCCCTTCTCGCCCACCTTCACGGCCGAACCCGCTCTCGCGATAGCCGCCGAATCCGCTGGCCGCGTCGAAGACATTGGTGCAGTTGACCCATACCGTACCGGCCTGGATCTGGGGAGCGATGTCGAGCGCCAGGTTGATGTTCTCGGTCCACACGCTGGCGGCCAGGCCGTATCGCGTGTTGTTGGCCAGCTCCACCGCTTCGGCCGGGGTGCGGAAGGTCATCAGCACCACCACCGGGCCGAAGATCTCCACCTGCGCGATGGTCGCGGCGGGCGACACTTCGGTGAAGAGCGTCGGCGGAAAGAACCACCCCTCTTGGGGGCAGCTCCAGGAGGGCTGCCACAGCTTGGCGCCCTCCTCCTGCCCGCGCCGCACCAGCCCTTCGATCCGCTCCAGCTGAACCGGCGCGATGATCGCGCCCATGTCCACCGCCTTGTCCAGCGGGTCGCCCACGCGCAGCGTCTCCATGCTCGCCTTGAGCTTGGCCACCAGCCGCTCCGCCACTCCCTCCTGCGCCAGAATGCGCGAGCCCGCGCAGCAGACCTGCCCCTGGTTGAACCAGATCGCGTCCACGACGCCCTCGACCACGCTGTCGAGGTCGGCGTCGGCGAAGACGATGAACGGCGACTTCCCGCCCAGCTCGAGCGAGAGCTTCTTCCCACTCCCCGCGGTCGCGATGCGGATGATCCGGCCCACCTCGGTCGAGCCGGTGAAGGCGATCTTGTCCACCTCCGGGTGAGCGACGAGGGCCTCCCCCGTCCGGCCGTCGCCGGTGATGATGTTCACCACGCCGGGCGGGAGCCCCGCTTCTTCGCACAGCTCGGCGAACCGCAGCGCGGTGAGCGAGGTGAACTCGGCGGGCTTGAGCACCACCGTGTTCCCCATCGCCAGCGCGGGCGCGATCTTCCAGGCCAGCATGAGGAGCGGGAAGTTCCAGGGGATGATCTGGCCGATCACGCCGACCGGCACCCGGTCCGGGCAGCTCCCGCTCCATCAGCTGAGCCCAGCCGGCGTGATGATAGAAGTGGCGGGCCACCAGCGGCACGTCGATGTCGCGCGACTCGCGGATCGGCTTGCCGTTGTCGAGCGACTCGAGCACCGCGAAGAACCGGCTGTGCTTCTGAACCTGCGGGCCAGGGCGTAGAGATGGCGGGCCCGGCCGTGCCCGCCGAGCGCCCACCATCCCGACTGCGCGGCGCGCGCGGCGCGCACCGCGCGGTCCACGTCGGCGGGGCCCGCCTGGGTCAGCCGGGCGAGCGGCTTGCCCGTGGCCGGGTTCAGCGTCTCGAACGTCTCGCTCCCCGGCTCGGTCCAGCTGCCGCCGATGAAGAGCCCGAACCGCCGGCCGTGCCGCTCCAGCCAGGCGTGCGCCGGCGCGACTGCCTCGGGGGCGGGGCCGTACGCCATGGTGCTGAAGAGGTCGGGAATGGATGCCATGGGAGCCTCAGGTCGAGTGGCCAGCGCCTGTCACGCCGTCGGATGCCGGTACCCGCCGAGTAGCGCCCGGTCACGAAGTGCTCCAGCTGGCGCTCGATGTCGGTGAGCAGCGCGCTCGCGCCGAAGCGGAACAGATCGGGCCGCAGCCAGCGGTCGCCCAGCTCGTCCTTCATCAGCGCCAGCCAGTCCAGCGCCGTCCTTGGCGGTGCGGATGCCGCCGGCCGGCTTGAGCCCCACCAGCTGGCCGGTGCGCTCGCGGTAGTCGCGGATGGCGCGGGCCATCACCAGCCCGACCGGGAGGGTGGCGTTGACGCTCTCCTTCCCGGTCGAGGTCTTGATGAAGTCGGCGCCCGCCATCATGCAGACCAGGCTCGCGCGCGCCACGTTGCCCAGCGTGCCGAGCTCGCCGGTGCCGAGGATGGTCTTGATGTGGGCGTCGCCGCAGGCCTCGCGCATGGCGCGCACCTCGTCGTAGAGGGCCTGCCAGTTCTCGGTGAGGACGTGGGCGCGGGTGATCACGATATCGATCTCCTCCGCTCCGGCGCCGACCGAGGCGCGGATCTCCGCGATCCGCTGCTCGAATGGCGACAGGCCGGCCGGAAACCCGGTGGACACCGCCGCGACCGGGATCCCGGAGCCTTCCAGGGCCTCGACCGCGGTCTCCACGAAGGCGTGGTAGACGCAGACCGCGGCGACCCGGATGGGTAGCTGCTCCGCGCCCATGGCCTCGAGCAGGTCGGCGCGAACCGGCCGGCGCGCCTTGGCGCACAGCCGCCGAACCCGGCCGGGGGTGTCGTCGCTCGAGAGGGTGGTGAGGTCCATCAGGGTGACCGCGCGCAGCAGCCACGCCGCCTGCCACTCCTTCTTTACCGTCCGGCGGGTCCGGAGGGTCGCCGCGCGCCGCTCCACGGCGCTGCGGTTCACCCGGACGCTCTCCACCCACTCGAGGTCCAAGGGCGTTCCCGGGTTCCGGGGGGTCACCGGCACCTCCAGCGGGCCGGCCCGGGAAGGGGCTAGGACAGCGTCCTTTGGAGCTTCGGGCATAGGGTTTGAACATACCCGTTGGGGCGAGGGACGCGCCATGCGGGGCGGCCCAACCCGAAACACCCCGCCCGGTACGGTTGTACTATTAGGTAGCTTGCAGGCCCCTGACCCCAACGTTTCACTGAAGGACCGCTCGATGTCCGCTCGATCGTTGAACTGGCTCAAGTTCGGGGGGTTGGTTGCCCTGGCGTTCGCGTTGGGGCTGCTGTTCGCCGGGCTGCTCGACCTCCCGAACCGGTCGTCCGCTCAGGAGCAGGCGCGCGGCGCGGCGAGCATCGCCCAAGTGCCGGCGCCGTCGATCCCTGCGGCGCGGCCGCTCCAGGACCTCAGCGAGTCCTTCGCGGCGGTGGCGGAGCACGTCAAGCCGAGCGTGGTCTACATCCGCTCACAGCGCACCGAGCGCGCCTCCCAGCAGCAGCGGGTGCCGCCGGGCATGGAGCGGTTCTTCCCTCGCTTCCGCCAGCAGCCCGAGATCGAGCAGGGCAGCGGCTCGGGGTTCGTGGTCTCCGCCGATGGCTACATCCTGACCAACAACCACGTGGTCGAGGGCGCCGAGCAGGTGGTCGTGCGGCTGCTCGACCGCCGGGAGTTCAAGGCCAAGGTGATAGGCACCGATCCGAACACCGACGTCGCGGTGCTCAAGATCGACGCCACCAAGCTTCCTCCCATGGCGCTCGGCAACAGCGACGACGCCCGGGTCGGGGAATGGGTGCTCGCCATCGGCAACCCGCTCGGTGAAGGGCTGACCTTCACCGTCACCTCCGGCATCGTGAGCGCGAAGGGCCGGGCCTTGCCCGGACTGCCGGCACGGGGTCAGGGGAGTATCCAGGACTTCATCCAGACCGACGCCGCCATCAATCCGGGCAACTCCGGCGGCCCCCTGGTGAGCGTCCGGGGCGAGGTCATCGGGATCAACTCGGCGATCGCCAGCGAGACCGGGTTCTACTCCGGCTACGGCTTCGCCATTCCGATCAACCTGGCCCGCACGGTCATGAACCAGCTGATCGAATCGGGCCAGGTGCACCGCGCGGCCCTCGGCGTCTCCATCGCCGACGTGTCGCTGGCCGATGCCGAGTACGTCGGGCTGCCCGCGATCCGAGGCGTGGTGGTGAAGGACATCCCCAGCGAGGATTCCCCGGCGAGGGCCGCGGGGATCGAGTCGGGCGACATCATCGTCGCGGTGGACGGGAAGCCGGTCGAGTACGTCGGGCAGCTGCAGCAGGTGATCGGATTCCGGAAGCCGGGGGAAGTGGTCAAGGTCGAGGTGGCCCGCAAGGGCGGCGTCCGCAAGACGTTCGGGGTCAAGCTCCAGGCGCTCAACGACGCCCCGCAGGTCGCGGCCAGCGACGGTGCCGGCGCACCCGGAGCCGAGGCACCGGGCGGCACCGCGATGAATCGGCTCGGTATCAGTGTCGAGCCGATCGGGCCCGACGCGGCGGCCGAGCTCCAGGTCCCCACTGATGCCCGCGGCCTGATCGTGACCGACGTGACCCCGGGCGGGCCCGCCTGGGAGGTGTTGGCCGACCCGGAGCGAGGCGGACCCGACATCATCCTGTCGGTCGAGGGCAAGCCGGTCCGCACCGAGGCGGACCTCCGCAAGGCGCTCCTGGCCGAGAAGCCGGGCAGCATCGTGACGCTCCGCATCTTCAATCCCCGCGCTCAGAACCGCCGGGTCGAGCGAATCAGACTCGCCGACGCGCAATAGGGTTTCCGATCCCACCGGGGGCCGCGACGCGGCCCCTTGTGGTATCGGGAGTTATCAGCTATCAGCTATCAGCTGTTGCAGATGCCGCATAACTCCCATCCTGGAGCAACCCTGATGACCACCTCCCCAGAGACCGCATGGATGAACCACCCGGCCATCAGGGCCCTGGTAGACCAGGCCGGCGCGCTCGCGCTCGAGGAGCGGATCACCCTGGTGAAGGGCCTGATTCCCGGCATCGCGGACGCGCTGTCGGAGGAGGAGTACGAGCAGTTCGTCACCTTTATCCGACTCAAGGGCGAGCGATATCACGAGGCCAAGTCCCATCCCGGCGAAGGGCGCGCGGAACGGCACACGCCGGGGGAACGCGAGTTGGAGGGCCGCTGAAGGGTTCAGCCCCAGCGCCCGGCCGTGTAGGATATGGAGTCCCTTGGAACGAGGTCTCGATGGACGAAGAGCGGTTCAACATCTCCCTCCGCCGTCTGCTCAAGCAGTTTGGAGTCACGGCGCAGCGGGAAGTGGAGAAGGCGGTCCAGGTCGCCATCGAGTCGGGAGTGCTCACGGGGCGGGAGGGCCTGCGCGCCCGGATCAGCATGGTGGTCGAGGGCCTCCCAACGGACATTGCGGTCGAGGGGCCGATCGAGCTGGGGTGATGGTTCCATGACGGCAACGGAGCGCGGCGCATGAAGCGGTGGATTGGTTTCTGGGCGGCGGTCCTGGCCGCTGCCTCGACTGCATGTCAGGGTTCGGAGACGGGAGATGCGGTAGTCTCCGAGGCCGGCGCCGGTCCCACGATCGCGCAGAAGCTCGCCCAGTATACGCCGGTGCGCCTTACCGCCGACCTCGGCGCGCTCAGCGAGCGCGAGCGTCGCATGATCCCGCTGCTCATCCGGGCCGCCCAGGAGATGGACACCATCTTCTGGCAGCAGGTGTATCCCCGCCGCGATTCCCTGCTGAGCGCGGTCGGCGACTCCGCTACCCGGGCGTACGTCCGCCTCAACTACGGGCCCTGGGACCGGCTCGACGGCAACGCGCCGTTCGTGCCCGGCGTCGGTCCCCGGCCGGCCGGAGCAGCATTCTACCCCGGCAACATGACCAAGGAGGAGTTCGAGACCGCGGCGAAGGCCTCGCCGGCGGCTGCCGAATCGTTGCGGAGCGGCTACACCCTCGTCCGGCGCGACTCCTCCGGCAAGCTCACGGCGGTGCCGTATCACCGGGCCTTCGCCGAGTCCTCCCGCCGTGCCGCCGCCAGCCTGCGTGAGGCTGCGGCGCTCGCCGACGACAAGGGATTGAAGCGCTACCTCAAGCTTCGGGCCCGGGCCCTCGAGACCGACGAGTACCGGCCCAGCGACCTCGCCTGGATGGACATGAAGCACAACGGGCTGGAGATCGTCATCGGTCCGATCGAGACGTACGACGACGGCCTGTTCGGCTACAAGGCCGCCCACACGGCGTTCGTGCTGATCAAGGACCGGGAGTGGAGCGCTCGGCTCGCCAGGTACGCGAAGCTCCTGCCCGGCCTCCAGCGCGGACTGCCGGTGCCGGAGACGTACAAGCGCGAGTCCCCCGGCACCGATGCCGATCTCAACGCCTACGACGCGGTGTACTACACCGGGCAGGCAAACGCGGGCTCCAAGTCGATCGCCATCAACCTTCCCAACGACGAGCAGGTGCAGCTCAAGAAGGGCACCCGCCGTCTCCAGCTCAAGAATGCCATGCAGGCCAAGTTCGACCGCATTCTGCTGCCGATCGGCGGGGAGCTGATCGTGGGGGACCAGCGGGAGCACATCAAGTTCGGCGCGTTCTTCGCCAATGTGATGTTCCACGAGGTAGCTCACGGGCTCGGCATCAAGAACACCATCGTCGGCAAGGGGACGGTGCGTGACGCGTTGAAGGAGCAGGCGGGCGCGTTGGAGGAGGGCAAGGCCGACATCCTGGGCCTCTACATGATCACTCGGCTTCATGCCCAGGGTGAGCTGCCGGAGACCGACCTGGACGACAATTACGTCACCTTCCTCGCCAGCATATTCCGCTCGATCCGATTCGGCGCCGGCAATGCGCACGGCCGGGCGAACGCGGCCGAGCTGTCCTTCCTTCAGGAGCGCGGGGCGTTCACCCGGGACTCGGCGAGCGGAAAGTACCGGGTGGACTTTCCCAAGATGCGGGCCGCGGTGGACTCGATGGCCGGGGTGATTCTCCGCTACCAGGGCGATGGCGACTACGAAGGGGTTACCCGCTTCATGCGCGAGCGCGCCACCATCCCAGCCGGACTTCAGCGCGACCTAGACCGGCTCGGCAGCAAAGGCATCCCGGTGGACATCGTCTTCGAGCAGGGCGTGGACGTGCTCGGGGCAGCGCGGTAGTGGCGCGCCAGGCCAAAGTCGTGGACATCGAGCCGGTCGGACAGCGAAGTGGCTGTCGCCGGCTCGTGCTGCTGGTGCTCCTTCTCCTGGCCGCGGGGGGGGCGGCGTGGTACTTCCTGCTCCGGCCGCCGGTGTCCACCTCGCCCCGAAAGATGGTGCAGGCCACCGACGTTCGCTCCGACATCGTGCAGGATGGGGATTCGCTCCGGGTCGTAGTGGACTGGCGGCTGGTGCTGCCCCGGGGACCTGAGCTCGCCGAGTCGACGCGAGTGGAGGTCGGCGTGAGCGACGGCGCGATCTCGCAGGTGGCGACGGTGCCCGCCACCGAGTACTCGGACACCCTGCGGGTGCCCGCGCCACAGCCGGGCCAAACCGCCACCGGCTACTCCTGCGTCGCGCCGATGACCCGCGGCCGGCTCACGCCCGAGAGCTGTACGCCATGGCAGTTCGTGCGGCCGGCGGCCGGTGAGACGAAGGCGGATTCGGCGCCCGCCAAGGGGCCACGGGCCGCTCCCGTCAAGGTGAGCCGCATCGTGGTGCAGCCGGAAGGGATTCAGGTGGACCCCGATGTCGAGGCCCGCTGCGCCACGTGGCAGCTTCGAAATCCCGGCCGGTCGGTCTGGGTGAAGGTGAACCAGCAGGCGATTCAGGAGTGTACCGGACCCAACGGCAAGCCGACCGTGGCCCAGTTCTGCGCTTTCGCCATCCTCTCCGACGGGAAACGGGTGATGACGGCCAGCTCGGAGAAGGTGAAATACTGCGACCAGCTCTTCCGTCAATGGAGGGAGGAGCGCACCGTCTGAGCCGTCCTTCCCGGGCTTTCGTGACACGTAATTGGCCGTCAGCCGGACCTTCCCCCCAGACACATCGAAGTTCGACCCGCCCAGGTGCCGCCACCAGGTTCCACGCCATTCACAGCCAAGACAATTCCGAGTAACATAAGGTTGCCCTTCGATCATGCGGAGGTAATTTATGGGAACATAGGAGGCATCATGGAGCTGCTCAGCACCGAGGAGGCCGCGGGATATCTCCGGCTGCACACCAAGCGGGTCCAGGCGCTCGCCCGGGCTGGCCGCCTGCCCGGCCGGAGGGTAGGGCGCAAGTGGCTGTTCGACCGGCGAGACCTCGATGACCTGCTGGGCAGGCCCAGGCCCCAGCTCGAGTTCGCCGGCGGACTGGACCTCAGCGCGCGCAACCAGCTCAGGGGCAGGATCATTTCCGTCGCCGTCGAAGGGGTGATGGCGGAGGTGCGAGTACGGATCGGGGAGCAGGAGCTGGTCTCGGTCATCACCCGCGGGTCCGCCGAGCGGCTTCGCCTGACCACCGGCGACGAGGTCATCGCGGTCATCAAATCCACTGAGATCATGATCGGCAGAGAGCCGGGTATCGCATGAGGCCCTTCCGCGCCTGGCTGACACTGGTCGCGCTCGGCGCCGCCCCCGCCCCCGCCCCTGCCGCCGCGCAGAGCGGCGGGACGGACCCAGTGATTCTCACGGTCTTCGCCGCCGCGTCGCTGACCGACGCTTTCGAGGATCTCGGCTCGCTCTTTCAGCGCGGGCATCACGGGGTCACCGTGCGGTTCAACTTCGCCGGCTCGCAGCAGCTCGCCGCCCAGCTCGAGCACGGCGCCTCCGGCGACGTCTTCGCCTCCGCCGACCAGCGCTGGATGGCCCAGGTGCAGCGCCTCGGACTCGCCGCGGGTCAGCCGGAGGTCTTCGCCCACAACCGGCTGGTCATCCTCCTGCCGGCGGAGAACCCCGCCCGGATCGGGCGGCTGGAAGATCTGGCCCGCGCGGGGCTCAAGCTGGTACTTGCCGCTGACGCTGTCCCGGCCGGCAGGTATAGCCGCGAGGTGCTCCGGAATCTTTCGCGGCGCCCGGGTTTCGGACCGGACTTCGAGCGGCGGGTTCTCGCCAACGTCGTCTCCGAGGAGGAGAACGTGAAAGGCGTGGTGGCCAAGGTGCAGCTCGCCGAGGCCGACGCCGGGATGGTCTACCGGTCCGACGTCACCGCGGGCATCGCCGCGAAGGTTCGCCTGCTCGACATCCCGGCCGAGGCGAACGTGGTCGCGCGCTATCCGATCGTGGTGCTCTCCGCCTCGAAGGCGCCGGGCGCCGCGCAAGAATTCGTCGAGCTCGTGCGCGGCCCCGAGGGCCGCGCGACGCTGCGGAGGCACGGGTTGACGCCACCGCCTGTCACCCCCTGATGGGCCTGGGCTTTCGTCTCCTGCTGGGCCTCGCGGTCACGGGGCTCTTCCTCCTCCTCGGGCTGCCGCTCGCCGCCGTCGCGACGCGGATTCCGCCGGCCGAGCTGCTGGCGCGCATGGGCGACCCGATGCTGGTGGAAGCGCTGCGACTCAGCCTTCTCACCAGCGCGGCGGCGACGGCGCTGGTCATCGTGCTCGGCCTCCCGGTGGCCTACCTGCTCGCGACCCGTTCCTTCGCCGGCAAGCGGGTGCTGGAGGTAATGATCGACCTGCCGATGGTGCTTCCCCCGACCGTCGCGGGGTTCGCCTTGCTCCTCGCCTTCGGACGGAACAGCCCGGCCGGCAGGTCGCTCGCCCTGATCGGCGTCTCCATCCCCTTTACCACGATGGCCGTCGTGCTGGCCCAGGCGTTCATCGCGGCGCCGTTCTTCATCTCCGCCGCCCGGGCCGGGCTCAGCGAGGTGGACCTCCGCTACCTGGACGCGGCTGCGACGCTCCGCGCCTCGCCGGCGCGGGCGCTGCTGCGGGTGATGCTCCCGCTGGCCTTCCCCTCCATGCTTGCGGGTGCGGCGATGACCTGGGCCCGCGCGCTCGGCGAATTTGGAGCGACGATCACCTTCGCCGGCAACCTGCCCGGCGTCACCCAGACCATGCCGCTCGCGGTCTACATCGCGCTGCAGCGGGATGTGGACGCGGCGGTGGCGATGTCGGTGCTCCTCCTGGTCCTCTCGGTCGGCATCCTCCTGTCCATCCGCCTGGCGTCCTCCCGGTTCGGCCGCCTCGACCGTGCTCGAGCTCGACGTCCTTAGCCGCCGCGGCGGCTTCGAGCTGCAGGCGCGATTCCTGGCCGAGCCGGGAGCGACGACCGTCATCGTGGGCGAGAGCGGCGCAGGGAAGACCACGCTCCTCCGCCTCGCCGCCGGGCTCGACCGGCTGGAGCGGGGCCGGATCATCCTCGACGGTCAGGTATACGCCGATCCGGATGCGGGCATCACGGTGCCCGCCTGGCGCCGCGACGTTGGATACGTGGCCCAGGATTACGCCCTCTTTCCCCATCTCACCGTGGAGCAGAACGTCGCCTTCGGCCTCCGGGCCGCCGGCGTGAGCCGCGCGACCATCGCGCCCCGAGTGGCCCAGTCTCTCCGGCGAACCGGAATCGCCGACCTCGGCCGGCGGAGGCCGTCCACGCTCTCGGGCGGGCAGCAGCAGCGCGCGGCGCTCGCGCGCGCCCTGGTGCTGGATCCGCGGCTGTTGCTCCTCGACGAGCCCCTCGCCGCGCTCGACCTCCAGACCCGGCGCGTGGTCCGGGCCGAGCTCCGCCACCTGCTGCGCGCCCTCGGCTGCGTGACGCTCTATGTGACCCACAGTCCCATCGAGGCGCTGCTGTTCGGCGACCGGATCGTGGTGATCGAAGCCGGCCGCGTCACCCAGACCGGCAGCCGGGACGATCTGTTGCGCTATCCCCGCTCCCGTTACGTCGCGGAGCTGATGGGCACCAACCTGTTTGCGGGCAACGTGCGGGGCGGCCCGGGCGCCGCGACGCTCCGGACCGGCGACGGCGATCTCGCGGTCTCGGACCCAGGTGAGGCGGGAGAGGTGTTCCTCACGGTGGACCCCCGGCAGATCACCATCCATCCCCACCCACCGGAGGGCAGCGCCCAGAACGTGTTCGTGGGCCCGATCCTCGAGCTCGCGCCGGAGCCGCCTTCGGGCGAGCGCATCCGGGTGGTGTTGGGGACCGCGCCGCCGCTGGTGGCGGAAGTGACGCGCGAGGCGGTCGCGGGACTCGCTCTGCGCGAGGGGATGACGGTCCACGCGAGCTTCAAGGCCACGGGCATCCGAGCGTACCGCTGACCCACCGGATAGGCAGTACGTTGCCTATCGTTACGGTGTGCGGTACGTTGCCGCATCACTCGACGCAAGGCCGTCATGCTCCGCTCCCTACCCCGCCTCGTCGAGCTCCTGCTCGGCCTCGGCCTGCTGCATGGCCCGCCAGCATGGGCCCAGACCCGCGACATGGTGTTGGCCACCACGACCAGCACCCAGGACAGCGGGCTGCTCGACTCCCTGCTCCCACTGTTTCGCGGCCGGAGCGGTGTCGAGGTGAAGGTGATCGCGGTCGGGAGCGGCGCGGCGCTGGCGATGGCGGGGACCGGGGACGCCGACGCGGTGCTGGTGCACACCCCCGAAGCGGAGCTCCCCTACGTCGAGAGCGGCGATCTGGTGGAAGGTCGCCGGATCATGCACAACGACTTCCTGATCGTCGGCCCGGCCAACGATCCCGCCAGAGCGGCCGCGGCCGACGGTCTCGGCGCCGCCCTGCGGAAAGTCGCGGCGGCCGGCCCGTTCATCTCGCGAGGTGACGGATCGGGCACGGAAAAGAAGGAGCTGGAGCTGTGGAAGGCGGCCGGCGTCGAGATGGCGACGGTCCGCCGGCGGGAGGAGAGCGGCCAGGGCATGGGCGCCACGCTCCTGATCGCCTCCGAGCGCAGGGGCTACACCCTCACCGACCGCGGCACCTACCTCGCGCTGCGCGACCAACTCGACCTGGTTCCCCTGGTGGAAGGCGACCCCATGCTGCTCAACGTCTACCACGCGTATGTCGTCAATCCGGCCAAGCATCGGAAGGTGAAGCGGGGCGCAGCCCGCGCCTTCGTGGCATTCCTGACATCGGAACCGGCGCAGGCGATGATCGGCACGTTCGGCAGCAGTCGCTTCGGCCAGCCGCTCTTCTACCCCGACGCCGAGAAGGGCCAGCCGTAAGTGGGCGACGCGGTCGGGCTCCTGCTGCGGGGCGACCCCGAGCTGTACGGGATCATCGGGCGGACGCTCGCGATCTCCGGCATGGCCACGCTGGCCGCCATGCTGCTGGGGGTGCCGGCAGGCTACGCGCTCGCACGGGGCCGGTTTCCGGGACGGACGCTGCTGCTCGGGGCGGTGAACACGGGCATGGGAATGCCTCCCGTAGTCGTGGGGCTGGTGGTCTGGCTGCTGCTGACCCGCAGCGGGCCCTTCGGCGACTGGGGCCTGATCTACACCAGGGAGGCGATGGTCCTCGCGCAGTTCGTCATCGCCACGCCGCTCGTCGTGGGCTTCACGGCCGCCTCGATTCAGGCCCTGCCGGCCCAGCTGCCCGACCTCTTGACCAGCCTCGGCGCGGGCCGGCTCACGAAGCTCTGGATCCTGAGCCGCGAGGCGCGCCTTGGCCTGCTGGCCGCGGTAATGGCGGGCTTCGGAGCCATCGTCTCGGAGGTCGGCGCCTCGATGACGGTGGGAGGCAATCTCCGCGGCAGCACCCGGGTGCTGACCACGGCGATCGTCACCGAGACCAGCCGCGGCAATCTGCCGGTGGCGCTGGCCCTCGGCGCCCTCCTCCTCGGGCTCGCCTTCGCAGTGAACCTCCTGCTCACCCTGATTCAGCAGCGTCGGAACGGCTGATGGACGTCGCGGTCGATGGCTTGCGCTTCGAGCGGAGCGGGCGGACCGTGCTCGACCTCGCCGAGCTGGCGTTCCCCGCTGGCAGCACCACGGCCGTGTTCGGGCCCAACGGGTCGGGGAAGACCACGCTGCTGCGCCTGATCGGCGGCCTCGAGCGACCCACCTCCGGCATCGTTCGGATCGGCGGGACGGTGGTCACGGGCGAGCCGGCATTGCGGCGGCAGGTGGGCTTCGCCTTTCAGGAAGCGGTGTTCGTCGGCGGCAGCGTGCGCCGCAACCTCGATCTCGCGCTCCGGCTGAGAAACCTGTCCCCGGCGGACCGTGAGGCTCGCATCGCGGAGGCGGCCCGGGAATGCGGCATCGAGCCGCTCCTCGACCGGTCCGCGCGGCAACTCTCCAGCGGGGAGGCCCAGCGCGCCAACCTGGCGCGCGCCCTCGCGCTCCGGGCGCCGGTCACGCTGCTCGACGAGCCGCTCACGGGCATCGACCGGGTCACCCGAGTGCAGCTGCTCGACGATCTGCCGCGCATGCTCGCCACCTTCGCCGCCACGACGATCCTGGTGACCCACGACCGTGAGGAGGCATTCCGGCTGGCGGATCGCCTGGTGGTGCTGGTGGAGGGGCGGGTCCGCGCCGCCGGGCCGAAGGCGGAGATCTACGCACAGCCACCGGACCACACGACGGCCGAGCTGCTGGGCTACACAGTGGTGTGGACCAACGGGCGGAGTATCGGCGTCCCGGCGGGCGCCTGGGAGCTTGGCGAAGGAGAGGCGTGCTTCGAGCTTCTGGTGGAGCGGGTGGTGGACATGGGGAACCATCTGCACGCCGTCGGGATGGTGGGCGGCGTGCGGGTGGACCTTCGCCTTCGCCGCGGCGATCCGATCCCTTCGGCCAAGGATCGAGTGCGCATCGCCGCGAGGATGAGCGTGCCGGTGGGGGAGGAGGAAGGCGCCATTCGTATCTCCGGTCCCGGCCGGATCCATGAGATACCGTAGGGACGTGAGGAGCCGCGTCTGTTGTTATACTCCACCCTCGCGAACGTGGCGGAACTGGCAGACGCGCAGGACTTAGGATCCTGTCCCGCAAGGGGTCCGGGTTCGACTCCCGGCGTTCGCATCTCCTTCTGAATCGACCATTTAATGAGCGGCCCACCCTCATCCGAGAGTGAGCCGTTTTTCTCTCTTAGAACTGATCCTTACGAATTGACATAGCTGGCGGCGCCTTCGTGAGCGGGACAAATTTGCAGGCACTCTCTCAGGCAGTGACGCGACGTCAGTCAACCAGGGGCTCGCCGACGCTCTCCGGGACCGCTACGTGCTCGAGCGCGAGCTCGGCCGTGGCGGCATGGCCACGGTCTATCTCGCCCGCGATCTCCGGCACGCCCGCCCCGTCGCCCTGAAGGTCCTCCATCCCGAGCTGGCACATGCGCTGGGCCCCGAGCGGTTTATCCGGGAGATCAGGCTCGCCGCCCGGCTCGACCACCCGCACATCCTCTCGGTTCACGACTCCGGCGAAACGGCCGGCCGGCTCTGGTTCACCATGCCCTACGTGGAGGGCGAGTCGCTCCGGAACCGCCTGGCGCGCGAGCCCCAGCTCCCGCTGGCGGACGCGTTGCGGATTACCCGGGCGGTGGCCGACGCGCTGGGATATGCCCAGCGGCAGGGCATCATCCATCGCGACGTCAAGCCGGAGAACATCCTGCTCCAGGGCGAGCGATGCGTGCTCGCCGACTTCGGCGTCGCCCGAGCCGTGGACGCCGCCGGGGAACGCCTGACGGAGACCGGCTTCGCGCTGGGCACGCCCGCCTACATGAGTCCGGAGCAGGCCGCGGCCGACCGCCATCTCGACCCTCGCAGCGACATCTACTCGCTCGGGTGCGTGGTGTACGAGATGCTCGCGGGCGAGCCGCCGTTCACCGGGCGGACGGCCCAGGCCCTCATCGCCCGTCGGCTGGCGGGTCCCGTGCCCGACCTCTGCACGGTGCGCGACGTGCCCCGGCAGGTCGAGCGAGCCGTTCGGCAGGCGCTGGCCCGCTCCCCGGCGGACCGGTTCCCGGACGCGCCGGCCTTCGCGCGGGCGCTGGAGGCCGCGGCGAGCGCGCCCCGCGCGGCTGTGAGCCCCACCGTTCGACGAGGTCTGCTGGCCGCGGCGGCGGTGCTGCTGGTCGCGCTCGCCGGCGCCGGGCTCTGGCTTCGCACTCGGCCTCCTGCCGAAGCCGCGCGCGACGCCGACCTGCTCGCGGTTGCCCCGTTCGAGGTGCTGGAGCCGTCACTCGAGGTCTGGCGGGAAGGCATGGGCGACGTGCTCTCCCGCACGCTCGACGGGGCCGGCCCGATCCGCACGGTGTCGCCGAGCGTGGTGCTCCGGCGCTGGAGCGGTCGCGCCGACCGGGCCTCCGCCGAGGAGCTGGGCCGCCGCACGGGAGCGGAGCTGGTCGTCTACGGGACGGTACTCTCGCGAGGCCGGGACTCGGTCACGCTCCGCGCCGCCCTGCTCGATCGCGGGGGCGGAGCGGGCAAGACGGACGTCGAAGTCTCGGGCGAGGCGGCCCGGATCGGCGAGCTCGCCGACTCGCTCAGTCTAGGAGTGCTGCGCGTGCTCTCGTCCGGCCGGGCGATCGGGGCGGTCCGGCGGACGCCGATCGGCGCGAAGTCGCTGCCCGCGCTCAAGGCATTCCTCCAGGGCGAACAGTTCTTCCGGCGGGGGCAGTGGGACTCGGCGCTCGCCTGGTACGACCAGGCGATCGCGGCCGACAGCACGTTCGCGCTGGCCCTGACCCAGATGGGCGTGGTGCTCGCTTGGAACCCGCCCACGGCGGGCGCGTACCGGCCAGGAGACGAGTACGCGCGACGGGCGACCCTTCACAATCACGGGCTCCCCCCACGAGACAGTCTCTTCATCGTCGTAGACTCCTTCAACCTGGCGGCGGGAGAGGCGACTGATCCGGAGACGTATGTCCGGATGAAGTTCCGCACGCTGACGACGGTGGAGGAGGCGGTGCGACGCTACCCCGAAGACCCCATGGCCTGGCATGTGCTCGGCGAATGGCGCATGCCCGACCATATGCCGTGGCCTATCGCCTCGCCGCCAGCCAAGTCGCTCGAGGCCTTCGCCCGCGCAATCGCGTTGGATCCTGGGTTCGGGCCGGCCTACGAGCACATGCCGGCACTGCTCCTGGCTCTGGGACGTCCGGACGAGGCCCGGCGTGCCGCGGCTACCTACCTGGCCCTGGACTCGACCTCTCCGCACCGATCCGAAACGCGCCTGGCAGCGCTCTTGCTGGACCCGAGCGCGGCCGCCAGGGCCGAGGCGGAGCAGATGCTCGACACGGCATCGGTCAGCACCATCTGGATGGCCGCCTTTGCACAGCAGCTCGTCTCCTGGCCCGACACAGCAGAAACGGCGATCCGGCTGCTGCGGCGCCTGGGCGAGCCGGGCCGACGCGTCGGTGGGGGCCCTGCGTGGGTCGTCGACTCGGTCATGTGGCCGCGGTACCTGGGACGCGCGCTCGCGTTCCGCGGCCACCTGCATGAGGCCACCGCGGTGAACGAGCGCCTGCTGCGCCAGCCTTCCGCCTCCGCCTTCAGCGCTTTCTTCGACCCCCTGGTGACTCTCGGTCTGCTCGGGATCGTCTCGGACTCGCTGGTTCGCGCGACCCTGGATCATGCCCTCGACCCGGACGCCGCCTGGGGTGGCTTCTACACTCCCCGTCACCTGAGGGGACTGGCCTGGTGGCTGTCGCGCGGCGACACAGCTGCCCTGGCGCAGTTCGGCGTCCAGGCGGCCCGGGTCGCGCGGGCACCCAGCGACGCACTCGCGGCTCTCCGGGCTCGACTGCTCGGAGAGACGAGCGGCGCGTTCCTGGACCTTGCACGGGGCGATTCCGTGGCGGCGATCCGGAAACTGAGCGCGATCCCCGACACGCTCTGCCTGGCCGACAACTTTGCAGGTCACTGCTTCCACCTGAACGTGACGCTGGCCCGGCTCCTGGCGGCTCGGGGTGACGATCAGCGAGCCGCCGCCTTGCTGGAGCGCTGGCGGTGGAGCGGCACTGGATCGCCGTTGTTCGTGCTCGCCACGCTCGAGCTGGGCCGTATCGCCGAGCGGCTCGGAGACACGCGGAAGGCGGCTGAGTGCTATGGTTTCGTGATGGCAGCTTGGCACCGAGCAGATCGGGAGCTGCTGCCCTACGTGGCGGAAGCGCGGGAAGGGCTCGCGCGGCTCAGTGTGGAGTGAGGCTGCCTGGGCCTTGCGCGATGGGCCCGGCCGTGCAGCGGGCGAGCCTGTGCCGCAACTGTGCCGGAAACCAACAGCCACACCTCGCCCACGGTCTGCTCTTGTCTACTGCGTACCCGGTCGGTACAACTTAGGATCCTGTCCCGCAAGGGGTCCGGGTTCGACTCCCGGCGTTCGCATCCAACGACTTAGGGCACCGCTAATGCGGTGCCCTTTTTTCCAGCTTTAAGCTAGGCGCGTCCTCCTAGCGTTGAAGGTAGGGTGAGGGTGGCGTAGTATCCCGAGTGCTGTCCGCGCTCGGGCGGTTGCCCGACTCGTTCGGGCTGCTGTAGCTCCCGCATCCTGTTGCGGCGGCCACGATGACAATCGTGGCGCACACAATGCGTGGGTGAATCCGCATGTGACCTCCTCGGATAGCCTGGTCCAGGCTACAGGCCTTCGTGCGGGGCTGGCGGTGAGCCGTATCACTCACATACTTCGGCGCGGCCACCAAGCCCCTCCATCGAGAGGCCTCCTCGGTCAACGCCTTCGCAGCGCTGCCTGGCGGGAATCTCAAGGCGTCGGACCAGAATCGATCCGGATCACCATCGCCGTGATGTTGTCGAGACCGCCCCGGCGATTCGCCTCGGCGATCATCCGGTCCACGCAGGGCTCGGGCCTGCCATCCGCGGACAGGATCCGGGCCAAGTGCTCATCCTCAAGCACGCCGGTGAGTCCGTCGGAGGCGAGGAGCAGGATGTCGCCTCGCTCCAGCCTGCCGGCGTAGATGTCCGGGCCGACGTCACCGCTCCTCCCGAGGCAGCGAGTGATCACATTGCTGCAAGGGTGGGCTCGCGCCTGGGCGGGGGTGAGCAGTCCGGTGTCTACCAGCTCCTGCACCGGGGAGTGGTCCTTGGTGAGCTGGAGGAGCTGGCCGCACCGAAGCAGGTACGCCCGGCTGTCGCCCACCTGCCCGATCAGGTAGCGGCGGGGCCGCAGAACGAGCACTGTCGCCGTCGATCCCATGCCGCGCTTGTCGCGCTCCGAGCGCGCCCGCTCGACGATCGCGTCGTTGGCGGTCCGGATCGCGGCCCGCATCCGGTCGCTCGCCTCCGCGTCGGACAGGCCGCGCAGGGTGCCGATCTCATGCGACGTGACCCGTACGGCCATCTCGCTCGCCGCCTCACCCGCCGCGTGCCCGCCCATCCCGTCCGCCACGATGAAGACGCCGCGGTCGGGCAGCATCAGGTAGTTGTCTTCATTGCTCGAGCGGACGATGCCGACGTCGGTTCGGGCGGCACAGGTGAAGTGCATCGGTCCCGCCCCCTCGAGGGCTCCAGGGCCTCGACGCGACGTGGTGGCGCTGGTGCGAGCCATGGAAGTCATGTGGACATCATCCTCCGGTTGAGTGCGTGCTTCGGCTTGCCTTCACTCTCCTTTCTGCGGCGCTTCCGATTCACAACCGACACCGCCCCAGCAACGAGGGCCCTCCGTCACCGGAGGGCCCAAGGCTGTACCATGCCGCGAGGTGGGGCGGTCAGGACGCGAGCAGTACCGAGAACACGTTATCGGTCGGAGTGCCGTCCGGTGCGAAGCAGAGCACCCGGGCGTTCTCGGTTTCCTCCACGATGCTGTACACTTTGCACTGGGCGTTCTGACGGAGCGTCCGAGGGAGGACGCGGGAATGAGCGGTACGCATGGCGGGGTCTCCTGGACCAGATGTGAGCAGGACATTCCACGACTCACCTGATAGCTGCGGAGGCCGACGCCTCGGGCCGACACGGCCCACGCCGACCGGCCAAAGAGAACGCCCACAGCCTTGGCCGTGGGCATGTTCTGAGCTCGAGCTTCCTTCTCAGGGCAGGTAGACCTCTGCGGATTTTCCGGAGACAGCCGCCACGGTTGCACGGCTCACATCAGAGCCACACCTGATCCATGCCCGGGGCGACCGCGCCGGCTATCGCGCGCGACATGCCGAGCTCGCGGTCGGTCGGGGTCCTGGGTGGACCGTAGGTCAGTTCTTGTCGTCGCGGAACTTGATGTACCAATGCGTACCATCGCAGAAGGGCTTGTTCTTCGACCCTCCACACCGGCACAGCGCGTAATGCTCGGTTGAGGCACCCTCCACCCGTGGCTCGTCGGGGATCTCCACCCCTCCCGTGACGCGGTACGGGCCATCCTTCGAAACCGTGACCGTGGGCTCACGCTGCTGATCGCGGTATTCGATACCGCCCAGTGCGTGGCTGAGCGCACCGGAGGGACACCGCCGCACTGCCTGGATGATTACGTCCTTATCTGCAGCGCTGGGGTCAATGAAGGGCTCGGCGTGGACCCGAAATACCGAAGGGAGCGCGTCCGTGCAGAACCCGGCGTGTTGACAGATGCCGCGATTGTCGAACACCGTCAGTTCCTCTCGAGTGTACGTATCACGGTGGTCTGCCACCCGATCCGGTGCCTTTGCACTCGTGAAACCGATGCGGGCATGCGTTCCGTCGCAGAACGGCTTGTTCGCCGAACCACCACAGCGGCACAGCGCCATCCTCGGACGCGCGTCCAGGCGCTCGCCCCTGGAGTTCACCAGGTTCCCGACGTTGGTTACGAGATACGGCCCGTTCAGCTCCGGAGTGATCGCCGGTACTTTGCCGGTATCGATCCGAGCGAACTGCTTGACCTCAGCAGCACGGTTCCAACTGCGATCAGAGGGCGCGAACTGCGTTGCCAGGTCCTCGAGCGCGGCGGCCGCCTCGTCCACTTGGCGAGGTACGCCGGCGCGCCTACGGAGCATGGCAGCGGTCACGGCAAGATCACGCAGCCGCTCGGCAAAGAACACCCATGCCGACGTCTTGTGTGGCAGCAGGTGGACGTCGCGGTTGTAGCCAAAGCCGGGGCCGGCTGTCCTTCCAGGCAGCCGTGGATCTCCAACCGGCATCATCGCCAAGGCTTCACCGAGCGGTCGCAGCACGGTCGCCATCAGCCGCAAAGTCGCGCGTGAGAGGTGTTCGAGCTCTGGTTCGGTCTCCTCTGTGTGAGCGAGGAACCGCAGCAGCATCAGGAGCATCGTGTCGTAGGAGATGTTGAACAGCTCTGCCACTTCGTGGGTAAGTGGGTCGGCGATGATCGTGCCCCCGGACGTGTCGTCGTAGAAGCGAGTCATTGGATTCGACACCACGGGGCGGACCGGATCGAATGCTTCACCTCGGGACTTGGCGGATTCTACCTCGCGCGAATATTCCATTCGAATCGTGTCGAACACGACGAAGTGGGCGTCGGGATGCGCCGCTGAGGGGGCCTCGCCCTGCTCGATGATCATGTCGATCGCGCTGCAAGCAGAGGCACGATCTACGACGGCGACCAGTTCGCCGGAAAGATCAAGGTAGCGTGCACTGGCCTGCGCATCACGCGGTCCGATGAACAGCTCGTGCTCCGGAATGTGCAAGAAGCCGGTCTCGATCTTGTGATAGAACTCGCCCACCGTTCGGAAGTCGATCTCGAAGGGCTCCCTGATGGCAGCGTATTTATCGGTACCAAGGCTGATCGGCGCCCCGCCAGCCGTGAGGTCGACCGCGCCCCCACCTTCGGCCTCGATGATTCTGGCGCGCATCCCGGAATAGACTTTCTCCTGCTCCGGCGTCAGAACGCCGGCCTCGGGCATCTCGTAACACACGAATCGCTCGATCGTCTGCTGCGAAAACGGCTCCAGCGACAGACGAATGCCAAAAGGAAACGCATTGGCCGGCATCGGGAGATTGGCACGCTTGAAGTGCGGCGCGCCGCCGATCGCCGTCAGCATGTTTGAGACCTGGGCGAGGTGCAGCATTTCCTCTACGGCAACGGCGGACAGGCGGCGCTTCCAGCGCCGGACCATTTCCGCCTGAGCCGGAGTCAGGCCGCCTTCGGAGACGTCGTTTTTGAGGGAAAACCCCGCGAAGAGATAGATGCATGCCAGCCCGTGCTCCAATTCTGAGGCACGCGATAGCAAGTAGATGAGCTCTTCACGGCTGTTAACGAGCGCGATATGCGAACGATCGCGCCGATGGCGTCGGCCACTGGCGGTCATTTGTATGCTCCAGCGAATAGAGGTTCGGACGTTGGTGCCTCTGGCGCATGACACGGATCTCGCCGATCAACCGTTCGCACATCGCTCCGGTTACGACGCGCGAGGAGGCTACCTCAAGGATGACGTGTAGGCCGGCTGATGTCCAACTCATCTTTCTCCCCGAATGGGCCCTCGAGCAGGGATTCAGGAGTACCTTCCGCTGGACCGAGAACCTTGAGTACGAGTCGACGACCCTTTCGTCGGCAGCACCTCAGGATAGTTCTCGGCATCCTCAAGCCAGCCGCCGCGATCGTCCTGCTGCTGCCTGGGCTTCCTCTGCGGAAGGAATGGGCATACGCGGGCGCGACATTCACGTGGGTAATGGCGTTCATCTCAGCCTACACGGGCGGAGAGCCAACCTGGCCGATGCCGCTGGTGCCCTTGGCACTGCTTGCCGTCTCCTACGCGACCAGGCCTCCCAGCCGCCGGTTGGTGTCGTTGCCGGCTAGTGCCTGATCATACGACCTGCTTCACAACGTTTGCGAAGTCACCTCTTGTCTGCTGTCTACCACGCCCTTCGAGCTGCTGCCTGCTCCGACGGTTGGGGGGACGTGGGCGGCTAGAGCGGCGACGAAGAGTCGTCGCAGGCAGCGCCGATGGCTCACTCGTTAGCTGCGGAGACCGACGTCTCGGGCCACACAGCCCTGAGCCGACCCGCAAAAAGAGACGCCCACGGCAGAGGCCATGGGCGTCTTCTGAGCTCGAGCTTCCTTCTCAGGGCAGGTAGACCTGGGTAGTCGGCAGACTGCTCGGCCCATGTCCCCCAACGGCGTAGACTCTGCCGCTGAGAGCACCGGCGGCGAGGTACCAGCGCCCCGTCGGCAGCCCGCTCACCGTGCGCCACTGCCCGGCCGCCGGGTGCTCAGGGCATGTACGCCTGGTTCGTTGCCAGCGTGGTGTCCGCCTGTCCCCCGACGAGGTAGATCTTCCCATTAATCGCCCCCGCCCCCGGCGACCAGCGCGCACTGGGCATGTCGGTCACCGTGCGCCACTCGCCGGTCGCAGGGTTGTACACCTCCGTCCTGAACAGGGGTCCGTTCCCGCTGTCGCCGCCCACGACATAGAGCAGTCCGTTGAGCCCCACCGCCGTTGCCCGGTAGCGCCGTGCCGTCATCGGCGGCAAGCTCTTCCACTGCCGCGTCGCCGGGTCAAAGACGCTCAGGGCGTTGCTGGGGCCGCCGAATTGATCTTGACCACCCGCCAGGTAGAGCTTGCCGTTGACCACCGCCATCGCGGGGTATCTCTGAACCGAGGGGCTGATCCGGCTTCCCCAGCTGTTGGTGGCCGGGTCATAGGCATACAGTCCGCCCAGCGAGCTGCCATCGGGGCCGCAGGTGCCGTGCATGTACAGCTTGCCGCCGAGCACCCCGCTCCCACCGCAGCCGATGGCCGCCGGCAGGGGCGCCTTGCTGCTCCAGGTGTTGGTCGAGGGATTGTAGGCGTACAGGGTCTTGCTGTAGATCCCGTCGCCGTTGTGCCCCCCTGGCACGTAGACGATGCCGTTGATGACGCCGGCACCGTTGCTTTCCGCCCGGAGCACCGGTAAAGCCGCACGGCTGGACCAGCGGTTGGCACCGGGGTCATAGACGTGGCTCTCCCGGATGGCGCTGCCGTTGGACCGGCCGCCCAAGGTGTAGAGCTTGCCGCCCACGACGGCCGTGGCGAACGCCTCCCGGGGAGTCGGCATACTTCTCTTGTCCACCCAGACATCCCCGGGCGTGTACACCTCGTTCCGGTCGACCTGATCGTTGGTGCGTCCCCCGATTGCATAGAGCTTCCCGTTCAGCGCCGCGGCGGCCAAGAGTAATCGGGGAGTGGGCATGGCCGGCCTGGTCTGCCAGGCAGGGATACGAGGATCGTAGACTTCCATCGTCCCCAGCGGGGTACCATCCCGCGATCCGCCCACGACGTACAGGAGGCCGTCGATCACGGCTGCCGTGGCGGCGAAGCGCCCGGTCGGCATCGCAGGTCGCATGGCCCAGGTATTCGTGGCCGGGTCGTAGACCTCGACCACACCCGTGGGCTTCCCCTCGATGACCCCACCGGCCAGATAGAGCTTGCCGCCCGTCACCGCCGCCACGGGGTTGCCGCGGCGCGAGGGGAGGGGGAGGGACGCCCAGGTGTCGGTCGCCGGATCGTATCTCTGGAAAGAAGGAGCCGGGTAATTGCAGCCGCTGTAGGCGTAAAGCTTCCCTCCCAGCACCGCGCCGGCGCCGCACCCGCCAGCAACCTTCATACGCGCCTTCGTCGTCCAGGTGTTGGTCGCGGGGTTGTAGGCGAAGAGTGTATCGCTTGCCGCACCCTTGGCGTTGATGCCGCCGGCGACGTAGAGCACCCCGTTGATGGTCCCGATTGCGCTCACATGCGAGCGGGCGTCAGGCAGGGACGCCTTCGTCGCCCACATGTTGGTGCCAGGCGTGTACGCCTGCACCGTCTTGAGCCTGGTGTCGTCGCCCACGACCCCGCCCACGGCGTAGATCACCCCATTGACCACCCCGAGCCCGAGCCCGGCCCGCCTCGATGGCAGAGGTGCCCTAGCCGTCCAGACGTTCGTGGTCGCCGCCGCGGCGGCGAACTCCGGCTCCGCCGGCGCGAGCTCCGGATTCGGCAGAGTGAGCTCCGGATCCTCGGGAGCGGTCGGCTCGCCATCGAATCCGCAGCCGATGATCAGCAGAGCGAGTGCCGCGGCCAGAGATGTACTGCGCATTAAAGCCTCCAGGTCGGGATAAGGGCGAGTGATCGTCTCATTCCCTCTGCGGAGTTTCCAGACGCAGCCGCCATGGCAGCACAAACGATACGCCCACGGCATGTGCCGTGGGCGTCTCTACCGTCCTGCGGCCCTCCCGCTCAGGGCGCGTAGGCCTGGTTCGCTGTCAGGGTCGTGTCCGCCTGTCCCCCGACGAGGTAGATCTTCCCGTTGATCGCCCCCGAGCCAGGTGAAGAGCGCGCCGTGAGCGCTTCGCTCAACTGGCGCCAGATTCCCGTCGCGGGATCGTACACCTCCGTCCAGGCCGCGGGTCCGTTCCCGCCATAGCCACCCATCACGTACAGCCGCCCGTTGAGCCCCGTTGCGGCCGCCGAGTGACGCAACGTCCCCATCGACGGAAGCGTGGTCCACGTGCCAGCCGCCGGGTCATAGACGCTCACGGCATTGCTGGGTGCGCCGGACGGGTCCCGGCCCCCCGCGAGGTAGAGCTTGCCGTTCACGACAGCCATCGCGGGATATTTCCGGACCGGGGCGGTGATGCGGCGTCCCCAGGTGTTGGTGCCGGGGTTGTATGCGTACAGTCCGCCCAGCGAGCCGCCGTCGGTCCCGCAGGTACCGTAGACGTACAGCTTGCCGCCCAGCACGCCGCTCCCACCGCAGCCGATCGCGGCCGGCATGGTGGCCTTGGTGCTCCAGGTATTGGTCGCGGGGTTGTAGGCGTAGAGGCTCCTGGTATAGATGCCGTCCCCAGCGTGCCCGCCTGGCACGTAGACGATCCCGTTGATCACGCCGGCCCCGTTGGGCGCGGTGCGCCGCTGCGGCATGGCGGCGCGACTGGTCCAGGTGTCGGTGCCGGCGTCGTAGGCGTGGCCGGTGGCGAGCGCGCTCGAATTCTTGCTGCCGCCGAAGGTGTAAAGCTTCCCTCCAACCACCGCGGCGGCGAAGGCCTCACGAGGGGTCGGCATGCTGGTCCGGAACACCCAGGTATCGTCGGGCGTGTACACCTCGTTGTTCCCGAACTCCGTTCCGGAGAAATTCTTCCCCCCGACAGCATACAGCTTCCCGTTCACCGCACCGCTCACCAGGCCTTCCCGGGGAGTGGGCATGGCGGTCTTGGACTGCCACTTCTTGCTCCGGAAATCGTAGACATCCACCCTCGCGACTGACTGAGCGCTTCCCGTCTGCTCCCCGCCCACGACGTACCAGCGGCCGTCCATCACGGTGCCCGTGGCCCGACCGCGCCCCGTCGGCAGCGAGGTTCCCAGCGTCCAGCTGTTGGTGATGGGGTCGTAGATCTCCATGAACGCCATGGGATAGCCGTCCATGTCCAACCCGCCTGCCAGGTGGAGCTTCTGCGTGATCACGCCGGCGGCGGGATACCGGCGGGGGAAGGCCGGGATCGGCAGCCGCTCCCAGGTGTTGGTCGCCGGATCGTAACGCTGGAATGCGGCGTCGGAGGCTCCACAATGGGTGAACACGTACAGCTTCCCTCCGATCACGCCGCCGGCGCCACACGCGCCCGCGACCGGCATGGGCGCCTTGGTCGTCCAGGTATTGGTCGCGGCCGTGTAGGCGAAGAGCGTCCTGGTCGGCTTGAAGTCCGGGTCCAGGCCGCCGGCGACATAGAGCACCCCATTGATGACGCCGGCGCTCGGCGCCCACCGGCCCGCGGGCAACGACGCCTTGGTGGTCCAGCTGTTGCCGCCGGGGTTGTAGGCGTGCACGGTCCTCGTAGCCGGGTCGTCATCAGTCGCGCCGCCCACGACGTAGAGCAGGCCGTTCAGCATGGCGGCCGCGGAATAGGCCCGCGCCGCCAGTAGCGGGGCCTTCGTGGCCCAGGCGTTCGTGGCCGCCGCGGCGAGCTGCGGCTGAGCGAAGTCGAGCGCCGGCTCCGGCGGGGGGAGCGTGGCGTCGTCCGGCGCGGTGGGAGCGGGGTCGAAGCCGCAGCCGGCGAGCAGCACCGTGAGCGCGGCGGGAAGGATCATGGCACGCATGGACGCCCCCAACAGTGGGAACGGGATGGGTTCACTGTTCCCCCTCTGCGGGATACTCCGGGCGCAGCCGCCACCGTTGCACAACTCTCATCCGGGCCGCATCTTGCATCCGTCGTAGCCGCGAGCGGCACCTGTCGATGACCTCCCCTACCGAGCGCTCCCAGCGCGTCGAAGCTGTCTTCGACGCCCTGCTCGATCTGCCCGCCGACGAGCAGATGGACTATCTCCACCGCACCGCCAGCGACGATCCCGAGGTGCACCGGGAGGTCCTGCGTCTGCTGCAGGCGCACCGGCGGGCGGAAGGCTTTCTGGACGCCTCCGGCACACGGGTGGCCAGGGAGTTGCTCGAGGCCGCCGACCTCATTCCCTCCACGGAGGTTCCCGATCGCATCGGGCCCTGGCGCATCGTGCGCCAGCTGGGCCAGGGTGGCATGGGCGCCGTGTTCCTGGCCGAGCGGGCGGACGGCCACTTCGAGCAGCGGGCCGCCATCAAGCTGATCCAGGGCGGAAGCCCGGGACTGGTCCGCCGCTTCATCGAGGAGCGGCGCATTCTCGCCAAGCTGGAGCATCCCGGCATCGCACGGCTGATCGAGGGCGGCCTGACACCGGGCGGGCGGCCCTATTTCGCCATGGAGCTGATCGAGGGCATGCACCTCGATCGCTACTGCGAGAAGCATGAGCTCACGATCGAGGCCCGGCTGGAGCTCGTGGACCAGGTCTGCGAGGCAGTGAGCTACGCCCACCATCACCTCATCATCCACCGCGACCTCAAGCCGTCCAACATCCTGGTAACCGAGGCCGGCCGGGTGAAGCTGCTCGACTTCGGAATCGCGAAGCTCCTGTCCGATGCGTCGGCCGCCGCGCAGACCGACACTCGGCGGCCCGCGATGACCCCGGAGTTCGCGGCGCCCGAGCAGCTCCGCGGCCACACGGTGAGCACGGCCACCGACGTCTACGCGTTGGGCGTGGTGCTCTACCTGCTGCTCGCCCGGCAGTATCCCTACGACATCCGCGACAAGCCGCTCGCGGAGCTCGCGCGCATCGTGTGTGAGGAGGAGCCGGCAAGGCCCTCGACCCGCGCGCCGGAGCCGCTCCGCCGCCGGCTGCGCGGCGACCTGGACCTGATCGTGATGACGGCCCTGCACAAGGATCCCAGGCGGCGCTACCAGTCGCCTGCGGCGCTCGCGGAGGACCTGCGGCGCTTCCGGGCGGGGCATCCGATCCAGGCCCGGTCCGACAGCGCCGGCTATCGCCTCGTGAAGTTCGTGGGGCGGCACCGGCTGGCCGTGCCGGCGGCCGCGGTGCTGGTGGCGCTGCTCGCAGGTGGGGCCGTGCGCGAGCGGGTGCTGCGCCAGCGCGCGGAGATCGAAGCCCGGAAGGCCACGGAGGTGGGCGACTATCTCGTCGGCGTGTTCGAGGTCGCCGACCCCTACGCGCACGAGCGCCGCGACGGGCGGGACGTGTCGGCGCGCACGCTGCTCGACCAGGGCGTGCGCCGGGTCGACTCCGGGCTGGCGAGCCAGCCGGAGGTGCAGGCGCAGCTGCGCAGCGTGTTCGGGCGGGCCTACACCGCCCTCGGACTCTTCGACCAGGCCACGCCACTGCTGCACCGGGCGCTCGCCCAGCACCGGGCGCTGTACGGCGAAGACCACATCGCCGTGGCCGAGGACATGGAGCGTCTGGGGGATGCCTTGATGCAGCAGGACAGGTACGCCGAGGCGGAGCCGCTGCTGCGCCGGGCTGTGGACCTGCGACGCCGCCGACTGGGCAGCTCCAATGATACGACCGCGCGGGCCCTCGACCGTCTCGCGACGCTGTATCAGCGTCGGGACGCCGCCGCCGCCGCGGAGCCGCTCTTCCAGGAAGCGCTCGCCATCCGCCGGAAGCTGTTGGGCGACACGGCGACCCTGGTGGCGCAGAGCCTGAGCAACCTGGGCGTGCTGTTCTTCGACATGGGCGCGTACGAGCGAGCCGAGCCGCTCTACCGTGAGGCCCTAGGGATCGATGTGCGGCAGCTGGGCGAGAGCCATCCGCGCACCGCCGAGGTGCTGCACAACCTGGCGCAGACGCAGCATCGGCTGGGCGTCATGGCCGAGTCGGAATCACTGTACCGGCGGGCGCTGGCGGCCAAGCGGAAGACCTTGGGCGATGCCCATCCCAGCATCACCGTCAACCTGAACAACCTGGGAGCGCTGCTGGTGGATCGGGGGCGGCCGGACGAGGCGGAGGCGCTGTTCCGGGAGGCCTTGACGCTGGACCGCCGGATGTTCGGCGACCAGCACTCCTTCGTCGCCGCCAGCCGCGGCAATCTGGCGTCGGCGCTCAGGCTCAAGGGCCAATTCGCGGAGGCGGAACGCCAATATCGGGAAGCCCTGAGGATCGATCGAGCGCTGTTCGGTCCGGTGCACGGCAACGTCGCGTGGCACCTCAACAGTATCGGCAACCTCCGCCGCGTTCAGGGCGACTTGCCGGGGGCCGTGAAGCACTTCCGCGAGGCCGTGGAGACGGTCCGCCGGGTATCGGGGGACGACCACCTGAACACCATCCTCTACACCATCAACCTGGGCCGGGCGGTGCTGGCGCAAGGCGACACCGAAGAGGCCGTGAGGCTCCTGCGGGGAGCCGCGGGCCGGCTCGATTCGGCCAACGCGTACCATCGGCCCTGGTGGGTAAGCGCTCAGACCGGGATCGGCCTGGCCCTGGTGACACAGGGTCGCGCAGCCGAAGTGCTGGACGGCCTCGAATCACTGGTCCGATTCGCCGGCGCGCGCTTCGGCGAGGAGCACGTCCGCACCGCGGACGCACGGCTCGCGCTGGGAAGCGCGCTGCTGGCGACCCGGGAGTACGCCCGGGCCGAGCCGGTCCTGCGTGCGGCGGCAGCCACGCTCGAGAGGCGCCGGAAAGAGCAGCCCCAGCTTGCGGCGCAGGCCGCCGAGGCCTTGGCCGAGCTACGATCTCACCGCACGGATTGACTCGAGGGGATCAGGCGGTGGGCTCGGGATAGAAGTAGCTGTAGAGCCGGGCGCGAGCCTTCATCCAGTCGCGTTGCACAGTGCGCTCAGAGACCCCCAGCGCCACCGCGATCTCCGTCTCCTCCATCCCGCCGAAGAACCGGCATTCGACGACCTGACGCTCCCGGGGCTGCAGCCTGGTGAGCGCCTCGTCCAGCACCAGCATGCCGTCGTCGTCCAGCTCCTTCACCCAGACGCCGTCGGTCAACGTGGTGCGCTCCCACGCGCCCGCGCCGCGCTTAGCGGCCTTGCGCTCCCGGGCGTGGTCCACGAGCACCTGCCGCATGGCACGGCCGGCAAGAGCCAGGAAGTGGGCCCGATCCGTCGCGACCATGGCCCCGCCGCCGAGCTTGAGGTAGGACTCGTGCACCAGCGCAGTGGGATTCAGACTGCGCTCGACGTACTCGTGCCTCAGCTGCCGCCGCGCGAGCCGGCGGAGATCCTCGTACAGGAGAGGAATCAGCCGCTCGAGCGCCGCCGCCTCACCTTCCTGCGCCGCCCGCAGGAGCCGGGTGACTTCGCCGATGTCGGGCGCATCGCCCATGGCTGAGCCGGATGAAGGCATTCGCCAATTTGCCGCGGCAACGGGGAGCCCCACAAGAGGGCGGCGCTGCTGCGGGGCCGGAACCCACCCCGCAGCTCTGCCATCAGAATAGAGCGATCACCACATCGACCGTCCGGCTGTCGACGGTGGTTGCGACATTGTTCCCCAGCTTGCTCAGTCTCAGCGTGAACTGTGCTGGGCCGTTCTGGAAGCTGCCGGGCGGTATGTGCATCACGGTGGACGACCGGCACGTATCGTGCCCGATCGTACCGGGAACCTTCCCACACTCGATGATGGTGTAACCGGTGTTCTGGCTGACGGACCCCTGCCGCAGCTCACCGGAGATGTGGAGCCCGCTGGTCTTCCCACCTGGGTTCGTCAGCTCATAGTTGACCGAGACGTCTGCGCCGTAGGTGGAATTCGCGGACACGGTGGGGTTGGTGAGCAGGTACGAGATGAACGTGGTGCGCTTCGCGTCTGCCGCGCCGCCGCCGACGGGGGCATCATCGGCGTCAGGTGAGGTCGGCGCCGTCTGGTCACTGCACCCCGCCCCTGCCAGCCCCGCGAGAAGGAGAAGACAAGCCACGCGGGCGCGGCGGGGCGACGGAACGGACGTGGGACGGAGGGTCGGGTCGGGCGAGAGAGTGTTCGGCATCATTGGCTCCTTCGGGGTCCGAGGTCATGGGTGAACTGCCACACCCGTGATCTGCGGAGGCTGCCGACCTCACCCGCCACCCGGACCGGCCCTAGTGCGTGTTCCTGGCTGCCGAGTCCCCGCAATGGCCCATGGAGTCGATAGGCATCAACTTGCCTATCGGTCCGTAGCGCGATAGGTTGGGACCTCCGAAGGGCACCGGCCTCGACCTACTGGCTTTGGAGCAGTCCATGCCTGCTCGACTGGCGGCCGCAGTCATTCTCGCCTTCCTGGTTGCTCCGACTCTTTCAGCGCAAACAAGCCAAGCCCCGCCCGCCGTCCGTTGGAGCGGTTACATCCAGGCACGGGAGACCTACCAGGACGAGGTCGGCCTCACCTCCTCGATCAACCGTGCCCGACTCAGCGCCGCCGGCACGGTGCGGGGAGAGATCAGTTGGCGAGTTCAGGGGGAGTTCCGGACCGGCACCGTCGGAACCGGCCGCGCCAGCGTCTCGCTCCAGGACGCGTACATCCGATGGGTCCGCGGCGCCATTGGGGTGCAGCTCGGTCAGTTCAAGACACCATTTACCCGTGAGTTCATTACCTCGCTCGCGGAGGTGGAGACCGCCGATCGCGCGTTCGTGGTGGACACGCTGGCCCCTAAACGGGACATCGGCATCATGGCCGACTATTCAGTCGGCGGACGCGGCGGGCTGACAGTGGGACTCTTCAATGGGGACGGTCAGAACGTCACCGCCAACGCCGACTCTTCACTCATGGGGGTCGCTCGCGCAACCTACCGCGTGATCCCGTTCGTGGCGCTGGGAGTCAACGTCGCCCACTACTTTGCGGACAGCACGAGGTATGGCGTGGACGTAAACGTCGAATCGCCGTGGGGCGTGCTCCGTGGCGAATACCTCGGTCAGCATCGGGATGGGGGTGGGGATGATGACAGCGGCTGGTATGTGCTCGCCGCCGCACCGGTCACCCCCTGGCTGCAGCCGCTGGTCAAGTACGAGAGGTTCGAACGGGGGGCCGTCGATGCCGTGCCGCTCAAGGCGTGGACGGTGGGAGCCAACGTTCGGCCGTGGGGGCGGGCCACGAGGTTCACGCTGGAATACATCTCTCGAACGGCCGGTGATCCCGGAATTACTCGCGGGCAGGGGTTGGCCCAGGTCCAGGTCCTCTTCTAAAAAGGCTCAAACATGCTGCGCCCACTCCGAGCCCTCTGGGTTGCCGCCCTCGCCCTGCACCTCACCGGATCCGGGCTGGCGGCACAGGACCGGGAGATCGTCCTGGCTACCACCACGAGCACCGCGGACACGGGGCTGCTCGATTCGCTGCTCCCGATGTTCCAGCGCGAGACCGGCATCGCCGTGAAGCCCATCGCGGTCGGAACAGGGGCTGCTCTCGAGATGGCGCGACGTGGTGATGCTGACGCGGTGCTGGTTCACGCCCCGGAGAGCGAGCGTGCCTACGTAGAGAGCGGCGACCTGATCGATGGACGCCGCATCATGTACAACGATTTTCTGATCATCGGACCGGCGTCGGACCCGGCGGCAGTCAAGGGCAAGGCCCCGGTCGAGGCGATGAAGGCCATCGCGACACAGGGTGGCTTCGTGTCCCGTGGAGACGCGTCGGGGACCGAGAAGAAGGAGTTGCAGCTCTGGAAGGCCGCCGGAGTCGCGCCAGGCTCTCTCGAGCGCCGGGAAGAAACCGGCCAAGGGATGGGCGCTACCCTGCTCGTCGCCGAGCAGCGACAGACGTACACACTGACCGACCGGGCGACTTACCTGGCATTCAAGGACCGCCTGACTCTCGTACCTCTGGTTCAAGGCGATCCGACACTGCACAACGTCTACAACGCCTATGCGGTGAATCCCGGTAAGCACCCCGCGGCTCAGCGGCGGGCGGCAGACCGATTCGTCCGCTACCTGACAGACCCCAAAGTCCAAGAGTGGATCGGGAGATTCGGGGTGGAGAAGTGGGGGGAGCCGCTGTTCCATCCGGACGCGGGCGGGGTCGCAACGGGTCCGTAAGTCCGCTGGTTAGGATGGCGTCGCCCTCTGCGGGGCTCTGAGGTTCAGCGCGATGGAGGTCTATTGTGAACTCGACCCGCGTCAGTCGCCACGTGAGGGCGCCACGCGAGAGCGTCTATAGCGCGTTTGTCGACCCCATTTCGATTTCCACGTGGATGGTGCCCACCGGCATGACCAGTCACGTGCACGAGTTCGAGGGCCGCGAGGGTGGCAGGTTCCGTATCTCGCTCACCTACGACGCGCCGACCGGAGTAGGCAAGACGACCGCTCATACTGATACGTTCCACGGCCGTTTCGTGAAGCTCGTGCCGAACAAGCTGGTCGTCGAGGTGGTGGAGTTCGAGACGGCAGATCCCGCGCTGCGCGGCGAGATGACGGTCACAATCACCCTCGCCGATGGAGGCGGCGGCACCGATGTGCTCGCCGTGCACGACGGTCTGCCGCACGGCCTGTCGACTGCCGACAACGAGGCGGGCTGGCGATCGTCGCTCGCGAAGCTCGCCGCGCTGGTCGAGGATATGGGCGATTAGCGGCCGTTTACCCTGCACGCAGCTGGCGGGTGATGCTGGGGTCGGTGATCGCGGCGTCGTTCACGAGCAGGACGGCCTTGCTCAGGATCACCGCCAGCGTCCCGTCGCCTTCGAACGGCAGCCAGATCCTGTCCCGCCCCCGGGCATCCGGCCCGGCGCGGTCCGGCACGATGCAGAGATACTGGTCGTTGGGACTCATGAGGATGTTGCCGCTCCCGAGGTGGATCTTGTAGGTGCGGAGCTCCCCGCGCACGACCAGGAATCGCTCCTCCAAAGTGCATCGGGCGGCGATGGCGAGCCGGGGCAGCAATTGGGTGAGCACTTCGCGCCGGGTGATTGCCGAGGTGGCGAGCTCGCCGAATGCATACGTCCGCCAGTACTGGTCGTACGCCGGCCGCTGGCCCTGATCCAGCCACGAGGGGTCCGCGCCCACGGACGCCACTCCGACGAAGAGATCGACGTCGCGCAGCAGCTCCGAGAACAGGAGTGGCGGCACTCTGTCTAACGCCATCGGCTGGGCGTCGGCGCCGACGAACCGGACCTGATCGGTCGTGGCATAGAGCGCGATGCCGGCGCCGCTCGCGGCCGTGTCGTCGGTGACGCAGGGCTCCACCCAGAACTCGACCTTGAGGCCGTGCTCGGGCAGGTCACGAGTCGGCGTATTCGCGTTGTCGAACCAGCCCTGGAGCTGATAGCGCCAGCCACGAGCCCGGCAGAGCGCCGCGAACTGGTGCTGCTTGATGATGTGGGCGGCAAACCGGTTGGAGTAGGTGCGCGTCCTGCGCTCGGCGTCGGTGAGGACGTAGATCTCCCGGTGGGCTTGCTTGAACGGCTGTACCACCTGATGTCGCTCGAGCCATTGCCGCCACGCTCGCACCGTGTCCACGTCCGCGGTCAGTGGGTGCCAGGGCTCGACTGACGCGGTGTTGCCGAGCGCGATCGCGCGGTCGAAAACGTCGACCAGACTCGCGCCGTCCCAGGCAACTGCCTGCTCGCCGCCTATGTCGCGGACGCGCCAGATGAGCCGGCGCGCAAGCGGTCCCAACAGCGGATGATCGAGATAGCGCTCGCGCCAAGTCCCCGCGGGCCACGCCCGGCCGCCCAGCGGCAGCAGCTCCAGCCGGTCGCGCTGGGCGACCAGCATCGCGGCCATCTCCTTTGCGGTGCGGGCGACTTCGGCGACCGCGTCGCGGTGCCCTTCCTTGAGCGCCGCCGGCGCACTCGCCTGCACCTTTCCGGATGGAGCGATCCACCGGACTTCGACCTCGTGGGTGCCGACGATCCTGACCTGGGCCGTCCACTCACCGATCACAACCCGCAAGACCCCGACCTCGGTCATGCCGAAGGTGGGAACCACGAGTTCTTCGAGCTCGGCGAGCCCAACCCCCTGACGCCCTGCGGCCGCATCGAGGGCCGTCGTCACCGCCCGATTGAGCCGCGGCGCCTTCAGTCGAGCGCGGAGTCGGGTGAGCTGGGCGAGCGCAGCCGGCGTGTCCATGCCGCCGAGCGCGGTCAGGCAGGCGTTGAAGACCTTGATCGAGCGTGGCCCTACGTTGGGGACCTTCTTCGCCGCCGTGATCGTCACGTCCCCCAACGTTTGCGCGAAAGCGTCGTCCGGCGACAGTGCGCGGGCAAGGATGAGCCCGCGGAGCACATCGCCGTTCCGCTTGGAGGTGGCCTGGCTCGCCCCGCCGTGATAGGCGGCGATCCAGGTCGCCGCGCGCTCCCGGAATACGCCTTGTCCCACTGCCGTCACCTGCTGCTGAAGCGACTTGCGCCACCGGGCGGAGGCGCTGACTCCTGCTCCGGCACAGTGGCGGAGGAGTGCCGTCCATGCAGCGACGGAAGAGTCGGGCGACTCGGCGAGATCGCGAGTGACGGCCTCGACCCAGTGCTCACCGGCCTCGAGAACGGGCTCCTCTGCCGGACCCGTCACCAAAGTATCGATGCGCCGGACCAGCTCGTCCTGGTCGGAGGTGCTGTACGGCATGTTCCGCAGTCGATCCTGCAGCTCTAGGAGTCCCGCGCGAATGGCCGGCGAAATGGCTGTGGAATCACGGTTACTGGAGGGGATCGTGCACCGCTCGACAGCGGTCAGAACCTGCTTGAGCGGGAGCCACAGGGCGATGAAGGGCGGCCTGACCATTACGATCCAGCCGAGAACCTCGGCGAGCTGGTCCGCGGTGAACGGGAGCCTCCGACGGAGGAGTTGCTGCAGCACCCAGCCGCATAGCATCCGCCGGCGATGTTTCGGCTCGGTGGAGCGGCCGCTATTGTGAATCGCGATCCAGACCGCACGCTCGAGACCGGCCAGCGCTACGGGCACAAGCGCCGCATGGTCGAGCGCGAGCAGTGCGCGGCCTTCCTTCAGATCCGAGAGCGGGGGGAAGGGGGCCCAATCCCTGGAATCGGCTGACGGCAGGAGGGCCTTGATGACGCCTTCGAACCGTACGTGCGCCTCATGATTGGGATGATCAGGCGGGATGGCATAGCCGTCGGGTCCGGCCCGCCCGCCGTCCGGAGCACGGCCGAGCAAGCGGTCGAGCAGGGTCACGTCAGCCGCCCACGAGGGGAACGAGCCGGACGAACGTAACCTCGGTGGTAAGCGAGAGCCGGATGCGTTCGTCGAGACTGGTGACCTGGCGGTCGCCTACCAGGACGAAGAACGCGTTTCGCTGGAACCCTTCGATCGCCCGATCCCGCTGAGCCATCCAGTCGATCGGCCGGTGCTCGCGAGCACGCGGCGCATTGAGCGCGGCCTCGGCTCCGGCTGGTGAGACGAGCCGTTGGAGCGGCGAAGGGCGGGCGTGGTTGTGGTCGTGAACCTCTTCGTAGACACGTCGCTCGATGATCTCGCGGACCGTGGTCTCTTCGTTCAGGAAATCCAGGCTCAGGGCTGGAGTCGCGGTCCCCGAATCCGTCCCTGCGCCGGTGACATCACGAATGACGAGCGTGGCGGACATGTGCGTCCTCAACGGATCAGGGAAGTCTGGATCGTCGTTTCGTCTAGGGGTCTTTTGAAGCTAGTACGGGCGAACGCGAGCGGGAACAGTTACGCCGACCGTTCGAGACCCTCGAGGCCCAGGGTAGGCTCCCCGGGCGCGAGGGCTCGAAACGGGTCACCGTGACCGATTATCTCGAGGAGGTCTGATCGCCGGTCGCGCCGCCGTCGATCTTCTTCAGCATTTGCTGGGCCATGGTCATGTGTGCCTGAAACGCCGGCGCCACCTTCACGACGAGGGCCTTGACCTCTTCGTTCTGGATCGCGGGCAGCAGCGTGCCGTTGATCGCGTCGATCACGGCCTGGTGGAACTCGACCTCGTGGCGCAGGAACGCCCGATCGAACTCGGCGCCCTTGAGCGACTGAAGGCCGGCCATCGCGGCGGCGTGGTCCTTCGCGCTTCGATCGCCCTTGGGCGGCGTCGGCGTCACGCCGAGCTTGGCGGCCAGGTCCCGCCCCTGCTGCCGAACCATCTTGTGATCGCGGGCAAGCATGGCACCGAAGTCCCGCACCTCCTTGGTGGAACCGCTCTTCTCGGCGAGGGCTCCGGTTTCGATGTCCGCGGTGTTGGCCGCGTCGAAGATCGCCACGATCGTGGCATCGTCCAGTGCGGCGCCCTGTGCGGCGGCCGTTGCGGGTATGGAAGCAGTGAGAACGACCAGTGCGGCGATGAGCGGTGACCTGCGCATTTCCAGCCTCCTGATGAAGTGGATGGGGTCCGGCCGACAGCTGCCGTGGCCATGTCGGCTGTACTCAGGATGGGGGTGTTTGTTCTATTTGTCAAGATATTCCTTGACATATTTGACATTATCCCGCCCACCCCGTAGGGTTCCCGTAAGTCACAGCCGGAGAATCAGGTGTCTGGGGAGATGTCGCGAGGATTTCTGGAGACTACCCGTGGTCGCGTCCTGACTCGGCTCCGGCGGGGCCCGTGCGCCGTCGAGGAGCTGGCGCGCGAGCTCGGTCTCACCGACAACGCGATACGGGCCCATCTGGCCACCCTGGAGCGTGACGGGCTGGTGCAGCAGGCCGGCACCCGGCGGGGACCGGGCGCCGGGAAGCCGGCGGTCATCTACGAGCTGGCACCCGACGCCGAGGTTCGCCTTTCACGGGCATACGCCCCCGTGCTCACCGCGCTGGTGGAGGAGCTGACCGGCCGGCTTCCACCGGAGCAGACTGAGGCCCTGCTTCTGGCGGTGGGCCGGCGACTCGGCACCGGAGCGCGTCGGAGCGGCACCCTCCAGGAACGGGTGCGAGACGCGGTCGCAATGCTCAACGAGCTGGGCGGCGATGCGTCCGTGGAGTCCGACCCGGCGGGCCTCCGGATCCGCGGATGTGGGTGTCCGATCTCCGCGGCCGTCGCCCGCAGCCCGGAGGCCTGCCGCGCTGTAGAGGGCCTGCTGTCCGAAGTGATCGGCGTTCCGGTGGTCCAGTGCTGCCAGCACGGGCCTCGGCCACAGTGCTGCTTCACGGTCCCCAGCGCGGCCTGATCGCAGGGCATGAGCGAGCCTGCGTGTCATCCCGAGGGTGGCGCGTGCGATCCCGACGATCATGGATGTCATCCCGAGCGGAGCGAGGGATCTCCTCGACTAGCCAGGGTGCTCGCCGGCAAGATCCCTCGCTCCGCTCGGGATGACAGTTTCCCTTCCCGGCTTCAATTGTCCCCCCGGCACCCCCCGGCTACATTCCCTCGCAAATGAGTCAGATCACCGTAGAGAAGACCGCCGAGGATTCCGCCTCCAAATCGCTCCGGGTTACGGTCCCGGTCGACCGCGTCCGCGAGGCCGAGGCCAAGGCGGTGAAGTACTACGCGCAGCGGGCGCGGCTGCCGGGCTTCCGTCCCGGTAAGGCGCCTGAGGCGGTAGTCCGCAAGCGGTTCAACGACGCCATCCGCCAGACCGTGCTGGAAGAAGTGCTCCGCGAGGGCTGGGAAACCGCCAAGAGCTCCGAATCGTTGAAGCCGATCGCCGATCCCTCGGTGCGCAACCTCAAGTTCGAGGAAGGCAGCCCGATCGAGTTCGATCTGCTGATCGAGGTTCGGCCCGAGATCAAGCTGGACCGGATCAGCGGGTTCAAGGTGGAGCGCCAGGTGGCACCCGTACCGGACGGCGCGGTAGACGAGCGGGTGGCGTCGCTCCAGGAGGCCAAGGCGGCCTGGATCCCGGTCACCGGCGAGAAGCCGTCACCGGGCCACATGGTCCGGGTCGAGGTCGCGCCGATCGAGAATGGCACCGCGGGTTCGGCTCAGCCCTACGATCTCGTGCTGGGGCAGAACCAGGCCATCCCGGAGCTGGAAGAGCGGATCATGGAGCTCCTGCCCGGCGAGACGTCCGAGACCGAGGTCCGCTTCCCCGACGATCACCCGGAGGAAAGCCGGCGGGGCCAGAGCCGGAAGGTGCGGGTCACCCTGCACGAAGTGAAGCGCCAGGAGCTGCCGCCCCTCGATGACGCCCTGGCCCGGGAGATGGGGGACTTCGAGAACCTCGACGCGCTCCGAGCCGCGGTCCGCCGCGACCTCGAGCGCGACGCGGAGCGCGATGCCGATGCTCAGGTGCGGCAGGCCCTGCTGGCCCAGGTGGTCGAGGCCAACGGGATCCAGGCGCCCGAGTCCCTGGTGCACCGGCTGATGCACGGGTACGCCGAGGTGTACCGGATCCCGCCGGAACAGCTCCCGACCTTCGAGCAGCAGTTTCACCAGG
Organism: uncultured Gemmatimonadales bacterium; assembly: GCA_963844445.1. Taxonomy (GTDB): domain Bacteria; phylum Gemmatimonadota; class Gemmatimonadetes; order Gemmatimonadales; family GWC2-71-9; genus CAVVWJ01. The sequence goes on from CAWJOB010000004.1 coordinate 1,188,804, forward strand.
TCGCCGAGACCCAGGTGAAGCGGGATCTGGTCCTCGACGCCCTGGTGGAGCAACAGGGCCTCCGCGCCACCGAGGCGGAGATCGACTCCCGCATCGCGGCCATGGCGGAGGCGCGCGGCGTCTCGGCGGGCGAGCTCTACGGCTCGCTCCAGAAGGCGAACCGGCTGGCCGAGCTGGAGCGCGGCATCACTGAGGAGAAGGCGTTCGACTTCCTGCTGCAGCAATCCCCAGTCGACAAGGCGACACTTTGACGATGGCCACGATCTATCCGCCGTACATCATCGAGCGCTCCAGCCGGGGCGAGCGGACGTACGACATCTTCTCGCGGCTCCTGATGGACCGGATCGTGTTCCTCGGGGCCGGCATCAACGACGACGTCTCCAACATCATCATCGCCCAGCTGCTCTTTCTCGAGGCCGACAACCCCGAAAAGGACATTTACCTCTACATCAACTCTCCGGGGGGAGTGGTCTCGTCGGGCATGGCGATCTACGACACCATGCAGCACCTGCGCGCCCCGGTGAACACCATCTGCATGGGCATGGCCGCGTCCATGGGCTCGTTCCTGCTGGCCGCGGGAACCAAGGGCAAGCGGAGCGCGCTCCCCCACTCCCGGATCATGATCCACCAGCCCTCGGGCGGGACCCAGGGCACCGCGGCCGACATCGAGATCCAGGCCCGGGAGATCCTCTACCTGCGGTCCAAGATGAACGCCCTCTACGCCCTCCACACCGGCCAGCCGATCGAGACGATCGAGCGGGACATGGACCGGGACCGGTTCATGAGCGCCGAGGAGGCCAAGACCTATGGTCTGATCGACAGCGTGTTTACCCCACGCAAGGACCTGGTGCCGCACACGGACGGCAAGAAGGAGACTTGACGCCCACGGGGCCGGGATTCACCTTTCCGGCACCCCACATCCACCTCCAGGCGACCCGGTTCCATGTCCAACGACAAGCACCTCCGCTGCTCCTTCTGCGGCAAATCGAAGGACTCCGTCCGGAAGTTCATCTCCGGGCCGTCGGTCTACATCTGCAACGAGTGCATTACGCTCTGCAATGAGATCCTGGCGGAGGACGAAGAGCGCGAGGTCGCGGACAGCATAACCCAGGTCCCCACGCCGGGTGAGATCAAGGACGTCCTGGACCAGTACGTGATCGGGCAGGAGCGGGCCAAGCGGACCCTCGCCGTCGCGGTGTACAACCACTACAAGCGGATCAACGCGTCGAACGGCCGGGACAGCGACGTCGAGCTGGACAAGTCGAACATTCTGCTCCTCGGTCCCACCGGGGTCGGCAAGACGCTCCTCGCCCAAACCCTCGCCCGGATCCTGGACGTACCCTTCACCATCGCCGACGCCACCACCCTCACCGAGGCGGGCTACGTCGGCGAGGACGTGGAGAACATCCTGGTCCGGCTGCTCCAGGCGGGCGAGTTCAACGTGGCGGAGTGCGAGCGGGGCATCGTCTACATCGACGAGATCGACAAGATCGCCCGCAAGTCGGAGAACCCCAGCATCACCCGCGACGTCTCGGGCGAAGGGGTGCAGCAGGCGCTGCTCAAGATCCTCGAGGGCACCATCGCTTCGGTCCCCCCCAGGGCGGCCGGAAGCACCCGCAGCAGGAATACATCCAGATCAACACCAAGGACATCCTGTTCGTCTGCGGCGGCGCGTTCGACGGGCTGGAGAAGATCATCGAGGCCCGGACCGGCCGGCAGCAGATCGGCTTCGCCGACGAGGAGCGGAAACGCTCCCCCGAGCTGAGCAAGAAGAACCCCTACGCCGAGGTCGAGCCCGACGACCTGCTCCGCTTCGGGCTCATCCCCGAGCTGGTGGGCCGGCTCCCCGTGGTGGTCTCGCTCGAGGCGCTCGACGAGGAGGCGCTGATGCGCATCCTGATCGAGCCCAAGAACGCGCTCACCAAGCAGTACAAGAAGCTCTTCGAGCTGGAGGACGTCGGTCTCACGTTCGATCCCGAGTCGCTCCGCGCGGTGGCGCTGAAGGCGCTCAAGCGGGGCACCGGGGCGCGCGGCCTACGGTCGATCCTCGAGACCATGATGACCGACATCATGTTCGACCTGCCCCACCGGGACGACGTGCGGGAGATCGTCATCACCAAGGAGGCGATCACCGAAGGGGTCGCACCGCTCGTCGTGACGGAGCGCGCGCGGACGAAACGGGAGGCGTGAGGGAGCGGCGGGACGGCGGAACGGCGGAAGGGGGCTCAGGGCACCTTCCGCCGTTCAGGCGTTCCGCCGTTCCGCCCAACCCATTGGCCGAGCTCCCAGTCGAGTTCGTCGGCTCCTTTCCCGACCCGCTCGTCAAGCTCGACCCGCCCCTGCCCGAGGTGGCGCTCATCGGGCGGTCCAACGTCGGCAAGTCGACCCTGTTTAATGCCCTGGTGGGGAAGCCCGGCCTGGCCCGGGTCAGCGGGACCCCGGGTAAGACCACGCTGCTCAACGCGTTCCGACTTCCAGGCTTCTACCTGGTGGACCTCCCCGGGTACGGGTTCGCCCGCGCGGGAAAGGCGGCGCGGGCGGGGTACCGGAAACTGGTCACCCGATACCTGAGCGAGCGGCCAACCCTCGCCGGTGTGGTCTGGCTGCTCGATGTGCGGCACGACCCCTCGCGGGACGATTTCGAGATCCAGGACCTGCTGATCGCGAGCGGCCGTCCGGTGCTCGCCGCCCTCACCAAGTCCGACAAGCTGACCCGGACGGCCGGCCTCGCCCGAACCCGCGAGCTCGCCGCGGCACTGGGGTTGCAAGAGGACCAGGTGCAGCTCACCAGCAGCAAGTCCCGACTGGGGATCCCCGAGCTGGGGCAGAGCATACTCGCGACTGTCGGAGAGGAACCATGAGAACGATCGCGCTGCTGGGCTGCGCCTGGGCGCTGCTGGTGACGCCGCTGGCGGTGGCACAGGACGGCCAGGGTGCGGTGGACCGCCTCCCGCCTCCGGGGTTCGGGTCGCTCAAGCAAAGCGACCTCGCGCTGCGCCTCAGGAACGACGACCTGGAGGTGCGCCTGGTGCCGCTCGACCCGCGGGTCACCCGGCTCCTCGCCCGGGACGCCTACGAGTCGCTGGAAGGCCTGGTCCGCTCCCGCCGCAGCTCGATCGACTCGCTGGCCAGGGTCTCGGGAATCAGCACCCCCGGTCTCGCGTTGGTGACGTTCTTCGGCGGGCGCGAGGGCGCTCGCTTCGACCCGTCCAACCTCAACCTCGGGATCCGGAACCAGTTCCTCAGACCCCGCGGGATCGTGCCGATCAGCCCTCGGTTCACCTCGCAGCAGCTCAACGTGCGGGAGCAGGTCACCGCGATCTACCTGTTCGATGAGCTGCTGCCGGTGGACGACGACTTCAACGTCTCATACCAGGGTCTCCTCTCGGAGAATTGGCAGAACAAGCAGCGGGTGTTGGACCGCGAGCGCGGCCGGGTGTCCGCCCGGTCGCGGATGATCCGGCCGGACAGCGGCGCCACCGACCAGCGCTGAGGCAACCGCCACCCGCTTGCCTCCCACTCTCCGGCCGGGGAGATTTCGGTGGTCTGGCGGACGCCCGCCCACCTCCCGGAGCCCAAATGCCGCATCTGCCGTTGCGTTCGGTCACGCTGCCCGACGCGACGAACCGGGTCTATGACTCCTGGCTCGCCGAGATCGAGGGCCGGCTGGCCGAGCCTGGCGCGGACTGGTCACGGCTGACGCGGGACATCCTCTACCAGCTGTACTACCCGGGCTTCGGCGACTACGACGAGCGCCTGGCCGATGCGGGGACCTCGCCGGCGGCGCGGGTCGCGCTGCTCTCGCTCGATCCCCGCAACGTCACCCTGGAGCCCGAGTACTACGCCGACGTGGACACCGCCCGCTTCGCCCGGGTGAAGCCCTTGCTCTGGCTGTGGTACAGCTTCGACCGCTCGCCGCTGGGCGGGCAGAACGTCCACCTGGGCGTGCGCTTCCGGCGGCTGCTCGCGCCCCATCTCTTCGCGCGCTGCGGGCGCAACTTCAAGTGCTTTCAGTTCACCGAGTTTTCCTACGGGTACGGGCTCGAGGTGGGCGACGACGTCGTGGTCCACCGCCACGTCCTGCTGGACGACCGCGGCGGGATCACGCTGGGGGACCGGGTGAGCATCTCGGACTACGCCAACATCTATAGCCACACCCACAGCATCGTGGATCAGAAAGACGTGACCAACGCGCGCACCGTCCTGGAGGATGACGTCCGCATCACCTACCACGCCACCGTGCTGGCCGGCGTGCGGGTCGGTCGCAACGCGATGGTCGGTGCGGTGGCGGTCGCCACCAAGGACGTGCGCCCCTATCACGTGAACGTCGGCATTCCCGCGAAGTCCATCCGGGTCAAGCCCAACGCGCCGCCGGAGGCCTACATCACCGAGCGCGTGGCGCGGCGCGAGCCGAAGGAGTCCTAGCCCTGGCCCGTCAGCGAGAGCGCTGGTACCTCTCCCCCTCCGCCATCGCCGCCTGGGCGCTCCTTGCGAGCGCCCTCGTCGCCTCGGAGCTCGGCGGCATACCGAAGCTGCTCGCCCTGGTGGGGGGGCTGGCCGGCGCCCTTATCGCCCTCCTCGCCGCCTGGCGGCGTGAGTGGGAGGTCCCGCTCCACGCCATCGCGGTGACCCTCCTCGGCATGGTGGTCTGGTACGCCAACGACCGAATCCGCTGGCTCACGCTCGCCGTGGTGCTGACCATTTCGGCGAGCTTCTGGGTGGCGATCACCCGAGGGCGGCGGCGGGTGCGCGAGGCGGAGAGCAAGACCGACGCCCTCGCCAGCCAGCTCGACCGGCGGATCAGCGAGCTATTCTCGCTCCAGGAGCTGAGCTACGTCCTCTCCGAGTCCATCCAGCTCGACCGGATCGTGGACCAGGTGGCCCGCTA
>CAWJOB010000005.1:0-180221 GCA_963844445.1 uncultured Gemmatimonadales bacterium
GCCGGCCGCTTTCTCCAGACCGACGGCGCGATCGTGGTGCTGGCCGACGACGACCGGGCCCGGCGCCTCGGGGTCGTGGCCGCCACCGGCACGCTGGAGAACCTCCAGGGCCGGAAGGCGGAGGAGAACGACGCGGGGCTGGTCCGATTCGCGATCAGCCGCGAGCGGATCGAGGTGGCGCAGGGCGTCGGGACGCCGACGGTGAACCTGATCGCGGGGATGACGGTGCGCTCCGCGGCGGTGGCGCCGCTCCGCTCCCAGGGCGTCACGATGGGCGCGCTCGCGGTGGCCGACCGGCAGGGAGGACCCTTCACCACCGAAGACCTGTGGCTGCTCTCCACCGTCGCGACCAACGCGTCCGTGGTGCTCGCCAACAGCCGGCTGTACGAGATCGTCCGGCAGAGCAAGGAGGAGTGGGAGACCGCCTTCAACGCCCTGGCGGAGGGCATCGCGGTGGTGGGCCCCACCGGCGCCGTGCTGCGGGCCAACCGGGCGTTGGCGGCGCTCGCCGATCTCGGCGAGAGCGAGCTGGTCGGGCGGGGGTTCTGCGAGACGCTGTTCGGTAGCTCGGAAGCCGTGGAGGAGCTGATCAGCGCGGCGTACGGCCGGCAGCGGACCGCCCCGCTGGTGGTGCGGCTGGAGCGGACCCAGCGGGTGCTCCGGCTCACCGCCGCGCCGTTCGCCGACCAGCCCGGCCGGCCCGCGTCCGCGGGCACCGGCCCGGTGGTCATCCTGGTCGAGGACGTGACCGAGCAGCGAATCCTCGAGGCCCAGCTGATCCAGAACGACAAGATGGCCTCCATCGGCCAGCTCGTCTCCGGCGTGGCCCACGAGCTGAACAACCCGCTCACCTCGATCGCGGGGCTCGCCGAGCTGCTGCTCGAGCGGGAGCCCTCATCCCGAGTTTCCCCACGAACACCTGCGGGTGATCCACGACCAGGCCGAGCGCGCCGGCCGAATCGTGCGCAACCTGCTGACCTTCGCGCGGAAGGGCGTGGCGGAGAAGACGGCGGTGGACCTGAACGACGTCGCGATCCGCACGTCGCTGCTCATCGTCTACGAGCTGCAGCTGCACGGCATCGAGCTGGAGTCCGAGCTGAGCCCGGAGCCGGTCGTCGTCCTGGGCGATCGCTACGAGCTGCAGCAGGTGTTGCTGAACCTGGTGAACAACGCGGTCCACGCGGTGAGCCAGCTCGAGGCCGGCCGGCCGCGCCGGATTCGGCTGGAGACCGCGCTGCAGAACGGGACCGCGGTGCTTCGGGTCCGGGACTCGGGGCCGGGCGTGCCGCCGCACCTCATCTCCTACCTCTTCACTCCGTTCTTCACGACGAAGGCGCCCGGGCGAGGGCACCGGGCTGGGACTGTCATTGAGCTACGGGCTGGTCAAGGCGCACGGAGGGATTCTGGACTACGAGGCGCAACCGGAAGGCGGCGCGGAATTCCGGATCAGCCTGCCGGCGTACCAGGCGCGAGCCGATGCCCCCGCCGGCGCGCCCAGCCCGGCGACCCGCTCGGGGGGACACCGCATCCTGGTGGTGGACGACGATCCGGCCGTGCACCGTCTGGTGAGCGCGCTCTTCACGCCGCAGGGCCACGTGGTGGAAGCCGTGCGGTCCGGGAGCCAAGGTCTCCGGATGCTGAAGGAACGCGACTTCGATCTCATCGTCGCCGACGCGATGGCGGCGGCCGGGCCATCCGAGCTGTTCGTGCAGGCCCTCGCCACCCGACGTCCCGACGCCTGCGCCAGGGTCGTGCTCGGGGTGTCGGGAAACGGGGACCTGCCCGAGCCGGTGCCCGACTTCGGCGTCCGCCGAACCCGGAAGCCGTTCAGCCTGCGCGATCTCAGCGCCCTGGCCGAGGAGATCTTCGCTAGTAGCCCGCCGCGCTCGCCGGCCGCCACGGAAGGACGCTGACCCGCCCCTTGACCCGTGCGGACGCCGAGGCGGCGTCGGCAGTGGCCCAGTAGTTCCCTCCGGCGGCCAGGTCGGGCGCCTCGATGAACCAGCCGCTCGCCCGAAGGAACACGTTGCCGGTGACCTCGGTGCCATGCCCGGCGTTGTCGATCACCAGGCCGTCGACCAATCCGTCGAGCAGATTCCCCCGAACCCGGCTGCCGCTGGTTCCTTGCAGCACGATCCCCTGTTCGGCCCCGCCGATCACGTTGTCGTCGATCCGGTGGCCCCGGCTCGCGGATCCACCCCGGTTGGGCGCCCGGACCATGATTCCCACCCGCCCGCCGAGGAGCACGTTGGCCTCGAGCGTGACGTCGCTGCCGTGCTCCAGCACGATCCCGGCGATGCGGGAGCCGATCACGGTATTGGCCCGGACGACACTGGCGTTCAGGTGGTCGAAACGGAACCCGAAGGCGGCGCTGTCGGCGCGGTTCTCGAGCAGGGTGGTGTTCCAGGTGTGCCCGACCCTGAAGGCGATGCCCGACGAGGAGGCATCGTTGCGGTAGACCAGGTTGCCGATCGATGGACGGGTGAGCGGCGCCTGGCCGCTGATCCGGAGGCCGGTGCTCGATGCCCGGAGATCGTTCTCCGAGATGGTGTTCGAGTCGCTTCCCTCGCGCAGCAGGATCGCGGCCGCGCCGCAGTCCACCGTAGGCGGCGCGCAGCGCGCCGTATGGTGCAGCCGGTTCCTGACCAGCAGGTTGCGGGACGAGCGCCAGAGGCTGATCCCCCAGCCGGAGTTGCCGGTCACCTCGTTGTCCGCCGAGGTAGCTCTCCCGCGCATCGAGAAGGCCGATGCCGTTCTGGGCGGATCGTGCCGTCACCCCGGTCACGCTCGCCCCAATGGTGCGGATCAGCAGCAGGCCGGATCCCGACCCGGTGAACGCCGCGAGGTGGAAGGCGTCGAGTCGGTCGGCGGTGTCGGGTTGCGCCGAAGTGGAGTGGAGCGCCTCACTCCGGCTTCCGGAGAGGTCGGCGCCGCTGATGCGGTGGCCGCGCCCGCCTTCGACGCGAAGGCCGACGCGATATCCTCTGATCGTGCCGCCGAGCACCGAGACGCCGTCCACGTCCTTGCTCGTCACCCCGACACCCACGAAGCGGGCCGGTACCGAGTCACCGCTCTCCAGCACCACGCCGGTGAGATCGATCCGCGTTCCCGAGGCGGCCGCCACGATCACCCCCCGCTCGGAGGGATCGGCGATCCGGTAGCGGCCCGGGCAGATCCGCACCTCCCCTTGTACCTGGGTGCCGGCGCGCGACGGTCGAAGGCAGGGCGCCCAGCTGTCGGGGACAGTGGCGGCGGGTGCCAGCATCAGCGTGAACCACAGCAGCGGCGTCATGGTCGAACCGGATAGCCTCGCTCGCGGAGGAACGCGCGCGCCTCGGGGAGCGACGAGCCGCGAAAGTGAAAGATCGTGGCGGCGAGCACGCCGTGCGCGCCCGCCTCGAGCGCCTCGGCCAGATGGGCGAGGTTGCCGGCGCCGCCCGAGGCGATGATCGGTATGGTGACGGCGGATGCCGCGGCGCCGAGCAGGTCCAGATCGTATCCCGTTCCGGTCCCGTCGCGATCCATGGAGGTGAGCAGGATCTCGCCCGCGCCCAGCGCCTCGAGCCGGCGCATCCATCCCACCGCCTCGAGCGCCGTCTGTTCTCGCCCGCCGTTGACCACGACCGTCCACCGCCCGTCGACCCGCTTCACATCTACGGCCGCGACGGCGCACTGGCTTCCGAAGCTCTCCGCCAGCCGGGAGATCAGCGACGGATCGCGCACCGCCGCGGTATTCACCGAGACCTTGTCGGCCCCCGCGCGGAGCGCGGCCCCGGCATCGGCCACCGAGCGTATCCCGCCGCCTACCGTGAACGGGATGAAGATCGAATCCGCCACCCGGGCCACCATCTCCAGGGTAGTCCGGCGCTCATCCGGGCTGGCCGAGATGTCCAAAAATACCAGCTCGTCGGCACCCTCGGCGTCGTATCGGGCGGCCTGCTCCACCGGGTCGCCCGCGTCGCGCAACGACTCGAAGTGGACTCCCTTGACCACCCGGCCGCCGGCCACGTCGAGACAGGGGATGATCCGGCGGGCTAGCATACCCGGAGCACGTCCTCGACCGGGCCGGCGTCTCCCGACCCGAGGAGAAGCACCGCGTCTTCCAGCGCCCGACGCTCGCGCGGCCAGGCGAAGCGTGCCCCCGCCTCCGGCGGCGTCAGCCACTCATGGCGATCATGCTCGACCCCGAGGCGTACCGAGGCGCCGGGAGACACGAAGGCGACGAACACCGGCACCAGCGCCACCTCATCCAGCCGATGCTGATAGAAGGTCTCGACCCGGCTCAGGTTGTACAGCCGTTCGGGCGAGAGGCCGGTCTCCTCCTCCAGCTCCCGCTTGGCCGCCTGCCAGGGGCGCTCGCCCTCCTCGATGTGGCCGTGCACCGTCTCCCACGACCCCGGACACCGGCCGCCGGGGGCGCGGCGGAGGGCGAGGCACTCGAGGCCGGTGCCGACCCGGCGCAGGATGTAGACGTCCACCAGCGACACGCGAACCGAGGTCACGGGTGCCACCGGGCGAAGGCGTCGAGCAGCTCGATGCCGGCGCGCTGGGACTTCTCCGGATGGAACTGCGCGCCTATCACCGACTCGTGGCCGACCAGAGTCGGAAACACCGCGTCGTACTCCCCGGTGCCGAGAACCGCGTCCGCCGGCAGCTCGCTCGGGTGATAGCTGTGCACGTGGTAGAAGAACCGCGGCTCGCCCCCGAACAGCGGCCCCAGCATCGCGTGTCGCTGCCCGGCGGCGGTCAGGTCCACCCGGGCCCAGCCCACGTGTGGCACGTGCAAGGAGGTGACGAAACGCCGCACCCGCCCCGGGAGCAGGCCGAGCCCCTGCACGTCCGGCGCCTCCTCGCTGGTGTCGAAGAGCAGCTGAAGCCCCAGGCAGATCCCCATCACCGGCCGGCCCGCACCGGCCACCTCGCGCACCGCGTCGCCGAGCCCGCTGGCCGCGAGGTTCCGGGAGCCCTGGCCGAAATTTCCGACGCCGGGCACGAGGACCCGGTCGGCGGTCCGCACCTGGCCGGGGTCGGTGGTGAGCGTGGCCTCGTGGCCGCCGGCCTCGAGCGCGCGCACGACGCTCCTCAGGTTGTTGACGCCGTAGTCCACCACCGCGATCACAGCGCTCCCCTTGGTCGACGGCACTCCGGCGACTCGCGGGTCGATGGACGTGGCCGCGTCGAGCGCCCGAGCGAAGGCCTTGAAGGCGGCCTCGACGATGTGGTGCGGGTTGTCTCCCCGAACCAGGTCGATGTGCGCGGTGAGTCCGGCGTTCAGCACTACCGCACGGAAGAACTCGGGTGTCAGGAAGACGTCGTAGTCTCCCAGCATCTGCCACTTGGCGATCTCGACGTCGTAGTGGATATACGGGCGGCCCGAGACGTCCACCACGGCGCGCACCAGCGCGTCGTCGAGAGGGACCATCGCGTCGCCGTAGCGACGAATGCCCGCCCGGTCGCCCAGCGCGCGGGCGATCGCCGTACCGATCGCGATGCCGGTGTCCTCTACCGTGTGATGCCCGTCCACGTGCAGGTCGCCCTGCGCCTCGACCGTGAGATCGAGGAGCCCGTGTCGGGCCAGCGCTTCGAGCATGTGGTCGAAGAAGCCGATACCGGTCTTCACCACTGCCTCGCCCCGGCCATCGAGGGCGACCCGGACGAAGAGGTCGGTCTCCTTGGTGGTCCGGCGAATCTCGCCCACGCGGTTTGTCACCGGGCCTCCGATTGGGGTGCGAGGATCTCCTCCAACGCCGCCAGCACCGCGTCCATGTCGTCCTCCGTCCCGATCGAGATCCGAAGGCACTCGGACAGCTCGCTGCCTGCGGACACGTCGCGGACCAGGATGCCGTGCTCCTCGTACAGCCGGCGGAAGACCTCGGCGGCGCGCCGGGCACGGCAGCGGATCAGCACGAAGTTCGCAGAGGTCGGCACTACCTCCATGCCGGGGATCCGCGCCAGCCGGGTCAGGAAGCGGTCTCGGGTTTCCACCACCGCCTGGGTTCTGGCGGCGAAGACGGCGGCGTGGTCCAGGGCGACTTCCGCGGCGGCGAGCGTCACCAGGTTCACGTTGTAGGGGAGCTTCCCCTTGACCACCTCCCGCGCCACGTCCGGGTGCGCCAGCGCGAGCCCGAATCGGAGCCCGGCCATCCCCATCGCCTTGGAGAAGGTCCGCAGGACCACCACCCGGGAGCTCCGGCGCAGGAGCGGGATGGCGCTGGGACCGCCGAAGTCCTGGTAGGCCTCGTCGCAGAGAACCAGCGCGCCCGTCTCAGCCACGATCCGCTCGACCGCGCCCGCGGGCAGCACGGAGCCGGTGGGATTGTTGGGGGAATTGAGCACCACCACCCGGGCCCGCTCGCGCACGGCGGTGTCCACGATCCGGTCCACGTCGAAGGCGAAGTCGGAAGCGAGCGGCACCGGCGCGTAGCGCCCGCCGAGCACCCCGGTCAGGAGCCGGTAAAGCGAGAAGGTCGGCGATGGCGCGACCACCACCTCGCCCTGGGCGAGCACGACAGAGAGCGTGGCCTGGATCAGCTCGTTCGAGCCGTTCCCTACGACCACGCCTTCGGGCACCCAACCGTAGTGCGCCGCGAGCCGCTCCAGCAGGCCGGCCGGGACGAACTCCGGATATCGCTGCCATGCCGCGGTCGCCGCACGCTCGAGCACGGCCCGCTTCAGGTCCGCCGGGAGATCGTACGGGGATTCGTTCTGATTCAGCTTCCGCCGCGCGGCGGGCGATCGCAGGGTGTAGCCCGCCTGGGCCCGCACTCCTGACTTCACCAGCGCGAGTCCCTCGGCGCCGTCGGGGAGGGCGCCCCCCGGGCCGGTGGATTCGCGAGCGATCGGTCGGACGGGGGTAGAGGAGGTGGCGGGTGTCGGCGGCCGGCTCAAGCGCGGTGGCGGCCCAACACCGCCTCGAGCCGTGCGGACAGGGCGCGGGCCCGGAACGGCTTGGTGACGAAGTCGTCGGCCCCCAGCTCGAACACGCGCACCTCGTTGTCCTCGTCGCCCTTGGCCGTGAGCACCATGACCGGGATGGCGCGGGTGGCCGGCCGGGAGCGGAGCTGTGACAGCACGCTGTAGCCGTCGAGCCCGGGGAGGTTGAGATCGAGAATGATGACGTCCGGCGCGAACCGGTCCACCTGGTCGAGCGCCTGCACGCCGTCCCGGGCCTCCGCCACGGTGTAGCCGTCCCGTTCCAACAGATCCTTCATCACCCGGCGGAGCTGGTCCTCGTCCTCCACCAGGAGCACGCAGGTGCCCGCGCCCCGTCCGGAGGCGCCGGCGACGTCGCCGCCAGGGAGGTCGTCCACCAGCTCGAGCGTCTCCGCGAAGTCGAGCGAGGCGCCGGGTGTGGTGGCCGTGGGAACGGCGGGAGCGGCGGACGGCGGGGCACTCGTAACGTGCGGGCGAGCGGGCGGCCGCGCGCGAGGGCCTCTCGTCTCTTCCTCGCGGGGCACGTCGGTGACCCGGAGCAGCTCATCCAGGCTGGACTCGCCGGCCAGAATGTGCCTGAGCCCGCTGTCGAAGAGCGATCGCAGGCCGTTGGCCCGGCCGGCGTCGGCGATCTGATCGGCGGTTGCCCCCTGACCGATCCGCCGTTCCAGCTCGGAGTTCATGGTGAGGACCTCCATGATACTGAAGCGGCCGCGATAGCCGGTCATGGAGCACTCGGGGCATCCCACCGCGCGGAGGAGCCGGGACCCGGGCGGGATGAACCGCGCGACGCGCTCAGGCAACGGCTCCTGGCTCGGCTCGACGCAGATCTTGCATAGCCGGCGCATCAGCCGCTGCGCGACTACACCGCGAAGGGCGGAGGCGATTTTGTAGGGCTCCATCCCCATGTCCACCAGCCGGGTGACCGCGTTGGGCGCGTCGTTGGTGTGGAGGGTGGAGAGCACCAGGTGCCCGGTGAGCGACGCCTGCAGCGCGATCTGGGCGGTCTCCTGGTCGCGGATCTCGCCGATCAGGACGACGTCCGGGTCCTGGCGGAGAATCGAGCGCAGCGCCGAGGCGAAGGTGAGACCGGCCTTGTCGTGCACCTGAACCTGGACGATGTTCTGCCCCAGCCGGTACTCCACCGGATCCTCCACCGTCACGATGTTGACGCCCTCGTTCTGGACCAGGCGGAGCGCGGAGTAGAGCGTGGTCGTCTTGCCCGAGCCGGTGGGCCCGGTCACCAGGATGATCCCCTCCTTGTTGGTGAGCAGCCGGGCCACCGCCTCCTGCTCGTCCTGGTGCATCCCCAGCGCTTCCAGGTTGAGCACCGTGGCGTGCTGGCTCAGGATCCGGATGACGACCTTCTCGCCCAGGGACGCGGGGAGCGTGGAGACCCGGAGGTCCACCGCGTCGCCGTTCACCGAGACGCGAGCCCGGCCATCCTGCGGCCGGAGACGGTCCGCGATGTCGAGCCCCGACATGATCTTGATGCGGGAAATGAGGGGGAGTCCGGCGTTGCGCGGAATCTTCATCACCTGGCGCAGCACGCCGTCGATCCGGTAGCGCACCACCACGCCGCCCTCGATCGGCTCGACGTGGATGTCGCTCGCGCGGCTCACGACGCCATCGGCGAGCATCATGTCGACCAGCCGGATGATCGGACGCTGGCTCGCCTCTTCGGCGCTGGCGGCGGCGAAATCGTCGTCTTCGGTGAGCTCTTTCACCTCCAAGTCGTCACCGATGCCGGCCAGCAGGCGGGAGACGATCTCCTCACCGGCGCGGTACAGCTCGTCGATCTTGGCCCTGATGCGCGACGGCGAGGCGAGGAGCATTCGCACCTCCCGGCCCGTCGCGAAGGCCAGCATCTTTTCGGCGTCGATGTCGAACGGATTGGCGGTCGCGATCTCGAGGTAGGAGTCGGTCTGGCCTACGGGAACGACGTTGAACCGCCGGGCGAGTTGCTCGGGAACGGCTTGGACGACCCGCTCGTCGATCCGGGAGGTGTCCGCGACCGGAAAGCGAAAGCGCGTCGCGACGGCGGCGAGCACCTGCTCGTCGCCGATCAGCTTCCGCTGCACCAGGGTCTCCCACAGCGATACCGGCCCGGGCGCGGTCTCCTGACGCAGCGCCGGGAGCGTGTCACCGGGCAGCAGAGGTTCGACGGTGGGGACCAGCCATTCGTCCAAGAACTGCATGGGGCGGCTCGGGGTGATTACGAAGCGTGGAAATCTAGCCGGGGCCACTGGTTGGGCGCCATCACAATACCCCCCACCAGTCCCGATTCACGTCGATGCTGACCCCCACGGTCCCCTCCCGCAGCCCCACGCCCAGCTCCAGCCGAATCAGGCGCAGCAACCATTCGATCGCGACTCCCGCGACCGGCCGGATGCCGTCGCTGCCTTCCCAGGGGAGCCCGGGCAGCGGCCGGTCCGTCCATCCGGCGGCAAAGAACGGCGCGACGGTGAGACGGCGCCCGGTGCTGGCGAAGGATCCCATCGGGATCGCGGGGAATGGTGCCTCAAACCGCCACTCCACGTGTGCCAGCGCGGCGGCCCGCCCACCGAAGGCCCGGAAGGGCTCCCCCAGCAGGGTCCCGCGGCCGCCAAGCACGAAGCCGCGATACGCCGGCAGGCGATCGGTGCCCGCGCCGACGTGGGCGCGGGTGAGAAGCTGGCCCGGCCCCGCGCTCCTGAGCCAGCGACCCTCCGCGGTTACCCGCAGGTACTCCCCCACTCCCTCGGCGGCCTCGAGGGCGAGGCGCCCCTGGAGGTCCTGCCGCACGGCGATGCCTCCACTCGCACGTTCGACCGTCGCCCGCACGATCCGGAACGTTCCGGCGCCCAGCGGCGGATTGGGGCGGTAGCTGCCGTTGGCGGGTGATGACCTCACCGCGACCGACTGGCTCTCCTCGATCCCCACGTCCAGCGAGACCGAGGTCCGCCCGCTGATTCGATGCCGGACCCCTGCGGTCACGCTGTGCAGCAGGACGTAGTCGCCGTAGTCGTCGCCAGCTTCCTGGGACAGGAGGGAGTTGAGCGCGGTCGAGATCACGGGCAGGTCGGCCAGATCGCGAATCCGCCGCGCCGTGCCGAGCGACAGCTGGGTGGCGCCGGAGCCGGCGAACACGGTCAGCCCGCCCGTGACCCGGTGATCCGAGGTCCCGTAGCCGATCTGCGGGCGAAGCTGTATCCGGCTTTCCCGGCTGCCCAGCAGCCCACCAAAGCCCAAGGCGAGGCCTTGAACCCGGTTCACCCGCGCGAGATCGCTCAGCGAGCCGGCCGCCAGCCGGCTGGAGGGCAGACCGCCCAGGGCCCGGGACCCGGCGATGCGCTCGACCTCGACCCGCAGCGCGTCCATGTCCTGCCGGTTGACCGGCGCCGCCACGTCCGCGATGGCCTCGGACAGGGGCCCGCCCCAGGAGGAGTCGTCGGGTCGCGGCCGCACGAGCCCACCGATCGCCGGACCCGCCAGCACCCCGGGCGGCATAGCGACGTTCAGGTCGTAGTCCGCGATCTCCCAGCGCCCGCGGATGATCCCCCGCGCGGGGAAGTCGAGAAAGCTGACGCGGCGCCTGATCTCGATCTCCTGCCGGTGAGGCAGCCACCAGCGATTCTCGAAGCGCGCGTTCTCCAGCACGATGGTGATGTCCTCGAGCTGGCGGTCGAGATAGGCGGCCGGGGTGAAGCTGAAGCGGAAGCGCACCAGCTCCGCGGTCTCGCTGTCGATGTATAGCGTACCCACCACCAGGGGCAGCGCGAACGAGCGGGGCCGCACCTGCACCTCGTGCACGGTGACCTCGCCGCCGCCGGTGCGGATGGTGAGCGAGTCGCCCAGCGCGTACCGGTAGGCGGCCGGGCCGCCCCGCGACAGCGGGTGGATCGCGTCCCGGACCTCGTCGCCCTCGCCGATCCGGATCACATCGCCGAAGTTGTTGGTGACGATGCCGAGGTGGTCGCGGTGGTACTCGATGTCGGTGGGCAGAAACGCGCCGTCGCGCCACCCGAGCACCACCTGCTTGCTGCGGTTGGGTGCCTGCCAATACACTTCCACGTCCAGCTCGTCGGCCTTGACCAGCCGGGGCGGCTCGGTGAGACCCTCGCCGACCTGCGCCAGGAAGAACACGAATCCGTGGGCCCGGGTGCGGTAGCTCCGGAGCATGGAATCGGCTTCGACCGCGGCGCGCTGGTCCATCGCCCGGCGAACCAGCGCCAGTGCATCGGGCGAGTCCCAGCGCTGCGCCGACAGCGGCGACGTGCCGGCGGCAAGGAGCGCACCGATCGTCCAGCAGGGCAGCCGCGGAATTCTCACCGTTCACCTCTCACAGCCAAGGGATCGATGGCCGGAATATTCCGGTGGCCCTGGGGACGAGCAAGCTGGCTCTGTCTCGCGGCAGCCGCCTGCGGCGGCTCGCGCTCGCCTGGCGATGGCAAGGCGGCGGCGCCCGCCCGCGTCCGGTCCTTGCCGCTGGCCGAGGCGATCGTGCTGGAGACCTCCGGTCCGCCGCCCCGCGACACCTCGGTGAGTTTCGTGGCCGGTGAGCCGCGCGTCATCGTCCTCAGGTACGGTTCCCCGGAGAGCGACGTGTTCGCCGAGCTGGTGTTTCCGCCGCCGGCGTTCGCCGAACGCGGGCGCGAGGTGCGGGTGGACGTGCGCGCGCGGCCGGGCGTCTACAGTCTCGACGTCGTCACCAGCCTCCCGCTGCGCGACAGCGCGGCCGTGGTCTTTCAGTATCCCAAGTTTTTTGCGGCGCCCGCCAAGGCGCGCGCCGTCTACGGCTCCGACGTCGCCTACGAGCGGGCCCTTGCCGTAGGGCGGGTCATGCCCGGCGGCATCCTGGCCCTGCTTCCTTCCACCAGGCCGTTCCCCGACCTGCTTCGCGCCCCGCTGCCCGCGGCCGGCACCTATCTCGTGGCCGCGCCGCAATGACGTCGGGCTTCGACGGATTCGCCCGGCAGGCCCGGCTGGGTGGCGGAATCGTGCCGGTCACTAGGGAGGTCGTGCTCGACGGCGACACGCCGGTGACGGCTTTCACCAAGCTCCACCGCGGCAGGTGGGGGTTTCTGCTGGAGTCGCTCGAGGGCGGCGAGCGGTGGGCCCGGTACACCTTCCTCGCCACCGAGCCTCGCGAAGTGTTCCGGTACCGCGGCCGCCAGTGCGCCCGCTGGAGCCCCGGGGAAAGCTGGCAAGACATCGAGGCCGACACCGCGCCGCTCGAGCACCTCGGCCGGACGATGCGACGGTACGCCCCGGTCGTCGTGCCCGGCCTGCCCCGGTTCACCGGCGGTGCGGTGGGCTTCTGGGGATACGACGTCGTACGGACCATCGAGTCACTGCCCGACCCACCGCGAGACGACCGCGAGCTGCCCGACGCGATCGTGATGGTGGCCGACACGCTGCTGGTGCTCGACAACCTGTTCAACCGCGCCACGGTGATCGCGAGCGTGGAGGTGCCGGCGGGCGCGGATCCCGGCGAGCTCCACCGGCTCTACGCCGACGCCGAGGCGCGGATCGAGCGCTGGCTCGAGCGGCTCGCCGCTCCCGGTACGATGCGGCCCCTGGCGATCGAGGCGGCTCCTCCGCTCCCCACGACCACCTCGCCGTACCCCGACGCGCGGTTCCAGGACGACGTGCGCCGCATCAAGGAGTACATCGCCGCGGGCGACACCTTCCAGACGGTGCTGAGCCGCCGCATCGACCTCGCCGCCCCGGATCCGTTCCTCAGCTATCGCTACCTCCGGGCGCTCAACCCGGCGCCATACCTCTATTACCTGCACTGCGACGACATCCACGTCATCGGCAGCTCGCCCGAGATCCTGGTGCGGGTGGAGGACGGCGAGGTGACAGTGCGCCCGATCGCCGGCACCCGGCCGCGCGGAGCCGACCCCGCGGAGGATGCGGCACTGGCGGAGGAGCTGGCCGCCGATCCCAAGGAGCGCGCCGAGCATCTGATGCTGGTGGATCTGGGCCGGAACGACGTCGGACGGGTGGCCGAGTTCGGCTCGGTGCGGCTCACCGCGTTCATGACCATCGAGCGCTACTCCCACGTCATGCACCTCGTGAGCGAGGTGCGGGGCCGGCTTCGGCCCGAGCTCGACGCGGTCGCCGCGCTGGCGGCCTGCTTCCCTGCCGGCACCGTCTCCGGCGCGCCCAAGGTGCGGGCGATGCAGATCATCGACGAGCTGGAGCCGGTGCGCCGCGGTCCCTATGCCGGCGCCGTCGGCTACGTGGGGTGGGGCGCCCGGGCGCTGGACACCGCCATCGCGATCCGCACCTGCGTGATCCAGGGCGATCGCGCCTGGGTCCAGGCCGGAGCCGGAATCGTCGCCGACTCCGACCCCGCCGGCGAGTGGCGGGAGACCGAGGCCAAGGCCCGGGCGGTGCTGCTGGCGCTGGCCCTGGCCGGCCGGCCCCAGACCGGGTAGACACCGTCCTGGGGCCCGCCGCCCCGCTATTTTGCGAGCATGTCCTCCTTCCGGCTCGTCGGCTCCTCCGGCGACCAGAGCTTCGAGCTTCCACCCGGCCGCAGCGTGGTCGTCGGCCGCGGGGTGGCGACCGATATCGCGATCTACGACCCGACGATCTCCCGCCGGCACGCCGAGCTGATCGCCCGCGGCGATGCAGTCGAGGTGCGTGACCTCGGCAGCTCCAACGGCACCTGGATCAACGGGAGCCGCGTCGCCTCGGGACGGCTCCTGCCCAACGACTCGGTCACTTTCGGCAAGGTGACCTACAGGATCAAGGAGGTCAGGGCGGTCGGTGGCAGAGCCGCTTCCGCTTCCCGAGCCGCTCCCCTCCAGCGGCATGATCGTCCGCCAGCTCATGGTGAGCGGCGGCGGGCGCGGCGGGGATCACCAGCCGCGACGGGCCGCTCAACCGGGGGCAGCTTCGTGTCGCGGCCGCGACCGCCGAGGAGCGGCAGGCCAAGAAGCTCTCGCTCCTGCTGGAGGTCGCCCGGAAGCTCACCGCGGAGCTGGAGATCGATCGGCTGCTCCGCGCGGTGGTGGACCTGACGTTCCAGGTCATGGAGGTGGACCGGGTCACCATCCTGCTCCGCCACGAGACCACCGGCGAGCTGGTGCCCACGATCTCCAAGAGCCGGCTGGGCGACACCCAGGTGCAGGCAGGTGCCCCGCTCGATCGTGGACAAGGTGGTCGAGGAGCGGGTGGCGGTGGTCTCCCACAACGCGCCCGCCGACGCCCGCTTCAAGGGGCGTTCCATCGTGACCCAGAGCGTCCGCAGCGCCATGTGCTCCCCCCTGCTCGATGCCCGGGACCAGATCCTCGGCCTCCTGTACGTGGACAACCTGAGCGCGCCGGGAAGCTTCAGCGACGAGGACCTCCAGTTCCTCGTCGCCTTCAGCGGGCTGGCCGCGCTCGGCATCAAGAACAGCCGGTTCGCGGAGCAGAGCCGCCGCGAGGCGCTGGTCCGCTCCAACTTCGAGCGCTACTTCGCGCCCAACGTCGCCGCGGACATCGCGCAGCAGGACGGTGCCATCCGTCTCGGCGGCGAGCGCCTGCCGGTCACGGTGCTGTTCAGCGACATCCGCGGCTTCACCGCGATGGCCGAGGCCATGGGCCCCGACGCCGTCGCCAAGTTCCTGAGCGAATATTTCACCGAGATGGTGGAGGTGATCTTCGAGCACGGCGGCACCCTGGACAAGTTCATCGGCGACGCGGTCATGGCGCTCTGGGGCGCGCCCATCGCCCACAGCGACGACCCCGACCGCGCGCTCGAGGCCGCGATCGCGATGCAGCAGGCGATCGAGGAGCTGAACCGGCGGTGGGCCGCTTCGGGCAGGCCGGAGATCGGCGTGGGCATCGGGATCAGCCACGGCGAGGTGTTCGCCGGGAACATCGGCAGCCACCGCCGCCTGGAGTACACCGTGCTGGGCGACGCGGTCAACGTCGCGGCGCGGCTCTGCGCCGAAGCCGGGCCCGGCGAGATCCTGGTGAGCGAGGCGCTGCTGCGACGTGGTCCGGGAGCACGTGGACTACGAGTTTCTGCCGGAGCTGGGATTGAAGGGGAAGTCGCAGGTGGTGCAGGTATATCGGGTGCGGGGCGTGCGGCCTCAGGCCACCGGGACCGCCGCGGCCGCGGAACTCGTAGCTCTCGCCCGCCTCTTCCAGCAGCCGCAGCACCAGCCGGATCGGCAGTCCCATCACGCTGAAGAAGTCCCCCTCGATGCGCTCGACCAGCGCCGCCCCGTACCCCTGGATGCCATAGGCGCCGGCCTTGTCCATCGGCTCGCCGGTGGCGACGTAGGCCCGAAGGTAGTCCTCACTCATCCGCCGGAAGCCGACGTTGGTGACGTCGGTGGCCTGATGGATCCGCTCGCCGGCGACGAGCGCCACCGAGGTCACGACCTGGTGGGTCCGGCCCTGGAGCTTGAGGAGCATCCGGAGCGCGTCGGCCTCGTCCACCGGCTTCTCCAGCACCTCGTCCCGCACGATGACCGTCGTGTCGGCGCCGAGCACCAGCCGGCCGGGCACGCTGAGCGCCTTCTCTCGCGCCAGCCGCTCGACGTAGTCGAGCGCGGTCTCCAGCGGCCGGCGCACCTCGGGCACGTTCGACGGCACCACCCTCACCGGGATGCCCAGCATCTCGAGGAGCTGCCGCCGGCGGGGCGAGCCGGAGGCGAGGGTGAGGGGCTCACGCGTCATGCGCTGCGCTCCAGAATCAGGGTGACGGGCCCGTCGTTGTGGATCTCGACCTGCATGTCGGCGCCGAACTCGCCGGTGGCGACCTCGAGACCGCGGGCTGCGGAGGGCGGCCACGAAGCGCTCGTAGAGGGGGATCGCCGTCTCGGGGCGCGCGGCGTCGATGAACGAGGGGCGGCGGCCCTTCGCCGAGTCGCCATAGAGCGTGAACTGCGAGATCACCAGCACGCCGCCCCCCACCTCGTCCAGCCCCAGGTTCATCTTCCCCTCGGCGTCCGGAGAACAGCCGAAGGCCCGGCGACCTTCTCGGCCATCCAATCTACCGTGGCATCGGTGTCGCCGTGAGTGAAGCCGACGAGCAGGCAGAAGCCGCGGCCGATGGCGCCGGCGACCCGGCCGTCGATCGTCACCGACGCCCTGGAGACCCGTTGGAGCACGACGCGCATGGTGGGCTTAGAATTCTCTCCGTGTCCTGCACGGTCTGGCTGACCGACATGGTGAAGATAAGCCGCGATTCCGGCGGCGCCCCGCATCGCCCCGATCCGGGCTCCTGGCCCGACGACCGGCTCACCGCCGCCTGGCTCGGCCACGCCACCGTGCTGCTCAACTTCCACGGGCACCTGGATCGTCACCGATCCGGTGCTGGAGCCCCGGGTGGGGATCGGGCGGGGCCGCGCGAAGCTGGGGCCCCGCCGGCTGGTGCGGCCCGCGCTCCGCACGCGCGAGCTGCCGCCGCTGGATCTCGGTGCTGCTCTCGCACGCCCACATGGACCACACCGATCTCGGCACCCTGCGCGCCATTCGCAGCGGGAGTGCCGGTGGTGGTGCAGCAGGGCAACCGCGATCTCGTGCGCCGCTTCCGCCGGGTGGAGGAGCTGGCCTGGGGCGAGACGACCGAGGTCGGCGGCGTCGCGGTGGAATCGGTCGAGGTCCGGCACTGGGGCGCCCGCATGGTCACCGATCGGCACCGCGGATACGGCGGCTACCTGCTGACCAAGGGCGATCGAACCGTGCTCTTCGCCGGCGACACGGCCTACACCGACGTCCTTCGCCGGATCGGCGAGCGGGCGAAGGTGGACCTCGCCATTCTCCCGATCGGCGCGTACGACCCATGGATCGCCGAATCACGCGTCGCCGGAGGAGGCGTGGCGGATGTTCCAGGGGCATCGGCGCCGAGTACCTGCTGCCGGTGCACCACTCGACGTTCCGGCTGAGCCGCGAGCCGGTCGAGGAGCCGATGCAGCGACTGCTGGCGGCGGCTGGGGCTGAGAGCTGGCGGGTCGTGGCCCGCGAAATCGGGGCGACTTGGACGCTGCCCTAGAGTGCGCCCCGCTCCCACGGACCTCGGATCGCCAGTGTCCTACCCTGCTCAGTCCCCGCGTCCACGCCGGATCCCTGGATGTTGACGAACAGCACCCGACCATCGGGGCTGAAGCAGGCGCCGGCGAATTCGGACAGGTTCAGAAGATTCTTGCCGAAATCGAAGATCGCGCCGATGGGCGTCAGTCCGCGCAGAATACTGTTCGCCCTCGCCGTCCTCGCAGATCACGATCCCGCGGCGGGGACTCACGGTGATGTTGTCCGGAGAGTCGAGCACCTCGCGCGACGGGCTCTCGAAGATCAGCACGAGGGCCCCACGGTCCGTTCCCGCGGGTCGGTAACGCCAGACCTGACCGAGCTGCGCATCCCCACCGTTGGTCGCGTGGAAGTAGATGCTCTGGTCGCCGTACCAGCAGCCCTCCAGCCGGGTGAACCGGGCCGCCCCGTTGGCGTACCCCTGGTCGAAGACCGCCGTGAGCGCGCTGCCCTGCACTTTCGGATCCGGCTCCGCGATGTCCACCCAGCGCGCCGGCAGTGAGACCCCCACCTTCTGCCCCGTTGCGGTGTCGTAGTTCGGCCGTCCATCGATTGCGAGCATCTGCAGCCGGCCGCCCGCGGCGAGCCGGCCACGGACGGTAGGGATGAACCGATAGAAGCCCGCCGTGGGCGAATGGTCTTCCGTCTCGTAGACGATTCCGCTGGTCGTATCGACCGCGACGGCCTCGTGCACGAATCGCCCCATCGCTTTGAGCGGAAGCGCGGCGACAGGAGCTTCGGCGGACACGGGCACCTCGAACATGTAGCCGTGCTCCTCGGACCAGCCGTTCGCCCGCCCCTCCACGCTCTCCTCACAGCTCACCCAGCTGCCCCATGGCGTGGGACCGCCGGCGCAGTTCACGATGGTGCCGTTCAGGCTGACGAAATCGCGCACCAACTCGACCGCGCCGTCCTTGCCGACGCGCACTTCGAGAGAGGTCGTGCCGCCGCCGGCCTTCCGATCGTACGCCTTTGATGCGTCGCCCTTCACCGTGGCGGTGTCGGGGCCGTCGCGATTCTCGTGGTTGCGAATGAGGCGGACGTTGCCGTTGGGCAACGGGAACGCGGCCATGCCGTCGAACGCGACCGGTGTCGGGTTGCTGTCGGACATCGGCTTGCCGGGCGAGCTGAGGACCGAGTAGGAGAAACCGTGGGGGAGAGCGAGCTCGGGGCCCGCACGTCTCAGCGGGCCATAGCCTCCCTGGCCCAAACCGGCGCGCAGCAATGCAGGCGCGTTCGCCGGTTCGGGAATGACCCCTCGAGAGCGGGCTACCAGTCCGGGCAGGGAGGGCGCGATCAGTACAGCACCTGCCGCACCGACGGCGCGGCGGAGGAACTCTCGGCGGGCGGGATCGATCATCCCTTGAAACGTAGCCGTATTATCGTTTCGCCGGCTATTCCTCGGTCACCGCCTTCGCGAATCGGTTGCGAGTTCACGGCTCCACGTGCAGCGTGAGGCTGGCCGTGGCGCTCTGGCTGCCCACATCCTGAACGCGAACGTCGAAGGAAGCATCGCCAGCCGCCGTCGGAGTGCCCGTCAGCTCCCCTTGTGTCGTCAACGAAATTCCAGCAGGCAGGTCACCGGACTCCACATTCCACTGGAACGGGCCGCTTCCGCCTTCCCGAACGAGGAAGACGCTGTATGGCGTGCCGATCTCCGCACCCGGCAGCGCGGACGTCACGATGGACAGGGGGCTGCCGGCGATCGCTACCTCGTAGTCCCTGGTCGCGATCTGGGGCGTGCACTCCGGCCGACTTGTGGCGCAGAGCTCGAGTCGCAGGGTGAACTGATACGTTCCCGCGAGTGTGGGCGTGCCGAGCAGCCGTGACCCGAAGAGCGACATTGGATCGCTGATGGACAGTCCGGGGGGAAGCGCCCCGGCGATCACGCTGTAGTAGTCAAGCGTCCCGAACCCGCCCGAGTGCTCGAGGGACGTCTCGTAATGGACGCCGACCTGGCCGTTCGGCAGATCGCCGGTGATGACGACCGGGGCCGGAACGATGCCGATCGAGACCGGAGCGAACGCACTCGCCCCCACCACGTCGCGCACCAGCAACACCAGTGAGATCGGTTCTCCCTCAGGACCGGTCCCTCCCACAGGGGTGCCGGACACCGCGCCGGTGGCTGGATCGACCTGGAGCCCGTTCGGCAGACCGTCCAGCTCGAAGGTGTATGGAGGGGCTCCACCCTCCGCTCCCAGCGCGTCCGAGTACGGCACGCCGACTTCCCCGTCATCGAGCGCCCCGCCCAGGGCCCGCAGCCCGCTCGTGGTCCGGACTTCCACGGTGAGGTCCCGGTGGGCGACGGCGGATTCGGCGTCGCGCACCGACACACCGACGACGTACGATCCCGCCGGGTATCCCGGCGTTCCCGTCACGACTCCATCAGCGGCGACGGCAAGCCCTGCAGCCTGGTTACCCCCGGTCCACACGTACGGCGGCGTCCCGCCCGTGGCCTCGAGCGAGGCCTCGTATACCTGGTCCACGGTGGCGGGCGGGAGCGAGGACGTCGTGACCGTGAGTGCGGTGGGTTCTACCGCGGTAAGCTCGACATCGAAGAAATTGACGATTCCCGATCGGATCTCGGCGTCGAAGGTTCGTGTGACGTAGCCCGGCATTGCTGCAGCCACCTGGTGGGTGCCCGCCGGTACGCTGTCTATCTCGTAGCGGCCTTCGCCCCCCGACTGGCCCTCCCGGCCTGCCACGGTGACACTCACCCCTTCCAGCGGCGTCTGGCTCACGGCATCGCGGGCCATTCCGCTCAGCGAGCCGAATGCCTGCGGGTCGTTGGGATCTCCGCAGGCAACGAGCGCGAAGGCGCAAAGCCAGGAGGTGAGACAAAGAACACCGGACCCCCGAACGAACGAGGACCCGGTGCGAAGGGAGTTGCCAAGCACGGTGCGGGGAGGCGGCGTTATCGTTTCGCCGGCTACTCCGCCGTCACCGCCTTGGCGAGCGCTCTGATGGTATATCGTAGGTCGATCTCAGGATTCGACAACGTTCAGGTAACGACTCGTACTCGCCGGCTACTCCACCGTCACCGACTTGGCCAGGTTCCGCGGCTGGTCCACGTTACACCCGCGCGCCACCGCGACAAAGTACGACAGCAGCTGAAGCGGAATGCTGGTCAGCATCGGCGTCAGCAGGTCGAGCGTCACCGGAATGGTGAACGTGGCGTCCGCCAGCCGCTCGATCTCGGTGTCGCCCTCGTTGATGAGCGCGATCACCTTCCCGCCCCGCGCCTTCACCTCTTCGATATTGGACACGATCTTCGAGTGCACCGCGTCCTTGGGCGCGATGAACACCACCGGCATGTTCTCGTCGATCAGCGCGATCGGCCCATGCTTCATCTCCGCCGCCGGGTATCCCTCGGCGTGGATGTAGGAGATCTCCTTCAGCTTGAGCGCGCCCTCGAGCGCCACCGGGAAGTTGACCCCGCGTCCCAGGTAGAGCGCGTTGGTGGTGGTGCTGAGGAACCGTTCGGCCAGCTGCTCGAGCTCAGAGGAGCGCTCCAGGATCTGCGCGATCTGCTCCGGCAGCAACCGGAGGCCCTGGATGAACTCGCGGCCCTGGAGGATGCTCAGGTTCCGGAGCCGCGCGATGCGAAGCGTCACCAGCGCCAGCGCGGCCACCTGGCTGGTGAACGCCTTGGTGCTCGCCACACCCACCTCGGGGCCGGCGTGCAGATAGATGCCGCCGTCCACCTCGCGCGCGATCGTCGAGCCCACCACGTTCACCAGGCCGATGGTCCGCGCGCCGCGCCGCTTGGCCTCGCGGATCGCCGCCAGGGTATCGGCCGTCTCGCCCGACTGGGAGATGCCGATCACCAGCGTCCGATGGTCCACTACCGGATTCCGATAGCGGAACTCCGAGGCGTACTCGACCTCGACCGGAATCCGCGCCATCTCCTCCAGCATGTACTCGCCGATCAGGGCGGAGTGCCAGGAAGTGCCGCACGCCGTGATGATGATCCGTTCGACCTGCTTGAGTTGGTCGTCGCTCATGTTGAGGCCGCTGACCCGCGACGTGCCTTCCTCTTCCAGCAGGTGGCCACGGAGCGTGTTGCAAAGGCTCTCCGGCTGCTCGCAGATCTCCTTCAGCATGAAGTGGGCGTGGCCGTTCCGCTCCACCATCGCCAGGTCCCAGTCGATCTGGTTGACCGGCTTGCTGATCCGGGTGGTCTCCAGGTTGCGCACCCGGTAGCCGTCGCGGGTGAGCACTACCATCTCGCCGTCGTCCAGGTAGACCACCGAGCGGGTGTACTGCAGCAGCGGCGACGCATCCGACGCGACGAACCACTCGTTTTCACCCACGCCGACCAGAAGCGGGGATCCCTTCCGGGCCGCGACCAGGACCCCGGGCTCATCCGCCGAGATGAAGGCCAGCCCGTAGGCCCCGTCCACCTCGCGCAGCGCGGCGGCGACGGACTCCTCGAGGTTGCCCTCGTAGTACTCACCCACCAGGTGCGCCAGCACCTCGGTGTCGGTCTCCGACCTGAAAGTGTGGCCCCGGCGCTCGAGCGTCTTCCGGATCGCGGCGGAGTTCTCGATGATCCCGTTGTGGATGAGGGCGATGCGGCCCGACTGGTCGGTATGCGGGTGGGCGTTCGGCGTGGTCGGCGCACCGTGCGTGGCCCAGCGGGTGTGGCCGATGCCGAGGGTGCCGGTGGGCATGGCACCTTCGAGCTCCTGCTCCAGCATGCCGAGCTTGCCCGCGGCCTTCGTGATCTCGAGCCCGTGGCCGTTGACGACCGCGATGCCGGCCGAGTCGTAGCCGCGATACTCCATGCGGCGCAGCCCCTCGAGCAGCAGGCCGGCCGCCTCCCGGGGTCCGATATAGCCTACGATGCCACACATCGCGCCATGGCCCTCACTGCAAGAGTTCTCGACCCGCGGCCACCAGCGCCTCCGCGTCGGATGACGTCGGGGCCTCGGCGATCAATCGGACGATGGGTTCGGTGCCGGAGGGCCGGATGTGCAGCCAGCGATCGGCCCACGAGAGCCGGAGCCCGTCTCGGTCGTCGGCGGTTGCGTCGGCGAACCGGCGCCGCAACCGGTCGTACAGCGGTCCCAGCTCGGGGCCCCGCGGCCCCTTGGCCTTTACGATGGTGTAGCGAGGGGAGGCGCTGACCAGCTCGGCGACCGTTACCCCAGACGTGGCAAGGAGATGCAAGATCAAGGCCACCCCCAGGGGTGCGTCGCGTCCAATGTGCAGGGCGGGAAACATGACCCCGCCGTTCCCCTCCCCGCCGATCGCGGCGCCCAGGTCCCTTATGACCCGCGCCACATTGGCTTCCCCGACCGGAGCACGCACCAGGGTCGCACCGGCGGCGCGCGCCGCATCCTCAACCACCAGGCTGGTGGAAAGGTTCACCACGACGGTCGGGGCTTCTGCCGCACTGGTGCGCGGATCCAACACGGCGCGGACGGCGAACGCCAGGGTGTAGTCCTCCCCGATCGCGCGGCCCGTTTCGTCCACCACCGCGAGGCGGTCGACGTCCGGATCCACCGCCAGCCCGAGGTCGGCGCCGCTCTCCCGGACCAATTGCCCCAAGTCGCCAAGATTCTCCGGGATGGGCTCGGGGGCCCGGGGGAACCTGCCGTCGGGCTCCAGGTTGATCCCACTCACCCGGCAGCCCAGACGCTGGAGCAGGGGGACGATGGCGACCGCCCCCGCTCCCCGCACGCAGTCGATGGCAACATGGAAGCGGCGGCGCTGAATCGCGGTAGCGTCGATCACTGGGAGGGCGAGGACGGCATCGAGGTGCCGCTGCACCGCGCCGGGGTCCTCGCGCACCGCGCCCAGCCCGTCCCATCCGCTCCGCGGCGGGCCCTGGTCAGCCAGCGCCCGGACCCGCTCCCCCGACCCGGCGTCGAGGAAGATGCCGTCGGGCCCGACGAACTTGAGCGCGTTCCACTCGATCGGGTTGTGGCTCGCCGTCAGAATGAGGCCGGCGCCCGCCTGATGATGCTCGACCGCCATCTGTACCGTCGGCGTCGGCACCACGCCGAGGTCCACTACGTCCACACCCACCGACATGAGGCCCGCCGCGGCCGCTCGGGCGAACATCGCACCGCTGGTCCGGGAGTCGCGGCCCAGGACCACGCAGGGGCGCGCACTCCCGCCTGCGCCCGCCCCCGCCGAGAGTACCCAGGCGCCAAGCGCCGCGGCGTGACGGGCCACCAGCTCCGGCGTCAGGTCGGTGCCGACGTGGCCCCGCATCCCGGAAACGCTGATCATGAGCGTGTCGGACATGTGGTGTCGGGTGCCGCTCAGCGGCCGATAGGGAGTGCGGTGACGTCCGGGAACGCCCCCGCGAAGGCGTCCACGACTTCGGGGTCGAAGTGTGTGCCCGCGCAGCGGCGCAGCTCCCCGACGGCGTCGACGGGAGTCCGCGGGGGGCGGTAGGCGCGGCTGGTGGTCATCGCGTCGAAGGCGTCCACCACGGAGACGATGCGCGCTTCGCGGGGGATCCCGTCGCCGCGGAGGGCATCGGGAAAGCCGCCGCCGTCCATCCGCTCATGGTGCGACCGGACGATGCGGAGCGCCATCGTCGATTCGTTGAGGAAAGGCGCGAGGATCTTCTCACCCAGGAGGGTGTGTTCCTTGATGTGCTCGAACTCCTCGGGTGTCAGCGGGCCCGGCTTGTTCAGGACCGCCTCCCGGGTGCCGATCTTGCCGACGTCGTGCAGCTCGGCGCCCAGGCGAATGTGCTCCAGCAGCTCACCCACGTAGCCCAGCTGCACCGCGGTCTTCACGGCGTAGCGGCTGACCCTGAAGGAGTGGCCGCTGGTGTAGGCGTCCTTGGCCTCCAGGGCCTGCACCAGCGTCTGGACCCCGTTGATCAGCGACTGTTTGTTCCGCCGGTCCAGCTCCCGGACCCGGGTCTCGAGATTCTTCTGATAGAACCGGTTCTGCAGCACCAGCTGGCGCTTCTCCAGCGCCTTATCCACCCGGGCGCGAACCTCGTCCATCATCACCGGCTTGGAGATGTAGTCCAGCGCGCCGAGCTTGAGACACTCGACCGCGGTGGCGACGTCAGCCACACCGGTCAGCATGATGATCGCCATGTCGGGAAACAGCTGGAGGGCCTCGCGGAGGAAGGTGACTCCGTCCATCTCATCCATGTGCACGTCGGAGATGCAGACCGGGATCTCACCTTCCCGATGGAGCACCGCGAGCGCCTCGGCACCGGAGGCCGCTTCGAGGACGGCGAGCCCGTGGCCCTCGATGACTCGGGCGAGGGCATGCCGCACCGCGACCTCGTCGTCCACTATCAGACAACGGGCGCTGGCTCCAACCGAACCGGATTGATTCACGTTCCGAAAGTAACCGTGACCGGGGCGCGGCTTCAACCGATCGGACAGCTTGCCGCCTGCCGTCGCAGGCCGTTACGCTTCTGCACTTCCCACTCGAGCCGGCCACGATGACCAGAATTCTTCCCCACGACGACCAGCATGGATTCGCCACCCGGTCGGTGCACGCCGGGCAGGTCGTCGAGCCGCTCGCCGGCGCGGTGATGACCCCGATCTACCAGACATCCACGTACGTCCAGGAAGGGCTCGGGCGGCACCGCGGCTACGAATACGCCCGAACCCAGAATCCCACCCGGGAGGCGCTGGAGCGCAACGTGGCAAGTCTCGAGGGCGGCACCCACGGTCTGGCCTTCGGCTCCGGGCTGGCGGCGCTCGACGCCGTGCTCAAGCTCCTGCGGTCGGGCGATCACGTTGTATGCGGGGACAACGTCTACGGCGGCTCCCAGCGACTGATGGAGCAGATCTACGCGGGACTGGGGCTTCGCTTCACCTTCGTGGACATGCGCGAGGTGACCAATGTCGAGCAGGCGCTGACGCCGGCGACGCGCCTCATCTACTGCGAGACGCCCACCAACCCGATGATGAACCTGGTGGACCTCGCCACCCTGGGCGACCTCACCCAGGCCCACGGCTACCTGTTCGTGGTGGACAACACCTTCGCGACGCCGTTCTTCCAGCGGCCGTTGGAATTCGGCGCCGACGTCGTGCTGCACTCCACCACCAAGTACCTGAATGGGCACAGCGACATGGTCGGGGGGCTGCTGGTGACGTCGCGCGACGACCTGGCCGAGCGGCTCGCGTTCATCCAGAACGCCGCGGGTGCCGTGCCCGGCCCCATGGACTGCTGGCTCGCTCTGCGGGGAGTCAAGACACTCCCGCTCCGCATGCGACAGCACGACGCCAACGGCCGTCGGATTGCCGCGTGGCTGGTCGGTCGGAAGGACGTGCCCAAGGTCTACTACCCGGGGCTCCCCTCGCACCCGCAACACGAGCTCGCCTGCCGCCAGATGACCGGTTTCGGCGGGATGATCTCGCTCGATCTGGGCGACCCGGCACGGGCGCGGCGGATGGTCGAGAGCACCCGGATCTTCGCCCTCGCCGAATCACTCGGCGGGGTCGAGAGCCTGATCGGCCACCCGGTGACGATGACGCACGCCGCGGTGCCTCTGGCGATGCGCCAGGCGATGGGACTGACCGATAGCCTGGTGCGCTTGAGCTGCGGAGTAGAGGACGCGGAGGACTTGATCGCCGACCTGGACCGGGCGCTGGCGCTGTCGGCGGACTAGTGTCGTCATGTCCCGTGTCATCGGATCTCCCCTGTCATCCCGAACGGAGTGAGGGATCTTGCCCGCGTGGCTCGAACCTGCGCCAACAAGATCCCTCGCTCCGCTCGGGATGACACGCAGGGCGTCCCGATTCCTTCGCGTCTCAACATGAAACATGTGGCCGATAGCCCCGTACGTGCTGCATCCCCAACCCCGAGCGACCGATGAGCACCTCCGTTCCCGCCCCCCGCCCCCGACGCACTTTCCCGGAGATCTCCGCGGTCTCCTGGGAGCACCCCGCCGACCGGGCGGCGCTCCAGGCCCTGCGGGCCGTGCCCGGGGTAGACGAAGTGATCCGCAAGGTGCTCGCCCTGCTGGGCGGCGAGCGCGGGGTCCGGCTGCTCTTCCAGGGCAACGCCATCCGAGTCGGGCCGACCCAGTTTCCCCGGCTCTGGCACCTCCACACCGAAGTCACCACCACCTTCGACTGGGCCGACGTGCCCGAGCTGTACGTCTCCCAGACGCCCTTCTTCAACGCGGGCGCGTACGGCATCGACAAACCGTTCATCGTGGTCCACTCCGCGGCGATCGAGCTGCTGGACGACGACGAGCTTCGCGTGCTGCTGTCGCACGAGCTTGGCCACGTGTTGAGCGGCCATGCGCTCTACCGGACCATCGCGGCGATTCTCGCGCTCATCAGCCTCGGGGCGCTGCCCATGCTCGCCAGCCTCGCGGTGCTGCCGGTGCGGCTCGCGTTCCTGGAGTGGTCTCGGAAGTCCGAGCTCTCAGCCGATCGCGCCGGCCTGCTGGGCGGTCAGGACATCGTGGTGGCGCAGCGGCTGGACATGAAGATGGCCGGCGGGGGACGCGGCGAGGCATTCGCGGGACAGCTCAACGTGGACGCCTTCATGCAGCAGGCGCACGAGTACGCCACAGCCGGCGAAGGGCTCGACATAGTCTACAAGATCCTGAGCACCCTCGCGCTGACCCACCCGATGCACACGGTGCGGGCCGCCGAGCTGCAGCGGTGGGTCACCTCCGGCGAGTACGACCGGATCCTTCGCGGCGAGTACGTGCGCCGCGGCGCCGAGACCACCGACCGGCCCATGCGAGACGACTTCGCGGCCGCGGGGAGCTACTACGCGGGCGAGGCGAGGGAGATCGCCAACCAGGTCGCCGACGCCGCGCGGCGCGCGGCCGAGCGGGCCCGAGACGCGTTCAGGAACGCCCAGAAGCCGTGAGACTGCTCGTCGTCGGCTCGGGAGGTCGGGAGCACGCGCTCTGCTGGGCGCTTCGGCGGGAGAATCCCGATGCCGACATCTACTGCGCGCCGGGAAACCCCGGCACCGCGGAGGTGGCGAGGAATCTCTCGATAGCGGCCGACGATCTCGATCGCCTGGCCGATGCCGCCGACATGCATGGGATCGATCTCACCGTCGTGGGCCCGGAGGTGCCGCTCGCGCGAGGGCTGGCCGACCGGCTCCGGGCCGAGGGCCGCGCGGTCTTCGGACCCAGTGCAGCCGCAGCGCAGCTCGAGGCCTCGAAGGCGTTCGCCAAGGAGGTGATGGCGGCAGCGGAGATTCCGACCGCGTCGAGCCGCACCTTCCACCAGCTGGGACCGGCGCTGGAATACGTCGCGCGGCACCAGGAACCGCTGGTGGTGAAGGCCTCGGGACTGGCGGCCGGAAAGGGCGCCGTCGTCTGTGAGACCCGGGGCGAGGCCGCTGCCGCGGTGCGGGCGATGCTCGGCGAGGGGATCTTCGGGGAGGCCGGACGCACCGTGGTGATCGAAGCGTTCCTGCGCGGGGAAGAGGTCTCGGTCCTGGCGATCACCGACGGCAGCGACGTGGAGCTGCTGCCCGTCTCCCAGGACCACAAGCGCCTTCTGGAGGCAGACGCCGGACCCAACACCGGGGGCATGGGCGCGTACAGCCCGGTGTCGGTGGCCACACCCGAGCTGCTCGAGCGCACCCGTCGCGAGGTCCTCCTGCCCGCGCTCGCCGAGATGCGCCGTCGCGAAGCCCCCTTCACCGGCCTGCTCTACGCCGGCCTGATGGTGGACGACGACGGCACGCCTTGGGTCGTGGAGTTCAACTGCCGGCTGGGCGACCCCGAGACCCAGGTGGTCCTGCCTCTGGTCTCGGACGGCCTCACCCGCTCCCTCATGGCCGTCGCCACGGGCGAGCCCCCGGTGCCGCTCGAGTTGCTGGCGGGCGCCGCTTCCGTCACCACGGTGCTGGCCTCACGGGGGTATCCGGACACCCCGGAGAAGGGCGCCCCGATCACGATTCCCAGTCGGCTGCCTGATGGCGTGACCGTCTTTCACGCGGGCACCGCGCGAGGAGACGATGGGGTGCTGCGGGTGAACGGGGGGCGCGTGCTCAACGTTACGGCTGTCGCATCCAGCTTCGCGGAGGCGCAGCGTCTGAGCCGCGATGTAGCCGAGGCGATCGAATACGAGGGGAAGATCCACCGCCGCGACATCGGGTGGCGGGAGGCCGCCCGCCTGGCGGCGGTGCCGCGCTAGCAGTTTACATTCCGGGCGCAATGCCCGAGCTCCCCGAAGTCGAAACCATCGTCCGCGACATTCGTCCCGCCCTGCTCGGCCGCCGCCTCGACCGGGTCACTCTGAGTCACGACGACGTCCTGCGCGGCGTCACCCGACGCCGTCTCGTGCGGGGGCTGAACGGCTCGACCGTGCGCGACGTGTTCCGCCGTGCCAAGCATGCCGTGCTCGATCTCGGCGAGCGACGCCTGGTGGTGCAGCCGGGCATGACCGGATCGCTGATGGTCCACGACCGGCCGCTCACCGGCGACGAGCGCCGGTATGCGGTGCTCCGAGCGACGCTCGACGACGGCCGCGAGCTGGTATACCGCGACGTCCGGCGGCTCGGCACCCTGCTGCTCCTCGACATCCGCAGGTGGAACGCGTACACGGCCGCCATAGGGCCCGAGCCGCTCGAGGCGGGCTTCACGCCCGTACGCCTCGGGGAGGCGCTCGGCCGTTCGCGGCAGGCGGTGAAGAAGGTGATCATGGACCAGAAACACCTGGCCGGCGTCGGAAACATCTACGCCAACGAGGCGCTCTTCGCGGCGGGCATCGACCCCTCCAAGCCGGCTGTAAAGCTCACTCCGGACCAACACCGCCGGCTGCACGCGGAGATCCGGCGCATCTTGCTGGCCGCCATCGATTCCGACGGAACGACGGTCCGCGACTACCGCACCGGGACCGGTGAGGAGGGCAGCTTTCAGCTCGAGCTGCTGGTGTACGGGCGCGAGGGGGAACCCTGCCGCCGCTGCGGGACCAGACTCGCCGGGACCCACGCGATAGACGCGCGCATCACCGTGTTCTGCCATCGCTGCCAGTCGTGAGCCGCCGCCTGGCTCGCCGGCCGGTGCCCGCGCCGGCCGCCGATCTCCAGCAGCTCCGCCAGCGGGTCCAGGCCCGCGCGGAGAACCGACCCGCGGTCTACCGAATGCTCGATGCCGAGGGCCGCATCCTCTATGTCGGCAAGGCCAAGCGGCTCCGGACCCGGCTCCTCACCTACTTCCGCGCCGAGTATCCCAGCGACAAGGCCGCGCGGATCCTCTACGCCGCGCACGACATCACCTGGGACTATGCCCCGAGCGAGTTTTCCGCCTACCTCGGCGAGCTGCGGCAGATCAAGCAATACCGGCCGCACTTCAACCATCGGGGCAACCTGGTCCGGCGGGCGGTGTTCATCAAAGTCTCGCGGGGTCCGGCGCCTCGGGTATCCGCGGGCGAGGCGGTCACCCGGGATGACGCGCGCTGCTACGGTCCTTTCCGATCGCTGGGCCGGACCGGCGAAGCGGTGCGGACGCTGAACGACCTGCTCGGCCTGCGCGACTGCTCGAACACGATGCCCATCGTCTTCGGGGGCCAGGGCGATCTCTTCGACGCGACCCGCCGGGCGGCATGCATGCGCCACGAGTTCGGCTTCTGCAGCGGTCCCTGCGCGGGGTTCGTCGCCGAGCGCGACTACCGCGCGAAGCTGGAAACCGCGATCGCATTTCTCGAGGGCCGCACCATCCAGCCGATCGACCGGGTGGTGAGCGCGATGCAGGAGGCCTCTAAGGCCGACCGATTCGAGGTGGCGGCTCGCTGGCGGGAAAAGTTCGAGCACCTCGAGTGGCTGCTGGCGGCCACCAGCAGGGCGCGCACCGCGGTGGATCTCCTCTCCTTCGTATATCGGGATCCCGGCACGTATGGCGACGACCGGGTATACCTCATCCGGCAGGGCGTTGTGCGGGCGGCTGTTCCCGACCCGTCGACGCCGATCGAGAGCGAGGCGTTCCGCGCCGTGGTGGCGGCGGAGCTGGAGAAGCCCGACCCTGCGCCAGGGCCGCTGCCGCTGGAGTCCGTGGACGAGATTCTGCTGCTCATGTCGTGGTTCCGAGTCCACCCGGACGCGCTCCGCCACACCACGCCGCTCGCCAAGTGGGTGTAAGTCCTGGCTTCCGTCCTCCTGAGGGGACAATAAACCGACGTCCAGATTGCCATCCAACGCCGTAAACGACTTCACATCAAAGAGTTGCCCAGCTGCAGCGCGTGGCACCCCCCGTGCCT
This sequence comes from uncultured Gemmatimonadales bacterium, assembly GCA_963844445.1. Classification (GTDB taxonomy): domain Bacteria; phylum Gemmatimonadota; class Gemmatimonadetes; order Gemmatimonadales; family GWC2-71-9; genus CAVVWJ01. Next base: position 30,120 of record CAWJOB010000005.1, read on the forward strand.
CCCTCTCCTGGTCTGGTCGGCGCACCTGCGCCGAACCCAATTCGACCATGGAGGCTCACATGCTTCGATCGCTCTGTGCCGGCGCCATCGCCGGCCTTCTTCTCGCCGCGCCGCTGCAGGCTCAGAGCACGCGACCCGGCAGCTTCGGCATCACTCCCTACGCGGGCTACATGAAGTTCGGCAACTTGGTCAACGGACCGCTCGGCACCAGCGTGCGAGGCGCGGCGGGGCCGGTCTACGGAGCCGAGGCCACCCTGGGCATCACGCGGGGCCTCGCCCTGGTGGGCAACGTCGCGTACGCCAGCTCCGACCTCGAGGTGGGCTTGCCGGTAGTCGGCGGCCTCTCCTTCGGCAAAAGCTCGGCCCTGCTCTACGATGCGGCGCTCCGGTTGAGCCTGCCGCTGAACGGGGGAAGGATCGGCGGGATCAGCCCCTTCGTGCAGGCGGGCGCTGGCGCGATGCGGCAGGAGATCGAAGTCGCCCCCGTCTCTACCAAGTCCACCAACTTCGCGTACAACGTCGGGGCCGGTGTGGACGTGCCGTTGGGCTCGCGCCTCGGGCTTCAGCTGATGGCGAAGGACTACATCGGGAAGTTCGATGCTCGTGAGGCGACGGTGCTGAACGTGGACACCAAGACGGCGCACAACTGGACGCTGAGCGCCGGCGTTCGGCTGGGCCTCTAGTCACCAGGCGTGATCTCGCCATCCGGCGCCGGGTAGGGGACCATGCGGGGTATGGTCCCCTACTCGCCGACGGCTCCCCAGAGATCGGGAACCCTCTCGACCCCGGCCGGTTGAGTGCCTACCGCGGGCGGCGGCCAAGCGAACCATCCGCTGGGGCCGTCATCGTAGATCCGAAGCGCCAGCCCAGGGCGCCGGCCTGCTTCTCCCTGGAGCCACGCCCCATCCAGCCGTAACCCGAGCCACCAGCCGGAAGAGTCGCTTCGACTGTCCACCGTCCATCCCCCACCCTCGCGCGACGCGGCCAGACGCCAGTCGGGATCTCCCCTGGGCGCTTCCCATCGGCCACCGCGCCCTCGATAGACGACACTGCTGTCGAGCGAGCGTCGGAAATACCACTGGAAGTCGTCGTGACCCGGCGCGGCTCCGCGGTCGCCCGTGACGTCGAGGCTGATCACCAGATCGTCGCCCCAGTAATAGGTGGAGTCGGGAATCCGGGCGACGACGTACGCGGAGTCGCGGGTGCGGAGCAGCCAGATCGAAGCCGCGCCCTGACCGGTGCCGATACTAAGCGCCGGCTGACCGAGCGCCCCCGGGCTCGACCCCGCCTCGGCCGGAACCGACTCGACGTGCCGCGGGGACACCGTGTCGCGCGGAGGGGCCTGAATCGCCAGCGCCAGAAGGACTGCCCACGTCATTCTTCGTCGAACGGCGCGAGCGGGACCAGGCGGCCACGCGGCGGGATTCCCGGCTCCAACTCGAGGATGCCGACCGACGGAGGCAGCTTGAATCGCCGGGGGCCGGCGCCGCCCGGGTTCATAACGGTCACCACCGTGTCCACCAGGGTGAGGATCGGGCGGTGGGTATGCCCGAAGACGATGATCTCGGCCGAGGGAAAGGCGGCCTGGACCGATTCCGGGGTGGGCACACCGAACTGGTCGCCGTGGGTGACTACGATCTCGAAGCCATCGAGCTGGAGGGTCGCGACTTGCGGGAGCCGTGCCCGGAGGTCCCAGCCGTCGGTGTTGCCGTACACCGCCGTCACCGGCGCGATGGCGCCGAGCTCGGTGAGGATGCCCGGCGGTCCGACGTCGCCGCCGTGCAGGATGTGGTCCACCTCGCGGAAGGCGTCGAAGACTTCGGGGCGGAGCAGGCCGTGAGTATCGGCGATCACGCCGAGGCGCATGGAGACGCCGCGTCTATTGCGGGAGCGCGCCGAAGGCGGCGAGGATCTCGCTCGATGTGAACGTGCAGTGCCCGAAGCGCTCGACGTCGCTGCGCTCGAGGAGGTCGCTCCGGCCCGCCGCCGACACCTTGTCGGCGTAGATCGGCTGATGGAAAAACGGAACGATCGGATCCCCCGTCGTGTGAATGATCGAGATCGGCACCGACGGCGCGCCGCTGGTCTCGAACCGGCCGAGCGCCTCGCGGGCGGCCGGATCGGCGGTAAAGCGTGCGATCCCCGCGTTCAGTGCCGCGTCGTCGGACGAGCCCTGGTAGAGGCGGTTCCCGTTGTCGTAGGGCTGGCCACCCAGGCGTCCCTGCGCGTCCGCGGTGCCCAGGACGTTGTACCAGAGGAGGTCCACGACGGACTCCGCGAGGCTCGCGGGATCGACGCCCTCGTCCGGAATTCCGGTGACGGCCGCCAGCTCGAGCGCCGCGTCGGGATCGTCCGCCAGCGCGGCTGCCGCCGCGGGCGCGTAGGTGGCTGCCCAGGCGGCGCGGACGTCCGCCGGCGGATCGATGGCGCTGCCGGGGATCACGCCGGGGAAGAGGTAGTCGAACACCACGCGGACGTCGTTGATGTAGTCGATCTGCCGGGCGAAGTCGCCGATGGGGCCGCAGGCCGCGAGCGCGCCGGTATAGCGGGCCGCCTGTTGCTCCGCCGCCAGGGCGGCCACCAACCCACCCTCCGAGACCCCGACGATGTAGACCTGGAGCGGGTCGGGACGGACCGTGCGTCGCACCAGCTCCTCGAGGAGGACCAGGTCGTCCACGGCCACGTCCGCGACCAGGCCGTTCGCGCGGTAACTGGTGGTCGCGTAGGCGTAGCCCAGTGCGTTGATCAGCTCTTCGACCGGCGTGCCGCCGAGCAGGTTGTCGGGAATCGCCAGCGGCGCGTCGGGCTCGATGTAGCCGTGGGCATACAGAATCAGGTCGCCGTTCCATCCCGAGGGGAAGCAGACCCGGGTGAGCGCGCCGCCGCTGGTCGTGCTCTCGGTACATCCGGCCACGGGCGGCTCGCCTTCATCCTCGACGCCCTGGCCGCCATCGCCGTCGCCGCCGCAGGCGGCGAGCACGACCGCCGCCGCGATTGCCCAATACCGGAGGGTCTTCATCAGGCGTATTCCTCCCCGGTCCAGCGGCGCGCGATCTCGATGTCGAGGCCGAGCTGATCGAGCACCCGTTGAACGATGAAGTCCACCAGCTCCTCGACGCGCGTGGGGCGGTGATAGAAGCCGGGCGCCGCTGGAATGACGACCGCGCCGGCCTCGGTCACGCTCACGAGATTCCTGAGATGAACCAGGGAGAGCGGAGTCTCCCGGGGCACCAGGATCAGTTTCCGCCGCTCCTTCAGTGTCACGTCGGCCGCGCGCTCGACCAGTGAGCGTGAGGTGCCGGCCGCGACGGCTGCCACGGTGCCCATGGAGCAGGGACAGATGACCATGCCGCTGGTCCGCTGGGACCCCGAGGCGGGAAGCGCGCCCCGGTCGCCGTCGGGAAAGGCCGTCACGGTCGACCAGTCTCCCCCGGTAGCGTCCCGCAGAGAGTCCAGCGTGCCGATGCCGCACTCCGCCTCGAGCAGCCGCATCCCGTGGCCCGACGCGATCAGCCAGACGGGCATGGCGTTCCGCGCGAGGACCTCGAGCAGGCGGACGCCGTACGGCGCGCCTGATGCGCCGGTGAGCGCGAGAACGATGGGGTGGCTGACCGGCATGGCGCTCACGCGGCCAGGCGATCGACCAGCGCGAAGAAGAATACGGTGACGCTCATGATGCCGTTCATGGTGAAGAACGCGGCGTCGAGCCGCGAAAGGTCGCCAGGGCGCACGAGGCTGTGCTCGTAGGCCAGGATCGCCGCCGCCGCCAGCAAGCCGGCGTAGTACCAGGGGCCGAAGCCCGTGCCGTATCCGAACAGCGCCAGCGCCGGGATGGTGACGCCGTGCAGGAGCTTGGCCAGGAGGATCGCCCGCCGCTCGCCAAGCCGGACGACGGCGCTTCGAAGACCCTCGCCTCGGTCGAACCCCTCGTCGGGCAGGGCGTAGAAGATGTCGAAGCCGGCGACCCAGGTCGCGACGGCGACCGCGACCGCGACGAGCGGCCACGCCGGATCGCTCCACCGGCCGGTGACCGCGAGATAGCCCCCGACGGGTGCGATGGCCAGGCTGAGGCCGAGCCAGAGATGCGGCCACCAGGTGAACCGCTTGGCCAGGCTGTAGGTCAGGATCCAGGCGAGCGCGAACGGGCTGAGGGCGAGGCAGAGCCGGTTGAGCGAGCCGGCGGCGAGCACGAAGATCACCGCCGCGACCAGCACCGACACCCACGCTTGCGCCGAGGGTGAGCGCGCCACGGGGAAGCTCGCGCTGCATCGTCCGCGGATTGCGGGCGTCGAAGGCACGGTCGGCGATGCGGTTGAAGCCCATCGCGGCCCAGCGCGCGGCGGAGAAGGCGATCACGACCAACGCCACCGTGCGGACCGTCACCGCCGCGGTCAGCGAGGCGGCCAGCACGCCGAGCAGCGCGAAGGGCAGCGCGAAGAGCGTATGCGGCAGCTTGACGAAGTTGACGTAGCGGACGAGGAGGGACTCGCCGGTGAAAGTCTGGCCCTCGGGCGCGGGGGCGGGGGCGGGGGCGGGGGCGGAACGGCGGAACGGCGGAACGGCGGAAGGCTCGCTCATGGAGTCCTGTCCTCCGGCGCGGGGACCGTCCGGCGTTCCGTCGTTCCGCCGTTCTGCCGTTCCGCCAACCGGATTCCCAGCTGCGGCCACATCTCATCCACCCGCCGCTTCGTCTCCGCGTCCATCTCGATCCGCTCGGGCCATTCCCGATCGAACCCCTCCTCCTTCCACTTCCGGGTGGCGTCGATCCCCATCTTGCTGCCGTAGGTGAACCCGCGGCTGGAGTGGTCGAGCACATCCATCGGCCCCATGGTGAAGCGCACGTCGCGCTCGGGGTCGATGTTGTTGAGCGCGATCCACCAGGCCTCGTCCGGGTCCCGGACGTTCACGTCCTTGTCCACCACGACGATCACCTTGGCGAGCGACATGAGTCCCTGGCCCCAGAGGGCGTTCATCACCTTGTACGCCTGTCCCGGATACTGCTTGTCGATCGCGACGAACACCAGGTTATGAAAGATCCCCGGCGCCGGCATGTGGTAGTCCACGATCTCGGGCACCGTGAGCCGGAGCAGCGGAAGGAAGATCCGCTCGGTGGCGTGGCCTAGATAGAAATCCTCCATCGGCGGACGGCCGACGAGGGTGGCCGGATAGATCGGATCCCGCCGGGCGGTGACCGCGGTGACGTGGACCTTCGGATAGTAGTCGGCCAGCGAGTAGAAGCCGGTGTGGTCGCCGAACGGGCCCTCCATGACCAGCGGCTCGGCGGGATCGATGTAGCCCTCGAGCACCAGCTCCGCCTCGGAGGGGACCTCGAGATCGCAGGTCACGGCGCGGGTGAGATCCACCGGCTCGCGGCGGAGGAACCCGGCGAAGAGGAACTCGTCGATCGTGGGCGGGAGCGGCGCGGAGCCGGAATAGATGCTGGCCGGGTCGCCGCCGAGAGCGATGACCACCGGCATGCGCTCGCCGGCAGCCGCCATCTCGCGCCAGTGGGCGGCGCCGACCTTGTGCCGCTGCCAATGCATGGCGAGCGTGTCGCGGCCCAGCACCTGGACCCGGTACATCCCGACGTTGCGGATCCCCCGCGCGGGGTCGCGGGTGATCACCATCGGCAGGGTGATGTAGCGTCCGCCGTCGCCGGGCCAGGTGGTGAGGAAGGGGATCTCGTCCAGGTTGACGGCGTCGTCCCGGAGCACGACCTCCTGGCACGGCGGCCGGCCGCTCCGGACCCTGGGCGGAAACTTGCCCATCTCCGCGAGCTTGGGGAGCATCGCGAGCTTGCCGAAGAGCCCCTCGGGGACCTTCATCTCCAGCAACTCGGAGATCCGGCCGCCGACGGTCTCGAGATCGTCCACGCCGAGCGCCAGGCACATCCGGCGCATGGAGCCGAACAGGTTGATGGCGACCGGGTGCGGGCTCGGACGGCCGTCGTCCAGAAGGCGTGCTCGAACAGGAGGGCCGGCCCGCCGCCGGGGCTCTTCATGCAGCGGTCGGCGATCTCGGCGATCTCCAGCCGCGCGCGCACCGGGTGGGTGACGCGGACGAGCTCGCCGGCGCCTTCGATGGCCTTGATGAAGTCGCGGAGATTGTCGAGGGCCATAATCAACGAGCGCGAACGAGTGGTTCGTGCTTGCAAGTGGTCCTTCCGGTTCACTGTTCACTTTTCACCGTTCCCGCTCTTGCGTGCCCACGTGCAGCCGCACGCCGCCCAGGAACAACTCGTACCGCACGTCCGTGAATCCCTGCTGCTCCATGCGCCGCGCCAGCTCCTGGGGGCTGGGGAACGCCTGCGTGGACTCTGGAAGCCAGGTATACGCGGTCGTATGTTTCGAGATCCGTCGGCCGATCCAGGGCAGCACCCGGCGGAAGTAGAACTGGTACACCCGGCGGAGCCGAGGGTTCGGGGGCAGGGTCATCTCCAGGATCACCAGGCGCGCGCCGGGCTTGAGCACCCGCGCCGCCTCGGTCAGCCCCGCGTCGAGATCCACCAGGTTCCGCACGCCCCATCCGACCATCGCGCCGTCGAAGGTGCATCGGGAAACGGCAGCGACAGCGCATCGGCGTTCACCGGCGAGAGCCGGGGCGACTTTCCCGCCCCAGGCGGAGCATGCGCTGGACGAAGTCGGCGCCAACGATCCGGCCCCGGAACCCCGGCTGCCGGGCGAGGGTGGCCCCGAAATCGAGCGTGCCGGCGCAGAGATCGAGGTAGATTCCCTCCGGCGCCCGCTCCCATCCCAATCGCCGCACCGCGTATCGCCGCCACCGCTGGTCGAGGCGGAGGCTGATGATGCGGTTGAGCCGGTCGTAGGTGGGCGCGATGGCGGTGAACATCTCGCGGACGTAGGCCCGCTTCTCGGGGCCGCCCGAAACGGGTAACTCACGATCCGAGGCTAACATAGGCGCACAATGTAGTCCCGCCGCAGGAGCCTTGGCAAGCCGGACGCGCGATGGCTGAGGGGCCGGACTGGGCCCGGCTCACCGATCAGGAGGTCGTACTGCTCGCCCGCGGCGGGCGGGAGGCGGCGTACCGCGAGCTGGTCCGGCGCTACGAGCGGCCGGTGTTCGCGCTGCTCTTCCGGATGGTGCGCGACCGCGAGCTGGCGGAGGATCTGGCGCAGGAGACGTTCATCAAGGCGCTCAACGCCATCGAGTCCTACCGGCCGGAGTTCAAGTTCTCCTCCTGGATCTTCAAGATCGCCAACAACGCGGCCATCGATCACCTGCGCCGCCGCGAGCTCGACACGCTCTCGCTCGACGGCTCCCCGCACGCGGAGACCCCCGAGGCGATGCAGGCCACGGCGCTCCAGATCGGCGCGCGGCAGGAGTCGCCGCTCGACGCGGTCGAGGCGAGGGAGCTGGGCGGCGCGATCGAGATGGCCATCGGCCGGCTCCGGCCGGAGTACCGCTCGTGCATCCTGCTGCGCCACGTGGAGGGGCGGGCCTACGAGGAAATCGCCGAAATCCTCGACCTTCCGCTGGGCACCGTGAAGACCTACATCCATCGCGCCCGCAACGAGCTGCGGCTGGCGCTGGCGCACCTGAGAGAATGAAACCTTCCCCGAACCCTCACCGTAGGAGGGTCCACTTATGACCCCGGCACCCGGGCCCCACCTCTCGCCGGACGACGTCGAGAACTGGCTCGAGCGGCATCCTCGACGCCGAACGCACCCGGCATCTCGACCTGTGCGCCGAGTGCTTCGATCGCGTGCACGCCGAGCGCGAGATCGTCGAGCAGATCTCGGCGCTGCCGCTGATGGGTCCCTCGGCAGGGTTCGCCGATCGGGTCATGGCCTCGGTCGCCGTCCCCGATCCCTTCGCCTTGCGTTCCTTCCGGACCTCCGGCAGCGGATCTTCGCCACCCGGCGATCGTTGGCCGTTGCCGCGAGCCTCGCGCTCCTGTTGCTGGGCTCGATGGCCGGGAGCATCGTCTGGACGATGGCCAACCAGGAGGTCCTCGCCTCGGCCGGCAACTGGGTCCTGGCGCAGGGCACGCAGGCCGGCTGGGTCGCGCTCCGCGGGCTCGCCTCCAACTTCATCGAGCAGCCGTGGTACGAGAGTGCGCGGGCGCTCGCGGGCCATCCCGGCCGGCTTGCCGCCGCCTCGGCGATGGCAACGCTGGCCTACCTGGGCGGCGTCTTCGCGCTCCGCCGCCTGCTGGCACTGCCCACCCAGCAGGTGGCCCATGTGGGCTAGGAGTGGGCGCCGAGGCCACGGGATAGCAGCCCAGATGGCGGTGGCGCGCGGGTCGCGCTGTTCGCCCTCATGGCCGCCCTTCCCGCGGTGGCGCACGCCGAGCCGCGATCGGTGCCCGACCGGTGCCGCGGCGGTCCAACTGGTCCGGAACTTCTGGGACCTCGTCGCGAGCCAGCAGGGGGACGCCCGGCCAACCCGCCCTGCGCCGCGAGCCATCCCCGCCGCGCCAAGGGCACGGCTCCGGTGGACTTGAGCGACCTGTCCCGCCCCAATCGAGATCGAAGCCAAGCTCAAGACCGCACTCGCATCCAAAGACGGCAGCGATCCGGATCACGGTGCCCGGCGGGACCGCGCGTCTGGGCAACTTCAGCGTCGGCTCGGTCGAATCGGTCGAAGGCAACATGCTGGTGGTCCAGGGCGACGCCGACGTCTACGGCCGGCTGCTCGGCAACCTGGTGACCGTGGACGGGCGACGTCATCGTGCACCCGGGCGCGCTGGTCTCGGGCGACATCCTGGCCCTCGGCGGCGAGGTGCGAGACATGGGTGGCGAGATCGGCGGCGAGAGTCGCGCGCTCCGGTCCACCACCATCTTCGCGCCCACGACCAGGACCGTCGAAGCGGCGCAGCCCAGCGCGCTGGCGACGGTCGGCGCGGCGGCTGGCGGGCGTCTTCGGCGTATTCCTCACGCTCGCGGCGCTCGGCTTCGGCCTGGTGATGTTCGGCCGGCCGAACCTCGAAGTGGTGTCGGACACCGTCGTCGCATTCCTTCGGACGCGCCTTCGTGACCGGCCTGCTGGGCCAGATCCTGGTGCTCCCCACGTTCGGCATGTTGATCGTCGGGACTGATCCTGAGCGTCGCCGGAATCCTGCTGCTGCCGTTCGCGGTCGCGGTCTACGCCCTGCTCGTGGTGGTCGCCGCGCTGGGAGGGTTTCTCGCGGTCGCGCACGCCATGGGCGAGACCTACACCCGGCGGCGGATGGCGTCGGGGGCATTGCTCGGCTCGCCCAACAGCTATCGCTATCTGGTGGTCGGACTCGGCGCGCTGGCGGTGCTGTGGCTCGCGTGGTCGGTGTTCGGCTGGGTGCCGGTGGCGGGCGATCTCATCCGCGGGGCCGCGTTCCTGGTGACCTGGCTGCTCGCGACCGCGGGCTTCGGCGCGGCGCTGCTGAGCCGGGCCGGAATCCGGGAGAACTTCGCCGGCCGGCTCATTCCGCCCGAGGCGCTCACCGACGAGTATCTGTGGGCCACCCCGCAGTTCGGAGTGCCCGCGGGCCGGCGACCCGGCGGCCGGACACCCACGCGGGGGCTCTGATGCTCCGCGTCGCGATCGTGGCGCTCGCTCTTTCGCTCGGAGCGGGCAGCGCCGCCGCCCAGAGCATGCGGGCATTCACCACCTTCCGGCAGCTTCACGGCGAGACCCGGCTGCAGGCCGACCTCGATTATCGCGGCGGGCGGCCTTCGGGTCGCGCCCGGCCGCACGAGCGAGCTCTACCGGATGGACGCCTCGTACGACGAAGATCGCTATCTCCCGACCAGCGACTTCAACGCGGCCCGCGGCGTCGTCTCTCTCGGGCTCCGACCCGCCGGCGAGGGCGGCCTCCGCGTCGTCTCCAAGCGCCAGCTCCGCCAGGACGCGAACATCGCCTTCTCGCCTGCGGTAGACCTCGACCTCGACATCACCCTCGGCGCGGTGGACGCCGACCTGGAGCTGGGCGGGCTCAGCCTGTCGGAGCTCACCATGCAGGCGGGCGCGAGCCAGGCGGTGATCCGTTTCTCCCAGCCGAACCGGTCGCGCTGCCGCACCGCGGAGATCACGGCGGGCGCCGCCGAGGTGACGGTGCTCGGCCTCGGCAACAGCCGTTGCGACCGGATCGACTTCGAGGGCGGCATGGGCAAGATCACGCTCGATTTCGACGGAGCCTGGACCTCGAGCTCGCAGGCGAGGGTCAAGATGGCGATGGGCGAGTTGACCCTCCGCCTGCCCCGCCGAGTCGGCGTGCGGCTCACGCTCGACCAGTTCCTCGCCAGCTTCGAGCCGGCGGGCCTGGTCCGCGCCGGCGACCACTTCCAATCCGCCGGCTATGAAAGTGCCGACCGGCAGCTCGACATCGCAGGTGACGACGGCGGTCGGGGGGGTGAAGATCGAATGGGTGGATGAGAAAAGCGGGAAAAGTGAACAGTAAACAGGGGGTCGAGGACGCGACCCGTTCACCTTTTACCGTTCACCGTTCACGCTGTTAGGTTGGTAGCATGTCCCCTCTCGAGACCCTGGGCTTCGCCCTCGGCACCTCGTTCGCCTCCGGCCTCAATCTCTACGCCACGGTCGCCGCCGCCGGATTGTTCCAGCGGTTCGGCATCGTCACCCTGCCCGAGCCGCTGCAGGTCCTCGCCAACCCCGTCGTGCTCGGCGTCGCCCTCACGCTCTTTCTGGTCGAGTTCGTCGCGGACAAGATCCCATACGTGGACAGCGCCTGGGACGCGCTCCACACCTTCATTCGCCCGCCCGCGGCGGCGCTCCTGTCGTACAGCGCGTTCGCCGGCGAAGGCGTGCCGGAGGAGTGGAAGCTGGCGGCGGCACTGCTCGCGGGGAGCGTCGCACTCACCTCGCACGGCGCGAAGGCGAGCACCCGCGCCGCCGCCAACGCGAGCCCGGAGCCGGTGAGCAACTGGACGCTGAGCCTTCTGGAGGACGGCGTCGCCGTGTTCCTCGCCTGGATGGCGGCGGAGCACCCGCTGCTCACGGCCGCGGTCGTCGTGGTGCTGGTGATCGTGGCGGTATTCGTGATCTGGAAGCTGTACGGCTATCTGAAGGCGGGGCTCTCGAAGCTCAAACGCAGTCCTAGCCCAGCCGGGCCCTGACCCTTCCCCCGACGCCCATCCCCAGCCGTCGGCCGGCGGAGCCGTCACGTACCGCGATCTCGATCTGACCGCCGGACCCCACGTAGGCCACCAGCCCGCCGGTCGGCACGTCGCCGAAGGTGCGGCGCAGCGGTCCCACCTCGAGACCCTCTACCTCGACCGAGGCGTAGGGCGGCACCAGATCGGGTGTCAGGTTGGTGACCAGCGTGCCGAAGCGGTCGGCGTACACCACCTGCCCCACGACCGACTTTCCCTCGTAATGCGGCTCGGAGTAGACCAGGCGAATGGGTATTGCCGCAAACGGCTGGACCCAGCGCGCCCAGCGCGGCCCCCGTGGCCAGCGCCGCCGCCGCGGGCGCGAAGAGGTCGCGTCCGTGAAAGGTCGCGGACGCATCGTCCGGCGTCGGCAGCGACGCGATCTCCACCTCCGCGTCACGCAGGATGTGGGTGAAGAGCCCGTTGTCCGGACCGACGAAGTAGTGGCCGTTCGCGCTGAGGGCGAGCGCGGCGCGGTCGGTACCGACGCCGGGATCCACCACGGCGAGGTGGACCGTCCCCGCCGGAAACCGATGCCAGGCGCGGCCCAGGAGGTAGGCGCCCGCGCGAACGTCGCCCGGGGGCACCGAGTGGGTGATGTCCACCAAGGCCGCCGACGGAGCGGCACTCAGCAGGACTCCTTTCACTTCGGCGACGTAGGAGTCGGCGGTCCCGAAATCGGTGAGGAGCGTTATCAGGCCCATGACCGGGGAGGGCTTCGAGGGAACTTCCCCGCTCAGCCGCGCATGATGGGCAGCGCGGCCGAACGGCCCGCGGTCTTGCGCTGGAGCTGGTCGGCGACGCTCTGGAGCTCGACGGCGGCCGCGCTCTCCGGCTCCGCCACCAGGATCGGGCGCCCGGCATCCGCCAGCTCGGCGAGACGGGGCTGGAGCGGGACGCTTCCCAGCAGCTCCACGCCCAGCTCATCGGCCAGCCGGCGTCCGCCACCGGAAGAGAAGAGCTCGAAGCGGCGGCCGCTCTCCGGATCCACGAACCCACTCATGTTCTCGACGATGCCGAGAACCGGCACGCCGACCCGCTCGAACATCCGGGCGCCGCGGAGCGCGTCGCCGACCGCCATCTCCTGCGGGGTGGTCACGATCAGCGCGCCGGAGACGTGCGTGGCCTGGACCAGCGAGAGTTGGGCGTCGCCGGTCCCCGGTGGCAGGTCGACCAGGAAGTAGTCGAGCGAGCCCCAGTCCACGTCTCGCAGGAACTGCGTCACGATCTTCATGATGATGGGACCGCGCCAGATCGCCGGGGCGTCGCGCTCCACCAGGAATCCCAGCGACATTAGCCTCACGCCGTGGGCCTCGAGCGGCTGGATCTTCCCGCCGGTGACCGGCGGACGCTCGGACACGCCGAACATGCGGGGGATGTTGGGCCCATACACGTCGGCATCCATCAGGCCCACCCGACGTCCCGAGCGGGCGAGAGCGACGGCCAGGTTGGCCGAGACGGTGGACTTCCCCACCCCGCCCTTGCCCGAGGAGATCGCGATGATCCGTCCGAGATTGGGCATTTCAGGCGCGGCGGGAGGCTGCGGCGGACCGGCCTCGCCTCCGGCGGGAGCCGCGTGGGTGACCCTGGCCGGGCCAGCGGGATTGGTCACCGAGATCTTGACCGCATCGCGGCGGACACCTTCGACCTCCTGCACCGCGCCGCGCGCCTGCCGCACCAGGGTGGCGGGATCCTCCGGCGCCAGCAGGAAGGTGAAGCTGACGGCCCCGTCCGGACTCACCGCAAGGTCACGGATCATGCCGGCCGAAAGAAGATCGTTCTCGAGTCGGGGATTCTGGATGCGGGCGAGTGCGGCAGCGACCCTGGCCTCCAGCGGTTCTGCCATCAAACCGCCTCCACATGCTTGACCTCGGGCACCGACTCGCGCAGGCGCGCCTCGATGCCCTGGCGCAGTGTCACCGTGGACGCCGCGCAGCCATGACACGTGCCGCCGAGACGGAGCAGGAGCACCCCCTCGCCCTCATCGAAGTCCACCACCTCGACGTGACCGCGGTGGGAGGCGATGTAGGGGCGCAGGGTATCGAGCGTGCGCTCGATGCGGTCAATCGTGTCCATGGGCCACCGAACGGCGAATTCCTACAAGCATAGTCGGCAATATAGGACCCCCGGTGGAAGGGTCAACCGCGCTTCGAGACTGGCGCGCCGTCGCCGCCGAGGTAGTCGCGCGCCGCGGCGAGCACGGTGGTCTGTACTTCGGCCAGCGAGCCGGTCAGCGCGAGCCCCGCGGCCTTGGTGTGGCCGCCGCCGCCGAACCGCTTGGCGAAGGCGGCGACGTCCACCGGGCCGATCGACCGTAGGGACACTTTGACCCGCCCCTGGCTCACCTCGCGGAAAAGGAGCGCCATCCGGACCCCTTCGATCGACCGGGGGAACTCGACCACGCCATCGAGATCATCGGAGGAGACGCCGAGCCGTTCGATGGCCCCAGGCGGCACGGTGACCCACGCCAGGCCGTGGTCCGGCTCGACCACCAGCGTCTGCAGCGCTTCGGCGAAGAGGCGGGGACGGCCTTCGGGTGCGCGGGCGTACACCTCGAGATAGATCTCCTCGGGATCCACCCCGGTCTCCAGCAGCTCGGCCGCGACCCGGAGCGTGCGAGGGCGGGTGTTGCTGAAGCGGAAGCCGCCGGTGTCGGTGAGAATGGCGACGTACAGCCCACGCGCGGCGGCCTGGTCCACCACCCAGCCGTTGGCGACCGCGAGCTCGAAGACCAGCTCGCCGGTCGCCGCGGCGTCGGAATCGAGGTAGCGGGGCCCCTCGGGGAGGACGCCGGTACCGACGTGATGGTCGATGCAAGCGACCGGGACCCCGCGGGTGCGAACGGTCTCCCCCAGCATGCCCAGCCGGCCGAGATCGGCGATGTCGAGCACGACGATGCGGTCGGCACGCCTCAGCTCCTTGACCGCCTCGCCGGTCCGGTCGACGTCCGGGAGGTCTTCGAACAGGAAGCCGAACCGGGGCGGGGTCGCGGTCGGGTTGGTGATGACGACATCCACGCCCCGCGCCTTCAGCAGGTGAGCCAGGCCGGCCTCGCTGCCCAAGCCGTCCCCGTCCGGGTTGACGTGGGTGGTGAGACATACCCGCTGGCCGGGGTGGAAGGTGGCGGCGAACTCCCGGGCCGCGAGGAGCCGGTCGGGGGAGAGAGAAAAGGGCATTCGCGGAAAATGGACGGGAGAGCGAGGCGATGGTAGGGCGGTAGGGCGGTACGGCGGAACGGCGGTAGGGCGGTACGACGGAACGGCGTACCGCCCTACCGCCCAACCGCCCAACCGCCGTTCCGCTCCCTATCTGGCAGCCTGCTGCACCTTCGAGTGCCGCTTCCCATACAGGAAGTAGATAGCCAGGCCGAGGGCCATCCACACGATCAGGCGGGCCCAGGTGTCCACCGGCAGGCCGGCCATCAGATAGAGGCAGGCCGCGATCCCAGCGAGCGGCACGAACGGCACCAGTGGGGTCTTGAACGGCCGCGGCCGGTCGGGATCGGTGTAGCGCAACACCAGCACGCCGGCGCAGACGATCGCGAACGCGAGCAGGGTGCCGATCGAGACCAGCTCACCGAGCAGGCCGATCGGCAGGAGGCCGGCGAAGACCATGGCGAAGCCGCCGGTGACCGCGCTGGCGAGCCACGGCGTCCGGAACTTCGGGTGCACCGCGGCGAAGATCGGCGGCAGCAGGCCGTCCTTCGACATGGTATAGAAGATCCGGGGCTGGCCGAGGAGCATGACCAGGATGACCGAGGACAGGCCGGCGATCGCGCCGATCTTGATGATCGGCCGGAGCCACGCCAACTGGGGGCCCGCGGCGTTGATGCCCACGGCGATCGGATCGGGGACGTTGAGCTCGGAGTAGTGGACGATGCCGGTGAGCACGAGGGCGACGGCGATGTAGAGCACGGTACAGATCGCCAGCGATCCCATGATGCCGATCGGCATGTCCTTCTGCGGATTTTTTGTCTCCTGCGCGGCCGTCGAGACCGCGTCGAATCCGATGTAGGCGAAGAAGATGACGCCGGCCCCTCGCACGATGCCGTCCCAGCCGTACTTGCCGGGGCCTTCCGCGGGCGGGATGAACGGGGTCCAGTTGTCCGCGTTGATATAGCCGATGCCGAACGCGATGAACAGCAGCACCACCGTGACCTTGATGACCACCGCGATGTTGTTGAACGTCGCCGACTCGCTGATGCCGATGATCAGCAGGATAGTGATCAGCCCCACGATGAACATCGCCGGCAGGTTGAGGACGTGGCCCGTGGCCGACCACCCCTCGGTGAAGAGCCGCCAGACGTTGAGACCCGCGTCGGCGGGTGTGGTATGGGTGTAGGGCGCCGAGGTGTACGCGGCGGGGATGTTGATGCCGAGGTCCTTGAGAAACGAGACCATGTAACCCGACCAGCCCACGGCGACGGTGGAGGCGGCGAACAGGTATTCCAGAATCAGGTCCCACCCGATAATCCAGGCGAAGAGCTCGCCCAGCGTCGCATAGCCGTAGGTGTAGGCGGAGCCGGCGATCGGGATCATGGCGGCGAATTCAGCGTAGCATAGTCCGGCGAAGGCACAGGCGGTGCCGGCGAGGATGAAGGAGTAGACGATCCCCGGGCCGGCATAGTTGGCCGCCGCCTGTCCCGTCAACACGAAGATCCCCGCGCCGATGACGGCGCCGATGCCAAGCAGGACCAGGTTGACGGGTCCGAGCACGCGCTTGAGGCTGTGGTCCGAGGCGAGCTCGGCCTGAAGCGCGGACACATCCTTGCGACGGAAGAGGCTCATGAGAATCTCGAGTGTGGGGAGGAGGCAACAACAGCATGGTGCGACGAAAGCGTGAACGGTAAACAGTGAAAAGTGAAAAGGGGAACCGCCTTCCTTTTCACCTTTTACTTTTCACTTTTCACGCAGTTCAGGCACTGTAGTTCGGTGCTTCTCGTGTAATCGTCACATCGTGCGGATGCGACTCGCGGAGGCCGGCGCTGGTGATCTGCACCATCTCGACCTCGCACTGGAGCTGCGGGATGGAGGACACCCCGCAATACCCCATGCCGCTGCGGAGCCCACCGACCATCTGGAAGATCACATCGGCAACCGGCCCCTTGTAGGGCACCCGTCCCTCGATTCCCTCGGGAACCAGCTTCGACGGGGCCATCTCGCCTTCCTGGAAATAGCGGTCGGCCGACCCGTCCTGCATGGCCGACAGGCTACCCATACCGCGGATCATCTTGTAGCGGCGTCCCTCCGCCAGGACCGATTCGCCCGGACTCTCCTCGGTGCCCGCGAGCATCGAGCCCATCATCACCGAGGCAGCGCCGGCGGCCAGCGCCTTTACCACGTCGCCCGAGTACTTGATGCCGCCGTCGGCGATGATGGGAACGTCTTCCGCACCGCGGACCGCGTCCATCACCGCGGTGACCTGGGGGACGCCGACGCCGGTGACCACGCGGGTGGTGCAGATGCTGCCGGGACCGATCCCGACTTTCACCGCGTCCACCCCCCGCCGGACCATCTCCCGCGCGCCGGCCTCGGTGGCGATGTTGCCGGCGACGAGCTGCACGTCGGGGAACGCGTCGCGCAGCTGAGCGACGGTGTTCAGGACGCCCTCGCTGTGGCCGTGCGCCGAATCCACCACGATCACGTCCACCCCAGCGGCGACGAGACCCTTGGCGCGTGCGCTCGCGTCGGCGCCGCCACCCACCGCGGCCGCGACCCGGAGACGGCCGTGGTGATCCTTGTTCGCGTCGGGATGCTCGCGCCGCTTGAAGATGTCCCTTACGGTGATCAGGCCCTTGAGGATTCCCTGGCCGTCCACCACCGGCAGCTTCTCGATGCGGTGCTGGGCCAGGATCCGCTCGGCGTCGTCCAGGCTGGTGCCCACGGGCGCGGTGACCAGCTTGTCCTTGGTCATCGCCTCCCGGATCGGCTGCTCGAGGTTGCGCTCGAACTGCAGGTCGCGGTTGGTGATGATCCCGATCAGGCGCCCCTGGCCGTCCACGATCGGCACCCCGGAGATCTTGAAGCGCCGCATCAGAACGTACGCCTCCCGGAGCGGCCGGTCGGGCCCGAGCGTGATCGGATTGAGGATCATGCCGCTCTCGCTCCGCTTGACCCGGTCCACTTCGGCCGCCTGGCGCTCCGGCGACATGTTCTTGTGGAGCACGCCGATGCCGCCGGCCCGCGCCATCGCGATGGCCATGTCGGCCTCGGTGACGGTATCCATGGCGGCGGCGACGAGCGGGATGTTGAGTGAGATGGTGCGGGTGAAGCGGCTGACGGTGGAGACCTCGCGCGGATGCACCGCCGAGTATCGCGGCACCAGGAGGACGTCGTCGAACGTGAGTCCGGGTTTGGGGCGGATGACGGTCATGCGCTCCTGGGCGGCCGCGGGTGCCGCGGCGTCCCGTCCCGATGCACAACGGCCCGCCCGAGCCCGGTATGGGCGCCTGGCAGGCCGAAGGTAGGCTGATCCATCTCGAAGTCTAGGACCGAGTTCCGGCGAACGCAAGCGCGGTGACCCGCGCCGCGCTCACGGTGCAGCTAGCCTTTGCCGCCCCCTTTGCTCAACGAATGCACGTAGGCCGCCACCGCTCGGACCTGGTCCGGAGAGAGCGATGCCCCGCCCATTGGGGGCATCGGTGCGGGAGCCTTCTTGGGCGCCGGCACGCCGGTCTGGACGGTCTTGGTGATGCCTTCGAGACTTCCGTCCGTGTTGAGCCATTCGCCATCCGTCAGGTTGGGGGCGACCGCCGAGCCCTTGGCGTCCTGTCCGTGACAGGCGTAGCAGGTGGCGCCCCCGACCTTGCCGTGGAAGATGCTGTCGCCCAGCGCGATGAGCTTTGGTGTCGCCTCCCCGCCAGCGCCGGCCGTGGCAGCGCCGGGGGCGGCCGCGGCGGCGCCGGAGGGAGCCTGGGTGTCACCGGGAGCCGGAGCGCCGCTGGTCGGTTGGGTATCGGCCGCGGGTGGCGGTGTGGCTGGTGCGCTGCTGGCCGCCGTATCCGCGGCGCCCGCCGGCGGCTTGTCCCCGCCACCGCCGCAACCCGCGAGGAGGCCGGCCACCAACACCGGGGTGACCCAGGGGAGCACCAGATCGTGGTTGAGCTTGTGTGTGCGCATGCCGTGACCTTCCAATGAAATGTCCTGACCGCGTGCCCTCGAAATCAGCGAGACACGAGGTCAGGGTACATGAAGTCAGGGCGCGGCGTCTGTGATGCGCGTCAGCCTCCGGTCCTGGCGCGACTCCGCCAGATGAGATAGACCGGTACCCCGCTCGCTACGATGAGGAGCCCGGGCCAGGTGTAGAGCGGCTTCTCGAAGAGGAGGATCACCATGAGCGCGCCGACGGCGAGCATGTAGAGCGCGGGAAGAACGGGATAGCCGAACGCCTTGACCGGCCGCGGCAGGTCGGGGCGCAGCTTCCGGAGCCGGAACAGCGCGAGGGCGGTGAGAAAGTAGAAGACCAGCGCGGCGACGATCACGTAGTCGAGCAGCTGGCCGTAGGTGCCGCTGATGCAGAGGACCGATGCCCAGGCCGCCTGGGCCCACAGCCCGAAGATGGGCGTGTGATACTGGTGGTGCAGGTGGCCCGCCCGCTCGAAGAAGAGCCGGTCGCGTGCCATCGCCCAGTAGACCCGGGGCCCGGCCAGAATGAGGCCGTTGTTGCACCCGAAGGTGGACAGCAGAATCGCGATCGCCATGACGGCCGCTCCGCCGGCCCCGACCGCGACCTCGATCGCCGCCGTTCCGACCCGGTCCTGCGCCGCATGCTGGATCCCGCGGGCGAGCGCGTCGTGGCCCGCGGGATCGCCGTAAAAGGGCAGCACGTTCAGGTAGGCCACGTTGGTGAGCACGTAGAGCAGGCTCACGAGGCCGGTTCCGACCGCCAGCGCGATCGGCAGATTGCGGCTGGGGTTCTTCACCTCGGCCGCCGCGAAGGTCACGTTGTTCCACGCGTCGCTGGAGAACAGCGAACCGACCATCGCCGCGCCGACCAGCGGGATCATCGCCAGGCCCCAGTCTCCGGTGCCCCAGAAGCTCGAGAAATTCGCCGCGGCCACGTCGGGCAAACGAAAGAACGTGAGTCCGAACAGCACCAGCACCGCGAGCGCGCCGACCTTGGCGACGGTGAACGTGGTCTGGATCGCCGCCCCGAGCGTCACGCCGCGCGCGTTGATGGCGGTCAGCAGGAGTATCGAAAGGATCGCGACGACGCGCTGGGGGGAGAGCCCGAGCTGGATCGCGTCGGCCGCGCCGGGCAGGCGAATCTGCCCCAGCGGCAGGAAGACCTCGGGGCTCACCGCCGGCGCCAGCACGCTGAGGAAGCGGGCGAAGGCGACGGCCACCGCCGCGATGGTCCCGGTCTGAATGACCGCGAAGAGGGTCCAGCCGTAGAGGAACCCCGCCGCGGGCGAGAGCCCCTCTCTCAGGAAGACGTACTGTCCGCCCGCCTTGGGCATCATCGCCGCGAGCTCGGCGTAGGACAGCGCGCCCACCACGGTGATGAGTCCGGTGATGACCCAGACCAGCAACAGGCCACCCGGCCCCCAAGGTGACACCTGCCGGCCGATGTCGGCCGACACGATGAAGATCCCGGATCCGATCATCGAGCCAACGACGAGAGAGATCGCCGCCAGCGGCCCGATGCCGCGGATGAATTCGGACGGCGGGCTGGTCGCCGGCGGCGCCTGGGTGGGTGCGGCCATAGGAGTCGGTGAGTTGTGAAAGGTCATCCCGAGCGCAGCGAGGGATCCTGCCCGGGAATGGATCGAAGAGCGGCTAGGAAGATCCCTCGCTGCGCTCGGGATGACAACTCCTCACGGGCCGGCCTTGGTCTCCGGCTTGGGTGCCTCCGGCGCCTTCGACGCGGTTTCCGCGGCCTTGACCGCCTCGTCCACCACGGCCTGGCCGGCGGCGGCGAGCCCCTTCATCACCTTGGCGGCGCCATCCACCAGCCCCATGGTCCCGCTGATCGCCTGGATGGGGAGCTTCCCGGCGCGCATGGTGTCTTCGACCGTCTCGGTGATCTTGGCGAAGATCCCGCCCGGCCGGGCCCGCTCGGCGTACTTGCTCTCGATGAACTCGATGTAGTCGAGAATCTGGTAGCCGCGCTCGTCGCCCAGGTTGTCGAGCAGGCGCGCTATCCGCTGCTTGAGCAGGTCGTTCATCGCTTCACTGTCCTCCGTCCGCCGCCCCGAGCGTGGACACCAGCGCGGCCACCGGGGTCGCGAGGTATCGGGTGCGGGCCGCCTTCAGGTTGACCCGCATGACCATCTCCTGCAGCGGCGGGAGGGCCCGGAACTCGGCCACCCGTTCCGGCGGGATCGTCACGTAGACGAAGCCGGGCTCGGGCAGGGGGCCGCGGGTGAGCAGATAGGGCTGGCCGGAAGGGATCTCGGGCCGAAGCTCGTCGGCCAACTGCACCGCGATCACCTGGAGACGCCAATCGAGCGTCTGGCCCACAAAGCGCTCGGGCGCGGACTGGACCTCCGCGGCGGTGATCCCGGCCAAGACGCCGGCCGCGGCGGGCTTGACGTCCGACTCCCGGACCCAGCCTTCGACCTGCACCCGAACCCATTCGCCCGACCGGCCCAACACCCGGGCCGGGGTTCCCGCGGGAAGCATGGAGATGGCCGCGCTGTCCG
Source organism: uncultured Gemmatimonadales bacterium (assembly GCA_963844445.1). Classification (GTDB taxonomy): domain Bacteria; phylum Gemmatimonadota; class Gemmatimonadetes; order Gemmatimonadales; family GWC2-71-9; genus CAVVWJ01. The sequence continues at coordinate 50,871 of CAWJOB010000005.1, forward strand.
GCATCCGGCTCAGGCCCGCCTCCCGGATCGTCTCGACGCCCTCGATGGAGGCCGGTGCGGGCGCCGGGGCCGCCGGGGGCGGCTGCGCCCGCGCCGGCCGCCCAAGCGCCTGGGCACGGCCCTGGACGGAAGTGTCGACTTGCTTGGCCGGAACCGCGTCCCGGGGGACCCAACCGTCGCGCCGCACCCGGAACCACTTCCCTTTTTCCCCCACCCGCTCGAGCAGGGTGCCCTCGCGAGCCCGGCCGACGATCGGTCCGTTGGGCGCGCGGCGCAGGTTCTCGCCCTCGTCCGACGTGACGACGAGATCGTAGCCCTCTCGCTTGGTCGGCGAGGTGGACGGCCGGTAGATCCAGCCCTCGACGGTCACCTCGCGCCAGTCGCCGTCCGCCTTACCGGCCTCGACGGCAGCGCCTTCGGGAAGGGAGACGAGGGGGGTCCCGGCCGGATCGCGATGCAGATCGGCAGGGGCTTCCAGCCGCCGTTCCTCCTGCGCGGCAAGGGGTCCGGCGAGCAGTATCGCGGCCATCGCGCAGGCTGGTAGCCAGCGTTGGCCGGGACTAGATTGTGGCGCGTAACTCACAGTCCGCCATTGTAGAACACGCGGAGATCCATGTCAAACGGAAGTCCCCGGAACCGGGTTGTCCTGGTGGTTCTGGACGGCTGGGGGTATCGGCGCGAGCGCGAAGGAAACGCCATCGAATTGGCCTCGACCCCGGTCTGGCACCGGCTCTGGGGAAGCTTTCCGCGCACCCTCCTCGACGCCAGCGGCCTGGCCGTCGGTCTCCCCGAAGGCCAGATGGGAAACAGCGAGGTCGGCCACCTGAACATCGGCGCGGGCCGGGTGGTGCCTCAGGACCTGGTCCGCATCTCCCAAAGCATCCAGTCCGGTGAATTCTATCAGCTTTCTCCGCTGGTAGAGCTGTGCGCCGGCCTGAGGCAGTCGGGGGGCACCCTGCACCTGGTGGGGTTGCTGGGCCCCGGCGGGGTCCACGCGCTCGACCGCCACCTGCTGGCCTGCGTCGAGCTCGGGGTCCGCCACCGGGTGCCCGGCATCGCGATCCACGGCTTCCTGGATGGGCGTGACTCGGCCCCGACCCTGGGGGCCGAAGTCGTGCGGACGTTGCTTCAGGACATGCGGCGGATCGCGGGATCGCGGGTAGAGATCGGGTCGCTGACCGGCCGGTACTTCGGGATGGACCGGGACCGCCGGTGGGACCGCACCAAACTGGCCTACGACGCGATGGTACACGGGGTCGGCGCGCCGGTGGAGCATCCCGTGCTTGCGGTGCAGGCCGCCTACCAGCGGGGCGAGACCGACGAGTTCATCCGGCCCCTGGTCCACCACCGGAACGGGAAGCCGGTCGCCACCATGCAGGATGGCGACGGGGTCCTGTTTTTCAACTATCGCAGCGACCGGATGCGCCAGATCGTCAGCGCGCTGGCGCTCGAGCAATTCGAGGAATTCGACCTGGGAGCCCGCCCCCGGCTCGCGCCGGTCACCATGACGCAGTACGACCAGACCTTTCCGATTCCCCAGGCCTTTCCGCCCTTCAGCCTCGCCCGGATTCTGGCCGAAGTGCTGGCCGATCAGGGGCGCACCCAGTTTCGCACCGCGGAGACGGAGAAGTACCCCCACGTCACCTACTTCTTCAACGGCGGCTACGAGCCTCCCTATCCGCGAGAGGAGCGCCGTCTGGTCGCGTCGCAGCGGGTGGCGACCTACGACCTCGCTCCCGAGATGAGCGCGCACGGGATCACCGATGTGCTCTGCCGGGCCGTGGAGTCGGGCGAGCACGACTTCCTGCTGTGCAACTACGCCAACGCCGACATGGTGGGGCACACCGGGGTGCTGCCGGCCGTCATGAAGGCGGTGGAGACGGTCGACAGCTGCCTCGGCCGGGTGCTCGCGAGTGCGGAGAAGGTCGGGATCGAGCGTCCTCGTAACCGCCGATCACGGCAACAGCGAGATGATGATCGATCCGACGACTGGCGGCGTCCACACCGCCCACACCACCAATCCCGTTCCCTTCGTGGCCGTGGCCGCCGAGGCGGCCCGGCTTCGCTCGGGGGGCTCGCTCCGCGACGTGGCCCCGACGGTGCTGCAGCTGCTCGGCATCGAGCCTCCGGCGGAGATGACCGGGCGCGACTTGAGGGAGTGCTAGATGAGGATGTGGGATCAGCCGGGTGAGGGATGTCACCCTGGGCGGAACGGCGGAACGGCGGGACGGCGGAACTGGGCCACGCTCCATCGAGTGGCGCCTGCTCTTCACGCGAGCCTTCCGCCGTTCCGCCGTTCCGCCGTTCCGCCCAGGCTGACAAGAGCTGCGTTCATCTTGGCGCTCCTCTCACCCGCCCTCGCATCCGCCCAGGTCGGCCACCCGCCCGACCGCTCGCCGTACCACGACATCCCCAAGGGCCACACCGTCACCGGGTTCGCGGGGTTGTTCGGCGGGACCGGGGGCCGGTTCGCGGTCGCGCCGCACGACGGGACGGTCTTCGGCCTCCGCTACGACATCCGCACGGCGGGCACCATCCAGATGGGGCTCGCCCTCGCGCGGGGAACCCTGGAGCGGCTGATCGTGGACCCTGAGGTTCCCCTGGCCGAGCGGGTCAGCGGGCCGGTGGACCAGCAGGTGTCGTTCGTCGAGCTCGACCTTCAGCTCAACCTCACCGGCGGCAAGACCTGGCACCGGCTGGCGCCGTTCGTGGGCGTGGGCGGCGGGCTCACCTTTCCCAGCGGCACCGCGGCCGACACCAGTGGGTTCGAGCTGGGCAAGAAGATCTACTTCGCTCCCCATGCCGGCTTCCGGTTCTTTCTCACCGACCGGCTTCATCTCCGGACCGACGCCCGGGTGATCTTCTGGAAGCTCTCCTACCCCACCAGCTTCACCCAGTCGCCCGAGGATGAGCCCGGGACGCCGCCGCCGATCACCGACGGCAATGTGAGCGAATGGACCACGACCTCCTGGCTCCAGGCCGGACTGGGCTTCTCCTTTTCCCCCTAGGCCCATGAGCGTCTCCCTGACCCGGACGGTCGAATTCCGCGCCGTTCACCGGCTCTATCGTCCGGACTGGACCGAGGCCAGGAACCGGGAGGTCTTCGGCGCGCTGAGCGATCCCCCGGGTCACTCGCACGACTATCGCTGCGCGGTCACCGTGTCCGGGCCGATGGCCGGACGGATGGGCATGGTGGTCGACCTGGTGGACCTCGACCGTATCGTTCAGGAGGAAGTGGTCGCCCGGCTGGACGGGAAGCATCTGAACGAGGACGTGCCGGGACTCGCGAACGGCCAGATGCTGCCGACCTGCGAGGCGATCGCGGTGGACGTGTACCGCCGCCTCGCCGCCCGCCTCCCCAGCGGGGTGACCCTGGAGCGAGTGCGCATCATGGAGGACCCCACGCTCTATGCCGACTGTACCGGGCTCGGCTGAGCCTGTCCGGCCCGCGAAGCCACCGGTCTTGTGTTGGCCGCCGGTCGCGAGGCCGTCTCCACGTTTCCAGCAGCGACGCGGTCGGAACCTCCCGCGCCCTCACAAATCGGGGAGAAGCTGATGCGCCTGACACACCTCGCCGCGGTTGCCGCCGTCCTCCTCGCCGCTCTCGCCGCCCCGCTCCAAGCCCAGCGTACCGGCGACCGCGCCCGGCTCATCTTCACGGTTTCCGGCTCTTACGTCCAGGGAAAGGGCCTCTGGGCGGTGCCCTCCCAGCCGGTGCAGGATGACCCCGGGTTCACCGACAACTTCGCGCTGAGCCGAAGCATCATGCCCACGTACGGTGCCGGGTTCTCCGGCACCTACTTCGCCGGTGAGCACGTCGGCCTCACGGGCGACGCGTTTCTGATCGGGCTCGGGTACGAGGACAGCTGCCGCCTCGTGGGAGAGCTGCAGAGCTCGCGGAACGCGGAGATCTGCGCCAATATCGACGCGCAGGAAAGGCGGGCCGCCGCGGTGACGGTCTCCGCGGGCGCCGTCTTCCGTTTCTTCAGCCGGGAACCGATCTCGCCGTTCGCCCGGGTGACCGCCGGCCTCCTGTTCTGCCAACCAGAGCTCCGTCCGCGTCGAAGGCTTCTCGAACGACGCGGTCCTGCTCACGATCTACCAGGATGACTCGGACACCAGGGTCAGTCCCGGACTCGCCATCGGGGTCGGGGCCACCACACCGCTGGGCCGGGCCTACCACCTCCGGTGGGAAGTGCGCGACAACATCGTCGGCATCGAGCGGGTCACCGGCGCGACCCCGGGCCCGCTGATGGAGCCCCCGCACGACAGGACCTACAAGCACTCTTCAGCATCCTGATCGGGATCGACGTGATCCTGGAGCGGTCTCGCGGGAGGCGCTACTGACGCGCCGGGAGACACCCGCGGAGCCAGCAGCCGTGCGAGGCGCGATCCTCGCGGGCGGCGGGGCCACCCGATTCGGCGGGCGGCCAAAGGGCCTGGAGGTCGTCGGGGGCGAGCGGATCCTGGACCGGCTGGTGCGGGTGATGACGGCGGCGCTTCGGCGGGCCGCCGTTGCTCGTGGCGAACGCGCCGGAAGCGCCGGACTGGCGACCCGACCTCCGGGTGGTCTCCGACGTGCGGCCCGGCCTCGGCGCGCTGGGCGGGATCTACACCGCGGTGGTCGAGGCGCCGGCGCCGGTGGTCTGCGTCGCCTGGGACATGCCGTTCGTCTCCGAGGCGCTGCTCCGCCGGCTCGCCGACGGCCTGCGCGAGCACGACGCCTGCCTGCCTCAGAGCGACGGCCGGCGCGGGGTCGAGCCGCTCTGCGCCGCCTACGGTCCCGCCTGCCGCGAGGCCATCGCCCGCGAGCCTCGACGAGGGCGACCTCCGGGCCATCGGCTTCCATGAGCGCATCGGCGTCGGTATCCTCCCCCTGTCCGAGGTCGGGCGCTTCGGCGATCCGGAGCTCCTGTTCTTCAACGTGAACACCGCGGACGACCTCGCGCTCACGGACGAAATGTGGCGGCGACTCGAATCATCTCCATCATCGGGCGGAAGAACGCCGGGAAGACCACGCTGACCGTCGCCCTGGCGAGCGAGCTCGCGCGCCGGGGTCATCGGGTCATGACCATCAAGCACGCCGACCACCCGGCACAGGTCGACCAGCCGGGCGTGGACAGCTGGCGGCACTTCCACGAGGGGCGGGCGGAGCGGGTGCTGCTGGTGAGCCCCGAGATGCGGGTCCTCTTCGAGCGCGCGCCCGACGAGTACGATCCGATCGGCCTCGCGCGCGAACACCTCTCCGGGCGCCGACATCGTCCTGGTCGAAGGGTTCAAGCGCGCGCCGCTGCCCAAGATCGAGGTCTACCGCCGGGCCGTGGCCCCTCAGCCGATCTACGACCCGGCGGCCGCGAACGCCGACTCCTGGGTCGCGATCGTCACCGACGACTACGGGTTCGAGTCCGACCGGCGGGTGCTCCGCTTCAACGACACGATGTGGCTTCAGCTGCTGGCGAACCTGGCGTGGGAGCACGCGCTGGCCATCGAGACGTGACCGGCCCGCTCGCGGCGGCCGAGGCCGCCCGCCGCATCCTCGACGACGTGCGGCGCCAGCCTCCGCTGCGCATGCCGCTCGACGACGCCCTCGACGCGGTGCTCGCCGAAGACGTCGTCAGTCCCCTCGACATCCCGGCCTGGACCAACTCCGCCATGGACGGCTATGCGGCGCGGGGCGAGGACGTGCGCGGCGCCTCGGAGCGAGCGGCCGGTGCGGCTCCAGGTGGTGGAGCAGCTGCCCGCCGGCCGGTTTCCCACCCGGGCGATCGGCGAGGGCGAGTGCGCCCGCATCTTCACCGGCGCGCCGCTGCCGGACGGGGCCGACACCGTGGTCCGCCAGGAGGACACCGACGAGGGCGCCGAGGTCGTCACCATCGTGCGCGACCGCGACGTCGGCGTGAACTTCCGGCGCGCCGGCGAGGACATCCGGAAGGGGCAGACCGTGCTCGCCCTCGGCAGCGAGCTGGGGCCGGCGCAGCTCGGCGTGCTCGCCTCGCTCGCGGTGGCGCAGCCGCTGGTGTACCGCCAGCCCCGGGTGGCCATCCTCGGGAGCGGCGACGAGATCGTGGACGTGGACCAGCCCGAGGAGATCCTGAGCGGGCGGAAGACCGCCAGCAGCAACACCCACACGCTGGTGGCGCTGGTCCGCCGGGCCGGCGCGGAGCCGGTGAATCTCGGCATCGCCCGCGACACGCCCGAGAGCCTGCGGGAGCACCTGACCCGGGCGCTGGACGCCGACCTGCTGGTGACCACGGCCGGCATCAGCGTCGGCGAGCACGACTACCTGCGCGCCGTGCTCGACGAGCTCGGCGCCGTGCAGCGGTTCTGGAAGCTCCGGATGCGGCCCGGCGCCCCGGTGGGCTTCGGGCTTCTCCAGGGTGTGCCCTGGATCGGGCTGCCCGGAAACCCCGTCAGCACCATGGTCACCTTCGAGCTGTTCGTCCGGCCCGCGATCCGGAAGATGGCCGGGCACGCTCTGCCCTTCCGCCGCACGGTGCCGGTGCGCATGGCCGAGCCCATCCAGGTCAAGCCGCGTCTCCAGCATTTCCTCCGTGCCGTGGTCAGCGACGGCGCCGGCGGGCCCGAGGCCCGGCTCACCGGCCCCCAGGGGTCGGGGATCCTGACCTCGATGGTCCTGGCCAACGCTCTGCTGATCGTTCCTGAAGGTCAGTTCGAGACCCCGGCAGGCGCGACCCTGCGCGCGCTCCTGCTCGACGATCCGGTCCACGCCGCCGAGCCGGGCTTCTAGAAACTCCCGCAACTCCTTGAAACCACGAGGCCTCCGAGAGGGGGCCTCGGTCGCGTTCACGCCCTGATGAGATCCGGTTGAGATCGGGGTGAACCGCTGCCGGTAGTCTTGCCCCGTCGAACGGAACGATGGTCTCAAAACAACTCGCGGGGGGGGCACCATGAAGTCGGTTGCGGTCCTGGGACTCGGAGTCATCGCGCTCACGACCGGCGCGTTCATCTCAGCGGGTGCAGCGGCGGGCAGCGCGAAGACCATCTCCTCGCTGGCGCGGGGCTCCTACTTCGAGGCGGCGGTGAACGGCGCGGTCCGCGCCCGGCCGTCCGGCGACGTGGCCTTCGGCATCGTGGGCGACACCGCGGCCGGCGTGGCCGCCTTCACCATCACCCTCGGGGCCCGGAGCGCGGCCGGCGCCATCCTCTTTACCAGTCTCGACGGCAAGATGCCCGCTCCGGGCCGGTATGAGTTGACGGACGGTCGCCTGGCAGGCGCGACCGGATTCCGCGCCTCCTACATCGCGGGCAGCCCGGAGCGTCCGTCGGGCTTGTTCCGTGCCGAGCGCGGCTTCCTGGAAATCACGGCGTCGAGCCCCGAGCACATCAGCGGCCAGTTCAGCTTCGAGGGCGCAGGCTTCATGACGTCTCATCCCTCGGACGAGCGTTCCGAGGTGACCGTCAGCGGCGCCTTCATGTCCACGCTCCCCTCGCCGGCCCAGCGGCCGGCCCAACCCTGAACGGAGGCAGACCATGCTGTCCAAGATGACTCGCCGCCTCGCGGCGGTAGGACTCAGCGCTCTCGCGGTCGCCACCGCCGGGTGCGGAGGTGGAGACGGAGACGACAACGGCGGGACGGGGCCGGGCCCCGTGGTGACCTCGGGATTCTCGATCTCGAACGGCTCGGACCGGGAAGCCTGGTACCTGTACAGCCGCGTCTGCGGGACCGAGGACTGGGGCGAGGACGAGCTGGGGTCGGCGAACATCCTGTACCCCGGCGAGTCGGTGAGCTGGGAGGAGAATGCGGGATGCTACGATCTGCTGGCGCTCACCAGCCTGAACGACAGCCCGAGATATCAGGCGCTGTACCAAGGGAAGAACGTCGCGAGCGGCGCCACCACGGCCGTCAGCCTCGCGAGCGGCGACTGGTCGGCGGTTGTGGATGTGCGGGTGGCGTCGTTGCGGCAGGCGTCGAAGTAGGCGGAACGGCGGGCCGAAGATAGCGTGTCATCCCGAGCGGAGCGAGGGATCTTTTCCGCGGTCATCGAGACCGGGTGAAAAGATCCTCGGTCGCTTTCGCTCCTCGGGATGACAGCCGCCACCTTCCGCCACTCCAGCACTCCAGCACTCCAGCACTCCAGCACTCCAGCACTCCAGCACTCCGCCACTACGCCGTTCCCCCGTTCCCCGTTCCCCCGTTCCCCGTTCCGCCGTTCCGCCGTTCCGCCGTTCCGCCCGAATGAGATCCAAGTGAGATCGCGGTGAACCTCCCGGCGTACCATTGGCCCTGTCGATTGACCCTGGAAGGTTCACCCACTCGCTCGAGGAGTACACCAATGCACTCGCTCTCGCTCCGCCGGTTCGCCGGCATCGCTCTGACCTCGCTCGCGCTGGCGACCGCCGCCTGCGGCGGGGACGACAACGGCCCCTCGGGTCCGGCCCCGGCACCGGCCGACGTCAGCGGCACCTACGACCTCACCGGACTTCGCGCTCTCGCCAACCTCGGCGGCGGCGGCAATGGACTGCCGGTGACCTTCATCGGCGGCGGCGGCTCCACCCTGCAGTTCAACAGCGGCCACCTGACGCTGAACAGCGACGGCAGCTACGAGCTGGCGGTCGAGGCCGAGTACAACGGCGGCGGGGTCACCATGAGCGACGAAGGGACCTACGACGTCAGCGGCAGCTCCATCGACTTCACGCCGACCGGCGACCCGGCTCGGATGAAGGACGGCACCATCAGCGGCAGCTCGATGACCGCGGAGACCCAGTTCGGCGGGATCCCGTTCGAGATCGACCTGCAGAAGTGAGCCACACGATGCAGGTGGAGAGCACGACAGTGGTCGGCCGGTATGAGTTGGTCGGCGTGAATGGCAGCCTGCTGCCGGCCTCGATCGAGCAGGACGAGGCCGGCGCGGGCGACCTGCACCACTGCCGGGTCGTGGCGGGAGAACTGCGCCTGGAGCGCAACGGGACCTACGTCCTCGAGCTCACCGCCCGGCTCGACACCCCCGCGGGGGCCACGGGACTCCGCACCATCTCCAGCGGGGGCACGTGGCGGTTTCTCCCCTCGGCGCTCGACCAGACCTCGGGCGAGATCCGCCTCAGCTCGGGGCTGGGCCAGACCAGCGCGGCGGTGACCGGCGTGTCGCTGGTCCACCGCACGCGGGGCCCGGAGCTGGCGACGGGGGCGCAAGGCCACTGGGTCTACATCCGGCGGTCCTCGGACGGCTGAACCCGTCTCGGCGAAGCCGAGTTGACCCTTGCGGCGATCCCCTTATCTTCAGGTCCAAGAAGGGGAGTAGCTTATCCGCCGGGTGGCGGACCTCCGAATCGTCAGGACTGTCCGCCAAGCGCGGGCACGGTTCGGTGGGGGGCCGGGGCGAGCATTCGCACCGCGATCCAGAGCGAGACCTTCGTCCAACGCGCATGTCGCGGTACGGACGGGGTCTCGCTCTTTTTGTTCCCCCTTCGACCGGCGGCGCGAACGCAGCGGAGGAGTGTATGAACAACGTCAAGACGTTCGTATTGATGGGCGCCCTGGTCGGCCTCTTCGGCCTCGTGGGTCAGCTGCTCGGAGGCTCCCAGGGTCTGCTGATGGCCCTGGGCTTCGGCCTGTTCTTCAACTTCATCATGTATTTCTTCTCCGACCGGCTGGTGCTCAAGATGTATGGGGCCCACGTGGTGACCGAGGCCCAGGCGCCGGAGCTGTATCGGATGGTGGACCGGCTGCGGCAGCGCGCCGGTCTGCCCATGCCGGTGGTGGCGGTCGCGCCGCACGAGCAACCCAATGCCTTCGCCACCGGGCGCAGTCCTCAGAAGGCCGTCGTCGCGGTAACCACCGGCATCCTCAAGCACATGCCGGCCGAGGAGCTGGAGGGGGTCATTGCCCACGAGCTGGCGCACATCAAGAACCGGGACATGCTGATCGCCACGGTGGCGGCCGGCATCGCGGGCGCACTCAGCAACCTGCCCTACCTCCTCATGTTCGGAGGCGGGAGCGACGACGACGGCGGCCACCCGTACGCGCAGCTCGCGCTGCTGCTGCTCGCGCCGCTGGGCGCCATGGTGATCCAGATGGCGGTGTCCCGCCAACGCGAGTTCGAGGCCGATCGGGTCGGCGCCCTGATCCTGGGCCGCCCGTTGCCGCTCGCGCACGCGCTCGTCCGGCTCGACTCGCTGGCCCAGCGGATCCCGATGCAGGTGGCCCCGGCGGCGGCTCCGTTGGCGCAGGTGAATCCGCTGGCCGCGCGCGGCGGTGGAATCGCCAAGCTGTTCAGCACCCACCCGCCCACGGCGGAGCGGGTCGCGCGGCTCGAAGCGATGGCAGCGGGCCGGTAGTTGTTCGGCCACCACGGCGCGGCGGTCTGGCTCGGGTTCACCGGGCTCGTCGCCGCCCTGCTGATTCTCGACCTCGGGGTCCTGAACCGCCGTTCGCACGTGCTGTCCTTCAAGGAGGCGATGAGCTGGAGTCTCGGGCTCATCGCCTTCGCGCATCTGTTCGGGCTCTTCATCTTCTGGCGGGAGGGGAGCGGGCCCGCCCTGGAGTACTACACCGGCTACCTGATCGAGCTGTCGCTCAGCGTCGACAATCTCTTCGTCTTCATCCTCATCTTCTCGTATTTCGGCGTGCCCGCGGAGGCCCAGCCGAAGGTCCTGAAATGGGGGATTCTGGGCGCGATCGTGATGCGGCTGATCATGATCGCCCTGGGCGCGCTGCTGCTGCAGGAGTTCGAATGGATCATCTATGTCTTCGGCGCGATCCTCCTCATCACGGGCATCAGGATGATGACGCAGAAGGAGGAGCTGATCCAGCTGGAGAAGAATCCGGTGGTCAAACTCGCGCGGCGGGTCCTTCCGCTCTCCAACTATTACGACGGGACCAAGTTCTTCATACGCAAGCGGAGCGGCGCCATCCTCGCCACACCGCTCTTCCTGGTGCTGCTGATCGTCGAGTGGTCGGACCTGGTGTTCGCGATCGACAGCATTCCGGCCATCTTCGCGATCACCCGGGACCCGTTCCTGGTCTATAGCTCCAACATCTTCGCCATCCTCGGTCTCCGCGCGCTGTTCTTCGTGCTCGCCGGGATGATGGACAAGTTCGCCTACCTGAAGCCCGGGGTCGCGCTCATCCTGATTTTCGTCGGCCTCAAGATGACCCTGAGCGCCTGGATCCATCTGCCGACCCTGTTGTCCCTCGCGGTCATCGTGCTCATCCTCATCACCGCGGTCCTGCTGTCCCTGCGCCGGAGCGCGCGGGAGTCGCGCCAGCCGGCCTAAGTCCGGGCCCGCTTCCCAGCTGCTCCAGCACCTGTCTCGCGTTCTGGTTGTCGGGGTCCAGCGCCACCGCGCGCCGATAGCTCCGAATCGCCTCCTCGCGCATCCCCGACTTCATGTAAGCCTCCCCCAGGCTGTCGAACGCGTTCGACGAACCCGGATGGTCCGCCGTGTTCAGCTGGAAGACCGCGAGCGCGTGGCCGTGACGTCCCTTGCGCAGCATCTCGTAGCCCAGGGCGTTGAGCTCGAGCTCGGTGTCGGCGAAAGCACGGCGCGGGTCGGCCCGGTAAGCCCGGTAGAGTCTCAGTGCCCCGGCCGAGTCACCGGCGGCGAACGCGGCCCCCATCCGCTCGGCGAGGGAGGGCTCCGGCTCATACGCGAGCACTTCACGCATCGCGGGATCGAGATTGCTTCGGTAGTCCCGGGAGGTGAGCTCCGCCGCGACGTCGGGGGCCTTCCAGGCTCGCGAATCGAGCGGATGAGTGCGCTGCCAGTGGAAGACGGACGCCCGGACCGTGATGCCGCTGTTGGGCAGGGTGATCTTCCGCGAGTCGCCGTAGGAGTTGGGCTTGCCTGCGGTGGGCTCGCCGACGAAGACGGCGTCGGTGTACTCCTCCAGCGCGTGAACCAGGAACTGGGCCGCGGAGAACGTGCTCCGGCCGATGAGGACGAAGAGGCGGCCGGAGCCTTCCAGCTTCGGAGAGCGGATGAGGCTCAGCACCAGGGGTCGGTTGAGCGTCCCGTCGCCCCCGCGGTTGAGGCGGAGGTCCAGCACCACGCGCTCGACCGCGCCGGTGTCCACGAAGGCGCGGAGCCGTCGGGCGAACGCCTCGATGGTCTCCTCCGGCCCGTCGCCGACCTTGTTGAACTGCACGTAGGCCGTCCGGCTGTCCGGCAGATACTCGAGTCGCAGGGGGTCGCGCGGGTCGCCGCGGAGCCAGACCGGCGTGCGGGAGCCGTCCACCCCCCGCATGTCCACCCAGCCGGCGTCGGGCGCCCAGCTCACGTCGGTGTCGGGCGGCATCATCGCCGCCGGGCCGGCGGGGTGAAGCACGGTCAGGCTCCGGACGCCGTCCCGCTCCAGGAGCAGCGGCGCACTGCCGGGGTCGTCGATCGCGTGGATCGCGTGCAGGATCTCCGGCATCGCCAGGAGGAACGGCGCGAAGTACCGCGCGTTCATCTCGTTGTCACGCCCGATCAGCTCCCGCACCGCCTGGTAGGCCTGGGCGGTGGTGAGCCGCCCGATCCGGAGCACCTTGGCGCCCGTCATGGCGGCCTGGTCGCGGCTCGCGCTCCGGACGAAGAGACCGTCCTTGAAGAAGTAGAGCTTCACCGGGTAAGTGCGGAACCCGATCTTGGGATCCCTGGTGGGTGCGATGTTGGTGTGCCCGTCTCCCACCCGAGCCACGATGCGGGCGAGCTCGACGATCACCTGGTGCCGGGCGAGGGTCGGCAAGCTGTGGTCGAGCCGGGCCATCGCGCTGTCGAACTGCTCGCGGCGCATGGTGTGAAACAGATTCTTGTGCACCCGCGGCAGCTCGCGCGCCAAGTAGTCGAGGTCCTCCCGCCACCGGCGCACGAATGTGGTATCGGCCGGACGGTCGGCACCCGATTGAGGTATGCCAAGCGCGAGGGAACCGATGAGCGTCAGTGCGATCGGTGAGAACATGGACGCAACCTGAAACGAGTGTGGGGGGGGCCGGCGTAGGCGGCAGGATCTCGCCATTGGACATCGCACGGGCCGGAAAGGTTGCGAGGCCCGCCGGCCGCGCCGATCTTCTCCGGCTATGTCACGACAATCGCTGCTTGCCCGACTGGGCCTGGGCCGCCCCGAGCTCCGCGCCTGGGCGATGTACGACTGGGCCGCCTCCGCCGTCCAGACCACGATCATGGTCGCGGTGTTTCCGATCTACTTCGTCAAGGTGGCCGGCGCCGGCGTCGCCGGAGGGGGCGCCACCCAGCGGCTGGCGACGATCAACTCGATCGCGCTGGTGATCATCGCGCTGGTGTCGCCGGTGCTGGGCGCCATGTCCGACTACCGCGCCGCCAAGAAGAGATACACCGCCGGGTTCATGGGGCTGGGCCTCGTCGCGTGCTGTGGGCTCTTCTTGGTCCACACCGGCGATCTCGACCTGGCCTCCTGGCTTTTCGTCCTGATCATGGTGGGCGTGGCAGGCAGCTTCGTGTTTTACGAGGCGCTGCTCCCGCACATCGCCCGGCCGGGCGAGATCGACCGGGTCTCCGCGGCCGGGTACGCGATCGGGTACCTGGGCGGCGGAGTCCTGCTGGCGCTCAACCTGGCGTGGATCCAGATGCCCGGGCTCTTCGGGCTGCCGTCCGGCCCCGCGCTCAGCGAGAGCGACGCCACCCTACCGGCGCGGCTCGCCTTCCTATCGGTGGCGGTCTGGTGGGCGCTCTTCTCGATCCCGCTCTTCCGGCGGGTGCCGGAGCCGCCAGCTCGGATCGAGCGGGACGAGCGAATAGGCGAGCGTCCGGCGCGGGTGGCCTTCGTCCGGTTGCGGCGAGACGTTTCACGAGCTCCGGAGCTACCGGCAGGCGTTCCTGATGCTGCTGGCCTTCCTGATCTACAACGACGGGATTCAGACCATCATCAAGATGGCCACGGCCTACGGGACCGAGATCGGGATCGGGCAGAGCGCGCTCATCGGGGCGATCCTGCTGGTGCAGTTCGTGGGCATCCCCTGCACCTTCCTGTTCGGGGGCGTAGCGGGTCGGATCGGGGCCAAGCGCTCGCTCTTCCTCGGCCTGCTGGCGTACACGGTGATCAGCATCCTGGGCTACTACATGACCAACGCCACCCACTTCTACATCCTGGCCGGCCTGGTCGGGATGGTGCAGGGCGGCACCCAGGCGCTGAGCCGCAGCCTCTTCGCCAGCATGATCCCGCAGCACAAGTCGGGCGAGTTCTTCGGCTTCTTCAGCATATTCGAGAAGTTCGCCGGGATCTTCGGCCCGCTGATCTTCGCCGGGACCATCGCAGCGACGGGGTCCAGCCGGAACGCGATTCTCTCGGTGATCGGGTTCTTCGCGGTGGGAGCGGCGCTGCTCGCGCTGGTGAACGTCGAGGAGGGCCAGCGCGCCGCCAAGGCGGTCGAGCGGGAAGTGGTGGGGGTCGCCTAGTCCCCGCGCCCACTTGCCCGCTGCCCGGCTCCTCCGATACGTTAGACCCATGACGCCCCGTATGACCCTTCAGAAGCGCCGCTCGAGCGGCGGGTGCCGACCGGCCTAAGGGACGTCACGACCATCCTTCGACCTGGAAGCCCCGCCGTGCCGAGCACAGGCGGGGCGTTTGTATTCATGGACGTTCTCGAGCTGACCCGCGCCCTGGTGGTGCTGGAGACTCCGACCGGATCGGAGCAGGCCGCCATCGACCTGCTCGACGGCGTGCTCCGGGGCGCCGGGTATCGCACCATCCGGCAGCCGGTCTCGGCCGGCCGCGACAACCTCTACGCCTATCGGGAGCCGCCCGAGCTGGTCTTCTCCACTCACGTGGACACGGTGCCGCCGCACCTTCCGCTGGCGGAGGACGGGGACGCGATCAGGGGCCGGGGAAGCTGCGATGCGAAGGGGGTCGCGGCGGCGATGGTGGCCGCGGCCGAGCGACTGGCGGGCGGCCGGCGAGCGGCGAGTGGGGCTGCTGTTCGTCGTGGGCGAGGAGAACGGGTCGGACGGCGCCCAGGCGGCAGCGGACTTCGGCCCGCGCGGGCGGTTCCTGATCAACGGCGAGCCGACCGAGAACCGTCTCTCGGTGGGACAGAAGGGCACGCTGCGGGTGGATCTGACGGCGAGCGGTCGAGCCGCGCATTCCGGCTATCCCGAGGACGGCGCCAGTGCCATCGCGGCCCTGCTCGACACGATCGAGCGCATCCGCCGGCTGCCCCTGCCGCGCGACCCGTTGCTGGGTCAGTCCACCCTCAACCTCGGGCTCATCTCCGGCGGCGTGGCCCCCAACGTCGTCCCGGCGCACGCCGGTGCACAGCTGCTGGTGCGCACCGTGGAGCCGACGGACCCGCTCAAGGCCGCGATCCGCGACCAGCTCGCGCCCGGGGTGAGCGTCGCCTTTCCGGTGGAGCTGCCTTTTCACAAGGCGGGACGCGCCCTGCCGGGGTGGGACACCACGGTCGTCAGCTATGCCAGCGACCTGCCCTTCCTGGCCTCCTGGGGCGAGGGCTACCAGATGGGCCCGGGCAGCGATCCGGGTCGCCCACACCCCGGAGGAACACATCCTGAAGACCGACCTGCTCCGGGGCGTGGACCTCTACGTCCGGCTGGCCACCGACCTGCTCGCACGCGAGGCCCCATGAGCGCGAAGATCCCCGTCTGCGTCCTCGGCGCCACCGGCACGGTGGGCCAGAAGTTCGTCCGGCTGCTGGCGGACCATCCCTGGTTCGAGATCGCGGCGGTGGCCGCGTCGTCAGCCAGCGCCGGCCGGCGCTACGGCGACGTGGTCCGCTGGCGGGAGCAGGCGGAGCTGCCGCCGGAGATCGCCGATCTCACCCTCCAGGAGTGCGCGCCTCCGCTGCCCGGCGCGGTCGCCTTCTCCGCACTCGACGCCGAGGCGGCGGCGCCGATCGAGCAGGCGTTCGCAAGGGCCGGGGCGTTCGTGGTCACCAACACCCGCACCCACCGGATGGAGTCGGACGTTCCGCTCCTCATCCCGGAAGCCAACGCCGACCACCTGACCCTGATCGACCGGCAGCGGGGTGCACGGGGCTGGAGCGGCGCGATCCTGGCCAACCCCAACTGCTCCACCGCCGCGCTGGCGCTGGCACTCGCGCCGCTGCACCAGGCGTTCGGCGTCGAGCGGCTCTTCGTCTCCACCATGCAGGCGGTGTCGGGCGCGGGCTATCCCGGGGTTGCCTCCCTCGACGTCCTCGGCAACGTGATTCCCCACATCGGTGGCGAGGAGGAGAAGATCGAACGGGAGAGCCGGAAGATTCTGGGCACGCTCGGTCCCGCGGGCGTCGAGCCGGCGGCGTTCCAGGTGAGCGCGCACACCAACCGGGTGGCGGTGGTGGACGGGCATCTTGAGGCGGTGTCGGTCGGCTTCCGGCGGCGGGTGACGCCCGACGAGGCGGTGTCGGCCCTGCGGGAATTCCGAGGCTCGCCCTGCGTAGCCAGCCTCCCCTCCTCGCCCAATCCACCGATCGAGGTCGATCCGCGCGCCGACCGCCCCCAGCCGCGGCTCGATCTCGAGCGGGGCCGCGGCATGGCGGTGACAGTCGGCCGGGTGCGTCCCTGCCCGATTCTCGATCTCCGGATGGTGATCCTGGGGCACAACACGATCCGCGGGGCCGCGGGCCAGGCGGTGCAGATCGCCGAGCTGCTGGTGGCGGACGGCCGACTCGGCGCGCGACCGTGATCGTCTGCAAGTTCGGCGGAACCTCCGTGGCGGACGCCGCCGCGATCCGCCGCCTGGTCGCGATCGTCGCCGGACGCGCCGGGGAGCGGCCGCTGGTCGTCGTATCGGCGCTCGCCGGCGCCACCGACGGGCTGCTGGGACTCGCCGCCACGGTGCACGCCGGCGACGCGGCCGCACTCGACGGCGCGATCCAGGCGCTGGTGCAGCGGCACGAGACGGTCGCCGCCGAGCTGCCCGGGACCGGGCCGGCGGTCGAGGCCGTGAGGGCAGATGCCGCATCGCTTCGGTCCTCGCTATCCGCCGCGCTGGGCCGGCGGCTCCGGCCGGCGGAGCTCGACGCGCTGGCCGGCCTCGGCGAGCTGTGGAGCTCGAGACTGGTGGCGGGCGCGATGGACGGCGCGGGCGTGCGGCCGGCCTGGACGGACATCCGGCCGATCATGGTCACCGACGACCGGTTCGGCCGGGCGACGCCCTACGTGCAGATGGTCAACAACCGCGCGCGCGAGTGCCTCCGGCCGCTGCTGGAGGGCGAGCTGATCCCGGTGACCCAGGGATTCATCGGGGCGACGCCGGACGGCGTGCCGACCACGCTGGGACGCGGGGGATCGGACTTCACCGCGACCCTGCTGGGCGCGGCGCTCGGCGCGGAGCGGGTAGAGATCTGGACCGACGTGAGCGGCTTGATGACCGCGGACCCGCGGATCGTGCCTACCGCGCGAACCCTGGCCGCCGCGAGCTACGAGGAGGCCGCCGAGCTGGCTACGTTCGGGGCCAGGGTGCTGCATCCCGCCACCGCGATGCCGCTGGTGCGCCGGGGGATCCCGATCGTGATCCTCAACTCGACCCGGCCGGAGCTGCCGGGAACCACGATCGAGCCGTCGGCCGAGCTGGAGCGGATGGGCGATTCGCCGATCCGCTCCATCTCCTGGAAGCGGGGCATCACCGTGATCAACGTCCGGGCCCCGCGGATGCTCGGCGCCTACGGCTTCCTCCGGGCCATGTTCGAGGTGTTCGAGCGGCACGAGGTGGTGGTGGACGTGCTGGCGAGCGGAGAGGTGAGCGTGTCGCTCACGGTGGAGGACCGCACCCGGCTCGAGCCCGTGATCCGAGAGCTGTCCGAGCTGGGCGAGGTCTGGACCGAGGACGGCCGGGCCATCGTGTCGGTCGTGGGCATCGGGCTGCGTGGCACGCCGGGGCTGGCGTCGAGGATCTTCCGGGCGGTGCAGCCGGCGAACGTCGAGGTCATTTCGCAGGGGGCGTCGGCGATCAACATGACGTTCGTGGTGCGGGAGGATGACGGGCCGGGCGTGGTGCGCCGGCTGCACGACGAGTTCTTTGGCGCGAGCTGACGAGTGTCATCCCGAGCGAACGCGAGGGATCTTGGTTGCAGCGCTCGAGGCATTCCCTGGCAAGATCCCTCGCGTTCACTCGGGATGACAAGATCGGCGACGGCACATCACAGGCGGTCCTCATGCGACTTGCGATCGTAGGGAACGGCAAGATGGGCCGCGCTGTCGCGGAGCTCGCGGGGGAGCGTGGCCACGTCGTGCACGCGATCCTCGGGCGCGCGGAGAACGCCGGCGGTGCGGCGTTGACCCGCGAGCGGCTCGTGGGGGTCGACGCCGCGATCGAGTTCACCCGGCCCGACGCCGTGGTGGCGAATCTCGAGCGGCTGATCGAGGCGGGAATCCCGACGGTGACGGGCACCACCGGGTGGAGCACAGAGCTGCCGCGGGTGGCGCGACTGGTGGAGGCCAGGAGAGGTGCGCTGCTCCACGCCGCCAACTTCTCGGTCGGCGTCCACCTGTTTCTCCGCGCCGCGCGTGACCTCGCCACCCGCTTCGCCGGGCGACCCGAATTCGACTCCTTTATACTGGAAGAGCATCACGCGGCGAAGCGAGATGCGCCGTCGGGAACCGCCGCTGTGCTTCGCGAGAGGCTGCGTGAGGTGGACCCCGCGCGCGAGTTCCCCGTCACCTCCATCCGCGCCGGCTCCATTCCCGGAACGCACGTGGTGACCTATGACGGGCCGCACGAGAGCGTCGCGCTCAGCCACGTGGCGAGAAGTCGTCGCGGATTCGCTGCCGGTGCGCTTGCGGCGGCGGAATGGCTGCCGGGTCGCCCGGGAGTCCACGACTTCGAAGAGATGCTCTTTGGAGGAGTCGGATGACACGCCTGCAGGGATGTGGCACCGCGCTGGTCACCCCGTTCACCGACGGGGGCGACGTGGACTACCCCGCCCTGCGCGCGCTGGTGGAATGGCAGATCGCCGAGCGGATCGACTTTCTGGTGCCCTGCGGCTCGACGGGTGAGGCGCAGACCCTGGACGACTCGGAGCGCGAGCGGGTGGTTGCGGCGGTGATCGAGACCGCGGCCGGCCGGGTGCCGGTAATGGCGGGGGCCACCAGCAACGACACCGCCCGCGCCGTCGCCGAGGCCCGCCGAATGTGCCACCTTGGCGCCGACTTCATCCTCACCGCGACTCCCTACTACAACAAGCCCACCCAGGGCGGCCTGTTCCGCCACTTCACCGCGATCGCCGACGCATCCACCAAGCCGATCTGCCTCTACAATGTACCTGGGCGCGCGGCGGTGAACCTCCAGCCGTCGGTCACCCTGCAGCTCGCCGAGCATCCCAACGTCATGGGCATCAAGGAGGCGAGCGGAGATCTCGCCCAGGTGATGCAGATCCTGCGGGGCCGCCCCGAGCGCTTCTCAGTTCTCTCGGGTGACGACTGGCTCACGCTGGGGATCGTGGCCGCGGGCGGCGATGGTCTCGTGTCGGTCGCGTCCAACGAGATGCCGGGGCCGATGCGGACGCTGGTGCATCTGATGCTGGCGGGAGACCTGGAGAAGGCGAGAGGCTGGCACTATCGCCTCCTACCGCTGATGGACGCCAATTTCCTGGAGACCAACCCGGCGCCGGTGAAGGCGGCGCTCGCGCTCACCGGCCGGATCCGGAACGTGCTCCGGCTCCCGCTGGTGCCGGTGACCGAGAAGACCCGGGCGGCCATGGCGGCGACGCTCAAGGACCTCGGGGTGGAGCTCTAGTGGCCGCGACGGAAGCGGCGGCGCTCCGCTCGGAGCTGGAGCGCTTCGCGAGCGGCGTGCCCCAGGGCGAGGAGGCGGCCGCCCTAGACGCGTTTCGCGCGCTCAAGGCGGAGCTCAACGCGGGGCGGGTTCGCGCCGCGGAACGAGGATCGGATGGCCACTGGCGCGCGAACGCATGGGTCAAGTCGGGCATCCTGCTCGGCTTCAGGCTGGGCCAGGTCCGACCGGCCGCGACCGGCGGACCGTTTCCGTTCTTCGACAAGGACACCTACCCGCTCCGCGCCCTGGGCCCCGAGGACGGGGTGCGCGTGGTCCCCGGAGGGTCGGCGATCCGGGACGGCAGCTACGTCGCGCGGGGCGTGGTCTGCATGCCGCCGATGTACGTCAACGTCGGCGCCTACGTGGACGAAGGGACGATGATCGATAGCCACGCGCTCGTGGGATCGTGCGCCCAGATCGGGAAGCGGGTCCACCTGTCCGCCGCGGCGCAGATCGGCGGGGTGCTCGAGCCCGCGGGCGCGCTGCCGGTCATCATCGAGGACGAGGTGCTGGTGGGCGGGAACTGCGGGGTCTACGAGGGCACGGTCGTCCGGGAGCGGGCGGTGCTCGCACCGGGCACGGTGCTGACCGGCAGCACGGTGGTGTTCGACCTGGTGCACGACCGCAGCTACCGCCGCGAGGGGGAGCGCCCCCTGGAGATACCGGGCGGCGCGGTCGTGGTGCCGGGCACCCGGCCGGTGCGGAGTGGGCCCGGTCAGGCCGCGGGGATCTCGCTGTACGCGCCGATCATCGTGAAGTATCGGGACGAGAAGACGGATACGGCGGTCCGGTTGGAAGAGCTGCTGCGCTGAGCCGAGTCATGGCCACCCACACCCACTATCTGTGGTTCGAGACCAAGCGGCGCCAGGAGATCATCGACATCACCGACCAGGTCGCCGAGCAGGTCCGGGCGAGCGGCGTGCGCGAGGGCATGGTGCTGGTGTCGGCGATGCACATCAGCGCGTCGGTCTTCGTCAACGACCACGAATCGGGGCTCTGGCAGGACATCCTGAAGTGGCTCGAGGAGAGCATCGCGCCGTGGGACCCCGCGCGCTACCGGCACAACGAGACCGGTGAGGACAACGCCGCCGCGCACCTCCGGAGCCTCACCATCGGGCATGAGGTGATCGTGCCGATCACGGAAGGCAAGCTCGACTTCGGGCCCTGGCAGCGGGTGTTCTATGGGGAGTGGGACGGCCAGCGGCGAAAGCGAGTGATCATCAAGGTGCTCGGGGAGTCATAGCGGGACCATCCCCCTCCGCATTCCCTCCCGTACCGCTTCGGTTCTCCCGTGCACGCCGAGCTTGGCGAAGATGGCCTCCAAGTGATGCTTCACGGTCGACCGGGTGATGCCCAGTCGCCGGCCGATGGCGCGGTTGTCGAGGCCGTCGGCGGCCAGGGCCAACACCTCCAGCTCCCGCGGCGACAGCCGATCGGTCGTCACCACGGCCTGCGAAACCGCCACCGGTTCCGCCTCCCGGCACACGATGTCGGCCTCGGCCTCCGACCCCACCAGCCGCACGGTGGGGTCGGTGCGAAGCATCCGGATCAGCGCCGCCCTCCGGTCACGATCCTGCACCGCCACCCAGATCCGAATCATGCCGGGATTGCTTCGCGCCGGTCCTGGAGAAAGGCCTGGATCTCGGCGGCCGGAATGGCCAGCGCGAGTCCACCGGCGACCATCGTGTTGATGCCGACCACCCGGCCTTCGGCGTCGCAGAGCGGGCCTCCGGAATTGCCGGGCGCGAGGCTGATGTCGGCCTGGATCCAGGAGCGCCCCCGCCGGCCGATGGCCCGCTCCAGCTCCGTTGAAATCCGCCCCACCGACTGCACCACGCCGGCAGTGACGGCGTTGGCGAGCCCGAAGGGGTGACCCACTGCGATGAGCAGATGTCCCGGACGGAGCCCGGAGACGTCGCCCAGCGCCGCGGGTGACGGACGTTTCGTTCCGCCGAAGCGCGGGTCGAACCTGAGAAGCGCGAGGTCGCGCCTCATGTCGATCCGCTCGATCAGCGCCGGGTAGACGACCCGGACGTAGCTGGCCACCTGAACCACGTCGCCCGGCCTGCCCCGGGCGACGTGTGCATTGGTCACCACCACCAGCTCCGACCCGCGCGTCAGCACCACCCCGGCTCCGCCGGTCTCTCCGGGGCGAACCTGCACCACACTGGCCCGTACGGCCTCCGCAACGGCGCTGAGACTAGTGTCCACGCGGCCGCTCTCCGATCAACACTTCCACCGTCTCCAGCCTTCCCCCGCGGACCAGCTCCAGCGCGAGCGTTTTTCCGGCGGTGTCTCCGTTCAGCACCTTGAGCACGTCTTCCGGCTCGGCGACCGGGGTCCCGCCGATGCCGATGACGACGTCCCCCAGCAGGAGACCGCTTGCCGCCGAGGGGCCATCCGATTGGATCGTGGAGACGAGCAGCCCGACTTCGCGATCGATGCCGAGCCGGGAGCGCAGCTGCGGTTGGAGCCGGACCGGCTGCATCCCGGCACCGAGATAGCCCCGGCGGACGTACCCGTGACTGACCAGCTGGTCGATCACCCGATTGACCGTTTCGACCGGCAGCGTGGTGGTGTAGGGCCGGCTCAGGCGGCCGGAGTTGACGCCCAGCGCTTCTCCCGCGGCATTCACCAGGGGGCCTCCGCCGAATCCCGGGTACAGGTTGATGTCACTCTGCAGCAGTCGGTCGATCTCGCCACCACCATACGGGCGCCAGGCACCGGCGACGACGCTCACCGCGCCGAACGCGGCGCGGGGGCCGGTGTCGTCCAGCCGGGCGAGCGCGAGCGCCAGATTGCCGGGCCTCAGGGATCCGGTGTCACCGAAGGTCGCTACCGGCAGCGAGCCGCCCGGGATCCGGAGGACCGCGAGGTCGGTGGACGGATCGCGCCCCTGCAACGTAGCGCCGATGCGCTTTCCATCCGGCAGCGTGGCGGCGATGTCCCGGTCGCGCCGAACCGTGCCGTTGGTGGTGACCACGAGCCCGTCTCGCCAGTGCACGCCGGTGGAGGCGAGCTGAGGTCGAGCGTGCACGGCGACGATGCTCTCGGCGCCACGCTCCACCGCGCGGGCGAGCTGATTGGAGAAGTCGACCAGGGTCTGTGATGCTGGGTTGGACATGCTTCGCCTCCTGCGCGTATTCAGGTCGGCCCTCAGTGGCCGTTGGTCCAAGAATACGGCAGGTTGCGAGGGGAGGTATCGGCCATGTGGCCCTCGTCGGGCCTCCAACAGCGCTTCCGCTTCCTTCTAGCGGGCGAGGCTCCTGAGCAATTTCGAGCGCGTCCGGCTGGCCACAAGCTTGGCTCCGTTCCGCATCTCGATCTGGAGCCGGCCGGAATCGCAGGGCGTCAGACTGGCCACGAAGTCGAGATTCACGATGTGACAGCGATGCACCCGGGCGAACGTATCGGGGTTGAACATCGTCTCCAAGTCGTTCATGGCGATGTGGATGAGGTAGCGACGTGTCGCGGTGAACACGGCGACATAGTCGTCACGCGCCTCCATTCGCTCGATCGTGTTCACGGCAACCGGAACGATTTTCCCCCGCTCGCGCACAAACAGCCGGGTGACCGGGCCGCCCGGCGCGAGCGCCACCCGCGCCCGCTCGACTGTGGATGGGCCCTGCTCCAGCGACAGACGCGCCCGCTCGACGGCGGCCATGAAGCGCGCCCGTCCAAACGGCTTCAGCAGGTAGTCCAGCGCGTGCAGCTCGAAGGCCGTGACCGCGTAACGGTCGTAGGCCGTCGTGAAGACCACGCCGGGTCGATGTTCCACCCGGCCGAGCACCTCGATGCCCGAAAGATTGGGCATCTGGATGTCGAGGAAGAGAAGATCAGGCTTGTAGCTGTTCACCGCCTCGACGGTCTCCAGCCCGTCGGCGGCTTCCGCGACGCACCGAAGCCATGAGACCTCACTCACCAGGTCGCGTAGTTGCTTGCGCGCGAGGGGCTCGTCATCGGCGATCAACAGGGTGAGCGTCACCGTCCCGCCTCCACATCTGCGATCGCCGAGAACGTAAAGCGCGAGTCGTCCTCCATCGGCAGGAGGAGGCGCACCGTGAATCCTTCCCCCGGCGCCGTGGCAATCTCCAGCGCCGCCCCGCCACCGTAACGGACGCTCAGGCGCTGCCGCAGGGCGCGCAGCCCGAGACCCGTCGCCTTGGCGATCCGATCGGCGGTGGCCCCGGACCCATCGTCGCTCACTTCGAGGCAGAGCCTGCCGATCTGGACCCGCGCGGCGATGGTGATCGTTCCGCCGCGCGGTCTCGGCGTGATCCCATGACGAACCGCGTTCTCGACGATCGGCTGCAGCGTGAACGACGGCAGGGCGCAGTCGAGAAGGTCTCTATGCACGTCCGAATCCACCCGCAGGCGATCTCCCAGCCGCAGTTTGTCGAGCGCGAGATAGTTGCGGACGAAGTTCCATTCGTCCGCCAGCGTGACATCGCCGCTCATTTGCTCGTCGAGCGCGTAGCGGAGCAGCTCGCCCAGGCGGTCGATCGTCTCTTCGGCCGCGTTCGGGTCGTGGCGGACGAGCGGCGCCAGCGAATGCAGCGCGTTGAACAGAAAATGCGGGTTCAGCTGCGCCCGCAACGCATCGAGCTGCGCCGAGGCGGCCAGCGATTGGGCCTGCACGACCGCCTCCTGCTGGGCCCGGTAGCGCCGGAGGGCGCGGACGTTGTAGCAAAGGCCCACGAACAGTCCATAGAGCAACGCCCCGAGGCTCAGTCGAGGCCGAAGATCGGGGCCTTTCGGAAAGCCGCCAGCGGGTCACGGCCCTTCATGGCGGCCGTGATGGTGACATCGAGCAGGATCCAGACGACCGCATAAACGCTGGCCGCGCCCAGGTGGAGCAGGAAGAAGCCCGGCTTCAGCCGCTCCGGCCAGGGCACTCGACCGGTGAGCCACCAGACGGCGAGGCCCAGGAATGACGCGATCGTGATGGTGACGGTGGACCAGATCAGCGAAGGCACGAAGCGGCTGCCGGCGTAGCTCGTCAGAGCGACGGAGTAGACCAGGCTGAGGGAGATCCAGGCCAGGGCCAACGTCAGCCAAGGTCGCTCGCCGCGCACCGCCATGTCACGCTCCCGTCCCGAGGGGCCCGTGCAGCGGCGTCGCCACCGATCACGAGGATGAACCCCGCCTGCAGGCCGTCGCTCTTTCCTGCCACACACCCGGTGACGTCGAAAGGCCGGGATCCGCCACTTCGAGTTCGGAGCACCGTCTCGAATCGCCGATACTCGGCCGACTGACGTAGCACACTCAGCGCCCGCTCCCGCTCGTCCACGCCGCCGAATATCGTCATGCCCGTCCCGAGTGCGAGCACCTCCGCTTTCGACGAGTAGCCCAGTTCCCGGGCGAACGCGTCATTGGCGAACAGCAGGTATCCGGCCGCGTCGATCTCGCCTAGCGCGACCGGACACCGCTCGAGGAGGCTCCGATGGAGGGTCTCCGACCGTCGCAGCGCGTCCTCGACCCGCTTCCGGGCACTGGCCTCCCCCTTGAGGTCGGCCACCTGCTTCCGGAGCGCTATCATCTCATCGAGGTGCTGCTTGGACTTGTGCTGCTGTTTCACGGCTTCGGCTCACGGTGCCGCCGATGAGCGCACCTGTGCGTTTCCCTCGGTGTCCCAGAGACGGCCGAGCGGCAGGTTCGCGCTGGCGCAGAACGCCTCGTTCCCCGCCTCGTCTCCGAGGCCGGGCAGGGTCGCCTGGTCCGGTGCGGCTGCCCCATCACTTTCGCCGTTATCGTGCACATGCCACCAGATGAACGTACCGACGGGGACGTCGGGGTCGTTGCTCTGCTCGACAGGTCCGCCGGTCTTTGCACGGAAGCCATCGTAGACGCCGAGGCAAGTGATCGACCCCTTGAACACGAGAGTGTTTCCCAGGAACGCCTGCTCGTACACGAAATGCCCATTGGCGTCCCCGTCGGTCCATCGACGCGCCGTAATGGTCAGCCTGTTGTCGACCGCAAATCCGAAGACCGAGGAGGGAATCGTCCAATGCAGCCCGGTCGTTGCCGAGGCGGTGGGCCCCAACGCCAGATTGGCCTGGGCGGCGGGGGCCTCGAGCGGTGAAGTCGGCGAACTATCCGCACAACCGAGCGCAAAGCCGACGATCGACACGGTCGCCAACAAATGTGCCGGGCGCATGGATCCTCCTATTGGAGTGAGGGAGCCCTTGCGGCGCAGTGAGGGGGGGCGTCGCCTCAAGTACGGGGCGGGAAGCCTCCCGGGCGGCGCTGGGTGCACTCAGGATGCACCTGCAGCGCGAATCCGAGGGCATAGTTTTCGGTGAACGGACAACGGGGACGGCGAACGGACCAGCGCGGAGTCCCGGGGGGAGTGAGAGGGTCAGTGCCGCAGGTGGGTGATCCTCAAGATCACGGTCGAGCGCTGAGAACCAGGCTCCGGGTCACGTCGCTTCCAGCGACGGTACCGGTGAGCTCCGGCTTCTTCGCCTTAGGCCCCGGCGTCCAGCGAACCTTGGTGCGGCCGTCGGCGTCGGTGAGTCCGCGTGCGGGGACGACGCTTCCGCTCGAGGCGTTGAATACGACCGTCTGCCCCCCGAGCGGATTGCCGTAGGCGTCGGTCACCAGCACCACCAGCGGCTTGGGCAGCGGACGGCCGGGCTTGGCGGTCTCCGGCGGACTCACGAACGCCAGCTTCGCCGGCTTCCCCGCCCGGGCCAGTGCGGTGATCTCGGTCTCCACGGTGTCGCCGGCGAGCCGGACCACCATGCGCTGGAGACCGGCGGGCCGGCCAAGCGACCAGAGGACCCGGGCGTGGCCGGTCGAGTCGGTGGTCACGCTGCTGTCGGCCAACCGGCCCGTGGCCGGCTCTAGCCGGACGACCTCACCCGGCACGGCATTCCCAAACCGGTCCACGGTGCGGAGCACGATCGGGAGCTTGAGCGGCGCCCCCACGGTGCCGAGCTGGCGGTCGCCCGATTTCAGGGCCACCGACACCGCTTCTCCCGCCTTCGCCGTGGCCACGACGGCGATCGCGGACATCGTCCTTGCGTTGCCCACCTGCACCCGGGCACGCTGGCGTCCGGCTTTCGATCCCAGCCTCCACGTGGCTCGCGCTTCACCCAGGGAATCGGTGCGGGCCGACACCGGCGTCAGCGCGCCGCCGTCGAGCGCACTCCAGACGACCGGGACGTCATTCAATGCCATGCCGAGCGAGTCGGTGACCCGAACGGCGATGGCTTCGCGCAGTGTGTCGCCCACCTCACCGCTCGGCGCCTTGGCGATCAGCTCCACCTTGGCGTTCGCCGGCACCGGGTCCACCTCGGCGCCGATCGCGGGCACGACGCTCACCCCGTCGACCGAGATCGTGAGCTGTTGGCGCCCGGGCAGGTCACCCAGCCGCCAGATCGTCCGGATCATGCCGCGGGCGTCCGAGGTGTCGAGCGCCGGCTCCGCCGAGGCGCCGGGCGAGACAGAATGGAAAGTGGCGAGGACGCCGGGCATCGGGCGCCCGGTCCGGGAAACGATCTGCGCGGCGACCGGTACCGGAAGCGCACGGCTCGCGGGGCCGCGCTGCCCCTCCCCACCGAGAACGGTGATCGAGCTGGGCACCGGCATCACCTCGACGGGCAGCAGGATCTGGAGCTGTCCGGCCATCGCGGTGAGCGCGCTGCGCCCCGGGCTGATCCCCACGACCTCGGCGCCCTCGACCGTCGCGATGACGGGGTCGGGCGAGCTCCAGGTCACGTCGGCGCCGACGATGGGGTGGCCCCTCGCATCCACGACTCGGGCGGTCAGCGGCATCCGCTCGCTCTCGGCCACCCGCACGAGCGTGTCGTCCACCTCCAGCGAGGCCGGACGCTGGAGCACCACGATCCGGGACCGCGCCTCGAGCTGCCCGACCCGCACCACGATCGCGGTGGCGCCCGCGCCCTGCGCCGTCACCGTGCCCGCCTGGCTCACCATGGCGATGGAAGGGTCGCCGCTGGTCCACGCCGGCACGACTCCCATCATCGCGGTGCCGCTGGAATCGATCACGACCGCCGCGAGCTGAATGGTGTCGCCGATCGCATAGGCGGTGTCGAGGGCCGGGCCGAGGGTGACGCTATGCGCCCTGAGCGCGGCGGAAGGCACCCCCGGGACGGGGATGCCGGCGGAGCTGGTATAGCTCAGGATGGACGCGAGGGCGGCACCGGCCGACAGCGAGGCGGCTCCGACCCGGCCGACGCCCGAGGTCCAGCGCGACTTGGGCTTGGTCACCGCATGCGATCGCAGAGCGGTACTCCTTCCTCACCGGCCATCTCCCGATCACCGTCGGTACGGGGCGCCTCGTTGCCGTCCAGGCGGCCGACAAAAATCACGCAGCTGCGTCCGGGCTGCTCCTGATGCCGTGCCCGGGCCTGCCAACCCGCCCGTCCCGCCGCCAGGACCTCCACCCGCACGCCGGCAGCGGGCGGCAGCCGCAGCGCGTCCGCCGAGGCGGCATAGGCGTTCTTCGCGGCGTGGTGCCGTGCCTGGGCCGCCACGGCCGAGCGGAGAGCGCTCTTGAGCTGAGCCGCGTGGCTGGGCCGCGAGGCCAGGGACTGAGCCTGCGCCGCGACCGGCGCGCTCCACGGGAGCAGCGCCAGCGCGGCGAGCAGCGGGCAGCGTGAAATCCAGAGAGCCGACATCGTGTCCTCCCGACGAACAGTTCACCGGATGCAGGTGGCGGGCGGTCAGACGGCGATCGGCGAGCAGCGGAGATCTGCCGCGCTCATCGAGCACCACCCGCCGCCCGCCGATAGCTCGGGCCTGACTCACCCCATCGAGGATGTGAGGCTGCGTTTCTAGTGTGGGCAGAGGGGAGGAAAGACACAATCCGCAGGAAGCGAACACCGTCGTGCTTTGTGACGTGCACCGCGTGTCACCGGCCGAAGCACTGCCAGCCCCTGCAGCGGAGACGCCTAAGCGGAGAGGCCTACATGGAGCGGTATTTGGGCCCGCTTCCGCCCTCGCGCGGGGCCCAGCGGGGCCCGAGCACGTCGGTCGCCTTGCAGTCGATGCAGTTTGGTGCGTTCACCCGGAGCTCGTCCCCCACTCGCTCGTAGACGCCCGCCGGGCACACGTGGGAATAGAAGTCGGCGACCTCCGGGGCTGATGTCGGGGCCGATCAGCAGATGCGAGGGAATGGTGTCCCTGGTCGCGTTTCCCGACTTGAAGACCGCGTCCAGCTTGCTGAAGGTGAGCGTGCCGTCCGGCGTGAAGGGGTCGGCCGGCGCGATACGCCGCGGGGCCGCGGCGTCTTCGGGCATCGGGATCCGTCCGCCGAACAGCCGCCCGCCGGTGACGGTCATGAGCCCGGCCTTGAGCCCGCCGAGATAGAGCCCGTCCTTGAAGGCCAGGCGCATGTTCCGGGTACGGTACATGTCGGCCACGATATAGCTCTCGTCCACCATCCGGTCGTAGTCCGCCAGCCGCGCGGCCGAGGTGTCGCCCGCCTTGAGCGCGGCGAATGCCGCGCGCGCGGCATACATGCCCGACTGCATCGCGTAGTGGATCCCCTTGAGCGAGGGGACGTCCACGAACCCGACCGCGTCGCCGATAAGCAGCATGCCGTCGCCGCTGCGGCGCTCGGGGAGCGCGTAGTAGCCGCCCTCCGGAATGGTCTTCGCGCCCCACTCGAGCAGCTGTCCGCCCTCGAGATACTGGCGGAAGAGCGGATGCAGCTTCATCCGCTGGAGCAGCTCGTGGATGTCGAGGCTCGCGTCGTGATAGTCGAGGCCCACCACGATGCCGAGCGCGATCTGATTCCGCCCCTGGGGGTACATGAAGCTGCCGCCGAAGGCGTCGTCGGGCAGCGGCCAGCCCAGGGTGTGCACCACCGACTCGAGCGGCCGTTTGGTCTCCCAGACCTCCTTCACGCCGAGCGCGAAGATCTGCGGATTGGGGGAGCCGACCCGTTGCCACTCGCGCCAGCCCTGGCTCAAGAGTCCCCGAGTTCCTTCGGCGATCACGGTCACCCTCGCCGTCAGGTCGGTGGGCTCGGTGTAGTCTCCGGTGGGCTGTCGCTCACGGTCGAGTCCGGAGGGCGTGGTGCGCACTCCGCGCACGGCGTTCCCCTCGACCAGCAGCGCGTCGGCCGGGAAGCCCGCGAAGAGGTTGACGCCAAGCTCCTCCGCCCGCTCGCCGAGCCAGCGGACGATCTCGCAGACGGACGCGGTGTAGAACCCGGCGTTGTGCATCGTGGGCGGCGTCGGAATCCGCTGGGCGCGGCCCTCGGTCAGGAAGTACACCGCCTCACCGCCCACCGGCTGGCGGAAGGGGAAGTCGCTCGGGTTGAGGTCGGGGAAGAGCTCGCGGAAGGCGCGGGGGTTGACCACCGCCCCGGAGAGGCTGTGCTCGCCCAGGGCGCCGGCCTTCTCCAGCACGGCGACGTTGAGCTCCGGCATCTCGCCTCCGGCCTCCCGCTCTTGCCGGGAGAGACGGGTCAACTCGATCGCGCAGGCGAGCCCGGCGGGCCCGGCCCCGACGATCACCACGTCCATCTCGATTGCCTCGGCGCCGGGCGGGTCGCGGCGAAGCAGCCGGTCGAGGGGCAGCGGGGGCTGGTGGCGGACCGGCAGGATGGTGGACACGCGAGCGGCTCCGGGCTCAGGGATCGCGGAACGAGGCGGGCGGAAATATAACTCGGCATTTCGTCACTCCGGCCCGGTTGTAACTTGGTCGGATGGACCTGGCAAAGGCGGCGCGGGACCCCTGGGTGTGGGGTCAGGTGGCGCTCATCGCGCTGGTGGGAGTCGTCGTGCCGCTGATGCCCCGGTACGTGAGTCTGGGCGACGTGGACCCGGCCATCAACCGGGTGGACCCGGACTGGATCCGGTGGCTGGGAGCGCCGCTGGTGGCGGCAGGGGTGGCGATGGCGGTGTGGGGAGTGCAGTCGCTGGGGCGGAGCCTCACGCCCGGGACGGAGCCGCTGCCGGGAGCACCGCTCGTCACCTCCGGCGCGTACGCCTACGCCCGGCATCCGATCTATCTCGGGATCGTGCTCGGGCTGGCGGGTTACACTCTGGCGTGGAGCAACTGGACGCTGGCGCTGCTAGTCGGGCTGCTGGCGCGGACGTACTTCAACGGGAAGGCGAAGGCAGAGGAGCGTTGGCTGATCGAGCGGTATCCGCTGTATCGGTCGTACATGCGCCGGGTGGCGAGAAGGGTGCTGTAGGACGGCACCGCCCTTCCGCCGATTCCCCGTTCCCTCTACGCTTCCCGCCTATGTCGTCGCCCCCAGCGATTCCCGGCTTCCGCCCGGTGCCTTTCACCGGCGTCATCTACGTCATGGCGGAGGCCGGCAAGCTCGGCTACCGCTACGGCCATCCCGACTGGTGCAACCTGGGCCAGGGGCAACCCGAGACCGGAAACCTCCCCGGCGCGCCGCCCCGGGTCCACCGCGTCGAGATCGGGGTGGACGACCAGGACTACGCCCCCGTTCCCGGAATCTGGGAGCTGCGCCGGGCGGTGGCGGAGCTGTACAACCGGCTCTACCGGAGCGGCAAGCGTTCCCAGTACACCGAGCGCAACGTCTGCATCTGCGGCGGCGGACGGTCGTCCCTCACCCGCGCGGTGGCGGCGCTCGGGCAGGTCAACCTCGGGCATTTCCTTCCCGACTACACCGCGTACGAGGAGCTGCTCGACATCTTCAAGCTGTTCACTTCGATCCCGATCCTCCTCGATGGGCGGGAAGGCTATCACTTCAGCCCGGAACACCTCAGGGAAGAGATCACCGGCCGCGGCCTCTCCGCCGTTCTGCTCTCCAATCCGTGCAACCCGACGGGTCGGGTGATCGCGGACGACGAGCTCGCGGGCTGGGTCGCGGTGGCGCGGGAGCTGAGCTGCTCGCTGCTGATCGACGAGTTCTACTCGCACTACGTCTGGCGGGACACGGCCGACGGCGACGGCCTGGTCTCCGCGGCGCGCTACGTGGAGGACGTCGACACCGATCCCGTGGTGCTGTTCGACGGGCTCACCAAGAACTGGCGCTATCCCGGGTGGCGCTGTAGCTGGATCGTCGGGCCACGGCAGGTGATCGACGCCGTCTCCAGCAGCGGGTCGTTCCTGGACGGCGGCGGCAGCAAGCCGCTCCAGCGCTCCGCCGTGCCGTTGCTCGCCCCTACGATCGTGGAGGCCGAAACCCAGGCCATCCGCGACGCCTTTCTACCCAAGCGCGCGATCCTGGCCGAGGGACTGCTGCGGGCGGGAGTGCGATTCGATCTGGAGCCGGAGGGCACGTTTTACTGCTGGGGAGACATCTCCGGGCTCCCCGCGGGGATCAACGACGGGATGTCGTTTTTTCGCGCCGCCCTCGAGCAGAAGGTGATCTGCGTGCCGGGAGAGTTCTTCGACGTGAACCCCGGGAAACGGCGGAGCGGCCGCCCGTCGCGCTTCCGCCACTACGTTCGCTTCTCTTTCGGGCCGGAGGAGCGCGTGGTGGTGGAGGGGGTGCGGCGGATTCAACGGATGGTCGAGGAGTGCAGCTGAGCCGCTCCGCTCGGCCTGATGTTCTGGCTGCTGCGGAACAGGTTGCTTGGGTCGTAACGGTCCTTGAGCGCCTGCAGGCGCGCATAACCTTTCGACCCGAACGCCGCGACGACCCGGTCTTCACCCTCGTCGCCGATGAAGTTGACATAGACGCGGCCGGTCGTGAACGGCTTCATCCCGCCGCTGAGCTCGCGCGTCCAGCGAATGTTGGCGTCGTCGCCGGCGGGGTCCGGCCACAGTGACGTGATGTGGATGTTGAACGGCGCCTGGCGCTGCCCGATTGCCATGGTGCCGTCCGGCACCTGCGCGCTCGTCCCGCCACCGGGAAGCGTGAGGATCTGGGTCAAGGGAGAGGGCTTCGACAGATGCCAGCGGCACATGATCTCGATCGCCTCGTCGGGAAGCCCGGTGAGAAAGTCGCCGGTCCAGTAGTTGCGCATCCCCGCAGGGTAGGCGGGATCGATGAGCTGCTGTAAGGCCAGGTACGACATTGGGCCGACCGTATCGAGCGCCGGCGTGCGGAGCTCGCGCAGCGGCCGCAGCGCCTCCACACCCGCCTCAACCGGCCCCGTGTAGCAGACGATCACACCGACTACCGGTTGCCCGCGCACCGGCTCGGGGACGAACTCGTAGGGCGGGGCGGTGAGCAGAGCAACGCCCGAGCCAACCTCGTCGGGAGCGTCGGCCATCACGTCACGGAAGTTCCGCAGCACCGCGGCCGCCATGGACGCCGGATACATCAGCATTCCGCCCAGAATGGTCGGGCCGATCGGGTGGAGCCGGAGCTCGAAGCGGGTCGCGACGCCGAAGTTGCCGCCGCCCCCGCGGGTGCCCCAGAAGAGATCCGGGTTCTCGCTTTCAGAGGCGGTCAGGATCTGTCCGTCCGCCGTCACGATCTCGACCGAGAGCAGGTTATCGACGGCATAGCCGCACTTGCGCTCGATCCAGCCCGAGCCACCGCCGAGCACCAGCCCGCCGAGGCCGGTGGTGGACACCCGGCCGCCGGTCACCGCGAGCCCGTGTTCCTGGGTGGCGGCGTCGAGCTCGCCCCACGTGAGCCCGGCCTCGGCGCGGCAGGTCCGCGCCACGGGGTCGACCTCGATGCCCTTCATGGGCCGCAGATCGATCGTGACACCGTCGTCGCAGACCGCATTGCCAGTGACGTTGTGACCCCCGCCGTAGACCGACAGCGGCAGCCCGCTGTCGCGGGCGAAGTTGACCGCCGACGACACGTCCCGCGCGCCGGTGCAGCGGGCGATCAGCGCCGGGCGACGGTCGATCATCCCGTTGTAGACTTGGCGCAACCGGTCGTAGCCAGGCTGTTCGCGGCCAACGATCTCACCGCTGAACCCCGCCGCCGTGAGTGCTGCCGCATCGATGTCCATCACCCACGCACTCCTTCAGTAAGAGCGAGCGCGGTGTTCAGCGCACGCAGAAACGCCTGAGGCTGTTCGATCGGGGGATCATCAGCGGCGTTCTCGATCACGTGCAGCCGCCAACCGTAGCGGGCGCTCGCGGCCTCGGCGATCTCCAGCGGGGTCGCGATGTCGTGACACCCCCAGACCAAGGTTGTGGGCACAGCGATCCGCGCGAGCTCCGCCGGGAGAATCGCCGCCACTCCGAACTCTCCCATGAGAGCGCCGAGAGCTGAGGTCACGCTCGGAGTCCGCGCACGATCGACGTTGTACGCCTTGAATGGCTCCCAGCTCTCACCCATCCGCCGGCGCAAGCCGTCCAAGTCGAGCGCGCAGTGCCGCCAGAGATTGTCATGAGTGCGCTCGGTCGGTTGGGCGAGGAAGTCGTTTAAGGCGAGCCCGAAGTCCGGCGCCGGCTCGAACGGAGTCAGTCCGAGCGCGTCCACCAACACCAGCCGGCTGATCCGGTCGCCATCGATCCCGGCGAAGCGCGCCGCGATGGCGCCGCCGAGCGCATAGCCGACCAGAACGGGGGGCGACGGGCAGGTTCGCTCGATCAGCTCGCCGAGCCAGGCGAGCACGCGAGCGGCGTCGATCGGGCCGTCATCCACCAGCGACGAGCCCTGGCCCGGCAGGTCGGGCGCGATCACACGATGGGTCGCCGCCAGCTGCGGGATCACCCATTTCCAGTGGACTGCGCTTCCTCCCGGCCCGTGCAGCAGGACGACCGGAGGGCCGTCACCACCCTCCAGGACAGCCGTCGAGACGCCGGCCAGGCGCAGGTGCCGCTCGGTGACCGGCACCCCCGCCAGCAATCGCTCACGGTCGCTCTTCACTTCGTGCTCTTTGATCATCGTGGCCTCTCGGACGCTGGTGGAATTCTTCCGCCACCATGTTACCGAGGGGCCCGGGCCGCCGCGTCGGGAGAAGCATCCACAGCAACGCGTCGAGTCGGCGTGGGTAATTCTGTGTAGGGCAGCTACAGAAGGTTGTGCCGGTAGGCGTACGCCGTGGCCGCCGCTCTGGTCGACAGGCCGAGCTTGGTGAAGATGTTGCTGACGTGGCGAGCCACGGTCTTCTCGCTGATCGCGAGGTCGCCGGCGATCGCCCGGTTTGTCTTGCCGGTAGCCACGAGACTGAGCACCTGCACCTCGCGAGCCGTGAGCCCAGCCGCGGCTTTAGGAGCCGCGGCCCGGGAGAGCTCCTTCACCCGGGCCAGGTCGGGCGCGGCGCCCAGCTGCTGGAACACCTGACGCGCCCCGTCCAGCTCCATCTTCCCGCTGTCGGAGTCCCCCAGTGCGCGGCAGGCGGCGCCGATCAGGACCCGGGTGCGCGCGGCCTCATACGGCGCCTCGAGCTCACACCAGACGGTCCATCCGCGACGCAGCGTGTCGAGGGCGGCTCGGGTGTTGCCCTCCTCCAGGAGAACGGCCCCCGTGGCGTGGGCGGACATGGCGTGCAGGAAGGGTGCGTCGAGGTCGGCCGCGATCTCAGACAGCTCGTCGGCCGCGGCGCGCGCCGCGGGAATGTCGCCGGCGGCAATCGCGATCTCGACGAGCGCGGGCAGCAACCTGGAGCGGCTCCGGCGCTCCGATGCCTCGTCCACCGCCTGACGGATCGCCGCCGCCGCGGCTGCGACCTCACCCAGGGCCATCCGCAGCTGCGCCAGGCCCGGCTGTGGCTTTCGCCCCCAGCGGCTGGCCTCGCGGTACGCCTCCTCGGCCTTCGCAAAATCTCCCCGCAACCGATGGAGCTCGGCCAGCTGGTAGAAGGCCGCGCCGGCACCGGGCTGGCCCGGCGGCTGGGAGAGCCGTTCGCACGCCCGTTGCGCCTCGTCCATGGCGTCCGGCCAGGCGCCGTGGAACTGCATGATCTCGGCACGGCGCGCCTGGCACTGGCCGCGGTAGGGGACCAGGTCCGGCTGAGCCAGGCACCAGTGACTCAGCGCCGCCGTCCACTCCTGCGCCCGGCGGAGATCGAAGATTTCCTGGCAGGCCGAGATCACGCCGCAGTAGACATCGCCCACCACAATCGGCGACACCTCTCCGGCGGCAACGGCGACCATGATCTCGTCGAG
Organism: uncultured Gemmatimonadales bacterium; assembly: GCA_963844445.1. GTDB lineage: Bacteria > Gemmatimonadota > Gemmatimonadetes > Gemmatimonadales > GWC2-71-9 > CAVVWJ01. Next base: position 86,554 of record CAWJOB010000005.1, read on the forward strand.
CAAGGCGATGCCCTTGGCAGTCTCGCCCAGCCGGATCAGCGCCCTGCCCTGGCCATGTCGGGCGAGGGTCACCAGATCCGGATCGTCGAAGCGTTCGCCGATCTCGGCGGCTTGGGTGAACGTCGCGTAGGCGGTTGCGTAGTCGCCCTCACCGATGCGCTGGAGCGCCGCCGGAAACAAGAGGTAGCCCTGCTCCACGCAGTCGTGCGGGCCGGTGTCGAGCAGCCGTCGGGCCCGGGCGATCCACCCGCTACCGCGCGCTACCTCACCCCGGTCCAGCAGGCCGAAAGCCAACCAGAACGCGCAGCGCGCGGCACGCTCCACCTCGCCCCTGCTCTTGAACTCGTGGTGCGCGCGGGCCCAGATGTCGGCGCAGTCGGCGTCCCTGCCGACCAGGTACGCAGCCGTCGCGAGCCGTTCGAGATCATCGGGCTGGAGCCGCGTCTCGCGATCCGCGGCCGCCAGTTGGGCGTACGCCTCAGCCCACGCCTGCCGCGTGAAGGACTCTCGGCCCCGATCGAGCGCGTCGGTCACCATGGGTGGCTAACCTAGGCCTGTTGGCGGGCCTTCCGGACCTCCTCGGTGAGACGGGGTACGACCTCGAAGAGATCCCCCACAATGCCGTAGTCCGCGATCTTGAAGATCGGCGCGTCCTTGTCCTTGTTGATCGCGACGATGGTCTTGGCGGTGCGCATGCCGGCGAGGTGTTGGATGGCTCCAGAGATGCCCAGCGCCACGTAGAGCTCGGGGCTCACCACGCGACCAGTCTGTCCGATCTGGTCGGTGGACGGTCGCCAACCGTCGTCGGTGACGGCGCGGGTCGCGCCGACGGCCGCGTTGCCGAACGCCGCCGCCAGCTCCTCCACCAGCTTGAAGTTCTCCGGGGCGCGGAGCCCCCGCCCGCCGCTCACGATGACCGGGGCCTCTCCGAGGTCGAGCTTCGCGCCGCTCCGCTGGGACGTCTCCGTCACCACTACCCTAGCGGAAGCGGGCTCCATCGCCGCATCAGCTTTCTCGACCCGGGCCGGACGCGCCTGTTCCGCCGCGGTGATCGCGCCCGGGCGCAAGGACAGGAGCGCGGGTGTACCGGTCAGCCGCAAGGTCACGACGACCTTGCCGGTATACGCGGGATGCCTGGCCAGCACCGCGTCGCCCTGGAGCTCGAAGTCGGTGACATCGGAGGCGAGGCTCACGCCGAGCCGGGCCGCGGTGCGGGGCGCGAGGTCGCGGCCCTGTGCCGAGGCGGCGAAGAACGCCGCCCGGTAAGTTTCGGCGCGCAACCGGTCCGCCGCGGTGGCGGCGAATACTTCCGGGTTGTAGCGCTCGAGGGCCGGGTGCTCGACGGCGAGGACCACATCGGCGCCGTAACGGCCCAGCTGTTCCGCCTGGGCGGCGATGCCGGGTGCGCCGACCACCAGGGCGTGCACTTCGCCGCCACCCGATGCATCGGCCGCCTGCCGCGCGGCCGTCACCGCCTCGAGCGCCACCTTCCGAAGCGCTCCGTCCCGCGATTCCGCGAATGCGAAGGTCGTCGCCATCAGAGCACCTTCGCCTCGGTGCGGAGCAGCCGCACCAGCTCGGGAACCGCGTCCACCCCTTCCCCGATGATCCGCCCTCCGGTCCGTTCCGGCGGCAACGCCATCGACTCGACCGTGAGATTGACCTTGCCGAGTTGGGCGGGACGGACGTCGAGCGGCTTCTTCTTGGCCGCCATGATTCCCTTGAGGGTCGCCAGTCGCGGCCGGGCGATGCCTTCGTCGATCGTCAGTACCGCGGGGAGGGGGAACTGCACGGTCTCGGTGGCGCCTTCCAGATCGCGCCGGGCGGTGCCGCGGCCGTCGGCCAGCTCGAGGTGGGAAATGGAGGTGACGCAAGGAAGGTCGAGCAGCTGCGCCGTCATGGGCCCGACCGTGCCGCTCGCCGTGTCGGTGGCCATCCGGCCGAACAGGATGAGGTCGTACTCCCCGGCCTTCAGCTCGGCAGCCAGTGCGGCGGCGATGGCGAGTCCGTCGAAGGGGACTTGGTCGGCCTTGAGCTGCACCGCGCGCGCGGCGCCCATCGCGAGCGCCTTTCGGAGCGTCTCCTGAACCCCGTCGGGGCCAAGACAGAGGGCGACCACCTCGCCCGCTCCCGCCCGCTCTACCAGTTGAAGGCCGACTTCGAGCGCATACCCGTCGAAGTCACTGATCTCGTACTTGAGCCCACCCTGGTCCAGCGACTTGCGATCCGCGGCGATGGAGAACCGCAGCTCCATCTCCGGCACCCGCTTCAAGCAGACTGCGATCTTCAACGCGCGCTCCCGGCCTCGGTCCTGGTCAGTCCTCGAACTGGCGGCAAAGCTAGTCGAGGCCTTCCGATCCGCCAAGCGAAGTCCGCACGATCAGCCGGAACATCCGCTCGGATCCTGGCCCCAAGAAGCGCTCCACCGTCGGGCCCGCCGGATTGCCCTGGTTGATGTTGAAGGTGCCGAAGATGGCGTAGCGGTTCTGGAACAGATTGGTGACCACGCCGCTCAATTCCCAGCGGTCGAACTCGACCCCCACGCGCGCGTCGGTGACGACGTAGTCCTCGACCTGACTGGTGACGTTGGCCTCGTCGCCCCGGAGGTACTGCCGGCCGGTGTAGCGGGCGTCGGCACCGATGTAGAAGTGTCGCCCGATCCGGGCCGTCGCTCCGCCCTTGATCAAGTGCTCCGGCACCAGTGGAAGGCGGCTGCCCGGGGCCACCTCGTTGTCGGTCGGGAACGGGTTGATCACGAGTTCTTCGCCGTCCTCCGGCTCGATCGACCGAATGCTGAAGATCTCCGCCGCGCTCTGGAAGGTCGCCCGGGTGAACGCGTAGTTGAGATAGGCCGAGTGTCCCGCGGGAAACCGATAGGCCGCCCCCAGCTCGAGCCCGACTCGACGGGTCTCGTCGAGGTTGATGAAGAAGCCGTCTATGGTGCCGCCGGTCGGCCCCTCGTCGTCGAACGGCGTGAGGAAGATGTCGTTCCGCACGGCCATGTGATACACGGAGCCGTCCAGCGCGAGGTTGCTCGTGGCATAGCGGAAGCCCGCTTCGAGCGTGCTCGCCTTGACCGGATCGAGCGGCGGATCGTCACCCAGCGCGAACGGCAGCGGGCAGGGCGACTCCGGATCGGCGCACGCGTTCTCGATCACCGCGGGCGAGCGGAAGCTCTTGCCCCACGACGCGAAGACCGAAGCACCCTGCCCTACGCCCAGCGTGACGCCGACGCGTGGATTCAGCTGTTTGTACGTCCCGACCGTGTCCGCGGTCGGATCGAGCAGATTCTCGAACGGGATCCGGACGTAGTCGTACCGAGCGCCCGCCGAGAGGGTGACCGAGCCCGTGGTGACGTCGGCCATCAGAAACGGCGCCAGGTCCCAGAGAGGGCTCCGCACCTGCGTCGTCAGCTCTCTGTCGCCGCCGAACTTGATCGAGTCGGCGAAGATGTCGATCCGGACCCGGCTGACGCTGCCGTCCACGCCACCCCTCAGCTTGAGCGCGAGATTGTCCCTCAACAGCGTGGCCCACCGGTAGTCGCCGGTGAAGCCGAAGGTGGAGTTGTAGGAGATGCCGAACACGTCCGGATCGTCCGGCTGGTTGGCGTTGAACCGCTCTGCGCGGTGCCGGCGATAGTACACCGTGCCCGACGCCTTGCCGGCTCCGAGCTGATGGTATCCCTGCACCGCGCCCTGGAACTGCCAGAGGTCCTCGTAGTCGTTGGCGCTCAGGTTGGAATCGGGGCTCGACGCGAAGATGGTCTCCGGAAGTGAGCCCGCCGTCCGGGCAAAGGAGTTGGCGTAGAGGCCCTGGAACCGGATGCCGTCCGACTGGCCGAGCTTGCCCCCGCTGACGAAGCCGCTGTATTCCTCCGCCCCGGTCACCTGCCGCCAGCCGTCCTCCCGATTGTAGTTGCCGCCGGCATACCAATCGAAGCCCCCGTCGGTCAGGCCGGACACGTTGGCCTCGCCCCGGAACGCGCCGAAGCTCCCACCCGATGCCTCGAATTCGGCGCGCGGCGGGCCGGCGCCTCGGGCAGTCACCAGGTTGATCGCCCCGCCGAGGGCGTTCCGGCCCAGGAGGGATCCGTTGCCCGACAGAACCTCGATCCGCTGGATGTGGTCCATGGGCAGCAGATCGAAATTGATCTGGGAGGCCTCCGGCTCGTTCATGCGGATGCCGTCGAGGAAGACCGCCACCCCCTGCGGCAGGCCGACCACCGGTGAGGAGTAGAACCCGCGCGACGAGATATTGAGCTTGTAGGGACTCCCCAGATCGTCGTAGGTGGAGAAGCCGGCCAGCTGGCGTGTCGCGTCGGAGAGGACGCGAGGCTCGTAGGCGTCCACGTCCTCGGCGCCGAGCGTCGTCACCCGCGCCGGCACGCCCGAGCCGACGGTCGGTCCGGCGTCGGGGTGGATGCTGCCGACCACCTCGATCGGGGGCAGCTCGTAGGCGCTGCTGTCGCGCGCAGTCGTATCCCGCACCTGGGCGTGAGCCACCGTGGCGGCGAGCAGTCCGGCGATCGCGAGCAGACGCGTCCGATTCAGCAACCAAGCTCCTCGACTGGGGAACGGGGTGGAGTGAGCTACCTGAGGGGAAATCCGCCCGTGCCGGCGGATCGGGCTTTCACGCCGGCGGGCCGCTCGTAGATCGCGGCCATGACCACGCGATCGGGCGGGACGCCGAGGACGAGAAGCCCGTCGTCCGCCGGGCCGCCCCCGTCGAAGTCCAGGCAGCAGTGCTCGATGGTGACGAGCCCGGCGACCGCCGCCTTGTGCATGGCCGGGCTTCCGCCCCGGTCGAGGCGGATGAGGTCGCCGTCGGTGAAGCCTGTGGAGCGGTCCAGGTCCTCGTAGATGCGGAGCTGGCGGACCTCCGTGCCGCGCACGGAGAACACCACGACGCCGTCGTCCGCATCCCCACCCCCGTCGAGATCGTAGCAACAGCGGTCCACCATCTCCGACCCGGGAGCACGGAGGACGAGGGCCGTGCCCGCCGCCAGGATCAGCCCGGCGGCGACGGCCACGAGCGTCGGGCGGCGCCGTCGCGGCGGAGCCGACTTGGACGGCTCGCCCCGGCGCAGCCGGCCGAGCACTTCGGCGCCCAACGAGGCCCGCGGACGAAAGGCGACGTCGCGAAGCGCCCGATCGATGTCCTCCAGCTCGGGGGGGATGTCCGGACCTTGGCTCATGAAGCTCTCATTCCGCGGTTGCACAGGAAACCCGAGGTCACCTGTCTCATACGCACGAGCAGTGGGGGCGTCACGCACTTCGGGTCGGCGCCGCGGCGGCCAGGCGGTGCAATATCCGGCAGCCCGCCGGCGCCTCCTTGCGCCAGGCGGTTCCAGCATGATCTTCTTTGGACCACGCCCAACTCCATGCTCCGATCACTCGTGCTGGCCCAAGCGCTCTTGATCATGCCGGTCGCCACTGGCGCTCGGCCGGTTCTGGCGCAGCAGCCGGGCGGTTATCTCCACGGTCCGGACACGCTCCGCTACCACGAGCTCACTCGGAGCGAGCTGTCCCTGTCCACGCCGGGGGGGACCCGGCTCATGGACCTGTCGCACGATGCCACCGTCGCGCTCGCCTTCGGCGCTGGGGACAGCGCCATCGCCTGGTACGAGGCGCTCACGCTCGAGGCCCAGTCGCTCCAAGGGGTGCGGCGCCCCGCCACAAGCAGCTTGCTTCGCCAACCCTTCGTCCTCCGCCTCGATCAGCGCGGTCGTACGACTACCCTTCGCAGTCCCTCGTTGACGGCCGGGATCCGCGAGCTCACCGACCTCTCTCAGGGGTTCACCGATTTCTTCGTCCGCCTGCCGGCGCAACCGCTCGGGCTGGGTGTCGAATGGATCGACACGCTGGCGCACACCGTGCCGGCCGCGCGTCAGGCCTATCGGAAGTACACGGCCATCACCCGGTGGCGAGTCGAGAGGGACAGCGCGACGGTGAATGGCCCCGCGTGGATCCTGAGCTCGCAGGCCACCGTGGCCCTGGAAACCGGGGACCCGCTGCCGGGCTCAGGCGGCCAGGTCGTCTCGATATTGGAGGGGGAGGAGGGCGGTAGCGCGCTCTTTTCCCGGGATGGCCGCCTGCTGAGCCGTACGAAGGAAGGAACTCTCACCGGCCGCCTCGAGATGCGCGCGTCGGCGCCGGCGCGCAGCTTCGAGCAGGACTATACGTACCGGAGCAGCATCACCCACGCTCCACGGGCGCAGACGCCTTAGTGTCGGAGGCAGCCGTGATCACCGGGAAGCTGGGCCTCGTGCTGTTCACCCTCGCCGCCGGAGTGGCCAGCGCCCAGGCCCAGGTGCATACCAGCTCGGCGCTCGCGGGGGCCGCTCTCGTCGCGGCAGACCGGAGCGGTGGCGCGGTTGGCGCGGTTGGCGCGGCTACGCAGGTCGGCCCGAAGCGCGCAGGCGAGGCTTCTTCCAATGCCGGGGGAGGCGTCGCCTCGTTCTCGCCCTTCGAGGCGGCCGCGCTGGTGGGCAGCCAGCGGGGACGGCCCACCGTCGTCATCCTCTATGGAACGGGCTGTCCCCGCTCCCAGGTGATGTTCCCCGGCTTTGCGGCACTGGCCGACCGGCACGCCGCCCGGGACGTGTCGTTTCTCGCCTTTGCCAGCGACCGGGTGGCGGAGGACGTGCCGGGCTTCCTCGCGCAATACGGCGCCTCATTCGCACCGGCCCACATCAAGCGTCGGGGGCAGGGACAGATGGCGGCCGCGATGGCCACGATCGGCCTCCAGCTTCCGGCTCCCTGGAACCTGCCGCACGTGGCGGTCATCGATGCGTCGGGGCAGGTAGTCGGGGAGTGGGACGCGGCCACCGACCTCCGCGCGATCGATGCGGCCTTGCGCTCCCTGCCCTAAGCGACCGGCCGGACGCGCTCATCACCCCATCGTCTCACGGAGCCGTCTAAGCACCCGCCAGAGGCGTGTCCGGACGCTCCCATCGCTGATCCCAAGAATCCGCCCTACCTCGGCAGTGTCGAGGCCGCCTCCGTAGCGGAGCCCCACGAGCTCCCGGTCGGCGTCGGAAAGGGTGGCCACGGCGTCGAGCAGGCGTCCCACTTCTTCCTCCCGAAGCAGCCGCTCCTCCGGCGAGGGAGCCTCGTACACCAGGTCGTGCATCGTGCCCAGGGTGACGTACTGTCTCAGACGGGCCCGCCGGCGCCAGTCGGCCAGTGCGTTCCGCGCCACGGTGAGAATCCAGCCCTTGGCGGATCCCTTGGCGGGATCGAAACGGTCCGCGGCCCGCACCACTTTGAGGAAAGTCTCCGCCGTGAGGTCCTCGGCCACTTCGGCCAGCGGGACGTGGAACCGGAAATAGTTGTAGACGGCCGACCCATGGGCTTCGTACCACTCCCGGCAGAGGGCTTCGGCGGGAGGCGCGGGCGGAGCGGTGGTGGTGGGGTTGAGCTGGGGCACGGTGGGCGGTGTCAGGTCGATAGCCTGCTGTCATCCCGAGCGGAGCGAGGGATCTTGCCGACTGTTTCCGGGACCCGCAGGCAAGATCCCTCGCTCCGCTCGGGATGACATCAGAAGGCCGCCAGCCCCGTGATCGCCTGGCCCACGATCAAGGAGTGCATATCGTGGGTGCCCTCGTAGGTGTAGACCGACTCCAGGTTCGCCATGTGGCGCATGGAGTGGTACTCGGCCAGAATCCCGTTGGCGCCGAGCAGGCGGCGGGCCTCGCGGGCGGCGTCGCAGGCCATGTCCACGTTGTTGCGCTTGCAGAGCGAGACCTGGTCCGGCGTCATGGTCCCGGCGTCCTTGAGCCGACCGAGCTGCAGCGTCATGAACTGCGCCTTCACGATCTCGGTGAGCATGTCCACCAGGCGCACCTGCTGGATCTGGGTCTGGGCGATGGGACGCTCGAACATCACCCGGCTGTGGGCGTAGCGCAGCGCCTCGTCGTAGCAGGCCATGGCGGCGCCGATCGCGCCCCACGCGATGCCGTAGCGAGCTTGGGTCAGGCACATCAGCGGGCTCTTGAGGCCGCCCGACTTGGGCAGGATCGCGTCCTTCGGCAGGTGCACGTCCTGGAGATGGATCTCGCTGGTGTCGCTCGCGCGGAGCGAGAGCTTCCCCTTCTGGTCCTTGGCGGCGTAGCCCTTGGTGTCCGTCGGGACGATGAAGCCGCGGATCGACTTGGTGTCGCCGATGTCGCCGGTCTTGGCCCAGATCACCGAGACCGTGGCCTGGGAGCCGTTGGTGATCCACATCTTGGTGCCGTTGAGCACCCAGCCGTCCTTGGTCTCCCGTGCCGTCGTGATCATGCCGCCCGGGTTGGACCCGAAATCCGGCTCGGTGAGCCCGAAGCAGCCGATTTCCTGCCCCGCGGCAAGGAGGGGCAGCCACTTCTTCTTCTGGTCCTCCGACCCGAAGGCGTAGATCGGGTACATCACCAGGGCGCCCTGAACCGAGGCAAAGGAGCGGATCCCCGAGTCGCCCCGTTCCAGCTCCTGCATGATCAGTCCGTAGGCCACGTTGTTCAGCCCCGCGCAGCCGTATTCCTCCGGCAGGTTGGCGCCGAACAGCCCCAGCTCCGCCATCCCCGGGATGAGCTGCTTGGGGAACTTGCCTTCGATGTAGGCCTCACCGATCACGGGGATGAGGTTCTCGTCTACCCAGGTGCGGACGGTATCCCGGACGGCCCGCTCCTCCTCGGCGAGGAGGGAATCGAGGTTCAGGAAATCGACCCCGGTGAACTGGGAAACGGCGGCGGCGGTGGCCATAAGGTCCTCGTCCTGTGGCGGTTGGGAGCAGGGGGAAAGATACTCCGGCAACCGGCCGGACGGCAGACGAGCGGCACAGGCACGACCCTCTTGCGCATGACACCGGGACTCGTGGTACTTTTGTCGGTGCCAGTCCCAGCCGCCTGCTTCCTGTAGCGATACCGTCCAGTCGTTCCCGCTGCTCGACGCGGCCGGGGGGTCTGCGTGCGCACCGACACCGGAGCCGGCTGTCGGCAACGCGAGCTACCATCTAATGTTCCTGGCTCCCGTAGGAGGCTGGTACGCAGCTCGGCACACGGTACGCCCCCCACGATGTAAGCCGCCCGCCCGAATCGGCCCGACGGCCGGCGCAGGTCACCGGGTGAGAATACTGGTCCTGGCGCCACAGCCTTTCTTTCAGGCGCGCGGAACCCCCATCGCCGTGAGGACGGTGCTGGAGTTTCTCAGCTCCCGGGGGCACCTGGTCGATGCGCTCACCTATCACGAGGGGAGCGATATCGAGATCCCGAACTGCCGCATCTACCGGATCCCCCGCGTGCCCGGCGTGCGCAACATCCGGCCGGGATTCTCCCTCAAGAAGATCGTCTGCGACATCGCCATGCTCGGCTCCTGCGCCCGGTTGATGCGCCGGACCAGGTACGACCTGGTGCACGCCGTGGAGGAATCGGCGTTCATCGCGGCGGTCATGAAGTCGCTCACGGGCGTACCGTACGTCTACGACATGGACTCCTCGCTCGCCGAGCAGATGCTCGATGCCTTTCCCCGGCTCAAGCCGGTCGCCCCGATCCTCCGGCGCTTCGAGGCCATGGCGGTGCGGCGGAGCGCCGGCGTCCTCACCGTGTGTGTCGCACTGGAGGACGTGGCGTACGGACATGCGCCGGCCACGCGGGTCGGGCGGGTCGAGGACACGACCCTCCTCCCCGCCGGCGCGGACCCCAACGGCAACCGGCACCTGCCGGCCGAGACCGTCGGCTCCCCAGTCGCGATGTACGTAGGGAACCTGGAGCACTACCAGGGCATCGACCTGTTGCTCGAGGGGTTCCGGCACACGCTCGACCAGGTGCACGAAGCCCGGCTGGTCATCGTCGGTGGGCAGGCGGACGACATCGCCCACTACGACGAGCGCGCCGCCGCCCTCGGCATTCGCCAGGCCGTGCACTTCCTCGGGCCGAAGCCGGTGTCGGCGCTGGGGGATCTTTTTCGCGAAGCGGACGTGCTGGTGTCGCCCCGGCTCAAAGGGCTCAACACGCCGATGAAGATCTACTCCTACCTGGACTCCGGTACCGCGGTGCTCGCTACCCGACTTCGCACCCATACCCAAGTCCTGGACGACCGGACCGCCTACCTGGTCGAACCGGAGCCCCTGGCCCTGGGCACCGGCCTCGCGCGGCTCCTCAAGGACGACTCCCTGCGCGAGGGTCTGGCGGCGCGGGCCAAGGACCACGCGCAGCGCGAGTTCACTCCCGAGGCAGCCCGGCGCAAGCTGGATGCCTTCTATACGGCGATCGAGACACACCTGGCGGGGCCGGGCACACGCGCGTGAGCCGGCTCTGGCGCTCGCCGACGATTCGAAGCGCCGCGGTCTACGCGGGGGCCGGTGCCGGCTTCGCGGTCGCGAATCTCATCCTGGCGCGTGCCCTCCCTCCGTCCGAATACGCCCTGCTCACGCTGATCGTGGCCCTGGTCAATGTGGGGTATGCGCTGGCCCCCGCCGGAATCGACGGCGTCGTGAACCGGCGGCAGGTGGACGTGGGTCCGCCACTCCTCAGACGGGTCCTGTTCACGACCTGCGCCACGGGAGCGGCCTTCGCGCTGGTCGGAGTCCTGGCATACAACACCTCCGCCGCCGTCACGGCCATGCTCTTCGTCTCCACGGCGGCGGGCGGAGCGCTCATGGTGGCCGCCGCGAAATTTCAGAGCGAGCAGCGCTTTGGTCCCTCGCTCGCCCTGATTCAGAGCCCCAACCTGATCCTCCTGCTGGCCGCGCTGCTCACCGTGGCGACCGGCGTGCAGGAGGCGTGGCTCGCCCTGCTGATCATGACGTTGGGGTGGCTCCCGCCCGGCATCTGGGGCTGGAGGACCCTCATGCGTGAGAGCGGGGCACAACCCAATCGATCAGAGGAATTTCCCTGGAGGGAAGGAATCTCCCTGGCCGGCCTGCAGGCCACCGGTCTGCTCCTGATTCAGCTCGAGCGGCTGGTCCTCCCCCATGTGCTTCCGCTTCGTGACCTCGCGACCTTCGGCGTGCTCGGCGCCATTGCGGGATCGCTCTTCCGAGTCCTCCAGATGAGTGTCGGGTACACGCTCTTCCCCCGCCTCCGGGCCGCCACCAGCGTGCGGCAGCGGCGCCGGCTGGTGGCGAAGGAGGCCAAGCTGGTCGCCGGCGTCGTACTGGCCGGCTCACTGGCCATCTGGATGGTCACTCCGGTGGTGGAGCGCTGGTTCCTGGCCGGGAAATACCACCTCGCGGGGTCGTTGGTGCTCGCCGCGGTGGTGAGCGGCTTCGCCAAGGTGTTCAACGCTTTCACCAGGGCCACGGCCTCCGCACTGGCCACGCCTCGCGAGCTGTCGTCCGTCAACCTGCTGGGCTGGCTGTCGCTGGCGGTCGGGCTGGTCGCGGCCGTCGTCGGCGCGCGCTGGGGACTGGCCGGGGTGATCTACGGGGTGGCGGTGGGCTGGATGATGCGCTCGCTGTCGGCGCTCTACGTAGTGGCCCGCCACTTGCGCCTCCCGGTGACCGGGCAGGCCGCCGAGCCGGCGTAGCGGCCCGTCACGCGGGCCTTCGCAAAACACAGACTATCGGAGTGACTTTGGGAGCAGTCTACGGCATCCTGGGCGGAGCCGAGCCAGGAGAGCTGCAAGCCATGAGCGCGCGGCTCGGGCATCGCGGCGCGGAATCGGCCGAGTGGTCGCCGGCGTCCGGCCTGTGGCTCGGCGTGCGCGGCTCGCGGGCCGCCGTCGATGGCCAGCGTGACGGCGTCATCGCCTTCGAAGGGGCGATCGACAATCGCGAGGACCTCGCCGGGCGGCTGGGGCGGCGCCCCGACGCCGACCCCGCCGGCGACGGCGCGCTCGCCGGCGAGCTCTGGGCGGTCCTGGGAGAAGAGGGTCTGGCGCAGATCGCCGGCCAGTTCGCCCTCGCCCTGTGGGATGCGCCGGGCCGACGCCTGGTCCTCGCGCGCGACCGCGTGGGATATGCGCCGCTCTACTTCGCCATCACCGGAGAGCGGCTGGTGTTCGCCAGCGAGTACAAGGCGTTGCTGGCGCTCGACGCCATTCCGGCGCGTCCCAACCGGGCGGCGCTCCAGACCATCCAGAACACCAAGTGGGTCCGTCCCGGCGTCACCTGCGTCGAAGGTATCCACCCCGTCGCCCCCGGCGTGTGGCTCGAGGTCCAGGATGGGCGGGTCGCCAGCAGGCGTTACTGGGACATTCCGGTTCGCGCGGCGGACCTAGACGATGCGGGCCATGCCGCCCGGCTGCGGGACAGCTTCCTGGAAACCCTCCGGCGCCAGACCCAGCCCTACGACCGGATCGGGATCTCATTGAGCGGGGGCCTGGACTCGGCGGTGGTCGCGGCCGGCGTCAGGGCCGTCGCCGGCGAGCGGGAGGTACACACCTTCTCGGCGGGCTACGGTGAGGACGACAAGGAGCTGGTGAGCGCGGAGGCGGTCGCGCGGGAGCTGGGGACGATCCACCATCCCGTGGTGCTCGATCCCGACGATCTTCCGGACCTGCTGCCCTGGATGGTGTGGCACCTGGAGGAGCCGATCGGCCGGGAGGACATCGCCTATCTCTTCGTGGCGGCGAGAGAGGCCTCGCAGTACGTCGACCTCATCGTCACCGGCTTCGGGTTCGACGGTCTGTTCGCCGGACTCCCCAGGCATCGGCTGGTCGATCTCGGCGTCAAGTATCCGGCGGTGCGGGGACCGCTCGAAGAGTTCTTCGACTACACCTATCGCAGCGTGGAGCCCCGGACGCTGGCGGGCCGGGCTCTGAAGAAGGCGTATTTCCGGGGCCGGGAGTTCCCCGCGCCGCAGGTTCTGGGCACCGCACCGCTCGCCCCGTTTCCGGGCTTCCCCCGCGGTGGAGACCAGCCGCTCACCAACTTCCTGAAGGGCGGCTTCCTGGTCCTGCCCTATCAGCATCCGGTGGAGCGGCTCTACGCCGGCGTCGGCATGCGGATGAACGCCCAGCACACCAATCCCGACTTCCTCGCCACGGCGTTCGCGATCCCTGACCGGCTCAAGATTCACGGCCGGACCCAGAAGTACATCCTTCGCCGGGCGTGCGAGGGGCTGCTGTCGCCGTCGATTCTGGCCACCGGGAAGAGCTTCAACCGGCTCAAGCACGACACCCACATGTCCGAGACGCTCGACCGTCTCGCCTTCGAGCTGCTCTCTCCCCGCGCGATCGCCCACCGCGGGCTGTTCGACGCCGGGTACGTCGCGAAGCTGCTCCGCCGCCCTGCCGGCCGGCCCTACAGCCAGGAGCGCGCCTATCGTCTCTGGTCGCTGCTGCTCACCGAGATCTGGGGGCGCCGGTTCCTGGACCAGCGGGGCGCGGCGCCGACCCACGCACTCCCCCCGGTGCGCCGCCTGACAAAGTCAGAAGGCCGCGCTGCTTCCTGAGCGCGGCCTTCTGACAGGGCTGTCGGCTGGAAGTTACGCCGCCGAGACCTGCACCAGCTTGCCGGGGGCTTCCTTGAGATATCCCTGCTCGCGATACCACCGACCGGTCCGCCGCAGTCCCTCGTCCAGCTCGACTCGGGGCACGTAGCCCAGCTCCCGCTTGGCGCGGCTGATGTCAAACGCGCGGTTCTGGCGGTACCAATCCACCCGCCGGGGGAAGATCGGCGGTGTGATGCCGAATGGCTTGCACAGCTTCTCGCAGAGGTGCCCGGCCGCGACAACCGGCATCACCGGATAATGAGGAATGCGCACGTTGACGTCGAGGGCGCGGCCGACGGCCTTCACGATCTCCTCGATCGGATAGTGATGCTCGTCCGCGATGAGGTAGGCCCGGCCGTTGCCCACGCCGGGCATGAGGCACAGCATGAAGGCATCGATCAGGTTGTCGATGTACAGCGGATGATAGAGCGTCCGGCCGTTGCCGAACATGGGGAAGGTGCCGCGCGCCACACGCTTGAAGATCATGAAGAAGCGCTCGGGGTCGCCGGGACCGTAGATCGCGGCGGGCCGCAGGATCACCGTCTCCATCCGGCCGCCGGCGAGCTTGGCGACTAGCGGCTCGGCCTCGTATTTGGTGCGCTGGTAGTAGTCGGCCGGCTGGATCGGCGCGTCTTCGTCGGCGGGCGGGTGCTCCACGTTGCCGTGCACACCGCAGGTGCTGCAATAGACGAACTTCCAAACGCCGGCCTGGAGGGCGGCCTCCAACACGATGCGGGTGCCCTCGACGTTGACCTCGTCGTAGAAGGTGTTGGGCACGTTGAGCTCGCGAAAAGCCGCCGCGAGATGGAACACGAACTCGACCCCTCGCATGCTCTGCTCCACCACCTCACGGTCAGTCACCGACCCGAGAACGACCTCGGCGCCCATCGCCCGCAGGGCATCGCACTGGAGTCCGTCCTTGTAGTCCAGGGCCACGACCTCGTGCCCCGACGCGCGAAGGCGCCGGACCAACGCCGTGCCGGTGAAGCCCGTACCTCCGGTGACCAGAACCCGCATGCTCACTCCTTATTGGTGGCCCGACGATCCGGGACGCGCTGTTCTTCTGAGGGTCCCAAACTTGGTCTGAAAGCCCGAATCCCTCAATGCCAGGTGGGCAGATTCCGCCCCCGCCGAATCGAGTCGACCGCGAGGTATCGCAACCGGAGATGACGCCGATTGACCGGGATCATTACAAGAAGCATGCCTCGTATGCCGTTCTGGTACCGCATGTTGGCGCACAGCTTTGCCCGGCGAATCGCCCCGGCCTGCCGGTGCAGGGTGTTGCGGCAACGCGTCAGAATTGACCATTCCGCGCGGCGAGGCCCCCTCGGGGATTTCGCCCGACCCCCTGCGAATCCCGGGTTGCGGGGCTACGCGACCGAGTCGAGTCGCCGGCCGAGTGCCCCGACGATGGCGCCGAAGGACGTGAGGTCCCGGATCTCCTGGTTCGAGAACACTACCTCGAACTCGTTCTCGAGCTGGGAGATCAGCATCAGGTGGTTGAGCGAGGTCCACGCGCTCGAGGAGCTGGAGGAGAATTCCGGCCCTATGCTCTCGGCGGGCACGTCCATCACCTCCGACAGGAGTGCCCGCACCCTCGAAGCTCGTACCGGATTACCCATCGTGCCGATCCTCGGTCTTCAGCGCCGCACTGGTTGGATGCACTGCCCCCGTGGCGACCCAGGCAGGCCATTCCAGGCCCGGCAGGTCGAGCGATCGGAGCCACCGCCCCTCGTCGCCCAGGATGAAGCCGTGCTGGGAGAGAAACGTCGCGGCGACCTGGTTCCGCCCGGAGTCGATGAACTCCGCGGTGAGCCCGGATGCGCCGGCGGCGCGGGCATCCTCGGCCATCCGCGCGAGCAAGGCCGTCTCGACCGATTTGCCGATGACGCGACAGCTCAACAGAAACGACTCCACATGCCAGGACCCGGTCTCCGGCGCGGCGATGGCGACGCCGGTCAGGCCGAAGTCGCCGAAGCGATCCGCCACCCGCATGGTGTACACCCGCCATGCGCCGGAGGCCACGTGTCGCCGGATCGTCGCCTCGTCGTGGCGCCGAGTGGTCAGGTTGAACTGGTTGGTCTTGGCCAGGAGCTGCACCACGCGCGTCATGCTGTCCTCGTCCACCGGGCCGATGTCCACCCGAAGCCCCAGCCCGCGAAGGAAGTCCTCCAGCGAGTCCACCGAGCCGCGATAGCTTTCGCGGCCGCGCGACTCCTGATACTGCTGGGTGCGCTGAAGGTCCTCCGCGGTCTGCTGCAACACGATCAGAGAGGGAAGCGACCCGACCCAGTTGGGATACATCGATGGATCCGCCGGCGGATCGGGGATCCGAAGCTCCGGGATCTGCTCCCGTACCCAGGCCCGCTCGTGCGGGCTGTCGTCGATCAGGAGCATGTGGTCGAGGCCGATGTTCAGCTCGCGGGCCAGCGACCGGATGTTGGTGGCCTTGTCCTCCCAGTTGATCCGGTACGCCGCCAGCTGGGCCTCGCGGATCAGCATGCTGGGATGGCTGCGCAGCACCGCCAGGGCCTCCTCCTCGTTGTTCTTGCTGCACAGCGCCAGCAGGATGCCCTGGCGCTGGAGGTCGAGCAGCTCCCGCTGAAAGTCCACGAACTCGCTGCCGGGCCAGGTGGGGCCCAGCGCGATCCCGCCGGGCCCGTCCTCGCCCAGCACCCCACCCCAGAGCGTGTTGTCCAGGTCGAGCACGATGCACTTGGTCGCCTTGCCCATGGCGGCGAGGGCGAAGCCGACGTACCGCTCCGCGACAGCCGCCATCAGCGTGTCGGACCAGGTCACGTGCCCGCGGTAGTGGGTGCGCCAGTTGAACGCATGGGTGCGACCCACCTGCGCCACCACGTCGGCCAGGGGGAACAGGAAGGTATCGTCGCGCAGTGCCAGGTGCAGCCGGAGATGCTTGTTGGCGTGGGCGATGGTGTGGGCGAACGTCCCCTTGCTGCGGAAGGCGTTGACGCCCTCGGTACTGCGGCGAGGCAGGACGAAGTCGTTCATGACGACGATGCCGGAGCCGGCGCGGTAGAACACGTCCAGGCCGGCGAACAGCGGCGTCAGCAGTCCCCCGACCACCGGCTCACTCTTGAGCGGCGGCATCTCCGCCCACCGTTGGTTCCACAGCACGTCGCCGTCGATGGCGAGGAAGGTGATGTGCGGCCTGAATCGGTACAGCCCGGAACCGGCGTCGAGCAGCTCGGACAGATACTGCCCGTATGGCGCCACGTACGTCTCGAGCCACAGCCCCGCTCGCGCCGCCTCGACCCGCAGCACCGGGACGAAAGGATCCAGCGTGAAGGAGCCGAGGACCGCGACCCGCGCCCGCAGGCGCTCGGGAACGGTCTCCAGAGGTATCCGGTCGAGCGCGCGGGTGGCAGCCTGATAGGCGGACCATGGCTGCCCCGGCAGCACGCTCGACGCGAGCTGGCGCAACGCGGCACTGTCGATCTGCGGCTCGGAAGTCATGACCTCATCGTCGGGTGAAGATGACCTTGGCGGGATTGCCCAGGACGATACTGTTCCGCGGCACCGTGCCGCTCACCACCGAGCCCGCCGAGACGATCACGTCGTCGCCCAGCTCGGCCCCGGCCAGCACCACCGAGTTCGCGCCTACCCACACGCGGTGTCCGATGCGAACTCCCTTGCTGGTCGTGCCTTGTTCCTGCAACGGCACGTTCAAACGGTCGTAGATGTAGCTGCCCGTCATGATCACGCAGTTCGGGCCGATGAGCACGTCGTCACCCATCGTGAGCCCACCGCTGCCCGCCCCGATGAAGCAGCCGGTGGAGATCTGTACCCGCGCCCCCATGACGAATGGGCCGGTGATCTTCACCTTGGTGAAGGCGGAGACGAGGCAGCCATTCCCCCACGAGGTCGACGGCGCGAGATCCACTTCAGCTTTCTGGCTGACGACGGCCCGGTGTTTCCAATAGTAGTAAAGGCGAACCACGATCATCGGGGTCAGCACCCGACGGATCAGTTTCAACGTCTTGCCCATCCAGGGATCTCCGGAACCGGCTCCCGGTGAGAAGCGCGGTATGCGAGTGGGCCGGGCGCAAGTTCCCGGCCATTCAAGCGAGGCCCGCAAGATATTCGTGGTTCCATGGTGTACAACCCCGCCACGCCGAGAGTTGTGCAACGGGCCGGCGGTAGCCTGAGCCGCGGCGGGCTCGAAGCCGCGGGCGGGCACGCAACGACCTGCTGCGCCAACGGCACTGCGGTCCCGACCCGGTCTCCTTAAACCCCATCACCACAACATCCTACGCCTGTTCCGGCGACGGCTCTGAACTTGCGACCACGGCATGAGCATGACGGACCTGCCTATACCGCACCTCGCTCGGTTTCGCGCCATCGGGCTCGGGTGCCTTCCGGCTCTCGCGCTGTGGAGCTGCCAGGGTCCCGAGGTGGGACCCAATGGGCCGCCGGCTCTCCTGGAAATCGAGGCGGGCGCCGGGCAAACCGGCACGGTCGGCCAGGCGCTCGGCGACGGGATCGTGGCGCGGGTGACCGATGCCGACGGTCGGGCCGTTCCCGAGGTACTGGTGACCTTTGCTGCCTCCGAGGGGGCCGGGGTCCTGGCACCGGAGAGCGGGCGCACCGATGAGCGGGGCGAAACGCGGGTGGTTTGGACGCTCGGGCCGCGCTCCGGCACACAGAGCGCCAGCGTCTCCGTCGACGGTCTGGCGCCCGCGCCACTCTCCGCCACCGCACGCTCCAGCTCGGCCGCCCGCCTCGGCTTCGCGGCCGTGCCCCAGGCAGCCATAGCCGGCGTCGCGTTCGATCCGCCGGTCGTGGTAACGGTCCAGGACGAGTACGGGAACGTGGTGCCAGGTGCGTCGGCCGCGATCCAGCTCCACCTGAACAAAGGCGATCTCGCCGGCGGCGTGGCGGCCACCGCGGTCAATGGCCGCGCGACATTCCCGGGCCTTCACATCGATCAGGGTGGCGCAGACTACATCCTCACCGCGACCGCGGAGGGGCTGGCTTCGTCGGAGAGCGGAGCGTTCCCCGTGGCGACCGGGGCCGCGAGCCAGCTTCTGCCGGCGGCCGGTGACGGACAGGACGCCGCAGTCGGAAGCGCCGTGGCGATTGCGCCCGCGGTGGTGGTTCGGGACGCGGCCGGGAATGGCGTTGCCGGCGTCAGCGTGACGTTCACGGTGACGGGAGGCGGCGGCCTCGTCTCGCCCGGCGCGGTCACGACGGACGCGGATGGGCGAGCGGCGGCGGAATGGACGCTCGGCACGACCGTGGGGGAGAACACCCTCCGAGCGTCCGCGGCCGCGGTGCCGGGCGCTTCGGTGGAGTTCACGGCGGAGGCGACTCCAGGACCGGTGGACGTCTCGAGCTCCACCGTGTCGGCAACGCCCGGCTCGATTCTCACCGGCGCGGCCAGCATCGTCTCGGTGCAGGCCAAGGATGCCTTCGGGAATCCGGTCCCCGGGCTCGCCGTCGAGCTAGGCGCCAGCGGATCCGGCAACACGCTGACTCAGCCGCCAGCGACGGACGCGAGCGGAACGGCGGCCGGAAGCTTCGCCTCGACCAGTCCCGGCACGAAGTCGGTCTCGGCCGTGGTCGGCGGGGTGGGGTTGGTCCAGCAGGCGACCATCCTGGTCGAGAGTCCGCCCACGGCCGCCTCCGTCGAGGTGAGCCCGAGCCAGGCTTGGCTGCTCCAGGGTCAGACCGTCTTGCTGACCGCCGAGGTGCTCGACCAGCATGGCGCGCCGCTGGCCGGGGCGGTGGTGGCGTGGAACAGCAGCGACGACGGGATCGCGAGCGTCGACGCCGGCGGCATCGTGACCGCTCACGCGCCGGGCGTCGCGACGATCACGGCGACGAGCGGCGACCAGAGCGGGAGCGCCGAGATCTCGGTGAGCTTCGGAGAGGGCGCCAGGACTAACCTCACCTACTGCACCATAGGCAACGTCCAGAACAAGATGGACGTCTACGTGCCCAGCGCATCGCTGCCACGACCGCTGCCGGTGGCGGTGCACGTGCATGGCGGAGGATGGGTCAGCGGAAGTCGCTCGAGCGGGACCCGGTTCCTCCAGCTGAAGGATGCCCTGCTCGAGCGCGGATACCTGGTTGTAAGCCTGGACTACCGTCTGGCTCCGGCTCACAAGTACCCGTCGCAGATTCAGGACGTGAAATGCGCCATCCGCCACCTCCGGTCACACGCGTCCCGCTACGGTCTCGATCCGGATCGCATCGGCGCGTGGGGCGGGAGCGCGGGGGGCCAGCTCGTGTCGCTGCTGGGAACGGCGGACGGCGGGGCCGGATTCGATCAAGTGGGGGGATTCCAAGGAATATCGAGTGAGGTCCAGGCGGTGATCGCCCTGTCGGCCATCACCGACTTCACCAGCCCGGACGAGCTGCGGGACGACTACAGCCGGGTGTTCCAGACCTGGCCCGACCCGACCTCGCCCGAGATGATCCAGGCCAGCCCCGTCACCCACGTCACGCCGGATGACGCTCCGTTCCTCTTCATCGTGGGAGACGAGGACGAGCTGGTGCTACCC
This sequence comes from uncultured Gemmatimonadales bacterium, assembly GCA_963844445.1. Taxonomy (GTDB): domain Bacteria; phylum Gemmatimonadota; class Gemmatimonadetes; order Gemmatimonadales; family GWC2-71-9; genus CAVVWJ01. The sequence continues at coordinate 106,489 of CAWJOB010000005.1, forward strand.
GACCAGTCGGTCCGCATGGATGCGCTGCTCCGTGGAGCAGGCGTCTCCTCCTCCCTGCTCCGGGTGCTGCACGCCGATCACGACCTGGAGCCGACTTCGGCCCCCACCGATCCCGGCTCCGCCGCGATCATCTCGCGAATGGCCGAGTTCTTCGACCAGCATCTCCACTAGACGCCGGAGCGGGGCCAGGGCTCCGCTTCGCGGCGGGAAGCACGCCGACTTCCCGAGCCTTGCGCCGGAATCCCGAGCCGTGGTCCACCGGGAGGCCCATTTCCGCCTGCCATTGATGCACCATCTCGTGCAACAGGGTGTGCTCCACCTCGGCCCATTCGTGGCGGGCGATGTGGCGGCGGCTGATGGCGATCTCCATCGGCCTCCCGCTTCGGAGATCCACGCTCAGCTCGCCCAGCCGCGTCCGCATCCGGCTGGAGAGCCGGATCGGTACACTCCCCAGCGCTCCGCCGAAGTGCTCGGCGTTGAGCCGCTCGTGGGCCCGGCCCAGCCGGTGGAGCAGCAGAAGGTCGCCCGGACGCGGCCGCTCGGGCCGGGGAGACTCCAAGGCCGGGGCAAGCCGCTCCACCGGAAACTCCAGGAACTCGCGCTCCGCCACGCGCCGCATCGGCCGGGGCAGGCGCGGGTCGAGAAATCGAACGATGGCCCGGAGCACCCGGTCAGGGGCGTGGACGTATCCCCGATGCAGGCGCAGCACCCCTCGCGCGCCGAGGCTGACCATAACGATCCGGTTGGTGTGGGTGACGACTCGGGCGACGCCGCGGAGGCCGAGCTGACTCAGACGGTCGGACAGGAGATCGGAGCTCACAGGCCTTGATCGCCTCCAGCCACCGACACCGTGACCTTGGGCGGGCCCGCCCTCGCGAACGAGTGGGCATCGGAACGCTGGAACTGCCGGGTCGAGGGCTGCCAGCGAAAATGCTGAATGTGCACCGCGCTCGGCTCCACCGTGACGAGATTGAAGACCGACGGCAGGCCCCCGCGGGAGCGGTGGCTGTGGGTGCCCGACGTGCTCACCGCGAGCGTGCCGTCGACTTGCCCGGCGCCCTCCTGGTGGTCGTGCCCACAGAGCACCACGTCGGCTCCGGTAGCGAGGAGCCGGCGGTGCGCCGATTTCCAGCGGGCGAGCCCCATCCGCCGGGAGAGCGCGCCGGGGAGCACGTTGTGGTGGAACACCAGCACCCGCGCCGCTCCCGGTGGCCCACCCGCGAAGATCTTGCCCACCCGATCGGTCTCACGCCTGGGGAGGTGTCCCTTCACCGCGACGTCGCGGATGTTCCAGGTGAGCGAGCCGACCGCGACGCCGTAGCTGCTGAGCGCCCCGGCGATGATGGCGCCGGGGATCTCCACCACAGGCGTGAGGTCGCTGAAATACTGGGAATACTTCCGGTACTTCCGTCGCTCCCCCCGGAGGCCCAGCGGACTCTTCCACCACTCGATGTCGTGGTTGCCCGGGACGACCAGCAGGGGCGCGTGAGGCCGCAACCGGTTCACGAACGCATGCGCCGCCTGAAACTCGCCGTGCCGGGCCCGTTGGGAGAGGTCGCCGGAGATGACCGTGGCGTCGGCTGCGAGCGTGGGCAGGAAGCTCTCGAGCGCCTCGATCTGAGCCAGATCGGCGTGGGCGCCGAAGTGGAGGTCGGAGAGATGGGCGATGACGACCCGGCCGGCGCTCATCTCACCAGACGATTCTGAGCCGGTAGGTCACCGCGGCCTCGCCTCGGGCCGGCACCTTGACTCGGAATCGGGTCCGAACCGTGGAGAGCTTCTCCGCCGGCACCGAGCTCGAGAGCACGGCCCATTCGCCGGCGCGCTCCTCGATCACGTCCACCGTCGCCACGCTGTCGGTAGCGTTCCGCACGGTCACGCGGTAGTCGGCCGTGGCGACCGTGCGCACCCCGTGGGCTTTGGTGCTGTCACGCCGGGTCACGTAGGTGGTCTGCACCCTGCGCGCGGTCAGATCGAAGGCGACGCCCGCGTCCAACTTGAGATCCCGCCCCGCCGGAGTGTGCTCCAGCGCCGCCTCGCCGACGAGCTGGGCACGCCCGGCGCTGTCGGGCTGATAGAGCCGGGCAACCCCGCCGGGCAGCGGCCGGTCCCCGAACCCGCTCTTGTGCGGCCGCTTGAGGGTGTAGCTGATCTGGACCGGGACCTCACTCTCCTCGCCTTGCTGGGGGAGGAAGCCCCAGTAAGGCACCAGTCCGCGCACGACGTAGTCGCGCTCGTAAGGCACGTCGACCGGCTCGAACAGCGCCACCGATGTCGTGAGCCCGGGGAGGAGGGTGCTCTTGCCCGGGAGCGAATACAGGTGGAACTCGCCCACCCGTTGCTCCACCGCGGCCGCGTCGGCAAAGTCCGCTTTCGCCTGCAAGGCCTCGAAAACCCTGGCCTGCGGCGCGGGCGGCTTGTCGGCGCGACCGACCGAGCCGGCGAGCAGCTGGACGTCGGCACTGTCGGCACGGAGGCCCTGCGATTCGAGCACCGCCATGCCGGCGACGCGCGCGGCGCGGCCGCCGAGCATGACCTGGTAGCTGGCCTGCCAGGTGGCGCCGCCGGTGAAGTACCCGAGCCGGAGCCGCTCCTGGGACCGGGAACTCCAGAGCTCGAGGCGCGCCGTCGGGTCGGCGACCACGACGTCGGCGGGATAGAGCGCCGCGCCCGGGGGCTGGAAGGTGACTCGGCCGTCGGGGAGCCGAAGCCGCAGGGGATCCACGCCCAGGACCAGCGCGCTCAGGGTGTCCTTGGACTCGGGAAGGCGGAATACGACACGCCGGCCGACCGAGCGGCGCAGCGCGCTCCCTTCGTCGGTCGCGCCGTCGTACGTCAGCCGGGTGATGGCAACGCCGGAATCGAGCGGAAAGAGCGAGGCCGGCTCCAGCGAGCCGAGCGCGACCTTGTGGCTGGACGCGCCCTTGGGCACCGACGCCGGCATCTCCCGCCGCACCAAGACACGCCCGTCGTTGTAGATCGTGAGGCTGGTCTGGGCGGCAAGCGTCGCCGCCGGGCCGCCGGGCCGGCCGGCCGCCATGGCTCCGAGCACCAGCAAGGTACGCGCTCCTTGTTTCATTTCATGGTCTCCATGGCCACGCGGCTCGCGATCCGCCGCACGATGATGTAGGTCGCCAGGACGGCGACCGCCCCGTAGACTCGAGCCATCGGATCAGGGGGCATGCGGAAGGCGACGTACAGTCCCATCAGTAGCGTCGCGGCGAGGGAGATGCGATTGGCCAGCCGGGATGCACGCCTGGACCGCGCGGCGCGGCACTGCGGGCAGATGTCGCCCCAGGCGAGCCCGATGATCCGGCGCTCGCAGCTGGCGCAGGGAGCCTCAGGCAGCCCGCCGCGCGACAGCATTGCCGAACTCCCCGGTGGATGCGGTGCCGCCGAGATCGCGGGTTCGCACCCCGTCACGGACGATGGTGTCCACCACCGCCCGGCGCACCCGGTCGGCGCGCTCGAGCTCGCCGAGATGGTCGAGCATCATCGCGGCGGCCAGGATCTGCGCCGAGGGATTGGCCACGCCCTTCCCCGCGATATCGGGCGCGCTCCCGTGCACCGCCTCGAAGATGGCGGCCTTGGTGCCGATGTTGGCGCCCGGCGCGAGGCCGAGGCCGCCCACTAGCCCCGAGACCTCGTCGCTCAGGATGTCGCCGAACATGTTGGTGGTGACCATGACGTCGAACTGCTCCGGCCGGAGTACCAGCTGCATCGCGGTGTTGTCCACGATCATGTCGTTGGATTCCACCCGGCCGGCGTACTGGGCGGCGATGTCGCGGCCGACCTCGAGGAAGAGCCCGCTCACCATCTTGAGTATGTTCGCCTTGTGCACGATGGTCACCTTGCGGCGGCCGTGCTTGAGGGCGTACTCGAAGGCGTACTGGACGATGCGCTGGCATCCGGCGCGGGTGACGATGGCCATGGACTCGGCCACGGCGCGCGGATCGTCGCCGATCTGCACGAAGTGCTCCACCCCGATGTAGAGTCCCTCGAGATTCTCCCGCACCAGCACGATGTCCACGTTCTCGAACCGGCCGCCGGGAAGGATCGTCTTGGCCGGCCGGACGTTGGCGTAGAGCTCGAATTCCTTGCGGAGGCCGACGTTGACCGAGCGGAAGCCGGTGCCGATCGGGGTGGTGAGCGGCCCCTTCAGGGCGACGGCGTTCTTGCGGATGCTCTCGACCGTGGCGTCGGGCAACGGCGTGCCGGTGGCATCGACCGCGCTCACCCCGGCCAGCTCCTCGTCCCAGTTGAAGCGCAGCCCGGTCGCCTCGAGGACCTTCACCGTCTCGGCGGTGATCTCGGGGCCGATCCCGTCCCCTGGGATGAGGGTGACGTCGTACGTCATGGCCCGCCGGCGTCGAGGGGCAGCACCGCGGCGAGCGCCGCGTCGAGGGCCTGGCGCGGGTTGGTGCCGCTGCCGGTGGCGACCGCGCGCCAGATGATCTTGCCGCTGCGGGTGTCCGCAGCCGCGAGCGACAGGTCCGCCCGGATCAAACCGTCGGCTTGGCGGCCGAAGCCGATCGAGGCGGGCACCATCACCGCACGCCCGCCGACCACCGCCATCAGGTTCCGGAGCGACGACCGCAGCGGATCGGGGACCTCTTTCAGCTTGGGCGAGCGCAGCGCGGCCTGGCCCATCTGGTCCGGGTCGCCGACGATTCCCGGCGAGCGCCGCGCCACCTTGCGCAGCTCCGCGGGCAGGACCCAGTGCACCTCCGGCGCGCGGCCGGCGAACGCGTCGCCGATCAACGAGTCGGCCCAGAGGAGCGCCGTCCGGCGATCGCGGTAGGGCGCGTAGACCGTGTCGGCCTGGAGCGCCGGATCGGGGGCGATCAGCGTGATCGGCATGAGCGCGACGTTCTGCCCGACCAGGGCGGCGGTCGGCACCGGCGGTACCGGCGCCGCGGGCGGCGCAACCGCCACGGGCGGAGCCGGCTGCTGCGCCCCGGCCGCACAGCTGATCGAGAGCAGCGCGATGATGATCGAGGGAATCCGCTTCACGGCGGGGAAGGTAAACGGTCGGGAGGGAGGGTTGAAGTCTGGCGAGGCCTCATCCCGAGCGGAGCGAGGGACCTCGATCGTCGGTCTCCCGGAACCAGTCCGCGGAAAGGTCGAGCCATCCGGCGTTCATGCTCTCGATCAGCCGCAGCTTTTTCTCCCGTCGCCACGACTTGAGCTGGCGCTCTCGCTCGATCGCGGCACGAATGTGGGAGGTCGACTCGAAGTACACCAGGCGGTTGACTCCGTACCGGTGAGTAAAGCCGGGGATAAGTCCGAGTTTGTGTTGGTAGACCCGGCGGTGGAGATCGGTGGTAATGCCAGTGTACAGAACGCGGCTTTGGCTGGCGAGTATATAGACGTAGCGAACGGGCTCCCAAGACATTCGGCCAAGGTCCCTCGCTGCGCTCGGGATGAGGTAATCGCGATCGCGCGAGCCGGCCCAGCACTACCCATCCACCACTTCCCCCGTCCCCTACTCCAGCGACAACCCCCCATCCACCACGATCGTCTGCCCGGTGATGTGCCGCGCGGATTCGGAGCACAGGAAGGAAACCACGTGGGCCACGTCCTCCGGTTCCGCCACCCGGCCGAGGACCGAGCTCTTCTGCGCGCGCTCGACGACCTCGGAGGGGAGCATGGCCATCCGCTCGGTGCGAATGAAGCCCGGGGCGACGGCGTTCACGTTGACGTTGGCGGGGCCGAGCTCGACGGCGGCGGCGCGGGTGAGCCCCAGCAGCGCGGCCTTGCTCGCGGCGTAGTTGGCGACGCCGAAGCCCGGCCGCTTGGCCTGATGCGCGCTGACGTTCACGATCTTGCCGTAGTGCTGTTGCCGGAACACCGGCGCCACGGCCCGAATACAGTTGAAGGCGCCGGTCACGTTGGTATCCAGCACCTCACGCCAGGCCTGTTCGCTGAGCCGCCAGAGGGCGCCGTCGTTGGCGATCCCGGCGTTGTTGACCAGGAAGTGGACCCCGCCGAGCCTCTGCTTGGCGTCGAGAACGAAGTGCTCCACCTCGTCCCGGTCCCGCACGTCGCAGCGGGTGGCGTAGACCCCGACGCCCATCGCGGCAAGGGCGGTCTCGGTCAACAGGGCCTGCTCCACCACGTCCCGGCCCGGCAGGTTCACGAAGCAGAAGGCGACGTTGCAGCCCAGCTTCCCGAACTCCATCACGACCGCCCGGCCGAGGCCGGTCGCCCCGCCGGTCACCACGGCCACCTTCCCCTTCCATCCCCTCCGGACCGGCTGCGGCTCGGGCTCCTCGAGCACGGCGCCGCTCGCATCGGGGGCCTCGTACTCCCACGACGGCCGATGGCCGAACCCAAAGGATGGCAATGGCATGGAGTCCGAAGGTACGGCGCGCCCGGGGGGAGGGCAAGAAGGAAAGGCGTGGGGCGGGAAAAGCGGGAACGGTGAAAGATGAAAGGTGAACGGGGCCGGCTGCATCCCCTTTTCACTGTTCACTTTTCACCGTTCACGCTTTTATTCCCCCATGTTCCCCAAACTCGGCTGGCTCCTGATCGCCCTCGCCGGCGCGGTCGCCTGGGGCGTCCTCGGCCTGCACCGCGGCGAGACGATCAGCGCCGCCTGGCTCGTCCTCGCCGCCGTCGGCACCTACCTCATCGCATTCCGCTTCTACAGCCGCTTCCTGGCGGACCGGGTCTTCGGCCTGAACGATCGGCGGGCTACCCCGGCCGAGCGGCTGGCCAACGGGCGGGACTACGTGCCGACGTCGCGATGGGTGCTCTTCGGCCATCACTTCGCCGCCATCGCCGGGGCCGGCCCGCTGGTCGGCCCCGTCCTCGCCGCGCAGTTCGGCTACCTGCCGGGAACCATCTGGATCGTCTTCGGCGTGGTGTTCGGCGGCGCGGTCCAGGACTTCATCATTCTGTTCGGCTCCATGAGGCGCGACGGCAAGTCGCTGGGCCAGATGGCGAAGGAGGAGACCGGCCCGGTCACCGGCATGCTCGCGATGGTCGCGGTCCTCGCCATCATGGTGATCCTGCTCGCCGTCCTGGCGCTGGTGGTGGTGAACGCCCTGCGGGACAGTCCCTGGGGCGTGTTCACCATCCTCTGCACTATCCCCATCGCGATCCTGATGGGCTACTGGATGAAGGTGTGGCGGCCCGGGCGCACGCTGGAGGCCTCGGCGATAGGCGTGGCGCTGCTGCTGCTGGCGCTGGTGGGCGGCCGATACGTCGCCGAGTCGCCGACGCTGGCCCCGATGTTCACCCACTCCGCGCTCACCATCGCCTACGGCATGATCGCCTACGGGTTCATCGCCAGCGTGCTCCCCGTCTGGATGCTCCTCTGCCCCCGGGACTACCTCTCCACCTTCATGAAGATCGGCACCATCTTCCTGCTCGCCGTGGGGATCCTGGTGGTGCTCCCGCCGCTCCGGATGCCGGCCATGACCCAGTTCGTGGATGGCACCGGCCCGGTCTTCGCGGGGAAGCTCTTCCCCTTCGCCTTCATCACCATCGCGTGCGGGGCGATCAGCGGCTTCCACGCCCTGGTGGCGTCGGGCACCACGCCAAAGATGCTGACCCGGGAGAGCGACGCCCGGTACATCGGCTACGGCGGGATGCTGATGGAGTCGTTCGTCGCGGTCATGGCGATGTGCGCCGCCGCGGTGCTGGATCCCGGGGTCTATTTCGCCATCAACACCCCGCTCGCCACCCTCGGCGGCAGCGTCGAGGCGGCCGCGGAAACGATCAGGGCTTGGGGGTTCCAGGTCACGCCGGAGCAGATGACGGGGCTGGCGGCGACGGTCGGCGAGCGCACGCTCCTGGCCCGGACCGGTGGGGCGCCGTCGCTCGCGGTCGGGATGGCGCACATCTTCAGCGGCGCGTTCGGCCAGGGACTGATGGCGCTCTGGTACCACTTCGCCATCATGTTCGAAGCCCTGTTCATCCTCACCACGGTGGACACCGGCACCCGGGTCGGACGGTTCATGCTCCAGGAGCTGGCCGGGCACGTCTGGGCTCCGCTCGGCCGGACCTCGTGGTACCCCAGCATCATCACGGCCTCAGCCCTGGTCGTCGCCGGCTGGGGCTACTTCCTGGTCCAGGGGGTGCTCGATCCGCTGGGCGGCATCAACTCGCTCTGGCCGCTCTTCGGCATCAGCAACCAGCTCCTCGCCGCGGTCGCCCTCTGCGTCGGCACGACGATCCTCGTCAAGAGCGGCAAGGCACGCTATGCCTGGATCACGCTCCTGCCCCTGGCGTGGGTGCTGATCGTGACGCTCACGGCAGGCTGGCAAAAGGTGTTCGCCGCCGACCCCCGGCTCGGCTTCCTGGCCCACGCGGCGCTCACCCTGCAGCAGGTGACCGACGGCACCCTCGATCCGGCGCGCGGCGCCCGGCTCGTCTTCAACGACCGGCTCGACGCACTGGTGGCGATCGCCTTCATGCTGGTGACGGTCGTCGTGGTGCTGGCATCGGCGCGGGAATGGCTGCTGGTGCTGACCCGGCGGAAGCCGGCACGGGCGCAGGAGACTCCGTTCGTGGAGACGGCGTATGTGGGATAGAGGCGCGGCTGAGAGCGCGGCGCGGCGGGCGATTTCCGGAGTGCTGTCCGCCGCTCGACGCATCGCGGGGATGCCGGACTACGCGGCGCATGTGGAGCATCTGCGTCGGTGTCATCCAGGGCAGGCGATCCCGACCGAGCGGGAGTTCTACGAGGAGTTCGTGCGGGCGCGGTACGCGGACGGCCCGACGCGCTGCTGCTGACCGGTGGAGGGCGGCAGCTCCTTCACCCACTCCGTGAGCCACTTCCCCGTCCGAGAGATCACCGCCGAACTGTCGTTGGCCAGAAAATCGTAGCCGCCGCGGCTCAGCTCCGGGGCGGCGTAGACCCCGCGCGCCCTAGCCTGCCTGCGTGCATCCAGCAGCGCGGCCAGGCTCGATCCCGTCCCGATCCAGAGCAGCGCGTCGGACGCGCGCGACGCGTAGCGCGGCGGGATCCCGAAGCTGTCGGGCGCGGCGTAGACCCGGGCCAGCAAGGGGATCGCGGCCGTATCGGACGAGAACGAGAGCAGGGTGAGGTATCGCACCTTCTGCTCGGTATCGTCCGCCGCGAGGAATCGCGCCTGGAGCGAATCGGACGCGGCCCGGCCGAGCCGGCCGAGCACCCACGCCTCGCCCACTCCGTAGCGGCCGGTGGGGATCATCGCCAGGATCTCCTTCAACATCTCCCCGTCTCCCCGGGCCGCGCGGTCCCGCTCGAGCCCGACGGCGCGAAGCGGCGCCAGCAGGTCCGTCGGATCCTGCCCCGGCGGCCCGTCCACCTTTCCCGCCTCGATCGCGCGGCTCAGCGCGGCCGCGCTGTCCGCGTGCGCGCGATCCCGCAGCTCGGCCAGGCGCGTGAGCGCGAGCGGCGCATCGTTCCACGCCGCGTCGCCCCGGAGCGCCGCCCGGACCCGCTGCCAGAGTACCGCGGGTCGTGTCTCCCGCAGCACTGTCAACGCGGAGTCCGCGGCCTTGGTGCCCGGGCGAAGCGCCTCATGGAGCTCGGAGTAGGTCGCGCGGCTGGGGTCGCCCACCCGGATGAGAACCTGGCCCTCGGCAGATCCCGCCGAAGCGAACTGCAGCGCAAGGAGTATCGTGCTGGTCCTGATCATCGCTCTCGCTTCGCGTTTGCGGTCGTGATTGCGATCCAAACGGCCACGGCAATGACCATTCCCGCCGCGGAGCCCAGCAGCGCGGCGGGACCGCCCGCCCGCTGATACAGCAAGCCGAAGGCGAGCCCCGCGGGCAGCGCGCTGGCCCCGACGAGCGCGTGGTAGATACCGAACCCCTTGCCGGTGCGCACCGGCGCCAATCGCGCCACCAGCGCCCGCTCGGCCGACTCGGTCAGACCGGCCACCGGCCCGAGCAGGAGAAAGGTGGCCACAGCTCCGGCGGGGGAAAGACGGTCGCCGAGCCCGACGGCGACCCCGGCGAAGAGTAACCCTCCCGCCGCCACCGTCGCCCGCGGTCCCAGGCGGTCGGCGATCCATCCCCCGGGATACGAGCTTCCGCTTCGCACCACGTGGAGACCGGCCCATACCAGTGGGATCGCCGGCACCGCCACTCCCAGATCCTGGAGCCTGAGGAGGAGCAGCGCCTCCGGGACCCGAAAGAAGGTGAGCGCCGTGAGCACCAGGACCGGTCCCCAGAAGATCCGGCCGGTGGCATCGGCCGCGGCCTGTCCGGGAGCGGTGTTCAGCGCGGTGGGTCCGGCCCTGGTGCCACGGAGCAGAAGCGCCAGCACCAGGAAGGCGAGTGCGCCCGGAAGCGCGCTCCAGCCGATCACGTCCCGAACCGCGAGCCCGTGCTCCAGCAGCAGCCACGCCGCGACCGAGCCCAGCACGGCCCCGAAGTGGTCGGCCCCGCGATGGAATCCGAACGCCCGGCCCCGCGACTCGGGCGGGGTGACGGCCGCGATCAAGGCGTCGCGCGCCGGGGTCCGGAGGCCCTTGCCCACCCGATCGACGATCCGGAATCCGATCACCTGCCACGCGGTGCCGGCGACGGCGATCAGGGGCCGGATGAGCACCGCGGTCGCGTAGCCGCTGAGGATCAGCGGCGCACGCCATCGGGGGCGGTCCGCCAGCCGGCCGCTCACCACCTTGAGCGCCGCCGAGGTCAGCTCCGCGGCCCCGTCCAGGGCCCCGAGGGCGAGCGCTCCGGCCCCCAGCGGTCCGGTGACCAGCGCCGGCAGGAGCGGGTACACCATCTCGCTGGCGAAGTCGTTGAACAGCGAGACGAGGGAGAGTCCCTTGACTGTGGGCGGGATCCTGGCGGCGGGAAGCCTCTCGCTCATGTCGCCCCGACGGCGGGGACGAACACCGCGATCGCGCGGGGCACGATCTCGAAGTGGGCGGGCGTTTCAGCGCCGATCTCGCCATCCAGGTCGATCGGCATCGGCCTCCGGGTCCGCAGCTCGAAGGTTCGGGCTCGCAGTGCCTCGACCTCCCCCCGATGCACGTGGGTCCCGCGCTTCAGCGAGGGTGCCAGCCTCACCAACTGCCACCAGTGGTTCACCTCGAGCGAGTAGAGGTCGAGGCGTGCGTCGTCGATGGTCGCATCCGGGGCCACCGTGAGGGCCGCGCCGTAGTGTCGTCCGTTTCCCACCACGATCTGGACGGTTCGGGTGAGTCGCGTGCCGCCTTCCCAGGCGATCTCCGCCCGGAACGGATGGCTCCGCCGTATCACCTTGGTCGCGGCGAGCGCGTAGGCGACCGGCCCCCACCGGCGCTTGGTCTCGGGCGACAGCTCCCCGGTGATCTGCACGCTCAGGCCCACGCTGGCCGTGGTGCAGAAATAGCGGCCGTTCACCCGGCCGAGATCGATCCGGCGGCGGTGGCCCGCCGCGATCAGGGCGCAGGCGCCCTCAGGGTCGGACGGGACGCCCAGCGTCCGGGCGAGGTTGTTCGCGGTGCCCATCGGGATGATGCCGAGCGGCAGGCCGGATTCGACCAGCACCTGGACCGAGGCGCCGATAGTCCCATCGCCGCCGCCCACGATCACCCGATCGACCTCCGGGAGATGCCGGCGGATCAGCTCCGGAATGCGGGAAGGATCCTTGACCGGCTCGGCGACGAGGTCGAGACCGAGGCCCCGGAGCCGGGTCGAGATCTCGCCCGCACCCTCCGCACCCCCGCGTGCGCGCGGATTCACCAGGAACAGGGCGCGGGACGGCATCGGGGAAAGCTAGCACTTATGTTTGTCGCCATGCCCGCCGAGTCCGTCCGCTTTCATGAGTCCAACCTCTGGGCCACGCCGATCCGGGACTTCGGACTCACCATCGAGGGAACACCTCTCCAGCCGATCATCGACCAATTCGAGGAGGAGCTGCGCGGCGCCCGGCTGACCCGGGTCCAGCCCCGGTTCTACCTCTCGACCGAGTGGGGCGTGGCATTCGAGTCGGTCGCCATCGCCATCCCTTTCTACCTGGCCCGGCCCGACCTGACCGCCCTGCACGTGGAGCGGACCGGTTTGGTGGAGGGGTTCGACCGGGCGGACATCCTCCGGTACCTCCGCCACGAGATGGGCCACGTGATCAACTACGCCTACCGGCTGTACGACCAGGAGGAGTGGGTCAAGCAGTTCGGCTCCATCACCCAGCCGTACTCCGAGGAGTACCGCCCGGAGCCGTTCAGCCGGCGCTACGTGCGCCATCTCCCGGGCTGGTACGCGCAGAAGCACCCCGACGAGGACTGGTCGGAGACCTTCGCGGTCTGGATGACGCCTGGTCTCGACTGGCGGAAGGAGTACAGCGGGTGGCCGGTCGCGGCCGCGAAGCTGGCGTATTGCGACCGCACCATGGCGATGCTGCGGGAGCGCGACCCGGTGGTGACCAACGTGGACCTGGACGAGGACGTCGCCGAGATCGAGTACTCACTCGGCCACTATTACCGGGACGAGGCCATCGGCATCGGCGACGTGCCGCCCGGCTTGGATGGCGCCATCCGAGCCATCTTCGAGGACCTGGGCGGCGCCGGGGAGAGAACGGCGCCGGAGCACCTCGCTCCGGCGGCGGCGCTGATCCGCCGGCTGGAGCCCGACCTCCTCGCCAACATCTTCCGCTGGACCGGCCATTTCCCCGAAAGGACCCGGGTCCTCATTCGCTACCTGGCGGAGCGGGCCGAGCACCTGCGGCAGGGCTACGTGCCGGGACGGGAGGCGGCGGCGACGGTGGCGGTGACGACGCTGGTGACCGGGCTGGCGATGAATCATGTCCAGCGGGGTAGTTATCTGCCCTGACAAGAACAGCGTGAACGGTGAACGGTAAAAAGTGAAAGGGAACTGCTTTTCCCGTTCACTGTTCACCTTTCACTGTTCACGCTGTCTTCCCTGATGCCTAGTTCCGCTTCTTATGGCGTGCCAGGGCCAGATCCACGATCCGCTCGATCAGCCGCTTGTAGTCGAGGCCGCCGGCCGCGGCGGCCATCGCGAACTCGCTGTCCTTGTCCAGGTAGCAGCTGGCGTTGACTTCCAGCACGTAGATGTCGCCGGTGTCGGTGAGGCGCAGGTCCACCCGGCCGTAGTCGCGCACCCGGAGCGCGCGGAACGCGTCCACCGCCACCTTCTGGAGCCGCGCCCGCAGCTCGTCGGGCAACTGGGCCAGCACCGAGCGGGTGCCCTTGTACTCCTTGCTCCGCTCGTCCCACTTGGCCTTGCTGTCCATCACCTTGGGCACGCCCTCGGGGAACCCGGTGAAATCGATCTCCACCGGCGGCAGCGCCTTTGGCTGGGAGTTGCCGATCACCCCGACGTAGAACTCCCGGCCGTCGATGAACTCCTCGGCCAGCGCGGCATCGTCCAGCTCCTTCCGGATGGCGCTCACCCGCTCCATCAGCGCCACCGCGTCGTGCACCAGCGACTTCCCTCCGATGCCGAGCGAGGCGTCGGAGCGGAGCGGCTTCACGAAGAGCGGCATCTTGAGGTTGCCGCCGGTCTCGAACCCCGTGTCGCGCGCGAATACCGCGAAGCGGGGATAGAGGATGTCCTCGAAGGCGAGGAGCTTCTTGGTGAGACCCTTGTCCTGGCTGAGGTACAGCTCGCCGGGGCCGCTGCCGGTGTAGTCGAGGCCGAGCAGGTCGAGCAGGCCGGTGACGGGGATGTCGCCGAAGACGTTGTCGCCGAACATCTCCATGAGGTTGAAGACCAGATCGGGCTTGCGGCGGGAGAGGCCGGCGATCAGCCGCTTGACGTCGCCGTGGACGCCGAGCACCGAGACCCGGTGGCCCAGCTTGCGCAGGGTGCGCGCAACCTGGGGCACGACCGGATCATAGTCCTTGGAGTTCTCGTCTTCACTGTCGAGGTACGTCAGGACGGTGATCTTCATTGGCCCTTTCGGGACAGCGGGCTCAGACCTCCCCCAACTCCATGCCCCACCGCGCCAGCGCCACCGGAATGCCACCGTAGGCCAGCAGCTCGTCGTGGAACCGCTTGGGCTGGAACGACGCGCCGGCGCGCTCGCGATAGGCGTCGCGCAGCCGGAGCAGCTCGCGCCGGCCCACGGCGTAGCAGAGCTGATATGTGGGCCAGGCACAGTAGCGGCGGACCTCGGCCTCGGCGCTCGCGCGCTCGATCGGCAGGTGCTCCACCATGTAGTCCACCGCTTCGGGGGGGGTCATGCCGCGGGTGTGGAGCCCGACGTCGAGCACGATCCGGATCGCGCGCCAGAGCAGGTTCACCAGCTGGAAGAGCCGGGCCTCGTCGTCCGCGTAATAGCCCGACTCGTCCATGAGCTGCTCGCAGTAGAGCGCCCACCCTTCCACCATCACCGGGGTCCAGACGTGCCGCCGCACCTCGGACTCGAGGCCCTGCGCGGTCACCAGCTGGAGATGGTGCCCGGGATACGCCTCGTGCGCCACCATGGACGGGATCGCGTGCCGGCAGTGGCCCCTGCGCTGACGCGCCAGCGCTTCCGGCGGGAGCGAGGTGTCCGGCGGGGTCACGTAGAACCGGCCGGTCTGGTGCGACAGAAAGATCGGCGGCGGCTCGTACGCCGCGAACGGCACCAGCGCGAGCATGAACGACGGCGTCGGCACGACGTCCACCGGATCGCGCGGAATGCTGACCAGGTCGCGCTCCTCCACGAACGCGTGGGCCCGGTCGAGCTCCGCCCGATAGACGGTGAGCAGCGATTCGGGTTCGGGCGTGTCGCCCCGCAGCTCCTCGACGACCTCGCGCCACCCCCGGCCGCCCATGCGCGCCGCCAACGCGGCGAGCGCGGCCTCGGTCTCCTCCTGGAGGTGCAGCCCGTAGCGCCAGAGCTCCGGGGCACCGGCCTCCAGGGCGTGCTCGTGATGCAGCCGGCGGCCGAACTGCTCTTCGCCGATGGCGAAGGCGTGCGGATCGGCCGCCGGCTCGATCTCGTCGCGCAGGGCGGTGCCGAATCGCTTGAGCGCTTCGAGCGCGTGGCCGGCCGCCTGCTGGAGCGCTGGACGCAACTCCGGCGCCTCGCCGCCGAGCTGGCCCGCCAGCTGCACCACCAGCTCGCCGCCGCCGGCCAGCATCCCGCGCGCGGTGTCCACGAACACCGAGGGCGGCTCGTCCAGCGTGTCGCGCGCGGTGTCGAGGAATTCCGGTATGGCCTTCAGCCGCTCCAGCGCCGCCGGCGCGCGTATTCCGACCGCGCCGTTCCGCCGAGACACGATCGCGTAGAGTCCCTGAAAGATGTGGGACAGCCAGAAGCCCGGGTTGCGGATGTGGGGACGCTCGTGCTCGAACCGGTAGATGGTGCTCCGAATTTCCCCGAGCAGCGCGGTGCGGTCGATCTCCGATTGGAGGTCGTCGGGCTGCAGCTCCTCGATGGCGCCTGCCACCGATCGCAGCGCCGCGACGTGCGCGCGCGTCGTCTCGGGATCGAACCGGCCCAGGCGCGCGTCGTGCGACACCAGGCCCGCCGAGCTCGCGGCCGAGGGGTCGAAGTGGTACTTCAGATCGAGATAGGACCGGCAGAGATCGTCAACCGACGCCATGAGTCCTCGAGGTGGGGTCCCGAGGTTGGATCAGCCCTTCGCGGTCACCTCTGAATGATCGCCCAGTGTCATGCTGCCACGGAAGCCCTCCAGCACGACATTGTTGCCGAGCAGCGCGCCGTCGAGCGTGGAGCGGGTGACCACCGCGTCGCGTCCGACGATCGCATTGCGGAGCGTACTGTCCTGCACCCGGGCCCCCTGCTCCAGCGAGACGTTGGGTCCGATCTCGCTGCGCTCGATCGAGACGCCGTCCTCGATGTAGACCGGATCGTGGATGGTGACCCCGGGAAAATCCACCCGCCGCGCGGCGCCCTTCCTGAGCAGGGTCTCGTTGGTCTCGAGCAAAGTGCCGGGCGCGCCGCAATCGTACCAGCCGCCCACTTCGGCGGTGAGGATGCGCTTGCCGTGCTCGATCATCCACTGGAACGCGTCGGTCAGGAAATACTCGCCCTTGTTCTTGGGGCGCGCCAGGACGTGGTCGATGCCCTGCCACAGGCTGTCCACCGCCCGGATGTAGTAGAGCCCGATATTGGCGAGCTTGGAGACCGGCGTGTCGGGCTTCTCCACGATCTTCGTCATGTAGCCCTTGGCGTCGGTGACGACCACGCCGAAGCGCTGGTAGTCCTCGACCTCCTTGGCCCAGATGATCCCGTCGGCGTCGCTGCGGTTGATCAGCGTGAGGTCCGCCTCGAAGACGGTGTCCACGAAGATGATCAGCACCGGCTCGTGCACGAAGGGCCGCGCCAGGTTCACGGCGCCCGCGGTGCCGTCCTGCACCTTCTGCTCGATGAAGCGGGAGGGGATCTTGTAGCGGGCGCGGGCGTACGCCTCCACCTGCTCCTTCAGGTGCCCGGTGACGTAGATCAGCTCGCTCACGTCGAGGCCGTCCAGACGGTCCATCACCCAGTCCATCACCGGGCGTCCGGCGACCTTGAGCAGCGGCTTGGGGACCAGGTGAGTGTGAGGACGCAGCCGGGTTCCCTTCCCGGCGAGCGGAATGATCACTTGCATGTCAGCCTCGGCCGTAGCGGTCCTGGAGTCGCACCAGGTCGTCCAGCTCGGGCGTGGACGCCTCGAGGACGTCGGTGTCGACCACCGCCTCGATCTGGTGAATGAGCTTGGGGGGGATGTGCACGCTTTCGCCCGCGTTGAACCGCCGCTCCTCCAGCGCGGAGCCCGGCTGGGTCCGCAGGATCAGCTCGCCGCGCAGCACGTGCATCGTCTCGTCCTTCTGGTTGTGATACTGAAGGCTCAGCACGTGGCCGGCGCGCACGTGCAGCAGCTTGCCCACGTAGCGGTCGGTGCGGGCCCAGATCAGCTCGAATCCCCAGGGTTTCTCCACTCGGTATGGCACCGCCGGCACTCGACCTCCCCGGGTCTGATGGGTGCGGGAATATAGGCGGGCGGTCCCGCGATCAGAACGCCGGCTGCAAGCCGAGGTTCCGGGTTACGATCGAGCAGTGCCGGTGCGAGGATCGGACAGGACGGAAGACCTTAAGATGCAGGTACACCGTGAAACGAATGGAGGTGTGCGCGGCCCGACTACGTCTCCTTGCCGTTGAGCATCGCATTCACCGCCGTCCGCACCTTGGCCGCCGTGAAGGGCTCCCGCAGGATCGTCACGTCAGGAGGCAGTTGGCGCTCGATCTCGGGCGTGGACCGCCCGTCGTTGGCCAGATAGATGACCGGCACCTGAGGTTGCTCCCGCCGAAGCTGCGTCAGGAGCTCGACGCCGTCCGCGCCTTCGACCTTGGTGTTGCTGAGGATGAGATCGCAGGGTACCAATGCATGGGCCAGCTGGGTCGCGGCGAGGACGTCATAGGCGTGGAATACCGCGTGGCCATCTTCCCGCAGAGTCTTGATGATGAAGGCGACGACGGCCCGGTCCTCGTCGGCGACGACGATATGCCGGGGAGCGGGGCCCGATGTTCGGCCGCTCATTGTGGGCCTTGGACCCGGGGACATCCGGGAGTGGCAGGCGGTGGAGGGACTACTACTACTACCTAAATGTAACCCCTTTTCCGTTACATGCGCCCGATCTGCCTGTACCGAAAGCGGGCGGCTGGACTGGGGGTTGGGGCTGCGCTCACCTATCGAGGAGGTCGGATGATGGAAGGCGAACCCACAGATACCGTTGCGATCATGGCGGCAATCATCTACGCCATTCGGATGGGCGGGCAGGGGCCGAACCAGAAATCGTTCGATAAGATCGCCCAGGAAGCGTGGGATCTTCACAAGGCCGTGGCGGGCCACGGCGAGCCCCGGGGCAAGGCCGGATTCTAAGCCTTGCCGTCGAGCATCGCGTACACCGTGGCCCGCAACTTCTCCGTGGTAAAGGGCTCGCGGAGGATCGGCACGTCCGGGGGGAGCTGGCGCTCGGCTTCGGGGCTGGACCGGCCGGTGTTGGCAAGATAGATGATGGGCAGTTGGGGCCGGCTCTTGCGCAGCTGCAGGATCAGCTCGATACCCTCCACTCCCGCGACCTTTGTGTTGCTGATGACGAGATCGCAGGGGTTCACCGCGTGCGGTCGAAAATCCCGGGTTCCCAGGGGCTCATTTTTTAGGCCTTTGGCCCCGGAGAGTCCGGGAGTGGCAGGCAGGGGATGGGTGGAGACTATTTCAATCTAGCCACTTCCCAGGGGCAAGCTTGGACCTGGCACCACGGATGGGAGGACAGATGGGAGCAAGATCGAAGGGAAACCCACCCCGGAAGCGGGGGCCAAAGCCGGAGACGCCAGTGCTGCCTGGTAGGCGGGAAGAGAACGTCGGGAAGCCACTCAAGAGACCACCGACCAAGGGTGGCTGGCCCACGCCACCGAACCAGAAGGGCCGGGGCGGCAGGTAGCTACCCCGGCGCTACGGCGTGGACCGCCGCCAGGAGCTGGCCGGACGTGAACGACTCCGCCAAGGTGGGCACATCCTCCGGCATTCCCGGCACGCCGACCGGCCCGATATGCAGCACCGGCAAACCAGGGTGACGCCCTCGAATCGACCGGATCAGGCTTGGAGAATCCATTCCGGTGCCATCCGTATTCAGTACCAGCAGCCCCACATCGGGAAGCATGGAGCACAGTTCCTCGGCCGCCAGTCCGTCATAGGCCTGGAAGACACGGTAGCCACTCATCCTCAAAAGTCCCGTGACAGACTGCAGGAGCGCATTGTAGTCGCAGATGACAACACGAAGGCCCCCCGGTGAGGAGGGTGGTGGCGGGGACAACATTTGGGACCTTAGGTCCGGCGACGACGGCCGGCTCTGGCAGGACGCTACGGGAAGGCTGCTTCAAGCTACCTGGAATCCCGGCAGATAGATAGCTCGTCCCCACCGCCCCAACTGTGCGTCAAGTACCTATTCCTGCTAATAGTCCGCCATATGCGCACGATCTTGACGTTCCGTATGTAAATCATAGATTGAGCTACGAAACATAAAGGCCAGGAGAATGAGCACACACTCGCTCGATCACACGTCCCGACGCATCCTCCAGCTGCTCTCCGCCGATGGCCGGGCCAGCTACCAGGCCCTGGCCGACGAGATCGGGCTCTCCCGGCCAGCGATCATGGAGCGGGTCAAGCGGCTGGAGGAAGCCGGGCTCATTCGAGGGTACCACGCCCGGCTCGACCGCTCCAAGTCGGGCTTTCCGATCACCGCGTTCGTCGCCATCCGCTATCCGGTCACCGAGCGCGCGGGCGACGAGCCCCAGATCCAGGCGCTGGCCGCCAATCCCAACGTGCTCGAGTGCCACCACGTCGCAGGCGACGACTGCTACGTGCTCAAGGTTGCCGCGCCCTCGATCGAGAGCCTCGAAGGCGTGCTGCGGGAGATCAAGCAGCCGGGCCGCCCGGTGAGCACCCGTACCACGATCGTGCTCAGCACCCTCTTCGAGAAGCCGGGCATCGTCCCGGTGGAGGACGACTGATGGCGGGGCTGCGCGGCAGGGCGCTGATCGCCTACCTCCTGGTCTGCACGGTCTGGGGCTCCACCTACCTGGCCATCCGGATCGGCGTGATGGACCTGCCGCCGCTGCTCTTCGCCGGCGTGCGCTTCGTCATCGCGGGCCTCCTGCTCGCCGGGATCGTGCTCGCCACCGGCGACCGGCTGCCGCGGAGCCTCCGCGACTGGAAGGTGCTCGCCGTCACCGGCCTCTTCCTCCTGCTCGGCGGCAACGCGGTCGTCGTCTGGGCGGAGCAGCACGTCGAGTCGGGTGCGGCGAGCGTGTTCGTGGCGGCCGTTCCGCTGTGGGCGGCGTTCTTCGACGCGCTATGGCCGGGCGGGACGACGGTCTTCACCTGGCGAGTCGGCGCCGGGCTGGCGCTCGGCTTCCTGGGAAGCGCCCTCCTCGCCGGGGTGACGCCCGGTGAGCTGATGAACGCGGACCTCGCGGGCCCGGTCGCCCTCACGCTCGCGAGCGCATCCTGGGCGCTGGGGACGGTGTACTCCAAGCGGAACCCGACCGACACCTCGCCCTATGCCGCCTCGGCGGTGCAGATGCTGGCGGGCGGCGTGGTGATCACCCTCCTCGGTTTGGCAATCGGCGAGGCGGATCAATGGCGTTGGTCGGCCTCGGGCATCGGGGCGCTGGCGTACCTCGTCGTCTTCGGCTCGATCGTCGGCTTCACCGCCTACGCCTACGCGCTGCGCCACGCCTCGGCGACCGTGGTGGGCACTTACGCCTACGTGAACCCGGTGGTGGCGGTGCTGCTCGGCTGGCTGATCCTGCACGAGGCCATCACCCCGCGGACCATCGGCGCGATGGTGCTGATCCTCGGCGCGGTGTTGATGATCCAGCTCGCGCCCGGCGCCCACGGAAAGACCGAGCGGGTGTCGGAGCGGCCGAGCGGCTCGCCCCGGCGCAGCGAGGCCGGCGCATGACCGCGCCGGCGGCTGTTCGCTGCTTCGGCCACTCCGACGAGGTGGTGCGACTGGTGGCCCGGTTCGAGAACGGCACGCTGCCGAAGGCGGACTGGACCCACCAGGCCCACCTCGCGGTGGCGCTCTGGTACGCGTCGCGGCTGCCGTTCGAGGAGGCACTGGCCGTCGTGCGGGAAGGGATCCGAAGGGTCAACGCGGCGCATCGCGTAGCCACCACGCCGACCGGCGGGTACCACGAGACGATCACCCGCTTCTATATGATGGTGATCTGCGGCCATGTGGCGGAGGAGGCAGGAGAGGCGGGATCCGACTGGGCGGCACGAGTAAACCGGCTGCTGTCTCGCTACGGGGCCCGGGACCTGCCGCTGAGGCACTACACGAAGGACCGGCTGATGTCGCCCGAGGCGAGATTCGGCTGGGTCGAGCCGGACCTGCGCCCGATCACCTGACACTCGTGCTTCAACCGGCGGGTGTGCGATATCGCTCGCGCGCGACCGGCACCAAGGCCGGAGCCTGAAGGGAAGCTTCATCGTGCTGTGCCGCGACTACGTGTTCTGCCAGTCCGGCCACGGTTGGTGCCTCGAAGATGAGGCGCAGGGGCAGCTCGACCCCGAGGGTCGTCAGGATCCGGGAGATGACCTGCGTGGCGAGCAGCGAGTGCCCGCCGAGCTCGAAGAAGTTGTCGTGGATGCCCACTCGATCGAGCCGCAACACCCCGGCCCAGATGCCGGCGAGCAGCTCTTCGATGGGGCCGCGTGGAGCCACGAAGGGTTCCGCCGAGTCGCTGGGTTGTTCCACCGGCAGCGGCAGCGACCGCCGATCCACCTTGCCGGTGGGTGAGAGCGGCAGCTCTTCGAGCACCACGAACGCCGAAGGCACCATGAAGTCCGGCAGCCGCTGGTGGAGGAAGGCGCGCAGCTCGCTCACTCCGGGCGCCTCCTGTTCCGGCACCAGATAGGCGACCAGGCACTTCTCACCGGCGCTGTCCTCTCTCGGGACGACGACCGCAGTGCGCACCGCTGGGTGCGCGCGCAGTGAGGCCTCGACCTCCCCAGGCTCGACCCGATGGCCCCGAATCTTGATCTGGTCGTCCATTCGGCCGAGGAAATCGAGCGCGCCGTCCGCGCGCCACCGCACCCGGTCGCCGGTCCGATAGAGCCGCCCGCCGAGCTCGCCTCCGAGCGCGGGACCGAACGGATCGGGCACGAAGCGCTCCGCGGTCAGTCCGGGCCGGTCGAGATAGCCGCGCGCCAAGCCCTCCCCACCGAGATAGAGCTCACCCGGAACTCCGGCCGGGACCGGCCCCATGCAGCGGTCCAGCACGTAAGCCCGGGTATTGGCGATGGGGCGACCGATGGGCACCGAGTTCCGCAGGTCGCCGGCGACCACCCGATGACAGCTGGCGAAGGTGGTGCTCTCGGTGGGGCCATAGCCGTTGATCATCCGGCAGTCTGGCAAGTCGCTCAGGACCCGTTCGACGTCGGCGACGGAGAGGACGTCCCCGCCCGCCAGCAGCTGCCGCAGGCCGCGCAGATCGTCGAGGCCCCGGTCGGCCATCAGGTGGAACAGCCCGGCCGTGAGCCACAGCGTGCTGACGCCCTGCTCCCGGACCACCCGTCCGATCTCCTCCAGGCCGAGGGTTCCCGGCGGGGCGACCACGAGGCGCGCGCCGGTCAGCAGCGCGCCCCAGATCTCGAAGGTCGAGGCATCGAACGCGATGGGGGCGAGCTGGAGAAAAGTCTCGTCCGGCCCGCCGCGGAAATAGTCCGTGCCCTGGACCAGCCGTACCACCGCCCGGTGCGGCACGGCGACCCCCTTGGGAACGCCGGTCGACCCCGAGGTGTACATGACGTAAGCGAGATTTCCGGCGAGGGCCCCACCGCGCGGCGGCTCGTCGGCCTCACCGGCGATCGCAGCGCGCTCCTCGTCCAGGCGGA
Source organism: uncultured Gemmatimonadales bacterium (assembly GCA_963844445.1). GTDB lineage: Bacteria > Gemmatimonadota > Gemmatimonadetes > Gemmatimonadales > GWC2-71-9 > CAVVWJ01. Next base: position 128,778 of record CAWJOB010000005.1, read on the forward strand.
TGGTCGTCGCGACGCAGCCCGGCGGGAACCGTTCGCCATGCCGGCTCTCGGTGATGAGGACGCTCGCGTGCGCGTCGGCGAGGAGGAAGCGGAGGCGGTCGGGCGGATGGCTCGGGTCCAGCGGTACGTAGGCCGCTCCGGACTTCACGATCCCCAACACCCCGACCACGAGGTCGACGGAGCGCTCGAGGCAGATGCCGACCCGGGTTTCGGGACCCACGCCCCGGGACCCGAGATAATGAGCCAGCCGGTTGGCCCGAGCATCGAGCTCGCGGTAGGTGAGACGCTCGCCTTCCCCGATCACCGCGACGGCGTCCGGCGTTCGCGCCGCCTGAGACCGGAAGCGGTCCCCGATGGTGGCGTCGCGCGGGTACTCGGTGGTCGTGGCGTTCCAGTCGGCCAGAACCTGGTGCCGTTCGGGCTCGGTGAGCAGAGGCAACTCGGAAAGCCGGCGGTCGGGGTCGCCGACGATGCCATCGACCAGGGTTCGGAAATGGTCCAGCAGCCGTCCGATGGTTCCGGCGTCGAACAGATCGGTGCAATACTCCATCGTCGCCCGCAGGCCGTCCGCCCGCTCGGTGACGAACAGCGTGATGTCGAACTTCGCGGTCGCGCTGTCGGCCGGCTCGGCGCGCAGCGTCAGCCCCCGCAGCTTCAGCTCGTGATGGGGCACGTTCTGCATGGCCAGCGCCACCTGGAAGATCGGCGTCCGGCTCATGTCCCGCTCGGGCTGGAGCTCCTCCACCAGCTGCTCGAACGGAATGTCCGGGTGGGCATAGGCGCCAAGGGTCACTTCGCGCACCCGGCGGATCAACTCGCGGAAGGTGGGGTCGCCCGAGACATCGGTTCGCAACGCCAGGGTGTTCACGAAGAAGCCGATCAGCCCCTCGGTCTCCGTCCGGGTGCGTCCCGCGATGGGCGAGCCCACCACGATGTCGTCCTGCCCGGTGTAGCGGGCCAGCAGGGTCTGAAACGCCGCGAGCACGGTCGTGAACAGGGTGACTCCCTCACGCTGGCTGAGCGCTCGGAGCTGCCCGGTTACCCCGGGCGGGAGCAGGATGCTCTGTTTCGCCCCGCGCGAGCTCTGCACCGGGGGGCGCGGTCGGTCGGTGGGCAGCTCGATCACCGGCGGGGCTCCCTGGAGCTGTTCCCGCCAGTAGGCCAGCTCGCGTTCCAATCGCTCGCCCTGGAGCCGCTCGCGCTGCCACAGGGCGTAGTCGGCGTACTGGATCGGGAGATCCGGGAGCCCGGTCGGGGCGCCGGTCGTGAGCGCTTCGTAGAACGCCGTCAGCTCGCGTGAGAGGACGCCCATCGACCAGGCGTCGCTGACGATGTGATGCATGGCCAGCAGCAGCAGGTGCTCCTCGTCTCCCAGCCGCAGCAGCATGCCCCGGAAGAGCGGCCCGCGGGTGAGGTCGAAGGGGCGCCGGGCCTCCTCCCTGATCAACCGGCGCGCCTCGGCCTCGCGGTCCGGTTCCGCCCAACCGCGGAGGTCGGTGAGGACGATCGGCACCCTCGAGGCGGCCGCCACGACCTGCATGGGAGTGCCGTTCATCGTCACGATGGTGGTGCGCAAAGCCTCGTGCCGCGCGACGATGGCGTCGAGGGTCCGCCGCAGCACCTCCGCATCGAGGGCGCCGCTCAACCGAAGCGCCCGAGAGACGTTGTGAAGCGGAGTCCCCGGATACAGCTGCTCCAGGAACCAGAGCCGCTGCTGCGCGAAGGACAGCGGCACGGGGCCCGACCCGGGGCGTCGCGCGATTCCCGATGCGCCGGGCCCGACCCGCCGCGGGAGGCGCAACGCTACCCGTGCCGCGAGCGTAGCTACCGTCGGTGCCTCGAAGATCGTGCGCAGCGGCAGCTCGACGTGGAGCGTCGCCAGGACCCGGGAGACGATCTGGGTGGCGAGCAAGGAGTGGCCGCCGAGCGCGAAGAAATCGTCGTAGACGCCGACCCGATCGACCCGCAGGACCGTGGACCAGATGCCGGCAATAGCCTCCTCGGTCGGGTCGCGCGGGGCGATGAAGGCTTGCTCCAGCTCTGGTCTCGCGTCTTCGGGGGCCGGTAGCCCCCGGCGGTCCACCTTGCCGGTGGCCGAGAGCGGAAGGGCTTCGATGACCATGAAGACCGATGGCACCATGAAATCGGGCAGCCGCTCCTGGAGGAAGCGCCGCAGCTCGTCGCTCCCCGGCGCGGTGCCCTCCGGGACCACGTAGGCCACCAGTCGCTTCTCGCCGGGAACATCCTCCCGGGCGACCACGGCCACCGCGCGTACCGCGGGGTGTTTCCGCAGCGCGACTTCGATTTCACCGGGCTCGATCCGATGGCCCCGCAACTTGATCATGCCATCCAGCCGGCCGAGGAACTCGAGCACGCCATCGGCGCGCCAGCGCACTCGGTCGCCGGTTCGGTAGAGCCGTCCACCCGCTTCACCCCCGGCCGCCGGGCCGAACGGATCGGGAACGAAACGTTCAGCCGTGAGCCCGGGCCGGTTGAAATAGCCCCGCGCCAGGCCGGCTCCGCCGACGTACAGCTCCCCCGAGAGCCCCACGGGGACCGGCTCCAGATGGCGGTCGAGCACATGGACCCGGGCGTTCGCGATCGACCGGCCGATGGGCACCGTTACGGAGCCGGCCGGGAGCTGTGAGACCCGATGCCAGGTCACGAAGGTCGTGGTCTCGGTGGGCCCGTATACGTTGAGCAGATGCTCGGGTCCTCCGTGATTCAGGACCTCGCGCACGCACGCGGGATCGGCACCTTCTCCGCCGAACAAGACGTGGCGCACCGTCCGGAACGCGTCGGGCGCATCGTGGGCCATCTGGTTGAACAGCGCGGTGGCCAGGTTGATGACGGTGATGCCCCGATCGCGGATCTCCGCCGCCAGGTCGAGGGGAGACAAGACCACGTCCCGGGGAATGACGACCAGACAGGCGCCGTTGAGCAGCGCCCCCCAGATCTCGAAGGTGGCGATGTCGAACGAGACATTGGAGGCCTGGGCGACCCGGTCCGCCGACGTCAGCTCGATGTAATCGGTGTTGCAGACCAGCCGGATGATGGCGCCGTGAGGGATGGCGACACCCTTAGGCTCGCCGGTCGAGCCCGACGTGTACATCACGAACGCGAGATTCTCGTCGCGCACGTCGCTCCCCAACCGCCCGCTGAGCTCTCGGGCGATCGCCTCCCGCTCATGGTCGAGGCGCACGATGGTGGAGGCAAGGTCCGGCGGCATTCGCCCGCTGTGGCGGCTGTCGGTGAGGAGCACACTCGCCCGCGCGTCGCCCAGCAGGAAGCGGAGGCGCTCCAGGGGATAGCTCGGATCCAGCGGCAAGTACGCCGCGCCGGTCTTGATGATCGCGAGCGCGCTGACCACCAGGTCCACCGAGCGCTCGAGGCAGAAGCCGACCCGGCTCTCCGGGCCCACGCCGCGCGCCCGAAGGTAGTGGGCCAGCCGGTTGGCTCGCTCGTCCAGCTCGCGGTAGGTGAGCCGCTCTGACTCGAAGACCACCGCGGGCGCATCCGGCCTTCGGGCGACTTGGGCCTCGAACAGCTGCTCCAGCGTGGCGCCCGGCGGGTGGTCGGTCGGTCTGGCGTTCCACTCCACCAGCAGCTGGTGTCGCTCCGGTTCGGTGAGCAGGGGCAGCCTGGAGAGCCGCCGGTCGGGATCGGCAGTGATGCCCTGGAGCAGCGTCTGGAAGTGCCCCAGCATCCGGGTGATGGTTCCGGCGTCGAACAGATCGCTACAGTACTCCATCGACAGCCGCAGGCTGGCATCCTGCTCGACGACGAACAGGCCGAGGTCGAACTTCGCGGTCCCGCTGCTGGTTGACTCGGGCCGCAGGGTCAGTCCAGGGAGCTCGGTCTTGTGCCGAGGCACGTTTTGCATGGCCAGCGACACCTGAAAGATCGGCGTCCGGCTCATGTCGCGCTCCGGTTGCAGCTCCTCGACCACTTGCTCGAACGGTACGTCCTGGTGGGCAAGGGCCCCGAAAACCACCTCGCGCACCCGACCCAGCAGCTCGCGGAACGTGGGGTCGCCCGAGAGATCCGTCCGCAGCGCCACGGTGTTCACGAAGAACCCGATCAGTCCCTCGGTCTCCACCCGGGTGCGCCCCGCGATGGGCGAGCCCACCACGATGTCGTCCTGTCCGGCATACCGCGCCAACAAAACCTGGAAGGCGGCCAGTACGGCCGTGAACAGGGTAACTCCTTCGGCCTTGCTCAGCGCCTGCACTGCTTCGCCCAATTCCCATGGGAGGAGTAAGCTCTCGTGCCCTCCGCGCGAGCTTTTCACCGGCGGCCGGGGCCGGTCGGTGGGGAGCTCGAGCACGGCCGGTGCACCCCGAAGCTGCTCCCGCCAGTAGCCCAGCTCGCGATCCAGCCGCTCGCCCTGGAGCCACTCCCGCTGCCACACGGCGTAGTCGGCATACTGAATCGGCAGCGCGGGGAGCGCTGCCGGGCCACCGGTGACAAACTGCTCGTAGAACGCCGTGAGCTCCCGCGAGAGGACCCCACGTGACCAACCATCGCTGATGATGTGATGCATGCTCAGCAGCAGCAGATGCTCTTCGGCTCCCAGCCGCAGCAGCATGGCACGAAACAGCGGTCCGTGCGTGAGGTCGAAGGGCCGTCGAGCCTCCTCCGACGCCAGTCGGCGGGCCTCGGCCTCGCGTTCCGTCTCCGCCAGCCCCTGAAGGTCGCGGCTTCCCAGCGAGACGGCGGAAGCAGCGGACACGATCTGCCAGGGAATGCCGTCGGTCGCCACGATGGTGGTGCGCAAGGCTTCGTGCCGGGCGACGATGGCGTCGAGCGTCCGTTGCAGCGCCGCGACGTCGAGCACCCCGCTCAACCGGATCAAGCGGGACATGTTGTGAAGCGGAGTTCCGGGGTAGAGCTGCTCCAGGAACCAGAGCCGCTGCTGCGCGAAGGACAGCGGTGCGGGCCCCGAGCCGGCGCGCCGCGTGATCTCCGATGCGCTGGGCTCGCCCCGCCGCTGGAGCAGCCGGAGCTCGAGCTCCGCGCGGTCAGCGACGGACAGGTCGGCGATCCGCCGGCCGATCTCGTCCGTCACCGATGGACCCTCATGATTCTTCGGCGAGCGGGCGGTGGCGCCAGGCGAGATTCTCCCGTAATAGCGCGTCGCATTCCCGGAGGCCGACCGTGCGGCCGGGGGCGGGCTCCGCGAGCACGCCGTCGGTCTGCTTCAGGCAGTCGAGGGCCGCGGCGACCGCCGCCTGGGCGGCGAAGAGACACGGTGTGCTGTAGATGGCGAGAGAGATCCCGGCGGCGGCGAGCTCCCGCATGCTGCAGCGGGGAGACTTGCCCCCCGCGATCTGACTGAAGGCCAGCGGCCGGTCGACCTCCCGCTTGAGCGTCGCGATCAGGCCGAAGTCCCGCTGCCCATCCACCAGGATCGCGTCCGCTCCCGCCGCCGCGAACGCCTTGGCCCGTTGCCGGATCTCCGCGGGGTCGGACGCATCGGTCCGTGCCACGACCACCATCTCGCGCCGGGTGTCGAGCACCCGCCTGAGCTTGATGACGAATTCGTCCAGCGGAAGGATCTGCTTCCCGTCGAGATGCCCGCAGCGCCGCGGCCGCTGCTGGTCCTCGAGGACGACACCCGAGGCGCCCGCGGCCTCGAGCAGCGAGACGACGTGGCAGGCTACCTCCGGGTCGCCGTAGCCGTCGTCGATGTCCACCAGCAGGTGGGCGTGGGGCAGCAGGGCCCGGACTCGGTGGACGAACGCCAGGAGGTCGGACCAGGCGATGAACCCGATGTCGGGCAGGCCGTAATGACTGGCGGCGAAGCTGAAGCCGCTGAGGAAGAGGGTGTCGTAGCGGCGCGCGGCGAGCGACGCGGAGAACACGTCGTAAACGCCGATGAAGGGGACGATGTCCCCTCCCGATATCCTCGCGCGCAGGCCGCGCCCTCCAGCTTGATCCATCGGTTTTGCGCCGCTCCTCCGGTGTAGCTATCCCCTGTCGCGCACTCACCACAAACGGCCGCCGCCCAGCTCCCTGCTACGGGTCGGGGACCAGGCCTCGGCGGCGCCGGGAGCGTCGAAGGGTAGACCTTGACACCACGTGATTTACGGGTGCCCGATAGTGAGGAATCGGAAGCGCTGGATCGCTGAGGTGTCGCCGATGCCCTGGGCGCGTCCAGCCCCGGGGCCGCAAGAGGTGTACCCCCGGCACCCCCGGGCGCGAGGGAGATGGCGCCCGAGGCGGAGGATTGCCGAGCGTCAGCCGGAGAGCAGCCTCCGGAGCTTGGTGATCCGCCGCCGCACCGAGCCGTCGTGGATCCGCTCGCCCACCCGGACCACGGTGCCGCCCAGGATCTCGGGGTCGACGTGAAAGACCGCCAGTACCTCTTTCCCCAGCCGGCGACCGAGTGCGGCCTGGATGTCGCGCTGGGCCGACTCGTCCGCCGGGCGGGCGAGAGTGACGCCGGCGCGCACCCGGTTGTGCTTGATGTCCAGCAGCGCCTCGTACTCCGTCGCGATGTCCCGCAGGTATCCCTGCCGCCTTCGCTTCACCAGCGACTGAAGGAACCGGACGAACTCGCGCGGAGCGCCCTCCATCGCCGCACCGAGCAGGCGCGCCTTCTCGGACTTGGGCACCCGGGGCGACATGAGCACCGCCTGGACCTGCGGCGTGGTCTCCACCGCGCCCGCTATCGCGTCGATCAGCTCCGCGTAGCGATCGGTGCGCCCGCCGGACTCGCCGAGGTCGAAGAGCGCCTCGGCGTAGTTGCGGGCGACGAGGCTGGACCTCACCGCCCGTTGCCCAGGGTGGAGAGGAAGTCCTGCACCAGCTTGCGGTCGGTGTCGCCATCGAGCCGCTTCTCGATCAGCTTGGACGCCGCGGCGAGCGAGAGGTCCACCGCCTCCCGCCGGAGCTCGGCCACCGCACTGTCGCGCTCCGCGGCGATCTCGCGCCGGGCCCGCGCCAGCAGCTCCTCCTGCTCCTGCTTGGTCTTCTCGATCGCGTGGGCCCGCTCCTTGTCCGCCACGCTGCGGGCCTCGAGGATGAACCCGTGAGCCTCGGTCTTCGCCTCGGCGATGAGCTTCTGGTGCTCGGCCAGCAGGGCGGCCGCCGCCTCCCGGTCCTGCGCCGCCTCGGCGAGCTGGCGCTCGAGCGCCTGCTCCCGCGCCTCCACGGCGCCGAGTATGGCCGGCCAGGCGAACTTCTTGAGGATCGCCAGCAGCAACAGGAAGATGAAGACGGTCCACAGCATCAGACCGCCCTCGACCGTGAGGGGGCCGGAGGCATGTTGCTCCGCGGCGGGCGCGTGGGCCTGGAGCATGAAGGCCAGCATGGGATCTCCTAGAGCTGACTGCCTGTAACCGGAAAAGCGGGAACGGTGAACGGTAAACAGTAAACAGGGGGTCGACCTCCTGTTTACCGTTCACTGTTTACTGTTCACGCAGTCTAATCACCACCACTCAGAATGTGATTTTGCCCTGAATCAAGAACGCGATGACCGCCACGAACAGCGCGACGCCTTCCACCAGCGCGGCCGCGATGATCATCGCGGTCTGGATGCGCGCCGTGGCCTCGGGCTGGCGGGCGATACCCGCCGTCGCCTGGCCACCGATCTGGCCGATGCCGATGCCGGCGCCCACCACCGCGAGACCGGCGGCGAGACCCGCACCGATGAGGCCGTAGCCCTTGTCGGCGCCCGCGGCTGCCGCGGCCTGAAGGAAGCCCAGAATGACCAGCATGTGCCGCTCCTCTGTATCGACGGAAGATCAGGTGTCGGCCGCGCCCGCCGTGCGTGGATCGCCTCTCCCGGAGCGACCTCGCCTCGGTGACCCGCCAATGTCCTCGTCATAGCTGAGGACAGCGGGCATCGTCCGCCGTCCGGCGGACTACGCTGCAACGCCGCGCGGGCGCGCGCGGCGCGACATCAGTGCTCGGCCCGCATGAGCCCGATGAACACGCTGGTGAGCAGCGTGAACACGAAGGCCTGCAAGAAGGCCACGAACAGCTCCAGCATCATCACGCCGGTGGCGAGCACGGAGGCTCCGAGGCCGACGGCGTAGCTCTGGAACAGAAAGGTCAGGCCGATCAGCGCCAGGACCAGCACGTGCCCCGACGTCATGTTGGCGAACAACCGCACCGCCAGGGCGAAGGGCTTGGCCAGCTTCCCGATCAGCTCGATCGGCGTCATCACCGCGAGCAGCACCACCTTGAGGAAGGCGCCGCCGGGGCCGCCCGGCAGGCCGGGGGGCAGGTAGAAAATGGTCTTCAGGTATCCCTTGGGGCCCAGGGTCCGCATTCCGGTCACCTCGATGACCAGGAACGCCATGACCGCGAGCGCGGCCGTCACCGCGATGTTGCCGGTCGCGGTCGCGCCCCAGGGCAACAGTCCCAGCAGATTCATCGCCAGGATGAAGAAGAACAGCGTCAGCAGATAGGGCGCGTACCCTTCACCGTGGTGCCCGACGTTGGGAAGGACGACCTCCTGCCGGATGTAGAGCGCCAGCGCTTCCATGGATCCGGCGAATCCCTTGGGCGGCCGGCCCCGCGCCTGCGCGCTCGCCACGGACCGGGCGCTCAGCACGAACACCAGCGCCACGAGGGTCGCCGCGAGCAGCATGTAGACCAGGTGCTTGGTGGGCGAGAGATCGATGGCGAGACCGCCGATGTGGATCGGCTCCCAGCGGGGCAGGTGCACCAGGCCGAACGGCGTCTCCAGCTCGTGGGAGTCGCCGAGGTGGTGCATGATGTCGATCTGGTTGCTGGCGGCCTGGGGCTGGGCGGCGCCGCCGTGCTCCTGCGCCGCCAACCTGGCTCCCGCTCCGAAGGCCGCTAGCGCGAGTCCGGCCACCAGGGCGGTCCCGAAAGGAGTGAGGGATCGTCCCAATCGCTTCATCGCTAGCCTTCCCGCGACGGTTCGCGCATCGCCACCATTCCTTCGACCAGCAGGAGGGCCACCAGGATTCCCACCATCGTCACCAGCATCGGGGCCGCCTCATCGCCCAGCGCCGGGATGAGCGCGAAAGCGGCGATGGCGACGACGGCGAGCCGGACCAGGATACCCAATACCCACACCATGAGGAAGCTGTCGGTCCCGATCGACCGCAGGGTCCACCAGCCCAGCGGCGCCTGCAGCAGCAGGCCGGTGATGAGCCCCCAAGCCATGCTCGGCCGCCACTCGGCGGGAACGACCACCATCAACCCCAGTGCCGCCACCCCGACCGCGGCCACTCCGGCGACGTAGCGGCCGGCGCGCGTCACTCGCCACCGCCATCCTTCTTGTTCAGCGTCCGGATCAGCGAGTACATGGTGCCGCCGAAGCCCAGGAACGCCGCGACGATGGTGATGATCCCGCCGGTGCCGAGCTTGCGGTCGGCCCACTGCCCGGCGAAAACGAAGACCACGAGGATCACGGCGAGCTGGATGCCGAGCCCCGCGTAACGCATCGGCCCGGGCGACTTCCCGCCGCCCGGCTCTGGGGTGGTCACGGGGCAAACCTATCGGCTTGTGAAAAATTTCGCAAGCAGGTTTGGGGGCTGGCCGGCGCAGGCGACAAGTGGGCCGTCTGGCATCTCCATCGTCACACGGGTAATCTCAAGCCAGACACCAGACTGAGAGAGCATGACCGCAACTCAGAGCGTCCCCCAGGACGACGTTCAGCAGCTCGAGCGCCTCGTCGCCGCCGTGAAGCGCCTGCGCGCCCAGGTGGCGCAGCGGATCGTGGGCCAGGAGGACGTGGTCGACGGGATCCTCACCGCGGTCCTGGCCGGCGGCCATGCCCTCCTGATCGGCGTGCCGGGCCTGGCCAAGACCCTCATGGTCCAGACCGTGGCGGAGGCGCTGGAGCTGAGCTTCAACCGGGTGCAGTTCACCCCCGACCTCATGCCGAGCGACATCACCGGCACCGAGATCATCGAGGAGGACCTGACCACCGGGCGCCGGTCTTTCCGCTTCGTGCACGGGCCGATCTTCGCCAACGTGGTGCTCGCCGACGAGATCAATCGGACCCCGCCGAAGACCCAGGCCGCGCTGCTCCAGGCCATGCAAGAGCACCAGGTCACCGCGGGCGGTACAACTTATCACCTGCCCGATCCCTTCTTCGTGTTGGCCACTCAGAACCCGATCGAGCAGGAGGGGACCTACCCGCTCCCCGAAGCGCAGCTCGACCGGTTCATGCTGGAGCTGAGGGTCGCCTATCCCAGCCGGGCGGAGGAGGAGGCCATCGTGGAGCAGACCACCGGCTCGATCCGGGCGCCGCTTCACGCGGTGCTGGACGCCCCGTCGGTGCTCGCGATGCAGTCGCTGGTGCGCCGGGTGCCGGTCTCCCGCGGGCTCATCCGCTCGGCGGTCACGCTCGCCCGGATGACCCGGCCCGGTGACGCCGACGCGCCCGGCTTCGTCAAGGAATACGTGGACTGGGGCGCCGGCCCCCGCGCCTCGCAGTACCTGGTGCTGGGGGCCAAGGCCCGGGCAGCGATGGCCGGACGCCCTATGGCCGACCTGGACGACGTGCGCAGCGTGGCGCCCTCGGTGCTGCGGCACCGGCTGGTGACCAACTTCGCCGCCGAGGCCGCCGACCGGACGGCGGAGGATCTGGTCCGGGAGCTGGTGGGGGGCAAGAGTTGGCTCGGCGGCTGAGAGTCAAGCAGAAAAGCGGGAAAAGTGAAAGGTGAACAGTGAACGGGGGGTTACTCCCTTTCACTGTTCACCTTTCACTTTTCCCGCTGTTATGGTCTTACAGCATTTTAATCGTTCACCCAACCGGCGTCATCAAATTCCCGAAGAAGCTGAAGCCCTGGACGAACACCCCGAAGACCTCTGCCAGCGCCTGGAGCTCTGCATCGGTGAGGGGCTGGCCATCGGCGCCGGCGATGACCGGCGGCTCGCTGCCGGTCGTGGTGATCGTCGCGAAGAGCTCGCCGTTCACTTCGACGTCGAAGGTCGCGGTGGTGCCGGTCTGGTTTCCCGAGATGGTGACGGTGCCGTGGGGGCCGCGGGCCTCCAGCGTGGAGGTCACGTTGCCCTCGGTGGACGTGCCCTCGAAATCGATCCGGAACCCGCCCCGGGTCGGCACGGTCAGGGTGTAGTCCACGCCCACCGACGTCTGGGTAATGTGGGTGTCGAGGTCGAAGTTGACCCGGTCGTCGCCGTTGCTGACGAAGCCGGTGACGGTGAGGGTGGCGCCGCTGGTGTTGCCGGTGATGCCCACCGTGTAGTCCAGGTAGGTCACGCCGGCGGAGACCAGCTCGATCTGCACGCTCGCCGCCGTGGCGGACTCGGTGGTGACGACGTCGGCGTAGCCGACCTCGACCAGGGGCTCGATCGGCTGCCCGGTGATCGCGTTGACCGCGTAGACGATGAACCGCACCCCGTTCGCGGGGGCGCCGGTCAGCTCGGACGGCGCGTACTCGCCGGTGGCGACGTCGTAGGTGAACGTGACGCCGAGGTACTCCGCGGGGATCGCGGCGGCGGAGAGCGACGGACGGATCGCGCCGGCAGGCTTGGAGGCATCCGCGAGCACGGTCGCGTAGTGGCCCACCGCCGGCTTGCCGCCGGTGACGAGCGCCTTGCTGGGCACCGCGCGGACCGCCAGAGCGGCCGGGGACTCGCCCAGCACGGCGCTGATCGCGGTGGACGCGGCGACGAAGCCAGAAACGGCGGGCGAGTCGAAGGACGACTCGATCGCGTTGATGTCGGACGAAGTCCCCGCCGGATCGAACGGGGCGTCGGGAGCGTTGGAGTCTCCGCCGCAGCCAGCCAGGACGGTCAGGGCCAGGACAGCCAGGGAGCGCCTTGCGTAATGCGGGACACGCATGGGTCTAGCCTCCAGATGGTCGAGTGCGGAACGGGGTCCGAAGTTGCGCTCGCATACGGGCTTGGTGAGCGCGGCAACCTGCTGCAGCGACCCGCGCCGGGGACCGGCAGGGCCGAACGCCCGGCAATGGGCAACCCGTGTGCCGCATAAGAAAGGAGGGCGGAGAGGCACCGGCCCCCCCGCCCTCGCTCACTTGTCTACCACCGGCAGACCCGCGCTCTTCCACGCCGCCCATCCCCCGACCAACGCCCTCGCCTTCTTCCATCCCGCCTGACGAAGCTCTCGCGCCACACGGGCGCTTGTGGCTTCGTCCTTTCAAGTACAGTAGAGCACCACCGTGCCGTGCTGGTCGAGTCCCCGCTCCCGGGCCAGCCGCACCGCGTCGTCGGGCGGCATCCGGATGGCGTCCCGGGCGATCTGGGGATCGTCGCGATAGCTCCGCTCGGTTCGCACGTCGAGGACGGTGACGGCCTCCCCCTGCTCCCACAGCCGTCGCAGCTCGGGGATGGTGATCTTCTCGGGCACCTTCTCGGACGCGGCGCCGGCCGGCTCCTCGGGTCTCCCGCTTCGGGGAGCGGGCCCCGCGGTGCCACCGGTCGGACTTCCCTGCCGCCGCGTCGCCCGCTGGAGGAAGAGCGCTATGCCGCCGCCGTGCAGCAGCACAGAGAGCAGCACCACCAGACAGGTGATCTGGAACAGCCGCACCGACCCCTCAATCCCGGCGAACACCGGCAAGAGCGCTAGCAGCAGCGCGCTCAGCCCCCGGGGACCCGAGCCACGCGATGATTCGCCGGGTCCGCGGCTCCAGGCCGGCGGCCCCCAGCACCGGGAGCAGCACCGCGGTCCGGATGGCGAGCGCGATGAAGGCGAAGATCAGCGTAGGCAGATCCGCCATCTCGAAGCCGGTCCAGATGATGGATGCGCCGAACGCCACGAAGGTGAGCAGCAGGAACATCTCGGCGGAGGCTTCGCCGTAGTCGAGGAAGCAGTCGCACATCTCCACGTCGAGCGCGGCGATCGTCAGGCCGGCCGCGAAGGCCGCCAGGTACCCGCTGCCGCCCGCGGCCTCCGCCGCGGCAAAGGCGGTGAACGCGATACCGAGGGCGTAGAGCGACTCGTAGTCCCGGCGCACGCCGACGCGGGAGCGAACCCGGTCGAGCAGCGTGACCCCCACGTACCCCACCACAGCGCCCAGCAGCGGCCCGAGGATGAAGAGGCCCATGGCGAGCCGCGCCACCTCCCCCGCCGGCGGCTCGCCGCCGGTCCGGAGCGCGAGCATGGCGAGCACGACGATCGGCAGCAGGATGACGTCGTTCATCCCGCTCTCCAGCCGGAGCGCCAACCGGGCCGGCTGGGGCAGGGCGGAATGGCGGACAAGAGTGCGGAGCAGCACGGGGTCGGTGGAGGCGAGCGCGGCGCCGAGAATCGCGGCGGCCGGGGCCGAGAGATCCAGCAGGACCCAGGCGGCGAGGGCGATGAGCACCGCCGGGAGGATGGTGCCCGGCCCCAGGATCACCGCCGCGAGCCGGCGGTGCTCCCGCACCTCGCCCATGTCCACCACGATTGCATCGGTGAAGAGCACCAGGAGCAGACCGAGCGTGGCCATGACCTGGAGCGACTCGGACTCCAGCGGCATGTCCACTAGGCCGAGGCCGGCCGGACCGAGCAGGGCGCCGAATAGAAGGAAGATGGCGACCTGGGGCAGCCCGGAGCGTTCGACCGCGCCCGAGAGCAGCGACGAGACCAGGATGACCAGGCCGATCAGAGCGAGGGTGGCGACGAAGGTCTCGTGGGACATGGTCTCAAGTATGAGTGCGGTCTGGCGGTGGCCGCCAGTCGGGTAGTAACCTGCCTGCTAGCCCATGCCCACCAGCGAACCGGCAGCGATAGCGCTTCTCCTCACCATCTGCGGCGTCCTGCTCGCCGTCAGCGTGCTGTCCAGCCGCGCGTCGCAGCGTATCGGGGTGCCGATCACGCTGTTCTTCCTCGCCGTCGGCATCCTGGCCGGGTCCGAGGGCGTCGGCAAGATCCCCTTCGACGACTACCGGCTCGCCTTCCGGATGGGCTCGGTGGCGCTGGCGCTCATCCTCTTCGACGGCGGCCTCAATACCCCGATCGAGGTGATCCGGAGAGTCTGGGCTCCGGCCGGCGTGCTGGCCTCCATCGGGGTCCTGCTGGTCGCGGGGCTGGTGGCCGGCGCCGCCCATCTCGGCGGGCTCGGCTGGCCCGAGGCGCTGGTGCTCGGCGCCATCGTGTCCTCCACCGACGCGGCGGCCACGTTCGCGGTGCTTCGGGCCAGCGGGCTCCAGCTCAAGCGCCGGGTCGCCGCCACCCTCGAGGTGGAGTCCGGGGTGAACGATCCGACCGCGGTCATCCTCACCACCAGCCTCACCTTTAACCTGCTGCGCCCGAGTGAGCTGGAGCCTGCGGGCATGGTGCTCGGCATCGGGACCGAGCTGCTGATCGGCGCCGTGGTCGGCCTCGGCGCAGGATACGCCGGCCGGAACCTCATCGGCCGGCTGCAGCTGGTCACCAGCGGGCTCTATCCCGCGCTCCTGCTGGCGTTCGGATTTCTCTCCTTCGGGGTGGCGACGCTGGCCCACGGCAGCGGGTTCCTGGCGGTGTACCTGGCCGGCATCGTGCTGGGCAACGGGCCGCTGCCCTACCGCGCCGGCCTCCTCCGCATCTTCGACGCGCTCGCCTGGCTGGCCCAGATCGGGATGTTCCTGATGCTGGGCCTCCTGGTCTTCCCTTCCCGGCTCGGCGACACGGTTTCGCTCGGCCTCGCGGTCGCGCTGGCGCTCGCGCTGCTGATCCGTCCGCTGGTCGTCGCCCTCTGCCTGGCCCCGTTCCGCTATCCGCCGGCGGAGACCCTCTTCGTCGGCTGGGTCGGCCTCCGGGGCGCGGTGCCGATCGTGCTCGCGACCTTCCCGGTGCTGGTCGGCGCGCCCGGCGCGGACCGGATCTTCAACCTCGTCTTCTTCATCTGCGTGGTGGGCGCCATCATCCCCGGCGGCACCGTGGCCTGGGCGACCCGGCGGCTGGGGCTGGAGCTGCGGGAGCCGCCGGCGCCCCACGCGGTGCTGGCCATCGAGTCCCGGGTCCCGCTGGAGGGCGAGCTGGTGTCCTTCTATATAGATGAGGCCCTGGTGGTGTGCGGTGTGCGGCTGGACGAGCTGGACTTTCCGGAGGGGGCGTCGGTCGCGTTGATCGTCAGGGGGAACCGGCTGGTGCCACCGAAGGGGGCGACCACCCTCGACGCGGGCGATCACGTCTACGTGATCGTACAAGAGGAGGACCGCCCGCTGATCCAGCTCATGTTCGGGCGGCCGGAAGCGGAGTGAGCCGGTGAGCGCTCCCGCACCCCTCGCCGACGCCCTCCGCGACCGCTACATCCTCGAGCGCGAGCTGGGCCGCGGCGGCATGGCGACGGTGTATCTGGCGCACGACCTCCGGCACGACCGATCCGTCGCCCTCAAGGTGATGCACGCCGAGCTGGCCCCTTCGCTCGGCCAGGAGCGGTTCCTCCGCGAGATCCGGACGGCGGCCCGGCTGCAGCATCCCCACATCCTCAGCGTCCACGACTCGGGCGAGGCCGCCGGACGGCTCTGGTTCACCATGCCGTACGTCGAAGGGGAGTCGCTCCGGAAGCGGCTCGAGCGGGAGCGCCATCTTCCGCTGGATGATGCCCTCAGGATCGCGGTCGAGTGCGCCCGGGCGCTCGACTACGCCCACCAGCACGGCGTCGTCCACCGCGACATCAAGCCGGAGAACATGCTGCTGACCGCGGACGGGAGCAACCTGGTGGCGGATTTCGGCATCGCGAAGGCGTTGGGTGAGGTAGAGCCGGGACAGTCTGGCAGCGGTGCGGAAACGCTCACCGAGACCGGCTGGGTGGTGGGGACTCCGGCCTACATGAGCCCGGAGCAGTCGACGGGCCAGCGCGCGCTGGACGCGAGGACCGACATCTACTCTCTCGGCTGCGTGCTGTACGAGATGCTGGCGGGGGAGCCGCCCTATGTGGGCTCTACCCCGCAGGCGGTGATCGCGAAGCGCCTGACCGAGCCGGTGCCCCGGCTCAGCACCCTGCGTGAGGTACCCTCGGGCATCGAGCGGGCGGTGACGACGGCGCTGGCCCGCAGCCCCGCCGACCGGTTCCGTACCGCGGGCGAGCTGGCCGCGGCGCTCACCGAACCCACCGCGCCGGCCGCCGCCGACCACCGGCCCCTGCGCCGTTCCCGGGCGCTCGCCCGGCGGGTCGCAACCCTAGCCGCCGCGATGGTGATCGGAGGCTCGCTCGCCTGGCTGCTGCTGAGCCGGCCCTGGGAGTCGAGCCGGGCCGATTCGATCGCGGTGCTTCCCTTCGCCAACCTGAGCCCCGGCACGGGCGACGAGTACTTCTCCGACGGCATCGCCGAGGAGCTGATCACCGCGCTCGGCCGGGTGGAGGGACTGCGAGTGGCGGCGCGGACGTCCGCCTTCGCGTTCAAGGGCAGGAACCCGGACCTGGACGAGATCCGCCAGCGGCTCGGGGTAGAGACGGTGCTGGAGGGGAGCGTGCGCCGAGCGGGCGAGCGGGTGCGGGTCACCGCCCAACTGGTGGACGCGCGCGACGGCCACCAGCTCTGGTCCGACGCCTACGAGCGTGAGGCGCGCGACGTCTTCGCGGTGCAGCAGGAGCTGTCGCGGGCGATCGCCGTCGCCCTCAGGGGCAGGCTCGCGGGGCAGGTGGACCTACGCAGGGCACCGGTCGCCGACGCCTACGATCTCTACCTGCGCGGCCGCCACGCGTGGCGCCGGCGGACCTGGGGGGGGCTGCTCCAGGCGCGCGACCTGCTGGAGGAGGCGATCGAGAGCGACCCCGGGTTCGCGCCGGCCCACGCAGGGCTGGCTGACGTGTACGCGGTGATGGCGCTGTGGAACGACGTGCCGCCCGGCGAGACCTATCCCCGTGCCAAGGCCGCCGCGCTCCGCGCGCTCGCGCTCGACAGTCTCCTGCCCGGCCCCCACGCCACGCTGGGCGAGGTACACTCCATGTTCGAGCGGGACTGGATCGCCGCGGAGCGCGAGTATCGCCGCGCGCTCGAGCTGGACCCAGACGATGCGAATTCCTGGTACTGGTACGGGCACGACTATCTGGCCGTCGTGGGGCGGTGGGACGAGGCGATCGCCGCCACGCAGAGGGCGCGAGCGCTCGATCCCCTTTCTCCCACGATCAACGCCAATGCCGCCACGACCCTTTACCGGGCGAAACGATACCGCGAGGCCGAGGAGCTGTTCCGGGCTGTCAGAAGCCTCGATCCCAACTTCATTCTGGTCAAATCCGGATGGGGACAGATCATGCTCATCCAGGGGAAGTATGGGGAAGCCATCCAGTCATTGGAGCAGGCGGTGGAGCCGGCGGTGCGACACTCCGTAGACCTCGCGTTGCTGGGGCACGCCTATGCCAAGGCGGGGAGACCCGAAGACGCGCGCCGGCTGCTTCGCGAGCTCGAGAACCGCGACGCCAGCGGGTACGTCAGCCCCGCGAGCCTCGCCCTAATGCACGCCGGCCTCGCGGACACCGCAAGCGTATTTCGCTGGCTGGACCGCGCGGTCGAGGTCCAGGATCCGAACCTGGCGTACTACTTCGTGGGCGAGCCGTTGATGGAGGCTTATCGGCGTCACCCGAAAGGCGCTCGCCTGCTGCAGCGGATGGGGCTGAGTCCGGTGCGCTGAATCCTACCCTCACCGCCACCATGCCCAGCCTATTCGTCCGCGACGAACTCGATTCCGGGATCGTTTCCGCAGCCATCCCACACGATCCGCACGTATCCGGGCGTCTCCCCGAAGGTCCCACTGACGCGCAGCTCGCCGTCGTCGAACCGCTGGCCGGAGGCATCACAGCTCGCGTCGTAGTGCAGCGGGGTGGCGGTGGTGATGGTGAGATCGAAGCTCTCGTTGCCCCGGCTCCAGCTCACCGTGCCGGCCACCGTCAGCGACCCGTTGGGCAGCGGCTGGTTGATCTGGAGCGTGTTCTCGGGATCGAACCCGACGGTCCACACGTGCTCCGCCGAGGCGTCGGGGAGGCCGGTGAAGCTGCGCTGGAGCTGGAGGTCGGTGGCCAGCTCGAGGCCGGTGGGGTCGCCGGTGAGGGTGATGGTGCCGTTCCGGATGACGGAGTAGTTCTTGTCGGTGTCCTCGGCGCTCAGGCTGAAGCGGAGCGCGGTGAGGCTGATGTCGGCGCCGAAGCCGGGGTCCTCGGGCGCCGGGTCCACGATCCGGAGCTGGCCCACGACGTCGAGAGTGAAGCCGCGGACGTCGGTGTAGCGGCAGGGCGGCGCGGTGAAGGTGTAGGTCGCGTCGTCGGGCACGCCGTCGCCGTCGGTCTCGGCGGAGGACGACGGGGTGACGCAGGGATCGTTCGCGGGGCCGGTGCTGAAGGGCTGGAGCAGCCGGGCCGGGAAGAAGGCGTCGAGGGAGGACTCGACGTTGTCGCGCACGGTGAGCCCCACCGCGGTGGCGGCGTTGTCGGGCAGCGGATCGTCGTCGGGATCGGTGGAGTCGCTGCAGGCGACGAGGACGGCCGCCAGAACGCCGGCGGCGAAGATATGGCTGCATGAACGGCGCATGGCCGGGTCTCCGGATCGGGGTCGTAGCAGGAGCATAGCGGGAGGAGGGCCGGCCCAACAAGCGTTCCAATCGGATTCGAAGTCCGGAATCGGCGAGCGCGTGTCGGTCGGGGATTGCAGGTCCGAATGCGGCGGGCGTCCGGCGATGTCGCGCACTACGGTGTGGAAACACCCCTTGAGCGTTTGCGATGCGGCGCTCGATCCGTTTCCAACACCGGAGAACCGTATGCGACATATCTCGGGCGCCGTCCTGGTCGCCGCCGTGTCCGCCTGTGGCGACGACACGCCGGGCACCCAACCGCGCCAGGAGCTGGCCAAGCAGGTGGAGGTGCGATACGAAGTCGTCAGGCTCCCGACTCTGGGTGGAACCGAGAGCCGGGGGATGGCCATCAACGAGCAGGGCTGGGTGGCGGGCTGGTCGCAGCGAACCGACGGGACCCGGCGAGGCATTCTGTGGCAGGGCCAATCGGCCTCGCTGCTCGGCACGCTGGGCGGGCCCAGCAGCACCGTGCCGTGGCCGGGGCTCAATGATGCGGGCATGGTCGTCGGCATCTCCCACACCAACCTGGAGGACCCGCTGAACGAAGACTGGGCCTGTGAGTTCGCCGGCTTTCTGCCCAACGACACCAACCTGCTCTGCCGCGGATTTTTCTGGGAGAACAACGTGATGCGAGAGCTGCCCACCCTCGGCGGCAATCACGGCTTCGCCGCCGGCGTCAACAACCTGGGCCAGATCGTCGGGTGGGCGGAGAACCTGGTGGAGGACGAGACCTGCTCCGACGAGGAGAAGCAGGTCCTCCAGTTCCGCGCGGTCCTCTGGGAGCCGAAGAGCGGGAGCAGCGGCAGGATCAAGACGACGGAGCTGCTTCCCTTCGGTGACGACGCGACCTCCGCGGCCACCGCGATCAACGACCAGGGCCAGGCGGTCGGCATCTCGGGGGACTGCGATCAGGCGGTGGGACGGCTCAGCGCCCGCCACGCCGTGCGCTGGGACAAGAACGGCAAGGCGACCGAGATCCCCAACCTGGGCGGGACGGCCTGGCACACGCCGATGGACATCAACGAGCAGGGCGACGTGGTCGGCTTCTCCAACCCGGCCGAGGAGGGCGATCCGGAGTTCATCTCCCGCGCCTTCCTGTGGACTCCCGGCGCGACCGAGGCCACCGACCTCGGCACCCTCGACGACGATCCTTTCAGCGAGGCCTTCGCCATCAACGCCCAGAGCCAGGTGGTGGGCATCTCCTTCGGCGACGCGGTCCGCGGGGCGCGCGCCTTCCTCTATGAGAACGGAGAGCTGATAGACCTCAATCACCTGGTCGACATCGGGCCGGACACCCTGCTCTCCGCCCAGGACATCAACGACGCCGGGCAGATCACCGGCCGGGTGCGCGACGGGGTGACCCGTCAGGTATTCGCCTTCGTGGCGACGCCAATCGCGGGACAGTAGCGAGGGGTGGCGCCGCCGATGCAAGGGGGGTCAGCCTACAAAAGCTGGCCCCTCTTGTCCTTACGCCCTGACTCAAGTTGCGCGGCCACGTCGACGTGTAAGATTGGGTCCATCGCAGGCCAGAATTTAGAACGCGAGCCGGATGCTCAGGCTCACGCCCTCACGGCTTGGGGCGAGGCGCAGTGTCGCCCGGTTCGCTCCGATCGGCCGCCACCGCTCCGAGCGGATGAGTCGGCCGATCACCGCGCCTAGCGCAGCCCCGACTGGAATAGCGACCCCATAGGCGCCGCATAGGTCGCTCTCGCTCTCATTGCTCCCGAAGATGCCGCGATCGCAGCCTGCCCTCCCGGCCAAGATCATGCCCGCGCCGAATCCGACCACCGCGCCAGCACCGAGCCCGAGGAGCGTGTGGTGTCGGGACCCCCCGCTCACCTCGAGCCGGGTCGACGAATCGAGCGGGAGCGCCTCCGCGGGCCCTCCCTCGCGCTGGATGAGCACACCGGTGGCGTCGATCGTCAGCAATCGGCCCACCACCGGGGCGCAAGGCTGGGCCCCCGAGCCTCCGTGGGCACAGGCCGGCCAGGCACGGACACGTGCGCCCGGGCTGAGCTCTTCGCCTTGGGCTTGCAATGGGATGGTCGGGGCGAATAGGAGGGCCAGGAAGGCGAGGGTGACAAGATGCTTCACGGAATACTCCTTGGGTGCAGGGGAGACCGGTGGCGGTCGCGCCTCACTCAGCCAGAAATCCTTGACTAGCCACGAGGGTCTGAAGCCCATTCTCGTCCAATCGGGTAAGCTCCAATGTGTAAGGTCCCGGGAATAAGGGTGCGGTATCCGAGGCTCGGGCTCCCGCTGGTACCTCCCCATTGCATGACTGTAAGCGTGTAGAGGTCGCAGTCGTCTGGAGTCCGCGCAAACTCCAGGGTCGCCTCTGTCTGAACAGCCACTGATAACAGGGGATCGCACCGCCCAAACTCGTCGGGATCGGTACCACACCCCAGAGCTCCGACGAGCGCTCCGGTCGCGAGTAGCTGTAAGCTCAGAGTTTGGTGGCTCATGTCGTTTCGACCTCTCGGATGGTGCTGCCTAATGACTTGCGCATTGGCTGCGGGTTAGGCGGGACGACGAGCAGTTGGGCGAGGCACCGCAATCCTCCCCGGTAAACTCGCCTCAGCTTCTCCTGAACCCGTCCCTTGAGCGTGACCTACTCGATCCTGGGATGCCGGTGCGTCCGCCTAACAAAATGCGCATCAGCTGCGGGTGGCCTGCCGGTGGAGTGGACCTCGTGCTGGAGTGGAACGCAAATGTGGATCGCGCACCTTGAGTTCGGAGACTGATCCGGAAGAATCTGCCGACTAGCGGACGGCCAGTCGGGGAGGCACCTTCTCGTTAGGCGGATGCCTCCGAGTTTCTATGCTCGATGAAGCAACCAATTGGCCGCGCCTCTACAGCATGGCGGCTCTCCTTGGAGCCGCCTTCGGTCTCCTGTTGAGCATCGGAGTCCTCCCTTCAGCGCCGGAATTGCCTGCGCCCTGGGACCAAGCGACGACTTCCATCGGTACGATCCTCGTTCTGGTGACCGGTGGAGCTTTGGTGGGCTTGTTCCTGGCTGCAGCGGCACATCTCGGGGTCCGGTATCAGCTGCGCCGTCGATCGAAGCCTGGCGCTAGCTAACGGGCACGCGGGCAAGCCAGCACCTCCTGCGGTGTCGGCGCATTGACGTCTGCGGCAGACTACGTGGCGGCCTGCAACCGAGGGGGTACCTACGTAGTGCGAGTCAGCGAAACCGGGGGCGTATGCGCGGCTGGTGGTCGATTACCCTGTTCCTTGCCTTATGGCTCGTGAGTGCATGTGGCGGCGGGTGGCACCGTGAGGAGCTGAAACCCGAGCGACAGCTGCCGGCCCGCCAGCAGGTGCAGCTCTGGTCGGGGCACCAGACCCGAGTGGTCCATGCGGTGATACTGGGGCCGGACTCGGTCAGTGGCGTTCCTTTCCACCTCCCGCCGGCCTGCGACAGCTGCCGCGTAGTTGTCGCTCGCAGCGCGGTGGACTCCATGCGCCTGGGCAATAAGGAGCGGGGCGCCCTGCGGAGCCTGGGACTGGGCTATCTGGCGCTGGGCCTTACCGCGCTGGTCCTCTATCTCAGCGTCGATTCGGACTGACGTCCAGTGTTTACCGCCGCCTGACCCTCACATGCACCCGACATGCCCAACGTGAGGGATTGGCGACTACGGTAGCTGGTGGGTCTTCCCTTCGATCCGTCGGAAGTGGCTTCGGATTCATTGGCCCCCGCTTCCGCTCCCTCGCCATCTGCGATCATCTGCCCCACATTCCAGTCATCCCCGCAAGGCCGTGTCGTGACCGCAGTCGACCCGCTCCTCACTGATGCTCTGCGCGACCGCTACGTGATCGAGCGGGAGCTCGGCCAGGGCGGCATGGCCACGGTCTACCTGGCCGAAGACCTGCGCCACCACCGCCAAGTGGCCATCAAGGTGCTTCGTCCCGAGCTGGCTGCCACCCTCGGGCCCGAGCGGTTCCTGCGGGAGATCCAGATCGCGGCGCGGCTGCGGCACCCGCACATCGTGCCGCTCTACGATTCGGGCGACGCGGACGGGCTCCTCTACTACGTGATGCCGTATATCGAGGGCGAGTCGCTCCGCGACCGCCTGCGGCGGGAGCGGCAGCTGCCCGTGAACGAGGCGCTCGGCATCGCGCGCGAGGTGGCCGATGCGCTGGCCCATGCGCACGAGCGCGAGCTCATCCACCGCGATATCAAGCCGGAAAACATCCTGCTGGAGGGTGGCCACGCGCTGGTGGCCGACTTCGGCATCGCGCGCGCGGTCGGCAGCGCGGCGACCAAGGACCTGACGACGGCAACCGGGCTCGCCATCGGCACGCCCGCCTACATGTCCCCCGAGCAGGCCTTGGGCGACGCCGCGGTCGACGCGCGGAGCGACGTCTACGCGCTCGGCTGCGTGCTCTACGAGATGCTGGCGGGTGAGCCGCCGTACACCGGACCTACACCGCAGGCGATCATGGCGCGCCGGCTCTCGGAGCCGGTCCGGTCTCTGCGCATCGTCCGGGACACGGTGCCGGATCAACTCGAGCGGGCAGTCATGCGGGCGCTGGCACGTGTGCCGGCCGACCGCTTCTCTTCGGCTACGGCGTTCCGCGACGCGCTCGTAGACGGCCCGGGGACCCCCGATCGCTCCAACGGGGCGGAGGCGCAGGCGGGTCCGCGGATCACGCGACGCCGGACCCTGGTTGCCCTAGCCGCCGTCGTGGCCGTGGCGCTCGTGGGGATCGCGGTCGCGCTGCCGCGGATCGCGCGCCTGCGCGATGGGGATCCACCGGTCACGGCCACCGCGGTGCCCGGCGTCGCAGTCCTGCCCTTCCGAACCACGGGCGCCGATCCGGAGCTGTGGCACGAGGGGATCGTCGACATGCTCTCGTACAATCTCGAGGGGATCGGGCAGCTGCGAAAAATCGATCCGGTGACCGTCCTCACCGGATGGCGGCGGATGGGGGGGAGCGCCTCCAATGCGCTGACGGCGGATGAGGCGCGGGAAGTCGGCCGCCGCCTCGGCAGTCGTTACGTCGTGTCGGGGACAGCAGTGCAGATGGGCGCCGATGTCCAGCTCATCGCCGAGGTGCAGGACGTCGTGAGCGGCGAGATGCGAGGCGCCGTGCGGGTGACACGGCCGACCGACAGCGCGTCGTCGCTGGTGGACGAGCTGACGCTGGAGCTTCTGCGTGGCAACCTCCTGCCGACGGACGGAGAATACCCCCCGCCCAGCCTGAGCCGTGCGACGACGTCGTCGCTCCCCGCCCTCAAGGCCTACTTGGCCGGCGAGCGCGAATACCGGACCGCGCAGTGGACGGATGCGGTTCGGCATTACCAGCGCGCGATCGAGGCGGACTCGAACTTCGCCCCTGCCTGGTTCCGCCTGAGCAGCGCGTGCGGCTGGGGAGCGTGTCCGATGCAGCTCGGGGAGAGCTCTCACAGGCGAGCCATGGAGCTCGCTGATCAGCTTCCCGACCGCGACGCGAGACGGATCCGGGCGATGAAGAGGCTAGACGCCGAGGCCCTGGAGACATTGACTGCGGCGTACCCGGACGATGTCGAGGCGTGGGTCGCTCTGGGGGAAAGCTACTTCCACATCGGCGGCGGCACGCTGCATCCAACGGAATCCTACCGGGCCGCGTTCACTCGGGCGGTGCGGCTCCATCCCTACTACGGCGAGCCCTACGTGCATCTGATCGAGGACGCCTTTCTGCGTCTCGACAGTCTCGACGCCCAACGCCTCATCGATGCTAACGTCGCACTCGGGGCCGCCGAGGCCTCCTGTGCCCAGGTTAGCTATGACCTTGTCTGGGGCTCCCCGGCAGCGCGCACGCGGGCCATGGCCGTGCTCGACACCGTAGCGCCGATCTGGTGCGTGGTGCAGGCATCACTGGCCGCGCCCCCGTACGTCCTTGATCGCCTGACGCAGATCTATGGCGCCATGGCGGACACCGCCACTCAGGCGAACGATCGAACGTTTGCGCTCTGGCGCCTGCTCCAGCTCCGCGTTCCAAGCGGCCAGATCACGGCGGCCCGCCGCGCGCTGTCCCGATTGGCCGGCGCTCCGGTTACCGGTATCAGCGCCGCACGATGGGAGATGATGCTGCACCTTTCCGGCTTCCCCGACTCGGTCGCTGCTGGACGTGCCGCGCGAGTGATCGCTACCGGCGCAGGGCCGACGGACAACTTCTGGATCGGGGCGCTCGCCATCGAGGAAGGTCGGTGGAACGATGTGGAGGTGGTGCGGCGAGCCCTCGAGCGGCAGGCCCCGGGCGTCGACACGGCGAGTTCGCCGCCGACACACCACATTCGCGCGTACTCGGCTGCGTACGCTGCGGCCCTGGGAGCCTACGCGAAACTCGTCCGAGGCGATCGCAGTCAACTGGCGGAATTCGAATCGGCGCTGGCCCGGCTTCCAGCGCTGCTCCCAATTGCCCCGACCCTCCTGGACCATGAGCAGCCGCAGCAGTATCTCCACTACCGGGTCGGCAAGCTACTGTTCGACGACGGCCGGATGCAGGACGCAGAGCGGTACTTCCGGAGCTTCAACGCGTACGACTACTTCTACACCTCCCAAGCCGAGCTGTACCTCGGCCGGATCGCCGAAGCCCGTGGGCGTCCGAAGGAAGCGGCGACCCATTACGGCAGGTTCCTACGCTGGTGGCGGCACGCCGACGAGCCGCTCCGCCCGCTATGGGAGGAGGCTCGCCAGGCGCTGAGCCGGCTCGCCGGGGAGTAGGGGCCCACGCGTCATGTGTGGGCGAGCTACTAGCGGTCGAGTGGAGGTGGCTCTGGGTCGGAGATAGTACCGGCTTCCCGGGGCGCTGCCTCCGAGGACGGCGACGCTTTCGGTGGTGGGGGAGAAGTGGCCGGACGGGAGCGCGCCTGGCGAATGAGCACAGCGATCGACAGCGCCACCAGAATGCTGCCCAACAACCGGGGGCTCTGGGCGTCAAGGAAGATCACGACACCTCGCAGGCCCTCCCAGCCCTTAAGCGCCAGGGGTATGCCCAACGCGAGGCCAAGCGTAGCCACTACCAGCATCAAGTTCGATCGCCGCATGCACAGCTCCTTCCCGAGCGGGTGGGCAGCCTGCGGACTCTCAAGAAACTACTGCCCCGCCGACAAGGAGCTAGAGGAATGGGGGAGGCCGCGCATCTGGCGGACGAGCACCGCTTTTGTTACTGTGAGCGTGCAACCCCTGAGCGAAGAGACGTAGGACGACAGCCCGGGTCCGGACCCGGGCTGTTCGCGTGTCTGTACCTCGGCCTGCTCCCGCCGATTCGAGGTCCGAATCCGGCAAGCGTGACGTCACTCAACCCCGCAAACTCTCCCATGCCCTCCCCGATCTTGTACGCATTGCCCGCAGCGCTCGCCGCGGCAACCGCCGGCAATTCCGCCCGGTGGCTCGGCCACGCCGCCTTCGAGATTGTCTCGCCCGGCGGCCCCGGCTGCTGATCGACCCCTGGCCGCTGGAGAACCCGTCCACCCCGGCCGCGTACAAGGACACCACTCGCTGGTCACGCTCGGACGCGCGGCCCAGTGCGATCCTCGCCACACAAGGAGGCCATGAACCCGGAGGCCCTACCGGGCTATGTCTGGCTCGACACAAAACGGGAGGCGGACGGGTGGACCGCGCACCTTGAGTTCCGAGACTGACCCGGAAGAATCTACCGCCTAGCGGACGGCGAGTCCGGGAGGCGCCTTCGCCGGTGGCTGATCGCTCACAGCAGAAGCGCATGTCGTTAGGCGGACGCCTCTGAGTTCCTATGCTCGATGAAGCAACCACTTGGCCGCGTCTCTACAGCATGGCGGCTCTCCTGGGAGCCGCCTTCGGGATTTTCGCTACTTGACCTCGAACACGTAGCTGTAGAGCCACGGCTCCGGGCCGTGCGGACCGAGCTCGGGCAGGTCGTCGGTGAGGGCGCGGAGCCGATACTTGCCCTTCTTGGTGACGGCGAGCTGAAAGGTGGCGAACCCATCCACCGTGCTCTCGAACCGGCTGCCAAGGATGATCTGATTGGTGGGACTCTCCGAGCCCTCGGGAAAAAGTCCCAGGTAGATCAGGATCCCATCCAGCGGTACCACATCGCCGTCAACGTCCACTAGCGCCACCTTGACCGCGAAGGGCTGGTCCATCTTAGCGCGCTGAGGCGGAGGGAAGCGGTAGATCAGGCGGTCCACCTGGGGCGCCGGCGCGGTCGCCACGGCGGTGAAAATGACGGGGCTTCCCTCGAGCGATCCCGAGCGCGCCTCCAGCGTATTGGCTCCGGGCTCGACGCCGAGTGTCCAGCGGTCCACTCGAGCGATCCCGTCCGACCCGGTGGTCTGGGCCGTGCCCCCCACGCTTCCACCGCCGGCGGTAACCACGAAGGTCACGGCTACGCCAGCCACCGGCTCGCCCGCCGAGTCGGTGACCAGCACCGCCGGCCGGACCGCAACCTGGGAGCCGGCCTCGGCGCTCTGGCCGGTGCCCTCGACCGGCTCGAGGTGCGCGGGGCCGGTGTCGCTGCCGTCGTCGTCTCCACCTCCGCCGCCACCCCCGCCCACCTTGGCCCTCGCGGTGAACGTCACCGCGTCGCTTCCGGCGACCTGGGCCTCCACCAGGTTCAGCCCGGGCGAGGGCCCCAGGATCCACTCCGCGAATGCCAGCCCCTCGGAATTGCTGCTGGCGGCGACCGGATCGATCGCGCCGCCGCCCCCGCTCACCGACCAAGTGACCGCCTGCCCGGGCAGCGGGCTGCCGACCGAGTCCGTGACCCGGACGATGAGTGGATCTTGGAGCGGCGCGCCGGGCGCACCCTCCTGTTCATCGCCTTGCACCACCTCGACCTGGGCTACCGGGGCATCGGTCGGCAGGGTCAGGTCGCTGCCGCCGCACGCCAGCGATGCGAGCGGCAGCAACAGATGGAACCGGTGACGGAGGGTCGGCATGCCCGGTATGCTAGGCGCCGGCGCCCGGGTGAACATAGGAGCTACGTCACACCCGGGGCCGGTTGCCCGGCTGTGTTTCCGGTACTGGTGGCAGTCCAGCGATGCTGGTGTGTGACACTGCCCACAGCCATCCCACACGAGAATCCGAATATTGGAGAGATAGTTTTTATCCAGTTGTCTACATCGAAACATAAAAATTCAACGACCAACCTGCGTAGGCTCGCTTGACCATGGCCTACCACTCTTCAGGAGCAAGACCATGAGCCTCGATTCCCTGCAAGCCCTCTTCCTGAACGAACTGAAGGATGTCTACCACGCGGAAAAGCAGCTCCTCGCGGCCTTGCCACGCCTCGCCAAAGCCGCTCGCAGCCCGGAACTCCAACAGGCCTTTACCAGTCATCTCCAGGAGACGCAGGGTCAGGTGGAGCGTCTGGAGGTCATCTTCGAGGAGCTTGGCGAGGCGGCTCGCGGCAAGCGGTGCAAGGGCATGGAGGGCCTGATCGAAGAGGGCAAGGAGATCCTGGAGGAGGAGGGAGATGCGTCGGTCATCGATGCGGCTTTGATCTCCGCGGCGCAGCGGGTCGAGCACTACGAGATTGCGGCCTACGGATGTCTCCGCACCTACGCGCAGCTCCTCGGCAATCAGAGCGCAGTCAAGCTGCTCGAGCAGACCTTGGCCGAGGAAGAGGCCGCGGACGACAAGCTGACGGCCATCGGCGAGCAGAGCGTCAACGCCCGGGCTGCCTCAGCAGGCGTCGGGAGTCGCAAGGGTTAGTTCGTTTTCTACGCAAGCATACCGACTTGATAGTGGTGCGCGCCCGGCCTTAAACGACCCGGCGCGCACCCTAGCTGCCACACCACCCGGAGGTCCAATGCTCCGCCTATTCGCAGCCGGTTGGCTCACCCGCCGAATCGCCGGCCCCATTAGCAGGGCCATACCGAACCCTTTCCTTCGCGCCGCCGCGATCGCCGGGGCGGGCGTATTCGCGACCCGTCTGCTGCAAGGGCGGTCGGCAAAGGGGAAACGGAACACCTGAGAGTCTTCACGATGAGAGGTGGCATCGCCATCCCCTTGGTCAGACTCGCTAGGGGTTCCGGTCAAGCATCTCCCCCATCCGTACCTCCAGTACAAACGAGGGGAACGCAGCAGGCATGACACCCTTCGAGGGCTACCAAATGCCCGCTAATCTCCTTTTGGTAGAAGACGACCCTGCCGTCGGCGAGACTATCTGCCACATGCTCCAGGAAGCCGGCTACCGCTGCGAATGGCTGTCAACGGGGCGGGCGGCGGTCGCCCTCGTCGAAAGCGGGGTCCTCTCGGTCGATTTATTCGTCATCGATGTGCGCTTGCCCGACATCTCAGGAACCACACTGGCCCGGCAGCTCACCCAGGAACGGCCGTCTACCCCCGTGCTGTTCGTCTCCGCTTACCCTGAGCCGACTGACGAACTGATGCCTAATGTCCATTGGGCGTTCTTGCCGAAGCCATTCACCTCGGAGCAGCTCTGCGAGGCCGTGGGCCAGCTCCTCACAGGGGGCCTGACTCCTCCTCAACCGTGTTGAGTGGCGGATGGCAGAGGCATAGAGCCAATGCAGGAATGCGACAAAAGGCGGTGCAGCATAATCGGGGACCCGACGTGTATTTGGTACAACTCCTTCTCCCAGTTCGCGATGGCTCAGCCCATCCCTACCCTAGGCAGCTGTATGATGCCCTAGCCCATGATCTCACCGAGCGCTTCGGGGGTGTGACCGCTTACACCCGGGCGCCAGCGACCGGCCTGTGGGAGGCAGAGTCGGGTCGCAAGATCCGGGATGATATGGTGATCTATGAGGTCATGGCCCCGGAGCTTGACGAACCCTGGTGGGCAGCAGTGCGAGCGCGCTTGGAGCGTCAATTTCAGCAGGAGGAGCTGGTGGTGCGTGCCCAGGAGATCCGCCGGTTATAGGTGCGCCGACTTGGATCCAATGCTCCTCCCCGATCCCCGAGGGTTACCGCGGGGCGAGGCGTCGATCGGCCGCGACTCGCATCTCCACGGTTTCGTCGCCGGCTCGCGCCAAGGCCCACCCTAGAAGAATGAAGCCCACCCCACAGACCCCGAGAAACAGCCAGTCATAGAGCGGGAGGTGAACCGGGAGATCGCGGACGTGGTGCAGCCCGAGCAGATGATGGTCGAGGGTCCCTTCGACCAGGTTGAACAATCCCCACCCGAGAATGAGCAGGCCCGTGAAGGCCTTACTGCCGGGCAAGGGGGAGCCCCGGCGAGCATCGGTGAACAGCCAGTAGACGCCAATCAGGATCAGCAATCCGACTGCCGCATGGAAGAACCCGTCCCAACGCATGTTGTCCCGCATCGCGTCCATAGTGATCGGCGGAGCGACTGCCGAGCCCATGCTGTGCCATTGGAGGATTTGATGAAGCAGAATCCCGTCCAGGAGCCCACCCAAGCCCAGACCGAGGATGATGCCAGCCCGCTTGCTCGTGGGCAGCCTGCCCGCCATTCCCGCCTCCCAGCGCATGTGTCGACCTGCAGTCACCAAATTCGGATGCGCGAACGCCGTGCGCCGTAAGGAGGCTCACGGTGCACGGTCCCGAGGCGAAGCACTCGCATACTTTGTCCTAGAAGCGCTTTCTGTCTCCACCGTTGTGACCTCCCTCGCGCGGGATTGTCACTCTGAAAACGATTGAGTGCCCTCTGAGGGGCTCCGGTTTACTGCACACGAGACAACCCACCACGGCCAAACCTCACAGCGCTTGCGCCCGCAAAGCGCTATTCATGTGGGCTTCGCAGGACGCTCGAATCCACTGAGGTCCTTGCACACGGTCACGTTCTGTCCATGAGAAGGCTCGATATGCACTCCAATCTGTTCCGCCGGGCATCGCTCGGCTTGCTCTGCCTCGCGGGCGCCGGCTCTCCGGCGCGGGTCGCGGCGCAGGACGCCGGCACTGCGCCGGCCGATACGCGCGATGATGAAGGCTTCGACGAGGGTCTGCTGGGCCTCGCGGGGCTGGCTGGGCTCCTGGGGCTCAGGCGCCGCGACGGGCACACCACCAAGCGGGGCGACGTCAACCGCGACGTCAACCGGAGCACCACCAGCCGAGTCTGAGGCTGGCCAATTCGCTCGTGGTCCGGGCATCCCGGGCCGCCAGACCCAATACGTCATCTCTATCCCTGTGGGGTTCGATGCAAGTCTCATTCTTGACACGTTCTACCGCGCTGGCGCTGCTCCTGGCGGGCGTGGCGTGCGCGCGAAACAATTCCTCCGATACCGACATCGGGGCGGCGCGTGACACGAGCGCTGTCCGTATTACCGATTCGGCGAACGTCAACCAGACCGAATCCGGTATGACCGATTCGAGCGGACAATCGACGCTCGGGCCGGGCGCGGAGAAGACCCGTCCTGATCAGGGCCAGCCGGTTACCGCCAAAGGCGACACGGTAAATCCCGCCGTCGACAGCTCCACCACGGCCCGCTAAGGCTTGGTGGCAACACGCGACCTCTCAGCGCGTCTCGCTTCTCGCCTTTCAGCAGACTCGGACGCGCTTGGAATCTACGTAGTAAGGAGCGTCATCAATGGCACCACGCAAGAAGGATACGGAAGCCCGCACGGCAGGCGTCGCGGGTGACACGGTCGTCGGTCTGTTCGCCGATCTGCCCGCCGCCGAACGCGGCATTCAGGCCTTGAAGGCCGCCGGGTTTTCCGAGCAGCAGATCGGGGTCGCCGTGCGCGACCAGCAGCAGCAGGAGGAGCTCAGAGAGGGTACTGGAACCCAGGCCGCCGAAGGCGCCGCGACCGGGGCGGTCAGCGGTGGCGTGCTGGGCAGCGTCGTGGGACTTCTCGCAGGGGTGGGCGCACTTGCCATCCCGGGGATCGGGCCGATCATCGCGGGCGGAGTCCTCGCTTCGACGCTGGCGGGCGCCGGGATCGGCGCAGCGGCTGGCGGGCTCGTCGGGGCTCTCGCCGGTATGGGCGTGCCCGATGAGGATGCCCGACACTTCGAACGCGGTTTCCAGCAGGGCGGCGTACTCGTGACGGTCGAGGCGCGCACCGACGCCGAGCGGGCGCGGCAGACGCTCCTCGCGAGCGGCGCCGATCTCGGTTTGTCCAAGGACCTGTCCCGGGCCGGCACCGCGACGACGTCAGAAGGCACGGACCGGCTCCAGTTGCGGGAAGAGCAGCTGGACGTGGAAAAGGAGCGGGTGGAGGCGGGCGAGGTGCGGCTCCGCAAGGAGGTCGTCACCGAGCAGCGGAACATCGAGGTTCCCGTGACCCGTGAGGAGGTCGTGATCGAGCGTCACACCGCGGCGGGCGATGAGCGCGCCGAGGGCACGATCGGCGAGGACGAGGAGATCCGCATTCCCCTCATGGAGGAGGAGGTGCGGGTGGACAAGACGCCGGTGGTACGGGAGGAAGTCTCGGTCCGGAAGCGTCAGGTCCAGGACACCGAGCGGGTTTCGGAGACGGTACGCCGCGAAGAGGCCCGGATCGAAAGTCGGGGCGACGCGCGCATGACCGAGCGGACTGGCAAGGAGTCGGAGACCTGGCGCGGCAACGAGCGGCGCTACGGCGACGACGCGAGCTACACGGGCCCGGAGCGTCGGCTGGCGACGCGCTGAGCGCCTCGGAGACGACAGTCATCGGGGCCGGGTGGCGGCTGCTGCCCGGCCCTTTCCCTCATTAGGACAGAGCGCCGACCATGATCACCCGTTTCGACAAGCTCCAGACCGAGCTTCCGCACCCCGAGAACCCGTCACCCAACTCGGCCGCCGCCGTTCAGGAGTTGCTGGGCGGAAAGTTCGGTGAGATGTCCACCTTCATGAACTACACCTATCAGTCGTTCAACTTCCGCGGCCGCAGCCGGATGCGGCCGTTCTACGACCTGATCGCGAACATCGCGGCCGAAGAGTTCGGGCACATCGAGCTCGTCTCCTATGCGATCAACCTGCTGCTCACGGGAACGACCGAGCGAGGCGACGATCCGTCGGAAAGCCCGCTGGCGTCGGCCGCGGACGCGCGCAACAGCTACCATTTCCTCGCCAGCGGCCAGCAGGCCCTGCCGATGGACTCCCAGGGGAACTTCTGGTCCGGCGCGAACGTGTTCTCCAGCGGAAACCTCAAGCTCGACCTGTTGCACAACTTCTTCCTCGAGTGCGGCGCGCGCGCATCGAAGATCCGAGTGTACGAGACGGTCGACGATCCCACCGCCCGCGCCTGCGTCGGGTTCCTGCTGGTCCGTGGGGGAGTGCATATCGTGGCGTATGCCAAGGCGCTCGAGAAGCTCTCGGGAATGGACGTCGGCAAGCTGCTCCCGATCCCGGATATCAGCAACAAGCGCTTCCCGGAGGCCGCGCGGCACGAGGCCCGCGGGCTGCATCGCATCCTCTTCCAGTTCAGCCCGGAGGACTACCCGCGTGCCGGGGAGATCTGGAACGGCCAGCACCCGGAAGACGGGAGCGATCTGGAAGTCCAGGTGGGCAGCCCCGAGGGTTCGCCGCCACCCGACCTCGAGGAGGAGCCCCAGTTGACCGCGCCGGTGGGGCCGGACATCGACCCGGAGATGTTCCGGGACGTGGCCGCTAGGTTGTTTCCCGAGGTGGCGCCGAAGCGGAAGCCGGCGCGGAGAGCAAGAGCTGCTAGAGCGCGCGCATAGGTGGAACTGGACGCGCCCGGTCATGCACCGGGCGCCTTCCTTTGAAGGCTGGCGGGGAGGGGGGAGTGCCTGGTTGGAGGGTCGCGTGGCTGAAGGTGTCGTGTCAACGCTGAGGAGGCGCAGTGTCAACTTTTGAAGAGGCCGTCAGGGAGTGGACTCGGCCAATAAACGGGCAATACTCTCGCCCTTGGATGTCCACGATGAAGGATCCCACCAAGGCGACGACCTTCATCGTGGGTCGTAACCAGGCGACACCGTTCCCCGTGGAGCTGGTGGGAAGTCAGGAGATCTTTCTCGACGCGATATTCAATCGCAATGGCCAGGGTCACGCTGCCCTATACGAGCGTTTGCGCGCCCGCATGGGCAAAGGGTCGAGCCCCACGCGAAGCAACATCGAGCGCCTGGCCTCACTCCTCGAACGCCACGGTGTGCGAGGAGTTCTCGAGACCAACGTGATCTGCTACTCCAGCCCGATGAGCGCAGACCTCCAGAACGCAAATGATAGGGGCGGGAGGGAGGCGGGCATGCGGGTCTTTAGCGGCTTACTGCGCGCCATTCAACCTCGTGTCATCATAGCTCACGGAACGGCCACTCGAGTGGATCTCGAGAAGATCGTCGGGACCTCCCTTCCTAAGCCTCCTCATGGACCTCAGGATGAGGTTGCCGCCAAGGAGGTCGCTCTGCCCGGCGGCTCCTCAGAACGGCGCACCCTCGTGTTCGTCATACCTGCTCTCGCGCCACCCGGTTGGCACAAGTGGTCCTCCTGGGCTCCATCCTACTTGGAGAAGCTTGCAAGACGAGCGGCAAAGCACACTCACAAGAGAGGTTGACTTAAGACGCCTATGCAGAAAATCACCAACCCCTCATCCGACGCGCGGCTGCCAAGCCTTACTTCTCCTCGCCCCGGTTCCAGATGTACGCCGCGGTCTTCCACTCGCCTCCGCGTTTCTTCCACACCGTCACGTAATTTCCCGAGGCTCGGCCCCGGCCGCGATTCTTCGGTGAGTCCCAGCTGACTTCATAGGTGCCCACTTCATAGGCCATGTCACCGGCATCGGCGACCTCGATTCTCCTCGGCTCTCGCTCAAGCTTCGTGAGGCCCCCGCCAAGTTCGCCGACCCAGCGAGCGCTGACCGATCCTGGGCCTTCGTAGCCATCGCTTTCCTGCGGGAGGTAAAACCCATCCTCAGCGTAGAACCCCCCGATTGCGGCGCTGTCTTTGGCGGTCAGGGCCTCCCGCCAGCCCTGCTCCATCCCTCTGATGGCTCGTTCCTCGGCCTCCTTGTCCACCGTCTCTGAAGCCACCGTGTCGCGGGCAGCGCTCGTCGTACGAGGCTGATCGCAAGCCGTCAGCATTAGCGAGAAAATCGCATTCGCAAGTAGCGCTCTGTAAACGCGCATACATCCCTCCCTCTACTGTTCGGTTTAGTCCTTCCGTATATATGTGCCGCCCGGTTGGCTTCTAGTCTGTGATGGTCAAGCCGTCGCTGGAGGAGCCTCTCTGGAAGCTGGTGGAACGTCCCTCATTAGGGCCCTGATGTGCCGTTATCGCGGCGACGGAGCTGGCGGTAGCTCACAAGGGCCGCCTTTCCGTCTGCGGAAAGGACGCAGGGTCCGATCCGCAGATAGTCGCCCGCTCCCGTCCGACTGATGTGGGCCGCGACCACGTGGATCAAACCACGCTCCCGGAGCTTGAGCACCCGCGCTGCAGTCCGTTGGAACTCTTGGCGCGCGGCATCAGTGGGCTCCGCCGATTGAAACACGGGGTGACCGCTCTCCAGCCAAGTAAGCAGTCTGTAGTCCCAGTCGTCCATCTCACTCTCCCTGACCGATTGTCGGAGAGAGACTTTACAAATGTCCCGTGCCGGCCGACTGTGATCGGCCCCACACCCGATGGTGGTACCTGTTGGCGACCTTGGCGGGTTGGAGTCAGACGTACCCGGCAGTGTTCCGGGTTCATCGCCTCCGGTTCCGCTTCAGGACTGGGTCCACTCAGTGGGCAGTTCGGGATGCTCCCGCCGATTCGAGGTCCGAATCCGGCAAGCGTGACGTCACTCAACCCCCCAAACTCTCCCATGCTCTCGCCAATGTGGTACGCATTGCCCGCAGCGCTCGCCGCGGCAACTGCCGGCAAGCCCGCCATCCCGGATCACGCCGACCCACCCGCGATCCGGGTGCGGTGGCTCGGTCACGCCGCCTTCGAGATCGTCTCGCCCGGCGGCACCCGGCTGCTGATCGACCCCTGGCTGCTGGAGAATCCGTCCACCCCGGCGGCGTACAAGGACACCACCCGCTGGGCACGCTCGGACGCGCGGCCCAGCGCGATCCTGGTGACGCACGCGCACTCCGACCACGACGGGGACGTGGCGCTGCTGGCCCGGCTGAGCGGGGCCAAGGTGGTGGCCACCGGCGACCACCTCGAGGCGATGGGGATTCCCGAGGGAGGATACCTGAGCATCAACATCGGTGGAGTGCAGCGGGTGGGCGACGTCGAGATCCACGCGGTGCCCGCGATGCACTCCAGCACGCCGGGACGCGCGCTGGGCTACGTGCTCGAGTTCGCGGACGGCCGCACCCTGTATCACACCGGCGACACCTGGGTCTTCGGCGACATGGCGCTGATCGAGCGCTTCTTCCATCCGGCGGTGATCCTGATCGCCGCGGGAGGCGGGCGCGCGGGAGAGGATCCGGCGGCCGCGGCGTTCGCCATTCGCTCCTACTTCAAGCCGCGGGCGATCGTGCCGATGCACTACGGCGCGCTAGGCCCACCGTTCGCCACCGAGGCCGAGGTGCGCGCGGCCTTCCGGGACGACCGCCGGCTCCGGATGCTGATGCCGGGCGAGGAGAAGACCTTCTGAAGCTCACAACGCCACGGCGCGGTGCCCTTCGAAGAAACGCTGCGATACGACGGCCAGGCCCTCCTCGACCGTCATCGAGGCCCGCAGATCGCCGGCACTCACTCCGAAGACGGCACGCAAGTGCCGCTGCAGCGTCCAGGTCTTGCCGTACCCCAGCTTGACCGCTACGTCCTCGACCGTGTGACCCGGATCCAGCAGCAAGCGGTGCGCGTACAGCAGCCGCATGAGCAGCATCACGCCTTTGGGTGAGGGCAGGCCGAGCTTGGTGAAAAACCGCTCACAGGTGCGCCGCGAGAGTGAGGCTCGCCCCGCCAACTCGGACACAGTCTGGCCCGCCCCCGGGTCGCTCAGCATCTCCTCCAGCGCATCCCGTATCGGTTCCGGCAAGCCCTCCAGCCTCTCCTGAACTGCCGTCACCACCTGCCGCAAGACGCTGTGCTCCAGCTCTGCCTGGATGATCGCGCGCAGCGCCTTGGGGCCGTCCTCGAACCGCTGAAACACCGCCCGCTGGATGCCGGCACGTCCGAGCTTGAGGAGCGCGTTTGCGGTGGCGGGCGAGAGCTCGGTGTAGACCAGCAGCGGGAGCGAGGGGAAGAGCAGGTGCAGCCGCTCGATGCCGTGGGCCCGTGGCTCGATGCCGAGCAGCGGATCGGCGACCGCCATCTCGACCGGCCTGCTCCGGATGAGGTCCAGCGCCTGCGCCCACGTGCCGGCACCCAGCCAGGTGTACCGGTCCGGGTCCAGGCTGCGCAGCCGATCCAGGCGTGGCGCAGCCACGGCGGCAAGGAGGAGGTGACGCAAACAGGGCCTTTCGTGACGCAAACGGGTACTGAGACCGCGCGTAGCCGCAGGGCAGATTGGCGCCGCTCGCACACCATTGCGCCAACCTCAGCGGGAGTTTTCCATGTCACGCGCCAAGACCTCAACCGTTCTCGCGCTGCTCGCCTTCGTCACCATCACGGCGGGGTGCACGCGCAATGATCCCACCGCCCCGTCCGAGCCGCCTGTGCCGGCACTTGATGAGCACCAGGGCGGCAACAACTGACGGCGGCTAGCGCAGCGCGGCTGCGTACTCCTCGAGCCCGGCTGCCACTTCGCTCACCACCGGCGACTCGCGTCGCGGGGTGGCGGGCGGCTCCGGGAGGCGCGCTGCCTCAGCGGCGACGAGATCGCGCAAGGCCCGATCGATCCGGAAGGCCCACGCATGCAGTTCGTGCGCCTCGGCGATGGTCCGCGCCTCGGTCAATGTAGCCCTGGCGGCGGCCGGTTGGCCGAACCGCTTCCGGCCCGATGCGGTCTTAAAGAGGAAATCCACCGCCATGCTGGGCGGCATCTGATCGCGGCAGGATTCTGCGGCGTGGTAATGCAGGTCGAAGGCGGCCATGTCGGCGGCGCCGGCCTCGAGCGCCATCAGCTCGATCAGCGCGTTGAGCCGCACGGTGGCCTTGGTGTCTGAACGAAGCACGATCGTGAACGCGGTGCGGGCCGCGTCGGGCCAGCCGAGCTGTACCAGGTCGGTTCCCACGTTGCCCAGCGTGCGCATCCGGTCTGCCGGATCCTGGGCCACCCGGAAGGCTTCGTAATCGGCCTCGAGCGCCTCGACCGGCTGCCCCAGCTCGAAGCAGGCAGCCGCCAGGTCGCCGCAGGCGATCGTCTGTACCTGCGGAATGTTGAGGTTGCGGGCCTCCTCCCTGACCGCCTCGGCGATCGCGCGTGCTGCCGGCAGGTTGCCGCGGCCCCGCGCCACCGCTCCGCGACCGAGGCGTCCGCGGAGCGCGGCTACGGCATCGCCTTCGGCGTGGCCCGTGAGCTCGGCGGCCTCGTAGCAGGTGAGGGCCGCCCCCCAGCGCGCAAGGAGACGGTTCAATCGCCCCGCCGTGAGCGCGCACTCGGCAAAGTCGCCTGGCGCGATCTCGGGACCGTACCCGCGAGCCGCCAGCG
This sequence comes from uncultured Gemmatimonadales bacterium, assembly GCA_963844445.1. Classification (GTDB taxonomy): domain Bacteria; phylum Gemmatimonadota; class Gemmatimonadetes; order Gemmatimonadales; family GWC2-71-9; genus CAVVWJ01. The sequence continues at coordinate 166,578 of CAWJOB010000005.1, forward strand.
CAGCCGCCTCCAGCGCCTCCTCCAGACGTCCCTGCTGCTCCAGGAAGGCGGCGTACCCGAGCAGTTCCCTGCCGAGTCCAGGTGCTGCTCCGAGGTCCGGGGGCAGCGCCGCGAGTATCTGCGACAGATGTGCGGCTTCTGGACCATCCTGGGAAAGCTCGCGCAGATGCGCCTGGAGGCTCTCCAACTCTTGACCCAGCTCGACCGCCGCCGGCTCACTCGAACCGGCGATGCACCGGTGAATCAGCCGGCCCATCGCGTACGCCGCCAGCGCGAGAGCGGCGCGGTTCTCATCCTGTTCCCCAGCGGCGCGCTCCAGAAACGGCGAGCGGTCGGCAAGGGCATAGAGTGTGGCGGCGGGGCCGAACAGGGAATCCGCGGAAAAAGCCGAAAGGCTCATCGGGCCGTGTGGTTATGGGATTCTGCAGTATGCGACGGCGAGCCGGCTCCGACAAGGGAGCGCGCGAAGCCGAGGCTAGGTCAGCGACACTCGGATGTGCCGGTGGCCTGATTCAAGTTGACGATCGCCGTGTGCAGGTCGCGAGCCCCGGCCGATTTTGCCGTCGCCCCGTACGGGGCCAGGAGACAGCGCTGAAGCGTGAGCAGGTGGCCGGCCTGCTGGAGGTGATCGGAGAGCCGCAGGTTGTAGATCACCCGCAGGGTCCCGCGCAGCATACCCATCGGCAGCAGGCACGCCACCTGGAGATCGGTGGTGTAGCCCGAGGGGTCGGGTGCCTCACCCTCATCCGCGAGCGCCGGCGCCACCAGGATCACCGCGTCCCGCCGAAGTGCCACGAACGCCAGGCGGTCAGTCTCATTGGGCACGCCTACCCCGGTGAGCTTGAGGGCGTTGGTGCCGAGCGCCAGGTAGTCCCTGAGCGCCAGGTGGGTGGGCACGTGGAACGTCCCACTCAGCCAGCCGAGCCCCGTGAGGACATCCGCCGGAACCTTTCGAAGACTGGGGCGAGCGCTTACCGCGGTTTCTGTGGCCGTAGGCATGTCAGAGCTCCGGGACTCGGGTCACGGTGACGGAGGGTTCGGTCTTCCGGATCTGCACCGTGGAGCGGCTGAACGGCGGCGGCCGTTTCCCGTCCCGAGGGACCTCACGTACCCGGATGACGTACTCGGCGGCGGTCTCCGTGAACCGCTCCACGTGGCAGCGGTGGCGTCGGGGTTCTTCACGAAGAGACTGGACTACCTTGCATGCGGCCGCTGCCGCCCGGCTGCTGTCCATCGCGAAGGCAAGGGCGGTTGGGGCGGTGTCCTGGGCCCTGACGGGACTGCTGAGGCAGAGAAGAATGACGGTTGCGAGGACGCGGGGAACGCAAAGGGGGGACGAGGGGTCCCGGTCAGGCAAACCGTGTTCGGGCATAGACCTGCTCCGAGGGTAGAGCAGCCATGGTAGCCCTGGACTGGAAACCAGTGTAAGGCCCAATTGCGACATTGAGGCCCCATTTTGCGACACGGCAGCATCCAGCCCCGCCCTGGCGCGGCCCGGTTGCGCGTCGCACATTCGGCATACGCGCCATCCCCAAGGTCAGGTGAACGCACCCCCCCTACAGCTCTCTGAAGCCCTTCGCGACCGCTACGTGCTGGAGCGCGAGCTCGGTCGCGGCGGCATGGCCACGGTTTATCTCGCGCAGGACCTCCGCCATCGCCGGCTGGTCGCCCTCAAGGTGCTCGAACCGGAGCTCGGCCTGGGGCTCGCCCCCGAGCGCTTCCGGCGCGAGATCGAAACGGTCGCTCAGCTGGAGCACCCGCACATCCTGCCGGTCCACGACTCGGGCGAAACGGCCGGGCACCTGTGGTACACCATGCCCTACGTCGAGGGCGAGTCGCTGCGGGGCCGCCTGGAGCGGGAGGGGAAGCTTCCGGTGGACGAGGCGCTCCGGCTCACCCGCGAGGTGGCCGACGCGCTCGACTACGCCCACTCCCGAGGCATCGTTCATCGGGACGTCAAACCCGAGAACATCTTGCTCAGCCGAGGGCACGCGCGGGTGGCCGACTTCGGCATCGCCAAGGCGCTGGGCGCGGCCGGCCCCGAGCGGCTCACCGGGACCGGACTCACGCTGGGCACCCCGGCCTACCTGAGTCCCGAGCAGGCGGCCGGGGGCGAGGCCGATGCCCGGAGCGACATCTACGCGCTCGGCTGCGTGCTCTACGAGATGCTCGCCGGCGAGCCGCCGTTCACCGGGCCTACTCCTCAGGCGGTGATCGGCCGGCGTTTTGTGGAGCCGGCGCCCTCGGTACGCCGGTTGCGCCCGTTGGTGCCTGAGGCGGTGGAGGAGGCCGTGACGCAGGCACTCGCCCGCGAGCCGGCGGACCGCTTCCCGACCGCCGCCGAGTTCGCCGATTCACTCGCCCGGGCACTCACGGCGCTGCCCGCCTCACCCTCTCCCCGCGCCGCCGAGCTCTCGGCGATCGCCCGCGCAGGCCGGTGGCGCCGAGTGGCGGTGGGTCGCCGCGGGCTCCTTCTCGGACTCACCCTGCTTCTGGGTGGGCTGGGCCTCGCGCTCTGGCGTCAGAACGCTCGCTCGGGCGCGACTACCTCCGGCCCGCCGGCTATGGCGGCGGATGGCGCACGCCGACTGGCAGTGCTGCCCTTCGAGTACTTGGGCGACTCCGCTCAGGCTCACTTCGCCGAGGGCATCACCGACGAGGTCCGCGGCAAGCTGGCCGCGCTCCCGGGCCTCGAGGTGATCGCCGGGGCGAGCTCGGGCGAGTACCGGCGCACGACCAAGCCGCCCCAGCAGATCGCGCGCGAGCTCGGCGTGCGGTACCTGCTGGTGGGCAAGGTGCGCTCGGAGCAGTCGGCCGGCGGGCCGGCGCGGGTGCGGGTCAGCCCGGAACTGGTTGAGGTCCGGGGCCAGGGACTGCCCACGACGCGCTGGCAGGAGGCGCTCGAGACGCCGGTCACAGACGTCTTCCAGTTGCAGGCCGATCTCGCCCGTGGGGTGGCCGAGGCGCTCGGCGTTCCGCTAGGCCCGGGCGAGCGGCTGGAGCTCGCCAAGCCACCCACGCAGAACCTGGCGGCGTACAGGGCCTTTCTCAGCGGCGAGGCGCTATGGACCCAGACCGCGACCAGCCCAGCGACCGCGCGCCAAGCGCTGACGTACTATGAGCAGGCGGTGGCGCTCGACTCCGGCTTCGTGGAGGCGTGGTACCGGCTGGCGGGGGCGCACTTGTACATCTACGGGGCTGGTGGCACGGTGTCCCTGGCCGAGGCCGAGTCAGCCCGGGCGGCGGCGGAGCGAGTGCTGGCGCTCGCGCCGGACCGCCCCGAGGGGCGGCTCGCCCTCGGGTACTATTACCTCAGAGTGCCGAACGACAACCGCCAGGCGCTCGAGCAGTTCACCCTCGCGCTGCGGGTGGCGCCTAATTCCGTCGACGCGCTCTTCTCCGCGGGACGCGCGGAGCAAGCGCTGGGACGTTGGGAAGCGGCCCTCGAGCATTTCCGGCGGGCGCAGGTGCTCGACCCACGCTCTCGTGAGGGGGGATTCTCGGCTGCAATCACCCTGCTCTTTCTCCGCCGGTATCCCGAGGCGGTCGCAGCCGCCGATCGAGGCCTGACTCTCGCGCCGACTGCCGACCTGTTCCAGATCAAGGCGATGATCTACCTGGCCCAGGGGGACCTCGCCCAGGCGCGCGCGGTGGTCCGAGGAGCCATCAAGCAGGTGGAGCCGGCGACCCTGGTGACCTTGTTCGGATGGAACTGGGACCTCTACTGGGTGCTAGAGGAGTCGGAGCAACAGCTGCTGCTCCGGCTCCCGCCGAGCGCGTACGACAACAACCGCGCCTCCTGGGGCCTCATCCTGGCCCAGACCTATGCGCTCCGGGGTGACCTGGCGCGGGCGCGGGTCTACGCCGACTCGGCCAGACTCGCGTTTGAAGAGCAGCTCCGGGGGGCGCCCCAGGACGCCCAGCTCCATGCGCTCTACGGGCTGGCGCTGGCCTACCTGGGCCGCAAGGCCGAGGCGGTGCGCGAGGGCGAGCGCGCCGTGGCGCTCGCGCCACTCGCCGAGCAAGCGGTGAACGGGGCGTACGTCCGGCACCAGCTCGTGCGCATTTACCTCCTCGTGGGTGAGTCGGAGAAGGCGGTCGACCAGCTCGAGCCGCTGCTCAAGATCCCCTACTATCTCTCGCCCGGCTGGCTCAAGATCGATCCGACATTCGCTCCACTTCGTGGCCATCCGCGCTTCAAGCGGGTCGTGGAAGGCGGAGCGTGATAAGAACAGCAGACAGGTTCTCGAACCGCAGTGCTGCCGGCCGGCTCTTGGCGGAAAAGCTGACCGAGCGGGCCGCGGCCTACCGAGCGGCGCGGCCTCTCGTGCTCGCTTTGCCGCGTGGTGGATTGCTCGTGGGCGTCGAACTTGCCCGAGCGCTCGCTACACCGCTTGACGTGCTCGTGGCTCGCCGCATCTGGGCTCCGGGTCAGCCGCAGCTTGCCATCGGCGCTGTTGCTCCAGGCGGAGTGCGTGTGCTCTTCGAGGAGCGGATTGCCGAACTCGGCATCTCGCCTCGTTACGTCGAGCTGGTTGCGGCGGAGGTGACCCTCGAGGCGGAGCTCGCCACGGAGCGATACCGCGCTGGATACCCACCCCTGGAGCTCGGCGGGCGCACAGTGATCGTGGTGGAGGACGGGCTGGCCTCGGGCGCCACGGCGGCCGCGGCCCTCGAGGCGGCCCGCCGAAAAGGAGCGGGTCGGCTGGTCCTGGCCACGCCGGTGGCCTCGCTCTCAGGCTTGGAGAGGATCCGTAGCCGCACGGACGAGGTGTGTTGCCTTCGCACCGTCGCCAATTTCGGAATGGTGTCCGACTGGTACGAGGACTTCGCACCCCCCGGCGAAGACGAGGTGTTGTTACTGCTCCGGCAAGGTGCCTAGTTAGTAGCGCCTAGGCCCGGCACGATCCGCTCCTCCAGCTCCGTGATGCTGAGCTCGAGCGTATCAGCCTCTTTACCCGTGAGCTCGCGGATCTCCTCTTGCTGGCGGGGCGTCAGCTTCAACTGGTAGGTCTTGTCCTTGTCGGTCTTCATCGGATCCTCCGTCTTCAGGCGCTTCACGTCGGCGATGTCGCGCAGGAGCACTGAGCCCGCCCAGCTCGTATCGACCTCGCCTGAGCGCGAAACCGCGTACTTCTTGATGTCCTTGAACAGCTTGGCGATGTCGCCATGGGGAGCGGCTTCGTCTTGGTAGGGCCAGTAGGCGGCGAAAATCTCGTAGGTCTTGCGGCCGAGCAGGAGGTCGAATTCCTCGGTCGCCGCGCCGGGCGCCTGCATGACGCCATCCATGGAAACCATGGCGCCGACGATAATCTTCCGCATCGGTTTCTCCTTACAAACCTGCTCGTTGGGAACTGCAGCAGTACACTAACGAAAATCAGCGGGTTGGCTTACTCGCGTATGCTCGCCCGCTGACTTGAGTTGCCCTTCCTGGGCTCGAACCAGGACACTCCTGATGAGCAGCAGCCGCCTTGCCGCGCTTGACCGCTCCGGTACCCAGGCCTAGGTTGGAGGCGCTGACGAAGCGAGCACGCGCATCCGGCAAGAGCCGGTGTCGCAAAGCCACGGGTCCTCGCTTCCTCCGCGACGCCGAAGTTTAAGACGCCACGAAGGACCCCAGGGCCGCCGAGCTGCGTGAAGTCAGCTCGGCGGCCGTGCTTTTTGCAGGAGAGAGGAGACCCTATGCCTGTCACCACCAAAGAGCCAGCGGCCGTCACAGCAATCCGGCCGTTCGCGAAGATCGAGTTCCCCGAGGCGGAACTCAAGGCGCTACGGACGCGCATCGAGGCCACGCGCTGGCCCGAGAAGGAGCTTGTCAAGCCGGTAGAGCGGCAGGAGACGAAGGATCAGTCGCAAGGCGTCCAACTTGCGACGATGCAGAAACTCGCGCGCTATTGGGCGACGGACTACGACTGGCGCAAGTGCGAGGCGAGGCTCAACGCGCTGCCGCACTTCATCACCGAGATCGACGGGCTGGACATTCATTTCATTCATGTGCGTTCCAAGCATGAGGATGCGTTGCCGCTCATCGTCACGCACGGATGGCCCGGCTCGGTCATTGAGCAGCTGAAGATCGTCGAGCCGCTGACCAATCCCACGGCGCATGGCGGGAAGGCATCGGACGCCTTCCATTTGGTGATTCCCTCGATGCCGGGCTTCGGGTTCTCGGGCAAGCCCACCACGACCGGCTGGGGTCCCGACCACATCGCGAGCGCCTGGATCGAGCTGATGAGGGTGCTCGGATACAAGCGATTCGTGGCGCAGGGCGGGGATTGGGGCGCGCTCATCGTCGACCTGATGGCGGTCGAGGCGCCACCGGAGCTGCTCGGCATCCACACCAACATGCCCGGCGCGGTTCCGCCCGAGATCGACAAGGCGGCCTTCACCGGGGCGCCGGCGCCGGACGGCCTTTCCGCCGAGGAGAAGAACGCCTACGACCAGCTCGCGTTCTTCTATACGCTCGACCTGGCCTATGCGCAGGAGATGGGGACCCGCCCCCAGACGATGTACGGCATCGCCGATTCACCGGTCGGCCTGGCCGCATGGATCCTCGACCACGATGCGCGCAGCCTCGAGCTCATCGCGCGAGTCTTCGACGGAAAGTCTGAGGGCCTCACCCGAGACGACGTGCTCGACGGCATTACGCTCTTCTGGTTGACGAACACGGCGGTTTCCGCGGCCCGTCTCTACTGGGAGAACAAGTTCAGTTTTTTCAACGTCAAGAACGTCGCCATCCCGGTTGCGGTGAGCGTCTTTCCTGACGAGCTCTATCCCGCCCCGCGAAGCTGGGCCGAGAAGGCGTATCCCAAGCTCATCCATTTCAACCGGCTCGACAGGGGCGGGCACTTCGCCGCGTGGGAGCAGCCAGAGCTGTTTGTCGAAGAGGTTCGCACCGGGTTCCGGTCGCTTCGCTAGTTGGTGCCGCCGCAGTACCGAGCCTTCGAGTTGTCCTTCTGGGCGCGAGCCGAAGGCCGACAGCCAAAAAAGATGCCCAGGGTTTTCACCCTGGGCATTGCCCCTCCTCCATGGGCGCCTTGTTTCCTGCACAGCGCGCTTGGAAGCACCGGCTAGCCAAGGCATTTCTCCTTCTGTTAACAACTCACCATGCTTCCGCCGCGTGTTGAGCCAAGTGATTCGGCACCCGAGCGCTTACCGCTGCAACGAACGAAGTTCGGAGTTCAGAGTCTGTTCTGTCAGGTACAGAGGAACGTTACTGCCTGGGCCCCGTGCCGAAGGACTCGCAAGGAAGTCGGCGAATTCGCCTTTAGGATTCGGTAGAGGGACTCTGGACGGCCAACGAAGCTAAGTCCATCGTCGGGCCCGTCAGCCCAAGTGGTCCCTGCTGCGCTCATGCGCCGCGGGCGAGAAACTGTAGTACAGTGAGCACTCTATCAATGCGGCCCTCTAGCATGACTTCCATAGGCGTGACCCGCCCACCGAGCATGTCTGGATGGGATGAGCGGAGCCACTCACGTGTGAGATCCGGGCCGTCAAAAACTTGCCGCAGCAAGTTTCTGAGTTCCTCCAGTTGGGCGAGCCGACTGCGCGTGATTCCCCTAGGGCCTGGGCTCGAACCAGGGCTCTCCTGATGCAGAGTGCTGAGAGTCGGGAAAACCGGACAGGTCCGCCATCAATCCAGTCCCAGCTTCCGCAGCAGCGCCCGAAACCTGGGCTCACCGCGCAGCGGATCGAGCTCGGCGCTCACCTTGGCAAAGGTCATCCAGCTGGAGCGCTCCTCATACGCCGTCTCCAGCCAATCGAGGGCCTTTTCCTTCTCCCCGAGCCCGGTGTAGACCAACGCGATGTCATACGGCTCGTCGCTGCGGCCCTTGGTGTAGCGCGACCTCAGGGTATCGGCGATCGCGTAGGCCTTCGGCCGCTGCCCGGAGACGGCGTAGAGGTATCCGATCCGGCCCAGAACGTCCGGGTGGTCGCCCATGATGGCCCGAACCGATCGCCACTGGGCCTCGGCCTGCCCGAACTCCCGGTTCAAGGCGTACGCCTCCGCCAGCCTGAACCGCGCGCCTAGGAAACTGGAGTCCCCGGCGACAGTCTTCCGGAGCGCGGCGATCACCTCGCCGTACTCGCGCCCGTAGAAGAGCGGCCAGACCGAGGTCACCTCGATGTGCAGCGACAGCGGATCCAGCTGCCGTGCCTGGTTCAACTGTACCGCGGCCTCGGCGAAGCGGCCGAGGACGACGAGCAGATAGCCGTACCCGAAGCGTATCCCGGCGTCGTGCGGCTTCAGCTCGACCGCGCGCCGGAACGACCGTTCGGCACCCTGCCAGTCCCACTCGTACATCATCTGGACCCCGCCGAGATTGGCGTGGCCTTCAGCCAGGTCGGGGTCCAGCTGCAGCGCCTTCAGCGCCGCCGCCTTCGCCTTCGGCATTCCCTCGGCGGCGGGCAGGAAGGTTCCATAGAGGGCATTATACGCCGCCGATAGGCCGGAATACGCCAGGGCGAACGTGGGATCCAGCCCGATGGCCCGGTCGAAGAGCTTCAGCGCCTCCCGGTAGTCGCCTTCGGTCATCTTGCCCAGGTGATAGCGGCCCTTCAGGTACACCTTGTAGGCATCGGGATCGTCGGTCGGGCCCGCGGCCCGGGAGGTATCGAGTCCGCCGGCCGACCGGGGGCTCAACTCGCGAAGGAGGGCGCGCGCCAGCTCGTTCTCGATCGCCAGCAGCTCCGCCGAGGGGCGGTCGTAGCGGCCCGACCACCGCTGGTAGCCGTCGGCGATGTCGACCAGCTGGGCGGTGACCCGAAGCGTGTCGCCCAGCTTTCGGAAGCTGCCCTCCACCACGGCGCCGACGTTGAGCCGGGCGCCGACCTCGCGGACGTCCTGGTCCTTGTCCTTGAAGGCGAAGGCGGAGGTGCGCGCCACCACCCGCAGCTCCGGCGCCTGCCCCAGGGTGTTGATGAGGTCCTCGGTCAGGCCGTCGCTCAGGTACTGGTCGGCGGAGTCGGGGCCGAGGTTGCGAAAGGGAAGGACCGCGACGGAGACCGGGGCCGCCGGCGATGCCGGCGCGCCGGCGCCGCGTCCCGCCGGGTCACGGATGGCGAACCAGGCGATCCCGGCCGCGAGAAGGAGCGCGGCGCCGAGCAGGGATCGCCGCCCGGCCGAGGCGAGAGGTCGGGTCGCCGGGATCGCGCCGGCCGCGGAAGCGGTGCCGGTTCGAGCGAGCTCCTGGGCGAATCCGGCGGCCGTCTGGATCCGATCGGCGGGCGTGCGCGCGAGCGCCTTCGCGACCAGCTCCTCGAGCCCGGACGGCAGGCGCTCGCGGACGCTCCCGAGCGGGCGCGGAGTCTCGGTGAAGCGCCGGGCGACCACGATCTGTGGCGTGGGCCCGGTGAAGGGCGGCTCGCCGGCCAGCATCTCGTACAGCACGCAGCCGAGACTGTAGAGATCGCTTCGCCCGTCGACCTGGGCCCCGCTCGCCTGCTCGGGGCTCATGTAGGCCGGCGTGCCGATCGCCAGGCCGGTCCCGGTCAGCTTCTCGGCTCCGGCGCTCTCCAGCGCCCGAGCGACGCCGAAATCGGCCACCCGCGCGTGACCGGAAGCGAGGAGGATGTTTTCCGGCTTGATGTCCCGGTGGACGACGCCGTGGGTATGGGCGTAATCGAGGGCATCCGCGACCTCGCGGGCGATCCCGAGGGCCCCCTCCACCGAGAGCTGCGTCTCCCGCCGCAGCCGGTCCCTCAGGCTCTCGCCCTCCACATAGGGCATGGCATACCACAGCAGGCCGGCCGCCTCGCCCGAGGCAAGCACCGGCAGGATGTGGGGATGGTCGAGCCGGGCCGTGACCTGGATTTCGCGGAGGAACCGCTCGGGGCCGACGGCGGCGGCCAAGTCGGGGTGCAGGACCTTGAGTCCGACCGGCCGGCCGTGCTCCACATCGTGGGCGAGGTAGACCGTGGCCATGCCGCCGCGGCCGAGCTCGCGCTCGATCACATAGCGGTCACGAAGAGCGTCGGCCAGGGGCGAGTTGACGGCGGTCACGACACTGCCGGGAGGGGGTCCGTGGAATGTGCGGGTGCCGGCCGAAGATCGCCAGCCGGCGTCCGGTGCTCGGACCTTTTCGAGTCGCTGTATCGAACCCCAGCTACCGCCCAAGCTTGCTGGGGACAGACCGGTGATGATGCTTAGTTAGTAGAGCTGAAGCCCGGCACGATCCGCTCCTCCAGCTCCATGACGCTGAGCTCGAGGGTATCACCCTCTTTGCCCGTGAGCTCGCGGATCTCCTCTTGCTGGCGAGGCGTCAGCTTCAACTGATAGGTCTTGTCTTTGTCGGTCTTCATGCGATCCTCCGTTCAGGTATAGGAGGGGGGGGCGGCTCATCAGCCTGAGTTCCAATCTACCTGTTTGCGTGAAAAGAACGTAAAACCCCTCGCACGCCAACTTGCCTCGCTCTCCTGCGCATTTAGTCGAAGGAGCGCCTAGGGCGCCACCGGTGGAACCTTCAGAAGTTCCTCGGCCAGCGCGACGATGATGCCCGCAGGGCCTCGCATGTAGCAGAGTCTGTACATGTCCTCGTACTGGGCCACCTCGCCGACGAGTTCGGCGCCGTTGGCGCGCAGGCGAGCGACAGTGTCGTCAACGCTTTCGACTGTAAACATGACGCTCCGGAGGCCCAGCGTGTTCGGCGGTGCGATCGCCGGTTCGATCTCGACCAGTTTTGGATTGCGAAACTTCGTCAGCTCAAGCCGCCCGTGCCCATCCGGGGTCCGCATCATAACGATGTCGACTTGGACACTTTCGAGCCCGTTGACGCGGTCCACCCACGGGCCCTCGACCGGCGTCTCGCCTTCGATCGTCATGCCGAGCGCGGTGAAAAAAGCGATAGCGGCCGCAAGGTCGTCGACGACGACGCTGACGTGGTCCAATCTCTTGATCGTCATGTCCCTAGTATAGCAGAGGCCGTGCGCGGCGGTCCGTCAGAGATACGATAGCCACCACGCCCGGCTCCGCGCCTTGAGCGCCGCGTACCGCTGGCAGAGCGGGTAGAGCAGCGCCACCAGGCCGAGCCACGCCAGGTAGACCACCGGCAGCCCGAACCCGTAGCCCTCCGGCAGGAGGGGAAAGGCGGTGCGGATCTCCGCCGCCGAGAAGCCCTGCGCCACGCCGGCCGCGACCGCCAGGGCGTGGGCCAGGTAGAGGTGGGTGACGTAGAAGAGGAAGGGCACCCGCCCGAAGGTGACGAAGACGCCGGCCACCGGCCCCTTCGCCCGGCGGAGGAACGCGAGGGCGAGGAGGGCCGGCCCCAGCGTCATCAGCAGGAAGAGCAGCGACGGGGGGTACTTGGTCACGTTGAGGAACGACATCGCCAGCAGCGCCGGCGTCCCGTCGTGGAGCCGGTGTGAGGGATCGCCGTAGACGTCGAGCGCGCGCAGCAGCACGAACGCCAGCAGCATCAGCCCGCCCGCCCACGCCAGCCGCCGCGCGGCTCCGGCGTCCTCCGAGAACACCGCCGGTCCCGCCGCGTAGCCCAGGGCCATCACGCCGCACCAGGGGATCAAGCGGATAGAGCAGGAACACCGGCAGCACCTGGAGCTGACCCGGCACGTGCAGCACGTGCCAGAGCGGGGCGAAGGCGCCGAGCTGCGCGGGGGTGACGCCGTCGAGCAGGTTGTGTCCCAGCACCAGGGCGAGCCCGAAGGCCGCGATCGCGGCGCGGGGCAGGTGGATCAGCCCCGCGAGGATTATCATCGACGCCCCGATCACCCAGATCACCTGGGCCACCAGTCCCATCGCCATCCGGGTGGTGAAGTACCAGCCGAAGGTGATGACCGTCAGCTCGAGCAGGATGAGCCAGAGCCCGCGGGTCAGGAGGAAGCGGGCCAGCTCGCCGCGGGTGCGCCGGGTGCCGGCGATCCAGGCGCTGGCGCCGGCCAGGAAGACGAAGGTGGGCGCGCAGAAATGGGTGATCCAGCGGGTGGCGAACAGGGCCGCGTCGGTGCGGGTGAGGTCGGTCGGGTCGAACCGGGCCTCGGTGAGGTAGGCCCGCACGTGGTCGAGCACCATGATGACCATGACCAGGCCGCGCAGCAGGTCCACGTGGTCGAGCCGCCGGCGGACGGGGGCGGGGGCCGGGGGTTCGATATAGATCCGGGGTTCGAGCACCGCGCTCATGATCGCTTCCTCTGGGCGTTTTCTCCATCTGCGCGACGAGCCGGCCGAACCGGACAAGAGCCCCCGAGAACACGGCAGGAATTGCCGGATCGGGGGTGGTGTCACGGTTTTCGACGGCAACCAACAACGAAACGCTTGACCCGCGCGGGACCCCATCGTACCCTGGCGGGTTGGCTTGGTGTTCGAACAGTGTCTTTCGACCCGGAGTTCCCGCTTGTCGTGCCTTCCCGCCGCATGGTAGACCACTCCAAGGACCCGGCCGGCACTCCCTGGCTGGGGTGGGTGGACACGGCCGCGCTGTTGTCCCAGGCGCGGGCGTACGAGCTGGCGGGGTCGGTGGCGCACGCGGACGCGGCGTACAGCGCGCTGATCGTGGCGGCCACCCGGCAGCAGGACCACGCGACGCTGTCGGCGGCGTTCCGGCACCGGGCGGTGCTGGCGCACCAGGCGGGCGACACGGTGCGGGCGCGGAGCGCGCTGCAGCAGAGCTACATGGTGGCGACGGTGCTGGGCGACCGGCTGCTCACGGCGGAGACGCTGAACACGCTGGGCGGGCTGGAGCTGGAGACCCGGAACCTGGCGGCGGCGGAGGCGGCGCTGCTGGAGGCGGAGGCGCTGGCGAGCGAGGAGCCGGCGGTGCTGGCGCGGGTGGAGCAGAACCTGGGGATCGTGGCCAACATCCGGGGGCAGCACGAGGCGGCGGAGATCCACTACCGGCGGTCGCTGGCGGCCTACGAGGCGCTGCCGGACCCGCGCGGCTGCGCCATGGCGCACCACAACCTGGGGATGCTGGCGGCGGACCGGGGGGAGCCGGGACAGGCGGCGGCGCACTACGACGCCTGCGAGCGGCTGGCCGAAAGCAGCAAGGACGCGCACCTCTTGGCCCTGTGCCTGCTCAACCGGGCGGAGGTGCTGGTGGCGCTGGGCCGGAGCGGCGAGGGGCGGCGGGACGTGGAGGCGGCGGAGCGGAACCTCCGGGCGCTGGGGTCGCACTTCGACGAGGCGGACGTGCACCGGGTGCTGGGGCTCTGCGACCGGGCGGAGGGGCTGCTGGGCCAGGCGGAGGTGCGGCTGGCGCAGGCGCGGGAGCTGGCGAAGATCACCGGCTCGCGGCTGACGGAGGCGGAGGCGGCGCGGGACCTGGGGCGGCTGTACGCGGAGACCGGGCGGATGCAGGAGGCGCACGCCGCGCTGCGCGAGGCGGCGCAGGGGTTCGAGGGGCTGGGGGCGGTGGCGGAGGCGGAGGCGACGGAGCGGGAGCTCGCACGGGTTGCGGAGGCGGGGGCGGGGCGCTAGATCGGAATTATCAGTTCCTACCTGCGGCGCCAGATTACAAATCGTCAACTAGCCCAACCATGGCTTAGAATCTGGTTGACGCTGGCTTGTTGGCATTCGATACTCTCGATTCATCTCGCTTTCCCGAGGCGCTCATGTAGGCGCGGCGGTATCTCCGTTGCATGGGCAACCCCCGCCCTGTATTCGCCGGCGGGTGACCCGGTCCGATTTCGCACGAA
>CAWJOB010000006.1:0-114637 GCA_963844445.1 uncultured Gemmatimonadales bacterium
TGCCAAGCCCAGCCTCCCTCAACTGAGCCGCTGACATGGCTCTTTCGCTTCGTCTCACACACATTTCAGCTTTCCCCTAACGGCACCACCGTGACCACAGTCCACTCGCCGCTGGCGGATGCCCTCCGCGACCGCTACCTGCTCGAGCGCGAGCTCGGCCGGGGCGGCATGGCTACGGTCTACCTGGCGCGCGATCTCCGGCACGATCGGCCAGTCGCCCTCAAGGTCCTGCACCAGGAGCTGGCCCATGCGCTCGGCCCCGAGCGCTTTGTGCGGGAGATCCAGGTCGCCGCCCGCCTTCAGCATCCCCACATCCTGCCGGTCTTCGATAGCGGGACAGCGAAGCAGCCTGGCAGTGCGGTGGAGTCCCTGTGGTTCACGATGCCGTACGTCGCGGGCGAGTCGCTCCGGCAGCGACTCGCTCGCGAGCCGCAGCTCCCGCTGCGAGACGCCGTCCGGATCGCGCTCGAGGTCGCCGATGCCCTGGGCTATGCCCACGGGCAGGGCCTCGTCCACCGTGACGTCAAGCCGGAGAACATCCTGCTCTCGGGCGATCACTGTGTGCTCGCGGATTTCGGCGTTGCCCAGGCGCTCGACGCGGCCGGCGGTGAGCGGCTGACCGGGACCGGCATCACGTTCGGCACCCCGTTGTACATGAGCCCGGAGCAGGCGAGCGCCGATCGGCGACTCGATGGCCGGAGCGACATCTATTCCCTGGGTTGCGTCCTCTACGAGATGCTCGCCGGCGATCCGCCGTTCACCGGTCGCACGGCACAGGCGATCATCGCCCGCCGGCTGAGTGAGCCGGTCCCGCGCCTGCGCGCCGTCCGCGAGCTGCCCGAGTCGGTCGAGGAGGTCGTGGCCAAGGCGTTGGCCCGCTCGCCCGCCGACCGCTTCGACGACACCTCGCACTTCGCTGAGACCCTCCAGGCCGCCGTCGGCGCCCAGCCAGCCGTGCCGACGGAGCCGGCACGGGCGGCCCGCCGTCCGGCTTTCAGGCGGCGGATCCTCCTGGCCGCGGCCGGCGCGCTCGTCGCGCTCGCCGGCCTGCTCGGCCTGTACCGCGGCCTCCGGCGCGCGCCCGCAGTCACGCTGGATCGAAACCTCCTCGCCATCGCACCGTTCGACGTGCTCGATCCTTCGCTCCAGCTCTGGCGCGAGGGGCTGGGCGACATCCTCTCCCGCAGCCTCGACGCCGCCGGTCCGCTCCGCACCGTGTCTCCGACGGTCGCCCTACGGCGGTGGGAGGGTCGCGCGGACCGAGCCTCCGCCGAGGCCCTCGGTCGCCGCACCGGCGCGGGGCTGGTCGTGTTCGGCACCGTAGTCCCCAAAGGGCGGGACTCGGTCACTCTCCGCGCCGGCGTGCTGGACGCCGTCAGTGGGACGGGCCAGAGAGAAGTCGAGGTATCAGGCGAGTCTGCGAGGATCGGCGAGCTGGCGGACTCGCTGGGCATCCGGATCCTTCAGGCGCTGGGGCGGAGTCGGGCGATCGGGTCGGTGCGCCAGGTCTCGATGGGGTCGAGCTCGCTGCCGGCGGTGAAGTCCTTCCTGCAAGGCGAGCAGTTCTATCGGCGGGGGCTCTGGGACTCTGCCCTGGCTCGATACGACCAGGCGATCGCCGCCGACAGCAGCTTCGCCCTCGCGCTGAGCCGGATGAAGTGGGTTCTGTACTGGCACCCGCCGACCGCGGGAGCGTACCTGCCCGCCGAGGAATACGCCAGGCGCTCGACCCTGTACAACCAGGGCCTGTCCCCTCGGGAAAGCCTGCTGATCGTGGCCGACTCGTTCTTCTTCGCCGCCCTCGCGGCGACCGACGCGAAAGCTTACGTCGGCTTCCAGCTTTCGCTCCCTGGCGGCGCTGGAGGAGGCGGTCCACCGCTATCCTGGAGACCCGGAGGCCTGGTACGTACTGGGCGAGACTCGGATGCATGCGCCGTTTCCCATCGGTAGGCCGGCCGCCACGACCTTCGAGACCTTCAGCCGGGCGATCGCGCTGGACTCGGGATTCGCGCCGGCCTACGAGCACATGGCAGAGCTGGCCATCGGGCTGGGCCGCCCCGAGCTCGCGCGGCGATACGCGGCCGCTTACCTGAGTCTGTATCCCGACGCCGGGAGCGCCTCGACCACTCGGCTGGCGCTCCTGGCGCTGGATCCCACCCAGCCCGGCGCGGTGGACACGGCCCGGCTGGTCGACAGCGCCTCGGTCAGCACCATCAATAACGCCGTCGACATCCTGGGTCTCGTCACCGACTCCGCGGAAACCCAGGTCCAGCTGCTCCGCAAAATGGGCGACCCGCATCGGAGCGCGGGCATAAAGGCGGGCTCGCTGGTCGACTCGCTGATGTTTCCACAGTATGTGGCCAAAGCACTCGCCTATCGGGGCCACCTCCGCGAGGCCTACCAGACCAACCGCCGCCTGCTGCTCGACCCGGCCGCTTCGAAATGGAGCGGAATCTGGGACCCATTCCTCGATCTGGCCTTGCTCGGGGTAATCCCGGACTCCGTGGCCGGGCCCGTCTTCGCGCGCGCGCTGGAGCCGAACACCCCGTGGGGCTCAGGGTGGGGGGAGACTCCCCGCCACCTTCGCGGCCTTCCCTGGTGGCTCGCTCATCGTGATTCTGCTTCCCTCACCCGGTTCGCCGCCCGGGCTGAAGCGGAGACCCGCCGGCCCCACCCTCCGTTCGCCGTCCTTCGAGCCCGGCTGCTCGGCGCCACGTCCACCGCCTATGCCGCCCTGGCCCGCGGCGATTCCGCCGGGGCCCTGGCGCACCTGGAAGCGATACCCGACACGCTGTGCCTGGGAGGCAACACGAATTGCTTCCACCTGAATCTCACGCTCGCACGGCTCCTCGCCGCGCGGGGCGATGACCGCCGGGCCGGCGCCCTGCTGGAGCGTTGGCGATGGAGCCCGGACGGCCCGAGCCCGTGGTTTGTTCTGTCGACGTTGGAGCGCGGTCGCGTCGCCGAGCGGCTGGGCGAGCGGGAGAAGGCGATCGAGAGCTACCGCTTCGTGACGGAGGCATGGCGCCGGCCGGATCCGGAGCTGCAGCCCTATGTCAGCGAGGCGCGGGAGGCGCTCGCGAGGCTCGCCCTGAGGGAATGAGCGCCAGGAGCGCCGGCTGCCCGCCTATCGAGACTGGATGTACAAGGCACCGGATACAGGCTCTCGAGCACCTGCCGCCGCGTCATCGATCCATGGCGGTGCACTTCTGACCAAAGATCACCGTACAGATGCGAACGGAAGCGAATAAAAGCCGGTACCTCGCGAGGAGGCGAGCGGACTGAAGGCTCGCTGCGAGAAGAAATAGGAGCAGCGACGTATCAAGGCCAGGCGCCCTGCGGCGCCACGAGATTCGGCGGCGCTCGATCGAACCAGGGCCGCGCGCGCTCGAGCTGCCCCGCCAACCGAAACAGCGTTGCCTCAGCGCCGAGCCGCGCGGCGAAATGCACGCCCACTGGCAGCCCGGCATCGTTCCAGAAAAGCGGCACCGACATCGCCGGTTGGCCGGTCACGTTGAACACCGGCGTATATGGAATGAACGCCAGGGTCTTCTCCGCGAGCGGCTTGATGACGTCAAGCGCTCCCAGTAACCAGCCCGCTCGCAGGCGGGCGATGGTCTTCATCAGCAGCATCTCCTGCCTGCTCGGCTGAAGCTCGCCGATCAGCGGCGGCGGAGCCGCGAGCGTCGGCGTCAACAGCACATCGTACTCCTCGAGAAAGCGGCCGATGACGCGTCCCGCCATCTGCATCGAGCGCGCGGCGCTCGCGTACGCGCTCGCGCTCGTCGCCTTCCCCACGAGGCCCAACCCCCACGTGGTGGCCTCGAAATCCGAGCGCCGCGGCACACGTCCGGCGGCCTGGGCCGCGAGCTCGATCTCCGCGCGGGTCTCAGCCGCGAGCACCGTGACGAACGCGATCGCGAATGCTTCCCCGTCGAACTGCGGCGCGGCTTCCGACAGCTCATGCCCCAACTCCTCCAGCAGGCGCACTGCGTCATCGAGCGCGCGGCGGCAGTCGTCGTGCAGGTGACTGCCGAGGAAAGGCGTGGCGGTGAACGCGATGCGCAGCCGCCCGGGCTCCGTCGTCACTTCCTGAACCAGCGGACGTTCGCGTGGCGGCGCGGCGTAGGGTGCTCCGGGATCCGCACCCCACAGAGCATCGAGAACGGCGGCACTGTCGCGGACTGATCGTGTGAGCACGTGTTCCTGCACGAAACCGCGCCAGAACTCCCCGAAGTCCGGTCCCGTTGGCGTGCTGCCTCTGCTCGGTTTCAGCCCGAAGAGTCCGCAGCAGCTTGCCGGAATTCGAATGGAGCCGCCCCCGTCGCCGCCTCCCGCCATCGGCACGATGCGCGCGGCCACAGCTGCTCCTGCGCCGCCACTCGATCCGCCGGGCGTGCGCGTAGTGTCCCATGGATTGCGCGCGGGTCCCAACTCTTCTGATTCAGTGTAGGGTAGGAGCCCGAACTCGGGCGTGTTGGTTTTACCCAGGATTACCAGGCCCGCCGCCTTGTACCGGCGCACGATCTCGCTGTCTTCGCGCGCCGGAATACCGCGCAGCAACTTGTTGCCGGCACTCGTGGGAACGCCGGCATACATCGACAGCAGGTCCTTGAGCAGGAAGGGGACGCCAGCGAACGGCCCCCCGTCTGGCGTGCCGCGCGCCAACACCGCTCGCGCCTGATCGTACATCGTGTGCACGACGGCGTTCAGCTTCGGATTCCGCGCGTCGATGCGGGCGATCGCGGCGTCCAGGAGCTCCGCGGCGCTGACCTTCCGGGTCCGCACCAGCTCCGCAAGAGCGAGACCATCGTTCTGCTCATAGTCGGCGATGCCGTCCATGGTCACCGCGGAATGGCCGGGGATCCGGCGGGGGGATGCAGCTACGTGATCACGGGCCCCTTGCGCGCGTCGTCACGGCAGGGCCGCTGCGGGTACTGCGGCCGCCTGCTCGGCGAACGTGGCCGTCGATTGCAGGATCGCGACCTCGTCGGCCGTCATCTCGGCGGGAATGTCGGCGAACAGGGGCGTCGTGAGGTATCGCTCCCCCGTGTCGGGCAGCATGCAGAGGATGGTCGAGCTCTGGGGGGCGGTCGCGGCTATCTCTATCGCGCCCGCAAAGGTGCCGCCCGCCGAAATGCCGACGAAGATCCCTTCTCTCGACGCAAGCTGCCGGCTCCAACGCATGGCGTCGGCCGCGGACACGGTGATCGTCCGGTGGACCTGTCCGGCCTCGACGGCGTCACCCGCGAGCTTCGGGACGAAGTCAGGGCTCCAGCCCTGAATCGGGTGCGGCTTCCACGCCGGGTGCCGGGCAGCCGGCGATCCGTCCGCGTTGCGCTCCTGCCGCGTCCCGCTCGACACCAGTGGCGCATCCGCAGGCTCCACCAGGACGACTCGTGTCTCCGGCCGCTCCTTCGCGAGCACGCGGGCGACACCCTTCAGCGTGCCGCCGGTCCCGAAGCCTGTGACCCAGTAGTCGAGGCGCTCGCCGGCGAAGTCGGTGACGATCTCTCGCGCCGTCGTGCGCGAGTGGAAGTCGGCGTTCGCCTCGTTCTCGAACTGCCGGGTCAAGAACCAGCCGTGGGTCTTCGCAAGCTCCACGGCCTTGGCCACCATCCCGGTGCCACCTGCCGAAGGCGGCGTGAGCACGACCTTGGCACCCAGAAAGCGCATCAGCCTGCGGCGCTCCACGCTGAACGACTCCGCCATGGTGACGACCAGCGGATACCCCTTCTGCGCGCACACCATGGCCAGGCCGATGCCGGTGTTGCCGCTGGTGGCCTCTACCACGGTCTGTCCCGGCTTGAGGACTCCCCTGCGTTCGGCGTCCTCGATCACGCCGAGCGCCAGGCGATCCTTCACGGATCCGAGAGGGTTGAAGGCCTCGATCTTGACGAAGAGATCGATACCCGGTGGCGCGAGCTTGCCGATCCTGACCACCGGGGTATTGCCCACCGTCTCGAGAATGTTCGCGAACTTGGCCATGTCTTCTCCGATGGGAAGAGTCGACCTGAACGGGATGACGAAATGTAGCCCCGGCGGGTCGTCCTAGCTCCGTGCCAGGAACGCATCCACATCCCGAACGAACTGGGCCGGACGCTCCCAGTGGAGCGCGTGCCCCGTCTCGGGGTAGACCTTGAGCTCGGCTCCCGGTATAGCGGCCATCAGCGCTTCCTGCTCCGACCAGGGGAAGCCGCTGTCCCGGGCGCCCCAGAGGATCAGCGTCGGGATCCCGCTCCGGCCGAGACTGGCCACCGGATCGGTCGCGAGCATCCCTGCCATGATCTCCCGCCACACCCGTGCCGGCATCTTGAGGCTCACCGCGACGGCCTCCTCGAGGAACTCGTCCGGTACGGGGTGATGGATCGTGCTGACCTGGAACTCCCGCGCGAACTCCGGCGCCACCGGATCGGCCAGGGAGTCCACCGCGCGCGCGAGATCCGAGATCCCGACGACGTTGCGGGGAGCGGTCGTCGAGGCGACCAGGACGAGCCGCGCCACCCGCTCCGGCGCAGCGGCGACCACCTGTTGGGCGACGAAGCTCCCCATGGAGTGGCCGACGATCGTCGCCCGCTCGATCCCCTTGACGTCCATGAACGCGATGACGTCCGCTGCCAGATCGGCCATGCTGTACCCGGTCACCGGACGGTCGGAGTCGCCATGGCCTCTCTGGTCCAGGGCGTACACGTGGTAGTTCCTGGCGAGACCAGTGAGCACACCGCTGTAGGAGAACCAGGAGTCGCTATAGCCGTGGAGCAGGATGAGCGGGTGTGCCGCGCGGTCGCCCTGCTCCGCGTAGTGGAGCCGGACACCGGTGGGGAGGTGTACGTCGGCGAACTTTAGGGGGTCGGTCGGACCCCCGGCGAGGGTGAACGCCGCAGCCGCGGCGACGAGGTGGACTGGGGCGCGCATCGCTCCTCCGAGAGGGTCTGGTGGGCCCGTAGTCAGGCCCATAGAGAGATGCGCGCTGCGGCCGCCGGATAGGACAGCCAGTGTAAGGGGTGTGAGCGAGCCGGAGCTCCTTGAGCCTGGTCGCGGTCCACTCCACTTCCCGGTCGCTGGAGGCGAAGAGATGCGGACCTCCGATAGTCCGTAGGCTGGAGCCTCGGACAGCGCGTACTGGACCGTATTGACTGTCCCCTAGTCCTCCGGGGTGGAGTTCTCGACCCTCTCCTTAGGTTACGGCGCTGCGGTGCGGCTACTAGCGGAGGCGGTGTGAACGCTGCTGGTCAGCGCAAGACTTCCCACAGAATCAACAGGTTCAATGCAGCGACGTTGATGCAGTTGGAGCACAGCGCGGCAAGTTTCGCGACCATGACGTACGCGAGATAGGCGCTTGCTAAAACAGCCAGCACTGCGGTGAGCGTCGCGGCGCCGTGGTGACCCTGGTAGACCAGCATGAGCATGATCAGATACAGGGTGGCGCCGAGCACGGAGTTCGGGACTCTCAGGATGGCGCTCTGTTTGCTCCTCAGGACCAACTCGGAGGCGTCCTTCCCGGCGCCGGCGCACCCACACTTCGGGATCGTGTAGCTCGGATCGGCGGCAAGTTTGTAGCTGTGGAATGCAGACTGCAACGAGTAGAGGAGGCCGAGGGTGGACAGCGCATAGAGCGGCTTCGCGTGAAAGAAGTGTGTCAGCAATGCGGTGACGATCCAGAAGCCGATGACCGCCCCACAGAGCGTCTTAATGAACTCCGGCAGCATGGCCGGCATGCCTGCCCGCACCCGGCTCGCAAGGAACAAGCGGGTGCCGGCCTTGCGGGTGCGGTTGTACAGGATCTGCCGTCGTATCTCCTGCTCGCGTACGCTGCGGGTGAGGTCCTCCCGCCAGCTCCACGGGCCTGGTCCAGGCTCTCCGGCTTTCACCGTCAGGGCACCGGAGGCTTGGGCTGGGAGCCGGAATCCGGCAGCTCCGGTGCCTGGGTGAATGGCGTAATCGCACTCCCCGTGACATACCAGGTTCCGCGCATCAGGCACCACTGGAGCCGCGTCAAGGCGCGACGCACGCTCCCCCCGGGATTCATGAGGTTGGCAATGTGGAGTGTGGTGCCGTCCGCGCAGTCCGGTGTATCGGTGTTGTGCAACAGACCACATTGATGCCCGCACTCGTGTAGATACGTCTCACCGACGCGCACAATCGCCGAGCGCTTGTCCGAGACGTTTTCCACGATGCGCGACATCATCCGATTGCTGTCCGCCTCGTACGCCAGCACCCGCATGCTGACAAACAGCGGCCCCCCGCTGCCTTCGAACGTGACGATGGTGTAGCCGAGGAGGTCGTTACAACCGACGGACGACTCACTCGCGCTGTACTTCGAGACGAAGTAGGTCGTAACGGCCGTGCTATCGCCGTCCTTGTTCAGCATCAGGAAGTTCGTCTCGTCGAACGTGAGCGACTGGCCCGTGCCGCAGGTCATCTCCTCCGCGATGCCCGTATCCGGCGGCGTGAACTCGACGGTCCCGTTGACCAAATGCAGGAACGTGTTCGTGGGACGGCTGCAGGTGGCGTCCGTGTCCACTCGCAGGCCCATATCGGTGACCGAACCATCGCCGAAATAGTCTGGCGCCGCGGGGTTGGTGTACTTCCCTGGCCAGTTGTTGTAGTTGTTGCTGGCCAGCTTGCCATCGCCCGCCAACCATGCCTGCACGTTCGGCAGATAGGTGAAGAGGTTCCTGCCGAAGGCCACGCCTGTGCCGTCGTCACCAGGAGCGGTGGCGAAGATGTCGCCGAAGAGGTGGCTCGCGATCTCCATCACCTTGTATGGGTAATAGAGGAACGGCCGCCCTGGTACGAACTCGCCGTCCCTATCCCCCCTTCTCCGGAGTCGGCCGGTGATGAAGTCGCCGCGCGTCGCGACTTCGTAATAGGCCACGCCTCCGGTAGCGGAGTCGACGACGGGCAGGAGCGGCCGCCCTTCATCGCTCAGGATGTAGACCTGCGCATTCTGTTCGACATTGCCGGTGGGGTCCGGATTGTTGACGTACACGAACCACGCGGAGTACCCGGCGGCGTTTCGAACAATCTTGGGCGCCACCTTGAAGCGCCGCTGCCTGGTGGCGCCGAGGAGCTTATCCGAGAGCTCCGCGAGGTAGGTCCAGCACAGGAGCCACCGGATGAAAAGATCGATAAGGGAGCAGACCCAGGTCAGCACCATCGTTACGATGGCTTCGACGAGGTGCAGCAGGTGGAGAATCGCCTGGAGTAGGTAGGTGCAGACGAGCCGGGTCACGTACTCGAGGACGGTCTCGAGCACGTATGTCCAGGCGCACACCACGTCGGTGACGACCTTGCAGACGGTGTTGCAGACGTTCTTGCATCCGCAGCTGCACCCGAAGATGCCACAGAAGAAGTCGCAGATGCCGCAGATGACGCCGCAGACCGCGCCACAGACGGTGCGCACCACGTTCCTGCAGAGGTAGCGCAGCACCTGCTTGACGACGTTGACGAGCTCCTGAATCAGCCGACAGATCGCGACCAGGATGTACTCGACGACGGCAACGACGATGTGGATGAGCTTGATGACGGGCTGGAACACCAGCGTGCAAACGAGGCCCATGTCTCCACTCCGCGCGCGGTGGCCTTAAGCGGTGGCCTTACGAGGAGAACGGCCCCGGCGTTCGCCGGGGCATGCCTTGCCGATGGGCGAAACCATCGCGGAGCCTTCTCGGGGCGACAAGGCCCCAAAGGCGACAACAGGGGCCTCGTTTGCGACATAGCTGGCCCCCTGCCGGAGAGTCTATCCAGGAGCACCGATGTCGCTTAACCAGCCGATTGCGAGCCGACGGGTCACGTTTTGGCTCAGTCATGTCGCGTCGCGTCAGTACCCCGGGGCGGACGCGTCGTTTTCCACCAGGCGGGCTCTAAGCAACGACCGGGCTGCTGGGAGCAGCGACCTATTGTGCTGACGGCCTCCTGGGACCGGCGGAGTGCCCCCCGTATTTCGGACCATCGGATCTGGGACTAAGCTAGGGAGCGCCAGCCTGGAGGCGTCCCGATGCGGCAGAGTCGATTCCACGAGGAGCAGATCGTCCGGCTACTCCGGGAGCATGAGGTCAGCGGGCTGCCGGTGACGGTGTTCATGAAGCGGCACGGGGTGACCCGGCAGACCTTCTATCGCTGGCGCAAAAAGTACGGCGGGCTCACCGAGGACGAAGCCCAGCGGCTGAAGCGGCTGGAGCGGGAGAATGCCCGGCTCAAGGCGCTGATCGCCGAGCGGGACCTCGAAATCGAGGTGCTGCGGGAGATCCACGCAAAAAAATGGTGAGCCCGGCGGGGCGCCGCGCCCAGGTCCGCTACGCGGTGAGCCGGCGGCTTTCCTGCCGGCGCGCGTGCGCGCTGCTGGGCGTGCCGCGCTCGACGCTCGACTATCGCCCCCGCCGGGCGAGCCGCGAGCTCTCCCTGCTCGCCGAGCTGCGCCGCCTGGCGCGGCGGCACCCCCGCTATGGCTACCGCCGGATCTGGGCCCTGCTGCGCCGGGCGGGCCGACGGATCAATGCCAAACGGGTCTACCGGCTCTGGCGCCTCGCCGGGCTCACGCTCCCGCGGCGCCGCCCGCGACGAAAGGTGCGCACCGGCACGCGGCTCATGCCCCTGGCGGATCGGCCCAACGCGGTCTGGACCTACGACTTCATCCACGACGCGGCCGCCAATGGGCTGCGCTTCAAGTGCCTGACGGTGGTCGATGAGTATACGCGCGAATGCCTGGCGATCACGGTCGAGCGCTCGCTCCCGGGCCGCCGCGTGCTCGAGGTGCTCGGGCAGCTGGTGGCGCGCTACGGGCCACCGGGGCATCTGCGCAGCGACAACGGGCCGGAGTTCATCGCCCGACACGTGCGCCAGTGGCTCAGAGAGACGGGCATTACTACCGCCTACATCGATCCGGGCAAGCCCTGGCAGAACGGACTGGGCGAGAGCTTCCACAGCCGCTTTCGGGACGAGTGCCTGGATCGGGAGTGGTTTCACACCCCGCAGGAGGCCCGGGTCCTGATCGAACAGTACCGGCGGCAGTACAACGAGGCGCGACCCCACTCCAGCCTCGGCTATCGCACCCCGGCGGAGATCGGCGCGCGCCGTGCCCCGATCACGCCGCCTTTCACCCCTGAGCACGGCCGAGAGGCGCTCCTGGCTGTCACGTAATCCGTGGTCCGAAGAATGGGGGCAGGCCACCGGCGGAGGGAGCCTGTCGCGTTTGGGGCCCTCCTTGTCGCAAACCAGCCCTTGCCCCGTCGGGTGCACCCTCGATCTTGATGCCTTCCCCACGCCCTCACGCAGGTCATGACCTCGACGCTCTCGGGCGACGCCGAGCAAACCGGGGAGGAGCCATGAAGCCGCGATCCTTGCTGTTCGAGCTGGCCCTGTGCCTTTTGGTATCAACTCTGCCGCACCCAGCACTCGCGCAGTGCAGCGTCCCCTTCGAGCAGGGCAAGTGGACCAACATCGACCCGGCCACGAGAGGGATCACGCGGGTAGAAGTCAACTTCAGCTGCAACGATCAGGTGCTTTGCGGTGTGGATGAGAACGGCAACGTGACCTGTTCGACCTCAGGGCCGCCGTACCGGCTTCATCTCTGGGGCAAGTGCAGTCCCTCGGACTGCGATTGGGGCACGGCCGGCGGTGACGACCGCTGGGTCGGCACGACCAAGTGGGTCTTTGCCTTCTATGACCAGGGGTTCGCTCGACGATACGTCTACATCAAACCTTCGGTGCTGCGTCCCGGCAACCTCTACCTCTGGATGTACACCGCCTTCACCGACCCCAACCGCTCGCCGTATGTGTTCACCGGCTGGTACCGCAAATGAACTGGTCCCGACTACCCCGGATGGGAACGCCCATGAGACGCTCAGCGATGGTAATCGGTCTGCTCCTCCTGGCGACGATGGCATGCGGGCGAGAGAGACAGCCTCACGGCAAGGGAACGCAGATGATGCTGGCGGATTCTACGCCGACCGGTGAAAGCATCACGCCGGCCCGGCTGAATGAAGGCGTCCGACCAACCGAAGCGATCGCCAACTTCGACAGCCTGCCGAACATCACGCAGGCCGACATCGATGCCCGACAGCGGACTCCGTCCAAGGGAGTGAGCTACGTCCGGCTGGGCGAGCCCGCCCGTCCTGCGGAGAGACGCGAATAGGCAAAGGGTTTCACGCTCGCGCCGCCCTCGAAGCCGTGCTGAACCGCGCATCAGCGGCGGCTGTTCCGCAGATGCGAGCGCCGCCACGGCGGTATGTTACGCGGCAGCGCGTCTCGATCCAGTGTCAGTGACCCTTAGCCGGCGTGTGCTATCGCCTCCTTAGCAGCCTGGACAATCAGATTGGCCACCACGGCGGGCTGGGAGATGAAGACCGCATGACTTCCCGCGACCTCGACGACTGTGGCTCCTGCACGCTTGGACATGAAGCGTTGGGCTTCAGGTGGGATCATCCGGTCCTCGGTGGCCACCAGGGACCAACTCGGCTTCGACTTCCAAGCCGGTTCGCTGATGGACCCGCTCACGCCCTCGAGGCCCCAAGGCACCTGGGCATCCGCCATGAATGCTGCCCGCTCTGGGTCTACGTCGCCGGCGAACGAAGTGGGGAACTTTGCCTTGTCCAGGAGCAGAAAACCGTCCTGAGGCGGGAGGATCGGGGGCTCCGGAGCGCCCGGCGGTCCGCCTTTGATTAAATCCTCGATCAGGGAGGACACCGACTCCCCTTTATCGGGGATCCAGCCGGCAATGTAGACCAGTCCCACTACCTTGGGATCGTTGCCAGCCTCGGTAATCACCGCTCCGCCATAGGAGTGACCGACGAGGATCACGGGGCTGTTCTGCGTGGCCAATACCCGCCTTGTCGCTTGGACGTCATCGGCCAGCGAGATCGTAGGATTTTGGACAACGCTAACCGAGAAGTCTTTCCTACGCAGGGAGCGGTAGACACCTTCCCAACCAGAGCCGTCCGCCCAGGCACCGTGGACGAGTACGATGCTCATGGTATCGGATTCAGGTATTGCAGGCATGGAGGTTCCTTTCGCCGGGTGTGCCTTTGTCGGTGAAGAACGTGGCCCACGCTAGGTTTCGGTTCCGCGCCTGTCAAGGAGGGGTTCTCACCAACCCTGGCGCTTCGGCCATTCGACGTCACATTGCAGGACGTTGGCAGGTGAATCATCGAGGTCATTAGCAAGTGGGCCAGCACCGGGCGGACTGATGGATCCTCTCTCGACCTTTCGTGAGCGCTTCGGCGCGCCTCGGGCGCTCGTCGGAATGCTGCATGTCGGCGCTCTGCCAGGGACGCCGGCGGCGTGTCATTCCATCGACAGGTTGATCGAACATACGGTCGCCGAAGCGAGGATCTATCGTGACGCGGGGTTCACCGCGCTCGCCCTCGAGAACATGCACGACCGTCCATACCTGAAGGGCGGGGTCGGTCCGGAGATCACCGCCGCCATGACTGCGGTGGCGCGCGAAGTCAAACGCGAGACCGGCCTGGTGCTCGGCGTT
The DNA here is from genome assembly GCA_963844445.1 of uncultured Gemmatimonadales bacterium. GTDB lineage: Bacteria > Gemmatimonadota > Gemmatimonadetes > Gemmatimonadales > GWC2-71-9 > CAVVWJ01. Next base: position 13,481 of record CAWJOB010000006.1, read on the forward strand.
CAGGTGCTGGCCGCCGCGAATCGCGAGGCCCTGGCCGTCGCCCTCGCTTGCGGCGCGGAGTTCGTCCGCGTGGAGGGTTTCGTCTTTGCGCACGTGGCCGACGAGGGTGTCATCGAATCGTGCGCGGGGGAGTTGCTCCGCTACCGCCGCACGATCGGCGCCGATCACGTGCTGGTGTTCGCCGACATCAAGAAGAAGCACAGCGCCCACGCGATTACCGGCGATGTTTCGCTGGTCGAGACCGCCAGGGCCGCCGAGCTCTTTCTCGCGAACGGCGTCATCGTGACCGGTTCGGCCAGCGGTGAAGAGGCCTCGCCCGATGACGTGCGCGACACCGTGCGAGCCGTGCGCCTTCCGGTGATGGTCGGCTCGGGCGTCTCGGTTCACAACCTGGCGCGCTTTGCCGACGCGCACGGATTCATCGTGGGATCGTCGCTGAAGCAGGAGGGGATCTGGAGTAACCCATTGGATCGCGCGGCGGTGGAGTCGATGGCCCGCGCTTTCGCTCGGTTGACGTAGAGGCCGTGACGCCCTCGCTCGTGCTTCTCGGGAATCTTCTCGTCGACGACGTCGTGTTTCCCGACGGTAGCACTCGGATGGGTCAACCTGGCGGCGCGATCATGTACGGGGCCTTGGGCGCGGCGCTATGGGGGACTCGCGTGGGGTGTGTCAGCCTGGTCGGCACGGACTACCCCGTCACCATGCTGGAGGCACTGGAAAAGCTCCTGGTCGACCTGACCGGCATACATCGGCTCGGCAGACCCGGCGTGCGCACCTGGCTCCTCTACGAGGGTCACGTGCGACGCTTGATCCATCGCCTCGGTTGCCCGACGCACGAAGAAGTGTCACCGGGGCCCGAGCACATCCCACGTATCTGGCACTCGGCAGCCCGCATTCCACCTCGCTCCCATGCCGTTTGCGGTGCAGCGCCGACTGCTTGCGTCTCTGAGGATCAACCCGAGTCGCTTCGTGTCGATCGACCCGCATCTGCCGATTACCGATGAGACGCTCGACGACTGGCGGCAAGCCCTGGCCGATGCCGACGCGTTCTTTCCGAGCGAGGACGAGCTGCTGCTCGAAGACACTCACGCCGACCCGGAGCGCGTGCTTCCCCGACTTGCAACCGGCCGTCTCAGGTTCATCGTGTTCAAGCAGGCCGCGAAAGGCGGCATTCTGTACGACGCCCGCGAAGACCGCTTCCATCGATGGCTCGGCCGCGCGTCGAAGGTCATCGATCCCACTGGCGCCGGCGATGCCTTTGCCGCGGGCTTCATCTCCGCGCACCTCGAGGGTCTTCCGGTAGACGCCTGCCTCGACCGAGGTGTCGTCAGCGCGAGCTTTGCCATCGAGGCTCTGGGAGCGGCCGCGTTGCTCGAGGCGACGCGGACCGATGCCGATGCTCGGATCCGCCGGTTTGCCGCCGCCGGGGCGGGAGCGTGACGGCACGGTACGTCTGCGCCGACGAGATCGCCGATGCCATCGCCGGAGGCCGGCCTGTCGTCGCGCTCGAAACCACCGTGGTCACGCACGGGTTGCCACATCCCGACGGGGTCGGCGCCGCGATAGCGCTCGAAGAATCAAATCCGGCAAGGCGGTGCCATCCCCGCCACGATCGGGATCCTGAGGGGAGCCATCCGTGTCGGACTCACCAATGCCGAACTGAACGAGCTCGCGACCGCTCCCGACGCCGTCAAAGTGAACCTTAGCAATCTGGCAGCCACCGTCGCGGCCGGCCGGCCCGGCGCGACCACCGTCGCCGCCACCATGTTTGCCGCGCACGCCAAGGGAATCAAAGTCTTTGTGACAGGCGGTATTGGCGGTGTTCATCGCGATGCCGGCATCAGCGGTGACGTGTCGGCGGACCTGACGGCCCTGTCGCGCTATTCCGATCGCCGTCGTGTGTGCCGGCGCAAAGGCGATCCTGGATCTGCCCCGCACGGTGGAGATGTTGGAGACGCTCGGCGTCCCCGTGTTCGGCCTGCAGACCAACGAGTTTCCCGCGTTCTATCGCCGCTCCAGCGGGCTATCCGTTGACAGCCGGATGGACACGATCGAGGACCTGGCTTCTGCGGTGCGGACCCACCTTGCTCTCGACCTTGGAACCGGCGTGTTGATCGCCAACCCCATTCCCGCCAGCGACGAACTGCCAACCGAGACCTACGAACGGGCGCTTGAGACGGCCCTAGCCGATGCCGCAAGGCAGGAGGTGCGGGGCCGTGGCGTCACACCGTTCTTGCTGGATCGTCTCAGGGCACTGAGCGGGGGTGAGAGCGTCCGCGCCAATCTCGCCCTGCTGGAGAATAACGCTCGGGTTGCGGCGCAACTCGCTAGGGCCCTCGCGCAGTCGGGCTGAAGCCCGGGCACTCCGAGGCGATCTGACCTAGGGCTCCATTTTCGGTCTGCGGGCCGAATCCGCCTCCGTCACGCGCACGGGCAACACCCCGAGCAGCACGCCGGTGCCCGTCCGCGCCTCGAGTCGCATCGCTCCGGGGGCTGCTGGCATGATCTCCACGTCGATTGTCTCGCCGATGCTGATCGACTGCCGGGCGGGCCGAACCGTCCGCCGCTCGGCGGGGAGCTCGGCGCCATCCTTGGCTACCTGCGTCCAGGTCAGGACCGTCGTGTCCTGCCGTAGCTCCATGCGCATGTTCGGCCGCGCGATCGTGATGTTGATGAATCGCAATCGGTGCGAAACGCCGGCGCGCATTTCGAGCGGGCGGGGGGTCAGACTTCCGTTCAGCAGCACCGCCTTGGACTCGTCCGCCGAATCGCGGGGCGAGGAGATGAGCACGGGAATGTCGGTCCCGGGATCATAAGGGTGGTCGGGATGGATCACGATCAGCGGCCCAGCCATCCCGGCCGGCTGCTGCCGGAGCTCGTCGATGTGCGTGTGATAGATGAACGTGCCCGCGCGCGGCGGCGTGAAGCGCGCCTCGAAGGAATCGGCTGGCGCGATGATGGGCGACACCCGTGAAGCGTTCCCGCTGAAGCCCGCCACGCCGTCGAAGTAGCTCTCGAGCTCGATGCCGTGCCAGTGAATCGCGGTGGGCTCCGGGGTGCTGTTCACGACGGTGAGGCTCACCGGCATACCGCGAGTGAGAACGATCGGCGGACCCATCCGATGCAGGGCGTCAGCCGCGCGCTCGGAATCCCCCTCCTGCACCACGAACTCATACAGCGGCAAGGCCTCGGAGCTGCCGGCTCCCTCGCGCACCAGGAGCCGGATTCGCCGCCGGCGGAGATCGGGCTCCGCCGCGCGCCGGCCGGCCGCCGAGCGTCCAGGCGCGATGTGCACGCCGATCACGAGCCCGTTCATCCCCTGGAGTGCGTGATTCTCCGCGTGCCGCGCCCGCGCCCGCGCGCCTCCCTGATCGAGCGTCAGACCCAACGGCCCGCGCGCGGCGAAGTGTGACGTGAAGTGGCAGTGAAAGAGCCAGTTGCCGGGGCGCTCCGGCACCCATGCCATCGTCATCGTCCTGCCGGGGCTGAGCCGCTCGGTCACCACCATGTCCCGTCGAGCGTCGGCATACGTCGAGTCGACCATCCCGTCGCCACGACTGTCCACGTGATAGTAGAACCCGTGCAGGTGCATTGGATGCACGTCGGCGGAAGCGTTGATCACGCGCCAGCGCACGCTGTCCCCGACGGTGTAGGCCAGGCGCGAGGTGTGTGGCCACGAGCGGCCGTTCACCACGAGCAGCAGTCGGGCCTGGTCCGCATCTCGTGTGGTCTCGGACGGCGTCGTATCAGACCACATGCCGATGACGAGGATGCGATCGCGCCTGCGCGGCGCGGTAGGCTCGTCGACGACGATTGCGCCGGAGAGCTGCGCATCCTTCCCGGTGCGCAAGCGAAAGACGCGGCCAGTGGTCGTTCCCCAGTAGTAGTAGGTGCCCGGCGCATCCAGCCGGAAGCGCACCTCCCGTGAGGCGCCCGAAGCAAGCGCCACGCTGTCCGGCGTGGAGCCGGGCGGCAGCGGACGGGAAACGAGCCCGTGCACCGTGAGCACGGTACCCGGCACGGAGTTCTTCACCATCATGGCTATCTCTGTCCCAGCCGGAACGCGAATGAGCGGGCCAGGAATCTGCAGGGGCTTTCCGGCCTCCGAAAACGCCGGCACCGCTGCACCGGACGCGTCGTTACCGTCGGGTTGCCACATGCCGACGCGAGTGTCGAGGTGAAGTCGCAGCTCGCGCCCCCGCAGCGTGCCCGCCGGCCGGATGTTTTCGTTCGCCACGACGCGCTCCATCCGGCTCCGGTCCTGCGGATGCGCCGCATCGATGGAAGCGCCGTCCACCGCGAGGGGGAGGAGCAGCATGAGCCTTCGAATCTGCACGGTTACCACCTGTGAGGGTCGTCTGTGTCAGGGAGACACTGGCCGCGTAACAGCTTCGGCAGGAGTCTCGGGGCAGGCGAGCTGCTGCAGCTCAGCCTCATGGGCACGAACTGCTCGCGTCGCTCGCTGCCGTGCGATGTTCCACTGGGTCCAGTTACGGGCCATCCGCGCGCGTCTCTCCCCCGTCCATCGATCGAGAAGTATATCTGCGGCGGCACAGCGGTCGCCTGTGGCGGCCGTGTCCACAGCGATATCCGGTGCTGTCAATGCGGACACCAGCACCGGTACTGCGTCTCCGCCTAACGATGCGACGTACCGCAGGTCCGTACCTGCCGCCCCGGTACGCCCCGCGTCACCACGCGCCAGGTTTGCCCGAGCCACCAGCGCATCAGGGTTTAGAAGGTTGAGCGTAAAGAGTACGGCAAACCCGCTGACCACCAGTCCTGTTGCAAAGGTGCGCGGACGGGAACGCAGCACTGTAAATACGAGCCACACGAACACTATCGCCAACCATATCATGAACGCGGTGGCGTACAGTCTGTCTGTGGAGATGCCGTAGTAATGGACATACAATCTCATGCGCGCGCCGGCCGAGAACATTACGGCGCCGAGCAGCACGACCAGCGACAGCGCGAGCCGCCGATAGAAGCGGAGCGTGCGGACATCTGAAGCCGGAATGAGTGCCTGTGCTCCGAGGAGCACCGGGAGCAGCAGGCCGGCCACGCACGTCAACTCGAAGAAGCCGCGCCTCGCGTAGTCGGCGTAGCTGAGGCCAGTAGTCCTGAGCACGAGCGCCTCGCCACCGAACAACCAGCCTATCTGCACGACGACAAATGTCGCGAACAGCACGTTCAAGGCGCCGAGCGCGAGCGCCACGTCCGTGGCGCCGAGTGTGAGTGGGAGTGGGGTGGCTGGAGAGCCGGCGGGGCCGGGGTGCGCCAGGAGTGAGCGCCGCAACCAGCCAGCTACCACCCATGCATAGAAGCCGGCGACGACGACGTGCGAGAATACGACGCCGAGGTCCACGTCCGGGAACGTGAAGAACGATCCGAATACTGGGTCCGCGTGCGTGAGCAGAAGCGTGAAGACGAGGAGTATGGGTGCAGTGATCACCAGCGCCCTGCCGATCCGCCAGACGCTCCCGTCGTTGGACGGGCGGAGTGCGGTGTGGAGCTCCGCGTCGCGCATCAGTAGCGGGACGACGCCGGTGGCGACATCGAGACCGGTTCCGAACGCGGCTCGAATCAGGTCGCGAACGCGTGCGCGGGCGAGACCGGGCACGGGGATGGCATCGATGCTCATGGCGAGCAGCACGAGCGCGGTGAGCATTGCCAGTACGTCGAAGAACTGGAGCATGTCGGCGTCGCGCCACGACAGGCCGGCGGCAAAGAGTACCGCGACAGCGAGCCAGATGGTGCTCTCGTGTGAGAGAGGGCGCCCGTTCTGCCGCACGAGAGCGATGGCGATGGTGGCGAACACTACCATCCAGACCAGGAGCCCCACACCCCATGGTCCATTTCGGAGCAGTGGGTCAGCGAGGATGCCGAGTAGTACTGCACCTAACAGCGCGCGTCGTGCGACGACGGCGCGTGGGGATGGAATGGTAGACTCGGGCTCGGCCGGCTCCGCAGTAGGGGCGTTCGATGCGGCTGCGGAGCCGGTCGCTAGGTCTGAATGTGGGTGACGCATGACGTCTCGGCGTTGGTGACGCAGAGAACTTTACAATACAAAGCCAACGCGCGCAAGCCCACATCCTCCACGGGTTCGGGGGAGAAACTGGTCCTCGACCCTTGGGTGGAAACGATCCTTGCCGCCCGAATGCTGCGGATCGTCTGGGGTATCCGCTACTCGGACTTTGGCCACCCACGACCGAGTCCGACGTGGCCGAGGTGGTGTGGCGTGCCGCCAACGATGCCAACGGACAGCTCCCAGTCGAGATATGGCGACATCGCGGCCTGCCAATGAGCTGCTAGGCGCGCACGGCCAGACTCCTTCACTGCGGCAACTCACCGCCGGCCTGCTCCGCCACCATGTACGCGGCGTACCAGTCGGGCCAGTTCTCGTCGTGCTGCCCGGTGCGCTTCTCGTGCTCCCCGTGGGCGGCCGCCGCACGGCGAAGCGCGGCCGCCAGGTCCGGGGTGGATGCGAATGCCGTCTCGGCGGCGTCGACACGGCCCGGGAGCCGCGTAGTGATCTCCTGCAGCAGCCAGCCGTTGCCGTCGGGGTCACTGAACGACACGAACGACGCGTAGCTGCGCCGGTCCGGAGCGGGGCCGCTCACCCGTGCGTCGGGGGCGACGCGGTTCCAGCCGGCGAAATGGAACACCTCGCTCACCTCGATGCCGCGCCCCACGAGGTCCTCGCGCGCAGCCTGAATGTCGGAGACGATCAGCCACAAGCTCTGGGCAGACCCAGGTGGGACCGACGTGACGTTCCTGCCGAAGTGAACGGAGCACTGGGAGCCCGGAGGCGTAAACTGAATGGCGCGGTCGTCGCCTTTGACGAAGTCGGCGTCAAGCCGCCACCCGAGCCGCCCATAGAACTCCTTCGCGCGGTCGACATCCGAGACGGGGATGGTGATCACCTCGAGCTTCATGGCGACCTGCCCGACGCGCGCGTCGGTGGTCTTGTCCTGACTACGTGTTGCCGTGGTGCTCATGACTGCCTCCTCAGAACGTGACGGAACGGAGCCAGTCGGCCGAGCTGACACTGGCGAGACTCAGTTCGGGCAACCGCCCCCGCAAGTCGTCCATGCTCTTGATCTGATTCTCGAGCAGGAAGGACTGGGTGACGAGGACTCCGGGAAACACGACCTTCTTGCTGCCGAGCTGACCAGCCAGCTCGAGGGCGAGCGTGCGGGTGACGGCGGCGCCGACGGCTTTCGGATCCGCGGTGCCAGTCGCCTTCCAGGGGCTGTCCTTCTTCGTCATCAACTCGATGTCAGCATTCGAGATGTCGATTCCGTACACCGCCACCTTGCCCGAAAGGCCGTTCTTCTCCGTGGCCGAGACGGCGCCCTTGGCCAGCTCGTCATAGGCGGCGAAGATCGCCTTCACGCCGGGATTGGCTTTGAGTGCGGCATCGACGAGCTTCGCGTTGTCGGCGGCCACGGCGTGGGTGAACTTGCCGACGAAGAATTTCTGCGCCCACTTGTGTTCCGCGACGAACTTCTTCCAGATGGCGTCGCGCCGGTCGAAAGGGGCGATGCCGAGCACGCTGACGTAGCCCACAGGGACGCCGTCGCCGAGGTCCTTGGCCATCTGGGTGAGCACGAGGGTACCCATGTCGGCGTCGTTCTGCTCGGTCTCGACCGCCTTCGGGGCGCACTCGGTGATCTCGATGTCGTACACGACGACGGGGATGCCGGCATCGGTGGCCTGCCCGATCAGGGGGCACATGGTGCCGGCCTGGCCATGATCGACGATGATGCCTTTAACGCCGGACTCGATGGCCGTCTTCATGTCGCTGGCCTGCTGGCCAGGGTCGGCCTTGGCATCGTAGATCTGCACCGCGAATCCGGCCGCGTCGGCCTGCTTTCGGACGCCGTCGGTCCATTGCTCGAAGTAGTCACCGGCGCCGCTGTTCTGGACCAGTGCGATCTTCACCGGACCTGCGTCGAAGGGAGCCGGCTTCTGACCCGCTACGTCGCCGGCGGCGGTGCGAGCCTGACCCTGCTGGTCACCGTCCTTCGAGCAGGCGAGAAGGCCGAGCATGGTGCACAGCCCAAGGCGGCTAACCGCGTGTCGGTTCATTTGGCGCTCCTTACGGTGACCTTGCGTTTCATCAGGGCGGCGTGGGAGCTGTCGTGGGCAGGGCCGCTCACTTCCGATCTAGCCGGAAGGTGCTTCTGGCTCCCTGTTCATAGGCACTTGCCGGGAGGAACCGGCGCAAACCTGTGAGGACTCTCGCTTGCTGTCCCGCCAGGTAGCGCAGCCGCGGCGTCTTGCTGGCGGCAATCTTGAGCACGGTCTCCGCGACCAGTTCTGGCCCCGGCCCCTTCTCTTCATAGGCACGAATGGCATCGAAGGCCCGCTGCCGCCACGGGTCGTACTCCGCGATCCGTTCCGCTGTCACCTGCCGGTGGCTCATCATGGACGTATGGAGAAAGCCGGGTTCTATCAGGGAGACATGGATCCCGAAAGGCTTGAGTTCGTGGCGCAGGGCCTCGGTATACCCTTCCACGGCAAACTTGCTGGCGGAGTAGATGCCCATGAACGGAATGGGTGAGATCCCGGACAGGGAACCGATGGTAATGATCTGCCCGTGCTTCTGCCGACGCATCCCCGGAAGGGCCGCTTTCACCATCCTGACGATGCCAAAGAAATTGGTCTCGAACTGGGCCTTAGCTTCGTCCACCGAGATCTCTTCCAATGCGCCGGCCAGCTCGTAACCGGCGTTGTTGACCAGGATATCGAGCCGGCCGGCCATTTGGGTAACGGCGTCAAGGCACGCTCTCACCGAGTCATCGGCGCGCACATCCAAGGGCAACATCTCAACGCCCGGTATCTGATCGGCGACCACCGGATTACGGCTGGTTCCGACGACCCGGTAGCCTCGTTGAGACAGCAACCGGGCCGTGGATTGACCCACACCGGATGATGCACCCGTTACTAAGACGACTCGCTGATCCGACATGGTGGCTCTCCGAAGTGCAGCGGCGGCTCGAGGCGACGAGCAGCAAAGCGGGAGAAATGCGACGAATCATCTCAACTCCCGCGCGGGGAATTGTCTCGGATGAGATGCAATGTCTCCGTCATGGGGTCAGGTGTACCTGTGATCCAAGTGTAGCCACTGATAGCGTTGAGTACCAAGCACGTCAGGAACCGAGGCACGGGAAGTCCAGCGACTCCGGAGGAGCGGCTCGCTCACTCAGTCGTCGCTACCACGAGCCGCTGGAGCGCCGCCCGGGCATCCTGAATCATCGGCTGGAACACGGGGTCGGCTTGCTGCCGCGGGGCGAGGAAGAGCGCATACGCCTCACGTGCCCGTTCGACCTCCCTGAGCTGTTCGTAGATCCGGCCGCGCTCGTAGTCGGCGGGAAGGGAGGTGCCGGTCAAGGACTCGAAGTACGGCAGCGCCTCCTGTGGCCGCCCCATCTCCATGAGCAGCCGGCCGAGCCACCAGCAGAGGCGTTGGTTGACGATCGCCCGCTGCCAATTGCCGACGGCCCGTGGTTGCGAGCGCTCGAGCAGTCGCAGGGCGTCGTCTTGCTGTCCTCGGCGCCACGCCGCGTATCCTTCGAGTGCCTGCCGCACCGTCTGGGTGAAGCCGGCTTCGGACGAATTCCCCATGGCGCGGAGACGCTGCTCGAAGGACTGCAGCCGCTCCAGCACACTCCGCAGCACCTGCCATCGTGCTCGGCTCGCCGCGTAGGAACCGACATAGAAGAGCTGGACGGCATCCACACGGTCGGCCGCGTCGAGGGTGAGCGCGGCATCGAGCCGCGCACCAAGGACCGGGACACCGAGCTCGTCGAGCAAAGTGAGCATCCGACCCTTGTGCTCCTCGGGCATGAACGGATCGTCCACCCATCCGAGTGCCTCGCGGGCTTTTCCCTGGGCCAGACTAACCCAGAACAGCTCCCTCATCGCGTCCGGCCGGCGCTCGCCGCGCTCCCGCGCCCTTCGCAGTACCTGCTCCGCCAGCTCCCAGCAGCAGCGCTGCCCCTGGAGCTGGTCACCCAGCCGGATCAGGTCGTGGGTGTTCAGCGTGTCCAGCGCGGCCTCGGCCCTGGAGTGCGCGGCCGAATCACCGAGCGCGAACCCGGTCACCAGGCGATACCAGGCCACGTAGGGACTCTCCGGCGCTAGCCGGCTGAACGTGCCGAGCAGTCGGGCGGCGCCGGTCGCGTTCCCCGCGCTGATTGCATGGTCGATGCGATGGATGTAGGGCAGGGTGAAGGTCGAATCGAGCTCGATCGCCCTAGCGAACGCTCGATCCGCTGCCTCGGGCGGTGCCAGCGCCTCCGCACCGCTGTGGTGGTAGAGCTCTCCGAGCTCGTGCCAGGTCTCCGCGTCGTCGGGATGCCGGCGCGCCTCCCCCTCCAGCAGCTCGCAGCGCGGCCCGTACGTCCCGCTCCCTGAGCCGACTCGCACGGAAGATGGCCGCCTCGTGCGGCGGCAGCCGGTCGGCGACCGGACCCACCTCGGCGTCGAAGGGATCGGGCACAGTCGGGGGTCCCCCGACCCACCACCTCGACAATCCGAGGCGGTACCGGGCGAGGACGAAGTTGGAGTCGGCGTCCACAGCCCTCGCGTAGGCCTCCGCCGCGCTCTGGAACTGGGATCGCCGGAAGAGCACCTCCCCTTCCAGGTACGACTTGAGCGCCGGCAGCGAGGACGTGCTGACTCGAGCCAGGTTGATCCGGGGGAGCTCGCGCGCCTCGCGGCTGAGGATCAGCCGCAGGATCTCCAGCGTCAGCCGGTCCACCAGGGTGAAGATGCTGTCCGCGGGACCCTGGGACCGGCTACTCCCGAGCATCCGGCGGCTCTCGACCTCGTACACCGCGGCGGTAAGCAGCAGATCGGGTCCGTCGGCGATCACGCTGCCCGCCACGGCGTAGCGGGCGCCGGTGCGCTCTGCCACTTCCAGCACTGTCGCCAGCTCCGGGATCTCCGCGCCCTCCACCCGCTCGCGCCAGCGCGCGAGCAGCGTTCGGCTGTCCACGGCGCGGAGACCCGGGACGCCGCTCAGGTCGATCGAGACCAGATCAACCAGCCCCTCGCGCCAGTTCGCCAGCGCGCTGTCCTGTACGGCGAAGGGCAGCACCGCGATGCCGGGCGCCGCCTCGCCGGTGGGCGGTGGAAGAGCGCGTAAGGCGCGGTCTTGAGACTGGGTCCGGAGATAGAGCCCTGCCAGCCCGAGCAGGAGCAGCACAACTATCGCTCCGGCGACAATCGCCGCCGGTCGGCGTGCTCGGGATGGCAAGGAGACGGCTGTCGGCTCGGTAGGGAGGCCGCGGGATCGGGACTCAAACTCACGCATTAGGTCTGCAGCAGCAACGCGGGGGCCGGTCGAGTACGCCGCTACCGCTATGCGAACCTTGGAGTTCCCGTCCCCAACTGCACCAGAAAGCCCATTCTGATGGATCAGTGCGGTCGCCTGACTCTCTCCGGACTCAGCGCGGATTCTCTCCACCAATCCCCGCGTCTCGGCCGACGGCTCCAGCTCGTACTCCGCCTGCAGCTTCCGGGCGAAGTCTTCGTAGGCGCACACGGCGGCCGCCCGGTCACCCAGACGCTCCAGCAAGAGGAGCAGACGACGAAGCGCAGTCTCATCGGTGGGCGAGAGGGACGCTGCACGCCGCGCCGCCTCCGCTGCGCCGGCGGCATCCCCGTTCTGCTCCCGCGCCGCTGCCAGCGCCCAGCCCGCCTCGGCCGCCCGCTGCCTCAGCTCGCTACGCTCCTCCTCCAGCCAGCGCTCGAAACCCGGGGCGGCCGAGATGTGGAAGCCGGCGAGCAGTTCTCCCCGATAGAAGGCGAGCGCGTCAGCCGGTCGCCCCTGGTCCAGCGCCGCATCGAAGTGCCAGACATCGCAATGGACCTGCTCGGGCGCGAGCGCCAGCTCTTCGTCGCCGCGTGACACGATCGTCTTCGGGCCCAGTGCGCGGCGCAGGAAATAGACCGACTGCCGGAGAGCATGCCGAGCCTGGTCAGCATCGTACTCGGGCCAGAAGAGGGCAAACAGGGTGTCACGACGCTGGAAGCCGCGGGGTTCGGCGAGCGCGAGATAGCAGAGGAGGGCAGCGCGGCGGGGCTGGGCGAGAACCGAACCGACGGCGTCGCTATCAGCCGAGGTCAGCTCCAAGGCACCCAGGGCGCGCAACTTGATCATTCCAGCGATCCGGCGGGGGGCGTCATCCCAGCGGTGACGGTCGGAGGACAGCGAGGTGACGCGCGTCGCGGAGACTGTCCTAACCTAAGCTGCCACGGCGCCATGGCAAGCAGGAGCCGAAGCCACCGGCGTGCGGCAGCGGAGGTCGAGGCAGTTGGAGAACTACCCTGTACCGGAAGGTGTCCCATGTCACGGCTACCTGTCTTGCTGCTGATCTCGCCCCTGATCGGGTGCTCGAGCGAGCCCGCCGCGCCCGCAGTCTCGGTTCCGTTCACCCCCCAGTACACCATGGGCTCGGGAGTAGCGCGAACGGATCTCGGCCAAGCCACATTCGACATCAAGAAGGTCAAGCGCATCACCGACAAATGGCACGTCGAGCTCAAGGCCAAGGATGGCTTGGATATCGCCGTTCGAACGTTCAGCTACGCTCCGGGGTCCTTCACCGGGTGGCACCGGCATCCCGGCCCCGTCTTTATCCAGGTTGTCCAGGGCACGGTGACCTTTTACGAAGCGGATGACCCGAACTGCACCCCGATCGTGGTGGATTCAGGCGAGGCCTACTTGGACCTCGGCGAGGCTGGCCACATCGGCCGGAACGAGACAGACGAGCTGGCCCAGGACGTCACGGTCCTGTTCGGTCCGCCAGGGATTGCCCCGGCAGACTTTCGCATCGATTTGACCCCGGCGCCGGGGAACTGCCCGTTCTAGAGCAGAAACGGCTCGTGGTGAAGAAAGAGCGGAAGTCCTATCTGCGGGGTCGGGCGAGGATGTGCGAGGGCGGCCGGTCGGACGAAAGCGCCGGCAGACTGCACCGCCTTTCGGCTAGGCCCGCGTCAACGCCTCGTCGAGCAAGCGGACGACGTCGGCCCACCCCTTTCGATGCCCTTCGATTTGCTCCGGCGGCAGGCGCCGGTGAGTGAGGATCAGCTCGGTCCCCGTGCCCCTCTCGTGAAACTCGATGGTGACGACCGTCGGCTTGTGGTCGGTGTTCCTGGAGATCCAGGTGAACGACAGCAACGACGGCGGCTCGATCGCCAGGTACTCGCCGTGGTGCTCGACGCCGCCGTCCGGCCGCCCCTCCATCACGATCCGGAATCCCCCGCCGACCCGAGGATCGACGGTGACGGTGGCGTGGGTGACGTCCAGCGGCCGCATCCAGTGCGCCAGGCTCTCTGAATCGAGCCACGCCTCGAACACCCGCTCCCGCGGCACCGCCAGTTGCCGCCGCACCACCAGGACCGGGGCCGCTTCATCGGTCACGGTCATCGCCCATCCTTCCGAGGACGTTTCAGGAGAAACGCCTCCAACGCCTCCAGCCGGGTATCCCAGAACGTGCGATAGTGGTCCAACCACATCGACGCCTCCCGCAACGGCTCGGCGTTGAGGCGGAGCCGGTGCTCTCGGCCCTGGACCGTGCGCTCGACCAGGCCGGCTCGCTCCAAGACCTTCACGTGCTTGGAGACCCCGTTGAGGGAAATGGGGAACCGCTCCGCCAGGCTTCCGACGTTGGCCTCTCCCTCCGCCAGAATCCCCAGGATCGCGCGACGGGTCGGATCTGCAATAGCGCCATAGACTTGGTCTAACATTGGCGGCACCGGAGTCCAAGGGGCTTGTGTTCAACCGATTGGTTGAATATAATTATCAACCGAACGGTAGAATATTAACCCAAGGAGGACGGTATGGCAACGGCAACCAAGAGCAGCACCATCCAGAACCCTCGCGTGGTCTCGCACGAGCAGTGGGTCACCGAGCGGGTGGCGTTCATGGCCAAGGAAAAGGAGTTCACCCGGCTCCGGGACGAGCTGAGCCGGCAGCGTCGCGCGCTGCCGTGGGAGAAGGTCACCAAGTCGTACGTCTTCGACGGGCCGCGCGGCAAAGAGACGTTGGCCGAGCTGTTCGAGCATCGCAGCCAGCTCATCGTCTATCACTTCATGTTCGACCCCGCCTGGGACGAGGGGTGCAAAAGCTGCTCCTTCGTCGCTGACAACTTCGCGGGAGCGCTCGTGCACCTCGCCGCGCGCGACACCTCTTTCGCGGTGATCTCGCGCGCACCGCTCGACAAAATCCAGCGCTTCAAGCAGCGCATGGGGTGGGGCTTCCCGTGGCTGTCCTCGTTCGGCACCGACTTCAACTACGACTTCCACGTGACGACGGACGAGAGCCACACGGAGTACAACTACGCGCCCGTCTCCGCCCAACCCGCGGGTCGTCCGCACAAAGGCGAGAGGGAAGGGCTGAGCGTGTTCCTGCGCGACGGCGATCGACTGTTCCACACCTACTCGACCTACCAGCGCGGCCTCGATCCGCTCCTCAACACTTACAACCTCCTCGATCTCACGCCGCTCGGCCGCCACGAGGACGGCCGGATAATGGCGTGGCTGCGGTACCACGACCAGTACGAGGACTGACCGATGACTATGCCTCAGCAGGCCTGGTACGGCGCCGCGGCCGGGTACCTGGGGATGTGGATGGCGATGATGGTGCCGATGATGCTGCCATCCTTAGTCCCGATGTTGTCGCGGTATCGTCGGTCCGTGCACGGCGCGGAGGGGATCCATCTGCACGGACTGACGGCGCTGGCCGGCGTGGGCTATTTCGTCATCTGGGCCGTCCTCGGTCTGGCCGCCTACGCCGCCGGCGCTGGTGTCATGGCGGTCGAGATGCGCTGGGGGAACGTGGCGCAATGGCTGCCGGTCGCGGCGGGCGGGCTGCTTCTCGTGGCGGGCGGCGTGCAGCTCACCTCGTGGAAGGCGCGGCGGCTGGCGCTCTGCCGCGAAGGGTCAGCGCGCGGCTGCCCGCCCGCGCCCAACGCCCTGGCCGCCTGGCGGCATGGCCTCAGGCTGGGCGTGAGGTGCAGTCTCTCCTGCGGCAGCCTGATGCTGGCGCTGATCGCGATCGGGATGATGGACCTGGTCGCGATGGCCGCGGTGACGCTCGCGATCTCTGCCGAGCGGTTGGCGCCGGCCCCGCTGCGGGTCGCGCGGGTGGCGGGCGTGGCGATCGTCCTGGTTGGCGTGCTGACGATCGCTCGGGTCTAGCGGCATGCCGGATCTCTCGCCGGACGCTCGACGGCGCTGATCGACACGCTTTCGCCATCGGAGGATTCGCCCTACGTATCCTCCGAATCGTCAGAGGGCGAGCGTGAGGGTGCCGGTGAGGACCAGCACGCCGCCCCATATCAGGTCGAGGTTGAACCATAGCGCCCTCAGCATCCGGAGCCCGAGCTTGCGGTACACCACCACCGCGATGAGCCCCGTGACCAGGAGATACCCTGCGCTGTGCATCGCCGTCGCCCAAAGACCGGTGCTCAGATGACCTGACAGCGGCAGCACCGACGCGTGGGCGAAGTGTGTCGCGTGGGCGCCGGACAGCTCGGGGCCACTCGGCACGCCGGGAGCACCGACGAGCAGCGGCAGTACCATGAGTCCAGCCCCGTGCGCCGTAGCCATGAGGAAGGACCACATCGTCAACTCGCGAAAGCCGACGCGCATCCCGCCGAACCGCGGATGCCGGTGGCGCACGAGTCGCTGCGTGCCGAGGCCGAGGAGCAGCCCCCCGACGATCCACTCGAGCGCCTCGGGCGGCAGGAGCTGGCCCAGCCCCGCTGCCGCCAAGATGGCGGCACCGACCGCCAGTGCGTGCCCAAGCGCGAGCGGCGACAAGGCGCGCCACACCGCGCGGGTCCGCCCTTCCTGCATCCCGAGCGCGACGGCGAAGAGCCAGCCCATCCCGGGATTCAGTCCGTGACCCGCGCCGAGGGCGGCCAGCGCCAACCATGTCCAGGTCATTGCGTCCCCAGGCTCGTCAGGTGTAGCAAAAGGAATCGGAGGATGCGTCACCGCCTTGCAGCCGGACCTGGTGCGGTCGGATCCCGTCCTCGAGCTCGACGAAAAAGCGCGGATCGGCGGCGATCCCGCCGGCCGGCGCCGCGTCGAGCTTCGCGATCCATCCTCGAATCCCGTCCGGATAGAACTGCGCGTCCCAGGGGGTGTAGAGCGAGTTGGTGACGTAGACCCGCCTGCCGTCGCGACTCACCTCCACCATCTGGGGTCCGCCATTGAGCGGCCGCTCCGGCGCCGAGGGGTGCCCGCCCCGCGCCACGATGCCTCCCAGGTTCACGCTTCCGCTGAAGACCGGATTGAAGGGATCACTCACGTCGTACTGCCGGAGCTCGCCGGTTCCCCAGCACGACACGTAGAGGAACCGGTCGTCGACCGACAGATTGATGTCGGTCACCAGGGGCGGCACGGCCTTGAACCCCTTCAGCAGCGGCGGCAGGTCCGCCTCTTCCGCGGCGACTGCCGGGATCGTGATGACTTTTCTCGCCTTCCACTCGCCCTTGCCCTTCCCGTTGGCCCCGTCGAGGTACCAGAGGAAGATCGAGCTCGAGAGGTCCGTCAGCGAGATGACGACGCCGGTGAAGCCATAGGCGCGGCTCGGGTTATGGGCGGGCCGGAGCTCGAGCACCATCTGCTGCTCGGGGCCGAGGTCGAGCTCCTGGAGGTGGGTCCGCTTGAGCATGTCCCACACGTGCAGCTTGCGGCCGTACTTGCCGCTCAGCAGCAACTCGGGGTTCACCCCCTCTTTCACCATGTTGGGCGTGCCCCACTCGCTGGTGATCATGGTGTCATGTCCCAGGTGCCAGAAGAAGTCATAGGCCAGGTGCTGGGGACCGCGATCCTGCTCCCACCGGCCCTTCACCTCGAAGGTCTCGTGATCGAGCGTGAAGATGCCGCCGGGTCCGTTGCCGTCCGGCGCGCCGAGAGCGCTCATGTAGATGCCATCGGGCCCGCAGTGCACCGTGTGTGGCGCGGCGTACCCGGTCTTCGCCATCACCTCGTCGCCCTCGATGATCTTCACCAGCGCCGGCTGCCGCGGATCGGGCTTGGTGTCGAGGATGTGAATCCGCGACGAGTGGGTGCCGGGCACGACCAGATAACGTCGCTCGACATGGGCGTTTGCGGCCCAGGGGCACAAGTGCGAGCTGCAGGCATTCCACCCGAAATGGTGCAGCTCGTTGCCCCCCTGCGGGAACTCGGTGCGGCCCACGAGACGGCCGTAGGCCGGGCTGGCAGGATCCGTGTCCACGACGCCGAGGGCATCGCGCTGGCCGTTCTCGCCGCTCGCCAAGAGAGCCACGTACGCCAGTCGCTCGGGCGGGGCCTCCATCGCCAGCGCCGGCGAAGGATAGAAGGAGGGGTCGGGACGCAGGCGTGCCATGGTCATCGCTCCTGGTGGAGGTGCATTGGGGGTTCTCACCAGGTATCTGCGTAGGAATCGGGCCCGGGCAGACATGCTGCTGCGCGGCCGGCAGCCGAGGGGGGTCTAACGGCTACTCATAGGCAGGGCACACTGGGGGGTGCTAAGGTCTGGGAGACGTCCGCGCGAGGAGCTCGATATCGAGCCCCAGACGCCACTCGGCCCCGTCGCGTAGCAGCGCACCGCTCTCTCTCGCGCCTCACGCTCAGCTGCCAGGCGGTGTCCTTTGTAACGATCCAGCCCGCATCATCGGCCTGCCACCGGCTGCACCACGGGCCGATCGGGCGGCTACCTCGCTCGCCCGCTGCGACTTCGGGTTTGGCATGGGAGCTCAGTTGGCGGGCCAACGTCGCGTTCCTGGTCGCGCCCGGGTTTCGCACACTTGAGCAGCTTCCCAGCGATAGCGATTGTCCGGCGTCTTCCTTAGGAGGCTTGATGCGAGTGCTGGGTCCGTGCCTTGTCGTGCTGGTACTGGGTGTCGCGGCGTGTGCACCGAGCGCACGCCCGCATACACCCGTGCCTGCGCCACTGCCGGTCGCGGTCAGCCCGGCCAAGCCAGCGGTCCATCGCAACGCACCAGCGCATCGGGCAGCGGCGCTCAGGCCGCCGGCTCGGGTGCTCCGGGTGGACAGCATGGCCCTCGAGTTCGCGGTGACCGCACGGGATGCCCACCGGCCACTCGCCCGGGCCCTCGTCAGGCGGACCCGGAACCCGGTCGTGGCCGAGCGCGCGGCGTGGGCGGTGACCCGGGAAGCGGGCCGGCTGAAGGTGAGCCCCAGCCTGCTGGCGGCGGTGCTCCTCATCGAGAACCGTGCGCTCGACTCCAGCGCGGTGAGCAGTCAGGGAGCGGTCGGCCTGATGCAGGTCATGCCGATCCACGCCGGCAGCTACGGCTGTGCGTCGGCAGACCTACAGACCGTGGACGCGAATATCTGCCACGGCGCCCGGATCCTCCACACCTATATCGTCCGGACTCGGTCGGTCCCCCGCGCGCTCCGGCGGTACAACGGCTGCGTGAGGGGGACAAACACGCCCGGCTGTCACCGCTATCCCGTCCGGGTTCTTCGGACCGCCGCACGCATCCGGCGGGAGATCCTGACGGACACGCCCGCGATGTGAGGCAGGTCTCCTTACGTCGATTCCGCGGTCTCGCCGGTTGCACCTCGAAGAATCAGCCAAGCGGCTGTTGCGCTCCCGCAAAAGACCAGAATGTTGCCGATTTGGCTGAGAATGACTTGGGCGGAGAGGATCTCGGCGAGAACGAGAAGCGCGCCGAGCAGCATGAGTGCAGCCGCCCAGCCCAATTTGCTACCCCTTCTCATCAGCGGGATTGCGAACGCAGCCGTGCCGACGAAGAACGCGAGCATTGCCGGCCCAACGGCAGCGAGGATCGGTCCCGAGAACATGCTCTCGAGTAAGTCGGTGGCCGCAGCCGGATCCGCGCCGTCCAACACAAACCGGCCGACCAGCATCTCGCCCACGAAGATCGAGGCGAGGGCTGCCGCCCCCACTAATACAAGGATACGAGCCGCATACCCGACGGCTGGCTTACGGGCTTCTGTGAGGCCCGCGAGCGCGAGGAGGCCGGGAATGAAGAGCACCATCCCGACGAATAGGAGCAGGTGCGCCGTGTACCAGCGTGAGGCGTGGTCCACAAGAATGGCAATTTGCTCGGCCGGGGCCATCCTCTCTTCCGGGTGCAGGAGGTCCCCGATGGCCATCAGAAGCGGGCCCGCAATGAGGCTTGCCGCGGCAATGAGGGTCCGATAGTCGCGAGGAGCGGAGGAGATTGCCATACCGGCCTCCAGGTCTTGAGCGCCATGCGGGGCCACAAACATACAGCCTGGCCCAGGAGGGCGCGAAGCAAAGCCGCACCTGGGCAGACTAAGACGAGCCTCACGCCATTTGACAGCCCGCACACCCCCGCGCTAGGGTACGACCACTCCAGCGACAAAAGGCACACCCGGCGTCCTCGCCTCCTCCGTGGCCGGCGCACCTTTTGGACCTGCGACGATTGCAGCCGCGCGTCCGATCGGCAGCGCCGCCAGTGTGAACCGACGACACCCGGAGGGTAGGATGCGCAGTGCCGCTCGCTGGGGGAGCCTCGTCCTCTTCCTGCTCCCGTGGCCGGCGAGCGCGCAGACGGGGCTCGACTCCCGCCCCGCGACGTCGGACCGTCCGCGCCTGACACAGAGCTCCGCGCCCGCCGCGCAGCGCCGGCTCGCCGTTACGTTCGACGATCTTCCGTGGGTCGGCGGGGAAGCCGAAGACTCGGTCGACGCCTGGACCGACGGTCTGCTGGCATCGCTCATTGGCTGGCGGGTCCCCGCGGTCGGTTTCGTGAACGAACGGAACCTGGAGTCGCACACACGGCTGCGGACCCAACGGCTCGCCCGGTGGCTCGCCTCGGGCATGGAGCTCGGCAACCATACATACGCCCACCGCTCGGCGAACGATATCCCGCTTTCGGAATATCAGGTCGAAATCCTTCGCGGCGAGCGAGTCATCCGCGTGCTCTCGCGGGACCACGGCGCACCGCTCAGGTATTTCCGACACCCCTACCTCCACACCGGCCCGGACACGGTCTACCGCAACGCGCTCGAGGGCTTCCTGGCGGCTCACGGCTATAGGACGGCACCCGCAACCGTGGTGCCCAGGGACTGGGTGTACGCCCGGGCATACATCGAGGCCCATCAGCGGGGCGATGCGGAGCTCGTCAGGAAGGTAGGTCAGGAATATCTGACCCACATCGGTGCGATCGCTGCGTTCTTCGAGGAATTTTCGCGCGAGCTGCTGGGATACGAGCCGCCGCAAATCCTTGTGCTCCACGCCAATCGGCTCAACGCCCATCACCTCGGCGCCGTGCTCACCTTCTTCCGCCGGCGGGGCTATCGATTTGTCACATTGGAAGAGGCTCAACGCGATCCGGCCTACGCCCTCCCCGTGGGCGGCAACCCCAGGGATAGTGTGTCCTGGGTTCACCGGTGGGGCGCAGGGCTGGGAAGGGCTTCCTCACCGGCACCCGTCGAGGTGAACTGGATCAAATCCCTGGCTGATACCCAAGTTGGCCGGGTTCGAGTCCAATCCAGTAGATGATCACTGCCCAACCCACCCTCCCGCCGAGTGATGCAAGTTGCTGGAATTCGTTTGCTTGCGGTGGCCCCTCTGGATCAGGAGAGCCCTGGCTCGAGCCCAGGAGGGGCCGACGATCACTGGCGACGTCAGCCCCGTCCGCCCTAGCTTGAGAGCCCATGCGGCACGTGCTCGCCTATCTCGTCTTCGTCGGCATCCCCCTCGCAGGCCTCTACGGTATCCTTCGCGTGGGCCAGGGGATCGACGCGCCCATGGCGATCCACGGCTCTTACGCCATCGCGCCGATGGCACCCAGCGGCTTCGCCTGCTATGCCTACCTTCTCGGCGGCGATGATTCCACGGTGACCGTGGCCCAGTCGGGCAGGCAAGTGATCGTCACTCTGGGCCCGAGAGGGGAGGTCACCCTGAGTGGCACGCTCCACGGCGCGAAGCTCACGGCCGAAGGGGTGATCCCGCCCGGGACCACTCCTCGCCACGTCGCCTGCCCCGGCGGGGATACCATCCGCATGACCCTCCAGGCTCGCCGGGAGGGGCAGGTCAAACGGCTCGACGCAATGCTGCTCGTGGCCGGGTGCCCCGAGTGCCAGCCGATTGGCTTCGTGGCGGTGCGCTCGAGGCGCTACGAGGGGCGGCGTCGATCCTGATGCCCGACATCCTTCTTCTCCTCTCCCAGATCGCCGGAATCCTGGTGACGGCGCGGCTGGTGGGTCGGGCGGTGGCCCTCATCGGTCAGCCACGCGTCGTGGGCGAGATGCTGGCCGGCATCATGCTGGGTCCGTCTCTGCTCGGCTGGGCGGCCCCGGAGCTCTTCCATCAGCTCTTCCCTCCCGCCAGCCTCGGTTTCCTGAATGCGCTGAGCCAGATCGGGCTGGTGTTCTTCATGTTTCTCATCGGCCTCGAGCTCGACCTCAAGCTGCTGCGGGGCCAGGGTCGAGCGGCGGTGATCACCAGTCACGCCAGCATCATTGCGCCATTCTTCCTGGGCGCGTGCCTGGCGCTGTACCTCTATCCACGCCTCTCCGACGACAGCGTCGGCTTCACGGCGTTCGCGCTCTTCCTCGGCGCAGCCATGAGCGTGACAGCCTTCCCAGTGCTGGCCCGCATGCTGACGGAGCGCGGGATGCTGAAGACCCACCTGGGATCGGTGACCATCGCAGCCGCCGCGGTGGACGACGTGACCGCCTGGTGCATTCTCGCGGTGGTGATCGTCATCGCCCGCACCTCGGAAGCAACGGTGCCCATCCCGGTGATGATCGGCGGGACTGCCCTCTACGTCGTGTTCATGCTCACGGTGGTCCGATGGGGCCTGCGCCGGCTGGAACACGCGCTCGAGAAGCGTGGCGGGCTCTCCCAAGACATCGTCGCCATCGTCGTCTTCCTAGTCCTCGCATCCGCCTGGACCACCGAGCGGCTGGGGGTCCACGCGGTCTTCGGCGCGTTCCTGGCCGGCGTCGTCATGCCGCGGGACGACCAGCTGGTGCGGCCTCTGCTGGACCGGTTTCACGATCTCATGGTGATTCTGTTCCTGCCGCTGTTCTTCGCCTTCACCGGCCTTCGGACCAGCATTAGCCTCATCACCGGCGAGCTCTGGGTCTATTGCGCGCTGATCATCGCGGTCGCGGTGCTGGGCAAGCTGGGCGGCTCCGCCCTCGCCGCGCGCACCAGCGGCATGTCGTGGCGGGACTCATGGGCGATCGGCACCCTGATGAACACCCGCGGCCTCATGGAGCTGGTGGTGCTGAATGTCGGCTTGGACATCGGGGTGATGTCCCCCGCGCTGTTCGCGATGATGGTGCTGATGGCGCTGGTGACCACATTCATGACTTCGCCGGTGCTCGCGCGAATCTACCCGGGGCGGCTGCTTGCCTTGCGGGGCAAGCAAACTGAACCGGAGTCGACGCCGGTTTAACTCGACTGGAGCGCCCTCGCTGCGCCCGCGGCGGCCCTGGATCAGGAGAGTCCTGGTTCAGTCCCGTTCGCCAGATGCTCCGCGCAGTACAGCAACGCTCGCCCGTCATGGGAGGCGTCCTTCCACATATCCCCCTTCCTCGTGAGGGAGGCAGGGGCGAAACGGGCGCCCAAACCGCGGCGCCAGCGCTGCTGCGCATCGAGGGCAGTCGAATACACGCCGCCATGCTCGTGGTCGAGCAGCTGTCGCTGGATGTACTCCCACAGGGCCTCGAAGTGCCGAAGGTAGTCCGCCCGCTCCGGGAACAGCCGGCTCACCGCCAGCAGCGCCTTGAGAGCCTCCACCTGTACCCACCAGGTCTTGTTTCGACTCAGCAGGTCCTGTCCTTGGAGAAAGCGAGGTGACGCGCCCGGCGCGGCGTAGCGGAAACCGCCCCGCGGGTCTCGGGTGTAGCGTAGCGCGTGGTCCATGAGCCGCCCGGCCAGAAGGCGCAGGCGCTCGCCGTCTCCGGTCAGCTCGATGGCGGTAGTGAGTCGATACGCCGCCTGGCACTGATAACCCGCCCGGGACAGATGGGGGATGGGCCGCCAGTCCGGGGTGACGAAGATGTGCAGCGCCCCGGTCGAGGGGACCAGCATCTTGTCGGACATGATGTCGAGGACTTCCGCCAACCGTTCGCCCACCCTGGCATCGGGCCACACTCGGTACAGCCGGACGAACGTCTCCAACAAGTCGGAGTGGACATTCGCGTCTTTGAGCCCGATCTCGGTGCCGATGGTATCGGTCTGCGACCCCCAGGGACAGTCGGCGGGGTCCCGGATCACGAGGTTATCCCGGGTCAGAAAGCCGAAGTAACCGCCGAACTCGGGATCACGAGCGTGGCGGTCGAGCCAGCCGAATCCGTCCTGGGCCAGCCGCAACGCGGCGGGGTCGCCGGTCGCCTCGTGCACGGCCACGCACGCCTCAATCGCGTACGCGGCGCCGTGGGCGTGCTTCGTGTGCGACGCCAGCGGCTGGCCGGACCGGCCCATCCGGTGAAACCAGCCGCCGCCGTTGGCGCCGTCCCACATCACCTCCCCCAGGTAGCGCAGGCCATGCAGAGCGGCCTCGCGGAGGCGCGGGTCCTCCGTGTACCTCAGGCAGGCGTCCGCGGCCAGAAGGGTCTGGCGGGCCTGGAACTCAAGCAGCTTCTCGTGGGGGCCGCAGGATGCCCAGCTGCGGTCGAAATCGCAGAGGAAGCCGCCGTGGATGGTGTCCAGGCAGCGAGGAAACCAGGCGTCGAGCACGTGCCGGCGCATCGCGGTGTCGAACTCTTTGACCGAAGGCATGTGCGATAATGGCGCGCGGAGGCACGGTTGGGAAGGTGCCACCCGGCTAACTTCCTAGGCCGAGTCCACCGAGAGGTCATCATGCCCCACACCGTGCATCTTTTCGTCTTCAATACTCTGGCCGACTGGGAGCCCGGCTTCGCGGTCGCCGGGATCAATAACCCCGACGGACAGAAAACCCCTGGCCGCT
The DNA here is from genome assembly GCA_963844445.1 of uncultured Gemmatimonadales bacterium. Taxonomy (GTDB): domain Bacteria; phylum Gemmatimonadota; class Gemmatimonadetes; order Gemmatimonadales; family GWC2-71-9; genus CAVVWJ01. Next base: position 37,429 of record CAWJOB010000006.1, read on the forward strand.
ATCGAGTTCGCACGGTTGCTGCGACCCGTGACGAGATTACAACCATAGGCGGCATCCGGATTCTGCCGGACACGTCCCTCGACCAGCTCAACCCGACCGAGAGTGCCATGCTCATCCTTCCAGGTGGAGAGAGCTGGGATCAGGGCGGGAATCTGGAGGCCGTGGAGAAGGCGAAGGTGTTCCTCGCTGCGGGCGTGCCGGTGGCGGCGATTTGCGGCGCCACCGCGGGCCTGGCCCGGGGAGGGATTCTCGACACCCGGAAGCACACCAGCAATGCACCGGAGTATCTCGCGGCGACGGGGTATCGCGGCGCCCAGCTTTACCAGGCGGCAGACGTGGTGAACGATCAGAACGTGATTACGGCGAGCGCCATGAAGTCACTGGAGTTTGCTCGGGAGATCTTCGAGCGGCTGGACCTGTACGAGGACAAGGTGCTGGAAGCATGGTACGGACTGTTCAAGACCGGTGACCCCAAGTACTACGCCGCACTGGTGGGTTGACGGAACTCCGACGCGAGCTCACGGGCCGTGGCGGCCGGCTGCGACCTCACTTTCCACCTGCGAGCCGCTCAAATCGCGGATTCCCCTTGAGGCGCGCGTAGGCGGGGTCGATCCGAACCCACTCGCGAGTGGGATACCCCCTCGGCACGGTCATCTCGAGCTGCGCGAGAGCTTTGTCAGTCTCACCTATCACGAGATAGATGTCCGCCAGCCGTACATGAATGTAGAGCGAGTCCTGAAACTGCGAGGCGAGCGCCCGCGCCCGCTCCGCCTCAACCGTCGCCTCGGCCTTGCGTCCAGACAGTGCCAATTGCATCGCAAGGTGTTGGCGCTGATCTGCGTTATCGGGGTCACCCGCAACCAGGCGGGCCTGTTCCACTCTGGACGAATCGGCATAGGCCCGGCTTCGAAGGCTGTCCCCGCGGAGCCGATAGATCATGGCGAGGGCTCCACCCCAAGTCGTCCTGTCGTTATCGAAGGCGGCCGGCGATAGGCCGAGGACGAGCCGCTGCCGGGTATCGTCCATGACCCACGACAGACCGGCACTCGCAAGCCACACCGCGAACGTCGTATCGAGTTGTGCCGGCGCCTCCCGGACGACCTGTTGCGCTCCCACGAGGTCGCCCGCGTTCAGGCGTAGCATCACCGCCTGTCCTCGCGCGTCCAGGTTCACAGGATCGATCGCCATCGCCCGCTCGGATTCGGCGAGCGCCTCCTGGCCGCGCCCCATCGCACCGAGCGTGCCGACCAGCGTCATCGCGACGCCGATGGAGCGCGGGTCCAGCAGGGCCGCTTGTCGCAAGTGAGCCAGCGCGGCCTCATTGTCGCCGAACAACGATTCGTAGTTCGCGGCATAGCGGAGAAGCTCCGGCTGCGTCGGAAAGAGCCGCAGTGCTTCAGCGGTTTCCGCACCTCCTTGCTTCATGTCTCTGAGCACGTCAGCCGCGTAGGCGGCGCGCGCCCAATGACTCTCATAGCCGCCCGGACGGAGGGCGGTGACGCGCTCCGCCGCTCGACGCGTCGCCTCCTTCCGCGCCGGGGTGGGATCGTACCCCAGGGCATAGCTGATGGAATGCGATCGGGTCACCTGCAGCCATGCCTGTACGAAGGTGGAGTCGAGCGTCACCGCTTGCTTGTAATACTCCAGCGCCCGGCGAAGCGTGATGGGCTCGAGCCGCGTGAGGCTGGCCGAGATCGACTCGCCTTTCAGAAAGGCGTCATAGGCCGCCAGGTTCTGCGTGGGTTTCGCGGCCAGTGCCTGCTGCTCCGTCGCGCCGAGGACCACGTTGAGGGCCTGTGCGACCTGGCCGGCGATCTGCCCCTGGACGGCGAAGACATCGGTCATGGCAGCGTCGAACGGCGCCTGCCACTTCGTCGAAGCGTCACGGGCATCGATCAGCTCGGGGCTCACCCGCACCCGATCGCCGTTGGCTCCCTTATCCCACCTTACGGTCGCGGTCAGGAGGTACTGCACGCCGAGCTCTTCGCCGATTTGCACCGGTCGTTTGGGCGTTTTCTTGTACTCGGCTGAACTGGTGCGGGAGATGACTTTGAGCGCCGGCAGCCCGCTCAGCTTGCCGCGCACCTCGTCCGTCATGCCGTCGGCGAAGTAGTCCTGCTCGGGGGTGCCTCGATTCTCGAACGGCAGCACGGCCAGGCGGGGTGGCCCGCTGTCAGTCGACCGAAGTAGTCCCACCGGGGCTGTGGAGGGTCGGAGCCTGTCCAGACCAACCGCAGCCACCATCACCAGCGCGCCGATCAGCAGCACCGCTCCCGCTATTACCGTCGCCTTCAGCTTGCGGCTTGGACGCCGTGGCGGCGGCGGGGCAGGCACCTCCGGCCCAGTCGCTACGTCGGAAGCCGACGCCTTCAGCGCCTCGACGAAAGCCGCGGCCGTTGGATACCGATCGGCTGGGACCTTGGCGAGCACACGCTGCAGCACCCGATCCATCGCGAGAGGCACGGTCTCCCGCAGACGCCGGGCGGAGGGGACGGGATCCATCAGCCGCTTGGCGACGATCGCGTGACCGGAACGCCCCGTATACGGCGGCTCTCCGGCGAGCATCTCGTAGAGGACGCAGCCGAGGCTGTACAGGTCCGACCGACCGTCGAGCGCGGGGTCGGCCATGCCCTGCTCGGGGCTCATGTAGGCCGGCGTGCCGAGGGACATTCCGGTTTCCGTGAGCTGCTGGCCCGCGGCACTGTGGACCGCGCGGGCCACGCCGAAGTCCGCCACCAGCGCGTGCCCGTGAGCAAGCAAGACGTTCTCCGGCTTGATGTCGCGATGCACGATGTCTTGGCTATGGGCGTAGCCGAGGGCGTCCGCAACCTCACAGGTGATGCGGAGCGCATCGTCGACTGAAAGCTGGGGGTCCCGCCGGAGCCAATCTCGGAGCGACTCCCCCTCGACGTATGGCATCGTGTACCAGAGCTGGCCCGCCGCCTCGCCGGAGTCGTGCACGGTCAGGATGTGAGGGTGCTGGAGCCGTGCGGCCAGCTTGATCTCGCGCCGAAACCGCTCGGGGCCGACCGTATGCGCCACGTCCGGATGCATCACTTTGAGGGCGACCGACCGGTCATGTCGCAGATCATGCGCGAGGTAGACGGTGGCCATACCGCCACGCCCGAGCTCGCGCTCCAGTCGGTAGCTCGCGGCCAGGGCGGCCGAGAGTTGGCTGTACAGGTCAGTCATGTAGGTAGCCCGGCGGGTGAGCGAGCAGAACGCCCGACTGCCACTAGCGGGGCCGGACAGGTGACGGGTGAGTGGCGACGATCTGCCAATGCTTACCCTGTTGGATGAAGACCGCGGTGGAAATAAACTCTCGCGTCGAATCGGTACCGGTCGCGGGAACCCTGGTCTTCCCGCTGTAGCGGCAGTGCGCGACAGCGGTCGAGCCGTGGATTTGTGTCTGACACCCGTGCAAGGAATAGGTCGGCCTAGCTGTGCTTGTATCAACAGCAGCGCCGGCGATTCGCTGTTCACGCGTAAGTATCGTATCGCCGCGGGGGGGTACGAATGTGTACCCTGGTGCGAAGATCTGCTGCATGGCGGCGGTATCGCGTTTGGCGTCAGCCGTGAGGAGGCGCTGGTAAAGCGCTCGTATTTCCTGTTCCTGCGCGGCGGTTGGACGGCTGTCGGTCGCCTTCGCTTGGGCTGATGCCCTGGACGGAAGGAGCAACGCTGTTACGAGGGCGGGTAGATAAACCATGCAACGCATCAGAGGGCTCCGATTCGAGCTAAGTGTGACTTCGACCAACTGGCGGGTCTCGGCTGGATCTCAGCGCCTGCAACTTTGCAGTGGGGGAGCAGAAGGCGAGCAAGGTGGGGTTGTCGAGAAGGTACAGCGCACCGGAGCGAACCGCCATGGTCGCCCCAATGGTCGGGCTGCCACGCTCAGCGACGCAGCGCTGTCGCAACCGGGAATGCGGTAGTGGACCTATCGCATAGTCATGTACACGGTAACCGTCTGTGGGCTATTGGTCGCTCCGGTCGCCGAGATCTTGATCCGCGCCACGTAGGTGTTTCCTTTGCTCAGGTTCGTGACGTCCGCCCAAACCTTCAGCGTGGACGGCGCGGTTCCGGTCGTCGGAGAGACCTTGAGCCAAGAGGCGCTCTTGGTCGCCGCCCATTTGAGCGCCCCTCCACCTACGTTCGCGATATCCAGATAACCACTCGAGCCACAAACACGAGTGCTTCCTCCTCCCGGATAGCACAGGCGGAAGACGGTGCGACTGAGCTCGATCGCAGGAGCCGCTACCAGGGGTGAGGAGGCTGGGCTGGGACTCGTCGGATGATCCGACGAACAGGCTGCGATCATACTCGTAGCGATGGCGAACGTGGCGCGACTGAAATAACGACGTTGTGACATTGAATGGTCCTCTGGGCTTCACAAGGAGTTTCTACTTCGAGTACTCGCCCTTCCAGGTGTCCTCAAAGCTCGTTGTCGGCGTCTTATCCGGCCCGAACGTGGTGCTCACCTTCCGGTTCTCCCCCTTGGCCTCACCGACCACGGCCCCCGCCGCCGTCGGTCAGCCCCGACATTCGGGGTGACCGAAGCGTCTCGCGCGGCTGTCTTCAGCCCCGACATTCCGCGTTTTCATATTCCGACGTGACTTTGAACGTACCGTCCGGCCTAACCGTGATGTGGAACCGTGCATGCACCATGAAGTTGGGGCTGACTCCCCTGCTGACGAGGCGGATCCCGTCAAAGGAGGTGAAGGTCACTTGCAGCGCTGATGGGCTAGGCGATTGGAAGCTCTCGATGTCGGTGTCATTGAACACGTACTTGGTACCGTCGTCCCCGAGACCCGTTCCCGACACGCGGTAGAAGTCCTTCCAGTGCAGGAAGAGGCCCGTGCCGGGGACATCAGTCACGCCGTGAAAGTGGTGCACTATCTCGCCGGTGATCTGGACCGAGGTGCCATTACACGGGTTGTCGAACACTTCCGAGAACGGGTCGGTCTCGACGATGCGCTCGGACACGAGCCCGGCGAAGCTCGTCGGGAGTTGGTTGGCCGGCTCGGTCGGGTTGCTTTCGCAGCCAAGGGTGAGGAACGTGGCCGCGAGGAGCAGGCACACGTGTGGAGTAGTCCGCATTATTGCCTCCAGAAGAGGGGTTGACGGGTGAGGCGCATCCGTTCGGCGGTCGATAGCAGTCGCGCAAGATCGGGGTGAAAAGCGACATTGGCTTGCCACCCCCCACACCGCACCGCATCTTTGGCGGAGAGACTGGATGTGCGGTCAAGTGCCGCAACCCGCCCAGACCAAGAGGTTTATGGACCCGCTCGCGCCGACCGCCCCCGGTGACGGCCGGCAGATCACCGACCTCCTCCTTCAACTCCGAGACGGCAACCCCGAAGCCATGGACCGGCTCTTCTCCATGGTCTACGAGGAGCTGCGCGGCATCGCGCATCGCCAGCTCCGGTTGGAGCGGGCAGGGCATACGCTGGGCACGACTGGCTTGATTCACGAGACCTATGTGCGTTTGGTCGACCAGACGAGAGTGGAGTGGCGCGACCGGGCGCAGTTCTTTGGCGCTGCGGCGTGGGCCATGCGGCGCATACTGGTGGATTACGCGCGCCGGAACCGGGCGGCGCGTCGCGGCGGCGGGACCATCCGATTCACGCTGGATGAGGATGCGCCAGCCGCGGAGCGCGGCGAGATGCTGCTCGCGCTCGATGAGGCGCTGGAACGGCTTACCGCGCTGGACCGGCGGCTCAGCCAGGTGGTGGAGTGCCGCTACTTCGGCGGGCTTACGGAGGTGGAAACCGCTGAAGTGCTGGGGGTGACACGGCGCACAGTCCAGCGAGACTGGGTCAAGGCGCGGGGTTGGCTCTACCTCGAGCTGAACGGTTGAGCCTCGGCGTCCCGAGCGGCGATCGGGCGATCAACGCCGCCATACTCACGCGGTGGGAGGTCGTGGCGCGCCTCGTGGACCAGGCGCTCGACCTGGAGGCCGCCGACCGCCCGGAGCTTCTCGATCGAACATGTTCCGGCGACGCGGCCTTGCGCGGCGAGGTCGAGCGCCTGCTGGCAGCGGCCGAACGTGCCGCAGATTTTCTCGAGCAGCCCGCCGCGGCCGACGTCGCGCCGCTGGTCGCTTGGGTCGCGCGGCAGGAATCTCAAGCATTGGCGGCGGGGACACGCTTTGGCATCTACGAAGTGTCCGGCGTGCTTGGCCGGGGCGGGATGGCCACGGTCTACCTGGCTGAGGACCATAAGCACCACCGAACGGTGGCGGTCAAGGTCTTCGACGCCGGAGTCGGGGCGGCGATCGGGCGGGAATGGTTCCTTCGGGAGATCGACGTCGCCGCCAAGCTGCACCATCCGCACATTCTTCCGCTGCACGACTCTGGCGAAATCGACGGCCGACTCTACTACGTGATGCCGCACGTCGAAGGCGAGTCGCTTCGCGAGCAGCTGTCCCGCGAAGGCCGGATCCCGCTCGCCAGCACGCGGCGCATCGTCCAAGAGGTGGCTGGGGCGCTGGACTACGCACACCGCCAGGACGTGGTGCATCGCGACATCAAGCCGGAAAACATCCTGTTCCAGGACGGGCAGGCCATCGTCGCCGATTTCGGCATCGCCCGCGCCATCGCCGCCGGGGTCGCCGACGCCGGCATGAGCGAGACCATCCCAGCCATTGGCACCCCTGCCTACATGAGCCCCGAACAGGCGACGGGCAGCGGCAGACTCGACGGCCGCTCCGACATCTACGCCCTCGGCTGCGTCGTGTACGAGATGGTGACCGGTCAGCCGCCCTTCACCGGGCCCACGGCGCAGGCGATCCTGGATCAGCACTCGGCGGCGGCGGTGCCGTCGCTCCGCGCGGCGCGACCCGACACTCCGCCCTCGCTGGAGCAGGCGATCATGCGCGCGCTCCAGAAGTCACCGGCCGATCGATTCGCAACGGCGGGTGACTTCGTCGAAGCGATCGACTTTGCGGCGGCCGGGTCCGGAAGGAGGCCCGCCGGAAAACGAGTTCTCAGGTGGGCCGTCACAGCCATCGTGATGTCACTGGCAGTGGCGCTGGCGGTGATCGCCGCACGGCGTCGCGAGACGGCACCGCAGCGGCTCGACCCGGAACTCGTCGCTATCCCGCCTTTCCGCCTGGAAGGCTCGGAACCCCGGCTGGCCTGGTTACGACAAGGCGCGGCCGACCTGCTGGCCAGCAAGCTGGCGGGCGACGGGGGGCTTCGTGCGGCCGACCCGCGATCGGTGCGGAGCGTCTGGCGCCAGGTCGCCGCGGTGAGTGGACCGGAGCTCACACTGACGGGGGGACGCAGTGTCGCGCGAAGCGTCGGCGCCGGCCGCCTGATCGACGGCAGTATCGTGGGCACTCCCGAGCACTTCACTCTCACCGCCTCGCTCCTCACGACATTGGACGGTCCGGAGCTGGCGCACGCGAGCGTCGAGGGTTCGTCCGACAGCCTGCCGGCTCTACTCGATCGCTTGGCCTTCGGACTGCTCACGCGCGGCGCGGGACACGACTCCGTCCGGCTCTCGGGTGTTACCACTCGGTCTTTGCCGGCCCTCCGGGCCTACCTGGCCGGCCGGACCGCGTTCCGAGAGGGACGTGTGAACTTGGCGGCCAGCCGGCTCCAGCAGGCGACTGTCCTGGACTCCACCTTCTCCCTGGCAGCCCTGGAGCTGGTGCATGTGTCGGTCTGGACCGGCGGAGGAGAGACTCTCGAACGGGCCAAGCGGCTCGCCGTGGCCGGCCGCCAGCGGCTGGATCCCGCCGACCGGGCGCTGCTGGACATCTGGACCGGTCCATTCCAGACCGGCCCCGAACTGATCGATCGATGGCAGGAGGCATCGGCGGCCTATCCGCACCGGGCCGAGACGTGGTATGGACTCGGCGATGCCTACTACCATCAGGCCTTGTCGGCGGGGGTGGCGGACCCATTCCGGCTGGCAGCCGAAGCATTTCATCGCGGGTGGGCCATCGACTCGGGTGGCGCAGGCGATCCGCTCGCGGCCTACAGATCCCCAGCCGTCGCCGAGCCGCTGAGGCACATGGTGGAGTTGGCACAGACTCGGCACGATAGCCCCTCGGTGCTCCGGCTGGTGTCGCCGGGATTGACCGCCGATTCCACCTCGAGGCAAGGTTGGTATCTGCGCTGGCATCGGGCCGTGGCCCTCGGCGCGCAGGCACAGCGCGCGTTCTGGGCCGATTCCCAATCGGTCAACCCAGAGGCGTTCGGGCTGATCTTCCAGTTTATCGAGTCCTCGGGTGTCGCGGTTCAGGACTATGCGCGGGCGGCGAACCTCGACATCCGGCACTGGGAAGCGAGCGGTCCGTCCGGTGGAGCGTTTGAACGCGGGATGGTGGCGCTGAACGGCGGCCGGCCCTCTGAATCGTCTGAGTTCCTGGGCGAAGGCGCAGACACGGCCAAACCGGGCCCCTGGCAACGGCCCATGGGATGGCGGCTCGCAGAAGGCGGCGACGCCGGGCGGATCAACCTCGCGCTCCACTGGGGAGCGGACACGTTGCGGGCGACCCAGGCCGCTCGCCGACTAACCCGCTATGCCGGCGGGGTTGCGGTGGTGGGAGATGAGGCCCGAAATCAGCTCGAGTCCCGCTGCATCCTGGCGACGTGGCGTGCTGCGCGAGGCGACTACGGCTATGCCGAGGCAGCGGTCGGCCGCCTCCGTCGGGCTCGGGTCCGCGGCCTCCACGGGGTGGATTCCATCACTCTCGGCGGCTTCACGAGTCTGTGCGCAGCGTTGCTCGACGCGACCCGGGCGACGGCACTGCGGCTGCCTGACGCGCGACGCAAGCTCGAGCAGGCCGACGCGGCCAGCCGGAACTACGACCTCTTCCTGCCCGCACTAGGCGCGAATCTTGTCGTGGCGCACCTTGCCGAGTTGCAGGGCGACCTACCGCTCGCCTTGCGCGCCGTGCGCCGGCGCGCGGGTGCGCATGGCTTCTTTCCCATCTGGCATCTGTCCACGTTCCTGCGTGAGGAGGGCCGTCTAGCCTCCCTCACCGGCGACACGACAGGTGCGGTGCGAGCGTACAAGCACTATCTCGGCCTCAGGATGAATCCGGAGCCGGCGGTGAGGCCGGAAGTCGAGTCGGTGCGTGCGGAGCTCGCGAAGCTCTCGCACGGCCGCGACCTGTGAGGGGCTAGGCGCCGCGCCAGGAAAACGGCGCGTATTGCCCGTTGTTCTTTCCGCTGCTGTCCTTCCAACTCAGTCCCAGGGCGTCCACGTAGCTCTTCAATGCGTGGGCGAGGGCAAAACGGTTCGCGGCCGGGTGGCCCGTATTGTCCAGGTAGAGCGGCTCCGTGACGTTGGGGTTGACCCCCATGGCGCCCTCGGCCGCCATGTCGACCAGTTTCGCGGCGGTGACCGACCACTTGGCTCCGGTGCGATCGAAGCGGATCGGCGCCGATTCCACGCCCAGAAACTTTCCAACCAAACCTGACAGGGCAGCCATGGGGCCGCCCGCGGACCCGCTCGCGATTGCGGTGATGGCGTCGCGTTGCTCGGCACTGGCGCCGGCGTCCGCGATGACACCGACCGACCAGTTGCCCTTGCCCATCGCCTCCGGCGTCAATCCGAGGATGATGAAGCCTAGGCCATCGAGGGACACCGTGCCGTAGCTCCCGCGATCGATCTGAAACGCCATGGCAAACGTGCACGACCCCTTGGTCGGCTTGACCGCCATCTGTCCCGGAACGCAGGGGCACACGAAATCGCAGCTGCAGGTCTCATAGTACTGGCCGTTGACCTGCCATGATGGTGTAGCCATCTCCTCCTCCTTACCTCTTTCTGTGCGGGCATCGGTAGTTAAGCAGCGAGGCTGCGTTGCGTCTCGGGAATATAAAATCTTCCCGGCACTCATTCCCAGATCTTCACCCGCTGCTCGGGCGGCAGGTAGAGCCTGTGGCCCGGCCGCACCCCGAACGCCTCGTACCAGGCGTCGTGGTTGCGAACTGACCAGGTGCGCCACCTGCTGGGCGAGTGGACGCCGGAGAGCACCATCTTGCGCAATTCCTCCTCGCGGAACGCGACCTTGTTCATCTGTGCCCGCCCCATGAAGAAGCGCTGGTCGCCGGTGAAGCCGTCGAGCACGGGTGCTGCCTTTCCCCCGAGCGACAGCCTGTAGGCGTCGTACGCGATCGCCAGGCCGGCATTGTCGGCGATGTTCTCGCCCAAGGTCTGGGCGCCGCGAATGTGGAGGCCGGGCAGCGGCTGGTACGCGTCGTATTGAGCGACGAGCTTCGCCTTGCGCTCGTTGAAGCGCGCGAGGTCGTCATCGGTCCACCATTTCCTGAGTCGTCCCTGAGAGTCGTACTTGCTGCCCTGGTCGTCGAAATGGTGGCTGATCTCGTGTCCGATCACATAACCGATCGCGCCGTAATTCACCGCCGGATCCGCGTTGGGATCGAAGTGCGGCGCTTGAAGGTAGGCCGCCGGGAAGACGATCTGGTTGTTGGAGGCATTCGCGTAGGCGTTGGCGGTGATCGGCATCATCCACCATTCCCCGCGGTCCACCGGCTTCCCGATGCGGTCGAGATTGCGCTGCCACGCAAAGGCGCCGGCGCGCTTCAAGTTGCCGTAGGCGTCCCCGGGCACCACGGCAAGTCCTTCATAGCTGCGCCACTTCTCCGGAAAGCCGATCATAGGCGTGAAGGCGGCGAGCTTGGCGCGCGCCTTCGCCTTGGTCTCGGCCGCCATCCACGACAGGTTGGCCAGCCTTCGATCCATCGCCGCCAGGAGGTTCTTCACCAGCTCGTCCATCGCCGCCCGGGTCTGAGGCGGGAAGTGGCGCTCGATGTAGGGTCTCGACACGGCGTCGGTCATCGCCGTGGCGCTGAGCTCGACCGCCTGCAACCAGCGCGCGGGTGCCACGGTCGCGCCACCCAGGACGCCGCCGGAGAACGCGAACTCCGCTGCCTGGAAGGCGCGCGGCAGGGTGAGGGCACGGTCCTTGGCCAGGCGGACAGCGAGCCAGTCCTTCAGCACCGGTAGCGGCGTAGCCGCGTAGAGGGCAGCCAAGGCCGTGACGGCCGTGGTCTCATTGACGATGATCGTCGGCTGGCCGGCCACGCCGGCGCCGGACAGGTAGGCCTGCCAATCGAAGCCGGATGCCTTCGCCTGGAGGTCGGCTTTGGGCCAGGGATTATAGGTCTTCTCGTCGTCACGCGCGTCGGCCAGCGTCCAGTGCGCCGTGGCGAGCTTCCGCTCGAATTCGTAGATTGCCGCCGCTCGGGATGAGGTTTCGGCCGGGGGTACGCCGCTCAGCTCAAGGATCGTGGCGAGGTGGGCCCGGTACGCATCCTGGGTCTTCTGCGAGGCAGGCTCCGAGCTGAGGAAATAGTCGCGGTTGGGAAGGCCAATGCCGCTCTGACGCAGCGAGGGGACGTAGCGGTTCGGATCCTTTCTATCCTGCTCTATATCGAGGGCGAAGAGCGAGGGGACGTAGCGCGGCATGCGGCCGAGCGGCGGCGGCCCCTGCCATTCCCGCACCAGCCGGCCCATCAGTCTCGCTAGGTCCGAATGCGTGGCGGCCGCACGCACGGACGCGAGATCGGTGAGGAGGGGAGCGGCGCCGCGCGCGTCGATGGCGGCCTGGTCCATCAGGGCGGCATAGTAATCCGTGACCCGCCGCTCGTCGCTCGAGAGGCTGGCCCGCCGGCCGATGAACTCATCGAGTATATCGCGGACCCGACCAAAGGAGAGGTCGTTGAGCCGCTGGACCTGGCTGAACGCGCCGCGGTCGGCGGGGATCTCGACCGTTCTCGCCCAGGTGCCGTTGACGTAACTCCAGAAATCGTCCCCGGGGTGGACCGCGCGGTCCATCGAGGCGAAGTCGACGCCGAACGTGCCCCATTCGGGTGTCCGCGCGGGGCCGGTGGCATCCGACGGTGCGCCCCCAGGCGGCTTCGCCGGTGTCGCGCAGGCCGCTAGAGCCACGATCGACACGAAGGCATGGAGAGATTTCCTCATGTCTCCTCCATCTGAGTCCGAAGCATGCCGAGGCTCAGTGGCCTCGGCAAGCCGAGTGGAAGTCGGGGATGTTGTCGGGATTGGAGTACTTCAGATGATCACTGGCAGGCAGGATCGGGGCATAGGGCGGCTAATCGCCGCCCTTTCCTCCGCCCTTCTTTCCTTTACCGTTGCCGCCGCCTTCGTCTTCCGGCTCCAGGGCCGTGACTACGAATCGGGCGCTGAGATCGGCCGCCTCGGCGCTGGCCACTTGAGCCAGGATGAGTTGGTCGCCGGCCACGGTCCCCAGCCTGACTACCGCCGAGGCAAGTCCATCCTCATCGGTCAGTACCGACGCGGGGTCGATCACGGCGCCGAGGGCCTCGCCCAGGAATCCGAATTCCACGCGGGCACCCTGAAGCGGTTCCGAGGCTTCGTCCAGCACTTCGACGATCAACGGGTCGTCCAACACCGTGCCCGTTTCCGCCTCCTGACGGTTGCCGGAGACGATGTTCAATTCGGCGGGCCCGGTCGAGCCCGGCAGCGTGAGATCACCACCGGCGCAGCCCACGGTGAGTGCGAGAGCGGCGGACAAGATGCCGCCTTTGGGCAGGCCCAACATGGCAGGTGCTCCTTCAGGGGTGGTCGGAGTACGGTAGCGGGTCCAAGCGGCTTCCGATGTGCCGAATCTCACCGTCGACGGCAGAGGCGCAAGTCGCTGCCGTGCAATCCTTTGCACCCCAGCCCGGTCGGGCCTCGAGGGCTAGCCCTCATCTCGTCTCACCCACCAGCCGCGCCAGCTCCGCACGCACCCGGTCCACCTCGGGTTTGACGGAGGGCTCAGGGTTGTAGCGCAGCGCGAGGTAATGGCTATACGCCTTGATCGCGCCCTCGCGGTCCCCCACGAGCGCCGCGAGGCGCCCTTCCTCCCGCAGGGAATACGTCAGGTTCAATGTCGGAAAATAGATGACGCGCTGCCGGGCTGCGTGGAGCGCACCCCGCACGTCCCCTTGGGTTTCGCGCCAGCGGGCGACTTCCATCACCCAGCCCGGCAGTCCCCCGCCTGCACGGAGGAGTGAGTCCAGGCGCTGAAACGCGGCGCCGGCGTCGGGCCGGCGCTCCGCGGCGGCCAGCAGAGCCTCCAGCAGCACGCCGCACCCGAAGAACTTGCCACCGGCCAATCGCGCGATCGCGGCTCGCGCGGTCTTGGTGTCGCCATGGGCCAGTCGCCACCACTCCACGGCGCAGGCACTCCCGAATTGCTGTTCTCTCGCCGCAGGGTCCTTCGCGAGGGGGCCATCGACCGATGGGGCGAGGCGGGCCACGGCCTCGACGGCGGCCGTGGTATCGCCGTATCCGTACAAGGCGTTGACGATGATTACCCCGAGCATGAAGGTCGGAACGACGTCCTTTGTGTCCGACTGGGCGAGTGAGGCGGCAGCCGCAGCGGGCCGACCCAACTGGTGATAGAAGCCGAAGGGGCTCATCCATTCTTGCCACAGCCGGTTGGGCCGCGACTTCGAGCGCTTCAGGAACACTGCTGCGCCACGCTCGGCTTCCTGGATCGCGATTCCGAGGTTCTGGGCGTCCCAAAGTAAAGAAGCCACATCGCCGGCGGTGTCGAACTCCGCCCGCGCCGCGGCGAGCATCGCGCTGTCGCCCAACACGGCGCCCGCCTGGAGCCGACGCAAGGCGCTCACAGGCGCATCCTCGGGAAGGCGGTTGATCAGGCGCCGCACTGTAGCGGTATCCCGCTCCATTTCGGCGATCTGCAGCAGGTGGATCATGGGCTCGACGTTGAGCGTCGAGTCCAGCGCGAGTGCGCGGTTGAGCGCCTCGGCGGCGCGCTGGACCGACTTCTCGGCGGCGGCTGCGGTGCCGTCGTGGAAGTACGCGTCCCCCAGATTGGTCCACAGATCGGGGTCATCGGGCACCTGCCGTACGGCGTCCTCCCACGCCTGTATCCGTTCGCCCGATTGTGGGTGCTCAGGATATCGCGGGCCGGCCAGCGCCTTCAGGTGCACCTGGTCCCGGGGGCCCAACCGATCACGGTGGGTCCACGCGAGCCGCATTGCGCGGGTATCCCCTCCGCCTCTGTTGTCGGTCCAAACCACCGCTTGGTGATATCCGAGGGCCGCCCGGGCGAAGGTGGAGTCGAGCTCGAGCGCCCGCCCGAAGTGCCGGACGGCCGTATCGTACTGGCCGGCGCGATGGGCCGCCTTGCCGGCGAGATAGGCGTACAGGGCGGGCAGCGACGTGCTGGTGAGGCTCTCCAGGCGATCGGCCGGCACTCCCGCGCTCTGGGCCGCGAGCTGGGCGGCAAAGCGATCGACCAGCGAGTGGAGACTGTCCGGCGTTCCTTCGACCTTGGCCTCGGCCCGCACCCGACCCGCCTCGGCATCGAACAGCGATCCATTCAGGATCAGACGTCCGGGCGTGGCCACGATGGTGCCCAGCACCATGCTGCCGGCTCCGAGCCGGCGCGCAACCGCGCCGGCCTGCTCCGACGTCAGATCCTGACCCTCCGGGCCGAGGCTCCGGTGCCAGGCGGCCAGCGCGGTCCGCGCCGGCACGACCCGGGCGCCACCGGCGCCGGAGAACTTCACCTCGAGGAAGTCCACCATCCCTTCGCGGAGCGCCTCGTAACTGGTATCGCTGCCTGTGAGCCTGAAGGGGAAGACCGCCATCAGGCCGGGATCGAGGCGCACCGATGGCGATCGTCGGCGCTGAAATAGCACGATGGCCAGGAGCACCGCGAGCAGTGCGGCCGCGGTGGCGATCCAGGCCCGACCCCGGTGCGCGCGGGGGACGGATCCGCGTACTGCATGCCGACCCGGCTCCGCGAGGGCCTCGGCGAACTGCCGGGTCGTCGCGAAGCGGTCGGCGGGCGCTTTCGACAGCGCCCGATCGACCGCCTGTTCGACGTGCACGGGAACCGACTCGCGCGCGGTTCGGAGCGGCGGCACCGGATCCGTGAGCCGCCGGGCCAGGATCGCCTGCGCCGTGCGCCCGGTGAACGGCGGTTCCCCGGCCAGCATCTCATACAGCACACATCCCAGCGCGTACTGGTCGGTGCGCCCGTCCATGGTCTTCTCGCCGGCCGCCTGCTCCGGACTCATGTAGAGCGGCGTGCCGGCGCCGAGCCCGGTCTCGGTCAGCGCCTGCGAGCCGGCGGCAGTGATCGCCCGGGCGATCCCGAAATCCGCCACCACAGCGTGCCCGTTCTCCAGGAGGATATTCGCCGGCTTGATATCCCGGTGGACCACGCCGTTGGAGTGGGCGTAGTGCAGGGCGTCCGCCACCTCGTGCGCGATCCGCAGGGCGTCATCGAGCGGCAACTGCTTCTCGCGCGCCAGCCGGTCCCGGAGCGACTCGCCTTCCGCCAAGGGCATGACATAGAAGAGGAGGTCGTCTGCCTCACCCGAGTCGAAGAGTGGCAGGATATGGGGATGGCGCAGGTTGGCCGTGGTGGTGACCTCGCGCAGGAAACGATCCTGGCCCAGGACGGCGGCGAGCTCGGGGCGGAGCACCTTGATGGCGACCTGGCGCCGGTGCTTCAGGTCCCGGGCCAGGTAAACGATCGCCATCGCGCCCGCGCCGAGCTCGCGCTCGAGGTGGTAGCGGTCGGCAAGGGCGGCCCGAAGCCGCGGGAGGATGTCGGGCAGGTTCGGCGTCTGTGAGGGGTGCCTGAAGATGGGCGGGCTGGTGGTGACTGGCTAGTCGAAACGGGGACGACCATCGCGTCACCGGAGGCAGCTTCAGGGCGAGCAGCCTCAGGGATATCGAGCGCCTGACTCCGGCGCAGCCGCCCCGATCATGTCCAACACGAACGCATAGCGAAACGCCTCGTCGCGCAGCGCCTCGTAGCGGCCCGACCTGCCCCCGTGACCCGCGCCCATGTTGACCTTGAGCAGGATGGGGTTCGCGTCCGCCTTCGTCACCCGCAGCTTCGCGACCCATTTGGCCGGCTCCCAGTAGTTCACCCTGGGGTCGTTGAGCCCTGCCGTCGCCAGGATCGCCGGGTAGGACTTCCGTTCCACATTCTCGTAGGGCGAGTACGAGCGCATGTATGCAAAGTGCTCCGGCACGCTCGGATTGCCCCACTGGCGCCACTCCTGAGTGGTGAATTGGAGCCCCGGGTCGCGCATGGTGTTGATCACGTCCACGAAGGGCACGTCCGCCACCACGACGCGAAATAGGTCCGGGCGCATGTTGGTGACGGCGCCCATCAGCAGTCCGCCGGCGCTTCCGCCGCGGATGGCGAGCCGGTCGGGCGCGGTATACCCCTGGCGCTGGAGCCACTCGGCGGCCGCGATGAAGTCGGTGAAGGTGTTCCTCTTCTGGAGCATCTTGCCCTGGTCGTACCACGGCCGGCCCATCTCCTGCCCGCCGCGGACGTGCGCGATGCCGACGATGTACCCCCGGTCGGCCAGCGAAAGGGCGCGCGCGTCGAACTTAGGGTCATAGCTGAAGCCGTACGACCCATAACCGTTGAGCAGCATCGGACGGGGACGGTGCTTCCCGAGCGGCGTCCGATAGAACAGCGAGATGGGGACGCGGGTCCCGTCCGGAGCCGGGGCCCATACCAGCTCGGTCGCGTAGGCCTTCGGGTCAAAGCCGGGAACCTCCGTCACCTTGCGCACCGCGCGGGTACGGGTCACCAGGTCGTAGTCGTATACCGTGGGCGGCGTGCGCGGCGAGCTGTAAGTGAAGCGCAGGACTTTGGAGTTGAACTCCGGATTGCGGGCGCGATCGTAAGCGTGGACCAGCTCGGGAAACTCCACGTCGTGCGCCGCGTTGCCGTCGAACGCGATCACCTGGATCTGCTGCCGCGCGCCGCCCCGGCGGTAGAGCACGAGGTGATGCTCGAAGACGTCCATCCCGTCGATCAGCACCGAGTCACTGCCGGGAACCAGCTCCGTCCCGTGGGTCGGATCGTGCCGCGGCCGTGGGCACCCGCATCACCTTGAAATTCACCGCGCCGTCGTTGGTGAGAATCAGGAAGTCGTCGCCGTGGTGCTCGGCCGTGTATTCGATGCCCTCCCGGCGGGGGACCAAGGTGCGCCAGTCGTCCGTGGGGCGGTCGGACGGGAGATAGCGCACCTCGCCGGTGGTGAAGCTGGCGCTCTCCGCGAGGAGATAGGCCCGATCCTTGGTCTTGCTCAAAGCGAGAAAGAAGAGCGAGTCGGGCTCGTTCACGACCAGGGTCTCGGCCGAGTCCCCGAGGACTCGCCGGAAGATCCGGTCGGGCCGGTGCGCGGCGTTGTCCCGGGTGAAGAAGAGCGTCCGGTTGTCGGCGGACCACTCCAGACCATAGCTCACGCTGTCGATGACGTCGGGCAGGAGGCGGCCGGTGCGGAGGTCCTTGACGCGGACCGTGTACCACTCGGATCCGGTGGTGTCGTGGGTGTAGGCGAGGAGATTCCCGTCGGGGCTCACCTGCCGCAGGGCGACGCGGGAGTACGCATGCCGACGGCTCAGCGCGTTCTCGTCCAGCAAAATGGTCTCGCGCGCTGACAGGCTGCCGCGCTTCCGGCAGAAGATCGGATACTGCTTACCCTTTTCGGTGCGGGTGTAGTAGTAGTAGCCGCCGAGCCGCTCCGGGACCGATAGATCGGTCTCCTTGATGTGACCCACCATCTCACGGTAGAGGGTATCCTGCAGCGGGCCCGTGCGGCGTGTCATCGCTTCGGTGTACGCGTTCTCGCCACGCAGGTGATCGAGCACCTCCGGGCGGCTGCGCTTGTCGTCGCGAAGCCAGAAGTACGGGTCGCTCAGGGCGACGCCGGCCACCGTGTCGGTGTGAGGGACCCTGGCCGCTGCCGGCGGAGCCGGCGTCTGACCACCGGAGGCGCGCTGAGCCTGGAGGCCGGAGGGACCGAGGAGGGCGGCAAAGACGAAGCCGAAAAGGAACGGCGGAGTCGGCAACTTCCGGGCAATGCGGGAGATGGGCGCCTCGGGTCGAGAAGGACGGTCGCAGCGTTGCAGGATATTACAGGGTGTTAGGCGATACTAGCGCCGATCTCACTCACCCGCAACAAGAGCGGTCGCTGGCAGCTTGACGCCTGGAGTACCAGGATGAATGTTGCGCATCGCCAAGCCATCCCAGGAGGATATCATGGCGCAAGCAACTGCAATCTCCCCCCAGGCTCTCACCAACACCGCGAAAGCCTTGATCCAGGCCTATAACGACAAGGACTGGGAGCGGGTCAAGGCCGGCATCACGGCGGATTTCGTCTACGACGAGGTTCCGACCAGCCGGAAGGTCACCGGGGTCGACGCCACGATCGAGGCATGGAAGGGTTGGGCGCAGGCGTTCCCCGACTCCAAAGGAGTCTTTCACGGTGCTCACGTCGCACAGGACGGGATCGTGGTGCTGGAGCTGAGCTGGCAAGGCACCCACCAGGGCACCCTGCAGACGCCCAAGGGTGCGATCGCCGCGACCGGAAAGCGGATCGACGTCCGGGCCTGCGCGATCATCCAGATCGCGGGAGAGAAGGCTCGGACCCAGCGGCACTACTTCGACATGGCGACGCTGCTCCAGCAGATCGGGGTCGCGGGTTAGGCAGCGGCGTCTTCGACGCACGCCATCATGACCGGCCGTCGATGAGCCGCTGGAACCGAGGATAGCGGCGGAGCGGTTCGCAGACGGGATCGGCTCGCAGCTCGCCGGGACCGACCCAGCTGGGAATCTGGAGCAGCGGCCGAGTGCAGGACCTTGAGCGCCACGGGACGGCCGTGCCGGAGATCCTGCGCCAGGTACACCGTGGCGCTGGAGCCACGCCCCACCTCCCGGTCGATCCGGTATCGATCGGCCAGCTCGGAGGCGAGCCGCGCTTCCGCTGACGTCATGAATGCGCGGCCACGACTAGGAGCGCCACGCCGACCGCTACGGCATCCTCAGCCAAGGCCACGACATAGTCGGGTACCTTGAGCGCCCGAACCAGACCGGTTCGGGCCCGGTACCCGCCCAGCGTCCCGACCACTGCCCCGATCGCCCCGGCCGCGGCACCAACGGCCAGCGACTGCCCGAGGCTGCCGGCGACCGCCGCGCCGGCCAGCCCGCCTATCAGGATCCGCGCGATAAACGGCCCTGGCCGAGTCCGGCTGGGAACAACCGGGAGCTTGTCCGCCACCAGCTCGGCGATTGCCGCCGCGAGCAGCGCGTACCTCGCCGCCGCGCTGCCCAGCCATGCGAGCCAGGCCGTCTCCAATTGCAGCCAGCCGAAATGGGCCGCCCAGGCGACGGCCGCGAGCGGGGTCATCGAGCGCAGGCCGGCGACCACCCCGATGGCGAAGGCGAGAACCAGGGTCATCTGGGCACGCTCCGGAGATGGGTAGAGCTCCGTGTCTGGACGAAGAGCGGATCTTCGTCATATATAGGAAGGACGGCGTTTCGCGGCTCGATCTGTCTGGCGGCCTCGAGCATGCACCTCTCCCTACCGGAATCCGACCGCAGCTTCCTCCGATCAGCGGAGTGCACCTTCGCGAGCGCGCTGGCGCACGTGGGACTGGTGTGCGTCGCCCTGGGCCTGACCGCGGGCGGGCAGCAAATCCCGACCGATGAGCGTGAGGCCCGGGTCTTCTTTCTCCTCCCGCCGGACCGGGTGGACGTACGGGTGCGACAGACCGAGGCCATCCAGTGGGGAAAGCTGGGCGCGGACCTCGACGACGGGAAGCACCTGCTCCGTTCGGGTGAGGGTCGACGCATTCGGACGCTGGCCACTGGGGCCCGGCTGTTGGGTGAGCGAAGCGGCGCCCGGGGCGAGCTGCCTTTCGGTCCGACGTCACCCTACGTGCCGGACACCGTCTTCAGCGTGCTCGAAGTGGACAAGATGGTGGAGCGCTTCGAGGGCAGCGCGGCGCCGGTTTATCCGCGTGACCTGCTCGCCGTGGGAGCGGAAGGCCTGGTCGAGGCGATCTACGTGGTGGACACCTCAGGCACGGTGGACACCACCACGATCCAGATGGTGCGCAGCGACGATCCCCGCTTCACCGAATCGGTCCGCGTCGCGCTGGCCGGGATGCGCTTCCGGCCGGCCACGCGCGCGGGAAAGACCGTCCGCCAGCAGGTCCAGCAACAGTTCCGTTTCCGCATCCTCCCCGCCCCCCAGGTCGCCGAACGCACCAGCTGAAGCGACGTCGGCACGGTTTCACTGCCCGCCTCCCAACCCGGAAACCCTCTTCCGCCCCTCCGCGTAGATTCCGGAGGGTTTATCCGGCGGCTCGTATCATCCGACAACTTTCAACCAGCGGACCGTGCTCGCGCTCCTACTGCTCGTCCAGTCCTCCACCGCCGGCGTCGTCGAAGGGAAGGGCTCGCCGACGGCCGACATTCCCAGGCTCGAGGCGCCGGTCCGGATCGATGGCGTGCTGGACGAGCCCGTCTGGTCCCGGGCCACCCGGCTCACCGGCTTCTGGCAGTACCAGCCGGTGGACGGTCGGCCCGCGGAGGAGCAAACCGAGGTCCTGGTCTGGTACGCGCCCGACGCGATCCACTTCGGCGTCATTGCCCACGACGGGGTCCCGGCCGCCATCCGAGCCACCGTCGCCGACCGGGACAACATCGACAACGAGGACCAGATCGTCCTCGACATCGACACATTCCACGACCGCCGCCGCGCCTTCTTCTTCGGGGTGAACCCGCTCGGCGTGCAGAGCGACGGGGTCCGGAGCGAGGGCGCGGGCCAGGTCACCAGCCTGGTGCCGGGGGGCATCGACAAGAATCCCGACTTCGTCTGGGAGTCGAAGGGCCGGATCACCGACCGGGGCTACGAGATCGAGATCCGGATCCCGTTCAAGAGTCTCCGCTATCCCGGCGGCGAGCGGCACACCTGGGGCTTCAACGTCACCCGCATCGTTCAGCGCACCGGCTACACCGACACCTGGACCGACGTGCGGCGGGCCAACGCGAGCTTCATCGGCCAGGAGGGCGCGATCGGCGGGCTGCACGACCTGCGGCACGGCGTCACAGTGGAGGCCCAGCCGTTCGTCACCGCGACGGCCAACGGGAGCCGGGATCCGGTGGGCGGGGAGTTCGACCGCGAGGATGTGGATCCCGACGCGGGGCTCAACCTCCGACTCGGCTTCACCAGCTACGCGCTCGACGCGACCCTCAATCCCGACTTCAGCCAGGTGGAGAGCGACGAGGGACAGGTCACGGTGAACGAGCGGTTCGCCCTCTTCTTCCCGGAGAAGCGCCCGTTCTTCCTCGAGGGCATCGAGCTCTTCGGCACCCCGCAGACCCTGGTGTACACCCGCCGGATCGTGGACCCCAAGGCCGGCGTGAAGCTCACCGGCAAGTTCGGCCAGCTCGGCGTGGCCCATCTCACCGCGGTGGACGAAACCGGCGACGGCGACGCCTGGTTCAACATCACCCGGCTGCGGCGGGACTTCGGCCGCAGCTCGATCGCCGGGGTCACCTTTACCAACCGCGACCAGGGCGGCGCTCACAACCGGGTGCTTGCCGGCGACTTCCGCTACGTCTGGGGTCTCTACTTCACCCAGTTCCAGTACGGCGCCTCGTGGACCACCGATAGCGGCCCGACTCGCCGGGCGCCCGTCTGGCAGGCGGAATACGACCGGACCGGGCGCTCCTGGGGCTTCAACTATCTCTTGAAGGGTTTGGGCCACGGGTTCGACGCGCAGGGGGGGTTCGTGAACCGGGTCCGGAGCGGCGTGGTGAACGGGCACGGGTTCAACCGGCTCACCCTCTACGGCGCCCGCGGCGCGCTGCTGGAGAATCTGACCGTCTTCTTCGGACCGGACCGGACCTGGCTGTACGACGACTTCGGGTTCAAGGAAGGAATCGAAGGCTTCGAGCAGGTCGACGCCACCTTCCGGCTCCGCGGCGGGTGGGAGCTCACCGCCGATCTCCAGCGCGACTTCGTGAAGTTCCAGGACACCAGCTTCGCCGGATACACGACGGGTCAGGGCGGCCCCGCCTACCTGCCGCCGGATGACTTTTCAGGCGTGACCTGGGTGATGGAGGTGACCACGCCGACCTGGCGGCGCCTCGGGGCGGAGCTGTCGTACAGGCGGGGGCGGATGCCCCTCTTCGAGGAGGGTGCCACGGGGACGGGTTCGCAGCTCATCGGCGGGCTCGAGCTGCGCCCCGCTCCGACCATCCGGATCGCCGCGAGCGGCACCGCGTTCCACCTGTACCGGCTCGACGGGAGCGAGTTCGCCCGGGCGATCATTCCCCGGCTCCAGACCGAATACCAGCCCAACCGCGCGCTCTTCTTCCGCGCCATCGCGGAGTACCGCTCAGAGCGCCGGGCGGCGTTGCGAGCGGCGGAGTCCGGCGAGCCGCTCTTCATCGACGGCACGGCGCAGCCGGCGGTGAGAACCAACGGGCTGCGGGTGGATCTGCTGGCGTCGTTCGAGCCGTCGCCGGGGACGGTGGCGTTCCTCGGCTATGGCAGCTCGCTCGACACGGACGGGGACTTCAACTGGTCCCGGCTTCAGCGGGTGAGCGACGGGTTCTTCGTGAAGCTGGCGTATCGGGTCCAGCGATAACCCGACAGGCCAGCCGAGCCGGCCGTCATCGGCCGACGTTCCGTTCCATGTGCGAATCCCCCGTCCGCCGGAATCCCAGGAAAAGCAGCACCAGGGCCGCCGCTTGCACCACGTGATAGACCGCGTTGTGGTCGAAGTACACCGGGTGGAGCGCGACCTCGAGCTGCTGGAGCAACGCCGCACCGGCTGAGAGGGCGAGGCCGAAGGCGACGAGGGTCCAGCCGGCGCCGCCGCGGAGCGCCTGCGCCGTCGACCCGGCCAGGAAGAGCAGGAGGGCCGGCACGTAGAAGCGGACGATGGTGGTGAACGACTCGTCCACCAGCAGCACCATGGCCGCGAAGACACCGGCGTAGGCCGCCACGAGAGCCCGGCGGATTCGCAGTCGAAGCCTTGGCGCCAGGAGTCGTAAGCCGAGCTCGAGCAGCGTCGCCGCAGTCACCACGATCGATAGCGTGACCGGGATCCAGGCGATGAAGCCCGGGAGCGTCGCCGTGTCCTCGGGGAAAAAGGCGTGGAAGACCGCGCCCCAGAAGGCGGCGCTGGCCAGTCCTGCCATGAGGAGGGCGCCGGTCTTCCCGATGGATCCGGGAGGGGTGGTCGAGAACAGCCGCCAGGCGAACCACGTCCCCAGAACCGCAAGCCCCAGGTCGGTGATGACGACGTCGGGATCGTGAATGCGCATCAAGGTGTCCTCCTCCGAGCGCCACCCTAAAGAATGACACATGTCCGGCCCCGTCCGCGAGCCGTCGGGGTCACACTGCCACTCGCCGCGGTAGGCGTGGACACCGTCACCTTCGTCGTCGCCTGCGCGGGTCCAGGCTGAAGCGGATGGCGTCCGGGACCGCGGCGCTCTATCGTACACCTCGTCCTTTCACCCGACACAGCTCAGGTTTCCCTCTGCCCTTCCGCTGGACGCAGCCATGACTACCTCGCTCCCGATCACCCCGCCCGATGTGATCACGCAGGAGTTCCACACGCCGCGTGCGATCCGCCGCGGCGTCGTCGCCGGCGTCGTGGGCAACATGCTCGAGTGGTACGACTTCGCCCTGTTCGGGTTCTTCGCCCAGCAGATCGGCGCTCACTTCTTCCCAGCCGGCAACCCGACGGCCTCCCTGCTGGCGGCCTTCGGCACGTTCGCCGCTGGGTTCGTCATGCGGCCCGTCGGCGGCGCCCTGTTCGGCTGGGTGGGCGACCGATTCGGCCGCAAGCAGGCGCTGGTCTGGTCGGTGCTGGCGATGGCCTTCCCTTCGTTCTTCATCGGCGTGCTGCCGAGCGCGGACAGCATCGGGCTGGCGGCGCCCATTCTCCTTCTGGCGTTCCGCCTGCTCCAAGGGCTGGCCGTCGGGGGCGAGTACATGGCCTCGGCGGTGTTCCTGGTGGAGGGCGCCGAGCCGGGCCGTCGGGGGTGGATGGGGAGCTGGGGTCCGCTCGGCGCCTCGGCGGGAACCCTGCTGGGCTCGGCGGCCGGTGCGATCGTGAATGCCACGATGTCCCCCGAGGCCGTGATGGCCTACGGCTGGCGCATCCCCTTCATCCTCGGGCTCGGCGTCGGGCTCGGCGGGCTCGCCATCCGGCGGCACTACGTGGAGCGGGTGCCTCATCAGGCGCCGGCCAAGTCTCCGTTGAATGAGGCGTTCCGGGCCCACTGGCGGACGATGCTCCACCTCATCGCGCTGGTGGCCGCCATCAGCGTCGGCTTCTATACCACCTTCGTATACGCCTCGACCTGGCTCCAGCAGGTGGCCCAAGTGCCGGCGCGCACCGCGCTCGGGATCAACACCGCGGCGATGGCCCTGTCGCTCGTCGTCATCCCACTCGGGGGGTGGGCCAGCGACCGGGTGGGCCGCCGGCCCGTGCTGCTCGTGTCGGCGGGCGCGCTCGCGCTGCTGGCTTATCCGTTGATGTCGCTCATGGCGCGAGGGCAACCGGGTGGCATGCTCGCGGGCCAGCTCGGGCTGGCTCTGCTGGTCGCCGCCATCGGTGGGGTGATGCCCGCCACGATGGCGGAGCTGGCGCCCTGGCGGGTGCGCTGCACCGTGCTCTCGATCGCCTACAACGTGTCGATGGCCCTGCTGGGCGGGACGACACCGCTGGTCGCCGTCTGGCTGGTCTCCCGGACCGGACTGGCCCTCGCGCCGGCGATGTACCTGACGGCCGCCGCGGCGCTGACGTTCGTCGGAGCCCTCCTGCTGCCGAAGGCGACCCAGCACAGACTCACCAAGGAGTTCGAGGCCGCGCGGTTCCGCTAGGCAGCTCCGCCTTCCGAGCGCCGACAGCATTATTGGTCTTGACAAATAAAACTGTCAATACCATGTTGGCCTCATGGCACTCCCGCTTCCGCTCGCCCTCGACGTCATCCGGTCTCCCGAGTCCGCGGTCGCACTGCTCGACCCCACCCGGCAGCAGCTCCTGGCTCATCTGCGGGAGCCGGACTCGGCGAGCGGCCTGGCCCGCCGGCTCCGGCTCCCGCGCCAGCGGATCAACTACCACCTCCGCGTCCTGGAGACCGCCGGCCTGGTCGAGCTGGTGGAGGAGCGCCGGAAGGGGAACTGCATGGAGCGGGTGGTCCGGGCCACGGCGAAGGCGTTCGTCATCAGCCCGGAGGCTCTCGGCGAGCTCGGCCCCACCGCGGACACCGCGGCCGACCGGCTGAGCAGCGCCTATCTGATCGCCGCCGCGGGCCGGGCCATCAGGGACGTCGCCACGCTGGAGGACCGTGCCCGGAAGGAAGGGAAGCGGCTCGCGACGCTCACCCTGGAGACCGACGTGCGATTCGCCAACGCCGACTCGCGAGCGAAGTTCGCCGGAGAGCTGGCGGATGCGGTCGCGCGCATCGCGGCGAAGTACCACGACGACAAGGCGCCGGGTGGGCGCCGTTTCCGTTTGCTGGCGGCGGTGCATCCCGTACCCAAGGAGTCACCCTGAGCAAGGCGAAGGGTGACGAGATCAAGGAGCGACCCATGGAAAAGACGGCGACCGAGCAGACCCGGGCGTTCCGGACCTCACTCGACATCGACGCGACGCCGGACGAGGTGTGGGCGGCGCTGACCGAGGCGGAGGAGCTGATGCGGTGGTTCCCGACCGAAGCGCGAGTCACGCCGGGAAAGGGCGGCACCATGCTCTGGTCCTGGGGACACGGCGAGGACTGGGAGACGCGAATCGACGCGTGGGAGCCTGGGCGGCTGCTGCGGCTGGTGCAGGAAGACGCCCGGCCCTATGACACCCAGGGCAAGCAGCTCCCGCCCGGTGAGGTTGAGCCGGCGCGGATCGCGCTGGAGTTCACCCTGGAGACGCACCAGGGCAAGACCCGCCTTCGGCTGGTGCATTCCGGCTTCGGCCATGGTGCCGCGTGGGACGCCGAGATCGACGGCATCAGTGAAGGGTGGCAGGCCGAGCTGCGGAGCCTGCGGCACTACCTTCGGCGCCACCGCGGCCGGAACCGGCAGGCAGGGCGGGCGCTGGTCACCACGTCGCTGCCGCGCGAGGCCGCGTGGGCTCGGCTCCTGGGTGCGGGCGGATTCGCCCTCACGCCGGCGCAGCCGAAGGAGGGCGAGCTGTACGAAGTGGTGACCCCGGGAGGCCAGCGGTACAGTGGAACGGTGCATCTGAACCTGCCGGGCCAGACGCTGGCGGGAACGGTGGCGGAGCTGAACGACGGCTGGTTCCGGCTCCTGACCTGGCGGGACGCGCGCGGCAACACCGGCGTGTGGGCCTGGCTCGCCACCTACACCGAAGACGACGCCGCGGTCCGCGAGTTCAGGGACCGCTCGCAAGAGGCGCTCGAGCGGCTCTTTCCCGCTCGATAACCCGGCTGGCAAATCGCCCCGGTCCGTGCGGGTTCGGCACGGACCGGATGCCTGAAATCAGATGCTGACGCCAAGTTCCTCTACCACATAAGGTTGAATGACGGCCCCGTAGGCACTCGCCTTGCACTGGATGCGCTCCCGTCCTTCGAGCATGCCCCTCCGGGAGGAGCATCCCACGGCACCCTGGACCGTCCGTCACGCCCGCACTCGTACCGCCCTGGTCACCCTGGCGGTGCTGCTGCCTGCCCTGGCAATCGCGATTCCGACGGCCGCGGCCCAGACGCCGAGGCCGGAGGCGACGGAGGCTCGCCGGCAGGCCGAGCAGCTTCGGCGGGAGCAGCGGCTGCCCGAAGCCCTGGCGGCCTACCGCGCCGTGGTCGCCCTCGATCCCGACAGCTTCGAGGATCGCTTCTGGGTCGCCAAGCTGGAGAGCTGGACCGGTGGGCTCGAGGCGGCGGACAGCGCATTCGGCCGATTGGTCTCGGAGCGCCCCGACGACTATGACAGCCGGATCGCTCTCGCCGACGTGCGCCGGTGGCGCGGCGACACTGCCGGGGCGCGCGAGCTCCTCGAAGGTCTTCGACGCACCCATCCCGACGATGGCGAGGTACTCCAGCGACTCCACGCGCTGCACCGCGCGGCGCCGCCCGCCCGTTGGGAGGCCGATCTGGAGTACTTCGGCGAGCGGCTTCCCGGCGGATCGGCGGCGAATGGTGGCACGCTTTCGCTCAGGGCGAATGCCAGCGAGCGGCTCCGCTGGCGCGCGGCGGCCACGCTACAGGAGAAGTACGACCGCACCGAATCGCGCGCCGGCGGCGAGCTCGGCCTCCGCCTGACGCGGTCCTTCGAAGTCACCGGGTCGGCGTTTCTTGCGCCCGGCGCCGAGGTGCTGCCCCGGCAAAGTTACGGGCTGGGTCTGAGCCGCAAGATCGGCCGTCGCCTGGTGGTTTACACCGATTACGCCTTCCAGGACTATCGCGATGCCCAGGTGCACCAGGCCGGGCCCGGGCTGGAGCTGTACGCTGGCCACTGGCTGATTGCCGGCCGCTATCGCTACGCGGCCACCCGCTTCGCCGGCACGGCCGTCACGGTGGACGACCATGCCGGCTCGCTCGCGGTCGGCTTTCTCTATGGTCCTTCCAATCTCGTCCGGATCTTCGCCGCGGCGGGTGGCGAGTCGTTCACCCAGCCCTCGCGCGACCTCATCGGCCGGTTCGACGCCCACACCGTAGGTGTCGCCTGGCGCCATTTCCTCACGCCTGGCCTCGGCGTCGAGGCGCTCTATGCTCACCAGGATCGCTCCGACGGAGGAGACCAGGACTCCTACAGCCTGAGAGTGCTGCGGCGGTGGTGACCTCGGCGGAAGCGGGCCTGCTCGCGGCTCTCACGGCCATCGCGGCGCTGCTCTTCGCGGCGCTCTTGGCTCTCAACTGGTGGCACCGCCGCGGTGACGCCCGCGCCGCGCGCCTCCGGCAGTCGCTCGAGCCGATGCTCGCGGGCTGGGCCGAGCGGGGCCCTACGCCGCCGGAGGTCGAGTGGCTCGCGCGTCTGCCGCGAGGCGACGGCCGGACCGTGCTGGTCGCCTCGCTCGAGGCGCTCCCCGGGTTGACACCGGAGGCGGCGGAGCGGGCCCGAGGAGCCATCCACCGCTCCGGGCTCGGCGGCCGGGAGGTCGCGCTGCTCCGCCACCGATCGGCGGAGCGGCGGCTCGAGGGTTGCCGGTTCGCCGGCCGGCTGGGAGACACGGCGGCGGTCCCTCTGCTGGTGGAGCGTCTCCGGGACCGCGACCCGGCGGTGCGGCAGGAGGCGATCCGCGCGCTCGGCGAGCTCCGCGCCGTGGAGGCGGTGGGCCACATCGCCGAGGCGATCGAGACGATGGGCGGGTGGACCAACCTGCTTCTCGTCATGGCACTGATCCGCATGGGACCGGCGAGCGCGTCCCGGATCGGCGCGTTGCTCGAAGGATCCAAGTCGCCGGCGATGACGAAGGCACTCCTTCAGATCACCAGCCGCATCGGCGTCGCCACGGATTCAGGCTTGATCCGTGCCCTCGCCGCTCACCCCGACCCGGAGGTCCGGGTGGAGGCCGTGCGGGTGCTGGGCGCCGTCGTTGCCGACGGGGACACTGCTTCGGTCTGCCTCGCCGCGATGGACGATCCCGAGTGGCCGGTCCGCGCGCTCGCCGCCTGGTCGCTCGGCCGGGTGGGCGATGAGCGTGCGATCGCCCGGCTCGCGCGGGCGATGGGCGACCCCGCCTACTGGGTCCGCCACCACGCCGCGGCGGCGATCGCCGCGCTGGGCGAGCGCGGCGCGGCGGCGCTCCAGCGGGGGCTGCAGGACGAGAACCCCTTCGTCCGCGACATGGTCGCGCAGACCCTCTTCATGCGCGCGCTCACGGAAGGAGAAGCTGCGTGAGCGAGCTGGCGTACTTCTCCCTGCTGATCACCGGCTACTTCGTCGCCGTCAACACGATCTATCTGCTCCAGATGCTCGTCGCCTGGCGGGCGGTGCGCCGCCGGCTTCGAACGATCGCCCTGGAAGACTTCCGGGACATGCGCGAGTCCGGGCTGGCGCCACCGATCTCGATCGTGGTGCCGGCCCACAACGAGGGGATGACGATCATCGAGTCGGTGCACTCGCTCCTCGCGCTGCGCTACCCCAAGCTCGAGCTCGTCGTCGTCAACGATGGCTCTGGCGACGACACGCTCGAGCTGCTGATCGCAGAGTTCGGGCTGCGGCTCACGCCGCGGGTGTACTGGCAGCGGATCCGGAGCAAGCCGGTGCGGGGCATCTACTGGAGCCCGTCCTATCCCGGGCTCTGGGTGCTCGACAAGGTCAACGGCCGCAAGGCCGACGCGGTGAACGCCGGAATCAATCTCGCGTCGGCGCCCTACGTCTGCGTGATGGACGGCGACAGCGTACTCGAGGTGGACGCGATGGCGGCGATCATGAACGCCGTCTTGCCATGCTCCGCGGAGACCGTCGCCGCCGGGGGCACCGTCCGGATCGCCAACGGCTGCGCGGTCGGCCGGGCCGGCGTCACTCGCGTCGGGACACCGAGGAGCTTCCTCGGCACCAGCCAGGTGCTCGAATACCTGCGGGCCTTTCTCTTCGGCCGGATGGCCTGGAGCGAGCTGGGGTCGCTCATGATCGTGTCCGGCGCGTTCGGCGTGTTCCGTAAGGATGTCGTCGTCGAGATCGGCGGCTTCCGGCACGACACGGTCGGGGAGGACATCGACCTGGTGGTGCGGCTGCACGGCCACCTTCGGGCGGCGGGGCGACCGTACCGCGTGGCGTTCGTGCCCGACCCGGTGTGCTGGACCGAGTGTCCCGAGACGCTGAGCGGATTGCGGAACCAGCGGGAGCGGTGGCAGCGTGGGCTGGGCGAGACCCTGGACAACAGCCGGGAGATGCTGGGCAATCGCCGCTTCGGGCGGATCGGGCTGTTGGCGATGCCGTACCTGATGGTGTTCGAATACCTGGCCCCGCTGCTCGAGGTGGCGGGGTTCGCGATCCTGCCGGTGGGCTGGGCGCTGGGACTGCTCGACGGATCGCTCTTCCTGCTGTTCGTCTGCGCGGCCCTGCTGTACGGGCTGTGTCTGTCGCTCGCGACGCTCCTGCTGGAGGAGCTCTCGTTCCGGCGGTACCGCGAGCCGCGGGACCTGTTGCGGCTCGCCGGCGCGGCAGTGCTGGAGAACTTCGGGCTGAGGCAGCTGCACAGCTGGTGGCGGCTGGTGGCGCTCATCACCTGGCGGGGGCGGCCGCAGACCTGGCACAGCGCGCCGCGGCAGGGGTTCCAGACGACGCTACGGTCCAGTCTCCGCGAGGGATGACCCGGGGTTCACCTGAACGAGCGCCGTCGGCCGGACGGAGAGCTGGCCGGTGAACGGTCGATCGTGCGAGACGATCAACAGGATGCAGACGGCGACTGCGGTCGAGAAGAGAGCGATGGCGAGGCCCGCGGCCACCCGGTTGTCGCTGTGGACCATGGCAATCGCCGTCAAACTAATGACCGCCTGAATCATCAGGGCCGTCCACTTCACCCAGTTGACCTCCGACCGGCTGACCAGGATTCGCTGACGGCGCGCGTCCATCGCGTTCTCCAGGGCGGCAACGATTGCCCGCTGTGCGGCAACCTGCCCCTCATCCTTTACGGTCAGGGCGAACGTCGTCTTCAGCGCTTCGGCGAGGGGCTTGGAAATTACCGTCAGCGTGGCGCGTTTTCGAGCCATGGCAGGCCACTCCACCGATTGGGCATCCTGAATGTGCTGGGCGATGAGACCGCGCAGGCGGGCCTGCGCGTCCTCGGGGAAGTCGGCGGACAGGAGGACCACCGCGCGCAATGCGCTGGCCTCGTGGTTGACCGCAGCATTGGCCCGATCGAGGTCGCCCCACACCTGTGCTGCGATAAAGGCGATGAGGAGCCCGAAGAGGATGCCCAGCGGGGGCAGCAGGCCAGGCGAGATGCCCTTGAACGCGCGAGCCCGGTCCCCCGTCGCGAAGGCCATCACGAGCCCGTAAATCGCGGCCGTCACCAGGTAGGTGCCGAGGAAGACCACGACCGCCATCCAACCCACCGGAAGAGCGTGTATCCAGTCACTCATATCGATCCTCCTGTCCCTGCCGGCCAGATTCCAGAGATGCCCTATCGACGCACCATGGTACAATCACGGGTCGCGCGGCGCCACGTGGCGGCCTTGCCCCGCACTACCCGCGTGCTATGCTAGCAATACCAAGTTCCGGGCCCATCCATGCTCGACCAGCTCGACAGCCTCCAGTCCGCGCTCGAACCCCGCTACACCATCGAGCGGGAGATCGGGCGCGGCGGTATGGCGGTGGTGTACCGCGCCCGTGACCTGCGGCACGACCGGGTCGTCGCGCTCAAGGTCCTCCGGCCAAAGCTCAGCGAGGCGCTCGCCGGGGAGCGCTTCCTCGGGGAAATCAGGCTTGCCGCCCGCCTGCACCATCCCAATCTCCTGCCGCTCTATGACTCCGGCGAGCTGGGGGGCTTCCTGTACTACGTCACCCCCTATGTCGAGGCCGGCTCGCTCCGCGACCTGCTCGACCAGCAGGGGCGGCTCGGGCTGACGCACGCCCTCCGCCTCGCGCGCGAGGCTGCGGAGGCCCTCGACTACGCCCACCGGCAGCAGGTGATCCACCGGGACATCAAGCCCGCGAACATCCTCCTCGAGGACGGCCACGCGGTGGTGGCGGACTTCGGCGTGGCCCGGGCGGTGAGCGTCGCGACCGACAACAGCCTCACCCAGGCCGGTACCCTCATCGGCACTCCGGCGTACATGAGCCCGGAGCAGGCCTCGGAGGTCACGCTCGACGGCCGGAGCGACGTCTACGCCCTCGGCTGCGTGCTGTTCGAGATGATCGCGGGGCGTCCGCCGTTCACCGCCACGTCACCCATCGCGCTGCTGGCCCTGCGAGTCAGCGAGCCCGCGCCCAGTCTCGGCTCCACCGGCGCGACAGTGCCCGACGCGGTCGAGCGCCTGGTGGCGCGCGCGCTGTCCCGGCGGCCGGAAGAACGTTTCCAGTCGGCGGCCGACCTGGCGGTCGCGCTGGCCGAGGTGGAGCAACAACCCGCGCGAAGCACCGCCACGCCGGCAGCGGCGCAGTCGGTACCGCGGATCGCGGCGATCGCCGTGCTGCCGTTCGTCAACATGAGCCCCGATCCGGACAACGAATTCTTCAGCGACGGGATGACGGAGGAGCTGATCAACGCCCTGAGCCGGGCTCCCGGCCTGCGGGTGGTGTCGCGCACTTCCGCGTTCGCCTTCAAGGGGCGCGAGGTGGACGTCCGGGAGGTGGGGCAACGGCTCAATGTCGGGATGGTGCTCGAGGGGAGCGTGCGGCGCTGGGCGGACCGGCTTCGGGTGACGGCCCAGCTGATCGATGTGGCCGACGGCTACCATCTCTGGTCGGATTCGTACGAGCGGAAGCTGGCCGACGTGTTCGTGCTCCAGGAGGAGCTGGCCCAGGCCATCGTCAAGTCTTTGCCGCTGCCTGGGTCCAATGCCACACCCGATGTGCTGGTCCGGCCGTCCACGTCCGCATCCGAGGCCTACACCCTCTATCTGAGGGGTCGCTTCTTCGCACTGAAGCGGACCGTCGCCGGGCTCGTCGCCGGCATCGATCTCTTCAAGCAGGCCATCGCGCTGGACCCCGGCTACGCGCTGGCGCACGCGGGCCTGGCCGAGTGCTGGCTGTTGCGCGGATTCCAGGAATTCGGAGACCTCGCTCCACTGGAAGCAATGCCCCACGGCAAGGCGGCGGCTCGGCGGGCGCTGGAGCTCGACCCGAACCTGGCCGAGGGACACACCTGGAGCGGGGCGTTGGCTTTCCTGTTCGATTGGGATCCGGTCGCGGCGGAGTCATTCTTTCGTCGCGCTGTGGAGCTCAGGCCGGATAACTCATTTGCCCACACGTGGTACGCGGTCTTCCTGATGGCCCGGGGACGACACCACGAGGCGATCGCCCGGAGCGAGCACGCGGCGGAGCTGGACCCATTGGCCCTCAGCATTCAGGCCCTGGTCGGGGAATGCCACTACTACGCCGGGGAATACGACGAGGCGCTCGACCGGCACCGGGCCACGCTCGCGCTGGATCCCGGCCACCTCCAGGCGCTGCTCTGGTCAGCGCGAGCCTATCGGATGACGGGCCGGATGGAGGAGGGGATGCGCAGGATCGAAGAGGCGATCGCGCGCTTCGGCCGGACGCCCATTCTCCTCGCCGAGCTGGGTACGCTGCTGGCGCGGCTCGGCCGTCACTCGGAGGCGCGGGCCGTACTGGACGAGCTGATCGAACTGGGGCAGCGGCGCTACGTATCCGGGTTCCACGAGGCGTCGATCTACCACGCCCTCGGCGAGGAGGAGGAGCTGCGCCGATGCTTCGACCGGCTGGTCGCGGAGCGTTCGTCCATGATCATGTTTCTGGGCGACCCCTCCTGGCTCGATGTGCGGCAGCAGGACTGGTGCCGGGTGCTGCTCTCCCGCGCTGGAGTGGACTCGAGGTCGGCTGGGGCGAGCGGTGGAGGCGGCACGCTCTCCGGGCGCTTCCGGGCCCGCCACGCATGTGCGGGCCTGCTACGATGGGTGAGGTTGTGGCGTGCCCTAACGCGCCCTCCGAGCGTGTCGCCTCCACCGCTCGCCCCAGCCGACCGGGAAGTCGGGGGGTCGGGCCGGCGGGCGGGCGCGGCCTGCGAGGGGGTGAGTATCCTTCTGCATGGCCACGACCCGATTCCCTTCGTTCTCCGCGACCCTTCTGCTCCTGGCGGTCCTGACCGGATGCGCGGGCACCAGCCAGCGGCCGGAGCAGGCCTCCCCTCGGACTGATACTCGGTACCCGCATACCGAGGCGGACGCGCGCTTCATGTCCGCCATGATCGGGCATCACGCCCAGGCCATCGTCATGGCCAACTTGGCGCCCACCCACGGCGCCAGCCTCTCGGTGCGCCGGTTGGCCGAGCGGATCATCAACGGGCAGCAGGACGAGATCGCGACCATGCGACAGTGGCTGCGCGATCGCGGACTGCCGGAAGCGGAGGGTCACCATCACGGACACCTCATGCCCGGGATGCTGACCGACGCCCAGATGAAGCAGCTCGAGGAGGCGAAGGGACCGGAGTTCGACCGGCTCTTCCTTACCTTCATGATCCAGCACCACCGTGGCGCCGTGGCGATGGTGAAGGAGTTGTTCGGCACCCAGGGCGCCGCGCAGGACCAGGCCGTGTTCAAGTTCGCCAGCGACGCGAACGTCGATCAGACTACCGAGATCGCCCGGATGGAGCGCATGCTGACCGCTCTGCCGGCCGGCGATCCTTCCTCCTGAACGCCTGCAAGGACAACCGCATGTCATCCGTCAGACTCCCGCTCCTCCTGCCCGCCGCCGGCTTGGCCCTCCTGGTCGGCTGCGCCGGCTCGACCTCGTCAAGCGGGCCGGGCGGCCCGGCACCCGCGGGCAGCCAGTCCGCCAGCGCGCCGAGCCCCGATCCGAGGGTCGGCCTCCGCGGAGGACTGACCGACGCGGAGGAGGCGGTGTGGAACCTGCGCGTGGTCTCGGAGACCCCGACGCCGAAGCCGTTCGCCGGGGTCACCAACTCCGACCTGGCCTTCACCGGCAAGTACGCCATTCAGGGGAACTACAACGGCTTCCAGGTGTGGGACATCGAGAATCCGCGCCGGCCCAGCCTGACGACATCGTACGTCTGTCCCGCGTCGCAGAGCGACGTCTCGGTCTACCGGAATCTGCTCTTCGTCTCCGGCGAGGATCTCGCCGCGCGCCTCGACTGCGGGACCGAGGGCGTGAAGGACACGGTCAGCAAGGACCGCCTGCGGGGGCTGCGGATCTTCGACATCAGCGACATCCGCCATCCCAAGAACGTCGGCAACGTGCAGACCTGCCGCGGGTCGCACACCCACTCGGTGCTTATCGACCCCAAGGATTCGGCCAACGTCTACGTCTATATCTCGGGCTCGTCCGTGGTCCGGTCCCCCAGCGAGCTCGCCGGCTGCGCCGCGGCGATGCCTTCGGAGGATCCCAACACGGCGTGGTTCCGTATCGAAGTCATCAAGGTGCCGGTGGACCACCCGGAGCAGGCGGCGATCGTCAGCTCGCCCCGGATCTTCGACAACCTGAAGGCGCCGGTGGCGCACGGCGAGACGCCGGCCGACAGCGTGGCGGCGCTGAAGGAGCTGGCGGAGGCCAAGGCGGCGGGGCGGTTCGTCGTCACGATCAGAGGCGAGGAGATGATCCTCCCCGACGAGCAGGCCGACACGATCCTCAAGGAGGTCGTGAGCGCGAGGGGTGGGAGCGGTCCGGCGACCGCCGCGGACAGCGCGGTGCTGCGGCAAGCGCTGCCCGAGCTGATTGCCATGCAAATGGGCACCGAGCCGGATAGCACGAGCGGTCCCACCCAGTGCCACGACATCACGCTGTACCCGGCGGTCGGACTCGGTGGAGGGGCCTGCGAGGGTTACGGACTGCTGCTCGACATCCGGGATCCCACGCACCCGGTCCGGATCGGCGAAGTGGCCGACTCCAACTTCTCCTACTGGCATTCGGCGACGTTCAACAACGACGGGACCAAGGTCCTCTTTTCCGACGAGTGGGGCGGCGGCTCCCAGGCAAAGTGCCGCGCCACGGACAAGCGCGAGTGGGGCGCCGACGCGATCTTCACGGTCGAAGGCCGGCGGATGCAGTTCAAGAGCTACTACAAGGTACCGGCCCCGCAGACGGCACAGGAGAACTGCGTCGCCCACAATGGATCGCTGATCCCGATTCCCGGCCGCGACGTCATGGTGCAGGCCTGGTATCAGGGAGGCCTCTCCGTGTTCGATTGGACCGACCCGGCGCACCCGGTGGAGATCGCCTACTTCGACCGTGGTCCGGTGGATTCCACCAGGATCGCGAGCGGAGGGTACTGGTCCACCTACTGGTACAACGGCGTCATCTTCGGGTCGGAGATGGCGCGCGGGCTCGACATCTTCGAGCTGACGCCCAGTGCGTTCATCTCGCAGAACGAGATCGACGCGGCCAAGTCGGTGCACTTCGACTACTTCAACGTGCAGGGGCAGCCCAAGGTGGTGTGGCCGGCGACGTTCGCGCTGGCGCGGGCGTACCTCGATCAGCTGGAGCGGTCGAAGGGGATGGAGGCGAGCGAGATCGCCGCGGCTCGAGACACGTTGGCGAGCGCGGAGAAGGGTTCGGACACGGAGCGGCGCGACCGGTTGACGCAGTTGGCGGCGCGGCTGGAGGCGGGGGCGCGCGATGCCGGCAAGGTGCGGATGTTGGCGGATGTGGTGAAGCAGCTCGCCGAGATGCCCCGGGTGGCGCGGGGCGGGTGAGGCGCCGCTGCTACCGGATAGTGATGCCGGACGTGTAGGCGTTCTTGGTGACCCTGGCCTCGGCCAGGGTCTTCTTGAGCACGCCGCCGATCCTGAAGGAGCTGATCGACACCCCGCTCACCAGGTGTGAGGCGTCGTACCCCCGGATGGTGGACGCGCCGACCGTCGCCGGAAGATTGAAGTTGTTCAGAGCCACGCGGCTGACGCGGCCGATCGCGCTCGAGGGGTTCCGCTTGCTGATCTCTATCGCGAACCCCTGCTGTCGCACGGCATCGGCGTGGACCCCGTCCACCGTGATGCCGGTGGTCGGGCCTATGGCATTGCCGTCCTTCAGATAGACCCCGAACGGCCGGGCCGCGTTGGTGACGAAGAGGTTCCGGACCAGGATGTCGTCCATGTTCCCGCCGACGTAGGTCTCGGTGCCGAGCTTCGTGGCGTTGTTGCCGTAGCCGACGGTGTTGTCGAGGAACCTGATGTTCCTCGACGTCTTGATCAGACCGAGCTCCCTGGTCGCCTTCACGCAGAAGCCGTCATCCCTCCCGTGGTAGAACGAGCTCCGCACCGTCACGTTGGTGGAGGCATCGACGTCCATCGCGTCGGTGTTGAACTTGATCCTGTCGTCGAGAACCTTGACGTTGGCGTACGTCACTTGATCCGAGTAATGGACGTGATTGGTCCAGGCCGCCGGGTCGAGCATCATGACGTCTCGAACCGTCACGTGGTGGCTCCTCCGGATCAGCACCAGCCGGGGCGAGTCCCAGCACATCGCATTGGTGGTCGTCTTGCAGTTCCAGTAGGGATAGGGGCTGCCGGCATTGTTCCGCTTCCGGTAGGCCAGCCCGTCGCCGTCGATCGCCCCCGGGCCGCTGATGCCGGTGTACGAGACGTTGTCCGCCGTGATGAACGCGGTACGGTGGGTTCCGGGGTCGAGCTTGTAGTCCGCCGGATTGGTGGAGGCCAGCAGCTTGGCGCCGCTCTGGAGGTAGAGCTGGACCTTGCTCTTGAGGAACAGCTGTCGGGCGATGTAGGTCCCGGTCTTGAAGTACAGAGTGCAGATGCTGGTGGTCGTGCACGTGCTCTTGCCGGCGACGAGATCGATGGCGGCCTGAAGTCCGGTCGATTTCGTTCGCCCCGTCCGATCCACCCCGGCGTACGTCGTCACGTCGAAGACCGTCTTGCCGTCGCAGCAGACCGGTGCCGCTTCCTGGGGAGTGTCCACGAAGAGAAAGAGCTTCTCGAGGGAGTTGACGCTGACCTCGAGGTTCATGGGTGCCGGCACTTGGAAGGTGCAGGTCTTGGCGTCAGTGCTGGCAAGGATGGCGTGGATCTTGGGGCGCACGTCGCAGGTCGTCACCGGCTCGCTCGCGGTCACCACGACGGTAGTCGGTGAGCGCGCCGCGAACCGGGCGTAGCTGGCCTCCTTGTATTTCCAGATCCCGAGCGAGGCGCCGGCGACCGAGAGGTTGGTGAAGGCCGTGCTGGCGGTGTGGCCGGGAACGCCGGCGTACGGGGTGATCCGGGTTCGATCGTCGTGCCTCGCGCCCAGCACCGCGATGATGGTGACGCCCGCGAGCATGACCGACGCGAGCGGATGCCTCACCGCTCCCCCTCCCAGCGCAGCACCCATCGCGCTCCGTCGGGCGTGAGGCAGAGGATTTCTCCTGGGCCATCGCGGAGACGAGAGGCGAGTCCGGTGCGGACGAGGGTCGAACCGAGGGGAGAGTCCGCCTCGGGCGAAGCTGGAGCGAGGCATTGACCGACAACGCTCGACAGCGCCGGAGGGTTTTTCTCTCCCGGCTCGGTGCCGGCCTCGAACCGGCATCCGACGGTGAGCAAGCCCGCGCTGAGCAGAACCGCGGCAGCCCTTGAGCGATCTCGCATGAAAAACCCTGCTGCACCCAGTGAAAGTCGAGACACCGGCACTCCGCAATGTAGCCGGAGCGCCGCGGTGAATCGACATCGTGGACGTTCAGGGTCGCCTGGCGCTGGTCGCCGCGGCGCGACGTTTGAACGTCTTCTCGAAGAAGTCCCCGGGCTTCCAGGCGGGCCTCTCGTCCGCGTTGGCGATCTCCAGCCCCAGCAGGAAGCCGAGCTGGGCGTGCTTGGCCCCGGCCTCGAGGTCCATCGGCTGATCGGCGTCGTCCTTCGGCGTGTGGTACCGGGTCGCTAACCATTCGCGGAATCGTGCGGGGGCATCCACTCCCGAGTCGCTGTGCAGGCCCAGAAAGGGAAACAGCGCGGGTACACCCCGGCGAACGAACGAGTACTGGTCGCTTCGAACGAAGAACACCTCCTGGGGAAACGGATCGGGCGCGAGCACAATGTCCAGCCGCTTCGCTACCCGGGCCGCGGTCGAATCGAGCGTCGAATGCTCCGCGCCGAGCGCCACGATCTCGCGCAAGGGGTAGAGCAGGGCGAGGCCGTCCAGGTTCACGTTCGCGACGATCCGGTCGATCGGGATCGTGGGATACTCGGCGAAGTAGTCGCTCCCCAGCAGTCCCATCTCTTCCCCCGTGACGACCAGGAACAGCACCGAGCGCCGCGGGGCCCGGGGCAGCGCGGCGAAGGCGCGGACCAGCTCGAGCAGCGCGGCGCTGCCCGAGGCATTGTCCAGCGCGCCGTTGTAGATGGAATCGCCGTCGACCGGCTCACCGACGCCGAGGTGATCCAGGTGCGCGCTCATGACGACGACTTCGTTCTGGAGGCGCGGGTCCGAGCCGCGCAGCAGCCCGGCGACGTTCGGGCTCTGGAGCTGTTCCTGCACGCTGACGGTTCGCAGGGTGGCGCGCACCGGCAGGTCGAATGCGGGAGGCTTCCCGGCCGCGGCGTCGGTCAGGACCTCCGCCAACGACTTCGGCGCCCCCTCGAAGAGCATGCCGGCGCCCGTGTCCGAGAGAATTCCAATCCCCCGCAGGGCGGGGAA
This sequence comes from uncultured Gemmatimonadales bacterium, assembly GCA_963844445.1. Taxonomy (GTDB): domain Bacteria; phylum Gemmatimonadota; class Gemmatimonadetes; order Gemmatimonadales; family GWC2-71-9; genus CAVVWJ01. The sequence continues at coordinate 76,467 of CAWJOB010000006.1, forward strand.
CACGTCCCGCGGCTCGCCGGCCGGATCGAGCCAACGCATGCCGCCGGCGCGAGATTGCCGGACCAGGCGGTCCCAGGGAAAGGTCTGATCGCGGGTTCGGACCAGCAGGGCGCCGACCGCGCCGCGGCGGGCGGCATTCTGGAACTTGAGCCGGAGCGTCGCATAATGTGCGCGCTCGGCGGCCGCGAATGAGGGCGGGCCGCCCGTGAGGATCACGACGATCTTCCCCTTGGGATCGACCCCGCGGTAGTCATCGTACCCTCGATCCGGCGCGGTCACGCCAAACCCGACAAGAACGAGAGGCGCGGTCACCTCGACTCGAGGACGGAGGTAGTCAGCCGTCATCACGTAGTCCCGATCCGGCGTGAGCGCGCGGGTTCCCGACTTCCCGATCAGCAGCAGGCGGGTGCCGTCCACGGTTCGGGCACGACGGAACGGGACGGGCTGGAGGTAGGCTTCGGTCCCCGCGGAGTCCAGGCCCTGGCTGGCGAAATACCTGGCGACATAGCTGGCTGCCGTATCGTAGCCGGGCGTGCCGGTCCCCCGTCCCCTAAGTTGGTCGCTGGCCAGGTAGCGGATGTGCTCTTCCAGCCGCGCGGGGCTTATCTGGGGAAGGTCGGTGGGATCGTGCTCGTCGCGGTCGCTACAGGCGGAGCCGAAGGCGAGGAACGCGGCGAGGAAGCGCGGGAAGTGGCGTGGGGGCATGACGGGCAGCCTTCCGGGCGAAGGGTGGACCTAGGTGGGCAGCCGGATGCGCCGAATTTCCTTGTGCTGCAGCACTCGCGTAGCGGCCACCAGCCGGCCGTCGGGCGAGACCTGGGGGTGCAGCAGATTCGCGGCATCGTCGCTGAGCCGCCGGGGCGCACCGCCCGCCGCGGGCACCGCGAACAGCTGCATCCTCGCCCCGGTCACCGCGGAGTAAATCAACAGCCTGCCGTCGGGCGTCCAGTCGACCCCGCCGTACGTCGGCATGAGGTAGTCCACAACCTTCCGCGCCCGTGAGCCGTCGGCTGGTATCACCCAGAGCCGGTGCCGGCCCCCGGTGATCTTCTCCTCGATCGCTAGCTCCGCTCCCGTGGGCGACCACGCGACCTGTTCCGCCCCGTGAATTTCCGGCGGCAACGGGAGGCGACCGCTTTCTACCACCCGGCCCGTCCGGCGATCGATGGAAACGCTCCAAGGAAATGACCCTTCGGGCTTGCCGCGCTTCTCCCATGACGTGAAGACGAGGCGCGTTCCGTCGGGCGACCAGTCCGGCGAGCCCGCCTCCCGGCCGAAATCGGTGAGGCGTAGATCCTGTGAAGGCGGCGAGCCGGTGCGCCGCAGGAAGATGTCGTCGGCACTTCCCGGCGCCCCATAGCTCGGGACAGCTGCTGTGGAGCGGTGCGAATGGTAGGCGATCCACCGCCCGTCGGGTGACCAGACCGGGGGAAAGTCCTCGCCGAACCAGCTGATCAGCTCCTGCGGTGCGCTGGTCGGCTTGCCGGCGGAGTCCGTACCTATGATGCCGGCATCCCAGTTCAGCGCCCAGTCCGCCAGGCGCCATTGGCCGTAGAAGAAGCCGATCTGACGGCCGTCGGGCCGCCACGTCGGCACCTGGCCTCCCGGCACCACCTCGCGTGCCGCGCCGCCACCGACCGGCAGAACGACCACGGACGCGTCCAACGTCGCAGTCGTCCAGTAGAGGTGGCCGTCGGCGACGGCCGGGGCGAAATCGTCGCCGGGCGTGTCCACCACGACGCGGCGCCCGCCGCCCTCCAGGCTCACCTCGTAGATGTCGAGGTCCCGCTCGGCGTCCGGGCGGCTCCGTGCCTCGAGCGCCGGCGCGCCTTCGGCGGCGAGCGCGACATACGCGCGGCGGCCATCCGGCACCACGGCCACCGGTGAAAAGGTCGGGTCGGCATCCAGGCCGCGCACGATGACCTCGGTCCGGGCATCGGCCAGGTCGAGCCGGACGAGCGACGATGTGCCCGAGGTGTCGGCCAGCATCACCAGCAGAGCACGGCCATCGGGCAGCCAGCTCATGCCGGTGACCTGGCCATCGGTCGGATACACGCGCTCGCTCCCGGGCGGGCCGGCACGGATCCCAGGTTCGGGGCCCTCATTCTGGAGATAGGCGTACCGCGCCGCGTCGGGGGACCACTGGGGCACCGCGTCCGGAGGCAGGGGCAGGAACTCCGGCCCCGAGTCCTCCTTTCCGCGCGCGTACCAGCCCGGCTTGGTGCCGCGACGGCCGAGCAGCACGAGCTCGCCATCCGGGCGGAACGCCGCGTTTCGGACCGAGTCCACGCCCTTCCAAAGGCCATCCCGCGCCTTCTCGCCGCTTCCGAGGTCGATGACACGCGAATCGATGCCCCAGCCACCGTACCACGCCAGGCGGCCGTCCGGCGAGATCCGCGCGGAGGCACCGTAGCCTTCGAACCACCGCGCCGGGGCCTCGTTGAAGAGCAGCTTGGATTGGGCCCGGTCGTTCGAAATCGCGACAGGTCGGGAGTCGGCCCCGTCGCCACCGCAGGCAGCCAGGAGCGGGAACAGTAGGATGTGGCGGTGCATAGGGTCAAACCGATCGGGGGAAGAGAGACGACGAGAATTCAGGCTCAACGTCTCATGCAGGAGAGGTTCCGTCAACCATCGCCGCACTGTGATGGTGCGTCCGCAGGTGTTGCTTTCGCTGGGCGATCAGATTCCGGTAGACCCAGAGAACGCCGTATCTCGCTCTACGCGGTCCCGGTGGCGCGGCCAGGCGGAGCCGTGCATCTTCAGCCGCAGTCTCGAGGTGGGTGGCCGATTGGATCGTCCTGGTGGCGGTTGTTCAGGGAGTAGGCGCAAGGGCGATACCTGTGTTCGGGTGTCCCCCCGAAGGCACGGAGCTGGTAGATGAGTACTCAGGGGTCGGCGGGACGGTGAGGGACGGCACGGTTTCGCTCACCACCGAATCGGAGCTGATGCTGCTCAGGGCTTGTCCGTGACTGCCGACTTCCCCCTCGCGCCCCCGATCGCGCCGATGCTCGCCACGCTGGCGGAGGACCTGCCTCCCGACGGCGACTTTCTCTTCGAGCCCAAGTGGGACGGCTTCCGCGCGATCGTCTTTCGCGGCGCCTCCGACCTCTACATTCAGAGCCGCGACCTCAAGCCGCTGGACCGTTATTTCCCGGAGCTGCACCAGGCGCTGCTGGAGCGGCTGCCCGAGGGCTGCGTGGTGGACGGCGAGATCGTGATCACCACGCCTCGGGGTCTCGATTTCGACGCCTTGCAGATGAGGCTGCATCCGGCGGCCTCGCGGGTCGCCAAGCTCGCCGAGGAGACACCGTCCTCCTTCGTCGCCTTCGACCTGCTGGCGGCCGACGGGCGCGACCTGATGGCCGCGCCGCAGCGCGAGCGCCGGAAGCGACTCGAGAAGTTGCTGGCCCGCGTAGCGCCGCCGGTCTATCTCACGCCGATGACGCTCGACCGCACGCACCGCGGCGCGGTGGCTCGACCAGTTCGAGGGCGCCGGCCTGGACGGCGTGGTCGCCAAACCCGCGGAGAGTCCCTACCAACCCGGCAAGCGGGTCATGATCAAGGTGAAGCACGTCCGCACGGCGGACTGCGTGGTGGCCGGGTTCCGCTGGCACAAGTCCGGGAAGGATGTCGTCGGCTCACTGCTGCTGGGCCTGTACGACGAGCGCGGGGACCTGCAGCACGTGGGGGTGACGTCGTCGTTCACCATGGCGAGGCGCAGAGAATTGGCGAAGGAGCTGGCGCCGCTGCGGGCCGACGCGCTGGAAGGACATCCCTGGCGCGGCTGGGCGGAACAGGATGCGAGCGGGCCGAGCCGGATGCCCGGCGGGCAGAGCCGCTGGAGCGCCGGCAAGGATCTCTCCTGGGAGCCGCTTCGGGTCGAGCGGGTGTGCGAGGTGAAGTACGACCATCTCCAAGGGGACCGCTTCCGCCACGCCGCCGTGTTTCTCCGGTGGCGGCCGGACAAGCCGCCGAGCGACTGCCGCTACGATCAGCTCGAGGTCACTCCGCCTTACGAGCTGGCCGAAGTCTTCTCGTCCGGATCCGGCGGTTCCTGAGCCGGACGCTTGGCACCGCGGGCCTTGGACGGCTGCACCCGCTTGGGCTCGTTCCGCTGCTTCCTGTAGTGCGGCGGCCAGGGCGCGTCGCCCAATCCTTCCTTCTCGTGGCGTTCCGAGAGCTCGAGCAAGGACTCCAGTGAGCCCGCGCGGTCATCGATGCCGGCGTGGCGATCGCCGATCCGGGCGAACCGCTCCGGCATGGTCGATAGCGTGAAGTCCTCGGGGCGACAACTGTCCAGCTCGTCCCAGCCGATCGGGGCCGAGACCCGTGCGTCGGGCTTGGGGCGCACCGAGTAGGCCGACGCGACCGTGCGGTCTTTGGCGTTCTGGTTGTAGTCCACGAACACGCCGTGCCGCTCCTCCTTCCACCACTTGCTGGTCGCGAGGGCCGGGGCTCGCCGCTCGACCTCGCGGGCGAGCGCGAGGGCGGCGCGCCGGACCTGGTCGAAGGTCCAGCGCTGCTCGATCCTCACGGCGACATGAATGCCCCGGGAGCCCGAGGTCTTGGGCCAGCCGGTGAGGCTCACGTCGGCAAGCGTGCTCTCGACCACCCGGGCCACCTGGCGGATCTGCTCCCACTCGACGCCGGGGACCGGATCGAGGTCCACCCGCAGCTCGTCGGGATGATCCAGATCCTCCGCCCGCACGGGGTGGGGGTGCAGCTCCAGGCAGGCCAGGTTGGCGAGCCAGGCCAGCGCCGCCGCGTCGCGGGGCACGACTTCGTCCGCGCTGCGGCCGGAGGGGAACCGGAGGGTGACGATCTCGATCCACGGCGGGCGGGAGGTCGGCGCGCGCTTCTGGTAGAAGAACTCCTCGCCGATGCCGTTGGGATAGCGCACCAGCATGTTGGGCCGGCCGCCGGCGCCGCGCAGCGCGCCTTCGGCCACCGCGAGGTAGTAGTGCACCAGGTCGAGCTTGGTGTGCTTCGGGGTGGGGAAGAGGATCTTGTGGGGATTGGATATGGGGACCTCGCGGCCGGCGACCACGACGATCTCGTGGTCGCCGCTGCTCTTTCCGCTGGAGGTCTTGCGCGCTTTGGTCATTTCGAATGGTGCTTCCACTAGGTGGTCCCGGGGTGCCAGGCGAGCGGTGGAGGCGACACGCTCTCCGGGCGCTTCCGGGCCCGCCACGCATGCGCGGGTTTGCTACTATAGCTGAGGTTGTGGCGTGCCCTAACGCGCCCTGCGAGCGTGCCGCCTCCACCGCTCGCCACGAGCCGAGCGGCAGTGGGTGGAAGCTGCATAGACCGGCTCTTGTCCCCTCCGCCGCGCAGCGGCGCTTAAGGCTCGGGGCGCCTCGCGGAGGGCGCGTTAGGGCACGCCACAACCTCACCTTTCGTAGCAAGCCCGCACATGCGTGGCGTGCCCGGAAGCGCCCGGAGCGAGGTGCCCCGAGCCTCGCATCCTACGCCAATTCTTGCATCCTGGCTGCCTGGCGCCGACGTACAGCAGCTCACGTCCTCTCTATAACTCCCGACAGCAGCAACACTTGGCAGCGCTGCCATGTCCGGGGCACGGTAGCTGCCTAGGCCCCGGCGGGGCCGGTTGGCTGCGCCGCACTCCTATGCCTGCCCCTCACCCATTCCGCCCAACACCGCGGTACGTCCACCCAAGATCGGAAGGAACCCGATGGCCCACGCACCCAAAGTGCTCGTATCCATGCTCGCTGTCACGCTGGTCGCCGCCGGCTGCGGCGGCAAGCAGGTCGAGGAAACTCCCCCGCCGGCCCCCGAGGCACCCGTCCAAGCCGCTATGCCGACACCGGTCGCGGTTGACCGGCCGGCCCCGGCTCCGGCGCCGGATACTCGTCGCGCCTCGCTGGAAGCGCGAATCCACTTCGCGCTCGACCGCGCGGACCTGACTCCCGAAGCCCAGACCACGCTCGCGGCCAAGGTGGATATCCTCCGGTCGTCCCCCAGTCTGATCCTCAGGATCGATGGCCATGCCGACGAGCGGGGCTCGGACGAGTACAACCTGGCGCTGAGCAAGCGTCGGGCGGCCGTGGCCAAGCGGTTCATGACGGATCAGGGCATCGATGCCACCCGGCTCGAGACCGTCGGCTATGGCGAGGAGCAGCCGCTCGATCGGACCGCCAGCGAGAGCGCGTGGACGATGAACCGTCGCGCGGACTTCCATGTGGCCGGGGGCGCGGTCTCGCAGCGCTGACGTACCTGCATGGGGCTATTGACGGGGACATGCCACAGGGCGTGTCCCCGTTTCGCTTTTCTGTTCACTCCACATCTAAGCTGTGCGAAGGTTGCTCGCGGCGGTCGTGGGGTGCCGGGCGAGCGGTGGAGGCGGCACGCTCTCCGGGCGCTTCCGGGCCCGCCACGCATGTGCGGGGCTGCTACGATGGGTGAGGTTGTGGCGTGCCCTAACGCGCCCTGCGAGCGTGCCGCCTCCACCGCTCGCCCCGAGCCGACCGGGAATTCAGCGCACCACGCGCTTCCGGGCCCGCCACGCATGTGCGGGGCTGCTACGATGGGTGAGGTTGTGGCGTGCCCTAACGCGCCCTGCGAGCGTGTCGCCTCCACCGCTCGCCCCGAGCCGACCGGGAATTCAGCGCACCACTACTCTTTGATTCCAAACTACCGGTCCGACCGGCGGGGTCATCGTCAGCCGGTATTCTCCCCGGCCGGAGGGTTTGAACTCGGCATCCGCGGTCTCGCCCACCGCCAGAGTGAACGCGGCCGGGCCACGGCGGGACTGTTCCGGCGGGAGGTCGGCGCCGTCCTTGGCTATCGGCCGCCATTGGACAGGGCCGGAGTCGGCAACCAGGGAGATGCCCAGCACTCCCGCCATTCCGATGTTGACGAACCGAAAGCGATGGGCCACGCCGGCAGCCAGCTCGAGCGGCGGGGCGATCGAGTCGCCGTTGATGATGATGTGCGCCGGCAGGGCGGGACCCTCCCACCCCGCGACGTAGACATGGTCGGTGCTGGGGTCGAAGCGACGGCCGGGCTCGAGCACCACGATCGCGCCATAGAGCCCGGAGGTGAGCTGCTCCAGATCGTTCAGGTGGGTGTGATAGATGAACGTCCCGGCCCGGCGCAGGGTGAGGCGGGCGGTGAACGAGTCGCCCGGCTGAATCGCGGGCGCCACCCGGGTCCCCGCGCCGCTCCAGCCGACGACCCCGTCGGACCAGCTCTCCAGCTCGATCCCATGCCAATGCACCGCGGTCGCCTCGGCGAGGCGGTTGATGACCGTGACGTCGGTCGGCTCACCCCGGGTCAGCACCAGGACGCTGCCGGGCACCTCGACCGAGTCCGCCGCCGGCGGCGCCGAGCTCCGCTCCAGGACGTAACCCATGCTGCGCGCGAGGCGACCGCGGGCGCGGCCGTCCTGCACGTACAGTCGCAGTGGGCGCGACACGCCGCGCCGCGGCTCGCGCCAGCCGGGCGCCGGCTGCACCGTGATCCCGAGGACCAGTCCCGCCATGTGGCGGGCGATGTCGTGGTTCCCGTCGTGTCGATCCGGCGGGGCCGAGCCGAGCCTGGCGCTGGGCAGGGCGTGGAACATGAGATGACAGTGGAACAGCCAGTTGCCCGGACGATCGGGGGTCCAGAGCATGCTCATCGTCGCGCGAGGCCGCAGGAGCTCCGTGACCGCCATCCGGCGGGCGCCGGGAGCATAGCTGCTGTCCACCAAGCCGTCGCCCTTCGCGTCCACCCGGAAGTAGAACCCGTGCAGATGCATGGGGTGAATGCGCCGGGAGGCGTTGATCCAGCGCCATCGGAGGGTGTCACCCATCCGGGTCTCGACCCGCTCGTTGTAGGGAAAGGACCTGCCGTTGATGGTGAGCGCCCTCTTGATGGTGCCGGAATCCGCCGGCTCGCTCCAGGAGTTGATGACGAAGATCTGCTCGTCTCCACGCGCCCCGGCCGAGTCGATCACCAAAGCGCCGGCAAGCTGCTCGCGCTCCACCAGGGTGTCCTTGCGCCCGATGACCGCATTGTAGAGGTAGGTGCCGGGCTCCCCGGCTGGAAACCGCACCCGGGCCGACTCGCGCGGGGCAATCACCAGGGTGTCGGTCGCCGGGGCGGGACGAGTGGCCAGGCCGCGGATGGTGATGGTCGAGTCCGTAAGCTCGTTGCGCACGGTGGCGTCGATGACGGTGCCGGCGGCTACCCGGAGAAGGGGCCCGGGAATCTGCGGCCCGTGCCCCGGCTCCCCGAACGCGGCCACGGCGATCGCCGGTCCGCTCGCGCCGTCGGGGGACCAGGAGGCCATCCGGACCACCAAAGTGACGCGAAGAGTATCGTGCTCGAGCCGGCCGGCGGGACGGCGGTTGTCGTTGGGTTGGGCAACGGGCAATGCGGAGCGGTCGCGCGCGTTCGCGAGCGAGAGCCCGATGATGCCGGCGAGCAGGAGCCGACTCATCTGCGTGGTCAGGGTGTGGCCTTTGTGGGGGTGCCTCAGAATCTGCACGGTGCTCCGCCGTTGGGCCAGGGCACCGCGGTTGGCGAGTCGCTGCTCGTTGGGTATTGGTGAACGGCGAGCGGTGGAGGCGACACGCTCTCCGGGCGCTTCCGGGCCCGCCACGCATGCCCGGGCTTGCTACGAGAGGTGAGGTCGTGGCGTGCCCTAACGCGCCCTGCGAGCGTGCCGCCTCCACCGCTCGCCGCGAGCCCACCGGTAGTGCCAGCAAGCTGCGTAGAATCCGGCTGTTGTCCCACCCCGCCGCGCAGCGGCGCTCAAGGCTCGGGGCACCTCGCGCAGGGCGCGTCAGTGCACGCCACTACCTCCGCCTATCGTAGCAACCCCGGGCATGAGTGGCGGGCACTGTGGCGCCCGGAGCGAGGTGCCCCAAGCCGCTCCGCGATGCAAGCCCTACTCCGCCGCGACCGCCACCCCGCGCGCCTCGACCCGCCCCGGCCGCCCGTGCACCGGCCGATGTACCGGGTCCGCCCCGATCGTCCCCACCAGCGCCTTGCACGTACTCCGGCGAGCGCACCCGCTCCAGCTCCGCGCGCGCGTGCTCCAGCCGTCCGGGAATGCCGAGCCGTCGAGCCTCGTCTCGATGCCCGGGGCTGGCCAGGAACTCCGTCAGGCTCCGCATGTGCCGCTCCCACAGCGCGACGTCTCGCCGCTGCTTCACGGCCAGCCGCTCCTGGTACCAGTCGCTCGCGAGCAGCGCCTCCCGGGTGAACAGCGCCCGGATCGCCGGGTCGGCCGCGCCTTTGCCCTCGAACTCCCCGTGGGCCATGATGTGGAGTAGCGCCTGGAGCGGGGGGCAGGCGTCCTCGATCGTCCCGTCCTCGAAGTAGGCCGCCGCGCCCCGCCGCTGCGCCTCCACGATGTTGGCGACCCCGTCGGCGAAGACTGACGGATCCTGAAGCTCGGGCTTCAGGAGGTCCTCGGTGAAGACGGCCGTGGGGTTGTCGAACACCCGCCCGAAGTAGGTGTGGACGAACTTCTCCGTGATCCGGTAGCCGAGCCGGCTCGCGAGGACGGTGGTGCCCTCGAAGTCGTAGTCCTCCAGCCGCTCCAGGTGTCCCGCCTCGATCAGGTGCTTGGGGTCGCGCTCGTGGGGGTAGAGCCGGCACCAGATCTCGGGGATCAGCAGGCTGATGTCGTGGTCCACCCGGTAGCGGGGGCCGATGAAGCCGGCGGCCGAGCTGAAGCCGGCGTAGCCGGTGAGGAGGAAGGAGACGAGGGCGTTGTTGAGGTCGGCGGTCGCCGCGAGGGCGTTGAACGGCCCCTTGGTGAGCGCGCCCTCGGAGCCGGCGCCGGTGGTGCTGGGCGACGTCCCGGTCAGCGAGCACACGTAGTCCATGAACAGCTCGGGCAGCTCCTGGTAGTGGATCGGCCCGTAGACGCAGAGCGGGCGGATGCCGGGCTCGGGCGGGTTGTTCCGCCGGCCCGACATCACGGCTGATCACCGGGAACAGCACCGGCTGCGTGGAGCGGCAGCCGCCGGCTGAGCCGGGCGCCGATCTCGGCGACGTAGCGGTCGCGGGGCCGGGCCATGTCGGGGCGGAGCTGGAGGTAGCGCGGGTTCTTGGTCGGCTTGTCCGCGATGATCCGCGGCCGGGCGGAGCAGATGGACCAGCCCTCGCCGTCGCGGGCGGCGTTCCGCTCCACGTGCTCGCGCATCGGCGTGGTGAAGGCGTCGTGGACGGCCACGTCCTCCCGGATCCGCTGCGCGTCCTCCCGGCCGAGCGTGCTGGAAGTTGGAGCAGAAGAGCCCGGGGCCGGCCATGTCCTTCTCGGTCTGGCGGTCCTGCCCCGGATGGATCGCGTCGTCGGGGCGCTGGAACAGCCGGAATTCGCAGTTCTGCGCCAGCTTGAGGCTGGGGTGCCCGTCGTACTCGCCGGGGAGCCCGATCAGGCGGCGCGCGGGGACCACGACGGAGGCGGTGATGTCGTCCTCCATCTGCACCTTGTCGGCCGCGACGAAGTCCTGCCGCAGCTTGTAGGTGCGCCAGGCGCCGTGACCGTCGCGCCCGATGCGGAGGTAGTTGGCGACCAGCTTGCGTCCCTCGTACTTGAGCTCGTGCCCGGGCGCGCCGTTGATGATGTCCACGCCGAAGTGCTCCCGCCAATCGTCGCCCCACTCCGGCCGGTGGAAGCGCTTGATCACGAACACCAGCGCCCTGACGTGGTTGGGGATGCTCTCCAGCCATGCGTTGTACTCGGGCGTGAACTCCGCCGGGTTGGGCGTGAGCAGCTTGACCACCGAGCCGAGCGAGCGGTCGGGCGACAGCAGCGGCCGTGCAGGCCCGCGCTCCACGCGCGCGTCGTCGTAGCTCCGGTCCAGGATCGCCTGCACCTGCGCCATGTCCTCGTCGAAGCGCTGCACGAAGAACGACCCGGGCAGCACCGCGTCCACCAGGCTCTTGCTGATCTCCGACTTGCCGCCGCCGGAGACGGTGCACGGCTTGTGGCAGAAGGCGCCCTCCGGCACCGTTCCCACCAGCCGCCAGCTCGGCGCCGCGTGGTGCTTGGCCATGCGGATCTTGTAGCCGCTCGGGTGGATGTAGATCCGGCCGGGGAGGAGCTTGAGATGCTGCGTCTCGCCGTCCTTGGTCCAGGTGATGTCCTGGCGATGGATGTCGATCTCCATGTCCTCGGGCATGTAGTGGATCTCGGGCCAGATCGCGTCGGTCGCGTAGCCCGCTGGGATGGCGCCGCGCGCGGTCGCCCAGCAGTGCGATCACCTCGGAGAAGCGGTGGCCGGCGGTCACGATCCGCACCTGATCGGGCGTGAAGCGGTCGCCCAGGTTGAAGGTGGGGAACGCCAGCGCCCCGCCCGCGTGCTCCTCCTCGGCCAGGCCGAACAGGTTGGCGCTGTAGCTGATCTGGGTCTTCACTTCCTTCTTGCAGTACCCGAAGTAGTTGTCGGCGATGAGGGTGACCATCACGCCCTGGGGCCCGCGCGAGGTGAGCTTGAACGGGCGGCCGTCGTTGTACAGCTCGTCTTCGCTCTGGTACGGCAGGCCGAGGTCCTTCTTGCGGATCCGGGTGAGGTGGGGCGCGAGGATGACGCAGCCGCTGTGGCCGGTCCAGCCGTCCACGTCGAGCGCGGCGTCGTTGGCCGGCAGGTAGGGGTCGCCGGCGTTGCCGAAGATGCTCTCCACGAAGTCGAGGTTGGACACCAGCCCGCCGGGCGCGAAGAACCGCACCTCCAGCCGCTTCTCCGGCGTCACCTTCGGCACCGCGGGGCAGACCAGCGGCCGGAGCAGCAGGCTCACCATCGTCTCGACCGGCCGCTTCCAGCTCGCGGTGAACGGCAGCCGCAGCAGCTCGGCCGGGGGGCGGAGCGCTTCCTCTAATAGGCGCAGGAAGGCGGCGAGCGGCACGCGGGTCTTGTCGGCCGGGATCGGGAGCCCGCCCTCGGCGACGTGGAAGACGCCCTGGGTGGTGCGGCGGTCGTTGACCGGGTTGTGGAGCACGCCGTTGTCGAGGCGGTAGCTGGAGACCAGCTCGTTCTCGTAGTTGTCGCCGTCGAGCGGGAGGCTCAGCTCGCGGGCGAGGCCGTACTGGTCGAGGATCAGGGTCTCGGCGGGGAGGCGGACGCCGGCCGGGCCATGAAGCTCGTCGAGGTAGTGCTGGATCCGGCGGTCGGCGGGGCAGAGGTGGTCGGCCAGGAGCCGGGCCTGCTCGCGGTAGCGGGCGAACAGGTTGCCGGCGAGGTGGAAGACGTCCTCGTCGCCGGCGGCCTCCGCCGGGATCTCGACGCCCATGGCGGCGAGCTTGAGGAGGATGGAGCCGGCGGCGGCGCGGCGGTCGGGGAGCCAGACGGAGCCGTCGGGGCGGAGGCCTACGGTGCGTTCGAGGTCCATGGACCAACGTCTCGCCCGTTTGGGGTTCCGTCAACCGGCGGTGCGGTCACGGCCCCGTTTCCTGTAGCAGCCCCGCTAGCTCGTCGCGCACCTGCTCACTTTCAGCCCTCATCTCCGGCTCGGGATCCGGGCGCAGGAAGAGAAAATGCTGATAGGCCCGGATGGCTCCGGCGGTGTCGCCCGTGAGCGTGGCCAGCCGGCCCTCCTCACGCAGGAACGTGGAGAGGTACCACTGGAAGCCGGCAAAATCACCCGCCCGTCGGCGCACTGCCTTGAGGGCGAGGGCAAGGTCGCCCTCCGCCTCCGCGATCCGAGCGACGACCAGGTTCGCCGCCAGCGTTCTCACGAGGTTGTAGGTCCGGGCCGCCTCGTCCGCCTCCGCGAGCTTTGCTCGAGCATCCGGGAGACGGAGCGCGCTGGCCCGCATTGCGTCGAGCAGCGTAGCACAAAGGGTCGCATACTGAGTCGATCGGATCGAGTCGCCCGAGGAAAGCCCGGTCGGGATGGTGCGGCGGAGCCGTTGGATGGACACGCGAGCGTCGTCGAAGTCTTTGTGTGCCGCACGCCACAAGGCGACGGTACAGAGCGCCCGAAGCTGTTCCCAGCCCGCGTCGCCGTGGCGAAGGTCGCCGGCGGCACGCGAGGCCAGCAATCGGGCCGCCTTCCCCGTCCCGCTCGTGTCCTGCTGCCAGTACAGCGCGGCGAGTAGCCGATCGGCGAGGCCATCCGTGGAGGTGCTGTCGGGATATAGGATGCGACGCGCCTCGTGCGGCTTCCCGCCATTCAGCAAGGCCGTGACACGCGAAGATGCGATCACGCCGGGCTGGCCGTTCTCCTCGCTTCGCGTGTCCAGCCGCATCGAGCGGAGCCAATCCTGCGATCCGTAGCCGGTGGCCGAGATGAACTGACTGATCTGCCCGAACGCCCAGGGATCGATGTGCGCCGAATCGGCCCAGAAGGCGCGCCGTGCCGAGTCGCCCATCGCGAGCGCGCGATGCCAGCGCAGGTCCCAGACTCTACCGCTGGTCGAGTCCGCCGACAGACCGAGGCTCACGAGCCGAAGCACCGACGCGGTATCGCCCTTCATCTGTGCGATCGTCACCATGTGATTCAGCGGCTCCGCAAAGATGAGCGAGTGCTCCGGCGCCAGAGAATCCACGGCATTCGCCGAGTCCAGGGCCCATCCTCGGCGAAATGCCTGTTCCGCGAGCCCGAACGGATCGTCCAGTCCCACCATCTGTCCATTGTGGTAGTAGGCGTCGCCGAGCCAGTACCAGACTTCGGCGCGGTCGGGATACGCCTCCGTGGCCTTCTGCCACCGGTGGAGATATTCCGGGCCGGTGGGAACCGGACCGGTCGAGGGCCAGGCATCCAGCAGCGCGCGGTCGCCACTGCTCAGTCGGCTCCGGCCGGCCTGCGCCAGCCGCGCACCGCGGTCGGCATCCTCGCCTCCGTCCATCCACTGGGACACGTGTACCAGCTCGAATGCGGCCAACGCGAAGGTCGAGTCCGACACCGTCGCATCGCGGAACTGGCGAAAGGCCTCGTTCAGCTGCCCCTTTCGAAAGGCCGCCCGACCCGCTAGGAAGGCGTGGATGGCCGGCAGCGATGAGCTGATGGCGGAAAGTCGGGAGACCTCGACGCCCGCATCGAGGGCCACGAGGCGCGCGACCAGTCGGTCCAGAAGGATCGAGAGACTGTCGATGGGACCCTCGACGCTCGCGCGAGCCAGCGTCTGGCCTCCAGGCGATCGGAGCAGGGATGCCGAAAGCGTAAGGTGACCGGGGATTCCGACCACGCTGCCGTCGATCAGGCGTCCCGCACCGAGCCGGTGGGCGAGTCCGAGCGCGGCATCCGCCGGGACCTCGCGGCCCTCGGGTCCCGCGACCCTTCGCCAGGCACTGAGAATTGCATGCGGATCGACAGCGCGAAGCCCCGCCTCGGCGCCGAGCTTGGCGGCCAGCAGATCCACCATGCCTTCACGCAGATAGTCCAGTGACGGGTCGGCCGCGGCAACCCGGAATGGCGCGATCGCCACCACCGCGGGATCCGCTTCGACCGGCGTTCCGTTTCTGACGCGTGCCAGGACCGCGAACGCCACGGCCAGCGCCGCGACTACTGTGACCGCCACGCGCACCAGGCGTCGACGAGACACTCTGGCGGGTGTGGCCGCGGTCGGGGCGTCAACCGGCCCGCTTGCTTCCGGTGTGGCCAGCGCGGCGCCGAACTCGCGTGCGGTGGCAAACCGATCTGCCGGCACTTTCGCCAGCGCGCGGGTCACCACTCGCGAGAGCGCGGTGGACACGCTCGGGCGGACGGTCCGGAGCGAGGGCGTCGGGTCCACTGCATGGCGAGCGAGGATCGCCTGCGCGGTGGGCCCGGTGAACGGCGGCTGCCCCGCCAGCATCTCGTACAGCACGCAGCCCAGCGCGTAGATGTCCGCCCGCCCATCGAGACGGCTCGACCCCGCCCCCTGCTCCGGGCTCATGTAGGCCGGCGTGCCCAGCGCCAGCCCGGTTTCGGTCAGCCGCTCACCGCCGGCGGCGTCGAGTGCCCGGGCGATGCCGAAGTCGGCCACCAGGACCGCGCCTTCGGCCAGCAGGATGTTCTCCGGCTTGATGTCGCGGTGGATGATCCCCTGGCCATGGGCGTAGTCCAGCGCCTCGGCTACCTGGCGGGCGATGCCCACCGCCTCCTCCACCGGTAGCTGGGGCTCCGCCTCCAGGCGCCCCCGCAGCGAGCGGCCCGGCACGTACGGCATGGCGAAAAAGAGAAGCGAGGAGCCGTCCGGCAGCGCCAATGTGTCCGAGTCGTACACCGGCAGGATGTGGGGGTGAGTGAGCCGGGCGACAATGGTGATCTCGCGGACGAAGCGCGCCGCCCCCAGCACGCCGGAGAGCTCGGGGCGGAGCACCTTGAGCGCCACCGGGCGGTCGTGGCGATAGTCGTGGGCCAGGTAGACCGTGGCCATGCCGCCGTGGCCGAGCTCGCGCTCGATCCGGTAGCGATCGGCCAGGGCCGCTTCAAGCTCGGGAGGGAAAGGAGGCAGTGAGACCGCCGCGAGGGAGAACGCCTGCAACCTACCGCGTCGCGGGGGACTCAACCAGACCGCTTAACAGGACATGAACCCGTGAGATGTCCGGGGATGCCACATAGTGCATTCGCTCGCTATTCGGCATCCCACACGCTAGGTTCCGGATACCCTCCTCGCACTTCGGCACCAGAGGCGGTTCCCCCCACCGAAGGTCGCCAAGTCATGACCCCCGCACTCCTTGACTTCATCGCGGTGGCGCTAGCCACTGCCATTTCGGCTGTGATATATCGCCGCCTCGCCACTGTTCGCGCCCGGCGGCGCGCTGCGGGGGAGCTCGACCGTGCCGAGTCGCGGCTGTGGATCACCCGACTAGAGGAGCCGGTCGCGGTCGTCGCGACGGTGGCACGGGTGCAGCGAGAGGCAGGCGAGTAGTCGTGCCCACGTGCCAGGAGGACCGCTACCCGATGGTTCCGGTTCGCGACGGCGCCGGGGGCATCGAGTGGGGGTGCACGAACCTATGGCATCCTCGTCAGCCGGGGCCATGTCCCGCGTGCGGGAACGGCGGTCAGGTCCGCACGTCGACTGCCGCCGAGACGGCGGTGGCGATCTGTGCGGTCTGCCGGCACCAGTGGGTTCCGTTCGGTGTAGCACCCTGACCTGGTGAGCAGCGACAACCTCAACGGGGAGAAGATCATGAGTATCGTTACGTTCATCCAGCGGAAGTTCGAATGGGCTCTGGCGCTTGCCACCTTCGGGAAGTTCCGGAGGAATGCGGCGCCTGCCTCGGCTCGCTTGTGCCAGTTTGGACACGCGGTGTTCGCGGGGAACAACCTGTGCACTTACGGCCATCACGCCGTCTGAGCAACTCGAGTCCTCTGGCTCCGCTCGAAGCGAACCTCACCACTACAGGCTGGGCAGCTCCAGGGTGAACTGCACGTCGGGGACGTAAGGCCTATAGTCCTCGGGAACCAGCGTCAGGAATATTCCGAAGCGCGATTCTCCTCCCACCCGCAGCCCGCCGGCGAACTGCGCGAACAGCAGGCCGCGCGAGTCGTTCTCGGGGATGATCCCATCCGGCCCGAAGACGTACTGGAAGCCGGGGCGCACGCCGAAGAAGAGATCGGCGTCGAGGTCGTAGCTCAACACGTTTCGGACCGCGAAGCTGATGAGCCCTTCGGTCACCAGGCCCACGGTTGCTCGAAGGCTGTCGGTCTCTCCCATCGGTCCGAGCACGCCGGCGTTGAAGTAGACTCCCGCCGCCTGTTGCGATGCTGCCCCACCTCCCCAGACCAGTGGTAGGATGGCCCTGGCCGTGGCGCTGCCGCCGTTCTGAATGAGCCGGAGGAGGTTGCTGGATCGGTCTCGCAGCTCCTCTGAAGTGACCCCCGGCTCTTCCGATTCCTCCGAGCTGAAGAACTGGCCGTACGAGGCCTTGAAGTACAGCGGGCCGATGGCGCCGGCGACGATCGAGCTCTGGACGAAGAGCTTATCGGACTTGAAGGTGGACGCGACGTCGCTCAGGATGTCCACCCCGCTGTCGCCGTAGATCTGGCGAATGGCGGCCTCGCTGCCGACCGGCCCTACTCGGGGAACCCAGGTGCGGCAGCTGCGATCGGTCACCTTGATCGTGTCGCTCACGCCTGGAAGACGGACTGTGTAGAGGGGAAGCGCCTTGAGCGTGTCGATTGTGGCACCCTCGCGGAGCAAGCTGAGCGCCCTGGCGGTATCGCCGCGAATCCAGGTGCACACGGCCGAATAGGTGTGAAAGGCTTGGTCCGGGGTCGCATGCGGTGGCATGGGAATCTGAAACTGGGCCAGGGCGTTGCCGGACAGGAGCAAGCCGCCGAGTACTGCCGGACCAAGTCGAAGCAGACGCACGGTGGACCTCTCTTGTCTAGTGTGTCGGTGAGGCTGATCGGCGCGGTCGAGGCATCGCGAGGGTTTTTCCCTGCTCCTCAACTAGTGGGCCGCACCACCTGCATTCAAGGGCTGAAATGCGACAGGAGGGGGCCAAATTGCGACAAGCGCCGACGACCCCGGCGCCCTGGCCAATCAGGCCTTCCACGCCGCGGTGATCTGCTGAGGGTGTGTGCTTAACTCCAGCGTGTTGCCGGGCTCGCGGCGGAGGCGATACGCTCTCCGGGCGCCACAGTGCCCGCCACTCATTCTTGGGTTGCTACTGTAGGCGGAGGTAGTGGCGGTCACTGACGCGCCCTCCGAGCGTACCGCCTCCACCGCGAGCCGCGAGGCGACCGGGAACGCGCGCGCGAGCCCTGGCGGCAGGCTCTTGCCGGACGTTTCCCTCGAACCGCCCTATGTGGGATGGTAGCTGGAGCCGGAGGTGACCCGCTCGGAGGGCGCGTCAGTGCACGCCACTACCTCCGCCTATCGTAGTAGCCCCACGCATGAGTGGCGGGCACTGTGGCGCCCGGAGAGCGGGCCACCTCCGGCGGAGTCTTGATCTCCTTCCCGCATTCAGCAGTATCAAGGGCGATGCCTTCGCCCGTGCCACCCGCGCCCCCGACCTACATCGTCACCCGCCGGCTCTTCCTCCGACTGCTCGGCGCGGTCTACTTCGTCGCCTTCGCCTCCCTGGCGATGCAGATCAGCGGCCTGGCGGGTGAGCGCGGCATCCTGCCGGCCGGGCGATTCCTGGAGTGGGCCCACTCGATCTACGGCGCCGCGCAGCTATCTCCAACTCCCGACCATCTTCTGGCTGGACGCGAGCGACGCCGCGTTACAGCTCGCGGCCTGGGGCGGAGCCGTGCTGGCGATCCTGCTGGTGCTCGGGATCGCCCCGCTCCTCGATCTCGTCCTGCTCTGGGCGCTCTACCTCTCGCTGACGGTCGCGGGCCAGGACTTCATGGCGTTCCAGTGGGACGCGCTGCTGCTGGAGACCGGATTGCTCGCGATGCTCTGGGCGCCCGCGACTTGGCGCCTGGGTAGGGGAGAGCGCCAGCCGCCGGACCTCGCCCGCTTCCTGCTCGTGTTCCTGCTCTTCAAGTTGATGTTCCTCTCAGGGGCTACGAAGCTCCTGAGCGGCGATCCCACCTGGCGTCACTTCACCGCGCTCGACTTCCACTTCGAGACCCAGCCGCTGCCACCCTGGACAGCATGGTACGCCCATCACCTGCCGGCCGGGATTCACCAGGCGCTTGTGGTGTTCACCTTTGCCGTGGAGTTAGGGGCCGCCTGGCTCCTGCTGCTGCCAAACCGGCTCCGGCCCCTGCGTCTCGGCGCCATCGCCGCGATCGTTCTGCTACAGCTCGGCATCGCGGCCACCGGGAACTACGGCTTCTTCAACGCACTCACGATCGTCCTCTGCGTACCTCTCCTCGACGACGCCGCGCTGGCGCGCCTGCGGCTGGGCCGAGCCGCCGGTGAGCCGGAGGCGGAGTCACGCGCTCGGCGCGCGGTCGTGCGCGTCGCAGTCCCTCTGCTTCTTGCGCTGAGCGGGTTGAGTATCGTGCGGGAGCTGGCCTACACGCTCCCGGGCGGACGCGGGATCGGGTGGTGGCCCCGGTGGGGGAACGAGGTGCTCGGGTGGGTAGCTCCATTCCGGTCCATCAATGGCTACGGACTCTTCCGGGTGATGACGACGGAGCGGCCGGAGCTGATTCTGGAGGGCAGCATGGACGGCATTCGCTGGCAAGCCTACGAGCTCCGCTACAAACCCGGCGCGGTGGACCGGCGGCCGCAGTTCGTGGCACCCTTTCACCCGCGGCTCGACTGGCAGCTCTGGTTCGCGGCACTCGATCCTATGAGGAGCCTCGGATGGCTCGAGGCGCTGGCCGACCGGCTGCGGACAGGCGTGCCGGAGGTGCTCGCGCTGTTCGGCCGGAATCCGTTCCCGGAGACGCCGCGGTTCGTCCGCGCAGTGCTGTACGACTACCGGTTCAGCACACCTGAGGAACGGCGGCGGACCGGAGCCTGGTGGGTGCGTGAGCTCGAGGGGGCCATTCCGTTGGCGCCGCGTGTTGGGGCGCGTTGACGGGGGGTCGCTCCGGCGAGCGGCGGAGGCGACACGCTCTCCGGGCGCTTCCGGGCCCGCCACGCATGAGCGGGCCTGCTACCAAGGGTGAGGTAGTGGCGTGCCCTAACGCGCCCTCCGAGCGTGCCGCCTCCACCGCTCGCCCCCAGCTCACCGGGAAGTCAGAGCCGGCTTGGTACCTCCCCGCCGCGCAGCGGCGCTCAAGGCTCGGGGCGCCTCGCGGAGGGCGCGTCAGTGCACGCCACTCCCTCCGCCTATCGTAGCAACCCCACGCATGAGTGGCGGGCACTGTGGCGCCCGGAGCGAGGTGCCCCGAGCCGCCCCGGTGGCTTGCCAAAGCGCCCCCGCTCGGCAGATTGACCCACATGCCCCCCGAAGCAGCCACGCTTCCCTCCAGCAGCGCGCCGGACCACCCCCGCCCGACCAACGGGTTCATCGAGTTCCGGACCGAAGAGGTCGAGCAGTCGATTCCGGCTCGCTTCGAGCGCCAGGTCGACCAGTACCCCGAGCGACTCGCGGTCAAGGTCGGGACCCACCAGCTGACCTACACCGAGCTCAACCGAGCCGCGAACCGGGTCGCGCGAGCGATCCTGGCCCGTAGGGGCCACGGAGAGGAGCCGGTCGCCCTGCTGCTCGAGCACGGCGCCTCCCTCATCAGTGCGATCCTCGGCGTGTTGAAGGTGGGCAAGATCTACCTGCCGCTCGACCCGTCGTACCCACCCGCGCGGAGCGGCTACATCCTCGAGGACGCCGGCGCGGCGCTCATCGTGACGAACAACAGGCACCTAGCTCTGGCCGGCAGGTTGAACCAGGCCGGCCGCCCGCTGCTCAACATCGACGAGTTGGGGTCGACCTTCCCGGAGGTGAACCTCGGCCTCCCGGTGCCGCCGGATGCGCTGGCGTACATCCTCTACACCTCCGGCTCGACCGGGCGGCCGAAGGGCGTGGTGCAAAACCACCGCAACGTGCTGTGGGACATCCGGGAATACACCAACACACTCCACATCTCTCCGGACGACCGGATGACGCTGCTCTACTCCTGCAGCGTCAACGGAGCCGTGCGGGGCATCTTCGGCGCCCTGCTCAACGGCGCGGCGCTCTACCCGCTGGATATCAAGGAAGAGGGCTTGAACGGCCTGGCGGATCTGCTGAGCCGGGAGGAGATCACCTTCTTCCACTCGGTTCCGACGGTCTTCCGCCATTTCGTCGGCACCCTGACCGGGACGGAACGCTTCCCGAAGCTTCGCCTCATTCGCTTTGGAGGCGAGCGGGTCCTCGCCCGGGACGTGGAGTCATACCGGAAGCACTTCCCCGACGAGTGCCTGCTCTACACCGGCATGGGCGCCACCGAGACCGGCCATGTTCGGCATTACTTCCATGACAAACGGACACCCATCACCTCCAGCGTCGTCCCGACGGGCTATGCCGTCGAGGGCAAGGAGGTGCTCCTGCTCGATGACGCCGGCCGAGAGGTCGGCGCCGGGCACGCCGGCGAGATCGCGGTGCGGAGCCGGTACCTGGCGCTCGGCTACTGGCGCAAGCCGGACCTCACGCGGGCGGCCTTCCTGCGCGACCCGGCGGGCGGGCCCGAGCGCATCTTCCGCACCGGCGACATGGGTCGGACGCACCCGGACGGCTGCCTCGAGCACTTGGGACGGAAAGACTTCCAAGTCAAAGTACGAGGCTATCGGATCGAGGCCGCCGAGATCGAGACGGCGCTCCTCGGCCTCGCAGGAGTGAGAGAGGCCGTCGTCGTGGCGCGCGAAGCGGCGCCGGGTGAGCATGAGCTGGTGGCCTACGTCGTCCCGGAACCGACCCAGGCGCCCACCGCCGCCGGCCTGCGCGGGCTCCTGAAGGATGAGCTGCCGGAGCACATGGTGCCCTCGGCGTTCGTGCTCCTGGACACCTTGCCGCTCACTCCCAACGGGAAGGTGGACCGGCTGGCGCTGCCCGCGCCCGCCCGGACTCGTCCCGGGCCGGACGGGACCGCTGGGGCACCGCGTACGCCCGTCGAGGAGGTGCTGGCGGGGATCTGGGCCGAAGCGCTCGGACTGGACCGGTTGAGTATCGAGGAAAACTTCTTCGAGTTGGGCGGCCACTCGTTGCTCGCCACCCGAGTTCTCGCGAGGCTGCGCGACACGCTTCAGGTGGACCTGCCGCTGCGTACCTTCTTCGACCGCCCCACGGTGGCCGCGCTGGCCGAGCTCATTCGGTCGGAGGGAACCAGGGGGGAAGACCGCTCCGCACCGCCCATCCTGCCCGCCCCGCGAGACGGCGAGCTGCCGCTTTCATTCACGCAGGAGCGGCTGTGGTTCCTGCATCAGTTGGATCCCGCGAGCCAGGCCTACCACGTCCCGGCGACACTTCGGTTCAGGGGCCCGTTCGACCTGAGAGCGCTCCAGGACAGCCTCACCGAGATGGTGCGGCGCCACGAGGTCCTCCGGACCACTTTCCCCACGGTTCGGGGACGACCCGTCCAGCGGGTCCACCAGCCTTACCAAGCACATCTGCCGGTGGTGAGCCTGGAAGCGGTGTCCGAGGACCGCGAAGCGAAGCTGCGCCGGCTGGTCGCCGAGGAGATCCGGAAGCCGTTCGACATCACGCGACTGCCGCTGGTTCGCTGGACCGTGATGCGGCTCGGCGCCGAGGACCATGTGATGCTGCGCGTCGAGCACCACCTGTTGGGCGACGGCTGGTCGTTCCACCTTTTCCTCCGGGAGCTGCTCGCGCTCTACGGTGCCTTCTCCGCCGGCCTGCCGTCACCGCTGGCGGAGCCACCGATCCAGCTCGCGGACTTCGCCCACTGGCAACGCCAATGGATGCGAGGAGCCGTGGCCGAAGCTCAACTGGCCTACTGGAAGGCGAAGCTGGCCGGCAGCCCACCGGCGCTCGAGCTCCCGTCCGACCGTCCCCGGCCGGCGTTCCAGACCTTCAGGGGCGCGCCGGCGAGGGTCGAATTGCCGCCGCGCCTGTGCGCCTCACTCAGGCGGGTGAGCCGCCGCGAGGGCGTCACCCTCTTCATGACGATGCTCGCGGCCTTCCTGACGCTGTTGCGGCGCTACACCGGGCAGAGCGACATCTCGGTCGGCTCCGTGATCGCCAACCGCCGGTGGCGCGAGACGGAGGGGATGATGGGTGCCGTCCTCAACACGGTCATCCTGCGAGGCGACCTGTCCGGCGATCCCACGTTTCGCGATCTCTTGCGACGGGTGCGCGACGTCACCCTCGGGGCGTACACCCATCAGGACGTGCCCTTCGACAAAGTGGTCGAGGCTCTGCGGCCGGAGCGAAGCTCGAACTACTCCCCGTTCTGCGGGGTGTTGTTCAACTTCCACGATGCGCCACTCCCGAGTCTGCAAGTGGGAGGGACGAGCGTGGAGTTGACCGAGCTGATCGACAACCACTCCGCCAAGTTCGATCTGAACCTGATCGTGATTCCGGGCGAAGACGGGATCCTCGTCAATTGGGAGTACAACACCGACCTGTTCGACGCCGCCACCATAGGGCGGATGACCGATCACTACCAGGAGCTGTTGGAGGGAATCGCAGCCGACCCGGGACGGCGGCTCTCGGCGTTGCCGCTCCTCACCGAGACCGAGCGCGGCCGGCTGCTCGTGGAGTGGAATGCCACGGCGAGCATCTACCCACGCGACGCTCTCGTGCACGAGCTGTTCGAGGCGCGGGCCGACCAGACGCCCGGCGCGGTAGCGGTCGTCTATGGAGACGAGCGCCTGACGTATCGCGAGCTGGATCGACGGGCCAACCGGCTGGCGCATCATCTCCGGGAGTTGGGCGTCGGCCCGGAGGTCCGGGTGGGGGTCGCGCTGGAACGCTCGGTCGACCTGGTGGTGGCGCTCCTGGCCGTGCTCAAGGCCGGCGGGGCCTACCTGCCGCTCGATCCGTCGTATCCGGAGAGGCGGCTCGCCTTCATGTTGGCGGACGCTCAGGCCCCGGTGGTCGTGACCGAAGAGCGGCTGGCGGAGCGCCTGTCCGCGCGCGACGTCCGCGTGGTCCGTCTGGATGCGGATCGGCGGCGGATCGCCGCGGCGAGCCCGGAGCGCGTCGCCAGCGGCCTCGGCGCGGAGGGCCTCGCCTACGTGAGCTACACCTCGGGCTCGACGGGGTCGGCCAAGGGTGTGGCGGTGCCACACCGTGCCGTGGTGCGGCTGGTCAGAGGGACCAGTTATGCGCGCCTGGCTCCGGACGAGGTGTTTCTCCAGTTCGCTCCGGTCTCCTTCGACGCGTCGACCTTCGAGATCTGGGGAGCGCTCCTGAGCGGAGCGCGCCTGGTGGTCGCCCCCGCGGGCGCGCTCTCGCTGGCGGAATTGGGGCGGACACTGCGCGAGCACCAGGTGACGACACTCTGGCTCACCGCCGGTCTCTTCCGCCGGATGGTCGACGAGCAGCTCGACGACTTGCGCGGGGTACGCCAACTATTGGCCGGGGGGGACGTGCTCTCGGTGCCCCATGTCCGGCGGGTGCTCCGCGAGCTGCCGGAGTGCCGGCTCATCAACGGGTACGGCCCCACGGAGGCCACGACGTTCGCGTGCTGCTACCCTGCCGCCGGGCCGCTGTCGGGATCGCGCGACTCACTGCCGATCGGCGGGCCGATCGCCAACACCCGTGTCTACGTGCTGGACCCACACCTGAACCCGGCGCCCGTGGGCGTGCCGGGGGAGCTCTACATCGGGGGCGACGGGCTGGCGCGCGGCTATCTCGACCGCCCAGCGCTCACCGCCGAGCGCTTCGTGCCCGATCCCTTCGACGCCGAGCCGGGATCCCGCCTCTACCGAACCGGGGACCGGGTACGTTGGCTGCCGGAGGGCGCGCTCGAATTTCTGGGGCGGCTCGACGAGCAGGTCAAGATCCGCGGCTACCGGATCGAGCCCACCGAGGTGGAGGCCGCGCTGGGCGAGCACCCGGCGGTGCGTGAGGCGGCGGTCCTGGCCCAGGAAGATCCGATCGGCGAGAAGCACCTGGTAGCCTATGTCGTGCCCCGGGAAGAACGAGGCTCGCTGCCTGCGGGTGAGTTGCGGCGTTTCTTACAGGGGCGGCTCCCCGGCTACATGGTGCCCGCGGCGTTCGTCGTGCTCGGGGCTCTGCCACTCACCGCGAACGGCAAGCTCGATCGCGCGGTGCTCTCGACGCTCGCGCCGTCGGCCGGTGCCGGGCTGGAGCGGGACGCGGCCTTCGTGGCCCCTCGGACCACCGCGGAAACCGTCCTCGCGGCGATCTGGGCCGAGTTGCTCGGCGTGGGCCGGGTCGGCGTGCACGACGATTTCTTCGCCCTCGGGGGGCACTCGCTCCTGGCCACGCAGGTCGTCTCCCGGATACGAGACAAGGTCGGGGCAGAGGTGCCGCTTCGTCTCTTCTTCGAGAGGCCGACGGTGGCCGGGCTTGCCGGGGTTGTCGAGCAGGCTATGGACGGCTTGGGCGTCGAGTAGGCTGTTTGGGATTGCGTCCGGGCGAGCGGTGGAGGCGGCGCGCTCTCCGGGCGCTTCCGGGCCCGCCACGCATGCTCGGGTTGCTACTAAAGGTGAGGTAGTGGCGGGCCCTAACGCGCCCTGCGAGCGTGCCGCCTCCACCGCTCGCCCCGAGCCTTCCGGGAAGTCACGGCCGGCTTGGTACCTCCCCGCCGCGCAGCGGCGCTCAAGGCTCGGGGCACCTCGCGGAGGGCGCGTCAGTGCACGCCACTACCTCACCTTTAGTAGCAACCCCACGCATGAGTGGCGGGCACTGTGGCGCCCGGAGCGAGGTGCCCCGAGCCCCCGCTTGCGAACCCCCCATGAACCCGGATACCATAAGTGCCGGACCGCGCCGTTCCCGGTCCCCCACGGAGTATTGAGTCTTCAGTCGATGGTTCACCACATGATGCCTTCCATTTCTTCAGCCGTGCTGCTCCCGACTCAGGGTCTTCGATCTCTCATGAGAATCAATCCGGCACTCGGCTCCTCATTCTGGGGAGTACATCCATATGACACGACGCTTCACCTTCAGTCTGGCCGCGGTCCTCGCCGTCGGGGCCTGTAGCGATCAGGATTCATCGCCTACCGCTCCGACCGACCTGCCTTCCGTGGCCTCCAGCAAATCCTCTCCCTCTTACGTGATCGCATTCTCCCCCACAGAAGCCGGCGACGTCCGCGCGGCGATCGGGCGCTCGGGTGGTAAGGCGGGGTATGTCTCCAAGCGTGCCGGGCTCGCGACCGCGGAGTCGGCCGATCCGGGGTTCGCCGGCAAGCTGAAAGCCGCGCGCGGGGTCCGCGCCGTCGCCGTCGATAGGGTGATCCAGTGGGTTGACCCGAAGGAGCCCGTCCGGGAAGCGAGCATCGGCAGCGACGAGGCCTTCTTCGCCGCACAATGGGCGCCCCGCTCGATCCATGCCGAGGAGGCCTGGGACGACGGGGCCCGAGGGAGCGGTGCCCGGGTGGCCGTCCTGGATGGCGGCTTGAATAACAACCACGTCGATCTCCGCCACAGTGTGGACGTGGCGCGGTCGCGATCATTCGTTTCCGGCTTTGAATTCAACCAGGATGCACCCTGCGGTGCCGCGTCGTGCTTCTCTCACGCCACCCACGTGTCGGGGATCGTCGCCGCCGAGAACGACAAGGCGGGGACCATTGGGGTCGCGCCCGGGGCCACGATCATCGGGGTGAAGGTGCTCCATGGCGGCAGCGGGTCGTTCGGGGCGATCATCAGCGGCATCGTCTACGCCGCCACTCCCACCGATGATCCGGAGGAGCCAGGGGCCGGCGCGCACATCATCAACATGAGTCTTGGCGCCACATTCCCGTCGAACTCGGACGAGAAGGTTGAAGCGCTCAAGGCCCTGATGGATCAAGCCACCTCGTTCGCGCATGATCAAGGGGCTCTGGTCGTGGCTGCCGCGGGGAATGGAGACAACCAGGGTCGGGGCATCGACCACGATCAGGGAAACTGGTTCACGCTACCGGCTCAGGCGGAGCATGTGGTTGGGGTATCGGCCTTGGCTCCGGTGGGCTTCGCGCTGGGAGCAACCAACTTCGATCGGCTGGCCTCGTATTCCAACTTCGGAACGTCGATCGTCGATCTCTCGGGCCCGGGTGGCGACGGTGTGCTCCCGGGGACTGCGACCTGCACGGTCGGAGTGATCACGAGACAATGCTGGGTCTTCGACTTGGTGCTCAGCCCTGGCACGCTTGGCTCGAACACCGGCTATGTCTTTGCGGCGGGCACCAGTATGGCCACGCCGGCAGTGGCCGCGGTCGCGGCCCTGGTGGTCAGCGAGAAGGGTGTGATGGATCCGGACGCCCTCTTGGCCGTCCTGGTGAACTCCGCGGATGACCTCGGCGAGCCGGGTATCGATCCGGTGCACGGGAAGGGCAGGGTGAACGCCTTCCAAGCCGTGCAGTAGCCATACCCGAGGCAGGACAAGGGCCCGTCCGAAAGGACGGGTCCTTTTGCTTTGTCAACCGAACGCCCGGGTGCGATGCACGTGGTCCGGGCGAGCGGTGGAGGCGGCACGCTCTCCGGGCGCTTCCGGGCCCGCCACGCATGAGCGGGCCTGCTACTAAGGGTGAGGTAGTGGCGTGCCCTAACGCGCCCTGCGAGCGTGCCGCCTCCACCGCTCGCCCCGAGCCTTCCGGGAGGTCACGGCCGGCTTGGTACCTCCCCGCCGCGCAGCGGCGCTCAAGGCTCGGGGCACCTCGCGGAGGGCGCGTCAGTGCACGCCACTCTCTCCGCCTATCGTAGCAACCCCACGCATGAGTGGCGGGCACTGTGGCGCCCGGAGCGAGGTGCCCCGAGCCGCCCCTTTACGTCACAACAGGCACACGTTGGTCGCCAGCGGGTTACCAGCCAGAGCATTCCACGGCCCGCTGCCGTACCGGATCCAGAACCAGCGGTGCACTGTCGTGGGGCCCGCCAGGTACCCGCCCACCACACCGGAGCGGGCGGTCCCCGGCAGGGTCAGAATGACGGCGGCGCCGGACGAGCTGCTGTTGGTATTCACACCGATCTGGAACGAACCCGTGGTAGCGGTGGAGCTCCAGGACAGGGTGAAGTGGTTGAAGGTCTTGAGCCCGACCACCTCCCGTTCGCACCCGGCCACCTGGAAGTTCGTGATGGTGGAGGGGGGGATGGGGGCGAGGGTCGTGAACAGCCCGGTCCTGGTGGTCATCGTGCTGCTCAGCCCGCTCCGCACGTGCCAGGCGCGGACGTCGTAGGTCTTGAGTGACGCGAGGTTCGTGAGGTTGTGGCTCGTCACCCCTGCCCCGATCGTGCTGCTGGCGGTGGTCCACGTCGCCACGCCGCTCTGGCGATACTGCAGCGTCGTGGTGGTTCCCGCGTCGGTGGCGCCATTCACCCAGCTGATCGTGGCTGACGTGGCGGTGATCGCGCTGGCACTGAGGCTGGTGGGCGGCGGCGGTGCCGTCGGTACCGCGGTGACCGTGAAGGTAATGTCACCGCCGAACGGCACGGACTTTTGAAACATGCTGGGCGTGATGTGGATCGTGGTGGTACCGGGGCCCTCGGCGTTCACGGTGTTCGTCGAGGTGATACTCGCGCCCAGCGTCACGACCGCGGGGTTGTCCCTCGACCAGGTGAACTTCTGAGTGGATGCGGCAGGCGGCGTGAACCACGGAGCCGCGCGGGCGAAGAGCAGATGGGTCACCGTGAGGGTCCCCGACTGGTTCTCGATGAGCGAGGTCGGGCCATCGACCTCCACCCCGGTGGCAATGTGCAGGGCCGGATCCACGACCCCGTCTCGAAGTCCGTATTCGTATTTGACCAGCTCGATCTCCGCCTGGCAGAGGCTGCCGTTCACCAGACCGTTGTTCGGAATCGACGCGACACAGTGGTCCGCGGCGGGCTTGGAGTTGAGCTGTGAGATGTGCTTGAAGCCGATCACGTGACTCAGCTCGTGCGCGATCAGGGCCGACAGTCCGCCGACCTGGGTCGCGTTGGTGAAGCCCCCGCCGCCGCAGCTCGCCTTGGTGGTCGAGCGGAAGATCGTGATGCTAAGCGTGCCGGGCTGGGTGTCGCCGCAATACCACGTCGTGGACGTCTCGGCGGAGCCGGACGGAGTGATGACCACCGTGTGCGAGGGCGATGAGACGGAGGTGGACAGAATCGGCAATCCGTTCTGTCCCATCCCCGCGCCACTCCAGGTGTTGACGGCCGTCTGGATCTTCGAGCTGATCGTCGGATCGGAACTGGTGACTCGGACCCGGGCCCCGCAGGGCAGGCGCCTGGGAATCCAGCCGCTCTGCACCGGGGCCAGGACGCACGAAGCCGACGCGGAGGCCAGCCCCCCTCCAACCACCGGTGTAAACGGCTCAGCCGGCGGCGCTACGGTGGTTTCTGTCCCACAGGCCGCCGCGAAGCAGAGCGCCGCGGCTACGGCGATTCTACGCATCCGGAACTCCGTTGGTATCTGGGGTGAGAGGGGGTGTGCGGGTAGCCCAAACTCGCACCCGTTGGCCGGCGTAACTAGGGCCGAAACGCGACAATGAGGGCCTCAAATGCGACAGCCGGCCCAGCACGGAGCGGCTACAGCTTCGCCAGCGCGAGCGACGCTAGCTGCCTCAGCGGATCCCGATTGCGGCCGTGGCGGGGGCCCGGGGGCTCGCGCCGGAGGCGATACGCTCTCCGGGCGCTGCCGTGCCCGCCACTCATGCGTCGGCTTGCTACGAAGGGGGAGGTAGTGGCGGTCACTAAGGCGCCAGCGCGCGCGAAGCTCTGATGGTAGCTGGAACCGGAGGTGACCCGCTCGTAGGGCGCGTCAGTGCACGCCACTACCTCCGTATATCGTAGCAACCCAACGCATGAGTGGCGGGCACTGTGGCGCCCGGAGAGCGGGTCACCTCCGGTTCCAGCGGGGCGGTCACCGTAGCAGCCGCTCGAACGGCGGGTACCCCCCGGATCGCCACGCAGCAACAGGGGCCGCGATTTGACATGCTTTCCAAACGATGCCCAGATTGGGTGAGCCGATGACCACAGATCCGCTGCGCGTGTCTGCCTCGCCGCCCCGGGCAACCGGTTCCGGGAGCCGCGCCGTATTCGAGCGGGGACTCGACACGACCAGCGGTTTGGGCTTCGTGCGGGAGCGCCTGGCGCTACTCGCCAAGACGCTCTTCCTGGTGTCGTTCGGGTTCTACCTCTTCCTCCTCGCCAGCATGGTGCTGATCGGCGGCGCGTCGTTCGTCGCCGTCGTGCGCGCGACCGGTCGCGCTCGGGACATCTCTGCGCCAGCCTGACGATGGCTGTACTCTGGCTGCTGGCCAGCCGGGCGAGGCTCTCCGTTGCGGAGCCTCGGCGACGCTGGATGCCGTCAGCTTCGTCGTGGCCGGTGGCTTTCTCTCGCTCATGACGATCGAGGACGAGGGGCAGATTCTGCAGACGCTGCTGGCGCTGACGGTCACCGTCATGGTCCGCGCCATCCTGATGCCCTCCAGGCCGGGGCGCACCATGTTGCTTTCGGCCCTGGTCTTCGCTCCGACCGTCGTCGTGTGCATCGCGCGCCATCACCCCACGGCGTTCCTGCCCGGGTTCAGCCCGGGCTATCAGAAGCTGCACATGACCCTCAACACCGTCCTCTGGAGCGTCCTGGGGACCACGCTGGCGACGATCGTCTCACGGGTCCTGTACGGACTCCGGCAGCAGGTCGCCGAGGCGACCGAGCTGGGGCAGTACCTGCTCGAGGAGAAGATCGGCGGGGGTGGGATGGGCGAGATCTGGCGCGCGCGCCACCGCCTGCTGATCCGTCCGGCGGCGATCAAGCTCATCCGCCCGCGGGCGCTGGGCACCATGTCGGGTGATCCCGAGCTGCTGATGCGGCGCTTCGAGCGCGAGGCGCGCGCCACCGCCGCGCTCACGTCCCCGCACACCGTGCAGCTCTACGATTTCGGCGTCACTGAGGACGGCCGGCTGTACTACGTGATGGAGCTGCTCGACGGTCTCGACCTCGACACCCTGGTCAAGCAGCACGGGCCGCTGCCGGCGGAGCGGGTCGTCCACCTCCTGCGCCAGGTCTGCGCGGCGCTGCAGGACGCGCACGGGAACGGCCTGGTGCACCGCGACATCAAGCCGGCGAACGTGGTGGTCAGCCGGGCCGGCACCACCTTCGATTTCGTCAAGGTGCTCGACTTCGGGCTGGTCAAGCTCGACAGCGCGCGAGTCGCGGGCAAGGACGCCATCAATCTCAGCACCGAGGGCAGCTGGAGCGGCACGCCGGGCTACATGGCGCCGGAGGTGGTGCTCGGGGCCGCCGACACGGATCACCGGGTCGACCTGTACGCGCTGGGCTGTGTCGCGTACTGGCTTCTTACCCGCAAGATGGTCTTCGAGGGCGAGAACGTCATGCAGGTGATGATGCAGCACGCGCAGGTGCCGCCGACGCGGCCGTCGGTCCGAGTCGAGGTTGCGATCCCGGCTCCGCTCGAGGACCTGGTCATGGAATGCCTGCAGAAGGATCCGGCCGACCGTCCGGCCAGCGCGGAGGCGGTGAGCGCTCGGCTGGACGAGGTTCCTCTGGCATCCGTATGGACCGCGGAGCGGGCCGAGGAGTGGTGGGCGACGCACCTGGCCCAGCGGGGGGACGCGCGGCCCGTGGCGGATATGCTCCTGTCGCACGAGGGGCGCGAGCTGCGGATAGGGCCGCGGGTGTCTAGCCGACCGTCGCCGGCCAGATATCCGCCGCGTTCTCCCCGAAGCTCCACATAGACGGCGGCGCGACACCGAAGAGGCGCGCGTAGACGTACAGCTGCCCGCGGTGGTGCATGAATTCGTCGTGCATGATCGAGAACCCGACCCACCCGGGCCAGTTGTTCTCCCAGGGTGTCGATACGATCGCGCGGAGCTCCGCGTCCCCGATCCGGGCGACCGCCCCGTCGGCCTCGCCGAAGCACTGCCTGGCGAAGGCGATCAGGCCCGGCTTGTCCAGCTCCTTCGCCAGCCGGGGCTCCGCCGCTTCATCGGTGGTGACGCTGCCCGTCGCGATGCCTTGCGCGATGTCCCGAACGCACGTCCCCGACACATGGACCGCCAGCTCGGCCGCGGACCTCAGGCCCGGGACCGGCAGACTCTGGTAGCGGTCCGCGGGTATGGCCTCGAGCAGGCGGAGGTAGACGCCGTACTTCTGCCGGAACTGGTCCCAGAACTGGTCGAGAGCCTGCTTGTTCATCGTCCCTCCTCGGCTGGAGTGCGCCAAGCCGCTTTTTGTGCTCGCCCCCCGAAGTTACTCCGCCGACAGCGCGATCGCCGGATCCACCCGCGCCGCCCGCCGCGCCGGCACCCAGCACGCCACCGCCGCGACGACCACCAGCACCAGCGGCACCGACACAAACGTCGTCAGGTCCGCCGCCGTCACCCTGAACAACTGACGCTCGATCAGCCGCCCACCGGCGTACGCCGCCACCAGCCCCAGCCCAGCCCGCCGCGACGATCCGGAGCCCACGGCCCAGGACCAGTCCTGGCAATCAGCTCGTGCCAGTGCACGTTCTTGTGTTCACCCATCGGCGCGCCCACACCCACCCGCATAACGCATTGGTCACCACCCGCTCCAGGGACGTCACCAGGAAGCGATGTCAGGCGCGCGATTTGCCTTTTCCTCCCATGTGACTTTCGCCGGCCGCCGCTCGTCTCACCCCCGAACCTGGCCGTTAACCCATTCAGGCGGTTGAGATCATGGATGACCGGATCCATCGGGCGCTCGACGGCGAGCTTCCCACCGACCAGCTCACCCACGAGGAACGGCTGGAGCTGCAGCGCTACCGTGCAACCATTTGCACGGCGCTCGGCCCGATCCAGCACCTTGCGACGATCGACGTGGCGCGCGAGGTCATGCATCAGGTAGCGCCTCGCGGCCTTCGCCACGGGGTCGGCACGGTGCTCCGCTGGCTCTGGTCGCCCCGCGCGCTCTCGCTCACCGTGCGCCCCGCGTTCGGCATGGCGGCGCTCGCGGCCGTGGTCTCGGTCTATGCCTCGCGCTCCGCGCAGACCGCGGCAACCAGTCCGCCACGCGTGATCGTCCAGTTCCGTCTGGGCGCGGTTGGAGCGCACGAGGTTGCGCTGGTCGGGGACTTCAACGGCTGGCGCCCCGAGCACCGGCTCCACCAGAGTCGCGGCCGGCGTGTGGTCGGTGGATGTCGCGCTCGAGCCCGGGGTCTACAACTACGTCTTCGTCGTCGACGGCAGGACCTGGCGGCTCGACCCGCTCGCACCGCGGGTGACCGACGGGTTCGGCGGCGCGAGCAGCCGCGTCGCCGTGCTGGCGCCCGAGGTGCGGTCGTGAGGGCGTGCGTGCGGGCGCGTCGTCCTGCCGGCCACTGCTCGTGGCCGGCGGGATGCCGTCGATCGCGTGGTCTCAGGAGTGGCGGGCTTCGGCGCGGCTCGGCCGTGTCTCGTACGAGGGTGCGCCCGCCGGCGTCGTCGGCCAGCCTCGTCGGTCGTGCTCGGTCTCGGCCGCACGGGACTGCGCGACTGGTTCGGCGTCTCCGCCGCGCTCCCGCTGGGCGAGGATCCGTTCTGGGCGGTGCTCGGAGGATGGAAGCGGCTGGAGACCCGGGGCAACACCGGATTGCTGCTCGACCTCTCGGGTCATGGATTCATCCAGCGGCAATCGGGCACCGGGAGCCCGAGTTCCGGCGCCGGGTCCGCTGCCCTTTCCGACCCAACCGCCCACGCCGATCGAGCAGGACCTCTCGGGCGAAGGCGCCGGCGCCGAGCTGATGGCCGGCGGCTTCGCGGGGTCGCCGCGGCTCCGGTCGAGGCCCGCGCGGGCGTCGCGGCGCAGCGGAGCAGGCTCGGCGGCGTGCTCCAGGAGCGGGCGCTCCCGAACGGTGATGCCCGGCTCTCGATCTCGCTGGCGCCGTTCACGCTGCAGGCCGAAACCCGGGTCTGGCTGGACGACGGCACCACGCACGCGTACGCCGGCGGGACACTCCAGTACGGGCGCGGGCCCGCTCCAGCTCTGGGGCTCGCTGGGGCAATGGGTGGCGGGCGGCCTGGACCGGCGTGGCGTGGTCGGCCGGCGCCGGCACCGCGTCGCCTCCCAGGATCGAGCTCCAGCTGGGCGGCCGCGGCAACGCGTTCGATCCGCTCTATCTCTCCGTCGACCGAGACGTCGTTCTGGGCCGGGCTCAGCCTGCGCATCGGGAGCGCGCGCACGCTGCGCTCGCCGGTGCCCGGCCGCGCGCACGACGGCCGGGCGGTCGTCCGGATCCCGGCCCGCTCCGCGAAGGGCAGGCCGTCCATCGCCGGCGACTTCACCGGCTGGAAGCCGGTGCCGATGCAGCGCGACGGGTCGCACTGGACCTATACGGCTTGAAGCTCGACCCGGGCGTCTACCACTACGCCTTCGTCGGCCGAGGACGGCACCTGGTTCGTGCCGGAGTCGCAGCCCGGCCGGCAGGCCGACGGGATGGGCGGGCACGTGGCCGTGCTGGTGGTGTCATGACGGCGGCGCCGACCACGACGCGTTCGCGGTGCTCGTGCGCCGGCACCAGAACCCGCTCTATCGCTATGGACGCGGCCTCGGACTCGAGCACGATACCGCGCTCGACCTGGTGCAGGAGGCGTTCGTCAAGGCGTTTGGGCGCTGGGACCAGTGTCGCGAGACCGAGCAAGGTTCCAGTCCTGGCTCTTCCGGATCTTCCGGAACACGATGCTCGACTGGGCGAAGAACGTCCGCCGCACGGAAGTCTCACTCGCTGGACGTGGACGACGCCCGCGGACGACCAGGACTTCGCCGAGCGTCACGCGCTGCGCGAGGCCATTGGGGGCGCGCTCGCCGCGCTCCCGCCGATCCTGCGCGAGGCGTTCCTGCTGCGCCACGAGCCTCGGCCACTCGTACGAAGAGATCGCGGAGATCGCGGGGATCTCGCTCAGCGCGGCGAAGATGCGCGTGGCACGCGCCCGCGAGACGCTGCGTGAGGCGCTCGACCCCGATTACGGCAATGTGACCAGTGCCGGCCCCCGGTCGTCTTGAATGCGGAGTCCGACACCACCCACTGCAAGGAGCCGAACCATGCGATGCAAGATGCTGTCCCTCGCGGCCGTGCTGGTCCTCGCCCCGGTCGCGCTCTCCGCGCAGGACTCGACGGCGGCCGACCGGCGCCGGCGCGACGGGATCGAGGACGCGCTCTGGAGACGGCCGTCGAGGCGCGGGATTCCGGTCTCGCTCGCTCGAGCGGAAGATCGCCGAGGGGAAGGCGAAGGGCGTGCCGATGGAGCGGATCGCCGGCGCGGTGGAGAAGCGTCTCGACGCGCTCACGAAGGCGCGGGAGGCGCATGACAAGGCGGGTCTTCGAGAGCACGACGGAAGGCGAGCTCTCCGTCGCGGCCGACGCGGTGCAGGGCGGCGTGAGCCAGACGGCACTGGCGACGATCAGCCAGACGCGCGCCGCAGGATCGCCGGGCAGTCGCGATCGCGGTGCTCACCGACCTCGTGGCGCTTGGCCACGCCTCGGACACGCGCCTTGACGCAGGTGCAGGCGGCGCTGGCCCGGGGACCGGAGGCGCTGGCCAACTTGCGCGCCGAGTCGACGGCGCAGGTGCCAGACGAACGGCGGAGTGAGCGCGGGCGCCGGCCCCGTGGGCGCGCAGGTGGGGGCGGGTGTGGGAGCCCAGGTGGAGCTGGGAAGCCCGCGCGGCCGATAGCGGCGAACTTGGCAACGTGCTGACAATGGCTCCGGGAATTCGTTCCCGGGGCCATGTCTGTGCGTACCGCCCACGTCTCGGACGCCGAAGCGGGAAGCCGGCATTCTTGAGGCGATTGCGGGGCTCGTCGTGGGGCGCGCTGGCGGGGGTAGATCACCGAGGGTGCCGCCCGTGGTGCGCCGCGCTACTCGGCCGACAGCGCGATCGCCGGGTCGACCCGCGCCGCCCGCCGCGCCGGCACCCAGCACGCCACCGCCGCGACGACCACCAGCACCAGCGGCACCGACACGAACGTCGTCAGGTCCGCCGCCGGCACCCCGAACAACTGACGCTCGATCAGCCGCGCGCCGGCGTACGCCGCCACCAGCCCCAGCCCGGTGCCCGCCGCGACGATCCGGAGCCCGCGGCCCAGCACCAGCCGCACCACCTCGCCCCGGGCCGCGCCCAGCGCCACCCGGATCCCGATCTCCCGCGTCCGCTGCGCCACCACGTACGACATCACCCCGTACACGCCGATCAGCGCCAGCAGCAGCGCCAGCACCGCGAACCCGGCGGTGAGCCGGGCGGTGAACCGGCGCGGCGCGAGGTCGCGGTCGAGCAGCGACGCCATCGAGCGGATCTTCCAGACCGGCTGGTCCCGGTCCACCGCCCAGATCGCCTCCCGCACCGCCTCGGCCATCGCGTCGGGATCGCCCGCGGTGCGGACCGCCACGCTGTGGAAGATCCCCCCGTTCTGCGCCTTGGCCAGGTAGAGCTGCGGCTCGTCGGCGCGGCTCAGGGTGAGCTGCTTCACGTTGCCTACCACGCCCACGACCGTGGCCTCCACCTCCGGCTCCCCCGTCACCGTGATTCGCTTCCCCAGCGGCGACTCGCCCGGCCAGGTCCGCCGCGCCAGCTCCCGGTTCACGATCGCGACCACCGGCGCGCCCAGCCGATCGGTGGGGCCGAAATCCCGCCCCATCACCAGCGGGATCTCCATGGTGCTGAAGAACCCGTCGCTCACCGCGTTGATCTGCGCGGTGGGGAGGAGGCTGTCGGGCGTCGCGCCGGCCCTCCACCCGGTAGCCCGCCATCCCCCAGTTGCCGCTCAGCGGGATCGCGTCGACCAGCGCCGCCGACCGCACGCCCGGGATCGCCCGGAGCCGCTCCAGCGCCTGCTGGCCGAACGCCACGACCACCGTGTCGTTGTCGTACTTCGTGATCGGCAGCCGGAGTTCGGCGGTGACCACGTGGTCCGGGTTGAGACCGAGCGGCACCTGCTGCAGCCGGCTGAAGCTCCGCGCGAGGAGCCCCGCGCCCACCAACAGCACGATGCAGAGGCCGAGCTGGACGGCCACGAAGAGCTGGCGCACCCCGGTCCCGCCGAGGAGGTCGGCGCCGCGGCCCTGCAGCGCGTCGGCCAGTTGGCCCCGGGTGCCGTACCGCGCCGGGACCGCGCCGAAGACGAGCCCGGCACCGATCGTGATCGCGAGCGAGAAGAGCAGCACCCTCCGGTCGAGTCCCACCTCGCCGAACGATGGGAGTCCGTCCGGCACCATCGTCACCAGCCCCGAGATCCCCCAGCGGGCGACCAGCACTCCCACCGTCCCGCCGATCAGCGCCAGCACCACGCTCTCGGTCAGGAGCTGGCGGACCAGCCGCGCCCGGCCGGCGCCGAGGGCCGCGCGGAGCGACATCTCGCGCCGGCGGGCGGTGGCACGGGCGAGCTGGAGGTTGGCGATGTTGGCGCAGGCGATGCACAGGATCAGCGCCACGAACCCCAGCAGGATCAGCAGCGCCGGCCGGATCTCGCCGACCAGGAAATCGCGGAGCGGCTGGAGACCGATCCCCACCCCGGCGTTGGTCTCGGGGAACTCGGCGGCGAGCTCCGCCGCGATGCGTGACAGGTCCGCCGACGCCTCCGCCGCGGTCACCCCCGGGCGCATCCGTCCCACCGCATAGAAAGCCGGGCCCTCGCGGGTGAGCCAGGCCGGGTTGGGCGCCGAGGTCGCCGGCAGCCACACCTCGGTCGGGCCGAACGGGTCCTGGAACTCGGCGACGGTCACGCCGATCACCTGCTGTGGGACGCCGTTCAGCACGAGGGTCCGGCCCACCAGGCCCGTGTCGGCGCCGAAGCGCGAGGTCCAGATCGCGTGGGACAGGACCGCCACCCGGGCCGCCGTTCCCACCGTCGTCTCCTCGTCGGTGAAGAGCCGGCCCAGCTGTGCCCGGGCGCCGAAGAGGCGCAGGACGTTGGCGGTGACGAAGGAGCCGGAGAGCCGGTCGGGCCGGTCCGCCCCGGTGAGGTTCACGCTCTGGCCGCGGATGATGCCGAGGTCGTCGAGCGTGCGGTTTCGCGCGCGGTACTCCATCAGGTCGGGGTAGGAGAGCAGCACCCGGGGCGAGTCGCCCAGCTTGCCCCAGATCGCGGTGAGCCGGTCGGCGTGGGGATAGGGCAGGGGGCGGAGGAGCACCGCGCTCACCGCGCTGAAGATCGCGGTGTTGGCCCCGATGGCGAGCACCAGGGTGAGGACGGCGACCGCGGCGAACGCCGGCGCCCGGCGAAGGTGGCGGAAGGCGAGCCGGACGTCATGCCGCAGCTCGGTCAGGTACTCGGCCCGGCGCACGTTGCGCTCGTGCTCCAGGCCCAGCTTCCGGCAGCGCGCGCCGACCTCGGCCAGGTCGCCGAAGCGCCGCAGCGCCTCGGCCCGCGCATCCGGCTCGCTCCGCCCCCGTGCGATCAGCTCGCGGGTGACCATCTCGAGGTGGAAGTCCAGCTCCTCGTCCACCTGGTCGGCCACGCTCCGGCGCCAGAACATCGGCTCAGCCCGGCAGCAGGATGGGGGAGACCGCCTCGACGAACTCGGCGAAGCGCCGGGTCTCGGCGGCGAGCTGTTTCCGGCCCTTGGGCGTGAGCCGGTAGAATCGCGCCTTGCGGCCCAGCTCGGAGACCCCCCACTCGGCCTCGATCCACCGCTCCCGCTCCATCCGGTAGAGGGCGGGGTAGAGCGAGCCCTCCTCGACCTGGATCGCCTCGCCGCTGGTGTCGCTGAGCCAGCGGCTGATGGCGTAGCCGTGGCGGGGGCCCCAGCTCAGGGTCTTGAGGATGAGGGCGTCGAGGGTGCCGTGGAGGCGGTCTTTGCTCTGGGCGGGCATGGGGTCACACCTAGGTGTCTATGCTTGGGG
>CAWJOB010000007.1:0-12159 GCA_963844445.1 uncultured Gemmatimonadales bacterium
TCGGGGAGGCGAAGATGCCACGGCCCTACGGGCGGATCTCCGGATGCCCGATTGGCCCGCCGGTCCAGGCGGTGACCATCGTCACCAGGGTCCCGACCACGAGACCGGCCAGCACAAGCCGGGTCGTGGTGCGCGGCTCGACTCCTTGCCGTCGCCACGACCACAGCGCCCAGCCCGCGAGCCCCGCGCTGACCACGAGCAACGTGGTCGCCCAGAGCGCGACCTCCTCGTGGCGCTCGACCAGGTCGTGGTCGAAGGTCGGCAGCGCTTCCACCAGCTCCTCCGCAGGCTCGCCGGTGAGATAGACCGCTATCGTCACGATGCCGAGCGCGGCGGTACACCATAGCGCGATCCGGGTGACCTCGGGCAGCTTGCGCCCGAGGCCGTAGGCCAGCAGCGCGAGGAGCATCGGCGCGCCCAGGACCGGGAGGTGATTCAGGATCAGGTGAAGGTGAGCGGTGTTCATCGAAACCCTCCGCGTTTCTCTTCCTCAGGCGGTGGCCGGCTTCACCACCAGCGCCGTCACCATCCCGAACATCCCGTGCTCCGACTCCGCGTGCGGCAGGATGTGGCAGTGGAAGGCCCAGGTGCCGGGATTGGTGGCCTTCACCAGCACGTCCCACCGCTCCCCGGGCGCGACGTTGAGCGTATCGCACTTCCAGGGCGCCGGCTGGTCCCAGCCGTCCTTCGCGATCACCGTCATGTGCATCCCGTGCAGGTGCATCGGGTGGATCATCATCCCTTCGTTCATGAAGCGCAGGCGCACGACCTGGCCCTGGGTGCACACGACCGGCTCGGTGGCGGGGAAGCTTTTGCCGTTCAAGGTGTAGCCGTGGTACCCATCGTTCAGGACCATCACGTAGTCCACGTCCGCCTTGTGCGCGGCGAGCGGCCGCTTCGGCTCCACCACGAACGCGCCCAGCAGGCCCTGACCAACCTGGATCGCGGCGTTGTGGTGCGAGTGGTACATGTGGGAGCCGGCGTTGGGCACGGTGAACTCGTAGGTGTAGCTCTCACCCGGCTTCACCGGCGGCTGGGTGATGAACGGCACGCCGTCCTGATCGTTGGGCAGCTCGAGGCCATGGAAGTGGATCGACGTGGACTCCGGGAGCTTGTTCGTGAGGTTGATCCGCACGCGGTCGCCTTCCCGGACCCGGATCTGCGGGCCGGGCACCTGCCCATTGTACGCCCACGCCTTCACTTTCTTCCCCGCCTCGACCTCCCACTGCAGCTCCTCGGCCGTCAAGTCGTAGACCTTGACCCGCCCCTCCATCTTCGGCTCCATCAACTGGTTGCCCTTGCCCTCGGTCTTCGCCGGGAACGCCTTTATCCCCTTCTCGTGCATGGCGTCCATCTGGTCGGCCTTTTCGCGAGGCGACGGCGGAGGCGCCGCTGGCTGGGCGGGCTCCTTCGGAGGAGCGGGTGCCGCGGCCTTGGTCTCGCCGCAGGCGGCGAGCGTGGCCGCGACGGTGGGCAAGGCGACCGCGGCGGCCGCGCCCTGCCGGATGAACGTGCGGCGGCTTGCGATTGAGCGCGGCGTGGCGTCGGACACGGTATGGTCTCCTCGAATAGTGGAAAGCTCGACTCCACCCCAGTCTAGGCCCCCTTCGATGAAGCTCCCGTGGGGAGACCGTGAACGTTCCTTCACACTCCTGTCGACTCAGAGCGAAGCTACGGCTGCCTTCCGCAGGGCCTCGATGAAGCCGCTGATGTGGTCCGGCGCCGGCGGCCCCGCCACGAGAAAGGGATCCATCACGGTGGAGCGCAGCACGACCAGCCCCTCGTCCCCGCTTGCCTTCCACTCGTCCGGAGTGCAGACCCCGAGCGCCGCCAGCAGCGGATCGACCGCGCCGTCGTACATCGGCGAGCGCAGCCGGGTGCGGGTGATGATGTAGTCCGGGTCGTCCTCCCGCCGCCCCAGGCTCATCCGGCCATAGATGCGCTCGTTGAAGGTGTTGACCGCCGCCAGCGAGGTCAGCCGAGGGTGTGTCAGCAGGTAGCAGACGATGTTGATGTCCGGCACGGGCAGCAGCACCACCCGGAAGGGCGACAGGTCCGCCCTCGTCAACGAGCGGTGCAGTCGCCGGGCCCCCGCCGCGGTACGTTCGATCAGGTACCCGTATCCTCGCTCGTCCAGCGGCAGCGCCTTGTGGCTCAGCCACACTGCGGCGGCGGCCGCACCCGGCTTCGAGCCCTCCAGGATGTAACGGCCGAGGAACCGCTCGACCCCGGGCTCATCGGTGCCCGTGGGCGCGAGGTAGGGCGGGTCCATGGCGACCAGATGTCGCGCCCGTCCATCGCGCACCAGCACCGCGCCGGCCGAGTAGGGCACGTAGCCCAGTTTGTGCGGGTCCACGCTGACCGAGTCGGCCTCGCCCAGCGCCTCGATGGCACGAACCCACTCGTCGTCGGGCCACGGCTCACCGACGCTTGCGCGGATCGCGGCCGCGCCACGCCTCCCACCCTCCGCCGACCGCGTCACCGCCGCCGTATACCCGCCGTAGCAGGCGTCCGAGTGCACGTGGAAGGTCACGCCGAGCTCCCTCTCGGCGCGGGCCCGCATTTCGAGCACCCGGTCGAGCCGGTCCACCGCGCTCTCCTCGGTGCTCCCGCACACGCTCACGCAGGCGATGATCGCCTGCCGTCGGCCCGCGAGCGCCCGCACCTGGTCCCACAGCGCGTCGGGATCCATCCGGAACCGGGTGTCCACCGGCACGTGCACCAGCTGGTTGGATCCGATGCCGAGCGCACGGACGATCTTCTCCCAGGAGTAGTGCGCCGTCGCCGAGACCAGCACCACGCCCGGCGGGAGCGGATCGCCGTACTGGTGCGCGAGCCGCCGGGAGTACTCCTGGTACCCGATCGCCGCGAGCGAGTGGTTGCCGAGCGCGCGGGTGACGTCGGCGCGCGGCGCCGCCGCCCAGAGCGCGTCCCAGAGGTCGAGCGCGGCACGGTTGGGGACGTTGAGCAGCTGCCACAGCGAGAGCCCGGTGAGTGCGACAGTGGTGCCGTCCGCCGTGGTGACCGGCAGCTCGACTCCCAGCTCGGCGGCGGCACCCGCGGCCGCGACCGCGAGGTAGCGCACACCCCGCGCGAGCCAGAAGGCCTCGAAGTTCGCGATGGTGCCGCCCGAGGTGAGATGCCCCCAGCTGGTGCGCGGATCGTAGCCGATCATCCGGGCGAGCTGCGCCGCCACCTCCATCTCC
The DNA here is from genome assembly GCA_963844445.1 of uncultured Gemmatimonadales bacterium. GTDB lineage: Bacteria > Gemmatimonadota > Gemmatimonadetes > Gemmatimonadales > GWC2-71-9 > CAVVWJ01. The sequence goes on from CAWJOB010000007.1 coordinate 3,207, forward strand.
AGCCGGGTGGTCACCGGGGAGATGTCCGTCGCGATGTTGTTGGGGTTGTACAGCATGGTGGCGAACCAGCCCACCTGGGCCGCGATCGTCTGCTCGGCGAGCATATGGCCCTTGTACCGGCCGCTGAACACGGGGACGTCGCGCTTGAGCTCCGCCAGGAGGCCGAGCAGCTCCTGGGTCAGCGTGGCGACCGCGTCCTCGTAGCCCTCCCGCCGCTTGTCCGACTCCCGGATCGTGAAGCCGTCCTCCGGGTGGTAGTTGCGCCGCCAGAAGACGTGGTCACGCAGCGACTCCACCACCAGACGCTCGAGCAGTGCGGCGTTCTCGGCTCTCGGCCCCAGGAACCAGGCTCTGAGCGCGTCGGCTCTGACGGCGGCGTCAGCCATCCGTTCAGAGCTTGCCGTTCGCGATCGCGCGGACCATGTCCGTGGTCGAGATGACTCCGACCAGGCGCTCACCCTCCACCACGAACAGCCGATGGACGTCGCCGTACAGCATCTGGCGAGCGACCTCGCGCACGTCCTCATCCGGTGCGATGGTGTAGGGGCGCGGCGTCATGATGTCGCGGACCAAGGTCTCCTGCATGAGATCCTGCCCCATGGTCACGCTCTCCGCTTCCGCTTCCGCCGTCAGGACGTCGCTGGCCGAGACGACCCCGAGGATGCGGCCGCCCTTGTCCACGACCGGCAGACCGGAGATGTGTGCGTCCGCCAACGACACCACCACGTCGGCGACGCAGGCCTCGCTGCTGATGGTCCTCACGTTGGGCTGCATGAGCTCGGCGACCTTCATGGCTTCCTCCGCGGTGGGTGACGCTCGAAGGTCGCGCCTTGGCGGTGAATAGGTGGTGAAGGAGGGATGAAGGGGCTTTCACCGGCGGCCCGGGAGTCACTCCCGGGCCGCCGGTGCATGAAGCGGGTATCCCGGCGCTTTCACGATCGCTTCAGACGGCGACCCTTAGCGTCCTCCATGCCAGGAGGCTTCCCATGCAGCTTCGCCACGTTGTCGTAGCCACCGACGAGTCCGAGGCCGGCCGATCCGCCGTCCGAGCCGGGCTGGATCTCGCCCAGCGCGCAGGCGCTCGCCTCACCGTGATGCGTGTCGTCCCGGCGCAGTCCGTGTCGCGATTGGGCTCCGTCGGTGGCGGCGTCCTCGGGTCAGCCGGGGCGCGCCACCGCCCTGGAGCGGCTCCAGCGCTGGGTGGACGCGGAGCTGAGGCCGGACTGCCCGATACCGGTCGAGCTCGGCATCGCGTTCGGCGTCCCGGCCATCGAGATCTGCCGTTTCGCGGAGCAGCGCGGCGCCGACCTCCTGGTGATCGGCCGGAAACACCGGTCAGCCGTCGCGCGCCTCCTGGTGGGCGACACGGCGGACGCGGTGATCCGACGGAGCCGAGTGACCTGCCTGTTCGTGGAGCAGGCAGCGCCGCCGCTGACCAAGCTGCTGGTTGCGCTCGACGGCTCGGACCGGGGCATGCGCGTCTACGCCGCGGCCCGGGACTTCGCGGAGGCCGTCGGGCTGAAGCTGACCGTAGTCACGGTCGAGTGTAGCGATCGGCCCGAGGTGGTGGACCCGGTACCGCCGCTGCCACTGACGCGAAGCAGCCGGTTGTGGAGCGAGCTCGAGCCTCCTGCTGCCCGGACCGGTTCGCGGACATTCGCCGAAGTCGCCGTCTCCATCCGACAGGGCCGGACGGTGGCCGAGGTGCTCGCCGAGCTGGCCGCGACCGGTGCGGACGTGCTGACCTTCGGTTGCCACCGGGGCGGCCCGGCCGGAATACTCGAGTCCGGGGGGATCGCACGACACCTCCTGCACACGGCTCCGGTCAGCGTGCTCACGATCCCACTCTGATCGCCGCCGACGCAGGGGTTCAGGATACGAGAGCGAGTCCCGTCGCCAGGGCGGCACCCAGGGCCAGAAGGCCGGGCGCGGCGGCGCGCCGGAATGCCGGCGATCCCAGCGAGACCACGAGTATCAGCTTCAGTGCGGTGTTCGCCAGAATGCCAACGGCGATGGCCCGCGCAGCCAGCGGAACGGCCCCGGCTGAGCCGAGACGCGACATCGAGTACGTGAGCGCGTCCACGTCGGTGAGCCCGAGGACCGCTGCGGAGCTCAGCACTCCGGCGCTGCCCCAGGTGCTCTGGATCGCGGGGACCAGCAGGAGGACCACCTGGAAGGCGACGGCCATCTTGATGGCCGAGACCAGGCCGAGCGGGCTCGCATCCTGAGCCGCCGGTGACGCAGGCCCGAGCGAACGGCGCCGCATCGACCAGGCGACGAAGAGACCACCGACGAGGAGAGGTGGCGCCAGGTAGGGGGCGAGCTCACCGGCCACTGGCGGGCTGAGCACCAGGGTGATGCCCAGAACGCGGGGGATCAGCACCGTGCATGCGGCGACGACGCCCAGGGCCAGGCTCCGCGCATACCCGGGCTCCTCCCGGCTCTTCTGGGAGAAGGTGAGTGCGACGGCGGTCGAAGAAATGAGACCGCCCAGCAGTCCCGTGACCCCATAGCCGCGCTCAGGGCCCACCACCCGGCGGGCCAGGTAGCCCAGAAAGCTGAGCCCGGAAAAGAGGAGGACGATGGTCCAGAGCTCCCGCGGCCGTATGGCCGAGTACGGCCCGAACGGCCCCGGGGGCAGCAGCGGCAGGACCACGATCGCCAGCACCGCGAATCGCAGTGCCGCCAACAGCTCGCGCTCACCGATCTTTCCGACGAACGCCTGGATGCGGCCCTTCTCCGCGAGAGCCAGCACGGCGATGGCCGCGACGCCGCTCCCTAGGGCCGAGTATCCGAGCCCGCAGAGTCCGCCCGTCGCCAGCACCAGCAGCGCCGCCGCCTCCGTGGTGCCGTCCCGGTCCCCGGTCTGCTGCGAGGCGACGACGTAGGCCAGCACGGCGAGCAGCGCGCCACCAGCGATCAGGGCGGCGCCGATCGCCACCCACCCGCCGGCCGCGAGCAGGCCGGCGATACCGCCGATGAGTCCCAGCAGAAGGAAGGTTCGCACGCCCCCGAAACGCGCCCGCGGGCCGGAGGCGTGGCCGGACCATTCCCGCTCGATCCCGATGGCGAGCCCGGTCAAGCCTGCCAGGGCCAGCCGCGGGGCCAGGCCGATGCCGAGAGCAGTGGCTTCGAGCATGGGCGAAAGATGCCTCGCCTCCGCTGACTCCACGGTGAAGCGGGAATGAAGGCGCCTTCACGCCCCGTTCACGACGCCTGCTTGCGAGCCGCGCTAGACTACGACGACTCGAGGCTGGGAGGCTCGACATGCGAAAGCGGACTGCACTGGCGGGGACGGCCGCCGCGGTGGCACTCGCCGCGACCGGGTACGGGGTGACGACCTGGTACCGCTACGGCCGGGTATCGCGTCGTGGCAGCGGCGATGAGCTGCTCGACCGGTTCATGCCGGAGTTCGACGTACGGGAGCACCACCAGGCCACGGTGCGTGCCCCGGCGGAGGTGACCTACGCGTCCGCGCGGGAGCTCGACCTTCGTCGCGCGCCGCTGGTGCGCGGCCTCTTCCGGGCCCGCCAGCTCTTCATGGGCGGCCGCACCGCGCCCGCGCGCATCGAAAGGTCGTTCCTGGACGAGGTCCAGGCGCTCGGGTGGCGGGTGCTCGCCGAGGAGCCCGGTCGCGAGCTGGTGATGGGAGCGGTGACGCAGCCCTGGCTGGCCGACGTGGTGTTCCGGGGCGTGGCTCCCGAGCAATTCGCAGCATTCGCGGAGCCGAATTTCGTGAAGATCGCCTGGACCATCGGCGTGGCGCCCTTGGCCGACGGGCGGTCGGTGTTCCGCACCGAGACCCGCGTGGTCGCGACAGACCCATCGGCGCAAGCGCGCTTCCGGCGGTACTGGACGCTGGCCTCGCCGGGGATCGTGCTGATCCGGTGGGAAATGCTGCGGCTGGTGAAGTGCGAGGCGGAGCGGCGGGCCGCGGGTTAGCGCCGATCCGCCGCCCAGTCGCCCGAGAACTGGACCGGTCCATCGGGGGCAAGCCGGGAAGTGAACGTCCCCTCTACCCGTCCGGGCTGGACCAGTCGGCCCTCGAACACGGTCAGCGTCTGGCACTCGCAATCCGGATCCCAGTAGGGCGCGAGGCTGCCTCGAACGGTGCCGGCGTCGACCCGGACCAGCGCGATGTCGATCACGCGGCACGGACTCCGCGGCAAGGTCTCCTCTGGCGGGTCCCCGTAGAGGCGCAGGGCGCGGGAGAAGGTGATCTCCACTTCGCCGTGGGCGGTATCAGCGCCAGGCACGAGATGGAAGCGGAGGATGCCGTGCCGGCTGGCGCCCGAGGCCCGGTACGCTCCCTCCCAGTCCCCGCCGAGGGAGTCCACTGCGGCTCTTGATCCTTCGACGGGCACCGGACCGGCGGGGGCGTGGATACCGCACCCCGCTCCGAGTGCGATCGCCAGAGTCACCCATCCCACGATCGATCGCGGCACCGCTCCTCCTCGCTTCCGCACTGCAGCATGCATCCGCCGCAATGACTTGGCTGTGAAGGCGGTGTGAGGGTCTGTTCATCCCTCGTGCGAGGGTAACAGGACCGCGGCGCCTCGCACCCGGCCGCTCCGTACCAGGGCGAGACCTTCGTTCGCCGCCTCGAGCGGCAGCGTCTCGGCGGCGATGCGAAGCGGCACGCGACCGGCGAGACCGAGGAATTCCTCGCCGTCGGCTCTGGTGAGGTTCGCGACCGAGCGCACCACCCGCTCCTCCCACAGGATTTCGTAGGGGAACGACGGGATCGGGCTCATGTGGATGCCGGCGCAGACCACGGTGCCCGCCTTGGCGACCGCGCGAAGCGCCGCGGGCACGAGGGAACCGACCGGCGCGAAGATGATCGCCGCGTCGAGCGGCTCCGGCGGCGGCTCGGTGGAAGCTCCCGCCCACTCGGCGCCCAGTTGGCGGGCGAACGCCTGCCCCTCCTCGTCTCCCGGGCGGGTGAAGGCGAACACGCGCCGGCCCTCGTGTCGCGCCACCTGCGCGACGATGTGCGCAGCGGCCCCGAACCCATAGATCCCCAGCCGCTCGGCGGCTCCGGCCGCGCGGAGCGAGCGATGCCCGATGAGTCCGGCGCAGAGCAACGGCGCCGCGTGGCTGTCGGTGTAGGCGGGCGGGAGGGGGAAGCAGTACCGCGCGTCCGCCACGGTGTACTCCGCATAACCCCCGTCCACCTGGTAGCCGGTGAAACGCGCGCGGTCACACAGGTTCTCCCGGCCGGCCCGGCAGTAGCGGCATACACCACAGGTCCAGGCCAGCCACGGCACACCCACCCGCTCGCCGGGAGCCGGCCCCTCGGTGCCGGGGCCGCGCTCCACCACTTCGGCCACGATCTCGTGCCCCAGGACGAGCGGCAGCTTCGGGTTCGGGAGCTCTCCGTCGGCGACGTGGAGATCGGTGCGGCACACGCCGCAGGCCCGGACGCGCAGCAACAATTGCCCGGCACCCGGCTGAGGCACCGGTGCCGAGGCCCGGCGCAGGTCGCGTCCGGGAGCGTCGAGCAGCATGGCCAGCATCGCGTCGAAGATAGCTCAGCGCCCGTGAGGGTTGTTTCACGCTCGCTTCACGGCCGGTTGCGGCGCGGGTCCCAGATTGCTGCCATGGACACCCCCGCTCGCTGCGAGCCCCAAGCCAGCCTGACCCCGACAGGAGCGACCCCATGACTACGATGAGCCCGATGGTCCGTACCGCCACCACGGTCGGCGACGTGCTCGGACGGGTGCACGAGACATGGATGGAGCAGGTGACCACCTTTCTGACGCCTGCGCTGAACGACGAAGCGGACTTCTGGACCCGGTGGTCGGTCGCAAGGTTCTTGAGCGATCAGTTCCGCGACTGGTTCCGCCTGGAGCGCGCTCTGCTCGACGCGCTGGGTTCGCTAGTGCCCGACGAGGCGACCCGGACGCTCGCGACCGTTCGAGCGGGGCTCGAGCACACGGTGGAGGAGTTGGTGATCGCGGCCCGTCGGCGCACGACCGGACTCCTCACCGCGCGGCTCGTCCGTCGGCTCATCGAACAATTGGCCCTCTGGTACGTCGAGGTGGAGCTCGCGACGGCCGGGATCGAGACGGATGACCTCCCGCCGGAGGCGACCCGGCTGCTGACGACCCTGCGGGGCGCCCGCCTGTGAAGTACTCCGCGCCGGTTCAGACGGCCTAGGGATCGGTCGTCGCTGTCGCACTGGTGGGATCTTTGCCTGTCGCTGCTCTCAGGGCGTTCAGGATCACCCCCACATCGATCGCTTCCTGGAGCAGAGCGCCGAGCGTTGGTGGCACGTACCCCAGGCTCGCCGCCGCCATGGCACACGCGCTGAACCCGAGCCCCACCCAGATGCTCTGATGGGCCAGGTGCACGGTGCGCCGGCTGATGGCGATCGCGGTGACCACGCGCGAGGGGTCGTCCGCGAGCAGCACCGCGTCGGCGGCCTCCGCGGTGATCCCGCCGCCTCCCGACGCGAGCGCGATGCCCACGGTGGCGCTGCTCAAGGCCGGCGCGTCGTTGGTCCCGTCACCGACCATGAGAACCTTTTCGCCGGCCTTCGCCAGCCGCCGGACGTGGGCCACCTTGTCCTGGGGCAGCAGCTCGCCGTGCGCTTCCTCGATCCCGATCGCATGGGCAACCGCGTCGGTGTTCGCGCGGTCGTCACCCGAGAGCAGGACCACGTGCCGGAGACCCAAGGTCCGCAGACGCGTGACCAGCCCCTCGAGCTCGGGCCGGATGCCGTCGGCATACTCGATGATCCCGGCGGCCTTTCCGTCCACCACCACGAACGCGCGGAGCGCCGCCCGTCCGTCCGATCCGCGCAGCGCTCGCAGATCCTCCTCGATCCCGGGATGGCGCGCCGTCAGATAGGTTCTCCCGCCGACCGCGACTTCCCGCCCGTCCACCCTCCCGCTGACCCCTTGCCCAGGCGCCTCCACGATGCCCCTCGCCTCTGGTAGCGTCAGGCCTCGCGCCCGCGCCGCCGCGACTACCGGCCGCGCCAGCGGGTGGCCCGAGCCCTGCTCGACTCCCGCGGCCAGGCGGAGCATCTCGTCCGCGGTGAACGATGGCGCGGGAACCACCTGCGCCACCTCGGGGTGCCCGACCGTGAGGGTTCCGGTCTTGTCGAAGACGGCGACGCTGACCTGTCCGAGCTGCTCCAGCGCCCCGCCGTGGCGGAAGATGATGCCGTGCCGGGCTGCCCGGTTGATTCCACCGATGATCGCGACCGGCGTGGCCAGGATCAGCGGACATGGGGTCGCCACCACCAATACGGCGAGGGCGCGCACCGGATCGCCCGACAGGATCCAGGCGCCGCCGCAGATGACGAGCGTGAGCGGGGTGAACCAGACGGCGTAGCGATCGGCGAGTCGCTGGAGCGGAGACTTGCTGGCCTGCGCGGACCGGACCAACTCCACGATCCGTGCGTACTGACTCTCTCCGGCCGGCGCGAGAACCCGGGCCTCCAGCACGCCGTCGAGATTGAGGCTGCCGCTGAGGAGGCGCGAGCCGGGACGGGCGGCCACCGGCATCGGCTCGCCGGTGAGCCGGGACGTGTCCACGCTGGAGCCGCCGCCCACCACCTCGATGTCGCAGGGGATCAGCTCACCCGGCCGCACCAGGAGCAGGTCACCCACCCCCACCACATCCACCGGTACGTCCTCAGGCTCGCCCCGGTCCAGCCGGTGCGCCACTCGCGGCGCCGCCGCCTCCAGCTCCCTCACCGCCGCGGAGGCCCGGCCCTCGGCGTAGCGCTCGAGCGCTTCTCCCCCCGTCTGCATCAGCACGACGACGAGCCCGGCCAGCGGCTCACCCAGGAGCAGCGCCCCGACGATGGCGAAGGAGGCGACGAGATCCGCGGCGAAGTGCCCCGCGGCTGCGGTCCGGATGGTGGTCCAGACGACGGGTGCGCCGGTGACGGCGAGCCCGGCGCTCCAGAGCAGCAGGGCCGGGCCTGGCCCGGCGGTGTACCGAACGGCGAGGCCCGCGGCGATGCAGAGCAGGGAGCCGGCCGGGAGCGCGACGGCGCCCCGGCCGATCACACGGTGTCGGCGCTGGCCTCCGTCAAACCGTTCCGGCGCAGGCTGAAGCCCACCCCGCGGACCGTGCTGAGCAGCTGCTCTCCGGCCTCCTGGGCCAGCTTCCGGCGCAGGTTGCCGACGTGGACGTCCACGACGTTGCTCTCCGGGTCGAAGTGCATGTCCCATACCTTCTCCAGGAGCGTGGTCCGGCGCACCACTTCCTCCGGGTGCAGGAGGAAATACTCGAGCAGCTGAAACTCCTTGGGCGTGAGGTCGAGCTTGCGGTCGCTGATCAATGCGACGTGCCGCAGACGGTCCAGTGTGATGGGACCGTACCGAAGCACCTCCAGCCGCTCGGCGCCTCCGCGGCGGTGCAGCGCCCGGATGCGGGCGAGGAGCTCATCGAACTGGAAGGGCTTCGCCAGGTAGTCGTCGGCCCCCGCGTCGAGCCCGCGGACCACGTCCTCCACGGCGTCGCGGGAGGTGAGCATGAGGATCGGGGTGTTGCGACCCTCCCGCCGCAGCTCGATGGCGACCTGAAATCCGTTCTTCTTCGGCAGCACGAGGTCGAGCAGGATGATGTCGTACTCGTACACGTGGGCCAGCATGAGGGCCTCGTCACCGTCCGGGGCGACATCCACGACGTAGCCCTCCTCACGCAGGCCCTGCTCGATGAATCCCGCGACTTTGCGGTCGTCTTCCACCACGAGGATTTTCATGGGTATCAATCTCTGGCCAGGACTCTGAGAGCGAGCGGAAGCTCGTATGAAGATGTGTTCACGATTGGGGCGCGGCGGGCAGCTGCAGCCTGAACTCCCCCCCATTTCCCTCGGTCGCCACCGCGACAAGGTCGCCGCCTAGGAGCCGGGCGAGGCGCCGCGAGAGCGGGAGACCCAGCCCGACGCCGCGCATGTCTCCTTCCTTTTTGGTGGCATAGATGTCGAAGATCT